>NZ_CP173703.1:2710000-4854075 GCF_045070545.1 Streptomyces sp. RK9 | reverse complement strand
GATACGCCCGCTTCCCGGGCGACCCGGGCGAAGGAGACTCGCTGTCCAGTTCGGAGCAGGTCCCGGACGACGGTCTGCGTCCGGGTGGTCTTGGCCGTGCTGTCCGCTTGCCGAGCCTGGTGCAAGCGGGCCACGCGTGCGTCGCGGGACGATGCGATTGCGCTCATGCCCCGCTCCTGATCTTCAGGCTCTCCAGCGAGACGAACGCGGCAGCCGACCTGGCCTTGCGCAGTTCCCGGGCTGCTTCCTCGACAACCGTCCTCTCGTGTTCGGGCAACCTGTCCAGTGTGTTCCGCATCTGGCCCAGCGACTTGTCGTAGCCGGCGATCTGGTCGTCGAAGTTGCGGATGACCCAGTCGGCGGCGCCCATCGCCAGGGCGGCTTCCTTGTCGGCCCGCAGTTCGGTGATCTGCTGTTCCAGGGCTGGGAGGTAGGAGGGGTCGGGGCGGTAGAAGTCGCATCCGGCGCACTGGAAGCGGATCCGGCAGTGCTGTCCGCCGGCCTTGACGTTGCTGGGTTCGCTGCATCCCCCATAGGGAACCGCGACGGTCTGGCCCTCGTAGGCCAGGGCATCGCTGAATCCGCGGGGCATTCCGTGCCGGTCGGTGCTCAGCGGAGCGATGGTCTCCACGGCTTTGCGCTTCCGCTCCAGGGAGACCTTGAAGTAACCCATGGTGGTGTCGATCTCCCGGTGATCCATCAGCTCACGCAGATGATCGACGGGGACACCGGCGTCAGCGTGCCGTTGCGCGTAGGCATGCCGCAGCCCGTAGAGGATGATCTCCGAGCGGTCCAGAGCAACCAGGTTGCCCTCGTTGTCGAGCTCTTCGCCGAGCAGAGCGGGAATCCTGTTCACCCACGTCCGGAAGATCTTGGCGGAGAAGTGGTGTGCGGACATGTGGCCGCGGCGGGTGCGGTTCACGCTGAGTGTGTGGTGATCGGCCACGTGCCTGAAGGTTCAGCGAGTAGTCGCGAGCCTCCTCGTGGATCTCAAAGGTCTGATCGTGTACCAAGACCATGGTCACGGTGCCCGTGCGTGGTGACACGGCCCGTTCCATGCGCAACATCAAATACTCCTGAGTGGTTCTTGTGCCTCACTCCATAATCACTCTCAGTGAGGCACGGCAGGTCGGAGCACCTGTGACACATGTGTCTCAGACCCTCAGAAGCGATGCAGATAACCAGGAACGAGGTCCTCCTCGATGAGGCCGTCACCGACCCGGCGCGGACCGGCCGGTGCACCCAGACCGGCGGCCGCTGGTACTCGCCGTACGACGACACCTACGTCGACGGCCCCCGCGCCCTCGACATTGATCACTACGTGCCCCTCGCAGAATCCTGGGACTCCAAGTAGGCGGAGTTGGGGTGGATGCATCATTCCGCTGCTACGGCTGGCGGCTTTAGGGCTGGTAGGGATGCGGTTGTCACCCGGTCTGGTGATGTTGCGGGCTTTCTGGCCTGAGGCGGGACATCCAACGCCACGATGTTGCATCAGATGCAACTGCTTGGGGTGTGGGATGAATGGGCTGAATCTGCCGGGCGCGATCCGGTTGGTGCGGGCGGACAACGTGCGCGCCATAGATCCGGCCCCGGCGTTGTTCGAGGCGATGCTGGTCGGGTGGTCACATCAGCAGCAGAGCCGGCTCCTGCAGCGAAAGACGATCGATAACCGGCTGAGTCTGGTGCGGCGGTTCGCCGCGTTCACGGGCACGTATCCGTGGGACTGGACACCGGAGGATGTCGAGGTGTACTTCGCCGGTCGGCTCTCGCGTGGTGAGGTGGTGTGGTCCACAGTCCGGGGGCAGCAGGGCGACCTGGAGATGTTCTGCGCCTTCATCACTGATGCCCGGTACGGGTGGGCGGCGGCGTGTCTGGAGGAGTTCGGCCGGTTCCCGGTCCAGGTGTGCCACGACTGGAACACCGCCGAGCACGTGGCCGAGTTCGAGGGCCGGCCCGGGCGGCGGGCGTTCACCTATGACGAGTTGCAGACGTTCTTCGACGCGGCCGATGACCGGGTGGAGCAGATCCGCAGGAAGAAGCGCAAGGGTGTCCTGGCAGCGTGGCGTGACTCGGTGCTGGTCAAGCAGGTGTACGCGTACGGAACCCGGCGCCGTGAGACGACGATGCTGGATCTGAGCGATCAGCGGCACAACCCGCGCGCTCCCCAGTACGGGCGCCTGGGCGCTCTGGAGGTCCGCTACGGCAAGGCGTCCCGGGGCAGTCCGCCCAAGCGGCGCACGGTGCTGACGGTGCCGGAGGTCGACTGGATCGTGCCCGTCGTCCAGGAGTGGGTGGAGGAGGTCCGCGCGGGCTTCGGCCCAGGACGGCACCCCGCGCTGTGGGTCACGGAACGGTGCGGGCGGCTGAGCGTGCGGCGCCTGGACGAGGTGTTCACCGTGATCCGTGAGCACGCGGACCTGCCGGACGAGCTTGATCTGCACTGCCTGCGGCACACCTACATCACGCACCTGATCGAGTTCGGCTATCCCGAGAGGTTCGTCCAGGAGCAGGTCGGGCACGCCTACGCGTCGACGACCGCGCTGTACACGTGGGTGTCGGATGAGTACCGCAACCAGCTGATCGAGAACGCGCTCCAGCGACGACTGGCGGGCGCTGGGGGAAGGGCGTTGGTGCCGCGGTGATGCAGCGCATGCAGTACACGTGGAACCTGCGCCGTCTGATGGCGGAGCGGGCGATGTACCAGACCACGGACTTGGTCCCGTTGTTGGCTGACTACGGCATCCACCTGTCCCGCGAGCAGGTCTACCGCCTGGTCACGCAGGCTCCGCAGCGGCTGTCGATGGATGTCCTGGCTGCGCTGTGCGGGATCCTCGACGTCACCCCAGCCGACCTGATCACGGTGGCTCAGGCCCCGACCCAGGTCGCGAAGCCGACCGCGACCGGCGAGGACGCCAGCGCGGCGAAGGCGCCGCCGACGCGGCGCGTGTGGGTGCGTCGCCCGGGTGAGCAGTGAGCGGCCCTGGGCGGGCGCGCCCGGCGTGGGCCGAGCTCGCACACCGCATCCGCCTCCACCTTCCCGAACTGCCCACGGATGTGGCGGAGCGGATCGTGGCCGGGCTCACCCCATCGGCCCGCGGACGTGTCCGGGCCCATCTCGCGGCCCATCCCGATGCGCTGGTCAGCGGCGACTCCGCCGCGCCGCGCTCGGTCCAGGCCCTCATCGCCACGCTGGCCGAGGCCGGGGTGCAGGGGGTGCGGGCGCCGGCGTGTTTGCGGTGCGGGCGGGTGCGGCTGCTGCGGCGGGCCGTGTCCGGCGGCCGGGTGTGCCTGGGCTGCGAAGGCGTCCTGGCTGCGCACGGCGACGTGGGTCCGTGCAGCGCGTGCGGGGCGGTCGGTCCCCGGCCGAGCCGCAAGACCTGCGCGGCCTGCCGCCGCGTCCAGCTCGCCGCCGACCGCACCTGCTCGGTGTGCGGGCGCCCGGCGCCGTGGGACCCGTGCACGAACTGCCGGCCGCGGCCCGCGGCTCCGTGCGCGCTGTGCCGGGTCAGCGCCCCGGTGTGTGCTCGGTGGCCGCTGGGTCCGGTGTGCAAGTCCTGCTACCGCCAGGCTCGCCGCCACCCCGCCCTGTGCCCGCTGTGCGGCCGGACGCGCGTACTGATCGCCCGCGTCCAGGGACGCCGTGTCTGCGGCCCCTGCGCCCACCACCCCGACCCCTACCCCTGCCCCCGGTGCGGTGACCCCCGCTCCTACCAGGTCCGCGGGTTGTGCGACCGGTGCGCGGTGCGCGAGCGCCTCACCGTGCTGTTCACCGCCGTTCCCCAGAGCGGCAGCCAGTACGAGCACATGCGCGCGGCTCTGGCCGACTGCCCGGAACCGGGCACGGTCCTGAACTGGCTGCGCAACTCCCACTCGGCCCGCTTGCTGACCAACCTCCTCGCCACCGGGCGCCCTCTCACGCACGATGATCTGGATGCCACCGCCGACAACCGCTCCGCGGCGATGACCGCGGAGTATCTGCGCGGCCTCCTCATGGCCTACCGAGTACTTCCGGAACGCGACGAACTGACTGCCCGGATCACCCGCCACCTCGACCGGGTCGCCACCCGCCACCCCGACCACGCGCTGCTGCTGCGCTCCTACGTCCGCTGGTCCCTGCTGCCACGCGCCCGCCGCCACCAACGCCTGCGCGGCGGCGGCACCAAGCACCGCATCCGCTGGGCGTACATCCGCATCAACACCGCCGCCGACTTCCTCACCGCGATGGCCGCTCGCGGGCTGCCCATCGGGCAGATCACCCAGCATGACGTGGACGGTTGGCTCGCCGCCAAGCCCCAAACCCGCTACGAGGCCCGGGACTTCGTCGTCTGGGCCCACCGCCGCCACCACACCCGGGCCCTGGTGATCCCCCATCGTCGCAAGGCCGACCCGGTCGGGCTGGACGAGGATTCGCACTGGGACCTGCTGCACCAGTGCCTGACCGACACCGCCCTGCCGCTCGAGGTCCGGGCCGCTGGCTCGATCCTCCTGCTGTTCGGACAGCACCTCACCCGCATCGCCGCGCTGGCCACCACAGCTCTGACCACCACGGATGGCACCTCCTGCCTCACGCTTAACCACACTCCCATTCCTCTGCCGGACTCCCTCGCCCGACTCCTGTGTGATCTCGCTGCGCGCCCGGCGCCCACCGGGTGGGCCGCCAACACGCCGTCCGCCTGGCTCTTTCCCGGCCATCTGCCCGGCGCTCACCTCTCCTCCGCCGTTCTGGGCCGCCGTCTGGCCGCGAACCACATCCCCAACCGGCCCGCACGCACCACGGCGCTGATCGCCCTCGCCCAGGACCTGCCCCCGGCCATCCTCGGCCCGATGCTCGGCCTGCACCCCATCACCGCCGCCCAGTGGCGACGGCGCGCCAGCACCGACTGGACCACCTACCTGCAAGCGCGCCTGCAAAACCGGAACAGAGGCTCAAGGATCACATGACGAAGGTGAACCTCATACGACACCCCCTGGGTATTTCCTGAGGTCTGATTAGGCTGACCGAAGCCGAGAAGGGGGCAGTCGTGCAATTTCCTCGATAAGCTTAGGGAAGGTCCACCCAAGGGCGTTGGCTGCGGCGGCAAGACCACCGCCGGTGCGCAGGGCAGGACAGGCGTTAACTTCAAGGCAGTGCGGCTCACCCCGATTGTCGCAACGAAAGTCCACGCGCGAGTATTCGCCAGAGCCCAGGCCTACTGCGCGATGGGCACTCAGAGCTTGCTCCTGAAGTCTGACTCGGAAAGCAGACGTGACATCGGCAGGGCTCCGGCGGCGTGACGCACCTGGCCGATTCTTCGCTTCGAAATCGTATAGCGGCCCGTTGCATTCAATCTCTACTACCGGAAGTACATGGTCACCGAGTACGCCGACGGTAAATTCCCTCCCCGGCAAGAACGGTGAAATCAACCAGTCTTCCCCCCCTGCCGATTCCGAGCTGGCGGCTGCGAGTTCATCGGCTCCTCTGGCCAAGAACAGGGTCGAATAGCTTGTACCAGCGAGGAGCTTAACCACGACGGGGCCGTCATCAAGCATGCTCAGCACGCCAGAGCGCACCTGACAATCGCCTGCTGGGTGCACCTCCCAGCGGCTCACAGTAACGCCTGAATCTCGCAGGACTCGTAGCGTGCTGTGCTTATCCCACGCCAAGCTACATGCCGCGCTTCCTGCGCCAGCAAATGAGATATCAGCCATTTCTAGCATCGCTTGGATATGCCCGTCTCCACCCCAGCCGCCGTGCAGCGCCGGAAATACCAGGTCTGCCCGTCGTAGAGTCGCAACCATCGCTTCCGATGTGAGCGCAGAGAAGACATTCCGTTGACTCTTGCGCGTGCCAATAGCCGGAAGATCAGCCGCGACTGTAGGCCGCGGTAAATCGTCATGGTTACGAGTCGACCGACAGATGAATGGCTCGTCTGCGGCCGGATCAACCACTGAAACATCGTAGTCTAGGTCGATTAATGCACGAGCTACCGATATTCCCGAGTCGAGAGATACGGCTCGCTCAACGCTCTCCCCGCCACACAAGACCACAGCCCTCATAGAGCAATTTCTAATGCCTTCAGGAGCGGAGTGCCACTCCAACCGCAGGCCCAGATGGCAGTGCCCACCAGTCTCCGACTGCGTGCGGGCATCCCCCACCGGGTAGGCCATGCCGGGCCGTCAACCTCATGGGGCAGGCCGACCATGTCGCCGACCTCCTTGTCCGCCAGCGCCTCGTCCCCCCCTGGCTACTGAGCTTGAACTCGTGAAGTCGTCGGGGTGAGGGATGGTACTGGTACCGGCAAGGCATCCGTCGATGAGGCGGGGCCGGTACTGGATCTTCCTCACCCCGTGGGGGATGGTCTGGATCAGGTACTCGGGTGTGGAGGCAGTGTTGGCCAGGCAGCCACGCCGTAGCAGGCGCGGATACCGGACCGGCTGGCGAGGACTCTGATACCTCGTCAAAGCCGCGCCTCGGAACGAAATATTGGGAGAAAACGCCCCCTCGCTGAGCGTTTGGTGCTGTTTCACCGCTCCTTGTTGGGGTTTGGGCAGTCCGTTGGCTCGAGACAAGAGGGACCGGTGAGCCCATCGGCCGGGGCGTGACGGCAGAGGCACGTTTCATCCCGGCACCTCCTGTCTCCTTCCAGGACGGGGTGGCGAAGGGGCCTTCGCCCCTCGCCAAGAAGGCCGCCGCGCGGTACATCCAAGACATAGCCCCGCGCGACGGGTATCTCAGCGACCTGTCCGACGACCGCTGACATGGTCCTGGGCGCCGAACAGTTCGGCCTGACCGATCTCAGCGACGCCCAGCTCACCGACCTCGTCGCCCTGCAGAGCCACTGATGGCCCTCTTCCACACCTACGGCGAGCTCCAAGGCACCGCCTACACGCACCACCCCACCACCGGCACCCGCAGCCAGGACCGCCGCGTCCGTGAAGCCTGGTACGGGGAACTGACGCCCCAGCGCAGCGACGAGCAGCGCATGAATGCCGTGACAGCCGGGGGCACTGCCGTGGGATGACGATCGGCGTGCCGGTCATCGAGCGCGCGCGGGAACTCCCAGCCGTCGGCGCAACGCTGCGCGAGTGGCGAGTGGTCATCGCCCCCGAGCTCGCCGGGCACATCGCCGCCGTCTCGTACCTTGCCGACACCGGGCAGCTCACGGTGTGCCCGGCGTCGTCGGCCTGGGCAACAAAGGCCCACCTGGAGCAGACCCGAATCCTCGCGGCCGCCAACGAGTCGGCGGGTCGTACGGTCGTCCGGCTTCTTGCGGATTCTGGCGCCCGGCGCGGTGCCGACGACCGAGGCTGTCGACGTCGATCCGGAGCCCGCGCACACGCCCGCCGGACCGCCGGGTACTCGGGAGGCCGGCTCGGACGGCTGCCGCCGCTCGCTCGCGCACCAGGCCGTCGTGCACCCATGCTGCGGCGGGCCCGTATGGAGTGCGTGACGGGGGAGGCTGGGACGGTGGCAGCTGTGCCGCAGCCGTCGGAGCGACGGTCCACGGCTTGACGGCGGGGTGCGCCGCTCTGGCGTTGCACCAGACACCGGCTGGTGAACGGACGCAGGTTTCCCAGCGCGTTCTGGTCCTGAGTGCGGTTCCGCGGTAGCGAGCGGATCACATTCATGATCGTTTAATACCTCTTCGACACAGAAGGGTGATCAATGCCACTAGGGTGAATTGATCTTTTTGCCCCTTCTGTGTTGATCATGCTTCATTCGTGATCTTCGGTGCGGGATAACTTCCCCTGCGAACAACTCCAATTCCTGACCAGATTGGGTTAAACCGCACATGCGCCACCCGCAGTCCGCGCGTACCTCGCGCGGTCGCACTTCGAGCCGAATATCCCTGCGCACCGCGGCAGCCAGCGGGCTGTCCGCGCTGACCGCGCTGGCCCTGATCGGCCCCGCTACTCCGGCGCTCGCCGAGAGTAGCGAAACCCCCTCCTCACCGGCCGCGCAGACGCATGCTGATGCGAGCGGCACCATCACCGAGGCGAACACGCCCGAGGCCGCCATCACCGCGGCTCAGGTTGGCCAGCGCAAGGTGGAGGTGCTGGAACGCCGTACCGAGACGTCCACGACCTGGGCCAATCCGGATGGAACGCTGACGACGACGCTCAGCGCGGGGCCCATCCGTATGGTGCGGGACGGCAAGTGGGTCGATGTCGACGCCACCTTGGCCCACCAGCCCGACGGCAGCGTCGCCGCGAAGGCTCACCCGCAGGACCTGCGCCTGGCCGGGGCAGGCGGTGTCAAGGCACGCTCCATCACCGCGGCGGCGGAAGCTCCGGACTCCAAGGCCCGTGACCTGATCTCCCTCGGCATGGGGGACCAGCGCATGGCCGTCCAGTGGAAGGGAGGCCTGCCCAAGCCGGTCATCGAGGACCACCAGGCCGTCTACCCGCAGGCCGTGCCCGGCGCCGACCTCGTCGTCGACGCCACCCGTACAGGGTTCGAGCAGTTCCTCGTCCTCAAGGAACGGCCCAAGGACAGCAAGGCCCCCTGGACGGTGCCGCTGACGCTGCCCGGCATCAACGCCACGCAGCACGAGGACGGCTCGGTCTCCTTCAAGGACAAGAAGACCGGCGACGAACTCGCCACCATGCCCGCACCCGTGATGTGGGACTCCCAGACCGACGAGCGTTCCGGCGAGCGGACGAACTCCACCCAGGTCGACATGAAGCTGTCCCAGGACGGCGACACCGTCGAGCTGACCCTGACCCCCGACAGCCGATTCCTGGGCGACCCGGACACCAAGTACCCGGTGACCATCGACCCGGCCACCGACGGACTCAGCACGCTGTTCGACACCTTCGTCCAGCAGGGCGACACCACGGACCAGTCCGCGTCGACCGACCTCAAGCTCGGCTGGCCCGGGGACTGGGCGGACACGGCGAAGAAGCAGAAGCGCATCGCCCGCTCCTACATGACCTGGGACACTTCCATCTTCGCCAACGCCCTGGTCGACAAGGCGGAGCTGTCGCTGTACAACTACCACTCCTGGTCGTGCGAGAAGCGCGAATGGGAGGTGTGGGCCGCAGGTGCGGCAGACACCAAGACCCGCTGGACCAACCAGCCGGCGCTGACCGAGAAGGTCGCCACGTCGACGCAGACCCGCGGCAAGTGCAACGACGCGGGCTGGGTGAACGCCGACATCACCGCACTCGCCAAGACCTGGTCCAGCGCCAACGCCGAGGAAGGCCACATCGGCCTCAAGGCCGCGGACGAGTCCGACACGTACGCGTGGAAGCGGTTCTACTCCTCGGAGTCGACCGCCGACCAGATCCCGCAGCTCACGGTCGACTACAACTACCGGCCTCGGAACGGCGCCAACCTCCAGGCCGGGCCTCCCTACGTCGCCGAGGGTGGCATCTACAAGGTCAACACCCTGACCCCCACCCTGCGCTTCACCCCGCAGGACGCCAATGAGAACGACATGGTCCGGGGCACGTACCAGATCACGGACAAGGAGACCGGCAAGGTCGTCTCCACGGTGATCGCCGACCCCGTGGCCACCGGCGAGACGTCCCAGGTCGTCGTCCCGGAAGGCAAGCTGGCCAACAGCAAGACGTACACTTTCCGCACCACGACGGACGACGGCACGCACTGGAGCCCCGGGTGGTCCGAGCCGGTGACCTTCACCGTGGACACCAAGTGGAAGCTCACCCCGGAGCTCAAGGCCCTCGGCGCGGTCAACTCCGCACTCGATGCCGCGGACGTCACCGCCGCGACCACCAGCGACAGCACCCACGCGGCCATCGCTACCAGCGAGGGCAACACCGTCCGGCTTCCCCGCAGCGGCGAGGACGCGATCTCCGTGAAGTCGGACGGCCGCGGCGACCTGGGCATCACCCTGCCCACCGCACAGCCGCGCGGCGTGAACGTGAACGGCAACGTCGTCTACCACAACCCCGACAGCCCGGTCGACACCGTCGCCCAGCCGAGCACCGAGGGCGCCGCCAGCATCTTCCAGGTCATCAAGAACGCCAAGGCTCCCCGCGAATACACCACCAGCCTGAAGCTCCCCGCCGGAGCCTCGTTGAGCACGCTGGAGAACAACCGCATCCTCATCTCGTCCGGCACGGGCGATGACACCGTGACGCACGGAGTCATCGAGGCCCCCTGGGCGACGGACGCCAACGGCAACGCTGTGCCCACCGCGTACCGGATCGAGGGCAGCAAGCTCGTTCAGACAGTCGACTTCGACAGCAAGACCGCCTTCCCGGTTGTCGCCGACCCCAAGATCAGCTTCGGCTGGGGTGTGTACCTGGCCGCCAGGGGCATGGAATGGAAGGTGTGGTCCAGCACGATCGTCACCGCTGGATATATTGGGTCGCTGTACACCTGCACGGTCGCGAAGCTTCCGGCGAAGATCGCGGGCATCGCCAAGATGGTGTGCGGCGCGGCATCCCTGAACGGCCTCAAGAACCTCCTGAAGGTCCTCAAGCAGATCAAGAAGAAGAAGCTTGATTCCAAGGGCTGCTACCAGACCAAGATCCTTCCCAGCAACGGGAAACTGAGCAAGGTGAGCAAGAAGAAGTGCTAACAGGTCACCGTCACGAAGGATCTCCGATCATCCTGCGCACGCCCTGGTGGCTGAATCTGATCGCGCTGGCAGCGGCGGTCTTCCCCTGCCTGGTCCTCGACCTCCCGTGGTACGTCGCCGCCGTCGCGGCGCTGATCACCGGAACCATCGCCGACCGCACCTGGGCGGCACGCCAACGCCGACGCAGTCGCAACGCGTAGGCCCGGCCCACCGCGGCGCAAACCGGCTGGTGAACCCTCAGGATTAACTGCAGTCGCCAAGAAACAGCTCCGGCCGAGCCATCAAGACGCCAGGCCACAAGGCCCCGGATCCCGAAAGCGGGATCCGGGGCCGCTGCGCGCCCGAGAAGAAGCGAAGGCTACGTCACCAACTGACGGCTGCGGTAGCGCCTGGGTGCCCAAGGAGGAACAGGACAAGCGGGGCGGCCGGATCCAGACCTTCGAAGAGGGAGTGGATCGTGCACCGTGGGCCAGTTCCTTGAGGGCCAGCTCTTGGCCGCCGTCAACTCCGGAAGTTCCAGAGCCGAAAAGGCGGGGCTGAACGTAGAACGAGCAGCCGAACGAGGACATCGCCGTGGCCAACGCGGCTGGTGGGGCACGGGGCTGCCCTACCCCTGCGGCTCTCAGGGATTCAGAGGGCGCGCTGGCCGTCCACGATGGCGGCGGTCCATCGGGCCTTTCCACCTGCCTGGATGGCCAGCTTCTGCTTCACCGGGTCGGCATATTGATCAGAAACTCATGGGGTTCTCGTCGAGGACGTAGCGGACGTGTGGGCCGCCGAAGTAGCCGCGGACGATGTGTGGCTACTGAACTTGATTGAGTGATGTCGGGCTGGACGGCTGGCCTTGGTTCCTGCTGAGACCTGAGTCAGATGTGGGCTCTGATCTGCTTCACCGGGTGCCCGAGTGTGTCGCCGATAGCGACCAGGTCCTCGTCGCCGAACCAGTCACGTTCGGGGTTCCAGATTGCGATCTCGAAGCGGGCGAAGCCGCACGGCCAGTCGTAGTCCAACACATCCAGCGACGTGTCGGTGCCGCAGCAGGGCACTTCCACGACCAGGGTGGCGAAGCCGTCCTCACAGTGGCTTTCCAGCAGGTCGGCGTACCACTCGGTGTCGATTGAGGCGCCGCAGTGCGGACAGCCGATCCGTTCCAGGTTGTCGCCGCAGTCGACGGGGGTGAGGGTGTCGTGCCAGGTGACGTCGATCTCGACCTCCACGCCATCGGGCAGACCGGGAGCCAGGTCCGCGGCGAGCGCGGCAGTCTGCTCGGCCGCCGCCCGGTCGGGCTGCCACTGGGGATCGGTTGGAATGATCGACAGGACGTCGTCGCTCACGGGCTCACTCAATTCGTCGGGCACAGGCGTTCGTCAGGGTGCCGCGATCGTAGGGCCACGTAGCAGGCCGGCCGTTCCCTGGGTTCGTTACTCATGGATGGCAAGGCCGGTGCCGGCGAGGCAGCCGTCGACTACGTGCGGTCGGTACTGGATCTGCTTGAGCCTGCGCTTCACGGCTCGGGTGATCTGGGCGAGGTCGGCCGCTGCGAGGTTGCCGATGTCGCGCTTGACCAGCGACCAAACGCCCTCGGCCGGGTTGAGGTCCGGGGCGTATGTGGGCAGTTGGAACAGGGTGAGCCACTCGGTATTCGCCTCGATGAACTCCTTCATTCCGACGGTCAGATGCAGGCGGACGTTGTCCCAGACGAGCACGATCGGGCCGTCGAGCTGGATACGGGCTCGGACGATCAGGTCCCGCAGATCGCGCCAGCCGAAGCCCTTCGGTTCGTCCTTGCGGCCCCGGTACTCGCGGATCCCGTAGATCAGCCGGGACCGCTCGCCCGGCTTGTAGCAGACCATGCCCGCCATCGGCACCCGCCCCGAGCCCCGGCCCCTCACTCTCACGACCGGGGTCTGCCCGATCCGGCCCCAGGTCCTGGCACGCGGCGGAGTCATCGACTGCCCGGCCTCGTCCTCGAAGACGATCCAGGCCCCACGCTCCGCCGCGGTCCTCTTACCCGCAGCCAGGTCTCCTTCTTCCACACCTCGACCGCAGCGTCGTCCCGCTCGATCGCCCGCCGAGCGGGTTGCTGCCAGCTCCAGCCGTGCCGCTTCAGTAGCCGCCAGGTCCCCTCGACCGTGTAGGAGACATGGAACAGCCGACCGATCAACGATTTGATCCGTGCGAGCGTCCACCGCTGGTCCGCCCAGCCGTGGGTAAGCGGGCCACGCTTCAACTCCCGCTCCAGCCTGGCCATCTGGGCATCACTGAGCCGAGGTCTTCCCGGGGATCCCTTCGACAGGACTCCCGTCTCGCCCAGCTCGCGCCAGGCCCGGCGCCACCGCTCGACCGACCGCACGCTGATCCGCAGGGCAGCGGCAATCTCCAAGTTCTTCTGCCCACTCTCGAAACGCTCCACGGCCTGCAGCCGTAACCGCTCCCGCGTGGCTCTCTCGGCGTCGGTAAGCCCGCCGCCCTGCGCGTACCTCACACCCCAGGGCTACCGGTACCGACACCCAGCCGTCAGGCGAACGACACCGACATCACTCAATCAAGTTCAGTAGCGTCCGCGTACGCCCACACCCCGGCCACGTGACCGGACCCCAACAGATCCCCCAAGGGCAGTACCCAAGTTCCCCGAGGTCGAATACCGCTCACTTGGAATAGCGCCCCCCACCAGCTGGGGCGAGCAGTTGGACGCCCGCGGAGCGTGAGGCGTACGCGAACGATCTCGACGACGAGCGGTCCCTGATCGCGGTCACCGCGGCCAGCAACCGGTCGAAGTCCGACCAGGACCCGGCCACCTGGATGCCACCGGCTGCGGGCTACCGCTGCACCTACGCGACCACCTGGGTCACCGTCAAGACCCGCTGGGGCCTGGCCGTCGACGCGGCCGAGGCCACCGCGCTCGCCAGCACCCTGGGCGAGTGCCCGAACACCCCCATCGAGGTGGAACTCGCACGATAGCCGAGCCAGGCTGCGCTTTCCGTCCTTCAACGGGACAGGACCCCGCGCTTATGGCGGGGCAGCGGACACCCGGGCCGGGATCCCGGTCCGCTTCGGGTGAGTTCGTACTCGTGCGGGGGCGCCCCTGTGCCAGTCCAGGCACAGGGGCGTTCGGCAAGTGACCTTGGGCCGTCGCTCACCAGTTCCGGGTGGCGGTCAGCTGCTCTACGTCCGCGTCCCCGAACCCGTAGGCCGACGCCACCAACCAGAGGTCCTCGGCGAGCACTTCGCGTGCAGCCGTCTGCGCAGACATGCCGCCACCGGCATCGTGCCTGCGCTGGGACAAGGCCCGGGTGTGCGTGCAGTTACCGACGGACAGCGGCTGAAATCAGGCGCGGGGCTGTGTCAGCGGCGACGCGCCTGGGTTGTGTCAATCTTCCACAACGCGGACAGCAGGCATGGATGCTTCGTCGGCTGCTTGGGGCACGGCGCAGCGGAGTTCTCGCTGGATTTTGTGGAGTGCGCTCTCGTAGGAGTCCGCACGCTCGCCGCCTGCGATCGCTTCCCGGTATCCCGTGAGGTCTTCGAGGACTTGGGGGTTCGTCCCGTGGTCCTGCTCGGGGAAGAGTGGATCGAACGACGACAGGATCTCTCCGTCCTGTGCGTAGGCGATCCAGCCGGCGGTTGAGTCGCTGAGGGTGACGGAGAGCGCGGCCGTGCCGCGTGAGGCGGATTCGAGGATCTCGTCCTCGGCCAGATAGAGGCCCACTGCCTCGACGGCGAAGGCCCAGTCACCATGGCTCCCTGCGCGGAGCAGGGTGTGGTCGTTGTCGAGCATGCCGCTGTCGCGGAGCTCATCTAGGTCCAGCCCCGGGATGTCTCCCTCTTCGAGGTCTTCGCCCAGCTGCTGAATGGCATCAGCTTCCGCACGGCTCAGGGGAGTCGGAGTTTTGTCCTCGCCCGCCACTCTGGCCAGGAGCTCAGTCGGGGAGATTCCCTTCGCGAAGATGACGCAGTATCCGAATTCATACAGATGCGAGTTCGGGAATGTTGTTGCACTCACTTCGCTACGCGTCCTCAACTTCTCGACTGCCGGAGTTCTTTCAGCGGGTTCGCCAGGGGGCGGCCCGGCCGCTGTGAGCGTACCCGGGTCTGGCAGCTCGATGGAAGTGCGGGTCTGGCACTCTCGCCGCGGGCCAGTGGTCCGGCCGGCCGTGGGCGGGCCGGACCACTGCGCGTGCGCTTCTGTTACTTCTTGGCGCCGACGTCTACCCAGTAGGCGTCATTGTTGAGGAGACGCCATTCCGAGGTCTTCTTTCCGAGCTCCCCGCCTACGCCCTTGTTCTGGCCTGCGGGCATGCTCGCGCGGGCGCACTTCGCGTTCGCCGGAGGAAGCTTGGCCTCGAACAGGCCGTCCCACATGAGCAGCCGGTTCTTCTTGCCGTTCACCGTGTCCTCGGCGACCCAGTACCACTGGCATGATTTTCCAGACGTCACCCCGAGCCGTCTGCCGCTCTCCTTGGATCTGGCGAAGGGATACTCGTCGCACGAAGGCTTGGGTGTGTTCGAGGCGGCTTTGAAGGTCTTGTCGCAGACAATGTCCCGGTTCTTCTTCGCCTGTGCTTCGCTGCCTTCACGGTGAAGGGGCTTCCCGCCCCCTTCAAGGCCTGGGTGGGTGGACATGCTCGCCTGGGCCACGGCAATGAAGAGGCGGGCCTCCTTGTGCTTCTTGGGCACCACCAGGGTCGGAGTGAAACTCGGCACGACACAACCCGCGTACTTGGTTACGCTGTTGTCGCAGCGGACCTTGTACGTACCGCCTCCCGGCTCCCGGTGGCCCCCCCATGAAAGGTCACCGAAGCTCGACGCGATATTGACGATGATGTCGTACTGGAGAAGGAAGGTCTTCCGCCCCTTGTTACCGTTCCAGGAGCGGGTCCAGTGTCCCTCGACCGACTGGCCGACCGTGATCGGCTGGGGCTTCTCGGCCCATGGCCCGGAGCTCTGCTTGCAGCTGTCGTCGAGCGAGCAGATCGACTCCACCTTCACCGTCATCAATGAGGACGTGAGGTCGGATTTCGTGAGATGGAACTTGAAGTGCTCGTCGAACTCGACGGAGTTGTTCTTGGTGTTGATCTCCTGCTCGGTGTAGCCGCGGGCCTTGCCCCAGACCCGGCCGGTCATCGTATCGACCAGGAGAATGGTCATAGAGCGCCGTGAGCAGATGGAGGTGCGCGTCACATACGTCTTGTCCATATTTTGGTTAGAGCACCAGAATGTGCTCGCCGCAGACTTTGCTGCACGGCCGGGCTGGGCTGCTTTCCTCTTCGGCGCTTCCTGTGGGTCTCCCCATTCGACGCACACGGCCCGCTCCTGGCCGGCGTCCCTGAGCTCCTTGAGGTGCTGTTCGTCGCAGCCGGAGCGCCCGGGCGCGGGGGCAGGTTCGGGCAGAGTCTGGAACTCCTGTGAGCTCGGTTCCGGATCCTCGGCAGGCTCCGCCGGTACGGTCTCGCCCGCCGGGACCGCCGTCCGGGGCGGCGCCGCCGATTCAGCACTGGCCTCAAGTGGCGTGAGCAGCAGCACGATTGACGCTGCAGCGGCTATCAAGGATCTCCTGCGCCCAGTACGCAAAGTGCCCCCCTGTGGAGTTGTTCGGACGTATACGCCCATGTCAGCGCATCAGGCAATCATGACGTGATCACTTCGTCAAAGATCACCGTCAGTCAGCGCCCCGCGCTGGCTGACGGCCCGACAGCGTCCAAGGGCACAACCCGCAATCGGAGGGAGAGCAGCCCGACTACCGGAAGCCGTGGGTTTCCTGATGCCCGGCCAGCGGCTGGGCTCGTCATGTACCGGGCTGGGACGCCGGGTCCAGGCCAGGACCCAGGACGTTGATCAGCACCCCGTCACCGAAGCGGACATCAACACCGCCACTCAGCTCCGCGTGAACGGTCACGACCTCCCCGCTGCCCTCAGGGGAGCCCGGCTGGCCGTTCCGTGTCCCGGCAAGGGCTCGCCGTCTTCCCGGAGGCTGTGTGATGCGTCAGCATGTGCTCGTCGGCCACCCCGCGGAAGGGAGACCTGGGCATGGGCAAGCACGAGAAACCGCCCGCGGATCCGAGCCAGGGCAAACCACCGCCCGGCAACAGCGACGGGCAGGTCCCCCCTCCCCCGCCCAGCGACGGCAAACACAAGAAGTAGGTCACCCAGGTGACGATCGTCTCCGAGCTCGGCGAGCTGCAGCACCGCCTGGCCGCGGCCATGGAGCAGCGAGGGGCCTGGCCGCGGCGCTCCGCATGGATCCGGCAGACCATCGAGGCTCTGCCCCGGCACGACTTCGCACCCGAACGCTTGTGGTCGTGGGACGGGAACAGGTATGTGCCGGTGGACCGCGGCCGGGATCCGGAGCGGTGGGCGGGCGAGGTGTACGCCGGGCCGGACACGGCGGCCGTCACACAGATCACGGCCGGGCTTGCCACCTCGAGCCTGTCGTGCCAGGCCGTGGTGGTCGACATGCTCGACTCCCTGCTCCTGGAACCCGGCCACCGCGTCCTGGAGCTGGGAACGGGCTGCGGCTGGAACGCCGCCCTGCTCGACTGGCGCGCCGGACCACACCGCACCATCAGCGTCGAGACCGATCCCCGCCTGGCCGGCGCGGCGCGCCGGGCCCTGGAGCGGGCGGGGGCGTCGGTATCCGTTCAGGCGGCCGACGGCAACAGCGGCTGGCCGGCCGGCGCGTTCTACGACCGGGTGATCGCCACCTACGCCGTCGAGCGGATCCCGTGGGCGTGGCTCGCCCAGACCCGACCGGGCGGACGGATCGTCGCTCCCTGGGGGCGCCTGGGGCATGTGGCCCTCACCGTCGCCGAGGACGGACAGTCCGCCACCGGCTGGGTCCAAGGCCTCGCGCAGTTCATGCCCGCCCGCGGCACCGAAGTGGCCGAGCCCGGCTTCCTCCAGGTTCGCGGCAGCGGTGACAGCGACGACGAACGGCCTTTCCTGCGCGACCTGGCCCCGCTCCACGGCGACGCGCACCTGCGGTTCGCGCTGCGCGTCGCCCTGCCCGACGTCCGAATCACTGTCGCCGCCGACGAGGACGGCCTCAACTCCTGGATCCACGACGGCGCCTCGTCCTGGGCCGTGCTGTCCGCGCTCGGGGACGGCAAGACCATCGCCGACCAGGGCGGGCCGCGGCGCCTGGCCGACGAACTCGAGACAGCCTGGGACGCATGGCACGACGCCGGCCGCCCCGACCTGTACGACTACGGCATGACCGTCCAAAACGGCGGCGCCACCCAGTACATGTGGGCACACGACCCTGCCACCGGCCCACGGTGGCCCCTCACCTGAAGACGAACCCGTCTCAAGCCGAGGGCGGCAGCCCACGGCTTGCCTTGCGGATCAGGGAACGGGAACGGCGACGGGCTCCTCAACGCCGTCCCAGCGGACCCAGATCTCGTTGGGAAGTGGTCCGCCGAGGGTGGCGGCCATCATGAACTCGGCGGACTCCCCCGGGCGCAGGACACCGTCTTCCGGAAGGGCCCTTCCGAAGGTGATGTTCGCGTCGTCCACGTGCACGCCCGTCACGGTCAGGGTGCTGTCGTTGCGCAGCACGTACATGTGCTTGCTCTTGCGTGTCAGGGTCCAGTGCGCCGCATGGGTGGAGCCCGTCGGCGCCGGCTCCGCCGCGCTACCGGGTCCGGGGGGCACGGGTGTTGCCGGGTCCAGCCCATCAGCGGGCTGTTCTGCGATCCAGCCCTCGATCATGCGCTCGACGGAGTAGGCGCGGCGTTCCGCGGCCTCGACCTGACGGTGCGCGAGGGCGGCGGCCTCGGTCTGCAGGCGGTCGCGTTCCGCCTGCTCGCGTGCCTGCCAGTGTCCCTGCCACACGGCGTAGAGGGCCACCAGGAGCGTGACGAGGGTTCCGCCCCAGGTGGCCGCGTCTCCCACTTCCAGGGCGCTTGTCATGGGCTGTGACGATAGCGTCACAGAGGCAGGGTTATGCCCAGTTCCCGCATGGCGGTCGACGGAGGGCCGCCCTCGGAGCGTTCGGTCTTGTGGCCCTTGGCGCCGGCTTCGAGGGTGCGGGGGTCGACGGCCTCGGCGAGGGCACCGGTCGCGTAGAGGCCGTCGGGGTCGGTGTCGTGGTCGTGGGGCAGCAGCCACATCACCCGTCGGCGGAACGTGCCCGAGGGAGAGGACTTGGCCGCCTGGGGCCCGAGGACGGCGTAGCCGACCAGACGTCCGTCGAGCGTGTGCGTCATATACAGAAGCCTTCAGCCGCTTCAGTCGCTTTGCGCCGCCTGGCGGCCGGGCGCACCATGGTGTTCGTCACGCACCGGCTGGCCAACGTGCGCCTAGCCGACCGCATTGTCGTCCTGGAAAGCGGGCGGATCGTCGAGGAAGGGGACTTCGACTCCCGGCTCGCGGCTGGCGGGCTGTTCGCCGAGCTGTACAAGCTGCAGCAGGATGACCCCGTTGCCTCGCTATAGGAAGAAGGGCTTTCATCGTGATCCGCGCTGGCCGAGACTGCCAGGTTCGTACGCTTACCGACCTCGCCGCGGCGGCGGGCAAGTCTGCGAAGTCGTTCAGGAACCAGAGGCTCCACAAGGTGCCCGGACATCCCGAGCCGATCAGTTCTGCCCGGGCGCGGGTGCTTCTGTGGGACGGTGAACAGGTCGATGCCTTCCACGCGGGCAGGCCCGTGCCGGCCCTGCCGGAGGAAGACAGTCGGGATGACCTGCTGGACCGCAACGAGGCCGCGGAGCTCGCGGATGTAGAACCGCGGACGTGGGACCGGTATGCGAACCTGCCGGGCATGCGCCCGCGCCCGGACCTCGTCGCCGTGGCGGAAGTGGACCATTGGCGCCGCGGCGAGGTCCTGGACTGGCTCGACGATCGCCCCGGCCCCGGCTCTTCCCCCGGCCGGCCCGTCGGCAGTCGCGAGGCAGCATCGCCCCACGCGCGGCCCAGTTGTTGGAGCGCGATCCGGCCATCACGGCCGCCGCAGCGGCCGTTGAACTCGGCGTCACTACTGACACGGCGCAACGTGCCCTCGCACGCGCCCGCGCGGCTGCGGTACGCCGGCTACTCCAGGATGATGCCGAGCTGACGGCCGAAGGGATTCACCAACGCCTCGGGTACCCGCTGTGGGCCGCCCAGCGCGCGCTGAAAGCCGCGAAAGAAGCGGTTGAAGGGTCTGCTGCAGGCGGCCGGCCCGCGGACACGTCGGTCCGCGGGGAGCAGGGTTAGCAGCCCTCCCAACCAGCCGCCGCTGAGGCGCCTGGCCGCCAAGGCGATCATCACACCCAAAGCCAAATGCCCACACCACACTAACCCCTGATCAGCCAGGACAGGCCCGTCTGAAGAGCCCGCACGATGGTCTCTTGTCACCATCGAGACACAAGCTCATACGCGGGCACCCTCGTCGACTGGGCCAAGACCTTCCTCCACCTGACGATCAAAAACTGTGAGCAGGCCCAAGGGCGCCAAGGGTTTCGTGATCCTGCCGAGGCGCTGGGTGGTTGAGAGGTCGCTGGCGTGGTTGTTGCACGCGCGCCGCAACGTCCGCGACTACGAGACCCGGCCCGAGCACTCCGAGCAGATACTCACCCTCGCCGCTATCACGCTCATGGCCCGCAGACTCATCCGGCACTCCGTCTATCCGGACGTGGCAAGCCGAGGGTCTCCCCGGCCGTTGCAGTGGCCTGACCACTAGAGCTCCCAGTCCAGCTCGTCCTCATCGACTGCCACAGGCAGGTAACCGTCCACCGCCTCGCCGGTCTCCAGTGCCGTGGCCGTCGCATCCAGGAGAGCCGGAAGCGATGCCCACATGGGGTGACGCGGGCGCGGGCGGCTCCGTCGTTCACGCCGTCGAGGTCCTGTCCGGCGAGGAGGCGTCCCATGCCCGAGAGGAGCGCGTCGGTGGCCTCGTCTATCTGCTTCTCAAGTTCGCTCTGTCCCATAGGGCACTGTTCGCCGTGGTGTTCACCACGTCGCTGTCCACCAGTGCCCTACAGGGGTCACAAGGCCGTAACTCCGGCCGTGGTAAGCGTTCTGGGCCCTCGGCGGTAAGCGTGCGCCCTTCTTGTGGGTCGAGCAGGTATGAAGTGCAGCCCGCCAAGTCAGGAATCGTCGAGAGCTCGCCGTGCTTCAGCCCACACCCACTCGAACTCCTCCGCAGTGATCTCGGCTGCCCGCGGCTGGCCCTGCCAGCCGTCCATGGGGCCCTCGGCGAGAAGGCCGTACTGCTGTTCATAGCGGCGCATCGCCGCGAGATCAGCATGATCACGCAAGTGAAGCATCTCCTCCAAGGAAGCCGCAGTCACCGGACGCGAGTCCTGCCCCCGGACCTCGACCTGTCGCGCCGCCCATCCGGCGTCATCGGCCTCGAAGTACAGCCACAGATCGTCGTCCTCGCAGTAGGTGCGAAACCAGGTCGTCATGGCGCCATCCTGGCCCACGGCCTTGACCAATGAGATAGGGGCGCTCCTCCGGTCTTCACTGCTCCCGAAGCCGCGTCGGCGCAGTCTTGGACCCGGGCTGCGGGGCCTCACGGATACGTCAGCGAAACGCTGCCGCTTCATTCGCTATCTCTAGAAGTAGTCCAGCCCATATGCGAGTACACAGATTCGCAACTATTGAGCGGCGACCGATCCAACGCAGTTGCTTGGATATCTGCATGGCGGCAGTTTCACTATCGGAAGTGTATCCGCAAGGGGTAGTCAGCTCACCGTTCTGCCCCCTGGACTCCGGCGGTCAGGATGGGGGCTCCGCGTCGCCTCGCCGGGTGACAGGTTTTCCTGGGGGCCAGGCCTGCGTCACTGCGTCGGACCCTGCGAGTCGCGGGCGTGGGGATTGAGGGCCAGGTGTGCGCGGCGGTCAATGCTTTCCAGTGCCATGGCGAGCCGGTCACTCCTTAATCGCGTTCGCGTCATACCCGTACTTCGGAGAACTGTGATCCGCTTCTCGCTGGTAGGTGTGTACACGAAGTAGTCGTCATCGAGGGGGTTTCGTTGAATATCGCAAGGAAGTTTTCTGCGGGGGTGCTGGTGTCATGCCTGGCCATGCCGCTGGCGGCTGAGTCTGCGTGGGCCGCGGACGGGCCCACCGTTGCGGGTGTCGCCTCCAACGCGTGTACGGGCAAGCCCAGGAAGCACGTCGTGAAGAAGTACTACCGCGGGCCCGTCATGGTCCCGCTGCGCTGCGGCACCAAGAACTGGGGCTACAAGCACCTGGTGGACGAGGGGCGGTGGAGCGGCAATTTCGACAAGAAGATCAATAAGACGGTGTGGAGCGGTACCATCACCGTGGACCAGCCCGGTCAGGTCGTCTACGAGCGCAAGTTCGCCGGCTGTCCTCCCAGGACGCTGTTCAAGGTCGTCACGAATCCCGGGGCCTACAGCGCTGATCCCCGGATCAAGCCGCAGGGCGTCATCACCGCGTACAAGCCGTCGAGTCTCGCCGCTTCCTGCTAGGAGGAAAGGGCTATGGCCACAGCCGAAGAGGTACGGGACCTGCTCGTGCCGCACCTCATGGGGCAACTGGACGATACACAGGCCGAGTTGAACGTCACCGCCCTGGATGTGGTGGAACACGGCCGCAGTTTCACTCTCGTCCTGGAACTCGTGGCCTACCGCGAGCGATGGCGGGTGCGCCTGGACAGCGACAGGTCGCAGATGGCGCTGTTCAACGGAACACCTCCCCACCATCTGGTGCGTGCTGTCGCCACAGAGTTCCGTATCCGCCTGTTTGAGTGGTGGCACACGAAGAACGCGGAGAAGCAGTCAGCCAAGCTCGGAGAGCGCATCGACTAGCAGCCTGTACGGACAAGCCACGATCCCCGCACCGCTGAGGTGCGGGGATCGTGGCTTGTCTGGACCGACGGCGCGCTCGTACGGGACCGACGCATGCCCTACTTCCCGAGCCAGCCTCTGTACGACTGGGCACAGCGGCACGGCATCACCGCCGCAGCCCCAAGAACCGTCGACGGCACGCACACTGCAGCCCTGGTCATGCTCTCGGCCGTGCGAGGGCGCCGGGGCCGACGGCGTGCTCTCCGAACCTGGCGCGTGCCCGGTCAGCGGCCCGTTCGATGCCGCGGCGTTTGCCGTCTGCCGGATCCAGGAGCAGTTGTTGGACGGCGTTGTGGGTTTCGGTGAGCTCGACGCGCAGGCTGATCGCGCGTACGCGGGCACGCTGGAGGCCGAGCCGTTCGTACAGGTCATACGCGTCGGCCCGTAACGCAGGTGTGTGGGCGGTGGGTTCGGCCAGAATTCGTGAGCGCTGCGTGGTGGACCCGTCGGCGTACGACACGCTCAGCGCGAGGCGCACGGCGACCTGGCCGGTGGTGCGCAGCCGCAGCCCGAGGCGCTCGGCGAGATCGAGCAGGGCCCGCCGATGGGCTTCGGGGTCGAGTTCGTCCCGCTCGAAGGCGTAGGAGCAGCCGGTCGATAGATGAACGCGGATCGTCATCGAGGGGTATGGATCTCAGACCGGGTTTGAGATCTGCCGTGTCCGACTCGCGTCAGAACCGGTTCTCATGAACAAAGCCACGGGACCCTGCGCTGGCCT
Organism: Streptomyces sp. RK9; assembly: GCF_045070545.1. Lineage (NCBI taxonomy): Bacteria > Bacillati > Actinomycetota > Actinomycetes > Kitasatosporales > Streptomycetaceae > Streptomyces > Streptomyces sp. RK9. The sequence continues at coordinate 4,831,033 of NZ_CP173703.1, read as the reverse complement.
TCTTCTCTGCGTCAGACTGAGGCCGGCCGCGCGGCGTGGAAGAGCGGGGAGGGGCGGGCCACGCTGGCCCGACCGCCCCTCCCCGCGCCGGACTCGCGTCCCATCCAGCCGCAGCTAGCATGTGTCAGAGCGCGAGGATTTCCTGCTTGAGTTCCTCGGCGATGACCCTGTGGTCCTCGCCCTTGGCGATCCGCTCCACTACACCTTCGAAGTACTCCTTGGCCTGCTCCTCGAAGCTGCCCAGCTTTGCGGCGAAAGCCATGAGGAAGTCCCGGACTTCATCGACAGATCGAGAGACCGCGATCTGGTCCGCCAGATACTGCGCCATGGTCTCCCTGAACTGCTGCTCCGGGTCTGCCATGCCCCGCCCCTTTTCGTCTGACCGTCTGAACCATGCCAAGGTGAGCCAACCACACTGGTGATCGTTTCGGCAGGGCCTCTCTTCCCACCAGATCGCGCCCGAGATCTCATGGAACGGTGCGTGAGAGCCGTCGTGGGCCTGGTCGTGCGGCTGGCCTTCGGGCGGGTGCCGCCGTAGAGGCGCAGGCCAGCAGGCACGGGGCGCTCATCCCTTCTCCGCTCGGGGACGGGCTGTCGCATCCGACGGCGTACGGGGGTGCGGCACAGAGAGCGGCAGTCCGAGATCGAGCCGCTTGTCCATGTCCAGGCGGAAGGTGCCGTACGGGTTGACATTGGACCAGAACAGCGCGGTCAGTCCGCGCCGGTCCTCGTCGCTCAGCTTCTTCGCCCACGCGGGTTCGGCCAGGACCTGCTGCACCAGCAGGGTGTTGACGTGCACGAGAGCGGACTGGAGCAGGTGCAGGTCGGCTGCCTGGCACCGGCGGGTGTGCGCCCGTGCCGCCGAACAGACCGGTGCTCGCATCGACTATGCGGATGAGCCGGAGGACCACTGAGGCGTTCAGGGCACGGGCAGGGGAAGTTGGCCTTCCGTCACTCTTGCCGGGTCGTGAAGGCCATGTGCCGGAGCTCGGTTCACCCTGGCGGGTTGCCCCCGCGGAGCAGGCGTTCGCGTTCCACGATGGTGCGGGCGTCCGGCGCGTGCGGGTCGGGGCCGGGAGGGGGCGCCGGAGTGCGCAAGGAGCGTTCGATCTCCTCGCTGGCCCGCAGGATGCGTGTTTCGTCGGGTGGTCCTGCGGGCCACAGGTGCAGCAGGTAGTCCTCGACGGGCTCGTCACAGACCTTGCCGGGGGCGAGGGTGCGGCCGCGGGCATGGAGGCGCAGCCGGTAGGGCCCACTGCCGCGGGTGCTCAGCACGGGCAGATCGTGGACGTCGCCAAGTTCCAGGGACTGTACGCGCAGGCGGCCGGTGGGGGCGTGCACGGTGACCTCGATGACCTCCTCCCACCCGTCCCACCGGTCCGATGGTGGGGGCGGCGGACCGGCGCTGGTGGCTACGGTGACGCGGACGGGGCCGTCGCTCACGCCGGTGGCGATCAGCGCGCCGGAGGACATGACCGCGACCAGGCCGTTGGACCAGTCCGCGGTGTGGGCGGGGATCTCTCCAGCGTCCAGGACGCCGAACAGGCCGTCCACCGCTTCCACGAGTGCCATGAACTGCCTCCTCATCCTCACGTTGGGGGTGTTGCCCGCAGGGCGAGCGTTCTCGCAGGCGTGTTCCGGGCGGTCGCCCTGCGGGTCGCGGTCAGCTGGCCCGGGCGGCCAGCAGCTGGTCGCGGGTATAGGTCGTCGATCCGTCCTGCGGGTTGGCGGTCAGCAGTTCGAGCAGTCCGTGCGGTGCTTCGGGAGCCCCCGCGGTCATGGCGGGCGCGGAGATGTCGTCGAGCAGGGCGTCGAGGAGTTCGGCCAGGGTGTGGCAGCCGGTGCCGGGGTAGCCCCAGCTCACCCCGTAGCCGGGGAGTTCGGGGGCGAACCACAGGGTGTCGTCCAGAGTGCGGATCCACACCGTGTGGCTGCTGACGGTGAGGGCGGCGAGCGGGGAGTTGGTGGGCAGGCGTTGCAGCGCGAACGTGGCGATCTCCCGCTCCGATTCGTGTGAGCGCACCGCCGGGATGCCGGTGACGGGGTCGGTGAGGAGGTCCTTGGGGCTCGCGTCGGGGGCGGTGCCGAGCAGCATCTTCTCCAGGACGCTGGGGTACTGGTCGCGGTCTGCGGGCTGCAGGCGGGTGGCCCATTCGCGGGCCGTGGGGCAGGAGCTGGGCCGGGCGGAGACGAGGGCGCCGGTGTGCCAGTGCTGGCCGCCGTCCCAGCGCTGGGCGAAGTCGGCGGCGCGGTGGGCGAGGACGTCGCGGCGCTCGGTGATGGCCAGCCAGCCTGCCCGGCGCACGACTTCCGGCGGTTCCACGGGTCTGGGGTGTCGTAGTTCGGCGGGGACGGCGCCGAGGACCAGGTGGGCGCCGTCACCACCCTTCGCGATGTTCTTGCGCAGGTCGGCGATTTCGGTGGTGACCGTGGTGTGGTCGCGGCGGCGGGCCTCGCGGGCGAGGTACCAGCACGCCGCAGCGGCCGGGGATCCCTCCGGCTCACCGGCGGCGAGTTCGGCCAGGGCGCTGACGGGCGTGGTCGCGTGACAGGCCGGGGCCTGTGCCGGGGGCGCGCCGGGGCGCCACGCGGCGATCGCGTCGCGGTCGCGGAGCACGGCAAAGAAGTACGTTGCCCGCTGCCCGAGCACCGCGGCGAGCTGCCGCCAGGTCGTCTCGTGCTGCTGGACGGTGGCGGGGTCGTAGGCGAGCAGCTGGGGCACGTGCGCGTCGGACACCGTGACCTGGGTGCTGGACTGGGCCACGACCACGCACGCGTACCGGTCGGCGAGGCGCTCCTTGTGCTGGCGGCGTAGCGCGCTCACGACGGCCGTGCAGGTGGCGTTGCCGTCGATCAGGGAGTGCGCCAGGCCGAGGGCGCCGCGCGGGGTCTGCCACCGTAAGATCGCGTAGCCGTCGGCGAACTCCGCCTGGTCGAACACCGCCTGCCCGTCCGTGGCCGAGGGCGGCTGAAGCCACCGAGAGCCGGTGGTGTCGTGGTCGTCGTGCCCGGGGGTGCGGTTGAACAGCCCCATGATCCGCCTCCACTGTCGGTCGGCAATGCGGCCCGGTCCGGCTCGTCAGGTGCCGGACCGCGGCACCGGTCCCTCCCAGACCACCACGCGGCACTGACAACCGGCCCTGCTCGCGGCTGCGGCTGCGACCCTCGGTAGAGACATCCTCTGAAAGTTCGCCTTGGCGCGCGCCTCGTTCTGGTCTCGCCGCCCCGGACGGGGAGCGCCGCCGACGCCGCGCCCTGCCGGGCCTCACGAAGGTATGACGCCCCGGCACCCCAGCGCACGACGACCCGGTGCCCAAGAACTCCTAACGCAACGTGGGTAGCCGCGGCTTTGAGAGGCATGTCGGTTGCTTGGGAGCGGCCTCCCCACGTGTCCCCACATCGCGTATCCCCGCAGTTCACAGGGGCGCCGCTGTCCCCCGTGCTTCTGGGACGCGAGGCAACTACCCGCTGGGGTGACGGCGCTGCCACTGTTGCTCAGCGCCGCCGGGACAGGCGGCCTGCACCAACATCAACGGGTAGGGCGACAAGAGGGGGAATCATGCGGCATGTGTTCAGGGGTGCGGGGCTTCTCGCCGCGGCTGGAGCGCTGACGCTGGTCGGCTCGGGCACAGCGTCGGCGGGGGTCTTCGGAACCATCGACAACAGGACGCCGTACTACTTCGACGCGGGTGATCTCGAAGGCGGCTCCTCCAGGTGCAAGATTTGGAACAAGGACGGGGGGTCGAAGATCTCCAACAAGACGTTCGACTGCACCATCGAGAACATCGCTCCGCACACCCAGACAGGCACGTGGTTCGACGCCGATTCGCTGCGTCCCCGCGGCGGCCAGAACGAGTACAAGGTCCGATGGGGCGACGACGGACACTGGACCTGGGTGAGCACCTACGTCTACACCAAGATCCAAAGCGACGAGATCGCCAAATGCACGAGCACAGCGCTCGGCCTCGTCGAATGCACGGTGGATTAGGCGGGATACGGAAGTAGGCCGTATCGGACCACTCCGATACGGCTTACCATCAGCGAATGCGCAGGCCGGGACGACGTGAGCATCGCTGAACGTGGCGGAAGAAGTAAGGAACTTCCCCTTAGCCGTAGTCGAGCCGGAGGACGTGGTGGCCGCGTGCCGCGTCGAGCCGCGGGCGACCTCCACGGGGACCGCCGTCCGGCAGGCGTGCCGTCCGGGCGCCCGCGCCGCTCGATTGGAGCGCCTGAGTCAGTGTGACGCAGGGCGACACTCAGCGGCGTGGACGGCCCGGGACCGTCATCGAGGTCGACGACCATTCGGCCCGGGGCCCCGCACGGCCGGTGTACCCGAGGGCCACGGCGTCGCGCGGCTCGCTCGGCCTGAGCTTGAGCCAGCCCCAGAGGCCCGCCGGATAGCCGTGCGACCACGGCTTGATCACAATGCCCTCGAGGCCCGCCGCCACGAGGTCCTCTTCCTACAGCCACGCGCGCGCCTGCGCCCCATCGCGCGTCATCGGGACGATGGCGCTGCAGATACGGACGCGGGCTGCAGGCATGGATGTCGCCTCGGCGATCACCGCAGCGTTGCAGTGGGTCACCGTTGGGTGTCCCAGGCGCTCGGCGGTCTCCGCTGATCAGGTCGGCGATGCGCTGACTGCGGAGAGCTCGGCGGTGCTCGGTGCCGCCCCTTGGCCGGGACCAGGACGACCTGCTCGGCCAGCCGCAGACCGCGCTCGTAGGTGCTCCCGGTGCCCGCGGTGACGCCAAGCTCGGCGGCGGCCTCGTGACGGTCCACCAGGTCCTGGTCATCAGCAGCCTCCGGCCGTGCTGGAGACGGGTGCCGCTGCGCGTGTGAGGGCGGCATGGTCGGCTCGGGCCCGGTTGAGGGCTGCGGCCTCGGTGGCCGCGTGACGGCGGTGCTGTGCACGCACCTGATCGAGCGGCGGCAGGGAATCGCCCGGAGCCGTGGTGGTCTCGGGGAAGGCCCGGCGGCTGCGGTCGCGCAGGACTTGGGTCTGCCGCTGCCAGGCCACCAAGCCGACCCGCCACGTCGTCAGAGCCAGTCGCTACCTCAAGACGCACGCCAGGGCGAAGCAGACCAATCTACTTCTCGGCATCCCCGGGCGACAGATGCTGCAAGGCAAGGGAGCGAAGGGCGTCCCGGGAACCATGCGTCATGCGCCCGATCACGCACGGCGCCACCAACAGAGACTTCGGGACCCTGAGGCAGCACGCGTAGTCGCTCAGTCCGTGGCCGTGGACCTCCAAGCAGCGGTGACGCACCCTTCCTCCCAGTGCCACCAGCCTTCCGCTGCACCATGTTCCAGAAGCTTGCGGATTCGCGGCAGGTTGGCCTCCGGCGGGACATCCAGCGCCACCATCCGGTACCGCTCGATGCTCTCACCCGTCGTGCCGAGCTTGTGGAAGATCTCCAGAACGCTCTGCCGGGCAGCAGCCGAACCGCCGTCCTTCAACACGATCAGCCGGATCGTGCAGTTCTCCGAAGCTTGGACCGTCTCCCCAGCCCAGCGGATGCCCTCATCGTCGATCTCAACCCGGATGATGTCGTCGCTGGCGACGCCACGGACGAACCACGGGGTGTTGTCCAGCCGGACGGTGCCGTCGCCAAGGTCTACGGCCCACAGGCTCTCGACGCTCGCCGGCGGCCAGCCGTCCTCGTCTATGTCCATCCGGAAGTGGACCTTCACGTGGTCGTCACTGATGTTCGTCACGACGCCATCATCCACGCCACATCCGCATGATCGGACATGGGAGTGCGGACGGAAGATGTCACCGGATCCGGATGGTGGAGCAGGTGAACGTCGTGTCCTGGAGCAGCGCCAGGGTGACGGTGATGCCAGCTAGCTCGTTGGCATCCCTTGGGCGGCGCGGCTGTCAGTGGTCTCTGTCAGGATGCCCTCGGTCAACATCAAGACCGGGAGACAACATGGGCACCTGGGACGTCGGCAGGCAGTCCGGACAATGCCGGGGTGATCTGCGGGGGCAGCGTCACGGTGATGTCCCGGCCCTGGATCACCGCGTGGAAGAACACACCGCCGCTGATCGTGTTCGTCACCGCAGAAGCCGAACTCTCGGACGGTTCCATCCCTCGCTCCCTCCGCGCGGACACGCTCATCGGGAGAAGACACGGTATGAGGTGGTGCGGTTCATACTGAAGGCCACGGCGAGAGAGGCGATCGACCTCGAGTACAGCAAGCTGGCCGACCGGCTGGGACCCAGACACCAGCCCCTGCCCCTGCCCCTCACCGACGAGCTCCCATCGGGCTGGGATGAGGCCGATCGCCGCGGGCCCCCCACCCAACCCGACCCGGCCGTCCTCAACGCCCTGTTGGTCGGCCCCGTCTTCGCCTGGCTGTATCTGCTGTCGGAGTCCCCGAGCGACTCCCTGCGCTGACCTCTGCACTCCTCGACGCGGCACTCGCCCTCGCCGGCTCCGGACCTCCCGCCGCCCCAGACGATTCCCGCGGTGAGCCAGTGACTTAAGCGCCGAGGTACTTCGCGTCGAAGCGGTCGAGCAGCGCGGGGTCGGCGTGGATATCGGCCAGCAGGCCGGGAACGGTCCCAGGCGGTGGCGAGGCCATGCTGTCGGCGACCTCGGCGAGCACGGTGGCCAGATCGGCGCGGAGCGATCCGCGGTCGGGCGCCACGGCCAGGAACTGGTCCGGCACGAGGACGTCGAAGATCATTTCCTGTTTGGTGGCGTGCCGCCGGTAGACCGCCCCCTTGCCCACGCCGTCAGCGCCCCCGGCGCCGGACCCGACGACTTCCCCGTGATACTCGACGCACTGAAGAAGTCCTACGACACCCGTAAGCAGCCCGCCATGACCCGGTTCCTGCCGGCGGTGCACTGGAAGTTGGGCGGCCTGCTCGGCTGGGACGGCCCCCGGGCGGGCCTGGACGGGCGGGTCGCCTCGCTCCACGACCGCCTGCCGAGCGACCTCGCCCGGGCCGCGGACCGCATGGCTCCCAGCACCGACCCGTTCGTCGAGGTCTTCCAGCTCGACAACGAAGCCGCCCGCGAACTGGCCAACAAGACCTGCCACGCCATCATGCACCTGGGCTGGGTATCGACCGGCGACGGCGGATTCGAACTGCGCATGGCGGCCCTGGTCAAACCCAACGGACTGTTCGGACGGCTCTACATGGCCTTCATCGCCCCGTTCCGCTGCCTACTCATCTACCCGGCACTGACCCGCCAATGGGAACGCGCCTGACAGGAACGCACCCGCCTGCTGGCCGTCACAGCGGCAGCGCCCTCGCCACGCGACTCCCCCGTGGTGGAATCGTTCATGTCCGGCCAACCACAGAGCAGGTCCGTCGACAACCCCTGCTGTCTCTTGTCGTCGAGAGCTTCGCCGGTGCCGCTTGCGGCTGGAAGGCAAGGGCTCTGCACAACGTCCAAGCAAGCCGACGCACCGGCGGCACCGGCTGTCATAACAGGCCAGCCACGGCCTCCTCAGGGACGACGACGCTAGCCTCCGGGCGAGCCGCGCTCGGGCGGAGCCAGAACGTGTCCGGCGGATCAAGAGTGAAGCCGGAGTCCGATCGAGGCGAGGCAAGGCGAGGGTGATGGTGCCGCTGATCGCCAGCAAGCTCCAGGTGCCGGCCGCCCTCCGACTGGATGGGGCGGCGGGTCGGCGCGGACCGTGCACTGCCCCCGCATGTCGCGCGTCCGTCTGCTCCGGCGCCCCGAACGGGGTGCCGGAGCAGACGGGTTCCCCTGGCCGGGCTGCTTGTGTGGCTACAGGGTGCGGGTCAGGTGGTCGGTGAGGAGCCGGGTGAAGCGGGTGGGGTCGGGCAGGTCGCCTCCTTCGGCGAGCAGTGCGCTGCCATAGATCAGCTCGGCGATCTCTGTCAACGCGGGGGCCTCTGCGTTTGCGTGGTGTGCGGTGCGCAGGGCGGTGATCAGGGGGTGTGTGGGGTTGAGTTCCAGGATCCGTTTGACGGTGGGGATCTGCTGGCCCATGGCCCGGTACATCTTTTCCAGGGTGGGTGTCACATCGTGGGCGTCGCCGACGATGCAGGCTGCCGAGGTCGTCAGGCGTGAGGAGAGGCGTACCTGCTTGACGTGGTCGGACAGGGTGGTGGTCAGCCAGGGCAGCAGTGCGGCGAAGTCCTGCTCGCGCCGGGCCTTGTCGGTCTCGTTCTCGCCGTCGGCGGTCTCGTCGAGGTCGACTTGGCCCTTGGCGATGGACTGCAGACGATGGCCGTCGAACGCGGGGACCTGGTCGACCCACACCTCGTCGATGGGGTCGGTGAGGATGAGCACCTCGTAGCCCTTGGCGGCGAAGGCTTCCATGTGCGGGGAGTTCTCCACCATGGCGCGGCTCTCGCCGGTCAGGTAGTAGATGGTGTCCTGGCCGTCTTTCATGCGCTCGACGTACTCGCGCAGCGTGGTGGTCTTGTCCGGGTCGTGGGTGGAGGCAGCCGAGACCAGCTCCAGCAGGGCCTCGGTGTTGTCCGGGTCTTCGAGCAGGCCTTCCTTCAGTGCCCGGCCGAACTGGGCCCAGACCTTGCTGTAGCGCTCGGTGTCCTTGGCCTGCATGTCCTTGATGGCGCCGAGTACCTTCTTGATCAGGCGTCGGCGTACACCTTGGATCTGGCGGTCGTGCTGGAGAAGCTCACGGGAGACGTTCAGCGACAGGTCGTGGGCGTCCACGACACCCTTGACGAAGCGCAGGTAGTGCGGCATGAGCGCTTCGCAGTCGTCCATGATGAACACCCGCTTGACGTACAGCTGCACGCCGGACTTGGACTCGCGGGAGTACAGGTCGAAGGGGGCCTGCGACGGGATGAACAGCAGCGCCTCGTATTCGAAGGTGCCTTCGGCACGCATGTGGATCGTCTCGGCCGGGGGCAGCCAGTCGTGGCTGATCTGCTGGTAGAACTCGTGGTATTCGCCCTCGCTCACCTCGCTGCGCGGCCGGGCCCACAGTGCCTTCATCGAGTTGAGCGTGTCGAGGTCGGTGGTGATCGCGCCGTCGGCGTCGGTCCGGTCGGTGGCCATGCGGATCGGCCAGCGGATGAAGTCCGAGTAGCGCTTGACGATCTGCCGGATCTTCGGTTCGGCGAGGTAGTCGGCGAGTCCGTCCTCGCTGTCGGCGGGCTTGAGGTGCAGGGTGACCGAGGTGCCGACGGGGAGGTCGTCGGCGGCCTGGACGGTGTAGGAGTTCTCGCCGTCGGACTCCCACTGGGTACCGGAGTCGGTGCCGGCCCGCCGGGTGCGCACGGTGACCTTGTCGGCGACCATGAACGCCGAGTAGAAGCCGACGCCGAACTGCCCGATCAGACTCTCCGCAGTGGCGGCGTCCTGGGACTCTTTGATCTTTTCCAGCAGGCTGGCGGTGCCGGACTTGGCGATGGTGCCGATCAGCTCCACGAGTTCGTCCCGGGTCATGCCGATGCCGTTGTCGCGGACGGTCAGGGTGCGGGCATCCTTGTCGACCTCCAGTGAGATGTGCAGGTCAGCGGTGCCGTTCTCGGTGAGGTCGGCGTCGGTCAGCGATGCCAGCCTCAGTTTGTCCAGGGCGTCGGAGGCGTTCGAGATCAGCTCGCGCAGGAAGATGTCCTTGTTCGAGTAGATCGAGTGGATCACCAGTCGGAGCAACTGGCGGGTCTCGGCCTGGAATTCCAGCGTCTCGACGCTGCTGGCCATGCTGGGTCCTTTCGACGGAAGGTCGGATACGGAGGGGACTCGGGCGCGAGGGGTGCCGTCGGCGTGACGCGCAGGCGGGGCGTACCGCGTCCGGATGATGACTTTGCGTGTGCGAGTCAGTCTTCGTCGGAGGCTGGCGTCGCGCGGTGGGCTTCGAGGGCGTTCAGTGAGTCGACGAGACCGGTGTGGCGGGCATCGAGGTAGGGACGCATGCCGAGCAGGGGTTCGATGAGTTCGACGGCGTCCGCGGCGCCGAGAGCGGTATGCAGGGCGGCCTGAGCTGAACGCGCTTCGGGCGCGAGGTGGGCGAGCGCGGTGATCTGTCCGGCGAAGCGGCGCAGGTCGGCGGCGTGGGCACGGGCCCAGGTGGCGGCGCTGCGGTCGGCCGCGCGGCGTTCGCGGGTGGCCTGTACACGCTGCTCTCCGGTGGTGCCGGCGGGGCCGGGGCGACCGCGGAGGTAGCGGCGCTCTGCCGCCTGACGGCTGGCGACACCGAGGGGGCGCGCCAAGTCGGCCCAGCTGGCACCTGCGTCGCGGGCGGTCTCGATCAGGCCGGTCTCCCAGCCGGCGAGCTGCTCACGCACCTGACGCAGCAGCATCAGGGAGGCCAGGGCCTGCTCGGGGCCGGGCCCAGCGGCGTCGGAGGGCTCGTTGTGGGCGTCGCGCAACGCGTCGTCCATGGCGGCCAGGGCTGCCGCGGCGGCCAAGAAGGACGTCGGGCTGTGGGCCTCGGTACGGGTCGCGGGCGGCTGGTCGGCTGCGGTCACAGGCACCTCCTTCAAAGGTCATCGACACGATGACACCACGATTGTCATCCATCCGATGACACGTTACAACAGTGCCAGTGCAGCGCATTGGCAGCAACCGCTCGAACCTGCTGGAGGTGTTTCACGATGTTGATGCGCACTGACCCCTTCCGTGAGATGGACCGGATCACGCAGCAGTTGATGGGCCCAGGCACCTGGTCGAAGCCGTCGGTGATGCCGATGGACGCCTACCGTGAGGGTGACGAGTACGTGGTGGCCTTCGATGTCCCCGGCGTTGCCGCCGACGCGATCGACATCGACGTCGAGCGGAACATGCTGACCGTCAAGGCCGAGCGACGACCGATGGCCAAGGCCGACGCCATCAAGATGGAGCTGTCCGAGCGGCCACTTGGCGCCTTCTCCCGCCAGATCGTGCTCGCCGACACCCTCGACACCGAACGCATCCAGGCCGACTACGAGGCCGGCGTCCTCACCTTGCGCATCCCGATCGCAGAACGGGCCAAGCCCCGCAAGGTCTCCATCAACGCCGGCTCCGGCCACAAGGAGATCTCCGGCTGACGCAGTCCGGAATCGGTGCGGAGGACGGCCACCTGATCCCTCCCCCTCCCCGTCCTCCGCACTCCCCTCTCCGTACCCCGTACGCAGCCCGACGCCCACGCAGGGGCGGCTGATGCCCTGGAGACGCGAGGCGTTCCCCGACCATGTGAAGGAACGAGGCGAATACGGCACCGCGGAGGAAGCCGAGCGTGCGGCGCGCGTGGTGCTGGCCCTGCTCGGCGGCCGCCCCCAGCCCACCTGACCAAGACCGGCAGCGCCGTGCCCGGCGCTGCCCTGCTCCCGAAAGGCATGTCCCGCAGTGATCACCGACGCGCGCATCACGCCCGAGCACCGGCAGCCCTGCTCGACGGCGTACGAGCAGATGCTGGAGAAGGTCCGATACGAAGGCGCCTACCCCACCCGTGAACGGGCCGAAGAAGCAGTCCGGGAGGTGCTCGCCGGACTCGGGCGCCAACTGACCGGCGACGAACGCGTCGACCTGGCCCGCTGCCTGCCCCTGGAGGCGGCCCGCGTGCTGACCACGCAGATCCCCGACACCCAGCCACTGACCGGCCGGGACTTCGTCAAGGGCCTCGCCACCCGCTCCGGCGCGTCCCTTGCCACCACCCGCTGGGACATCGGCTCCGTCTTCGCCGCCGTCACAGCCCATGCCGGCCCCCACCTGATCACCCGCATCCTCCGCCGGTTCCCCACCGGCTACGCCCTGCTCTTCGGCCAAGCCGACCTCACCCCCGCCGCATAGCCTCCGAGACACACCCCCGGGGGAATATCGGAAAGGCCGAACGCGGAAGAACACGAAGGCCCTGCTCCCTCCGGGGAACCGGAGGGAGCAGGGCCTTGTGGCGAGCTCAGCGGCCCCCGGGCCCGTGAAGCTCAGGCTGAGTCGGTGGTGTCGGCCTGGGGGCCCTTCTTGGCCCTGCCTGACGTCGAACGTCACGATCGACAGCTCTTCGGCCAGGTGGTGGGTAGGGGGTGCCGGGTGTATCGCGGCCGGGTGTATCGCGGGCGTATCGAAAAACTCATACGCCACCGCAACAGTCGCCGGTCTTGGGTGGAGGCACGGTCGGTCGTCGACCAGAAAGGGACCGTGATCATGGATTCGGATTCCGTGGGTGGTGTCGCCCGGCGGCGGCTGTTGGGGTGGGGCGGGCCAGCGGCCGCGGGGCTGGTGACAGTGGGAGCGCCGCTGGTGGGTACCCGGCCCGCCCGTGCCGATGGGGCCCCGGCCGGCTCCGGCATCCCGTCGGACGCCCGGCCCGGCGGCGCCTACGACCGGTACGTGGCGAAGCTGGCCGCCGAAGGCAGGTTCTCCGGTGTGGTGTTGCTGTCGCACCGGGGCCGGACGGTGCTGTCGCGCAGCTACGGCATGGCCGACAATGAGAAGGGGATCCCCAACGGCGAGAACACCGCGTTCAGCCTCAGCTCGGCGGGCAAGCCGTTCCATGCGGTGGCCATCCTGCAGCTGGCGCAGCGGGGCCAGCTGCAGCTGTCGGACACGGTGGGCACGCACCTGACGGGTTATGCGAAGAAGATCGCCGAGCAGGTCACCATCCACCACCTGCTCACCGGCACCTCCGGGATGAAAACCCCGGATGAGGACGTGCAACGCACATTCCAGAGCCGGAAGGAGGTGCACGAGTTCTACGAGCAGTGGGCCCGGCAGGCGACGCCGGAGGGACCCCCTGGCACACCCAGCAGCCACTCCGGCGCCGAGGTCGCCATTCCCGCGCAGATCATCGAAGCCGTGACCGGCCAGACCTACTGGGACTACGTCCAGGAGAACATTTTCAAGCGCTGCGGCATGACCGGTTCGGGGTTCTACACCAGGCCGCAGTGGCTCGCCGATCAGCACATCGCGCACCCGTACATGGCACTGGCCGACGGCAGCCACGTGGACGCGGTCCGCAATCTGGACAAGGGCAGCCCAGACCCGTGGGTCCTGGGCAAGAACCCGGGCCGCGCCTTCATCGACGCCCCTGGGGACGGCGGCTTCGCCACCGCGCCGGATCTGGTCCGGTTCGCGCGTGCGTTGGGCGACGGAACAGTGCTGGACCGGCACTACGCCGAACTGTTCACTGGACCCAAGATCCCCCTGGCCCCCGAAGGGAGCGGCCCAGCCCGCCGAGCAGCCCCGGCCGACGCGTCGTTCGGGTCCTACCAGATGCCGGTCAACCTCGTCAGCGGCCAGTGGGTGTGGAGCCGCGCCGGCGCCAACCCCGGCGTCGGCGCCAACTGGACCATCTACCCCGACACCGGCTGGGTCGGCGTCATCCTCACCAACCGCGACGGCGCGCCACTATGGGAGATCATCGAGGAGGAGACCCGCGCCGTCATCGGCCCGCGCCGGTCGGAGCGATGAGTTTTGCCGGGCTCGCAGGTCCTAAGGGGTGAATTCACCACACCGGAGAGAGCGCCGATGACTGAGGCCGACAAGGCACGGATCCCTGGCGTCGGCATCGTCGCCGTTCCCGTCAGCGAGCAGGACAGAGCCGTCGAGTTCTACGTCGGCGTCCTGGGGCTGGCCAAGCGGATGGATGTTCCGCTGGAGCAGAAACGTCCTCGTTATCGTCGAGTAGGAGCGTGTCATGACCGCACTGGACAAAGAGTTCACCGCGACGCTGCAGAAAAGCCCGAACAAGGGCGGCTGGACCTATGTGGTGATGCCCGGGTCAGCCGAATTCTTCGGCACCCGCGGGCTCGTAAGAATCCGAGGAACGATCGACGGTCACCCGTTCCAGAGTTCCTTCATGGCGCTGGGTGACGGTACGCACAAGCTGCCCGTCAAGGCCGACGTGCGCGAGTTGCTCGGAAAGGGCCCCGGTGACGAGGTCACCATCCACCTCGAGGCACGCATCAAGTGACACCGAAGCTGAGATGGCGCGCGGGCGGCTGGTTGTGCCGAACGCACAGCACCGCCCCAGCTCCCGCGCTCCGGCCACCATCGACACGCCACCGAGGAGGAGACGCTCCCCCACGCCATCGGCAAGGTCGCCGACGCGCACGGTGAGGCGATCGCCGAGCACTTGAGCGTCGAGGCCACCGTCCCCACCAAGCCCTTCCCTCCCATCACCACGGCCGAAGCACAGCGGGTAGCGTTCCGGCATGACCTCAGCGCCGCCCCGGTTTCCGCCGTACCCGATCCGCGGCGTGCACATCCTGCATCGAAAGCAGAACTGCTCACCGCACTTCGCAGAGACAGAGGTCGACTTCGAGCCCGCAGCCGACGGCTTCGTCTTCGAGACGGCCCGAGACCTGACGGTGCTGTATGAACCCGCCGAGGACCTTCCCCGCTTCTTCGCAGCCGCCGCTGCGGGGATCGAGGAACAACTCAGGCTGCCCGAGCACGCAATCATCACCGCCACCCGGGTCGTCCTGCGGCACGCCCGCGCCGATACCTCCCACGAACTCGCCTTCAGAATCGCGGGCTACCTCGCCGCGCGCAAAGCCGTGGAGTGCACGAAAGCACTGCGACATCGAGCTGCCCCCTGCCGCGACAGCGGAGCATGACGGCCACCACATACATGGGGGTGACCGGCACCGCTTCGGAGGACGCCCCGACGCTGTCGACACCTCCGCGGGGGACCCCTGCTCGACGTCACGCCAGCGGTGTGGGGACCGCGGCCGGGCCCAGGCCGGCCACGGGGCCGTCGGTCTTCTCCACGGGCGACCGGCTGCCGCACCCTTGCAGGGCGTCGGAGCAGGTGCGCTCGATCACGGAGACGACGACGGACGAGTGCCGGGTGGGCAGACGATGACAGCCCCGCTCGACGACCTGCAGTTCAGCGGTCGGGATCTGCTCGGCCAGGCGATGTGAGTGGACCGGCGGAACCGTGGGGTCCTCCTCCCCCACCAGGATGTGCACCGGGATCCGCCGCAAAGCCCCCAGCTCGGTGACCTCGTGACGCATCAGTGCCTTGAACCACCGCCCGGCGACATCCATCGGGGGCTGCGTGCTCAACCGCGCCTGCCACAGGTTGTGCAGGCGCAACGCCACACCGGGGGCGTGAATGCACAGGCCGGCCATGGCGTGGCGCAGCACGCCGACCAGCCGTGTCCGCAGCGGAAATCCGGCGGCAGCAAGGTCGAGGCCGCCGCTGCTGGTGGCCACGAGCAGGGCCGCGATCACTTTCTCCCCGAAGAGGCGGGGGCGGGACGCGGCCAGGGTGAGGACCGCGGCGCCTCCCATGGAGTGGCCGACGAGGACGACCGGGACGTCTCCGGGCGCGGTGGCGGCGATGACGGCCTGGATGTCGTCGGCCAGCAGCGACATCGACGGCCGTGCGGTGCCGGAGGTGGAACGGCCGTGTCCGCGCTGGTCGTAGCGCACGATGAGAGTGGACGGTCGGTTCAGCTGTTCCACGGTCTTGTCCCAGATGGCAGAGGTCGCCTGCCATCCGTGGGCCAGAACGATCACCAGGTCAGGGTTCTTCGGCCCGTGCAGGTAGAGAGCCAGACGCGCGCCGTCGGGCCGGGGCAGACCGACGAGGGTGCAAGGGGTCTCGGGCACGAACGTCTCCTTGAAAACGGACGGCAGCACGGCTGCCCCCGGGCCAGCAACAGCGACACAACACACCCTGCACGTCCACGCACGGCAGGACCTACCCGATCACGCCCCGCCACGAGCAGGAAGGCACACGAACAACAGACGCGGAAACACACACAACCGGTTGTGGAAAAACCCCGCAGCCATCCAACAGATCGGACAACCCACCACCCCACGCATCCATCTCTTGGTAGGGATTGGTCAGGAGAGGGCTGCTTCCGAGCCGGGGGCGCGGCGGCGAAACCCACCGGTCACCGGCAGAGTGGGTTCCGCGAGGAATTGGCGACAGGTGAAGAGGCGAGCCCAGCAGCAGACCGCCGGTTCGTACACTGCCAGGGTGGAAGACCAATTCGGGTTCGCCGGTCTTCACCCATCGTCCTCGTCAGCTCGCTGGGCTGTCGGCGGGTTCGTGTGGCGTACCACTGCACGAAACCGACGGGTCGGAGCAGTCGGCTGCTCCGACCGCGACCCGGCCCGTGTGGTTACGCGGACGCCGTCCGCAGGTCGACGACCGTGCGCAGCTTGCCGCTGCCCGCGGTGCGTTCGAGTGCGGTGCCGTCGACGATCTCGACCGTGCAGGTCAGCAGGTTCTCCTCGGTGACCGCCGTGCCCAGTTCCGGAATGGCCGTCAGGAACGCGGTGCGTGCTCGCTGCGGGTCTGTGGCGTACTCGCCTTCGAGTCGTACCGTCAGGAGCTCACCGGTGGTCTCGGTGCTCAGTAC
Organism: Streptomyces sp. RK9; assembly: GCF_045070545.1. NCBI lineage: Bacteria > Bacillati > Actinomycetota > Actinomycetes > Kitasatosporales > Streptomycetaceae > Streptomyces > Streptomyces sp. RK9. The sequence continues at coordinate 4,814,782 of NZ_CP173703.1, read as the reverse complement.
GAGTTGCAGTTCGCCGCGGTAGCCCAGCTGTTCCTGTGCGGTCTCCACGAAGCGGCGGTAGTTGTAGAAGTACGTGCCGATGCGCAGCACGTCGCCGTGGCGGCCGAGGAGTTCGATGCGGGGGGCGTGGCTGCCGCAAGGGCAGATGCCTTCCACGACGCGGCCGAGGTCGCCGATCTGGTAGCGCTCAAGGCGCTGGCCGGAGCGGGTGCGGCTGGTGAAGACCAGTCGGCCGGCCTCACCGGCCCGCACCGGTCGGTCCTCCTGTGGGTCCAGGATCTCCAGGGTGTGCAGTTCGGTCAGGACGTGGTGGACGGCTCCGTGGGCGTGGGTGCACTGGTAGCCGAGCGGTCCGAGGTCCGTACTGCCGTAGGAGGCGGAGCGGATCACTTCGACGCCGAAGGTGTCGTTGAGGGTGCGGCGCTGCTCGGTGGTGAAGTGTTCGCCGCCGTAGAAGACCTTGCGGATCCCGCCGTATGCGCGCAGCTTCTCGCTCTGGGAGTTGAAGAGCTGCCACAGGTAGGAGGGCATGCCGAGGATCGTGTCGGCGTGATGCGTGATGAGGGCCTCGGCGACCGCTGCGTGGTCGGTGCCCGCGGCCAGGGGGATCTGGGTGGCGTTCAGCCGCTCCAGGATGGAGAAGAAGCTGATGAACCCGCCGTACATGCCACCGCAGTAGAAGAGGTTGGCGGCCCGGTCGCGGGCCGGGTCGAACCCGGCAGCGAGCAGGCCGTGCGCGGCGGCCCGCATCTGGGTGTCGTAGTCGTGGTTGGTGAACACGGACAGGGCCGGGGTGCCGGTGGTGCCGCCGCTGCGGAAGTGCAGGTGGGCGTGTTCGGGGGCCAGCGTGGCCAGTTGCGCCTGGACTCCTGTCTTGTCCAGCAGGTCGCCGGTCGGTGGGGCGGGAGTGGGGGGCGCGGCGACGAGGTCGTCCAGGCACGCGGTGGCCTGGAAGGTGTCGTCGGTCTGGACGCTGACGCGGCGGCTGTAGCGCTGGAGCGCGTAGACGCCGTCATGCGGCTCGCCGTCGTAGCTGTCCAGCATCCCGCCGACCGGGGTGACGCGCAGCACGCCTGCCGTGAGCAGGGTGCGGGAGAGGCGGGCGATGTCGGCGCGGCTGCCGCCGACGGCGGCAGTCTGGAGGTAGCGGCGCATGGGCCGCAGGGTGGCGGTGATGTCGCGGGCGGGCAGCGGCTTGACCCAGATGCTGCGGTGCAGCGGCGACGCGGTGAGTGCGGGGCGGGTGTCGGCCAGGACCCGCCAGGTGCCGTCGTCGGCGGCGATGACCTTGGTCAGACCGAGGTGTTGTTCGAGGCGGGTGAGGAGTTCGGTGGTGGTGATCTCGGCCTGCTCGGCGGCGTCCAGGGACGGGGGTATGGCGGTGCCCACGACCGGCGGTACGGCGGCAGTGCCCGTCGACGGCGATGCGGCACCGGTGTCCAGCGCGGCAGCCGTCGCCTTCGCCAGGACGGGGGCGAAGGACGCCGCGAAGGCGAAGACCTCCTCGCTGTCCTCGGTGTCGAGGTACACCACCTGCGGGCTGGAGCACGCCTGCTGGTCCAGGCGGCAGACGTCCGCGGCGAGCGCCTCCAGGGTGGCCGGGTCCTGCCAGGCCACCCGGGTCAGGTAGGCGAAAGAGATCTTGTGGCCCCACTCGACCAACCGGCAGCCAGGAGGCGCGAGTTCGGCGGCACCCGCCACCGCGTCCTCGCCTCCCCACACGGCGATCACGTCGGCGGGCGCGCACATCAGGCGCAGCCACTCCCTGCGGCCGGAGGGGAAGCGCAGGGCGACGACGCGGCGGGCCAGCGCGCCGGTGGGGTCGGCGGCGGCCAGCTCGGCGAGCAGGCGCTGGGCGAGCAGCGTGTCACCGCTGCTGGTCTTCAGGACGTTGACGTTCCCGGTGAGCAGGCCCTCCACGACGCTCAGCGGGGCGACGGCCGCGGCGTTGCCGGGGGCGATGTGCACGAGCAGGCCGGCCGGGGCCCAGGCCTCGAAGACGGTCTCCCGGGCGTCGGGGCGGGTCAGTCGCTCGGGTCCGGTGCCGCCGAGCTCGCGGAGCAGCTTGCGTTCCAGGGCGGGGCGGGCGAGCGCGGCGGCCAGCTCGGTGAGGGTCTCTCCCATCTCCGTCGTGTCACCTGTGGCGTCGGCCAGTTGGGGGTGGAGGCGTTCCCGTACGGCGCTCGCGGGATCGCGCAGTGCGGCGCTGAGCGTGTCACAGGCGTTCAGCACGGTCTCCGTGGGCAGCGGCTCGGCCAGGGCCTCCTCGACCAGGGCCGGGAGGTCCGCCAGGCGGGCGGTGGCCTCGGTGTCGTCGATGAACTCGCCCTGCCAGTAATGGAGTGCGCGGTGCGTGGTGGCCGGGGGTGCTGCGAGGGTCACTGCGTGGGTCGCTTCCGTGGTCGTTGTCTCAGTACGTGCCATGCGTGTCGTCGCGGTGTTCATGCCTGTCCCTTCAGCAGCTCGGCTGCGGCCACCGCGCAGCTGCGGTTGCGGCTGACTCCGGCGCGCCCGTGGATGGTGAACCACGGTGTGGGCAGCGGGCAGTCGCACTCCTCGGCGGGGTGCAGCGAGGCGAGGTCACCCATGACGACGCTCTGTGCCGGCACGGAGGTGATGTACGGCGAGACCAGGTGCAGGAAGCCGCGCTCGCCGTACCCGAGCGGCCGCAGCGTGCGGGGATCGCGCACGGCGGCGCGGGACCACACGGGCACGTGCAGCCGGTGTCGGGCGCACTCGATGTAGGGCACGCAGTGTTCCACCGACCCGAAGGTGTCCCGGATCCGCTCCGGCTCGACACCGAGCAGTTCGGTCACGCGCGCGTAGAACTCGTCCTTCCCGATCTGCTGGTCGGCATGTCCCTTCCAGCCGCCGCCGAGCACGACCAGGGACCCTGGGGGCAGTTGGATCGGGGGCAGGCCCTGGGCGTGCATCCGTTCCAGGGTGAAGTGCAGGAACGCGGGGAAGCCGAGGATGCGCACGGGCAGGCCCTCCTCCGCGTATCGCCGCAGCGCCCTGATGCAGCCGTGCACGTCGAACTCGTGGCCCTGACCGGTGTGGCGCAGGGCGTGGGTGACGTCCTTGGCCGGGGCGAAGTCGCACAGGTAGTTGTCGGTGAAGGAGGTGCCGAGCTTCATGCTCGGGGCGGGTTCGTAGCTGTAGAGCAAGTAGTTGACGGGCTGGTCGGGGGTGATCCAGCCGTAGTGGTCGAAGATCCGGGCCACCATGCGCTGCGCGGAGCGGATGGTCCACTCGTCGAAGAACATCTGGGACTTCTGGCCGGTGGTGCCCGACGACGTCAGGTGCAGGAAGACGTCCTCGCGCGGGACCGAGAGCACCTCGTGCCGCTTGAAGAAGGTGGCGTGGACCAGCGGTGTGCGGATGTCCGCGCCGACCGTCGGTGCCGCGGCTTCCGGCGCGTCGGTGAGCAGCGAGCGGAAGAACGGCGAGCGTGCCGCGTGCCATTGGTTCGTCTCGGCCATGGCGGCCGCGAACAGGGCGTCGGTGTCGGGCCCTTGGGCGTACGGCTCGGCCAGGTCACAGAGTTGCTGGACGTGTGCGAGGGCCTCCGCGTCCGGGACGTGCACCGGGGCGAGGTGGGGGTTCACCGGAGCGCCCGGGGACGGCGGGGAGGCCGCGGTGTCCGGTGCGGCCGGAGAAGGGGTGTGGGTGTGGGTGTTCACAGGGCAACCTCGTGGCGGGGCAGGTATGTGGCGGCCCAGGCCGTCAGGTAGGCGTTCGCGTAAGGCCGGAGCGGCCCGCTGACGGCGATGGTCCGGAAGTCGATCTGGCGGCTGGTGCGGGAGAGCACGACGTAGTCGTGGAGCGTCTCGCCGATGCGGCGCATGGCCGGGTAGACGGCGCTGGGAACGAATCCCTGGTCCAGGAAGGCGGTCAGGCTCGCGGTGTCGGACAGCGGAAGGAGGGTCTCGACGTAGTCGGCGCCGGACCGGGAGACCGTTGCCATCAGGGGTTCCAGGGCGTGCGTGACCGCCGCCGGGTAGGGGTGCACGGCGATCAGGGCGCAGCTCCCGGCGACCGGGTCGAGGTCCACGTACGCCTCGAACGCGCCGTCCGGCGGCACCAGTACGGCGTTCGGGGCGTGCAGCGGGTAGTAGCGGCCGGCCGGGTCCGGGAAGAGCTCGAGGAAGCGGCGGCGTACGAAGCCGGGAGCGCTGACCACTTCCAGCGCCGCTGTCGGCGGCTGGGCCGGTCCGTCGGGGCCGACCAGGCCCGGGGTGTCCGAGTCCAGCACGGATCCGTGGGGGACGCCGGTGCTGGTCTCGGCGGCGGCGAGCAGCGGGCCGAGCGCCGCGGGTGCCCGGGAGACCCGCTCACGGTGGGCGAGCACGCCGTCGGCGAAGCGGGCGAACAGGCCGAGGCTCTCGCAGCCCGCCACCTCGGCGGCGTTGGGCAGCAGGCCGAGCGGTTTGAACCCGTTGCGGACCACGACCTGTTGGGGCCCTTCGGTGACCATCCGTACGGTGGCGTACACCGAGTCCAGACGGCCCGCGGCGAAGGCCGTGTCGCACACCGCTCCGGTCAGCTGTCCGGCGAGGCCGCCCCGGCGGCGGTCCGGGTGGACCGCCAGGCCGACGAGTTTGCCGATGCGGCTGCCCGGGTCGGTCTGTACGACGGCCGAGCCCGCGAGTTCGCCGGTGCCGGGCAGCCGTGCGGTGAGCCAGTGGGTGTGCGGGTCGGTGATCAGCCGGCGCATCACCGCCGGGTCGCTGCCCAGCGGCACGGGATAGCCGTGGCCGTACACGTCGAAGTACAACTGCCGCAGTTCCGCGATGTCCTGGAGCGCCGCGGGGGCGATGGCGGCGGTCATCGGAGGGCTCCCGGGGCGGCGGTGAGGGTGTCCGCGGGGACGGTCCGGGCGCTGGTCGCGCCGGGTTCGGGTGCTGTCGCGGGAGCGGCCTGAGGACCGGGGGCGCCGCTGTCCGGTGCCGTCGTGTCTCCGCGTCGGCCGAGCAGGAACAGGGCCGCCGCGACCGGCAGCAGGCCCGCGCCCTGCACCAGGCACAGCCAGCGCGCCTCCAGGTGGTCGCCGAGTACCCCGAAGAGCAGCGACGACAGGGGGAAGGTGGCGCCGAGCAGCGCCTGCATCACCGCGAAGAACCCAGGTTTGTCGGCGGCCGGGACAGACCGCTGGAAAAGAGCGACGAAGCGTACGCCGATCACGCCGACGCACCAGCCCGCCACGATCAGCGACACCAGCACCACCGCGGCGGTCGGCGCGAAACCCGGCGTCGCGAGGGCGAGCGCCATCAGGGCCAGGCACATCCCGCCGACCGTGGTCGGCGAGCCCGGCACGCGCCCTCCGGTGAAGGATCCCAGCAGGGTCCCCACGCCCAGGGCCGCCTCCAGGGCGGCGACGGTCGAGCCCCGTCCGTCCAGCACTGACCGGGTGTAGAGCGGCATCACGACGTACACGGCCGTGGTGAAGAGATTCGCGGCGGCGAAGCAGAACAGCGCGTGCCGGATGTGCGGCAGACCGGCGAGGACCTGGCGCAGTGTCCGGCGCTGCGGTGCCGCGCCCGGCGACATCTCCCCCGGGCTCTGGGAGGCGTCGGCGGTGACGGCCCGCGGGAAGCGGGTCAGTGTGACGAGCAGGGCCGCCGTGAGGTACGCGCCCGCGCATCCGGCGACGATGCCCGCCAGGTCCCAGGCGTCGACGAGCAGCGGGCCGAGGAGGCCGCCCGCGAGTCCGGCCAGGGACTGGGTGGACAGCTCGAAGCCGGTCGCTGCCTCGATGTCGGCGTCGTCGACCAGTTCGGGGACCGAGGTGGTCAGGCACGGGTCGAAGAGTGCCTGGCAGCCCGCGAGCAGCAGGGCCGCAGCGTAGACGACGGCGGTGGGCAGGTGGGCCGCGTAGGTCCAGACGGCGGTCGCGGTGGCGATCAGCCCGGCTGCTGCGGCGGCGCCCGCGAGGACCCCGCGGTGCGGGCAGCGGGCGATGATCCTGGCGACCAGCGGGACGAGGACGACCGCGGGGAGTGTACTGACGGCGAGGAACGCCCCTGAGGCGAAGCCGCGGTCGGTGTCGGTCGTTTGGCTGATCAGCCACCACACCACGCCGACCTGGAACATCCGGGCCGCCGTCTGGGTGAGGACCTGCGCGCTCCACACGGCCCCGAAGGCGGGGTTGCGCAAGACCACGGGCAGCCGCCCACGCGCGCCTGCGGCGGTCTGTTCATCGGAGGCGGTGCCGGTGTCCGGCGCGGTCATGAGCCCATCCGTTCGTCCAGGACACGGATCAGCTTGCCCGAGCGGGCGTTGACGGCCAGTTCGCCGTGGCGCACCCACGCCACCGACAGCGGGTGGATGTGCCCGGCTTCCACCGCCTCACCGAACAGCGGACGCTCCGTCAGCATTTCCTTGCGGATGGCGTCGGAGAGGTCGGAGCGTCCGGCATGTCCGGCAGGGTCGCTGTCGGACGCGAGGCGCAGCAGCAGGCCGTCGCGCCCGTCCCAGTGGCGCAGCACCATCTGTACGCCGGTGACGCGGCCGACCACGTCGGCTCTGCGGACGAGGTCCTGCACGTCCTGGGTGTAGAGCGAGACGGGTCCGACGCGCACGCCTTCCTGGGAGCGGCCGAGGATGCGGAAGTGCCCGGTGCCGGTGCCGGTCCACTCGGCGCGGTCGCCCGCGGGGTAGCGCAGGACGGGCATCAGGCGTCGGCGCAGGTCGCTCACCACGACCTTGCCCGGCACTCCGGCCTCAGTGATCGGCTCGTCGGTCTCCTCGTCGAGGATCTCCACGGTGGTGTACGGGGCGAAGGCCTGGTGGACGCGCGCGTCGGGGCCGGGCACGGCGCGGCCGAGCAGCCCCGCGTCGACGCTGGCGTACCCCACGGAGCCTGGTCGGGCGTGCGGGAACGCGCGCGCGAGCAGCGGTTCCTGGTCGGGGTAGAGGCTCTCGCCGCCGAAGAGCAGCAGTTCCACCTGCGGGAGTTGGCGGTCGGCGGTGACGAGGTGGTCGGCGAGGGCGCACAGCGTGGTGGGGGTGCCCGCGATCACCTCCACGTCGAACTGCTCCAGGGTGTGCACGGTCGACTCCAGGGGCGCGGCGCCGCCGATGGGCAGCCGCACGTTGGAAACGGGGCTGCGGTGCAGCGAGTCGAGGATGAAGGTGAAGCTGGCGTACAGCTCACCGGTGTAGAAGAGGTCGGCCACCCGGTGCCCGGGGCGCAGCCCGGAGTCCAGGAGTCCGGCGCCGAAGGCGGTGGTGAACTCCCGCCATTCCTCACGGGTGTAGAAGGAGAACTTCGGGGAGCCGGTCGTGCCGCCGCTCTTGAAGACCACCGCTTCATCGAGGGGGCCGGTCAGAAGTTGGTTGTCCCGGGGCGTATTGGCCTGCCAGAACCGGGTTTGCGGCACGACCGGAAGCTGCGTCAGATCCGTGACACGGTCCGGAAGTTGCGCGTAGAGCTCCGCGTAGAACGGGGATTGGCGGCGCACGAAACGTATGAGTTCCGTCAATGGTTGAACGGGCATCAATTCCTGCTTTACGGCATACGAAGGCGGCGAATCCCCTTGTGGGAGAGATCGCCTGGCGTGGTTGGGTGGCGTCCGTCTGCCGGGGCCGGCCCGGAGCTTGTGTCACGGGCGGCCCGCCGGTGTCACGGACTGCGCACAGAAGATTACCGCATGGCGAATGTGCCGAATTCCCACATGCGTTCCCACCGCACGCCGTCGACGCCTTCCGGCCATCTTGCGCGAGCAATTACACGCCCGGACCGGCTGGTTCTCCCGCTTCCGGCTTTTGAGTGCCCGTCAGCCGGGTGCTGTGATTCGGCTGGAAACCGGCTGGTGCGGCGGCGACTTGCCGACACGGTTCACCCGCCGTATGTCCCGGCCCGTCGCGTGGGCCGCGCTGTGTCCTACCCGAGGAAGCAGGGTGATGCCTCAGGCCGCGCAGCTGATGTCGGTGAGGTACCTGTAGCGGCCCCTTACTCCCCAGGTCCGCGACCTGCTCCACTCACGCATCGGCCAACGCCTGAACATCAGCGTCCGGCAGGGCGCGTACCAGCGCGGCCACTGACGGACATTCAGGCTCCGGTGTTGCACGATCCGCTGACGCGGCCCGGAACACACCTGGAGCCGGTACAGCGGAGGAGTTCCCACACGCGCGCACCGGCCTCCGGAGCTCGGACGCCGCAGGAGATACCGGGCGCCATTCCGCCGCCGCACCGTGCGGTAGGCCGCCTCGATACGCTCCAGATTTCCCCTTCGAAGGCCCTCACCTGCCCCCCAGCCAAGCCTTCAGCGTGCGGTCGGCCACCGTCACCGACCGCACCCCCCTGACACGAGCTGTCACTGCGCGTCAGGCAATGAAGCATCGGGGTTCAGGCACTCCACCCCGGCACCGCATAGGCCGACCTGTGTCAGACCCAGCGTGCAGCGATTCCGAAGTGGCAACACAGGCGTATCAAGCCTTCTTTCGAAGCCCGCCTAGCACCAAGGCGCGGACGCTGTGCCGTGGGTCCTTGCTGAGACGGTCCACAAGTTCCGTGATTGCTGGTTGGACGTCGGGCCCTGAGTGAGTGGTCACCGCTTCGGCCAGGGTGCGGCGCACTCGGACGCTCGGGTCTGCGGCCAGACGCGCCAAGGTGTCGGCGAAGCGTTGAGGGTGCTGCATACACAGCACTGCGCTGAGCTGTCGGGCAGAGATATGGCTGTTGTCGGCCAGAGCACGGGGATCGATGTCCGCCGTGGCTTCGCGTGGGAGGCGGTTGAGTGCCAGGGCTGCTTCCTGGACGTCTATGGCCTCGTCGCTGCGCAGGAGTTCAACTGCCTGGTCTTTGACCCATTCCTGCTCGTCGGCTGTTGTCGCTGAGGCAGCGGCAAGGCGTAGGCCATGGCCGCGCAGCGATGCGGATCCCAGGTTGATCTTTAGTGTGCTGAGCGGGTGGGGTTGGCCCGTGAACTCGTCGTCGAGTCGGCTTCCGTCGAACTCGCCCAGGACGAAGGGCTGACTCGCACGGAAGGTGGTGCGCTTGGCCTCTGGTTCCTGGTCGACGACGAGATTGTGGGCGCCGATCAATGCGTCCTGCCGGTTGGACGCCAGCTCTCGTCTATCACTTGCCACTGTAAGGAGCTTATCCAGGCAGGCGTGCCGTTCATCGGAGGCGAGGTGACAGACCATGGCCGAGTCAGGAACCATCGCGCTGCCCAGGGACATAGAGTTGGGATCCGGCTCGGGCCGGGCCAGGAGGCGGTCGCGTGCCGTCCTGGCTCGCTCCTGCACCTCGGGATGGTCAGGGTTGACCGCAGCCTGGATCACGTTGGACAGGTAGTGTCCCTGCCTTGCCAGCTCGTCGGCCCGTGTGCGCAGGGTACTCTGCTCATCACCGCTCAGCGGGCTGCAGGAGACGGTGCCGGCAGCCGCGCTGTCACTCTGCGGCCAAGCACCCAGCAGACGCAGCGTCTGGTCCCTGACGAGAACTTTCAGAGCCTTGTCAGTGTGGACGTCGGCAAGATCGAACAACCTGGTCAGGGCGCGCATCGCGAGCTCGGGGTGTGCTATGGCGATGGCCACGCAGGCAGCCGCGTGCGCGTCGTCGGTGTGGCGGTACTGATTGGGTTCGCGGGGGACGTCCAGGCCGAGCAGGTCCAGCAGGGCTGCGGCCTGTTCATGTGTGCTGCGCGAGGCAAGCGCGCAGGCGCTCTTCGCAGCCTGACTGGCCAGGGACCGCGTAGGTGAATCAACGAGTTCGCCGGCCCTGCCACGTACGGCCAGGTCCAGCATCTCGTCGAACAGCTCGCGGGCTGCCGCATCCTCGCCCAGGTCGTACTGTGCCGCAATCAGGACCGCACGTGAGCGCAGGGTCCACCAGGGCTGGCGCGCGCCGGGCACCAGGGGAAGCAGCGCATCTCCCATGTTCTTGGCGAGCTGTTCGAGCTTCTCGGTGCTTCCGGCGCGCTGGTAGTAGGCCGCCGCCAAATCGGGTTCGTTGTTGTCGCGGTAGAGGTCGCCGAGGAACGTCACGGCTTCGTTCTCGTCCGCCCAGCTCCCGGTGACCACGCTGTCTGTCAGCCAGCGGCGAGCCGTCAGGACAGCCTCGGTGGGCTTGTCCCGGACCAGTGCCGACATCGCTTGTGCTCTCGGGTCCCGGATGCGATCTAGCAAGCGGCCGGAGCCTGTCGTGCGCAGCGCCTGCGCGAGGCGGTGTTCGTCGTCGATCTCTATCGTCCACGGTCCGTACTTCGCGTTGGCCGCGCGGATGGCGTAGAGCCAGTCGGCGGCCTCTTCGGCAAGTCCCGCGTGGATGCCGTCCTGGACGGCGTCCCTCCAGTTCTCCAGGGCTTCCTCCGCCCGGCCTTCGAGGGCGCAGCGTCGCGCCTCGCGCGCGCTGACAAGCGCTGCGTGCCGGCCCTTCATCTGGTGCCGTCTGGCCTCGCGGAGCAGGTCCTGCCGTGGTGCGCTGTCGTATTCGGCTCGCAGCAGGCGCAGGCGCACCACGATGTCCTGCATCTGCTCCGTTACTGGCTGTTCTTTGGCCTGTGCGAGGGCGACGTCGATGAGGCCGTCGAGTTCCACGAGCGTGTGGGGCTCGGTCGCGAGCCGGTACTCGGCGAGCATGAGCACCAAAAGCGGCCGATACTCAGGGGCATCTGTTGCGCCGACCCCTTCCAGGGCGGGTGCCAGGTGGCTCATGACCAGAGGGTGGGCGATGTCCCGGGCAGCCGCGTTAAGGAGGGCTGCATGACGTGCCGTGGCCGACGCCTGTGGTGTGCGGGAGCCGGTCCCGTCCCGAGCGAACTGTTCGAGCTGGTGGGCCAGGATCCTTGCCTGGTCGCTGTCTCCGTGGTGCAGTGCGGCTGCCGCGAGTTCGGCCGCCAAGTCGGCTGCCTCGTCGAACAAACCGCCCTCTTGGAGAGCCTCGAGCTGCTTCTTCCGCAAGACAGTGGCGTGCCCGCGGAACCCGGCATCGTGCAGCCGGTTCGCCAGATCGCCGTAGAGCGTGGCTGATTCGGCCGGTGCCTCGGCCCTCCTGCTGTCCGCGGCACGCAGCATCGGTGCCACGTCGTCGGTGTTGAGAGGCCCGACGAGGATCCTCTCGGCCTGCTCCTGCCGGTCGGGCGGCGGTGTCGGCACTCCTGGCAGCGGGGCGCCCGTGCAGAAGTCGGCCGCTGTCTCGCGCGTCCAGAACTGGGCGACGATGTCGCCGCAGTAGCGCAGGTGCTGGTTGATCTGCTCGGCCCCCCACAGATCCACGTCAAGATCAGGATATTGGAGCTGGAGCGCGGCCAGCTCGTCGGCCAGCTGCGTGGCCTCGGTGGAGGCGGAGGTCGCCACGATCAGGCGGCCAGCATCGAAGGGACGCCGTCCGACCGCGAACTTCGCGACCGCCTTGCGCAAGTCCCCGGCGGTGAACGCCGCGTAATCCTTGCACTGGACGACGGTGAAGTCACCCGTCGGCTCCCGACCGGCCAGGTCGATACCGTGCTGTGCTTGCCCCTGAACCCCGTAGCGCCGAAAGCGGATGTCCCGCAGGCCCAGAACACGGCGTGACAGGGCGAGCATCAGCTTTTCGAAGCGATCCCAACCGAGATGCAAGCCCAGGTCCTCCCCCGGCGGCGTACGACCCGGGGAACCGGCAGGAGGAGGAGTACGCAGGTTCGGATCTCCCGCACACGGCGCCCAGACGTCCGCGGCCGGGCGGTCGCCGCCAGCCGTCTCAGGCTGTCGCGGCATGTCGGATTCGGAAGGGTTCGGCTGTGTCACAGCTGCATCATCACACCCCGCACCGACAACGCGCGGGGCACGCCGACGGATGCCCGTGGGCGGACGGCGTCGCGCTCACAGACTGCCCCTTCGCCCAACCTCACCGGCATCTGCTCCCCCAGAGGTGGCTGGCGTGGTGGGATCCCAGGTGACGGGGCTCTCACGACTGTGCCGCGAGTTGCCCCGGAGAGGCTGGTGCAGACCCAGGGTTATGTGGGGCATGGAGGCGATGACGGCAGGTCAGGCAGGTACACCCAGCGCTCCTGCGGGGTGAGATCCCGGTGCACTCCGCGGCAGAGCTTGCGGATGGACCGGGTCGGTGTGGTGAGTGCGCTGTCCCACAGCCGGACTGTTCCGTCGGAGACGCCGGTAGCGAGGGTGCGTCCGTCGGGAGCGAACGCGATTGCCTCTACCTCGTCGCGGTGGCCGGTGGGAGTGCTGCGGGACTTGCCTGTTTGGGTGTCCCACAGTCGCACCACTCCCTGGCTACCGGCGGTGGCCAGGGTACGTCCGTCGGGACTGAACGCCACCGCATGTACGGGGCTGGTGGTGTCGGTGAGGGTTCGGCGTAGCTTGCCCGTTGCGGCCCCCCACCCCCGCACCAGCCCGTCAGCACGGACGGTGGCCAGGAGGTGCCGTTGCGGGCTGAAAGCTATGTCGGAGACCGGGCCGGTGGTGTCGGTGATGGTACGGCGCGGGCCTCCGCTGGCCGCGTCGCGCAGCTGCACTATGCCCTTGGTGTCGAGGGTGGCCAGCGTGCGTCCGTCCGGGCTGAACCAAGCCCTATCCGCGCGACCGGTGAGGGTGCGGCGGGGCTGGCCCGTTGCGGTGTCCCACAGCCGCACTCGTCAGCGACCTCGCCCGGACCGGCGTCCCTTCACAGGCCAGTGCGCTCTCCGGACTGATCCGCCACATGGAGCTCGTGAGCTGACCCGCCGTCACCCACCGGTCAACGCCCCCTAGTTTTTCTAGGGGGCGCACTGCGACCGGGCCCCCACCCTCGCGGGCATCACAATCCGTGCCTAAGCGATCACATGGGGGTGTCGGCGATGGAGCCGATCAACACCCGCGCTCCGGCTGCTGCCGCTCGCGCCTACGTCCAACTCGGGTGGTCGGTGACGTTAGGACACCGCCTGCGCCCTCGACAGGGCTGCACCTGCGACAACCGCAACTGCCCAGCCCCCGGCGCGCACCCCTTCGTCACCCCATCGCCCCGCCTTGCCGAGGGCACCCTCGAGGAGGCGTTGCAGTCGGCACCCGGCGGCTCCCTCACCGCCTCCACCAACTGCTTCGACGCGGTCCTCGTCCCGCTCCGGGTCGGGATGGTCGCGATGCTGCGCCTCGACCGCATCAGCCTCGTCCCGTGCCTGGTCACCCACCAACAGACCGCCGCGCTGCTGGTGCTGCCCGCAACAGGCCGGTACGCGGCCGTGCACGACAGCGTCGAGGTACGCACCGGACCGGACGGGTGGCTCGCCCTCCCGCCGAGCAACGGCGCCATCTGGGACACCCCACCCTGGACCGACGCCACGAACACCCCGCACACCCTCCTCAACGGCGACACCGTCGGCCGCGAGCTCGAGGTCGCGTTCAAACTGGCCACCGGAACCGCGACGACGACGAAGGAACTACGGTGACTGCGGCGTCCGTCGACCAGGCCGCATCGCGTGCGGACGAGCTGTACGCGAACTACATGCGGCACCTCTACAGCTGCCCTCCGTGTCTGCGGGAGAGCTACTGCCCGGCGGGGACGCGGATGCGCACCGCGTGGAAGCGTGGCCAGGCCGCGGCTATGCGGGCCTACCGGGCACGCGCCGCGGAAGGGCGGCGGTGATGCGCGACGTGGACGTGAGCAACGCGGTGCGCGCCTTCCTCGTGCCGCGTGAGGGCACGCTCACCATCGAGCAGCGCTCGGGCTACGTCTGCATCTGGTGCCCAACCGTCCTCAGGCCCGGCCAGGGCATCCCCCTCGGCGGCGCCGGCACCTGGCACCCTCACGCCTGCACGCCCTGCCACACCATCCAGGGGCAGGCCCTGACCGCCTACCTCGCCTGGAACGATCACGTCACCGATTGCGTGGTCTGCCGCACCGGCCCCTGCGAGACATCGCTCTCCCTGCGGCACGCGACCGTTCAGACACGCGAGCGAGCCGAATGGCGGCCGGCCTGCACGTCCTGCAACGCCGCCTTCGCCCCCGGCGAGGGGTTCGTCCCACGCATGTGGCTCGGGGCGTCCAGGGTCGCGCTGTCCTTCCTGCATCTGGGGCCGTGTGCCTATCCGTTCCTCTCCTCACTCGGCGGGGACGACGGGCCGCATCTGGGCTACGGCCGCCGTCCCCTGCGCCCTCCGCCAGCCGAGGGCTGATCCTTGTACCTCTTGATTGCAGTCTCCTGGGGCGCTTGTCTGCTTCGAGAGCGAGCAGAGTTACGGATCAGGCCTGGCTCAGCTCCCACATCACCCAGAGGAGCACAACCAGCGGGAGCACAATGGCCGCCGTGCCGAGTGCGATACCCGTCCGTGCCCGGGAAGGATCGACGTCATTCCGGTCGCGCATTCTGTGCAGGGCGACGAGGCCGGAGATGACCGCGCCCGTCCCCACTGGCCCGATGAGGTACACGGGCAGGAGGCGCACCGATGAGGGCAGGAAGAAGGCGAGGACCGGCATCATGACGGCGACCCTGCCCAGTGCCCGCGACATTGTGCCCGGCGGCGGCAGCCGCGCCGATGCCCGTGCACCCGTTCCAGCCCTCTGCTCAACGGAACTCATGCTCCGGATGCTAGGAGTTGCTCTCGCCGACACCCATGCGCCCGCATGGACCAAATCCCCGAAAACTGAACACTCAGTCCCGCCACCAGTCGCCGGAATCTTCCAGCGCTCGACGCAGGTAGTCGTCCAGTCCGTTCGCCGCCCATGAACGTCCGTCCGTCTCGTGATCCCAGACGAACACGTCGTCGCGCAGCGGGACCCTGACAAAGGCGAACTGATCCCCGCCGCTGTTGTCACCGAAGAACATCAGCGGCTCGAAGGGCATATAAAGCATGGCGAAGTCCGCAGACGCACGGAAGGACGCGTTCTCTTCGGCGATCCGCTCAGCACTCCACACCACGTCAGTGCCATAGTGCCCGCGCACCCCATTGCACTCGCGGAGCACGGACGCGAGCTCTTCGGGGAGCGGCTGCCCCAGCACGCGCTCGACCTCGGCCAAGGCCACGCTGGTCGCCGGCTCGGCAAGCTCCGCGTCTGCCATGACTTCCATGATCCGTTCACGCCACATCCGGCGAGCATCGCAGGACCTCGACGATCACGACAAGCGATCAGGCCCTCAAACGCCCGTCACCCGCTCCGGAGTGACATCGAACTCACCGACATCCCACCCCGCCAAGATCGGCAAGTGGCATCCAAACTCATCGACCAAGGCGTCGCTAGAGCGTGTCTCTTTGACCGATTGGTCAGTTGATCGGATGTGTCCGTCCGGTTACTGAGCCTGAACTCGTGATGTCGCAGCTGCTGACAGGCCATGATCCTCGCGGTACGCCATTGTCATGAGGTACGCGCAGGGCGGTGGTCTGACGGACGAGCGGCGGGAGTTCCGTGAGGGCATCCGGCAGGTCGCGGCCCAGCGGTTCGCCCGCGGCGAGGCGAGCTCGGTGATCGCGAAGGATCTGCGGATCAGCGTCCGCTCGGTGCAGCGGTGGCGGAAGACGTGGACCAAGGGCGGCCCGCGGGCGTTACGCTCAGCCGGCCCGGCCTCCCCGCCACGGCTGAGCGAGGCCCAGTTTGCCCAGCTGGAAGCAGAGTTGATCAAGGGTCCGCTCGCACATGGCTGGCCAGATCAGCGGTGGACCCTGACCAGGGTCAAGACCGTGATCGGCCGACGCTTCCACAAGAGCTACACCATCCAGGGCGTGCGCAAGCTGCTGATCCGGCACGGCTTCTCCTGCCACATCCCGGCCAGACGGGCCGTCGAGCGCGACGACGAGGCGATCACCGGCTGGGTGAAGGAGACCTGGCCACGGGCGGAAGCACCGCGGCGGCGCTCGACGCCTGGATCGTCTTCGAGGACGAATCCGGGTTCGCGATGACGCCGCCCATCGCACGCACCTGGGCAAAACGCGGCCACACGCCAGTGATCCGGGTCCGCGGCCGTTCCCGCCGCCGCGTCTCGATCGCCGCCCTGGCCTGCTACAAGACGGGCCAGCGTTCCCGGCTGATCTATCGTCCCCGCCGCGACGACGGCCGGCGCGACGGACGTAAGAGCTTTGCCTGGACGGACTACCGCGACCTGCTCCAGGTCGCCCACCGGCAACTCGGTGGCCCGATCGTGCTCATCTGGGACAACCTCAACGTGCACCTCGACGCCCGGCTACACAGGTGGGTCACCGAGCAGGACTGGCTGATCGTCCACCAACTGCCCTCGTATGCACCGGATCTCAACCCGGTCGAGGGCGTCTGGTCCCTGCTACGGCGCGGATGGCTCAGCAACGTTGCCTTCACCAGCCCCGACCACCTCATCCAGACCTTCAGGCGCGGTCTTCGCACGATCCAATACCGCAGCGATCTCATCGACGGATGCCTCGCCGGCACCGGCCTGCCCATCACTCCGACGACTTCACGAGTTCAGGCTCAGTAAAAGAGGTACTGGTGAGTGACATTGGACCGCAGTACCCGTTCCAGCCCGCGGCACCCGCCTCTCCCGCTGATGCGGTGGGCGCGAGTCCGAGTCTCGCCACGATGGTCGTCATGGCCAGCTTCCTGGCCCAGCTCGGCGGCAACGGCTACCTGAGGCGCCGGGCGAACGTCACCATCAGTCCCACCGGCGCTTCCGTCAGGCTGTTCGACGACACCAACCAGGAGCTCACCAGCCTTGGCCTGAACCTCAGCCAGGGCGACGCGCTGGAGTTCCTCTTCTACCTCGAGGCCGAAACCCCCGGAGCCGCCCACGCGATCTCCCTGGAACTGGAACTCCTCGCGGACGGTAAACCCACGGCCCTTGCCGTGGCCGACGGCCGCTGCTTCACCATCGGCACGGCCCCACCGGACGCGGCGACTCACACCTACCCCGGTGCCAACCTCATGTACTGACCACGGCCGCACGAGGGAAGCGGACCGTAGGCGGCGCCTTGCTCCCATCCCACCCACGCCTTACCGTCAGTAAGACGAGAATGATTTCGCCTGAAGCGCGCGCCCCGGCCCCGGCTCGTCGCGCCGGGATCGAGCAGCCAGAAGCGGCCGGAATCCGGCCCGGGCGCGACCTCTGACATCGACTGGTACCACTGGTACCGTGGAGGCCATGACGGATCCCAAAGCGATGAATCTCCGCTTCCCCGATCCCGAGCAGCGCGCGGCCATCGCCGCCGCGGCGAGAGCGGCGGGCGTCAGCATGCAGGAGTACATCCTCTCGGCCGCCTACGACCGCGCGACCGCCGTCGAGCGGCGCTACCTGGAGGCCTTCCGGACGTCCATGGCCCGCAGCGGCGCCGCGTTCGCGGCCGAGCCCGGCAACCTCGACGTCAGCGCCGAGCAGCGGGCCGCCGAGCAGCAAGCGCAGCGGGATCTCGAGCAGACGGAGCGAGGACACGCCGCGTGACCCAGCCCGAACCGGCCCTCCCGCTCGACGTCACCTTCCTCCTGCACGCCGCCGAGCTCCTCGACGGCGATCCGCAGGTCGACGACTTCGGGCCGCTCTACGCCGCCGTCGCACGGGTCAATGCCCGCGCCATGGAACGCGACATCTACGGGTCGCTGTTCCTCAAGGCCGCAGCCCTGCTGCAGACCCTGGCGAAACTGCCGTGCCTGGAACACTCCAACGACGCCTTCTCCTGGCACGCCACCGAGGCGTACCTGCTCCTCAACGCGCACGAGCTCGACTACCAGCCCAAGGCGGCCGTCGCGCTCGTGCGCGACGCGGCTACCGGAGCACTCGGCGTGGCCAGAATCGCGCGCCAACTGCGTGACTGGGCCGTGGCTTGAGTAGCCCAATCCCTTCCTGAGAGCACTTCCGGGCCTGTCACCCTGTCCCGCATGACCCCGCCGCGCAGGCCCGGGCCGCTGCTCTGCCCCGTGTGGGGCCTCGACACCCGCGGGCTCCGGCCCCCGATGGCAGGATCCGCCCAGACGCAAGTCCGAGCAGCCGTTGAAGATGGCCGGGTGGAATACCGAGAAGGACCCGATAGCCCGACAGGAGAAATTCCTCAACTCAGGGGTGGAGTTGTTATGGCAGGGCAACGGCACCGATCAGTCAGACAAGATATCCGACGTTGTCCTGGATGGGCGGCTTGATGACCCACCCAGACGGGCATGCCGAGTACACCCCGGTCCTGTCGCCGAACGCCAGCTTGTACGTGGCGGGGTACCTCTTGGTACTCGACCCCTTGATGCAATCCACGAAAGTCCCGTACTTCTCTGGCCCTGTTCCGTCACACCACCCTCTAAAAGAGGTACTGGTGAGTGACTTTGGACCGCAGTACCCGTTCCAGCCCGCGGCACCCGCCTCTCCCGCTGATGCGGTGGGCGCGAGTCCGAGTCCCGCCACGATGGTCGTCATGGCCGTTGCGATGATGGTGCGACGATTCCGCATCCGTGCCCTCCTAGGTGTACACCGTCTCCGGCTCTGCGTTGCGCAGGGGATACACCTGCACCTGTAACTCGTTTTCAGAGCAACCGCCTTCTCCTGCTCTGCGGTACCGAGGTAGCGACCGGCACGACCCTGATGGGCGCCTATTCGAGCTCCTCAGCGTCTCCCTCATTGGCGGTGGATGCTCTTGAGCAGCGGCAAGCCGGATGTGCCAGGGTGGCGTGATCCTGTCTTCACGGCCCGCCGTGGACACGACCACACTGAAGCCAGAGCCGGGGCCGTGCCTTGTACGAACGCGCACCCCGTCCACTCCGTGTCCGTTAAGCATGCACGGGTCCAGAACGGGGGGGCAGGTATGGCCCTCGGGCCGTCATCGGGGGATGTGAGCCTGGAGCGCTGCCGGGTACGGCGCGATCCTCCCGCCCGACTCCGCGCGTACGTGGTCACATACACCGGATACCGCATGAGTGCGGCACCGTACATGTACAGAGCGACCTTCCCCTCCGCCACCGTGACGGTGTGCCTCAATTGGGGAGCTGCGCTGCACCTCACGTCTGATCGGAGCCACTCGGCTTCGAGTAGCGGCTGGGAGGTGATGCTGGGCCTGCAGACCAGTCCGGTGATCAGCCTCACCGGCGGCACCGGCTACGGCGTTCAGGTCGAATTGACGCCTCTGGGAGCTTTCACGCTGCTCGCCATGCCACTACATCACCTGTCCGACAGCATGATCCACCCGGCCGGTGTGCTGGGCCGACACTGGAGTGCCGACCTCACCGAGCGACTCGCCGAAGCACCCAGTTGGAGACGCCGTTGGGAGATTCTCGATGAATCCATCTCCCGGCGGCTCGCCGACAGCCGCTGCTGGCCTTCGCCGGTGCTGTGTGAGGCATGGGCCCTGCTGCGAAGCTGCCACGGCACGCTGTCGGTCGGTCAACTGGCTGACGCCACCGGGCGCAGTCGCCGCCGCCTGGAGATCCTTTTCGCGGAACAGATAGGTCTTGCTCCCAAGCGTGTCGCCCGCATTCTGCGCTTCCAAAGGGCTACGGTAATGATGCGGACACCGGGCAGGACCTGGGCCGAGACCGCAGCCGCATGCGGGTACCACGACCAGGCTCACCTCGCCCGCGAATTCCGCGCACTAGCGGGCATGACCGCAACCACCCTTCAGACGCTCGCCCCACACAGCATCTCGGACGGCACCAGCACCATCTCCGCGCCTCTGACCTCCGTCCCCATTTCGTAAGTCGGTTGGTCCTGCCAATTCGCCTAGCAGCAACTGGTGCTGCTCCGCGTCAGGCTCTCCGGGCGGGCTGACGACGCTCAGCGGCCCGTCGATCGCGGCGAGTTCGTCGAACGTCCGCGCCTCAAGGCCCCGTTGTCCGGCGAGGCCGACGGGGGGCCGGCCCTTCCCGGTGTGCCGCCGGCCGCGGGCCCGGACGTCCGCGGCGCGCTCAGGGTGCGTTGCGTACGCGGATTCATCGGCCGCGAGCGTGGGGGTGCAGGTCCATCCACGACGTGGTGCGCGGCTTCAGGTGCTTGCGGATCTGATCGGCCATCCCGGCTCGGCGGGCGGCAGCTCCGGCTCCAGTCCGGGTGGCGCTGCAGGACCGCGGCCGCGGTGGTGAACGAATCCTGTTGGAAGCTCCGCGTTCTTGGGCACCTCGGACCCGAAGTGGTGCTCCTGGTCGGCCCTTCCACAGGTGAGCGGGTCCGCGGCGGCGGACATGTCGTACGCGCGCCCGTAGGGGCCGTGTCGGCGCTGCGACGGCCACGAGGTGCCGTCACGCCCGTGAGGGCTCGCACTCGCCTCCTGTGCCGCCCCAGACACCCGCAACATCAGCAGTCGTTGACGGAGGAAGCCCCCTTCGGAAAACTCGAACCCGCGGCCCTTCGACAACTCGACCAATACCTCGCGGGCGGCCTGGCAGTCGCCGAGTGCCCGGCGCCCGCCGCCAGGCGAACCGACGGCTGATGCAGCCGTAGCCGTACCTGGGCGGGCCCAAGTTCGTCCGGGCCCGCCGAACCGCAGGCGGATCAGTTAGCGATGTACTGGTTGATGGTCGTCCCGTCGCCGACGACGTTGCCGAACGCCCCGGTCCCGCTGGCCGTGGCGACCGGCATGTTGCCGCCCACAGTGACCTTGTTGAAGTCCATGGCCGCGTCCATGCCGTGCGCCTCGAAGGCGCGGAAATCATCCAGTGCGTCGGGGTGAGCCATCAGGTGAGCGGCCAGCCGCTCGGCCCACTCCGGGGTTTTGGCCTCCACGTGGTCGCGGTAGTCGTTGCTGTCCCAGCCGGTGCCGAGCGTGGCGTCGTAGGTGCCGGCCAGGTCGTCCGCGTCCGGGCCGAACGCGGCGAGGGTCTGGTTCATAGTGTCGCGGTTCTTCTCGCGCTGGATCAGCCACAGCAGGGCCTGCTTGGCCTTCGTCTTGCCGTGAGTGCCCACCGCGTACAGCATGTTGGAGCCGACACCCAGAGCGAGGCCCAAAGCCACAGTCTCGTTGAGGACGTTCATGTCCGTGTTCCTTCCAGGTCTGCCGCGCCCAGTGCGCGGTCTGCTGGAAAGGATGCGAGGCAGGAGAGGGGTACGCAAACGCTTGATCATTAGCATTTACGCAGGTCAGAATGGGTTTCATATCCCTCGGGGGCCTCCGAAAGCGTACGCGTCGGCCCCCACCCCCTGCCTGACGATCTGACGTTTTGTTACCTGACTCACATCCGCATGTACTCCATTCCTTACGCACCGTTGTCATCGGTGGTGCGAGCCTTCGGCCGTGGCCCAGCGCCGCAGGGCAGCAGGGCAGCAGGGCAGCAGGGCAGCAGAGGATGCGCCGAACAGAAGGAACTCGCGGGAATCCCGACACAAGGCCGGGGCACCGCCTTCACGCCCCGCTCGCCCGAGCCCGGCGTCCCGCTGCCTGGACCGCCCGTCGGCACCACTCCGGCCACCCCGGGCAACGCACTGGACGAGCAGGCCGTTGTCAGTGGCGTCTGGCAAGCTCCTCGTGATCAACCAGTACAGGAGGGGTCAGGGTGAAGAATTTCAAGGTGATCTCGCGCGGGGCGGACAGGGTCCTGCACGTGAGCGTGGTGTCCTACAGCGAGCGCGCGGCGGACGCCGAGGTGAAACGGCGCCAGGCGCCGGGTGTTGTGGTGCGTGTGGTTCCCGTCGCGGTGGGCGGCGACGTGCTGGACAGCGTCCTTGAGGAGATCAGACAGGCGGCCGCCTGACCGGCCGTCAGCGCCTCACAACTGTCCGGCGGCCGTGCCGAAGACGGCCCCTCCCCCGATATGAAGCATGAGCGCGACCTCGTCCTCGTCGGTGACGATGCGCGATCCCGGCGTGCTTCAGGTCGACGGACCGGGCGCCGATACCCCGAGGGTGATGACGAACACTCATTGTCTTGAGTTCACCTGCCCGGCCTGGTGCAGCATGCGCCTGTGCCCCGAGGACCACAGCGGGTCGGACGGCACCGATGTGACCCGAGTGCTGCACATGGGCCCCATGGCCGGCCTCACCCTGAATCACCACACCCTGTTTCGCAGCGCCGGCTACGACATGAACCTGTACGCCTACACGCTGCCCGACGGCGCCCCGGGCCGGCCCTTCGTCCGGATCGCGGACGGCGACGACACGGTCGACGACTACTTCGACACGCACAGCATTGATGCGTTGCAGGAGTTCCGGGACCGCCTCGTCGCATCCCTGGCCGGTCTGACGGA
Source organism: Streptomyces sp. RK9 (assembly GCF_045070545.1). Taxonomy (NCBI): domain Bacteria; kingdom Bacillati; phylum Actinomycetota; class Actinomycetes; order Kitasatosporales; family Streptomycetaceae; genus Streptomyces; species Streptomyces sp. RK9. Next base: position 4,792,752 of record NZ_CP173703.1, on the reverse strand, counting down.
GTACCTCAACAGGATCCAGGACTGGGACCGGTCGGCGAGTAGGACGGCGCGGGCCTGGGACGAAGCGGCACGACGTGACCGGCCGTGCCAGGGCAGTGGGGGGCAGAGCGAGCGCTGCGCACGGTGCGACCCCGACGGCGCCACGCCCGGAGAACAGCGGTGGCTCGAGTTGATGCACGCCGCGTCTCCCACCTGATGGGGCGCCGCCTGCGCTCGGGCAGGCGGCACCGACAGGCACCGGGGCGGAGCCCCTCGGGTGCTTTGACCAGCACGCGTCGTTGGTTGAGGTCGTTGTCGTGGTCACCCGTCATCAGGTGGGCGGCGAGGGCCCCGGTGCGGGGACTTCGTCCTCTGCCGCGAGGGCTTTGCCGCCGACGACGGAGAGCCAGCCCGGCAGCCGCGGCCATCACGTGTCTTCGTCCTTCCCTCGGGCCTCAGGCCTGCTTTGCAGGTACCGGATTTGACGATGGCCGCGGAGAGCCGTGCGTCGCAGGTGCGTGTCCAGCAGGACGGAAAGGGGCATATAGGATCATCTGGCGCGCCGGGGAGGGCTGGGTAAGCGCGTGCATTCCCTGCGCAGTTTCGAGGTCCTTCTACTCGGCGTACCTACAGACGAGAAGAAGGAATACATGACGCGTCCATGGAAGCTCAAGGCGACATCCCTGGCGCTCGCGGCGGCTCTTTCATGTACCGGCGGAACGGCCGTAGCCGCTGAGGTTTCAGCAGCCAAGAAGAAGCCACTCACCAAGTGCGATGACACCCCTCTCTCCGAGAGGATTTCCTGCCTCTCGGACATGGGCCGGGTAAGCGTCTATGCGATTCCTACCCTCATAATCATCGGCCACGCCATGGCCCAAGATGACCGAGGCGTAAGCGACAAGGCCGTCAGCGCCGATATCAAGAAGCATATGAATCAGTATGTGGATGCGCTGAAGGTCATCTCGGCCATTGAGGGGAGCTCGCCGACAGCCAAGGCCGAGATAAAGCGCCTCGAAGCAAAGGCCGACAAGCAGTTCGCGAATCTCCTTCTCGACGTCGAGGACACCGGCAAGAAGGCGTGGGCACTCGGCAAGGCCGTGTATTACGGAACTCTTGCTGTCAGTCGCTTCGCGGACTTCATCTCCGACCCGGGGCTCCACAAGGACCTTGAGGACATCAACAAGGGCTTCAAGAAGATGAGCGGCGCCCTCGACCAGATGAACAAGGGCGTCGATCAGATCAATCGGGGCCTCAAGGAGATGAACAAGGGCATCGACAAGGCAAATTCTGGGCTGGCCGAAGCCAACAAGGGGATCGCCGAGGCGAACAAGGCCATGGGCGACCTCAACAAGGTCATCCCTGAATTCGTCAAGGCTGCCGAGGGTCTCAATAAGATCACTGATCGCGTTCACATCGACTTCCCGATCACCCTCGAGGGAATTGTCACCGGAAAATCCCCACTAGAGAACGCCAAACTGCGAGTTGGCCTCTCCGCCCTCCTGGACCTGGTGCCCGGGATCGGCGACGGGAAGGGGATTATCGAGGGCATCACCGGGAAGGACAAAATCACCGGGCAGGGCCTCAGTGGAACTGACCGTATCCTCGGGTCCGTGGTGCTTCTGCGCTGGATGAAGGCGGGCAAGAAGGTCATCACGGCGGAAGACCTGTCCAAGGCCATGAAGGCCGAGAAGGCGACAGGGAAGGTCGACGGATGGCTCCCGAGGAATGCCTATGACAAGATCCCGCCTTCACTGAAGGAGTACGAGACGCTCAACAAGAAGGGCGTCGGCTACCGCTGGAACGACGGTAAGGGCAACGGCGTGCGGATCGACAAGGGCGAACCGAGCAACCCTCAGAAGTACCAGCAGGTCGATCACGTCGTCATCAACTCAGGCGGGAAGATAATCGGGCGCGACGGCAAGGTGATCAACGGCTCGATCAAGGACAACCCCCGTGCCGCGCACATCCCCGTGGACGAATGGGTCAAGTGGAAGGCATGGAACAAGCCGTGACCGCAAGGAAAGCCGTGAACCTCCCCGAGATGCGCGCCGAAGTAGTCAGCGCCGTCCGGGCCCTCGCCTCCCCCGAACACCAGCAAAAGGTGTGGATCGATCGCACATACCCGCATCCGGACTACTACGATGACCTCACGCTGAACGTGCACATCCTGTACGACGACACAACTGTCCTCGCGTCGCCTGAGGCGGCCCTCGGGAACACGCTGGCGTCGGAGCAAGAGGTGCGGGCCATGGAGGAGTTGGCCCGCGCCCTCGACGCCGTACTGGAGAACGTAGGTGTGGATGTTCCAGACGCGGAGTTCCTCCGATCCCCCCTGTGGCCGCAGGTCGTGGTCGCGGCGCAAGCTGCCCTGGCCGCCCTCGACGAACCTGAGCTCCACAGCGGGCCGCCGGCCTGATCTCCACGGAAACAGGGCGTGAGCGGCACCCCTAGGGCACAAGCAGGTGGGCCGCACAGAGTCTTCTGTGCGACCCACCTGCTGTGTGGATCTTCGTTCGTAGTTCAAGTTCCGGACCACCGGCGCCCGTGGCTGTGCCATGGGTCGGCTCCCTGGGGGCCATCGGCGAGCGCTCCCACGGGGCATGTCCTGCCAGGGGCGGCGGCTACAGCACGCGCTGGAGCAGCACGAAGATGAGGCCGATGACTCCGGTGCCGATGCCGTAGCAGGCGCCGCGGAGCATGTGTGCCGCGGCGGTGCGTCGACGGCGGCGGGTCTGTGTCCGGTCGGTGGCCGGTTCCGGGCTCGCGGTGGGCGGGCGGGGGCTAGAGCCTGTCTGACAAATGATCACCTGGCCGTTTCGCGGAGCCAGAGAATCAGGGAGGCCAGGACGACTCCCGCGCGGTAGCGGTCCGCGAGCTTGTCGAACCTGGTTGCGATCGCACGGAACTGCTTGAGGCGAGCGAAGCATCGTTCGACCACGTTGCGGTCGCGATAGATCTCCCTGTCAAAGGCGGGTGGCCGGCCACCGAAGCGCCCCCTGCGTCGACGGTTGGCCACCCGGTCGCGGCGCTCGGGGATCGTGGCGGCGATGCCCCGACGCCTCAGCAGATGACGGACGGCCCTGCTGGAGTAGACCTTGTCACCCAGCACACGGTCCGGTGTCGTGCGCGGGCGGCCCGTGCCGACGCGCGGGGTGCGGACCCCGTCGAGGACATCGGCGAACGCGGTGGCGTCGTTGACGTTTCCGGGTGTGAGCACGATCGACAGCGGCAGTCCCCGGCCGTCGACGGCGAGATGGACCTTGGTGGTCAGCCCGCCCCGGGACCGACCGAGTGCCTGATGCGCCTGCGAGCGGCCCGGATCTTCCAGTTCGTCCCTGTCTGCGTCCCCCTTTTACGGGCGCCCGCGGCGTGCTGGTGGGCCCGGTTGATCGTGGAGTCAACGGCGACGATCCACTCCACCCGGCTCCCCGCGTCATCATGGACCTGGACATGCTCCAGCGGCTTCGCCCACGTGCCATCGGCCTCCCAGCGGGCGAACCGCTCGTAGACGGTCTGCCACGGCCCATACCGCTCGGGCAGGTCGCGCCAAGGAGCCCCGGTCCGTAGCCGCCACAGCACGCCGTGGACCACCTGCCGGTGATCACGCCACGGACGGCCCCGTCCGTCCACCTGGGGCAAAAGGGGCTCTATCCGCCCCCATGCCGCATCCGTCAACTCACCTCGACCTGCCACAAGATCAATTATCAGACCGGCTATAGAGTCCTGCCCGTGGCAAATCATCAGGACGAGACCAGGACGGCCTACGACGGAGTCGTCGAGCTGTACGCATCGCTGTTCGCAAACCGACTGGAGACACAGCCTTTCTCCCGGACCATGATCGGCACCTTCGCCGAACTGGTGCGCGCGACGGGCAACCCGCGGGCAGCGGACGTCGGGTGCGGTCCCGGACATCTGACAGCCATGCTGCACGAACTGGGCCTGGACGCCTTCGGACTCGACCTCGCCCCCGGCATGATCGACCACGCCCGGCAGGCTTATCCGGCGCTGCGCTTCCAGGAGGCGCGGATGGAATCCCTGCCGATCGAGGACGCCGCGCTCGGCGGCGTACTGGCCCACTACTCGATGATCCACACCCCTCCGGGAGAACTGCCGGAGCTGCTCGCCGAGCAGGCACGCGTCCTGGCGCCGGATGGCCTGCTCCTGGTCTCCTTCTTCGGGACCGACGAACAAGAACCCGTCCGCTTCGACCACAAAGTGGCACCTGCCTACAGCTGGCCGGCGGATCGCCTCGCCGAACTGCTGGCCGACGCCGGGCTCGTTCCCTTCGCCCGGTTGCTCCACGATCCAGCCTCCGAAAGGGGCTTCCTCGACGCCCATCTGCTGGCCCGCCGTTCGTAGGCCCTGCCCGGTAATCCCCGCCGGACGGTCGGCGCACCTCCCGATTGCCAACTCAGCCGAACCTCGCTGATTGGACGGGAATTGTCAGACAGGATCTAGCGACAGCTGAAGCGGCGAGCCCACCAGCAGACTGCCGGTTCGTACACTGCGAGGGTGGAAGACCATGCGGCCACCAGGATGTATGCACGTCCGGCACCCGCCTTGCGGCGGTACGTCGGCTCGTATGTCGGTTTCGATCTTCGTGGGTTCCCGGCCGGGGTGCACTGCGGTCCGCCGGGCCGCGTGCTCACTGCGGTGATCAGCCTGTCCGGCCCTCTGGAGGTGGCGGCGGGCGTCGACGACGGGTCACCGGTCAACCGGTTCAACAGCGTGGCCGGCGGTCTGATGCGGCGGTCCGTCGCGATCCACCACGACGGACACCAGGAAGGCGTACAGGTGTCGCTGACACCGCTCGGGGCCCGGGCCGTCTACGGCATGCCCGCCGCTGATCTCGCCGACCGACTGGTCCCACTCGACGAACTGCTCGGAGCGCTCGGCGTCGAGCTGGTCGACCGGCTCCGCGCAGCGACGACATGGACCGCGCGGTTCTCCGCGCTGGACGAGTTGCTGCTGCGAGCCGTCAGCCGCAGCGCCAGCGGCGACCCCGTCTCTCGGGTGCGCCCCGAAGTGGCCGAGGCCTGGCGCCGCCTCCTGGCCGCGCGGGGCCGCGTCCAGGTCGAGAAGGTCGCCGCGGAACTGGGCTGGAGCCGCCGGTACCTCACCGAGCGGTTTCGCGGCGAGGTGGGCCTGTCGCCGAAGACCTTCGCCCGGGTGTTGCGCTTCGAGCACGCGCACGAACTGGCCACCCTGCACGACCCGCTCCCGTGGGCCGATGTGGCGACCGTCTCCGGCTACGCCGACCAGGCCCATCTCGTCCGGGACTGGAGCGAGTTCACGGGCCGATCGCCGACAGCATGGCGTCGCGGCGAGGTCCTGCTCGGGGCCGGGTAGTCGCCGAGACGCCGCCCATCGCGTCGGCTTTTCGTTCCCTTTCCTTCAAGACCGCCCTCTTGCAGTCCTGTGACGATCATCGGCATGAGACTCGTCAATCACGAACCCCACGCCATCGACCTGCGGACCACCCCCGTGCACCTCGGACTGGGGTCGAGAGCGAAACCCATCGAGGGCTTCGCCTGGGCCCCGGAGGTGCTCCAGGCCTACAGCGCCGCGATCGCGGCGGACGGCGCCGAAGGCCGGATGGTGACGATCTTCGACGGCGACGGCCCCGACGACCAGTGGGAGCGCCACCCCGCCGGCGACGAACTGGTCGTCTGCCTCAGCGGGTCCGTGACGGTCACCCGTGAAGTGGACGGAGTGCCCGACCGGGTTGTACTCGGGCCGGGCGAGGCCACCGTCAACCCGGCCGGGACATGGCACGCGGTCGACATGGCGGGACCGGCGTCCATCCTGACCATCACCGCCGGCCTCGGCACCGAACACCGTCCCCGGACCGAAGCCCGCCCGACCGAGCACGCCGGCACATCCGGCCCGCGCACACCATGACCACCCGTGTCGCATGCCTCGGCGACAGCCTCACCCGCGCACAACTCAGCGTCGACTACCTGGACCTTCTCCAACGACGCCGGCCTCCCGGCGACGTACGGCTCGCCCGATTCGGCGTCAACGGCGACTTCGCCCACAACCTCGCACAACGCCTCGATGCCGTCGTCGCGGACCCACCCGACGTGATCACCGTGCTGATCGGGACCAACGACGCCCGAGCGAGCCTCCCCGGCTACCCCGTCGAGCAGGCCATGAAGCGCAAACAACTCCCCGAACGCCCGTCGGCCGCCTGGTTCCAGCAGTGCCTGGGAGCCGTCGTCGAACGGCTGCGAACGCAGACCGACGCGACGATCGCTCTGCTGTCCCTCCCGGTCCTCGGCCAGCAACTCGACGGAGCCGCGGCGCAGGCATCACAGGCGTACAGCCGCATGATCGCCGAGGTCGCCACCACCACCAAGGCGACCTATCTCCCGCTCCACGAACGCCAGACCGAGGAGCTACGCCAGGCCAACCCGCCACCGATCCCCTACCAGGACCCGACGCCCGCAGCGAGCGTCAGCGTCGTCGTCCGGCGCGCCTTGCTGCGCCGCAGCCTCGACACGATCTCGCGGCGCCGGGGTCTCGTGCTCACGACCGACCACATCCATCAGAACAGCCGAGGAGCCGCCCTTGTCGCCGAGGTCATCGACACCTGGCTCTCGACCCGGAGCGCGTAGCCGGCTCCGGCGGCGGCCCCTTTCCTGCGTATTCGGAACCTGAAGGTTTGGTCGACGGCCAGACGTTCGGGGTGGCTGGTGTCGTTTTCTCCTGGGGCCGGCCGAGATCAGCGGCAACGCTGTCCTCGAGTTGCTGTCCTGCGGCGCCGATCCTGAACGCGACGAGCCGGCAAAACGGTGCTGGGCCCTGCTGGAGTGGTAACCCCGGCAGGCGCCCTCACACCGCTCAGCGCCTGTCCTCGAACTCGCAGGAGTTCGAGGGACGGCTTCTCACAGCACCACGACGTTGTCCGCGGCCGAAGTCGACGGTCCGGTGGTGGTGTTGCCGTAGTACGCCCAACGCCACGCGCCCGTCCTGGACGCCTTCGCGGTCGTCCTGAGATCACCCGAGGCGTTGGCGCGCACCTTCTTCACCGTGGTGTAGGAGGTCGCTCCGCTGGGCTTGAACTGCAGGCTCACCAGGCGGCCGCCGTACGAGGCGTACTTCTTCGTCTCCCAGTTGGCCCGCGTCACCTTGCCGGTCACGGTGATGGTCCTGCCCTTGGCCACGGGCTCAGGCGCGGCGTTCACGCTCAGGCGGGAGTTGCGCTTGACGTAGGCGGTCAGGCCCTTGTCGTCCGTGTCACCGCCGCCGCCGTTGAAGGACACCTCGGCCGCGACCTTCCAGGCTCCGGCCTCGCTGTTGCGCATGTCCCACACACTGGGGTCGAAGTACATGGTCTCGTTGAAGTCGCAGACGCCCGAGCTCACCTCGTGGCAGTCGCTCGTTTCGATGGCGTGCCACAGTCGGTCATCCGTGTTGCCGCGGTACAGGAACACCGCCGGCCACTTCCACTTGTGGGTGGTCGTCATCCGGAAGGAGGTGGGCACCGCGACCTCCTTGGCCACCCCGATCACGATCGGCTTGCCGCCGTTCACCTGGACGCGGGTGAAGGAGACCCCGCCCTCGGCCGCCCCGGCCGGCGCTGCCGCCACGCCCGTGAACACCGCCGCCGCGCCACCGGCCACGGCAGCTCTCCAGACTTTCTTGCTCACCTGATCCACGATCTTTCCATCTCTGTATCTCTAGTACTGAAAGGCGCCGGAGGGAGGCCCTCCGGCGCCTTTCAGACAGCCGGAGTCCATACGTGGTTGTGCGCCGGTTGATCACGATCGGGCATCAGGGGATCTTCACCTCGGGCGTCTGATGGCGAGGTGCATCCCACCGCCGAAGCCGCCGCCCCCGGCTGCAAGCCGGGCTGCACCTGCTGCTCGTAGTATCCGCGCCGTCTCCTCGTAGCGGTCCGACGCTGGAGCGCTGACGGCGAAGGCCCGCGGCGCCCGTGGGGGGCCTTCGTTGTGCAGGTCGGATCGAGGGGTTTCGCCTCCGAGCACTGTCCAGCAGGTCATGTGATCTTCCGGCGCGTTTGAAGCCGTGGCCGGAGGCCTGGATGCCGGTGACGGTGACCGGCCCGAGTACCACCTCCCCGACCACCATCAGCAATGGCTACTGGCCAGGGGTTTTGGGGTTCACCACGCTGAGGGTTCACAACTTGCCGACGGCGAACATGGCGACGGCCGCGCCGAACAGGGCGCGGCCGTCGTCAGCTGCGGACCTCATTCGCCCAAGGGACACGGACTCCATGGCCAGCCCGTGCGGCGGAACGCCTGAGCCAAGGTGGCACCGGAAATGCCCGTCAGGCGCACCGGAGAGGGGATGCAGTTGGGCGTCACCCCGTCACGTGATCGGGGTCTCCCAGGTTCGGTAGTCCTCGCTCACGGCGACACGTTCTCGTTGATATACCTCTGCGCTCGCCCCTTCAGTGAAGAGGAAGGGCGCGCGGAAGTTGAATGTCCAGGTGTCGTTGCCGTTGGGGGTGATCTCGATGCGAACCCTGGCCCGGCCGCCCCGCAGTTGTGACAGCGGGATCTCCCTCGTCACTTCGAGTTCGATTCGGGGCGAGTACGTGCGCTCCCGGAATTCGCCATATGTTCCATCGGCCAAGGCGATGGTGCGGTTGTTCCGGTCGTAGACGGTGATGCGCACGTGGGTGTCGTGATCTTTGTTCTGGTCGACCGTGAAAAAGGTGATCGACACCTGTTGAAGCGTCGGTTCAAGCCGCGCTGCAGCGGCCGCCGGCGACGGCGTGCTCATTGTCACTGGGGTGAGGAGAAGGCCTACTGCGAGGATTACGGTCGACGCGATGCGCCATGGCGCGGAGGAGCGTGTCTCGTGTGGGATTCCACTCCTGAGCGCCGGCAGTGGCGTGCGTTTCATTGTTGCCTCCTTGACTTTGATGGAGTGCAATTGATGGAGAGCTCAGGTCTTTCGCGAGAAACGATCTCCGCGCGCAGGCAATACAGCCAGGGTTCGGTTCGCTGAGCGGACCGGCACCTGTCCGGGCATCGGAGCGGCGGCGAGCATCGAGGCCCAGGGGCCATCGAGGAGTGAGCGGCGATGGAGGTCAGGCCACAAGCACCCGGAAACGGCGGGCGCGGCGTATTGGAGGGCGCGTTCGCGCTGCTCGAAGAACTCGGCCGGGTCGGCGAGGCCGGTCTGACCCAGCTGGCCGCCGGCGCGAACCTGCCCAAGGCCACCGCGCACCGGTTGCTGGAGCAGCTCGTTGTGCTCGGCGCCGTGCGCCGCCAGGACGGCCGCTACCGGATGGGTTCGCGGATGTTCCAGCTCGGCCAGTCCTGGCAGTCCTCCGCGCGCACGCTCCGCCTGGCCTCACGTCATCCCATGCGGCAGCTGGCGTCGATCGCGCCAGGCACGAGCCTCGGCCTGGCCGTCCCCGAGACCGATCGCGCCATGATCGTGTGCGGGATCCTCGGTGAAGTCGACGAGGTACTCTCCTGCGGCCCGGGGACACTGCTGCCGCCCGGATCGGTGGCCGAACAGATCATGTCCATCGACACCCCGCGGACAGAGCCACCACCGCCGTACTCGGCCCACGAATGGGGACGGCTCCTCACCCGAGCCCGCGACAGCGGCCTTGCCGTCGGCCTCGACACGCTGGAAATACACACGGCGGCCGCCCCCGTGCACGCACCCGACGGGACCATCGTCGCCGCGGTCGGCGCCGCCGTGCTCGACGCCTCCCACATCACCGCCCTGGCCGACCCCGTGCGTCGCGCCGCGGACATGACCAGCGCCGCGCTGCTGCACCTCCACCGCCGTACCCACGGAACACGCTCCACACGGCCACCACGACCATCGCTGCCATGACCAGCCAGTGGGTCGTCGGTGCGTCGTTACGGAATGGGAGAAAGGGCACGCTACGGACGCCGGTCGGCTGGTTCCGCCGGACAGGTAATCACCGGGAGCATAGCCATGTGCCTCCCTTGGCGAACCTGATCGCGGTGGGAGGGCTTTCCCGCAGGGAGAGTTACCTGGCTGAGTTCGACCGAGTCCGCTCGCGGGCTACCGGCTCCCCGTGCGCAGGCTGGCACGCAGCAGCGCGTGCCGGAAGTGGTACGTGATCCCTTCCTCGCGGAGCACACCCGCGCTCTGAACCGTGGTCATGAAGTCGCTGAACCGCAGCGGTAGCCGGTCGCTGACGACGTACCAGACGTGGGCGGCCCGGAAAGCCGGCCATGCGGTGAACAGTCCGGGGCCGACCACGGCGGCCGTCGCGGCGGCCCCGGCCAGGAACGCGCCCGGGGGTGCCCCCTCGAGATTCAGTGACCAGGCGATCCATGTCACGAGCGCCGTCGCGAGAGCGAGGCAGAGGGCGAACGCGGCCGTGACCTTGCTGTCCCGGCGTAGCAGCTCAAGGGGCCCGGTGGCGTTCGCCGGGGCCAGATTCACATCCAGCGTGCGCACGCGCTCCAGCAGGGTTCCCGCGGCGAATCCGCCGCAGAGGCCCGCGACGACCGACAGGACCGTCCCCTGCCCGAGCAGCGCCCACAGGTCGGGCCAGTCCAACGGAGCGAACAGCAGGCCCGCGAAGAGCTGAGTGGCCACCCCCGCCGCGGTCACCACAGGCAGCAGCCGAACGACCCTGGACACAACGATCGGGCCGCCCAGGTCCGAACGGAATCCGCCCGGTACGGCGGAGCGGTTGCGGTATTCCTCGGCCCGGGTGACCACGTACGCCATGGAGAAGGCGGCGCCGCACGCCGTCCCCCACAGCGCGCCTGCCACCACTGCGGTCCCCGCCGCCTGCGACAGCGCGGAGAAGCCCACCGCCAGCGCGGTCAGCACCAGGCCGTAGACCAAGGCGAGTTGCCACTGCGCGCGGCGGTAGAGCGTCCACCACCGGATGCCGCCGTCGCCTCGCTGCTCCGCCAGGAAGCGCAACAGGCGCAGGGCGCGACGGGCTGTCCAGCGCTGCCCCGTCTGCAAGCCGTTGTTCAGCGGGTCGAAGACGGCAGGGATCAACGAGGCCAGAAGGTGCCGCTCGACGTCCTGGGCGGAGGGGAACCGCGACGGGTCAGCCAGCTCCGCCGGGCCGGCGGCGTTGCCGCCGTAGACCTGAAGGCCGAGCCACAGCATGAGGGGGGTGGCGAAGGCGTCCCTGGCCCAGGGCGCTGTCCCGGCGCGCATCGCATCCAGCAGGGGAAGCCAGGCCGGCCTGTTCGGTGTGCGCGAGTCGGCCAGGAAGGTGGCAAGGTGTTGCGGCTCCAGGGGTCCCAGACGAACCGCGACGGATCCCCGTACGGCTCCGGCCGCGGTCACGGCCTCACGGAGCTGTTCCTCCCTGGAGGCCAATGCGATCGACAGGCCCGCGCCCAGAGTCTGGTTGAGTGCCCGCAGCAACGCGGCTCGCTCCGGGCCGGTCACCTCGTCGAAGCCGTCCAGGAACGGCACGAGCACGCCGTCGTGCAGCAGGGCGCGGGTGAGGTCCTGCGCCTCGACTCCGCTCTCGGGGCCGACGACGGCCGGGTAGCGGTCGGCGATCTGTCCGATCAGCCATGGGTACAGCGGCTGGCGTGCGTTCCAGCCGGCCAGGGACAGCACCACCGGCACCGGGCCGTCGACGGTCTGCCCGCTGGTCGCCGAGGCCAGGAGTTCCTCGGCCAGCAGGTGCAGGGTGATGCTCTTGCCGGAGCCCGCCGGACCGCAGATGACGACCCGCGCGGGCCGACGTCCGGTCCAGAGTTCCTGCCGCAACCGGTCGACGCGGCCGGTGCCCGGCGGGCCGTAGGCCTGCGTCACGCGGTCGTCGGCGAGCTCGGGCGCCGGCTCCCACGGAACAGCGATACACGCCACCTCGACCCCGCGGCCCCGCAGATCCGCCCGGAGCCGATCACGCTCGGCCCTCGCAAGGGGGGCGAGCCACTCCTCCCGGGCGGGAGGGGTCTGCGGCGGCTGTGGCCTGGACCGCCGCCACAACGCGAAGATCCCCGGGAACAGCAGCCCGAGCGAACCGACGAAGGTATCGACGGGACTGGCGAAGGGCGCCGTGGCCCGCAAGGTGTGGATCAGGTAACTGGCCGCCAGGAGAGCCAAGATGATCGACACGATCAGAACCGTCGCGGACGTCCCGCGCAACCGTGCACCGTTGGCCATGGTCGGCAGTGTGCCGCACGGTGTCGGCCCACATCGTGCTGATGGCACGCCCTCCCACGAAGGAGGGATGACGCGGCGTCCCGCAGGGGCGAGGAGCACGTCGATGCCGTACCACCAGCCTCGGCCCAGAACGGCGAGAGTGACAGCGGCACGCCGAGGGAGGCTCGCTGTCTCGTCTCGTTCGATCTGGTCCTGGTTCCGAGTGATCTGGTCCGATTCGCTCGGCGTCTCAGACGACCGGGCCGGTACGGAGCGTGCTGTCGGCTCGGTCTCGCGAGGTGGCCGCGCAGTCGTCAGCGGGCGAACTTCTCGATGGTCGCCGGCGTGACTGGGGTGAAGAAGTTGACGAGGTTGCCGTCGGGGTCACGGAGCAGGAGCGATCGGTTGCCCCAGGGCATCGTGGTGGGCTCGGTCACGAAGTCGGCGACGAAATCGGCCAGGTTCCGGTGCACGCCGTCCACGTCGGCGACGAGGAATTCGATGATCACGGTGTTGTTGTCGGCGGGACGGGCGGAGCCGGGTGCGAAGAGTGCCACGGTGCGGGTGCTGCCGATCGCGAGGGTCGCGCCGGTGGTCCGCAGTTCGGCGAAGTCCTCGGTGGACCAGTCCGCCCGCACTCCGGTGGCTCGCTCGTAGAAGTCGACGAGGCGCGCGACGTCGCCTGTGATGATGCGGATCGATACGAAGTCCATGCTGCTCTCCTCGGGGTTGGCGAAGCCGTTGCCCTTCGGACGCTAGAGCAAATAGTGGACAGAATCGGTCCGGTATCGACGCTAGGCTCGTGGACATGGCTCGACCTACCAGCCGTGTACTCACCCTCCTGGAACTCCTGCAGTCGGGCGGCATCAGAACGGTGGCCGAACTCGCCGACCGGCTCGGCGTCGACGGACGCACCGTGCGGCGGTACGTGGACCACCTGGTCGACCTCGGCATCCCCGTCGAGGCGGTCCGTGGCCGCTACGGCGGGTACCGCCTCGCGCCCGGATACCGGTTGCCTCCGCTCATGCTCAACGACGACGAGGCGCTCGCCGTGCTGCTCGGCCTCGTCGCCGGCCGCAGGACGGGGTTGCTGACGGCGGCTGAACCCGCGGGCGAGACGGCGGCGGCCAAGATCCGCCGGGCGCTGCCCGAGCGTCTCGCCCGCCGACTCGACGCCGTCATGGAATCCCTCGCCTTTACGGCTCCCCCTGGAGAGTTGGCCGCCCCGGAGGCGGAGGTCCTGCTCGCCCTCGCCGACGCGGTACGCCATCGCCGCCCGGTCTCGATGAGGCACACCACCCGCGACGGCCGAAGGGGCGAACGCACGCTGCACCCGTACGGAATCGTCACTCACGCAGGCCGGTGGTACGTCACGGGCACCGATCCCGGGATCGGCCAGGCCCGGACCTTCCGGCTCGATCGCGTCGCGGACGCGCGGGCCCTGCCGGGCTCCTTCGAACCGCCCGCTGAACTCGATCCCGCACAACGCGTCCTGTCGGGGCTCGCCAAGGCCGCGTACCGGCACGAGGTGACCCTGCGGATCCACGGGACGGTCGAACAGATCCGCGCCCGGCTTCCCGCCAGCGTCGCGAGCGTGGAGGAGCCCGCGCCCGCGGAAGGCGCAGATCCGCACGCCGAGCGTTGGCTCCACGTCGAATTGAGGGCGGAGCGGCTCGACTGGCTGCCGCCTGTACTCGCCTCGCTCGACCGGCCGTTCGTCATCGAGCGACCGGACGAACTCCGCGGCCTTGTCGTCGCGCTCGCCGACCGGCTCGCCGCTTCCGCCCGCCGAGCCTGACGGCGGTGTGTCCGGGCTGCGGTGTGTCCGGGCTGTGGAAGCCGTGCGGGCCGGATGTACAGCTCCTGCCTGTGGATTCCCGCCGATGCGTCCAGAGCGGGCGGGGTAGGGCAGGGCTGGCTTCGCGCAGGCGGAGGCCCATGCGGCGCACATGCCCGCGGGTGACGTTCGGGCCCGTGGCGAGGTGTCGCCAGGTGGTCAGGCGACGAAATCGTGGAGGGCAGGCCATGGAGCGGTCTTCTCGACCGATCCGATGTAGACCACGGCCTCCTCGAACTGGAAGTAGGAGAGCCCTTCGTGGCGTGGGCCGATGACCAGGAGGTTGCTCCCGCGGCGCCAGGCGGCGTGCCGCCATTCGCCGGGTCCCATGGCCAGGGCGCCTCCTTCCGACCTGAGGTCGCGCTCCGGAGGACCGAGTCGCCGACTGAACTCGGCGACGGCGGCGTCGATCTGCGCATCGAACACCTCCCGTCCGGCGTTCTCGTGGCTGGACCAGCCGGACAACGTGCCCCAGAAGTCCTCACCCCAGGTCTCGCCGCCCACCCAGTAGAAGTGGGCGAACGACAGGGCGAGATGGCTCCCGAGGTGGGCGAGATGGCCTTCGGCCGTGACGAAAGTGTCTTCCAACGGCAAGTCGTCGCCCTCGCACCAGCCCAGACGCCGCATCGCCGTCTCGAGGACCCCTCGGTCGTCCCACTGCAGTTCCGCCAGGCCGACGATCTGCTCCACCAACAGGGGTGTGACGGGGCAGACGGCGACGTGGTCGGCGATCGGGTCCTGAGCTGTGGTGATGGGAGCCTCCTCTGTCATGGCAGAACGGTATCCAGGCCATGTGACGGCATCGACACCCTGGGGCATGGGGCTGCCACGTCCTGTTTGCGGTCCGGGGGCAGCCGTGGGGCGGTCAGCGGCAGCCGCAGCCCGGCTTGCACCCGCGGGCGTCCGATCGGGGCGGCGAGCGCGCGGCCGAACCGCGCCAGGACCTCGACCTCGGAAGCGAGAGTCAACACCCCACGGCAGTACAGAGGATCCTGAATTCAAGGAACCGTGAACTCCACGCTACCGGCGTCTGCTCGACTCACCACCGAGTGGCGGTACCGCGTCCGCGGTGGCCAGTCTGCGGATCCGGCTGGGGCTACGAAGTCAAGCTGGCTTCTCGGTAGTTGGCTTGTAGGCCAGGAAACTGGCGAACTTCCAGTTCAGGTTCTCGTCGGGCTCCTGCACCAACTGAGCGGTGACGGTGAGTTCGGCCTGGTTCAGCAGCTCGGCGACTTGGAGTGTGGACAGCCGATACGACGTATACGACACAGGGTGACCGCCATAGCCGTGTGTGGGACGACGGTGCTCACCGGTGCCTACGTGGCCGGCGAGGAGGAGATGTCCGCCGGGTGCCAAGGTGCGGTGGAACTCGGCGAACACGACCGGCAGCAGCTCTGGAGGCGTGTGATGGGTGGAGTAGTACGCCAGGATGCCTCCGAGTGTGTCGTCCTCGATCTCCAGCTCGGTCATGGAGCCCACAGAGAAGCGCAGGTCCGG
This sequence comes from Streptomyces sp. RK9, assembly GCF_045070545.1. Taxonomy (NCBI): domain Bacteria; kingdom Bacillati; phylum Actinomycetota; class Actinomycetes; order Kitasatosporales; family Streptomycetaceae; genus Streptomyces; species Streptomyces sp. RK9. The sequence goes on along the minus strand of NZ_CP173703.1, from coordinate 4,777,349 downwards.
ATAGGCGTTTCGGGCCAGTTCGATCATCTTTGGGGACACATCGATGCCGAATACAGAAAGGCCGAGTCCGGCCATGTGCGCCGTCACCCTTCCGGGTCCGCAGCCCAGGTCGGCGACCGGCCCTCGGTCGGAGGCAGAGGGCGAAGGGGCGTGTTCGTCGAACGGCTGCCGGGTCTGCCGTCAGTGATCGAGTCAAAACCAGGTGCGGCCGGTCGCCGCGACGGTGTGGGATGCGGGGCATGACGATCGTTCTCAACGAGCCCGGCGTCGACGGGCTGACCGGGGCCGTGGCTGCCCTTCGCGTATGGCAGGACGACCGCACGCCGCTGCAGCTCCACCCGGGAGACCTCGGGTGGGCCTGGGCGCTGGGCGCGGAGCGGCTGGCCGCGGCCGTGCGCACCTGGAGTGCGGACGGACGGATCGTTGCCGTCGGGTTTCTGGACGGCCCTGATGTGCTGCGTCTGACGACCGCGCCGGACCTGCGACAGGACGGCGCTCTGGCGCGCCGGCTGCTGGCGGACCTCAGCGATCCGGAGCGTGGGGTCCTGCCGCCCGGGAAGGTCGGCCTCGAGCTCCCCGACGGCGCTCTGCTCCGCGAGGTCCTCCTGGAGGCGGGCTGGAATCTGGACGAGCCGTGGACGCCGCTGCGCCGCGGTCTCTCCGAGCCGGTGCAGGACTCCGGCCTGCGGGTCGAGGTGGCCGGTCCGCAGACGGCGGGGGTGCGGACCGCAGTGCACCGCTCGGCGTTCAACAGCCCGATGTTCACCGAGGAGATCTGGCATGTCCTCGTGGCCGGGCCGGTCTACGCCGACGCCCGCTGCCTGATCGGCTACGACGACCAGGACAACGCGGTGGCCGCGGCGACGGTCTGGTCGGCCGGGCCCGGCAAGCCCGGCCTGCTGGAGCCGGTGGGCGTGCACGCCGACCATCGCGGGCGCGGCTACGGGACGGCGATCAGCGTCGCCGCTGCGGCGGCGCTGCGTGAACTGGGTGCATCCAGCGCACTCGTCAGCACCCCGACCTCGAACGCTGCCGCCGTCGCCGCCTACAGGGCGGCCGGATACGAGGCGTCGTCCGAACGGCTGGACGTCAGCCGAGCCGCCTGACGATGATCAGACGGCGGAATCGGACAGGCCGCGTCGCTGACCCTGGCTGGGGCCGAACGCCCTTTTCCGCCACCGCCGTCCCCGAGCGTGCTGAGATCACGCCGGGTGCATGGGGCGGACCGTGGCCGTGACGGCGTCGGCATGACCGCGTGGGCTCTCGGTTACAGCTCAGCTCGACGTCTGATGCGGCTGGTCCGACCGGATGGACGCGACCGGCGGCGGGGCCGCGTCGGTTCCGGGCACAGGCGATCAGTCGTCTGCGGAGTCGTGCTGGCCGAGGAGTTGTGCCGTGAGTTCCATGCAGCGCATCCGGGCGGGAGAGAAGTCGTACGGCATCTTGGTGACGGCTTCGAAGGCGCTCATCTCGATGGTTTCCTCGCCTTGCAGGTCGGCATCGTAGATCTCGAAGAGCTTCTCCTCGGCCGTGTCCAGCCCGGCAGCCTCGATGGCCTGATGGAGGGCCTTGTGGTGGGTGAATCGCTGTGCGGCGAGTTCGTCGACGCGAGGGTCACCGGGGTCGACGCCGTCGTCGAGGGCGGCCTCGGCTGCGTCGAGACGGTCCTCCTCAGCCCGCAGGTCGGGGTGGGTGGCCAGCACGATGAACACGCTGGCCTGCACCGCGGCGCCCAGCGGGCCGAAGACCCGTTCCGTGACCAGCAGGCTCTCCAGGTCGGAGGGTCGCAGCGCACCAGGGGGCAGGTGGCTGAGCCGGTCCGTCACCAGGTCGGAGAGCAACCCCAGCGGGTTGCCCACGGCCCGCAGGCGCTGGAGGGCGGCGCGCTGACGTCTGATGTCGGCTTCCTGGGCGGCCAGGGATTCCTCCAGGCGGCCCAGGTTCTCCTCGATGCCCCGGGTTTCGTCGAAGGCGGCCCGCATGTCGTCGAGGCTGATGCCGGCCTCTGCCATCTTGCGGATCCAGAGGAGGCGGATCATGTCGTCGTAGCCGTAGCGGCGGCGGCCGTCCCCGCCTCGCTCGGGCTCCGGCAGCAGACCGATCTGGTGGTAGTGGCGGATGGCGCGCGGGGTGGTCCCGGCGAACGCTGCGGCATCACCGATCTTGACCTGGCGGGGAGGGGTGACGGAGGGGTACATCGTAGACGGAGCCTTTCGTGCTGTGGTGCCTTCGAGGACAGCACATGCCGCTACGGCAGGTGCAACAACACCCCCAGGTCCCGCCGTCGGCCACGTCCTGGCCGCCGCTGAGGTCGGCGGGCTCAATGGGGCACGCTGCCCCGGACGGCTACGCCCCACGCCCAGCTCCGCCCGACAGTCCGCCCGCGACGCACGCAGTCACCGTGGGCCGTGTCCAGGACGTCTCAGGCTGACCGGAGCCCGGGTCGGGTGGCAGGTTGAGCCCGCCGGCCGCGCATGACAGGCTCATGCCCCGTGATCGATGAATTCGCGAAAGAGTACTTACACAGCGAACTTCGCGAGACTCGACAGGCGATGCTGTGGAAGCTCGACGGGCTCGGCGCGTACGACGTCCGCCGGCCCCTGACCCCGACGGGAACCAACCTCCTCGGCCTCGTCAAGCACCTGTCGGTCCTGGAGTCCAGGTACTTCGGGGAGGTCTTCGACCGACCAATCCCCCAACCCCTGCCCCGGTGGGACGACGCCGCGGAGCCCGGCGCCGACGTGTGGGCGACCGAGCACGAGACACGCGAAGAGATCACCGATCGCTACCGTCGCGCGTGGGAGCACGCAGACGCAACGATCGCCGCCCTCACCATCGGCTCCCCCGGCCACGTGCCCTGGTGGCCACGCCCCGACGTAAAACTGTTCAACATCCTGGTCCACATGCTCACCGAGACCAGCCGGCACGCCGGACACGCCGACATCCTCCGCGAACAACTCGACGGCTCGACAGGGACCACAGCCGCGCATGCGGCGCCGCGCCGCGACACCGCCGCCTCGGAAGCCCGACTCGCGACGATCGAGCGGGCCGCCGAAGCAGCAGCCGCCAAGCCCGACCACCATGGTTGACGACCACCGCACCCCCACCAGCTCCTGACAACGGCCACCAGGAACCCCAGTCTTCGGCCGGTGCCGGAGCACAGCCTCCTGGTGCGGCACCTATGGCGTGCCATGCGCTCTGGCGCATCCCCACCCGATCGGGTGAGCATGTGGTGACTTCATGTCACATCCGGCTACCGAGAGGCTGTTGAAGATGCTGGTCGACTGGCCCACCGAGACCTTCGTATTACGCCTGCACCGCATACCCGGCCTGGTGGCGGGCGTCTCGGCGGGGAGCCTGGAGGGCACCCCCGTGGTGCTCGGGCCGGAGACCGGCGCCGACGGCGAGCAGTGGGTGGCCGAACGGTTCCGGGTGATCAACCACCGGATCCGGCACGCCGCCACCGGCCTGTACCTGACCGCCGAGGGCACGAGCAGGGGCGCCGCCGTCACGCTGCGGCCCAAATTCTCCGACACCGGCAGCGATTCCTCGTACTGGCGCCAGGCGTGGCGGGCCTTCGTCCAGCGTGACACCGGTCGGATGATGGCCCTCCACGACTCCTCCAACTGCCTCCTCGGCCTGGCCGACCCGGCTGCCGAGCGGCCGGGTGGACCGCTGATCCTGGAGAAGGGCGCCGGGGCCGAGGACCGGAACTGCACCGCCTGGGCGCCCACGCCCGTCGCACCTCCGAAGCCCGCACCCGCTCCGGCGCCGAAGGCCACCGACCTGCCGGTGGGGACGGGACAGGTCCGGGTGCCGGCCCGCCGCTACGAACTGGACCGGCGGACCGTCGAGCAGATCTTCGATGCGACCACCTTCCGGGAGGTCCCCGGCGAACTCCTCGCCCCGGGCACCCGCATCGGGACCTTCGACTTCGACCAGTACTCCCAGGGCGACTGGTACCAGGAGGGCCGAGAGGGCAGCCTCGTGACCTTCACCGACAGCTACGAGCGTGCGGGGGGCGCCGTGCGCAAGGCCTTCCACCGGCTGCCGGGGGAACCCGCCCGCTACGTGGACGGCGACGAGGTCGTCGTCCACTACGTCCCGCCGAAGCTCGTCGCCCACACCAACTTCCCCGCCGCGCTCTTCGACGACTACAGCGGTGCCCTCATCAGAACGCCGTACCGGCTGGCCAACCGGCACGGCTTCTACAACCAGCCGCAGCGCCGCGAGGGCCTCTACTTCCCCAAGCGGGACGGCGCCGGGACTGTCGTGCAGTGGAACAAGACCTGGATCGCGGACAACGACACGACGTACAAGGTCTTCCTCTGCTTCGACGGCCGCTACTTCATCGACCAGATGGACATCACCTGGGCCGAGGACGGGAAGAGCTGACCCGCTCGCCCGACGCGTACGGCGAGATGTTCGCTCGATGCACCGTGCATCCCGGCCGGCGGAGGGTCCGCTGAACGGCGGCTCGGCCATTCCCCGCATCCTTCACGGGGAGTTGAGCAGCGCGGTGCCGAGCGCGGTGAGCGTGTGGAGGGCCGTGTTGCGGTGCCGGGCCGTCTGTACCAGGCCCGCTTGGCGCAGGGTGGTGGCGTGTTCGCTCGCCGTGGGAGGCGTGACGCCGGCCAGGAGGGCGAGTTCCTTGGTGGAGCAGCCCGGGTGTCCCGCGATGTTGATGAGGACGGCGGCGCGGGTGTGGCCGAGGAGCGCGGACAGTGCCGGTGACCCGGTTGCGTGGTGTTCCGCGTGCGGGGGCCGGGTGATGGGGGATCGCGCGTCCCAGGGGGTGTGGGCGGGATAGGTGAGCACGGGCTGGGGTGCGGAGGCGGTGCAGACAGCGGACCACCGCAGTCCGAAGTAGGAAGGGACGAGCAGGAGTCCACGGCCTTCGAGCAGGAGGTCGCCGTCGAGGCCGCTGGGCATCGAGACCTCGAGTACGGGGGCGTTCCAGCGGACGCAGTGGGGGTTCGCGGAGCTGAGCAGGTGTTCCATGCCGCCGGTCAGGGCCTGGCGCGTCCTCATCCCCACCTCGGCCGTGGCGTTGCTGGTGATCTGCGCCCAGTGGGGGGACAGCAGCACGGAGTACATGTGCTCCAGGCTGTCGCAGAGCCGCTGGAACAAGTCGCGGTCGTCGGCCAGGCCCTTGGCCCACGGGGGGAGGGGCCAGCCGGCCGCCACGTGCTCCAGGTCACCGCGGATCCGTGCGCGCGGCGTGGCCCGTACCCGCTCAAGGACTTCCTCCGGCGAACCCGACTCGGCACAGGTGAGGAAGTCGGGCGCCCAGCGGCGGGTCCGGATCAGATCGAGCACCATCCGGGCCTCGGGACGCAGGTCGGCCAGGGCGCGGCGCCGCCAGGCACCGAACCGCACGGCGTGGCTGGGCTGTTGAAGGGTGCGGACGGCTGCCCCCAGCTCCATCAGCGGAAGGGAGCACGGCGACACCCGTGTCCGCGCCAGATCGTCGACCGTGAAGTGAATGCGGTAGACCACGGCTCCCCGTCCCCCGTACGACACCGTTCGAGACGATCCTCCGGGAATGCCGTTGTTCGGTACAGGCCGAATCACGTCGAGCGGCGCCACCGACGGACGTGAGGCTGGATCCCGGCGCCGGACGCTCCGGCGCACCCCACGACCAGATCCATGGGGTCAGTCCACGAGAAGAAACGGGGAACTTCCATGCGCACTCGTTCCATGCGCACTGCCGGAATCGTGACGGCCGCGCTCCTGATGACCGGAGGAGCAACGGCCGTCACGACCGGCGCGGCCACCGCGGCGCCCTCGGCCGCCCTGGCCTGCTACGACACCAGTAAGCCTTTCACCACGGTGAACAAGGTGTGGCCCAAGTACCCGAACTGGGCCTACACGACGGCCAACTGTGCGGACATCAACGTCAAGCCCAACGCCACGATCAAGGTGCAGGCGTGCTGGAAGAACCACGCCTGCAACCGTCCGACGACGATCCGGGCCGGCCAGTGGGGAACCGCCGCCACGGACGTCCTCAACGGTACGAAGTTCTATCTCAAGTTCAGCGGTAACGTCAGCGGGAGGATCGCTTACTGACCGAACCGGCCCGGCAACGCCGAGATCCCGTCCGATCGAAGTGATCGGACGGGATCTCTTCGCTGTTGTACGAGCTGACTCGTGAACGGTGCCGCAGTGGGGCCGCGTGCTCCGTGGGCCGCTCGATGAGGTGACCGCGTTCGAAGCGGGCCCCGGCGCGGACGAGGGCGTTGGGCTTCGGTGCTTCGGTCGTCTGTGCCAACGTGTATGGACGTCCCTCTCAGCGGAAGTCCGCTGCGTGGTCCACCGCCCACTCCCGGAAGGATCGGGCCGGGGCCCCCGTGATGCGCTCCACTTCGTCGTTGACCGGCTCCGGGTTGTCGAGCATCTCCGCCTGGGCCGGCAACACGGCCTCCGCCAGCTCTGCCGGGTAGCCCGCGGCCTTCATCTGCTCGATGGCCTCGTCCAGCGTGACCTCCTCGAACCGCACCGGTCGCCCGATCGCCTCGCCGATCAGAGCCACCTGCTGTTCCTGGGTGATCAGTTCGGGGCCGGTGATCAGGGGGCGGGCGCCGAGCAGGGAGTCGGTCGTCAGTGCCTGAACGGCGACCGCAGCCATGTCCGCCTCGTGGATCAGCGGACGGGCCAGCCTTGCCAGCGGCGCCCGTACCGCACCGGTGGTGCGGACCTCCTCCGCCCAGCCCAGCGTGTTGCCCGCGAACCCGGTGGGCCGCAGCGCCGTCCACTCCAGGCCCGATGCCTCGATCAGCCGCTCCAGCTCCGTGTGGAACATGGTGATCGCCTCGCCCGGCTCCTCCTTCTCGCTCCCGACCCCCGCGGAGGACAGGTACACCACCCGTCGAGCGTGCTTCCCGATCACGTCGATCACTTCCGACGCGCCCTCAGCGCTCAGGAACGGCCACACCAGGAACACCGCATCGACGCCCTCCAGAGCCGTGGCAAGCGACACGGGATCACTCAGATCACCACGCACTGCCTGCACACCCTCCGGGAAGTCCGACTCCCCTCGCACCAGCGCCCGCACGGGCACGCCCGCCGCGTGCAGTTGCTCGACCACCGCGCCGCCGACCTTGCCAGTCGCGCCGGTCACCAGAATCACGGGCTGTGTCATCGGAATCTCCTCGTCTCGCCGTTCGATGACACGACCCTCGTACATCAACCATGGTTTAGGTCAAACACCGGCCGGAGGCGAATCCCCGCGCTGTCCAGCGGTCACCACGATCGACACGTCTGACGGCCTGGGACGTGCCCGGGGAATTCGTGGTCCGGGGCCAGGACACCCGGGATCAGGCGACGGTGAGCAGCCCGTCGATCAGGTACGCCGCCAACGGACCAGTCATCCGCGGCTGTTGCGGCGGTTGCAGGGCCAGCCCGCCAATGACGGCGCCGAGGCAGCCGACCCCGTCGGAGCCCGTGGAGCCGGGGTGGCCGAGCAGTTCGACCGCGTGCGGGACCTCCCGGGCGAGGGCGTCCTGCACGAAGCAGCGGACGTAGAGCGAGTCGGCGAGCATCGTCTCGCCCGTTCCTCCGTCGTCGATCCGGTGGGCGACGCCCTCCGCGGCCGACATCGCACTCTCGCTCTCCACCACCAGTCGGACCCGCTCGGACTCGGGCACCCGGTCGTCGAGCAGCACCCGCTCGACCAGCGCGCCGGCGGCCCCGAGATGGCTGCCGGTCATCAGCAGCTGGTACCAGGTGAAGCCCGCGGTCAACCGTGCCTCGAGCTGTCCGACAAGGTCCGAGGTGCGCACTGCACCCTCGATGCGTCCACAGCGGTGGCCCCTCGGCCCTGGCGGGCCGTCGCCACCAGCAGCCCGGGGGCGCCCCTGTCGCGGAAGTGACCGACGCCGGGACCGCCGGGGTCCTCCAAGTACGCGGGGGCTAGCGACCGCAGGCTCTCGTCCAGCTCCGGCAGCAGCTTCGCCTTCGTGGCGCGTGCCCGATCCAGAAAACGCATGCTCTCCCCCCACTCCTTCCGGGCGACCAGTGGGCAGGGAAGGGAACCTGTATTTCGCCGACGCGGACCAGCACCAGGTCGACAAGGTGACTCCCCAGGGCGACATCAGCACGGTCGCAGGCACGGGCACGGCCGGGCGCACGGCTGACGGCGGACCCGCCGACGCAGCCCAGCTCCACGCCCCCACAGCCGTGGTGGGCGATGGTGCCGACAACCTCTACATCGTTGCATCGCCAACAATCTGCGGGTCTACGGACAGTCCACGCCGCCACCCGACCCTCGCGGCACACCCGCCGCCTCGTGGGCCCACGGGCCCGCGGGGCGGCCGCCCGCAGCCGCCGTCCGGGTTCAGCAGGGTGTCCAGGGTCCAGAGGCTGTCGCGCGGAGCGCCGCGCACGACCATCGCACCGATCCCGGCGACCTGGCACGAACAAGCCCTTCCCGGAGCACGGCGCATGCACCGGCAGGCATCTGGGCACCGATGCCCGCGTGCCCCTTACAACCGATGCCCGTGTGCCCATCGCAGACGACTTACCTCGCTTCGCCGCTCTCTCGGCGAGGCTGACAGGCTTCGACGAAGCAGCCCTGGAGGCCACCGGGCTGACCGAGGTGTACCGGGCGGTCGCCGCGGAAGGGCTCGGTGCGCAGCGGTACACGCGGCTGCTGCGCGAGCTGCGGGATCCGGGCGACGTCATGGACGGCGGGCTGCGGGAAGCGGCTCAGGCGGTGACGTATCTCTGGTACACGGGCAGTTGGCCGGGGTCGCCGCCGGTCGTGGTGTCTCCGCGCGCTTACGCCGAGGGCCTGGTGTGGAAGGCGGCCGGCCTCAAGGCTCCCGCCACCGACCCCGGCGGGTACGGGAGTTGGGGCGAGGCGCGCGAGGGGTCGGGGCCGGACGGCGGGGGCGCGGGGAGCGGCCGGTGACGCGGTACGACGTGATCGTCGTCGGCGCCGGTGTCGCGGGCTCGCTCGTCGCGCACCGGCTCGGTCGGAGCGGCAGGCGGGTCCTGGTCCTGGAGGCAGGCGCGGGCGTTCCCGGCGGCCATGAACCGTCCGCCGACCCGCTCACCACCTATCTGACGGCCGCCGCCAAGGTGCCCGGCTCCCCCTACCGGGCCCATCCGGTGGCCCCCTGGCCCGAGGTGACGGACCTCTCCGGCACGGACGGGACGCCGGGGTTCCGGGCGGCCGGCCACCTGCGGCAGGACGGCCCGTTCCCCTACGCCAGCGGCTACGTCCGCGTCAACGGCGGCACCGGCAACGTCTGGACCGGCCTGGCGCCCCGCATGCTCCCGGAGGACTTCGACACCGAGCCCTTCGGGTACGGACGGCGGTGGCCGATCACGTACGACGACCTGGAGCGCCACTACCGGGCGGCCGAGGAGGAGTTGGGGGTGGCCGCCGACGCCGACGAACAGCGCGCGCACGTCGGGCTGTCCTTCCCCGACGACTACGTGTTCCCCATGCAGGCCCTGCCCGCCTCACACCTGGACCGTCTGCTCGCGGCCCGCCTCGACGGGCGGTGCGTCAAGGACCCCGCCTCCCTGGATGAGGTCGAGCTGCGCGTGGTCGGCACCCCGCACGCGCGCAACGGCGTGCCGGACCCTCGCTACGACGGCGGGCGCGGCTACGTGCCGCGCGGGCGGCTCGGGAAGCCCACCCCGGACAGCAGGTGCGTGGGCAACGCGAGCTGCGTCCCGCACTGCCCCTCGTACGCGAAGTACACGCCGCTCAAGACCCAGGGCCGTTGGAGTACGACCGTCTCGCTCCGGGACCGGTCCGTGGTGAGCCGGGTCCTCGTCGACGGGCGGGGCCGTGCCACGGGTGTGGAGCACCGCTCCTACAACGGGCAGGTGGCCGTCGCGCACGCCGATGTCGTCGTGCTCGCCGCGCACGCCGTGGAGAACGCCCGGCTGCTGCTCCTGTCCGGGCTCGCCGACCGCAGCGGTCAGGTCGGCCGCAACCTGATGGACCATCCGGTCCTGCTGACCTGGGGCCTGCTGCCCGACGACGCCCGACCGTACCGGGGGCCCGGCTCGGTCTCCGGCCTGGAGGGGTTCCGCTCCGGCGCGGCACGCAGCCTCCGGGCTCCGTTCCGCGTCGAGCTCGGGGCGTGGGGATGGGTCTGGGCGAAGGGGTCCGTCGATACCGACGTGCACCACTTCGTCACCGAGCGGGGTCTGTTCGGGGCGGAGCTGCGGCGGGCGGTCGGGGACCGGATCCGCCGCCAGTTCACCCTGCAGTTCGAGATGGAGCAGGGCGCCGACCCCGCGAACCGGGTCACCCTCCACCCGCACGAGCGCGATGCGCTGGGCCTGCCCCGCCCCCTCATCACGTACGACCTTGACGAGCACGTGAAGGAGGGGATGGCGGCGGCCCGTGCGGTCTCCGACCAGATCTTCGCGTTGCTCGACGCGGAGGACCACACCGACTACACGCCCGTGGCGGCCTGGCCGGGTCGCTTCGAGCACCGCGGCCGCACGTACGGCTATCGCGGCGCCGGGCACGCCGCGGGCACCCACATCATGGGCGACAACCCGGCCACGTCCGTGGTCGACGCCTGGCAGCGCTGCTGGGACCACCCCGGCCTGTACGCGGTCGGCTGCGGCAGCATGCCGTCGGTGGCCACGTCCAACCCGACGCTGACGATGGCCGCGCTCGCCCTGCGCAGCGCGGAGCGCATCGAGGCGGACCTGGCTGTCCGCGACCGTCCGGCGGCTCTCGCCCCGCCCCTCGCATCCCCCACGTCCGACGAGCCGCCACCCGACCTTGGAGCCCCGGCATGACCGCCGCCCTACCCCCTGTTCCCGAGCCCTTCCGACTCCCCTTCCATTACGGGGCCTTGCACCAGGTCGGCATCGACTGGCTGGTCGACCCGGACCCGGTCCGCGAGGTGCTCGCCAAGCACCACCCGGACCTGACCGCGGCCGTCTTCGACGACGGGCGGGCGCTGGTCTCGCTCAACTACCAGCTGTACTTCGCGCAGTACGCGTTCGGCGGCGGCGTCACGCAGGAGATCGAGTTCAACGTCATCGCGTTCCCGACGGGCGACGGCGACCGTCTGCCGCGCCTCACCTACGCCCAGTACGCGCAGGGCTGGGACCAGACCAAGCTGCTCGGCATCGCCCGCCTCCACGTCGTGTGCGACAACCCGTTCGCCATCAGGGCCGGGAAAGAGCTCTACGCGGAACCGAAGTACCCGGGCTGGTTCAAGGTCGACCTGCCGTCCCTCAACGGACCCGCGGGAGAGACCTGGACCGTACGGTGCAAGGCGGCCACGATCGGCCCGGACGACACCCTGGAGAGGGACCCGAGCCCGCTCCTCGACATCACGGCGGACCTGGACGGCCTCAGCGCCGTCGCCGCCAACTCCGCCCCGGTCACCGGCTACGGCACCGACCCCGAGGGACGCCTGCTCGCCGGCCCCATGAACGTCTACCAGCCCTACCGCTGGTACGACCTGACCGCCCCCGGACTCTCCTCCCGCACCCGCCTTGCCCTCCACACCCCGGACGACGACCTCGGCCACACCGTCCGCGCCCTCCTCGGCGACGCGACACCGGCCGCCGGCGCCTGGACGTACCAGTCTCCCCCGGTGGCCGCCCACAACCGCCCGTACTACCTGCCGGCGCGGCCGCGCCCCTGACCACCGGGTCCGCAGGCGCGCGAGCGCCTCGAGCCGCACGCGGTCGACGCACCTTCGCGGTGGTGCTCGACCGGCGATCGGGGTCTCCGTGGCGTCGCGGAAACGGGTCGGGGAGCGGTCGAGGAAGTTCTCCTCGTCGGCGGCGACGGTCGTGGTGAAGATGTCGGAACGGAGCGGTCCTTGTCCTCCCAACAGGTCTTGCGCAGCGCGCTCAGCTCCGCATGGCCCTGGAGGAACTGGCCGCGGCCATCGTGTGCCGCTACTTGGCCAGGTATCCCCCGTCGACCACATGGTCGCTGCCCGTGACGTACGCCGCGTCGTCGGAGACCAGGAACGCGATGAGGGCGGCCACCTCGCTCGGCCGGGCGGCGCGCCGCAGAGGAAGGGAGTCGAGGAGGCCCTCCGTGGCGTGGGGCGGCAGCTCGGCGAGCAGGGGCGTGTCGACGATGCCTGGTGAGACGGACAGGACGCGCACACCCCGGTCGGCGTACTCGCGGGCCGCGGTCCGGGTCAGGGCGAGGACGCCCTGTTTGGCGGCGGCGTAGGCAGCGTGGCCGCGGAAGCCCGAATGGGCCGCGATGGAGGCGAGGTTGACGATCACGCCTCCCGTGGCGGCGATCGAGGCGAGCTGGCAGCGCAGGGCGTGGAAGACGCCGTAGAGGTTCACCTTCATCACGGTGTCGAAATCGGCCGGTGACAGGTCGGCCAGTGGATCCAGCGGGCCCACGACGCCGGCGCTGTTCACCGCGATGCGCAGGCCGCCGCGCAGCTCGGCGGCTTCCGCGACGACGAGGCCGACGCTGTCCGGGTCGGTGACGTCGATCCGGCGGGGCAGGGCGGTGCCCCCTGCCGTCGTGATCTGCCCGGCCACCCGTCGCGCGCCATCCTCGTCGAGGTCCGCGACCATCACGACGGCGCCCTCCTCGGCCAGCCGTAGCGCGCACGCGGCACCGATACCGGAGGCACCGCCGATGACCAGGGCGACCCGGTCGCGCAGTCGGCCGGACCGTGCGACCGGTTCGGCCGACGGCTGCGTGTGCGCTGCCATCCGGGGCTCCTTGTCGATCATGGATAGATGGCTCCTCGGCATCGTGACGGGTCGGATCAGGACGGGCGGGCGTGGGCGGTGAGAGGGAGGCGGTCCGGCCGCAGGACGGTGCCGACCAGTGGCCGTACGGGGGTGGAATCGGCCGGTGTCAGGCGCCGCTGCCCCAGGAACGCGGCGAGCGCCAGGGTCAGTTCGGTCCAGGCGAAGTCCTCGCCGACACACAGCCGGGTGCCCGCCCCGAAGGGCAGGTACGTATGGCGTGGCGCCCTCACGGCGCTCTGGCGCGGCCAGCGCTCGGGGTCGAAGCGGTCCGGATCGTCGTACAGCTCGGGATCGCGGTGCAGTGCGTACGGGCTGAAGAACACCTCGGCCCCCGGAGCGAGCCGCACGCCGCCGAGGGTGACCGGTCGCAGCGCGCGGCGCATCAGCAGCCACGACGGCGGGTGCAGCCGCAGCGCCTCGGTCAGCACCTGCCGGGTGCGGACCAGTGCGGGCAGGTCGTCGAAACCGGGGGCACGTCCTGCGAGGGCGGTGTCCAGCTCGTCGTGGAGCCGCCGTTGGACGTCGGGGCGGCGGGAGATCTCGTACAGCGCCCAGGCGAGCGACGCGCTGACGGTGCCGGTCCCGGCGAGGAAGAGGGTGATCAGTTCGTCGGTCACCTCGGCGTCGGTCAGGGCGTCGTCCGGGCCGCCGGTGAGCAGGAGCATGGACAACAGGTCGCCCCGGTCCCGGCCCGTGGCGCGGTAGGCCCCGATGATCCGTTCCTGTACGGCGACGAGGCGGCGGAGCGGGCCCGCGTCCGGCGGCCGCCATCCGGGCAGCAGCGGGATGCGTTCCGCCCAGGCGTCGATCGGGGACAGGGCGAGGCGCATCGAGTGGTACTTGACGGACAGCCAGCCCTCGACGGCGGTGTGCAGCTCGGGGTCCTGGGGGTCCGCGAAGAGGGTGGCGAGCAGGGTGTCGAGGGTGAGCCGGTGGATCTGCGGCACCAGGTCGATCGTGGTTCCGGGTTTCCAGGCGGCGGCCCGGGCCAGGGAGCGTTCGGACATGACGTCGGCGTAGCGGGCGATCCGGGCGTGGTGGAAGGCGGGCTGCACCAGGCGCCGGTGGCGCAGGTGGCGGTCGCCCGAGGCGGTGATCAGGCCGTCGCCGAGCGGTCCGCGCAGTGCGTCGAACATCGCGCCCTTGTCGAAGGAACGCGCCTGGGAGGTCAGCAGTTCCCGGACGATGTCCGGCGAGGTGACGAAATGGACCGGGCGGGGGCCGATGTAGATCCTCGTCACCGGTCCGTGGCGCCGCAGCTCGCGGACGAAGCGCAGCGGGTCGCGGTGCAGGCGTGCGGCGTGCCCGGCCAGTGGCACCCTGCCGGGGGCGATGGGAGCTGCGGCGGGGAAACGTTCCGCCGCGGTGTCGGTGCGCACGCGTCACCCCTCCTTCGGCGCGCGGGTGGCATCCAGGCGGCGCTGCCCTGCGAAGAGGCCGTCCGCGGCGAACGCGTGGGTGTGGGTGGGGAAGTGGCTGAGCAGCGGTCGCGGACCGTACATGAGGGGTACGCCGGGCCAGGTGCCGTCGGCGCGCTGGGTCGCCACGAGGTAGGTGAGCCCCTCGTCCCAGTGGTCCGCGTCGTGGAGGCCGCCGCGTTCCAGGGCCGCGAGCGCGAGGCCGGTGGCGGCGGGAACGCTGGGGCCGCCCGGCTCGACGGGCCAGCCCCCGTCGGGATTGCGGGTGTTGGCGAGCGTCCTGGCGGCGGGGTGCCCGGCCGCGGGTGCCGCCGCGCCGTTCAGCGCGGGCAGGACCTCGGCGGTGGCGTACGGCAGGCCCCGGTACCAGCCGGCCTGCCAGCGTCCCTGGGCGCCGAGGCGCTCGGTGAGCCAGCGGCGTGCCGCGGCCGGACGTACCCGGTGGCGGCCGGGGTGCCGGTCGAGGGCAGTGACGACGTGGGCGATCACGTCGTCCACGGGAGGGTCCCCGGCGGACTGCCAGGTCCGCCACAGCCCGTCGGACATCTGCTGCCCCGCCAGGTGGCGCAGTCCCGCCCCGACCGTCGTGCCGGGCACGTCGTGCAGGCCGGCCAGCGCAATCAGGACGGCCGCGGTGGTGTCGTTGTCGGACTCGACGCCCGAGCGGTACGGCCAGCCGCCGTCCGGGTTCTGCGCCGCCACCAGGAACGCGACGGCGGCGGGCAGACCGTGGCGACGGAAGAGCGGCGCGCTGTGGAAGACCCGCACGGTCAGCGCGGTGTCCCATACGTCGCTGGTGGAGAAGCGCCAGGTTCCGTCGGGGAGTTGGCCGGAGACCAGGTGGTGTGCGGCGCGGCGGGCGGCGGGCGTGCCGGGGGCGGCAGCTTGCAGTGCGAGCGCGGCGAGAGCGGTGGTGACCGGGTTGGCGAAGAAGTCGCCCTCCGGGGACTGCTCGTCGGCGATCATGCGGGTGGCGTGCCGGGCGGCCGACCGGTTGCCGAAGTGGGTCTCCACCAGGGCGTGCGCGGACCAGAGTTCCACCCGGGTCCAGCGCTTGAGGCGGCCCGGGGCCGCGAGTTCGGAGGCCAGCAGTGCGCGCAGGTCGGCGGGGCCGGTGCCGCCGCGGGTCGCTCGGCCGGTGTGCAGGGCGATGGCCTGGAGGAACCTGGCGCGGGCCGACAGCGCCCGGTCCGTGAAGGCGGGGTGGCTCATGTCGATGGGGCCGCCGGTCTCCAGAGCGAGCGACAACAGCGCGGTCTCCACCGCGTGGGCCACCGGATGGTGGTCCTGCGGCGCGGCGCCGCCCGCGAGCCAGGCTCTGCCCCGCTCAGCCGCCCGCTCGGCGCCGGGGTGCGGTGAGCGGGCCAGGGCCACCGTGCACAGGGCGGTCTCGGTGACGCGGGCGGCGGGGGCGGCGAGCCAGGAGCCGTTGCGCCGCTGGGTGGCGAGGGCGTGCCGGGTGGCGAGGTCGAGCGCACGGTTCACACGGGGGCCGAGGGTGGGCGACCGACGTGTGGCCGGTGGGGGCGAGAAGGACGGTAACGCCGATAAGTGCGCGTCCGGCGGGGAGGACAACGGGCAGTCTGCGGACATCTGACCTCAATCTTTCGCGGTTCCGCTGTATCCGTTCCGGTGGCGTGGGGAGCGACGGGTGATGTGGGGGTGTGGTTCACCGCCCGGCACGTACGTAGCCTCGAGGGTGTGGACACTTCGTCGCCGACCGGCTACCCGCCCACGGAGATCGTCTCCATAGCGGACACATGCTCCACCGCGCTGCAGAACATGCCGCGCCTTGAGATCTGGCTCAAATCGCACGGTCTGCCCATGGATCCCGCGCTCGTTCCCCTGATGTGTCTTCAGACAGCGTTCATGACGCCCTGGTTGCCTTCGGAATCCTGCTACCGGATCTCCCGGCTCATGGTCTGGCTGATGGCGATCGACAACGTCCTGGACGCACCCGACCACGCGGGGTCGGACGAGACCGCGGCCCGCGTCCAGGCCTGGCACGAAGTCCTCGCGGGCGACACCGACAGCGGCAGCGGTCGCCACGCCGACGACCCGATGGCGCGGGCTCTGGCCGAGATCGCCGCGGACCTGCAGCGCGACGGCCGCCCCGAACTCGTCGCCCTCTGGCGGGAGAGCATGCGTCAGACGCTCGTCGGCATGCGGCACGAAAGCGCGGCGGCCCGCCCCGACGTGGGCGCCGCGACGCCGCAGCTGACCGACTACCTGCGGCACGGCGCCTGGACCATCGGCGTCGAGCAGCAGGTCACCGCTCTGTGGGCCCTGTTGGACGAACCGGATCTGCCGCGGCGCCTCCCCGTCCTGCGCGCCGCGCTGCGCGAGGGCGCCATCGCGATTCGTCTGCTCAACGACCTGCGCGGCCACCACCGGGAGCGATCCGAGGGAAAGATCGACGCGCTCGCCATCGGCCTGAGCGCACAAGCCGCGCGCGACCGGGCCGAGGCGGGTCTGGAGAGCTGCCGACGCGCCCTGGCTCCGCTCAGCTCGGCCGGGTACGGTTCCGCGGTGGCGCTGGAGCGGGTGGTGCTCTGGCACGCGCGGATGTACCACCGCTTCGACCCGGTACGGCCCGGCACGGCGGCCTCGCCGCTGCCGAGCGGAGCGGGAAGCGCCACGGACACCCGGCACACACCGTCCGGCCCCCGGCAGAGGGAGATCCCAGCCATGAGCATCCAGCGTGTCGAGCAGGAAGTCCTGGACATCATCGCGTCCGCGGGAGAGTGCGACAACGCACGGCTCACGGAACTCTTCGACCGTCTCGAACCGGTCGGCGCCGACCTCCTCATCGGCACCTGGCGAGGCGGTGGCTTCGAGCACACCAGCGAGAACGCCGCGCTGCTCGCGAAGATGCGCTGGTACGGCAAGCGGTTCGTCACCCCCGACCACGTGGAACCGCTGCTCTGCCGCGACGAGGAGGGGAACGTCTTCTCGTACGAGGACATGGGTCTCGCGACCCTCCACGAGGTCGTCCACCGCGGCAAACAGTCCACGGCGATGGTCTATGACCAGTTACCGATCATCGACCACTTCCGGCGGCTCACCGACGATGTGCTGCTCGGCCTGATGGACAAGAAGGGGGCGCCCGCGGACTTCTACTTCCACCTCACCCGCGTGCCGTCGCCGACGCCCCGGCCCTCCGGCGACGGCGGGTAGCGGCCACCGAATGGGGCGGCGTTCGGCACACCCAGAAGGCGTGGCCGAACGCCGCGACGCCGCGGAGATCCGTCAGAAGGGTCTCAGCGGGCCGTCTTGGACCACTTCTCGTCCGCCGCGCCGTTGCAGGTCCACTGGATCAGCTGGGAGCCCTTGGTCGCCGCGGAGCCGAGGCCGAGGCACTTGCCCGAATAGACGTTGCGCAGTGCGTGCGTGTCCGGGTCGTGCCACCACTTCTGGTCGACTGCGCCGTTGCAGGTGTACTGCACCATGCCGGCTCCGTTGGCGAGGCTGGACGCGGGGCCCATGCACTTGCCCGAGTAGGCGTTCTGGAGGGTGTAGGCGCGCTTGCCGTTGGAGTCGGTGGTCTCGTCGAACACCCACCTCTCGTCCTGGGCGTTGGTGCATCCCCACTGGATGACCTTCGAACCGTTGGTGATCTTGTTGCCCGCGCCGGCGCAGAGGGCGCTGTAGTCGTTGCTGAGGTAGACGGCGGAGTCGGCCCGCCTGGGCTGGAGGGAGAAGACGACGCGGTGGCCGGTCTGTTCGTTGCTGCCCCACAGGCGGCCCGAGCTGGGCGCGTAGGACAGGTTCTGGGTCAGGGCGGGTGCGCGGGTCAGGACTGACGCCCGGCCGCCCGGCTTGGCCTGGTAGACACAGGAGTAGCTGAGGGTGTCGCCGGGGCGGGCGTCTCCCATGTAGCCGACGGGGCACTCGCCGGAGAGGTAGTAGTAAGTGCCGTCGGTCGCCACGCCCTGGAGTTGGCGGACGGGCGCTACGTACGCGGAAGTCGCCGTGACGGGGTTCGTGCCGCCTTCGCCGAGGGACGCGAGTGGCCAGCTGATGACGCGCGCCGGGCGTGTGTCGATGGGCTTCGGCGGATCGAGGTGGCGCAGTTCGTCGGAGTTGCTGCGGTACTCCCCCGACACCAGGCTCCCGGTGCCGCGGTCCACGCTCAGCGAGCTGAGGCATGCGATGAGCCCGTCACAGGCCCGCAGGGCCTTCCGGCCGGCGTGTGCCTGCTCCCAGGCGGCTTCCTGAGCCTTGGTCTGGTACCCGTAGCGGGCGACCATGGGCAGCGCCCACTGGTGGTGGCCGGCCGACGAGACGCCGCCCTTGATGCCCACGTCCGCGGAGATCGAGTTCATCTTCCACAGGTGGTTCAGGTCGTAGATCTGCAGCTCGCCGCCGTTGGCGACGAACAGCCGGTTGCCGTACCACGCCATGCCGTCGGCATGGACGTTGTCGACCGCCTTGAAGGTGGGCTTGTCCCTGCTGCCCTGGGGCCGGACGAGCAGCACGTGTCCGTAACTCCAGTCCTTGCCGGTCGACTCCAGGATGGAGACGCGGGCCTTCTGGTCACGGACGGTGGACCCGTTGCCGTCGTCGCCGCTGCCGTAGTACCAGGCCTGCATGTACAGGTGGTGGCCGTCCGCGGTGCCGCCCGCGTAGGCGTCGTGCGAGGCCGTCATGCCTTGCGGGTGCCAGCCTCCGCCCTTGTTGAACGCGCTGGTCGCGTCGTCCTTCTCGTCCCAACAGAAGCCGTTGTACTTGAAGGTGCCGTTGAGGCCCGTCGAGTGGCACAGGTTCCGGCCGGTGTGCTGCCGTGACTGGGCGACGCTCAGCGGCGACGCCTTCGCCACGGCCTTCGTCGCCTCCGCGCCCTCGATGACCGACCGGGCCGTCTGGTCCCCGTGCTGCCCCGGGTCGACGCCCGGTATCTCGCGCGGATAGAGCACGAACGTGGACGAGTCCACCTTGGCGAAGGTCCCGTCCTCCGGACCACCCGCGGCAACGGCCTGCTGTGTGCCCGTCATGACCGCTGCCAGGGAGGACAGCGCGACGAGCGTCGCCATGAGACGGCCACGGCGGCGCACGTGTACGCCGGAGTGTCTTGTCTTGCCTGAGTTACGTGAGTTACTTGATTCCACGGAGCGAAACGCTAATACCAGTCTGAGCGTCCGACGAAAACGTGTTCAGGGGAACGAACGCTCTACCCGGACGCGCGGCTCTGTGCGGCGTCACGGACGCCGGCCAGAAAGCGCCGCACGGCGGCGGCTTCACTTTCGTCGAAGGTGCTGAGGAGGTCCAGGGTCCGCGCGATCAGCGGCCCGAAGTGCCCCTGCCCCAGGGCGACGGCCTGCTCGCTGACCTTCAGGCGCACCCGCCGGCGGTCATGCGCGTCCGGCAGCCGCTCCAGGTGCCCGGCCCGCTCGAGGCGGTCGATCACGGAAGTCGTACCGGCGGAGTTGAGCCCGAGCTGCGCGCCGAGCCGCCCCGGGGTCAGCAGGTCACCCGCCCGTCCTGCGTCGAGCAGGCAGATCAGGGCGCGTACGTCGGTCGTGTGCATTCCATGATTGCGAGCGAACTCACCCTGTGTCAGAGCGAGTTCCACGATGGCCTCACGCAGCAGATGAACGATCTCCATCCCGCTGTCGCCTTCACTCATCCCCAGTGCCACCCTTGCTCTAATATCTCGCTCAGCGAGAGAAGTGTACGAGAACGAGTGGGGGCACGTGATGCACGAGGCGTTCTTCGAGGCGTACGAGGGGCTGCTCGACCTGTGGGGCGACGGGGTCGAACACCTCGACATCCGCACGCCGTACGGCATCACGCGCGTCAACTGTGCCGGCCCGCAGGACGCACCCCCACTGCTCCTGCTGCCCGGCGGCGGGGACACCTCGGCCGGCTGGTTCCGCAACGCCCCCACCTGGGCCCACACCCATCGCGTGCTGGCCCCCGACCTCATCGGCGACGCGGGCCGCAGCCTCCCGGAGCGGGGGCGCATCGGCAGCGTCGCCGAGCTCAACGAGTGGCTCGACATGCTCCTCGACGGCCTCGGCATCGAGCGGACCGCCCTCGCCGGGTACTCGTACGGCGCCTGGATCGCGCTCCACTACGCCCTGTCCTCGACCCGGGTCAGCCGCCTCGCCCTGCTCGACCCCACCAACTGCTTCGCCGGATACAGGCTCCAGTACCTGCTCCGTGCCCTGCCGATGCTGCTCGCACCGACCCCCGGGCGCGTCCGCGCATTCCTCCGTTGGGAGACCGGCGACGCGGACCTCCATCCGAAGTGGCTGCGTCTGCAGGAAGCGGGGACCGCCTTCCCGAAGTCTCGCCCGGTCACGGGCCCGCGCCCTACGCCGACCGCCCTGCGCGCTCTCCGGACACCCGTACTGATCATGCTGGCCGCCAACAGTCGCCCACACGACGCCCGCCGGGTGGCGGAGGCCGTGAAAGCGCTGCTGCCCCACGCCGAGACGACCATCCTGTCCGACAGCAGCCACCACGGGCTTCCGCACCGGCAGGCGAATGAAGTCAACGAGGCGATGGCCAAGTTCATCTGACACCGGGTCCTGCCCGACTGACAGGGCCGGCGCCCGGCAGTCTGGGCATCGCCCCGGCCGGGGCTCCTGTTGGTCCCCTTCGCAGCCGCAGCGCCGCCGGGCGCGATGAGTCATCGCCAGGGGTGAAATTACGGACGGCCGGACGCCGCAGGGGGCGTCGATGTCGCCACAGGCCCTGGATACCGTTCTGCCATGACAGAGGAGGCTCCCATCACCACAGCTCAGGACCCGATCGCCGACCACGTCGCCGTCTGCCCCGTCACACCCCTGTTGGTGGAGCAGATCGTCGGCCTGGCGGAACTGCAGTGGGACGACCGAGGGGTCCTCGAGACGGCGATGCGGCGTCTGGGCTGGTGCGAGGGCGACGACTTGCCGTTGGAAGACACTTTCGTCACGGCCGAAGGCCATCTCGCCCACCTCGGGAGCCATCTCGCCCTGTCGTTCGCCCACTTCTACTGGGTGGGCGGCGAGACCTGGGGTGAGGACTTCTGGGGCACGTTGTCCGGCTGGTCCAGCCACGAGAACGCCGGACGGGAGGTGTTCGATGCGCAGATCGACGCCGCCGTCGCCGAGTTCAGTCGGCGACTCGGTCCTCCGGAGCGCGACCTCAGGTCGGAAGGAGGCGCCCTGGCCATGGGACCCGGCGAATGGCGGCACGCCGCCTGGCGCCGCGGGAGCAACCTCCTGGTCATCGGCCCACGCCACGAAGGGCTCTCCTACTTCCAGTTCGAGGAGGCCGTGGTCTACATCGGATCGGTCGAGAAGACCGCTCCATGGCCTGCCCTCCACGATTTCGTCGCCTGACCACCTGGCGACACCTCGCCACGGGCCCGAACGTCGTCGAGACTGAAGGGCCTGGAGCGCTCCGTCCCACCCGAAATGGCTTGTCCCTGGGGCTGATGTCGACCATGATCACCTCATGACGACCAGAAAGGTCCATGCCCTCTAGGCGCCCCGTTCCGCTCTCCGCCGCTCGCGCGCCGCCGATCGCCCGCACCGCAGAGCCCGATGGCCGTGACCGACCGCCCACTCAGGAGAGCCCACCCGTGCAGAAGACTGTCCTCGTTCCCTACGCCCACCTCCCCCGAGCGCACCACGAGCACCACGTCCTGGCCAGTACCGTCGACGTATTCGGCACCGCTCACTGGCTGCTCGCCGAACGCGCTCCGCAGCGCGGCGGCGATGTCCCGCCCTTTGACGCGCTGGTCGTGTCCGTCGATCCGGGCGGCAATGTCGAACTCACCGAGCTCAGCGCCGTGCGAGCCCGCTGGCCTCACCTGGACCGCCTGCCCGACGGCGGGTTCGTCGTCGCCGCGTCTCGCGTCCGCCGGTACGAGGACGGGAATCAGGTCCAGGTCTTCGACGCGCTCGGCCGCGAGACCGCGTCCTTCTCCGTCGGGGACGCCATCGAGCACCTGCTCGTGGACGAGGCCGGCCAGATCTGGGTCGGGCACTTCGACGAGAACCCGATCGGGATCCACCGCTGGAGCTTCACAGGTCAGCACACCTGGACATCGGACGACGCCCGCATCCCCGGTCTCTTCGACTGCTACGCCCTGAACGTGTCGGGCACCGCCGCCTGGGCGTGCCCCTACACGGACTTCCCGCTCGTCGCGATACGCCCGGACCGCACCGATCGGCCCGTGAGGGTGTGGGCGAACCGTATTCGGGGCTCCCATGCGGTAGCCGTCCACGGTGAGCGGGTCGCCTTCTACGGCGGCTACGACGAGGAGCAGGACCGACTCGCCCTCGGAGAGATCGGCGAAGCATCCGTCGAGCCGAGGGACGTCGGCCTGCTCACCCAGCCCGATGGCCCCGCGCCCGGCCGCCGACGGGTCGTAGGCCGCGGAAGCAGGATCTATGTCCAAGCCGAGCCCTTCAGCGCCTGGGGCGTGTTCGACCTCAGCGGCTGATGTGACCTCCGCGCGCCCGGATCGCGCGGTGTGATCCCGTCAGCGGGCGCCCGGGTGCGGCGACAGCCATTCCTTGTCCGCCCACCCGACACCGGCCGGGATCCGCTTCCCGTACGCGGCATCGGACGCGATGCGCAGCCGCACGGTGTCGTGCACCCGGGCGCCGTCGGGGACGCGGCGGCGCCGGTAGGTGAGCAGGGCCCAGACACGGCCCATGCGGTGCACCGTGCCCTGTGCGTGGGCGGGGCTGAGTGTGACGTGCTGCGCGTACGCCCCGTCCTTGAGCAGCAGGCCGGAGTCGAGGGCGCCGTCCACGACCCACTTGAGGGTGACCGTGGACAGCTTCGCGTCGTCTTCCGGTGCCGGCTGCTTCGGTTTGTCGCTCTCGAAGGTGCCGCCCACGTCGGAGTGGACGCCGGCGAACCAGACCTCCTCGATCAGTGGGCCCGGTGCTCCCGGTTCGTCCGGGGGGAGGACGAGGTACTCCTCGTACGGTCGGCGCTTCTCGTCGATGGAGACGGCGTGGCGGACCCGGTCGACGTTGGAGATCCGCCGGGTGTAGAGCCAGCGCAGGTTCCAGCGCAGCAGTCCGGCGGCCTTCACCGAGTCCCACAGCCCCATGAAGTGGACGGGGACGCCCGTCCGTTCGTCGACTTTCCGGCTGAACGCGTCGGCGAACTGGTGCAGTTGCTTCCAGTCGTCCTTGCTGAAGGTGCGGTTCTTGGCGTAGACGCCGATGGCGTACGGGACGAGGTTCTCCGAGCCGGGGCGGAGCAGGCCGACGGACTTGAGCAGCCCTGCGAGGGCGCGGGCGGTGTAGGCGCCCCGGCTGAAGCCGAAGAGGTGGATCCGGTCACCGGGTTCGTAATGGTGCATCAGATACGTGTAGGCCTCGGCGAGATTGGCCTTGAGTCCGGAGCCGAAGGCGAGCCCGAAGAGCTTGGAGAGCTTGCGGGCCGGGAGCGACCAGGCTCCGGCGGCGGAGAACGTGCCGACGCCGGGGTCGTAGTAGGCGATCTGCGCGGTGGGGTCGCGGAGGTCGAGCATCTCGTAGAGCTTGACGACATTGGTGTTGCCGCGCGCCTTGAACTGATTGCCCGTACCGTCCAGGCACACCACGATGTTCTTGCCCATCACGGACTCCAAGGGACAGTTGTCCGCATTTACTTCTATAATAGGAGCAAAGCCTCCCACCGGCGTACCGGTGCATCATGCGGAGGTCCCATGGCCGGTTTCACGGTGCATATGGACGAGAACGCGGGGCCCTCCTCCACGCACGCGCTCGTCATCGGGGTCGGGGCGTACACACATCTGACCGGTGGTCCCTCGCCGACGGACCACCCGGGCGCCACGAAATTGAGGCAGCTGACCTCACCACCTCTCTCGGCGCGCGCGTTCGCCACGTGGATGATCGATCAGTATCACGACGAGCACAGGCCGCTGGCGTCTCTCGCGCTGCTGCTGAGCGAAGCGGCGCCCACCCCCTTCGTCCACCCGAAGACGCAGGCGAAGCATGTAGTGGAACCGGCAACCATCGACAACATCGTGGACGCCGTCACGGAGTGGAAGGACCGGGGTGACCACGACGAGGCCCGGCTGGTCTTCTACTTCTGCGGCCACGGCGTCTCGCTGGGGACCGACTCCTCGCTCCTGGCGGCGGACATGTTCGCCGACCGCAACAGCCCACTGAACGGCGCACTGCACTTCGAGGCGCTGGTCCGGGGACTCAACAACTGCAGGGCCGCCCAGCAGGTCTTCTTCGTCGACGCCTGCCGGGAAGGCTCAGACACACTCGTCAACACGGTGGGCAGGGACACGCTCGGACGGGTCGTCGTCGGCGGGAACCTGCGCCCCGACGGGTTCGATCCGCGCGTGCACGCCGTCCTCTACTCGACCATGCTCCGCGCGGCGGCGGTCGGACGTGCCGGTGGCGTCAGTCTGTTCACCGACGCTCTGCTGCGGAGCTTCGACGGCTCGGCGAGCGAGAACACCGAAGACAGCGTGTGGCGGGTGACCACCTCCACCCTGCTGCGCTCGACCGTCCGCTTCATGCAGGAGCCTTCGTTCGCGGGCACCCTCGTGGGCGCCTCGACACCGACGAGCGGCGAGTCGTTCGACTTCGACTTCCACGAGCTGAGGGGCACCCCGGTCGTCCCGGTGTACATCGGCTGCACGGACCCCGAGGACAACGCGCGCGCCGAGTTCCTCTGCAAGCGCCGCGGCCGGGAAACGCTGCGCCGCCCGCGGCCCGACCCCGACGAAGAACCCGACCTCCGCGAGTGGGCCCCGTTCCTGCAGCTCGGCCAGTACAGGGTCGAGGCCGTCCTGGGCCCCGAAGACCTGCGCAGCAAGAAGCTCGACGCCCGCCCGCCGTTCTTCCGCGTCCGCTTGGCCCGGCCATGAGCACCGCACTCGCCGTCAGGCTCCACCTCGCCCGCTCCCCCACCGGGGAGTCCAACGAGGCGGTGATCGTCGGTGACATCCTCTCGGCCGACCTCAAGGGCGAGAGCCGGCGCAACATCCTGATCCCCTGCGGGATCGACCGCCGCCCCACGGTGTACCCCGTGACGCCCGGCCGCTACCTCGTGTCGGCGACGCTGCCGTCGGGGCTGGTCCTGACGGAGGACGCCGTGGCGGTGGAGGGCGAGGAGACACCGGTGGAGTTCGACATGACGAACTCGCCGTACGAGACGCACTCCTGGCAGTACCTCATGGGCAACATCGAGTCGGGCAGGGTCTACCACAGCCCCGCCGAGGTCCCGCTCGCCACGTCGGTCGCCTCGCGGTCCATGGTCGCCCCCGCGTCCACGCCGCGCGATCCGGCCGTCCAGGCCGATGTGGACCTGACCGGGCTCGCCACCTGGATCGGCGACGCCTCGCCCGCGAGCTGCACCTTCGCGTCGATGCTGGCCCTGGGGAACAACCCGCCGGACGAGCCGGTCGCCCGGCAGATCGCCCGGGGCGAACCTCTCGTGCTCCCGGAGCCCGACGTGCGCGGGGAGGCGGTCTCGCCGCTCTACCGCTTCGATGCGACCGGGCCCGTCGGAGCCGTCGGCGATCCGCCCGGTGAGCGGCAGTTCCTGGTCGTGGAGGCCGAGGAATCCGTACGCCTGGTCACCCTCCCCCTGCCCTGGGGCAGCAGTGAGGTCGAGGTCCTGGTCAATCTGCGGCAGAGCCCGACCGGCAGCGCCGTCGCCATCGCCGTCCGCGATCCGGCGATCGGAGCCGGCCTGGCATACATGTCGCTGGGCGCCCTCGACATGGCCGCCCAGCTCTTCACCGACGTCGAGGCGATGCTCTACTCCAAGCACCAGAACCCGCTCGCTGCGGCCGCCGGGGCCTACGTCCTCATCGGCACCGACCACACGAGGGGCGAGACCTACTGGGACCCCTGGCTGGAGCGGCTTGCCGACTCCTTCCCCTGGATCAGCGACGGGGCGATCCTGCGTGCGATCCGGATGCTGCGCCGCGCCCCCCCGGACCTGCGGCGGGCTCGGGACGGCCTGATCGAGGCGTGCGACCGCGGCATCCCCTTCTACACGCTGGGGCTCGTCTGGCTCGTCGACGGGCTGTCCGCCTTCCCCGACGATCCCGAGTGCGTACGCCGCCTCGACGAGGTGCGCCGCCTGTCGTGGCAGGCCGACATGCGTCAGCCGTTCGTGATTCTCGACCTGAGACAAGGGAGTGCGTGATGATCCGGCTCAGGATGCTGCCCGCGGAGGACGGCGACTGCCTCCTCCTCGAGTACGGCGACGACAACTTCGTACGGAGGATCCTCTTCGACGGTGGACGGCACGGCACCTACGGACGGATCAAGCCCCTGCTCGCCGAGCTGGACGGCCTGATCGACGTGCTCGTGGTGACCCATGTCGACCAGGACCACGTCCTCGGCGTACTGGCACTGCTCGAAGACACCGACCGGACGGTCGAGTTCGGCGATGTGTGGTTCAACGGCTTCGACCACCTCCACGACCGCGAGATATTCGGCGCGGTGGACGGCGAGAGGCTCACCACCGCGCTCATCACCCAGCAACTCCCCTGGAACAAGGCCTTCGAGGGCCGCAGCATCGAAGTCGGCCATCCCCTGACCTGGTTCGACGACGGTTCCACGATGGAAGTGCTCGCCCCGGACCGCCGACTCCTTGAGTCGCTGATTCCCACGTGGAAGGCGAAGTGTCAGCAGGAAGGGCTGATCCCGGGCGTGGACCCCCAGGAGAGGGAGGAGGTGCCCGGCATCGAGCGCTTCGGCGCGATCGACGTCGACGAGCTGGCCGCCGTGCCGTTCAAACGGGACCGGTCCCCGACGAACCCGACCAGCATCGCCCTGCTCTTCGAATTCGAGGACACCCGGATCGTCTTCACCGGCGACGCGGACGACCCGCGCCTGGTGGCCTCGATCCGGCCGCGGGCCGAGGACGAGGGCGGGCGCCTGCGGATCGACGCCTTGAAGGTCGCCCACCACGGCAGCTCCAAGAACGTGTCGAACGATCTCCTCGGCCTCCTCGACTGCGGGCGCTACCTGATCTCCACCAACGGAAAGGTCCACGGCCATCCGGACGACATCGCCATCGCCCGGATCCTGAAGAACGGCGGGGCGAGCAAGGACCTCGTCTTCAACTACCGGGACCGGGCGGCGAACTGGGACCTCGACGAGCTGAAGCAGGAGTTCGACTACCGCGTGCTGGCGCCCGCACCGGCCGACGAGGACGGCTTTGTCACGGTGGAGTTCTGATCGTGGAGATCCGGTGTCGTGGAGTTCTGGTCGTGGTGTTCTGGTCGCCGACCGGGGCTGAAATGAGTCATTCCGAACGGGAAAGTTGTGCACTCAAGACCCGCGAGTGAGACACGGGAGCAGTCATCTCCGTGGCGCGGCAGACGAGTTGGGGTGTGAGAATTATTCGCCCTTGTGGCGCGCGATATGGCTGGTCTTCATCTGCGTTCACTTATTCCCATGGCGGACTCTCAGATCCCTCCGGGAGAATGCGGTTCGACGAGGCTGGTTCGGTTCCCCCGGCCGACCGCTGACGTTTTCATCTGCTACCCGCCGGGAGCCGTGATGAGTCAGAAGCCCGAGACCAGGACTCCCCTCTGCATCGCCCCCTTCGTCTCGCTGGCCATCTGGGCCGACGGCGAATCGATCATCTGCTGTGAGGACAAAGGGCCGCAGGCCGGTCGCCTGGGCCTGGTCGACGACGTGTCCGGTCTGGTCAACAGCGAGAAGATGCGTCTCGCGCGCCGGCAGTTCCTGCGCGGCGAGGTGCCCGCGGGCTGCCGGGCATGCCTCGACGAGGCAACGCGTCAGCCGACCGTGCACAACTACTACCAGCAGAAATTCGACTGGCGGGATGTCGCGGAGGCCTACGACGAGACGACCGGTGACGTCAGCCGGACGCAGTATCTGTTGATCGCCCTCAGCAACCTGTGCACGTACAGCTGCCGGATGTGCTTCGACAAGCTCAGCACGCGGCTGAGTTCGGACCGTCATCGCATGCTGGGTGTGGAGCCGGTCGGGTACCGGCGCAATGACATCGACAAGGTCATCAGCTTCATCCGGGCGAACCCGATCCGTATCGTCACGTTCCACGGCGGCAACCCCATCAACGAGCCCCGTTTCCTGGACGTGCTCAACGAGCTGTCGAGCGAGGTGTCCGTGGAGATCATCTCGAACGGCTCCACGCTGACTTCAGGAAAGGTCGACATCCGTCCGCACCTGTCACGATTCCAGCACGTTCATTTCAACATCAGCCTGGACGGGACGCGTCGGACCACCGAATACGTGCGCATGCACAGCGACTTCGACGCGGTGTTCCGTCACTTCAGCGAAGTGACGTCACTGCCCAACACGACCGTCAACCTGCACAACACGATCACCAACCTCAACCTGTTCGATCTGCCCGCGTACTACGCGATGGTCCTGTCGGGGAAGTTCGCCGACGCCGACTCGATTTCCAGCTACATCGCCACGGAACCGGCCGTCCACCGGATCTCGACGCTCCCGCCCGAGCTCCGACAGTTGGCGCGCGAGCGCATCGAGGACTTTCTGCTCGCTCTCGGCGACGCGGGCGGGACGGCGCCGTCGGACGCGTTCGACTACAAGGCGAACAACGCGCGGGCGTACGCGCGCAACGTCCTGCACCGGATCGACTCGGTTCCCTACTCGCCGCTTCTCTTCGCCGAGTTCCTGGATCTGACGCGCAGAACCGACGCGTTCTACGGTGTCGATCCGCTCCCGGAGTACAGCGAATACCTCACGCCCGGCGCGCCCGGCGAGTCCCGCGCGTCCGGCCCGTCGGGCCCACCCCGGGCGAGCTCCTCCCCCTCATCCGCTTCCCAGCCTGTCGCTCCCGATGCGGTGGCGGCGAAGGGAGTCGTCGTGTCGCATCCCGCCCCCGAGCCCGCCGAAGGCACCCATGCCCTCGCGGGCCCCTGCCCCTACGTCGGCCAGCGCTTCTTCCGGGTGTCCGAGTGCATCTACGCCTGGAACGCCGCGTACTTCCAGAACTGCACCGCCGTCACGGTACGCATCCAGCTCAACCCCGACGCGGGGATCACCCCCGCCACGATGGCGACGCTGCGCACGACGTGGGAGACCGGCATCGAGAACAAGTGGAGCAATCGCTTCGTCTGCGCCGGGCCCTACGGCACCTCCACCATCACCGTCGACGTGCAGTGGGTGACCTCAAGCCCCCACCACGTCGTCCGGGTACGCCAAGGCCCCGCCCAGAGCAACATGACGACGTGGGACACGTCCGACACCGGTGACGTCGCCGCGCACGAGTTCGGGCACATGCTCGGCAATCCGGACGAGTACACCGACGCGAACTGCCCGAGCCGCAACCCCGTCAACACGGGAACGGTCATGGACAACAACACCGGGCCGGCGCTGCAGCGCCACGTCAACCGGATCTGTGTCTCGGCGCCGCTCGCGGCCGAGGTCTTCTCGATCGGCCTGGATCTCATCTAGGCCCGACCGCTTCACGACGAGGACGAGGACGACATGAGGGTAACCATCGAATCCTTCACACGGCCCGACGTCGAGCGCATGAGGGCCGCGGTCGCACGGCTCGCCGACGGGCCGACGGGCGATCAGGAGGGCGCTCCCGCTGACGACGTGACGTTCGACCTGTACATCTTCGGGGGCTGTCCGGGGCAGCGGGTCGAATTCCGGGCCTCGGTCCCTTCCGGGGGCGAGGCCGAGGTGACTCAGGTGGACGAGCTGCGGGACGTCGACGAACGGTTCTCGGACGCTGTCCGCGCCGAGGACCTTTCGGCCCTGGCACGGCACTTGGACGTCGCGTCCCTGATGGAGCTCCCGTCGAACGCGGACGAGGGGTACGTGCCGGACTCGCTCGTCGGCTCGGTCGCCATCACGTCGGCGAACGCCCGGATCACGTTGTGGTTCCCCGTCGAGGACGAGGATCCCCCGGAGGGCGACGAGGTGGTGATGAGGATCGACCGGGGGCAGGTCCCGTTCGTGCTGCGCGCCTCGATGACACCTCCGAGCGTCCGCCCGGCCCTCGCCCAGTTGGCGCAGGTCGTGAACCGGCTCACCGGCCGAGCGCAGCTCTGACGCCGGATGAAGGCCATCCACGTCAACTCCACTTTGCCGTCCGTGCCGTACCTGGGGCGGCTGAAGGGCCCCGACGGCTACGGGGTGGAGGACTTCGAGCTCCTCACGACCGTCCTGTCGGCGGCCGCCTGGCGCCGCTTCAACGGCCCGATCACGCTGTACACCGACCGCGTCGGGGAGGCGTACTACCGGCGTCTGGGGATGGCGGAGCTGTGGGACGGCGGGATCGACACGGACGTACTGGAGTCGCTGCCCGCCGCCATCAACCACGACGTGTTCTGGACGGCCGGACGCGTCGCGGCCCTCCGGGCGGAGACGGCGCCCTTCGTCTCGCTGGACACCGACCTCGTCGTCTGGGAAGCCATCGACACCCTGATCACCTCGGACTTCATGGCCCTGCACCAGGAGCCCCTGCACCACGGCGTGTACCGCCCCCGGTGCGAGCTGAGCACACCCACCGGGTACGTATGGGAGGAGTGGAACTGGGAGGCGTCCCCGTGCAACGCCTCGCTGACGTACTACGCGACCGACCGGCTCACCGAGACGTTCCACGCCAAGGCGATGGAGTTCATCCTGGACAACCCGATCCGGCACGAGGCCGAGCGCCGGCTGCCGGTGCACGACGTGTTCGTGGCCCAGCGGCTGCTGCCGATGTGCGCGCTGAGGCTGGGGGTGCGGCCGGCGTACTTCCTCGACTGGCCGAGGCCCGAGCTCAACAGCGAGACGATGGCCGACGGCGCGAGGAACCGACTGGTCACCCACGTCTGGGCCTACAAGGACGCGCTCAAGAGCGACGCGGACTGCCGGGAGTCCTTCTGTCGGCGGTGCGTGGCACGGATCCGCCGCGACTACCCCGAACTCGTGGGAATGCTGCGCCATATGCCCAGCGTCCGGCGGTATCTGTCGTGAGGGGTGCGTCGGCGGCGGGCCACGGCGGTCCGCGGGGGCGTGGGCCGGAGTGCCGTGGCAGGGGGCGGCCGTGAAGGGGATCCACGTCGTGTCCACCCGGCCGACCACGAACTACTACGTCTCACGGGCCGAAGGCGCCCCCTACCGGCAGGAGGACTTCGAAGTCCTCACGACCGTCCTGTCCGCCCTGGAGTGGCGTCGGCACAACGGAGTGATCCGCCTCTACACGGATCCCCCGGGCCAGGAGTTCTACGACCGCCTCGGACTCCTCGAACTCTGGGACGGCGGGGTCGATGCCCGACTCCTGGAATCGGCGTCCCGGACGATCAACGGCCGCGTCTTCTGGTCCTTCGGCAAGACCGTCGCCCTGCGGCAGGAGGCGGCGCCGTGCTGCGTCCTGGACATCGATCTCATCGTCTGGGACGACATCCGGCGGCTCGTCACCGCGGAAGTGATGAGCCTGCACGAGGAGTCCCTCGCCTTTCCTGCCTACGTCGGCCCGGACCGCCTCGTCGCGCCACCCGGATTCGACTGGAGCGGCCTCGACTGGTCGGTCACGCCGTGCAGCGCCGCGCTGGTCGTCTTCACCAAGGACACGTTCAAGGACGCATACGCCGACCGGGCGCTGTCGTTCATGGCGGGCAACCCGATCCGGTCGGAGCCCGACCCGTCGGTGCCCGCCCACCCCATCTTCGCGGAGCAGCGGCTGCTGCCGATGTGCGCACGGGCGAGCGGCGTGCGCATCGGAGCGTTCCTGCGTGACTACACGGGGGCCGAGCTGTGGTCCGGGCGGAAGAACAGGACCTTCACCCACCTGTGGAACGCGAAGTCCGTGCTGCACAACGACCCGGGGAAGAGGCGGGAGCTCTGCGCGCGGTACGCGCAGAGGGTGCGGCGGGACTACCCGGGGGTCGCGAAGGTGCTCGCGGGGTCTGAGCTGTTGCGGGAGCACTTCTGTACGGGTGACGGGCTGCCGCACGATTAGCTCCGGGGACGTGGGCCCGGGCGGGGACTCAGGGGACATGGCCCGGCACCCGGCTCAGGTTCCGGGGAGGATGCGGCGTGTTTCGTAGGCCCACATCGCGATCTCTACCCGGTTACGGGCGCCGAGTTTGGCCATCAGGCTGGCCAGATGCGTCTTCACCGTGCTGAGGCTGATGTGCAGTGCGTCGGCGATCTCGGTGTTGGTCAGCCCGCGGGCGACGGCGAGGAGCACCTGTTCCTCGCGGGCGGTGACGGGGGAGACCGGCTGGGCGATAGGCCGGCCGGCGGGCAGGTCCGCGAAGGCCTGGAGCAGACGGACGGTGACGCTCGGCGCGATGAGCGCCTCACCGTCGGACGCCGACCGCACGGCCTGCGCCAGAAGGTCCGGTCCCGTGTCCTTGAGGAGGAATCCGCGGGCCCCGGCACGCAGCGCGCCGTAGACGTACTCGTCGAGGTCGAACGTGGTGATGACGACCACGGCCAGCGGGTCGGCGACGCCCGGTCCTGCGACAAGGCGGGTGGCCTCGAGCCCGTCGAGTACGGGCATGCGGATGTCGAACAGGCAGACGTCGGGGCGCAGTTCGCGGGCCAGACGTGCCGCTTCCTGTCCGTCGGCGGCCTCGCCGACCACCTCGATGCCGGGCTGGGCGTTCAGCATGATCCGCAACCCGGTGCGGATGATGGTCTGGTCGTCAGCGACGAGGACGCGAATGGACACCGTTCTCGCTCCTCGCTCTCGGCAGTTCGGCTTCGACATGCCAGCCCTGGTCGGTACCCGGGCCGACTCGTAGTGTGCCGCCGAGCAGGGTCGCGCGCTCGCGCAGTCCGGTAAGTCCGAATCCGTCGCGACCCCGGCCGGTGCGCCGGCCGTTGTCGCGCACGCTCACCCGTACCTTGTGCCGTTCCGCGGCGACCCGGACGACGAGCTCGGTCGCGTCGACCGCATGGCGCAGCGCGTTGGTCACCGACTCCTGCACGATCCGGTAGACGGCCGCGTCCACGGCCGGGGGCAGCGCGTCCAGTTCGCCGTCGAGCCCCAGGTCGACCCTGAGGCGACCACCCGGGGTGCGCACCAGGCGCTCCAGATCGGCGACTCCGGCAGGGGGCGCCAGCTCGGCGCCGACCCCGCGGTCGCGCAGCGCGGCGACCATGGCGCGCATTTCCTCCAGCGTGCGCGCCCCTTCCTCCTCGACCTCTGCCAGCGCCTCCACGGCGGCGGACGTGTCGGTGCCCGCGAGCACCCGGCCCGCCTGGGCGATGATCACCATGGCCGACACGTGGTGGGCCACCGTGTCGTGCAGTTCCCGGGCGAGTTGCTCGCGCTCGCGGGAGCGCAACTGCTCCAACTGCCGCTCGCGAGCGCTCCCCCAGAACCGAACGGCAGCCCCGACCACGCCGGGCAGCAGCAGGAAGACGAAGCCCACGACGTTCTCGCCGACCGGGATCTCGTCCGTGACGGAACACAGCGCGCCGACCGCGAGGATCACCGCGCCGCCCAACACGATCTCGCGTCCCGATCCCCACCGGGGCAGCGAGTACACCAGCACGAGCACGACCGCGCCGGTGTACAGGCCGACGGGCTCGCGCGATGCGGCGACCAGCGAGGCCACCTGAAGCAGGAGCACCGAGCCGAACGCCAGCGTCACCATCGCCAACGGGCGGGTCCGGCGCCACAGGGGCAGCAGGCACAGCCCTGCGGCGAACACCACCGCCACCGGCCGCCACACGACGTTCTCGCGCAGGGTGGCCTCCAGCGTCGCACCGGCAAGGCCCGCGGCGAGCAGCGCCCAGTCCCGCCGCACCCGGGCGGGCGCGTCGGGCGGCCTGGGTTCGGTCCACAGGGTTCGCAGGTCGTCTCGGAGCACGGTTCTCAGCCTAGGGACCGCGGCGCGGCGCGCATCGGCCGAAAGGACGGGTCGTCGCTCCGCCCCGGGGCCGACGGATCCGCGGCCCGCGGGCCGATGCCGCGGAGCGCCACGGCGACGAGCCTCGGCATCGGCGGCCGTACAAGGACGGCCGACGAGGCGGTTGGAGGACCCGATGCTCTCGAAAGCCCTGTTGCGCCTGGGCGCTGGCGCCGCCCGCCGTCCCTGGCGGGTGATCGCGGCATGGCTGATCGCCGCCACGCTCGCCGTCCTCGCCGCCGTCGCCTTCGGCGGGCGGACCGCGGACTCGATGACCGCTCCGGGACTGGACTCCGGGCGGGCCGCGGAACTGATCGAGCGGGCGGGCACCGGCCAGGAGGGGATGACGGCCCAAGTGGTCGTCACCCCCCTCGACGACGGTGCGACGTTCTTCGACGACGACAGTGCGCGCACCGCTCTCACGCGGCTGCGGGCCGAGGTGAAGCGGCTGCCGCACGTGCTCGGCACGAGCGACCCGGCGGGGGCACTCGGCGCTCGCGGGGACACCGCCGTGCGCGGCGGCCTCGTCTCGGCCGACGGGCGGATCGCGGTCGTCCGGGTGCAGTACCCCGACCAGAGCCGGCTGTCGGCCGAGGACCTCGACGCCCTCGTCGATCTCGGCGACCGGCTGCGCGCCGAACTGCCCCTGCGCATCGAGATGGGCGGGAGCCTCTTCTACGCCTTCTCCGACCCCGACGGCGGCGTGAGCGAGTTGATCGGCCTCCTCGCCGCGGCCGCGATCCTGTTCCTGGCGTTCGGTTCGCTCGTCGCCGCCGCACTGCCGATCGGCATGGCGGTCTTCGGGCTGACCGTCG
Source organism: Streptomyces sp. RK9 (assembly GCF_045070545.1). Classification (NCBI taxonomy): domain Bacteria; kingdom Bacillati; phylum Actinomycetota; class Actinomycetes; order Kitasatosporales; family Streptomycetaceae; genus Streptomyces; species Streptomyces sp. RK9. The sequence continues at coordinate 4,742,589 of NZ_CP173703.1, read as the reverse complement.
GGGTCGCCACGATGACGGTACTGGCGGGGGTCACGGACGTCCCCACCTTCGCACCGGTCCTGGGCAGCATGGTCGGGCTCGGAGTGGGCATCGACTACGCGCTGTTCGTGCTCGCCAGGCACCGGGAGTACCTCGCGCGCGGGCTCGATCCGCACGAGGCGGCCGGACGAGCCGTGGCCACGGCGGGGCGGCCGGTGGTCTTCGCCGGCGGCACCGTCGTCGTGTCGATCCTCGGCATGGCGGTCGCGAACGTGCCGTTCATGACGGTGGGCGGGCTCGCCGTCTCGATCGTCGTCCTGACCATGGTGCTCGCGTCGGTGACGCTGCTGCCGGCCTTCCTCGGCGCCGCCGGCCCACGCCTGGCCCGGGCCGGCCGGATCGGCCGGGCTCTGCGGACCAGGAAGCCGGGCCGACTCACGCGGCGGCGGGCCACTGCGGCAGGCGCCGCCCCCGCCGCCGGGTGGCGTCGCTGGATCGGGCACGTCAGCCGGCACCCGGTGCCGTACGCGGTCGGCGCGGCGGGGCTGCTGCTGACCGCGACGCTGCCCGTGCTCGGCCTGCGCGTCGGCCTGCCCGACGACGGCTCACAGCCCCACAGCCGTACCGAGCGCCGCGCCTACGACCTCGTCGCCGAGGGGTTCGGCCCGGGCACCAACGGTCCCCTCGTCGTCGCCGCGGACCCCGCCGATGATCCGGGAGTGGTGGACCGTCTCGTCGCGACGGTCGCGGCGGATCCGGGCATCGCGTCCGTCGCGCCTGCGCGCGTCGACCGGGCCACCGGCGTCGCGACCCTCGTGGTGTTCCCGACCACCAGCCCTCAGGACAAGGCCACGGCCGACACCATCGCCCGGCTGCGCACCGACGTGCTGCCCTCGGCGATCGGGCACGGCCCGGCCAGGGCCCACGTCGGCGGCGCCGCCGCGAGCCTGTCCGACGTGGGCCAACGCACCAGCCAACGCCTGCCGCTGTTCGTCGCCGCCGTGCTCGCGATGTCGTTCCTCCTGCTGATGCTGGTCTTCCGCTCGGTCGTCGTACCTCTCAAGGCGGTGCTGCTGAATCTGCTGAGCATCGGCGCGGCCTACGGCATCATGGTCGCGGTCTTCCAGTGGGGCTGGGGAAGCGCACTCATCGGGCTGGAAGCGACGGTTCCGATCGTGTCGTTCATCCCGATGTTCCTCTTCGCCATCCTGTTCGGCCTGTCGATGGACTACGAGGTGTTCCTCCTCTCCCGCGTACGTGAGGAGTACGTGCGCACCGGCGACAACGGCACGGCGATCGTGGAGGGCGTCGCGGGCACCGCCCGGATCATCACGTCGGCCGCCCTCATCATGGTGGCGGTCTTCCTGTCCTTCGCCGTCGCCGACGACCCCTCCACCAAGATGTTCGGGCTCGGTCTGGCCACCGCGATCCTCATCGACGCGACGGTCGTCCGCATGGTGCTGGTACCGGCGACCATGACCCTCCTCGGCCGGGCCAACTGGTGGCTGCCGGGGTGGCTGGACCGACTGCTTCCCCGCGGCCCGGTCGGCGCCGATGCGGAATCCAGGGGTGAGGCGCCGTGTCCACGGCTGGTTGACCGTTGACTCCGTGGTGCTCGCCCTCGGTGTCCGGCGCCTCAGCCCCGCCATGCTGTGAGCAGGAGGGCTGGAACCCAGGCGCCGAACACATGGAAGGCCGCCGCCTCGCCACCGGCGCCGGCGGCGAGGCCGACCGCGACGGCGGCCGGCGTGCTCAGCACCCCGTTGAACGCGGGGACCCGGTGCCCGGTCCGGTCGGGGACGCGGTACGGGCGCTCACGTCCGTTCGGCCTTTCTCGGATCGGGAGGTGTCGTCGGCCGGTCAGCTCCGGGAGGGGACGCAGCGGAACGACGTGGGGAGGGACGGGTCGCCGGAGCCCTTGTACCGGGACACCTGGGGGTAGGCGCAGAGGTCGCGCTCGACCCGCTCGCCGGAGGCGTTGGTGAGCGTGGCGGGCAGGGCCCTCGGCGCCTTGCCCTGCTCGACCCAGGCGGCCAGTGCGGCGAGGCCGTCGGCCGAGCCGTCCTGGCCGTTGAGGCCGCAGTGGCTGGTGCCGGGGGCGAGGAAGAGACGGTAGAAGTCGTCGACCCGCTGGGTGCCGCCCATCTTCCGCTCGACCTGCTTGCGGTACCGCACGGTGCCCTGGGTGGGGATGTACTCGTCGTCAAGACCGTGCCAGGTCAGCAGCTTGCCGCCGGACTTGCGGAAGCCCGACAGGTCCAGGTCGTCGGTGCCGATGACGTGGTCGTACTCGGCCTGGGACTGCTCGAACAGCTTCGTGAACTCGCTGTACGTGATCTTCGTGAGGTCGAAGGACGGGTCCTTCTTCAGGAAGAGCTTGACCCACAGCGCGGGCACCTGGAAGGGCTCGCCCTTGACGGTGCCGTCGATGCCGGTGACGGAACGCGCCAGGCCCTTCAGATCGGCGCCGACCGGGACGCCGGACCACAGCTTCCGGCCCGAGGTTGTGCGCGGGCCGTCCCAGATCTTGCGGACCACGGCCGCGTCCGCCGCCGTGACGGTGAGCTCCTTGCCGGCGCACACCACCTTGCTGCCGATCAGGCGGCGCGGGTCGAAGTCGCAGCGGGAGGGGTCGCCGACGAGGCCGTCCCGGACGCCGTCGAGCTTGTCACAGGCCTTGACGGCCGCGCCGGTGAATGCGTCCAGCTCGCAGTCGGTCGGGTAGGTCTTCTCGTTGTTCAGGACCACCTGTGGCCACAAGGTGGCGACCTCGAACTCGTCCCAGTTGACGGCGGGCGCGTCCGCGAGGATGCCGTCGTAGTCGTCGGGGTGGGCCTGGGCCTCCATGTAGCCCTGGCGTCCGCCGGTGGAGCAGCCGGTGAAGTAGGAATAGGCGGCGCGCTTGCCGTAGACGCGGTCCACGACCGCCTTGCCGACAACCGCGGCCTCGTGCTGCGAGCGGGACGCGAAGTTCTTCAGCGGCGTGCCGGCGACCTTCCCCTTGCCGTCGAGGACCCAGCCGGTGTCCAGGACGTCGCCGACACCGGCGTCCGTGGTCGTCACCGCGTAGCCGTTCTTCACCGCCGTGCCGAGGCCGACACCGTTGTCCCCGGCGCTGTAGGCGCTGCCTCCGATCGCCTGGAAACGGCCGTTCCACTTCGCCAGGGGCAGCCAGGTCTGCACCTTGGCGTGGTCGCCCTCTCCCGGGTGGGTGAGGGTGACCGTCACCTGGCAGAAGGCCGGGACTCCTGAGACCTCGCCGCCGAGCAGTCCGGTGCCGTGGATGGTGCCGCCTGCCCGGCGGACCGCTGTCACGGACTCGGCCTTCGTGCCGGCCGGAGCCCGCACGGACGGCGCCGCACAGGCGGCAGGGGTGGCGGTGTCCCTCGTCTCGTCCGCCGAGGCGGTCGGCAGGTACACCGCCGCGGCGACCAGCGGCACACCGGCCGCGAGTGCCGTCAGAGCCTTCTTCATTGCTTTCCCATCCAAGAGGTAGGTGTGCGTCTGGTTACGACGACACATGTGTCACGTCGTACGGGACTACTGGGAGGCGGGCGGCAGGGCGCCGACCCGCTATCACTCTGGCCGCGAGTTGGCCGCGGGACATCAGTCAGTTGACGGTCCCACACGCGAGGTAGCCGTCGTCACCCTCCTAAGCGGTTACGAGCGTGGCACGGGCCTCCTGTGGGTGTCAACGGAGGCATCGCAGGAGATCCGCGGCGAACACACAGCCGACTTGGATCGACACACGCGCATATGAGGTTGGGCCGGTCCCGGTACGTCGGGCGAGCCCGGATCCATGGCCCACGCAGCTGTTACTCTGTGCGGCACATCGACTGTCTATCGAGGAGTCGCAGACGTGGCGGGTGACGACGACATCTCGGGGTGAGCCCCGTTCCGACGACCACCGGCAGGCGCTCAGGAGCGCCGCTGACGTGGTCCGTCTCGTCGCACCCCTTTTCACACGTCTGCCCAGGGCAGAGGTCTGTTCCCTGCCCTCACACCCCTCGAGGTCACCTCCATGTCCCACACCGCCGCCGTCGTCTGCTCGAACGTCTCCTTCGCCTGGCCCGACGACACCCCGGTCTTCCACGACCTGTCCTTCACCGTGCCCACCGGCCGCACGGGGCTCGTCGCACCCAACGGAGCCGGTAAGAGCACCCTCCTCAAGTTGATCGCGGGCGAACTCAAGCCCGCCACCGGCTCGTTCACCGTCAGCGGCACCCTCGGCCATCTGCCGCAGAGCCTCCCCCTGACCGGAGGCCTCACGGTCGCCGAGGTGCTCGGCGTCGACGCGGTGATCCGCGCCATCGACGCCGTGGAGACCGGCGACGTCGCCGAGGAGCACTTCGCCACGATCGGCGACGACTGGGACATCGAGGAGCGCTCCCGCGGCCACCTCGACCGACTGGGCCTCGCCGGCCTCGCCCTGGATCGCAGGCTCAGCACCCTCAGCGGCGGCCAGGCCGTCTCCCTCGGCCTCGCCGCCCAGTTGCTCAAGCGCCCCGACGTGCTGCTGCTCGACGAGCCCACGAACAACCTCGACCTCGAAGCCCGGCACAAGCTCTACGACGTGCTCTCCGACTTCTCCGGCTGCCTGCTACTGGTCAGCCACGACCGCGAGCTGCTCGACCGGATGGAACGCATCGCCGAACTCGGCAGCGACGAACTGCGCCTGTACGGGGGCGACTTCACCGCGTACGAGGAAGCCGTGCGCGCCGAGCAGGAGGTCGCCGAGAAGAACGTCCGCAACGCCGAGCAGGACCTCAAGCGCGAGAAGCGGGAGTTGCAGCAGGCCCGCGAACGCGCCGAACGCCGCGCGAGCAACGCCGCCAAGAACCTCAAGAACGCCGGTCTGCCCAAGATCTTCGCCGGCAACATGAAGCGCGGCGCCCAGGAGGCAGCCGGGAAGTCCGGCACGACGCACGCCTCCCGGGTCAGCGAGGCCAAGGCCCGCCTCGACGAAGCCGGACGCGCCCTGCGCGACGAGCAGCGCCTCACCCTGGAGCTGCCCGACACCCGGGTGCCCGCGGGACGCAACCTGTTCCTCGGCCACGGCGCCCAGGTCCGTCTCGGGGGCATCGACGTGTTCGCTCCGGGCGGCGTCGACCTGACCGTACGAGGCCCCGAGCGGATCGCGCTGACCGGGCCCAACGGCGCCGGGAAGACCACCCTCATGCGTCTGATCACCGGTGAACTCACGCCGGACAGCGGGGACATCAAGCGCAACGACGGCCGTATCGCCTACCTCTCGCAGCGTCTGGACCTGCTGGACCTGGACTGCACCGTCGCGGAGAACTTCGCCGCGTTCGCACCCGAGCGGCCCGCGGCGGAGCGGATGAACCTGCTCGCCCGCTTCCTCTTCCGGGGCGCCCGGGCACACCTGCCGGTCCGGGTGCTCTCCGGTGGAGAGCGCCTGCGCGCCACGCTGGCCTGCGTCCTGTGCGCCGAGCCCGCCCCGCACCTACTGCTCCTGGACGAGCCCACCAACAACCTCGATCTGGTCAGCGCGGGCCAGCTGGAGAGCGCGCTCAACTCCTACCAGGGCGCCTTCATGGTGGTCAGCCACGACGAACGGTTCCTCGCCGAGATCGGCGTGAACCGCTGGCTGCGGCTTGCCGACGGGCAGCTCCAGGAGACGGGGGCCCCGACGGTGTGAACCGTCGACTCGTGCGACGGTCCGCGCCCGGCTCCGTGCCCGGCGCGGACCGTCGCACCCATCACGACTACCGGGCCCCCGCATCCGGCCATGTCGGAACGACATGTCTGTGTGAACACTGAAGGCATGTGTCTACTCGCCCGGGCCCGCCCGGCCTGGGTACGCGAGCACATCAGCCCTTATCGTGAAGAGCGAACATGCCGGACGCATCGTCGGGCGTCGACACTTATCTGCACGGCCCCCTCGGCATGGGTACCATGCGCAACGTCATTCATATCGAGGGAGTGAACGGTTGTGACCAGCCAGTCGGCCGCCGCGCTCCGGTCGCGATACGTGGCACAAGCCGTATCGGACCTGGAGGAGAACCGCCGCCTGCAGCAGGAGCTGCAGGAGAGGATCTCGATGTTGAAACAGGAGGAGGCCCTCCTGGGAGACATCATCAGCCTCGCCGAGCGCCACAAGGGCTTCATGGATGCGTCCCGACTGCCCGAGCAGCCGCAGGACGAGCGTGTCGCGGCGAAGCCGAAGCAGGCTGCGGCCGGGGCGACTTCGCCACACGCGGCACGCGCGAAGACCTCGTCGTCGGATACCTCGGCGAAGTCCGGCACGAAGGGGAAGCCGCGTCAGCCCTTGCTCGGTGACCTGCTCACGAAGCTGCTCGCCAAGTACGACGAGCCGCGCCTGGCGAAGGAGCTCCGGGACGAGCTCCTGAAGAAACACCCCGACCGCAATCCCACACCGCAGGTGGTGCGGAACACCCTTGAGTCACTTGTCGCCAAGGGACGCATCCAGCGGCACAAGCAGCAGCGGTCCGTCATGTACACCCTGGTGAAGCAGGGTTGAGCACGGGCCGTGCCCGAACAGCACCGTGATCGCAGTCCAGCTCCTTCGTCACTGGTTCACACGGTGATGGTCTTGTACTCGGCGTACGTGCCGAGGCCGACCTCACCGTACTCACGGCCGATGCCGCTGGCCTTGAATCCGCCGAACGGGCCGTCGAAGGCGACGGAGGCGCTACGTCAAGAACATCATCACCGTCAACCGCATGTGGCCCGCCGCAGGAAGTCGACGCCTTCCTGGAACGCGCCACCGCCGAGGGCCTCTTCCACCAGGACCAGCCGCAAGGCTGGGCGGCAGCCCTCCTCCCCCAGCTGATGCACCTCGTGTCCCGGCAACAGCCCGGGCTGAGCCCCGCGCAGGCAGCGGACATCGTCGTCGACACCCTGCTGAACGGTCTCGGCTCGTCCTGACACGCCGGCCACCGCGGCGATCACCGACAGCTCGGTGCGCAGGCCGGCGAAGTCCGACGGTCAAGTTACTTATGTACGACCATCCCGCGGGGACGAAAGCGGGCCGGGCGAAGTGCGGCGCCGCAGGGCGCCCCGGTCAGCGGATCCGGATCCGGGGTGCCCTCCGGGCCGGTCAGCCCTGGCTGACGTGCTGGCGAGCCCGGTAAGCGGCGGCCTTGACCCGGTTGCCACAGGTCTTCATGGCGCACCACTCCCGGCGGCGGCCACGCGAGCGGTCGAGGTAGACCTGGGTGCACTCAGGGCGGGCGCACTCGCGCAGCAGGGCCCCGTCGTCGCCGCCGAGGATCACGATCATCTCGCGGGCCAGTGCCGCGAGCCCTTGCGAAACCGAGCCGGTACGCGTCATGCCGTGCGGACCGAGCCGCAGCGTCACCGGCAGGCCCGACGCCTGGAGGTTCAGCTCGGCGACCGCTTCGGTGGGCATCGGCTTGCCGTCCAGGCAGGCGGCGACCAGGTCGTAGATGGATTCGCGCAGGTCGACAGCGATGGCGAGGTCCACCTCGCTCGCGCACGGCGCGAGGTCGAGCATCCCGGACTCGACGAACCAGTCGTCGAGCAGCTCGGGGGTGGCGAGCTTCTCCATCGGCTCGCCGTTGCGCCGCGCACGCAGCGTGCCGACGAAGTCGAGAGGGAGCGTCCCGCAGGGAAAAGCGTGGTTCACGTAACCATACTGGCCAGTGATGGGCGAGAACACAACCCGTCACGCGCGTCGACGCCACGCACTCCCCTGCCGTCGCCGCGCAGCGCTCCGTCCCGACGCCCTCGATCAGTACATGGTCACCAGGGGCTTGGTCTCGTCGACGACGTACGTGGAGAGCATCATCGTGGTCACCTTGCCGACGTTGACGGCGTTGTGGATCGCGCCGGAGGGGATGAAGAACGGGTCGCCGGTGCACAGTCGCAGCGCGGGCCTGTCGTCGAACTTCATCAGGACCTCCCCACGGATGATGTAGCCGACCTCCACTCCGGGGTGGCTGTGTCGCCCGGACTCCCTGTGCCGGGGAATCTCGACGAGCGTCTGCACCGCCTCCCAGCCCTTGGCCGGAGACGGGTGCTCCTGAAGCAGCGTCCGGGTCACACCTTCGGTCGGGTCCGAGCCGACCTGACGCGGGACGTGGGTCAGGTCGCCCGTCTCGGCGGCGCGTGCGGACGGCGAGAGCGCGGCGGCAGCGAGTGCGCCGGTGGCCGCGGCACCGCTGGTACGGAGGAGAGAGCGTCGGTTGATCATCACAGATTCCTCGCTGAAGACGGTACGAGCCGAACTGAGACGAACACGTGTTTTCTCACCGGTTTCAATGTACTTCACCGAGTGCGCGCCTCCGACTGCATAGTAACCATCCCAACTGGTGACTATGCAGTACGTCAATCATAGGCGCTTGAACACTAACCCCTTAGAAGAGTTACCCACGGCATGCTTGCGGCAGCACTCTCGGCGTCCACATCACGGAACTTCACCATTGAACTGTGGTCCGCATGCCGCCTGTTGATCGCCTCGCGCCGAGCGGTATAACGTCGCAATGACTCTCAGGAACCCCATGCGCCTCAACCGTCGCAGCCTTCTCGCCGGGGCCGGCGGACTCTCATTGGCCGCCGTCTCCAAGACCGCCGCGCCGGCGGGCGCCGCGACCGAGCGACCCGGGCAGGCCACCCTCCTCCGGGGCGCCGCGCTCGTCCTGACCATGGACCCCCACATCGGCGACGGGGAGCTCGGCGTGCTCAAGGACGCCGATGTGCTCTTGCGGGACGGCAGGATCGCAGAGGTCGGCCGGCAGTTGAAGGCGCCGCGGGGCGCCCGGGTGCGGGACATGAAGGGGCAGTTCGTGCTGCCGGGGTTCGTCGACATCCACAACCACCTGTGGCAGTCCAGCATCCGAGGCGGCTGCTCGGACCAGGACCTGGTCGGCTGGCTCAAGACGTGCAACCTGTCGACCCTGCCGAAGATCGACCCCGCCGGCATGTACGCCTTCGTGCACCTGGCCGCGCTCGACGCCCTCCAGGCGGGCGTGACCACGCTGGTCGACTGGGTGCACGCGATCCCGCTCGCGACGAGCGAGCGCTACGTACAGGCTCTGGACGACGCGGGTCTGCGTTTCGTCTACGCCATGGCCGCCTTCAAGGGCGCGGAGGAACAGGTCCGCACGGTCAAGGAGCGACTCCTGGACCCGCTGCCGCTTGCCTCCGCCCAGATCGCGGTGCACGCGCGCAAGGGAAGCATCGCCACACTGCGCGCCTCCTGGAAGCAGGCACAGGACCTGGGGCTGATGCTCAACTCGCACGTCCTGGAGCACCGCACCGACCGCGCCGACGAACAGATCGCGACCCTGCGCGAGATCGGCGCCTTCGGCCCCAGCCTGCTGATGAACCACGCCGTCCACCTGAACCGCGAGGAGATCGCACTCCTGGGTGACCACGACGTACGCGTGGCGCACTGCCCGCTGAGCAACATGCGCCTCGCCTCGGGGGTCGCGCCCCTGCCGAAGCTGCACAAGGCCGGGGTGAAGGCGGGTCTGGGCCACGACGGCGGGACGAACGACACCTCCGACATGTTCGCCCTCATGAAGGCCGCAGTCGGCCTCCAGCGCGCCGTGCACGAGGACCCTCAGATCCACCCCACGCTGCCCGCCGTCCTTCGCATGGGCACGCTGGGCGGCGCCGAGGCCATCGGCATGGCCGACCAGGTGGGCTCGCTGACCCCCGGCAAGCGCGCCGACGTCCTCGTTCTCGACCCGGGCACCTTGAACTTCGCTCCCCGCTTCGACTGGACGAGCCAGATCGTCCTCAACGGCCAGCCGCTCAACATCACTGACGTGTACGTGGACGGCCGACTGCGCAAGACGGGCGGCGAACTGGTGCATGTGGACACCGAGAAGGTGGTCCTCGCGGCCGAGGAAGCGGCGGCCCGCCTGACTTCCGCTCCCTGACTGCCGGAGCCTGCGTCTGCCCCAACCCTCGGCGCCCTATGCAGCCTCGGGCGGAACTGCGGACTTCGCACTCCGGGCGAGGGAGGGCAGGTGGTGCAGCTGCCAACAGCCATACGGTGAGGGCTTGTTGGAGTCTCCGCCCTGGTCCGCCCGTCGGGCTGCTGCGTGAGACGATCGGGAATCAGGCCACGAGGAGAGGAACTTCATGGGGGACAAGGGTCAGCTGCACGTCAGCGCGGAACTGGCGGACGTACTGGAGCGGATCGACGCGCTCGGCGGGATGCTCGATGAACGGGCCGATGCCGCCGAGGAGTTGGGGAGGCTCCCGGAGGACACGGCGCGGGCGCTGCTCGACACCGGGATCGTGCGGGCCGAGCTTCCGCTGAGCCTCGGCGGATACGAGTTCGCGCCGCGGCAGCTGATCGAGACGGCGGAGCGGGCGAGCTATCACGACGCCTCGGCCGGGTGGACCATGTTCGCGCTGCAGATGATGACGGGGACCACCGCGGCGTACCTCGCCGAGAGCGCGGCGGCCGAGCTGTTCCCCGACGTGGCGAACGGGAAGTACGCCCTGCTCTCCGGGCACGGCACACGCCCCGGCCGTGCCGTGCCCGTGGAGGGCGGCTACCTGGTCAGCGGCCAGTGGCAGTTCGCCTCCGGGATGGCGCACGCCACCCACATCCACAGCGCGATCCAGGTCGAGGGCACCGGTGAGCTGCGCGTCCTCGCGATGCCGAAGTCGCAGGTGACGCTGGACGGCAACTGGGACGTGCTCGGGCTGCGCGCGACGCACAGCATCGACTACCACTGCACGGACGTGTACGTACCGCACGAGTACACCTACGTCGCGACCACGGACACCCCCGTCAACGGCGGCGCCATCTACCTCCTCGGCCTGGTCAACATGTCCGCGATCGGGCACACGGGCTGGGCCCTCGGCGTCGGCCGACGCCTCCTGGACGAGCTGAAGCGGGTCGCCGCGGCGCGGACCGGTTCGCGGGGCGCCGCGGTCGACACCTCGCAGTTCCACGCCGAGTACGCGACGGCGGAGGCCACACTCCGGGCAGCCCGGGCCTGGGTGTACGACGTCTGGCAGGGCGTCGAACAGACCCTGGACCGGGGCGAGTTGCCGAGCACGGAGCAGGACACTCTGATCCGTCTCGCCCTGAACCACACGACATCGACCGCGTACGAGGTGGGCCGCACCGTACACCGCTGGGCCGGCTCGGCGGCGATCCGCCGCGGCCCCGTCGACCGCTTCCTGCGCGACCTCGGGACGGGCGCGCAGCACATCACGTCGAGCCCGGTCGTGCTCCAGAACTGCGGCAAGTGGCTGAGCGGTGCCCAGCCGGACGCCCGGTGGAGCTTCCTCGACCTGACCTGACCCTTCGAGGGCCTGTGAGCGGGGCCGGACCGTCCGGGGCCGGGCCCACGGGCGATCCGGTCCCCTCGTCTCGTCGGCGGTGCATGCTGGAGCCATGCCGTTCCCTGATGAGCCGAACACCGTGGCCGTGTTGGACTACCAGCCGCAGTGGAGAGCGGACTTCGAGTCGCTCGCCGGAAAGCTGCGGGACGCTCTCGGAGGCCACGCCTGCGCGATCGACCATGTGGGATCGACCTCGGTGCCAGGGCTGGCGGCCAAGGACTGCGTGGACGTTCAAGTGCGGGTCGCGACGATCGACGAGTCCCGGTACGTCGGGCTCTTTGCCGCGATCGGCTTCCGTTGCCGCCCCGAACCATGGAACCGCGTGGAGATCTCCGGGCGGCAGGAATGCCGGAAGCTCGTGTTCGCGCCGCCGCCCGGTGCGCGACGGTGCAACGTCCATCTGCGTGCGGAAGGCGGCCCGAACGCTCGCTTCGCCCTCCTGTTCCGTGACTACTTGCGCGCGGACGAAACCGCGCGCCACGCGTGGGGGGCGTTCAAGCAGCGGCTGGCTCTCAGTGTGCCGGACCTGCCGGGCTACGGGCAGATCAAGGCCGCTGCCACGGAGGTCCTGATGACGGCAGCCGAACGCTGGGCGACCGAGACCGGCTGGGAACCCGGCGCCCAGGCGCCCGCCGTGGGGTAGCGCTCGGGATCTTGCCTAGGCCGGGTCCGGACAGGGGCACTCCTCGGCTCTGCCTGTCGTCGCGGACCACGTACGGATCTTGAGACCACTGGCAGCCCGTGGCAGGCTCACGCCGCATGATCGATGAATTCGCGAAGGGCAACCTGCACGGGAGACTGCGGCGGGACCGCGAGGCGCTGCTCTGGAAGCTCGACGGTCTGTCCGAGTACGACGCCCGCCGGCCTTTGACAGCGACCGGGACCAACCTCCTCGGCCTGGTCAAACACGTGGCCACCGTCGAGGCCAGATACTTCGGCGAGGTCTTCCACCGCCCCTCCCCGGAACCGCTGTGCCGGTGGCAGGACCACGACGGCAGCGATCAGTGGGCGGCCGAGGACGAGACCCGCGCACAGATCATCGGGTTCTACCGGCGTACGTGGGAACACTCGGACGCGACGATCAACGAGCTTCCCCTCGACGCCCCCGGCCACGTGCCGTGGTGGCCGGAGCCATCTCCCAACACGAACCTGTTCGCCATCATGGTCCATGTCCTCGGCGAGTCCATCCGGCATGCCGGGCACGCCGACATCCTGCGCGAGAGCCTCGACGGCCGGACCGGGGTGCGCTCGGAGAACGAGCAGCCGATCGACGAGGAAGCCCGGGCGGCCTACCGCGCGAAGATCGAGCAGGCCGCCAGGTCGGCCATACCGGCCAAGGCTTGATTGAGGGCGGACCTGGGTGCCGGGAGAGCAGGTGGCAACGGTCCGGTACGCGCCCTCAGGCGGGGACGAAGACGTCCTCCTGGGCCCCGTCGAGGATGAACCCGTTGTCGAAGCGGACCCGCACGCTCACGCGAGGCACCCGTTCCTGGAAGGCGGTCCACGCGGGTTCGAGCGAGCCGACCTTCTCCTCGAGCTGTCTCCTGCTCTCGGTGGGCATCTGGCCCCCGAAGGAGTCGAGCAGCGACTTGAGCCGCTCGTACTCGCGCACGTCGTCGTCGCTCTCCTCCTGGTGGCCGACCACCTGCTCGACGGTCCCTCCGGTGCCCGCCGCGAGGGACAGGAACCCGACGACGAGCCCCGACACCTCCACCGAATCGGTCAGCCGGGTGTCCGCTGCCAGCACCACCCGCTGGCCTGCCTTGAGAGTCATCGGCTCCCCCTCTCCCCCGCGTCGGCTGCCTCCGCTACGTCCGCCACGTCCGCGCGGCGCAGGAACTCCTCGACGAGGCGGTCGGTGAATGCCTGGTCGACGGGTTCCGCCGTGACCAGGACGCGGTGGTAGACCGGTCCCACGAGTTGGTCGATCTCCGCCGCCAGGTCGAGTCCGGCGGCGAGCTGACCGCGTTCCACCGCGCGTTCCAGCGGGAGTCGGTCGCGTCGGCGCTGTTCGTCGAGGTACCCGGACCGCAGGGCGGCGGCGAACGCGGGATCGTGCTGGGCGTGCCCGATGAGAGCCTTGAAGACGGCGCCCGCGTCGGACCGGGTGAGGAACAGGGCGAGTTGGCGCAGGTGGGCGCGCAGGTCCGGGGCCAGGTCGCCGTGGTCCGGCGGGGTCAGGGCTTCGGCCGCGTCCTGGAGGAAGGCGTCCAGGAGGACGTCGGTCTTGGTCTTCCACCAGCGGTAGACGGTCTGCTTGGCGACGCCCGCCCGGGCGGCGATGCCCTCGATGGTGACGCCGGTGAAGCCCTTCTCGACCAAGAGGTCGTCGGCCGCCTCAAGGACCGCCTGCCGGGCCTGTTCACTGCGGCCGTGCCTGTTGCCGTGGTGGCGTGCCGCCGGTTGCGGCCCGGCCGCCGCGGCGGCCGTACTTCCTCGTCCCATGTCTGCCTCCTGGGGCCAGGGTAGGCCAGAATCCCTAGACGCTACGCAACGGTGCGTCTACTCTAGATTCATGACACCGACCAACACCCTCGAAGACCCCCGCGTCGCCTCCGCCCTCGACCGGATGTTCCGGTATGCCGAGCAGGACGAGGAGACCGGCAAGCGCGCCCGGGCGGCGCTGCCCCAGGGCTCCGCGCCCCTCGGCCCGCAGGAGCAGGCCGACGTCAACGCGGAGGTGTACATGCCGATTTCCGCCCAGGGCGGCCGCCTTCTCTACAACCTGATTCGGGCCGTCCGGCCCGCCACCGTCGTCGAGTTCGGCACGTCCTTCGGCATCTCGACGCTCCATCTCGCCGCCGCGGTGCGCGACAACGGGGCGGGGCGCGTGATCAGTACGGAGTTGAGCGCCGCCAAGGCCGCGGCCGCCCGCCGGACGTTCGCCGAGACGGGTCTCGACGACGTGATCACCGTCCTCGAAGGCGACGCCCGTGACACCCTCGCCGCACTCACCGACCCCGCGGACTTCGTCCTCCTCGACGGCTGGAAGGACCTGTGCCTGCCCGTCCTGCGGCTCCTCGAACCACGCCTCGCACCCGGCACCCTCGTCGTCGCCGACGACGTCGACCTGGAGGACCTCGCGCCCTACCTCGACCACGTCCGCGACTCCCGGAACGGCTACCAGAGCGTCACGTTCCCCGTGGAGGACGGGATGGAGATCAGCTGCCGGCTCTAGAGCTGCGTGACGTCGTATGACCACAACGCCCACACAGACCTTTAGTCCTCCCTCGGGTAGGCGCACGCCTGCAACGTGCTCTCCTCCGACTCGGCCGGGCTCGGGCAGCGGACGTAGTCGTAGGTGGCTGATGGAGTGTCCGAGGGCGTGCTGTCCTGGTCGGCCGCTGGGCGGTCGCCGCTCTGCAGATACAGCGTGAGGAGCCCGCCCACGATTGGAGGCCGCCGTCGGCACGGTCCACGAGACAGGGGCCGTTGCCACCCACCATGTGAGCGGTATCTCCCGTTCGTGCGTACTCTGCGGATTGGTAGTAGACGATCCAGACGAGCTCGTGCTTCTCAGCCTCGGTCACCACCAGCCACCCCGAGTACCTGCGGTCCAGGTCTTCCTGGGCCAGCCGTATGGCGAACGCGCGGTCAATCATGGCGGCAGCATCCCGCGTTCGCCCGCGCACGAGCACCTGATTTCTGCCCTGTGCTCGTCACAGGCCCATCGCTGCCTGCTGCGCATACATTTCCCCCGCCCCTGACGGTTACGGAAGCGGTCACGGCACAGACCGCGGCCGGTCAGCCTTCGGGAGGATGCACCCACGGCGCGAGACGTTCACCGGCGGTCAGTTCGCGCCAGTAGCGGAAGACAGTGCCCTGGACCATGTCGAGTTGCTCGGCAGCGATCAGACAGGCGGCCCGGTCCGGACCGCCCGCATCTGCCTCGAAGGCACAGACGACAGGGGGCAGCTCCCCTACCTGGTCGGCGACCAGCTGCGTCTCTCCCGGCGTCGGCGCACGGAAGACCGGGTCCTGGAAGCTGGACGGGCACCTCACCAAGACCGGTTCGGTGAAGACCAGTTCGAGATGGTGTGCGTACGAGATGTCGTGCGCAGCACCGAGGCGGAGTCGGCCTGCGTTCCACTCCACGACGTCCCAGTCCCACCAAGACCCCTCGGGTAGCTGGATCGCCGCATGGCCTTCGCTCATGTTCCGGCGTCCGGGACGACGGAACCCGACGCGGACAGGCGCCTTCCTCGGGCTGCTCGGACACACGGTTCGCCCCTCTCAGCGCGATGGACCTTACGGTTTGTGGGTTACCCAGAGCAGTTCCGCCGGCCAGCGGTGTGCCCAGTCGAGTGGGTCGGTCTCGTTGTAGCCGTTGAGTGTTCCGGGTTCGGGCCGTGGCTCGATGAGGTCGTCGATGATGAGACCCGCGCCGCGCAGGAGCCTGACCCAGTCGCCGTAGGTCAGCTGATAGCTGGTCGCGCCATCGCCTTCGGCGATGGTGTTCAGTCCGAAGTAGTCCTGCTGCAGCGTCGTGGTCACGCGGCTGGCGGCTTCGTCGTAGCAGGCTTCGAACCATGGGCTGGCGACGTTGAACACCAGGCGCCCACCTCGGTCCAGGACGCGTGCGGCCTGCGGGACGGCCAGGTGCGGGGGCGCCCAGCTGAGTCCGCCGAAGTCGCAGAACACCAGGTCGAAGCTGCCTGCGGCGAAGGGGAGTTGTTCGGCGGCGCCTTGCACCAGCGGGTAGCGGGCCGCTCCCATCGCGCGGGTCGCTGCGGCGAGTTGGGCCTCGGACAGGTCGAGCCCGACCACGGTGGCGCCCTCGGCGGCGAGCGCCCTGGACCACTGGCCGGCGCCGCAGCCGAGTTCGAGGACGCGTTTGCCGGTGACGTCGCCCAGGGCCTGCAGGTGCGCGTCCGGGATGGAGTACATGCCCCACAGTCGGGGTGTGGCGCCGATTCGTGGGTCGTGCTCGTCCTGGTAGGCGCTGCTGATCTGGTTCCAGAGCCGCCGGTTGGCGGGGATGCTGTCCACGTGCCGACTCCAGCACTGCCTGCCGGGGACGGTCAACACGATTAGGGCGCCGGCCGGCCCTGGGCCGGGAGGGAGAAGCCCTCGGGTGGGGCGCCCTCGACGAACAGCATTCCCACCCGGACCTTGCCCTCCCGCATCTCTCGGGCCCGCCGGTACTCGGGCGACTCGTACCACTCCCGGATCCGGTCCATGTCGGGAAACTCGATGACCACGAACCGGGACGAGTCCCAGGTGCCTTCGACGGGCTCGGGCGTGGAGCCCGCGACCAGGTAACGGCCGCCGTGGCTGAGGATGGACGTCTGGGCCACGGACGCGTAGGCCAGGCCGGCCTCCTCGTCGAGCACATCGACGTTGACGATGACGTAGGCAGGCATGGGGTTCCCCGTTCCCTTGGACACGGCATGTACTGCTGTCACGGTAGAGGCTGTTGTCCACCGTGGCTCTGCTCGGCAGCGCGGGTGCCGCCGCCCGACAGGTGAGGCGTGTCCGCTCCGTCGAGCGTTGACCAGAGCACGTATGAGCGCCACGGGTTGTGGTCGGACGACGGCACCCGGGAGCGTTTGCTCCACGGAGCCCGGCACACCTAACAGGCTTTGATGTCGTCCTCACATCCTTCGACGTCATCCGGGGAGATGGTGTTCAGCCGCCAGAGGAACAGGCCGGCACCGCCCTTCACCGGCGCTGCGCTGATCTTGAAGGGTTTGCCCGCCGGGATATTGAATTGATCGGCTTCGGGGTCTCCACACCCGATGCCGTACGGCTGTTCTTCGTCACCGCGCGTCAACGTGAGGGTGAGTTCCTCGACGTCGTCGGTGTCACAGGTGATGTCCAGCCGGTAGGGCCTCTCGCCGGGGGTGGCGTAGGTCTTGGTGAGGCGATCGGCGATGTACGAGGTGTCGGCGTCGACGAGGTCGGGGTGGGTGCCGTCATCCTCGTAGGCGTCCAGGGCCCGTTCTGCCCGCTGGAGGGCGTCGTCGGGTTCCCATGCCCGGGCGTTTCCCTGCGACGGGTCTGCGCCTGAGCGGGACGCGGCGGGCCGATGCGCAGACCCCTTGTCGGCTTCCTTGCCGCGGGTTTCGTGCTGGTCCGAACAGCCGACCAGGAAGCCGGCTGTGGCGGCAGTTGCGAGGCAGAAGCGAAGGGTTGGACGTATGCGCATAAATGCACCCTACGAGTTCCGCCATCAGGCGTCGCGGGATCAGTGTCGCGGATACGACGCGGAAGAGAGGCAGTAGGGCGTCCGTGCGAGGATCGTGGCGTGAATGATCTACGTTTCCGTCTCGCCGACGACGCCGACCTTGCTGCTCTCGTCCGGCTCCGTGACGATGCCGCCCGCTGGATGATCGCCCAGGGCATCACTGGGCAGTGGCAGCCCGGTGAGTTGGGCGGGGACCACTTCCGTCGGGTCATGGAGAGCGGGGAGGTGTGGCTCGCGGAGGCGGGTGATCGTGTGGTCGGTGCTTGGGAGTTGTGGTGGGAGGACGAGGATGCCTGGGGGCCGCAGCCTCCGACGGCCGGCTATGTGCACAGGCTGATGGTGGATCACCGCCGTGTTCCGTCCGGGACCGGGCAGCACCTTCTGCGGTTCGCGGAACGCCGCGTCGCCGACGTCGGTCGGCCTCTCGTACGTCTGGACTGCTTGGCCGGCAACGCCCGTCTGAGTGCGTACTACCTCAGGGCCGGCTATCAGGTGGTGGGGCACAAGGAGGGCAAGCCGCAGCCGGGCGGTGCGACGAAGTCCTTCACGCTCCTCGAGAAGTCCGTCCGGGACGGGAAGGGGCTGGAGTCGGCCGCCGCAGTCGGCCGACCGCACTCGTGAACGTACGGCGTCAACGGGCTTCGCGCCGTCTGTCTCAGGCCGCGAATCCCACGTTGGTCACGTACTCGTACTGACCCCACTGGCTGCCCAGATCCACGATCTTCTCCACCCAGGCGTCGTCGAGCGCCTCGTCATTCGCGTCCGTCCAGGCCCGAACCAGCGCGTCCCACTGGCGGACATTCAAGCTCCGGAATTCCACGACCCGCTGGCGCGGCCTGGGCACCTGGGACTGGTTCAGCGGGTGAATCTCCACGCGCGTGCCCCGGCCTTCCGCGTTCAGGCGCCGCAGCAGATATCGGGCCACGTTCTGCCGCCGCACCGTGCGGTAGGCGGCCTCGACGCGCTCCACGTTCCGCTGAGAAGGCCTGCGCTTGCCGTCCAGCCAGGCCTTGAGCGTGCGGTCGGTCACCGTCAGGCCGGCCGCTCGTGCCGCCTGGCGTGCGTGGTCGCTGCGGGTCAGGTAATGCAGCCGCGCCAGCAGGCCTCGGCGAGATGTCACGGGCGTGGTGAAATAGCCGGCGAGGGCATCGAGTTGACGCGCGACGGCCTCATGGCCTTTGACGCCACGAGCGCCATACTTTCCGAAATCGCGGACCCTCTCCGACACCCAGGACCTCCCGCACAATAATCCACTCACTCAGCAGGCGCACCATCCATAATACCTCAACTCCCGCCGCCACACACGCAATTACGCACCCATTCGAGTATCCCCTCCTAGGGGTGCAACCCACCGCATGAACATCACCTTCGGCGCATCACCATGATGATGGCGACGATAATCACTATGACGACGACCGTGCCGAATCCTATGTACATTCTCGTCCCCTCGATCGTTTTCGTAAGAGCTGCAGTGCGGCCGGATGTTCCCGGCCGCACTGCAGGTTCTCGGTTTGGCTGTGTTCGTCAGATGCGGCGGTGGCGACCGTAGTGCTCACTGAGCTGGTCGTGATAGGCGGTGTCGCCGATGTGCTTGTCCTTGTCGAACTCCGGGGAGTCCTTGATCTGCTCCTTGGTGAGGTCGACGGAAATCCTCTTGTTCTCGGTGTCGACGTGCTTGACCGTGCCGGCCGGAAGCAGGACGTGCTTGCCCAGGATCCAGACGCCGGTGTCGACTACGAGGTAGGCGGAGCTGACATCGTCGGAGTGCTTGTCGACTTTGCCGATGGTGCCGTCCGTTGCGTCGACCTTGAAGCCGATCAAGTTGATGCCCGCGGTGTGCCCGGACGTCGGGTGATAGCCCCAAAGATTGTCGGTCATTGCACAGGCTCCTAGCTCGAATTTTCGCGTGACGGCAGATCGGAAAGCTGCTTCTGCCGCTCAGCGCGGCGGGTGTCCGGTCGGGCCGGTTTCACACACGCCGATGCGCCCCAATCGCGGATCGTTGAGCCGGGGCCGCAGGAGTGGCTGCTGCTCGCGCGGTGCGGCACCGCCTGCTGGGCAGGTCTTTCCTGGGCCGATGGCCGGAGCCCGGTGAGTGGGCGTCCGGCCATCGATGTTTTCCGTCCGCACCGGCCGATCGTCTGCGGCGATCGGCCGGTGCGGCCGCCGGTTACCCGAACTGACCCGGCTGGTAATCCCCCGCGGGCTGCTGAATCATCACGTTCAAACGGTTCAAGGCGTTCATCAGCGTGATCACTGACACCAGGGCGACGAGCTGGTCCTCGTCGTAGTGCTGGGCCGCGGCCGCCCAGGCCGCATCGCTCACGCCGCCCGCGGCGTCGGCGACGCGGGTGCCCTGTTCCGCCAGTTCCAGGGCGGCGCGCTCGGCTTCGGAGAAGACCGTCGCCTCGCGCCAGGTCGCCACCAGGTTCAGGCGTACCGGGGTCTCCCCGGCGTGGGCGGCGTCCTTGGTGTGCATGTCGGCGCAGAATCCGCAGCCGTTGATCTGGCTGATCCGCAGGGCCACCAGCTCCATCGTCGCCTTGGGCAGCGATGTGGCGAGCAGCGCCTGGCCCGCCGACGCCAGGTACTTCACGTGCTTGGCGCCGATCGCGTTGCCATGGAAGTCAATACGGGCCTTCATCGTCGTCTCCCCATCTCGGGCCTGACCGCTCCCCGACAGGAGCGGAAACGGCTGTTCGCGGGACCGTGTGCGTCCCTGCACATCCGACGAGGCAGCCCCGCCGGATGTCAGGGAGGGAGAGAAGGGCGCGACCTGTGGGTGATGTTGGTGAGTCAGAGGGATGTGGCTCAGCTCCAGGTCCGTCCCGCCGGTTCCTTGATGGTGCGGTTGATCCGGTTGAAGAAGTTGGTCAGCGCGATCTCCAGGTTCAGTGCGCCGAACTCCTCCTCGGTGAAGTGGGCGTTGACCTCGTCCCAGATCTCGTCGGTGACTCCGTCCACGCCGTCCTGCAGCCGGGTCGCGGCCTCCGCCAGCGACAGCGCCGCGCGCTCCGCGTCCGTGTAGAACGGCGCCTCGCGCCACGCCGCCACGTTGTGCAGTCGCTCGTCGGTCTCACCGGCCTTCTTCCCTCCGGTGGCGGCGGCGTGGACGCACGCCGAGCAGCTGTTGATCTGGCTCACGCGCAGGTGGACCAGGGCGAGCAGCTTCGGGTCGACGCCCCCGGCGGCGATCGCCTTCTGGAGGTGCTGAATCGCGGTCCATACGTCGGGGTTGTTCGTGTTCTTGTTCTTGAGTCGGTTCTCCATGCGAGGGTGCTCTCCTTGATCGGGGTTACGTTCCGGGGCCGGTGCCCGTCACCCCTATGACGGAGCAGTTTCGAGGAAGGTAACAACGTGTCTGAAGCTCATCCCGTGGATTCGATCTCCGAGGCCTTCGAGTCCCACCGCGTGCGGCTGCGAGCCGTCGCCCATCGCGTGCTCGGCTCGCACGCCGACGCGGAGGACGTGGTCCAGGAGGCATGGCTGCGGCTGTCCCGCCAGGACACCGGCACCATCGACAACCTCGGCGGCTGGCTGACCACCGTGGTAGGCCGCATCAGCCTCGATGTGCTGCGGTCGGGCCGGAGTCGCCCGCACGTCGGCCTCGACGACCAGGGGCCCGAATTCACCGTGGTGCTCGACGACGCCCCCGCTCCGGAAGAACTCGTGGAGCTCGGGGACTCCGTCGGCCTCGCGCTCCTCACCGTCCTGGACTCGCTGCGTCCGGACGAGCGCCTGGCGTTCGTGCTGCACGACGTGTTCGCCGTGCCCCACGCCGAGATAGGCACGATTCTCGGCAAGTCCGCCGACGCGACCAAGATGCTCACGAGCCGTGCCCGCAGGAAGGTCCGGAACGTACAGGGTGTCGAGCCGCCGGCGAGCACCGCGCGGCAGCAACGCGAAGTGGTTCACGCCTTCTTGGCCGCCGCCCGCGACGGTGAGTTCGAGCGGCTCCTGGAAGTCCTTCACCCCGAGGTGAAGTTCACCGTCCACACGCCGCAGGGTCGGTTCGTCACGCTCGGAGCCACCGAGGTCGCCACCCGCGCGCGCGTGGCCGGCGGCGCGGCTCATGGACGTACAGCGACCGTCAACGGCCGCCCCGGGGTCATCTCCTGGAAGGAAGACGGCACCCCGGCGTCCGTCCTGGCCTTCACCGTCGTCGACGGCCGCATCACCGAGGTCACCGCGGTGATCGACCCGGCAGAGCTCGCCCTGATGGAGCTGCCGGCCCCGGCCTGACTCCCTGGCCGGGGTCGCGCACGGCGGGTCGGGTTCAGTCGGTGATGTACCAGTCCTTCTTCAGGTACTCCAGGGTGTAGCTGCCGAGGTCGCTCTCGGAGAACGTGGCGGAGGACTTCACCGCTGCGACCGGCATCTCGATCCTGGCGGGCGTGCGCACCACGACGCGCCGCGGGTCGACCGTCGCGGTCCTGAGGGCCTTCTTCTGCGTGGGCGAGATCATCTTGAAGACGGTGGCGTACGACGACTTGCAGGGGCCTGCGCCCTCGTCCTCCGCCTTCTTCGCGGCGGGCCCGGCCACCTCGCAGACCGTGTCGACGTCTTCACGGCCGAGGGCGTGGAGGTACTGCTCGTAGCGCTCGATCGCGCCCTTCTTCGTCCTGGGGGCGGGCTGGTCGCCGGTCGGGGTGGCCGACGGCTTCTTGGAGGGTGTGGACTCGGACGGTGGGGACGACGGCTCCTTCTGCTCCGTGGACGCGGACGGTCGCTCCGGCTTCGTGTCCGCGTCGTCCTTCGACTTGTCCGGGCCGCACGCGCACGCCACCAGCACCACACCCGCCGATACCGCCACATTCACCCACGTCCGCGCTCTCATCCTGGCCCCTCCAGTCACTCTGCCACCAGCCGACAACACACCAACCTCTCACGCGGGGCGTGGAGGAACGGTTCCCTGACCAGCCGAGGTGCTGTGGCCTGACCGGTCCGGGTGCTGTGAGCGGTATCCCGCGGATGTCACCGGGTACGAGCACTTCGGGCCGTCCCGTTCCCAGGGGCGGGGAGGCGTCTTGGGCGGAAGCGATCCGCACATCCATGTCGAGGTGAAGGTGGTCCACGGGGGCAGGGGCCGGTCAGTCCGGTACGACGAGGCGGTCCTGGAACCTCGTCTCCGCCTGGAGGACCTCGTCGGCTGCCCGTTCGCCCGAGCGGATCGCGCCCTCGATGTAGCCGGCCCACTCGGTGGCGGTCTCGCTGCCGGCCCAGTGGACGCGTCCGACGGGGGTGCGCAGGGCGGGGCCGACGGTGGTGAGGACTCCTGGGGGGAAGTAGGCGTTGTATCCGCCGCGGCAGTACGGGTCGTCGGACCAGTTCTTCTCGTGCCAGTCGACGGGGTGGGCGGCGCGGGGTCCGTATCCGCGGACGAGGGACCGGACGATCGTCGCCTTGCGTTCGGCCGGGCCGAGGCCGGTCAGGCGCCTGGCCGCGGGTCCGTTGGCCAGGGTGCACAGGAGGCCGGGGCCGCCCGGGCGTGAGGCGTCGAAGGTCATGGGGCCGTCGAGGTCGAGTGCGAGGCCCGAGAGTCCGTCCCCGCGCCAGAAGGGGGTGTCGTACACGGCGAAGGTCTTGAGGGCCGCGCCCATGGGCATGCGCTGCGTCAGTTGGTCGCGGGCCGCGGGCATGGCCGGGCTGTAGTGGATGCGGCCGGCCAGGGGTGGTGGGAGCGCGACGATCACGCGGGCGGCGCGTACGCCGGCGATGTGCACGTCGTCGCCGGTGTCGTGGATGGATGTCACCGGTGTGTCGAGGCGGACCGCGTCGCCGAGTTCGGCGGCGATGGACCGGGCGGGACCGTCCGCGCCCTCGATGAAGAGGGACGCTGCCGTCTCGGCTTCCGTGCCCGCCCTCACTCCGCCGGTGCCGCGGATGGCGGTGATCAGGGCGAGCATCGACACGCCGGCCACGTCGACCGACAGTTCCGCGCCCAGGATCGCTTCGGCCAGGCGGTGGGCCCGGGGCACGGGGAGGCGACGGCGCAGCCAGGTGGCGACGGTGGTCGAGTCGAGGCGCTCCGCCTGGGCGGTGGTGAGGGTGCGGGTGGTCAGGCGGTCGAGTTTCCAGAGCGCCATCGCGAGGACCGCGGTCGCGTGCGGGGGCAGCGGGGGGAGTTGGCCGGAGAAGCGGCGGGGCGCGGTCCGGGACAGGAGGAGGTTGTCGCCCTGGGTGTGGCCGGTGAAGGTCTTCGCGTCGTAGGCGCGGGCCAGGGCTGCGAATCGGGTGTGGGCGGGGGCGATCCACTGGCCGCCTAGGTCGAGGGCCCAGCCTCCGGGGAGCCGTGCGGTGAGGGTGCGGCCGCCTACGCGGTCGCTCGCCTCCAGGACGAGGACGTCGAGTCCGGCCGTGCGGAGTCTGCGTGCGGCGCACAGCCCCGCGTAGCCGGCGCCGACGACGACTGCGTTAGGCATCTCCACCCCTCCGTTTTTGCATCATGTGTTTTACAACGAGCGTTGCACGAAGAGTGCGGGACGTGCAAGAGTGGCTGGGTGCCCCGTCAGGTCGACCACACAGCCCGCCGTCGCGACATCGGCGCCGCGGTCCTGCAGATCGCCGCCGAGCGCGGCTTCCGCGAAGCGACGATCCGGGCCGTCGCCTCCGCCGTCGGCGCTTCCACCTCGCAGGTCACGCACTACGTCAGCGGCCGGGACGAGCTGATCCGGATCGCCGTGCGCCACGAGGTCGAGGCCCGGCAGGCCCAGATCACCGAGCTGCTCGCCGACAGTGAACGTCCTCTGCGCGCGCTGGTGGAGTGGGCGGTGCTCGGCACCGGGGCCGACGCGCAGCGGATCTGGCTGGCGATCGTCCTCGGGGCGCGGACCGAGCCGGTCGTACGCGCCGAGCTCGCGGCGTTCAACCGCTGGTGGGACGCCGAGCTGCGGCGCCTGGCGGGCGGTCCTGACGAGGCGGACGTCGTCGATGTCCTCGTCGGCGGGCTGGTCATGGCCGGGTTCGAGGCGGCGGAGGAGTGGTCGCGGGAGCGGCGGTTGCGGGTGGTGGACGCGGTGCTTGGGCCGCTGGGCGCCTAGATTCTCCGCCGGGTGCCAGGTGGCTGAGGCCGGGTGCCTGATATCTGGTGCGGGTCCGCGAACGTGATGTCCGAATGCCGCCGGTGATAGACCTGTCAGCGCGCGAGCCTTTACGTGTGCGGCTCGCTGCGGGCCGCTGACCCACAGAACCGGTGGACCTCGCGAAGCCGTCGGCCACCGCGTCGATGCCGCGAGCTCCCTGCTGTGTCGGAGCGTGAAGAGCACGGGAGTACGTCATGACTCGACCCAGGGCGGAAGGCTCGCGTGCGGTGCTCGGCCAGTTCCTCTTGCTGGCGCTGGCCTGGGGGGCGAGCTTTCTGTTCATCAAGGTCGGCCTGGCGGGGCTCTCGCCCGCTCAGGTGGTGCTGGGGCGCATGCTGGCCGGAGCGGTGGCGCTGCTGGCGGTGACGCTGGTGACCCGGCAGCGGCTGCCACGGGACACGGCGGTGTGGGGGCACCTCGCGGTCGTGTCGGTGCTGCTGTGCGTGCTGCCGTTCTCGCTGTTCGCGTGGGCTGAGCTGCACGTCTCGTCGGGGCTTGCCAGCATCTACAACGCGACGACTCCCTTGATGACGCTGATCGTCGCGTCGGTCGCGCTGCCCGGTGAGCGCCCGAACCGGTCCCAACTGGCCGGTCTGGTGCTGGGGTTCGCCGGAGTCGTGATGGTCCTCGGGCCCTGGCGCGGATTCTCCGGGGGCGAGGGCGCGGCTCAGGCGGCGTGCCTGCTGGCGACGCTCTCCTACGGGCTGGCCTTCGTGTACATCCGCCGGTTCGTCTCGCCGCGCGGCCTGTCGGCGGTCCCGGTGGCGACGGTGCAGGTCTGTCTCGGGGCGGCCGTCATGCTGCTGCTCGCTCCGTTCACCGCGACCGCGCCGGTCCAGCTGTCGTGGAACGTCGTGCTCAGCGTCGCCGCGCTGGGTGTGGCCGGTACGGGACTGGCGTACGTGTGGAACACCAACGTCGTGGCCGCGTGGGGCGCCACCAGCGCCTCGACCGTCACCTACCTCACCCCTGTGGTGGGCGTGACGCTGGGCATCGCGGTACTCGGCGAGGCCATCTCCTGGAACGAGCCGGTCGGGGCGACGGTCGTCATCGCCGGAATCGCCCTCGGCCAGGGCCGCCGCATCCCCTGGCGGCAACGCCTCGGCCCCCTCCCCCGCCGGCCGGCTGCCGCAGCACACCCCGCCGAACAGACCGAACCCACACGCCCCGCGGAACCGACACGTCCCGCTGTGTGAACGACCCGACGCTCAGTCGATGCAGAACTCGTTGCCCTCGATGTCCAGCATCGGGATGCACGAGTCATTGCCGTCGTACAAGGTGCGCACGTGGACCGCGCCGAGCGGGACCAGGCGGGCCCGCTCGGCGTCGAGCACAGCGAGGCGCTCCTCGCCCACGAGCCCGGTGCCGACCCGCACATCGAGGTGCACCCGGTTCTTGGCCGCCTTCCCCTCGGGGACGCGCTGGAAGTACAGGCGCGGGCCCACTCCGGACGGGTCGACGCAGGCGAACCAGGAATCCCGCTCCTGCGGCGGCAGCGACTGCTTGTACTCGTCCCACGTGGCGAACCCGTCCGGAGGCGGGGGTACGACGTACCCGAGCACCTCGCACCAGAAGCGGGCGAGACGCTCGGGTTCGGCGCAGTCGAAGGTCACTTGGAACTTCTTGATCATTGACATCGGCGCACGATAACAGCGGACTCTGACGGCGGTGCGGCCGAGCCCGGCCTCACGCCTCGGGACTCACGCCACAGGTGCCAAGGCCGGGACCGGGGCCGGAACGGCCGCGGGCGCTGCGAGTTCGGGGGCACCGTCCGGCACCGGCACTGCGGCGAACAGCGCGTTCTGCTGCTCCTGGAGTTCCTTCTTGCGCTCGGGGCTGGTCGTGGGCAGCCGCTGCTCCTCGTACAGCTTGTGCGTCTCCTCCTGCGCGTACTTGCTCGCCGGGGTGTGGAACTGCACCTCGAAGCGCTGCCGCGAATCAGGCGCGCGCCAGCCTGTGTTGAGACCCTTGTAGCCCTGGGCGCGCCCCCAGGTGTTGCTCCACTTCGTGGTGTCGTTGCCCCATGCGGACAGCACTTGGGAGGCGATGGTGGCGCCGGTGACGTACTCGTGGTCGGGCCACTGGAGGGTGTAGCGCACCGCGTCGTTGAGGCGGGCGAGCGCCTGGTCGACAGTGTTCTCGGGGTACTCCTTGAGGTCGGTGGCGACCTTTCGCTTGAGCGAGTCGGGCGACTTCAGGCGGTGCTCGAACCCGATGAGATCCGCCCCGCCCAGCTGCGCGGCGGCCCGCACGTCGCGGGTGATCGCCGGCTCGGCCTGGCGGGCGCGCGCGACGTAGGCGTCGACCTTGCGGTTCTCCTCGGCGCTCAGGCGCAGCCCGTCCCCCTCCCAGCCGCCGTCCGGGACGTCCTGGGCCGACCCCGCACCGGCGCGCGGCGCCACGGCTGTCGAGGTGGTGTGCTTGCCGGTCTTGTGGGCGCTGTCGGCGGCGGTCGCGGTGAGAGCAGTGGTCGCCGTGGTGAAGGCGAGGGCGGCGCTCAGTACAGCGGCGCTTCGGCCGAGGCGGTGCCGTGAGGTCATGAGCTGGGAGTGTCCCTTCCTGGCGCATGGCACAGCCCGCCGCAGGAAAGATGGCGGGCTGTGATCGTCGCCAGGGACAACGGGGCGGACTCCGGTGGGGTATCGGGAATCCGCCCGGTCGGTGGATGTTGGCGCGAAGACGGCGCCCGGCGGCGGAATCGCCGGAGGCGCGCGGAGACGAACGGGAGAGGCAGAGGCGAGCCGGAACGTGCGGGGACGGGCGGGGGGGAGCCTCTACCGTTCCGGTTGGTGCGACAGGAACGTGCGTACGGCCGCGGCGAATTCGTCGGGGGCGTCGTGATGCACCACGTGTCCGGCCGCGATCTCCGCGAGCTGCGCCCGACCGCCCCTGCGGGCGATCATTTCCTGGGCGTGGGCCTCGGCCAGTACCTCGCTGTCCGTTCCGCGGATCAGCAGGGTCGGGCAGGTCACCGACTCCCAGTCGCTCCAGTGGTCGCCGGTGAGGGCCTTCTGGGTGAGGACGGTGTCGTCGATGCCGAAGGAGTATCCCCAGCCGTCGTCGAACTGGCGCATCGAGTACGCGAAGTAGGGCGCCGTCCAGCCGATGGCCGAGGCCAACTCCTCACGGGACGGTGCCCTGCGCGGCAGTCGGGCCGTGAACCTCCAGTCGATGTCCACGACGGCGCCGACGTCCTCGACGATGAGGGACTCGACCCGGTCCGCGTTCCGGGCGGCGTACTGGTAGGCGTTCACGCCGCCCAGGGAATGGCCGAGGATCGGCACCGATCCGAGCCCGAGGTGGCGATGGAAAGCCGCGATGTCGGCGACGAA
The DNA here is from genome assembly GCF_045070545.1 of Streptomyces sp. RK9. NCBI lineage: Bacteria > Bacillati > Actinomycetota > Actinomycetes > Kitasatosporales > Streptomycetaceae > Streptomyces > Streptomyces sp. RK9. The sequence goes on along the minus strand of NZ_CP173703.1, from coordinate 4,714,693 downwards.
GTCGGCCCGCTCGTAGCTCTCTGCACGGTCGGACTCGCCGTGCCCCCGCTGGTCCAGCGCGATCACTCGCCACTGCGGCGCCAGCGCCTTTGCCAGCGGGCCGAACACCGCCGCCTCGTTGAAGTTCCCGTGGAACGCCAGCAGCGGAAGACCCGGACCGCCGAAGTCGAGGAACGACAACCGCAGTTGACCGACTGTGAAGAACTCACGCATGGCGCTCATGCTACGGGCCGGCCCGCGGTTGCTCTCTCCGGCGCGAGGTGAACACGGATCCCACTGACCGGGTTGACAGGTCCGGGAGCGCACGGAATGCTAACAGCGTTAGATTTTCTAACGTCGTTAGGGGTTCGTGGTGGGGAAGCGGGAAGAGGTACGGCAGCGGACGTTCGCCGAGATCCTGGAGGCGGCGGGCCGGATGGCCGAGACCGAGGGCTGGCGGGCGGTGACCATCCGGCGGATCGCCGCCGAGATCGGCTACAGCGCGCCGGTGATCTACCAGCACTTCCCGAGCAAAGAGGCCGTCCTGCACACGCTCCTTGAGCGGGTCAACGGCGAGTTGGCGCAGCGGCTGCGGGCCGCGGTGGCCGGTGAACCGGCGTCACGGGGCCCGCACCTGGCGGCGGTCGCGTATCTGGAGTTCGCCCGGTCGCGGCCCGGCCTCTACCAGCTCATGTCGGGCGCGCCGGGCACGGACGTCGACGCCTCCACCCGCCGCGCCGCCGCCGACGACGTGATCGCCTTCACCAGGGAGCTGATCGGCGCGTGGGCGGCCGAGACCGGGGCCGAGCCTGACAGCGTCGAGGACGCCTGCGACCTGCTGTGGGGCACGCTGCACGGCCTCGCGGGCATCGGGGCGATCGAGGACGTCGGCTTCGACCGCGCCCTGCGCCTGGCCGACCAGGCCGTGACGGCACTGCTCGGCTACTGGTCAGCGCCGACCACGAACCCCCAAGGACGCCCCCAGACCACCGAGGGAGAGAAATGATCTACCACCACAACCGCTTCACCTTCAAGACGGCCGCCACCGCCTCACAGCGCGAGGAAGCGCTCGCCAGCCTGCGCAACCAGGGCGAGTCGATCGACGCGGTCACGCGGTACGTCGTCGGCAGAGACATAGGCGGCGAGTTCGAGTACGGCGCCGTCTTCGTCATCGAGGACCTCGAAGGCTACTGGGAGTACCTCATGGCGCCCTCGCACGCCCACACCGACCGGATCGGTCTGCCGCTGGTGGAGTCCTTCGTCTCGTACGACACCACCGACAGCGACGACCCCGACATCGCCCGGAAGATCGCCGACCTGCACGCGCGACGCTACGCCGGCGACCCGGCCCTCACCAAGCTGGTGGCCGACCTCCCCTCCTACACCGGCAGCAGCGCGCCGACGCCCAACGGCAGGTAGGCCACACGACCGGCGCCTTCCAGGAGGTACGCGGGGTGGGGGGCTCATGCGCCCACCCCGCCCTCCCGCCAACGACCGTCTGTCCGCCGACCCTCTATGCGCCGACCGCCAGGACGATCTTCCCCGTGGTACGGCCCGTCTCACCCAACGCGTGTGCCTGCGCGGCCTGTTCCAGAGGGAGCACCGTGCCGACGACGACCCGCAGGCGGCCGTCCTCGACGAGGGCGCCGATCTCGCGCAGCCCCTGCCGGTCGGGCTCGACGAGCATGAACACCGCCCGCGCCCCGGCCTCCTCGGCCTGCTGGACGGGGAAGGTGTCGTCCGGCGGCACCAGGGAGATGAGGATGCCGCCCGGGCGCAGGGTGCGCAGCGAGCGGGTCCAGTTGGGGCCGCCGACGCCATCGAGGACCACGTCGACGTCGCGGACGGTGTCGGCGACGTCCTGGGTGCGGTAGTCGATGAGCTCGTCGGCGCCGAGCGTGCGCAGGAGGTCGTGCTTGGCTGCGCTTGCCGTGGCGATGACGTGTGCGCCGCGGGCCTTCGCGATCTGCACGGCCAGGTGGCCGACACCCCCGGCCGCAGCGTGGATGAGCACCCGCTGCCCCGGCCGGACCTGCGCGGTGTCGACCAGGGCCTGCCAGGCGGTCAGCCCGGCCAGCGGCAGGGCGCCGGCCTGGACGGCGTCGAGGCCACGCGGGCGCGGCGCGAAGTGGCGGGCCGGTGCTGTGACGAACTCGGCGTACGCACCCGCCGGATGCGGGAAGCGGGGCATCCCGAACACCGCGTCGCCCGGGTGGAAGATCGTCACGCCGGGGCCCACCGACTCGACGATCCCGGCCACGTCGAACCCGAGGGTGAAGGGAGGTGTCGCTCCGGTGGCGAACATCCCCCGTGCGCGGGTCTTCCAGTCGGCCGGGTTCACGCCCGCCGCCTGCACGCGGACCAGGATCTCGCCCCGGCCCGGCTCCGGCCGCCGGGTCTCCACGACCTTGAGGACGTCGGGGGCTCCGGCCCGGTCCTGGGACACGGCTCGCATGGTGGAGGGGGCGGTGACGGGCTGGGGCTCGGCCATGACGACGTTCCTTGTGCGGTGGGAGGTACTGGGGAGTTGGTGCCCGCGGACTGGGGCACGGCGTAAGGCTCGCTGGTCAGCGGCTTCCCCGGTGGTGGCTCGATGGCCATGTACCGACAGGATCCGGCCATCCGTCGCCGGGTCGGTGGACCGGGGCATGTCCGGCGGACCTCCCACGGCAGCGCCTCCGCCGTACGGGGGAAGCGGATCATTCGCAGGTCCGATCCCCGTGCGCCGCGGATCCAGCAAGGTCGTCCCATGGCCATCAGCGAGACCAGTGCGACGACCACGGCGGCCGCGACAACGTTCGGCGGGGGCCGTCCATGACGATCTGGCTCTTGTCGTTCCCGGCGTTCGTCTGCCAACTGGTCCTGTTCGCCCTGGTGGAGAGCGTGTGGCGATGGTTCACGGGACTGGGGCTCATCCCGTGGCTGCGCCGGCGCACGGGGCGGTCGTTGTCGAACACGGCCTTCGACGAGTTCACGGCGGTCGTGAACGGAAACAAGACGGTCGAGATGGAGCAGCGGCGGGTGGAGTTGCTGCTGCGGGACGAGGAGGGCGACGGTGCGCCGCCCCGCTCCAGCATCGACCTGGCCAAGGGCACGGCGTTCATCGTGGCGCCCCAGGGAGTCGCGGTGCCCCAGGGCGTGGACAGCGCGGGTGCGGACCGGCGCGAGGTCCGTGAGGACCGACGGTGAGGTGCCCGTGCGCCGGTCCTCGGCCTCGCCGACCGGCTCGCCGTCCTCCGGGACACGGACGCGCAAGGGTCTTTGCTCACCCCTGTAGAGCAAAGACCCCTGCGCGACAGCTACGGGCGGGCGGAGAACCGGCCGTCGGTCAGAACCGCCAGGGCTTGCAGTTCAGGAGCCGCTTCGTCCCGACCTTGCGGTCGCAGGCGTACGCGACGACCTTGTCCTTGCCCCTGAACGACCACGACTTGGTGCTGTTGACCACGGCCACGCGGTTCTTGACCGTCCGCCACCCGCCGCCGTTGAACTCGTCGTACTTGAGCGCCAGGACCGCCTCGTAGCCGTCACCCGCCGCCCGGTCCTGCGCCCTCGCGCCCGAGAACTTGCCGTCGTAGAAGGCACGGCCGTGGGCGGAGCCCGCGTACCAGTACTGGTACTTCCCGCTGATCCTGGCCTTGCCGCTGCCGGACGCCCCGTGGAAGGCGAAGGGTCCGGCGCTCGACGAGCGGGGGCTCTTCTCGTCCTGCGCCACCGCGCCGGAGGCGCCGGCGGACGTCGCTCCGCCGAGCACGAGCCCCGCGAACGCTCCGGTGACGCCGATGTTCGTGGCCGCCTTGCGCCAGCGAGTGCGCGGCTTCGTCGCTGCAGACATGTCTCGTCCCTCCCCTTCCGCGGGCCGACCCCGGTGGAGAGGTCTGTGGAACCCGCGGATCGAGAGCGCGGCAGGACCCGCGCCGAGGCGGGTCGTTGCCGTGCTGATGACGAAGAGTTCACAGCGTGCGGCGTTTTTCAGCACCCCGCTTCCGTGCTGGTGAACAATCACGTGGGGGTCGGCACGGACGCGTCGCGTGACCCGCGCGGGGCCGCCGTATTCCTTGCTGGGAGCAGCGGCGGCTCGTAGGTTGACACGGTTCATCAACGGAACAGGGGGCGTGGGGTGGGGCGTCGGGAAAAGCCGCTCGATCCGACGGACGGGCCGGTGGCCCGGTTCGCGGTGGAGTTGCGCAAGGTGCGGCGGGAGGCGGGAGCTCCGTCGTATCGCGTGATGGCGCAGCAGGTGGGCTACTCGGTGACGGCGCTTTCGCAGGCGGCCGCGGGGGAGAAACTGCCGTCGCTCGCGGTGGCGCTGGCGTACGCGCGGGCCTGTGGGGCCGATCCGCAGGAGTGGGAGCGCCGCTGGCGCGAGGTGGAGCGGGAGCGGGCCGAGGAGTCGCTGGACGAGGGGGACGGCGACGTCGGGCAGTCGCCGTACCGGGGCCTGACGCGCTACGAGCCGGGAGACGAGGGGCTGTTCTTCGGGCGTGAGCGGCTGACCGAGGACCTGGTCGAGCGTGTCCGGGCGTCCCGCTTCACCGTGGTGTTCGGTCCCTCCGGGGGCGGCAAGTCGTCCCTTCTGCGGGCGGGGCTCATACCCCGGCTGCGGCGGGCCGACGACGCGGTGGAGCGTCCAGCGGCGCTTCGGATCCTCACACCGGGCGAGCATCCTTTGCGTACGCACACCAAGGTGCTTACGCCCGTCGCGGGGGACGGTGACACCTGGCTGATCGTGGACCAGTTCGAGGAGGTGTTCACGCTGTGCCGGGATCCGCAGGAGCGGGCCGCCTTCATCGACGGGCTCCTGGCGGCGCGGCGTCCCGAGAGCCGGTTGCGGGTGGTGCTCGGTGTGCGCGCCGACTTCTACGGCCGCTGCGCCGAACACCGCGCTCTGGCGGAGGTGTTGTCCGAGGCGAGTCTTCTGGTCACGGCGATGTCGGCGGCCGAGCTGCGACAGGCGGTCGTGAAGCCCGCCCAGGTCTCGGGGCTGATCGTGGAGCGCGAGTTGACGGCCCGGCTGGTGAAGGAGGCCGGGAGCGAGCCGGGGGCGCTGCCGCTGCTGTCCCACGCGCTGCGAGAGACCTGGCGGCGCAGGCGCGGCCGGACGCTGACGTTGCAGGGGTACGAGGACACCGGCGGCCTCCACGGTGCCATCGCCCGCACCGCCGAGGACGTCCACGCCCGGCTCTCGGACAGCCGTAAGGAGTTGGCGCGGCTGATCCTGCTGCGGCTGATCGCCCCGGGGGAAGGATCCCAGGACACCCGGCGGCCCATCCGGCGCGCCGAACTCGACTTCGGTGACCGCGACGAGGTCGACGCCGTGGTCGACCTGTTGGCCCGGGCCCGGCTCATCACCCTCGACGACGACACCGTCGACCTGGCCCACGAGGCGCTCATCACGTCCTGGCCCCGCCTCGGAGCCTGGGTGGACGCCCACCGGGACCGGCTGCGCGCCCACCGCCACCTGACGGAGGCGGCACGCACCTGGGAGGAACTGGCCCACGACCGGGGCGCGTTGTACCGGGGCGCCCGCCTGACCACGGCGGCGGAGCACTTCACCGCCGACGGCGACGGATGCGCCGACCTGACCGGGCCCGAGCTGTCCTTCCTCTCCGCGAGCCGACAGGCCCGCGCGCGTGCGCGGCGCCGGCGCCGCGCCCTGTCCGGTGCGCTGGCCGTCCTGGTGGTCCTGTCGGTGCTCGCCGGTGCCATGGCGTGGCGGGAGAGCCGTACGAGCGAGCGGCGGCACGTCGAGGCGGAGGCCCGCCGCATCGCCGCCGCGGCCGCCACGATGCGCGATCACGACCCGGTCACCGCGATGCGGCTGAGCGTCGCCGCCTGGCGGCTCGCGGAGTCCACCGAGACCCGCTCGGCGCTGCTCGGCGCCATGACGCAGAACGAGGTGTCGTCCTTCTCCCGACCCGAGGGCGGAAAGGAGCCCGTGGCGACCGAGTTGACCGCCGACGGGCGGACGCTGGTGGTGGCGGCCGCGGGGCACGTGCGGACCTGGGACATGCGGGAGCTGCGGCCGAGGGCGCGTACGTATCCCGGGCTCGGCGAGCTGGCCGCGGACGGGCCGGATGTGACGGTGAGCCCGGACGGCCGGACGCTGGCCTTGGCCATGACCGAAGGCACGGTGATGTGGGACGTCCGGGCCGGTCGTGTGCTCAGCCGCCTGCCCGCGACCGGGCCGCCGAGCGTGGTCTTCTCCGCCGACGGCGAGCGTGTGGTGCTGCAGGTGTGGAACGTGGACGGCTCGGACACGGGCGAAGACGAAGAGATGGTGCCGGACGGAGCGGGTGGTTCGAGCTCGTCGCAAGGCGCGGGCGATTCAGGCACGTTGGAAGGTGCGGGCGGTTCGGGCACCTCAGGGCATGGTGCGCGTACGGCAGAGAGCGCGGACACCGCGTACAGCAAGCTCTTCGACGTACGCAGTGGCCGCACCCTCCTGGCCATGAAGCAGCGGCAGCCGCACAAGTCGGAGAGCTTCGCGCTCAGCGCGGACGACCGTCTGCTGGCCCGCTGCGGTGAGGAAGGCCCGCTGGAGGTCTGGGACATCGCCCGGCGCGCGCGGCTCAAGCGCTCCTGGCTGACCGCGGACAAGAAGAGGTTCGACTGCGGCGCCGCCACGTTCGTGTTCACCCCGGACAGCAGGCATCTGGCGCGCGTCACCAACCGTGAGATCCGCCGCTGGGACCTGCGCAGCGGGCGCGAGGCGCCGCGGGTGGCGAGCCGAGGCCTTGAGGACGTCCGGTTCAGCGCGGACAGCAAGTTCGCGGTGGCGTCCACGCCGGACGGGGTCGAGGTGTGGCGCCTTGCCTCGCCGGACGCGCCGGTGGCGCGCCGTGCCACCGTCGGCAGCGCGTCCGTGGGCTTCGCGTTCGACCGGAGCGCGGGAGCCGTGCGCTACTTCAACGAGTCGCAGACGGTCGTGCACTCGCTGAGCGTGAAGTCGGCGGTCGACGCGGTGTGGCGCAAGGAGTACTACTCCCAGGGGCGGCTGGCCGCGGACGGACGCACCCAGGCCGTCGTCCGGCACACGGAGGACGGCAGAAACCTGCGGCTTGTCGACACCGGCAGCGGGCGGACCGTCTTCGAGCCGCCGGTCGAGCCCTGCCCCAGGGCCGCCGAGGACACCCCCGAGCCCGCCGGCCCTGACGACATGGCACCGGACGAGGAACTGGGCGCGGCCAAACTGGCCGACGGTATCCAGGCGCCGGACGACTGCGCCGACCTCATGTCGTTCAGCGCCGGCGGCCGGTACTTCGCCTACGGGCAGGCACGGCAGTTGGGCGACGGCAGGGCGCTGGACCGGGATCGGATCAGCGTCTGGGACGTCCGGAAGCGCCGGCAGCACGCGGTGGTCGACCTGGACGCGAACGCGATGGGCGGGAGCGGTCTGAACGGCCTCGTGCTCAGCGCCGACGGCTCCCGTCTGTTCCTGGGCCGCACGACGATGCGCGACACCACCGAGGTGTGGGACCTGCGCTCCGGCGGCCGGCCCAAGAAGGTCAGGACGCTGTCGGGTATCTCCGGCGACCTCGCGGTGCGACGGGACTCGGCCAGGATCGCCTCCTGGCAGGCCATCGCCGACCCCCGCACCGGCAAGAGCGTGCGCACGTCGCTGAGCGGCACCCTGACCAGCGAGCTGGCGTTCAGCCCCGGCGGGCAGTACCTGGCCGCGGGCGACGCCTACGGTCGCGTGACCATCTGGGACGGCACCGGCACCACCCGCCGCGCCGTCCTGACCGCCGCCGACTCCGACACCGCGCCCGCCACGGACGACGACGCGGTCCGCGCGCTCGCCTTCTCCCCCGACAACACCACGCTCGCCGTCGCCACCCTCTCCGGCACCGTCCAGCTGTGGGACGTCCCCTCCAGCAGACCGCTGGGGTCGCCCCTGCCCACACCCGGCGACACGATCACGGCGCTGGCCTTCAGCTCCGACGGCAGGACGCTGTACGCGAGCGGCTCCCATGTGCCGTCGCAGAAGTACGCGCTCGATCCCGCGCGTGTGCTCGGCGCCGTGTGCGAGCGGGCGGGTTCGGGTCTTTCGCGGCGGGACTGGCGGACCTATCTGCCGGATGTGTCCTACCGCGCCACGTGCTGACGGGGAGGTCCGGCCGAGTGGTCATCGCGCCCCGAGTCGCGTGCCTCCGGTGCTGATCAGAGGGGACGGTCGTCGTCGGGGCGGAAGCGGGCCTTGATGTGGACGCGTTCGCCCTGGGGGCCGAGGATGCTGAGGAATTCGACGTGGTGGTCGTCGGCGTTGCCGAACCAGTGCGGGCTGATCGGGATGCCGGGGGTCTCCGACAGGGCCGTCAGGGTCACGCCGCGGCGGAGGTGGTCACGATGACCCGAAATCCCGAGGTCGGCAGCGGCGACGAGCCGTACGGCACGGTCCAGCACTGGGACGAGATGTATCGCAGCCGCAAGCAGGTGTTCAGCGGCAACCCCAACAGAGTGCTCGTGGCCGAGACCGTCGGTCTGCCGCCGGGACAGGCGCTCGACGTCGGATGCGGTGAAGGGGCCGACGCGCACTGGCTGGCCCGGCGTGGCTGGCAGGTCACCGCGGCGCGCCGCCCCGGCACCCACCACACCCACGACACCGTCCTACGAGCACAACGCCTGCCGTGACAACACGTGTCGCTCACCGAGGAATGACTCGACCTGCACGCGCGTTCGAGCAGACATGACTAATGATCACCGCACCATCACCAACCCGGCCACCCTCCACGACCCGACCCCGTTCGGCTACAGCCACGCCGTCTCGGCACCCGGCGAACTCGTCTTCATCGCCGGTCAGTACGCCTCCGACAGCACCGGCGCACCCGTTCCCGGCGACTTCGCCTCCCAGGTGGAACTCGCCCTCGACCGGCTCCAGTCGGCGCTGGAGGGCGTCGGTCTCGGATACGAGCACGTGGTCCGGCTCGGCAGCTTCATCGTCGACCACGACATGGAGAAGCTGGCGGCCCTCGGCAAGGTGCTGCACGCGCGCTTCGGCGACCGGCTTCCCGCCCAGACCCTCAGCGGTGTCGCCGCCCTCGCGCTCCCGGGGATGCTCTTCGAGATCGACGCGACAGCGGTACGGCCGTAGCGGAACGGCAGGATGCGGGGCGCCCGGCTCCTGCCGCTTCAGCGCAACCGGTTCCGGACCCGCTCGGCCTGAGTGCGGCGGTTCTGGGACTCGTACAACGTCAGGGCCTGTTGCCACGCCTCGCGGGCCGCGGTGGCGTGGCCCAGGGCGTGGTGGGTCTCGGCCAGGTTCGCCAGGGTGTCGGCCTCGTTCGAGGCGTCGGAGCGTTCCCGGAGCAGGGGCAGGGCCTGCTCGAAGTACGCGAGGGCCGCGGGGAGTTGCCCGGAGTGGTGGGCGATGTAGCCGAGGCTGTCGAGGGTGGACGCCGCGTCCGCGGGGCTCGCGTGCTCCTCGTAGAGACGCAGCGCCTGCTCGCAGTGGGTGCGCGCCTCGGGGTACCGGGCGAGCTGAGCGTGCATCCAGCCGACGGCGTTGTGCTGGTTGGCCTGCCAGAACGGGTTGTCCAGGCGCTGGTACAGGGCGAGGGCGCGCAACGCGTGGTCGAGGGCGCGCTCGTCGTCGCCGCTCTGCTCCCAGACGCGGCCGAGGGTGCGGCAGATGTGTGCCTGGCCCGCGATGTCGTGGGTGCGCTCGGCCAGGACGAGGGCCTGCCCCAGGTGGTCGAGGGCCGCGGAGTGGTCGCCGCTCAGGGAGCGGGCGTGGCCGTAACGCCAGTGGGCCAGCGCCTGAGGGGCGGGCGTTTCTCCATGCTGTTCGGCGGCCGTGAGGGCCGTGCGCCAGACGGCGAGGTACTCCGTCAGGTGGTAGCCGCCCTGGTGGTACGAGATGAGGGTCCAGGCCAGCTGCCAGACCTGCCGGAGGCGACCCGTGGCCAGGGCGAGCGACTGCACGGCGAGCAGGCAGGCGTGTTCGTCGTCGAACCACCGCAGCGCCGCCGCGAAGTCGGCCGGAGTCTGTGGGGCGCAGCCGGGCGGCGGAGCTTCCGGCTGGACCATGAACGGCGTGTGGGGGCCGTCGAGGAGCCGGTTGGCCGCGTACGCGGTGTGCAGGTGGAAGTCGACGAGCCGGTCCAGGGCGGGCTCGACGTCCTCGCCGAGCTGCTGGTGGGCGATCTCGCACGCGTACAGGCGGATCAGGTCGTGCACGTGATAGCGGCCGGGCCGGTCCTGCCGCACCAGGTGGGCGCCCTCCAGTTCGGCGAGCAGGGTGCGGGCGTGGGGCACGGGCACGGCCGCGAGGCTCGCCGCGGCGGCGAGGCTGATGTCGGGCCCGGGGGCCAGGCCGAGGAGGACGAACAGGGTCGCGGCCTGCGGGGTGAGGGCGTGGTGCGAGGCGGCGAAGACGGTGCGCAGGTTGGCGGTGAGGTCACCGGCATAGAGGGCGTCGAGGCGGTCCGTGGCCTCGCTGAGTTCGGCGGCCAGGGTGGCGAGCGGGAAGTCGGGGTGGGTGGCGGCGCGGGCCGCCACGATGCCCAGGGCCAGGGGCAGTCCCGCGCAGTGGTCCACCAGGGCGCTGACGGCTTCGGGCTCGGCGGCGACGCGGGGCATGCCGAGGTGGCCGGTGAGGAGTTGGTGCGCGGCGGCGCGGTCGAGGACGTCCAGGGGCAGTGGCCGGGCGCCGTGGGTGGCGACGAGGGCGGTCAGGCGGCTGCGGCTGGTGATCAGGACGGTGCAGGCGGGGCTGCCCGGCAGGAGCGGGCGGACCTGGTCGGCGTCGCGGGCGTTGTCGAGGACGACGAGCATGCGGCGCTCGGCCACGAGGCTGCGGTAGAGCGCGGTCTGTCCGTCCAGGTGCGGCGGGATGCCGTCCGGGTCGACGCCGAGCGCGCCGAGGAAGCCGCGTACCGCCGTGGACACGGGCATCGGCTCCGCCGTCGGGTCGAAGCCGCGGAGGTTGACGTACAGCTGCCCGTCCGGGAAGCGGTGGGTGTTCTCGTGCGCCCAGCGCACGGCCAGCCAGGTCTTGCCGACGCCGCCGGACCCGCCGATCGCGGAGATCACCACGGTCTCGCCGAGGGCCTTGGTGAGTTGGTCGAGTTCGTCGCCGCGCCCGGTGAACACGCCTGGGGACAGCGGAAGTTGGCGGGGCACGGGGGCGGCGGGCGACGCCGCGCCGCCCGGTGGCCGGGGCAGGCCGAGTTCCGGGTCGTCGGTGAGGATGCGCTGGTGGAGTTCCCGCAGGGGGGCTCCGGGGTCGACGCCGAGTTCGTCGGCGAGCTGTTCCCTGACGCGCTGGTAGTGGCCGAGGGCGTCGGCGGCGCGGCCCGCTCCGTGCAGGGCGAGCATGAGCTGACCGGCCAGGCGCTCGTCCAGGGGGTGCGCCTCGGCGCGTGCGGTCAGTTCGGCGAGGAGTTCGCCGTGGCGGCCCTGTTGCAGGGCGAGGTCGTTGTGGTCCAGCTCGGCGGCGAGGCGTTCCCGGGCGAGGGTGTCGCGCAGTGCGTTGAACCAGGGCGTGTCCAGGCCGGCGAACGCCTCGCCCCGCCACTGGCCGAGCGCCCGCGCGAGCAGATCCGCGGCCTGGTCGCGGTCCTCGGTCGCCCTGGCCCGCGCGACCAGGTCGCGGAACCGGTGCAGGTCCACGGCCGCGGGGTCGACGGTGAGCCGGTATCCACCCGGCTCCTTGTCGATGCGCACGCCGGTCTTCTCCAACCGGAGAAGTGCCCGGCGCAGTCGGGACAGGTAGCTGTAGAGCGTGGACTGGAGCCGTCGCGGGGGTCGGTCACCCCAGATGCGGTCGGCCAGCTGATCGACGGAGACCGTGTGGTTGGCGTCCGCGAGGAGCACCGCGAGGACCCCGCGCTGCCGCATGTGTCCGATGCTCAGCGGCTGGTCGCCTTCGGTGACTTCGATGTCTCCCAGCACCACGAAGCGGGCCGTCGCCACACCGCACCTCCTGCCCCCGTGACCTGCGTCGTGCGCACCGCTGTGCTTCCTCGCCCACCCTGGCCGCGCGATTCAAGGTTTGTCCAAGGTTTGTCCAGGCTCGGCCGAAAACCGGCCACGTCCCCACCCGCGCGCCGACGGCGGGATATTCGTTTGCCGCTGGTCGTCCGGTCGGATAGGAAACGTCCATGCTCAAGGGCGGCAAGGTCGGGCTACGGGCTCGGCACGAGGACGACATCCCGATTCTTCAGGCCGAGCTGTACGACGACGTGGCCAACCACTCGCGGGCCGACACCCGGCCGTGGCGGCCGATCACGCCCGGCTCCACGGCCTCCAAGGTCGTCGTGGACGACAAGGACGAGCGGCTCGCCGCGTTCTCCGTGGTGGAGCTGGACAGCGGCACGCTGGTCGGCTCCGCGGAGCTGTGGCACATCGACCACCACAACCGCTCCGCGCACATCGGCGTGACCCTGCTGCCGTCCTCCCGCGGCAGGGGCTACGGCACCGACGTGGTCGCGGTGCTGTGCCACTACGCCTTCACCGTGCGCGGCCTGCGGCGGGTCCAGATCGAGACACTGGCCGACAACGCCGCGATGCTCCGCGCCGCCGAACGCAACGGCTTCGTCCGCGAGGGCGTGCTGCGCTCCTCGGCCTGGGTGATGGGCGAGTTCCTGGACGAGGTGCTGCTCGGGCTGCTCGCCGAGGAGTGGAAGCCGGGCCCGAAGGCTTAGCGCGTCCGGCTCTCGGCACCGGAGCACCGGCCTCCGCCCTCAGCCCGCCCACGAGCCCTGCCGATACGGTTGGCCCATGCACGTACGAGCAGTGGATCCGCGGGACACCGTCTGGGAGCACGACGACGCCACCTACCGGGCGTACTTCTGGGACCGGTCACGGGCGGCGTCGGACGAGTACGAGGTGACGGGCGGCGACGTCGAGGACGTGCTGGCCTGGGCGCGGGCCAGGGCGGAGGAGACCGGCTCGGCCTACACGCTGTACGTGCGCGTCGTCGACGAGGGCAAGAGCGGTCTGGTCCGGCTCAGTGGGGTGGCGGGCGACCCGTTCGCCTGAGGCTCCGCTCGCCTCAGGGCGGGGTGGCGTCGGGTCGCCTCAGGGCGGGGTGGCGTCGGGTGGCATGGTCAGGACGACCTTGCCCCGGGGGTGGCCGCGCTCCAGATGGCGGACGGCTGCCGGGGCCTCGGCCAGGGGGTAGGTGCTGTCGACGACCGGGGTGATGGTGCCGCTCTCGATCAGGGATGTGAGGGTGACCAGGTCGGCTCGGCGTACGACGGCCAGCAGGCCGCGGAGGTCGTGGCGTGCGAAACGGGTCAGCAGGGCCATCCGCAGCTGGGTGCCGGTGTCGCCGAACCAGCGGCTGCCGCCCTCGCCGCCGACGCGTACGAGAGTGCCGCGCGGAGCGAGGGCGCGGCGCAGCACGGGCAGGGGGCGGTTCCCGGCGGCGTCGACCACGACGTCGTAGCGGTGCGGGGTGTCGGTGATCTCCTGGCGGGCGTAGTCGAGGACGGTCTTGGCGCCGAGGGAGCGCACGAACGTGGCCGCGCGGCCCCCGCAGACGCCGACGACCTCCGCGCCGTGGGCGACGGCGAGCTGGACGGCGAAGCTGCCCACCCCGCCCGACGCGCCGATGACCAGGACCCGCTGGCCGGCCCGCAGTCCCGCCTTGGTGTGCAGGGCCTGCAAGGCGGTGACGGCGGAGACGGGCACGGCGGCAGCCTGCACGAAGGTGACGTTCGCGGGCTTGGGGGCGATCTTCTCGGCCTTGGCGAGCGCGTACTCGGCGAAGGAGCCGTCGAGGTGCCCGTACACCGCGTCGCCGGGTGCGAGGCCCGTCACCTTCGCGCCGACCGCCTCGACGCGTCCCGCGCCGTCCCACCCCCGTACGGGGTTCCTGGGCCTCCGCAGTCCGAAGAACGGGCGGACCATCACGGGCAGCCCGGTCATGACGTGCAGGACGTCGGGGCCGACCCCCGCGGCGTGCACGCGCACCAGGACCTCGCCCTCGGCGGGGGTGGGCCGGTCGACGTCCCGTACGTGAAGCGTGTCCGCGGAGCCGTAGACGTTCTGCACGATGGCCTTCACGGTGGTTTCTCCCCGTCGAAGTGAGCGGGTAGGGCGGGCCCGTAAGGGATCTGGCGGATCGTCGATGGTGCGCGAAGCGTGGCGCGTGCGGCGTGCGGACTGCGGACTGCGGACTGCGGCTTGTGACGCGGGGCGCACCCGCCGCGGCCCTCTGCGTGGCGTCCGGGACTCCGCCCCTGTCCCATTGAAGCGGGAAGCCGCCGCGGGCTCCAGCCGGTCGGGCACACGAGGTGGCTCCAGGCGCCGAGTTCGTCCGGATCGGATCCGTGCGGTGACGGAGCCGCCGTCAGGTCCGAGGGCCGCGGCTCCGCCGCTCAGGCGGACGGGCAGAAGACGCTCTCCACGGCCTTGCCCGCGTCGACCTCCACGGCGCTCGGTCTGACGCTCAGGGTGAACGACATCGCGAACTGGCGGCGGCCGTCCTCCGAGTAGAAGGTCATGGCGATGGAGCCGGGGGCCGACCCGCCCGTGATGTAGAGGTCGTCGCCGCAACGGCCGCGGCCCTCGCCACGGGAGCGCGGCGCGCTGGGCAGCCGGTCGGTCAGAATGCGTTGGAGTTCCGGCGGCAGGAGCTTGCCCTGCGTGAACGCCCGGTTGAAGGCGCTCACGTCGTGCGCGGTGGAGACCACCCCTCCGGCCCCCGCCCCGGCGAGGCCCGCGTTGAACCGGTCCACGTCGCGCGGGGTGCCGTCGGCGTCGGGGTAATAGCCGTGGCCGTGCGGCCCCTTGACGCCGTCCGGCGGTTCGACCATGAGGTAGCTCTTGGTCATCCTGAGCGGGCCGAACAGGCGCGTGTGCAGCTCGGTGGCCAGGTCATGGCCGGTCAGCCTTTCGATGACCATGCCGAGGAGGGTGTAGTTGGTGTTGGAGTACGACCACTTCTCACCCGGATCGCCGGTCCGGGGCCGGCCGCGGCTCCACCCCACCAGGTCCAGCGGCCGGTAGGGGGTCGTGAAGTCGAAGACGTCGAACGCGGGGGCGCCCTCGCTCCCGTCCGGGTTCGGCTTGTCCGCGTACCAGTCGGGAATGCCGGACGTGTGCCGGAGCAGCTGCCGCACCGTGACCTCGTCGGCCCGCTGCACCAGGTCCTTCTTCACCACCACTGGAAGGAGGTCGCCGAGCTTGTCGTCCACGCCCAACTCGCCCTCATCGACGAGCTGCAGCACCACGGTCGCGACCATCTGCTTGGTCTGCGACCAGATCCGGAAGCGGGAGTCCGGGGGTATCTTCCCGCCCTTGCCGTCCAGCAACCGGGACCCCGCGCTGCCGAGCCCGACGGACCTCCCGTCGACATAGGCCCCGCCGACAACCCCCACGACCCCAGGGGTCCTGGCCAGTTCCTCCATCGCCTTCTGCACGCTGCCGACCCGCGCCGGGGCAGCGGCGGCGGGCCCGGCGGGGGCCAGCATCAGCAGGGCGACACCGGCGGCCAGACCGGCCCTGCTCAGCGACGGACGAACGTTCCCATACGGCACGACGTGCTCCGTTTCGTGATCACCATCCGGAGCCGGGGCTGCCGCCCTCGGCAGGGACCGCCGTGGTCCCTGCGCCTATGGAAGACAGGGGGCTGTCGCCGTGGCGTATGCGCTTTTCGATACGCCCGCGATACACCCGGTCCCCCGCGTCCCCCCGTCGTCGTTCCCGCTCGGCCTCTGTCAGCGGGTCAGTTCGCCCCGCCCTGCCCGGCGCTGCCCATCGGGCCGACCTTGACGGGGGTGCCCCCGCCCTCGGTGACGGGCAGGGTGGCGGCGCCCGGCCACTCCATGGAGAACGACTTCGTCTCGCCGGGAGGGGTCACCACGATGGCCGAGACGCTGACGCCGGAGCCGCCCGAGTCGTTGACCGGGTAGGTGACGCCGAAGGACACCTCGTCGCCGTCCTTGAGCGTCATCGGGCTCGACTGGCCGCTGCGCGTGGCGGACAGGTCCCCCTCGCTGGTCTTCAGGTCGACGCCCGCGAATCCGTTCAGGGCGCAGTCCTTGCCGGAACCGTTCTTGAACGTCACCGCGACCGTGCCCTCGGTGTCGCCGTCGACGGTGCTGTCCGTCGCGGTGATGTCCAGTTCGTCGGTACGGCACTTGCCGACCTTGGCACCGGTGTCGGAGCCGCCGCCGGTGGCCGCTCCCTGCCCGCCGGAGCTCTGCCCCGCGGAGTCCTTTCCGTCGGAGTCCTTCCCGCCCTCCTGGTCCGAACCGCCCGAGCCCGAACCACCGGGCGAGGACGACGCGGTGGACTCGGGCGACGGGGAGTCCCCTGCCGAGTCGTCACCGTCGTTGCAGGCCGAGAGCGAGAGAGTCGCGGCAACGGCCAGGGCGGCGAAGGTGAGCTTGTGAACGCGCATCGTTTCTTCCTCAGGATCGGTTGGGGTGTCGGCCGCCCGCTCCGGGTCGTACGAGCCGGTGCGAGCGGGCCTTGCTGACCTGCATGAGCCGCCCGGCTCGAAGCCGCGTTCATCCCAACCGCCCGCTAATACATCCCTGTTACACGCATCGCGAGGGACGAGGCGCACCACCTCGGGGCGCGCTCAGTCCGCGCCTGCCCCTTCGGGCACCGGTGCCGGATCCTGCCCTTCCGCCCTCCAGCAAGGGATACGGGGGCCTGCTCGCGGCGAGTCGTGCACCTCGGGGCACGCAGCCGAGCGGTCGGCGCCCCGGTTCCGAGCATCTGTGGGCGCCAGTTCGAGCATGCCGCCCTCCGGGACAGACCTGTAACCCTGAGGATCTTGACCCGACCGCTCCCGATCCCCGCACTCCGTGGCCGACTTCACGCCCCTGCGACCTGCCGTCAGTCCTCCAGGACGAGGTCGACGATCGCGCGGGCCAGTTCGAGTTCGGCGAGCGCCCATGTCCCTTTGCCGGTGCTGTAGTTGGTGGCCATCACCACCAGGGCCCGCCCGTCGACGGAGCGCACGATCTCCGAGTAGGAGCCGCCGACCTGGCTCTGCCCGGTGTGCCAGGCGACGCGCCGTTCGCCGGTGCCGGGCTCCAGGGCCCAGCCGTAGCCGTACGCGGGTCCGCCCTCGGCGTCCTCGGTCGCGGACGCGTGCGGGGTGAACATCTTGCGGCGCGCGTCGGCGGAGAGGACCTCGTGGCCGTTCAGGGCGACGTGCCAGTGGAACAGGTCCGTCGCCGTCGAGAGCATGCCGCCGTTGCCCCGCAGGTTCCAGTGCGGTCCGTCGGACGCCCAGGGCTGTTCGTCCGGGCGGCCCGCGGGCTTGCCCTGCTCGTCGTACTCGACGGCGATGCTCCGCCGGGGCCATCGCGGCCGGACGTAGCCGGTCCTCTCCAGGCCCGCGTGGTGGAAGAGGCGGTCGGCGAGGAACTGCTCGTACGGCAGCTCCGACCGTTCCTCGACGATCGCGGCGAGCAGGCTGTATCCCAGGTTGGAGTAGTGGAAGGCGCGGCCCGGGCGGGAGCGCAGCTCGGTCCGGGTCAGGGCCCGGAGCATCTCGGCGCGGGTCAGGGGGGTGTAGTCGTCGCCGTAGCGGTCGGGCAGGAACTCGGGCAGGCCCGAGGTGTGCGACAGGAGTTGATGCACCGTCAGAGGGCGGAGGTGCGGGGGCAGTCCCGGGAGCAGGTCGCCGAGGTGGTCGCGTACGTGGAGGCGGCCCGCCGTCTCCAGGTTCAGGACGGCGGCCGCGGTGAACTGCTTGGTGTTGGAGGCGATGTCGTACACCGTGTCGCGACCGCACCGGATGCCGCGTGCGCGGTCGGCGAACCCGAAGCTCTCGCTGTACACGACGCCGGACTCGCTCGCGGCGAGGACGGTGACGCCAGGACCCTTCGGCAGCTCGGCGGTGACCAACTCGTGGATCCGGTCGTGCAGTTCGCTGTCCGAGCGGTGCTCCGACTTCTTCGGGCCGCATGCGGTGGCCCCGACCAGGGCGGGCACGAGGAGCGCCGCCCCGCGCACCACCGCACGCCGTCCGACCGGAACTCCCTTGTACGCCGCGCTCGTCGACCTGTTCGGCCCTGGCATCGACCACTCCCCCATCCGGCGCTCACGCCCGCCCGGCACCGGCCGTCGACGCGAGCACCACCGCCTGTGGGCGCCCAGCATAGGAGCCTGTCCTTGAACCCCCTCCTGTGCCCCGGCGCCCGGCGCACACCTCGCCTCCGGGCGGAAGCGGGGCTCAAGGGCTGACGCCGGGGAACATCCAGGGCGGGCCGCCGTTGTCCGCGAAGAACTGCACGATCGTCGCGATGGCCGCGGCCTGCGCGAGGACCCAGGCGAACTGGATGGACAGATAGCGCGTCTGGTACACCACCGGCAGCAGGCTCAGGCTGCCGCGTCCGGGCAGAAGCTCACTGCGGAACGTCTCCACGTCCATCCGGACGCCGGTCAGGGTCAGGATGAGCAGCATGGACGCCGCGGCGAAGGCGAGGGTCGTCTGTTCCTCCCCCAGGCTCCAGTTGCCGAGGGCGAAGACGCCGATCGGCAGGGCGTAGGCGACGGCGAGCGCGAGGGCTTTGGCCGGGCCGCGCCGACCGGGGAGTTCCTGCCACAGCGCGCCCAGGAGGAATCCGGCCGCCGCGTACCCGATCTGCCACAGCACAAACTGGGTGACCACGTCCGGCAGCCCGATCCGGTCGTGCAGGGTGTTGGTCAGGGCCTCGCCGCGGAGTTGCTTGTCCCAGACCAGGACGGCGCTGAACGCCAGGGCGACCGGCTGGGTGAAGCGGGCCGCCCGCACCCCGTTCTCCCACCACGTGTCGCAGGGCCCCAGCGCGAGGGCGGCATCGACCACGGAGACGTCGCGGGGCAGCCGGTCGGGGCTCCCCGTCGACGCGCGCCAGCGATGCAGGCGGCGCAGCAGGGTCTCCATGTCGCGGCGTGCCGCCGTGTCCTCGTCGGTCTGTCCGGCCGCGCCACGCAGCCCGGCGTGCAGTTCCCGGTAGCGGCGGGCCCGGTCCAGGAGCCGGGTGCGGTGGGTGGCGGACAGCGTCGTGGCGAGCGGCTCCCCTGACCCGCTGAGCGGCCGGGCGGGGACCGCGCGGGGCCCCGTCAGGCGCAGGGTGCCCGCGAGCGCGCAGAAGTTGAGGAAGAACCACGCCCACGCGACGGCCTCACTGCCCGTGTACACGCCGATGTCCATCGCGGCCATGACCGGGAACAGCAGGAGGAGCAGCAACCGGTCCACGGCCTTGGGGCCGCGCCGCGCCAGCGTGGTGGCCCGCGCGGTCCGCACGGCCCGGCTGCGCAGCACGGCCAGGACGGCCAGACCGGTGAGCACCCACCACATCCCGAACCACCACCACTGGGAGGTTTCGGTGAACCACAGCAGGCTGCTGCGCAGCTCGGCCTGGTGCCAGGCGCCGTAGCCCCATTCCCGAGCGACGGCTCCGGAGTCGTTGATGACCACGCTCGGCGGATCCACGCGTGGGGAGAGCCAGCTGGCGCGGTTCCAGTCCCGCTCGACGGCCGCCGCGTAGCAGCCGCCGATGAGTGTGACGACGGCGCCGACCCCGGCCAACAGCAGCCAGGTACGGGGGCGTTGGCGTCGCGGCCGCCACAGGCCGCCGTCCACGGCCACCCGACGCACCGCCAGCGCGCCGCCGAGCAGCGGCAGGGCGAACGAGCAGACGGTGGCGCCCCAGACGACGCCCACGGTCACGTACCCGGGGCCGGGCGGCTGCACGAACCGTTCCGGGTCCAGCCCGACCGCGCCGGACAGCAGGCCGGGCACGGCGGCGCCCACCCCGAGCGCGGCACCGAGCAGGGCCACGGCGCGGGGCGGCCGGGCGAAGCACAGCAGCAGCGCTCCGGCCACGGCGGAGGTCAGCCAGGCGTACGGGGCGTACGCCGCGTTGCGCGCCCAGTCCGGTGTGTTCTCGAAGGCACCGGCCGCAGCGAGGTACACGTCGCGGCCCTGGACGGTGAGCGCGACGCCGAGCAGGGTCAGGCTCCAGTTCCGCAGGTTGGTGACGGCCTTGCCCTCGACGGGGTCCGGCACGCCGTGCCGGGGCCGCACGGTCAGCGCGCACCACACCGCCACGACGGCGGCGATCAGCCAGAGCGAGCCGCCCACGGCGCTGTACACCACGTACGGCGGCGAGTCGTCCAGGGCCGAGAAGGCTCGGGGCCAGGCGGGCTCGATCCCGACCTCGACCGATGGGGCTCCCTGGGGCACGAGTACGGAGCCGACGAGCAGCGGCTCCCCGGCGGGGCGCGCGACGCCGAGCACGGCGCCGAGGGCCGCGGCCTCGACCGGATCGCCCACGCGGGTGCTCCGCCACACCAGCGCCCCGCCGTCCTCCTTCGTGGTGGCACGGGGCTCGGCCGAGCGGGCGCCGGGGCGGCCGGGGTCCACGGCGACCTCGCGCCACCGCGCCTGCTCCAAGGTGTCGGGCGGGGTGAGACGGACGTCCCAGCGGGTCCTGCTCACCTCCACGGTCCAGGGCCCCACCGCGACGGTGCCGCGCTGGGCGACCCAGGCGTGGGCGGACAGGCGGACCTCCAACCACCGCTTGCGGGACGACTCCTCACCGGAGGGGGCGGTCGCGGGCTTCACCGCGGGGTCCTTGACCCGCCACTCCTCCCAGCGGGTCTCCACGCCGCCGTGGTCTCCCCTGGCCAGGCAGCGCATGGCCCGCCGGTAGCTGTCGGATCCGGTGCTGAGCAGCAGGTGCGCAGCCGGTTTCCAGGACATGGGGACCGTGAGCGTCGTGGTGGCGGAGGCCTTGGCGTAGGTGCGGTTCTCATCGTCGATGCGCAGATGTGCCTCGACAGTCGCCGTGCGCAGCCCGCGAGCGTCGCAGGAGGCATCGGATGCCGACGACGACACCACAGCGTACGCCTCTGCCACCACGGAGCCGGAGAGGAGCCCGACCAGGAGCACGGAGAAGAGTCCCCGCAAGCACCACACCATGCAAACCCCCGACACCGTCTCACCGGACCTCCGCACAGCCTGGCGGTGCACGCCTCGCCCTGCCATACGTCAGGAGCGATCGAACACGGGCCGAACGACAGGAGGGCAACGCGGGCCCGCTCCGGCAGCGCCCTGTGCGGGTCGCTCCGGGTCACGTGTCGTCGATGCTCAGTTCCATCCGGGTCTTGTAGAGGTGGTCCCACTCCGTATCGGGCCACGAGAACGTGAGCGCGCCGCCGACCACGTCGCGCGGCGCGGGCACAGACGGGTTCTCGGTCATCCGCAGCTCTTCCTCGAAGGGCGGTCAAACGCTCGTAGCGCATGCATCGAGGTGCCGCAGGGGCGCAAGAGCTGCCGCGACACGGCGCGGCCGATGAGTTTGTGACTCCCGGAGCGTCCAAGCTCGTGACACCCAGGAAAGGACATCGCCATGTCGGAACTTCTCGTCGACTTCATCACCTCCCTCGACGGCCACGCGTCGGGAAAGGGATGGCCCGGGTTCTGGGGCCTGGAAGGTCCGGAGTACCTCGCATGGCTCGGTGAGCAGCCCGAGGTCACCTATCTGATGGGAGCGAACACCTACCGCCTGATGTCGGGCTTCGCCGCGGGCGAGGTCCCGGACGGACAGGACGAGTTCAGGCCCGAGGAGGAGGCGTCCGTCGACGAGCTCACGCAGGCTCCCAAGGTGGTGTTCTCCTCCTCCCTCGAGGAGCCGCTGACGTGGGCCAACTCCACGCTCGTCCGCGACGACGCCGTCGAGGCGGTCCGCGCCATGAAGGCGAACGGCTCGGGTCTCCTCAGCACGATCGGCAGCCTCGCCCTGTCCCGGTCCCTGCTGAAGGCCGGACTCGTCGACCGCTTCCGGGTCGTGATGTTCCCGGTGATCACCGGGGCCACGGGTGAGGAGCGGATCTACGACGGCTATCCGGACGTTGCCCTCGACATGACCGAGCACCGCACGTTCGACGGCCGCATCCAGCTGGTCGAGTACAGGCCCCGCGTGCTCGAGCACCCGCCGCTCGACGTCACTGCGTGACGTCGCTCCGGACGCCGGTCCGATCGGCCGCCCGGCTCGCGGCCAGGGCGGCGGCGACCTGAGGGCTGCGCTCCATGGCCTCCGCCACCGTGACCAGCCAGTCGATCTCGTCGGCGAGCCCGGAGCCCTCGGGACCCGTGGCGGTGGGCGGCGCGCCCTGGTGATCGGGAACCGTGCGCCGGCGGCAGGACCGGACCATGGAGGCGAGCCGGGTCGCCTCCTGCACCGCCAGGACCTGGCGGGCGCCGAGTCCGGCCGCACGGCCCAGCTCTCCGGCGACGCGGACGGCGCCCGGGTCGGCGTACGGGCGCAGCGCCAGCTGGCAGTCGCGGATCTCGATGACCTGGCGGTAGACCTGGAACTCCAGGTGGGAGGGGCGCAGCCGGTGCCAGAACCCGTCGGCGTAGGCGGGCAGTTCGATGGTGGGGGCGAACTCGTGCAGCGCGTTGCGCAAGGGGCGCAGCCGCCGGTACTGGCGCCGGGCGCGCAGGTGTCGGCCGGGGGCGCCGAGGATCGGGCCCCAGCCGGGCAGGGTCCAGCCGACGTACATGATCAGCGCGCCGAGGTCCCCGAGCACGCGCAGGGCGGGCTCCACCGCGTCCAGGTCCACCGACAGGGCTGCCAGGGCGATGCCGAAGGCGCGGCTCAGGCTGACGGAGAGGGTCAGCCAGGAACCGAGGGCGACGAGGTACAGGCCGCGCCGCAGCCACAGGCGGTGGGAGACCTTGGCGTAGGCGTGGCTCATCCGCGCGACGGCGACCTCGCCCCAGATGAAGTACAGGAAGTAGATCGAGAGGAAGGCGGCGAACGGCGGGTTGTCCAGGTAGTACAGCGCGAAGTCCTTCGGGCGCTGCTCGGACGGCTCGGCCAGCGGGAAGAGCGTGAGGAGCGCGAGGAGGACGACCGCGGCGGCGAGCACACGGGGCCGCGCCCTGCGGCGGGCGACGGCGTGCGGGTGGGCCCAGAAGGTGAGGACGAACTGCTGGCCGGCCAGGCCGAGCACGACGCAGCCCATCGCGACCAGGGCCGCGGCGTTGGGGAAGCCGAGGAGCCGGTCGACGGGGACGTACACCCGGGGGTGGGCGACGGTGTAGGAGATGGCGGAGAACAGGAGCGTGCCGCACAGGGCGACCAGTGCGTAGTCGCGGGGTGCCTTGCGCAGGGCGGTGAGCTTGTAGCCGAACGCGAGCCAGGCGGCGGTGGCGCCCACCGAGTGGAGCGCGTACGCGTTCACCGCGGCTCGTCGGGGGCGTGCCGCAGCGAGCGGTCGAGGCGCTCGATGACGTCGGCGGAGCCGGAGGGCACCGTCCAGGTGGGTTCCCGGGTCCTGCGGTGGACTTCCTGGAGGATGAGGGAGGCGATCACCTCGGCCTCCTGTTCCTCCACGCTGCTGAAGTGCGAGCGCTGGAGCACACGCCGCACCATCCCGGGATCCAGGGTGGGCAGGACGGCGCGGGAGGCCTCATGGCCGGCCTCGCCGCTGGGCTGGTGGTCGCACAGCACATGGCCCAGTTCGTGGGCGATGATGTGCTCCTGGTGCAGCGGGCTGGTCTCCTGCTCGTAGAAGATGTAGTCGGTGCCTGCTGCCGCGACCCACAGGCCGTACGGCCCGCCCGGCGGCAGGGAGACCGGCGCGAGGTG
Organism: Streptomyces sp. RK9; assembly: GCF_045070545.1. Classification (NCBI taxonomy): domain Bacteria; kingdom Bacillati; phylum Actinomycetota; class Actinomycetes; order Kitasatosporales; family Streptomycetaceae; genus Streptomyces; species Streptomyces sp. RK9. The sequence continues at coordinate 4,691,159 of NZ_CP173703.1, read as the reverse complement.
GATCGGGCGGCCGGTGTGGTGGGCCACGCGGTCGCAGAGGTCCTGGATCGTCAGCGGTGCGGTGATGGCGAGGCCACGGACGAGAGCGCGGCATCGGCGGTTCAGCGCTCGTGAACTCAACTTTGCTTTCCCCCGATTCGATTGAAGTCCGCGGTGGCGCCGCCCTCAGGACTCCGAGGTGTCCTGTGGTGCCGTGGTGTCCCGCGACGGCGATGGCCGCCCCTGGTCCGGGTCGCGCGGGAGTCCTTCGAGTTCCCGCACCCGCTCGATCACTTCGTTGATGGAGCTGAGCGTCTGCGGGGACAGCCCCACCGTGCGCAGAGCCACCTGCTGCACCTGGGCGTCCCGCAGCGCGGAGAGCAGCTTGAGGTCGGCCTCGACCTTCCGGGACACGTCGTCGTCGAAGAAGTAGGCGGGCGGAACGCCGAAGAAGCGTGCCAGTCCCTCGATATGACGCAGGGTCGGATTGTCGCGTTGGCCTCTGCGCAGCAGCCAGATGTAGCTCCCGGAGATCGGGATGCCCTCCGCCGTGATGGCGCGCGCGACCTCCTCCGAGCTGTAGGGGGCACGGCCCGCCGGGACGACCGAGGCGAAGAGGTGGTCGAGCTTGGCCGCCAACGTGCCTGCCGCGTCGGGTGCACCGGTCACGACCACGCCTCCATCCCGTCGGGCCCGCTACGGCCTCTGCTCCTGTGGGTCTGGCCCATACGGATCCTGACTCATGTGGATCCTGAACTTCGCTGCATCCTACGCCAGTTGACACCCGCATTTGGGGCTGCCTAAAGTCCCCGGCATCGGGGGACGTCGACTCGTGTGGGATGGGTAGGGCAGACCATCGCACGCGAGTCGACACCGGAGCGTCGGCAGGAACGAACGCGCCCGGACTGAGCGAGGGGGACGGGTGAATCGCGACCTGCAGATCGGCACGCTGCGGACCCTGGCGGCCATCGTCGACCTGGGCGGCTTCAGCCGTGCGGCGGAGGCGCTGCATCTGACCCAGCCTGCCGTGAGCCAGCAGATGCGGCGCCTCGACTCGTTCCTCAAGGAGCCCGTCTTCGCCGCCACGGGACGGAATTTACGGCTCAGCCCGGCGGGCCAGGAACTGCTCGCCTATGCGCGCAAGATGCTGTCGCTCAACGACGAGGCGGTCGCCCGCTTCACCACGCCCCGCGAAGGACTGCGTGTCGCGATCGGCATATCCGACCAGTTCAGCGAGGCCCTGCCGGCGATTCTGCGCGGGCTCAAGCGTCAGGCGCCCGAGTCCCGCATCACCTTGCGGACCGGGCCCAGCGAGACGCTCGCCGAACAGGTGGCCACCGGCAGCCTCGACCTCGCCCTCCTGATCGACCCGTCGCCCGGCCCGGCCTACCGCGTCCAGGAGCTGGGAGCCATCGAGCTGGCCTGGTTCGGCCGGCCCGCGGTCGGGCACGGCGCGCCCCTGCCCCTCGTCCTGTTCACCGAGCCGTGCACCCTGCGCGGCCTCGCGCTGAACGCCCTCCACGACGCCGGGGTGCCGTGGACGAGCACGTACGAGGGTGCCGAACTGATCGGGCTGCGCGCCGCCCTCCACGCGGGCCTCGGCATCGCATGCCTCGTGGCCAACGCCGACGAGGTGTGGGGGCTGCCCACCGCGGTCCACCCGGCCCTCCCGCAGCCCCCGGGCCCCGTGCCCACGGCTCTGGCGCTCTCGCCGCGGGTCCCGCAGGAGTACGCCCACGGCGCCCTGGAGTCCATCCGCGCAGCCCTCGCCGCCTATCCCTTCGCGGTGCCGCGGCCCGTGTAGTCCCCCGGGGGCGGACACACCCGTTCTGCGGCATCCGTCCCGTTGGCAGGACAGGGCATATCCGTTTTTATGCAGGTGATCTGGGCATGGTCTCGCGGAGACTCCCGGGTCGCAGGTCGGTCCAGTCCCGCTCGATGTAGGCCATGCAGTTGCGGCGGTCGTCCGGGCCGAAGACGCCACGCCAGCCGTCGGGGATGCCGATGAAGGACGGCCACAGCGAGTGCTGCCCCTCGGCGTTGACGAGGACGAGGAAGACACCGGACTCGTCGTCGAACGGGTTGGTGCTCACAGGCGGACTCCTCTGCCCGAGAATCGCAGCCGGAATTCTGGACGCACCACATTCCCCCGTGGAAGAAAATGTGGTGCGGTACGAGAACAGTAACTCCGGAGCGGCCATCACCGCCCTGCACGAATACTTCTTGAATCCATCAACAGAACTTATGCCCGCGAGAATACGAGTTGGCGTTATGCGCCTGCTTCCGCAGCCGACTCCGCTGCCGGTATTCGGCGGTGCACATCAGCGAGCAGGTTCCGCATCGAGAGCCGGAAGATCTCCTCCTGGTGCTCGCCCAGGAATTGCATGTGCCCGAAGACCTCCAGGACGACGAGGCCCGCCATGTGCCCCCAGCCGCTCAGGAGCAGGGACGTCGCCGCGGGCGGCAGGTCACCCATGCCGTCCGGAGGGAGGTGCCCCATGAACGCCCGGAGCGAGGGCGAGAGCGCGGGGGTGTCGGCCTCGGCGAGTTGTTCCCAGGTGAAGCCGTCGAACAGCGTGGCCTGGAAGATCGCGCTCATGCGGCGCACCGCCCGGGTGGTGGGGCCCTCGGCGGGCGCCGCGTAGTCGCGCAGGGGCGCGCCGTAGAGGAGCTGGAACTTCTCCGGGTGGGCGACGGCCCAGCGGCGGTAGCCCTCGGCCGCCATCACGAATCGCGGCACGTCCGCGTCGTCCCCTGCGGCGTCGACGGCCTGCTGCACTGCCTCGGCCACCTCGTCGTACGCCTTGGCGATGAGCGCCGTCACCAGGGCGTCCCTGTTCGGGAAGTAGTGGTAGAGCGCCTGCACGGTCATGCCGAGGCTGCGCGCTATCGCGCGCAGGGACATGGCGTGGGGGCCGTGCTCGGCGATGTGACCCTCGGCGGCCTCGAGGATCTCCTGGGTGGCGGCGGCCCGACGTCGCTGGCGCAGCGTGGGCGGGGCCGCCGCGGGGGTGTCTGCGGACATGTGGTGACCGTACGACGGCGAACGCTCACAGGGCAGCACATGTGTGCGAGGTGTGAGGAAAATCTAACACTGCCAAATTTTCTGTGTCCTCGCTAACGTCGTTTGCGGCGCGAGGGGTTCGGCATCGGGCCGCTCGCCGCCACCGACGGGGAGCCCGTATGGGGCGCCCCGCCCCACTCCTCTCATCACCCTGGCCCGTTACGGGCTCTTTGGTTGGACTTTGTCGACTTTCGTCGGCGTTACCGCACTTATGCGAAGGAGACCTCGCGTGTTTGACCGCCTGGCCGAACTGGCGATTCGCCGCTCACGGCTGATCCTCGTCGTCGCCGTCGTGGCTGTGGCCCTCATGGGTGCCGTCGGCAGCGGCGCGTTCACCAAACTGAAGGGCGGCGGGTTCGACGACCCCGCTTCCGAGTCCACCCGGGCCGAGCAGGTCATAGAGGACAAGTTCGGTGGCGAGACGAACCTGGTCCTGCTGGTCCGCGCCGACAAGGGCCGGGTCGACGCCCCGGCCGCCCGGGACGGCGGACGGGCGCTGGTGGCCGACCTCAAGAAGGATCAGCACCTGGAGAACGTGGTCTCGTTCTGGGACACCAAGAGCCCCACGCTCCGGTCCGAGGACGGCCGCGAAGCCATGGTGCTCGCCCATGTGAAGGGCGACGCCAGTGAGTTCGAGAAGAACTCCAAGAGCGTCATCGACGACTACACCGGTGCTCACGACGGCGGGCTCAGCGTGCGCGCCGGAGGCGGGGCCGCTGTCAGCAACGACATGTCGACCCAGGTGGTCGACGACCTCCTGCTCGCCGAGGCCATCGCCATCCCGCTGACGCTCGTGCTGCTGCTGTTCGTCTTCGGCAGCGTGGTCGCCGCACTGCTGCCGCTCGCCATCGCCATCTTCGCCATCGCGGGCTCCTTCGCCCAGCTCAGCATCCTCGGGGGCATCACCGACGTCTCCAACACCGCGACGAACCTCACCACGGCCCTGGGCCTCGGACTTGCCATCGACTACGCCCTGTTGATGATCAGCCGCTTCCGGGAGCAGCTCGCGACGGGCGCGAGCGTGGACGACGCCGTCCGCAGGACGGTGCACACGGCGGGCCGCACCGTCGCGTTCTCCGCCGCGACCGTGGCGGCCGCGCTCGCCGCGCTCCTGGTGTTCCCGCAGTACTTCCTGCGCTCGTTCGGCTACGCCGGAGTCGGTGTCGTCGCTGTCGCGGCCCTCGGCACCCTGTTCGTGATGCCCGCGCTGCTCGCCGTCCTGGGGCACCGGGTCAACAGCGGGAAGCTGCCGTGGCCGAAGGCGCGCCGCGCCGACGGCCGGGCGCCGCTGTGGGGCAGGCTGGCCGGGACCGTCATGCGCCGGCCCGCGCTCACCGCGCTGCCCGTCCTCGCGGTCCTGCTGGTGGCGGCGAGCCCGCTGCTCGGCATCACCTTCGGCACTCCGGACGAGCGGGTGCTGCCCGAGGACGCGCAGAGCCGCCAGGTCTCGGCGACCCTGCGGGAGAACTTCGACGGCAACGACGACGCGGCCCTGCACATCGTCATCGACCGGCCCGTGGCCAAGGGCCCGCTGGCGTCGTACGCGACCGAGCTGTCCGGTCTCGACGGTGTGGCCCGCGTCGAGACCGGCACGGCAACGTACACCGGCGGACGGGCCGAGGCGGACAGCCCCGGCAACGGCTCCCTCAGCCGCGCCGACGCGCAGCGGATCACCGTGGTGAGCGACCTGGAACCGAAGTCGGACGCGGCCCAGAGCCTCGTCAAGGACGTCCGGACGCTCGCCCCGCCCACCGGTTCCGACCCCCTTGTGGGCGGCGTCGACGCCGAACTCGTCGACTCCAAGGACTCCATCGCGGGTCTGCTCCCGGTCGCCATCGGCCTGGTCGTGCTCACCACCTTCGTCCTGCTGTTCCTGTTCACCGGCAGCGTCGTGCAGCCGCTGCGGGCCCTCGTCCTCAACATGCTCAGCCTGGGGGCGACCCTCGGCGTGATGACCTGGATCTTCCAGGACGGCAACCTCTCCGGTCTGCTCGGCTTCACCGCGCAGCCGATGGAGCTGGCGATGACGGTCCTGATGTTCTGCATCGCCTTCGGCCTCTCGATGGACTACGAGGTGTTCGTCACCAGCAGGATCAAGGAGCTCCACGACCAGGGCGCGGACAACGAGACCGCGGTGACCGACGGCCTCGGGCACACGGGGCGCATCGTGAGCGCGGCGGCCTGCCTGCTCGCGGTGAGCTTCCTCGCCTTCGGCACGGCCAAGCTGAGCTTCATGCAGATGTTCGGCCTGGGCAGCGGCCTCGCCATCCTCATCGACGCCGTCGCCGTACGCGGTGTGCTCGTGCCCGCCGCGATGCGGCTCCTCGGCCGCTCCGCCTGGTACGCGCCCGGCTTCCTGCGGACGTTCCACGGGCGGTACGGCCTCAGTGAGGCGGGCCCACAGGCCGCGCCCGTGCCCGCGCCGGCGGCCGGGACCGGCGTCGAGTCCGAGGGCCGGTCCGCGTCCGATTCCGAGGACACGGCGAAGTCGCCCTACGTACGGAACTAGACGCGGCGCCGCCGGGGTCGCGTCGTCCCCGACGCCCCCCGGCAGCCCGTTCCGCCCTCCCCCGAGTGCCCCACGCGTCCCACCCTCGCGTTCCAGGCACCTAGCGTTCCCGCAGGTCAAGGCCTGTTTTCCCGTTCCAGTGTCCCGAACTGCCCCATTTTCCTGGCCGTTGGGGCGGATCACCCGACAAGCTCGTTCCGTGCTCGTCCGAGAGCTCCGGACGCCCCGCCGGGATCGTTCCCGCGAGCGGCGCCGCGGCAGGCCCGATGAGCGAGCACGGCTCAGCAGTAACGACATGGGAGTTCGTAGATGCAACGCATGCGCTCACGTTTGATCGCCGCGCCGGTCGCGGCCGTCGCCCTGACCCTGACCGCCGGCGCGCTCCAGGCCAGCGCCGCCGGATCGTCGTCCTCGGGCGGTGCGGGACAGTCCGGCAAGGCCGCCGCGGCCGCCGCGTGCCTGGCGGGCACCACGACGCTGGTCGGCGACCTCGACGGTGACGGCCGCCCGGACAAGATCTCCAACCCCGGTCACACCGGCACCAAGATGACGGTCCAGTGGGGCACGGCGAGCGGCTCGTTCGGCTCGAAGAAGTCGGTCAACAAGCTTCTCGGCGCGAAGCCCGGAGAGGTCGCGACCGCCGTCGTCGCCGATTTCCAGAAGGACGGCAAGCTCGACATGGTCGTCAACATCGTCAAGCCGTCCGGCATCGACGACCCCGCGACGGCGCGCCTCGCCCAGTACCGCCCCGGGCCGCTCAAGCGCACGAACCTGGGCTCCGCCCAGGCCCGGCACTCCGACATCGGCGACCACGGCGAGGCCAAGCAGCTGCGCGTCGCCAACTACAACGACGACGCGTACCCGGACATCGCGATCCTCAACAACTCCGGTGACGGGTCCTGGGACCGGCACGTGCGGCTGTCCAAGCGGAGCAGCGGCCCCGGCGGTTACGTCTACGAGCAGCAGACGAAGTACGGCCAGACCGGCACCCCGGCCGAGCCGCCGTCCATGCCCACCAAGGGCTGGAAGCACTTCTACAAGCCCTGCTCCTGACCCTCTGAACCCCGGGCGCCGCCGATCCCCCGTGTCGGCGGCGCCCGGCGCACCACCGAAGCCTCAGCCGCAGAAGTGAGGAAGTCCCTTGTCCGCGTCGCTCCCGTCCGCCGTGCCCTCCGCGTCCGCCGTCTCCCCCGCGTCCCCCGTCTCCCTCGTGCCCTCCATACCTTCCGCGCCCTCGGCTGCCGCCGCGGCCTCGGCGCCCGCCGCGCCTCATGCCGCCCGGGTCAAGGTCAGCGTCACCGCGCCCGACCCGATCAGCCGCGAGGGCGTCCTCAGCCAGCTGCGCCGCCACCCCGAGGTCGAGCTGTGCGAGGACTCCGGGCCCGCCACCGTCGCGTTGCTCATCGAGGACGTCCTCGACGAGGCCGCGCTCGCCCGGCTGCGGCGGACCGTGCGCAGCGAGGGCACGCGTGCCGTGCTCGTCGTCGGCACGGTCCGCGAGAACGAGCTCCTCGACGTCATCGAGTGCGGTGTGGGAGCCATCGTCTGGCGCCGTGAGGCCACCACGCACCGCCTGGTGCAGGCCGTCCTGACCACCGCCAAGGGCGGCGGCGACCTGCCGCCGGACCTCCTCGGCCGCCTCATCGGCCAGGTCGGGCGCCTCCACCGCGGCGGCACCGACCAGCCGGGCACCACGCTGGGCCTCACGCCCCGCGAGATCGACGTCGTGCGCCTGGTGGCCGAGGGCCTCGACACCTCCGAGATCGCGACGAAGCTGTCGTACTCCGAACGCACCGTCAAGAACGTCATGCACGGCCTCACGACCCGGCTCCACCTGCGCAACAGGTCGCACGCCGTGGCGTACGCGCTGCGCGAGGGGTACATCTAGACGCCGGGGCCGTCCCGGAGCCGGCGGTCGGGCAGTGGTGGCGGGCCGGACTCTATGAGTCGTACGAGAGCGCCGGGAATGATGACCGAAGCCGCCGTGGACCGGCGACGGGTGCCGCCCGGCGGGGTGAGCGCGATGGGGTGGGCGAGCGAGATGTCCCGCCATGCCGTGTCGACTTCGAGGGAGACGCTTTCGAAGTAGCCCTCCACCTTCAGGCCGTCGATCAGGTGGACGGCGACGAAGCGCCGGGTGCGGACGGGTGGCTGTCCGGGGCTGCGCCGGTGGCACGGCGCGGTGAGCACCCCGTGCCACACCGTGCCGTGGCGGAAGCGGTGGCGGTCGCTGTAGCCACTGCGCCCGCCGAGCACGTGCCCGAGTCCCGCGCACAGGGCCGCGCTCGCCGCCAGGGTCAGGGCGCCGGTGGCCAGGGTCTTCCATGGGTCCCGCAGCAGGCCCGCGCGCCCCGCCACCAGTTCGTCCAGCGGCAGCAGGGCGCTCCAGACCTCGGCCAGGGACAGCACGGCGAGGGCGGCGGCCAGGGTGCTTGACGCTCCGACGGCGAAGAGTTCGGCGATCTCACGGCCGGGGCTGAGGGCGTCGCGGCGGGTGCGTCGTTCGTAGCAGAACAGGTAGAGGTAACCCGGCGTTCCGGCGAGGAGCATCACCACCAGGCTGACGAGTCCGGAAGGCATCGCAGCTCCCTGCTGTCACAGTGGGCCGGAGAACGGTGGCGGGAGTTCGTCCTCGTCCTCCTCCAGGCCTTCCAGGTCCTTGTCGGCGGGCAGGGGCTCCACATATCCGCGGGCCGCTTCCAGTTCCTCGTCCGGGGTGGGGCCTTCGCCGGGGCGGCCGGCGGAGTGGTCCTGGTCCGGCTCGTCCGGGACCGCTGTCTCGTGCTCTGTGTCCATCGTCCTCCTTGCCCGGTGCTCCTGGCTCCTGGTTCCTGGCTCCTGGCTCCTGGCGATCGTTCTCTCGGTGTGCGTGCGCGGTCAGCGGCATCCGTAGCCGGTCATGCCCGCCCATTCGTAGGGCGGGTTCCGTCCGGAGTCCAGGAGTTCGCAGGCGGCCGCGCGGGCCGCAGCGAGCGGGGTGCCGCGCTGTCGGTGGCGGTGCCAGGCCACGGCGAAGGCGCGGGCGGAGGTGTCGCCGACCGGCACCGGGCTGCCCAGGACGAACGCCGCGCCCGCCTCGTGGAAGGCGTGCACCAAGGTGAGCGCGTCGTCGCCGACGAGGGGAACCCGGTCCCGGGAGCGTGCGCTCTCGCGTGGGCGCAGGGCGCTGCCGCACACCGGCAGGACGACCTCGTCGAACCGGACGCGCAGCGTCGAGAGCTCGGCGATGCCGAGCCTGCCGTCCGCGAGCATGAGCCCCGCCTCGTAGGGGTCGCGGACGGCCGGGGCGCCGTGGCAGGCGAGGTGCAGGACGGTGCCGCTGCCGCCTTGGCGTGCCAGCAGGTCGAGCAGCCTGCGCGTTTCGGCCCGCGGCCCGCGTGCGGTGCGCGCGAGGAGTCCGGCCGGACGGTAGAGCGCTTCGAGGTCCCCCAGCTCGCGCTCGGCGTCGGGCAGCGGTTCGAGGCCCAAGTGTTCCGGGTAGCGGGGCGCGCCCACGAGGGCGGCGCGCGTCGAGGCCGCGGGGGGACGATCCAGCGTCGCCAGGCACGCCAGGTTGGGGAGTACGCCGACCGCGGTGTGCCGGACGAGCGGCTGCCCGCACGCCGTGAGCAGGGACCAGGGCAGCGCGTGCAGGTCGGCGTGCGGCGACACCAGGAGAGTCCGCGCGCCGAGCGCCTTCTCGGCGAGCCACCGGGGCACGAGGTCTTCGAGTGACTGCGTGAACGCGGTGGAGAAGTCGAGCAGTCGACGCTGTGCCGTGTCGCCCAGCCGGGCGTTGGCGGCGAAGGCGGCGAGGGCCCGCTCGGTCCCGTCACTGGACGGCTGGGCGGCGACGTCCACGCCACCGTCGCTGACCAGGACGGACACGATCCGTCCTGGACGGCGGTACAGGGAGAGCGCAGCCCGGGACAGAGGGGCGACCGCGCCCTCGACCGCGCCCGCGGCCCCACGTGCGCCGACGCCACCGTCAGCCGCGGGTCGGCAGATCCGCTCGATCAGCCTGCCGACGACGTCCTCCGGGTCAGTCGGTTCCGCTTCCGTGATGGACCGCCAGCGCGGGTCCCCGCGGCGGATGCCCTCCACCAGCCTGCGCCGCTTCGCCCGCAGTTCACGGGCTGCCTCGGCCCGGCGCTGTGCGGCGGCGGTGGTCTCGGGCCCCGTCAGCGGCCCGTACTCCAGGGCGTTGAGGTCCGCGGTCACCTCGGCCAGGCGCCGCTCGTCGGCGGAGGGCGCGGCGCTCGCCGGGCCCTCCGCGTGGGCCAGGGCGAGGCGGGCAGCGAACGCCCTGGCTTTGAGCAGGTCGACGAGGTGGAGCGCGGCGGGCGCGTCCCGGCGTTCGACCGCCAGGTCAAGCGCCTCGTGCAGCACGGGGAGCCGGTCCATCAGATACAGGCTGTCCCAGCGCAGACCGGCCGAGACGCGGCGCCGCCGGTCGATGACGCGCACGGCCCGCCCGTACGAGGCCTGGGCCTGGTCAGGTCGGCCCGCGCGGACGAGCAGCCGAGCACGCTCGGCGTGCAGCCGCCACTCCGACTCGGGCTGCGGGCGCGCCTCGCAGGCCGCGAGGCCGTCGTCGCTCCAGCGCAGCGCCTCGCCCGGAGCGTCCTGCGCGAGGACGCGGACGCGCATCAAGCAGTAGGCGGGGCGCTGGGAGTACAGGCCGACGCCCGCGAAGTCCGCTGTCTCGTCCGGAGCCTGCTCGAAGGCCGGCGCACCCTGGTTCAGCCAGTCGCCCGCTGCCGCCAGGTCGCCGCGCCGCCACGCCAAAGACGCCAGGTGCAGGTGCCCGGCGGCCTCCATGCCGTGGTCGCGCTGGTAGGGAAGCTTGCCGTGGGCGAGTTCGGTGGCTTCCTGATATCTCTCCAGCTCGGTCAGGAGCCATGACTTCAGGTCCCACAGCTGGATGACGAGTTCCCGCAGGCGATGCATCCGTTCGGCCCGGCGGACCGGTTCGGAGCCCTCTCCGCCGCCTTGGATGTGTGCGGCCGCGGCGGCCTGCGCGGCTTCGACCGTCGCTCTGTCCGGGATCCCGCCGGGCAGGCCGTCCAGCAGATCCTGCTCGAAGGTCTCCAGGAGGCCGAGAGCCTTGGTCCGGTCGCCGAGTTCGCGCAGGAACCTCGCGCGGTCCAGGCGCACGTTGGCGGCCTGGAGGGACCTGTCGTGCCGGATCAGCAGGGCTTCCGTCCGTTCGGACAGCGCGGTGGCCTCGCCCACCCGGCCTTCGGCGAAGAGGTGCCCGGCGCGCGCCCGTTCGTAGTGCTCGGCCCGCTCCACGTCGTCGAGGTGACGGGCGGCCAGCTCTCCGGCTGCCTGCCGCAGTCGTCGTGCGTCGGTTGTCCGCCCGGCGACCGCGTGATGGGCCGCCGCGATCTCGTGCTGTTGCACCAGCGGGATCACCAGGTCATGGCGTTCGACCACGACGGGCAGCAGGCCGGGACCCGGCGAGCGGCGCTGCCAACGGTCCTCGAAGGCGGTGTGCCCGGGGAGGTACTGGGCCGCCGCGTACGCGTACGCGTCGAAGTCCGCCAGGCGATGCGTCCGCATCCAGGTCGTGCCCAGGCGGATGACGTGTTGTGCCCGGCCGGCCAGTTCCAGCCACTCCTGCCGGTGGGCGGTGTTGTCGTAGGCGTACGCATCCGGGGGCACAGGCACCTCCCCTGCTCCCTGATTCCGGCCGTCGGGACGGGAATTCAGCTTACTGAGTGCCTGGTCCGGTGTTCGCGTTTCATCGCGAATTACGTTCCGCGCACACTAAGGGGGGTTCCTCTGATGGGAGGCGATCCGCGGAAGGGGACGGCGGCAGGGCAGAATGGGATCATGGCGATATGCAAGAAGTGCGGTGCGCAAAAGCGCCGTTGGCCCCGCTCCTGCTCCAGGTGCCGTGCGGAGTCGACCGGTGAATCCGTTTCCGCGGCCGGTGAACTGGCCGTGGAAACGGGACTGCTCGGGTGGATCGCGCGCGGAGTGACGGGAGTGGTCCGGGCGGTACTGCGGGTGTTCAACTGACGCGTTTCCGGTGTGGGCCGTGGTGACCCCGCGGCCCACACCGCCGCCTCATCGGTTCCGCACGTCGGCGAGCAGCTTCGCCGTGGCTTCGGGGGCCTCCACGGGGAAGTGATGGGTGCCGAGGTCGACGGGCACGATGTCGAAGCGGTCGCCGTAGCGGTCGTTCGCCCCCCGCGTCACCAGGTCGCGCACGGCGAACACGGTGATCGGCTGCTTGGTCTCGCGCAGCGCCGCGTCCATGTCCCAGTGCACCAGGCCCTCGATGGCGCGCAGGCCCGCGGGCTGCCGCACCGCGACCATCTTCTCGAAGCAGGCGTCCATGAGCGCCTGGTCGGTCCCGGCCGACAACAACTCGAAGCCATCCTGGAACGGGAGCGGGCCCGGGGCGGGCAGCCCCCCACCCTGGAACGCACCACGGACGCCGTGCTCGCCCCCCTCTACTACCGGGGCGTCTTCACGGACGAGCCGCTCACCCCCGAGTGGACCCGCACCCTCGTGGCACACCTGCTGCCGGACTGACCCCGCCCCGCCCATCGGCAACGCCCGCCCCAACTCCCGGGTCCCGCACGCCCCTTGAGGTGGCCCCGCCCTCCGTCCTAGGATCGACTCACCGGGGAATTGAAACGTTTCATATCCTCACGTTTCACTCCGTCACGGCCGACCGTTCACCAGCCGAGGGGCGAGCGATGGACAACGAACGTGCGACAAGCCAGGGCGGGGCCTGGGACCGCCGGGCCTTCCTCAGAACGTCCGCGGCGGGAGCCGGAGCCGGTGTCATCGGCCTCGGCCCCGGTGCGGCGGCCGCTGTCGCTGCCGAGCCCGGCGACGGCGGCGCGAAGGAAGGCGTGCTGCGGATCGACCGCACCACCGTCGAGTACGCGGAGACGCTGCTCGGCACCGATGTCGCACGGCCGAGGCTGAGTTGGGAGCTGTCGGCACCGGGCACGGGCGCCCGGCAGAGCGCGTACCGGATCAGGGTCACGCTCGACGCGGACGCGGCGCACGGGCGCACCGTGTGGGACTCCGGGAAGGTCGCCTCCGCGCGCACCGTCCACATCCCCTACGGCGGGCCCGCGCTCACACCCCGTACGCGCTATCACTGGCAGGTGCGGGTCTGGGACGCGCGGGGCAGGGCGTCCGCCTGGAGCAGGTCCCGCTGGTGGGAGACCGCGTTGGCGGACGGCGCCTGGCAAGGGCACTGGATCGGCGCGGAGGCGCCGCCGAAGCCGCCCGGGTTCGACGGCGCTTCGTGGATCTGGGCGCCCGGGTCCACGCGGCAGGACGCCCCGGCGGGCACGATGTGGTTCCGCGGCGTCCTCGAACTGCCCGCAGGGGCCGAGGTGTCCGCCGCCCGCCTCGTGGCGACCGCCGACGACGACTTCACGCTGTACGTGGACGGCGAGCAGGTCCTGCACCAGGCCGAGCAGACCGACGCCTGGCGCTCCGGCCAGCTGGCCGAGGTGACGGAGCAGGTCAAGGGCGCGGGGAGCCGCGTCGTGGTCGCCGCCCGCGCCACCAACCGCGGCGGCGGCCCGAACCCGGCGGGCCTGCTCGTCCGCCTCCTGGTGGAGACCGGCGACGGCACGCACACGCTGGTCACCGGCCCGGGATGGCGGTGCGCCACCACCGAACGGGACGGCTGGCAGCGGCCCGACCACGACGACAGCGCCTGGCCGACGGCCGAAGCGCTCGCGCCGTACGGCGAAGGCCCCTGGGGCGACGGCGTCCAGGTGCGCGTCCCCGAGCTCCCCGCGCCACTGCTCCGCCGCGGATTCACCGTCGGCAAGCCGGTGCGCCGCGCCCGCCTCTACCTGAGCGGGCTCGCCTACTACGAGGCCGAGATCAACGGCCGCCGGGTCGGCCGCCAGGTCCTCGACCCGGGCTTCACCGACTACGACGAGACGGTCCTGTACGCCGTCCACGACGTCACGGACCTGCTCCGCGGCGGCGCCAACGCCATCGGCGTCACCCTCGGCCGCGGCTTCCACGGCATGACGACGTCCAACGCCTGGAACTGGAACAAGCCGCCGTGGCACGGCGAGCCGCGCCTGCTCGCCCAGTTGGAGATCGACCACCGGGACGGCTCCCGCACCACCGTCGCCACCGACGGCTCCTGGCGCATGGCCGAGGGCCCGACCCGCTTCAACTCCCTCTTCGCGGGCGAGACGTACGACGCCCGCGAGCACCCCGGGCGCTGGACCGAGCCCGGCTTCGACGACAGCGGCTGGCAGCGGCCGGTGCGCCAGGACCCGCCGAAGGGCACCTTGCGCGCGCAGACGCACGAGGCGATCGAGGTCGTCGACACCGTGCGGCCGGTGTCGGTGACGGCGCACGGCGACGACTGGGTCGTCGACATGGGCCGCACCCTCGCGGGCTGGACACGCCTGAAGGTGCGGGCCGGGGCGGGCACCACCATCAGGCTCGTGCACGGGGAGCGGCTGAAGGACGACGGCAGTGTGCGGGCCGAGAACGGCAACGCGGCGGGCCGCTGCCAGACCGACGAGTACGTCTGCGCGGGCGGCGGCGCCGAGGAGGTGTGGGAGCCGCGGTTCACGTACAAGGGTTTCCGGTACGTGCAGATCAGCGGCTTGCCCCGGAAGCCGACGGCGGACGAGGTGGTCGGCCGCGTGGTGCACTCCGCGGTGGGCGCCACCGGCGGTTTCCGCTGCTCCGAGCCCTTCTACGAGCAGCTCGAACGCGCCATGCGCCGCACGGTCCTGAACAATCTGCACGGCATCCCCACCGACACCCCGATGTTCGAGAAGAACGGCTGGACCGGCGACGCCCAGCTCGGCGCGCCCGTCATGGCGTACGCGCTCGGGATGCCCCGGTTCTTCACCAAGTGGCTCGGCGACCTGCGGGACAGCCAGAACGGCGCGGGCCAGCTGCCGGTGATCGTGCCGAGCGGCGGCTGGGGCTACCGCGAGCTGGCGCCCGCGCCCGAGTGGACCACGGTGTATCCGTTCGTGGTGCGCGAGATGTACCGGGTGTACGGCGACGAGCGCGTCGTCGGCGAGCATCTGCCCGCCCTGGTCAGGTACTTGGACTGGGAGCTCGACCGGCTCCAGGACGGCCTCGCGGTCACGGCCCTCGGCGACTGGCTGCCGCCCGGCTACCCCGGCGGCATCCCGCCCGAGGACACCCGCCTGACCGCGACCGCCTATCTGCACCGAGGACTCACCGACACGGCGGACATGGCCGCGCTGGTCGGCCGGGACGACGTACGGGAGCGCTTCCTGACCGCCGCCGCGAAACTCAAGGACGCCTTCAACGCGGCCTTCCTCGGCCCCGACGGGCACTACCGCACGGCGAAGGACCCCGGCTACCGGCAGACCAGCAACTGCCTCCCCCTGGCCTTCGGCCTCGTCCCCGCCGGGGCGCGGGCCACTGTCACCGCCTCCCTCGTCGCCGACATCGACAGGCGCGGCAACCACCTCGACACCGGCGCCCTCGGCACCAGCGTCCTGCTGCGCGCCCTCAGCGCCCAGGGCCACTCCGACGTCGCGCACGCCCTCGCCACTCAGCGGACGTACCCGAGCTGGGGCCACTGGTTCGACCACGGCGCCGACACCATGTGGGAGATGTGGGAGCTCGACTCGCGCTCCCGCGACCACTACTTCCTGGGCACCTGCGTGCAGTGGCTGTACGAGAACGTGGCGGGCCTGCGCCCCGGCGACGAGGGCTACCGGACCTTCACCGTCCGGCCCGACGCCCGCGTCGGCGTCGACTGGGCGCGCACGGAGGTGCGCACGGTCCGGGGCCGGGCGGCGGTGTCCTGGTCGCTCGTCGACAAGGTCGTCCGGCTCACCGTGCGGGTGCCGGTGGGCGCGACGGCCGAGGTCCATGTGCCCGCGGCGTCCCGGGCCGCCGCCGAGGCCCCGAAGGGCGCGGAGTTCGTGCGCGCGGAGCCCGGGTTCGTGGTGTTCCGGGCGCCGCACGGGGAGTGGGACTTCCGCGGGCGGCCCTGAGCGGAGCGGCCGACGTCGAGTGCCGGTCCTTTCGGCTGCCTACGCGCCGGGAGGACCAGCCCCTTCGCTGAGGCGGCTCATACCGACACCACGGCCCCGGTACGCGCCCGCGGCGGATCACCCGGGCGTGATCGGTCCGAGGTAGGTGCCGCCGGACACGTCGATGGTCTGGCCGGTCACCCAGCGCCCCTGCGGTCCCGCCAGGAAGCCCACCACGTCCGCGACGTCCTCCGGCTGGCCGATCCGTCCGAGCGCGGTGATCGACTCGAGTGCGGCCACCGCCTCGGGAACCTCGGCGTAGTGGGCGATCATGTCGGTCAGCACCACTCCCGGTTCGACCGTGTTCACGGTGATCCCGCGTCGGCCGAGTTCGTTGGCGAGCGACGGGCCAAGGGCAGCCAGCGCCGCCTTGGTGACGGTGTAGCCGATCTGGTGGGGGTCCGCGATCCGGGTGGACGCCGAGCCCACGTTGACGATCCGCCCGCCGTCCCGCAGCAGCGGCAGCGCCCGCTGGACCACGAAGACGGGCGTGCTCACGTTGACTGCCAGCAGCCGCTCGAACTCCTCCTCGGTGAGCTGTCCGATCGAACTGACCGAGTGCATCCCCGCGTTGTTGACCAGGATGTCCAGGCCGTCCACCCCATGCTCGGCGAGCCCGGCAGCGAGCCCGTCGAACAGCCGGTCCACTGCGCCGCTCTCGCCGAAGCGTGCCTGCACCGCGAACGCCCGGCCGCCGGCCTCGGCGATCCGCGCCACGGTCTTCGCAGCGGCCGCGTCGTTGCTGCCGTAGTGCACCGCGACCAGCGCCCCCTCGGCAGCGAGCCGCAGCGCGACCGCGCGCCCGATCCCGCGCGAGCCGCCCGTCACCAGTGCGGTCCCGCCGTCCAGTTCCCCCATGCCCACCCCTTTGCTCGTGCTGCGCCCGGCCGGATCCGAGAGCGATTCAGCCTAAGGCGTCATTCCATGGGGAGAGTCTGCGATTCGTTGGAGGCGGGCGCGGTGTTTCAACGTGAGGGCAGGCTGGAGCGCCGCACCACCAGCTCCGGGTCGAGCACGATCGAGCGGTGCGCGTGGGCAGGTCCGTCCGGCTCCGTCGCGATCTCCTCCAGGAGGAGGTCGGCGGCCATGCGGCCCATGGTGACGGCGGGCTGGCGCACCGACGTGAGGGGCACGGCCGCGGCGGCGGCGAACTCGATGTCGTCGTAGCCGACGATCGCCAGGTCGTCGGGGACGCGCACCCCGGCGGTGTACATGGACTGGAGGACGCCGAGGGCGAGCAGGTCGTTGGCGCAGAAGACAGCGGTGGGCCGGTTCGCGAGGCCGAGCAGGCGCGCCCCCGCGTCCCGTCCCGCGGCCACGTCGAGGCGTTCGGTGGGCAGTTCGCGCAGCGCGTCGGGGGGCAGGCCCGCCGCGGCCAGGGCGTCGAGGGCGCCGGTGCGGCGGTCGGACACCTGCTGGAGTCCGGGCGGGCCGCTGACGTAGGCGAGGGAGCGGTGGCCCGCGTCGAGGAGATGGCGCACCGCGAGGGCACCCCCGGTCACGTCGTCGACGGAGACGGAGCACTCGGAGGTGGCATCGGCGACCCGGTCGACGAGGACGAACGGGATGCGGTGGCGACGGAACGCCTCGACGGTGCGGCCGGTCGCGTCGGCCGGGGTGAGCAGCACGCCGCGCACCCGCTGCTCGGCGAAGAGCGCGAGGTAGTCGGCCTCCTCGGCCGGGTCCTGCTCGCTGTCGCAGAGCATGACGCCGAGTCCCGCGGCCCGGGCGACGCGCCCCGCGCCGCGGGCGATGTCCACGAAGAAGGGGTTGCCCATGTCGAGGACGAGCAGGCCGACCATGCGGCTGTGTCCGACCCGCAGCTGCCGGGCGGACTCGCTGCGCACATAGCCGAGCCGGTCGATCTCGGCCTGGACGCGGGCGCGCGTCGCGGGCGAGACGGAGTCGGGCCGGTTGAGCACGTTGGAGACCGTGCCCACGGAGACTCCGGCGGCGTGCGCGATGTCCTTGATACCCACGAGCCGGGCCATCGGGCCGGGACCTCCAGTGCTGCGTAGTTCGATGTCGTTCCGTGTCGTTCCGTGCGGAAGAGCCCAGGCTAACGGGCGCTCCCGCACGCCGCCGTGGCCCACCGGCCGCAGGGCGCGGGCCGCCGGTCGTCGGGGCCTAGAAGTCGAAGTCGTCGATGTTCCTCTTGTCGAAGACGGTCGGCTTGCCGAGGTTGACCACACCGTCCTCGCCGACGGTGAAGGTGCCCAGGGCCCCCGCCTTGAAGGTCTCGCCCTCCTTGCCGGTGATGCGGCCGGACTTCAGGGCGACGGCCGTGTGCGCGGCGAGCGCGCCGAGCCTCGCCGGGTCCCACAGCTCGAAGGCGTCGACGGTGCCGTTCGTGACGTACTCGCGCATGTCGTTGGGGGTGCCGAGGCCGGTCAGGGCGACCTTGCCCTTGTACTTGGAGCCCGACAGGTACTGGGCGGCCGCCTTGATGCCGACGGTGGTCGGGGAGATGATCCCGGCCAGCTCGGGGTGTTCCTGGAGCAGTCCCTGGGTCTGCTGGAAGGACGCCTGCGGGTCGTCGTTGCCGTACACGGTCTTCACCAGCTTCATGTCCTTGTACTTGGGGTCCTTCAGCTCGTCCTTCATGAAGTCGATCCAGGTGTTCTGGTTGGTCGCGGTCTGCGCGGCCGACAGGATCGCTATCTCGCCCTTGTGGTCGAGCTGCTTCGCGAGGAGTTGCACCTGCGTGCGGCCGAGGTCCTCGGCGCTCGCCTGCGAGACGAAGGCGTCACGGCACGCGGGGCCGGTGTCGGAGTCGTACGTGACGACCTTGATGCCGTTCTTCCTGGCCTGCTTGAGCGCGGTGCACAGCGAGCCGGGGTCCTGCGCGGACACGGCGATGGCGTCGACCTGCTGCTGGGTGAGCGTGTTGACGTAGGAGACCTGGCCGCTGGTGTCGGTGGCGGAGTTGGGGCCGGTCTCCTTGTACGTCGAGCCGAGCTCCTTCAGGGCCTTCTCGCCGCCCTTGTCGGCGACGGTGAAGTACGGGTTGTTGACCTGCTTGGGAAGGAAGGCGACGGTCAGGTCCTTCTTGAGGGCGGCGTCGGGGTCGGCCTTGCCCGCGGCGGCCCTCGGGGCGGCTTCGTTCTTGACGTCGTCCTTCGTGGTGCCGCCGCAGGCGGTCGCGGCGAGGGTGAGGGTGGTGACGGTTGCGAGGGCGCGGCAGGCACGGCGGAGCGTGGCTCGGGGCATGACGGGTTCCCTTCGGGGGTGACGCGTGTCGAGGGGTGACGCGTGTCGGGGGCGGGTGCTCAGCCGGTGCCGGGGGCGGGCGGGGCGCCGCCGGGCGGGGCGACGGGCTCGGTCGCGGCCCTGCGGACCGCCCGGGCCTGGGCGAACTGGCGTGCCGCGCGCGGGCCTAGCACAGAGAGGACGAGCAGGACTCCGGTGACGACGATCTGGGACTGGGCGGAGACGTCGAGCAGGCTCATCACGTTCTGCAGGGTGCCGAGCAGGAAGACACCGGCGAGGGCGCCGCCGAGGGTGCCCTTGCCGCCGTCGAAGTCGATGCCGCCGAGCAGGACGGCCGCGACAACGGACAGTTCGAGGCCGGTGGCGTTGTCGTAGCGGGCGCTGGCGTAGTGCAGGGCCCAGAAGACACCGGTGAGCGCGGCCATGAACCCGGAGGCCACGAACAGCCACAGCTTGTGCCGCTTGACGTGGACACCGGTGAAGCGGGCCGCCTCCTCGTTCGCGCCCACCGCGAACAGCGAGCGCCCGAACGGCGTCGCGTGCAGGGTGACCACGGCGACGGCGAGCAGGGCGAGGAAGGGCGGCAGGGCGTACGGGACGAAGGTGTCCCCGATGCGGCCCGCGGCGAAGTCCAGGTACGGGGCGGGGAAGTCGCTGACGGCATCGGAGCCGAGCACGATCTGGGCGATGCCCCGGTAGGCGGCGAGGGTGCCGATGGTGACGGCGAGGGAGGGCAGGCCGAGCCGGGTCACCAGGAGGCCGTTGACGAGACCGCACACCACGCCGAGCAGCAGGCACAGCGGGACGATCGCCTCGATGGCCATGCCCTGGTTCCACAGGGCGCCGAGGACCGCCCCGGACAGTCCCGCCGTCGACGCCACCGACAGGTCGATCTCCCCGGACACCACGAGGAGCGTCATGGGCAGGGCGATGAGGGCGATGGGCAGGGTGTTGCCGATGAGGAACGAAAGGTTGAGGCTGTTGCCGAAGCCGTCGACGAAGCCGAAGGACAGCAGCAGGACGACGAGGAGGAGGGCGCCGACGACGGTGTCCCAGCGGACAGCGCTCGCCGACCGCGATCCTGTGGCACCGCCGAGCGGCGGTCCGGTCGGGGCCCCGGGCTTCGGCAGCCCGGTGGTGGTCCTACGCATGGTGGCCGCTCCTTGCGTTCGCCGCCGCCCTCTTGTGGAGTGCGCGGGCCACGTGCCGCGCCACGACGCGGTCGACGGCGATGGCGAGGATGAGCAGGGTGCCGTTGATGGCCATGACCCACACCGAGCTGACGCCGAGGGCGGGCAGCACGCTGTTGATGGAGGTCAGCAGCAAGGCGCCGAGGGCCGCTCCGTAGACGCTGCCGGAGCCGCCGGTGAAGACGACGCCGCCGACGACCACGGCGCTGACGACGGTGAGTTCGTAGCCGGTGCCGGTGCCCGAGTCGACGTTGCCGAAGCGGGCGAGGTACAGCGCGCCGGCGAGTCCGGTGAGGGCGCCGCAGACGGTGTAGGCGGTCAGGACGCGGGTGCGCAGCGGAATGCCGGCCAGGCGCGCGGCCTCGGGGTTGGAGCCGATGGCGTACAGCTCGCGGCCGCCGCCGAGGTGCTTGAGACAGAACGCGGTGGCGACCAGGACGGCCAGGGCGATCAGCGCCGGATACGGGACGGCCCAGATGCCGCCCGAGCCGAAGTCCACGAACCCGCCGGGCAGATCGGCGGCGGTGATCTGCCGGGAGCCGACCCAGATCGAGTCGACGCCCCGGATGATGTACAGGGTGCCGAGAGTGACGACGAGGGCCGGGACCTGGCCGAGGCTGACCAGGGCGCCGTTCAGGAGTCCGCAGCCGATGCCGAGGGCGACGGCCAGGAGGACGGCGACGAGTGTGTTGCCGCCGCCCTGGAGGTAGGTGCCTGCGGCGAAGGCGCTGATGCCGAGGGTCGAGCCGACGGACAGGTCGACGTTGCGGGTGATGACGACGAGGGCCTGGCCGGTGGCGACCAGCACCAGGATGGTGGCGTTCAGGAGCAGGTCCTTGATGCCCTGCTCGGACAGGAACGCGCTGTTCCCTGCCTGGGTGATCGCGATCATCACCAGGAAGACGGCCAGGATGGCGAGTTCCCGCATCCTGAAGACGCGGTCGACCAGCCGTGTGCTGCTGGAGGGCGGCACGTCCGCGGCGGGGGCGGGTGTCGGGGTCGTGACCGTCACGCGGTCCTCCCGGTGGCGGCGGCCATGACGGCTTCCTCGGTGGCGCCGGTCCTCGGGATCTCGGCGGCGATGCGGCCCTCGTGCATGACGAGGACGCGGTCGGCCATGCCGAGGATCTCGGGCAGGTCGGAGGAGATCATCACGATGGCGACCCCGTCGGCGGCCAACTCCCCCAGCAGCCGGTGCACTTCGGCCTTGGTGCCGACGTCGATGCCGCGGGTCGGTTCGTCCACGATGAGCACCTCGGGCCGGGTGGCGAGCCATTTGGCGAGCACGACCTTCTGCTGGTTGCCGCCCGACAGGGTGGAGACGGCGTCCGCGATGCGGGCGTGTTTCACCTGGAGCTTGACGGCCCAGTCGACGGAGCGGCGTCGTTCGGCGCGGCGGTCCATCAGTCCGGCCCGCACGGTGGTGCGCAGGCCGGTCAGGGCGATGTTCCGCTCGATCGACATGCCCATCACCAGGCCCTGGGCGCGGCGGTCCTCGGGCACCAGGGCGAGCCCCGCGGCCATGGCGGCGGACGGGGAGCCGTTGACCAGCGTCCGCCCGTTCACGTCGACCTCGCCGCCGTCCCACCGGTCGACGCCGAAGACGGCGCGGGCGACCTCGGTGCGGCCCGCGCCCACCAGACCGGCCAGGCCCACGATCTCGCCGCGCCGCACCTCGAAGGACACGTCGGTGAAGACGCCCTCGCGGGTCAGCCGCCGCACGGACAGGGCGACTTCACCGGGCACGACGTCCTGCTTCGGGTAGAGCTCGTCCAGGTCGCGGCCGACCATCCTGCGGACGAGGTCGTCCTGGGTGAGGGCGGCCACCGGCTCGGTGGCGATCCAGGAGCCGTCGCGCAGGGTGGTGACCCGCTGCGCGATCTCGAAGATCTCCTCCAGGCGGTGGGAGATGAACAGGACCGCGGCGCCCTGTTCCCGCAGGGCACGGACCACGCCGAGGAGGCGGTGCGCCTCGCTGCGGGTGAGGGCCGCGGTCGGCTCGTCCATGATCAGGACGCGGGCGTCGCAGGACAGCGCCTTGGCGATCTCGACGATCTGCTGGTCGGCGATGGACAGGCCGCGCCCGGGGCGCCGCGGGTCGAGGGCGACGCCGAGACGCGCCATGAGCGCGGCGGTCGACGCCCGCATGGCGCGGCGGTCGAGCAGGCCGAGGGCGCGGCGCGGCCGGCGGCCCATGTGGATGTTCTCGGCGACGGAGAGGTCGGGGAAGAGGGTGGGCTCCTGGTAGATGACGGCGATGCCCGCGTCGCGTGCGGCCGCGGGGCCGGGGAAGGAGACGGGGGCGCCGTCGCGCAGCAGCCGTCCGGCGTCGGGCCGGTGCACCCCGGCGAGGGTCTTGATGAGGGTGGACTTGCCCGCGCCGTTCTCCCCGGCGAGGGCGTGCACTTCGCCGGGGAGCAGGGCGAGCGACACGCCGTGCAGGGCGCGCACGGCGCCAAAGGACTTGGACACGCCCTCCAGGGCGAGGACCGGGGTCGGGCCCGGGTCGGCCGGGTGGCTCATGGGGGCTCCTCGACGGGTGCGGGCGGGCGAGCGGCGACGCCGGCGGACCGGCCGTCATGAAAGGTTTCAGTTCGATGGCCGGGACGGTAGACAGCGCCGGGTTTTCGCGTCAATAGGTCCGGAGCGAAGCGTTACGCTGCCGCAACTCGCTTTCCCGTACAGCAGATTGCTGCCGTGCACGCCCTCTTGACGCCCCGCACCGGCACTCCTAGGTTCAGCCATGAATCGTTTCATGCACACGTTTTCAACCGCCCGCACCGTGGGCACCCCCATGTCGCCGTGCCCGGGGTCCCCGTTCCCGCAGGAGTGCCGAAGTGACCGATCACGCCGCAGTGCAGGCCGCGCTCGAGCGCCTGGCCGTCGAGACGCCGTCCTGGGCGTACGGCAACTCGGGCACCCGTTTCAAGGTGTTCGCGCAGCCCGGTGTCCCGCGCACGGTGCGGGAGAAGCTGGACGACGCCGCCACCGTGCACGCGCTGACCGGCGCCGCGCCGACGGTGGCCCTGCACATCCCCTGGGACCGGGTCGACGACTACGGAGCGCTCGCGAAGTACGCCGAGGAGCGCGGCCTGCGCCTGGGCACGATCAACGCGAACGTCTTCCAGGACGACGACTACAAACTCGGCTCCGTCACCAACCCCGACCCCGAGGTGCGCCGCAAGGCCCTCGCGCACCTCCTCGACTGCGTCGACATCATGGACGCCACGGGCTCACGCGATCTGAAGCTGTGGTTCGCGGACGGCACCAACTACCCGGGCCAGGACGACATCAGAGCCCGCCAGGACCGCCTGGCCGAGGCCCTGCGGACCGTCTACGACCGGCTCGGCGACCATCAGCGGATGGTCCTGGAGTACAAGCTCTTCGAACCCGCCTTCTACACGACGGACGTCCCCGACTGGGGCACCTCCTACGCGCACTGCCTCCAGCTCGGCGACAGGGCACAGGTCTGCGTGGACACCGGGCACCACGCCCCGGGCACCAACATCGAGTTCATCGTGGCGTTCCTGCTGCGCGCGCGGCGGCTCGGCGCGTTCGACTTCAACTCCCGCTTCTACGCCGACGACGACCTGATGGCGGGGGCGGCGGACCCCTTCCAGCTGTTCCGGATCCTGTACGAGGTGCGGCGCGGCGGCGGTCTTGACGCCGGCTCACGGATCGCCTTCATGCTGGACCAGTGCCACAACGTCGAGAGCAAGGTCCCCGCCGTCGTCCGCTCGGTGATGAACGTCCAGGAGGCCGCGGCCAAGGCGCTGCTCGTCGACCGGAACGCACTGGCGGCGGCGCAGGCGTCGGGGGACGTCCTGGAGGCGAACGCCGTCCTGATGGACGCGTACAACACCGACGTCCGCCCGCTGCTCGCCGCCCTGCGCGCCGAGCAGGGCCTGGACCCCGATCCGGTCGCCGCCCACCGCGCCTCCGGTCGACAGGAGCGCGTCGCCGCCGAGCGGGTGGGCGGCGAGCAGGCGGGCTGGGGGGTCTGACCATGGCACCGCACCCCGAGGTCGCGGCCCTCCTCGCCCGCTCGAACCGGCTCGGCGCCGATCCCCGCACCACCAACTACGCCGGGGGCAACACCTCCGCCAAGGCCACCGCCACCGACCCCGTCACCGGCGCCGACGTCGAGCTGATGTGGGTCAAGGGCTCCGGCGGCGACCTCGGCACCCTCACCGAGGCAGGGCTCGCCGTGCTGCGCCTCGACCGGCTGCGGGCGCTCGTGGACGTGTACCCGGGAGTGGAGCGCGAGGACGAGATGGTCGCCGCCTTCGACTACTGCCTGCACGGCAGGGGCGGGCTCCCGGGGCGGGCGGGCGCGGCGCCGTCCATCGACACCGCCCTGCACGGCCTGCTGGACGCGGCGCACGTCGACCATCTGCACCCCGACTCCGGCATCGCGCTCGCGTGCGCCGCCGACGGCGAGAAGCTGACCGCCCAGTGCTTCGGCGAGAAGGTGGTGTGGGTGCCGTGGCGGCGGCCCGGTTTCCAGCTCGGCCTGGACATCGCGGCGGTCAAGTCCGCGCATCCGCGGGCCATCGGCTGCGTCCTCGGCGGTCACGGCATCACCACCTGGGGCGAGACCGCCGAGGAGTGCGAGGCGAACTCCCGGTACGTCATCCGCACGGCCGAGAGGTTCCTCGAAGAGCACGGCAAGCCCGAGCCCTTCGGCGCGCTCCTCGACGGGTACGCTCCGCTCGCGCCCGCCGAACGCCGGCACCGGGCCGCCGAACTCGCGCCGCTCCTGCGTGGGTTGGTCTCCCAGGACCGCCCCCAGGTCGGCCACTTCGACGACTCGGCCCCGGTCCTCGACTTCCTGGCCCGCACCGAGCACCCGCGCCTCGCCGCCCTCGGCACCTCCTGCCCCGACCACTTCCTGCGCACGAAGATCCGCCCGCTCGTCCTCGACCTGCCGCCCACCGCCGAACTCACCCTGGCCGCCGAGCGATTGAAGGAGCTGCACGCGGCCTACCGCGAGGACTACGCGGCGTACTACCGCAGGCACGCCACCGACGGCTCCCCCGCGATGCGCGGCGCCGACCCCGCGATCGTGCTCGTGCCCGGCGTCGGCATGTTCAGCTTCGGCAGGGACAAGCAGACCGCGCGCGTGGCCGGTGCGTTCTACCTCAACGCGATCAACGTGATGCGGGGCGCCGAGGCGGTGTCGACGTACGCGCCCATCGAGGAGTCGGAGAAGTTCCGCATCGAGTACTGGGACCTGGAGGAGGCCAAGCTGCGGCGCGCACCCGCGCCCCAGCCGCTGGCCGCGCGGGTCGCCCTGGTGACGGGCGCGGGCAGCGGCATCGGCCGGGCCATCGCGCACCGCCTCGTCGCGGCGGGCGCCTGTGTGGCCGTCGCGGACCGCGACGCCGACAACGCGGCCGCCGTCGCCGAGGAGTTGGGGGACACGGACCGGGCGGTGGCGGTCACCGTGGACGTCACCTCCGAGGAGCAGATCGCCGAGGCGTTCCGGCGTACCGTGCTCGCCTTCGGCGGTGTGGACCTGGTCGTCAACAACGCGGGCGTCTCCGTCTCCAAGCCGCTCCTGGAGACGACCGCCGAGGACTGGGACCGTCAGCACGACACCATGGCGCGGGGTTCCTTCCTGGTCTCCCGCGAGGCGGCCCGCATCATGACGCGGCAGTGCCTCGGCGGCGACATCGTGTACATCGCCTCGAAGAACGCCGTCTTCGCAGGGCCGAACAACATCGCCTACTCCGCCGCCAAGGCCGACCAGGCCCACCAGGTGCGGCTGCTCGCCGCCGAGTTGGGCGAGCACGGCATCCGCGTCAACGGCGTCAATCCGGACGGCGTGGTGCGCGGCTCGGGCATCTTCGCGGGCGGCTGGGGCGCGCGGCGCGCGGCGACGTACGGCATCGAGGAGGACGAGCTCGGCGCGTTCTACGCCCAGCGGACCCTGCTCAAGCGGGAGGTCCTTCCCGAGCACGTCGCGAACGCGGTGTTCGCGCTGACCGGCGGCGACCTCACGCACACCACGGGCCTGCACGTGCCCGTGGACGCGGGCGTCGCCGCGGCGTTCCTGCGGTGAGCGCCCGCGCGGAGGGGCCCGCGCGCCCCGGGCGCGGGCGGGCCGGCGCGGGCGCGGCACGCCCCGGCCGGGCGGGGGCCTACGCCGCGGTCGACCTGGGCGCGTCCAGCGGGCGCGTCATGGTCGGCCGCGTCGGCCCCGCCGCCCTCGACCTCACCGAGGCCCACCGCTTCCCCAACCGCCCGGTGCGCCTCGCGGAAGGGCTGCGCTGGGACGTCCTCGGCCTGTACGCGGGCGTCCTGGACGGCCTGCGCGCGGCGGGCCCGGTCGACTCGGTCGGCGTGGACGGGTGGGGGGTCGACTACGGCCTGCTCGACGCCGACGGCCGCCTCCTCGGCCAGCCCGCGCACTACCGCGACGCGCGCACCGAGGGCATGGAGCGGACGGCGTGGGCGAGGGTTCCCGCCGACCGCCTGTACGCCGCGACCGGCATCCAGCACTCGCCCATCAACACCCTCTACCAGCTCCTCGCCGCCCAGGGCACGGCCCAACTGGCCGCAGCCGGACGACTGTTGCTGATCCCGGACCTCATCGCGCACTGGCTGACCGGCGAGCAGGGAACCGAGCTGACCAACGCCTCCACCACCCAGCTCATCGACCCCCGCACCGGCACCTGGGCCCACACGGTGGCCGACCGCCTCGGCATCGACCTCGCCCTGTTCCCCCCGCTGCGCCGCCCCGGCGATCCCGGCGGCCGGCTCCTCCCCCACGTCAGGGAGGCCACCGGCTTCGACGCCCCGGTCACGACGGTCGCCTCCCACGACACCGCGTCCGCGGTGGCGGCCGTCCCGGCGGCGGCGGGTGAGCGCTTCGCGTACGTCTGCACCGGCACCTGGTCCCTGGTGGGCCTCGAACTCGACGGGCCCGTCCTGACCGGGTCCAGCCGGGTCGCGAACTTCACCAACGAGCTTGGCGTCGACGGCACGGTCCGCTATCTGCGCAACATCATGGGGCTGTGGCTGCTCCAGGAGTGCATGCGCTCCTGGGCCGAGCCGGACGTCGCGCCGCTCCTGCGGGAAGCCGCCGTGGTGGCGGGACCGCGGTCGGTCGTGGACGCCTCCGACCCCGCGTTCCTGGCGCCGGGGCGGATGCCGGAGCGGATCGCCGACGCCTGCCGTGCCGGTGGGCAGCCCGCGCCGTCGACCCGCGGCGAGACCACCCGCTGCATCCTCGACTCCCTCGCCCTCGCCCACCGCCGCGCCATCGCCCGCGCCCAGCGGCTCGCCGACCACCCGGTCGACGTCGTGCACCTCGTCGGCGGCGCCACCCGCAACGAGCTGCTGTGCCAGCTGACCGCCGACGCCTGCGGACTTCCGGTCGTCGCGGGCCCGGCGGAGGCCGCGGCGCTCGGCAACGTCCTGGTGCAGGCGCGGGCCCACGGGGTGGTCGGGGACCTGGCCGGGATGCGGGAACTTCTCGTCCGTACACAGCCGTTGGTGCGGTACGAGCCGTCGGGCGACCGTGGCGTCTGGGAGGCGGCCGACCGGCGCGTCCCCGGCGGCTGAGCCGGACGGGCGCGGCGCGATCCACCCGGCGGGCCCAGGCTCGACCGCACCGACCCTCACACGGCGAAGGGGAACCCCGCCGTCCGCAGCACCCGCTGCCCCTCGTCCACCGCGAACACCTCGCACCCCTCCCGCGAGGCGGCCCATTCGACGCCCTCGGTGCCCATCGCGAACGCCGCCGTCGCGGTGGCGTCCGCCTCGGTCAGCGACGCGGCCACGACGGTCAGGCTGAGCAGGCCGCGGACCGGACGGCCGGTGCGGCCGTCGAGGATGTGGTCGCCGCGCTCGTACCGTGCGGACGTGGCGACCGCGCCCTCGGTGAGGTCCACGACCGTGCACAGCCGGTCCGCGTGTTCGGGGTGGCGCACGCCGACCCGCCAGGGCCCGCCGGACGCGACGACGTCTCCCCCGGCGTTCACGCAGAACCGGGTGGCCCCGGCGGCCGCGAGGATGTCCGCCGCCTTCTGCACCGACCAGCCCTTCACCACCGCGCAGGGGTCGAGGCCGCGCCCGGGCAGCCGGACGTCGAAGGCGCCGCGGGTCGCGACCCGGTAGTCCTCGCACAGCGTGAGGATCTCCAGGAGGTCCGGGCTGATCTCGTCGGTGGGGACCTCGCCCCGGTCCAGGCGGGACACCTCGCTGTCGGGCCTGAACGGGCTGAACCGCGCGTCGACCTGGCGCAGCCACGCGAACACCGCGTCCGCGGCGGCCTCCGGCTCGGCCGCCCCCTCGTCCACGCGCACCGAGACGGGGAAGCCCATGACGTGTTCGACGCGCAGCACGTCAGGCGCCCTTCGCGTCGATCGCGGCCTGCAGCGACTCCTTGTAGCCGTCGCTGGTGACGGTCGCGCCGGACACCGTGTCGACGTCGGCGCTCTGCGCGGACAGCGTCTCCTCGACGAGTTTCGGCACGGCGGCCGTGGTCTGCGGGTGGTTGGGCTGTTTGAGCATGCGTACGGAGCTGATCCGGTCGCCCTCGAAGGTCACTTCGACCTGGACGGGGCCTTTCTCCGTGTTGACCGTGGAGCCCTGGACGGCCCTCGTGACGGTGCCGTCGGGGGACGACGCCCGTGGAGAGGAGGGCGAGGAGGGCGAGGCGGGCGTGGGGGCGGGGGCGGCCTCGGTGGTCGTCGAGCCGAGGGACGGTTCGTAGCGCCACAGCGGGATCACCGCGGCGGCGGTCAGGGCCAGGACGGGCAGTGCTCGCTTCATCGTGTTCCCCTCGTCATCCGGCCAGGCTGAAGCGCTCGGCGTGTATCTGGGTCCTGGGGACACCCAGGTCGCCGAGGGTCCGCAGGACGGCGGTGGTCATGCCGGGCGGTCCGCAGACGTAGACGTCCCGGTCGGCCACGTCGGGCACGAGGGTGGCGATGTCGCGCGGGGCCAGCTTGTCGGGGACGGCGGGGCCGGTGACCAGGTGCAGCTCGGCGCCCTTGGCGTGGGCCAGCTCGGTCAGCTCGGCGTAGAGGACCGCGTCCTGGTCGGTGGCCACGCGGTAGATGAGGACGACGTGGCCGTGCAGCTCTTCGAGGAGGGCGCGCATGGGGGTGATGCCGACGCCGCCCGCGATGAGCAGGGCGTCCGGGCGGGTGCGGTGCATCGTGGTGAAGGCGCCGTAGGGGCCCTCGGCGAACACCCTGGTGCCGACCTTGAGGTGGCGCAGGGCCGCCGTGCCGTCGCCCGCGGTCTTCGCGGTGAGCCTGAGGTGGGTGCCGTCGGGCGCCGCCGACAGGGAGAAGGGGTTGGCCTGCCACCAGCGGTCCCTGGTCAGGAACCGCCAGAGGAAGAACTGCCCGGCGCGGGCGGGCAGCCGGTCCAGGTCGCGGCCCGAGACGTAGATCGAGACGACGTGGTCCGACTCCGGCACGACCGCCGTCACCCGCAGCCGGTGGCGCAGATTGCGCCCGACGGGCAGGACGACACGCCCCACGAGGACCGCGCCGAGGGCCGTGCCCCACAGCCCGTACCAGTACGCCGTGGCGGTGGCCGAGGCCGTGAAGGTCGAGCCCGCCGCGACCTGGTGGGTGAAGGCGAGGACCACCGCGAGGTAGGTGTAGAGGTGGATGAAGTGCCAGGTCTCGTACGCCAGTCGGCGCCGGGCGCAGCGGGCGGACACCGCGCCGACCACCATGATCAGAGCCATGGCGACGATGGCGCGCAGCACGCCCTCGACGGTCTCCGCGAGATCGACCAGCTGGTCGACCGGTCCCATCGACGAGGCCTGGGCGTAGCCGAGGACGATGAAGACGCCGTGCGCGACCAGGAGCCACAGCAGGCCGAAGCCGACCCAGCGGTGCCAGGACGTCAGCCGGTCCATGCCGATGCGGCGGTCGAAGAACGGCAGCCGCGCGACGAGCAGCAGCTGGAAGGCCATCAGGAGCGCGGCGTAGAGCCCGGCGAGGCGGCCCGTCACGATGAGGGCGTTCGAGGCGAACCCGGCCTGGACGAAGAACACGGTCACGACGGCGACGTTCGCCGCGAGCAGGGCGTACAGACCGGCGCGGGCCACCGCTCTCGGGCGGACCGCCGTCCGGGGTGGATCGACACGGTGGAGGGTCGTCACGGGCGGCAACTCCTAGATCGGCGCCTGGGACCTACGAGACTGCCCGCCGGGAGCTGTCGTTTTCCTGTCGCTGAACTTTCAAGTGCTTATCGATGTGGGCGCGGTGCCGTGGGCGGCTGGGGTGGCCGCGGGCGCGTGGCGCACTATGGGCGGGTGGAAAAAGTGCGCCTTCTCGTCGTGGACGACGACCCGCCGATCGCCGACCTCGTGGCGACGGTCGCCCGCTACGAGGGCTGGGACGCGGTCACCGCGCACACCGGCGAGGAGGCCCTGCGCCGGGCGGCGGAGTTCCAGCCGGACATCGTGGTGCTCGACCTGATGCTGCCCGGCCTGGACGGCTTCGGCGTGCTCGACCGGCTGCGGGCGTCCGGGACGATGGTGCCGGTGGTGTTCCTCACGGCGCGGGACGGGGTCTCCGACCGGGTCGCGGGCCTGACCCGGGGCGGCGACGACTACCTGGTCAAGCCGTTCGCGGTGGAGGAGCTGATGGCCCGCCTGCGGACCGTGCTCCGCCGCAGCTCCGGTCCCGGCTTCCAGCGCTCGGTGCTCCAGGTGTCGGACCTGACGATGGACGAGGACACCCGCGAGGTGCGGCGGGGCGACCGGCTCCTCACCCTCACACCCACCGAGTACGAGGTCCTGCGCTACCTGATGCGCAAGTCGCCGACCGTCCTCACCAAGGCACAGATCCTCGACCACGTCTGGGAGTACGGCTTCGGGGGCCGCTCCAACGTCGTGGAGCTGGTCGTCAGCCGGCTGCGCCGCAAGCTCGACGACCCGGACGACGGCGGCGCGGCGCTGATCCACACCGTGCGGGGTGTCGGGTACGTGGTGCGACAGGTCGCCGAGTGATCCGCCGGTTCGCGCGGACGTACCGCAGGATGCGCCTGGGCACCCGCCTCGCCCTCGGCCTCGGCGTGCTCGCGCTGGTCGTGTTCGCCGTCGTCGGCACCGCCCTGTCGACGTACATGCGGGACTATCTGGAGCAGCAGCTCAACAGCCAGATGGCGCTGGTCCAGGGCACCCAGGCCAAGGACGCCGAGCGGCACGGCACGGTGGAGCGGCAGCCGTTCTACCGCTGGTACACGGCCGTGTACGACGTCACGGACGACCGGGCCGTGCTGCGCAGGCCCAGTGAGGTGCCGTCCGACGCCGGGAAGCTCTCCGCCGTCGCCGAGGTCCAGCGCGACTCCGGGGCGAAGGAGGTGTTCCGCACCGCGCACATCAAGGGGCAGGGCGACTACCGGCTGCGGGCCTGTGAGGTCAGCCCCGGCGTCGTCCTCGTCACCGCGGCGCCCCTGGAGGACATCGAGAAGACCATGGACCGGCTGCTCATGGTCCAGATCGTCGCGTTCGCGCTCGCCCTGGTCGGCCTGGTGGTCCTGGGCCGTGCCCTGCTGCGCCGCGGACTCAAGCCGCTCAGCGACATGGCGCACACGGCCCGCGGCATCACCTCGCACGACTTCACCGACTCGGCCCGCCTTCCGGTCCGCGTCGACTCCGACGCGGGCGGCCCGGAGGTCGGCGAGCTGCGCACCGCCTTCAACACGATGCTGGAGCACATCGACGACTCCCTCGCCGTCCGCACCGAGGCGGAGCAGCGGCTGCGCCGGTTCGTCGCGGACGCGTCGCACGAGCTGCGCACGCCCCTGATGTCGGTACGCGGCTACGCGGACCTGTTCCAGTACGCGGCCGCCAACGAGCCCGCCGAACGGGACAAGCACCTGGCACGGCTGCGCGCCAAGGCGGCCAGGATGGGCCTCCTCCTCGACGACCTGCTCCTGCTCGCCCGCCTGGACGCCGCCGACGTGGAGACGCCGCTGCGCCTTCAGGACACGGACCCGGTGCGGCTGGTGAACGAGGCGGCGGACGCGTTCCGGGCGGGCCGTCCCGAGCATCCGCTGACGGTGCGGGTGGACGGGGATCCGGCGGTGCGGCTGCGTCTCGACCCGCTCCGCGTCCGGCAGGTCCTGGACAACCTCCTCACCAACGCCGCCGTGCACACCCCGCCCGGCACCGAGGTGTCGCTGACGCTGTCCGTCTCCCCCGACGCCGTGGTCGTGCGGGTCGCCGACTCCGGTCCCGGCATCCCCGCGGCCGACCAGGAGCGGGTCTTCGACCGCTTCTACCGCGTGGACAAGGCCCGCACCCGCGACCGCGGCGGCAGCGGCCTCGGCCTCGCCGTCGCCCGGTCCCTGATCCGGGCCCACCACAGCACCATCGACGTGACCAGCGCTCCGGGGTCGACGGTCTTCACGCTCCGGCTCCCCCGTGCAGGCATGTGAACCTCAACCGCCTGGGCCGCTACAGCGTCCGCGTCACCGTCCCGGCTCGCGGGGGCCTGCACCAACCGCGCGATCACGCTTTCTGGATCGCACGATCCAGATAAGTTACGGTGGAGTCATGGCAAGGACCCGGGAGTTCGACACCGAGGCGGTGGTGAGCCGCGCGATGGAGCTGTTCTGGACGCGCGGCTATGAGGCGACCTCGGTGCGCGATCTGACCCAGCACCTGGGGATCGGACAGGGGTCCTTGTACGCGGCGTTCGGCGACAAGGACGGCCTGTACAGGGCCGCGTTGGAGCACTACCGCACCACCCTCGCCGCGGCCGCCCTGCGCAGTCTGGAGGAGGGGGCGGACGCCCGCGCGGCGATCCGTACGCTGCTGACGGAGCGGATCCGCATCGCCGTCGGGCACGGCGGGCAAGGCTGCCTGGCCGTCAATGCCGTCTGCGAGCGGTTGCCTCAGGACGCGGCGACCCGCCGCACCGTGCGCGACATGCAGGACGCGAGCCGGGAGGCGTTGACCGAAGTGCTGCGGGCCGCCATGGAGCGGGGCGAGATCGCGGCGCGGCACGCCCCACACACGGTCGCCGCGTTCCTGGTCACCTTCCTCAACGGGCTGCTGGTCTCCTCGAAGATCACGCCAGACGCAGCCGCACTCGAACCCCTCGTGGACGTCGCGCTGACCGCTCTCGACTGAGGGGTCCACGGCCTCGGCCAGGCGTTTCGCGTACCCCGAATCCGTAACGATCGATCAAGAAAATGGGGCGCCCACCCCCGCCACGACGACAGCGTCCCCCAGCACCGACCCACCCAGGACAGGAAGCACCCACGTCATGATGGACGACCACACCACAACGCCCCTGCGCACCGGCCGTGCCACCGTCAACGCAACGAGTCTGCACTACCGGACGGCCGGGTCCGGCCCCGCCGTGGTGCTGCTGCACGGCGTGCCCAAGACCAGCTACCACTGGCGCCACCTTGTCCCGAAGCTGACGCCCCATTACACCGTCGTCGTCCCCGACCTCCGCGGCCTCGGCGACTCCGCCCGCCCCGCGGACGGCTACGACTCCGCGACGATGAGCGACGACATCGCCGAGCTGATGACCCACCTCGGACACGAGACGTACGCCGTGATCGGCGAGGACTGGGGA
The DNA here is from genome assembly GCF_045070545.1 of Streptomyces sp. RK9. Classification (NCBI taxonomy): domain Bacteria; kingdom Bacillati; phylum Actinomycetota; class Actinomycetes; order Kitasatosporales; family Streptomycetaceae; genus Streptomyces; species Streptomyces sp. RK9. The sequence goes on along the minus strand of NZ_CP173703.1, from coordinate 4,657,626 downwards.
GCGGTGATCGGCTACCAGCTCGCCGCCCGCCACCGCGACCACGTCAACGCTCTCGTGTTCGCCGAGGCCCTCTTCCCCGGCTTCGGCTTCGAGGACCACACCGCCCTCACCCCCGAGAACGTCGCCGGCGGCCTGCACCTGTGGCATCTGGGCTTCTACTTCCAGCCGGACGTACCCGAGATGCTGATCGCCGGACACGAGCGCGAGCTGATCACCTACATGATCAAGTTCGAGCGCAGTCACCCCGACACCGCCACCCCCGACGCGGTCGACGAATACGTGCGCTGCTACTCCATGCCCGGCGGCATCCGCGCGATGCTCTCGATATACCGGGCGATGCTCGTCGACGCCGAACAGAACCGGCAGGCCGCACAGAAGAAGCTGGACATCCCGGTGCTGGCGCTCGGTGGTTCGGCCTTCATCGGCGACCGCAACGAATCCCAGATGCGGCGCATGGCCCACGACGTCACCGGGCACGTCTTCGACGCCGGACACGACCTCGCCGAGGAAGTACCCGACGAGATGGCCGACGTGGTCCTGCCGTTCCTGGCCGGGAACTCGTAGACGGGCCAGGCCGCGATGTCGGCCGTCCGACACGGACGGGCCGAGTCGGCCCGGTCCTCGGAAGGTCGCCGGATCAGCACGCGGTGAGGAATCCATGACGGGCGCCATCGCAGGTTCGCGACACAACCGGCGACCGGGTTCCCGAACATGCCCCACAGCTCGCTACCAGTCACTTTCGATACACGACCTAGGGGCCGACCGGCGGTTCAGGCGCCCACAGCGTCGCGGACGAAGCGCCGAAGGTGCGCGCGCACGGCGTCGGGCTGCTCCAGCCAGGGCTCGTGCCCCGCGTCCTCGACGCGGGTCAGGGGAAGGTCGAGCCGGAGCGCGAGGGAGTGAAGCGCCGACACGGGGCGGGGGTCGTCGGCCCCGCCGAGGAGTTCCGCCCGCGCGGGCAGGCGCGCACGCAGTTCGGCCAGGTGGTCGTCGAGGGGATCCGCGCGTCCGTCCCTGCCGAGTTCGGCGTTCATGGACCAGTTGACGGGGCGCCGCCTCAGGGCACCTTCGGCGGCCCAGGTCCATCCGCGTACGGGATCGGCGTGGTCGGTGAACCAGGACAGCGTGAGCAGCTCGATCTCCTGCCCCTCCGTGCGGTGCGGCAGCTCCTTCAACGCGCGGAGCCGCTCCTGCTGGGCCGGGGTCATGCGGCGGCGGCGCTCCGCCCGGTACGCGGCGCGCCAGTCGCCCGTGAACGGCCCGCACATCAGCATCACGGCGGAGACCCGGTCGGCGTGCCGCAGGCAGAACCGGCTCGCCAGATCGGTGCCGTAGGAGTGCCCGATGAGGACGGCCCTGGGCACGTCCCACGCGTCGAGCAGCGCGGCGAGGTCGTCGACATGCCGGGCGAGGGAGTGCGGGCCCTGCCACGGAGACCGGCCCGTGCCGCGCTGGTCGTACCGGTACACGGGCGCGAGGTCCGCGACCATGGGGGCGACGGCGGCCAGATAGTCCGGCAGCCCCGGGCCGCCATGGAGCAGGACCACGGCCGACTTCCGGGCCGTGTCCCCCAGCGCCGTCCAGCGCACCCGCGCCTCGTCGGGCATCGACACGAGACCCTGCGTCTTGGTCAACGTCACCGCGCGAACCTACCGCCGCCACGGAGGCTCCGCCAACGCCGTCGCACAGCACGTCGGTCGCCCCGCGTCCGCGGACAGCAGGTGTCCGCAACGGAGCGCACTCCGAAGTTCCTTGAACCCTCTACCACCCCCGACGTGCTCGCCGCCCGGCGGGCCGACGGGGCGCTGCGGCGCCGGATGCCGCTGCCCGGCGGAGCCCTGGGCCCGCGTGTCGTGGACATGCATCCGTCTGGAGGTCGTGGGAAGGCTCTGGGCAGCGGCGGACCGTGCAGGCGCCACGGTGTCAGGTGAGGCGTCCCTCGACCGTCTCGGCGACACGGTCGGCCAGGTCGTCCCACGGACGCGGACCGACAACCGGCACACCGGCCTCCTGCGCCCGCGCGGCGAGCCACCGGCCGTACAGCACGCTGACACGTGCGCGATGGCGCTGCGGCCCGGCCTCCGGCTCCCGGCGCAGGTAGTTGGCCGTCACCTGCCCCTCGTCGTCCTCGTGGAGGAAGACGGCACGGACCGGACCGTTGGGCGTCGCCGGTCCGGGCAGGACGTAGTCCCCTTCCAGGATCACCGGAGTGTCCGTGCCCACGTGGTTGGCCACCACCGCCTCGATCGCCGGCTCCAGCGCCTCGGCGATCGCGATCTGCCGTTCGACCACCGACTCGGGCGTCTGGTGGGCGGCCTCCGGGTGCGTGCGCCAGAAGTGGACCTCCGGCAGGTGCTCGGGCAGTGTCACCGCGAGGAGGGCCTCCACGATGTCGTCGACCTCCACGACAGGGACGTCGTACCGTCGCGCCAATGCCCGCCCGACACCGGTCTTCCCCATCCCCGACGCGCCCCCGACGACGAGCACCCGCCAGTCGGGAAGACTCTTCACCTTGTCCGTACCGTCCACGCGGGCAGAGTACTGGAGCCGCTTTTTCCACCTGAGCCACACCAACCACACCGGTTCCCGTTCCGGGAACGGTCGCCGTGACCGTTCCCCGCACGCGCGCCGAGCCGCGTGCCCACCCGACTCGATCGGGCACAGGATGTCGGGTCGGACCGGCTGCCCGCCGCCTAGCGTGGTGATCACGAAAGAGGAAGGGGACCGGGGTGCTCGAGCGTCTCAACCAGAGCCTGGAGTACATCGAGCGGCGGCTCGACCAGGACGTCGACGTGGCCGAGGTGGCGCGGATCGCGGCCACCTCGGAGTACCACCTGCGCCGGATGTTCTCCGCGCTCGCGGGCATGCCGCTGTCCGAGTACGTACGCCGCCGTCGGCTCACCGTCGCGGGCGGCGAGGTGCTCGCGGGGCGCGAGTCCCTGCTGGACATCGCGGTGCGCTACGGCTACGGCTCGGGCGAGGCGTTCGCCCGGGCGTTCCGCGCCATGCACGGGGTCGGCCCCGGCGAGGCCCGGCGTACCGGCGCGGCGCTCGTCTCCCAGCCCCGGTTGACCTTCCGTCTCACCGTCGAAGGGAGCAGCAGCATGCGCTATCGCGTCGTGGACAAGCCGGACTTCAGCGTCGTCGGGCTCAAGACCCGGGTGCCCTTGGTGCACTCGGGGCCGAACCAGGCGATCATCGACTTCGTCCGCGGGATCGCCCCGGGGACCCTGGAGGGCCTGGAGAAGCTGTCGGACCAGGAGCCGCACGGCGTCGTCGCGATCTGCGACGACCTGGACCCGAGCCGCGCCGAAGGCACCGAACTCGACTACTACCAAGGGGTGATCACCTCCGCGGCCGCCCCCGACGGCACCACGGTCCTGCCGGTCCCCGCCGGTACGTGGGCGGTCTTCACCACCAGCGGCCCCGCGCCACAGGCCATCCAGGAGCTGTGGCGGGACGTGTTCACGCAGTGGTTCCCGTCCAACCCCTACCGCAGCCGCCCCGGCCCGGAGATCCTGCGCACCCGCATGTCCCCGGACAAGACCGAGGCGGACGCGGAGCTGTGGCTCCCGGTGGAGCGGGAGCAGGGCTGAGCCCGGCCCACGTCGGCAGTCCGTCCCGGGCCCGAGAACCGCCGCGGGACGGGCCGCCGACGTGGCCTTTTCGCGGCTCAACTACGCTCGGCGCCGATGACGTTCACGCCGTGATCCGGCCGACCAGGGCCGCATCGCCTCTCGGGAGACGCCCACAGATGAATACGCCACCAGCACCACAGGGAGCGCAGCGCGCCGACGACTCGGCCGTCCGGATCGGCGCCCTCGTCCCGCTGACACCGCCCGGCTGGGTCGGTGCCGGTCAGCACCTGCTCGCCGGGCTCGAGTTGGCCGTACGAGAAGTCAATGAGGCCGGTGGGATCGCCGGGAAGCCGCTGGAGCTGGTCGTGCGGGACACCGCGGCCGATCCGCTGCGGGCCGAGGCGGCCGTGGACGAACTGGCCGGCCTGGGCGTCGCCGCGGTGGCGGGGGAATTCCACAGCGTCGTCGCCCGCACCGCCGCCGCCCGGGCCGACGCCCTCGGGCTGCCGTTCCTGTGCTCGTCGGGGGTTCTCGACGCGCTCACCGACGAGCCCACGGACCGGGTGGCGCGGCTGGCCCCGGCGCAGTCCCACGGCTGGGGGATCTACGGGGACTTCCTGCTCGGCGCGGACCACCGCCACATCGCCGTGGCGGCGGACCCGAGTGTGTACTGGGCGTCCGGGACCCGCATCCTGCGGGACCATCTCGCCCCTCGCGGCGGCACCGTGACGGAACTCGACGCACGGGCGCTCACCCCTGCGGAGCTGTGCGACGCGCTCGTCGCCACGGGCGCGACAGCCCTGCTCCTGCTGGTCGGCCACCCCGATCCGGCCGTGCCGATCGTCAAGTCCGTCCGCCACGACCCGCGTCTCACCGACGTCCTGATCGGCGCTCCGGCCGGGCAGCCGGAGCTCGCCGACTGGGCGGCGTCGCTCGGCTCCGACGGCGCCGCGGTCCCGTTCCTGCGTTACCTGCCCGAGCAGCTCACGCCCCTCGGCGCACGCGTCGAAGGCGTCCTTCGTGAGCGGCTGGCCGGGACGCCGTCGTTCGTCGCCTTCGAGGGCTACGACACGATCGCCGTCCTCGCCGAAGTGCTGCGCTCGCACGGGGCGGACCGGGCGAGCATCGCCGCGGCGTGGCCGCACGTCACGGTGGACGGCACCCGCGGGCCGATCCGGTTCTCCCGCACGCCGGGCATCCATGTGTGGCAGTGGGCCTGGGCGCCGGTCCAGGTCGTCGACCGGGACCCGGCGCGACTCGATCACTACCGGATCCTGCACGTCGGCTGAGCGGGGCGGGGCGGCCGAGAGAAGCGCGGCAAGCGGACCGTCACGAGGGGCGTGGGGTTACGGTCGTCGCCATGACTGACAATTCACTGCGTTCTGTCTCCCTCGAACGGTCCGGCCCCGGCCGGTTCACCGCGACCAACGCCCGCGGCGGCACGGTCACCTTCGGCACCGGCTCCGGGTCCGACTTCACGCCGGTCGAGCTGTTCCTCGCCGCGATCGGCGGCTGCACCGCGGCCGACGTGGAGGTCGCCACGAGCCGTCACACGGATCCGACCGCCTTCACCGTCACCGTGACCGGCCACAAGGTCGAGGACGACAGCGGCAACCGGATGACGGACCTCGACGTCACCTTCACCGTCGCGTTCCCTGACGGCCCTTCGGGGGACCGCGCCCGCACGATCCTCCCCCGCGCCGTGAAGACCTCGCACGACCGGCTCTGCACCGTCAGCCGCACCGTCGAGGCGGGCACCCCGGTCAGCGTGACCGTGTCCGACGTGGCCGGCGGCGCCTGACCCCCACGCGAATGTTATGGGTACATGACAGTAGGCGCGGGGCGCGCGGAGCCCTACGGTGCTGGGCGGACGCAGGCGACGGGCGGCGACGGCAGCTCGCCGCCCGTCGCCTGCGGCACCCCCCACACACGCTCGCTTCGAGAAGAGGTTCTCGTGAGCCGCAGAGTTTCCGCGCGTCTGCTGACGGCCTGCCTGGTCCTGGCCCTGAGTTCGGGCACCGTCGCCGCTTCCGGCCCCGCGTCGTCCGGTGACACCGGGCAGAGCCGTGCCCCCGATCCCTACTGCTACGACGAGCCGTCGCAGCCGAACGCCGATCTGAGCGACCTCAAGGCGTCCTTCACCTCCGCGAACTGGATGCGGACCCTCCAGGCCATGTACAAGCGGCGCTGGCCCAGCGGGGAGGCGCTTGCGATCGCCCAGGCCAACGACAAGTACTGGGACCAGTTCGTGGACAAGCGGAGCTTCGACGGGTTCGCCGAGTCGATGATGGTGGCGATCCACGAGGAGACCCACATGTGGGACCTCGACCCGTCCCGCACCCGCTGGGACGTCCACAGCGCGGCATGGATCAACGCCGGTCAGCAGGCGCTGACAGTGCCCCTGCACGGCGGCTTCCCCCGCAAGGAGATCCTGCCGCTGATCAAGGACACCCTCAGCTCCTCCATGGACGACATCTACCTGCGGGACCAGCAACAGGGCTCGTACCGCCTCCAGGGAGTGCTCGCGGAGCAGAACGCCGGGCTCACCGGATTGCCCGCGGTGACGGTGCTCCAGGAGTTCATCAAGGGCGTCGGCGCCAGTAACGCCCGGGACATCGCCGCCACCAACCTGCGCTACCTGCTCCTCTACCTGCGCGTCGCCAAGACCAAGCACCCCGACTACTGGGCCAGGATCAAGGCCGAGCCGAAGCTGCGCGACCTGGTCCTGACCCAGTTCCTGCGGACGGCGTACTGGCTGGAGAAGTCCGCGCCCTACACCGGCAAGCTCGGCAGCAAGGACGCCGACAGGATCACCGCCACGAACTACGCCCCGGAGAACATCGCCGTCCTGGAGGAGTTCACCGGCCGCAAGGTGCGCCTGGACTCGCAGAAGCACTGCACCGTGACGCCGCGCCAGGCTCCCGACGCCCCCGGAAGCCGGGCGGCGCCTACAGGTCAGCGGTGATGATCTTCTCGATGTTGCGTTCGGCGAGCGCCGTGATGGTGACGAACGGGTTGACGCTCGTGTTGCCGGGGATCAGGGCGCCGTCGATGACGTAGAGACCCGGATGGCCGTGCAGACGGCCGTAGTTGTCGGTGGCCTTGCCGAGGACCGCGCCGCCGAGGGGGTGGTACGTGAGGTGGTCTCCCCAGATCTTGTACGTGCCGAAGAGGTCGGTGCGGTAGATCGTCCCCTCCTTGGCGTTGATCTTGTCGAAGATCGTCTTGGCGGCGTCGATCGACGGCTGCTTCCAGGCGGTCTGCCAGTTCAGCTCCGCCCGGCCCGCCGCCGTGTTCCAGGTGAACTGGGCGCGGTGCGGGTTCTTGGTGATCGACAGATAGAACGAGGCGTACGTCTCGATCCCGGTCGGCAGCGGCGCCACCTCGGCGAACGCGCCGCCCGCGGCCCAGTTGTCGATGCCCGCGGTGGGGATGGCCGACTGGAGGCTGCCGGTGGGGTCCCACAGGTGGTTGGCGCGCCCGCACATGACGTTGCCATTGTCGCCCCAGCCCTTGCCGACCTCGCCGTTGAGGTGCGGCAGGGCGCCGGTGGCCCGTAGTTTCACCAGGAGCTTGCTGGTGCCGACGCTGCCCGCGGCGAAGAACACCTTGTCGGCGGTCATGGCCTTCGTGGCGACGGTGTCGCCCGTGGTGTTGATCTGGTCGACCGTCACCGTGTAGCCGCCCCCGGCCGCCGGGGTCACCGAAGTGACCTTGTGCAGCGGGGAGATGGTCACCCGGCCGGTCGCCCGCGCGCGGGCGAGATAGGTCTGCTGCAGGGACTTCTTGCCGTGGTTGTTGCCGTAGAGGATCTCCCCCGCGAGCGCCGACTTGGGGGCGGTGCCCGCGGCTTCCCGCTTCATGTAGTCCCAGTCGTACACGTCGGGCACGAACACGAACGGGAAGCCGGAGCGCTGGGCGTGCTTGCGGCCGACGCGGGCGTACTTGTAGCACTCGGCCGTCTCGAACCAGGCCGGGTCGATGACGCTCACGCCGAGTCCCGCGTTGGCGCGCGGGTAGTACGTGCCGTACATCTCCCCCGCGTCGACCGAGGGCAGGACCGCGGCGAAGTTCTCGCGCTTCGGCGTGACCGCCATGCCGCCGTTGACCAGGGAACCGCCGCCCACGCCACGGCCCTGGTAGACGATGATGCCGCCGAACTCCTCGGCGTCCAGGATGCCGGTGTGGCGCGGGACGTCCCGGTCGATGGGGAAGCCGAGGAAGTTGCTCAGCGGCTGCTTGGTCCTGGTGCGCAGCCAGTAGGAACGGGCGTCCGGGCTCGTGGTGTTGGCGAAGACCTTGCCGTCGGACCCGGGGGTGTCCCAGGCCATGCCCATCTCCAGCATGTGCACGTCGACGCCCGCCTCGGCGAGCCGCAGGGCGGCCACGGCGCCGCCGTACCCCGTGCCGATCACCACGGCGGGGACACCGGCGCCGTCGACCGCCCGGGCCGCAGGGGCCTGCGCGGTGAGCGCCGCGGTACCCAAAATAGAACTCGTTCCAACAATGAATCTTCGACGTGACAGACCATCAGATGCCTTGCCACGTAAGGAGTTACCACTCATGTAATCTTCCTCACTCTTGGCTGAATCAGAACGAGTTCTACTGCTGGCCGCATGGGAAGTCACGACATACCTAAAAGTAACTTCTGTCCGATCTTGCGCGTTTCTTCGCTCAGTCGCCGCGCCCGACGACCGCGGTGACGCGGATCTCGACCCGCATCTTCGGCGCCGCGAGCACCGGCACGCCGATCTCGGTCCAGATCGGCGCACGGTCACCCATGCGCGCGCGGAACTGCTCGACCATCACGCGGGTGTGGGTATCGCCGACCTCCTCGGTCGATTCGGGTACGTGGTACGAGTTCACGGCTATGACGTCCCGCCAGGTGGCCCCGGCCTCGGCGAGGGTGCGCTCGACGTTCTCGAAGGCCTGGACGATCTCGTCCTCGAGGACCTCGGGGAACGTCCAGTCGTCGCCCCATCCGCCCTGACCTGAGGTCTCGACCCGGTCGCCGATGCGGACCGCCTGGTGGTAGTGCCTGGTGGCGAGCATCGTCTCGCCGTATCCGGGGGTCGCGAAGAACTCGGGCTCGCTCATGGTGATCCCTCTCGTTTCACTTCATCCTTGAAGTGAAAGTACCACGCATTCACTTCACGTGTGAAGTGAATACCGTTCGGTATCGTGCGCACATGACCACTCGCGCGAACCCGGACCCCGGCAAGGACGCCACCGACGGCGCCGCTGACGACGCGCTGTGGCTGTCCGCGCCGGAGAAGGAGGCCTGGACCGGCCTCATCTCCCTGGCCCTGCTGCTCCCGGGGCGCCTTGAATCGCCGCTGCAACAGGAGGCAGGCCTCACCCTGTTCGAGTACCTGACCCTCAGTCATGTCTCGGAGGCCCCCGAGCGCCGCCTCCGGATGAGCGAGCTGGCCTATCTCGCCAACGGCTCTCTGTCACGCCTGTCCAATGTCGTCAAGCGGTTCGAGAAGCGTGGCTGGATGGAGCGGTGGCCCGACCCCGACGACGGCCGCTACACCATCGCCGCATTGACAGACGCCGGGTACGACGTGGTCGTCGCCGCCGCACCCACCCATGTCCGGTCGGTACGCCGGCTGGTGCTCGACCAGCTCAGCGCCGCCGACCAGCAGGCGCTCGCCCGGATCGCCGAGAAGCTGCGCGTGCGCCCGGCCGACCTGGCGTAGGGCGTCACCGCGTCGCGGGCCGCGCGGAGCGGGCGCGGCGCAGGGCGAGGACGAGCGCGGCACCGGCCGCGACGATCAGAACCACGAAGCCGGGGTGAATGTCCTTCGACAGGCTCTGCGCGCCGTCGGGCCGCACCAGCCAGATCGTGAGCGGGATCGCGAAGGAGACGGCCAGGAGGGCGGCGGCGGCGCGGACCGCCCGGTCGCGGACGCGAGCGAAGGCGCCGACCAGAGCAATGACGACCGGCACGCCCGAGATCAGGGCGAACTGCCCCAGGACCATGATCGGGACCGCCCAGGCGGAGATGGTCACGGCCCGCGGAATGCGGTGGCCGGTCCCCGCGGGTACATCGGTGGGGGTGGTGGACACGGCGGAAGTGGCGGAAGCGGTGGAAGTGGGCGTGGTGGTGGCCGACATGGCGTTCCCCTTGTGTACGGGTGGCTGGGTGGGCGGAGTCGAAGCGCGTGCACCGTCCGAACCATGCCGCGCCGCCCGGCAATTAGTGGCTTTGCCGTTCGTTATAAGTTCTAACTGTCGTGAGTGACCCTCGTCAATAGTTCAGTGATAGCCTCTAACTAGTTCTTGAAGTCATCGCAGCGGTGTGGGGCGAAAGAGGTAGCTGGGCCATGGCGGACACGGGCACGAAGACCCCGCGCGAGCGGTACCGCACCCAGGTGCGGACCGAGATCAAGGCTCATGCCTGGGAGCAGATCGCCTCGGCGGGGGCGTCCGCGCTCTCCCTCAACGCCATCGCCAAGCAGATGGGGATGAGCGGGCCCGCGCTGTACCGGTACTACGCGAGCCGCGACGAGCTGATCACCGAACTCATCAAGGACGGCTACCGCAGCCTCGCCGACACCTTCCACACGGCCGCCGCCTCCGGAGCCGACCTCGCCGCGCTCGCGTACGCCCTGCGCGGCTGGGCGCTGGCCGACCCCCAGCGGTACTTCCTCCTCTACGGCACCCCCGTCCCCGGCTATCACGCGCCCGACGACACCACCGCCATCTCGTCCGAGATCATGGCGACGCTGCTCGACGCCTGCGCCGCGCTCCCCGCACCTCCGTCGCCGGATCCGGCGTCGACGCCGGAACAGCCCTCCGACCAGCCGTCGGAACATCCCGCGGACAGCCCGGCGGCCGCCTTCGCCGCCCACCTCGCGGACCACCGCCAGTGGGCGGGCGACCACCCCGCCCCGCCCGCGGTCCTCCACCGCGCGCTGGCCTTCTGGACCCGTCTCCACGGCGTCCTGTCCCTCGAACTCGCCGGGCACTTCACGGGGATGAGCTTCGACGCGGAGCAGTTCTACGCGGCCGAGCTCGACGGCCTGCTCGCCGACGGCAACGGGCTGCACGCCGCGCGCTGAAACCCTTCTGAAACCGCGCTGAATGCGGCCTGCCGCAGCCTCTGCGGCATGACGACAACGACATCCCGTCCCCTCGCCATCGCGGCCGAGGGGCTGCGCAAGGCGTACGGGGACAAGACGGTCCTCGACGGCATCGACCTGGCGGTGCCGACCGGCACCGTCTTCTCCCTGCTCGGCCCGAACGGCGCGGGCAAGACCACCGCCGTCAAGATCCTCTCCACCCTCGTCACCGCGGACGCCGGTGACCTGCGCGTCGGCGGCCACGACCTGGCCGTCGACCCGCAGGCGGTACGGGCCGCGATCGGCGTCACCGGGCAGTTCTCCGCCGTCGACGGGCTGATCACCGGCGAGGAGAACATGCTCCTCGTCGCCGACCTGCACCACCTCTCCCGCCGCGAGGGCCGCCGCACCACCGCCGCGCTCCTCGAACGCTTCGACCTGGTGGCGGCCGCGAAGAAGCCCGCCGTCACCTACTCCGGCGGCATGCGGCGCCGCCTCGACATCGCCATGACGCTGGTCGGGGACCCGCGGATCATCTTCCTCGACGAGCCGACCACCGGTCTCGACCCGCGCAGCCGCCACACCATGTGGGGCGTCATCCGCGAGCTGGTGGCCGGCGGCGTCACCGTCTTCCTCACCACCCAGTACCTGGAGGAGGCCGACGAACTCGCCGACCGCATCGCGGTGTTGCACGACGGCAGGATCGCCGCCGAGGGCAGCGCCGACGAGCTGAAGCGGCTCATCCCGGGCGGGCACGTGCGGCTGCGCTTCGCCGACCGGTCCGCGTACCGGTCCGCCGCCGTCGCCCTGCGTGAGGCCACCGCGGACGACGAGGCGCTGTCGCTGCGGATCCCCAGCGACGGCAGTCAGCGCGAGCTGCGCTCCCTCCTCGACTGGCTGGACTCCGCGGACATCGAGGCGGCCCAGCTGACCGTGCACACCCCCGACCTCGACGACGTGTTCTTCGCCCTGACCGGCGGCGCCGACAAGCCCGCGGAGGCGGTCCGATGACGTCCCCCTCCCCCGCCGTGCGCGACTCGTACACGATGCTGCGCCGCAACCTGCTGCACGCGCGGCGCTATCCCTCGCTCACCCTGAACGTGCTCCTGATGCCGATCGTCCTGCTGCTGCTCTTCGTCTACGTCTTCGGCGACGTGATGAGCGCGGGCATCGACGGCGGCGGCGCCGACCGCGCCGAGTACATCGCCTATCTCGTCCCGGGCATCCTGCTCATGACCATCGGCGGCGCCCCGGCCGGGACAGCGGTGTCCGTCGCCATGGATATGACCGAGGGCATCGTCGCCCGGTTCCGGACCATGGCGATCCACCGCGGCTCCGTGCTCATCGGGCACGTGGTCGGCAGTGTGCTGCGAGCGGTCATCAGTGTGGTCCTCGTGGGCGCGGTCGCCGTGGCCGTCGGCTTCCGGTCCACGGACGCCTCGGCCCTGGAGTGGCTGGCGGCGCTCGGGCTGCTCGCCCTGGTCGCCACGGCCTTCACCTGGATCGCCGTGGGGACGGGGCTCGCCAGCCCGAACGTGGAGGCGGCCAGCAACAACGCGCTGCCGCTGATGATCCTGCCGTTCCTGTCCAGCGCCTTCGTCCCGGTCGACGCGATGCCGGGCTGGTTCCAGCCGGTCGCCGAGTACCAGCCGTTCACGCCCGCCATCGAGACCCTGCGCGGGCTGCTGCTCGGCAGCGCCATCGGCAACGACTGGTGGATCACGATCTGCTGGTGCCTGGGCCTGGGGACGCTGGGCTACTTCTGGGCGACCTCGCTGTTCCACCGCGATCCTCGATGAGCGCGCGGGCCGCGTCCCGCAACTCGTCCCGCCCCAGGGCGGCGTACTCCGACACCGCGTCGGCGTATGCCGCCCTGTCGGCGTCCTCGGCGGCCCTCCGGGCGCGGGCCGCGGACATGGTCGGCCGGAACTCCCGCAGCACCCGCAGGCGTTCGGCCAGCGCGATCATCCGCACAGCCACGGGAGCGGCGCCCGTACCCGCACCCACGTCGGCGTCGGCATCAGGGCCGGCCCCGCCCGCCCTCAGCCCCGCCACGCCCAGCGCGTGCAGCACCGTCCCGTACACCGGCAGCTCCATGGGCGTGCGGGGCGGGCCGGCGAGCAGCCTCCGCAGTCGCTCGCGCATCCGGTCGAGGGGTTCCACGACAGGTTCGAGTCGATCGGCGTACGCGTGCGCCGTCACCGCGGCCGCCTGGATCTGCAGCGCCCACGGGTCGATCCAGGGATCGTCCTGGAACAGGGAACCGGCGTGGGCCAGCCGTTCCATGGCGCCGCGCCAGAGTTCGAGCCCGGTCTCCGTCAGCCCTCGACCGAGCGCGATCTCGGCGCGGACGCCGATGTCTGGGCTGTAGAAGGCGTCCTGCCGCGCGTTGCCGTCCGCCACCTGCCGCAGCCAGTGCTCCGCCTCGTCGAGGTCGCCGCGCTGCAGGCAGGCGAGGGCGAGGCCGGACCGGATGCCGATGTAGTCGTGCTCGTCGCCGAGCCGCGGCAGCGTCTCCAGGGCGACCTTCAGACAGCCGTACGCGGCCTCGCCCTGCCCCGTCTTCAGGCACAGCTCACTGATCCGGGAGTGGCTGACGACCCGCAGCGTCGGGTTGTCGATCGGCGCGAGGATCGCGAGCATCCGGCGCGCCGCGGCCAGTGCCCGGTCGATGTCGTGCTGGTACTCCCAGATGTACGTGGCGACGCCCTCCGCGATGCCCGCGACCAGCGGCCGCTCACTGGCGCAGAGCGCGCGCAGCACGGCGTAGTCGGGAGGGACCATCTCGGGGACCGCGCTCAGCACCACGGCGGTGGCGCGCAGCAGGGTGTCCGGCGGGGCCGGGGGCAGCCGCCGCAGGGTGACGAGCTGGCGTACGACGTGCGAGCCGTTGAAGAGGCTGCCCGCGCACAGCACCGCGGCGGCGCGGGCGACTTCGACGTACGCGGGCTCGGGGCGGTAGTGCGAAAGGGCCGGGCCGGTGTCGGCGGCGAGCGCGGCGAGGCGGGGGTAGTTGGAGTCGGTGGACCACAGGGCCGCGAGGACGGCGGTGACGGCCGCGATGGTGGGTCCTTCGGCGCGGGCCAGGGCGTGCCGCAGCGCCGCCACGAGGTTGTCCTGCTCGGCCTTGACGCGTTCCCAGGCGGGCAGGGGCTCGGCGCCGAGGAGCGCGTCGTGGTGGGCGACGCCGAAGTCCCGCGCCCAGGCGAGGAACCGGCCGACGGCTTCTTCCTCGCCGCCCGACACCACGTTTCCACCGTCCGCGCGCGCCGGCTCCCCGCCCGCCTCCGCCAGCCGCGCCGCCCCGAACTCCCGTACGGTCTCCAGCATCCGGAACCGCACCCCGACCGCCGTGTCCGCGACCGTGAGCAGCGACTGGTCCGCCAACTGCACCAGGAGCGGCAGCGCGTCCCCGCCGAGGACCTGGTCGGCCGCGTCACCGCTGAAGCCGCCGGGGAAGACGGACAGCGTGCGCAGCGCGGCCCTGGCGTCCCGCGCGAGCAGGTTCCAGCTCCACTCGACGACGGCGTGCAGGGTGCGGTGGCGCTCCGGCGCGTCCCGGGCCCCGCCGCGAAGCAGCGCGAACCGGTCGCCGAGGCGGCGGGCGATGTCCGGCACGGACAGGGCCCGGACCCGCGCCGCGGCCAGCTCCACGGCGAGCGGCAGCCCGTCGAGGTGGCGGCACAGCTCGGCCACCGCGTCGGGCGGGAGGAGCACGCCGGGCCTGGCAGCCCGGGCGCGTTGGGTGAACAGCTCGACGGAGGTGTCGAGGCCCAGCTCCGGCAGGGCGTACACCGCCTCCGACGCGAGGTCCAGCGGGGCCCTGCTGGTGGCGAGCACGGTGACGTCACGGGACGAGGAGACCAGGGCGCGCACGAGGTCGGCGGCGCCGCTGATGACGTGTTCGCAGTTGTCGAGAACAAGCAGGGCGGGCCCGGTGCCGAGCACGCCGAGGATGCCCGTCACGGGGTCGACCGGGGGGTGGCCGGGCACGGCGCCGTGCCGCCCGTCGCCCGCGCCGAGCGCGGCGGCCACCTCCGGGGCGACGTCGTGGTCCGCGGTGACGCCGGCGAGCGGCACGAAGTACACCACGCGCTGCTCGGCCCGGCGGCTGACGGCGTGCGCGAGGCGGGTCTTGCCGAGGCCGCCGGGGCCGACGACGGTGACGGCGCGGGAGGCGCGCAGGAGCCGTTCGGCCTCCGCGATGTCCACGTCCCTGCCGAGGAGTTGGTTCGGCTCGTGCGGCACGCCGTGCCTGACGACCGGTGCCTCGCCGCGCAGCAGCTCCTGGTGCACGGCCTTGAGTCCGGCGCCGGGCTCCGTGCCGAGGCCCTCGCGCAGTTCACGGCGGTACGCCTCGTAGCGTGTGAGCGCGGCGGCCGGGCCCGCCGTCGCCGCCGTGCCGCGCAGCAGCTCGGCGAGCACCTCCTCGTCGCGCGGCTGCGCGGCGGCGGCCGCGGCCAGCGGTCCGGCCGCCTCCGTGTGCCGTCCGAGGCGGGCGAGCGCGAGGGCCCGGGCGCGGACGAGCGCGTCGCGGACGGGGCGCGCGCTCGGCGCGCAGCGCGGCCACAGGGTCGTCGGTCGCGCCCCCGGCGTCCGGGGTGCCCGGCCAGAGCGCGAGCCCGGCGTCGGCGGCGGCCAGCGATCCTGCGTGGTCCCCGGCCCTGGCGCGGTCCGCGCTCGCGGTGGCGTACAGCGGCAGGGCGGAGCTGTCGACCTGGTCCTCGGTGAGGGTGAGCCGGTAGCCGGTCGGGGTGCTCGCGATGGTGTCGGCACCGAGCTGGGCCCGCGCCCTGGACACCAGGACCTGCACCGCCTTCCCGGGCCGCTCCGGCTGCTCGTCCGGCCACAGCCCCGCCACGAGCCGCTCGGTGCTGCGGCCGGCGCGCAGGTCGCCCGCGAGCAGCGCGAGGAGGCCGCGGATGCGGGGCGCGGTGACCTCCTGCCCGCGATGGGCGACCCGCGGCAGCAGGGTCAGGTCGGTGCTCATCCGTGCAGATTAACCAAGGGGGCGGCGGCCCGAGCGCGGCGGTGGGCACGGCTCCCCGGGTGGGGTTGTGCGCGGGGTTCAGGGGCGGGTGGGGACGGTCCGCCGGCCGGGGCCCGTGTAGGCGCCGAGGGGGCGGATCAGGGCGTTGTGGGCGAGCTGTTCGGTGATGTGGGCGGACCAGCCGGTGATGCGGCTCATCACGAACAGCGGCGTGAAGGTGGGGATGTCGAAGCCCATCAGGTGGTAGGCGAGACCGGCGGGGTAGTCGAGGTTGGGGTGGATGCCCTTGCGGGCGGCCATCGCGTCCCGCAGGGCCGTGTGCAGGGCGGCGAGGCGGGCCGCTTCCGGGGCGTCCGCGTGGGCGACGAGCCGGTCGGTGGCCTCCTGCATGATCGGTACGCGGGAGTCGCCGTGCTTGTAGACGCGGTGGCCGAACCCCATGATCTTGCGCTTCGTGGCCAGTGCCTCGTCCAGCCACTGCTCGGCCTTCTCCGGCTCGCCGATCTCGCCCAGCATGTGCATCACGGCTTCGTTGGCGCCGCCGTGCAGGGGGCCCTTGAGGGCGCCGATGGCGGCGGTGACAGCGCTGTAGAGGTCGGAGAGGGTGGACGTGACGACACGCGCGGTGAACGTCGAGGCGTTGAAGCTGTGTTCGGCGTACAGGACGAGGGAGATCTCGAAGCAGCGGACGACCTCCGGCTCGGGGACGCGACCGAAGCACATGTGGAAGAAGTTCTCGGCGTACCCGAGCGACGGGTCGGGCTGGATCGGGGTGAGGCCCCGGCGCCTGCGGTGGTCGGCGGCGACCACCGTCGGCAGCTTCGCGAGCAGCCCGAGGGACTTGCGGAGGTTGGCCGCCGGAGTGCCGTCGTCCTCGGCGGGGTCCTCGGCGCCGAAGAAGCTGACGGCCGTGCGCAGGACGTCCATGGGGTGGCAGGTCTCGGGCAGGCGGGCCAGGAGTTCCGCGGTGGTGCGGTCCAGGGGGCGCAGGGCGCGTTCGCGGGCACGGAACGTGCCCAGCTGGTCGGCGTCGGGCAGCTCGCCGTGCCACAGCAGATGGGCGACCTCCTCGAAGGAGCAGCGGGCGGCCAGGTCCTGGACCGGGTAGCCGCGGTAGGTGAGGGAGTTGGTCTCCTCGATGACGGTGGAGATCGCGGTGGTGTCGGCGACGACTCCGGCGAGGCCGCGGTGGACGGCGGGCTGTGCGGGTGTGGCGGTGGTCATGTGGGGCTCCTCGGACAGAGGGCGGGGCGGGCGGCGGGTGAGCGGACGTCAGGCGCCCGGCGGGAGGCGGAAGTCGAAGACGGCCGAGTCGAAGGCCGCGTACTCCTCGTAGCCGAGGACTTCGTAGAGCCGCGACCGGGTCTGCATGCGCGGGACGAGCGACTCCTGGGTGCCCTCGGCGGCGAGGGTGGCGAGGCCCTCCTCGACGGCTCCCATCGCGAGCCGGAAGAAGGTGACCGGGTACAGGGCGATGTTGTAGCCGAGGTTCTCCAGGGCGGCCGTGGTCAGGAGCGGGCCCTTGCCGAACTCCGTCATGTTGGCGAGCAGCGGTACGTCGACGGCCTTGCGGAACGCCTCGAACTCGGCCTCGGCCAGGAGTGCTTCGGGGAAGACGGCGTCCGCGCCCGCGTCGACGTACGCCTTTGCCCGGTCGATCGCTGCGGCCAGGCCCTCCACGCCGCGCGCGTCGGTGCGGGCCATGAGCAGGAAGCCGGGGTCGCGCCGGGCGTCGGCGGCCGCGCGGACCCGCTGCGCCATGTCGGCGGTCGGTACGAGCGTCTTGCCGTCGAGGTGTCCGCAGCGCTTGACGGGGATCTGGTCCTCCAGATGCATCCCGGCGATCCCCGCGTCCTCGAAGAGCTGTGTGCTGCGGGCGGCGTTGAGGGGCGCGCCGAAGCCGGTGTCGGCGTCGATGAGGACCGGCAGATCGGTGACGCGGGTGACCTGCTGGGCGCGGGCGGCGATCTCGGTGGCGGTGGTGAGGCCGATGTCGGGCAGGCACAGCTCGGCGGCGAGGACACCGCCGGAGAGGTAGGCGGCCTCGAAGCCGTGCTCCTGGATGAGCTTGGCCGCGTACGGGTTGACGGCTCCCGGCATCCGCACGAGCCGTCCGGAGGCGAGCTGCGCGCGCAGGTCCTTGCGGCGTTCGGCGGGGGTGGTGCGGGTGTGCAGCATCAGAACAGGCCCTTCGGGAGCGCGCTGTCGTACGCGGTGACGGCGGCGGCGTCGACCGCGGGGAAGAGGCCGGCGAGGCCCGCCGTGTCCAGCTCGGCCAGTCGGCCCGCCGCGTCCAGGAAGGCGTCACGCGCGCCCGGCGTGACGACGCCGTCGGTGAGGGTGTCGAACTTGGCGGTGTAGCCGTCGCGGCCGTAGGGGCGGGCCCCGGCCGGATGGGCGTCGGCGACGGCGAGTTCGTCCTCGACGACGGTGCCGTCGTCGAGGGTGATGACCGCGCGGCCGCCGAAGGCACGGCGTCCGGGGTCGGGGTCGTGGTAGCGGCGGGTCCACTCCGGCTCCTCCACGGTGGTGATCCTCCGCCACAGCTCGACGGTGTCCGGGCGGCGGGCCCGGTCGGGGGCGTAGGAGCGTTCGTGGTGCCAGGTGCCGTCCTGGAGGGCGACGGCGAAGATGTACGGCACCGAGTGGTCGAGGGTCTCGCGGCTGGCCGTGGGGTCGTACTTCTGCGGGTCGTTCGCGCCCGAGCCGATCACGTGGTGGGTGTGGTGGCTGGTGTGCAGGACGACGGAGCGGACGCGGTCGAGCGGGCCGGTCCGCTCACGCATGCGCCGCGCGAGGTCGATGATCGCCTGCGCCTGGTACTCGGCCGAGTGCTCCTTGGTGTAGGTGTCGAGGATCGCGCGGCGCGCCTCGCCGGGACCGGGCAGCGAGACGGTGTACGCGGCCTCGGGCCCGTCGAGCATCCAGGCGAGGAAGCCGTCCTCGCCCTCGTAGATCGGCGCGGGCGCGTCCTCTCCGCGCATCGCCCGGTCCACGGCCTCGATCGCCGCCTTCCCGGCGAAGGCGGGGGCGAACGCCTTCCAGCTGGAGATCTCGCCCTTCCGGGACTGCCGGGTCGCGGTCGTGGTGTGCACCGCCTGCCCGACGGCCTGATGCACGGTCGGCGTGGGCAGCCGCAGCATCGCGCCGAGCCCGCAGACCGTGGCCGCGCTCAGGTGCGCCACGTGGTCGATGCGGTGCGCGTGCAGGCAGATGCCCTTGACCAGCGCGACATGGATCTCGTACGCGGCGACGATGCCGCGCAGCAGATCGGCGCCGGAGCGGCCGGTGTGCTGGGCGACGGCGAGCAGCGGCGGGATGTTGTCGCCGGGGTGGGAGTAGTCGGCCGCCAAGTACGTGTCGTGGAGGTCGAGTTCGCGAACGGCCGTGCCGTTGGCCCAGGCCGCCCACGCGGGTGGCACGCGGGTGGGGCTGCCGAAGACGGTGGCGCCGGGGGCGGTCGCCGGGTGTGCGGTGGCCTGGGCGCGGGCGACGGCGACCGGTCGGCGCAGCAGTGCGGCCAGGGCGACCGAGGCGTTGTCGATCACCCGGTTGACGGCCATGGCGGCGGCCTCCGGGTCCAGGTCGGCGGCCTCCTGGGTGCCGGTGGCGACGGCGGCGAGTTTCCAGGCGAGCTGCTCCTCGCGGGGCAGCCGGTCGGCGCTGGGGTGGACGCGTACCTGATGGTCGATCACGGGGCTCCTCGCGGTGTGCGGCCGAG
The DNA here is from genome assembly GCF_045070545.1 of Streptomyces sp. RK9. Classification (NCBI taxonomy): domain Bacteria; kingdom Bacillati; phylum Actinomycetota; class Actinomycetes; order Kitasatosporales; family Streptomycetaceae; genus Streptomyces; species Streptomyces sp. RK9. The sequence continues at coordinate 4,638,270 of NZ_CP173703.1, read as the reverse complement.
CGGAACCGCCCGGGTCCGGGGGTTCGCGCCTTCCGTGCCGATCATTCCCGTCCCAGGGCGCGCGGGCGACGGCTCCAACCTGCGAAATCCGTACCGCCGTTCGCTGTGAAACTGCGAATTCTGCGAAAGATGCGGATGGTAACTTCGCAACAACGGACCGCTCGGGCACCGCCCGCGGGGAAGGAGCGCGGCACGCATGGCACGGCCTCCCGCACGGAAGATCTACGCGCACGCCAAGCTGCGGAGGCTGCGCGCCGAGCGCGGCATGAACCAGGTCGAACTGGCCCGTTCGCTCGGCATCTCCACGAGCTATCTGAATCAGATCGAGCACAGCCAGCGCCCGCTGACCGCGCCGGTCCTGCTGCGCATCGCCGACGTCCTCGGCGTGGAACCGGAGTTCTTCTCGGAGGCGGCGGAGGAACGGCTCGCCACCGACCTCCGGGCCGCCCTCAGCGACGAGGCCACCGGCGTCACCGCCACCCCGGAGGAGGCCGTCGAGGTGGCCCGCGACCACCCCGAGGTGGCCCGCGCCCTGGTGGCCCTGCACCACCGCTACCGGGACGCGGCCGAGCAGGTCGCCGCGCTCGCCTCGGCCGACGCGCCGGGCGTCGCCCTGCCCCCGGCCGAACCGCACGACGAGGTCCGCGACTTCTTCTACGCCCACCACAACCATTTCGAACCGCTCGACAGCGCGGCGGAACGCGCGGCCCGGGACTGGGGTCTCGAACCGTCCCGCCCGGCCACCGACGTCCTGGAGCGGCGCCTGGCCGACCACCATCACGTCACGGTGGTGCGAGCGGCACCCGAACGCGCGGCGGACGCCCGCCGCTTCGACCCGACGAGCCGCCTCCTGCTCCTCTCCCCCTGGCTCACCGAGGGCCAGCGCGCGTTCCAACTCGCCACCCAGATTGCCCTGTTGGAGCACCGCCCGCTGCTCGACACACTGGTCGACGCGGCCGGGCCGACGTCCGCGCAGGCCGCGGCGCTGACCCGCATCGGCCTCGCGAACTACTTCGCCGGTGCCCTGCTGATGCCGTACGCGGCCTTCCTCGCCGCCGCGGAGGAGCTGCGCTACGACATCGAGCTGCTCCAGGCGCGCTTCGGCGTCGGCTTCGAGACGGTCTGCCACCGCCTCAGCGCCCTCCAGCGCTCCGGGCGGCGCGGGGTGCCCTTCTCGTTCCTGCGCGTGGACCGCGCGGGCAACGTCTCCAAGCGCCAGTCCGCCACCGACTTCCACTTCTCCCGGCTCGGCGGCACCTGCCCGCTGTGGACGGTGTACGAGGCGTTCTCGGCGCCCGGCCGGATCCTCACCCAGGCCGCCGAGATGCCCGACGGCAAGCGCTACTTCTGGGTGGCGCGCACGGTCACCCGGGGCGGCGCCGGACACCACGCGCCGCGCGCCGAGTTCGCCGTCGCCCTCGGCTGCGAGCTGCGCCACGCGCACCGCCTGGTCTACGCGGAGGGCGTCGCCCTGGACGACCCGCGCGCGGCGACCCCGATCGGCCTGGGCTGCCGCCTGTGCGAGCGCCGCGACTGCGCCCAGCGGGCCCGGCCCCCGGCCGGCGGGCGCCTCGCGGTCGATCCGGACCGCCGGACGTATGTGCCCTATCCGGTCGTGACGTCGGGCGACGCCTGACCCGTCAGGCCCTGCCCTGCCGCTCCCCCACCACCGGGTAGGGCACGAAGGTGCTGCTGTTCTCGTCGATCGCGAGGCTGCGGTCCAGCGGGGGCACGGCCCGTTGGGGGCAGTCGGTGCGTTCGCAGAGGCGGCAGCCCATGCCGATGGGGACGGCGGCCGAGGTGTTGTCGAGGTCGAGGCCGTCGGAGTAGACGACCCGGGAGGCGTGGCGGATCTCGCAGCCGAGGCCGATGGCGAAGGTCTTGCCGGGCTCGCCCCAGCCGCCGCGGTGCCGGGTGAGCGCGCGGGCGGTCCACAGGTAGCGCTGACCGTCGGGCATGGCCGCGACCTGGACGTGGATGCGGCCGGGCGCGGCGAACGCCTCGTACACGTTCCACAGCGGGCAGGTGCCGCCCGCGCGGGAGAAGTGGAAGGCGGTGGCGGACTGGCGCTTGGACATGTTGCCCGCGCGGTCGACCCGGACGAAGGAGAACGGGACGCCGCGCAGCCGGGGCCGCTGGAGGGTGCTGAGGCGGTGGCAGATCGTCTCGTAGCCGAGGCCGAAGTGGTCGCAGAGCCGCTCGATGTCGTAGCGGAACTCCTCGGCCGCGGCGTGGAAGCGACGGTAGGGCAGGATCAGGGCGGCGGCGAAGTAGTTGGCGATGCCGATGCGGGCCAGCGGCCAGGCCGCGGAGTCCGGCGCGAAGTCCTCCGAGGCGAGGGCGGAGACCTGGTCGGTGTGTTCCAGGAGCGCGAGCTGGGTGGCCATGCGGAACGCCTGCTGGCCGGGGCGGAGGCGGCCGGAGAGGTGCAGGACGCGGGCCGCGGGGTCGTAGTGGTGCAGGAGCTCGTCGGAGTCCGCGGCGAGGCGCACGCCGTGGTGGTCGGCGAGGCGCTTGGAGAGGACGCGGACGACCTCGCCGGGGCGGATGCCTATCTCCGCCGCGAACTGCTCGGCGGCCAGGTCGATGTCGTGGAGGTAGTTCTGGCGCCGGTAGAAGAACTCGCGGATCTCCTCGTGGGCGGAGCGCGGCTGCGCCACCGGGCCGGGACCCCGCCCCTCCGCGGCTTCGGCAAGCTGCTCGGTGAGGCGCTGGTTGCGGCGGCCGAGGTCGACCAGGAGCGTGGCCACGGCGGGCATGCGGGAGGCGAGGTCGGAGAGGTCGGTCGCGGACACCTGGCCGGTGGAGACCTCTCCGGTGAGGGCGTCCCGCAGGTCGGCCACCAGCCTGCTGGTGTCGCGCTCGGAGAAGAAGCCCGGGTCGACGCCGAACGCCTCGGTCAGGCGCAGCAGTACGGGCACCGTGAGCGGGCGGGAGTCGTGCTCCATCTGGTTCAGATAGCTCGGCGAGATGGCGAGGGTCCTGGCCAGGTCGGCCTGGCTCATGCGGCGTTCCTCGCGCAGGCGTCGCAGCCGCGCTCCCGCGTACGTCTTGCTCACTCGTGGCTCCCGTCCGACTCACTCATCCGAGGCTCCCTTCCTGTCGGGCACGCCCGCGATCGTAGTCACGCAGACTCGCCCCGCCAGCATTAACAGAGTTGGCAGAACCGCTGCGGAAGATTCGCAGAAGTTGGCACGCCTCCTCGCTTGCTGGCACTGAGTGCCGATGCCACAGTCGAACCGCGGCCCGCCGGACTCCGTCGGGCGGAGCGGAACCGGGGCGCGAACTCAAGCCCTGACGTCGGAGATCCCGGCCCTTCCGCCCGACTCGGCAGCATTGCTCACCTGTCCACGCACGGATCCGGTGGGCCGCACCCCAGATTGTTCAGGCACTCAGTGCCAGATGTTCGCACAGTTCACGAATCTCCGGGAGACGGTCATGGCACAGGCAGGGACGACGACGGCGACGGCCGAGGAGCTCGCGCGGCGGTGGGCGACCGACCCGCGGTGGCAGGGGATCGAGCGCACGTACAGCGCCGCGGACGTCGTGCGGCTGTCCGGCAGCGTCCGCGAGGAGCACACCCTGGCCCGGCGCGGCGCCGAACGGCTGTGGCGCCAACTGCACGAGCTGGACTACGTGCACGCCCTCGGCGCGCTGACCGGCGGCCAGGCGGTGCAGCAGGTCAAGGCGGGGCTGCAGGCGATCTACCTGTCCGGCTGGCAGGTGGCCGCCGACGCCAACCAGGCCGGGCACACCTACCCCGACCAGTCGCTCTACCCGGCCAACTCCGTGCCGCAGGTGGTCCGCCGCATCAACAACGCGCTGCTGCGCGCCGACCAGATCGCCACCAGCGAGGGCGACTCCGCCGTGGACTGGCTGGCCCCGATCGTGGCCGACGCCGAGGCCGGGTTCGGCGGCCCCCTGAACGCCTTCGAGCTGACCAAGGCGATGATCGCGGCGGGCGCGGCCGGCATCCACTACGAGGACCAGCTCGCCTCCGAGAAGAAGTGCGGCCACCTCGGCGGCAAGGTCCTCGTCCCCACCGCCCAGCACGTCCGCACCCTCAACGCGGCCCGCCTCGCCGCCGACATCGCCGATGTGCCGACCCTGATCGTGGCCCGCACCGACGCGCTCGCCGCCAACCTCCTCACCAGCGACGTCGACGAGCGCGACGCCGAGTTCGTGACCGGCGAGCGCACCGCCGAGGGCTTCTACCGGGTCCGGAACGGCATGGCCCCCGTCATCGCGCGCGGCCTCGCCTACGCCCCGTACGCCGACCTCATCTGGGTCGAGACCGGCACCCCCGACCTCGCCCAGGCCCGCGAGTTCGCGGAGGCCCTCCACGCCGAGCACCCCGACCAGATGCTGGCCTACAACTGCTCGCCCTCCTTCAACTGGAAGGCCGCGCTCGACGACGACCAGATCGCCAAGTTCCAGCGCGAACTGGGCGCCATGGGCTACAAGTTCCAGTTCATCACCCTGGCCGGTTTCCACTCCCTCAACCACGGCATGTTCGACCTCGCCCGCGGCTACGCCGACCACGGCATGACCGCGTACGTCGACCTGCAGGAGAAGGAGTTCGCCGCGCAGGAGCACGGCTTCACCGCCGTCAAGCACCAGCGCGAGGTCGGCACCGGCTACTTCGACCTGGTGTCCACCGCGGTCAACCCGGCCTCCTCCACCACCGCGCTCTCCGGCTCCACCGAAGAAGAGCAGTTCCACTAGGACGTGCCGAGGTCGGGGCCGTGCGGGCGTGCGCCCAAACGACCCCGACCCGTGTCTCATCTCACGTTCCGGAATGTGAACACCGCTGCCCAGGAGCGCGTCCACCCTCTAATCTGACGCGTGCAGCTGGTTCGCCCTGTCCGCCAGGCAGGCGCGTCGTAAGAGGGAACCCGGTGGGAATCCGGGACTGCCCCGCAGCGGTGAGTGGGAACGACCACCGTCATGAGCACTGGATCCGGCCGCGGATCCGGGAAGCGACGGTCAGTAGGTGTCCGCCTCGGCGGACGTGCCCGCGAGTCCGAAGACCTGCCCGTTGCCCGTACGTGACCGATCGCGTGCGGATATCCCGGTGACCTCGTGGGCGGGTCGGCGTGCATACAGGCGGAGCACCGTGCCAGTGGCGTGTGTGCGGTCCGTCCTGTTCGTCATCCCTTCGCGTCCGTGTCCCGTCCCGGGATTCTCAGGAGTCATCTCGCGAAGGAGATTTCCGTGACAGCGAAGTCCGCAGCCGCGGCAGCACGGGCCACCGTGTACGGCTACCCCCGTCAGGGCGCAGGCCGTGAACTCAAGAAGGCGATCGAGGGGTACTGGAAGGGCCGCGTCACCGCACAAGCCCTGAAGGAGACCGCGACGGAGCTGCGCCGCTCCACCTGGCAGCGCCTCGCGGCGGCCGGTGTCCACGAGGTGCCGACCGGCGACTTCTCGTACTACGACCACGTCCTGGACACGAGTGTCATGGTCGGCGCCGTTCCTCAGCGGCACCGCTCCGCCGTCGACGCCGACGCCCTCGACGGCTACTTCGCCATGGCCCGCGGCACCCAGGACGTGGCGCCGCTCGAGATGACCAAGTGGTTCGACACCAACTACCACTACCTCGTGCCGGAGCTCGGCCCCGACACCGTCTTCAGCGCCGACTCCACCAAGCAGGTCGCCGAGCTGAAGGAGGCCCTCGCGCTCGGCCTCGCCGCCCGTCCGGTCCTGGTCGGCCCCGTCACGTATCTGCTGCTCGCCAAGCCCGCCCCGGGCGTCGCCGCGGACTTCGAGCCGCTGACCCTCCTGGACCGGCTCCTTCCGGTGTACGCGGAGGTCATCGCCGACCTGCGCGCGGCCGGCGCCGCATGGGTGCAGCTCGACGAGCCCGCCCTCGTCCAGGACCGCACCCCGGCCGACCTCAACGCCGCCGAGCGCGCCTACCGCGACCTCGGCGCCCTCACCGACCGGCCGAAGCTGCTCGTCGCCTCCTACTTCGACCGGCTCGGCGACGCCCTGCCGGTCCTGGCGAAGGCCCCGATCGACGGGCTCGCCCTCGACTTCACGGACGCGGCCGCCGCCAACCTCGACGCGCTCGCCTCAGTGGGCGGCCTGCCCGGCAAGCGCCTCGTCGCCGGTGTCGTCAACGGCCGCAACATCTGGATCAACGACCTGGAGAAGTCCCTGGCCACCCTGGGGACGCTCCTGGGCCTCGCCGACCGGGTCGACGTCGCCGCCTCCTGCTCCCTCCTGCACGTCCCGATCGACGCCGCCGCCGAGCGCGACATCGACCCGCAGATCCTGCGCTGGCTCGCGTTCGCCCAGCAGAAGACCGGCGAGATCGTCACCCTGGCCAAGGGCCTCGCGCAGGGTACGGACACCATCGCCGCCGAACTCGCCGCCAACCGGGCCGACCTGGCCTCGCGCGCCGGTTCTGCGATCACCCACGACCCGGCCGTCCGGGCCAGGGCCGCGGCCGTCACCGACGCCGACGGCCGTCGCTCGCAGCCGTACACCGCGCGGGCGACCGCCCAGCGCGCCCACCTCGGCCTGCCGCTGCTTCCCACGACCACCATCGGCTCGTTCCCGCAGACCACGGAGTTGCGCGCGGCCCGCGCCGACCTGCGCGCGGGGCGCATCGACACCGCCGGGTACGAGCAGCGCATCGAGAACGAGATCCGCGAGGTCATCTCCTTCCAGGAGAAGACCGGCATCGACGTCCTGGTGCACGGCGAGCCCGAACGCAACGACATGGTGCAGTACTTCGCCGAGCAGCTCACCGGCTACCTGGCCACACAGCACGGCTGGGTCCAGTCGTACGGCACCCGCTATGTCCGCCCGCCGGTCCTGGCCGGCGACATCTCCCGGCCCGAGCCGATGACGGTGCGCTGGACGTCGTACGCCAACTCCCTGACGGAGCGCCCGGTCAAGGGCATGCTCACCGGGCCCGTGACCATGCTCGCCTGGTCCTTCGTCCGCGACGACCAGCCGCTCGGCGACACCGCCCGCCAGGTCGCCCTCGCCCTGCGCGACGAGGTGAACGACCTGGAGGCGGCGGGCACTTCGGTCATCCAGGTCGACGAGCCCGCGCTGCGCGAGACGCTGCCGCTGCGGTCCGCCGACCGCCCGGCCTATCTGGACTGGGCCACCGAGTCCTTCCGCCTCACCACCAGCGGGGTGCGGCCCGACACCCAGATCCACACCCACATGTGCTACGCCGAGTTCGGCGACATCGTCCAGGCCATCGACGACCTCGACGCGGACGTCATCAGCCTGGAGGCGGCCCGCTCGCACATGCAGGTGGCCAGGGAACTGGCCGAGCACGGCTACCCGCGCGAGGCGGGCCCCGGTGTCTACGACATCCACTCCCCGCGCGTGCCGGGCACGGACGAGGCCGCGGCCCTGCTCCGCAAGGGACTTGAGGCCATCCCCGCCGAGCGCCTGTGGGTCAACCCGGACTGCGGCCTGAAGACCCGCGGCTGGCCCGAGACCCGTGCCTCACTGGAGAACCTGGTCGCGGCGGCGCGCACGGTCCGGGGTGAACTGCCCAAGTCCTGACCTCCATCCGGGCGGCGGGGCCGGAGCACCCACAGATGTCCGGCCCCGCCCCCTCGCGCCGCCGAGGGCCGATCTCAGGCAGAGTACGGACGTCGTATCGGCGTCCAGCAGGAGGAATCGGATGAGTTTCCGGCTCGCGGCGTACGCCGTGTGCGTCGAGGACGGCCGGGTGCTTCTCGCCCGGCACGTGTCGCCGAGCGGGGTGTCCAACTGGACGCTCCCGGGCGGCAGGGTCGAGCACGCGGAGGACCCGTTCGACGCGGTGATCCGGGAAGTCGCCGAGGAGACGGGCTGCGACGCGGTGGTCGAACGCCTCCTGGGTGTGGACTCACGGGTGATCCCCGCCTCGGACCGCGCGCCCGGCCTGCCCGACCACCAGAACGTCGGCGTCTTCTACCGCTGCCGCGTCACCGGCGGCCACCTCCGCCCCGAGCCGGACGGCGAGATCGCCGAGTCACGCTGGACCCCGATCCCCGAGGTCGCCCGCCTCCGGCGGTCGTCGCTGGTCGACGTCGGTCTCGCGCTGGCACGGACGGAGCCGCCGACCGGGCATGTGGCGCCGGTCGCGGTGGGGGGCCTCGTCCAGCACTGACCGCCGGTGGAATTCGTTTGGTGCGGTGTCGACGTGTGCCTACTGTGGCGCCGTGAAAACCCAGGTGATCGTTCTCAATGGTGGTTCCAGCTCGGGGAAGTCCGGGATCGTGCGGTGTCTGCAGGCCGTCCTGCCGGAGCCGTGGCTGGCCTTCGGGGTCGACACGTTCGTCGACGCGCTGCCCGCGGCGATGCGGGCGTCGGACGCGGGGATCGAGTTCGGCCCGGACGGTGAAGTCGTCCTCGGGCCGGAGTTCCGGGCTCTGGAGGGGGCCTGGATCGCGGGGCTCGCCGCGATGGCCGGTGCGGGGGCGCGGATCATCGTCGACGAGGTGTTCCTCAGCGGTGCCGAGTCGCAGCGGCGGTGGCAGGAGGCGCTGGGCGAGCTGCCCGTGCTCTGGGTCGGCGTGCGGTGCGACGGCGCGATCGCCGCGGACCGTGAGGTCGCGCGTGGGGACCGCGTCGTCGGGATGGCAGCGTCGCAGGCCGACGCGGTCCACCGGGGCATGGTGTACGACGTGGAGGTGGACACCGGGCACGCCGAGTCGATGGCGTGCGCGCGGGCCATCGCGGCGCGGGTCAAGCCCTAGGCGCGGGTTCGCTTCGGGTGGGCGCGTGCCGTGTTCCGGTGGGCGCCGGGGGCTCCGGCGTTTCGTGGCGGCGGAAGGCCGCACGGTACGTGCTCGGCTGCCGGCCCGTGTGGCGGGCGAAGACCTGGGCGAAGGCGCCGGGGTCGCGGTACCCGACGTCGGCGGCGACGCTCGCGACGGTGCGGTCGGTCGTCTCCAGGAGGTGTCGGGCCCGGCGGACCCGCGCGCTGTGCAGATAGGACAGCGGGGTCTCGCCGGCCTCGTCGCCGAAGCGCCGGAGCAGGGTCCTGGTGCTGACGCCGAACTCCTTGGCGAGGGCGGCCAGGTCGTAGCGCTCCCCGAGGTTCTGGTCGAGCCACCGCTTCACGCCGAGCGAGAAGCTTCGGCCCACGGCGGGCAGGAGCCCCACGTCCACGTACGCGGACTGCGTGGCACGGGCGTCGTCGAGCAGGGCGATGCGCGCCGTGCTGCGGGCCACGCGGGGGCCGTCGTGCTCGCGGACGAAGCGGAGCGCGAAGTCGTACATCGCGCTGAAGGCCGCGGTGGTCGTCACGCCGCGGTCGGTCACCACCAACTGCTCGGAGCGGACGTCCACATCGGCGTAGCGCCGCGCGAACCGGTCCGCGTACAGCCATGAGGTCGTCGCCGCACGCCCCGCGAGCAGCCCGGCCTCGGCGAGGAGGAAGGCGCCTACGCAGATCGACACGACCGCGGTCCCTGCGGCGGCCTGCGCGCGGACAGCCGCGACTTCGGGCTTCAGGTCCGCGAGGGCGGTGTCGAGGTCGAGCGCCGGTGAGATCTCGAAGCCCGGGACGATCAGCACGTCCGCGGGGCGCATCGCCGAGACGCCGATGCCCGTGCCGCCGGACACAGTCACCCTTCGGCGGGGCGAGACGACGGACGTCTCGTACGACGGCTCCCCCGCTCCGCGCGCGGCGGCCACATGCCCGGCCATGGTGAGGAGGTCGAGGACGCCGAAGACCTCCGACCCGAAGCAGCCGGGGTAGGCCAGCACACTCACACGCAGCGGAACCATGCGGCGACTGCCTCCCACGTTTCGGTACTTCGGCCCTTCGGCCGACCTGGGCGCGGGCCGGCCACGCCCCTTGGCGAGATCACCGTGAAGCATGGCGATCTCGCCGCTTCTCGCCACGGGCAGCATCTCGCCATCCTGTGCCTCATGACAACCGTGCGAGGGCAGCGCGACGACCTCCTGGGGGACTTCTCCCGCAGGACCGTCAGCGTCGATGACATCAGCAGGACCGTGTACGTGTGCGGGTCGGGACCGGCCGTCGTCCTGATGCCGGAGATGCCGGGCATCAGCCCCGACCTCGCGCGGTTCGCCCGCTGGACGCGCGACGCGGGCTTCTCCGTCTACATGCCGTCCCTGTTCGGCACCGACGGCGCCTACCCGCTCGTCGACGCGGGCGAGGCCGTCGTGCGCCGTGCCTGTGTCAGCGCCGAGTTCCGGGCGTTCGCCGGTGGCGGGACCAGCCCCGTCGTCTCGTGGCTGCGCGGTCTCGCCCGCATCGCGCACGCCGAGCGCGGCGGGCCCGGAGTCGGCGCCGTGGGCCTGTGCTTCACCGGTAACTTCGCCCTCACCATGGCCCTGGAACCGGCGGTCGTCGCACCGGTGGTGAACCATCCGTCGCTGCCGCTCGACGACCCCGGCGGCCTGGAGATCGGCTCCGAGGACGCCGCAGCCGTGGCCGAACGCGTCGAGCGCGACGGTCTGAAGGTCCTCGCGTACCGCTTCACCAACGACAAGTGGTGCACGGGTCAACGCTTCGCGGCGTACCGTGCGCTGCTCGGTGACGCGTTCGACGGCCGTGTGCTGCCCGACGAGGCGGCGAACACCGACCCTCCGCCCTTCTTCCGTGACAGCGTCGGCTGCGCCCACAGTGTCGTCACCGCGCATCTGGTCGACGAGGAGGGCCACCCGACCGTGCGGGCCCGCGACGAGATCATCGCGTTCCTCGCCGAACGGCTCGGGACACGGGGCGACCCGGACGCCCGCCGCTGAGGCGATCCCGTGGCCCGCTGTGTCTGACTCGACAGGGGCGGAAGCCGCCCCCGGGCAGCTCCACCACGAGAATGGAGAGTTCGGATGATCAAGTGGGCAGGTTGGCTCATCGCGATATTCGGAGCCGCGCACACGCTGCTCGCCCTGACCGTGGAGGAAGCGGGCAGCCACGCCGGGGACTGGTTCGGCGGGGAGCTGTGGGGCGACGACCTCTCCGCGATGAGCTCGGCGAACAGCGCGTACTGGCTGAGCTGGAACAGCTTCGGACCACCGCTGGTCCTCATCGGTCTGACGGTCCTGTGGCTGGACCGCCGGGGCATCGTGCCGCCGGCGTTCATCGCGTGGGTCCTGGGGGTCTGGGCCGTGGGCGACATCGTGGTCCTCGGGACCTCGCCCTCGCCGGTCATCCTGCTCGCGAGCGTGCTGCTGCTCGTCGGGGCGCGCCGTGCCGCGCGCCTCGGCGGCCCCGCGCCCGCCGCCGACACGACTCGGGCTCCGTAGGCGCCAGGAGGGGCGGACCGCTCCCGGTCCCCCTCCACCCACCCCCGTACGCCCCCGTTTGCCGTCCGTTTAAGCTTCTGTCGCTGGTCAGCACCCATCCGCTGGCCAGTTGGTGACGGGGGGAAGAGCGCCGATGAATCATCCGGCCGAGGTGTTCAAGCCGTTGCAGGCGGACGATCCACCGCTGGTGGGCGGCTACCGGCTCGCGGCCCGGCTGGGCGCGGGCGGTATGGGGCGGGTGTATCTGTCGCACACGCGGGGCGGCCGCGCGGTGGCGATCAAGGTGGTGCGGCCCGAGCTCGCCGACAACCCGGAGTTCCGGCGGCGGTTCCGCCGGGAGGTGGAGGCCGCCCGGCGGGTCCGTGGCGCTTACACCGCCGAGCTGATCGACGCCGACGCGGACGGCGTACCGCCCTGGCTGGCCACGCTGTACGTGCCCGGGCCCTCCCTCGCGGACGCCGTCGCGCGGCGCGGTCCGCTGCCGGTGTCCGCGGTGCTGTGGCTGGTGGCGGGAGTGGCCGAGGCGCTCCAGGCCATCCACGGCGCGGGCATCGTGCACCGGGACCTGAAGCCGTCGAACGTGCTGCTCGCCGCCGACGGGCCGCGTGTCATCGACTTCGGTATCTCGCTGGCCTCCGACATCACCTCGCACACGGTCACGGGCTCCGCCGTCGGCACGCCCCAGTTCATGGCTCCGGAGCAGGCGTCCGGAGGTGAGGTCACGGCGGCGACGGATGTCTTCGCGCTGGGGCAGACGGCGGCGTTCGCGGCGCTCGGAGAGCCGCTCTACGGGGACGGCCCTTCCGTCAGCGTGCTGTACCGGATCGTGCACTCCGAGCCCGACCTGTCCCTGCTGCCCGCGCAGTTGCGTCCGCTGATCGCCCGGTGCCTGGTCGCCGATCCCGCGCGGCGGGCCACGCCCGCGGAGATCGTCCACTGGTGCCGGCAGCGGCTCGGCCAGGACCCGGGCCCCGGGCCGGAGATCTGGCGGGAGGTCATGGGACCGGAGGTGAGGGTTCCGGCGCCGGTGCCCGACCCCACTCCGGTGTTCACGACGCCGCTGGTCGCGAGGACCCGGCCGGAGGGGCCGGACGACCGGAGAGTGCGCAGGAGACGTACCACGCTGATCACCGCCGCGGCCATGACGGCGGGGGCGCTGGTGCTCGGCGGTGTGACGTGGACGGTCGTGGAGGCGCGGGACGGGTCCTGGGACCGCAAGGCCGCCGGGTCGTCGACGGCCGAAGCCGGGGCGTCCGGCCGGTCGGACGGGTCCTCGTCGCGGTCGGGCTCCGGGGCGGAGCCGGGCGGGGCGGGGTCGGACGGGTCGGAGCCGGGGGCCGACGGGGACAAGCCGGAGGGGAAGGGGTCCTCGTCGAACACGCCCGAGCCGCCGCGGGGCATCCCGTACCCGCTCCAGTGGCTCGACGAGAAGAACTCGCTGAGCATCAAGGAGCCGGTCAGGCGCAAGGACCGCAAGGGCGACATCCGTTTCGACTGCGACGACACCAACTGCTCGATCGAGAGCGACACCAGCTTCATCACCATGCTGTACAGCAAGCCGGGCGCCACCCAGGAGTCCTGCCGCATCGCCCTCAGCGGCGCCGACAGCCGCCGTCTCCCCCTGGCCGCCGTGGCGGCGGGCAGCGAGATCTGCGTCAAGCACCCCTCCGGGGACATCGCGCTGCTGGTGGTCCAGGTGAAGTCGACGGCGCTGCCGAAGAGCGGGATCAGCTTCCTGACCGCCGACATGACGGTGTGGCGGGCGTAGTGGCGCCCCCGCAGGCCCCCCCTACCCCACCGTGGAGTGATTCATGAGTGACCGTCACACGCCCGCGCGACCGGGCCGGGTCCCGACGCCGCCGCCCGCGGCGCCCCCGTTCGACCCCGAACTGGGCCCCGTCCTCGACGCCTTGGGCCGGGCGTCCTGGGAGTCGATCACCCCGGGCAACCTGCCGGCCCGGCAGGAGCGGGACGCCACGGCCCGGCCCCGGCCGACGGTCGAGGACCTGCGCGGCGACGGCCGGTTCGAGGTGACGGAGCTGAGTGTGCCGGGGCCGCCGGGCGCGCCGGACGTCACGCTGGTGAGCGCGCGACCGGCGGGGGCCGTCGGGCCGCTGCCGCTCCTCTACTACCTGCACGGCGGCGCCATGGTCATGGGCAACGCGTGGTCCGTGCTGCCGCGGATCCTCGACGAGTGGGTGCTCCCGCTGAACCTGGCCGTCATCTCGGTCGAGTACCGCCTCGCGCCGCGCGCGCAGTACCCGGCGCCGCTGGAGGACTGCTACGCCGGGCTCGTCTGGGCGACGGAGCACGCGGCCGACCTCGGCGTCGACGCGGACCGCGTCGTCATCGGCGGCAAGAGCGCGGGCGGCGGGCTCGCCGCGGCACTCGCCCTCCTGTCCCGCGACCGGGGCGGCCCCAGAGCCCTCGGGCAACTGCTCCTGTGCCCGATGCTCGACGACCGCGACACCACGTTCTCCTGCCGCCAGATGACGGGCACCGGACTGTGGGACCTCACCTCGAACGCCACCGCGTGGCAGGCGCTCCTCGGCGACCGCTACGGCTCCGCGGACCTGCCGCCGTACGCCGCCCCCGCCCGCGCCACGGACCTCTCCGGCCTGCCCCCGGCATACATCGACGTCGGCTCGGCGGAGATGTTCCGGGACCAGGACGTGGCGTACGCGAACGCGATCTGGCAGGCCGGTGGCCAGGCCGAACTGCATGTGTGGTCCGGCGCGTACCACGGCTTCGACGGCATCGCGCCGCGTGCGGCCGTCACGCGGGACGCACGTGACGCCCGCACGCGCTGGCTGCGACGCCTCCTGACGCAGTCCGGCCACGTGCCCGGCCAGGTCCGGCCAGATCCGGTCTAGGAGAGGAACCCGCGGGTGATGTGCGTACCCGCCCCGTCGTTCTCGGCCCGATAGTTGGCCTCGCCGACACAGTCGCTGTACTCGTAGTTCGCCCTGGACGTGCCGCTCAGGCCGCCCGCGTCGGTGCTGGTGGGCCCGCCGAAGACGACGTCCGACCTGGGCATCTCGGCGCAGCTGGGGATCCCCGCGTAGTACTCGACGAACCCGCCCTGGGAGCCCTTGAGGTTCCCGCTGCCGGACGGCAGGGAGTAGGTGCCCAGGTGCGTGGAGACGCCGGTGACCGTGTTCCTGGCCGTGCCGGTCCATGTGTCGGTCCCGGTCCGCTGCACCTTGATGTCGTACCGGTGCCCGTACACGCCGTCGAAGTCCACCGCGCAGGTCACGCCGGGCCCGCCGTCCGCACCCTCGTGGCAGTTGGGGTCGGAGGTGGTCGCCCCCTCGGTGAAGGTCGAGAAGCGGGCGGAGAGCCGCTCCTTGCCGCCGCTGTTCGGTCTGGGCTGCAGCCCGGTGTAGCCCATGCCGTTGGCGAAGTCGTACTGCTGGGCGAAGTAGATCCCCGCCTTGTGCGCGGTGGCGGGCCGCACGGTGATGGGGAAGTTGATGTTGGTCAGGCCGGAGGACGGGGTGCCGGGCAGGGACCAGCTGACGGAGACGTTCCCGCCGCCGACGTCGGCGGTGGAGGCGGAGGCGGTGTGGGGGGAGAGCAGGAGCAGGCCCGCGGCGGCGCCTGCTGCGGCACTGAGGCGGAGGGTCCGGACTGGCATGTGCTGTTCCTCTCGGTGGGGGTGTCGAGGAAGAGGTGGCCACCGACGTGCGCGGCTTGACAGGGTTTCGCGGCTCGGTGACGCCCTCCACTTGTACTCAGCGGCGCACCCCGACGACATGGACTCGTACGAGGGCGGGCTTGGACTCTTGGCGGCGCCGAGCACACAACACGCCGCGCCGACACCGATGAGTGTCTGCGCTCCACGGAGTCTCAGGAGTGGGACGATCGCGTCTCCCTGTCGAGGTCGACGCGACGCCCCGTCCGCGGAGATGCCGAATCGGCCGTTGAGGCCGAAGAGAGTGTGGTGTGCAATGAAGCTGGTCGTGCAGGAGTTCCTGTCGCTCGACGGGGTTTCGCAGGGGCCGGGGGCTCCGGACGAGGACACCAGTGACGGGTTCACGCGGGGCGGCTGGTTCGTGCCGCACATGGACGAGGAGTTCGTGGACCTCGCCGGGACGTGGCTCGCCGAGGCGGACGCGCTGCTGTTCGGCCGTCGCACGTACGAGAACTTCGCGCGGGACTGGCCGACGATGACCGACCATCCCTTCGCGCCCATCATGAACGGCCTGCCGAAGTACGTGGCCGCGCACAGCCCGACCAAGGCCGACTGGGACCCGACCACCATCCTGTCCGGGGAGATCCCCGCCCAGGTCGCCGAGCTGAAGCGGCAACCGGGGCGGGAACTTCAGATCCACGGCAGTGCCCTGCTGGCCCAGTCCCTGCTCGCCGCCGGTCTTGTCGACACGTTGCGGCTCGTCATCGCGCCGGTCGTGGTGGGCCAGGGCCGACGGCTGTTCCCGGACGGCGGCACGCCGGCCGGACTGCGGCTCGTCGACCACCGGACGACCCCGGGTGGCCTTTCCGTGCACACCTTCGACGCGGTGGGGCTTCCGGAGTACGGGCACTACGGAGCCGGGGCGTAGGCCCCTGGGGGCGGGCGGGACGGGGTCAATTGCCGGACGTCCAGCCGATCGTGATCTCGGGGTAGTCGGCGTCCGGTGCGTCCAGGGACGGTGAGGTCGTGGCGCGGCCGCGCAGCCAGTGGTCGAAGAACGCGCGTACGTACGCACCCGTCACCGCCTGCGAGCGGCGTCCCTCGGCCGTGCCGAAGAACCTGGCGTGGCGTTCGGGGGTCCATGCCTGGTCGAGCCGGAGCCCGACGCCGAGGGCGGCGAGGTCGTTGAAGCTGTAGTGGCGGGCGCCGGCGAGGACCATGCGGCGGCCCCAGGCCGTGTGGTGGGCCATGAAGTCGGTCCAGGTCGGCAGCTCCATCGGCTCGGTGAAGAGCAGGAAGGGCTGCCCCAGTCCCGTCTTCACCGCGTCCGTCTGGAGGGCGCCGTCCAGGCAGGCGCCCGCTGTGAAGCGCGGGTCGGTGCGCAGTGCCTCGGCGGCCGCGGAGCCGCCGAGGGAGTGCCCGAACACCCCGAAGCCGGTGTGGTGCGGCGTCCGTGAGAACTCCGCGGGCAGCCGCGTCGCGCGCTGTCCGGTCAGGACGTCGAGCACGAAGCTCAGGTCGGCTGCGCGGACGTCGGAGTACTTGCGCAGGAGTGCCTGGTCGCCGGTGGCGGGGTTCTGGGGGATGATCCGGCCGTCGGGGAACTGGGTGGGGCCGTCGTAGGTGTGGTTGACGCCGATGACGACGTAGCCGTGGCTCGCCAGGTCCTGGGCGAAGGCCGTGCCGGTGGCGGCGGGGTCCTGGCGGCCCGGGCCGAAGAACACCACGGGGGCCCGGTGCAGGCGCGGGTGCGCGGGTGCGTCCTGCCAGGCGCCGGTGCGCACCGTCCCCAGGGAGCCCTCGGGGAGTTCGAAGCGCCGCTCGACGACCGGTTCGAGGCCGGGCGTGAGGTACCGGGCGCGTTCGAGACCGCGGTGCCCGGCGGCCGCGTACCAGACCTGGACCATCAGCTCGCGCGGTGTCGGGGTGGGCGCGAAGGGGTCCTCGCGGCGGTCGTCGACGAGGTGGAAGGTGCGGGTGCCGACCGGGTGCGGGCCGGTGGCCGCGGGCAGGGGGACGGACGTGTCGCTCGGGGACGCGAAGGCCGCTCCCGCTCCGAGCCCACCGCCGAGCGCCGCCGTCACCCCGATCACCGATGCGCGGAGTATCCAGCGGCGCGAGGGCTTTCCAACAGGCCCGGCGGGCACGGAGCCGTCCGGTGCGGAGCCGCCCTGCGCGGAGCCGTCGGCCGAAGCCCCGTCGGGCGGAGGCTGGTTCGTCATGGAGAGGTCTCCTCGGTAGCGCCCGTGCGCGGATCGGCCGCGCGGAAGGGCTGGGACGAACATCATCTCCCGGGCCCCGCGCCCCCTCAGAGGCCGATCGCCCCGTCGATCCGCTCCCGCAGCAGGTCGGCGTGGCCGTTGTGGCGCGCGTACTCCTCGACCATGTGGATGAGGACCCAGCGCAGGGACACGGTGCCGCGCCAGGAGTCCGTGCCCTCCACACGTCGAGATGGGGCGCGTCGGTCACGAAGCGTTCGGCGAAGGCGACTTCGGCGCGCCACGCTTCCCAGGCCGCCGCGGCGCGGGCGGGGTCGGGCAGCGCTCCGGTGAAGTCGGCGTCGGGCTCGTCCGGTGAGGAGAACAGGGGCGGCGCGTCGGCCGCGGCGAGCACCCGCCGGAACCAGCGGCGCTCCACGTCGGCGAGGTGCCGCACCAGGCCGAGCAGGGAGAGCGTGGAGGGGGTGACCGACCGCTGCGCCAACTCCGCTCCGAGGCCCGCGCACTTGAGCGCCAGCGTCGCGCGCTGCGCCGCGAGGACCCCGACGAGCAGCGCGCGCTCGTCGCCGGTGGCGGGCCCGCTGAACCGGTCCGCGCCGGAACCGGTCGTCGGCGACGCGCCCTCGGCGGCCGGGGTGACGTCGAACAGCTCGGCCCGTCGCCGGGTGACGCGCCCCTGGGGAAGATCTGTCATCCGTACATCATCATGCGTACGTCCCCCGATCTCACCTCACTTGCGCCGCTCCACGATCTTCGCGTGCAGGAGCTTCCCGACCAGCTCGATGCGGAGCCGGGGCTCGGCAGCGGTCTTCTTGGGACGGAGCTTCAGCTTGGAGTAGGTGAGATTGAGCCCGTCGGTGTCCATCGTGAAGTCCGGTGAGCCGACGAAGACCAGCTTGCCGTGCGTCATGTCCGTCTCGATGCGCAGGACGTCCGAGGTGATCACGGCGTGGGTGAAGTCGAGGGTGACGCGGCACTCCTGCGTGCGCAGTTCGATGCGCGCGGGCACCGTCCAGCGGCCCTCCCGGACGAACTTGCCGCCGTGCTGCTCGACCACGAGCACGTCCTTGGCCTGGACGGCGGGCGCGCCCGGCAGGTCGGTGGTGAGCTCGGCCAGCTCGCTGAGCGTCTTGGCCGACAGCGCGCGCTCCAGGCGCATGTCGAGTTCCTCGGCGTCGAGCCGGCCGTCTCCGGCGGCGACCCGGAGCGTGTCCACGACGCGGTCGCGATCCTCGTGCGATGCCCTGAGGTCGGGCAGGTCATTCGACATGTCGCCACGTTAGCGGCAGCGCGGGGCAGCGGCCAGCCACGCCGGACCCACGGGCGTCGAGCGGGCGTTCGCGACGTGTCGAGCGGGTGGGGCGGCAGGGCTAGGCAGGGGCGGGCAGCAGTACCGAGGAGTCCGGTTCCAGCTGGGTGGCGAAGCCGCCGACGACGGTGAGCCGGTCCAGGTCGACGACGGCGACCCGGTTGTTGCCGAGCTGGGAGACGTACGCGCGTGGCTCGGTGGGGTGGAAGGACACGGCGGCCGGGGTTCCGTCGAGCTGGAGGGAGCGGATCGGGCGCAGGTCGGTGCTGAACACGGTGAGGGTGTCGGCGGCGATGTCCGTCGCCAACAGCCGTTCGTCGTCGAGGGTGTAGACCCGCAGCGGGTCGCCGCCCACCGTGCGGCTGCGGCGCACCTTCATGGTGCGCGCGTCCACGGCGACCAGGGACCGGCTCTTGCGGGCGCCGACGAACAGGGTCTTCTCGTCCCGGCTCAGACAGCTGCTCTCGGGCAGTTGGCCGGGGGTCACCAGGAGCGGGGGGACGGCGGCGTCGTGCGGGCGCAGGAGGCTCACCGTGTGCGACAACAGGCCGGTGACGTAGGCGCGTTCGCCGTCGCGTGTGAGCGAGAAGAGATGGGTCTTCACGCCGTGCGTGGGCACCGCTCTGGTCGGGGCCGTGTCGGTGGCCGGGGCGTCGAAGCCGAGCAGGACGGCCTTCTCCTCGCTCAGGGCGTACAGCCGGTCGTGGGCGTCGATGCCCATGCCGTGGATCCGGTTGAACGGCCGGGTGTCGATGGTCCGGGCGAGAGTCCGCTCGGCCAGGTCGACGACGAGGACGGCAGCGCCGCCCGCACCGACGGTGGAGGCCATGCGGACGCCGTAGTGCCCGACGTAGGCGAAGCGACGGCGGGAGTCGACGACCATCTCATGTGGATAGTCGGGCAGTTGGACGCTGTGCAGGCGCCGCCCGGAGGCGACGTCGTAGAAGCTCACCGCGTGGCTGCTCTTCTCCACGACCGCGAGGACGTCGCCGTCCCGCGCCCGGGTGGCGCTCGCGGCGGGCGCGGCGAGCCCGGTCGCCAACGTCCCGGCCCCCGCGGCCTTGATCACCGTACGACGCGTCACCACAGTCGATCACCCCGATCTCTCGTCCGGATCTCTCGCCCCGGTCTCCTGGTGTGGTCTCTTGACGTGATCCGGCGCCCTCAATCCCCACCGAGGCCTCGGACCGCCGCCCTCGCCCCGGCCGCGCGGCGCCGCAGCGACGGCGTGGTGAGCGACGGCGGGGTCCACGCGCCGTCCGGAGGATAGACGTCGGTTCCGGGCGGCACGATCGCGTCGATGCGGTCGAGAGCGGCGTCGTCCAGGGCCACGGAGGCACCCTTGAGCGTGGCGCGCAGCTGCTCCATCGTGCGCGGGCCGATGATCACCGAGGTGACGGCGGGATGCGCGAGCGGGAAGGCGGTCGCCAACTCCGGCAGTGTGCAGCCCACTTCGTCGGCCACGGCCACAAGCTGCTCGACGACGTCCAGCTTCGCGGCGGTGCGCGGCGCCGACGGGTCGAAGCGGTCGGGGTTCAGGGTGGGGCGTCCGCTGCTCAGGTCGAGCGCCCGGCCCTTGCGGTAGCGGCCGGTCAGGAAGCCCGAGGCCAGCGGGCTCCAGGTCAGCACCCCCATGCCGAGCCGCTGCGCCACGGGCAGGACCTGCTTCTCGATCCCCCGGGCGAGGATCGAGTAGGGCGGCTGCTCGGTGCGGAACCGCTGCAGGCCCCGGCGGTCGGCGACGTGGTACGCCTCGACGATCTCGTCCGCCGGGAACGTCGAGCAGCCGAACGCCCTGATCTTGCCCTGGCGCACCAGGTCGGTCAGCGCGGAGAGCGTCTCCTCGATGTCGGTCGTGTGGTCCGGCCGGTGCACCTGGTACAGGTCGATCCAGTCCGTGCCGAGCCGCCGCAGGCTGTTCTCCACCTCCCGGACGATCCAACGCCGGGAGTTGCCGCCCTGGTTGGGCCCCTCCCCCATCGGGAAGTGGACCTTGGTCGCGAGGACCACGTCGTCGCGGCGGCCCTTGAGGGCCTTGCCGACGATCGTCTCCGACTCCCCGGCCGAGTACATGTCGGCGGTGTCGACGAAGTTGATGCCCTCGTCCAGCGCGGCGTGCACGATCCGGGCGCAGTCGTCGTGGTCGGTGTTGCCGACGGCGCCGAACATCATCGTGCCGAGGCAGTAGGGGCTGACCTGGATCCCGGTACCGCCCAGTACGCGGTGGCGCATGCGACTCTCCTTGGCCTCGTGGTCGTCGATGTCCCCGCGCCCCTCGGCCTTCATGGCCCCCGTGGTCCTCGCGAGTGCCGTGACTCTACGAGCTGGAGTGCGCTCCAGGGCAAGTGCGTACGTCGGCGGACGACGGCATGCCGGGGCCGCCCTCACGACGGGACCGCGCCGCAGGAGATGATCGCGCCATGAGCGAGATCATCCTGATGTCCGATCCGAAGGTCACCTCGACTCCCGTACGGGAATGCGGTGAGCCGCTGGTGGATGTGCGGGGCGAGGCCGCCCTGCTGGTCGACGACCGCCTCAAGGACCCGGCCGACGCCTTCGCGTATCTGCGGCAAGGCGTCGTCGACCGGCTCCTTGAGGCCCAGACGCTGCTCCCCGACGGGCTGCGGCTGCTGTTCGTCGAGGGCTACCGGCCGCTGTCGTTGCAGCGCGCGTACTTCGAGGAGTACGGCGACGAGCTGCGGGCGCTCCACCCGGACTGGCCGGCCGAGCGGATCCACGCGGCGGCGAGCCGCTACGTCTCCCCGCCCGCCATCGCGCCGCACAGCGCGGGCGCCGCCGTCGACCTGACGCTGGCCGATGCCGACGGGCGCGAACGGGACCTGGGCACCCGGATGAACGCCTCCCCGGAGGAGAGCGCGGGCGCCTGCTACACGGGGGCCGACAACATCAGCGCCGAGGCACGCGAGAACCGCCGGATCCTCGGGGCCGCGCTGAGCGCCGCGGGCCTGGTGAACTACCCCACCGAGTGGTGGCACTGGTCGCTCGGCGACCGCTACTGGGCCCTGGCCACGGGCGCCGAGCACGCCTCCTACGGGCCGCGGGAGCTGGCCGGTGCCTCAGCTTCGCCGCAGCACGGGCGGCAGAGGCGCTGATCACGGGCAGCACAGGGCTGGTTGAGCGCTGAGCGCTTCGCTGGAAGTGCCGCGCTGCGCCGTCGTTCTGCCGCGGCGCCGTCGTGGCTGGTCGCGCAGTTCCCCGCGCCCCTTCGGGGCGCTTCCCCACCGCAGCGAACTTCACCCGAGCCGCTCAGTCGAGCCGGTCGAGGGCCGCGACGACCTGCCGGACGCCGTCCTCGCGCGCGAGGACGGCGGCGAGGTCGCGGGCGCGCGTCCGCAGGGCAGGGCTGTGGACGGCGGCGGTGAGGGCGTCGGCGAGGCGGGGCGCGGTCAGGCGCTGGTAGCGCAGGGGGCGCGGCGCCACGCCGAGTGTGTGCAGGCGGGCGGCCCAGAAGTGCTGGTCGAGCTGGACGGGCACGGGGACGGCGGGTGTTCCGGCGCGCAGTCCCGCCGCCGTCGTGCCCGCGCCCGCGTGGTGGATCACGGCGGCGGTCCTGGGGAACAGCCAGGCGTGCGGCACCTCCGACACGGTGATCAGGTCGTCGTTCTCGGCGTGCAGGCCGCTCCACCCGGCCTGGATGATCCCGCGTACCTTGGCGCGGCGCATGGCGTCGGCGAGCAGGGTGCTCAGCCGCTCGGCGTCGGCGGTGACGAAGCTGCCGAACCCCGCGAAGACCGGCGGCGGGCCCGCGTCGAGGAAGTCCGCGAGCCGCGCGTCGGGCCGCCAGTCGGGCGGGGTGTGCGGCCACCAGTAGCCGCACACCTCGTGCCCCGCGGGCCAGTCCCCCGGCCGGGGCACGACCGTCGGACTGTAGCCGTGCAGGACGGTGCGCCCGCGGGGCAGCCCCAGCGGACCGCCGAACCTCCGCCGCGGCAGGCCGAGTTCACGCCGCAGCGCGCCGACGGCGGGCGCGAAGATCCGGTCCGTCGCGGCCCACAGGGCCAGCGCGGCCAGGCGGTTGCCGTGCGATCCGAACGAGCGGGCCCCGGTCATCATCGGCGGGAAGGCGCCGGTGGGGTGGATCGGCTGGAGGTACGCCCCGACGCTCGGCACCCGCAGCGCCTCACCGAGCGCCGCGCACATCGGGTCGGTGACCGTCGAACTCAGGACGACGTCGGCGCCCTCGCGGACGGCGTCCGCGACACCGACGGTCAGCCGGGGCATGAACGCCCGTGCCATGCGCGAGATGCGCGCCAGCTCCACGGGCGGGCTCGCCGCCTTCGCCAGACCCTGGCCGACCTGGGAGGCCAGCTCCTGCCGCGGGTCGACGGGCAGGGGCCGAAAGCCCAGGCCGTGGACCGTCACCGCCTCTTCGAAACGCTCATGCGTGGCGAGGACGACCTCGTGGCCCGCGGCACGCAGCCGCACGCCGAGCCCGGTGTACGGGGCGACATCGCCCCAGCTCCCTGCTGTCACGATCAGTACGCGCACGACGGCAGCATGTCAGAGACACGCGGTCCTGGTCAGGACGCCTCACGCGGGTGGCAGCGAGCCGTCGTCGCCCCCGGTCCGCGGCGGCAGCCGGAAGCCGACCTCCGCGCCGCCCCCGGCCGCCTCGGCGGCGAAGACCGTGCCGTGCTCCGCCTCGACGAGATCGTGGACGATCGCCAGCCCGAGACCGGATCCGGGCGTGGCCTGGGTGCCGGGCCCCCGGTAGAAGCGGTCGAAGACGGCCTGTCGCTCGTCCGGCGGGATGCCGGGGCCCTGGTCGCGGACGGACAGTTGGCATCCGTCGACGTGCAGAGTGATGGGGGTGTCCGGCGGGCTGAACTTGACGGCGTTGTTCAGGAGGTTGTCGACGCAGCGCTGCAGGGCGCGGGTCCGGGCGTGCACCGGGGTGGGCCGGCTGAGAGAAGTGGTCGTGACGGTGATGGCGCGCCCGGTGCGCCGGCTGTGGCGGTGTGCGCTGTCCTCGGCCAGGGTGGGCAGGTCGACGCTCGTGGGCTCGTCCTCGGTGTAGCGGTCGGTGGCGAGTTCGACCAGTTCGCGGACGAGGTCGTCGAGGGCGACGGCCTCGGTGACCAGGGTGGCGAGGATCTTCTCCTCGTCCTTGGGGTCGAGCCGACCCCGGGCGCGCTGCAGGAGTTCGGCGCTGCCGCGCACCGAGGTGAGGGGGGTGCGCAGTTCGTGGCTGGCGTTGTGGACCAGTTCCTGCTGCTGGCTGCGGGAGCGGCGCAGTGCGCTCAGCATGGTGTCGAAGCTGTGGGTGAGCTGGCCGATCTCGTCCTTGCCCGCGGGCGGCAGCGGCGTGGACAGGTCCTGGGTGCCGGTGATGCGCCGGGTCGTGCGGACCAGGCGCCGCACCGGGCGCAGGATCCGGCCGACGGCGAGCCAGCCCAGCAGGGCGGAGAGGCCGGTGGCGGCGGCCGTGGTGAGGGAGATGCGCCACATGAAGTCGCGTTCGAGGCGCACGGCGTCGCGGTAGCTCTGGCCGACCATGACCGCGCCGCCGTCGGGCAGGGGCCGGGTGAGGATCCCGTACTCGGTGCCGGAGACCACGACGTCCTGGCGGCTGCTGCCCTCGCCCGTGCGGGCCACGCGGCGGTCCCCGGCCGAGACGGGCAGCTCCGTCCGCCCCGGTGCCAGCGGCCGGACGGCGCCCTGCGGGGACAGGACCTGCTCGATCATGTCGTTCCGCTCGGGCGGGGTGCGGTCCGCGGCGAGGAGGGTGACGACCGTGTCGGTGCGGTCCTCCAGGCCGCGTTCGAGTTCGTCGCCGACGACGTCGCTGACGTTGCGGAAGGACGCGAAGGCGGTGACAGCGATGGCGAGCGCGGCGGCCGCGACGACCAGCACGGTGATCTTGGTGCGCAGCATCACGCGGGCCTGATGGTGTAGCCGACGTTGCGCACGGTGTGGATCAGGCGCTCGCCGCCGCCCTGTTCGGTCTTGCGGCGCAGATAGCCGATGTACACGTCGAGGGAGCGCGACGAGCTGTCGAGGTCGTAGCCCCAGATGCGCTCGTAGATCTGGGTGCGGGTGAGGACCGCTCCCTGGTGCCGCAGCAGCAGTTCCAGTACGTCGAACTCGGTCTTGGTGAGGTCCAGGGACGCACCACCGCGCTCGGCCCGCCGTGCGGCGGGGTCCAGGGTGAGGTCGGCGGCCCGCAGGAGGCCCGCGTCCGCGGGCGGGTCGGTGCGGCGCAGCAAGGCACGTATGCGGGCCAGGAGTTCCTCCGTCGCGAAGGGCTTGGCCAGGTAGTCGTCGGCCCCGGCATCCAGGCCCGCGACGCGGTCGCCGATCTGGTGGCGGGCGGTGAGCACGAGGATGGGCAGGCGCTCGCCGCGCCTGCGGAGCATCCGGCACAGTTCGAGGCCGTCGAGGCCCGGCATGACCACGTCCACCATGGCGAGATCCGGCCGCCGCTCCTCCAGGACGCTCAGGGCACCGAACCCGTCGGCGGCCACGAGGACGTGGTAGCCCTCGAAACGGAGGAGCTGCTCCAGGGTGCTGCGCACCCCCGGGTCGTCCTCGACGACCAGCACGGTGCGGTGGGACTCGACAACGTTCGTCATGGGGACATCTTCGCTGGTGGTGGACGTGGTCACGGCAGTGGCCCCGTCAGCGGCGCACGGGGGCGACGGCGATCGGCGGGAGGCCCTTCAGACACGAGGTGTCGCCGGAAGTGCCCGTCCGGATGAAGCGCGCGGTGACTCCTGTGACGCAGCCGCTCTGTTCGAGGTCGGGCACGTGCCCGACGTTGCGGACCGAGTGGAACTCGCTGTTCGTGAACTGCCGCGCGGCGATACGGCCGTTGGCGTCGGGGGTGTTGGCGTCGAGGTCGCCTGAGATCACGAGGACCGGTACGTCGGGCATCCCGGGGTGCGTGGGCTGCGGGCTCGCGGTGTTCTTCTTGGGCCAGCCGATGCACACGTCACCGCCGTCCGTCGGGCCCTCGGTGAACCCCTTGGCGCTGAACGCCCCGTGCTCTCCGGGCCTGGTCGCCGCGAGCGCCGCGCGGTACTGGCGCCACCGCTCGGCCTGCGACGCCTTCGTGGACCACGCCTTGCGGTAGTCGTTGCAGACCACCGCCACGTACGGTGCCTGGTCCTCCTTGCCGACCGCCGACGCCTCGTCCTTGATCAGGCGCCGCAGCGGCGCGGGGTCGTCGTGGACGAAGCGGTCCAGGGCGTGCGGCATGCTGCCGAGCAGCGACGGCTCGCCCGGCACCGCTCCCGCTCCGCTGCTGGCGGCCTCGAAGAGCAGATTGGCGAGTTGCCCCTCGGTGAAGCGCAGCTTGCGCCGGTCCCCGGCCGCCTCGAACGGCACGTCCATGGGCCGCTCGCGCAGCCGCGACGCCGTGGTGCGCAGGTCCCGCACGGCCTTCTTGCCGTCGCAGGCCGCGGGGACGGAGCGGTCGCAGATCCGTTGCAGGGCCAGCGACACGGCCTGCGCGCTGGGGCGGACGAGCGGGTCGAACCCGAGGGGGTACGCCCCGGACAACACGATGGACCGCACGTGCTCGCGGTGCCGGCTCGCGTACACCGGCATCAGGTACGTGCCGTAGGACAGCCCGTACAGCGTCAGCTTCTGCACGCCGAGCCGGGCCCGGACGGCGTCGATGTCGTCGGCGGTGGCCGCCGTGGTGTACCCCTCGGCCTTGGGGCCGAGGTTCCGGGCGCAGCGGGTGACGGCGTCGCGCTGCTGCTGCCGGGTGCCGTAGCGGTACTCGACGTCGGTCACCCCGCACGGGATGCGCTCGGACCTGCCGGTGCCGCGCGGGTCGACGAGCAGCACGTCGTGGTCCTTCAGGACCTTGTTGAGGCCCATGGCGAACTCGGGGGCCCGGTCGACGGCCACCTCGCCGGGACCTCCCGGGTTCACGGCCACGGTGCCCTTGGCGGCACCGGGACCCCAGTGCCGTACGACCGCGTAGCTCACGTCGACCGTGCCGAGCTGCGGCTTCCCGGCGACGAGGGGACGGGTGATCGTTCCGCAGTCCACCCGGTGGTCGTCCACGGTGGGGCACCACGTCGGGCCGCTCGCCCGCTCGGTCGGCGCGGCCGCCGCCGTGGGTGTCACCGTGGCGAGCACCGCCATCATGCTCACAGCCAGCACTGTCCGCCGCACCGTGTTCTGGTAGGTCATCGTTGCTCCTCTCCTGTGATCACCACAGTGGCCGGGCGACTTCAGAGGGACGGCAAAGCAATGACAAGAACAGGTAAGAACACGCGGGCGGCTGGACGGTGTACGGGCGCGTGGGGCGTCCGCGCGGGCTACTTCGCTGCCCACTTCCCCAGGTTGTTCACCGCGCCGTCCCGCTCCCGCCGCAGGGCGTCCGGGGAACCCACCAGGTCGCCCGGCAGATATCTGGACCGCACGCGCAGCTCCCACCCGTGCGCCTGGACCGCGAGGGCGGCCAGGGCAAGGGGGCCGAGCGGCAGCAGGGTCCTGGGGGCCGGGTCGGCGCCGACGCTCTCCCGATGCTCGGTGAGCCGGGCCGCGAGGGCTTCCTCGAAGGCGTCCTGGTCGTCGTCGAGGAGGACGCGCAGGAGCCGGTGGTCGGACGGAAGAGCGCCGACTCCGTCCAACTGCCGGGCGGCCTCGGCGCGCACGTCGGTGTCCGGCTTGCACAGCGGCACGGTGGGCCAGTCGCGCGGGAGGTGCCCCTTGGCCTCGGTGAGGTAGCCGCACAGCGCGCCCATCGCGGCGAGGTCCGCCGGTTCCGACCGCGAGGGCAGCGTCGAGTACGGCACCCCGTCACGGATCGCGGGCGCGTAGTCGTTCCGCAACAGCAGCCCGATCACCCGCTGCCAGTCCCACACAAGCCCGCTGACCACGCACACGCCGAACGTGTCGAGCCACGTCCGGGCCGATGGCCCCTGCCCGGTCCCGCTGCCGTACGCGACGACGTCACCGAACCCGATGTCGTCACTGCTGAGTTGCTCACCGATGAGCGGAAGAACGACCTCCTGGTCACCGCCGGGGAAACAGCCGACGCTCAACTCCCCCAGGAAACATTCGGCGGCGGTCCGCAGCGCCGTACGCGCGTTCTCGTCGAGCACGCCGCCCGCCACGGTGCGGGCCGCGACGTGATCGAGGAGTTCGTCCCCCGTCTCGCGCATCTTCCTGGGCGCCGGATCGTCGTACCGCATCCACCGCCACCGCTCCCGGGTGCGCCCGGTGATGTCGTCGAGTGCCTGGGAGAGGCGCTCCTCCCCCAGCTCATGGCGTGTCACGTCCCGCACGGCCCTCGTCCCCTCCCATGATCTTCAACTCGGACGCGGCACGCTATCAGCGGGCTCTGACATCGCCCTCGGGCCGGCCCCGGTGACCGTCGCCCGCCTGGACGGACCTACAGGGGGCGGACGGTGAGCATCTGCTGTGCGGTGCCGACCGGGCCGTCGAGGTCGTGCAGGACGGTGCTGGTGATGCCCTGCCCGGTGGGGCCGAAGGTGACGGTGGTGTCGAGGCCGGTCCAGCGGCCTCGGGGCTGGCGGTGCAGATGGATGGTCAGGTCGACGTTCGGATACATCCAGGCGGTGGGCGGCTGACGCACGGCGATGCCGTTGGCGGTGTCGACGAGCGCGAGGAAGGACGCGAGCGGGCTGATGGTCTGCCCTGCGACGAGGTCGAGGTCGGTGGAGATCCACGCGGTGGTGCGGCCCGGCTGCGGGGGCGCGAGGGGGCGTACGTCCACGGAGGCGATGTATCCGCCGGGCCACACGGAGCCCATCTCCCAGGGCGTGAGCGCGTCGGGCGGCGTGAGGCGGTCGCCGGCACCGCCCTCGACGGCGGTGGTGTCGAGGGCGGCGAGCAGCCAGGCCCGGCCCCGGACCGCGGGGCGGCCACCTATGAGGACGACGGCTTCGACGAGTTCGATGGTGCGGCCGGGCCGGACGGTCTCGACGCGGATCTCGCACTCGTCCAGGGCGGGCCGCCCGAGGATGTCGAAGCTGATCCGCGACATCAGGAGACCCTGGTCCGGACGGTCGGCCAGGTGCCGGTCGATGGCGTGCACGATGAGGCCGCCGAGCGGGCTGAAGTGCTGCTCGTCCTCGCTCCAGGCACCACCGGCGTGAGCGGTGGGCTTGTAGCGGTGCGCGTCGATGGGCTCGTAGTAGCTGCCGGTGTTCAACGGTGCTGGCCTCTCGGCTGGACGGATCGGGAGCTGTACAGATCGGGGCTGCACGGATCAGGGCTGCACGGATCAGGGCTGCACGGATCAGGGCGCAAATACGTGCAGGATACAAAAGGGTGCCGGGGTGCGGTTGTTGAGCGGGTGCGCGGGCGCTTCCCGACGGGACCCGCCTGCCCGTGAGCCATCCGCACCGCCGCTGCCACGGGGCACCATGCCCCCGGCCCGCCACGCAACGCAAAGCCCCGTCTCCGTAGGCTGGCTCCATGCCGACCGAGAACAGCTCCGCGACCGCCTTCCGCCACGTGCGGGAGTGCTCTGACGTGTACGACCTCCTGGAGCAGATCCGCCTGCGGCCCGGCATGTGGCTGCGGGGCACCTCGCTGCAGCACCTCGACTCGCTCCTCACCGGCTACGGCGCGGCACTCGCCGTACACGCCCAGACCGAGCCCTTCGCCTTCTGGCCGGAGACGGACTTCACCGACTGGCTCCACGAGCACTACGGCGAAGACAGCTCCCTCACCTGGGCCGCGGAGATCGAACGCCGCACGCCGCCCGACTCCACACCCCTCGAAGAGTTCTTCCGGCTCCTGGACGCCTTCAAGAACGACCCGGCGCGGCGCCCCACCCCGGACGAGGTGAGGGCCCGGCGCCCCGATCTCCCGTACATGAGCGGCACGTTCGTGACGCTCTTCTGGTGCCGCGAACTCCTCGACCAGGCCGTCCAGCGCCTTGAGGGCCACGGCTTCCGCGTCGTCCGGATCGCGGCGAGCGGCTGGACGACGGCGCAGGACATGCACCAAGGCCTGGCCGCGGCCCTGGAGTTCCCCTCCCACTACGGACGCAACCTGGCCGCGCTCAACGACTGGCTCGGCGACGTTGCCCTCTCCGGCACGTACGACGACTCCCCCGCGGGCGCCGGACTCGTCCTGTCCTTCACGGGCTACGACCGCTTCGCCGCCGCGTGCCCCGAGGACGCCCACAGCGTGCTCGACATCATCGCCGCCCTCGCCCGCCGTGCGGCGGTGGGGCGGCGCCGCTTCTTCGCCCTGGTCCAGAGCGACGACCCCGACATCCGGTTCGAACCGGTCGGCGCCATGCCCGTCCTGTGGAACGGCGACGAGTGGCTCGACTCCCTCCGCCGTTGACGGCCCGGCCCCACCCCGAACGGCCAGACAGAACCCCCTAGTTGTCCCGCAGCCTGACCTGCGCGCGCCCCGACTCCGGGTCACGCTCGAACACCACGTACCGGCTGAGGACGGCGAGGGCGACGATGCAGCCACTCATCTCCAGCCCCTCCTCGACGAGCGTCCCGAGCATGAGCACAAGGCTGTGCCCGTTCTCCAGCGCCCAGCCGTTGAACGCCTCCGTCAGCAGTGCCCCGCCCAGATACACCCCGAGTGCGGCGAGGATCCCGTTCCGCAGGTCACGTGGGAGCTTGCGCGCCCACAGCACGGCGATCACCGTGCCCGTCACCGCGAGCAGCGCGCCGGGCAGCACCCAGGCGTGCGTGGGCAGCGACCCCCCGGCCCACTCCTTCCACGACTTGCCGACCTCGCCGAGGCGTTCGTGCAACGAGACCGACTCGTCGATGCTGAGCAGCGCGGTCGCGGCGGCGAGGCCCAGCCAGGACAACCGCCCGGGGCGCGCGTCGCGCCCGCTGAGCAGCGCGGCGATCAGCGCCACGCCCGTCACGGCAAGGATCAGCGTGCTGTTCCACCACGTCGCCAGGTTGGCCTCGACGTCGACGTTCACCAGCTTGCGGATGGTCGGTATGGAGTCGTAGTGGTTGTAGGCACGCGTCCCGAGGTCAGCGAGGAGTAACGCCGCGGTGGCGCCCGCGGCGAACCACAGGACGCGGCGGGCCGGGGGTCTCGCGCCCTTGTCCGCAAGTTGGTCAGGAATTTGAAGATCGGTCATGTGTACGGAGGCTAGCCGCTTGATCAGCGGACGAAGCGGTCGGGGCACCCCGCATGATGCCCTTTCGGACACATCCCGTACGCCCGCGCGTACGCGGTGAACTCGGCCCGGACGGCGCCTCGGTGGCCCAGACGTCGTCCTGGTGGCCAGGACACGTCCGCGACGTCACCGTCGACGGTCGCCGCCGCCCCCGCACGGAGGCCGACGAGCGCGTGCTGCCGGCAGGCTTGCCGGGGCGGGGCCGGTCAGCCGCCGCGGCGCACCCGGGCCGCCTTGCGGGCCTCGGCGAGCTTGCGGGCCTCGCCGGACTTGCCGGACTTGCGGCCGCCCTTGCCTCCGGTGCCGCCGGTGCCGCGCGAGGCGTCCTTGCTGGTGCCGAGGCCGCGGAAGGGGAGGTTGGTGTTCTTGGGGCGGGGCGCGGCGGGCCCGCCGTCGAGCGGGGTGCCGGAGGGGGCCTTGGCGCCGGTGATCCGGCTCAGCGCGGCCTCGCCCGAGCGGACCTTGGTGGTCGTGGCCTCGATGCCCGCCTCGGCCATCAGCTTGCTCATGTCGCGGCGCTGGCCCGAGAGGACCAGGGTGACGACGCTGCCGCGCTCGCCGGCCCGGGCGGTGCGGCCCGCGCGGTGCACGTAATCCTTGGGGTCGGTGGGCGGGTCGACGTTGACGACGAGGTCGAGGTCGTCGATGTGCAGGCCGCGGGCCGCGACGTTGGTCGCCACGAGGACGGTGATCTGGCCGTTCTTGAACTGCGCGAGGGTCCGGGTGCGCTGCGGCTGGGATTTGCCGCTGTGCAGGGCCGCCGCGTGCACGCCGCTGGCCCGCAGGTGCCGGGTGAGCTGGTCGACGCCGTGCTTGGTGTCGAGGAACAGCAGGACGCGGCCGTCGCGGGCGGCGATCTCCGTGGTGACGGCGTACCGGTCGGGGCCGTGCACGACCAGGACATGATGGTCCATCGTCGTGACGGCGCCCGCGGCCGGGTCGACCGAGTGCACGGTGGGGTCGTGCAGGTAGCTGCGGACCAGGTGGTCGACGTCGCGGTCCAGCGTGGCCGAGAACAGCATCCGCTGGCCGTCGGGGTGCACCTGGTCGAGCGCCTCGGTGACCTGCGGCAGGAAGCCCATGTCGCACATCTGGTCGGCCTCGTCGAGCACGGTGATCCGCACCCGGCCCAGGCGGCACGCCTTGCGCTCGATGAGGTCGTGCAGGCGGCCGGGGGTGGCGACGACGACCTCGGCCCCCTCACGCAGCGCGGCCGCCTGCCGGCCGATCGACATGCCGCCGACGACCGTGGCCATCCGCAGCCGCAACGCCTCCGCGTACGGTGTGAGCGCCTCGGTGACCTGCTGGGCCAGCTCCCGCGTCGGCACAAGGACCAGCGCGAGCGGCTGCTTGGCATCCGCGCGCCGCCCGGCCGTCCGCACGAGCAGGGGCAGCCCGAAGGCGAGCGTCTTGCCCGACCCGGTACGCCCGCGCCCCAGCACATCGCGGCCCGCGAGGGCGTTCGGCAGCGTCGCCGCCTGGATGGGGAAGGGCTCGGTCACACCGAACTCGCCGAGCGTGCGCTGCACCGCGGGGGGCAGGTCGAGCTCGGCGAAGGAGGCCACCGGGGGTGCGGCCGGGGTGGCGGGTGCGACGGCTTCCGGCCCGGCGGGGTCGGTGTGCGGGGTGTCGGGGTGGTCCTGGTGGTCAGCAGGAGCCTGCTGGTCAGCGCGGTCCGGGTGGTCGGCGTGGTCCGAGTGGTCCGAGTCGTTCATGACGAGCCTTCCGTATGGGGGACGTACCGAGGAAGGCCCGGCAGGAATCAGGAGTCTCAGGGGTCGAGGAGTGCGCAGCCACCGGCGGAGACAGCGGCCCGGCCTGGCGGAATGCGCCAGTCCTCATCACCGTACAAACGGTTGAGGATAACACAAAGTGACTGGTCGGCCCGTCGCTGTGGCGCCGCCCCTCCCGGTTCAGGGAGCCGCGCCCCGTGTGCTCAGGATCGTTCCTGCGCTGAACCTCGGGAGCCGACCGGTCGCGCCGCCGTACAGGCTCGTGCCCCCGCGGCAGACCTTCGCGGCCAGGGCAGGTTACGGCGGCCGACCCAAGCGAAACGACGGGCGAGGTGCCCGACAGGAAGCGGTAGTCGGTCCGGGCAGCGCGGTGACTCGGCGCGTTATTGCCGTTCGATGACTTGCACAGAGAGAAGGTGCCGTGCGAGCAGAACCTTAAACGGTGGCCATCACCTTCGACTCCACCGGAAAACCCGAGATGTCCGTGTAATTCGCCCGCCGAGTCCCGCTCGGTCCCGCTCTGATCCGGCACGGTGAGGCAACTGCCTCACCGCCAGCGGTGACGACCCCGAGGACACCGTCAAACGGCTGGGACTACCGGCCTGGACCGCCGAGCACATCATGCGCCTGCGCCGCGGCGTCACCCTGTGGAAGGTCGGCGAAGTCATCTACCCCGGCGTGCAGCACCTCCTGACCGAGGCCGAGACGCACCTGTGCTTCTCCAGCGGTTCCATGTCGGACCTCGCCCCCAGCACTCCGGATCACGAATGACCACTCACCTTCTGACCGCCCTCGAATTCGGCTACTCGCTCGGCGTCTCCCAGCGTCCGAAGGGCGTCCCACTGTGGTCCCGAGCGGACAAGGCATGCCGGGTCATCGGGCCCATGGGCAGCGGCAAGACCCTGCGGCCGTTCGCTCCGATGATCCGGAGCTGGCCCGGCCCGGTACTTGCCACGTCCACGAAGCCCGACCTGGTCGAACTCACGCTGGACGCTCGGCAACACGGCGACCGCCCGGTCCTGGTGTTCGACCCCCAGAACATCGCCCCGTCTCTTCCCCGTCTCCGCTGGTCCCCGCTCACAGAGGCCTCCGACACTGAGGTGGCGATGATGCGGGCGAAGGCCCTCGTCCCGGGTTCTCGCGCCCCCGGTGCAGCCGCACAGTCCTCCGAGGGCAGCGCCTTCTACAAGGGCCAGGCGGCCAAGGTGCTCGCCGCGTTGCTGCACGCCGCCGCGCTCGACGGAGCACGCCTCGACCAGTTCCTGAAGTGGGCCCGCAAGATCTCCGGTCCGGCGCCGCTGGGCATCCTCGCTGCCCATCCCGGCGCCGGACCGGGATGGGCGGACGTCCTGCGCACCGCCACGGCCGGGGACGAGCGAACCGTAGGCAACACGGCCGTCACGCTCGAAGCCGCGCTCGAACCACTGATGCACCAGTCAGTGATCAACGCCCTCCAGGGTGACGGTGAGGCTCCCACCAGCGTTCGCGATGTCCTCGACGCCGGCGGGACCATCTACCTCCTGGGAAAGGACTCAGAAGTCAACTCGATCGCGCCCCTGACTACGGCGGTGACCGAGGACCTCCTGGACGCGGCAGAAGCACACGCCATCGCCTCCCCCGCGGGGCGGCTCGACCCGCCTCTCCTGGCCGCTCTCGACGAGGCACCGAACATCGCTCCGATCCCCTCCCTCCGCCAGCGCGTCGCCGACGGACGAGGGCGTGGCATCACTGTGATCTACGGCCTCCAGGGCTGGGCCTCCGCCCGGGCCCGCTTCGGCGAGGACGCGGCCAACGAACTGGCCAGCTTCACCAATCACGTCGTGGTGTTCGGCGGCGCGAAGGACCCGACTTTCCTCAGGGACATGTCCGACCTGTGCGGCCAAGTCGAGCGCGTCCGCAAAACCCGCACCACCACGAGCGGCAACGGCAGCGGCGAGTCGACCGCAACACACACCGCCCTCGAAGCCGTGCTGCGCAGCGACGAGATCAAGGCCCTCGCCGAGGGACACGCACTCCTCTTGGCCGACAACCTCCCCGCTGTGATCACTCGGCTCGACGGAATGTGGACCTGGGACTCCTGGCCCGAGATCGAAGATCACGTCCAACGGCTCCGCAAGGCGAACGAAGGAGAGCGGGCGCGTCAGGAAGCCGAGAAGCGCTCCCGGGCTGAGGCGCACGCTGCCGAATGGGCCGAGCGCCAGAGGGCTGCCGCATGAGCCCGAACCCGCTCAGCCACTTCCCGCCCTTCCCGGATCCACCCGCGCCGATCGCCGACAACCTCGCGGAGCGGGCTACGGCCGAGTCCGTCGTGGACAGCCCTCCCCCGTGGGACATCGGTGCGCTCCCTACCGAACTGCTCGCCCCGCTTCCAGCTTGGCTCGACGACAACTGCCGCGTAGGCAAGCACGACGCTCGCCCAGCGCGCTTCGCCCTCTCCGCCTGGCCCCGCCGGCCCGATCTCGCAGCGGAACAGCCTTCGGCCACCTGCCTTACCGAGGAGTTGGCCTGATGCGTCCCTGAAGCTCACCTCACCGTCACGGCAGATGAAAATCACGTCCTATGGACCTGGTGCATGGCTGGCAGAGACGTTAAGACGCCGTTACTGATGGCGTGATCACTCCTTGTGCCGTGCATGACGGATCTGGTGGAGCGGTTGGTACCGGACGAGTTGTGGACGCTGTTTCGGCGGGTGGTGCCGCAGACAGAGGTCATACGTCCCCAGAGTGGCGGCAAGCGGAGGGCCGGTGACCGCGAGTGCCTGGCGGCGATCATCTTCGTGGCCACCTCGGGCTGCACCTGGCGGCAGCTGCCACCGGTGTTCGGGCCGGCCTGGCCCACCGTCTACCGCCGCTTCGCCCAGTGGAGCCGGGACCGGGTCTGGGCCAGGCTGCACCGCGTCATCCTCGACGAACTCGGCTCCCGGGGCGAGCTGGACTGGTCGCGGTGCGCGATCGACTCCGTCAGCGTCCGGGCAGCAAGGGGGCCACTGACCGGACCGAATCCGACCGACCGACCGCGGCAAGCCGGGATCGAAAATACACCTGATCACCGACCGAAACGGCGTGCCGCTGTCCCTGGGCATCTCCGGCGCCAACATGCACGACAGCCTCGGCCTGGAGCCGCTCGTGCGCAGGATCCCGCCCATCCGCTCCCGCCGCGGCCCGCGCCGCCGACGCCCGGCCAAGCTCCACGCCGACAAGGGCTACGACTACGACCACCTCCGGAAATGGCTTCGTAAGCGTCGCATCCGCCACCGCATCACCCGCAAAGGCATCGAGTCGTCCACGCGGCTCGGCCGAGCCCGCTGGGTCGTCGAGAGGGCGATCTCCTGGCTGGTCGGATGCCGACGTCTGCACCGCCGTTACGAGCGCAAGGCCGAGCACTTCCTTGCCTTCGTCGGCATAGCCGCGGCCCTCATCAGCTATCGCCGACTCACCAACTCAAACAACGTCTAAGGACCAGTGAACCGGCGTGCCCGAGCACATACCGGGCCAATGTCCCGACTGCCAGCGGAAGGCACACGCCGACGCAGAGAAAGCAATAGCTGCCGACAAAGACCGGCAGGCCGCCGAGGCTCGAGCCGTCCGAGGACCACTCGCTGTCTGGGGCTGCGTAATCGTCCTTCTGGTCCTCGCCTCGCCATCGCCAGTGTCGCCCCATACCTCGCCTGGAAATTTCAGTGACCCCTCCAGCAGCCGCCCGTCTCACCCTCGCTTCCAACAACCCAACAGCAGGATGGCTGGATTGAACTCACAGCAAAGGAAGAAGGAAGGCTAAGACGCCATTTCGTTTGGCGGGATCTTGCGACCGTCTGAGTTGGTGACTGCTTCACTTGTTGAGCAGATGGTTCCGGACGGTTTGTGGGAGCTGTTCGAGCGAGTGGTGCCGCCAGCGCCGGAACACCCGCAGGGCGGTGGTCGGCGTCGGCTCGGGGACCGGGGCGCGATCGACTCCGTCAGCGTCCGCGCCCTCAAAGGGGGCCACTGACGGGACCGAATCCGACCGATCGCAGCAAGAGCGGATCGAAAATTCATCTCATCGTCGACCGCCACGGACTGCCCCTGCCGATCGGCATTTCGGCGGCCAATCTTCACGACAGCCAGGCACTGATTCCACTGGTCCAAGGCATCCCACCCATTCGCTCCCGCCGCGGACCTCGACGCCGCAAGCCCGCCACGCTCCACGGAGACAAGGGCTACGACTACCGGCACCCGCGACGATGGCTCGCTGCCCGTCGCATCAGACACCGTCTCGCTCGCAAGGGTGTTGAGTCCTCACGCCGACTGGGGCGACATCGCTGGGTCGTAGAACGCACCGTCTCCTGGCTCTCAGGATGCCGTCGCCTTCACCACCGCTACGAACGAAAGCCCGAACACTTCCTCGCCTTCACCGCCATCACGGCAACCCTCATACGCCACCTCCGCATCACCAAATGCGATGACGCCTAAGCGCGGTCACGTTGGTGTCGAAATTCCTGCCGCCGCACTTGTCAAGTAGTTGCGCGGAATCGGCGTGTCTCTGCAAGCGGAGCACACGATGCAATACATACGCAAAGAGTTCGGATTAACTTGCCGCATTTCACCTTCGACTCGCGCACATCAAGCCAGATAGCGAGAAGACGAAAGAAGCTGGTCAGGGAGGTACAGGGTTGCCATCGATGTCGCCACCAGGGGATTCTCTCGCCGTTCGCAATACCAACTTGGGCTGATATTTGATCAACCGCACCTGCAAACCCTTTTCCGCTTCTAATTCTTCTGCTTCACTCGCGCACCAACCAGCACCCTCCCCGTATCGGAGGAACGAGATGCGCCGAAGACCCCTCTTAGGCTCGCTCCTTGCGCTCGCCATGCTCCTCGGCATGGGCGCGCTAACGGCAGCAAAACCATCGGACGACGGTAAAGTTCGCGACGCCTACACATTTGACGTCGGTACCCAAAAGCCCTCTGTTCCGATGACGCCCGAGAACCGCACGGAAGTTTCGCGGTATGCCCACCGGAGCCTTCCCAGCAACGCAGAGCTGAATTCCCAGAACCAACGATCCGCGCCAGGTATGGACACCTGCCAGAATGCGCCGGGTGCCGATGGAAAGGGTGGTGTAATCCTTAGCCGCCTGACGTGGTGCATGAGGCACGATGACGCCAAAGTCGACCACAAGCAATGCGACAGCTTAGGGGCCTGCAAGATTGTCGGGAGCCTCAAATTCAGGGTGACCTTCATGGGCACAGCGAAGTCAGGGCCGGCAGAGACGGACCGCAAGACAGACATATGGATTCGGCTCGACAAGTGGGACCCCAGTGGCGATGCGCCATGGGAGGCGAAACTCAAGTACGAGGGCGGCTGCACAGACAAGACGCCCGGCGCCCCTAAATGTGTCATCACCAACGACGGCCGAAACGACACCCTCAGAGAATGGGCACGGCCCAACAACTCAGATGAGTGGATCACGTTCTCCTCACCTGAGGGTTCCCTGACTGGTGACAGGATCGCGAAATTCACGTTTGACATCAAGTCAACGCTGCAAACTCCGACGGATGGCCCTCAACCTCGCGTCTGGGAAGGCAGCAAGTTCCGGTGCGACTGGGCAACCTACCTTCAATCTGGAAGAGGCTGCGTCTTCGATGACGGTAAACCGGCGACGTACAGGTTCGACTCCAGGCCGGGATGGGTGGAGCAATCGAACCACGTATGGGAGGCCCAGAACAAGCCCGAGGAGACAGTGCCGTCCTCGGCGTACAAGAAGAGCATCCCCGGGGCACCAAAGAGCGACGTCCCGCTCACGCGAATGTACAACCCAGGGGACAACACGAAGAATCGTAACAAGTCTCGTAGCCAGTGCAGGAAGTACTTCGGCAGGGGCTACGCTAAAGCTCTTGACCATGATAGAGAATGCGACGAGTATCCGTACGCCTCAACATATGAGGGGTCAGTCACGGGCGTGCAGAAATTTCAGCCCAATGACGGATACAAGCACTACTCCGTAAAGGCAATAGACGCAAAACACAACGGAGATGCGGGAACAGATCTCAAGGCTTTCTATAAGGTCAACCGCATGTTGGACAAAGACCCGTTCTATGTCCACCTGGTGACTCCATCAGGGGGAGACTACAACGGACCTGACAGGCCGGCAGGGGCTGCGGCCCCGGTGCAGTACCACCAGTGCCCGTCCGCGGGCATGGTCGAGGCCAAGCAGACAGAGTCGAAGGCGTATCCGGAGGACTTGTTCAACAAGTACGCCGCCACCACACGCGACGGCTGGACAGGAGGCGACTCCACCTACAGTGTCACCCTCCCCGACGGCCGCCGTCTGTGGCTCTTCTCCGACACCTTCATGGGCCCGCTGAACTCGAACGGAACACGGCCGACCAGTGCTCCACTGATCAACAGCTCATTCGTCGCCCAGGTCGGCGACAACCTCACCACCATCACCGGGGGCACCGACAGTAAACCGGAAGCCATCATGCCTGCCTCGGCCGAGAAACACTGGTACTGGCTCGGTGACGGACTCGTCGCCAATGTCGGCGGGCAGAAGCGACTGCAGGTCGTTTTCCACGAGTGGCACAAGTTCGGCCCCGGCGGGTGGGACTTCAAGATCAAGCGATCGATGGTCGCGACCTTTGATCTGAACGACCTCAAGGAGCCGGAGTCGATTGAGCCGCTCCCCTCCGGCGCGGGCATCCAATGGGGGTCAGCCGTCATGTCCGCCGAGCAGAGCGACGACGGATACACCTATATCTACGGCACCAACGATGCGCCCATCAATAAGGGCATGAGGGTGGCCCGCGTCAAAGGAACCAACATCGCCGACGCGGACAAGTGGCAGTACCTCAACAGCGCCAGGAATCAGTGGATGTACGGCGAGACCGAAGGAGACAACACCACCATCGGCATAGCCAACGAATACAGCATCACACCCCACAAGGGCAGCTTCGTCCTCGTCAGCCAGGACAGCACAGAAGCCTTCAGCGGAAAGATCCGCATGTGGACCGGCTGCGACCCATACGGGCCGTTCGGTTCCTGGGAAGGCCACGACGAGGTGTACCGGATGCCCGAAGGCGGCCCCGTACCCTTCGGAGACTGCGTCGCTGGTCAGGAGGATGGCAGGTGCTTCTCGTACAACGCACATGTCCACCCGTCGCTGGCAACCGGAGACCGCTGGACGCTCTCGTACAACGTGAACAATTTCGACACCAACGTCACTCCTGATGGCGCCCACTACCGCGACCCCACCATCTACAGACCACGGTTCGTGTCTTTCAAGTTGGTGTCTACCAACGTCAGAAGGGCGGACGCTAAACTCCGCTACTCGACAGTGCCCAAGCAAGCGGCTGCGCCGTGTCGACCGGAACATCGGCCCCGAGCGGGAGTGTTCGCCATGACGCGTGGACAGCCCTGCTCGTAGCTCTCCCAAACCGTGAAGTGCGGTGTCTGCTCCGCCAGCCGAGCAGGACAGACACCGCGCTTCACTCTGTTCACACCAACGCCCAGAGGAGCAGACGAGTGTCGATCGAGGAGTCGTGGGAGAAGATCGAATGCTGGCTCACCTCATACGCGTCACAAGAAGAGCCGCTGCCAGGCCCCTGCACCCGTGCAGACCTGGACCGGCTGTATGCACACGTCGGGGCGAGACTTCCTGAAGACGTCGAGCGGTCGCTGCTACGGCACAACGGGTCCGGGCTGACAGATGTCCTTCCCCCTTCGTATGGCCTTCACAGTGTGGAGGCCATCGCCAAGAAGCATGCCGACTGGATGCAGTACAAGGACAACGGCGACAGCCCGCTTCTCGTTCCCATCGGGTCAATCGGTGTCCTCCAACTCATGGTCGACACTCGGACAGGACACCTTGAGAACTGGGATCTTGAACAAGGCTATATCCCAGAGGAAGGTCCGGTGTGGGAGTCATTGTCCGCAGCGCTCGAATCCATCGGTAACGTCCTCGCTTCCCCTCGCCCCTGGTTCGCGAGAGGACCATATGATGACGAGTGGGCAGCGACCGACATGGACCCTGACTTCCCCGGCATGCTCGTCTGGGCCCAAGACCGTTGAAGAGCGGGTGCATGTCGGTGGTTGAGGCATGGGCGAAGATCGAGCGATGGATCGCCCAGCCCGCTCTGGTAAAAGATCATCTGTCAGAGCGGGCAGCAGGCGCGAGCGCCGACCCAACCGGCCGCCTCATGCACCATCACCGCCTCGCCCGCGACTACAAAGGCACCCGCACCGCTCCGAAGCCATGATCGGCCTGATGGCGCGCCGTCTCCCCGGCCAGGCTGTCAAAGCCCAGGGACAGCCAACGATGACGCCGAACCCGAAAAAGTACCTGTACTCCAGTCCTGACTCCGCCAGCGCCGGCCACCGCCCTGCGGGTGTTCCGGCGCTGGCGGCACCACTCGCTCGAACAGCTCCCACAAACCGTATTTAGCGAATGGGGACAGGTGTTCGGCGACGAGGTCCTCGCCGCCGCCATCCTCGACCACCTCCTGCACCACTGCGGAGTGATCTCCATCAACGGCCCAAGTACCGCCTCAAGAACCGGCTCGCCGCCATCGAGCGCGAGCGAGACGACGCAGCCTGAACCCTTGTCAGACCCTGCGCTTAGAGTTCGGCGAGATGGGGCCGGTTCCGAGGCCGCCAGCACTGAAGAACGGCAGCCTCCCTGGTCTGCGCGGGGGTGGTTACGGCCCAACCGGCGTCCAGGCATGTTGAGGGCCACGAATGCAGCCTGCCAGCCCGGCCCCATCGCTGATCACCAGCACTGCCTCCACGCAGAGACTGGTGCGGATAACGCCGTACTCCGCGGAGCACTCAAAGGAGTACGCGGACAGTCAGTTTCGCGCGGGGGCCGTCCGCGGACCACCTCCGCTCGCGCGGGGAGCACCCTTATCCGCAATGGTTTCGTCCCGGGCCTCAGCGCCCTCGACTCCACGGCACAGATCATCGCGTGGGCCATCATCTTCGGCTACTCCCAGCAGCTGTTCACCAAGTTCGTCGACAACCGGGGGCAGGCGGTGCTCGACGCCGTGCACGGCCCGAACGGCCCGGCGCCGACGGCGGCCGCCAGCCCGGAGACCAAACCCTGACCAGGGCCCCCTGGGGCCGACCGCTCAGCCCTGGGCGCCGCGCCGAGTCACCGCCCACAGGGCGAGGGCGGTGGCGCTGATTGCCGCACCCAGGAGGCAAACCGCTCCCCACCCAGCAGCCGCATAGACAGCAGTCGAGCCGACCGCCCCCGTCGCGCTGCCGATGGAGTAGAAGACCATGTAGCCGCCGATCAGGCGGCCCCCGGCGTCGGGGCGGAGGCCGTAGATCAGGCTCTGGTTGGTGACGTGGACGGCCTGGACGGCGAGGTCGAGGACGATCGCGCCGATGGCCAGGGCCCACAGGGACTGGCGGGTGAAGGCCAGGGGGAGCCAGGAGGCGACGAGGAGGGCCAGGGCCACGCCGGTGGTGCGCTGGGCGAAGCCGCGGTCGTGCAGGCGCCCGGCCGGGGCGGCGGCGAGGGCGCCCGCCGCGCCGACGAGCCCGAAGGCCCCGATCGCGGTGTGTGTGAGGGACTGGGGAGGCTCGCTCAGCGGCAGGGCGACGCAGCTCCACAGGGTGCTGAAGGCGGCGAAGACGAGGAGGGCGAGCAGGGCGCGGTCCCGGAACACGCGTTCCCGGGTGAAGAGAGTGATCGTCGAGGTGAGCAGTTGGCCGTAGGTGAGCTCAGGGCGGGGCGCGGTCCGGCGCGGCAGCTCGTGATGGAGGGCCAGGGTGAGGGCGAGGGTGAGCACCGCCGACGCGAGGTAGACCGCTCGCCAGCTCGCCAGGTCGGCGAGGAGCCCGGATGCGGTGCGGGCGAGGAGGATGCCGATGACCACGCCGCTCGTCACCAGGCCGACGACGCGCCCGCGTTGGGCCGGTCCGGCGAGGGACGCGGCGAAGACCACCAGGGACTGGGTCACGACCGCGAGGAAGCCCATCAAGGTCATGCCGATCAGGAGGACGGACGCCGTCCCCGAGAGGCCGACAGCGGTCAGCGCCAGGGCGAGCAGGACGAGTTGGACGGTGATGAGGCGCTTGCGGTCGACCAGGTCACCCAGCGGCACGATGAAGAACAGCCCCAGGCCGTAGCCGATCTGCGTCAGCGTGACGATGGCTCCGACGGCGCCCTCGCTGATCCCGAAGTCCTGGCTCAGGGTGGCCAGGAGCGGCTGGGCGAAGTAGACGTTGGCGACCGCCACCGCCCCGGCGAGGGCGAGGAGCAGGGTGGTGCGGCGGGACAGCGCAGGCGCTTGCACGGGCGCCTCGGCTGCCCGGGGTGTTTCGTCGCAGGTGGTCACGGGATCCCTTTCCGGTCGATGGTTGCATGTTGCTACCAGATGGGAAACGTAGCCCTAGCTGGTAGCATGTTGCAACCATCAACATCGGACGGAGGCCGCCGTGGTCAGACGGACCCGCTTGGACGAGAGCGACTGCCCGGTCGCGCGGTCGGTCGACGCGATCGGCGACTGGTGGTCACTGCTGATCGTGCGGGACGCGTTCGACGGCAGTCGCCGCTTCGGGGAGTTCCAGCGCAGCCTGGGCGTGGCGAAGAACATCCTGTCCACCCGCCTGCGCAGCCTCGTCGCGGGCGGCATCCTCGACGTCGTACCGGCATCCGACGGCAGCGCCTACCACGAGTACGTCCTCACCCCCAAGGGGCAGGACCTCTTCCCCGTCATCGTGGCGCTGCGGCAGTGGGGCGAGGGTCACTTCTTCGAGTCCGGCGAACCGCACTCGGAGCTGGTGGACCGCCGCAACGGGCGCCCGCTGCGCGCTCTGGAGGCCTGTGCGGCCGACGGGCGGCGGCTCGCACCCGAGGACACCGTGGTGAAGAAGGTGGGCGGGGCGGCGACTTGAGCGACGCGCCCTGCTGACCCGTCACGGCCCAGGGGCCGACCTCTACGCCTTCCCGCTGTGGAGCTACTGATTTCCGAAATACCCGGGCCCGTTGAAGGAGGACGTGTTGTCGGGACGCGAA
This sequence comes from Streptomyces sp. RK9, assembly GCF_045070545.1. Classification (NCBI taxonomy): domain Bacteria; kingdom Bacillati; phylum Actinomycetota; class Actinomycetes; order Kitasatosporales; family Streptomycetaceae; genus Streptomyces; species Streptomyces sp. RK9. The sequence goes on along the minus strand of NZ_CP173703.1, from coordinate 4,595,026 downwards.
GGATATGCGGGACGGGTGAGTTCCACGAAGGTGACGTCCAGGATGCGCTTCCGGGTCTCCTCCGCCACGACGAGCAGCTCGGCGATCTCGACGAGTCGTGGATCGGAACTTGGCGTCTCCGGACGCCGTGCCACATCGATCACTTTGTACGTGGCCTTGGTGAGCGCGGCGTAGGTGGGGAGGTTGTCGAGTTCCGCGTCATCCCGTGACGCCATGCCTGCTCCGGAGGGAATCAGCGAGTGCGTGGTGATGGCCTCGGCGATCGCTGCGTACAGGCCGCTCCTGTAGCCCTCGGTCGCAGTGATGAAGTGCTCCAGGTCGATCTCCGACCCTCTCGCGAGATCATTGCGCGCCCGGGCGACCGTGAGGAGCAGGTTGCCGCTGTCGGTTCGGATCTTCCCCACGATTCGGTTCCGTTCCTCGATCCTCCTGGTCGCCTCCTCCCACTTGCGGATCTCGGCCGCCTCTCTGGCCGCGGCTTCGACCCCGTTCTCATGGGCGGCCTTTCCGACCCACGCGACGCCGAAGGCGGCTCCGGCAGCGAGGACCGAGGGGAAAGCGACGGCGAACCAAGCCGCACCACTCATCACATCTCCCCCTTCGGCCGCATCGGACCGGAACTCGGGATTTCGGACCGGAACTGGCGATGGGCGCCTCTCCCCCTGCATACCCGTCCAGCTGTCGAAAGTGTGGGGAATCCTCGGTGGGAAATGCTCGCGCCCCCGCCGGAAAGTGCGCCACGCCGGGGCTTCTCACGTGGGCGCGGGGTCGGACGACAACGGCAGAACCACCCGGAGTCGCGCCCCCGTCGCCGTCGCGACGACCCCCAGCGTCCCGTCGTGCGCCTGGGCGATGTCCCGTGCGATGGGCAGGCCGAGGCCCGAGCCGCCCGTGTCCCGGGTGCGGGCGTGGTCGAGGCGGGTGAAGCGGTCGAAGACGGTGGTGTGGTGGTGGGGCGGGATGCCGGGGCCGTCGTCGGTGACGTCCAGGGCCGCTTGGCCGGCGTGAGTGGTGAGGGTGACGTCGACCGTCGTGGTGGCGTGGCGGACGGCGTTGTCCACGAGGTTGGCGATCAGGCGGCGGAGGCGGTCCGGGGAGCCGTCGACGACGAGGTCGGGGGTCAGGTCGAGGCGGACGCGGACGTGCGGGCGGGGGCGTCGGCGGGTGGCTTCCTCCGCGACGAGTTGGGCGAGGTCGACGATGGTGGTGCGCTGGGGTTCGCGGGCGTCGAGGCGGGCCAGCAGGAGGAGGTCGGCGGTGAGGGACTGGAGGCGTTCGACGTCGTCCAGGGCGTCGGCGGCGAGCTGCTTGTCCTCGGGCGCGGCCAGTTCGAGGCGGGTGCGCAGGACGGCCATGGGGCTGCGCAGTTCGTGCGCGGCGTCGGCCACGAACTGGCGGTGCGCGTCGACGGCGCCCCGCAGCCGGTCCAGGGTCGCGTTGACGGTGCGGGCCAGGGCCGCGATCTCGTCCCGGGTGCCGGGTTGCGGGACGCGTTCGTGCAGGTCGTGGGCGGTGATGTCGGCGAGCTTCGCCCGGATCGCGGACACCGGGCGCAGCACCCGGCCGACGGAGAGCCAGGTGAAGAGCGCCACGAGGGCCAGAAGCGCGGGAACGCCGGGGAGCAGGACCTGCTTCAGGGTGGTCATCGCCGCGCGGGCGGGGGCCGTGGACGCCGTCCCGGTCACGGTCACCGGGCCCTCGCTGGTCTCGATCACCTCCTGGACCACCACCTTGCCCTCGCGCATCTTCGGCATGTCCTCGTCGTAGCCCTCACCGTCGCCCTTGGAGCCGTACTTCGACGGCTTGTCCTGGTACGTGACACCGGCGTCCGGCGGCGCCGCCACAGATCCGGCCTTCGCCTTCGCGTCCTGCGCCGCGACCTGCCGGGTGGACGCGGCCAGGCTGGAGTCGAGCGCGAGGAACAGCGCGAACGAGGCCAGGCACAGGGCCACCGCGACCGCGACCGTGGCGGTCAGCGTCGTCCGCAGTCGTACGCCCATGTCAGGCCTCCAGCCGGTATCCGGCGCCGCGCACGGTGCGCAGCGTGGTCCTGCCGAACGGCTTGTCGATCTTGCGGCGCAGCGCGCTGATGTAGACCTCGACGACGTTGGAGTCGCCGTCGTAGGCGAAGTCCCAGGCCTGGGCCAGCAGTTCGGACTTGGGGACGACTTCACCGGTGCGCCGGGCCAGGCAGTGCAGGATCGCGAACTCCTTGGGGGTGAGGGCGATCCGTACGTCGCCGCGGGCACAGGTCAGGCGTGCCGGGTCGACGCTGAGGTCGCCCACCCTGAGGACGGTGGGCCGTTGCCGGACGGCGCGGCGGGTCAGGGCGCGCAGCCGGGCGAGCAGCACGACGAAGGAGAAGGGCTTGGTCAGGTAGTCGTCGGCGCCGGTGTCCAGCGCCTCCGCCTCGTCGTACTCCCCGTCCTTCGACGTGAGCATCAGGATCGGGGTCCAACTCCCCCTGTCCCGCAGCTCTTTGCAGACCGCGTAGCCGCTCAGCGACGGCAGCATCACATCGAGGACGATCGCGTCGTAGAGCTGCTCGGTCGCGAGCCACAGGCCGTCGCGGCCGTCATGGGCGAGGTCGACGGCGAATCCCTCCTTGGCCAGGCCGACCTTGAGCAGCTCCGCCAACTGGACTTCGTCCTCCACCACGAGTATGCGCACGTCCCCAGGATGCCGTCGGCACATGAGACCAACCTGAAGATCCTTTACGGCGTCTTCAGGTTGGCCTCATGTGCCGCGGGCGAGTCTGTGCGCCGTCCGATCAACCCACCACCGGCAGCCCGCCCTCGGGCCGCCGGTCCACGGAAGGAATCCGACCGTGCGCACAACACGCGTCCTGGCGGCCACCGTCCTCACGGCGGGCCTCGGCCTGTCCGGAGTGGCCACCGCTTCGGCGAGCGGCACCGGCCACTCCCCCGACTCGCCGTCCCAGCAGGCGACCTCCGTCGCGAGCCGGAGTGACGGCGCGCCTGTCCACTGCATGACGACCGGCCGCCCGGCGAAGGACGGGCCGTCGAAGACGACCGTCAAGCTCGTCGACGGCAAGCTCCACGCCGGGGACCCGACCGCGCAGCGCACCTGGGACGCGCGCGCCACGTCGCGCACCGAGTGCGGCGAGCTGCCCCCGCTGCCCGGCCACGGCGTCGGCAAGGGCGAGATGATCACCTGCGTCGTCCTCGACGGCAAGGGCGTCCCCGCGCCGGGTGGCAAGCCCGGCAAGTCCACGGTCAGGGCCGAGAAGGGGAAGGTGTACGTCGACGGCAAGCTCGCCCCGAAGGGCAAGTTCAAGGCCGACTGCCCCGCCGAGCCGCCCGTCCTGGGCAAGGGCGGCAAGCCCGCCAAGGAAGTGACGGCGGGCAGCGCAGCCGCCGAGCGGAGTTTCGCGACGGGCACGACCCGCAGCGAGTGACACCTGGGGTCCACCCGCGTTCCCGACGTGGACCCGCACCTGGGGCATGCCCTGTCCTGACCGCCGCCGGGGGGCGGTCAGGACGGGCCCGCCCCGCTGCTCAGCCCGTCTCCTGGCCGAGTACCGCGTCGATCTCCACCTCGACGAGCCAAGCGGGGTCGATGAAGCGGGAGACCTCGACGACCGTGCAGGCGGGACGGATCGCGGCGAACCGCTCGCCGTGCGCGCGAGCGGCCTCCTTCCACTGCGTCACGTCCGTCAGCAGGAGGCGCGTGCGTACGACGTCGTCGAGCGACGCCCCCGCCTCCCGCAGCGCCCGCTCGGCGATGTCCAGGCACCGTACGGTCTGGGCGTAGACGTCACCGGGTCCGACGGTGGAGCCGTCGTCCCCGATCGGGGCGGTTCCCGCGACGACGACGTACGGTCCCGAGCGCACCGCGCGGGAGAAGCCGATCTGCGGCTCCAACGGCGAGCCTGAGCTGACGATCCGGCGCACATGTTCCATCGCGTCATCGTGTCAGACCGGCGCCGGACGGCCGGGCGGGGGGCGCGGACGGCGCTCAGCGGGTGAGGGTGGCGGGCGGGGTCGTGCCGCAGAATTCCGCGAGGAGCACGTACGCGGCCGCGTCGCTGTCGCCCGCCCAGTCGGTGTTGAAGTTGACCACCAGGCGGTGGCGTCCGTCGCGGGTGGTGTACGCCATGGACTGCGAACCGGGGAGGAATCCGGTGTGCCCCCAGACCACCTTTCCGCAGGGCAGCTCGGCGCGGAAGATTCCGAGGCCGTCGTCCTGGCCGTCGCCGAAGTCGGGTGAGGGGACGGTGGTCGTCATCTTCTGGAGCTGGGCCTCGGGGAGCAGTTCGCCGCGCATCAGGGCGGTGAGGAAGCGGTCGAGGTCGCCGGTGGTGGAGATGATCTCTCCGGCGGACCAGCCCCAGGAGGGGTTGAACTCCGTGATGTCGTGGACGGTGTGCTGCGGGTCGTCGGGGAACGTGGTGTACATCCGCCCGCTCGGCGCGGGAATCCGGACGCCGGTGCCGGGCAGGCTGGTGGCGTGCAGCCCGAGCGGCTCGAAGATCCGCCGCTCGGCCTCGGCGGCGTAGCTGCGGCCCGTGGCCCGTTCGACGACCATCGCGGCGAGGACGTACTCGGTGGTGGTGTAGTTCCAGCCGGACCCTGGCGCGAACTTGGGCTTGTGGCGCATGGCGAGCGCCACGAGCTGTTCGGGCCGCCAGGTGTCGTAGCGGTGGTCCAGGAAGACCTTGCCACCGAGGTGCAGGTCGGGGTCCTCGGTGTAGTCGTAGATGCCGCTGGTGTGGTTGAGGAGCTGGCGGAGGCTGACCTTGCGGCCGTCGTGGCCGTTGCCGCGGACCAGGCCGGGCAGCCATTCCTCCACCGTGTCCGACATGCTGAGCCTGCCCTCGGCCTCCAGTTGGAGCAGGACCGTGGCGATGAACACCTTGGAGATACTGCCCGCCCGGAACCGGTCGGCCGGCAGCGGCGGACGCCCCGTGCGCAGGTCGGCGACGCCCGCGCCCCCGTGCCAGGCACCCCGTGTGTCGTGCGCCCGCACCAGGACGCCGGGCACTCCCGCCTTCACCGCGGCGCCCATCGCGGCCCGGGTCGCCTCGTGCCCCCGGCCCGACGGCTGCTCCGCCTCGGCCGCCGCGGACGGGGCGCTCAGCCCGGCCCCGGCGACCATCGCGGCCGCCGCGACCAGGGTGGTCAGTGTGGTCCGTACCGTACGCAGCGTCATGCGAACCTCCCTCTCACCGACAGGGACCCATGCTTCCTGGGAAACGGTTGGCTCCGGGGCAGGGCGCGAGGAAGGCAACCCGTTCGGATCGGGGCCGCCCGCGGCCTCGCCGTGCGCCTCCGCGCCCCTCGCCCGGCGCGGCCTCGTCCGGCTCATCGAAGCGACTCGGCCGAGAGCCGCGCGGTGTCGTGCGTGGCGGTGAGGGCGTCGAGCATGGTGGTGAACTTGGCCTGGGTCTCGGCGAGTTCGGCGACCGGGTCGGACTGCGCGACGATCCCTGCGCCCGCGTACAGCCGAAGATGGGTGGCATCGAGGCGGCCGCAGCGCAGAGCGATCACCCAGTGCCCGTCGCCCGCCCGGTCCATCCACCCGACGAGACCGGTGTAGTAGTCGCGCGGCACGGGTTCGAGACGGCGGATCAGGCTACGGGCGTACGTCGTGGGGGTGCCGCAGACGGCCGGGGTGGGGTGGAGCAGCGCCGCCAGGCTCAGGGCGTCGGGGGGCGGATGGTGCAGGCGGGCCCGGATGACGGTGCCGAGGTGCCAGAGGCGGGTGGTGGCGTGAAGGGTCGGCGACGGCGGAACGTCCAGGCGGCTGCAGAGCGGGGCGAGGCGGGTGCGCAGCGCGTCGACGACGATCCGGTGCTCGTGGCGGTCCTTGGCCGAGCCGAGCAGGGAGCGGGCGGCTGCCCGGTCGCGGCCGGGGTGGCGATGGCGTGCGGCGGTGCCGGCGAGGGGGTGCAGGACCACGGTGTCGCCACGACGCGTGAGCAGCGTCTCCGGTGTGGCGCCGATGAGCACGTCGGGGCCCGCGCCGCCCGGGTGTCCTGGCAGGGTCGCCGCGAAGAGGTGGGCCCGGCGGTCCTGTGCGGCGAGGCGGGACAAGAGGGCGGGCGCGGCCTCAAGAGGCGGTGCGCCGACGGGGATGCGCAGCGTGCGGGCGAGGACGACCTTGGCCAGCGGCCCGTGGGCCATTGCCCCGCGGGCGGCTTCGACGAGCGCGGCGTAGACGTCCGGCGGCGGTTCGGGGGCGCCGGGGCCCGCGTCCGGGAGGCACGGGAGGCACGGAAGGCACGGGAGCCCGGGCCGCGTCGGGCTTCCGTGGCGCGGCTCGTTCCCGCTGTCCGTGGGGTGGCCGCCGTGGCGGGGCCATCGCTCGGGTCGGGCGAGGGAGAGGTGGGCGGGGGTGTCCTCGTCGAAGGGGATGAGTCCGGCGACGATCGTCCCGTCGGGGTGGCCTGCCAGGTGCCGCGCCGCGGTGCGGGCGAGGCGGGTGAACTGGCCGGGGCCCGGCGTGGTGGGCAGCGGCGTGCCGTCGTGTGCGGTGAGCGTGCGGCCCGGGGTCGACAGGAGCCAGCGGGTGGTGGCCCGCCCGGGGGTGGTGGGGGGCCAGGTGGAGTGGTCGGGCACGGTGGCTCCTGGCTTGGCGGTCAGGCGCGCAGGGCGGCGCCGCCGTCGACGTACAGGCTGTGGAGGGTGATGTGGCGGGCCTGGTCGGAGGCGAGGAACAGCACGGCGTCGGCCACGTCGGCCGGGGCGGCGACGCGTCCCAGCGGGATGCCGGTGCGGAAGGCCGCCGGGTCCCCGTCGACGACCGCGCGGAAGTCGGGGCCGTCGGTGAGCTCGCGGAGCATCGCGGTGTCCGTCGAGCCGGGGCACACGACGTTGCAGCGCACGCCGCGCGGGGCGACCTCCACACCGAGGCCGAGGGTGAAGGCGTGGGCGGCGGCCTTGGACGCGGTGTAGGCGGCAAGGCCCGCTCGGGGCACCCCGACAGCGTTCGAGGCGATGGTCACGATGGAGCCGCTGCCACGGCGCGTCATGCGCTCGGCTGCGGCACCCGCCCAGACGAAGACGCCCGTCGCGTTGGCGTGGAGCAGCGCGTGCCAGTCCTGGTCCGTGCAGTCGGCCGCGGGTCCGTGGCGCAGGACGCCCGCCGCGCTCACGAGCAGCCCGACGGGTCCGAGGGAGCGCTCGGTCTCGTCGAGGAGTTCACCGGCGGCTTCCCTGTCCGCGACGTCCGCCGTCCGTTCCCGGACCAGGGGGCGCAGGTCCGCCGGGACGCGCTCGCGCAGACGGCCGGGGGCGGCGCGGTCGACGGCGACCACCTGGGCGCCCGCCCGCGCCAACGCGAGCACGATCGCAGAACCGATGCCTCCGGCCGCGCCGGTCACCACCGCGGTGAGGCCGTCGATGCCGTGCAGCCGCACATCCAACCTCCGCCGTCGCGGCGCTCACCGGGGGTGTCGCCGACTGCTTGCCGTGCCTTCGCCCAGGCAAGCACACCGCCCGGAGTGCGGCATTCCGGGCAAGCGTGCCGAGCCACCGCGTTCCGATTGCGCGTGCAGGGGGCGCCGGAAGCGGAGCCGGTGCACGGCGGATTCAGCCCGCGTCACCCGAAGAGCCGACGCCCGCGCGCACCTCGGCCCAGGCCGCCCTAGCGTGGGCAACTGGGCCGTGTGGGGCCCGCGCACGGCGCTCGCGCCGACAGCCAGGCGCGCCCCGCCGCGCGGAGCCGACTCTCACGGGCGGCTTCGGCAGGCCTCCCCGCACACCGCCCCTCCACCAACCGAGGCCGTCGCCCTGGCGCGCCTCGCCCTGCCCCGGAGGAAGACCACATGATCCAGCTGTCCGAGACCCTGGCCCTGCACTCCGTCGAGGAGGCCCTCAGCCCCGAGGAGCTGCGACAGCTCCGCAAGATCGCCGACAACGAACCGCGGCCCGACTCCTCCTTCACCCCGGCCCCCGCTCTGGCCCGCGACATCCTCGACGCGGCCGTCGAGCGCGCCCTGCCCTCGATCCAGCGCCACATGCCCTCCGTCCGACGGGCCGCCTCCTGGATGTACGTGGAGCTGCGCGCCGGCCTGCACGTGGCCACGCACGTCGACGGCATACCCGACCCCGCCGCCCCGCTCCGACGCCTGGCCAGGATCGCCGTCACGCTGGAACAGGCGGACGCGGGCGGCGACTTCTACGTCGAGACCACCAGCAGCCCCCGCCTGTGGACCGGGGCCGTGGCGGGGGAACGCGAGGGCTTCGCCCCCGGCACCCCGCTCACCCACGCGCTGCCCCACTCGAACGAGCACAACTACGAAGCGAGTTGGCTCGCGAGCACCCCGCGCACCCGCTGGACCACCGACGCGGCCCCCGGCGCCTTCCTCGTCTACGGCGCCCAGATCCTGCACGGCGTCACACCCGTCCGCTCCGGCACCCTGCGCAAGTTCGTCGCCGACCTGGTCGACGCGTCCGACTGAACCCGGCGCGAGGGCTTCAGTCCCAGCCGACGCGGAATCAGTCCCAGCTGACGCGGAAGTCCAGCGGCAGCGCGCGCAGCGCGCTCAGCTCGGCGGCCAGCTCCGGCGCCGTTTGTTCGAGCTTCTCGCCGTCCACCAGCGGCGCCGAGCTGTAGATCTTCCGCAGGGAGAACCGCCACCCGGGGTGTTCGCCGGGCTCACCCTCGGGGGTGAGGGGCGTGTGGTCGAGGAGACGGCGGACGAGGCGCTGGACCACCGAGGTGGGGCCGACGTTGTCCCAGGACATGTGCAGGCGTGCTTCCGCGCGGATCAGGGCGACCAGCGCCGCGGCCGTCCCGGCGTCCGCCGACACCGTGTGGTCGCGGATGTCGAGGCGGCTCAGGAGTACCGCCGGATCGGTGTCGAGGCGGCCCGCGGAGCGCCCGCTGCGTACGTACGAGTCGAGGTGGTCGAGGTTCAGGAGGCCGGGGTGACCGGTGAGGGGTGAGGGGTGGCGACCGCGGAGTCGGTCGACGATGGCCTCGGCTTCGATCCCGTGGTCGCGCAGCACCGACCTGATCGGGTCGGAGCGCACCAACCGCAGCCCGATCTCGTGGTGATCGAGACCGGCGAGACCCTCGAAGGTATGACTCAGGGGCAGATGGCCGACGTCGTGCAGCAGCGCCGCGACTCGGAGGCTCGCGTCGTCGGGGGCGAAGTGCGCGGCCAACGAGAGCACGCCGAGGCTGTGTTCGAGCCGGGAGTATGTCTGAAGGGTGGCGAGTGTGGAGCTCCCGCCGTGTGTGACGAAGTGCAGGCGGCGGAGCGGTCGCGTGCGCAGCAGGTCCGCTTCCACGGGGTTCAGGCGGACGGGGGCGCGCCAGAGGGGGTCGGTGAACTCCCCGGTCAGGCCTGTCACGTTGGTCGGGACGGGTGGTGCGGTCGCGTACTCGGAACCGCTCGGCGAGGTCGGGTCCCTCCGGCTGTCCATCAGGAAACCCTAGGGGTGCGGTGCACGCGTGGGGACAGGTTCGTTGATCCGCGCCGGTCGCGTGCAGGCACCGCCGGTCGCTCGCCACCGCGCAGCCACGGGGGCTGTCCCCCACCACCGCCCTGAGGGCAGCGGGTCGACGCGTCCGGGGGAAAGCCGGATGGGCCGCTCCCCGCCCCGCTGGTGGGATGGTCGCCGACCACCGGCCGGGGGACGAAGCAGAGATGGGGATCACCATGCATGCGTTACGAAGGCGTCGGCGCGGCCTGCTCGTCCTGACAGGCTCGGTCGCCCTCCTCGTCGTCGCGTCGACCGGACCGACGGCGGTGGCGAAGCCGCAGCGGGCCGATCCGCTGCAGGAGCGGGTGAACGCGATCCGTGACAGCGGGGCCCTCGGCGTGTTCGCCGAGACAGCGGCACCGGGCACACGCGACAAGGCGCGCGCCGGGACCGCCGAGAGGGGCACCACGAGGCCGATGCCCCGGAACGGCAGGTTTCGGATCGGCAGCGCCACCAAGACCTTCACCGCCACGGTCGTGCTGCAACTCGTCGGCGAGGGGCGCCTGTCCCTGGACGACACCGTCGAGAAGTGGCTGCCGGGACTGGTCCAGGGCAACGGCTACGACGGCGGCGCCATCACCGTGCGGCAGTTGTTGCGGCACACCAGCGGCATCCGGGACACCCAGCCGGAGATTCCCGCGCTGAACAGTGCGCGGGGGTATCGGGCCGAGCGGTTCCGTACGTACGGCCCAAAGGAGTTGGTGGGGCTCGCGATGCGGACGTCGCCCGCGTTCCGCCCGGGCAAGGGCTGGTCGTACTCCAACACCAACTACGTGCTCGCAGCGATGATCATTCACAAGGTCACGGGCCGGAGTTGGGCACGGGAGGTCGACGCCCGGATCATCCGCCCTCTGGGCCTGAAGGACACCAGCACGCCCGGCGTCTTCCCGTTCGTCCTGGGCCCGCACGCCCAGGCCTACGCCTCGTTCGGCACCGGCACCGGCACCGGCACCGGCGTGGACGTCACCACGCTCAACCCGAGCATGGCCGTCGGCTCCGGGTCGATCATCAGCACCACGGGCGACCTGACGCGGTTCTACAGCGCCCTGCTCCGGGGTCGGCTCCTCGATCCGGCGCAGTTGGACCAGATGACGGCCACCGTGCCCGCGCCCGAGCTGGGTGTGAGGTACGGACTCGGCCTGGGCGAGCTGCCGTTGCCCTGCGGCGGCAGCTACTTCGGGCACCCGGGCGAACTGCTCGGCTATCACACCTGGAGCGGCGTCACCCGGGACGGCTCACGGACCGCCGTGGTGTACGTCAACAGTGACGGCGGCAAGGACACCCAGAAGGCCATGCGCGCACTCGTGGACGAGGAGCTGTGCCGGGCGCGTCCCTAGATCCCGGCAGCAGGTCCTCGTCCCGGCGTCGGCCCCTCGTCCCGGCCGCAGCGCTCGCTCCCGGGTGCTGCGGCCGGTGACGTCCTACTTCCAGGGGTCGGTGAACGCCCGGCCAGGCACCGGCTTGGCGATGAGCGCCGCCGCGGTGAAGAAGTTGACCTGGCCGATCGCGAACATCAAGGTGGCGAGCGCCTTGGGCTCGTAGTGCTCGGCGACCTCGGCGTACAGCGCGTCGGGGACCCGCTCACCGGACGTGGACGGCTGCAGCACGGCCTCCACGAGGGCGAGCGCGGCCCGCTCGGGGCCGGTGAAGTACGGCGAGTCCTGCCAGGACGCCACCGAGGTGATCCGCTCCTCCGACTGCCCCGCCGCGCGCAGGAATCCGGTGTGCAGCACCGTCAGATAGGTGCTGCCGACGATCTGTCCGGCCCGCAGGTGGACCAGGCTGATCGTGGGGCGCGGCACCGAGCCGTTGCCGACGACCTTGAACAGGGCCGCCGACACCTCCGCGACCTCAGGGACGAGCTGCGCGGGGTCCTCCGCCATGCGCGGGGCGAGCGGGATCTCAGCGGTGATCGAACGTGTTGCCATGGTCTTCTCCCTAGGTATCAGTCAGCCGTCGTGCGTTGTTCTCACTCAGCTGACGAATCCCGGCGGGGAAGTGTGACCGGTCGGCGGCAGAAAGTTCCGGGAGGGCTCAAGAGCTCTGCTCAAGGGCTCCGCTCAAGGGCTCTTCGGATAGAACTCCACGGCTTCCGGGATGACGGCGACGAGGTGTTCCTGCCAGCAGTCCGTCTTCCGCGTGGCGACTTCGGCGCCACAGCCGGCGCACACGAGGTTGGGGCCGTCGAGGCCGTCGGGTGCGCAGCAGCCGTTCTGCCGCCCGGGACCGCGGTGCTGGCGGGTGCCAGGGGCACCGTCGGGGTGCAGGGTGATCGCCCCCGTCTCAGGGTCGATCGCGTAGGTCCCCTGCTGCAACAGGGGCAGGCCCAGGCGCTCCCCCGTGAACTTCTCCGGGGTGGGCGGGAAGGGGACTTGGCTGAGTATGTCGGTCAGAAGCTCGCCGCAGTTCACGCAGGTGATGATGGACACCGGAGAATTTTCCCGCGCTCGGGCCGCGCCCGCCCAGGCTCTGGCGGCTACGGCTGAGTGCCCGTTGCCACAAGTGGGTCCCGGCGGCAACAACTGGGTCTCAGGGGTCTCCGTCCCGGCTCCCGCGGTTACGAGCGCTGCGGCGCCGGTGCGCGTTCGGGAGCGGCAGCGGCAGCGGGTACGACGGCGGGGGCGACGACCGGCGCCGCGGCACCCCCGCGTCCCGCCAGGCGGCAGCCCAGGCAGTCGGGATGGCCGCCGCGCGCCGCCGTGTCGCGTGCCCGCCAGGGCTGCTCCGCGACCGGCCGCGGCCCGCTGGGCTTGCCCCACCCGGTGAGGTGGAGGAACCAGGTGACGAGTGCGGCGAGGACGACCACCGCGGCGCCCGCCACCTGCACCACGGTCGAGCCCGCGGCGAGCCCCACCCCCATCACCACGCTGCCGAGCACGGCCGTGCAGGTGCCCGTCCAGCCCGCGACCGTGTGACCCATGTCGTGGTCTCCGTGCATGCTCATGGCCGTCTCCTCGGGAAATGGGATGCTGTGACGGGTGATCGGGACGCACCCGCGCGAATATGTCTTATCTCGCGAGATAATTTACTTAGATGCTAAGGGGATCTGTGGTGCAGGGCAAGACGCGTCCGGCGGCGACGGCCGACCAGGCGCTGTACGCGATGGACCGGATGATCGCCACGGCCCAGTTCGGGCAGCAGGACATCGCCCGGCGCATGGGCCTCAACGTCACGGACCTCACCTGTCTCGGCTTCCTCATCGAGGCGGCCAACGCCGGCGAGTCCCTGGTGGCGGGCGACCTCGCCGGGCGGGCCCGGCTGACCACCGGGGCGGTGACCGGTGTCCTCAACCGCCTGGAGAAGGCCGGCTACGTACGGCGCGAGGCCGACCCGAAGGACCGCCGACGCGTCCACGTGACCATGGAGGAGGCCGCGCGGAGCCGCATCCTGGAGGTCTACGGCCCCTTCTACGAGCGCCTGGGCCTGCTGTTCGCCGACTACGGCCCGGACGAGATCGCCGTACTCGCGGACTGGTTCACCCGCGCCAAGGCGCTGCTCCAGGACTCCCTGGACGAGATCCGCCAGGACGACGCCGAACCGTCCAAGGCCGAGGGCTGAGTCCTCCCGCCGCGCGCCCCCGTCAGTCCTTCCGGCCGCTCAGGTAGCGGTCGAGGCGGCAAGGGCCAGGAGTGCGGTCCCGGGCCCGGCCGCACGCACGGTCGTACGCATGCTGCTGTTCATGCGCGTCACTGTGGCGCTTGCGCGTGGTGGTGGCTCTATCGGCTCATGATGGGTGCGTAACAGCGGTACGCGACCCAGGACGTGACGCTCCCTCAGTCAGCGCTGCGCCCGAGCCGACGACGTCCGCCGCCTCGGGCGCGGCGACAGGGCGGCGCCGCCTACCGAGAAGCGCTCAGCCAGTCCTCGTAGCGGGTGGCGGCCAGGCGCGCGCCGGAGCGCGGGACCAGGACGTCGCCCTCGACGGCGGCGAACATGCCCGCCTTGTCGTCGGTGACGACGGTGCGCGGGTCCTTCTGGCGCTCCAGCGTGAGGCGGCCCAGGTCGTCCAGCGAGAAGGCGTCGGGGCCCGCGACGTCCAGCGTGCCGTTCAGGGGCGGGGCGGTGGCGACGTCGGCGAGGGCGGCGACCACGTCGGCCGAGGCGATGGGCTGGACGGGGGTGGCGGGAAGGCGGACGGTCTCGTCGTCGGACGTCCAGGACATGACCGCGTCCATGAACTCGTAGAACTGGGTGGCACGCACGATCGAGTACGGCGTGGGCCCGCCGCGCAGCAGCTCCTCCTGGAGCGTCTTCGCGCGGTAGTAGTCCAGCTGCGGCACCTGGTCGACGCCCACGATGGAGAGGATGACCTGGTGGGTGACGCCCGCGCGCTCCCCCGCGGCCAGCAGGTTCTCCATGGTGGTGCGGAAGAACGCCGGGGACGCCTCGTCGAACGTGGGCGAGTTCGACACGTTCACGACCGTGTCCGCGCCGTCGAGCGCCTCGTCGAGACCCGCGCCGGTGAGCAGGTCGAGCCCGGTCGACAGGGACGAGGCGACCACCTCGTGCCCGGCCTCGCGGAGCCTCGCGACCAGTTGCGAACCGATGAGGCCGGTGCCGCCGATGACGGTGATCTTCATGATCCTGCCCTTCCGTGAACCGAGCGCCACGCTCCTGTCACACGACGTAGCTAACTCGGATATTCGATGTCCGAGATAATACTCGGATACTCTGTGTCCGAGTCAAGCGGGCGAGCGCGTCACACGGGGAGAGCACATGAAGATGTCGGGCGGCGTGGAGTGGGCGGTGCACTGCTGCGTGGTGCTGACCGCCGCGAGCGAACCGGTCCCGGCCGCCCGGCTCGCGCAGCTGCACGACGTCTCGCCCAGCTACCTGGCCAAGCAGATGCAGGCCCTGTCCCGCGCGGGCCTCGTCAAGTCCGTCCAGGGCAAGACCGGCGGCTACGTACTGACCAGGCCTGCCACCGAGATCACGGTCCTGGACGTGGTCCGGGCGGTCGACGGGGCGGGCCCGGCGTTCGTGTGCACCGAGATCCGCCAGCGGGGCCCGTTCGGGACCCCACCCGAGGACTGCGCCAAGGCATGCCCCGTCGCCCGCACCATGGCCGCCGCCGAGGCGGCCTGGCAGGCGTCCCTGCGGGGCGTCTCCATCGCCGACCTCGTCGGCACCGTGGAGCAGGACAGCGGACCCGACGCCCTGCCCACGATCGGCGCGTGGCTCAACACGGCGAACAGCTCCGGCGACTGAGCGGCGACACGGTCGCGGGGGGGGGCGTCACGGCCGCGGTCCCTTCAGATCTGCGGCGCCTCCGGTGGCCGGTCCTCGTCGGTGGCGGGTGCGGCGCGGTCGTCGATGACGATGTGGACCGGTTCGGCGCCGGGGTGCGGTGAAGCGGTCAGGGAGCGCACGGTGTCGGCGACGCGCTCGTACAGGTGGCGGGCGATGGCCGCGGTGCCGGGGTCGACGCCTGGGGCGTGCTCGACACCGCGCAGGCTGGTGAGGGCGGCGACCAGGCTGAGGCCGGAGACGTCGACCGCGACGGTGCCCCGGTCCTCCGCGACGGCGCCGGGAATGTGGAAGTGCCGGTCCTGCCCCGCGTGTTCGACGAGGAAGGCCCAGGTGTCGCGGTGCACCGTGAGCCGGGCGGCGGAGACTCCGGCGGCCTTGCGGAGCAGGCCGAGGTGGTCGCGGTGGTCGCTGTCGGGTTCGTCCTGACGCACGCGCCCTGCCTCCTTGTGTCCGGGCTTCTCGGCCTCGGACGGCGGTTCCTCGTGGTCGGATGGTGACCCGTCAGCTCCCGGCCGCCCGCGGCCGATGTCGTCGAGCACGGCGCGGATGGCTTCCAGTTCCGTGCCGAGGGTCGCGAGCGGGTCGCGGAGCGTGTCGTGGCCACGGTCGAGGCCGTCGCGGACGACGGCCCGGATCTCGGCGAGACCGGTGGTGATGGCGGCGTTGGCGTCCTGGCGTGCCTGGTCGACTGCGTGGCGCTGGTCGTCGACGCGCTGCCGCAGCTCGGCGAGGTCGACGCGGATCCGGTTGAGGTGTTCGGTCATGTCGGGCCGCTTGTCGAAGATCGTCACATGCCCCCCTGCCTGGCGGAAACGGCCAGCGTGGCGAGAGGGCGACTTGTCGACAAGCGCGCGAACCGGACACATGGGCAGGACTCCGGCAGTGCCCTCCGGCGGCGCCCGAGCGCTTCACCGACCCCGCATTCCGTACAACTTCCGGGAGCAGAGGCTTTGTTGGCCGTGGGGCCGCTGTTCGCGCAGAGGTTCAGCGCTGTACCGTCTGGCACGACCCACAGCAGCAAGGAACGGAGCCCCGCATGTCCGGCCCCCTGGACCGAGTCGACACCTCCACCGCGCACTCCGCTCGGGTGTACGACTACATCCTCGGCGGCAAGGACCACTACCTCGTGGACATCGAGGCGGGCGACGCCATGTGCGGGCACTGGCCGTCGCTGCCGGTGCACATGCGGGAGAACCGCCGGTTCATGCACCGCGCCGGGCGCTTCCTGGCGCGGGAGAAGGGCATCCGGCAGTTCCTGGACATCGGCACCGGGCTGCCCACCGCCCCGAACCTGCACGAGGTGGTGCAGGAGGTGGCCCCGGAGTCGCACGTGGTCTACGTGGACAACGACCCCATCGTCCTCACCCACGCCCGTGCCCTGCTGCAGAGCTCCCCCGAGGGCGCGACCGCGTACGTCGACGCCGACATGCACGACCCCGACGCCATCCTCGACAGCCCGGAGACGCGCGCGCTCATCGACCTGGACCAGCCGGTCGGCCTGATGGTCATCGGCATGCTGCACTTCATCCTGCCGCCCGACGACGGGCAGTTGGTGCGGCGCCTCCTCGACCCGCTCCCCTCCGGCAGCTATCTGGCGATGACCATCGGCACCGCCGACTTCGCGCCCGATGAGGTCGGTCGGGTCGCCGAGGAGTACGCCCGGCAGAACATGCCCATGGTGCTCCGCGACCTGCCGACCACCACCTCGTTCTTGGACGGGCTCGACCTGGTCGAGCCCGGAGTGACGCAAGTCCACAAGTGGCGGCCGGGCAGCGGGCAACGGGACGTCCGCGACCGGGACATCGCCATGTACGGGGCGGTGGCGCGCAAGCCCTGAGACCCGCCGCCGCACCCTCTCCCCACACTCTCGGCCCCGCACGGGACCGAGGCCCCCCACAAGTGAAGGGACAGCAATGGTGCACTACATACGGCTAGGAATAGCCGGCACCGCCGCAGCGGTCGCCCTGACCCTGGCGCCCGCCGCGAACGCCTTGTCCGCGCCCGAACAGGACGCGGCGAAGAAAGCGTCGGCCGTCGTGACGCTCCGCTACGACGACAGCCGCGCCGCCGGCTGGGAGTCGGCCATCGCGGCCGGAGTCGCCACGTGGAACTCCAACGTCGACAACGTCAAGCTCGTCGAGGCCGCACCCGGCACCCGGGCGGAGATCCAGATCGTGGCCACCAGCGGCTGGCCGCAGGCCACCCTCGGCCCGGTACGCCCCGGCGGCAGGGCCCAGGTCCAGCTCGGCCAGCAGGCGGTCACGCAGGGCCACGACAAGACCCGCATCGCCGCCCACGAGATCGGCCACAACCTGGGCCTGCCGGACACCAAGCCCGGCCCGTGCTCCCAGCTGATGTCGGGCTCAAGCGCCGGCACAAGCTGCAAGAACGCGGTGCCCGACGCGGCCGAACAGGCCCGCGTCGAGGCCGCCTACCGCAATGGCGCCGCATCGCGCATCCCGACCGACGGCCGCACGCTGGTCGACGCGCGGTAGTCGACTCCCGTCGGTACAAAGGCTCGTAGCGCCCCGCACCATCACAGCACCACGCACCATCACAGCACCACGGTGCCTGGCCGCGCGCACGCGCGGCCAGGCACCTCGCCGTCGGCCACCTCGCGGTCGGCCCGAAGAACGGCTACGGCGCCATCTCGTACGCCCCTGCAAGCGCCTCCACGCGCTCCCAGACCCGCGCCGAGCGGGCCTCGTCGACGACCGGACGGCGGACCGCGCCGAGGGCCCAGGCCTGCTGCGCCTCGGTGGCGGAGTCCTTGCCGTGCAGCTCGACGGCGTACGCGGAGAAGTCCCGTACGAGCACGGCGAACAGCTCGTCGAGGACGTCCTGATCCAGACCGGTCAGGCGGGCCTGCTCCAGGATGAGCTGGCCGTGCACGACGAGCGCGAACAGCTGGCCGATGGCGAGCAGCAGGTCGAGGTCGCGGCTCTGCTTCTCGTCGGGGGCCGCGGTGGTGACGAACTCGCAGAGCGCGTCGGCCTGTTCGCGGAGCCGGGCGACGTTCGGCACCTCGGCGTACGCGTCGTAGGCCGTGCGCCAGTCGTGGAACCGGATGGCGCCGAGGCCGCGGGCGGGGCCCTGGCGGAAGAGGAAGTCGTCGTCGGTCGCGTCCAGGCGGGTGGGCACGGGCGCGTACTCGGCCGGGTTCAGGAGGTGGTTGCCCATGAACTTCAGGATCAGGGCGAGGTTGACGTGGACCGTGCCCTCCAGCTTCGGCAGGCCGCGGATCTCGGTGGCGGCCTGGGCGAAGTAGGTGTCCTTCTCGAAGCCCTTGGCCGCGATGACGTCCCACATCAGGTCGATGACCTTCTCGCCCTCCGTGGTCACCTTCATCTTCGTCATGGGGTTGAAGAGGAGGTAGCGGCGGTCGTCGGGGCCGGCGGAGCGGAAGTAGTCCACGGCGCGGTCGCTGAACAGCTTCATGCCGACGAGGCGGACGTAGGCGTCGGTCAACTCCCGGCGCACGTGCGGGAACGCGGTGACGGGGCGGCCGTAGAGGATGCGGTTGTGGGCGTGCGTGACGGCCTCGTACATCGCGTGCTCGCAGATGCCGATCGCGCCGGTGCAGAGGTTGAACTTGCCGACGTTGACGGTGTTCAGGGCGGCGTCGAAGGCGGCGCGGCCGGTGTGCAGGACGTCCTCGGCGCGGACCGGATAGTTCTCCAGGCGGAACTCGCTGACGTACTTCGAGGAGTCGACGACGTTCTTGACCAGGTGGTACGCCTCGTGACGGCTGTCGGCGGCGAAGAAGACGTAGCCGTCGGGGCCCTCGGCGTCGGTGCGGCGGCCGAAGACGGAGACGAGCCCGGCGGCGTTGCCGTTGCCGATGTAGTACTTGGAGCCGCTGGCCCGGAAGCCGCCGTCGCCGTCCGGCTCCAGGAGCATGTCGGTGGAGTAGATGTCGGCGCCGTGGGCCTTCTCGGACAGGCCGAACGCGAACACCTCGCCCTGGGAAAGGAGTTCGGCCGCACGGGCGCGGGCCGCGGCGTTGTCGCTCTGCCAGACCGGGCCGAGGCCGAGGATGGTGACCTGCCAGGCGTACCAGTAGTCGAGGCCGTAGAACCCGAAGATCTCGTTGAGGGCGGCGATCCGGGCGGTGTCCCAGCGCTTGTCGCCGTGGCCCTCCTGGGCGTCCGCCGCCGGGGTGAGGAAGGTCGCGAAGAGGCCCTCCTTCGCGGAGAACGCGAGGAAGTCCGCCAGCCAGGCGCGCGAGCGGTAGTCCTCGATCAGCTTGCGCTTGCCGCGCGCCTCGAACCAGTCGACGGTCGCGCGAAGGAGCCTGCGCGTCTCGGCGTCGAAGTGGGTCGGGTCGTACGTGCGCGGATTGAACAGCAGCGGGTCGGCCATGGCATTTCGCCTTTCCGGCTCGGGAGTTGAGAGAGCCCCGGGAGTTGAGGGACGCTCGGGAGTTGAGGGAGAGAGGACTTCGGGCATGGGAGGGCGCTCGGCCCGGTTCAGCGCTCGGGGCCGAGCCTCTGGAGGGTGGCGATCACGTCGTCGAGCCAGGCGAGCGTCATGCGTTCGTACGCGATGCCGCCGCGCAGCACGACGTGCTGGAGCTCCTGACCGGCGTCGGGCGTCCCGGGGGCGTCGGGTCCGGTGAAGTCGCGCCGCTCCCCCGCGAGATAGTGCGCGAGCCGGTCGGCGTGCGCCCGGCGGTGGCGCTCCACCTCGTCGATCAGGGCGACCGGGTCGTCGAAGGCGGCGCCGCGGATCTTCACGGCCAGCTCGTGCCGCACGCTCTCCGGCTCGATCGGCTCGTGCAGCCACCGCGAGAGCGCCGTCCGGCCCGGCGCGGCGACGGAGTACTCCTTCTTGTCCGGCCGGTCCGGCTGCGCGACCTCACGGACGTCGATCCAGCCGTCGCCCTCCATGCGCTTGAGGACGCGGTAGATCTGCTGGTGGGTCGCGGCCCAGAAGTAGCCGATCGACCGGTCGAAACGCCGGGCAAGCTCATAGCCGGAGCCCGGCTTCTCGAGGAGGGAGACGAGGATCGCGTGCTCGAGCGCCATGCCCGAATCCTTCTATGCAACTCGTTGCATAGACAAGTGGCCCTGCCCAGGTGAGACACGGCTCACCTGGGCAGGGCGGTATCCGGCCGGGCCGGGTCAGAGCACGGTCACGTACCCCGGGGCCGGGAGGCGGGTGGCCATCGTCGGCTCGTGGATGTCGGCGAGGGCCACGAAGAGCAGGGCGACGGCGAGCGCGCCCGGGTCCGGCACGCCGAGCGCGTGGTCGCCGACGTAGCTCGCGCGGCCGCGCCGGGGGCGCAGGGACGCGGTCGAGAGGGCACCGCGGATCGCGGCCTGCGCGGCGGTCGTGAGCGGGGCCTCCGCGCCCTCGGAACCGGCCTCGGCCCCGGCCGCGGCGGCCAGCGACTCGGCGGCGGGCGCCAGCGCGTCGACGATCGTGCAGTCGCCGACCCGCGCACCGCCCACGCGGTGGATGGCAGCGTGCGCGCCGGCCGTGGCCTCGGCGAGGGCCGCGATCGACGGCGCCTGCTCCGTGCCGGTCCCGGCGGCCGCCAGGTGCTTGAAGAGAAGGCCGAACAGCGGGCCGCTGGTGCCGCCGACGTCGTTGAGGAACGCCTCGGCGAGGGCGGCCACGCCGTCGGCGCCCGAGGTGTCGGCGAGCTTCACGGCGCGCCGGACGCCGCCGGAGAGGTTGTCGCCGAAGTCGCCGTCGCCGACGAGCTGGTCGAGCTTGGTGAGGTTGTCGCGGACCTGCGCCACGATGTCCGCGTAGCGGTCGAGCACGACGCGGCTGCCGGTGGCGAGGGCGGGCGCGGCGGCCGACGCGGCGGGCGCGGGCCGCTCGGGCGCGCTGTCCCCCGCCGTGGCGGCGCCGTCCGCGCTCATCGGCCGGGGCAGGACGAGCGGCGTCTCGGCCGGCGCCTGCCACAGATCGACCCAGCCCTCGTCGAGGCGGGTGAGGGTGAGCGAGAACCCGGACATGTCCAGGGCGGAGGTGTACGTCCCGGCGACGGTCACCACGGGACGCAGGCCGCGCTCGGCGAGCCGCTCGGTCAGCAGGACGCCGATGGCGTGCAGCTCGAGGTCGGTGGTGGCGCCGAGGCCGTTGACGAGGGCGAGCACCTCGTCGGGGCCCGGCGGCAGCGCGTCGAGGAGGTCGTCGGTCATCCGCCGGACGAGGTCGTCGACCGGGGGCCTGGCGATGGTGCGGGTGCCGCGCTCTCCGTGAATGCCGACGCCGTAGTCGAGGACTCCGGCATCCAGGGTGAAGGCGGGGGCCGACGTCGTGGGCGAGGTCTGGGCGCGGGCCGCGACGGCGATGCTGCGGGACTGGGCCACGACGCGGGTGCCGAGCTCCTGGAGTTCCGCCAGGGAGGCGCCCCGGTCGGCGGCGGCGCCGAGCAGCTTCTCCACGACGACCGTGGCGGCGGTGCCGCGGCGGCCGGTGGCGCTGTCGGCGGCGTCGGTGGCCAGGTCGTCGTCGACGAGGACGGTCGCGACCGGGATGCCGTCGTGCCGCAGGCGCTCGGCCGCGATCTGGAAGTTGATCACGTCGCCCGTGTAGTTCTTGACGACCAGGAGCACGCCCTCGCTCTTCGCGGCGGCGACGCCTGCCTCGTAGATCTGCCGGTTGTGCGGGGAGGCGAACACCTCGCCGGGGCACACCGCGTCCAGGCCGCCGCGCCCGAGCAGACCGGTGTGCAGCGGCTCGTGCCCGGAGCCGCCGCCCGACACCAGCGCCACCCGCCGGTCGGGGTGCGGGGCGCGCGCCCGCAGGAACAGCGGAGCGGCGTTGACCTCGACCTTGTCGGGGTGGACGAGGGCTAGACCGCGGGCGGCGGTCAGTACGGGAGCGGTTTCCGGCAGGAAGTAGGTCATCGGTCGTTCTCCATAGGTCAGGGCGCGGGGTCGGGGGCGGAGCGTCGTTGGCGCCGCCGGCCGTGCCGACCGGGCCCACCCTGGACGTCGTATCGCGCCCAAGATCGGAACTCCGGCGTTCCGGAACCGGGAGGTTCCGGTGCGGGCGTCCGGCATGCGATCCTGCCACCTGCGCCGAAAGGCCGCGAATCCACCATCGACACCGAGAAACCCCTGATCAGCCCAGTCATCTTTGCGAGGTCTTTACCCGTGACGAACGCGCGACGCGAGGACCTCGGCCGCATGCTCCGCGCCTGGCGCATGGCCCGCGACCCCGCACAGGTGCCCGGCATCGCCCCCACGCGCGGCCATCGCAGCTACCTGACACAACTCGACGTGGCACTGCTGCTCGGCGTCTCCGAGCGCTGGTATCGGGCCCTGGAGAAGGGCGAGGACCGGCGGTACAGCCGCGAGATGATCGCCGGGATCGCCCGGATCCTGGACCTGTCCCCGCGCCGGACGGCCGCGCTGCACCGGGGCACCGGCCACGAGCCCCCGGCGCGACCGGGAACGGGCGGCAACGGTGTCGGCGTCGACCCCGCGCTGGCCCGGCTCATGCGGGAGCAGCGCCACATCAGCTTCCTCTGCGACCAGGCCTGGGACGTGGTCGACGCCAACACCGTCGCCGCCCGCCACTGCCCCTGGCTGGTGCGCCCCGGCGCGAACGTCATGACCTGGGCGTTCTCGCACGAGGCCCGCTATCAGCTGCGCGACTGGGAGAGCCGCTGGGCCGTGCCTCTCCTCACCCGGCTGCGCCTGGCCTGGCAGCGCTGGCCGGACAACGCCCGGCTCGGCGAGGTCGTCGACGCGGTCCGCGCCGAGCCGGGTGTCGCCGCGTTCTGGGACGCCCCCGCGCCCGCCCCGCCGGAGCCGGACCCGTCCGGCGACGTCCGCCCGATGTACTTCCCGCTGCTCGCGCCGGACCCCGTGGACGTCCGCGTTCTCGCCTGCGGCCCGTACGACGACACGTCGCTGCGCTGGTACCTGGTGATCCCGGTCGACGGGACGCTCACGTTCCCGTGAGCCGCCGGTGCCGACCGTGCCGCCGTCGGCCTGTCACCCGGCGTCGCGGCACAGGGCGTTGTCGACCAGTTCGCGCATGAGGTCCTCGTGGCGGGCCGCGGCCTTCGGGTCGGCGGAGCGGCTGTGCGCGGAGACGGTGACGGTGCGTTCGCCGTCGGTGGTGGTGGCGGTCCGCATGACGTAGCCGAAGCCGCTGCCGCCGTGCGTGAGGTAGCTTCCGCCGCAGGACAGCGGGGTGGCGAAGAGACCGAGACCGTCCCCGGTCCCCGCCGGGTGGCCGCTCCCCTGCGGCACGGGGACGGTGGTCCGCATGGCGGCCAGCTCGGCGGGCTTCAGGAGCCGTCCGTCGGCGAGCGCGGCGAAGAAGCGGTTGGCCTCGTGTGCCGTGCCGGTCATCGCGCCGTCGGCTCCGCTGTCGAAGGGCCGGTAGGGGATCGTGGTGTCGACCCTCGGGCCGCCCTCGGCGAACTGCTGGTAGTTCACGGTGTGCGGGGCCGGCAGGAACGGTACGGCGCCGGTGTGCGTGCGGCGCAGTCCGAGGGGGCGCAGGACGCGGTCATCGACCTGCTGCTCCCAGGTCCGGCCCGTCAGCTTCTCGATGATCATTCCGGCGAGTACGTAGTTGGTGTTGGAGTACGCCCAGCCCTTGCCCGCCGCGAAGTCCGGCTTGTGGCGCATGGCCAGGGCGACCAACTGCTCGGGACGGTAGGACTGCCAGCGCTTGGCGAAGTACGTCCGGGCGCTGGGGTCGGGGAAAACGTCGCGCGTGTAGTCGTACAGGCCGCTGGTGTGCCGCAGCAGATCGCGAACGGTAATGGTCCGCCCGTCGTTTCCGTTGCCGGAGACGACACCGGGGAGGAGTTCCTCCACCGGCTGGTCGAGGGAGAGGCGGCGCTCGCCCACGAGTTGCATCACGACGGTGGCGACGTATGTCTTCGTGATGCTGCCGAGCCGCAGGTGGCCGTCCCGCGGGACCGGCCGCCCGCTCTTCAGGTCGCGGACGCCGGAGCGGGCCTTGACGGTCCCGCGCGGGGTTTCGAGGCGGACGGCCACGCCCGTGACCCCGGCGTCGCGCAGGGCGTCGGCGTCCCGTTGCAGGGCTTCGCGCGGACCGGCGTCGCGCTGCGCGGACCGGTCATCGGCGGCGGGGCGGGGCAGGGCCGAGGCCGCGGCGGACGGCAGGGCCGAAGCGGCCAGTGTCAACGCGCCGACCGACAGCCACAAACGACGAATGATCATGCCCCGAGGCTAGGAACCGCGCGGGCCCCGGCCCATCCGGCCGGCCCCCTGACGGAACGGGGGCCAGCCGGATGGACACCGTGGTCCGGGGCTACGACTGCGCTTGTGCGCCGGTGTGTTGGTACAGCTCGGGCACCGAGACCTTGATCGGCTCCTGGGTGGTGCGCGCGATCACGACGACCACGGGCTCGACCGGGTCGGGGTTCTCCTCCCGGTGCGGGACGAACGGCGGCACGAGCACGAAGTCGCCGGGATCGGCGGTGATCCGCACCTCCTGCGTGCCGTCGTGGAAGACGAACACGGGGTGGCCGCTGACCACGAAGATCCCCGCCTCCGACGCGCCGTGGTGGTGGTTGTCCGTCGAGCTCAGCGGCGGGTTCTCCACCCGGCCCATCCAGAGCTTCTTCGAGCCGACCGTGCCGCCGCTGATGGCGGCGTAGCCGTCGAGCTCGTCGGAACGGACGTGGTGGACCCGGTTGTTGAGCGGCGCGTCGCCGCCCGTGCCGAGCGCGGATCCGATGTCTTCGCGGGTGGTCATCGCCTGCCTCCTGATGGTGTACGAGGGCCCGTTGGCCGGACACCAGGTTGCGACGACCTTGGCCGGGATGACAACTAATGTTGCTGGTACGGCAAATCGCGCCGGGCGCAGAGTTCCCGGGTGACCATGCGGATCGCGGCGCGGTGCTGGGGCAGGGTGTCCGCGGCGGACGTGCTCCACTCGGTGGACATCGAGGCGGTGACGGCGACGCGCCCGTCGTCGGTGACGGCGTTGCGGCTCATGTAGCCGATCTCGTCGCCGCCGTGGCTCCAGTACCAGCCCCCGCACGGCAGCTTGTTCTTCATCAGGCCGAGGCCGTAGCGCGCCCCGGGGTAGGGCACTTGGAACTCCTTGTTCAGCGGGACGGTGCGCTTCATCTCCTTGAGCTGGGCGGGCTTCAAGACCTTCCCGCCGAGCAGGGCGCGGAAGAAGCGGTTCAGGTCGGCGGTGGTGCCGATGAGGCCGCCCGCGGCGTTGGCGTCCTTGAGGAGAGTGACGTCCACCAGCTTGGGCGCGGTGGCGAAGCGCTGGTAGCCGCGGGCGTGCGGCGTCCTGACGGAGGGTGAGCCGCCCGGGTGGTACGTGTGCCGCAGCCCGAGCGGCTTCAGGAGCCGCGCACGCACCTCGGCGTGCCAGGTGCGGCCGGTCGCCTTCTCGATGACCATGCCGAGCAGCATGTAGCCGACGTTGGAGTACGCCCAGCCCTTGCCGGGCCGGAAGTCGGGGCGGTGCCGCATGGCCCGCTCGACGAGCTGACGCGGGGTGTAGGGGTCGAAGCGCTTCTCGTAGTACCGCGCCGCGCTGTCGAAGCCGGGGTAGTCGTCGTGGATGCCGCTGGTGTGCTGAAGCAGGTGGCGCAGGGTGATGCGGCGGCCGTCGTTGCCGTTGCCGCGCACCAGACCGGGCAGCCAGCGTTCGACGGTGTCGTCCAGCGAGAGCTTCCGCTCGGCGGAGAGTTGCAGGACGACGGTGGCCACGAACGTCTTGGTGTTGCTCGCGATGCGGAAGTAGCCGTCGGCGGGGACCGCGCGGCCGGTGCGGATGTCGGCGGTGCCGCTGGTGACGGTGCGGGGGCCGGACGTGGGGGTGGTGCGTCCGCCGGTGACCCGGGCCTGGACGCCGACGGCTCCGGTGGCGCGCACGGCGTCGGCGTCGCGCTGGAAGTCCGCGTCCACGGCACGCGCGGGGCCTTGCGGGCCGGGGCGTCCCGTCCCGGCCGTCCCGCCCGGGCTCGCCGAGGCGAGGGCGGGCGGGAGAGCGACGGCCGCCGCGGCGAGGGTGGCCGTGACGGCCAGGGCGGTTCGGTGGCGTCGGGCGGTGGGCTGGTTCCGGGGCGGGTGTGCGGGCATGCGGAATCCTCCGGATCGTCTTCGTGGGGTCGCCGCCGACCGTTTTCCGGTCGTCTCGTCGGCTGTGGTCCGACGCTACGGACGGGGGCCTCGGCCCGACGTCCTGCGTGGGGAGGGGACGGCCGGGCAACTTTGGTTGGCCGCGCGTGCCGGGTGGGGAGGCCGGCCGTACGCTGACGCGAGGTTCCGGAAGCGCGGGGCGGAGGACGGGGGCTGCTCGTGACGGAGACAGGGATGGCGCCGGTACGGAAGGGGCCCGCTCCCCCACACGGCACGGACTCGCCTGTGCCGCCGGTCCGCGAGGGGCGGCGGGCCCGGAAGGGCGGCGCGGGGGCCATGGCATGGGCGGCAGCGGCATGGACAGGAGCATGGGCCCGGTGCGCACCGCTGCGGCGCAGGCTCTCCGGGCGCACCGGCGACGTACTGCTCGCGGCCGGGCTGACCGTCCTCGCGGTGCTGCTGCGCCTGGATCACCCGCTGCCGGCCGGTGTTGGGGCGTCGGTGCTCGTCGTGGGGCTGCTGGTGGGCGCGTCCGTGCCGTTGGCGTGGGGGCGCAGTCGACCGGGGCCCGTCCTCGCCGTGAGCGTGGGCTGCTATCTGCTCGGCGAACTGCTCGACCCGGCCGGTGACAACGCGCAGTCCCCGCTCCTGGCCTGCTACCTGGTGGCCCGCCGCACACCCGCACCGTGGAGCCTCCTCGCCCCCGCCGCCATGACCGTGGCCTTCCTCGCCCCCGAGCGCATCGGCGACCGCCTCCACCTGCTGCCGTCGCCCGCGCCCGAAGTGCCGCTGGCCTTCGCCGACATGGTGGTGGCCGCCGGGATCTCGACGGCCGTGTGGCTCCTCGGCGCCTCCCGGCGGCGGCTGTACGCGGACGCGGAGCGGCTGCGCGACCTGGCGGCCCGGCTCCGCGCCGAGCAACAGGTGAGCGCCCGCCGTGCGGTGACGGCCGAGCGCACCCGCATCGCCCGCGAACTGCACGACCTGGTGGCCCATCACATCAGCGCGATCGCCCTCCAGGCGCGCGCCGCGGGCGTCGTCCTGCCCGACGACCCGCACGCCGCGGGGCAGGGCGTGACGGCCATCGGCGAGGCCGCCGACATCGCCCTGGAGGAGATGCGCGGCCTGGTGTGCCTGCTCGCCGACCCGCCGCCGCCCGCCGACGGGGTGGCCCCCGGCGCGGGGGCCGACGCGTGCGGGGAGCGGTCGCCGGAGTTCGGCGGGGGCCCGCTGCCGGAGCCGTCCCTGCGCCACCTGGACCGGCTCGCTGCCGATTCCTCCGCCGTGGGCTGCCCCGTCGACCTCAAGGTGACCGGACCGGTCGCGAGCCTGGCGCCCGCCGTGCAGATGTCCGCGTACCGCGTGGTCCAAGAGGCGCTGTCCAACGTCCGCAAGCACGCCGGCGCGGTGCGCGTGCGCGTCGAACTGACCTGGCGGGACGGCCTGTTGACGGTCACCGTGGTCAACGCGGCGCCGACGGCAGCGGACCCGCCGCCCCTACTGCCCGGCTCCGGGCTCGGCCTGATCGGGATGCGCGAGCGCACCGCGCTGTTCGGGGGCAGGCTGCGCGCGGGGCCCGACGAGGGCGGCGGCTGGTGCGTCGTGGCGACGTTCCGTGCCGCGGCGCCGGACGCGGCGCGGGAACGTACCGGAACGGGGTCGGGCTGATGGGGGCGGCGGTCCGCGTCCTCACGGTGGACGACCAGGAGTTGGTCAGGACCGCGCTGCGGGCGATGCTCCGGCGCACCGAGGTGGACGTGGTGGGCGAGGCGGCGGACGGAGAGCGGGCCGTCGAGGCGGCGTTCGCGCTGCGCCCGGACGTGATCCTGATGGATGTGCGGATGCCCGGCATG
The DNA here is from genome assembly GCF_045070545.1 of Streptomyces sp. RK9. Classification (NCBI taxonomy): domain Bacteria; kingdom Bacillati; phylum Actinomycetota; class Actinomycetes; order Kitasatosporales; family Streptomycetaceae; genus Streptomyces; species Streptomyces sp. RK9. The sequence continues at coordinate 4,567,414 of NZ_CP173703.1, read as the reverse complement.
ACCGGGGTGGAGGCGACCCGGCGGATCCTCGACGGCTGGCCGCACCCGGGCCCGCGTCCGCGCGTGCTGATGCTCACCACGTTCGACCTGGACGAGTACGTGCACGCCGCGCTGCGCGCCGGGGCGAGCGGGTTCCTGCTGAAGAACACGACGCCGCAGGCGCTGGTCGAGGCGATCGGCGTGGTGGCGGCCGGTGAGGCGATGCTCGCGCCCACGGTGACCCGGCGCCTCATCCGCGCCTTCTCCGACCTGCCGCCCCCGCTGCTGCCCGGCGCCGCACGCCCCGCCCCGGCCCCGGGGACGGAAGGACCGCTCGGCGCCCTCACCGCCCGGGAGCGGGAGGTCGCCCGGCTCGTGGCGCAGGGCCTGTCGAACGCGCGGATCGGGGCGGTACTCGGCCTCGCGCAGCCTGCCGTCAAGAGCACGGTCAACCGGATCCTCACGCGCCTCGGGCTGGAGAACCGCGTGCAGATCGCCGTGCTGGTCCTCACGGCCGAGCCGGAGGGCGCGCCGGACGCCGAGGGTGCGGCGGGCACCCGGGGCGTGGCGCAAGCCGAGGGCACAGCGGGCGCTTAGGACGTTACTTGCGCACGTGGAAGCGCAGCATCGTGACCCCGCCCGACTGCATGGTGCTGAACAGCTCCAGGTCGATCGGGTCGAGGCCCGGCGGTGTGAAGCGGACGCCGTCGCCGAGCAGCACCGGCAGCACGTACACCAGGATCTCGTCGACGAGGCCGCGCCGCAGGCACTGGGCGGCCACGTCGGCGCCGAGGATCTCCAGGTTCTTGTCGCCGGCGGCGCGCCGCGCCGTGGCCACGGCCTCCTCGATGTCGCAGGTGAGGAAGGTGACGCCGGGGTCAGGATCGTCGGGCGGACGGTGGGTGAGGACGAACTGCGCACCGCCGTCGTAGCCGCCGTTCTCGTCGGACATGCGCTTGCCGACCTCGTACGTGCCCCGGCCGATGAGCATGGCGCCCGTGGCCGCCATGACCTCGGGGAACGTCGCCGACGTCATGTGCTCGAAGATCCAGTCCATCGTGTGGCCGGGTCCGGCGATGAAACCGTCCAGGGACATCGCCCTGTTCACGACCACTTTGCCGGTGCTCGCATCCGTCATGCGTCTTCTCCAAGCAGGTCACGGGCCGGGATCGCATCATAGGCCGGTGAGCGACATCTTCTCCGGCGGCAGCCACGACCTGGACCTGTCCAACGGCGCCGGCGCGGGTCCGCACTCCGCCCGGAATACCCTCCAGGCACCCGCAGTTGCAGGCGGCATGAGAGCCATAGGTGCCCATGACTTCGGCGGCCCGGAAGCACTGCGGGTCCTTGATCTGCCCGAGCCGCAGGCGGGCCCCGGCGAGGTCCGTATCCGGGTGCACGCCGCCGCCGTCAACCCCACCGACGTGATGCTGCGCACCGGCGGCCACGCCGTCCGCATGGCCGGTCGGCGGCCCCCGTTCGTGCCCGGCATGGACGCCGCCGGGGTGATCGACCAGCTCGGGCCGGGAGCCGACGGTCGGCTCGCCGTGGGCCAACGGGTGGTCGCCATGGTCCTGTTCACCGGACCGCACGGCGGGGCCTACGCCGAGCAGGTCGTCGTACCCGCCGCGTCGGTGGTACCTGCCCCCGAGGGCGCGGACTTCCCCGCCGCGTCCACCCTCCTCATGAACGCCATGACCGCACGCCTCGCCCTGGACGCGCTGGCCGTGCCGCGCGGCGGGACCGTCGCCGTGACGGGTGCCGCGGGGGCCGTCGGCGGGTACGCGGTCGAGCTGGCCAAGGCGGACGGGCTGACCGTGATCGCCGATGCCGCCGCGTCGGACGTCGAGGTGGTGCGCGGGTTCGGCGCCGACCACGTCGTCGGGCGCGGCGCCGATGTGGCCGCCCGGATCCGCGCGCTGGTCCCGGGAGGTGTCCCCGGTCTCGTGGACGGTTCGCTGCAGACCACCGAGGTGGTGCCCGCCATCGCCGACGGCGGGGCGATGGCCGAGCTGCGGGGCTGGTCCGGCCCGGCCGAGCGTGGCGTCCGGGTGCACCCGGTGATGGTGGCGGACGGCATCACTGACACCACCGGCCTCGACATGCTGCGCCGCCGGGCCGAGGACGGCACCCTGACGCTGCGCGTGGCCGAGGTGCTGCCCGCCGAGGAGGCGGCCAAGGCCCACCGCATGCTGGAGACGGGCGGGCTGCGGGGCCGGTTGGTCCTCGACTTCTCCTGAGGGCGGCGGCTTCTCCTGAGGGCGGCGGCTTCTCCTGAGGGCGTCGGGGCCCGGCCGGGCCGGCGTGTTCGGCCGGGCCCCGACGCCCGTCGTAGGGTGAGTCCCGCCCGTGACGGACAGGAGGCCGCCGTGCCCGAGACGACGCCGACCGGAACGACGGTCGCCGAGGTCCTTGCCGAGCTGGCCGAGTTGGAGGACCCCAAGGCACGCGCGGTGAACGAGAAGCACGGCGACGACCACGGCGTGAACCTCAGCAAGCTGCGCGCCCTCGCCGAACGGCTCAAGACACAGCAGGACCTCGTGAACCACGCGGTGAAGAAGAGCCCGCACGCCGAGCAGCCGCGCCTGGCCCGGATCGGCATCGACCACGCCGGGCACCGCGCCCGCGCCCTCACCATCGGCGAGCGCCTGGAGGTGCTCAAGGACCACCCGACGCCCCGGGCTGCACGTCCCCGTACGCCCCCGTCTGGATCGCGGAACCGGTGCGCCGGCAGGACGGCAAGGACCAGGCGTGACCGGCCATCACGCACAGGCCCACCCGGGGCGCGCTTGACCTTGACACGGTGACAAGGTCTTCACTGCGGTCAAGGTCATCACTGCGCCAAGGAGGTGGTCCCGATGACCCTGCCAGTACAGGACACCGATGCGATGCGGGCCCTGCGAGGGCTGGAGGACGGCCATGCGTCCGTGCGGCTGCGGGCGGCCCTCGCGGTCGGCACGAGGCCCGACCCGCGTTTCCTCGACGCCCTCGTCGAACGGTGCGCGGTCGAGCCCGAGTTCTCCGTACGGGAGATGCTGACGTGGGCCCTCACGCGCCACGCGGCGTCGGCGACGGTCCCGGCGCTGCTCGTCGAACTCCGCTCGGAGCGCGCGCAGGCACGGAGCCAGGCGCTGCACACGCTGTCCAAGATCGGCGATCGGCGGGCGTGGCCGGACATCACGCGGGAGCTGCTGTCCGACCCCGACGACGAAGTGGCGCGCAGCGCCTGGCGGGCGGCGGTCGTGCTCGTGCCGGAAGGTGCGGAGCCGGAGCTGACGGCGGTGTTGGCGACGCAGTTGGGCCGCGGCGGGCGCGAGACGCGGCTCAGCCTCAGCCGGGCGCTCATCGCGCTCGGTGCGGCGGACTCGCCGCCCCTGCGCGCCGCCATGACGGACCCCGACCCGCGTGTGCGTGAGCACGCGATCGCCACGGAGCGGCTTTCGCGCGACCCGGACGCCGGGTTCGAGTCCGCGATCGAGGAGGCCAAGCGCGTCATGGTCATGGGCGCGGGCCAGGAGGAGTGAGGGGTGAGGCGCAGTGCTGATCGGTGAGGTGGCCCGGCGGTCCGGGGTCAGCGCCCGCATGCTCCGGCACTACGAGTCGCTGGGACTGCTGCGGCCGACAGGGCGTACCGGTGGCGGCTATCGGGAGTACGCCGACGAGGACATCCGGCGCATCTTCCACATCGAGAGCCTGCGGGCGCTGGGCCTCTCGCTGCGCGAGGTCGGGTCCGCGCTGGACGACCCCGGCTTCACGCCCTCCGCCCTCATCGCCGACCTCGTGCGCCAGACACGCGAACGCATCACCCGTGAGACGGCGCTGCTCACGCGGCTCCGCCGGATCGGTGCGGCGGAGCCCACGGGCTGGGAGGACGTCCTGCAGACCGTCGCGCTCCTCCAGGCGTTGGGGTCGGAGAGCGCGGACAGGCGTCAGCGCGCCGCCCTGTCCTCGGTCGACGAGGTCCCGGTGCCCGTGGAGGCGCTGGTCGAAGCGGTACTCGGCGAGGCGGACACGAACGTCGCCGGAGCCCTGCGCTGGGCGCTGGCGCAGTCGGGCGACGGCGGCGTGCCGCTCCTCGCGGAAGGACTCGGCTCACCGGTCGCCGAGGTGCGCAAGCGTGCCGTGCAGTCCCTCGCCGAGATCCCGTACGACGAGGCCACCGCGGTCCTGCGGGACGCCCTCGCGCACGCCGACCTCGTGGTCCGCAGGTGTGCGGCGCTGGCGCTCGGCGCCCGGGAAGTCGCCGACGCGGTCCCCACGCTCATCGACATGGTCGTCGAGGAGGCGAACGACGTCGACGCGGCCGAGGCCCTGAGCGCGCTGGCGAGCGGTCCCGCGTCGGCGGACCGGATCACGGACGGGCTGGTCGCGTTCCTGGCCGACGGCGCCGTCGACGCGTCCACGCGGCTCCGCCTGACCCAGGCGCTCGCGGAGATCCCGGGCGCCGCGGCGTCGCGTGCCCTCGCGGACCTGTCCCGGGACGAGGACCGGACCATCGCCCTCACCGCCGCGTACGTCCTCAAGCTGCGTGAGGCCTCCTAGCGTTACGCAGCCGGGGTGCTGGGCAAGCGGGCGCACACCGAGTGGCACATCTTCCACCGACCGCAGGATTCCTGCCGCCCGTGGCACACTGCTGCGGTGCCGCCCTTCCAGAGCATCGCCGCGTACGCCCCGCCCGGAGTCGGCATGCTCGCCGTCGGCGTCGTCTGCGAGGTGTTCGCGCCTCGCGGGTCGGGCTTCCCCCGTTTCGACTTCGCCCTGTGCGCCGACCGGCCGGGCCGGCTGGCGACGGACTCGAACGTGCCGCTCACCGTCGAGCACGGCCTGGACCGGTTCGCCTCCGCGGACCTGCTGATCGCCCTGCCGGGCACCGACTTCCGCACGCCTCCCCCGCCCGCCGTGCTCGACGCGCTGACGGCCGCGCACGCGCGCGGCGCCCTGGTGGCGGCCCACTGCGTCGGCGCGTTCGCGCTGGCGGCCGCCGGGCTCCTGGACGGCCGTCGGGCGACCACGCACTGGCGGTTCGCGGAACTCCTCGCCGGCCGGCACCCGGACGTCACGGTGGAACCCGACGCCCTCTACATCGACGAAGGGCACATCGTCACGGGCGCGGGAGCTGCCGCGGGCTTCGACATGTGCCTCCATCTGCTGCGCCGGGAGTACGGCGCGGCGACGGCCAACGCCATCGCCCGCGACATGGTGCTGCCGTCCCACCGCGACGGCGGGCAGGCCCAGTACCTGTCCGCACCCGTCCCCGAGGACGGCCACGACGAACGCCTCGCCGACGTCCTGGCCTGGGCCCGCGAACACCTCCACGAGCCGCTCCCCGTCGCCGACCTGGCCCGCCGCGCCATGATGAGCAAACGCTCCTTCGCCCGCCGCTTCACCGCCGCGACCGGCACCACCCCGCACGCCTGGCTCCGCAACCTCCGGCTGAGCAGCGCCGAGGAACTCCTGGAGACCACCGACCTCCCGGTCGAGGAGATCGCCCACCGCGTGGGCTACGGCAGCGCGGCCGTCCTGCGCGAACAGTTCGTCCGCCGCCGGGGAGTGCCGCCGCGGTCGTACCGGCGCTCCTTCACCAGCGCGCTGTAGTTCCCCTCGGCACGGTCCGCACGCCCCCGACCTACGATGCGCCCATGACGATCACGTACGAATGGCGCGGTGGTTTCGACAACGCGGACGTCAACGCGCTGCACGCCGAGGCCTTCGAGCACGCCGTGTTGCCCATCGACTGGTTGGCGCAGGTGCGGCGGCACAGTCTCGGGTGGGTCTGTGCCCGTCGGGGCGGGGTGCTTGTGGGGTTCGTCAACGTCGCCTGGGACGGGGGTGTGCACGCGTTCGTGCTCGACACGATGGTCGTCCGGGACCTGCGCCGGGCCGGTGTCGGGACCCGGCTCGTGGCGGTCGCGGCGCGCGAGGCCCGTGCGGCGCACTGTGAGTGGCTGCACGTCGATTTCGACGAGGATCTGCGCGGGTTCTACGTCGACGCGTGCGGCTTCAGGCCGACGGACGCGGGGCTCGTCGCGCTGCGTTGAGGCGTCCCCGGACCGCGCGTGCCGTGCGAGGAACGGACCGCTCCCGCCCGGTGCGGGACCGGGCGGGAGCGGGCGGCTGTCCGTCAGTTCTTGCCCCACGGGCTCGGGACCGGCTCGCAGGCTGCGGCCTTGCCCCGGATGCCGTAGAAGCTCGTGTAGCGCATGTCGTCGCCGGGGTGGAAGCCGGTGCCGCGCTCCATCACCATGGTGTCGCCCCGGTGGAAGACCAGTTGCCACACCTTGCCCTTCGGGCCGGGCCTGCCCGGGCGCTTCTGGGCCTGGTCGGGCTGCTTCTCGCCCGCCTGTCCGCCCGCGCTGTCGCCGTCGTCCCCCTGGGCGGGGTTCAGCAGGCTGAGGACGGTGTCGCTGATCATCTCGCCACGCGGCATGCGGCACGCCTTGCCCTGGGGCGTCTCGTCCACCGACACCCGGACCCCGGCCGCGCGCAGCTTGTCGGCCAGAGCCTCCTGCTCGCCGGTGTCGAGCGTCAGGTCCTTGACGGTGACGCGCACCGCACCGCCGGAGAGCCGGTCCACGGCGTACGCCGACGAACCCCCTTCCTCGCCCGGCACGACGATCGCCGTCACGGTCGCCGCCGCGCAGGCCACCAGGACCGCGCCGACCCGCACCGGCGTCACGATCCTGCGGCGCACCGGCACCACCACCGGCCGCGGTGCGGCCCCGTCGGCCTGGAGCCGTGCTTCGTGCTGCAGTTCCTCAAGGAGCCGGTCCTCGAATGTCCGGGTGCTCATGACTCTCCCCCCGCGTAGACGATGTTGGTGGTACGCGACTCGGCCTGCCGCGTGTGCTCGACGTGCCCCGTGCGTTCGTCCTGCCGTGTGCGCGCGACCGGCTCGCCGTGCCCGTCCTGCCCGAACTCCGGCCGCAATGCCGCGAGTTCACCCGCGCCGCGCAGCTTCCTGCGCGCACGGTGCAGCCGTACGCGCGCCGCGACCTGCGTGGTCCCCAGGGCCGCCGCGGCCTCGCCGACCGTCAGCTGGTCGACCGCGACGAGTTCGAGCACGGCCCGCTCGCTCTCGGGCAGGTCCGCGAGGAGTTCCAGGGCGCGTCGGCCGCCCTGCTCGGCGTCGAGCTTCTCCTCCAGGCGCGCGATGTCGTCGTCGTCGAGCAACCGCCGCCCCGCGATCCGCGCCCCGAGTCCGGCCTGCCGCGAACTGCGCCGGTACTCGGCGGAGACGACGTTGCGGCCTATGCCGAACAGCCACGCCGCCTCGCTCCCGAGCCCGGGACGGTACCGGTCCGCGGAGTCGATCACCGCGAGAAAGACATCGGCGGTCAGATCGGCGACGGTGTGCGGATCACTCACCCGCCGCGCCACGAACCGCGTGACGGCGTCCACATGCCGCCGGTAGAACGCCTCGAACACCTGAGGATCCCGCAACCCGCCTCCGGCCGGCCCGCCTCTGCTTCTGCTCTCCGTCCCCATCACTCTCCTCGTCGCCCTGATCGATCTCATCCCTCGTGCGTACGACTGTTCTTGGCCGGAGGGGGCACGGGCGTTACATCCCCGCGGGCGCGGGATCTCTCGGCAGCGCCGACGGCGGGCGCTTCAGTCGGTGTAAGTGAAGCCGATGGACGCCGTCATCGCGTTGCCGCGGGCGGTGGCGATCTTGACGGGTCCGGCGTCCGGGTACGCGGGCGCGGTGAACGTGACCCGGGCGTCGTCGACGACCCGTACGTCCGTGGCCGCGACCCCGCGGAAGCCGCCCGCGGTCGGGGTGCCCACGAGGATCTGGGTGGTGCCGGTGAGTCCGCCGCCGGTGAGGGTGACGGTGAAGCCGCCGTCGACGGAGCCGGTGTCGGGGCTGACGGCGGTGAGCGCGGCCGGGATCGGGCTGAGGGGCGCGGTGCTCCTGACGAACTTCACGGCCACGTAGTGGTTGCTGTCCATCGTCACGCTCAGGGACGCCGCACGGGTCGGCTGCACCTTGCCGTCGACGATCCACCGGTCGATCTTGTGGCCGGAGTCCGGCGTCGCGGTGATCGTGACCTGGTCACCGGCGGCGAACAGGCCGGTGGATGCGGTGGTGACGGTGCCGCCCGTGCCGTCCTGCGGCACCGCCGTGAGGGCGTGGCGCTTGGGGGCGGTGCTGTCGGCGGGCGTGCGGTAGTTGGCGAGCACCGGGCCCGTGAGGTTCATGACGCGGGTGGAGTCGGCGGGTTCCGGCGATCCGAGGGCCACGCCGCGCGGCTTCCCGTCGTGGTCCTGGCGGGGGTTGGAGAACCACATCTTGTTCTCGCACTTGTCCTCGCTGGCGCAGCTCATGTCGTAGCCCATGATGTCGACCCAGGTGCGGTCCGCGGGCAGGAAGCCGTGGTTGTCGGGGTAGTACGGGTTGTAGTTGCCCTCGCGGTAGTTGGCGGCCGACGGGTCGACGGGGTCGGTGACGTAGTCGTGGTTGAGGCCGAAGTTGTGGCCGATCTCGTGGGCGAGGTGGTGGGTGCCGAAGGTGTCGGCCTGCTGCGCCCCGAAGCCGGTGCCGTCCGTGCTGTACCGGGCGTTGTCGCCGGGGACGAGCCGGGGCAGGGAGGGCGTCATGCCGGTTCCGGCCGTGTACGTGCCGGCGCCGGGGGTGAACCTGGACAGGACGTGCACGAGGTCGGCGCCCTTGGCGTCCCGGGTGGCGCGGACACCGGTGGCCCACTCGTCGGCGTACTCCGGGTCGTCCGGATCAGCGAGCGCGCCCGTCATGCCGTCCAGGTCGGCGGTGCTCCCCGACCACTCCGGCGTCTCGAACGTGCCGAGCAGGTTGAGCCGGGCCTTGACCTGGCTGTCGGCGTACGCCTGATTGGTGCCCTCGACGGCCGCCTTGGCCTGGAGCACGAGGGCGTCCGCGCCGCCCTCGGTGTCCTTCGCGGTCGCGGGCGTGTAGCCGATGAGCACGTCGATGACCGGATCCGCGGGTTCGGCACGTCTGCTGGGTGGCGCCGCCGGCCGCACCGTCCGCTCCAGGCGCAGCCCGTCGCGTACGAGGGGTGTCTGGCGCGCGGTGTCGAACGACCGGATGCGGGACACCCCGGGCCGCACGGCTTCCAGCGCGTACCGCACCTGGCCGGCCGTGATCTCACCGGCGACCCGCGGCCTGCCCCCGGCGCAGGCGCCGTCGACCGCGAGCGTGACGGGCCGGTCGGGGTGTCCGGCGAGGTGCCCGCTCCACAGCAGGGTGCCCTCACGGTCGCGGGTCACCTTCTCGGCGTGGGCGGTGACGCTCCTGCCGTCGAACAGCGGGAGGGCCCGCCGGTCGGGAGCCGCGACCGTGCCGCGGCGGCACAGGGCGCCGAAGGCGTTCGCGGCCCAGGTGACCTCGCCCGAGCGGAGCTGGCCGGGGAGGCCGGGCGTCGGCGCGGCGGCGGGGCCGGGGGCCGCGGGGCTCGGGGCGGCGGTCAAGGTGGCGGTGAGGGCGGCGACGGCGCCGATGACGATGAACCTGACGGGGACCAAGGAAGTGCTCCTTCACATACACATGCGAACAACTCGGACATGAGTACGGTCTCCCGGAGTGGGTGGGGGCGCGGGAGGAGCGGGGCCGAATGGCCGCCCGAGCGGGGTGAAGGCAGGGCGGAAAGCGGCGGTACCGGAGACGTGGAGTGGGCCTTTACCGGTCGAGAATCGGGCCTCTGGGCGGAACCGTCTGGTTCCCGGTTCCCCGGTGGGGCAGCATCGCGGGATGTCCACTCTCGACGAGACGTCAGAGCAGCAGGGGGACGTGGCGGGACCGGTGCTGAAGGTGAGTACCGACAGCATCCCGGCACCTGACCGGTTCGACTGGTGGGTCGAGATGGTCGGCAACGAGGTCATGCCCGTGACCGTGCGCAGCGCGCACGCGGCCGTCTTCCAGGGCCGGGCGAACGCCGTCGAACTCCCCGACAGCCAGGTGGCGTTCTTCGGTTTCTCCCCGATGACGGCCCATCGCTCCGCGGTGCAGATCCGCCGCTCCGATCCCGAGGTGTACTACCTCGTCCTGGTGCACGGCACTCCGATCCGCCTCGAGCAGGAGCGTGGCGTGGTCTGTCTCGGGCCGGGCGACATGGCCTTGTTCTCCACCTCGCACCCCCTGGCGTGCGACTTTCCCGACCGCGGCCGGCAGATCCGGCTCACCCTGATGAGGCTGTCCCGGTCGCTGCTTCCGCTGGCGGGCGGCAAGGCGGACCGGTTGCTGGCCGAACCCCTGTCCACCCGGGCCGGTTCGGCGCGGCTCCTTGGCTCCTACCTCGCGGGGCTGCCCGACGCCGCCCGCGACGGCGGCCCGCAGGAGCGGGCCCGGCTCGGCCGCATCGGTGTGGACCTGGCGGCCGCCGTCCTGGCGGGGCGCCTCGGCGCGCAGGGCAGCCTCCCCGCCGAGAGCCGCACGTCGGTGCTCCTTGCCCGCGTCAACGCGTTCATCGACGACCACCTCGGCGACCCCGAGTTACGCCCTGCCGCCATCGCCGCCCACCACCACATCTCCGTACGGACCCTCCATCTCCTCTTCCGCGACGAGCCGGACACCGTGGCCGCCACGATCCGGCGCCGCCGCCTGGAGCGCTGCCACGCCGACCTGACCGATCCCCATCAGCGCCGCCGCACGATCACCGAGATCGCCGCCCGCTGGGGCTTCCTCCGCCCCGCCGACTTCAGCCGGGCGTTCCGCAAAGCCTATGGACTGCCTCCGAACGAGGTGCGGGCGCTTGCGCTGGATGCGAAGGACTCGTGCGCTGAACGCTGAGGACTCCCCGGCCGCGCCGGGCCACAGTGGGCCCAGGCGCGGAACATCCGTTCGCCGGAGCATCGCGACATCCGGATCCGCGCCCCAACTCGCAGTCGAGGAAGGGAAGTTTCCTGTGCGTGCGACTCGTTCACTGTTCGTCGCCTCCATGGCCCTGGCGGCCACGCTCGGCACCGTTCCACTCGCGTCGGCGTCCCCGGCCCCCGCCCCGGCGGCGTACAACTGCCCCGCCGCGTACTTCTGCATCTACAGCGGCTGGAACGGCACCGGCGAGCGCTGTATCTGGCTGAGTGCGCAGCGCGCCAACACGGCCGATGACTGCGGCTTCATCCAGCGGGGGGTGAACGTGTTGTCGGTGGCGAACAAGGCCACCCATCGGAAGCAGTACTACAAGGCCACGAACTACAACCAGCGTGTGGGCTCCACTCCGGCGAACGCGGAGGGAAACCTGATGGGCAACTACCAGATCCGTTCCTTCAGGCCGCAGTAGCCCTCGGCACCAGGGCCCCTCACACCCTCATCAGTGTGGGGGGCTCGCTGTCGTCCGCCGCCCCTCCAGAGCCAGCACCCCCGCCACCACCCCCGCCAGCATCACGAGCGCGACCAGCGCCGGAATCGTCGCGACCACCGCCCCCGCGCAGAGGCAGAGCGCGCCGCCGGCGATCAGCGGCACCGACCGTTGCCCGGCGGTGCGCAGCAAGATCGCCGCGGCGGCGGCCAGGAACACTCCCACGCCGCCGGGCAGCGCCCAGGCCACCACTCCGTACAACGGCTCGGACAGGTCGTAGTGCCCGGTGTCGGCGACCTGCTTGAGCACCTTCTTCATCCCCAGCGCGGTGAGCACGACCCCACCGACGAGCGGCAGATGCAGGAAGGTGTAGACGTCACGTGCGAAGCGGATCTGGTCGTCACCGTCCAAGGCCTCGAGCCGATGCTCGGCCGCGGCGCTCACCCGCCCGAAGTAGACCCGCCACAGCCCCGCCACCACGAGCAGGCCCACCGCGGCCGCTCCCAGTACGGGCCAGGTCAGGGTGAACCCGGACACGCCCACGCCGATGGCGACGATCGACTCACCGAGGGCGATGATGACGATCAGGCCGTGCCGTTCGGAGAAGTGCCCGGGTGAGGCCACGCGCCAGCCGGAGCCGCCGACGAGGTAGATCCCGAAGTAGTCGACCGCGACGGCGCCGAGCCAGAGCAGCACCTGCGTCAGGCCGCTGAAGGCGCTGCCGGCCAGGAGCAGGACGAACGGCGGCGCCACGGACAGCAGCGCGGTCCGCCGCAAGGTGGCCCGGAGCACCGCGTCGTCCGGGGCGGACATCCAGTACGTGACGAGATGCAGCACCCGCACGGCCCCGTAGCACAGGACGAAGACGAGCGGCACCGGCAGCCCGCCGGCGGCGTCGGTGTACACCTCGGGCACGGTCAGCGAGACGACCATGACCACGGCCATGACCGCGACGAGCACCCCGAACACCGCCCCGGAGTCGGCTCGCACCACGTTCCCCAGCCAGGCGAAACAGCACCAGCACCACCACAGCAACGCGAGCACGACGCCCGCGCCGAGCAGCCGCAGCGGGGTCGGGTCGGCCGCCATAAGCGCGGTGACCTGTGTGATGGCGTACACGAAGACCAGGTCGAAGAACAGCTCTGCGGGTGTGACGCGATGCCCGTCCTCCGTCGGAACTATCCGCGCACGCTCACCACTTGTGGCCACGACTCCCCCTCCTGACCGGACCCGCCGCCCGGTCGAACCCGGCGGAACAATACCCAGTGCCGCGCAGCCTGGCTCTCACCGGCCGAGCAGTGGCAGGGCCGCGAAGGGATGGTCCTGCCACAGCAGGCGGGAGGTTCTCTCCGGGTCGGGGGCGACGGCCGGGTGGGTGTCGAAGAGCCGGGTGAGGCGGCGCTCGCTGTCGTACGCGGGCCAGCCCGGGTCGCCGTGGGCGGCGAACGCCGTCCAGGCGGCTCGGAGTTGCGCCGAGACCGGCTCGGCCTCCGGGGTGGGCCCTTCACCGAGGAGGGCGGCGGTCTGACCGCGGGTCAGGTTGCCGAAGACGAGCGGCACGTCGAGGCCGTGGCAGGCACCGAGTGCGCCGCCCATGCCCGGCGCGGACCAGGTCAGTTCGTAGACGTGCGCGCGGCCACCGGCCCGGATGTGGGCCTCGGCGAGGTGGAGCGACGGCATGCGGAACAGCCAGTCTGCGTGGACGCGTTCGTACAGTTCGTCCGGGCCCGCGTCGGGGAGCGCGTCGCGGTAGCGCCGGGGGCCGTCGGGGCCGGGGGCGAAGATCCGCAGGGCGGTCTCGGCCTGCTCCTCGGTGATCTGGCCGAGCGTGCCGTCGATCGCGCCGAACAGCCGGTGTTCGTCGCGCGTGTGACCGGCGATCAGCTCGATGTCCCGGGCGGCGCCCTCGGCCAGCGCCTGCCAGGGCGTGGCGGGCAGGACGTCGCCGTCGACGACGGGCGCGAACGGGATCGTGCGGTGTGCGGGACGGCCCCAGCGCCCCGCCCACTGGGCGATCTTCGCGGTGACGGCGTCGCCGGTGGCGGCCAGCCGGGCCGGGTCCACGGTGGCCAGGTCCGCCGCCGTGGTCCGGAGGGCCACCTCGGCGGCGCAGGCGGCCGTCACGTCGGCGGCGAGTTCCGGCGAGAAGCAGGTGCCCTGGACGCTCTGCGCGACGGCCCGGTGGAACAGCCCCCTCGCCCGGTCCATCGCCAGCAGCGCGGCGACCGAGCCGCCGCCCGCCGACTGCCCGAAGACGGTGACCCGGTCCGGGTCCCCGCCGAACGCGCGGATGTTGTCGCGCACCCACTCCAGCGCGGCGACCTGGTCGAGCAGGCCCCGGTTGGCCGGCGCCCCCTCGATCTGCGCGAAGCCCTCGACGCCGACCCGGTAGTTGAACGTCACGACCACGACGCCGCCCTCACGCGCGAGGCGGCCGCCGTCGTACTCGGGCAGCCCGGACATGCCGATCACATAGGCGCCGCCCTGGATCCACACCATCACCGGCAGCCCCGCGCCCGCGCCCGGGTCGGGCGACCAGACGTTCACCGTCAGCCAGTCGTCCCCGGGAGAATCCTGCGCGAGCCCGTCCATCCCGAACACCCCGGCCTGGGGCGGCGGCGGCCCGTAGGCGAGGGCCGGCCGCTCCCCGTCCCACCCGCGCGCCGGCCGGGGCGCGGCGAACCGCAGCTCCCCGACGGGCGGTTCGGCGAACGGGATGCCCCGGAACACCGCCACGCCCTCCTCGCTGCCGCCGCGCACCGCCCCGGCCTCCGTGCGGACCAGCGGAGCGGAGGGGGACCCGGACGACGGGGACGCGGCAACGGACATCACAGCCACCTCTCGGAAGGAAGCGAGTCGGGCAGGCAAGCCGAGCAAGCGAGTCGGGCAAGCGAGTCGGGAAATGAGGGGGAGGAACTCCGCATACCTCGCGGATCGCCTCACTCGATGCCTCGCGGATCGTCCCACTCGGCTGCCGACGGGCGCGAACGATTTAGGGGCCTCCTCAGCCGGGCCCGCCCGGGCCCCACCTGTCCACGTCGTGGGCACCGAAGTGGCGGATCTTCACCCTCGGTCGCCGATGTCCCAGGTCAGCGCGGCGCTCCAGGGGTTTCCAGGTGGCGCAATGCTGCCGCAACACCACCGTCGCGGGTGCGCCGGTACGTTTCCTGCCATGCCAGCCGAACGCATCCCCGCCTCGCTCCCCGTCGCCGCCGCGCGGCGCCGGCGGCTGCGTGCGGACCAGGCCCGGCAACTCGCCGACCTGCTGCGCCACCAGATCCTGACGGGCGGGTTCCCCCGCGGCGTGCTGCCCCTGGAGGACGTCATCGCCGCCGACTACCGGGCCAGCCGCAACACCGTCCGGCAGGCCCTGGACCTGCTGCGCGGCGAGCAGCTCGTCGACCGGAAGGCCGGTGTCGGCACCGTCGTGGTCTGCGAGAAGTTCCCGCACGGCCTCGACCGGCTGCAGGGCCTCGCCGAGACCCTGCACGAGCACGGCCGGGTCACCAACGAGGTCCGCACGGTCGGCCCCGTCAGCGCCCCCGGCCCGGTGGCGCACCGGCTCGGCCTGCCCGACCACACCGACGTGCTCTGTATCGAGCGGCTGCGGCACCTGAACGGTCTTCCGCTCTCCCTGGACCTCTCCTATCTGCCCATGGACGTGGGCGGTGAACTGCTCGGCTGCGACCTGGAGAACACGGACGTGTTCCGGCTCCTGGAGGCGCTGACCGGCGGGCCCCTCGGCCATGCCGAGATCACCCTCGAGGCCGTGAACGCCGACGCGCACTCCGCCGCCGTTCTCCAGGCCCCGCGCGGAAGTGCCGTGCTGATGCTGGAGCGGCTGACCCATCTGCCCGACGGGCGCCCGGTGGACCTGGAGTTCATCCGCTTCCGCGGCGACCGCATCACCATGAGCGGCGTCCTGCGCCGCCACTCCGTCTGACCCGAAGTCCTCTCCTCCGACCCGGAGTCTTCCCCTCCTCCGCCCGTACGTCCCCCGTACACGCCCTCCCTGGAGACAGCCATGCCTGTTGTCCCGCAGCGCGCCGACGTGCCCGTGACCATCGACGAGTCCCGCTGCATCGACGGCTGCACGCTCTGCGTCGACATGTGTCCGCTCGACTCGCTCGCGATCCGTGCGGACGACGGCAAGGCCTACATGCACGTCGACGAGTGCTGGTACTGCGGCCCCTGCGCGGCCCGGTGTCCCACCGGCGCGGTGACCGTCAACATGCCCTACCTGCTCCGGTGAAAGGCCCCGCCTCCATGACTCGCACGCTCCCCGCCCGACAACACACCCTCGCCCTGGCCCTGCCGATCGCCCTCCTGCTGCCCCTGGCCACCGCATGCGGCGGCGCGGCCGGTGCCGACGACTCCGACGCCGTCACGGTGACCGTCGGCTACCAGTCGAAGACGATCAACACCGTGACCGCGGGCACCCTGCTGCGCTCCCTCGGCTACTTCGAGGAGGAGCTCGCCGCCCGCGGCAAGAGGGACGGCAAGACGTACAAGGTGAAGTGGCAGGACTACGCGACGGGCGCGCCGATCACCGCGCAGATGACCGCGGGGAAGATCGACATCGGGTCGATGGGCGACTTCCCGCTGCTCATCAACGCGGCCCGCGGCAAGCAGCTAGGGCAACCGACCCGGCTCGTCTCAGTGACCGGCTACAACCTGCGCGGCGGCCTCAACACCGTGGTCACCAGGCCCGATTCGGCGCTGCGCACGCTGGCCGACCTGCGTGGCAAGAAGGTGTCGACCAGCGTCGGCTCCGCCGCCGACGGCACCCTGGTGCGGGCCCTGAAGAAGGCCGGGATCGATCCGGTCGACGACGTCAGGAAACTCAATCAGCAGCCCAGTGTCGGCGCGTCCGCCCTCTCCGGGGGCAGCGTCGACGCGCTGTCCCAATTCGTGGCCTGGCCCGGCCAGTTGGTCCACGCGGGCAAGGCGAGGGTCCTGTACGACGGGGCCGACCTGAACCTGCCGACATTCCACGGCGTCACCGTCCGGGAGAAGTTCGCCGAGGAGCGCCCCGGAGTCCTCGACGCCTTCCTCCAGGCGCAGCGGCGCGCCACCGACCACCTGCGCAAGCGGCCGGTCGCCGCCGCCGAGGCGGTGGCAGAGGAGACGGGGCTGCCCGCCGAAGCGGTCTATCTCTACAACGGCGCCCACGGCATCGCCACCTTCGACCCGGCGCTGCGCCCGGAGTTGATCGGCGCGCTCAAGAAGGACGTGCCGATCCTCAAGGCGGCCAAGCTGGTGGGCGACGTCGATGTGGACGCCTTCGTCGATCCGGCGCCGCTGGAGCGGGCCGTGCGGGCGCCCTCGTACCCGAAGGCGGGCGCTGCCCGCTCCGAGCTGTGGCTGAAGGGGCGCGACACCACCCGTGCGTTCGACAGCCCCAAGGAGCTTCTGAAGGCGGTCGCGGCGGCGAAGGGCGGCCAGGTGCGGGCTGCGTACGTACCGGACGCGCTGACCGGCACGCTGTGGTTCGCCGACAAGGCCGTGTGGGTCGCGGACGGCTCTGACCTGCGCGCCTTCGTCACCCGGAGCCATGCGGCGACGTACGTCGAGCGACACGCCGGGGCCCGGGTCGTCAGCTACGCGGACGCACTGGGGCGCGCATCATGAGCGCGGGCCGCCGGCTGGTCCGGGTGGCCTCGCTCGCCGCGGCGCTCGGCC
The DNA here is from genome assembly GCF_045070545.1 of Streptomyces sp. RK9. Classification (NCBI taxonomy): domain Bacteria; kingdom Bacillati; phylum Actinomycetota; class Actinomycetes; order Kitasatosporales; family Streptomycetaceae; genus Streptomyces; species Streptomyces sp. RK9. The sequence goes on along the minus strand of NZ_CP173703.1, from coordinate 4,550,480 downwards.
TGTGGCAGCTCCTGACCGCCCAGGACGTCGAACTGTGGCTGCGGTTCGGGCAGTTCCCCACGGTCGGCGAGGTGGCGTCCGCGTTCGGCGACCGGCTCGGGACCGCCCCGTACTGGCAGGACCTCGGCCACAGCCTGCGCCGCATCGTGATCGGCTTCGTGCTCGCCGCGGTCCTCGGTGTCGCGGCGGGCACGGCCATCGCCCGGTCGCGGTGGGCGGCCGACCTCCTTGGCCCGCTGGTGGAGGTGGCCCGGCCGGTCCCGGCGATCGCCCTGGTGCCGGTCGCGATCCTGCTGCTTCCCACCAACGAGCAGGGCATCGTGTTCATCACCTGCGCCGCGGCGTTCTTCCCGGTCCTGGTGTCGACGCGGCACGCGGTGCGCGCGCTCACGCCGGTGTGGGAGGAGGCCGTGCTCACCCTGGGCGGCGGGCGGCTCCGGGTGCTGTTCTCGGTGGTGCTGCCGGGCGCCCTTCCAGGCATCTTCGGCGGGCTCTCGGTGGGGATCGGCGTCGGGTGGATCTGTGTGATCTCCGCGGAGATGATCTCCGGTGAGTACGGCGTCGGCTATCGCACGTGGCAGGACTACACGGTCGTCGACTATCCGGGGGTCTTCGTCGGCATGGCCACCATCGGCGCCCTCGGCTGGCTGACCTCGACCGCGGTGGAGTTCCTCGGCCGGCGCGCCACCGCCTGGCTGCCGCGTCCGCCCGAGCGGGCACCCTCACGCGCCGCGCGCCGGGCCGTCCGCGCGGCCACACCCCCGGCCACCCCCGCCCCGGCTCCCCTGCCCGCTCCCGCCCGCGACAAGGAGCCCGTCTCATGAGCCCCGCACGTTCCGTGGTCCCCGCACATTCCGTGAGCCCTGCACAGGCAACGAGCCCCGCACCTTCCGTGATCCCCGCATCGTCCGTGAACCCCGCCGCGAGCACCGCTCCCGCCCGCCACGGCGCCGAGCTGGCCCTGGACCACGTACGGCTCGGCCACCGCGAGGGCCAGGCGCTCCCCGGCACCGTGCGGCTGCGCGTCGCCCCCGGCGAACTCGTCGCCGTGCTCGGCCCGTCCGGCTGCGGCAAGTCCACGCTCCTGCGCACCCTCGCCGGGCTGCTGCCCCCGCTCGCCGGGCAGGTCACCCAGGACGGGGTGCCGGTCGGCGGGCCCGCGGCCGACCGGGCGCTCGTCTTCCAGGAGGACGCCCTGCTCCCGTGGCGGAGCGTGCGCGCCAACGTCGAACTCCCCCTGGCGATCCGCCGGGTGGCCAGGGCCGAGCGGCGGCGCACCGCCGAGGACTGGCTGGAGCGGGTCGGCCTCGCCGGGCACGCCCGCAAGCTGCCCCGGCAGCTGTCCGGCGGGCAGCGGCAGCGTGTCCAGCTGGCCCGGGCGCTGGCGGGGCGGCCCCGTGCGGTGCTGATGGACGAGCCGTTCGGCGCACTCGACCCGCGCACCCGCGCCGGGATGCAGGACCTGCTCGTGGACATCCTGCGCGGCACCGGCGCGACCGTCGTCTTCGTCACCCACGACGTCGACGAGGCCCTGTACCTCGGCGACCGGATCGCGCTGCTCGCGTCCGGCGAGGTCCTGGACGTCCCGCATCCCCGGCAGCGGGACGCGCGCAACGCGCCCGCCACGACCGGCCTGCGCCGCCGCGTCCTCTCTTCCCTCTGACCACCCGCATCCCCCGTGAAAGGCGCGCCCGTGGACACCCCCCTGGCCATCCCCGCCCTCGCCGACGCGACCGAACTCTCCTGCGACGTCCTCGTCATCGGCGGCGGCACCGCGGGCACCATGGCCGCCCTGACCGCAGCCGAGCACGGCGCGGACGTCCTGCTCCTGGAGAAGGCGCACGTGCGGCACTCCGGTGCGCTCGCGATGGGCATGGACGGCGTCAACAACGCGATCATCCCGGGCCGGGCCGAACCCGACGACTACGTCGCGGAGATCACCCGCGCCAACGACGGCGTCGTCGACCAGTCCACGGTCCGGCAGACCGCGACCCGCGGCTTCGCGATGGTCAAGCGCCTGGAGTCGTACGGCGTGAAGTTCGAGAAGGACGAGCACGGCGAGTACGCGGTCCGCCAGGTGCACCGCTCCGGGTCGTACGTCCTTCCGATGCCGGAGGGCAAGGACGTCAAGAAGGTCCTCTACCGGCAGCTGCGGCGCCGCGAGATGCGGGAGCGGATCCGCATCGAGAACCGGGTGATGCCGGTGCGCGTGCTCACGCGTCCAGGCGACGGCCGGGCCGTCGGCGCGGCCGGTTTCCACACCCGCACCGGCGAGTTCGTGACCGTCCGCGCGGGCGCGGTGATCCTCGCCACGGGCGCCTGCGGACGCCTCGGCCTGCCCGCGTCGGGCTATCTGTACGGGACGTACGAGAACCCGACGAACGCGGGCGACGGCTACGCCATGGCGTACCACGCGGGCGCCGCCCTGACCGGCATCGAGTGCTTCCAGATCAATCCGCTCATCAAGGACTACAACGGCCCGGCCTGCGCGTACGTCGCGAACCCGTTCGGCGGCTACCAGGTGAACCGGCACGGCGAGCGCTTCGTCGAGTCCGACTACTGGTCGGGGCAGATGATGTCCGAGTTCGCGGCGGAACTCGCCTCCGACCGGGGCCCGGTGTATCTGAAGCTCAGCCATCTTCCCGAGGAGACCATCAGCGCCGTCGAGTCGATCCTGCACACGACGGAGCGGCCCACGCGCGCCGCGTTCCACGAGGGCCGGGGCCACGACTACCGCACCCACGACATCGAGATGCACATCTCGGAGATCGGCCTGTGCGGCGGCCACTCGGCGTCCGGCGTACGCGTCGACGCACAGGCCCGCACGACCGTGCCGCGCCTGTACGCGGCCGGCGACCTGGCCTGCGTGCCGCACAACTACATGATCGGCGCGTTCGTCTTCGGGGACCTGGCGGGCGCGGACGCGTCCCGGTTCCCGGTGTACGAGGGCGAGTTGCCGAGGGAGCAGCTGGTGGCCGCGCACGAGCTGATCTACCGGCCGCTGCGCAACCCCGACGGGCCGCCGCAGCCCCAGGTCGAGTACAAGCTGCGGCGGTTCGTGAACGACTACGTGGCGCCGCCGAAGACCGGGGCGAAGCTGTCCCTGGCGGTGGAGGCGTTCGAGCGGATGACGGGAGAGATCGCCGGGATGGGGGCGCGCACCGCCCATGAGCTGATGCGGTGCGCCGAGGTGTCGTTCATCCGGGACTGCGCGGAGATGGCGGCGCGGGCCTCGCTGGCCAGGACGGAGTCGCGCTGGGGCCTGTACCACGAACGGCTCGACCACCCGGAGCGGGACGACGCGGGCTGGCTGCACCACCTCGACCTGTACAAGTCGCCTGCGGGCGGCATGGAGTTCAGGGCGCGGCCGGTCGAGCCGTACGTGGTGCCGGTGCCGGAGTTCGACCCGGTGGGCGGGGCGGAGCGGGTGCTCGGCGAGGTGGCGCTGGTGGCGGTGGCGACGGCGGGGCGACGGGACGCGGCTCCGGCGGCGCGCCCCGCGGCGGTGCCCGCGCCGACGCCCACGACGCCTACGACGCCCGCCGCCCCGAGCCCCACCCTCCTGCGCCTCCTCGCCCTCGCCGAGGAGTCCCCCGACCTGGACGCGCTCGCCCCCTACCTCGCGGACGACGACCCTGCGGTGCGCGCGGCCGCCGTCACCGTCGTCTCCGAGACGGTGCCCGCCGGGGCCGGACCGGCGCTCGCCGCCCGGCTCCGGGACAGCTCCCCCCAGGTCAGGTCGGCCGCCGCAGCCGTACTGCGGGAGCTGGTCGGAGTACTGCCCCCTGACGCCGACTTGAGGTCCGGTCTGCGGGCGGCGCTCGACGTGGCCGACCCGGCGGTGCGCGCCGCGGCGCTGGACGTGCTGCGGGCGCTGCGGCTCGGCGAGGCGCCCCTGTTCGCGGCCGCGCTGGCCGACGCCGACCTCGACGTCCGCATCCACGCCGTGCGGGCGCTGGTCTCGGTGGACGCGGCCGTCGACCTGGCGGCTGCCGCGGCCGACCCGGCCCGTGAGGTGAGGGTCGCGGTGGCCCGTGGTCTCGCCGCGGTCGGCGCCCCGGCCCCCGCTCCACTCGCACCCCTCCTCGACGACCCCGACCCGCTGGTGCGGGCGGCCGCCCTGACCGCGCTCCGCGACACGGGCTGCCCGCCCCCGTACGCCGACCGGGCCGTGGCCGCGCTCGACGACCCCGCCTGGCAGGTCCGCGCCGGAGCGGCGACCGCACTCCGCGCGGCCTCGCCGGAACTTGCCGTCCCCGCCCTGGCCAAGGCGTCGTCCGACCCCGACGCGGACGTCCGCAAGGCCACCGTCCTGTCCCTCCTCGCCCACCGCGCCGAGCCGGACGCCCGCACGGCCCTGGCGGCGGCGACCGCCGACACCGACGCGGACGTCCGCGCGTACGCGGCCCGCGCCGCGTCCTGAGGCCGCGGGCGGGGCCCGGTCCCGGCTCGTGCCTGTCGCAGCGGAGGGCGTACCTACTTCAGAGGTAATCGTCGTGCCGTGCCCGCGCCGACAGGATGGGTGATCTCACCGCGCCTGAGGGCGCGGACAAGGACGGAGGGATCAGTCATGGCGGAGAGGTCGGAGAGGTCCGCAGCCGTAGCCACGAGCACGCGCGGTGTGGTGGAGGAGTTGCTGCGCAGGATCGGCGAGGGCGACCCCGAGCGCATCGCCGAGCTGTACGCCGAGCAGGGCGACTGGAAGCTGTCCTGGCCGGAGGCCGAGCACGGCCGCGCCGCCACGCCGTGGATCCGGCACCGGTCCTCCCGGGCCGACGCGGCCGCCCACTATCGGGAGCTCGCCGAGCAGCACGTGCCGGAGCGTGTGGCGACCGAGGTCGAGCGCATCCTCGTCGACGGGAGCGACGCGGTCGTGCTCGGTGAGATCCGGCAGACCGCCCGGCCCACCGGACGTGCGTATCAGGCACGGTTCGCGCTGCATCTCACCGTCGAGGACGGCCTGGTCACGCGGCACCACGTCTACGAGGACAGCCTGGCCGTCACGCAGGCGTTCGCGCCGGAGGATCACTGACGCGGCCCGAACCGTTGCCCCCCGCGGATCGGGTCAGGCGGCTGCCCAGGCCGCCTCGACCATCTGGAAGATCTCGTCCACGGCGGCCTGCGGGTCCGCCGCGTCGCGGGCCAGCGCGTAGGCGTCGATCACGAATCTCGCGAGCGTCCGGCAGGCCGTCGCGCTCTGCGGCAGGCCGGGGTCGGCGACGAGGGCCGCCGCGAGGGACTCCGCGTGGCGCAGCCTCATCGACTCCTCGTACTCCCGCAGGGCGCGTGACTCGTCGATCATGCGGTAGATCGGGGCGCTGCCGTCCGCCGTGCAGTGCAGGACCATGGCGTGGATCTCGCGGCGCAGCGCGGGGACGAGTGGTTCGTCCGGGGCGCGGTCGGTGACCGCACGGGTGAGGCGCTCCTCGAAGTCGTCGTCCCGCTCGAAGACGAGGGCCTCCTTGGCGGCGAAGTGGGAGAAGAGCGTGGTGACGGCCACGTCGGCCTCGGCGGCGACGTCGCGGATGCCCACCTCGTCGTACCCGCGCTCCAGGAAGAGCCGCAGAGCGGTGTCGGCGATCTTCTGACGGGTCGCGGCCTTCTTGCGCTCACGGCGTCCGGTCGGCACGGTCATGCCCTGACGCTATCAGGTGCGAAACCGTAGCCGTCCCAAAACACTAACCGTTAGTGTTACGTTCGTCGGCATGAAGAGAGTGAGCTTCGCCGAGTTCGGCGGTCCGGATGTCCTGCACCTCATGGATGCCGAGGAGCCCCACGCGGGCCCCGGCCAGATACGCGTCGCCGTGCGGGCGGCGGGCGTGAACCCCGTCGACTGGCGGATCAGGGAAGGGCAGTTCCAGCAGGTCCGTCCGGTCGCGCTGCCCGCGGGCGTCGGGCAGGACGCCGCCGGGGTGGTGGACGAGGTCGGCGCGGGCGTCGAGGGGGTCGAGGTCGGCGACCGCGTGTTCGGGCGCGGCTCGGCCGCCTATGCCGAGTTCGCCGTGCTCGCGGCCTGGGCGCGAATGCCCGGGGGGCTGACGTTCGAGGAGGCCGCCGGGTATCCCTCGGTGGTGGAGACGGCGCTGCGCGTCATCGAGCAGGTCGGTGTGCGGCCCGGGGAGACGCTGCTGGTCAGCGGCGCCTCCGGAGGAGTCGGTTCGGCGGTCCTGCAGATCGCCCGCGACCGCGGGATCACGGTGATCGGCACGGCCGGTGCGGCGAACCAGGAGTATCTGCGCGGCCTCGGCGCGCTCGCCACGACGTACGGCGAGGGCTGGGTCGAGCGGGTGCGCGGGCTCGGGCGCGTCGACGCGGCGCTCGACCTGGCGGGTTCGGGCGTGATCCGCGAACTCGTCGGGCTGACCGGGGACCCGGGCAAGGTGATCTCCATCGCCGACCTCGGCGCGCCGGACCTCGGCGCCCGGTTCTCCGGCGTGACCGGGGACGTGCCGAAGGCCCTCGCGGAGGCCGTCGGCCTCATCGAGCGGGGCAGGCTGCACATCCCGGTCGAGAAGACGTACGCGCTCGCCGACGCCGCGGCGGCCCACGCCGACAGCCAGGCCGGTCACACGCGAGGGCGCAGGGTCATCGTCGTCTGAGCCGTAGCCCACCCGGGCGGGCCCGGCGTTTCGCCTCCCCTCCAGCGATCCCGCCGGGCCCGCCCGGCCGTCGACGCGACACACAAGGAGCACCATGCACACCCCTGTCACCATCATCGGCGCCGGACTCGGCGGCCTCTTACTGGCCCGCGTCCTGCACGTCCACGGCATCCCCGCCACGGTCCACGAGGCGGAGCCCTCGCCGACGTCACGCACGCAGGGCGGGATGCTCGACATCCACGAGCACAGCGGTCAACTAGCCCTCAGCGCCGCCGACTTGATGGACGAGTTCCGCGGCATCGTCCTAGCGGGCCGCCAAGCGACACGGCTCCTGGACCGTGCCGGGACCGTCCTGTCCGACCAGGCCGACGACGGCTCGGGCACGAGCCCCGAGGTGCAGCGCGGCGAACTGCGCCGGCTCCTGCTCGACGCGCTCCCCGACGGAACCGTCCGCTGGGGCCACAAGGCCACCGGCGCCCGCGCGCTCGCCGACGGCCGCCACGAGGTGACGTTCGCCGACGGCACCACCGCCGTCACGAGCGTGCTGGTCGGCGCGGACGGCGCCTGGTCGCGCGTCCGGCCGCTGCTCTCCACCGCCGTACCCGCCTACATCGGCCGGTCCTTCGTCGAGACCTTCCTGCACGACGCCGACACCCGCCATCCGGCCACGTCGAAGGCGGTCGGCGCCGGGACGCTCGCCGCGTTCGACCCGGACGGGCACGGCAAGTGGCTCGTGGCCCACCGGGAGAAGGACGGGACCCTGCACGCCCACCTCTCCCTGACGAAGCCTCAGGACTGGTTCGCCGACATCGACTTCACCGACGCCGTCGCGGCCTCCGCGCGGATCGCGCAGGAGTACGACGGCTGGGCGCCGGAACTCACCGCCCTGATCACCGCGTCCGGGCCGGTCCTTCGCCCCCTCTACGCCCTGCCGGTCGGGCACCGCTGGGACCGGGTGCCGGGAGTGACCCTGCTCGGCGACGCCGCCCACCTCTCGCCCCCCGACGGCGCGGGCGCCAACCTGGCCATGCAGGACGGCGCCGACCTCGGCCTGGCCCTCGCCGCGCACCCCGACGACGTCGAGGCCGCCCTCGCGGCGTACGAGCAGACGCTGTTCCCGCGCGGTGCGGCGGCCGCCGCCGTGGCACCCCGCGACCCCACACCCCAGGAGATCATCGACTTCTTCGCGCCCCCTGCACGGTAGGAACCACCATCGGGGTGTCCGTCACCGGATCCGGGATCACGACGCTCGGCAGGTCGAAGACGTCCTTGATCAGGGCGGCGTCGACGACCGTGCCGGGCTCGCCCTCGGCCACCACGCGGCCGTTCTTCATGGCGATCAGATGGTCGGCGAACCGGCAGGCCTGGTTGATGTCGTGCAGCACGGCGACGATCGTGCGGCCTTCGTCGCGCAACCCGGCGAGGAGGCCGAGGAGTTGGTACTGGTGCGTGATGTCAAGGAACGACGTCGGCTCGTCCAGGAGCAGGCAGGGCGTCTCCTGGGCGAGGACCATGGCCATCCAGACCCGCTGGCGCTGACCGCCGGACAGCTCCTGCACCGGCCGGTCGGCGAGGTCGTCGACACCGGCGGCGGCCATCGCGTCGACGACGGCGTCCTCGTCCCGCTGCGACCACAGGGCAAGGAGCGACTGGTGCGGGAAGCGGCCGCGGCCGACGAGCTGGCGGACCTTGATGTCGTCGGGGGCGAGGGGGTCCTGCGGCAGGAAGCCGAGTTGCTTGGCCAGTGCCTTGGTGGCGCAGGAGCCGATGTCGCGGCCGTCGAGCCGCACCTCCCCCGTGTCCGGGCGAAGCAGCCGGACGAGTGCGCGCAGCAGGGTGGACTTCCCGCAGGCGTTGGGGCCGACGATGGCGGTGAAGGCGCCGTCGGGCACGTCGAGGCTCAGCCGGGTGGACACCACCCGGTCTCCGTAGCGCAGGGTGATGTCCCGCGCGGTCAGGCGTGCGGTCACGCGCGCGCCACCTCCTTGGTGAGCAGCCAGATCAGATAGCAGCCGCCGATCGCGGTGCTGACCACTCCGACCGGCAGGGCGACGGGGGCGAGGAGCATCTGCGCGATCAGGTCGGCGCCCTGGAACAGGACGGCCCCGGTGAGCGCGGCGGGCAGCAGCGGTACGCCCGCCGCGCCCGCGAGCCTGCGGCCGATCTGCGGTGCGGCGAGCGCGATGAACGCGACCGGTCCGGCGACCGCGGTCACCGTGGCCGTGCAGCCGACGCCGACGAGGACCATCACCAGGCGCAGCCGGTCGAGGCTCACGCCGGTGGTCACGGCGACGGCGTCGCCGAGTGCCGCCTGGTGCATGGCGTGCGCGCGGGCGGCCATCAGGGCGAGGAGCACGCCGATCACCGTGAACGGGATGCCGAGGTCGCCCCAGCCGACACCGTTGAGCGAGCCCGCGCTCCAGCCGACGGCGGCGATCGCGACCTCCAGGTCGGCGCGCAGCACGATCCACGAGTTGAGCGCGGTCACCATCGCGTTGACGGCAACACCGATCACCACCAGGCGCAGCCCGGAGAACCCCCGGTCGTACGCGAGGACGTAGATCACGGCCGCGACGACGAGCCCGCCGAGCACCGAGCCGACGGCCAGTTGCGCGGACGTGCCCGAGAGGACGGTCAGGGCGACCAGGGCGCCGGTGTAGGCACCGGCGTCGAGGCCGATGACGTCCGGGCTGCCCATGGGGTTGCGGGTGAGGTTCTGGAAGAGGGCGCCGGCGACGCCGAGTGCCGCGCCGAAGACCAGGGCGGCGAGCACGCGCGGCAGCCGCCAGTCCTGGATCACGACGGAGGGCTCCGACCCGCTCAGCGCGGCGAACACCTCGCCGGGGCTCTTCCAGGACGCGCCGTAGCAGAGTCCGAGCAGGCCGAGCCCGACGATCAGGGCGGTGAGGACCAGGGTGAGGATCACCGTGCGGCGCTCGGGCCGCAGTCCGAGCGCGGTCAGGGGGCCGCGGCGCCGCGCGGGAGCGGCGACGGCCTCGCGCGCGGTCACAGCGCCCCCGCCCCGTGGCGGCGGACGGCCCAGATCAGCATGGGTCCGCCGAGGAACGCGGTCACGATCGCGACCGGCACCTCGCCCGTGGGAAGCAGCACCCGTGAACCGATGTCGGCGACGAGCAGCAGGATCGGGCCGACGACCATCGTGTAGGCGATCAGCCACGGCACCGAGCCCCCGGCGGGCCTGCGCACCAGGTGCGGCACGATCAGGCCGACGAACAGGATCGGCCCCGCCACCGCCGTCGCCGCGCCGCTGAGCACGGTGATCAGGGCCAGGGCGGCGATCCGCACCCGGCCCACGCTCGCGCCCAGCGTGTTGGCCACGCTCTCGCCGAGGGTCAGGACGTTGAGGGTCCGGCTCAGGAGCAGCGCGCCGACCAGGCACACCCCGATCGCGGTCAACGGCCACGCGAGCGGTGCCTGTTCGCGGGCCGCGAGCGAGCCGACCGACCAGAAGCGGTACGCGTCGAAGACGTCCGGGACCATCAGCCGCAGCCCCATGGCGACACCGCTGAGGACCGCGGTCAGGGCCACGCCGGTGAGCACGAGGCGCAGCGGCGAGCGGCGCCCGACCGCGGCGACGAGCAGCGCCGCGAGCACGGAGCCGACGACGGAGAAGCCCAGTTCGCCCGCCTGACCGCCGGTCAGGCCGAGCGCCGAGCCGAGGGTGATGGCGAACCCGGCGCCCGCGGTGACCCCGAGGATGCCGGGCTCGGCCAGCGGATTGCGGGCCAGCGTCTGGATGAGGGCGCCCGCCACGGCGAGCGCGGCACCCACGGCGACGGCGAGGAGCGCGCGCGGCGCCCGGACGTCCCGCACGATCACGTGGTCGTCGGTGCCCCGGAAGTCGAGGAGCGCGCGGACGACTTCGGCGGGCGGCACCGAGCGGGCGCCGATGCCGATGCTGACCACGGCGACGACCGCCAGGAGCACGAGTCCACCGACGAACAGGACGACACGTGAGGTGCCGTGCCCCGGACGCCCCGGACGCCCCGGCGCCTTCGCGCCGGACACGCGGTCTCCTTGTTCCGTCGCCCCGGACGCGCGGCCCGCTGCCGTCACCGCTTCAGGAGTGGAGCGAACGACTTGTCGATCGCGTCCAGGGTCTTCATGGCCGACCCGTAGGTCGCGGCCTCGGTGTAGCGCAGCGGGAAGGTCTTCCCGGCCTTGACGGCGGGCAGGTTCTTCCACAGCTTCGAGTCCATGACGTACCGCACCGCCTTGGGGACGCTGCCGTCGGCCTGGACCGAGTACGTGATGGCGTCGGCGTCGCGGAGCGAGGCGGGCAGTTCCTCGATGGAGGGGTACTCGCTGACCGCGTGCGAGCCGGGGCCGGGCTTCTTGACCTTGCCGTAGTACTTCGCGCCCATGTCCTCGGCGATGTTCGTGCCCCACGAGTTGCCGAACTCGCGCTGGAAGGTGCCCTTGGCGACCTCGCCGTACGCCCCGACGTGACCGAGCTTGAGCCGCGGCAGCACGCCCTTGTACTTCTCGGCGAGCTTCGCGGCCTTGGCCTCGTACTGCTCCTGCACGGCGTCGAACTTCTTGAGCGAGCCCGCGGCGTCGGACTGCTTGCGGGTCAGCTTGCGCCACGCGGACGGCACGGTCGGGCCGATCGCCACCACCGGGGCGATGGACTCCAGACGCTTGACGTCGATGTCGCCGAGGACCGGGGCCGGCACACCGATGACGATCAGGTCGGGTTCGGCCTCGGCGATGGCCTCGTAGTTGGTCTCCTTGGCCAGCTCGCCCGCCACCTTGGGGAGTTTCTTGTACGTGGCGAGGTCCTTCTTGCTCATCAGGGGCTCGCCGCGCTTCCACGACGAGATCCCGACCAGTGCCGCGTCGGCCTCGATCATGGCGGGCACGGCGTAACCCGTCGCCACCACGCGCTTCGGATCGGCCGGGATCGTGATCTTGCCGTTGTCCGCGGCGAACACCCGGGTCCCGCCCTTGCCCGCGGAGTCCGAGTCGTCCTTGGACGACCCGCACCCGGTCACGACCAGGGCCAGCGCCACGGCGCCGACCAGCGCCGACGATCTGCGGATGGACATGTGTTGCTCCTTGCTCGTGCGGGAGGGCGCGCCTGGTCCGGCGGCGTCGCCCCGCCCCCCGTTCGACGGATGGGTCAGTGGTGGTCGACGTGCTCGTGGCCGTGGTCATGGCCGTGCTCGTGCTCGTCGTCGAAGTCGGCGACGCCGCGCTTCCAGTAGCCGGTGATGTCGTGGTCGCCCTTCGCGAGGCGCAGGTCGTCGCGGACCCAGCGGCGCAGCGGTTTCATCTGTCCCGCCTCGCCCGCGGCCCACACGAAGACGCGCTCGCCCTCGGGCACGGTCACGGCGGTCACGGCGCGCGCGAGGGCGTCGCCGGTGCCGGGCGGGCGGTCGCCGCGGTGCAGCCACCGCACCTCGACGCCGTCGGGCGCCGACAGCTCGGTCTCCTCGGTGGCGTCGGCGACTTCTATGAACGCCCAGCCCTTGGCGCTCCTGGGCAGTTCCTCGAGCCAACGGGCGATGGCGGGCAGCGCCGTGATGTCGCCCGCGAGCACATAGCGGTCGTAGACGTGCGGGACGATCAGCCCGCCGGGCGGCCCGGCGACGTGGATGGCGGAGCCCACGTAGACGCCGTGCGCCCAGTCCGACGCGAGGCCGCCCTCGTGCAGGGCGATGTCGATGTCGATCTCGCCCGTGGCCGGGTCGTAGCGGCGCACGGTGTACTCGCGCGTGGTGGGCACGGGGCGCGGCCAGCGCAGCATGGTCCCGTTCGGCTCGGGCAGCCGCAGCGTGCCGTCGGGCTCCGGGAACAGCAACTTGACGTGTTCGTCGGGCACGTGGGCCTCGAAGCCCTCGGTCTCGGGGCCGCCCAGGGTCACCCGCAGCATGCCCGCGCCGACCATGGTGATGCCCACGACGTCGACCAGGCGGATGCCGATCGGGTAGCCCACCTTCTCGGCGTGCTCGCCCGCGCGGACCTCCGCGATCCGCTCCAGGTGGCGGTGCCGGTGGTCGATCAGGCTCATGCGGCACCGCCCGTCAGCGGCGCCGGTCCGGGCCGCTCCGCCCGGGCGCGGCCCGGCCGGGGTTGCGGTCGCCCCGCTGACCGGGGCGACCGAGCCCGCCCTGTCTCCGTGTTCCAAGTCGGCATGGAATCCCCTCCCCTGAGTGAAACCTAGGAAAGGCTAACCTAACTTAGATCTTGCTTCGGAGGTCAGGTCCCTCCCCCGTTCTCACCGGCGCCCGGAGACCCCCTCGACCACGAAGCTGGTGACCGACTCGGCGGGAACGGTGACCGTGGCCCGCCGGTCGGTGACCCGGACCGGGTCCTGTCGTTCCAGGGCGCCGTCCGCGCTGGTGACGACCGGTGTCACGGTCGCGTCCGGGCCCACGGAGGCGAACTTCGACAGGTCCACCGTCACCGAGCGCTCCGCTCCGGTGGAGTTGACGTGGACGACCGTGGCGCCCTTGCCGTCGGCGTCGAGCGCCGCCGCGCTGGAGGGCTCGTCCACCGTGATGAGACGGTCGCCCGGACGGATGTGGTGGGTGAAGTTCCTGGCCGTGTCGAACTTGGTGTTGGTCCTGATGGGGCAGGTCTTCAGGGTGTCCTTGGCGGTGCAGTCGAACGGGAGCTGGATGCTGCCCCAGTTGCCGCCCTTGGCGCTCTCACCGCCGGGCTTCATGTTGTTGTAGTCCTCGACGGGCTGCCAGAACACCCAGGCCGTGGGCTCCAGTTCACGCAGGTCGTCGACCATGTGCTGGGCAAGGCCGAGGCCCGACCTCATGTCCTCGAAGTCCTGCCCGTCCGGGTCCCACTCCCCCTCGACCTCGCTCATCCACAGCGGCTTGCCCGCCGCCCTGGCCAGGTCCCGCACGGTGGTGCGGCCCCCGGTGCCGTACGTGTGGACGTTGAGCTGGTCGACGAGGCGCCGCACGTCGTCCGGGTAGGCGTTCCAGTTCTCGGCGAACTTGGTGGGGTTGGTCTCGTCCATCGCCGAGATCTTCGTGCGGGACTTGGACTTGCGCAGCGCCGGGGCGAGCGAACGGATGACTTGTTGCTGGAGCCCCGGGCCCATGTGCGCGCCCTCCTGCCGACCGCCGACGGGCTGGCCGTCGGGGCCGAGCCTGGTGCTCCAGTAGTCGGTGTTGGGCTCGTTGAAGGGGTCGAGCGTCTTCACCTTGATGCCGTGGGCCTTCTCCAGGCGCCGGGTGGCGCCGGCGAGGTACGCGGTGAAGTCGTCGACGGAGTCCGGCTTGAGCTGGTCCTCGTTGGCGTCGAAGCCCCCGGAGACGTAGCCGCTCTTCGTCATGAACCACGGGGGCGAGTTGCTGAACGTCTCCCAGTGGTCGATCCGCGACTTGATCCGGTCGACCCACCAGCGCTGGGGCTTGTCCGCGTCGCCCTTCCAGTGGGCGGGGTTCGCGGGGTCCCACCACTCGGTGTCCTCGCGGGTGGTGCCCTCGGGGGCCCGCCACCAGCCCTGGACCGCGCCACCGGCCCGCAGGTAGTCCTTGACGTCGGGGGCGTTGCCGCCGCCGATGTTGTAGCGGGCGATGTTGAGGGCGAGTCCGTCGGCGCCGAAAAGGAGGTCCGCGAGTTCGTTGCGGATCTCGTCGGGATAGCCCCCGGTGGCGTTGGCGAACCAGACCAGGCTGGTGCCCCACCCCTCGAACCGCTGCTGCGCGTGCACGGGGTCGGGGCTGACCGTGACGGAGTCGGCGGCCGTGTGCTCGGCCGCGGGTGACGGTGGGGCGGCGGCGAGTGCGGTGACCGCGGCCAGGGCGGTGACGCCGAGGACGGTCGGCAGCGGTCGCTTGCGGGTGCCGTGTGCCATCGTGATCCTTTCTGGAGTTGTCACTTCGGTGGGGGCGGTGCTGTCACGGGGACGTGCCGTCAGGGGGCGGGCTGTCAGGGGGTCGTGCTGTCACAGGGCGGGCTCGCGCAGGACCGCGACTCCGCGTGGGGGCAGGGTGAGGTGCCCCTGTGGTATGTCTGCGTGGCCGCCGGGGAGTTGGTCTCCGGCGCCCGTGTGCGTGCCCCCGGCCCCTCCGGTGAGAACGTCCCCGTCCAGGCCTGGCAGGCTCACCGCCTCGTCGGTGCGGTTGACCAGGAACAGATAGCGGTCGCCCCCGGCCCGGCGGACGGTCAGCTCGACCCGCCCGCGCGCGGCAGCAGGTAGCTGGCTCCGCACATCGGCCGCCTCAAGCAGCCGGGGCAGGAGCCCGGTCAGCCCGTCCGCGCCCAGGCGGGTGGCGACGTAGGAGGCCGAACCACCCCCGACGGGACGGCGGGTGACGGCCGGGCGGCCGGTGTGCTCCCCCGAGCCGTAGCGGACGAGGACCTCCACCGCCGGGTCGGTGACGTCGACGCGGTCGGCCCACAGCGTGCCCGACAAGCCGCCGTCCAACGACACGGCGTCACCGTCGAGGAGCGGCCCGAACTCCTCGACCCGGATGCCGAGCAGCTCCCGCAGCGCGCCCGGGTAACCACCCAGCCACACATGGTCGTTCTCGTCGACGACGCCGGAGAAGTACGTGGCGACCAGGTGGCCGCCGCCCTCCGCGTACCGGGCGAGCCGGTCGGCGAGGCCGCCGGGCACCACGTGCAGGACGGGCGCGACGAGCAGCCGGTACGGGGTGAGGTCGGTGTCCGTCGTGATCACGTCGGCGCGGATCCCGAGGGCGAGCAGCGCGGAGTACCAGTCGAGTGCCTCCTGGCGGTAGTCGAGGCGGGACGTGGGATGGGAGTCCTGTTCGCCGGCCCACCACGACTCCCAGTCGAAGAGGATCGCGACGGCGGCCGGTTCACGCACGGAACCGGCGACCGGCGCCAACTCGGCGAGCGTGGAGCCGAGTTCGGTCACGCCGCGGAAGACCGCGCTGTCCTCCCCCGCGTGCGGGACCATCGCCGAGTGGTACTTCTCGGCTCCGGCCGCCGACTGGCGCCACTGGAAGAAGCAGATGCCGTCGGCGCCGTGCGCGACGTGCAGCAGCGAGTCGCGGGCGAGGTCGCCGGGGCGCTTCGCGACGTTGACGGGCTGCCAGTTGACGGCGCTCGTGGAGTGCTCCATCACGTACCAGGGCCGCCCGCCAGCGAGGCCGCTGACGAGGTTCGCGGAGAACGACAGCTCGTCGCGGTCCTGCGGGCCGGGGTGGACGTAGTGGTCGTTGGAGACGAAGTCGACCTCGCGGGCCCAGTCGGCGTAGTTCATGCCCTTGGTGCCACCCATCACCATGAAGTTGCTGGTCACGGGCGTCTCGGGGGTGAGGCGGCGCAGGATGTCCCGCTCGGCGCACAGATAGTCCTTCAGCGCGTCGGACGAGAAGCGCTTGAAGTCCAGCTGCTGGGTGGGGTTGGGGTGCGAAGCGGCGAGGCGGGGCGGCAGGATCTGGTCCCAGTCGCTGTAGCGCTGGGACCAGAAGGCCGTGCCCCAGGCGTGGTTGAGCCGGTCCAGGCTCTCGTAGCGCTCGCGCAGCCAGAGCCGGAAGGCGCGGGCGGCGTCGTCGGAGTAGTCGTAGACGTTGTGGCAGCCCAGCTCGTTGTTGACGTGCCAGGCCGCCAGGGCCGGATGGCCCGCGTACTGCTTCGCCATCGCGGAGACCAGCCGGAGCGCGTACTCGCGGAACACCGGCGACGTCGGCCGCCAGTGCTGCCGCGCGCCGGGCCAGACCGTCGCGCCCTCGGCCGTGACCGGCAGGATCTCCGGGTGCGCCGTCGTCAGCCACGGCGGGGGCGACGCCGTGGCGGTGGCGAGGTCGACGGCGATGCCCTGGGCGTGCAGAAGGTCCATCAGCTCGTCGAGCCACGCGAAGTCCCAGACGCCGTAGTCGGGTTGGACGCGCGCCCAGGAGAAGATCCCCAGGGAGACGATGTTGACCCCCGCCCGGCGCATCAGGCGGACGTCCTCCTGCCACACCTCCCGGGGCCACTGCTCGGGGTTGTAGTCGGCGCCGTAGGCGAGCCGGGCGCGGCTGCCGCCGTCCGGTGCGGGCAGCAGGCGGGGCAGGGTGGTACGACGGGTCATCGTCACTCTCGTCCTTCGAGCGTCGTGCGGGCGCCTGTCGAGGCGCAGGCGGCGGGTTGCGGGCGGCGTGTCCGAGGGCGCGTGGCGCGCGGTTCACTCGTGGACGGTGAACCCCTGCTGCTTGCCGTACTCGGCCGACTTCCGCTGCCAGGACTTCAGCCCGTCGGCGAGCGGCGTGCCCGACACGTACGCCTTGCCCGCGGTGTCGTTGAAGACGGAGTTGGAGTAGACCTGGAACGGCAGGTACGACCAGTCGTCGGGGACGCGCGCCGCCGACTCGGCGAAGACCTGGTTGGCCTTCTGCCCGCCGAAGTAGGGGAACTTGGTCTGCTGGAACGCGTCCGACGTCAGATCGGTGTTCGTCGCGGGGAAGGAGCCGTCCTTGACGCGGGTCTGGACCCCGGCTCCGTGGTTGGCGTACTTGACGAAGGCGTACGCGAGTTCCTTGTTCTTGCCGGCCGTGGGCAGGGCCAGGGAGCTGCCGCCGTTCTCCGCGCTGGTCTTTCCACCCTTGGTCCACTGCGGCAGCGGGGCCACGCGCCAGTCCCCCGCGCCGGACTTCACGCCGGAGGCGAGGTTGGCGGGCATCCAGGCGCCGATGGCCAGGGTCGCGATGGTGCCCTTGGCCATGCCCTGGTACCACTCGTCGCTCCAGGACGTGACGGGCGCGAGGAGCTTGTCGTCGATCAGCTTCTGCCACGTCTTCGTGTAGGCGGCGGCGCCCTTGTCCTTGAAGCTGATGCCGACGTCGGTCTTGTCCTTGACGTCGAAGGGCCGTGAACCCGCCTGCCACAGCAGGCTGGTGGTCAGGCCCGCGTCGCCGGTGTCGTTGGTGATGTACACCTCGGGGTCGGCCTTGTGCAGGGCGCGGGCGGCGTCGACGTACTCGTCCCAGGTGGTGGGCACGGCGATGTCGTGCTTGTCGAAGAGCTTCTTGTTGTAGAACAGCGCCATCGGGCCGGAGTCCATCGGCAGGGCGTACGTCTTGTCGCCGCCCTGGCTGACGGCGCTCCAGGGGCCGCGGGAGTAGCTGCTGGCGAGCTTGTCCGCGCCGAAGCCCGACAGGTCGGTGATCGACTCCTTCAGGGCGAACTGGCCGAGGGCGTAGTACTCGATCTGTGCGACGTCGGGGACGCCCTTGCCCGCGGACATGGCGTTCTCCAGGGCGGTGTACTGCTTGTCGTTCGTGCCCGCGTTGACGAGGTCGACCTCGACGCCCGGGTGCTTCTCCTCGAAGTCCTCCGCGACCTTCTTCAGGGTGGGCTCCCAGGCCCACACGGTGATCTTTCCGCCCTTCTTCAGGGCCGCGTCGATGTCCTTTCCGGATACGTTCTTCGGGCTCTCCCCGTCGTCGGAGGAGCCGCAGGCGGCCGCTCCCAGGGTCAGTGCGCAGACGACGGCGAGACCGCGCAGGGCACGGCGGGTGTGCAACGGCATGGACGTGTTCCCCTTGGCTGGACGTGCGGATCGGTGTGCGGGAGTGAGCGAGCGGGGCCGGGGCGGGCGCGGGGCGCTATTCCTTGACGCTTCCGGCGGCGAGGCCCGACTGCCAGAACTTCTGGAGCAGCAGGAAGGCGGCGATGAGCGGCAGGACGGTGATGAGCGAACCGGTGATCACCAGGTGGAAGACGGGCTCGCCGCCCGCCGTCGAGGCCTGGGCGTTCCAGCTGTTGAGGCCCAGGGTGAGCGGATACCAGTCGGGATCCTTGATCATGATCAGCGGCAGGAAGTAGTTGTTCCAGGTCTGCACCATCGTGAACAGCAGGACGGTCACCATGCCGGGCGCGAGCAGCGGCAGACACACCTGGACGAAGGTGCGCAGCTCCCCGGCGCCGTCGACGCGCGCGGCCTCGAGGAGCTCGGCGGGGATGGCCTCGGTGGCGAAGACCCACATCAGATAGAGGCCGAACGGCGAGATGAGCGAGGGGATGATGACGGCCCAGGGCGTGTTGGTGAGGCCCAGCTCGCCGAACATCAGGAAGGTGGGCACCGCGAGGGCGGTGCCGGGCACCGCGACCGCCCCGATGACCACGGCGAAGACGACGCGCTTGCCGGGGAAGTCGAACTTGGCGAGGGCGTAGCCGCCGAGGACGGCGAGGACGGTGGCCCCTCCGGCGCCGAGGACGACGTACACCAGGGTGTTCAGGAACCAGCGGGTGAAGACGCCGTCGTTGTAGGTGAAGGTCTCCCTGACGTTGTCCCACAGGGAGAAGTCGCCGCCGAACCACAGGCCGAACGAATCGGCCAGGCCCTCCTGGGACTTGGTGGCGCTGATGACGAGCCACAGCAGGGGCACCAGGGTGTAGAGCACGACCAGACCGGTGAGCAGGGTCAGCGGGACGCTGCGGCGGGGGCGGGCCAGGCTGTGGCGGGGGCGCCGGGTGGGGCGCAGACGCGGTGGCGGGGCGTGCTTCGCGCGGGGGGCGCGGGTGGTGCCGGCGGCGGTTCTGGTGGGGGTGGCCATGGGTCACGCTCCCTTGCGCATGCCGCGGAGCTGGACGACGTACGCGATGACCATGGTGATCAGGCCCATGATGATCGCGACGGTCGCGGAGTAGTTCTGCTGCTGTCCGTTGAACGACAGCGAGTAGGTGTAGAGGTTCGGGGTGTACGAGGTGGTGATGGCGTTGGGCGCGAGGTCCTGGAGGATGCTCGGCTCGTTGAAGAGCTGGAAGCTGCCGATGATCGAGAAGATGGTCGCGATGACCAGCGCGCCGCGGATCGCGGGGATCTTGATGGCGGTGATGACGCGCAGCTGCGAGGCGCCGTCGATCTCCGCGGCCTCGTACAGGGAGTGCGGGATCACGCGCAGCGCGGAGTAGAAGATCAGCATGTTGTAGCCGACGAACTCCCAGGTCACGATGTTGCCGATGGAGGCGAGCACGAAGTCGGGTGAGAGCGGGTCGGGCAGGTCGGTGCCGAAGGCGTCGTTCACGTCGCCGACGAGTCCGAACCGGGTGCCGTACATGAAGCCCCACATGAGGGTGGCGACCACGGCGGGAACGGCGTACGGCAGGAAGATCGATATCCGGAAGAAGCTCTTGCCGTAGAGCCGGCCGCTGTCCAGGGCGAGCGCCACGAGCAGCGCGATCCCCAGCATGATCGGCACCTGGACGGCGAGGAACAGCGCCACCCGGCCGAGCCCCTCCCAGAACTCCGGGTCGTCAAGGGCCCGTTGGTAGTTGTCCAGGCCCACGAAGGTGGTGCCGCCGATCAGCCGGTCCTGGAAGAGGCTCAGGTAGATCGAGTAGGCGATGGGGGCCAGGAAGACCAGGGCGAAGACCAGGGCGAACGGGGCGACGAACCCCCACCCCGTCCAGGACCGCCGCCGTCGCGGCGGGGGTGGGCCCGCGCGTCCGACGGCCGCGGATTGCAGTGTTGCCATGACAAGTCCCCTCGTGCTCGCCTCGCGCCCGCCGGGGGCGCGCCTTGCGATGTTTACGTAAACATCGATGGCCGGAAAGGGCCGCTGGTCGTGTTATGTTTACGTAAACATTGAGTGGGAGATGTCTACACTGCGCCGCAGCGGAGGGTCAAGGGGCTGCGCGAGACTCGACTTTGAGTGCGAGGAAGGGTGCAAGTGACAACCAGTGGAACACCTGCGGGCGGGCGTCGGACTCCGGGCCGCCGCGGCGGGGCACCTCGCCCCAGACAGGGCGCGTCCATGATCGACGTCGCGCGCCTGGCCGGTGTCTCCGGCCAGACCGTCTCCCGGGTCTCGAACGGCTTCCCCGGCGTCACCGAGGAGACCCGCGCGCGGGTCCTGGAGGCGATGACGGAGCTGGGATACCGCCCCAACAGCGCCGCGCGGGCCATGCGCCGCGGCGAGTTCCGCACGATCGGCGTCGTCACGTTCACGCTGTCGACGACGGGGAACGTCCACACGCTCGACGCCATCGCGCGCTCCGCGGCCCAGGAGGGGTACGCGGTCACGCTGCTCCCGGTCGCGGTCCCCACGCAGGACGAGGTGCGCGGCGCGTTCTCCCGCCTCGGCGAGCTGGCCGTGGACGCGATCATCGCCATCATGGAGGTGCACCTCCTGGACGCGTCCTCCCTGGTCCCGCCGCCCAACGTGCGGGTGGTCGTGGCCGATTCGCACGCCGGCGACCGCTACAGCGTGGTGGACACCGACCAGGCGGGCGGCGCCAGGACCGCGGTGGACCATCTGCTCGCCCTCGGCCACCGGACGGTGTGGCACCTGGCGGGACCCGAGGAGTCGTTCGCCGCCCAGGGCCGCGAGGGTGCCTGGCGCGCCACCCTGGAGGCGGCGGGCCGCGAGGTGCCGACCGCCCTGCGCGGCGACTGGACCGCCGAGTCGGGCTACCGGGCGGGGCTCCTGCTCGCCGAACAGCCGGACTGCACCGCCGTGTTCGCCGCCAACGACCAGATGGCCCTCGGCGTCATGCGCGCCCTGCACGAGAAGGGCCGCTCGATCCCCGGGGACGTCAGCATCATCGGCTTCGACGACATCCCCGACGCGTCCTCCTTCTTCCCGCCCCTCACCACCATCCACCAGGACTTCGACCAGGTCGGCCAGCTCCTCGTGGAGAGCGCCCTGCGGCAGATCCGCACCGGCTCCGGCGAGCAGGGGACGACGCTCGTGCCGACGCATCTCGTGGTGCGCGAGAGCACGGGGGCTCCGTCGGCGGGGCGCTGACGACTTCGCCAGGGGCGTTGACGGCGGGGGCCGGTGCGCAGGTCCGCCCGCTCACACGTGGAAGGCACGCGCGCGTAGGCGTGGGGGAACACTACGCGCGCGTGCCGGTCGAGGGTGCCGCCAACTCCGGTGCGCCTGCTGCTGATTGATGCCGCCTCAGCGGGCGGGGCCCGGCATGGACGGCAGGGCGTCGGCTCTGCCCGTCAGGGTGGCGCGGGTGCGGCCGGGGCGGGATGGACTTTCGCGTACGGCCCCATGGACTCTCGTACGCGAAGAACTCTCGTACACGAAAAAGTGTTGTCTCCGCGCGCTCAGCCGCTCTCCTGTACGCCGGACCGACCGGCGTACACCACAGAGCGGAGCAGACATGCACCTGGATCACGACGGCACGCAGGGCCGGACCCCCACCCCCGAGGCCGCCGACGGCGAGCGGCGCGGCCGTCACGGGCGGAGCACGCGCGGGCGCAAGGTCCGCGTCCTGGCCGGTGGCGCCGTGGCGGCTGCCGTGGTCGCCTCGGTGGGGACGTACGCGCTGGCCAACCCTTCCGGTACGGACGAGCAGCGCAAGGACGCGGCCGCCGACGCCGCCCCGCGCGCCAAGACCCCGCCGAAGCGCCCGGCGGTGAGCAAGTCCGCGAAGTACGCGAAGCAGCTCCTGGTCCTCGTGAACAAGGAGCGGGCCAAGGCGGGTTGCCGGGCTCTGCGCCTTGACCGCCGCGTGCAGACCGCCGCGATGGCGCACGCCAAGGACATGGCGGCCCGGAACTACTACGACCACACCAGCCCCGAGGGCGTGAGCGCGGGGGACCGGATGCGCAAGGCCGGCTACTCCGCCGGGGCCTGGGGCGAGAACATACACAAGGGCCCGAAGGGCCCCAAGACCGCGATGCGCGACTGGATGCGGAGTTCCGGGCACCGCAAGAACATCCTCAACTGCTCCTACAAGGACTTCGGCGCCGGTGTCAGCCTGAAGGCCAACGGCCCGTGGTGGGTGCAGAACTTCGCCACCAAGCGCTGACCCCGTAGCGCGCGAGGCAAGGGTGGGTTCAGGGCCTGAGGGGCAGGTCCTGAACCCCCACCGGGGCGCGGCTCGGGGTCAGCCCTTCAACGGACACCTGGTGAGCAGGGTGGCCGGGTCCGCCCCCGCGGGCCGTGGAACGGTGCGGCCGGGCGGCGGGCGTCGGCCCGTGCGGAGCCAGTCCTCGACGGCCGTGAACGCCGAGCGGTGGCAGGGCACGAGCGGGCGGAGCCGGTCGGGGAAGGTGTCGACGAGCGCGTCGGTGTGCGTGCCGCCCTCGACGCGGTACGAGCGGAACAGGTCCCCGCGGCCCGCGCCCCGGACCAGCCGGGCGTAGACGTCCGCGGTACGGCTGACGGGCAGCAGCACGTCGAGGGTGCCCTGCACCGTGATCAGCGGTTTCCCGATCCTGCCGGTCAGCTCGACCCGCTCGACGGCGCGGTGGACCCCGGCCGGACGGTTCGCGTAGTCGTAGTCCGCGTCGCAGCCGGGCGTGCCGGGCGCGCAGTACGGGGTGCCCGCCTCGGTCGGCCCGTCGAAGCCCGGGTCGAACTCCTCGCGGTAGACGCGCTGGGTCAGGTCCCAGTAGGTGCGGTGGTGGTAGGGCCACAGGAACTCCGAGCCCGCGGGGAAGCCCGCCGCGAGGATCTTCCGGTGGGCGCGGGCCGCCCCGGCGCCGCCCGCCGCGTACGTCGGGTAGGCGCGCAGCGCGGTCGGCAGGGACGTGAGCGGGTTCGGCCCGTCGGCGCGCCACAGGGTGCCCTCCCAGTCCACGCCGCCGTCGTACAGCTCGGGGTGGTTCTCCAGCTGCCAGCGCACGAGGTAGCCGCCGTTGGAGATGCCCGTGGCCAGGGTGCGGGCGGGAGGTCGCCCGTAGCGCTGGGCGGTGACCTCGCGGGCGGCCTTCGTGAGCTGGGTGACCCGCCGATTCCATTCGGCGACGGCGTCTGAGGGCCGTCGGCCGTCCCGGTGGAACCCGGTCCCGGTGTTGCCCTTGTCCGTGGCGGCGTAGGCGTAGCCGCGGGCGAGGACCCAGTCGCCGATCGCCCTGTCGTTGGCGTACTGCGCCCGGTTGCCCGGGGTGCCCGCGACCACCAGGCCGCCGTTCCAGCGGTCGGGCAGCCGGATGACGAACTGGGCGTCGTGGTCCCAGCCGTGGTGCGTGTTGGTCCGGGACGTGTCGGGGAAGTGGCCGTCGATCTGGATGCCGGGGACGCCGGTGGGCGTGGGCAGGTCCTTCGGGGTGAGCCCGGCCCAGTCGGCCGGGACGGTGTGGCCCGATCCGACGGTTCCGGCGGTGGTCAACTCGCTTAGACAGGAGGTGAGTTGGCGCTCGGCGCCGGGGACGTGCAGCTGGTCGACGCGGGTGCAGGTCGCGGACGTGGGGGCGTGTGTCCGGGCGTCGCTCGGGGCGGTGGTGAGGGCGAGCAGGAGGGCCGCGCCGGTGGCGGCGGTGCGCACGCGGTTGCCGCCCGGGGACCGGCTCACCGCTGGAGGCCGAAGAACTCGGTGATCCAGTGGCTGGAGCAGATCGACGCGACGAAGTGCGCCGTGCCCGTGGCCCCGCACTGCTGCGACCCGCTTCCGGGGTCGACCGGGGTGCCGTGGCCGACGGCCGGCACCCGGTCGACCTCGACGGCGACGCTCCCGTCGGCGGCGAGGTACTGCTCGCGTCGGGTGCCGTTGGGCCCGATGGTGGACGTGCGGTCGGGTGTCTGTTGCAGGCCGTGGACGGCCGTCCACTGGTCGCGCAGGGCGTCCGCATTCTTCGGTGCGACCGTGGTGTCGCGGTCGCCGTGCCAGACGGCCACGCGCGGCCACGGCCCGGTGTGGCCCGGGACGGCGTCCCGCACGCTCTTCGCCCAGGCCGCGGGGGTCCGGGTCACGCCGGGGTTCATGCAGGTGAACGCGGAGAGGACGTCGGTGGCGCAGCGGTGGGGCACACCGGCGACGACCGCTCCCGCCCGGAAGACGTCGGGGTAGGTGGCGAGCAGGGCCGAGGTCATCGCGCCGCCCGCCGAGAGGCCCGTCACGTACGTGCGCGAGGGGTCGCCGCCGTACGCGGAGCCGGCCTTGGCGACCATCTGCCGGATCGAGGTGACCTCGCCCTGCCCGCGGCCGGTGTCGGCGCTCTGGAACCAGTTGAAGCACTTGTTGAGGTTGTTCGACGTCGTGGTCTCGGCGAGGACCAGCAGGAACCCGTACTGGTCGGCGAACTTCGTCAGGCCCGAGTTGTCGGCGTAGAGCTGGGCGCTCTGGGTGCAGCCGTGCAGGGCCACCACCACGGCCGGATTCGTGGGCAGGGACGTCGGCCGGTACACGTACATGTTCAGGGCACCGGGGTTGGCCCCGAAGTCGGTCACCCGCTCCAGGGCGACCGCCGCGCGCGCCGCGGGGGCCGGGGCGTACAAGGACGCGCCGGAGGCGAGGGCGAGGGCCGCCACCAGCGTGCCGATCCTCCGCGTCCGGCGTCTGAGCCAGTGCGCCTGACGGGTCAACAGGTGGTCTCGGGTGGGTGGTCGGGCGATTCCGTACGCCATGGGGGGCCTCCTGCGAGCGGCGAGGTGCCGGTCACCCTAGGAGCGCCCCGGGCCCCGCGACATGGCGTCGGGCCCCACAACTGCCGTGCGCGCACAGGCCGTACGCCCCGTTGCGCAGCCGAGGCGGAGCACTCGCGGGAGCCGTCGCGGAGCACTCGCGCAGCCGTCACGGAGGCCGCCGCCGAGTCGTCACGTCCGGCGGACCGTAAAGCCCCTGTGGAACGGCTCGTGTTGAACGTATTGACGAACGGCGCGCACGCTCCTACGGTCCCGTTCCACAGAATCACACACGAATCAACAATTCAGAACGCAACGAAGGTTCCTTCATGTTGAGACGCACCCTCACCTCTCTCCTGGCCGCCGGCGCGAGCGTGCTCGCACTCCTCACCGCCGCTCCCCCGTCCCAGGCCGCACAGGCCGCCCCGGTCACCGTCACCAACGGGACGCAGTTCACCGACACCACAGGCGCGCCGGTCCACGCCCACGGCGGCGGGGTCATCAAGGTCGGCTCCGCCTACTACTGGTTCGGCGAGAACCGCGACGGCGGCAACAACTTCAAGGCCGTGTCCGTATACCGCTCCACCGACCTCAAGACCTGGGAGTTCAAGAAGGACGTCCTGACGCAGGAGTCCGCCCCCGAGCTCAAGGTCGCCAACATCGAGCGCCCCAAGGTCATCTACAACAAGTCCACCGGCAAGTTCGTCATGTGGATGCACAAGGAGAAGGGCAACGGCGACTACAGCGAGGCCCGCGCGGCCGTCGCCGTGTCCGACACCGTCGACGGCGACTACACCTGGAAGGGCAGCATGCGCCCGCCGGGCGACGTCACATCCAGGGACATGACCCTGTTCCAGGACGACGACGGCACGGCGTACCAGATCACGTCCGCCAAGGACAACGCCGACCTGCACATCTACCGGCTCACCGCCGACTACACCCGCTACGACAAGCTGGTCGCCAACCCCTGGGCGGGGACGTACCGCGAGGCGCCCGCACTGTTCAAGCGGGACGGCGTGTACTTCATGCTCACCTCGGGCAACAGCGGCTGGCAGCCCAACCAGCAGCAGTACGCCACCGCGACCAGCATCACGGGCCCGTGGAGCGAGATGAAGGACGCGGGCAACGACAACGGCTACCACTCCCAGACGACCTTCGTCCTTCCCGTGCAGGGGAGTTCGGGGACGTCGTACCTGTACATGGGTGACCGCTGGGGCAACTCGATGGGCGGCTCGGTCAACGACTCGCAGTACGTGTGGCTGCCGCTGTCGTTCCCGACGCGGACCCGGCTGACGCTGCCGTGGTACCCGAAGGTCGGCATCGACGCCGCCGCCGGGACCCTCAAGGGCGTGGAGGGCGGCCCGCACTTCGGCCTTCAGGCCCGGCACAGCGGCAAGTGTCTCGACGTGTCCGACGACTCCGCCGCCGACAACACGAGTGTCGTCCAGTACGGCTGCGGCTCGGGCCTCAACCAGCAGTGGCGCCTTGAGGACGTGGGCGGCGGGTACGCCCGCGTCCTCGCCCAGCACAGCGGCAAGTGCCTGGACGTGGCCGACGAGTCCACCGGGGACGGCGCCCCTGTGAACCAGTACCGCTGCGGCAACGGATCCCACCAGCAGTGGCAGTTCCAGGACCGGGGCGACGGGCGCTACCGCCTCGCGGCCCGGCACAGCGGCAAGTGCCTGACCGTCGCGGACGGGTCCACGCAGGACGGGGCACGGCTCGTGCAGCAGCCGTGCGGCAGCGGCGCCGACCAGCAGTTCCGGCGGCGCGCGGCCTGAGTCGGCGGGACGGCGCCCCGGGGGATCGGTCTGGTGCCCCGGGGCGTCGGCCGGGTGCTCAGGGGCGTCGGTTCAGGGGCCCGGGGTGCCGGTTCAGGCGCCCGGGGTGCCGGTTCAGGCGCCCCGGGGTGCCGTTCGGATGCCGGGCGTCGGTCAGGGGACGAGGACCAGGCCGCCGCGCCTGCCGTCGCGGTCCTCCAGTCGACGGTGGGCCCGCACCGCCTCGTCCAGGGGCAGGGTGTCGGCGACCCGGGCGGTGAGCCGGTCGGCCCCGGCGAGCGCGGCCAGGTGGGCGAGGGCCGCGCCGTCGGCGGCGACCCACTGCTCGGCCACCGTGATGCCGCGGAGCGGGGCCGGGGCGGCGCCGACGACGGAGACGAAGGAGCCGTGGTTGCGTACGGCACCCAGCGCCGCGATGCCGAGCGCGGCGGCGTCCAGGACGGCGTCCACGCCACCGGGCACCAGGGCGCGGACGTTCTCGGCGAGGTCGCGGGAGCGGGGGACGAACCACTCGGCCCCCGCGGCCCGTGCGAACTCCTCGTCGGCCGCTCCCGCGTACGCCACCACCCGCAGCCCGCGCAGCGCGGCCAGCTGCACCGCGAACCCGCCCACGGCTCCCGCCGCCCCGGTGACCAGCAGGGTCGCGCCCGGTTCCAGGGCCGCCCGGTCCAGGGCCTGGAGGGCGGTGAGTCCGTTCAGCGGCAGCGTGGCGGCCTCGACGGCACTCAGTCGCGCCGGGGCCGTCGCGACCGCGCCGACGTCCAGGACCACGAAGTCGGCGTACGTGCCGAGCGAGAGGTCGAGCCGGTCCCGCACTCCGATCACCTGGTCGCCCGGCGCGAACTCCGTCACCCCCGGGCCGACTTCGTCGACGCGCCCCGCGACGTCCCAGCCGATGCCGATCACGTCCCGGGGCGGCAGCAGTCCCGCCGCGCCGAGGTCACCGGACCGCGTCAGCGCGTCGACCGGGTTCACCGCGGCCGCCTCCACCCGCAGGCGGACCTGCCCGGCACCGGCGGCAGGCACCGGCACGTCCACGATCTCCAGGGCCTCCGGCCCGCCCACTTCCCGCACCACGACCGCGCGCACGCGCCGCTCCTCCCGTTGGACTCGTCCTCGCGTTCCGCGACGCGGCCCTCCGCCTCGTCCGCAACATCTGCCTCGTCCGAAACATCTGCCTCGTCCGCATCGCCGAACACCAGCGACCTTATGGAGAGTTACTCTCCATCGGGAAGAAGGCACTTCAAGGTGCCCACCGCACCGCGAGGAGAGCGAGGACCGCCATGAGCAAGCGCGCCGAGGAACGGGCCGCCTACGACGCCTATCTGGCCGAGTGCCCCGCACGGCACCTCCTCGACCGCATCGGCGACAAGTGGGTCAGCCTGATCGTCAACGCCCTGGCCGAGGGCCCCCAGCGCTACTCCGACCTGGCCCGGCGCCTCGCGAGCGTGAGCCAGAAGATGCTCACGCAGAGCCTGCGCAACCTCGAACGGGACGGCCTCGTGACCCGGACCGTCACGCCGTCCGTACCGGTGCGGGTCGACTACGCCCTCACGCCGCTCGGCGCGTCCCTGGTCCCGCTGATGCGGGCGATCAAGGCGTGGGCCGAGGAGCACATGGACGAAGTCCTGGCGGCCCGGACCGAGTACGACGCGGGGGCTTGAGCCCCACGGGCAGGCCGGGGGCGCCCGAGGTCACGCGGTCCTGCCTCACGTGTCGTCGGCGCACCCCGCGGCCAGGCGCAGGCTCTCGTCGACCGCGTGCGGGATGTCCACGACCGGGAACAACGTGTGGCGCACGGTCCGTTCGGCGTCGACGATCAGGATCAGGCGTTTGTGGCGCAGCCTGCCCGCGCCGCGGAAGGTCGGCAGGCGCAGGGCCGCGGCGAGCTGGTGGGCGGCGTCGGAGAGGAGGACGTACGGGACCTCCTCGGCGCGCGCGAACTCCGCCTGCTCGTGCAGGAGTTGGGTGCTGATGCCGCGTACATCGACGCCCGCCGCGCGGAAGTCGGGCCAGGCGTCGCGGAAGAGCCGGTTCTCCAGGGTGCAGCCGACCGCCCCGGGGATCGGTGGCTCGCCCCACTGGATGCCCGTGCCGGGGTAGGTGAACAGGACGGTCGCGGCGGCGCCCGGGGAGATCAGGGGGAGGTCGGCGCCCCGCGGTCCCGGCAGGTCGATGCCGTCGGGCACGCGGGTGCCGGTCAGGGCGTGCACGCGGGCGTGCTCCGCGCTGTCGGCCTCGGTGGTGCCGGTGAGGCTGCCGTCGCCGAGGACCCACCGGTCGCCCCAGTCCTGCATGGCGACGAGCAGCGGGAGCAGCGCGGCTCCGGCGTCGGTGAGCACGTACTCGTACCGCACGGGACGCCGTTGGTAGAGGCTGCGGCGCAGCACGCCCTGGGCGACCAAGCGGCCGAGGCGCTCGGTGAGTACCTTGCGGGACAGTCCGAGTTCGGCGGCGAGCGCGTCGAAGCGGACGTGGCCGCGGGCGACCTCGCGCAGCACCAGCACGTTCCACCAGTCCCCAAGGACCAGGGCGGCCTGCGCGATGCCGCAGGTCTCGTCAGCGTTGTGCATCCTCATGGACCCATAGTAGGTTCCTTTTCGGGACCCACTTTGTTTCTGCTTGAAACTTACCGCCCGCCGTGCGCGGGCCCTGCGTGAGGAGCTGCACCGTGACCGCCATCAGCCGGGTCGTCGCACGGGAGATCATCGACAGCCGGGGCAACCCCACCGTCGAGGTCGACGTCGAGCTCAAGGACGGCTCGCTCGGCCGCGCGGCCGTTCCCTCGGGCGCCTCCACCGGAGCCAGGGAGGCGGTGGAGCTGCGTGACGGGGACCCGGACCGGTACCACGGCAAGGGAGTACGGGCCGCCGTCGACGCCGTGAACGAGTCCATCGCGGACGCCGTGACCGGGCTCGACGCCGAGGACCAGGCGACCGTGGACCGCACGATGATCGACCTGGACGGCACGGCCACGAAGTCGCGGCTCGGCGCCAACGCCCTGCTCGGCGTCTCCCTCGCCACCGCCAAGGCCGCCGCGGCCGCCCACCGGCTGCCGCTCTACCGTTACGTCGGCGGGGTCGACGCCCGCATACTGCCCGTGCCGATGATGAACATCGTCAACGGCGGCGCGCACGCGGACAATCCGCTGGACTTCCAGGAGTTCATGATCGCCCCGATCGGCGCGGCGACCTTCGCCGAGGCCGTCCGGATGGGCTCCGAGGTCTTCCACACCCTGCGCGGCAACCTGATCGCCGCCGGTCACAGCGTGAACGTCGGCGACGAGGGCGGCTTCGCACCCGACCTGCGCACCGCCGACGAGGCCCTGGACTTCGTCGTGCGCGCCATCGAGCAGACCGGGTACAAGCCCGGCACCGACTTCACCCTCGTCATGGACCCGGCCACCTCGGAGTTCTTCCACGACGGGATCTACGACTACGCGGGCGAGGGCGTCCGCCGCACCCCCGCGGAGCAGGCCGACTACCTCGCCGCCCTCGTCGACCGCTACCCCGTCGCCTCCATCGAGGACCCGATGGCCGAGGACGACCACGACGGCTGGCGCGATCTGACGGCCCGCCTCGGCGACCGCTGCCAGCTCACCGGCGACGACGTCTTCTGCACCAACGAGGCGCTCCTGAGCGCCGGTATCCGTGACGGCGTCGCCAACTCGATCCTGGTGAAGGTCAACCAGATCGGCACGCTCACCGAGACCCTGGCCACGGTCTCCACCGCGCACCGCGCCGGGTACACCGTCGTGATGTCCCACCGCTCCGGCGAGACCGAGGACACCACCATCGCCGACCTGGCCGTCGCCACGGGCTGCGGCCAGATCAAGACCGGCTCCCTGTCCCGCTCCGACCGCACCGCCAAGTACAACCAACTGTTCCGGATCGAGGAGGAGTTGGGCGCGCAGGCCCGGTACGCCGGGCGGGAGGCGCTGGGGCTGCGCCCCTGACGTCCGCGGCTCCGCACGCCCACGGCCGCCAGCGGCCGTGGACGGCCGACCGGCCGCCTCAGCGCACCCGGTCGTAGATCAGGGCCAGCTCGCCGAGGTCGCCGGTCTCCTGCCGTACGAGCTTCCACTGCGAACCGGGCAGGCCGTCCTCGAACAGTCGCTCCCCTCCCCCGGCGATCTCGGGGCAGACCAGCAGATACAGCCGGTCGAGCAGGTCGGCGGCGAGCAGCGCCTTGATGACGCTCGCGCTGTTGTTGACGAGGATGTCGCCCTCGCCGGTGGACCTGAGCTCGGCGACGACGTCGGCGGCCGGGGCGTTCACGACGCGGGCACGTTCCCACGGGGCCTGGGTCAGAGTGCTCGAGAGGACCACCTTCTCCGTGTCGACCAGCCACTTCGCGTAGCCCCGATCACGCGGGTCGGCGTTCTCGTCCGCGGCGACCGTCGGCCAGTACGCCAGGAATCCCTCGGCGCTGACCCGTCCGAGCACGGCTGTCGTCGCGCCCTCCCAGATGCGGGTGAGGTGGTCGCGTGCGACTTCGGTGGTCGCGTAGCGGACGATCGCGCCGATGTCGGCGGATCCGCCGGGTCCGTTGTAGCGCCCGTCGAGGGTGAGGGCGAGGTTCGCGGCGACCTTGCGTGCGGTGGAGTCGGTCATGGCGGTGATTCCTCTTTCCGTGTGCTCGGCACGAAGTGCCTTGTTCGTGGGTTGAGGTGCCTGGTTCGTTGTTCTTGGTGTGAGGTGTCTTGCTCGTTGTTCTTGCTCTGAGGTGACTGGTTCGTTCACCTGGGTGTGCGGACTGCGGCGGCGAGCTTGTCGAGGCTCTGGCCGAAACCGATCTCGATGCCCGCGATGAAGTCCGCGGAGTCGACCGTGCTGCCGGTGATCCGGTACTGGACGTCGAGGTCCGTGCCGGTGCCGCTGGGCCGGAGGCCGAAGTCGACGTGGGCGGTGAAGGCGGCGCTGCCGTCGGGAAGGTGCGGGGAGAGCCGGTAGGCGAGGCGTTCGCCGGGGCGTGCGTCGACGACGACTCCCTCCCCGTGCCCCGCGACCTGGTCGGAGCCGTCGGCGTCGTCGGTGTCGCGGTACTGCAGGACGATCCGGCCTTCCGGGCGCGCCTCGAAGACGAGCTCGGAGACGCGCAGGTCGTCGGGCGTCCACCACCGGGTGAGCAGCGACGGCTCGGTCAGGTGGCGCCAGACCAGGTCGGGGCTCCCGGCCAGGGTCCGGTGGAAGTCGAACGTGCGGCCGTCGGCCCACCCCGGCTGCTCCGCGGCGCGGCGCTCGGTGTCGAGGCTCTGTCCGTAGCGGTCGTACGTCTCGCGCGGGCCGCCGGCCCGGTCCGCGGTGTCGGCGAGCCCTTCGAGCACGGCCGCCAGGTCCCGCAGGGGGGTGGACTTGAGGGCGTAGATACGGCGCTGGCCCGTGCGCTGCGACGTGACGACGCCCGCGCGCTCGAGGTGCTGCAGGTGCTTGGTCGTCTGCGGCTGGCGCGCCTCGGCGAGCTGCGCGAGGACGCCGACCGGGCGGGGCCGCTCGGCCAGGAGGGCCACGAGCCGCCAGCGCGCCGGGTCGGCCAGTGCGGTGAGGAGTGCGTCTGCGTCCATGGACAGCAGTATTCACCTTGACGAATATTCGTGTCAAGGAATATTCGTCGGAGCGGGGAGGGCGGTGATCGGCGCGTCACTGATCGCCCACGGGTGCCTGCCGGGCCAGGAACTCCTCGAACGCCGCCTTCTGCTTCGGGTCCATGAACCCTTGGCGGACGTTCCTGGCCTTCTCCTGGAGCCAGTGCGCCTCGTCGGGGTTCAGCAGCTCGGCGACCACCACGCCTTCGCGCGCGACCGCCGTGCGCCCTCCGACGCGGCGGCGGAAGAGCGTGAACGCGCCGAATGCGACCGGGTGAGCCAGTTCCGGCTCCTCCTCCGCGGCCCCGTGCTCGTCCCCAGCACCACTCGCGGGGTAGGCGGTCGGGGCCCAGTGCTCCCAGAGCGCCAGCGTGGCCGCGGGCACCAGCACCGAGCGCTCCCCCACGGTGCTCCCCTCCCACACGAACGTGACGGTGACGGGCTCACCGACCGCCTCGGCCAGCCCGAGCACCCTCTCCACCTCGTCGTTGATCGGGTAACTCACCACTGCGTTGATCTCAATTCCCATGGCGCCCGAGGCTACTTGCCCCCTCTGACAGGCCGACCCGCCGCTTCCGCGTGCCGTCGACGCCGGAGCCGCACCGGGACGCAGGGGTCCGCCCACTCAGTGTTCGGCCACCACGCGCGCCCGGTACCCGCGCTCGTCGTCCGACTCCCACGTCCCCGCGTACCCCTTCCACCTCGCCCGCTGCTCGCCGGTCGCGGGCACACCGAGCTGCTCGGCCAGGCGCGGGTCCGCCCCGGCCTCGCGGAACACGCACTGCGCGGCACCGAGCGCCTCGGACCTGGTCACCGCGTTGCTCATGGGCGCGGGGGTGACGACGCGGAGCGTGTCGCCGTCGGCCGAAAGATCGAAGAACTGGTCCGCCGTCAGCTTGTCGGTGAAGGCCTTGAGGGAGTCGGCGGTCTTGGCCTCACAGGTGTCCAGGACCTTCGCCAGGCCCTCCGGCTCGTCCGAGGCGGAGTCGCAGCCCAGCAGCAAGGCGGCGAGGAGGAGGGTGGGCGCGGCGGTCCGGAGTCTCGGCATGGCGCCCATCCTGCCGGGCGAGGGGGCCGAGCGTCCGGGGTTCCGAGTGGCCTACGGGCCGGGCTTCAGGCAGCGTTCGGGTCGGACTTCAGGCCGCGTTCGGGCCGGGCTTCGCGGCGGGCGCCGCACCCCGGCTACCTCCCGAACACCTGCGTCCACGTCCAGTCCTTCTCGACCACGCCGACGCCCATGGTGGTGAGGTCGCAGTTGAGGATGTTCTCGCGGTGGCCCTGGGAGTTCATCCACGTCTGCATGACGGAGTCCGGGGAGCTCTGGCCGCGGGCGATGTTCTCGGCGCCGGGCGAGGGGTAGCCCTGGGCCGTGGCCCGGTCGGCGAAGGAGCGGCCGTCCTGGCTGGTGTGGTCGAAGTAGCCGTTCTCGGACATGTCCTCGCTGTGGAGCTGGGCGGCGCGGGAGAGCCGGTCGTCGAGCTTCACGGGGCGGCAACCGGCCTTGGCCCGCTCGTCGTTGACGATGGCGAGGACCTTCCCTGCCGTGGTGTTCGCGGGGGCCGCCGTGGGTGCGGTCGGCGCGGTGGGGCGGGGCTTCGGTGTCTCGGTCCTGGTCGGCTTCGGGGCGGGCTTCGTCGTGCGCGAGGGCTTGGGCTTGGGCGCGGCGGACTTGCTGGGCTTCGCCTTCGGCTTGCGCGACGGCGAGGGCGAGGCGGTGGGCGAGGGCGAGGCGTCGGGGGCGGCGGACGTCTCGGGCGGCGCGTCGGCCGCGGAGGTCGACTTGTCGTCCTCCCCGTCGCCCGGGAGCAGGTTCAGGCCCGCCATCGTCCCTCCGGTGACGAGTACGGCGGCGGCGGCCGCGAGCACGGTGGCGCGCCGCCGCTTGGCTATTCGGCCCGGGCGGCGGTGGCTGCGGCGGCCGGGGGGCGGGGCGTCGCCCACGGTGGCGAGGACGGAGGTGTCGCCGGCGGGGGCGCCGGGCGGCGGGGGGACGTGGTCCAGGTGGGCGTCGGCGCCGAGGGGTCCGCCCGCGAAGCCGTCGTGTCCGGCCGGGGCGAAGTCCGAGCCGTGGGCCGAGCCCGGCCCCTGGCCCACGCCCGCGCCTTGGGCGAAGTCGGATCCGTGGACCCGATCTGCCCCCTGGCCGAAGTCGGAGCCGTGGGCCCAGTCGGCCCCCTGGGCGAAGTCCGAGCCAGGCCCCAGATCCGCGCCGTACGCGACATCCGTGGCGTCACCGAAGCCCGCCCCCGACCCCCTACCCCGCCCGAGCGCCGCAAGCCCCGCCAGCGCCACCGGCACAAGACCGAGGCCGACCAGCAGCCCCTCGGCCGGCACCAGCCCCGCCTCGTACCCGGAGCAGGCCGTGCAATCCCGTACATGGCGGGCGATCCGCTTGCGCCAGAGCCCGGACGGCTGCCCGTCCCAGACGCCGAGCACCGAGGTGAGCCCGGCGCACGACGGCTGCGCGGACAGCGCCCGTACGACCAGGCGAGCGGTCTCCAGCTGCGCCTTCATGCGCTGCACCCGCACCGCCGTGTGCTGCGGCGACAGACACATGGCGGTGGCCACGTCGCTGCGGCTCAGCTCCCCGGCCGCCTCCAGCCACCACAGCGAGAGGAGCGCGCGGTCGTCGGTGTCGAGCCAGCGGGTGGCCTCGGCCGCCTCCCGCCGCTGCCCCTCGAGACCCAGGCGCAGGATGGTCAGGTCCACGAAGTCGGCGCCCGGATCGGCCACGTCGTACGCGTCCTGGAGCCCGGAGCCGGTGGGCGCGGCCCGCTGCTTGTGCCAGTGCCCGCGGATCTGGTTCATCGCGATGGCCACCAGCCAGGACCGGAAGCTGCGCGGGTCCTGGAGCGAGCCGAGCGCGCCGAGCGCGCGGATCATCGTCTCCTGCACCACGTCGTCGACGTCGGCGTGCCCGTTCAGCGCCCGGCCCACGATGTTGTACACCAGCGGCAGATACTCGGTGACCAGCTCGTCCTGCGCCCACAGGGCACCCTGCCGCGCCGCCTCGACCACCGCGGCAAGGTGCTCCTCAGTCGCTGTCACAGCCGCCCACGTCCTTTCCCTGTCCCCCGCATTTTCCGTCCGACACCTGGGAGACCCGAGGGCGGGGGCGGGATAACAGAAAACAGGAGTGACGTCACCGCTCCCTGCTCAGCGGTCAGCGGTCAGCGGTCAGCGGTCAGCGGTGACTGATCAGCGCTCACTCATCATCGCTGTCGTGGAACAGCCCCACGTTCTCCTTGGTCACCAGCGGCGCGGACAGCTGGTCCTCGAGCATGCCGTTGGGCAGCCGAACGATGGTCGAGCCGTGGTCGGTGGGCCCGGGCTTGAACTTCTCCCCGTTCATCGCGGCCTTGATGTAGAACATCCCGTACTTCGCGTACGCGTCCGCGGGCTGCGAGACGGTCGCGTCGATCTGGCCCTTGCGGATGGCCTCGAACTCCTGCGGGATGCCGTCGTTCGACACGATCGTGATGTGCCCCTTCGTCCCCGCCTGCTTCAGCATGCCCTTCGCCTTGAGGGTCTGGAGCGTCGGCGCGAGATAGACGCCGCCCGCCTGCATGTAGATGCCCTCGATGTCCGGGTTCGCGTTGAGAAGGGTGTCCAGCTTGGACGCGGCCGTGTCCGACTCCCACTTCGCGGGGATCTCCAGGACCTTGACCTTCGGGTACTTCTCCTTCATGCACTGCCGGAAGGCCTTGGACCGGTCCCGGCCGTTCACCGACGCGAGATCGCCCATGATCTGGACGACCTTCCCGCTCTTGATCTCGTCGCCGAGGTAGTCACAGGCCTTCTGGCCGTACGCCACGTTGTTCGCCCGCACGACCATCGCGACCTTGCCCTTCTCCGGCGCCACGTCCACGGCGACCACGGGCACACCCTTGCGCTCCGCCTGGTCGAGCCCGGCGGAGATCGCGGCACTGTCGATCGGCGCGACGACCAGACCCTTCACACCCTGGTTGAGCTGGTTGTTGATGTCCGTGATCTGCTGCGCCGGGTCGCTGTTGGAGTTGACGGTCTTCAACGCGTCGACGTCCTCGGACTTCGCCATCTTCGGCACATAGTCGTTGTACGACTGCCAGAACGGCGAGGTCAGCAGCGGCAGGATCACGCCGACCTTGCCCTCCCCACCGCCCCCGCCACCGGATCCGGCATTGTCGTCCGTGCTGCCACAGGCCGAGAGCATCAGGGTGGCGCTGGCGCCAACTGCCGCCACACGCACGGCCCGTGCTCTGATCCCGAGGGTTGTTCTGGCCACGTATCGGCTCCATACAAGTGATGAGAGTGAGGGGTTCCGACATCCCGGCGTCGGTGGCTCTGAATGTTCATCGGATCACTCGGCGGAGTCAATGGCCCAGAGGTACTGATCTTCGTCATGATCCCGGTCATTGGTCTGATCACCCTCGTGGTTAGACTCGCCCGCAAGGGACTTGGAGGAGCAGCTGTGGAAGATCTGGACGTGCGCACCGCCCCGCAGAAGGGCACGGTGACACAGCGCGCCATCGACCAGATCAAGGCGATGATCGCCGACGGACTGCTCGGCCCGGGCCAACGACTTCCCACCGAGCGGGACTTGGCCGTACAGCTCGGAGTGTCGCGCAGCTCGATGCGCGAGGCCGTACGCGCGCTGACCTTCATGGGCGTCCTGGAGGCGCGGCACGGGTCGGGGGTGTATGTCACCCAACTGGCCGCCGGCGACCTCCTGGAGTCCTTCGGCGTCGTCGCCGACCTCTCCCGGGGGCCGCAGATGGTCGAACTCCTCGAGGTCCGCAAGGTGTTGGAGTCCACCGCGGCCGCGCTGGCCGCCGCCCGCATCGACGCCGACCAACTCGCGGAGGTGACACGGCACTTGCGGGCCATGGACACCACCGACGACACCGAGGAGATCCTCGCCCACGACGTGGCGTTCCACCGGGCCATCAACGAAGCCGCGGGCAACGACACCATGGCGGCGGTCCTCGAAGGCCTCTCCTCGCGCACCTTCCACACCCGGGTCTGGCGCGGCTACCAGGAAGAGGGCGCCATCGAGCGCACCCGCCGCGAACACGCCCGCATCCACCGGGCGTTGGTCGCCCGGGACCCGGAGGCGGCGCGGGTCGCGGCGGCGGTCCACGTCGGCGAGGTCGAGCAGTGGCTCCGCGAGAGGCTGGCCGAGGGCGTCTGAGGCCGCACCCCCGCACATCCTCCACGACCCGCACCGGCCCGCCCCGTCCGCTCCCTTCCCGCCGAGTCCTGCTCACTTTTCGGCCAGGAAGAGTTCGCCTGCGGGGGCCTCATCGTCCGGGTACGGCGACCTCTAGGTTCTCCTCGATGACCAGTCGGCTCGGTGCTCAACAGAGCGTTGTCCGCCCTTCATCGACGAAGGAGTAGTTGTGGAACGTCGTACCTTCCTGCGCGGAGCCGTCATCGGGAGCTCGGCCGCCGCGTTCGGCGGCACCCTGATGCACGGCGCCGCCTACGCGGCCCCGGCCCAGAACGGGCCCGGCCCGTACGGCGCGCTCGGAGCCGCCGACGCGAACGGCATCCGGCTGCCCGGCGGCTTCACCAGCCGGGTCATCGCCCGCTCCACCCAGGTCGTCCCCGGCACGTCCTACACGTGGCACAACGCCCCCGACGGCGGCGCGTGTTTCGCCGACGGCGCGGGCTGGATCTACGTCTCCAACTCGGAGATCAACCCCGGCGGCGGCGCGGGCGCCGTGAAGTTCAACTCCTCGGGCACCGTCACCGGAGCCCACCGCGTCCTCTCCGGCACCCGGCAGAACTGCGCGGGCGGCGCCACCCCGTGGAACACCTGGCTGTCCTGCGAGGAGGTGTCCCTCGGCTACGTCTACGAGACCGACCCGTGGGGCGTGAACGCGGCCACCCGGCGGGACGCCATGGGCCGCTTCAAACACGAGGCCGCGGCCGCCGACCCGGGCCGCCAGGCGGTCTACCTCACCGAGGACGAGGGCGACGGCTGCTTCTACCGCTTCCGGCCGACCACCTGGGGCAACCTGTCCGCCGGCACCCTGC
The DNA here is from genome assembly GCF_045070545.1 of Streptomyces sp. RK9. NCBI lineage: Bacteria > Bacillati > Actinomycetota > Actinomycetes > Kitasatosporales > Streptomycetaceae > Streptomyces > Streptomyces sp. RK9. The sequence continues at coordinate 4,512,253 of NZ_CP173703.1, read as the reverse complement.
AGGTCCTGGTGGCGGGCTCCGGCACCTCGGGCTCCTTCACCTGGGCGAACGTGCCCGACCCGGACGGCTCCCCCACCGCGACCCGCAACCAGGTCTCCGGCGCCAAGCGGTTCAACGGCGGCGAGGGCTGCCACTACGCGGGCGACACCGTCTGGTTCACCACCAAGGGCGACAACCGCGTCTGGCAGCTCAACCTCACCAACAGCACCTACGAACTGGCCTACGACGACAATCTGGTCAACCCCGGCCCCGCTCCCCTGACCGGCGTCGACAACGTCACCGGCTCTTCCTCCGGCGACCTGTTCGTCGCCGAGGACGGCGGCAACATGGAGATCTGCATCATCACCCCGGACGACATCGTCGCGCCGTTCCTGCGGATCAACGGCCAGTCCGGCTCGGAGATCACCGGCCCGGCCTTCTCGCCCAACGGCTCCCGCCTGTACTTCTCCAGCCAGCGCGGCACGTCGGGCAGTTCGTCGGGCGGCATCACCTACGAGGTGACCGGGCCCTTCCGCACCTGACGGTCGTACAGCGGTACGCGCGAGGGCACGTGAACGGTCCCGGCCCCGCGCGAACGGGGCCATCGGACCAAGGAGGCGCACGAGGACCCCACACCTCGCCCCCCGAACGATCAGCCGCGCGTGCCCTCGCGCGACCCGCCGGACTCGCCCCGGCCGCGCCGCCGGCCGGGGTTCAGCCGGATCTCGATGCCGTCCGACGTCGTCTCCTGGACCGGATCGGCGGTCACGCGGACGCCCAGCGCGCGGCCCGTGCCGGTCTCGACGAACGACAGGGGCGGGCGGCCGTCCTGCAGATGCCTGTCGCCCCACTGCATCAGCGACAGGAACACCGGCAGCAGGTCCTCGCCGGCCCCGGTCAGCCGGTACTCGTCGCGGGCCCGCCTGCCCGGCTCCTGATAGGGAACGCGCGCGACGACCCGCGCGGCCTCCAACTGCTTGAGCGCCCGCGACACCGCGGGCGCGGAGGTCCCGACCCGCGCCACGAAGTCCTCGAACCTCCGGGTCCCGTAGAAGCACTCGCGGACCACCAGGAACACCGTCTTCGTACTCAGCAGGCCGAGCACGCGCTCCGCCGAGCACCCGTCGCCGATCGACCAGGCGTCCCGGTCCCGCAGCCGCTCCTCGAACTCCATCGCCATGAGACCAGTGTAACTAACGCTTGCATTATCCAGGGGATGCGTGCTTGCATCTCACTAACGTCTTCGTTAGCCAGATGGAGGATGCTGTGGTTGCAGTAGCGGGCAAGGTGGCCGTGGTGACCGGCGGCCGGCGCGGCCTAGGGGCGGCGCTGGTGGACGAGTTGCTGGCGCGCGGGGCGCGGAAGGTGTACGCCACCGCGCGCTCGGCGTACGTCGACGACCGCCCCGAGGTGGTCACCGCCGAACTCGAGGTCCGCTCGGCGGAGTCGGTCGCCGCCCTGGCGGAGGTGGCCGCCGACGCCGAGATCGTGTTCAACAACGCCGGTGTCCTGCTGCCGGCCGCACTCCTGACGGGCGACCTCGACGACGCCACGAAGACCTTCGACGTGAACGTCCTCGGGCCCCTGCGGGTGGCGCGGGCGTTCGCGCCGGTCCTGGCCGCGGGCGGCGGGGGCGCGCTCGTGAACATGCACTCGGTGCTGTCCTGGCTGGCGGGCAGCGGCGCCTACGGAGCATCCAAGGCCGCGGCGTGGTCGGTCACGAACTCCCTCCGCGTCGAACTGGCCGCCCAGCACACCCAGGTCGTGGGCGTGCACTCCGGATTCATCGACACCGACATGGTCTCCGCCCTCGACCGGCCGAAGGCCTCCCCCGCCGAGATCGCCGCCCGGATCGTCGACGGCGTCGAGGCCGGGCACACGGAGGTGCTCGCCGACGACGTCACCGTCGGCGTCAAAGCGGCGCTCTCCGGCCCCGTGGAGCACCTGACCATCCCGGCCGCCTGACGCCCCGCCACCCCGTCCCCGCACACGAGGAGCACCGAACCGCCATGCCCCTGTGGACCATTCACCACACCCCCGGCGTCTTCACCGACGACGAGAAGCACCACCTCGCCGCCCGCGTCGCCGACCACTACGAAGCCGTCGGGCTGCCCCGCTTCTACGTGGTCACGCTGTTCCACGAAACCCGGCCCGAGGACTTCTACGTCGGCGGGGAGCCCGCCCCGGCCGGGGTCCGCGTCACCATCGACCACATCGCCCGGCGCAACCCCGACCAGGAGGCACGCCGCCGCACCGCCCAGTGGATCAAGCGCATGCTGCAGCCGGCCCTCGAACGGCACCCGGGGCTGCACTGGGAGTTCCACGCCGACGAGACCAGCGAGGACCTCTGGATGATCAACGGCATCGTGCCGCCCCCGGGAGGCTCCGACGCCGAGAGGACATGGGCGGAGTTGAACTCGGCGTCCCCGTACTGATCGGCGGCGTCGGATCCACGGGATCCGGGGCCGTCCGCAGGCAGTCCACCGGCAGCGCGGAGGCAGACCGGAGACAGACCGGAGACGGTCCGGAGGCAGCAACTACCGCTTGTGGCAACGGCGTTGACAGCCGACCTGGGCTGTCCCATCGTCGACAGCGGTGGGTGGCCGGACCGCGCAGGACCCATCGGCCGCCCGTGAGGAGACGGCCATGAGCGAGCCATCCGGACACGCACAGCGACCTCCGTCCCGGGGCGCCGGGGGCGAGAGCCCGGCGGTGCGTTTCGACGCCACGGTCCACCCCGGAGCGGCGAGCCGCGACCTGCGCGGCGTCGCCGATCTGGACCTGGACCGGATCCCCGACCCGGAGGGCGCTGTCCGGGTGCTCGTCACCGCCGACGAGTGCCGCCGCCTGCTGGAGCGCGGCTACGAAGTCCGCCTGCACGCCCCGGTGCGCGTGCGGCCCCTGCCCGCCGAGCTGGTGGCGCAGGACGACGCGGTGCGGGCCTGGCTGGAGGAACGGCTCCAGGGCATCGGGCGGGCGGGGGGTGCGTGATGTACCGGACGGTCCCCCAGCTCGACTCGGTGATCTCCCAGCTCGCCACCTCGTTCCCGCAGCTGTGCACGAGGGTCCAGCTGCCCGAGCCCTCCGTCCAGGGGCGCCCCGTGTTCGCGCTGCGGCTGCGCGGCGGCCCGGGCGGCAACCGCCGCGGCGTCCTGTTCGTGGGCGGCACCCACGCGCGCGAACTGATGAACCCCGACGCCCTGGTGGAACTCGCCGTCGACCTCATCACGAGCTACCTCGACGGCACTCCCGTCGTGTACGGCGGCCGGACCTGGACCGCCCTGGACGTCAAGCTCGTCCTGGAGAGCCTCGACGTGTGGATCGTGCCCTGCGTGAACCCCGACGGGCGCCACCGGGTGCTGACCGTCGACGACATGTGGCGCGGCAACCTCCGCGACAACCCGGGGACCCCGTGCGACGGCGTCGACCTCAACCGCAACGCGGACTTCGTGTGGGGCGTGACGGAGGGGCAGACCTCGTGCAACCCGTGCAGCGAGGTGTTCGCCGGGTCCGGCGCGTTCTCCGAACCGGAGACCCGCAACATCAAGCACCTCCTCGACACGCGGCACATCCACAGCTTCGCGGACGTGCACTCGTTCTCGGAGCTCGTCCTCTATCCGTGGGGCCACGCCCCCAGCCAGACCGACGACCCGGCGCAGCGGTTCACCGGCCTGCCCACCGGAACCTGCGCCCCGATCGGCGCCCCGGGCCACCGGGAGTACATCACCCCCCGCGACCAGCTCCGCTTCACGACGGTCGCGCAACGGGTCGTCGAGGCGATCGCGGCGGTGCGCGGGCGGACGTACACCCCGCAGACAGGCCGGGCGCTGTACGCCACCACCGGCACCCAGAGCGACTACGTCTACAGTCGGCACATCGCGAACCCCGCGCTGCACAAGACGTACGGCTTCACCCTGGAGACGGGCCCACGGGCCGAGACCGTCGAGGACTCCTTCCACCCCCGCGACCCCACCCTCATCAAGCGCGACGCCAAGGCGGGCGTGCTCGCCCTCGCCCAGCAGAGCGTCTGCGCCTTCGACCTGATCGGGGTGCGGCTGCTCGGACGCCGGGCCGAGGTGGACGCGGTGCGCCGGGTCCGCGACGAACAACTCGCGACGACGGAGCCCGGCAGGGAGTGGATCACTCTGATCGAGCGGGTCGAACTGCCCGTCGCCGGCTTGCTGTTGGCCGACGAACGGCTCGCGGGCCGGGCCGCCGCGCTGATCGAGCGCGCGGGGAAGCTGGTCGCGGACGAGAAGCTCTCGGTGACCGACGAGGACGCCGACCAGGGCCTCGCGCTCCTCGCCGAACTCGCCGAGCGGGCCGGGGCGAAGGACGAGCAGGTGCGCGTCGATCTGAAGGCCGTCGGTACGGCCCTGGACCGCGCGCGGAGGGTGCCGTCGGCCGAGGTGGTGCGGGACCTGATGGAGCGGGGCCCGTCGTCGAAGTGACGGGCCCCGGGACAGCAGGGCGCCGACCGGCCGCGCGAGACCGCCCGGCGCCTTCACCGGGTACCGGCGCCCCACTGGGGACCTCCCAGGCCTCGGCGCAGTTCCGCACGGGAACTCAACCCGGCAGCGCTTCCCCCAGCAGCGCCAACTCCCCTGCGCTCAGAACGAGTTCCGCAGCCCGCGCCGAGTCACTGATCGACGCCGGACGGCTCGCCCCCGGCACCGGGATCACCGCCGGGGACCGGCTCAGGAGCCAGGCCAGGGCGACCTGCTGCGGGCTGACGCCGTGCTCGGCCGCGACGCGGTGGAAGGCGGTGCCGACGGAGGACGGGCCGGAGGGTCCGTCGAGGGAGCTGCGGGAGATGCCGCCGAGGGGGCTCCACGGCAGGAACGCCAGGCCGAGCTCCGTGCTCAGCTCCAGTTCGGCCTCGCTGTCCCGGACGGCGGGCGAGTACTGGTTCTGTACGGAGACCAGTCCGTCGCCGAGGATCTGCCGCGCCTCGCGGATCTGGTCGACGGTCACGTTCGAGATGCCGGCGGCGCGGACGGTGCCCGCGTCGAGCAGCTCGCGCAGGGCGCCGACGGACTCCGCCCAGGGCACGGCGGGGTCCGGCTTGTGCAGCTGGTAAAGCCCGATCGCGTCGACCCCGAGACGCTTGGCGGAGGCCTCGGCGGCACGCTTGAGGTGGGCCGGGGTGCCGGTCACGGTCCAGCTGCCGTCGCCGGGCCGCCCGCGGCCGCCCTTGGTCCCGATGAGGACGTCGGAGGTGTCACCGCCGTAGCGGGCGAGGGCGCGGGCGATGAGGAGTTCGTTGTGGCCCACCTCGTCGGCGTGCCAGTGGTAGCTGTCGGCGGTGTCGATGAACGTGACACCGGCGTCGAGGGCGGCGTGGACGGTGGCGAGAGCGCGCGCCTCGTCCGGGCGGTGCTCGATGGACAGCGGCATGGCGCCCAGGCCGATGGCGCCGACGGCGGTGTCTCCGATGAAGCGGTGTCGCATGGCGGTTCGGGATCCTCAGGCAGTGGGGACGGCGGACGCGGTGAGGGCTTCGGCGACGGCGCCGGGCAGCCAGTCGGTCGTACGGGAGAAGGCGAAACCCAGCTGTTTCGCACGGGAGTTGCTCATGGCGTAGTGGCGGTCGATGGAGAACGGTGAGGCGGCGTCGCCCGCCCTGACGGTCTCGTGGACGGGCTCGCGGCCGGTCTGCGCGGCGACGGTCGCGGTCAGGTCGTGCACGTCGAGCAGCCCGTCGGAGCAGGCGTTGACGGGACCGGTGAAGTCGGTGGCGGTGGCCGCCCAGAGCAGCAGGTCGGCGAGTTCCTCGTGGTGGATGAACACCGTCGGCAGCGCGTCCGCGTGCACGGCGATGGCGTCGCCTCGGGCGATGCGCTCGGTGTAGTACGCCAGTCGGCCGGTGAACTCCTGCTCGCCGCCGCCCAGTACGTGCGCGCTGCGCACAGCGGTGAACGCGAAGCCGCCCGCCCGGGTGAGGACGGCCTCCGCCTGCCGCTTGCCCTCGGCGTAGTGCGCCTCCAGGTAGGCCTCGTCGTGCCAGGGCAGGTCCATGGCGACCTGCCAGGCGCGCGGGTCGACGGTCGCCTCGGGCACCGGGGTGCCCGCCGGCACCGTCGGCAGCGCGGCGGTCGCCGGGTCGTAGACCTCGATCGTGGAGGTCATGACGTAGCGCCGGGTGCGGTCGGCGAAGGCGCGGGCGGCGATCGCGGCCTGTACGGGGGTGTAGCAGACCTGGTCGACGACCGTGTCGAAGGTGCGGGGGCCGAGCGCGGCGACCAGGGCGGCCTCGTCGTCGCGGTCGGCGACCAGGTGCTCGACGCCGGCGGGCGGACGGGTGGAGCCGCGGTTGATCACGGTGACCTGGTGGCCGTCCGCCCGCAGGCGTTCGACCAGGAGCCTCCCGAAGTAGCGGCTTCCGCCGATGACACAGATCCGTTGCATGTCTCCACTCTGGACACCTACTGTCACCAGCAGAAGTGGTGGCTTACTGGAATCGCTTTAAGGAAAACTGTTGATCGATGTGCAGCGGCTCCGCGTCCTGCGGGCGGTGGCGGACCACGGCAGCTTCAGCAAGGCCGCCGCGGCCCTCCGCCTCACCCCCTCCGCCGTCTCCCAGCACGTGGCGGTCCTCGAACGCAGCCTCGGCGCCCAGGTCGTGGCGCGCAGCACGCGCGGGGTCACCCTCACCCGGGCGGGCCAGATCATGGTCGGGGCCGCCGAGTCCGTCGCGGCCGAGCTGGAACAGGCCAGGCAGCAGGTCGAGCGGCTGCGCACGGGCCGCGTGCAGCTCACCGTCGCCACCTTCAGCAGCGGCGGCAGGCACCTGCTGCCCGGCGTGCTCCCCCGGCTGACGGCGGCCCACCCCCACACCCAGGTCCACATCAGGGAGGGCGAGCCCGAGACCACCCTGCCGCTGGTCCGCCAGGGCGCCGTCGACCTCGCGCTCGCCTACCACTTCGACGGCCCGCTGCCCCTCGGGCCCGTCTCGGCCGGCCTGCGGTGGACCCCGCTCATGGAGGATCCCCTGCTCGTCGTCCTGCCCGAAGGGCACCGCCTCGCCGCCCGCGCGTCGCTCGGCATCGGCGAGCTCGCGGCGGAGCCCTGGGTGCTCGGCTGTCTCAAGACCGAGGCACACCTGCGCCGTTACGCCGAGCAGGCGGGCTTCGAACCGGACGTCCGCGGCACCACCACCGACTACTTCTTCGCCCGTTCGCTCGTCGCCGCGGGTCTGGGAATCTCACTGATCCCCTCCATCGCGCTCGTCCCGCCCGTGCCGGGTCTGCGCGCCGTCCCGGTCCAACCGCCCGCTCCGGCACGGCACATCGGCGTCGCCACGCTCGACCGCCGTCACGAAAGCCCCCACCTCACGACGCTCCTCGACGCACTCCGCGAGCAGGCCGACGGGGGTTAGCCCCCGCACCGAACCGGAGGGTCGCCTCATCGCGGCGGCTCCCCTTCCGGGGACATCGTGGGAACCGCAGGCACATGGAGCGCACGCACCTCACGCCCTCCGTGTCCGTCCTCACGACGACCCCAGGGAGCAGAAGTGAGCAAGCACAGGCGTGTGTGGCGAGGCGGAGTCACGCTGGTCGTCGCGGTCGGTGTCGCGATGGGCACACTGACGGCCGCCGACCTGCCACGCAAGGACACCACGGCTGCGGCCGAGTCCGCCGCTCGCACGAGCGTCTCGACGACCACCGGCACCGCCGACCAGGCGCGGCTGCGTGCGCTCCTGCGGCGACTGACCACGGTCGACGGCGGGCCGGGCGCGCTCATCGCGATGCGCGACCGGCGCGGCAGCACGGTGCTGACCAGCGGTGTCGCGGACGTGCGGAGTCACGCCCCGGTGCGCGGCGACAGCAGGTTCCGGATCGGCAGCATGACCAAGACGTTCGTGGCGACGGTCATGCTCCAGCTGGTCGGAGAGGGACGTGTGGTCCTGGACGCGCCGGTGGAGCGCTATCTGCCCGGTGTCGTACGCGGACACGGCAACGACGGCCGCCGCATGACGGTCCGTCAGATCCTCCAGCACACCAGCGGCGTACCCGACATCCTCACCTATCTGGACCCGCAGGAGATCATCAAGAACCCGCTCGCCCACCACGACACCCGCGACCTCGTGAAGACCGCGCTCGCCCATCCCCCGACCTTCAAGCCGGGCAGGGGCTGGCGCTACTCCAGCACGGGCTACCTCCTGGCAGGCATGATCATCGAGAGGGTCACGGGAGAGCCTTACGGCGACGAGATCCAGCGGCGCGTCATCGACCCGGTCGGCCTGCACGCGACCTACGTCCCGGGGGACGCGCCGGAGATCCCCGGACCGCACCCGCGCGGCTACGTACGGCCGGGCAAGGACGCGCCGCTCATCGACCTCACCGCCCTCAACCCCTCCGTCGCCGGGGCGGGCGGCGAGATGATCTCCAGCGGTGCCGACGTCAACCGGTTCCTGGACGCACTCCTGCGCGGCAAGCTGCTCCGCCCGGCCCAGCTCCGGGAGATGATGCGGACCCGCCCGACGGGCAACCCGGACGGCCGGGCGTACGGTCTGGGCCTGGAGAGCAGGCCCCTGCCGTGCGGCGGCCGCTACTGGGGGCACAGCGGCGACATGTTCGGTTACGAGACGGTGGCCGGGGCCACGGCCGGCGGCAGGCAGGCGACGGTCATGGTGAACGTCGACCCGGGCGGCACGGACGCGCAGAGCGCCGACATGAAGGCGGCTGTCCGGACGGCGCTCTGCAAGTGAGGCGGTCCGCCCCGAAGCAGAGGGGGGCCTCCTCGGTCACCGCGCACGAGAGGCCTCCGTCTCGCCTTCCTTCGCGACCGCCCGGGCGCGCGTCAGTCCGACCGGAGCTGGGTGAGCACCGCGTCGAGCAGGCCGGGGAAGCGGTCGTTCACGTCGTCGCGGCGCAGGCTGACGTACCGTGACCGGCCCTCGACCGTGGTCCAGGTGAGTCCGGCCTCGCGGAGCACGCGGTAGTGGTGGGACATCGTCGTCTGGTGGACGTCGATGGTCTCGCTGATGCCCGAGCAGCTCTCCCGGCCGCTGTCGGCGAGGCGGGCCAGGATCGCGAGGCGGACCGGATCCGCCAGCGCGTGGAGGATCTCGACGAGCTTGATCTCGTCCTTCGCCGGCTGGGTCACCGCACGCATGACCGGTCCGTCCGTCCTGTCCGTCGCCCTGTCCATGGCTGCACGGCCGTCAGGCTAGCCCACACATTGATACATGGACAACCATCCATGCGTTGGTTACGTTGTGGGCGCGTCGAACCGCCCGACGCACCGTGCCGCGGAATGGATGGCCCATGTACAGACGCCTGTTGCCCCTCGCCCTCGCGACGTTCGCCGTCGGCACCGACGGCTTCGTGATCGCCGGACTCCTCCCCGCCATCGCCGACGACCTGGACGTCAGCGTGCCCACGGCCGGGCAGCTCGTCACGGTCTTCGCGCTGACCCTCGCGGTCGCCGCCCCCGTCCTCGGCTGGGCGACCAGCGCCCTCGACCGCCGCACCGCCCTGCTCCTGGCGCTCGGCGTCTTCGTCGTCGGCAACGCCGCCACGGCCCTCGCGACCTCGTACGGCGCCGTCATGACCGCCCGCGTCGTGACCGCGGCCGGGGCCGGGATCATCTCCTCCACCGCCTCCAGCGCGGCGGTGGCCGTCGCGCCCCCGGAACGCCGGGGCCGGGCCCTCGCGTTCGTGCTCGGCGGGCTCACGCTCTCCAGCGCGATCGGCCTCCCGCTGGGCACCCTCATCGGGCGCGGCGACTGGCACCTGACGCTGTGGGCCGTCGCCGCGTTGGGTGCCGTGGCCGCGCTCGGCATCGCGTTCGGCATTCCGCGGATCACGCTGCCCGCCGCCACGTTCAGGGCCCGGCTCGCTCCCCTCAAGGACCGGTGGGTCCTCGGGGTCCTGACCGTCACCATGCTCGCCCTCACCGGGACCTACCTGCTCTACACCTACATCGCGCCCGCCCTCGCCGAAGTGACGGGCGGCTCCGAGGCCACGCTCACCGCCGTGCTCTTCGTCTTCGGGCTCGGGGTCCTCGGCGGCAACCTGCTCGCCGGGCGGCTCTCCGACCGGCACCGGCCCGAGCGGGTCCTGCTCGGGAGCCTCGCCGCCGCCGTCGTCGTGCTCGCCACCGGCCGCGCGGCCGTGGAGACGCTCGGGACCGCCTTCGTGTGGACGGCGGCACTGGGCCTGTGCGCGGGCATACCCGTGGTCCCGCAGCAGGCCCGGCTCATCGCCCACGCCCCGGCGGCCACACCGGTGCTCCTCGGCCTCAACGCCTCGGCGATCTACGTCGGCGTCGCCCTGGGCGGGGCACTCGGCGGGCTCGCGCAGCAGGCGGTCTCGCCCGCGTGGCTCGGCGTACCGGCGGCGGGAGTCACCGCTCTGGGGCTCCTCGTGGCCCTGGCCAGCACGCGCGGCAGGACCGGCGCGGGGCAGGACGGCACCGAGCGGGCCGCGACACGGCACGACACGGCTCCGACCGACCGCGGCCAGGTCACCTCGCCCAACTGAGCCCGGATGTCGGAGCCTTGGCCTACCTATCGCCGGGGACCCGCTCGCCGCCCGGTACCCCGACGCCGAGAACGAGATCGACAAGGTGGCGGTGGCGGTCGTCGACGGGCGCGTGGTCCTCGCCTCGGTGCGGGGCGAAGGACCGCCGCGATTCGTCACGGGCTCGCAGTACGTGGGCCAACTCCTGCTCCGGGAACCGTCCGGCCGCACCCCACCGGTCGAAGTCCCCAACGACCTCTACGACATCACGAGCCTCGCCGCCGCGTGGGTCGACGGCCGCTCACTGGTCGCGTCCGGCGGCGACCAGGTCGACGTATGGGATCTGGCACGCGACGAGCAGGTCGCGTCGTTCGACTCGTACGAAGGCGATGTCGTGGCCGCCTCCTTCGCGCGGCTCGGTGACCGCCCCGTCGTGGTCGCGTCCTGGCCTTGGACACCGCTGCCGTCGGCGCTCGGGCCATCGCGGTGACCGGCTCCGAGGAGCGGACGGCGGCGGCGCCGTGCACGTCTGGGACCTGGCCGCGGCGGTGTCGGCGCGCGGGTCGCGATGGCGGTGGGGACGGTGCGCGGGGCGCCGCGTGAGACGTACATCCGAGGGGTCACTCAGGCGGTCACCGGGGCGTCGCGTCGAGCCAAGGGCGGCGCCCCGGTCCGGTCGGGTGGGTGCCGGTGACGCCCATGACCACCGAGTAGAGGCTGGTCTCCGCCGTGATGAAGAGGCGGTTGCGCTTGACGCCGCCCCAGGAGATGTTGGCGACCGCCTCGGGGACGTCCAGCCGCCCGATCAACGTGCCGTCGGGGTCGTAGCAGTGCACGCCGTCGTCCATCGCGGCGGCCCACAGCCGGCCGCCGTCGTCGAAGCGGAGGTTGTCGAAGCGGGCGGCCTCGCGGGCGGCGGCCGCGGCGAAGACCTCGCCGTCGGACAGCGTGCCGTCGTCCCGTACGTCGAAGACCCGGATGAGGCCCGCCCGGGTGTCGGAGACGAACAGGCGCCGCTCGTCCGCCGAGAACACCAGGCCGTTCGGGGCGCCGAAGCAGTCCGCGACCAGCCGCACTTCGCCCGTGCCGGGATCGACGCGGTAGACGTTGTTGGCGCCGATCTCGCTCTGCGCGCGGTAGCCCTCGTAGTCACTGGTGATGCCGAAGTCCGGGTCGGAGAACCAGATCGACCCGTCGGACTTCACGGTGGCGTCGTTCGGGCTGTTCAGCCGCTTGCCCTGCCAACGGTCGGCGAGCACCGTGATCGTGCCGTCGTGCTCGGTGCGGGTCACCCGCCGGTTGCCCTGCTCACAGCTGATCAGGCGGCCCTCGCGGTCGAGGGTGTTGCCGTTCGTGTGCCCGGCGGACCGGCGGAAGACGCCGACCGCGCCGGTCTCCTCGTCCCACCGCAGCATGCGGTCGTTCGGGATGTCGCTCCAGACGACCTGTCGCCAGGCGGGCACATAGAGGGGCCCCTCGGCCCAGCGGCAGCCGGTGTACAGGACCTCGAGCCCGTCGTCGCCGTTCATGCACCGCCCGGTCCGGAACCGGTCGTCGAACATCTCGTACAACGCGGGGCGCTCGCTGCTCATGGCGCCTCCCCCTTCCACAGTGACATCCAGAAGAACCGAAGAATCTTCGGCCATGAGCATAGGTTGCAGAATGGCGTATGGTCACTGACAGTCCTCAATGAATGGAATGCAATGGATCACATCGACCGCGCTCTGCTGGAGCAGCTCCAGCAGGACGCCACCCAGCCCTATGCCGCCCTCGGCCAGGCCGTGGGCCTCTCCGCCGGTGCCGCCCACGAGCGGGTGCGGAAGCTGCGTGAGCGCGGCGTGATCCTGCGCACCGCGGCCGAAGTGGACCCGGCGGCGGTCGGCGGCGGCGTGCTGGCCTTCGTGACGGTCGACTCGACCTCCTGGATGGGCGACACCGCGGAGAGCTTCGCCGCGCTCCCCGAGGTCCTCGAGGCGCACGTCATCGCGGGCAGCGCGTCCGTCCTGGTGAAGGTCAGGACCGCGACCACACGGCAACTGCAGGACGTGCTGCGGCGGTTGTACGCGATCGACGGTGTCAGCGGCACGCAGGCGACGGTGGTCCTGGAGACGTTCTTCGAGCGCCCCGTGTCGCCCCTGACCGCAGCCGCCGAGCAGGACTGACCACGCGCCGGGAGGCCGCCGCGGCCCGGGGCCCCCTCCCGTGCCGCGTCAGCCATTCGGCCTCATCACATGGGGTGATCGTCGTCAGCCCCACCACGCCGACATCCTGCCAATGGGCGAATATCCCCCAACTCAGGGCATCGGAGGATGTATTGATTCATGTCTCCCTGACCGAAGCTCTGCACTGGAGTGACATGCACATCCGTAACCTCCCCTACGCCCTCAGCGTCGCCGCCATCGCCCTCACCGGGGCCACCGGGAGCGCCGCCGCCATCGGTGACGACGAGGGCACCTCCAGCCTGAGTGGCAACGGCGCCGAGCAGGCGTTCGGCAACAACGTCACCAAGGGGAACCTGAGCGCGCAGGGGGCCGCGGTCCAGGGCTCGTTGAACAAGCTCTGCCTCGGCGTGCCCGTCAAGGCGAACGCGGGCGCCATCGTCGGCATCCTCGTCCCGGTCGCGGTCCAGGACATCCCGATCCTCTCGGCCCCGCAGAACCAGCAGTGCGCCGAGAACTCCACGCAGGGCAAGGGCGACGAGCCGGGGTCGCACATCCTCGAGGACATCTCCGCGCTCTCCGGCAACGGCGCGAACAACCACTGAGCCGAGCGTCCTGCGGGTCGCGTGACGCGGCCCGCAGGGCGTCGCCCGAGGGTCAGCGGCGGGCTTCGACCACCATGTCGCCGTGGAGCAGCGTGCGGACGAAGTCACCGGCGAGCAGGGCGTGCGGGAACCCGAGGTCGATCGCGCTCGCCGCGTCGAGGCGGTCCAGTTGGGCGGCGGTGAAGTCGACCTCCAGGGCGCCGAGGTTGCTCCTCAGCTGGGCTGGGGTGCGGGCGCCGATGACGGGTGCCGTCACGGCCGGGTTCCGCAGGGTCCAGGCGAGGCCGACCTGGGCGGGCGTGCGGCCCAGCTCCGCGGCGACCTCCTTCACCACGTCCACGATCGCGAAGTTGCGCTCGCTCAGCGCGCCGCCCGCGACGGTGACGCTCTTGCGGGTGCCGTCGGCGGCGACGTCCGTCGCGGTCAGGTCCGCGCGGCTGTACTTGCCGGTGAGCACCCCGCCGCCGAGCGGTGACCACGGGACGACGCCCAGGCCGAGCTCGCGCGCCATGGGGATCAGGTCGCGCTCCCCGGCCCGCTCGATCAGGCTGTACTCGATCTGCAGCGCGACCAGCGGCGACCAGCCGCGCAGGTCGGCGACCGTCTGCATGCGCGCCACCTGCCAGGCCGGGGCGTTGGAGATCGCCACGTACAGGACCTTGCCCTGGCGGACCAGGTCGTCCAGGCCGCGCAGGATCTCCTCGACCGGCGTCACGGCGTCCCACAGGTGCAGATAGAGCAGGTCGACGTAGTCCGTCCGCAGGCGGCGCAGGCTGGTCTCCACCGAGGCGAACAGGTTCTTGCGGTGGCCGCCCCCCGAGTTGGGGTCGCCGGGGCGGCGCAGCGTCGAGTACTTCGTCGCGAGGACCAGGCTCTCGCGGCGGCCGTGGGCGAATTCGCCCAGCAGCCGCTCGGAGCTGCCCTCGGTGTAGGTGCTCGCGGTGTCGATGAAGTTGCCGCCGCGCTCGACATAGAGGTCGAACAGCTTGCGGGCCTCGTCCTGCTCGGCGCCCCAGCCCCACTCGGTGCCGAAGGTCGCCGCGCCGAGCGCCAGCGGTGAGACCCGCAGCCCGGAGCGGCCGAGGAGCCGGTAGGTGTCGAGAGTGAGCGGCATCGTGTCCTCCTGTGCTTGATCCGTTGCCGGGAACAAGCCTGTGACGGCCGCGAGCCAGGGGTAAGGGAGAGATCTTCCTGGGACTGCCGGTCCTACCCTGGACACCGGGGAACGGGGCGGTGCTGCGCGGGACCGTGGTGCGCGGTCAGAACCAGTGCAGGCAGTACGGGGCGCGGTCGGTGCGGAAGAGGGCGTCGGCGCGGGTGGCCGCGGCCGGGTGGTGGGCCCGGATGTGCCCGGCCCGTAGAAGCGTGCTCGGGGCGGTGCCGCCGAGGTAGAGCGAGGCCAGGTCGCTCACGTCCAGGGACAGGTCGGGTTCCCGGTCCGTCGGGACGCAGTCGGCCTTGCCGTCCCTGACGGTCAGGAGGTGGCGGCTCCGCTCGCCGAGGAAGGGGTCGTCGACGTCGAGGACCAGCTCGCCGTCCTCGAACCAGCCGCGGGCGGTGAGCGCGCGGGGGATGTCCAGGAGCCGTACCCAGAGCCCGTCGGTGTCGTCGCTCACCTGACCGGCCCGGAAGTCCGCGAGCTGCCAGCGCAGGGGATGGTCGGGCGGGAAGTTCTTGAACACGACCTGGGTGATCAGGTCGTGGCCCAGGACGAATCCGGCCAGGGCCGTGGCGGCGTCGTCGTCGACGGCGATGGTCTCGTCGACCGTCAAGGTGGTGTCGGGGTCGCCGAGCGCGTAACTGGCGTAGCCGTCCGGGACGCCGTCGGCGTCGCGGTGCACGGCGACGTAGCGGGGCGCCGGGGAGACCGGGGGCTGTCCCGCGCCCAGGGCCCACCAGCGGTGCGGCCGGGACAGGGCGCCCGGCTGGGCGCGGCGGTAGCGGTCGTACACCTCTTCGAGGATCTCGCCGCACTCGCTGCGCCGCAGCACCTCGACGGAGCCGGGGTCCGCGCCGGTCGCCGCGGACGCGACCGTTCCGTGCGCGCGGGGCCGGGCGAGAGCGGCCTTGTGGCGCGGCACCGTGAGGCGCTGTGTGCGGGTCGCCGGTCCGTAGCCGAACCTGCGGTAGATCACGGCTTCGGACGCGAGCAGCACCGAGAGGAACTCGCCGCGCGCCCGCAGCTCGGTGAGCTGGTGCCGCATCAGCGCGCTGAGCACGCCCTGGCGTCGGTGCGACGGCAGGACACCGACGCCGGTGACCCCGGCGGCCGGGACGAGGACCTCTCCGGGCAGGGTCAGGTCGAAGGAGTACGCGGCGGCGGTGCCGACAGGGCGTCCGTCCGCCGCCACGGCGAACAGGCCGCGGTCCATTTCGAGCGCCGCCCACCAGAGGCCGCCGCCGGGCAGGGCATCCCGAAACCGTCCGAACGCGGCGAGCATGGTGTCGACGAAGACGTCGAAGTCCTGGTCGGTCGTGGGGCGGATGTCCATGGCTGCCGTTGCCTCCCGAATACGCGCACCACTGCCCGTGGTGTCGCGCCTCAGTGCAACGTCACCCTGTGGCCGGGTCAATCGAATTACGGCCGGGCGGGCGTGAACGTCGCCCGCCCGGCCGCAGCACTCCGGTCTCGTCCTGTCCCGTCCGCTCAGGACGGGCGTTCCCGGTGGTACACCGACCAGTCGCTCGGTGGATACGTGGCCTCCGGTGCGGAGAGGGCCACGTCCACGGCGAGGCCGATGTCGTCGGAGAAGAAGTCGTCGAGGTCGCGGATCATCTCGAGGCCCCGCACGGTGCCCTCGCCGAGCGGACGCTTCATGCGGTCCACCCCTGAGGGCACGCCCACCGGCTTCCGGCGGGCCATCGACACCGCGTGGTCGGCCCGCTTGTCCAGGCCGAACGCGATGTACCCGGCGCCCAGAGCGAGGTACTTGAGCGCGTCCTGCACGCCGCGGGACAGTTCACCGATCCCGTGCATGGTCTGCATGGGGCTGCCCGCCGAGCTGTCCCCGTACGGTGCCGGGCCGTGCAGTTCCTCCAGCCGTCTCCGCTCGCCCTCGAACAGCTCCAGAGCCTCGTTCAGCGCCCGTCCCACGCGGCCGAGTTCGCCCAGGTCATGGATCATGCGATGTGCCCTTCCCGTCAACTGCTGCGACTGTACGGCCGATTGCGGTGCCCTCACGGGCTGTCGCGCACTGCAGACCGGTTGTAGTGACGGACTGCGGGATTTCGCACACAAACGGAACCGCGATTGATCCTTTCAGCGTCTCGGACTCGGGACCTGAGCAACAGGACTGGAATGGGGCAGGTGGAGATGGCGTCGCTCGCGGAGCTGCTTCGGGAGTTCAAGGAGCGGTCCGGGCTCAGCTACGGAGTGCTGGCCAAGCGGCTCCAGATGAGTACGTCCACGTTGCACCGGTACTGCAACGGGGACGCGGTGCCCACCGACTTCGGGCCGGTGGAGCGGTTCGCCCGGCTCTGCGGGGCGACGCCGGAGGAGCTGGTCGAGGTCCACCGGCGGTGGATCCTGGCGGACGCGGACCGGGGGCGCAAGACGGAACCTCCGGCGGCCGGCGCACCGGCGCCCGCGCCGAAGAAGGAACCGGAGCCGACGCCACAGCCGGAGCCGCAGCCGACGAAGGAGCCCGAGCCGAAGGCCGAGCCCCCGCAGAAGCCGGAGGCCGAGCCGCAGCCCGAGCCCGTGCCGAGCCCCAGCCCTCCGGCACCCTCCCCGCCCCCGTCCCCCGCACGCCGACGCCGCCG
Organism: Streptomyces sp. RK9; assembly: GCF_045070545.1. NCBI lineage: Bacteria > Bacillati > Actinomycetota > Actinomycetes > Kitasatosporales > Streptomycetaceae > Streptomyces > Streptomyces sp. RK9. The sequence goes on along the minus strand of NZ_CP173703.1, from coordinate 4,495,282 downwards.
GACCCTCGTCCTCGCGGCCTCCGTCGCCGCGGTTCTGGGCATCGGCTCCGCCGCCGTCCTCATGAACGGCGGCGATGACGACGACAAGGGCCCCGCGGCCGGTCGCGCGCGGGGCGCAGACTCCGGCGCGCCGCTGACCGCCCGCACCGAGCCCTATGCGTACGAGGACGGCTGCGCGCCCAGCTTCCTGGTGAACCGGAAGCCGGACGAGGTGCCGCGGCCGCCCGTCGAGCAGGACGCGCCGGGCTGGGTGGGCGACCTCGGCGCCGTGCCGGCCGGCGACCAGTACGTCGAGGTCACCGTGCAGGGCCTGGGCAAGGAGACCGTCGTCCTGCAGGACATGAACGTCCGCGTGCAGGGCACGGACGCGCCGCTGGACTGGAACACCTACCAGATGGGGTCCGGCTGCGGCGCCGAGGCGTCCACCCGGTCCTTCGCCGTCGACCTCGACGAGGCGGCCCCGCGCGTCACGACCACGGCGGGCCAGCGCGACTTCCCGTACAAGGTCAGCGAGAGCGACCGCGAGGTGTTCCGCGTCAGGGCGAGCACGAAACTGCACGACGTGCGCTGGTACCTGGAGTTGGAGTGGTCCAGCGGCGACCGGCACAGTGTGCTGCGCGTCGACGACCAGGGCAAACCGTTCCGCACCAGCAGCAAGGCGGGGCGCCCCTCGTACAGCTGGCAGGGCGCGTCGACGTGGGAGCGGGAGGGGGCGCGGGACCGCTGAGTCCGTCTGCGGGGTGCTGCGGTGAAGGGCTCAGGGCGCCGGCTCGATGACGAAGACGTGGTGGGGCTTGGCCTCGCACGGCCGCATCACCACGGCGGTGTTCGCCGTCTTCTTCGCCCCCTTGACGGCCATGCACCCTTGGCCCTCCACCCGCAGGGTGTACCGGCGGCTGCCGTCCGCACCGGTGGGTTCGATGTGGAAGCGGCTGGCCTGGTCGCAGGCCTCCCACGGCTCCAGCAGACCGGCGACGGCCGTGCCGTCCAGGGCCTTCAGGCACGCGCGACCGTGATCGGGGTGGTACCAGCGGATCCGGTAGTTGCTCCCGCCCAGCGGTTCCAGCAGGGTCTCCTGCGGGGCCGTTTCGCCGCAGGGGCGCTGGACGGCCACCAGCGGTTCGTACCCGCGCACCCGGCCGTCCGTGACGCACATCCCGTCGGCGACGACGGGACGGATCTGCACCCGTCCGCCCGGCAGGCGCGGCCAGACGCTCGCGCTCGCCGCCGCCGGGCCGCCGTCTCCCCCGTTCCCCGCCTTCCCTCCGTCACCGGCGTCCCCGGTGGAGAGGACCGACCAGGCGGTGACGGCCGCGGTGAGGGCCGCCACCGCCATCGCGACCACCACGACGCGCGAGGGGACACGCAGCCGCAGTATGTTCACCAACACGTTCACAGGGAACCTGGCCCGCTCGTCGACTGCCGTGGGCCCGGCCCCCTTGCGCGCGAGGGCCTCCCACGCCTCGATCCACTCGTCCGCTCGCCCGGCGTCCCCGCACGCCCGCACGAACGCGCCCAGCAACTCGGGGCGGGGCGCACGCCGTCCGCCGAGCACCTCCGCGAGCGTGCTGCGCGCCAGCACCTCGCCCCGTTCGGCGGCCCGGTCCTCCAGCTGTCGGTACGTCAGGCCCGACCGCTCCTTGAGGTCCCGCAGGGCCGCGATGAACTCGTCGGCGGTGGTGGCCTGTTGAGGACCTGAGTCACCTTTCTCCCCCATGGCCGCCATAGTCGCCTCGCACGCCGCGTGCGGGCAACCCGCTGCGTCGACTCCCGGACAGCCTCCGGGGCGCGGCCGCGCTGTCGTCCGCTGCGGGGGCGCGGGGGTGGAGTGCGGCCTCCGACCACCGTGCCGAGGACGCGTTCCACGGCGAAGTAGCCCGCGTGGCGCGAGTCGTAGCTGTGCTCCGGGTTGTCGCCGAGCAGCACGAGGCGGCCGGGCGGCACGAGGGGGCCTGCCGCCGGGTCCAGGCCCGGTACGCGGTCCAGCGGGACCGGGTCGCCGGGGACGGCGGCCACGCGTTTGATGATCCACCGTCCGCCCGGCACCGTGTGGTCCACCGCTGCCGGACGCCTGCTCCCACGCGGCGGGTGGTCCGCGAGCACGACCACCCGCCCCACCGTGATGCTTCCGCCCCGGTGTACGAGGACCCGGGCTCCGTCCTCGTACACGGGCTCCATGCTGCTGCCGCGCACGGTCACCCGGACCACCGCGTGCCGCAGCAGCACCGCGACGCCCGCGAGGCCGAGTACGGCGGCGGACGCGGCCCGGTAGCCGCGGGCCGTCATCGGTGGACCGCTTCCTCGACGGCGGGGCCGCTCTCCGCGGTCCGGTAGCCCGACGCCTGCAGGGTGAACAGCCGCGCGTACTCCCCGCACACGGCCATGAGGTCGGTGTGGCTGCCCTGTTCGACGACCTGTCCCCCGGCCAGGACCACGATCACGTCGGCCTCCCTGACCGAGCCGAGGCGGTGGGAGATCAGCAGGCTGGTCCGGCCGCGGCGGTGCGCCCGCAGCGCCTCCTGGATCTCCGCCTCGGCCTGCGCGTCGAGGCCGGACGCCGGTTCGTCCAGGACCATCAGGTCCCGCTCGTCCCGCAGGAACGCGCGGGCCAGCGCGAGGCGCTGCCACTGGCCGCCGGAGAGCACGACGCCGGTGGCCGCCTCGCCGTCCTCCGACAGCGTGGGGAAGCGCCGGGACAGCAGGGTGTCGTACTGCCGGGGCAGCGTGGACAGCTTGTGGTGGATCCCGGCCCGCGCGGCCGCCCCCTGGATCCGTCCGGTGTCGTCGAAGGCGTCGAGGTCGCCGAGGCCGATGTTCTCGGCGGCCGTCATGTCGTACGCCATGTAGTCCTGGAACGCCGCGCCGATCCGCGTGCGCAGCTGCGCCGGGTCGGCGTCGCGCAGGTCGACGCCGTCCCAGAGGATCGTCCCGCGCGTCGGGTCGTAGAACCGGCACAGGAGTTTGACCAGGGTGGACTTGCCGGAGCCGTTCAGTCCCACGAGCGCGAGGGACTCGCCGTGCCGGAGCCGGAAGCTGACCCCGCGCAGCACCCAGGGGTGTTCGTCGGAGTACCGGAACCACACGTCGCGGAACTCGACGCCCTGACGCAGCGCGGGCAGCGGGGCCGGGGCTGCGGCCACCGGCAGGTCCGGGGCGCAGCCGACGATGTCCAGATAGTGCTCGAACAGCATCAGGGCCTCGTGGCAGCCCGCGACGTGTCCCGCGACGGCGGTGAGCGCGGCCTGCACCCCGGCCACCGCCGCGATGAAGATCGCGATGTCGCCCACGGAGAGGTGCCCCGAGCGCGCCGCGAGGACGGCCCACACCACTCCCCCGCCGGAGACCAGCGCGGCGAGCAGCGCGAGCCCGGACTGGACGAGTGCTTCCCGCCGGTCGAGGTGCGCGTTGGCCGCGTTGACCGTCCGGCGGTCCGTGAGCATCCGGCCCTGGAGGAAGGCGCCGATGCCGAAGAGCCGTACCTCCTTGGCGGCTTCGACCGTCGAGAGGAGTCGGCTGTAGAAGATCTCCCGTCGTTCCGTGGGCCCCATGTCCCAGTGCAGGCGCACCCGTTGGCGGGACAGGAGCAGTTCGGCGACGAGCGCGGGCACTCCCGCGAGGAGCACCAGCGCGGTCATGGTGGGGCTGAGGACGAAGAGCGAGCCGAGGAAGCCGGTGACCGTGAGCGCGGACTGGACGAGGCCGAGGATGCCGTTGACCGCCTGGCCGGGTCCGGTGCTGCTCGCGTACTGGGCGAGGCGCAGCCGGTCGAGGAAGGTGGGGCTCTCGAACCGTTCGAGCCCCACGAATCCGTTGACGGCCGTGGACAGGCGGGCCTGCGTCAGGAGGCCGACGGCGCGGTCGAGTTGGGCCCGCAGGTACTGGTTGACGTGCCCGGTCACCGCGGTCACCACGCCGACGCCCGCGAGTCCCGCCGCCAGGCCGACGAGCGTGGCCGCCGACGCGCCGCCGTCCGTGAGGCCGTCCAGGGCGAGCTTGGTGAGCCAGGCGCCCGCCACGGGCAGCGCGCCCGCGGCGAGCGTCAGGAGGACGTGGCCGGTGAAGACCGCGGGTGCCGACCGTGCCGCGAGGGCGACGGCCGCCGCCGCGTACCGGGGAAGGCGCGTGCGGCCCGCCCGCCCCGGGCCGGGGGCGGGGGGCATGGCTCCGGTCACGCGGGCAGGTCGGCCGGGCGGGTCAGCGTCACGTCGTCGTCCACGACGGCGTACCGGCCCTCGGCGTCACGGTCGGCGCGCAGGACGCTCGGCAGGGCGCGGATCCGGAACGCGGTGGCGAGGGCGCCGCCGGGCTCCTCGACGACGACGTGTGCGACGTCGCTCAGCTCGGCCACGAACGCGGCGGCCTCGTCGGCGTCGCCGACGACGGTGGCGATCACCGAGGAGCGTCCGCCCGGCTCCTGCCGCGCGTACTCGACGAAGCGGGGCAGCTTGTCCCGGCAGGGCTCGCAGGTCGGGGAGAAGAAGCCGAACAGCACGGGACCGGAAAGCAGGTCGCGCATCAGGGGTTCCCCGAGGGTGCTCGTCGTGTCGAACTCGCCCACCTCCTCGCCCACTTCGAGCTGGGACGGCTCTCCCCGCGCGGCGCCGAGCAACTGGGTGTGCTCCCGCAGCCGTTTGACGACACCGAGGGTGAGGACCAGGTTCAGCGCGCAGAGGATTCCGACGAGGGTCACAGCGGCGGACAGGACGGGCATGACGGCTCCTTGGCTCCTTGGTGGGCGTGCGGGGGCGGCGGGTGTGCGGGGCGGCTGCTTGGGTGCGCGGGTCGGCTCAGTGAGCGTGCGGTTCCGCGGTGCGCGGGGGCGCGGGCAGCGGCCGGAAGAGGGCGAGGAGGTGGTCGAGCTGGGTGACGAGGGCTCCGGCGACGAGCCCCGCGACCCCGGCCACCAGGCCACCGCCCGGCGGGGCGTCGGCGGCCGTCGGTGCGCCGAGTGCCCCGGCCAGCGCGAGGGCGCAGAGCACGGCGTTGCGTACGAGGTGGGGGGTGCCGAGCGGGGTCGAGGAGGCGCCGAAGCAGCGACAGGGGGCGGTGGCTCCCCGGCGCAGGGCCGCCGCGATGCCCACGGTGAAGGCCGTCAAGAGGGCGGCGGCGACGAGGAGTCCGGCCGTCGTGGCGCCCCGCGCCGGGACGGCGAGGAGCACGCACACGGCCGCTTCCCCGGCGATGACGGTCAGGGCGACCGGGCGGACGAGGGCAGGCGGTACGACGCGGAGGGACCGGACGGAGGCGAGGAAGGCGGCGAAGGCGTCGCCTCTGGTCCCACCCCGTGTCGCCCCGCCCTTGCCCCCACGCCGCGCCCGGTCCTTCGCCCCGCCCCGCCCCCCGTCCTTCGCCCCGCCGGCGACCTTGCCGACGAGGGACACCAGGAACACAAGCCCCAGCAGTGCGCGGGCTCCCGCGATCAGGTACTCCATGGGTCGTCCTCCGAGGGCACGGGGGTCGGGCGAGCCGGTGGCCACGGCGTTGTGGGCACGGGGCTCGCGCGGCGGGAGGGAGCCGTGCGGTGGGCGGGCACCCACCGCACGGCGGTCACGACGGGACAGTCGGATGTCAGGCGCACGTCCCCGAGCCGGGGGTGCAGTTGGCGCAGCGGTCGTAGACCCAGGGGCCGCCGCTGCACGGGCGCTTCTGGTACCACCTGTTCCCGGTAGCAGCACAGCCGGAGCTGCCCTGCACGCACCTGCGGCACGTACACGCCGCCTCCGCGGCGGACGCCTCCACCGTCGGCACCAGGCGGTCCAGCATCCTGCTGCCCAGCCCTTCGAGCTTTCGGAACATGTCTCGCTCCTTAGGGGTCGTGGGGACACCGTGTAGATGCCCCTGCCACGAGAGTGCGGGCACGGCTACGGGGCTGTCGTTGTCCCCGGGCGCAGGGCGGTTGTCGATGCGTGCAGGGTCGCGCGGCGCCGGAAGTCGCGCGGCGCGGCGCCGTACGCGGACCGGAACGCCCGGCTGAAGTGCGCCTTGTCGGGGAAGCCCCAGCGTGCGGCGATGGAGTGGATCGGCTGCCCCGCGAGGCGCGGATCGGCGAGGTCGCGCCGGCATCGTTCGAGCCGTTCCTGCCGGATCCAGGCGGCCACGGTCAGTCCGTCCTCCTCGAAGAGGCTGTAGAGGGTGCGCCGGGACATCTGGTGGGCCGCCGCGATGTCGTCGGGGGTGAGGGGGTCGGCGAGGTGGCGTCGGACGAACTGCCGGATCTGTGTGCGGAGGGCTTGTCTGCGGTCCTCGGGGAGCAGGGCATCGTCGGGGCTGACGGCGCCGCGGAGCACGGAGGCGATCAGGCTCGTGGTGACGTCGGTGAGGAAAGGCCCGTCGGCCTGGGCGAATTCGTGCGCGCGGGCCGTGATGTCGGACAGCCAGCGCGACAGCGCGACGCCCATGCCGGGACCGAGGGGGACGGGAGCGACGTGGAGCCGCTGGACGCTGCGCGGAGGCAACTGCAGGACGGCGCGCGAGAATTGGACGATCACGAAGGAGTGGGCTCCGGTGGGGCCGTCGAACTGCCCGCTGTAGGGCCGGGAGCTGTCCATCAACACCATCTGCCCGGCGCCGACGCGGGTGCGGCGCCGCCCGGTGTCGAGGGTGGCCTGGCCTCTGCGCATGTGGAGCACGTGGCAGACCTGCGGGTCGTAGCGGTGGATGAGCCGCAGCGTGCGGGCGAAGCTGGTCGATGGGCACGCCAGGGCCGCGACCCACACGCCGCCGAGGTGCAGGGCGCGAAGGCCCACTCGTAATCGCGGCGGCCCGGCGGACCGCAGCGCCGGTACGTGCCACAGCCCCGCGATCTCGTCCAGGACCGCGCGGTGCGGCCGGAGCGTTCGGGCCATGCGGATGCCTCCCTCCGGTGCCGTGGTGGTGGGGTGCGCACCCCGGGGAGGGGGCGCTGCCATCAGGCTGGAGGGAAGGGCGCCTTGAGGCACGGGATGATCTGTCCGGGACGTGTCCGGGACAGTGCGCACCCTCGTTCTGTCCCGGTTCGCCCCGGTACGGACCGGCCCCGGTTCCGGGCGGCGCCACCCGGTTGCGAGGCCCGGACCCGGCCCGCGCGGTCACCCGAGTGGTCTCGGTATGAGTGAGGGCCGTGGAGGACCCGGTCTACGGTGGGACGGCAGACGCGGGGGATGTGCGCCTCGGGCACCGGACCGGAAGGGTGCCGCGATGGCCCTGAGCCCCATCGACCCGCAGATCGCGGCGCTGCTGCAGCAGTTCGGGGTGGACGGGCCGCCGCCAGCCGCCGCGCCCACTGTGGCGGAGATGCGGGCGGGCAACCGGACGCTGTCGCTCGCGGTCGCGCCCGACCCGCCGATCGAGGCGGCTTCGGTGCGCGACGACCGCCTGGTCGGGGTGTCCGTGCGGATCTACCGGCCACAGGGGTCCGGTCCGGCGCCGACGGTCGCGGGACGAGGGTCTGGCCTACGCCGACACCCTGGCCGCCGCCGGTGTCCCGGTCCGCAGGCACCGGTATCCCGGGCTCATCCACGGGTTCATCAGCTACGACACCCGCTCCCGGGTGGTCGACGCCGCCGTCACCGAGATGTACGCCGAGCTGGGCGCACTCCTGCGGCCGTCGCGGTAGTCCCGGCGCGGGCTGCCGGTGCGGCGAGGTCGGCCAGGTGGGCCAGCGAGTCGGTGAGGTGTTCGGGGCCGAACGGCGGGAACTCGAGGTACGCACGGACGGACTGCGGGACGGCCGACCAGTCGTAGGTGAGCGTGACCTCGGTCGTGGACGGGCCGAGCGGTGTCAGGTCGTAGCGCCAGAACCAGCCGCCGAACTCCAGGTTGCCGTCGCCCTTGGGGTCGTACCCCGTCAGCCAGCCGATGGCGTGCGGCGGGTCGAGGACGTGGACCTTGTTGGCCACCTGGTAGTCGCCGTCGGGGTGGCCGGGGTGGTACATGTCCATCCGGAAGATCTGCCCCACCTCGCTCAACCGCGCCCGGTCCACAGGGTCCTGGACCCAGCCGGTGCCGTCGATCGCGGCATGGGTCGTCGGGTCCGCGAGGACCGCGAACACGCCCGCGATCGGCACGGTGATCGTGAGGGTGGCGCTCACGTTCTCCTCGGCCATGGTGCGCACGCTCCTTGTCGTCTCGTCGTCCCCCTGCCGCAGGCGCGTGGGGACGCGCCCACCATGCAGACGACTCGGCGCCGCAGAACTCATCGGTCGTCCCGTATGCCTTCACTCGATGCCCACATAATCGGCCGCGATATCCGGCTATCGGTCAATTCACCACGGAATACGCACTTCCCGTTGCCCGACCCAACAGGTCTGGACCAGTCTTCCTTCAGCCGGCGGAGCACGGACCCCGCCGGCCCCTGACCACAAAGGGAGGGCTCACCGTCATGCCCCTGCGCAAGCTGCTCGCCACCGCGGCCGCCGCCACTGCCATCGCCGGCGCCGGAGTGCTGGCCGCTCCGGCGGCCCAGGCCGACACGGTGTCGGCCGCGACCATCCGTCCGACGGCGTGGATCCCCTGGGGTACGTACTCGGATCTGGCCAGTTGCCACCACGCGGGCCAGTGGGCGGTCCAGAACGCCGGAGCGTCCAACTACACCTGCTCCCAGACCGCGCCCCACCAGTACGCGTTGTACATCTACCGCGTCTGACGCCCACACATGGACAGCGCGAGCGCCCGCAGCCGGTTCCCCGGCGGCGGGCGCGCCCTCGCCCCCCTCCCCCCGGTCCCGCTACTCCCGCCGCTCGGGTTCAGGAGCCGTCGGCGTGTCGGTGACGATCCGGGTGCAGCCGTGGGACTCGGCCATCCGGCCGTCCGGCGTGAAGGTGTAGAACGCCACGACCTCCGTCGCGATCCGCTTCCTGCGCGTCGCCGCGTGGATGGTGAGGCGTGCCGCGATCCGGTCGCCGTCCGCGATGGCCTCGTGGACCTCGAACCGGGCCTCGTCGTCCGGCGCCAGGTTCTTGCGCACGGGGCGGATGTGGGCGAGGAGCTCGTCCCAGTCCAGCCGGATGCCGTCGCTCACCATCACGATGTCGGGCGCGTAGAAGCGGGCCATGGCCGGGGCCGGGTCGTGGTCGCCCCGCACGACCTGCTCGTGGAACGTGGTGAAGAAGTCGGTGATGAACTGCTCGGGCGTGCTCTGGGCCAGTGGCTTCACGGCTGTCCTCTCCGGGCGCGCCGCATGACGCTCCCCTTCGGGCGCGGCGGGGCGGCCCGCACGGCACCGCCCCAGCAACTCTTACAGCCTGTAAGATATGGAGAACCCATCAACTTTGACAAGGTGTAAGAGTTGAGTTCTCCTCCACGGCGCCGCGCCGACGCCGAACGCAGCCGTACCGCCGTCCTCGACGCGGCCGTCCAGCTCCTCGGCGAGCGCCCCGACGCGGGCATGGCCGCCGTCGCGACCGCGGCCGGAGTCACCCGGCAGACCGTCTACGCCCACTTCTCCTCCCGGGACGACCTGCTCACGGCCGTCGTCGACCGCGTGACGGAGCGGGTGGCGGAGGCGATGGACGCCGCGGGCGCCGACGAGGGCCCGGCGCCGGACGCGCTCCTCCGGCTGCTCGACGCGGCCTGGCGCGCCGCCGAGACGTACCCGGCCCTGGTCAGCCTCGGCGCCCGCGCGGCACCGCCCGACGAGGACCGGGAGCGCCACCGTCCGATCGCCGACCGCATCGCGCACGTCCTCGAACGCGGGCGTGGCGGCGGCGCGTTCGACCCGGGGCCCGCGCTCTCCTGGCAGGTGGCGGCCGTGATCGCACTGAGCCACGCCACGGCGGAGGAGACCCGGGCAGGACGCGTGCCCGCCGCCGAGGCCACGGCCGCCCTCCACGCCGGGCTGCTGCGGCTCCTCGCCCCGGACGCCGCCGGGGGATCCTGACGCCGCGAGCCGCCGCCCGTCCCGCGGCGCCCTCCGCGTTGCGCCCGCACGCCCGACGCGACAAGGTCGAAGCATCGGGTGAGACCTACCAGGAGGGCAGGCGCATGCCCATCGCAACGGTGAATCCGGCGACCGGCAGGACCGAGCGGACCTTCGAACCACTGGGGGCCAATGAGGTCGAGGAGCGCCTCGCCCGGGCAGCGGCATCCTTCGCGCACTACCGCACCACCTCCTTCGCCGACCGGGCCGGCCTCCTGCACCGCGCCGCCCGCCTCCTCGACGAGGAGGCGGACACCGTCGCGCGCACCATCACCAGGGAGATGGGCAAGCCCCTGGCCGCCGCCCGGGCGGAGGCGGGGAAGTGCGCCAAGGCCATGCGCTGGTACGCCGACCACGCCGAGGGCCTGCTGGCCGACGAGCACCCCGCCGACGACGATGTGCGTGACTCCGGCGCCGGCAGGGTGTTCGTGCGCTACCGGCCGGTCGGCGTCGTCCTCGCCGTGATGCCGTGGAACTTCCCCCTCTGGCAGGTGGTCCGGTTCGCCGCGCCCGCCCTGATGGCGGGCAACGTCGGGCTGCTCAAGCACGCTTCGAACGTGCCGCAGACGGCCCTCTACCTGGGGGACCTCTTCCGCCGCGCGGGCTTCGACGAGGGCTGCTTCCAGACGCTGCTCATCGGGTCCGGCGCCGTCGAGGACGTCCTGCGCGATCCGCGCGTCGCCGCCGCCACGCTCACCGGCAGCGAGGGCGCGGGGCGGGCGGTCGCCTCCGTCGCCGGGGACGAGATCAAGAAGACCGTGCTGGAGCTGGGCGGCAGCGATCCGTTCGTCGTGATGCCGTCGGCCGACGTGGACGCCGCCGCGCGTACCGCCGTGACGGCCCGGGTGCAGAACGCGGGCCAGTCCTGCATCGCCGCCAAGCGGTTCATCGTGCACACCGAGGTCCACGACGCGTTCCTGGAGAGGTTCAGCGAGCGCATGGCAGCCCTGACCGTCGGCGACCCGATGGCCGAGGACACCGACGTGGGCCCGCTGTCCGGCGCGCAGGGCCGGGCCGACCTGGAGGAACTGGTCGAGGACGCCGTGCGCCGCGGCGCCGTCACACACTGCGGCGGACAGCGGCCCAAGGGACTCGACCCGAGCCTGAGCGACGGATTCTTCTACGAGCCGACCGTACTCTCCGGCATCACCCCCGAGATGCGCATCCACCACGAGGAGACCTTCGGCCCCGTGGCCACCGTCTACCGGGTCGCGGACCTCGACGAAGCCGTCTCCGTCGCCAACGACACGCCTTTCGGCCTGAGTTCCAACGTGTGGACCCGCGACGACGGCGATGTGGAGCGTTTCGTACGCGATCTGCAGGCGGGCGGCGTCTTCTTCAACGGCATGACCGCCTCGCACCCGGCGTTCCCGTTCGGCGGCGTCAAGCGTTCCGGCTACGGCCGTGAGCTGTCCGGCCACGGCATCAAGGAGTTCTGCAACGCCACCACGGTGTGGTTCCGCGCATGAGGCGCGCCACGGTCGGGAGGTGGTGCCGATGGAGCCCGTCGAGGCGCTGAGCAGGATCGCCTTCCTCCTCGAACGCGCCCAGTCCCCCACCTACCGGGTGCGGGCCTTCCGTACCGCCGCGGCCGCCGTCGCCGCCCTCCCGCCGGACGATCTCGCCGAGCGGGTGCGGACGGGGACCCTTGAGGCGCTGAAGGGCGTAGGACCGAAGACGGGGAAGGTGGTGCGGGAGGCGCTGCGCGGTGAAGTGCCCGCGTATCTCGCCGACTTGGAGGAGGCGTCCCGCAAGCCGCTGGTGACCGACGGCGGCACACGGCTGCGTTCCCTGCTGCGCGGCGACTGCCACCTGCACTCCGACTGGTCCGACGGCGGCAGCGGCATCGAGGAGATGGGCAGGACCGCCGCCGCCCTCGGCCACGAGTGGGCCGTGCTCACCGATCACTCGCCGCGCCTGACGATCGCGCGCGGACTCTCGCCGGACCGGCTGCGCGCGCAGCTGGACGTCGTGGCCGAACTCAACGCGAAGTGGGCGCCGTTCCGGCTGCTCACCGGCATCGAGTGCGACATCCTGCCGGACGGCACGCTCGACCAGGATCCCGAACTCCTCGCCCGGCTCGACGTCGTGGTCGTCTCCGTCCACTCCAAGCTGCGCATGGACGCGCCCGCCATGACCCGCCGCATGCTGAAGGCCGTGCGCAACCCGCACGCAGACATCCTCGGCCACTGCACCGGCCGCCTCCTCGGCGAGCGGGGCCGGCCCGAATCGGCCTTCGACGCCGACGCGGTGTTCGCCGCCTGCGCCGAGTCCGGGACGGCCGTGGAGATCAACAGCAGGCCCGAACGCAAGGACCCGCCGCGACGGCTCCTGCGCCGGGCGGTCGCCGCGGGCACTCTGTTCGCCGTCGACACCGACGCCCACGCGCCCGGCCAGCTCGACTGGCAGATCATCGGGTGCGCGCGGGCCGAGGAGTGCGAGGTGCCGGTGGAGCGCGTGGTCACGGCGTGGGGCGTCGACGAGCTGCTGGCGTGGACGGGCGGGGCCGGGGCGGTCGGGAACGGCCGGTAGCCGTTCCCGATGCCACGTCAGCGCGGCCCTCGCACCTCCAGGGTGCGGCTGAGGAGCGGGAGCAGCCGGTCCCAGTGGTGCTGGCGTGCAGCGGGGCTGAAGGCCGCCGTGTCGGCCATGGTGAAGCCGTGGACGGTGTCGGGGTAGATCTCCGTGGCGTAGCCGACACCCGCGGCGTCCAGGGCCTCGTTGAGCTCGCTGATGGCCTCGGGGGTCATGTCGCCCTCGGCGAGGCCGATGTGGACGTCGGCGGTGAGTTCGGGGATGCGGCGGTGCGGGCTGTCGGGCGCGTCGGTGACCAGGGCCCCGGGGTGGAATCCGGCGACGGCGGCCACCCGGCCGGGGTGGGCCGTCGCGGTGCGCATCGCGAGAACCGCGCCCAGGCAGTAGCCCAGCACGCCGACCGGCCCCTCGCTCACCTCGGGCTGCTCGGTGAGGAACGCGAGGTAGGCGTCCGCGTCGCGCAGGACCCGCTCCGTGGTGTGCGCCTCGACCAGGGGCATGAGCTGGGCGAAGAGCCCGGGGCGATCCTCCTCGCCTATGTGCTCGGGCAGTTCGACGAGCGGTGTCGGGCCGTGCCGGTAGTAGATGTTGGGGACGAGTACGTAGTAGCCGTGCCCGGCCAGTTCGCGGGCCATGTCCTCCAGGACGGGCCGCAGGCCGAACGCGTCCATGTACAGCAGCACGCCCGGGTGCCGCTCGCCGTCGTCGGGGAACGCGGCGAAGCCGTCGACCTGTCCGTCCGGGGTGGGAATCCGCAGTGTCTTCATGGGCATGGTCACGAACCTAGCAGTGATGATCAACTCGCCTTCCGGCAGGAAGGGTCAGATGGTCACCGTGGCCACGTGCACCCCTTCCGGGGCGAGTTCGGTGTGCAGGGCGTGCGCCCAGTTGCGCAGGCCGGCCATGGCCATGCCGACGTTGGCGAGGAACAGCGCCGGGATCGTGGAGGAGACTCCGGTGGTCAGCAGCACCGTGCCGTCGCCCTGGGCGCGCATCCCCGGCAGGACGTGCCGCACGGCGGTCACGGCCCCCAGGACGTGCAGCTCGAACTGCGCGGTGACGGAGGCGACCGTGGTCCCGGCCGCGTGCGTGATCGGCGCGTCGAGTACGCCCTCACCGGGCTCGGCTCGACCCTGCTGGCCGCCGCCACCGCGCTGGGCGACTGGGCCACCGCCCACCGCACGGAGATCGGCGCCAACCGGCGCCGCTACGACCACGCCCATCCGCCGCGCGCCCGCGCCTGACCGGCCCGGGGCGCGCCGGGCTCAGCCCCCGTGGGGACCGGCGCGGACGTGCGCCCGGACGCCCTGCAGGCCGAACAGGATGAGCAGTTCGACCGCGCCCCCGTCGGCGCTGCCCAGCCAGTGCGGCATGGCCGTGTCGAACTCGGCCGCCTCACCGGTCGGCAGCGTCATGTCGCGCTCGCCGAGCACCAGGCGCAGGCGGCCGCTGAGGACGTACAGCCATTCGTAGCCCTCGTGGGTCTGCGGGGTCGGTTCCAGCGGCTGCGGCCGCGCGGGGATGATCATTTTGAAGGCGTGCACGCCGCCCGGCCGCCGGGACAGCGGCAGGAAGACCATCCCGAACCGCTCGATCGGCTTCAGATGGATCCGTGGGTCGCCCGTGCGCGGGGCGCCGACGAGGTCGTCCAGCGGCACGTCGTAGATCCGGGCGAGCGGCAGCAGCAGTTCCAGGCTCGCCCGGCGCTGTCCGCTCTCCAGCCGGGACAGGGTGCTCTCCGACACCCCGGTCGCCGCCGCGAGATCGGCGAGCGTGATGCCGCGCTCGCGCCGCAGCGCCCGCAGCCGCGGTCCCACCGCGTCGAGTACGTCTTCCGTTCCACGGTCCACGGGGCCATCTTGCCGGAACCGCAAGATTGCGTGCCAGGTTCCGCCGGGCCTGCCGACACTGAGCGCATCCCGACACAAGGAGCCTCGATGAGCACCCACGAAGCAGTCACATTCTGGGAAGACGTCTACGGCGGCCGCCAGGCGGCCACCGACCCGCGGCCGAACCAGCGGCTCGCCCAGATCGCCGCGGGTTTTCCGCCCGGTGACGCGCTGGACCTGGGCTGCGGCGACGGCGGCGACGCGCTGTGGCTCGCCCGCCAGGGGTGGCGGGTCACCGCCGTCGACATCGCGGCCGTGGCGGTCGAGCGGCTGTCCGGCCTCGCCCGCGCCCGCGGCCTCGGCGACCGGGTCGTCACCGCGCGGCACGACCTGCAGGAGTCCTTCCCGCAGGGCACGTACGACCTGATCTCCGCCCACTACCTCCAGACCCCCTTCGCCCTGGACCGGGCGACGGTCCTGCGGAGGGCCGCGCACGCGCTGCGTCCGGGCGGGCGACTCCTGGTCGTCGACCACGGCTCGGCCGCGCCGTGGTCGTGGAACCAGGACCCCGACGTCCACTACCCGACCCCGGAGGAAGTCGCCGCGGGCATCGGCCTCGACCCGATGACGTGGACGGTCGAGCGGGCCGACACACCGCGCAGGACAGCGACCGGACCGGACGGACGCACGGCCGAGGTCACCGACCACATCCTGCTCGTCCGCCGCACCGCCTGACCCGGCGCCGTCGTCCCTTTCTCCGGCCTCCGGCCTCACCCACCGCTCTCCCGAAGGACCACCACCATGCCCACCACCTCCCGCCGCCCCCGCCGCACCGACACCCCTCCGCCCCGTACCGGCGGCAGCGAGGCCGACGTCCTGCGCGGCTTCCTCGACTATCTGCGGGCCTCGATGGCCGCGAAGGTCGACGGCGCGCCCGAGCCGCAGGTCCGTACCGCTGCGGTGCCTTCGGGCACGAATCTGCTCGGTCTGCTCCAGCACCTGACGTTCGTCGAGCGCGCGATCTTCCTCGGGGACCAGGTGTCCGACTGGCAGGCGACGTTCCGTGCCGCGCCGACGGACAGCGTGGCCGACGTCGTCGCCCGCTACCGAGAGGCGGTCGCCCGCGCCGACGACGTGCTCGACGGATGCGTCGACCTCGGCGCGCCGGTACCCCGGCCGCGCCCGGGGAAGCCCGCCCCCAGCGTCCGCTGGGCCCTCACCCACATGATCGAGGAGACCGGTCGGCACGCCGGTCACGCGGACATCCTGCGCGAGCTGATCGACGGCGCGACCGGACGCTGACGCCTCCGCGCACGCGGGTGGCCGGACTGCGGCACAAGGCGCGCCGACGAGGCCGGGGCCGCCGGGCGGGCGCCTCGAGGAACCCGGCCGGGCCGTGCCCGTATCGGCGGGCCGTCTCGCACGTTGGCCGGGTGACCTTGTCGGTCCCGCGAGACGAGAGACGAGAACCCAGCCCGATGCGCGCTCATCCCCGCAGGCGTCCTGCCGGAAGGACCCTGCTCCTCTTCGCCGCCCTGGCCCTCCCCCTGACCCTCGGTCAGGCGCCCGCCCCTGCCGCGGCCCCCGCTCCCCCGCCCGTCGTGGCCCCCGTCCTCGACCAGGAGTTCGCCGACCCGGACATCGTCAAGGCGGGCCGCACGTACCACGCGTACGCGACCCACGGCGCCACGCAGAACATCCAGCACGCCACGTCCACCGACCTCAGGCACTGGAAGGCCGACAGCGGCGACGTGCTGCCGGTGCTCGGGGCGTGGGCGCTGCCGAAGCGCGACCTGGTGTGGGCGCCGGAGGTGTACGACAACGGCGACGGCTACACGATGCACTACACCGCCCACGACCGCGCGAGCGACAAGCAGTGCGTGGGCGTCGCCCTGTCCGACACGCCGGACGGGCCGTTCCGGCCGGTCGGCGACGGGCCGCTGATCTGTCCGGCGGCGCAGGGCGGCGCGATCGACGCATCGAGCCACACCGAGGACGGGCAGCGGTACGTGCTGTGGAAGAACGACGGCAACTGCTGCGGCCTGGGGACCCGGCTGTACCTCCAGCCCACCTCGTGGGACGGCACCCGGGTCACCGGGGAACCGGTGCCGCTGGTCGAGCGGGACCAGGAGTGGGAGGGCCCGCTCGTGGAGGCCCCCACGCTCGTGCGGCGCGGCGGCCGCCATGTGCTGTTCTACTCGGCGCACTTCTACCGCGGCGACCAGTACCTGACCGCGTACGCGGTGGCGGACGAGCTGACCGGCCCGTACGTGAAGGCGTCCGGCCCGCTCATGACGACGGGCGGCTTCTCGGGCGCCGTCCGCGGGCCCGGCGGGCAGGACGTGGTGACCGGTCCGGACGGCCGGGACCGCATCGTCTTCCACGGCTGGAACGCCGACTACACCCAGCGGGCCATGTACCTCGCCGGCCTGAGCTTCGTGGACGGCCGACCGGTCGTGGGCGACGTCGAGGTGCCGTGAGGGTGGGCAGGGCGAAGCGTGCGCGATACATGAGGAGGTTCCCTTCGGGATGGGTGGGGCCGCCCGGCGGCGGTGCCGCGCCGGTGCGGTCCTGCCGACGCGTCCGTCGACCGGCGCGGTCACCCGCGGCGGTGAGCGGTCACCCGCAGAGGTGAATCGCCGGGCCGGTGGCCTGAGTTTGCGGGGGTCGGCCACCGCGCACCACCGCGTCCCGCTTGCTTCCCGCATCTCGGGATAAATACATTCCTGACCTGCTGGGACGTGCCCGTCCCGGGACAGGAAGCAGCGAGGGCGGGACGCCGTCGCCGGCCATCCAGGGGGCTGTTCTCGATGACCGACCACGGAGGACGCGAGCACCCCCCGGCCCCCGGCGGACGCGAGCACCCCACCGCGGCACGGCAGTTGGGCGCGGCGCTGCGGGCGCTCCAGCAGCGTTCGGGACGTACGTTGCGGAGCCTGGAGGAGCAGGTACGGATCAGCGACTCGTCGCTCTCACGCTACTTCCGGGGCGACACCGTGCCGCCCTGGCCGGTGGTCCGTGACGTGTGCCGGGCGCTCGGCGGCGACCCGACCGAGTTCCGGGCGCTGTGGGAGGCGGCCGACCGCAGCCGGCCCGAGCCTCCGCCCGAGCCCGCGGCTTCGTCGTCGCCCGCTGCCGGCCGGTTCGCTGTCGTGCGGGCCCGCCTGACCGGTCGCTGGGCGTTCGCGACGGCGGGTGCCGTGGCCGGGCTGCTCGCCGGGGTCGTCGTCGCCGTGCTGACGCTCAAGACCGCGCCGCCGGGTCCCGCCGCTGGTGCCGGTACGGCCGCCGGTTCCACCGGGCGGGTCCCGGTCGCCGAGGGCAGCGTGCGCGCCGACGAGGCCTCGGCCGACGCGCCGAAGCCGCCGGAGGCGACGCGGATCCTCGTCAGCCGGGCCACGGGCAACTGCCTGGACGACAGCCTCGACAAGGGCCTGCGCTCCTACGCGTGCAACGGGATGCCGTACCAGTGGTGGACCGTCAACCGGTCGGCCGACGGCGGCCGTCAGCTCCGCAACCACGCCACGGGAAAGTGCCTCGACGACGGCGGGAAAGGACTGCGTACGGTGCCGTGCGGCGCCGCGCCGTCCCAGAGGTGGCTGTTCGTCGCGGGGGCCGACGAAGCGGTGGGGGTGCGGAACACGGTCACGGGAAGGTGTCTCGCCGACCACAGCCGCCCGGGTCTGCGGGCGTTGCGGTGCGCGTCCACGCGGCACCAGAAGTGGGCGTGAGGGGCGGCCGTCGTCGCCGGTCGCGCCGGACCGGGGCCGGCGGCGCCGGAGCGCACGCGGAGGGGGACGAACCGGCCCGGGAGGCGCCTGCTGTCTCTCCGTCCACCTCGGCACGCACCGAACGAGCGGTTTGCGGAAGGGGCTCTTCCAAGGGTGTCGCCGACGGTGGACTCTCGCCCTGAAGGCCGCCGTCCGCCTCTTCCCGCGGAGCGGCGGCGCGCGAAGGCCTCACCGGGAGAGCGCCGAGGCCCGATCCCCCCGATCCCCGAGGAGCGACATCATCATGGCTGCACACAGGAGGGCCGTCCGGAGCCTGCTCGCCGCCTGCGCCGCCCTTGCGCTGGCGACCGCCCTGCCCACCAGCGCCCAGGCCGCCACCGGCAAGTTCCACTACAGCGGCACGGACGGCTCCAACAATCTGCTGATCAACCCCACCGACGGCCTCTGCCTCACCCTCACGAGGACCTCGCTCGGCGTCGACAACCAGACCGACACCAAGGCCACCGTGTACGCGGGCTCCGGCGCGTTCGCCTGCCAGGGCGCCAAGGAGACCGTACCGGCGGGGACGGGGGTGACCTGGGGCACCTACCGGGCCAACTCCGTGTGGTTCGGGGCCGGGGCGCCGTAGACGCACGCCGTCACGCCGAAGTGCCGTCGCGCACGGAGGTGGGGACGCGGGCGGGGTCTCATGGGGTGCGGGGTGCGCCGAGGTCGTCCAGGAAGTCGGTGTAGGCGCACAGCCGGGCGGTGTAGTCGCGGATCAGGGCCACGCACTCGTCCAGGTCCCGCGCCTCCACCTCGGGCAGTTCCCGCAGCACCTCCCAGAGTTCGTCGCCGTCCCCGGGGTCGGGGTCGGCGCCCGCCTCGCCCGTCACGACGAACACCCCGTCACGCAGATCCACCACCACGTCCACGCGGGCCTCGCGCCGGTCGCCGCGCCACTCCCCGCCCACCAGGTCGAACGAGACGCCGACAGATAGGTGGGCCTCGACCGCGGGCGGCATGATCCCGCCGTAGCGCGGCCTGACGGCGTCCTGGTGGGCGAGGAACAGGGCGTATCCGTAGGACTGAAAGTCGCGCACCGCTTCGTTGAGCGCTGCCATGAGTACGGCCGCCCCCGCGGCTGCGGCATCCATGGCCACAGGATAGGCGGCCTCCCCTTCGGGCCCACCGATGCTCCGGCGAGCGGCGCCTGTTACAGGGCTATCCACTCGCGGGAGGTCGTGACGTCGTCGAGGACGTCGGGCAGCGGTACGACGCCGAGGCCGGGGCCGGTGGGGACGTCGAGGTGGCCGTCGGCGAGGACGAAGGGCTCCGTGATGTCGGTGGCGAAGTAGCGGTGGGAGCCGGAGGTGTCGCCGGGCAGGGTGAAGCCGGGCAGGGCGGCCAGGGCGACGTTGGCGGCGCGGCCGATGCCGGTCTCCAGCATGCCGCCGCACCAGACGGGGATGCCGTGGGCGCTCGCGAGGTCGTGGATGCGGCGGGCCTCGAGATAGCCGCCGACCCGGGCGGGCTTGATGTTGATGACGGAGCAGGCGCCGAGCGAGATGGCCGCGGCCGCGTGTGCGGCGGACTCGATGGACTCGTCCAGGCAGACCGGGGTGCGCAGCTGCTCGGCGAGGGCGGCGTGCTGCACCAGGTCGTCGTTGGCCAGGGGCTGTTCGATCAGCAGCAGGCCGAGGTCGTCGAGGCCGGTGAGGTGCTGGGCGTCCGCCAGGGTGTAGGCGGCGTTGGCGTCGACCTGGAGGAGCAGCTCGTCGCCGAAGCGCTCGCGCACCGCGCGTACGGGCTCGACGTCCCAGCCGGGTTCGATCTTCAGCTTGATGCGGACGTAGCCCTCGGCGATGTAGGCCTCGACGGCGTCGAGCAGTTCGGGGACGGAGTCCATGATGCCGACGGAGACCCCGCACGGGACCCGGTCCCTGGCGGCACCCAGGTAGGAGCCGAACGACTCTTCGGCGGCGCGCAGTTGGGCGTCCAGGAGGGCCGTCTCCAGCGCGGACTTCGCCATCCGGTGGCCGGTGAAGGGGTCCAGGACCCGGCCCACGGCCTGCACGTCGAGGCCGTCCTTCGGCAGGGCGGGGATCAGGAACTCCCGCAGGACGTGCTGGGCTCCGTCGACGTACTCGGAGCAGTAGCGGGGCTCGGACATGGCCGCGCACTCGGCCCAGCCCTCGCCGTCGGCGGTGACGACGCGGACCAGGAGCACGTCGCGGCTGGTCTCCACGCCGAAGGAGGTGCGGAACGGGGCGACGAGGGGCATCGCGATGCGGCGCAGCTCGACGCCGGAGATCTTGTTCTTCACGGCTGGTGGCTCTCTTTCAGGCGGTGGTCGGGAGTCAGGCGGGGAGCGGGCAGGCGTCAGGAACGGGGCGGGGTGCGTCGGACCACGTAGCGGCGGCGTTCGTGGAAGCCGGTGACGCGGGCGCCCTCGGCGAGGAGGCCGCCCAGGGTGTGCCGTACGGCGAGCCGCCAGGCCCGGGCGGCGCCGGGGTCCGTGCGGCGCAGGGCCTCGATGTCGTCGGGCAGGTCGATGAGGACGGTGTCGGCGTCGGTCGCGACGGTCTCCGGCCGGCCCCCGCGATCGCGCAGGGCGTGGACGGCGCCGACGGGCGGCTCGGCCGACTCCGGCGGGGCGGGGGCGGTGAGGTCCCAGGCGGCGAGGACGCGGTCGGACTCGTCGCCGCCGTTGATGGCGTCGTCCATCGCGCCGTAGAAGGAGGTCAGGTACTCCTCCGGACGGGCGCCGAGCTTGACGAGGTTGAAGTAGGCGTTGCGGCGGATGAGCGGGTCGTAGGTCCAGGTGATCTGCGCCAGGCGGCGGGCGAGCGCCCACTGTCGCTGGTGCGTCTTGAGGGCGAGGCCCACGCCGCGGCCCATCACGGCGCCGGTGATGTGCGAGTGCAGGCTGGTGCCGATGGGTTCGCCGAAGAAGGCGACGGACGCCCCGACCAGACGGCCGTCCTCGTACGCCCCCGCCACGTAGTTGCCCGCGTGGGAGAGGGCCCGCATGGCCTCGGCCGAGAGAGGTGACTGGCCGGGTTCGCTGCCCCAGATGTCGGCGTAGAGGAGGCTGACGGCTTCGAAGTCGGCCATGTCGTGGAGTTCCCGGATGGCCGGTCCGTTCGCGACGGGCGATGCGGTGAGGAGGGTCGAGGGGTGCGCCTGGGCCGTCTCGTTCAGGAGCGTGGAGGCGTTCGGGAGGGGCGACGTGTCCGGGAGGCGCGGCGTTTCCGGGAGCCCCTGGGTGTCCGGGAGGCGTGGGGTGTTCGGGACGGGCGATCCGGTCATCGCACCGCTCCGACGAGGCGGGCCAGGAGCCGGGCGCGGTCCGGCATGGTGGCGGTGAGCACGTGTTCGTGGTCGGCGTGCGCGCCGTCGCCGACCGCGCCGAGGCCGTCGAGGGTGGGGCATCCGGCACCGGCGGTGTAGTTGCCGTCGGAGGCTCCGCCGACCGCGGTCTGCGCCAGCGGGCCGAGGCCGAGCCACACGGCTTCCTCGGCGGCCAGGGCGAACAGCTTCCGGGAGGCGTCGGCGGCCAGGGGCGGCCGGTTGGGGCCGCCGTCGATCTGCAGGCGGGCGGCGGGGTTCTGCGGCTCCAGGCCCTTGACGAGCCGGTCGACGGCTTCCTGCGCCGCCGCGGTGGGCACGCGGACGTCCACGCTCAGCTCGGCACGCGCGGGCACGGTGTTGGTCGTGGTTCCGGCCCGCAGCACCGTCGGCGTCACGGTCGTGCCGGGCCCGGTGGCGGCGGTCACGGTGTCGGCGACGCCCTGCAGGGCGAGGAGCTGGTGGGCGAGTTCGGTGGCCGCGTTGACGCCCTTCTCCGGTTCGAGGCCGGAGTGGGCGGCGCGGCCGTGGACGGTGATGTCGTAGAGGGACACGCCCTTGCGGCTGGTCTTCAGCGCGCCTCCCGGGGCCGAGGGCTCCAGGACGAAGGTGGCCGCGCACCGGCGCGCGAGGTCCTCGATGAGCCCGCGTGAGGTGTCCGAGCCGGTCTCCTCGTCCCCGGTGACCAGGACGCAGAGGCCGTCGAGGGAGGGCAGCGAGGCGAGGCCGTGGAACATCTGGACCAGTCCGGCCTTCATGTCGAAGACCCCGGGGCCGCGGGCGACGCCCTGCTCCACCGACCAGGGGTGGGTGGCGAGGGAACCGATCGGCCAGACGGTGTCGTGATGGCCGAGGAGCAGGATCCGCGGCGTCCCGAAGGTCCAGAGCACGTGGGTGATGCCCTCGGTGACCAGGGTGCGGGGCGAGGCGCCGAGCAGTCGGCGGCCCTGCGCCGCGACCACCTGGGCGCTGCGGCCGACAGCGGCGTGGTCGGCCGAGTAGGACTCGCAGGTGACGAGTTCTTCGAGGTCGGCGAGCATGGCGTCCAGGCTCGGCACGGGGCCGGCCGGGTGGTCCTGCTGTGGCTCCGGCCGTGGTTCCGGCTGTGGCTCCGGCTTCGCGGGCGGGCTTTCGTCGTCGTGCGGCACGGGTGGGTCCTCCAGGGTGGATCGGCCACCACGCGGGACGGGCGGCGGGAGCCGCGGGCGTGGTGGGGTGACGGCCTGATTCGGCGTCAGGCCAGGGGCTCGCTCAGCCCATGCACTCGCTCATGAGCCGTCGTACGTTCCCGCCGAGGATCCTGAGGATGTCCTCCTCGGGCAGCCCCCGGCGGACCATCGCCTCGGTGACCCGGGGCAGGTCCGCCGGACCTTCCAGACCGGGGAAGCGGAACATCGGGTCCTCGTCGTCGGCGTTCTCGCAGCAGGGCGGGGTGAGGTCCGCGATGATCTCTTCGAGGAAGTCCGCCCCGAGGCCGACGTGCTCGATCCCGGCCACCGAGACGAGGTGCTCGATGTGGTCGACGACCCGGTCGACGCTCACCGTCGACTCGTCGTCGGTGAGGAAGTCCGCCACGAAGTTCACGCACACCACGCCGCCGGTGCCGGCCACGCCGCGGATCTGCTCGTCGGTGAGGTTGCGGTGGTGGTCCCGCAGGGCGCGGGCGTTGGAGTGGGTGGCGATCAGCGGACGGGTGGCCAGCTCCAGGACATGGGCGACGCCGCTGTCTCCCAGGTGGGAGATGTCGAAGAGCATGCCGAGGCGTTCCATCTCGCGCAGCGCCTCGACGCCGGGGGCGGTCAGGCGGCTGGCGGTGGCGTTCTCCCGGCTGCCGTCGGCGAGCGGCGTACGTCCCCAGTGGGCGATCGAGGCGACGCGTACGCCGAGCCGGTGCAGGGTGGCGAACAGTTCGACGGAGGCGTCGACGCCCGGCGCGCTCTCCAGGGCGAGGACGAGGGCGATCCTGCCGTCGGCGAGGGCCCTGTCGATGTCCGCGCCGTCGCGGCACAGGGCGACGTGGTCGGCGTTGGCCTCGGCGATGACGTGGCCGCACTCGATCATGCGGAGGGTCTGCCGCAGCGCTCCTTCGGGGCGGTACTGCTCGTCGATGAACACCGGCAGGACCTGGATGTCGACGCCGCCCTCGCGCAGTTGCGGCAGCCACCGCTCCCGGAAGAAGCTGCCCCACCGCTTCGGGGGCCGGGCGGAGACGGCCATGAGGAGGTCGTTGTGCGCATCGGCGACGACGGCGCGGTGGTGGAGGCCCAGAGACACGACGGAACCTTTCGCGTGGCGGGGCGGGCGGGCCGTACGGGGTACGGGTGCGGGACCGGGTACGGAACGATGCGGGCGTACGGGACACAACGTACGCACGACGAAGCCCCGGGATCTTGGTCCAACAGGACAAACCAGCAGGTCGATGCTTGGACGTGCGGACAAGTCCGGGGCGCGGAGCCGTCTTTAGAGTGGCGAACCACCACCCCCCTGCACCCACGTGGCCACTTCGGTCACCACCGCACGTACGCAGAAGGAGACATCCATGCGACGCAGGACAAGCGCTGCTGTGACCCTGGCATTCACGGCCTCCTTGATGACGGCTCCGGCCGCGTCGGCGGTGTCGTCGGCGTCCGACGGGCCCGCCGGGTCACCGCGGTGCGACTCCAAGCCCCTCCAGAAGGCGCTCAAGGCACTGCGCGGTGCCGGTGCCTCGGGGATCAGCGTGACGGTGAAGAGTCCGCACTGCGGTGTGCGGAAGAGCGGTGTCGGCCTCGCCGACCTCAGGACGGGCCGCAAGGCCGTCGGCAACGAGCACAGCCGTATCGCCAGCAACACCAAGACGTGGGTGGCGACGGTCGTGCTGCAGCTCGTCGGCGAGGGCAAGCTCAAGCTCGACGACACCGTCGACCGCCATCTGCCCGGTCTGATCCGCACGGAGCACTACGACGGCCGCAAGATCACGATCCGGCAGTTGCTCCAGCACACCAGCGGCCTGCCCGACTACCTGGAGGCGCCGTTCTGGGAGGACGACGAGGAGCACCGCTGGGACCACATCGAGCCCCTCCTGACCGTCAAGCAGGCTCTGAAGCTGCCGCCGCCCGACGACCGGACCCCGGACGGCTTCTCGTACTCCAACACCAACTACAACCTGGCCGGTCTGATCGTCACGAAGGTCACGGGGCGGAGCATCGGAACCGAGATCAAGCAGCGCATCATCAAGCCCCTCGGCCTGCGCGAGACCTACTGGCCCGGTGACCGTGTCACGCTCCGCAAGCCGGACCTGCGCGGCTACGTGGAGCGCGACGGCACCCTCGTGGACAAGACCGAGTGGAACGTCTCCGCCGCCGACGCGTCGGGGGCGCTCGTCTCCTCCGGCGCGGACGTGACGGCCTTCTGGACGGCGCTGATGTCCGGGAAGCTGCTCGCTCCTGCGCAGCTGGCCGAGATGAAGCGGACGATTCCGGATGACTCCGCGGGTTCGCGCTACGGCCTCGGCGTCGAGCGCTACGAGCCCGACCCGGGCCTCGTCGCCTGGGGGCACAGCGGCTACATGGAGAGCGGCCACAAGCTCAGGAACGCCGTCACGGACGACGGCAAGCGGGCCGTGACGCTGCTGATCGGGTCGGAGTCGTTCGACGAGAAGAAGGTGGACTCCGTGGTGAACGGGCTCATCCGCAATCTGCGCTGACCGGCGGCGGCCTTGGGGTTCCGGCGGCGGCGCGCGGCACGGGAGCGCGCGCCTCCGGAGCCTCACCCCGGCACATCGGCGGACCCGGACCCGGCGGCACCGCCGATCCCCGCCAGCGTCCTCAACTGCAGCCAGAGGACCAGTCGTTCGTCGGGGTTCTCCAGGTCGATGCCGAGCTGGCGTCCGGTCTGCTTGAGGCGGTAGCGGCAGGTGTTGGGGTGGACGGAGAGCTCCTTGGCCGCGCTCGCCACGTCGCAGCCGGCGTCGAACCAGGCCACCAGGGTGCGGGCGTAGTCGGTGCCGTGCTCGGCGTCCGCCGCGAGCACCCTCCGCCAGGCCCCCTCGGCCAACTCCCTGCGCTCACGCATCACTTCGGAGAGCCGAAGCAGCGTCACCCGGGGACGCACCTCGTCGACCGTCGCCACCGGCAGCGCGTCGTCGAGCAGCCGCAGGACGAGATCCGCGTCCGCGCGTGAGTCCGCCACCCCGCCCAGGTCGGGCACCACCGCGCCGAGCGCGGCCCGCACCGGCACCCGCAGCGACCGCCCGGCCCGGCGCACGATGTCCTCCGCGAGCCGCCGGTGCCGCAGGTCGCCCACCGCCCGCTCCTGCGGTACGTGGGCGGCGCCCGGCTCCCCCGACGCGGGAAGCAGCGCGTACACCACCCCGTCCAGGAGCACGCACGCGTGCCGTCCGTAGCGTGCCTCGCACTGCAGGCGTACGACGTCGAGCAGGCGCAGCGACGTCCGCTCGGCGTCCGGCACGCTCGCCGCCGAGTCCAGCACGAACGCGGCCACGCGCACCGAGTCGAGGCCCAGGCGGTGGGCGGCCGTCGAGGCGTCCGCCGAACCGTCGAGCAACCGGCGCAGCAGGTCGGTGTTCTGATGGCGCGCCAGCTCCTGGGCCGCGCGGGCGCGCAGCAGGAGCAGCGCGGCCGTGGACGCGCCCTGGGCCAGGGTCTGCTCGGCGTCCGGGGCGAGCGTGCCGTCGTCGACGACCCAGACCGAGCCGAGCGCCTCGCCGCCCGCCCGGACGACGGTGGCGAGCCTCGACAGGCCGCCCTCCTTGAGCGGGGGCAGCCGCACCGGCTTGTCGGCGGCGAACACCCGGCGGACCTGTTCCGCGTTGTCCAGGCTGCCCGGGACCTGCAGGCCGAGGATGCCCTGGCGGCGGTCCTCGTCGACGGGCTGTCCCGGCACGGTGGAGTAGGCGAGGATCCGCCCGCGCGGATCCTCCACCGACGTCGCACCGCCGGTCGCCGCCGCGATCGCGTCGGCCAGCGCGAACAGGTCCCCGAGGCCGCCGCCGTGGGTGTTCCGGCCGTCGACCGCCGAGGCCAGCATCAGGTGCACGTGGTGCCAGGCCGCCTCGTCGTCGACCGTCAGAAGCGCCACACCGCACGCCTCGGCCACGCCGACCGGCCCCTCCCCGCCCCGCACCACGACACCGGCCATCCCGGCCTCCGCCACGTCCCGCACCAGCGCCTCGGCCGCGTCCGCCGACACACCGACCGCGAGCAGCAGCGCTCCGGGCGCGTGCGGCAGCGGAACGTACGCGTCGTACAGCAGCACCTCGGTGACCGGGGTGGCGGGCCCGGCGGGCGCGGTGAGCAGCCGCAACGACGAGCTGCCGACGACGTCCACCAGGTCCCCGAGCGTGCAGGCGTCCATGGGTGCTCCTCGTCGCGTCGGCCTCGGCCCGGGCAGGTCTGCCCGCCCTGGCAGCCCAGGGTGCTCCCCCGAGGCACCCGACCACTTGGCCGATCCCCACAGAAACGTAGGCATCTGTTGGCCGGATGCACAACCCTGGCCGTCCGGGGTCGGCCGTCAGCCCTTCCCTGGCGACGGCCCACCGCCTCCTGAGGCGCGCACGAGGTCCGTCGGCCACGCACGGTGACGGCCCGGCACCCTGAGGGGTGCCGGGCCGTCCGTCATGTCACGCCTCCGCTCGGCGGACGTCTACGTCAGCGAACTTCCACGTCAGTGGATGTCCACCCGCGGCCGATGTCGACCTCAGCGGATGTTGACGTCGATGCACGCGTAGAACGCGTTGGCCGTGTCGCCGATGTTCCAGACCGCGAGGACCTTGTGCCGGCCGGTGGCGCTGCCGAGGTTCACCTGGTGCGAGACCGTCGCGGGGGGCTGCTGGTTGCCGCCGTCGATGGTGGCGACCTTGGTGCCGTCGACGAAGTACTCGTAGTTCGCGGTGCGGTGCCGGGCGGTGAACGTCCAGGTGAACGTCTGTGTCCTGCTGACGTCGCTGACCCGCCAGCCCTTGTTGTCGTTGTCCAGCTCCGCGAACCTCGCGTTGCCGCCGCTGCAGCTGCGCAGGCCCTTGGGGCCCTCGACGCTCTGCGGTTCCCACTTGATCTCGCCGCACGACACCGTGCCCTGGGCGCACTGCGCCTGGCGGCTCGCGGGTGCGTTGACGTAGCCGTGCGCGCTGGCCGAGCCGGTCGGCAGGGTGAGGGCGAGGACCGGTGCCAGACCGGCGCCGATCACGGCGGCTATCTTCCGCTTCTTGTCCATGCGTACTCCTTCACGGCATTGCTTCATGGGGGGGTGACGTGAAGTGCTCTTGGGGCTCGTGGGGGGTGGGGTTGCGGCAGGCCGATGTGGACAGTGGGGCCTGATGTTCGTGGCTGCCGATTAGTCTGGACCATAGACTTTGGCAGGTCACGGTCAAGGGTGATTTCGGGCCACGTGCGGCGGGGAAGGGCGTCGGGGGCCGCCCTGGCGCTGCCCCGGTTCCGGACTTGCGCCGCGCTTGCGGCCCGACGCCGGTCAGGCCGCCGTCAGGTACCGCGTGAGCATGGCGACGAGTTCGTCCTCAAGGCGGCGGGCGTCCACCGAGAGCGGCGCGGCGACGAGCCGATGCACGACCATTTCGACCGCGGACACGACGAGATGCGCGGCGACCTCGACGTCGGTGACGCGGACCTCGGGGTGGCTCGCGAGCAACTCCCGCGTGTAGGCGACCCGTTCCCGCTCGTGCCGGGCCATCCGCTCCGTCAGCTCGGGGGCGTGCGGCGTCTGCTCCATCATGACCTGCAACAACTTCGGGTCGTCCAGGTGGTTGCCGATCACGGCGCGCACGAATCCGCGCATGATCGCTTCGAGGGAGTCGGACCGGTCGCCGTCCTGACGCTCCCTGAGCGCGACCGCCCCGGCGTCGAGGTGCCGGTTCACCAGCTCAAGGAGGATCGCGTCCTTGTTCGGGTAGTACTGATAGAGCGAACCGATCGAGATCCGCGCCCGCTCCGCGATCCGGTTCGTGGTCCCCGCCGCGTACCCGTACTCGGCGAAAACGTGAGCAGCCGCGGCGAGGATCCGCTGCCGGGTCAGCTCGGCCCGCGCCTGACGCGGTTGTCTACGTGCGCGGAGCGAGTGCGGATCCGACGCCATGCCACCCTCCTTCGCGCGCCCCGAAAGCGAGTAGCGCAGGATGCGAGTAATTGCTCACAATGGTGCCACGACCTGCGGGTGAGCGGCGCATGGCCGCCACGGACGGGTGTGTCGGGCCGAGCGCCCTCAGGCCCACCGGACCGACCGACCACCGGCCCGGCCCAGCCCCACCAGCCCCACCAGCCCCACCAGCCCCACCAGCCCCAAGGAGCCTTCGTGACGCAGACCGGTGTCCGCCCCCGGCGGCTTTCCCTGGCCGAAGTCCGTGAGCGGCTCGGACCTCCCGACGCCCTGGTCGAGGCGAAGATCCTCGACCGGATAGACGAGCAGTTCCGCCGCTTCATCGCCCACTCCCCCTTCCTCTCCCTGGCCACGGCCGACGCGGCGGGCCGCGCCGACTGCTCACCCCGCGGCGACTACCCGGGCTTCGTGAAGGTGCTCGACGAGCACACCCTCGCGATGCCCGACCGCCCCGGAAACAAGATCGCCGACTCGTTCCGGAACCTCGCGGAGAACGACGGCGTCGGCCTGTGCTTCCTCATCCCCGGAGTCCGCGAGACGCTGCGGGTCAACGGCAGCGCGTACGCCACCGACGAACCCGACGTCCTCGCCCGGATGCACACCGAGGGCCGCGACGCCGAAATGGCCCTGATCATCGAGGTGGAGCAGGCCTACTTCCACTGCGGCCGCGCCCTCGTCCGCTCCCGCCTGTGGGATCCCGCGAGCCAGGCACTGGCCGACGAGATGCCCACGGCCGGAGAACTCGTCACCTCGCAGCTGGGCTGGGACGTCGACCCCAAGGTCGTCGACGAGGGCCTTGAGGACGCGTACCACACGCTCTACTGACGCCGCGTCAGCCACATCAGTCATGTCAGCCACATCTGCCACATCAGTCATGTCAGTCGCATCGGCCACATCTGCCATGTCAGTCGCATCGGTCGCATCGGCCATGTCATGCGCATCAGCCCTATCAGCCCCACCGATCCGCCCCGAGGTGAATCAGCGATGCAGGCGCAGCACACCGTCGTCGACCGCGTCGACCAAGTGGCCGAGGACGTCGTCTCGCTCGTCCTGCGCGCCGCCACCGCACCCCTGGCGCCCTGGGAGCCCGGCGCGCACATCGACCTGACGCTGCCGAACTGGCTGACCCGCTCGTACTCGCTGTGCGGGGACCCCGCCGACCAGGAGTGCTATCGCGTCGCGGTGCGCCACGACCCGCTCAGCCGGGGCGGCTCGGAGTACATCCACCACTACTTCCGCCCGGGCCGCGCCCTCGAAGTGTCGCCGCCCCGCAACCACTTCCCGCTCCTGCCCGCCCCGCGCTACCTCTTCCTCGCCGGCGGCATCGGCATCACCCCGCTCCTGCCGATGCTGTCCGCGGCCGTCGCCGCGGACATCCCGGCCGCCCTCGTGTACGTGGGCCGGTCGACGTCGACCATGCCCTTCGCCGAGGGGCTGCGCGCGCGGTACGGCGACCGGGTGCGGCTCGTCGCCACCAGCGAGGACGGCCGGCCGGACCTCGGGGCCCTGGCCGACTCCCTCGCGCCCGACGCCCTCGTCTACTGCTGCGGCCCGGTGCCGATGATCGCCGCGGCGCAGGCCGCCTTCCCCGCCGAGCGGCTGCACACCGAACGGTTCCGCCCGGCCGCCCGGACCTTCGCGCCGAACACGCCCTTCGACGCGGTGTGCGCCCGCTCCGGCCGCACCGTCCCGGTCGCCGCCGACCAGTCGCTCCTGGACGCCCTGAAGCGCGCCGGGTACCCGGTGGCATCCGGCTGCCGCGAGGGCGTCTGCGGCAGCTGCGAACTCACCGTGCTCTCCGGCGACCCCGAACACCGAGACGACATCGGCGCCCCCGCCGGACGCATCTACGCGTGCGTCTCCCGCGCCCTCACTCCCGAACTGCACGTGGATCTCTGAGCACTCCACCCGGAGCTCCGCGCGGAACGCGAGCTGCGCACTACGCCATGGTGATCTCACGTCCGGGCAGACGTTCACGCATCTGAACGTGCGGAACCCGGCGGAGTTCGGCCTCCACCACCCCGTCGCCCGGCACCTCGGCGGTCGGCTCGAATCGGCCCACCCGACACTCCTGTCGAGAAATGGCCCGTTCGTGACGCGCGGGAACGGGTACCCCGTGCTGCGGACGCGCCGTCTCCGCAGTCGCCGACCTGCGCAAGTCTCCACCAGTTCACCGATATGGACACCACCGGTACTCGCAGTACCGTACGGTTTCTCGTACACGGTACGACGAGAGGCTGCCGATGAACCGCGCGTCCGTGGCAGTCTCTAGCCAGTCGACTGGCTTTTGCTGAACGGCCAGGAAGGAACGACTCAATCCGATCGCGGATTGTCCAACGGGGTGTCGAGGAACCATAGATTCCGGTCTCGGAATGCCAACGGGGTGTTGTCTCACGATTGATTAAGTGATGTTGCATGGCTCCGAGTCCCGGCCTGACCAGCCCGCGGGAGTCAGCCGCGGACGGCCTCACCGGCCCCTTACGGCAGCAGAGCCCGCCCCTCCTTCACACGCCGCCCTCGGGACGGCGCCCGGAGCGTGGCCGCCGCCGCAACTCGGAGCACCGCAGACCCGACCAGCATCCGCTGCACTCACTGTGTGAGGAGTTCTTCATGCAAGCGTTAGGTGTCCTCGTCGTGGACCGGCATCCCGTCATCAGGTACGCCCTCTCATCCCTGCTGGACACCAGAGTGGCGTGGACCGCCGAGGCGGCGACGAGCGACGAGGCCTGGCACGTCGTCAGGAACTCCTGCCCGGGTGTCGTCGTCCTCGAACTGGAGCTGGAGGGCGCGACCAGCGGCGCCGACCTGTGCCAGCAGGTGAAGGCGATGGACAACTCGCCCCGGGTCGTGGTCTTCACCGGGGACACCTCGCCCGGCGCCGTGGTCGCGGCGATCTCGGCCGGGGCCGACAGCTTCCTGCACAAGAGCGTCGGCAGCGCGGAGCTGGTGGACGCCGTGGTACGCACCCACCTCGGCCAGCGCATGTGGATACTCGGCAAGAACGAACGCGACCACATAGACGTACGGAGCGTCACGTCCGACGGGCTGCCCGCCATCACCCGCAGGGAAGAGGAAGTGCTGAGCCTCGTCCTTCGGCGGTACACCAACGAGGAGATAGCCGGTGAGCTCTCCCTGGCCCCGCAGACCATAAAGAATCAGGTCAGCAGCGCGCTGCGGAAGCTGGGTGTGAGCGGTCGCCGCGAGCTGTTCCGCAAGTACTCCTTCCAGGCGGGCGTGCCCACCGGAGCCAGGGGCTGACCCGGAGCGCCCCCGCAGATGTCGTCCCGCGCAGCTGTCATCCGCCTCCCCTCGAACGCCCCTGGACGAAGTCGCGGGCCCCGGCGCGCGCACCGGGGGAATCGATGATGTCGGCCAGCAACTCACGATGCGAGCGGTACTCGTCGGCCAGCTCCCCGTCGCGCGCCCGGGCAAGCACGGCCTTGCTCGCGAGGACGGCGTGGCCCGCGTGCGCGGCGATCCTCTCGCCAAGTTCACAGGCCGCCGCCACCGCCGTGCCCGCGGGCACCACACGGTTGACCAGACCCAGCTCGAAGGCACGCCGCGCGTCGATCGGTTCGCCGGTCAGAGCCATCTCCATCGCCACGACGGGCGCGATCGCGCGTGGCAGTCGCAACAGACCGCCGGCCGCGGCCACAAGCCCCCGGCGCACCTCGGGCAGCGCGAACCTCGCGTCCGCCGACGCCACCACCATGTCGCAGGCGAGCACCATCTCGAAGCCGCCGCCGACCGCGGCCCCCTCCACGGCGGCGATCAGCGGCTTGGCCGGCGGCCGCTCCGTGAGACCTCCGAAGCCGCGATCCGGCAGGGAGGCGCGCTCACCGCGGGCGAAGGCGGCGAGGTCCATCCCGGCGCAGAACGCCGGCGGAGTACCCGTGAGCACGCCCACCCGCAGCTCCTCACGGACGTCCAACTCCGCGAAGGCTCGCGCCAGTTCCTCCGCCATGGCACGGGTCAGGGCGTTGCGCACCCGGGGCCGGTTCAGCCGCACCACCAGGACCGGGCCGCGCCGCTCGACCAGTACATCGGCAGCGCCCTCGGGGGCGCCGCCGCCGTCGGCCCGGTCCGCTCCGCGGCCGCCGTCCGCCTCGGCCGCGCGGCCCTGCCCGTTCTCTGCGGTCACACCTCTGCCCACCCTGAATCGGCGTGTTACGGGGGTTTGACCAGCCAGCGTAGTGGGGGCCGCGGCGGCCACCTACGCCCTGGAAGTACTCGTCCTGACGCCCGTTTGAGTACCCCCGATGACTGTACGGGCACGCCCGCGCACACGTGCAATCCCTATGCGGGAGGGGGGTCGTCCCCCGATACCGCCCGACGAGGGAGAGGTTTGCCATGGACGCCCTGACGGAGGCCCTGCAGGCCGATGCGCCGACCAGCGAGTGGGAGGGCCTTGCGCCGCCCTCCTCCTATCTGGCGGCGCATCTGCGGGCCGAGGACATGGACCGGTTCGCTCCCGGCGAGGAACGCGACGTCCGCACCACTTTGCATGTCGACACGGTCCCCATGCCCGAACTCGCCCCGGACGAGGTCCTGGTGGCGGTCATGGCCAGTTCCATCAACTACAACACCGTGTGGTCGGCGACGTTCGAGCCCGTGCCCACGTTCTCGTTCCTGCAACGCCTCGGCCGCCAGGGCGGGTTCGCGAGCCGCCACGACCAGCCGTACCACGTCGTCGGATCCGACGCGGCGGGCGTGGTCGTGCGCGCGGGCGCGGGCGTGCGCCGCTGGGCCGCGGGAGACCACGTCGTGGTGAGCTGCGTCCAGGTGGACGACCAGGAGCCGGCCACGCACGCCGACGGCATGATGGGCGCCGAGCAGCGCATCTGGGGCTACGAGACGAACTTCGGGGGCCTCGCCCACTACGCCGTGGTGCGGGCCAGCCAACTGCTGCCCAAGCCCACGCACCTGACGTGGGAGGAGGCCGCGTCCGTGCTGCTGACCGCGGCCACGTCGTACCGCATGCTGGTGAGCGACAAGGGGGCGCGGATCAAGCAGGGCGACATCGTGCTGATCTGGGGCGCGGCGGGCGGACTCGGCGGCTACGCCCTGCAGATGGTGAAGAACGCCGGGGGCATCGCCGTGGGCGTCGTCGGCTCCGAGCGCAAGGCCGAGGCGCTGCGGCAACTCGGCTGCGACGTCGTCATCAACCGCGCCGAACTCGGTCTGGACGCGGTGTCCGACCCCACCCCCGAGCAGACCATCGAGCTGGGCAAGCGGCTCGGGCGGGCCGTCAGGGACGCCCTCGGCGAGGATCCGCACGTCGTCTTCGACTACGTCGGCAAGGCGACGTTCGGGCTCTCCGTCTTCGTGGTCCGGCGCGGCGGCACGGTGGTCACCTGCGGTTCGAGCACCGGCTACGACCACCACTTCGACAACCGCTACCTGTGGATGAACCTCAAGCGCATCGTGGGCAGCCACGCCGCCAATCTGCAGGAGCAGTGGGAGTGCAACAGGCTGTTCCAGCTCGGCCGCCTGACCCCGGTCCTCTCCGACGTCTATCCGCTGGAGAAGGTCGGCGAGGCGGCCGCCCTGGTGCAGCGCAACGAACACCTCGGCAAGGTGGGTGTGCTGTGCCTGGCGCCCGAGCCCGGTCTCGGCGTCACCGACCCCGAGCGGCGTCTGGCCCTCGACCCGGCGGGCAAGAACCCCTTCGCGGCGCGGCGGCCCGCGCGGGCCTGACGGGCAGACGAGTGCGGGCCCGCGCAGCGCGCGGGCCCGCACTCGTCTGTCGGGGCGGCTACTGCTGCTTGCGGTAGACCGACACCGCGTCCCTGCTGTCGTAGTGGAACGGCTCCTTGCGCCAGCCGCCCCAGCGGTCCTCGAGCTCCAGACCGCCCAGGCGGGCCATCAGGTCCTGCTCCGACGGCCACACGAAGCGCATGGTCGCCGCGATGATCTTGTTGCCCTTCTCGCTCATGATGACGTCCGTGCGCTTGACCATCTGCGTCGTCGGGTCGACGTGGTTCATCTCGAACCAGGCGAGCCGGGGGTGCCCGGCGAGGCGCCCGGAGATGCGGAACGGCTCGGTCATGCCGTAGTCGTTCTGCCGCCCGCGCTGGTAGTACGTCATGTCCGGCACGATGTTCTGGACGACGAGCCGCCCGCCGGGCTTGAGCCGCTTGGCGCTGTTGGCGAGGCAGCGGGCCTGCTCGTCCTGGTCGGGCAGGACGAACAGCGTGGCCAGGGCGATGAAGACGACGTCGTACTCCTCCTCGACGTCGACGTCGGCGAAGTTGCCCTCGATGGCCTCGATCTGGTCCCCGCCGGGCTTCTCCTTGAGCTTCTGCAGCATCTTCGGGGACGCGTCGATGCCCGCCACCCGCACGCCGCGCTGCGCGAGCGGCAGGGCCACGCGGCCGGTGCCGATGCCGAGTTCGAGGGCCGTGCCGTCCTTGGCGAGCGCCGCGAGGAAGTCCGCGGCCTCCTCCGCGTCGTCCCGGCTGTCGTCGGGCGTCCAGCTGTCCCAGATGTCGGCGTAGCGGTCCCACTCCTCCGCCGCCTCTTCCTGCCACTGCTTGCTGGTCTTGCGACCGGTGTGCTGACTGGCCATCTCGTCACTCACCTCTCATCACGTGGAAAAATCCCGTTGTCACGCAGTGGCCCGGGGACGTCATCCCATGGCCTTGGCGAAGCCGGACTCGGGAAGGCGGCCCGACTTCACATCGGTGAGCGCGCCGTCGAGCGCGCCGGCTATCTCCGCCACGTCGTCCTCGGTGATGACGAGCGGCGGCATGAGCATCAGGTTCGGCACCACGCGCAGGCTGGAGCTGAGCACGCCCCGCGCCTCCAGGGCCATGCGCAGCTTGTTGACCTTGCCGGGCGACCACGAGGGGCCGCCGGGCTCGCCGAGCTCCAGGCCGCAGAACAGGCCGAGGCAGCGGAAGCCGGTCAGCTCGGGGTGCTGGGCCTGCAGCTTGCCCAGGGCGGCGAGGAGGTCCGACTCGCGTCGGCGCACGTTCTCCAGGACTCCGTCCTCGGTGAGGGCCCCGATCACGGCGAGGGCCGCCGCCGCGGCCACCGCGTGCCCGTCGTTGGTCGAGCCGACGCTGAGCGCGGTGTCGCCCGTGGTGCGCTCGTGCAGCTGCTCGTAGAGCCGGTCGTGGATGGCGACGGCCGACATCGGTACGTACCCCGAGGTGATGCCCTTGCCCAGGGTGATGATGTCGGGCGTGACGTCGGGCAGTTGCCCGGCGCGGGTGAAGTCGCCGACGCGGCCCATGCCGGTGACGACCTCGTCGAAGATCAGATGGATGTCGTGCTCCCGGCAGAACCGGCCGAGGGAGCCCAGGTACTCCGGGGACAGGATGTGCCCGCCCTCGCCGACGACGGGCTCCACGATCACCGCGGTCACCCGCTCGGGGCCGAACTCGCGGATCAGCCGCTCCATGTCGCTGACGCCGGGCGTCGCGCCGTGGGAGAACGGGCCCGGGGCGTGGTGCACCTCGGGGAGCATGGGGCCGGTCTGGTGGTGCAGATAGGGGACGCCGGTCACCATGCCGGCGCCGGGGCCCTGCCCGTGGAAGCCGTCCCACATGGCGAACACGGCCATGCGCTCGGGCTGTCCGGCGCGCAGCCGCAGGAAGCGGGAGAGCTGCAGGGCCATCTCCACCGCCTGGGCGCCGTTGCTGGCGAACCGGACGTGGTTGATGCCTTCGGGCAGGTGCCGGACGAGGGCCTCGGCGCAGTCCACGGTGACCTGGGCGGGGCGGCCGTAGCCGTAGCTGTTGGCGAACGGCAGCTTGTCGACCTGCTGCTTGATGGCTTCCTTGACGCGTGTGTTGCCGTATCCGAGCGTCACGTTCCACAGTCCGGAGCGGCCGTCCAGGTACCAGCGTCCGCCGGAGTCACGGACACGCACACCGTCGGACTCGGCGAGCAGGTCGTCGGAGGACAGCGCCTTGAGGTAGGGGCGCGGCACGCCGCTGTTCCACAGGGCGTAGTCGGCGGGGTCGATCACGATAGGTCCCTTTCTCTTCTCTGCTGGGTGCGCTCGCTGACGGTGGTCGGGGGTGCGGGATGGGGAGTGGGTGCGGGTGGGTCGGGGGGTGTCGGCGGTGCGGGTGGGTCTTGGGGGTGTCGGCGGTGCGGGTCGGCGCACGGGCGTCAGCCCGGTCCGAGCCCGAGCAGCCGGGCCGCGTTGCCGTACAGCCAGGCGTCGGTGACCTCGTCGCCGAGGCCGAGGTCGGCCACCTGCCGGGCGAGCGCGGCGACCGGGTCGGCGTTGACCCAGGTCGCCGAGCCGAACAGGACCCGGCCGCGCAGCGCGGTGCTGCCGTACAGGAGCAGGGGCTCCCAGCCCGATCCGGGGCGGGCCATCCACGGCGGCCGGTGGGAGGAGATGTCGAGGTAGACGTGGCGGTGGCGCTGGGCGACGGAGACCAGGTCGAGCACCCAGGGCCAGGCGGCGTGCCCGGCCACGACGGGCAGTTCGGGGTGGCGCAGGGCGATCCAGTCGACGTTGCGGGGGTGGCACAGCTCTGCGGCGTGCCGCGAGAAGTGGTGCCCGGTGTGCAGCCACAGCGGCATGCCGAGCTCCTGCGCCCGGGCGTAGACCGTGTCGTACGCCGCGTCGCGCGGGTCGACGCCCTGCCAGAACGGGGTCACGGCGAAGCCGCGCATGCCGAGGCCGTGGCACCGTTCCAGTTCGGCGACGGCCAGGTCGGGGTCGGTGAGGTCGATGCCCGCCCAGGCCTGCAGCCGGTCGGGGGCCTTGGCGGCGACGGCGGCGACGCGGCTGTTGACGTCGTCGCCGTCGGCGGTGGCGCCGCCGCAGCTCATCAGGACCTGGTGGACGACACCGTTGTCGTCCATGTCGGCGAGCAGCGCCTCGGTGTCCACCCGCTCCGGTCGGCCCGCGACGAGCAGGTCGACCGCCCCGTCCTGGTCGCCCGCGTCCAGGCGGGCCCGGAAGCGGGAGTGGTCGGCGCCGAAGACCGCCGTGGCGTGGCGGCCGAAGGCCCGCAGATACGTCGGTGCCACCGCGCCGAGCCCCTGGAAGTACGTGCGCCAGCACTCCCGGTCCAGGGCCAGCGCGCACACGTCGATCACGCGGTGCGCGGCGGCCGGTTCAGCGGATGCGGTCACGGGTGACCTCGATCCCTGCGGCCACCCGGTCCCAGGTGTCGGGGGTGACGCCCTGGGCGCGCAGCGTCTCCTTGCGGACCTTGCCGGTCTCCGTCACGGGCAGCTCGGCGACGACCCGCAGATAGCGCGGCACCATGAAGTGGGCCATGCGCGGCCTCAAGTGGGCGAGGAACTGCTCCGGGTCGAAGCGCACCCCGGCCCGCAGCACGAGGGCGGCGAGTATCTCGTCCTCGGCCTGCTCGCTGGGCACCGCCACGGCCGCGGCGAGGGCGACGGCCGGGTGGCTGAGGAGTTCGGCCTCGACCTCGGCGGAGGAGACGTTCTCGCCCCGGCGCCGGATGGCGTCCTTGATGCGGTCCACGAAGAAGTAGTCGCCGCCCTGTTCGCGAAGGACGGCATCCCCGGTGTGGAACCAGCCGTGCCGCCACGCCGCCGCGGTCGCCTCCGGCATGCCGTGGTAGCCGTGGAACAGCGACCACGGCCGGTCGGCACGCAGCACGAGCTCGCCCGCGCGGCCGTCCGGTACGTCGATGCCGTGCTCGTCGACGACCCGGCACTGCACGCCGGGGCGCGGCCGCCCGCAGCTGCCGGTGCGCTGCGGGTTGAGCGGGGACACCAGCGGTGCCGACGTCTCGGACATGTTGAAGCCGGTGTAGACGTCCACGCCGAAGCGGCGGCCGAAGTCGAGGGCCTGGCGCGTCAGCGGGATCACGCAGGCGGCCCGCAGCGGATGGTCGGTGTCGCCCGGGCGGGGCGGCAGGCCGAGCAGGAAGTCCACCATGGCGCCGAGCAGGGTGCACATGGTGACCTCGTGCCGCCGGACCACCTCCCAGAACTCAGCTGTCCTGAAGCCCTCGGTGACGACGACCGAGCCCCCGAACAGGAGCATGCAGTACGCCACTTCGGTGCCGCCGCCGTGGCACAGCGGCAGGTTGAGCAGGTACCGGTCGTGCTCGGTGATGTCGTCGTCGAGCAGCGCCGTCACCGTCGAGTAGTGGTGGACGTAGGAGACCAGGACGCCCTTGGAGGGGCCCGTGGTGCCCGAGGTGTAGATCACCGCCATGGTGTCCCAGGGGGCGACAGGCCGCTCGGGCGGCGCGAAGTCCTCCGGCCGTCCGCGCAGCGCCGACGGGCCGTGGACGCGCGGGGCGCCGGGCAGGGCGTCGGGCCACGGGTCGTCGGGGCCGCCGCCGAGGACGACGACCTCCTGGAGCTCGGCCCCGTCGGTGTGCTGGAGCCGGTCGACGAGCAGCGCGTGGGCGACCAGGACGCGGGCGCCGGAATTGGCGAGCACGTGCCCGAGCAGGTTGCCCCGGTAGGCGGTGTTGACGGGGACGTGGACGGCGCCCAGGAGGTTGACGCCGTACCAGACGCGCAGCGCGTCCCGGCCGTTGGGCAGCCAGCACAGCACGGTGTCGCCCTGGCGCACGCCCAAGCGGTACAGGGCGGCGGCGGTGGCCCGCGCGTCGTCGTAGGCCTGGCCGTACGTCCACTCGGTGCTGTCGCCGCCGTCGGCGGGGTCGTCGAAGATGGCGTACACGCGGTCGGGGTGTGCCTGGGCGCGGGCGGCGAGCAAGTCACCCGTCACGCAGTGCGCGGCGTCGGGCACCCGGGGGTCACCGGGCGGCAGGATCTCGACGAGGCGTTCGGGCGCCTGCTCGGCCTGCTTCGTCGCCGCGGCCGGGCCGGGGGCGGTCGTGGCGCCGGTCATTCAGGGATCCCGGGCACGTCGACCATGTGGCCGCCGGAGGTGTCGTAGTGGCGCAGCGTCCGCAGGTACTGCTCCCAGTTGACAAGGGTCTGCGCGTTCCTGCTGACGGGGCGCACGGGTATCAGCGGGCCGATGCTGACCGCGGGCGGGCGGGTGACGGCCCACAGCACGACGTCGGCGATGTCCGCGGGGTCGAGGAGGTCCCTGACCTCCACGCCGAGGGTCTCGGGGTCCTGGGCCAGGTCGGTGCGCACCCAGCCGGGCAGCACGGCGACGGCGCGCACGCCCAGGTGCCGGTTCTCCAGGTCGATCTGGGCGGTGAGCGCGTTCAGGGCGCGTTTGGTGATGGAGTACGGGGCCGACCAGTCGGCCTGCAGCAGGCTGCCCTCGGAGCTGATGTTGACGATCCAGCCGTGGCCGCGTTCGCGCATGCCGGGCAGCACGGCGCGGGCCAGCAGGAACGGCACGTCCAGGTTGAGGTGGAAGGCCTGCCGCCAGTGCCGGGGGTGGGTGTCGTGGATGGGTCCGGTGCGGGCGAGGGCGGCGTTGTTCACCATGATGTCGATGGGGCCGAGGGCCCGTTCGGCGGCGGCCACCGTGTCCTTGGGGGCGCCGTCGGCCGCCAGGTCGGCGACGAGGGTGACGGCGGGCACCTCGTGGCCCGCCACGTCCTGCTCCACGGCGGCGAGCTGTTCCTTGCGGCGGGCCACGAGCGCGACGGAGGCACCCGCCTGTGCGAGCGAGCGGGCGATGCTCGCCCCGATCCCGGACGAGGCGCCCGCGACCAGCGCCACCTTGCCCTTCAGGGGCCTGTCGTCGGTCACCTGCGGTCTCCTTCCGGCACGGTGGGGTGGGGGCGGGGCACGGAGGGCGTCACTGCCGTGGTCCTTCCTCTAGGGGGTGCTCGGACGGGTCCAGGTGCGGCAGTCCGGCCAGGCAGTGGCCGCCGCCGTCCACGCGCAGCTTCGCTCCGGTCAGACCGGCCGCCGCGGGGCTGATGAGGTAGCAGACGAGCGCCGCGACCTCCGTGGGCTCACTCATCCGCCCGGTGGGCACGAGCCGGTTGGTCGCGTCCAGGAACGCGGGGTTGGTGACGTCCGTCATCGGGGTGCGGACGAAGCCCGGGAGCACGCTGTTGGCCCGCACCCGGTACCGGGCGGCCGAGGTGGCGAAGTGGCTGGTGAACTGGGCGGTCGCGGCCTTGCTCAGGCCGTAGCTCGCCAGGTTCGCCACCGGTGCGCTCACCGCGGCGAGCGAGGAGACCACGGCCACCGCGCCGCCCCTGCGGGACGCGGCCCAGTGCTTGAGCAGCGCGTCGCACGTACCGGCGTACGAGAGGGAGTTGAGGGCGAGGAGCCGCTGCCGGTTGTCGGCGTTGTCGCCGGTGCCGTCGAAGGAGACGGCGCCCGCGGCGTAGGCGAGGGCGTCGACGCCCCCGGTGCGCTCCCAGGCCTCGTGCACCAGGCCGGCCGCCCGCGCCGGGTCGGACAGGTCGGCGGTCACCACCCAGGCCCTGCGGCCCAGTTCGCGGACCTCGGCGGCGAGCTTCTCCAGCTCGGGGCGGCGGCGGGCGACGAGGACGACGTCGGCGCCGCGGGCCGCGCTCTCCCGGGCGATGCCGGCGCCGATGCCGCTGCTGGCCCCGGTGACCATCACGACGTGTCCGGTGAGCCGGAACGGATCGGCTCCGTCGGTGTCGGCGGCGGCCGGGGCGGGGCGCGGCGGGCGCGCCGACGGCATGGGCACGATGCCCGCGTCGAGTCCGCCGTCCAGGGGCAGGGTCTCCCCCGCCACGCTGCCGAAGCCGCGCGAGGCCACCAGGCGCAAGGCCGCGGTGAGTTCGGGCGGGGTGACGGGGCGGCGGGTGACCAGGTGGCGGAGCAGTTCGCCCTCGGCCTCGGCGGTCAGCTCGTGCCCGAGGAACGGGGCGTAGCCGACGCGCACGGTGTTGGCGAGCACGCCTTGGGTGGCGCACCGCTTGGCGAGGTGCTGCCACCAGGCGTGGTCGGCCGCCCGCTCCGCCGCGCACTCGGGCTCCGCGTCGTCGTGGACGTGCGGGCCCGCGTCGGTGACCAGGACGGCGCGGCCGTCGCCCCGGCGGGCCATGGCCTCCAGGACGCGGGCCACGTGCGCGCGGCGCAGCGACGCCGAGGCGCGGCTGCCGAGCGCCTCGTTGCCGAGGGCCACGACGCAGTACACGTCGGGGGGTTCGGGGGTGTCCGCGCCGTTGACGGCGGTGACGTGGAAGCCGAGGCGCTCCCAGGCCTCCTTGACCGCGCGGGTGTGGACGGCCCCGGGGGTGGATTCGAGGAGGACGTGGCGGCCGACGGGGGCGAGGGAGTCCGTCTCGAGGCGCGGCGCGGGGGCCGACCCGGCCGTGCGCTCTTCAGGCACAGTCCGCTGTTCAGTCATCGGAGCCTCCCACGAGGATGGCGCTGGCGACGGAGCCGATGGTGTAGTTGAGGCTGAGGGCGAGGTCGACGCGCGCGGTCCTGCCCTCCGTCCCGGACACCGGGTCGAAGGTGCACACCTCGGCGGGCTTCTCGCAGTTGGCGGTCGGGGCGATGTGGCCGTGGCCCATCATCTGGAGCGTCGCCGCCACCCCGATCACGCCGAGCGGCGCCCCGCTGTGACCGAACACGGCCTCCTGGACGGTGACGGGCAGGCTGGCCGTCCGCTCCCCGAAGATCGCGGGCATGATGTTGCCCTCCATGAGGTTGAACGCCCGGTCCCCGGTCGCGGCGCCGTTGACGTAGTCGATCTCGTCGGGCGAGGCGAGGCCCGCCATGCAGGAGCGCGCGGCGCGCACCGCCCCGGCGCCGTCGGTGTCGAGGGCCAGGTTCGGCTGGGCGTTGCGGGTGGTGGTCTGGCCGAGGATCCGGCCGTAGCTGCGCGCTCCCCTGCGGCGGGCGTGCTCGCG
This sequence comes from Streptomyces sp. RK9, assembly GCF_045070545.1. Taxonomy (NCBI): domain Bacteria; kingdom Bacillati; phylum Actinomycetota; class Actinomycetes; order Kitasatosporales; family Streptomycetaceae; genus Streptomyces; species Streptomyces sp. RK9. The sequence goes on along the minus strand of NZ_CP173703.1, from coordinate 4,453,119 downwards.
GCTCTCCAGGATCAGCGTGGCGGCGCCGTTGCCGTAGTTGAGGCCGGCGGCCCGCTCGTCGTAGGGGCGCATGGGTTCGTCGATGAGGGTGGCGGTCTGGGGTTCGGTCCCCATGACCGACCGGGCCTCGAGTTCGGCGTACTGGCGCAGGCGGCTCTCGCGCCAGTAGTCGGCGCCGGTGACGACGGCGACGTCCGTCTCTCCCGCCGCGATCATCCGGGCGGCGTTGCCGATGAGTACGGCGGACGAGGCGCATCCGCACGACAGCGTGTAGCTGGGTCCGGTGGCGCCCACGAGGCCGGCCTGGGTGGTCTCGACGTCCGACATCACCGCGCCCAGGACGTTGCGGAACAGCACCGCGCGGGCCTCGCTCGGGCTGATGTGCCGGGTGTCGGCGAGCAGCACCGGCAGGTACGTGTCGACGATGGCGTCGGCCGTGGCGTTGCGGCCCGCGAGCACCGCGGCCTCGCGGAGCGCGCCCGTGCGCCAGTCGAGCGTGGCGTCCTCGCACGCTTCCAGGAGGGCGAGGAGTCCGTAGAGGTGGATGTCGGAGTACTTCGCGAGGAAGCGCGGCGGGATCTCCGGCAGCCGGGCGGCGACGGACTCCGGGTCGAGCGGAACGCTGCCGAAGTACGTGCCGTCGTCCTGTGCCAGGAACGAGTCGCCGTGCGCGACGGCCGTCCAGAACTGCTCCGGTGTCGCCGTGGGCGCCCCGCGCCCCGGCAGACAGAAGCCCATGCCGGTGACGAGTGCGTCCCGGGGGCTCTTGGTCGTGGTCACCGCTCGGACCCCTTTGATCGGATTCGCCACGTATCCCCAGCTCGCTCGGTGCGCTCAGATCCGGTAGAGGAGGCTGCCCCAGCACCAGACCCCGCCGCCGATGGACGGGGACAGGACCAGGTCGCCGGATTTCACGACGCCGCGCTCGCGCAGCTCGGAGACCGTGGTGGGGATGGAGGCGCTGGAGACGTTGCCGCGGAAGGAGAGGTTGGTCAGGACGCGTGCCGGGTCCGCGCCCAGGTTGTGCTGGATGCCCTTGGCGAGCGGCTCGGTCCCGGAGTGCGGGATGAGCCAGTCGATGTCGCCGATGGTCAGCTTGTTGCGGCCGAGGATCTCCTCGACGGTGTCGGCGATGTGCGCGAGGGCGACGTCGTTGAGGTCCGGGTGGCTCTTGACCCAGCCCTTGTCCCCGCCCGCCGCGGACATGTTGGCGAGGCTGCCGTCGCTGTGGAACACGGAGTCGATCAGCCCCGGCGTGCCGCCGGGGGTCGCCTCCAGGACGACGGCACCGGCGCCGTCGGAGACGAGCATCGAGCCCTTGGAGCCGGGCCGCACCCGCCGGGTGACGCGCTCGGTGGTGGCCACGAGTGCCTTGCGGTAGCCGGTCGGTGAGGTGAGGAACGAGGCCGCGGTGTGCACCGCCTGGATGAACCCGGCGCAGGAGCCGCACACCTCGAAGGCCATGGAGCCCTTCATGCCGAGCTCCGCCGCGGTCAGCGCGCCCACCTCGTGGACGTAGTTGCGGTCCGTCCAGTGGCTGACGATCACCACGTCGATGTCGTCGGCGTCGACGCCGGACTCCTCCAGGGCCTGCCGGGAGGCCTCCGCCGCCATGAGGACGGGCGTCTCCTCCTCGGTGGCCCGATAGCGGGTGCGGACGCCGACCCCGCCGATGACGCGGTCCTCCACGACGCTCGTCGTGGCATCCTCCACGCCCTCGTTGTGTATTTCCTCGGAGCCGAAATAGTGGCCGAATCCGGTGAAACGTATTCCGGCGTCTTCCCAGATGCCGTGGTGGCCTGTCGTCATGGACGGAAAACTAGTGGCGTCGGCATTCGACTGCATCTGGCCTCCAGTACTCGATGATTCATTGCGCGGGTACTCGACGTACCCCACTCATGGCGCGTTCGCCCGGCCCCGCATATTCCGTCAGGGCACCCAGCCGGGCGGCCCGCCGCCGTCGACGCGAATCACGGAACCGGTGACGTAGGGGTTTTCCGCGGCGAAGCACACCGCGTCCGCGATCTCTTCCTCGGCGCCCCAACGGCCGAGTGGGACAAAGCGCTTGAGGCCGTCCATGTAGTGGGCGTGGCGCGGGAAGGCGGTGCTCTTCTCCCGCAGCGCCTCGCCGTCCATGACACCCGGCGCGACGGCCGCCACCCTGATGCCGTAGGGGCCGAGTTCATAGGACCAGGTGCGGGTCAGCGCCTCCACGCCCGCCTTCGCCGCGGTGTACGCGGACTGTCCGTAGGCGCCGGCCGCGAGGCCGGAGGAGACATTGACGATGGCGCCCGCCACCTGGTGCCGGACCATGCTCGCCGCGGCCTCGCGCCCGACGAGGAACACCCCGGTCAGGCACAGCCGCAGCGTCTTCTCCCAGTCGTCGAGGGGATGCGTGAGCAGCTCGGCGGCGCTCTCGTCGCGCGGTTTGCGCAGCAGCAGGCGGGACAGGTTGCGGCCCGCGTTGTTCACGCACAGATGCAGGGGCTGGTCCGCCGTCAGCTCGGCGAAGACCTCCCGGACGGACTCCTCCGACGTCACGTCGGCGCGCACCGCCCGCAGGTCGAGGCCCTCGGCCTCGGCCATGGCCCGCACCTTCTCGAGGCGGCCCGGGTCGAGGCCGAGGACCGTGGTGCGCCACCCCCGCTCGGCCAGCATCCGGCCGACGGCCAGGCCCAGGCCCCGGGTGCCCCCGGTCACCAGCGCGTTCCTGGAATCGGACAAGACCGTTCACCTCTCGCTCTCGGGTTCAGCCGCGGTCCGGCGCTCTCCGGCATCGCGCCTCATGGGTACGGCGATTCGCTGGTAAGGCGATTCGCCGGTACGACGACTCACTGGTACCGGAAAACCATGGCGCCCCAGCTGAGTCCGCGCCCGATGCTGACGCCGAGGAGCAGTTCGCCGGGTTTCACCGTGCCGTCGCGCACGTATTCCGAGAGCGCGCTCGGCATGCCGACGCTGGAGGTGTTTCCGCGCCGCGGCAGGTTCAGGAGCATGCGTTCGCGCGGAATGCCGAGACGGTCCGCCATCGGGTAGAGGAGATTGGTGTTGGCCTGATGGGGAATGCACCAGGAAATCTGTTCCGGTGACAGGCCGTTGCGCTTGAGGACCGTCTGTCCGGCGTCGACGAGCATGTCCGGGGTGACCTCGGAGAGCACTCCCCCGCGCATCACCATCTTGTCGTTCTCGTCGATGTCGAAGGCGTCGTAGTAGCGGCCGTCGGCGCGCAGGACCACGTCGATCAGCCCGCTGCGGGTGGGAAGTCCGTCGGCGCCGCCGCCCACGGAGTCGCCACGCCGCCAGACCGCCGCCGCGGCGCCCGCGCCGAACAGCGCGGAGTTCTTGAAGTCGAAGTTCAGGATGGCGCGGGGGCTCTCGGCGCACACCACCAGGGCGGTCCTCGCACCGGTCGTCGCGAGGAGGCCGCGGGCCACCACGCTCGCGTACAGGAACCCCGCGCAGGCCACCGCGGTCACGTCGAAGGCGAACGCGTCGCGGGCACCCAACTGCCGTTGCACCGGCAGGGAGATGTCCATGTAGTTGTTGCCGATCGAGGACGGGTTGGCGCGCGGCCGCGCGGTCGCGCTGGTGCCGACGATCACGTCCACGTCGGAGATGTCGAGGCCGGCGTCGTCGAGGGCGGCCCGCGCCGCCTTGACGCCCATCTCGGCGAACCGCTCCTCGGGGCCTGCCCAGTGGCGGGTCTCGACGCCCGTGTACGTGCGGATCCAGGTGTCGTCGACGTCGAGTCCCGGCAGTTGGGCGAAGTGGTCGTTGGTGACCGGCTCGCCGGGGAAGTAGTGGCCGACGCCGCTGAGCACGACCGGCGGACCGCCGTTGTCGAGCGGTGACTGGGTTTCGGACATGGGGGAGGTCCTTTCCTCGTCTTCCCGTCGTGTGCGTGCTGTCTCGTCTCGGAGCCGGGGTCTCGGAGCCGGCGTCTCAGAGCTGGTAGAGCAGGGCTCCCGAGAACCACCCCGCGCCGGCCGCGGGCGACAGGATCACGTCGCCCTTGCGCAGTTCGCCGGACTCGGTGAACTCCGACAGCGCGCTCGGGATCGTCGCGCTGGTCGTCTGGCCGCGGGTGCGCAGGTTCGTCAGGACCATCGCGGGATCGGCGCCGATGCGCCGGATGAGTTCCTCGCTGATCCGCGTCGAGCCCGGATGCGGCACCACCCAGTCCACGTCGGCGATCGTCATTCCGGCGCGCCGCAGGACCAGGTCCGTGGCCTCGCCCGCGGTCGCCGCCGCGACCTGCGCGATCGAGGGCAGGCTGACCGTCCAGCCGTCCTTGCCGCGGGCCTTGGAGACACCCGCGTGCTCGCCGTAGCTGAGCACGACGGAGTCCCGCAGCCGCGAGTCGTCCGGCGGCCCGGCCTCGATCACGGCCGCGCCCGCCCCGTCCCCGCCGACGTAACTGCCGCGCCGTCCGGGCTTGAGCCGCTGTGAGAACTGGTCGGAGCAGACCACGAGCGCGCGCCGCCACTGGTGGCTGGTCAGCATCGCCGCGGCCGTCTGCACGGAGTGCACGAAGCCGACGCAGGCCGCGCACACGTCGAAGGCCAGGGCCCGCCCGGCGCCGAGCCGCATCGCGATCCGGGGCGCGTCCTCGGGCGCGTACCTGCGCTGCGACCAGGAGGAGAAGACCACCAGGTCGAGGTCGGTCGCCTCAAGTCCGGCGTTGCGCAGCGCGTGCCGTCCGGCCTCCACGGCCATGTACGGCACGGTCTCCGTGTCGTCGGACAGGTGCCGCCGCTCGACGCCGAGGTCGGGGCCGAGGACCGCCGCCTCCATCTCGGGCGCCTCGGGCAGGTCCGCCGGGATCTCCTCGCAGTGCCGCGGGAAGTAGTGCCCGAAGCCTCGGAAGGACAGGCCCTTGCCCATCCAGATGCCACCGCTCACACCGTGCTCCTCACCTGTAGTGACCCTGCGGGTCGAGACTGCGCAGCCAGGCGATCTCCGCCTCGGTGACCTCCGGTTCCGGGGTGCAGCCCGCGCTGCTCACGGGCCATCGGGTCAGCGTCGCCACGGCGTCCTCGGGCCGGGTGGGCCCGTCGCCGCCGGGCGGCAGCCAGGTGGCGAGCCGGAAGGGGCCGGGGACGTCCGTGCCCGCCTCGTCCTCCGTGCGCCGGAACCGGCCGAAGTGGCTGACCACTTCGCGCACCCGGGTGCCGGGGCTGGTCACATAGGCGACGCGCTCGACGAACTTGCGCGGCGACGCCGTGGAGAGGACCAGGCAGTCGGTGCTCGTGGCGATGTCGTTGGCGCCGCCGGAGCCGGTCAGCCAGCGGCCGTCGGCGAGCAGGCTGGTGTTGACGTTGCCGTCCGCGTCCACCTCACCGGCGGCGAGGACGCCGAGGCAGCGCGGGTTCGCCGACACCATGCCGCCGAGGATCTCGGGGATGCCGCCGAGCTGCTGGGAGCGCGTGGCGTGCAGCTGGCTGAAGAGGAAGACGTCACCGGGCTCGGGGTCCGTGGCGTAGAAGCCGAGTTCGGCGCAGACCGGCACCCGGATGCCCCGCTCGCGCAGCAGCGCGGCGGCCAGCCAGGCGGCCAGGTGGGACACGCCGATCCCGGCGAGCAGGGTGTCGTAGTCGCCGCTGGTGACCCGCTCGACGATGGCGCGTGCCCCGAGGACGACGGTGCGCTCCGCGCGGGTCACCGGCTCGGCGGTCGCGGGCAGAGGGGGCGGGGCCAGGGGTTCGCGCGGGGTCAACGGCTGGGTGGCGAGCGTCAGTTCGGCGCGTCGCGCGGCGCCGAGCTTGCGCACGTACTCGGTGTGTCCCGCCGGTTCCTCGACCCACTCGCGGTACCACTCCTTGGCCCCGTCCTCGGTGGCGAGGCGCTCGACCAGCTCGGTGAGGAAGACGTAGTCGTCGCGGTAGCCCACCAGGTCGCCGCTCTCGTCGCCGGTGGCCAGGCCGCGCAGGGACTGCGGGTGGGCGCCGAGCGGCGCCTCGCACAGGGCGATGACGCGCTGTCCTGGGATGACGACCCGCTCGGGGTGCGCGTCGACGAAGTCGTCCGGCACGATGCGCTCCACCGTGGCGATCACGCCCTGTTCGGCGGCGTACGCGGCCCAGGGGCCCTCGCCCGCGGGCGGCACGAGCACGATGTTGCCGCGCCGGTCCGCGCAGGCGCCGTGCACCAGCGTCAGGTCCGGACGCAGCCGCTCCACCAGGGCGAACGGCCGCTCCCCCGGGGCCGGTTCGCCCACCCGCAGGTACTTCGCCCCGGCGTCGGGCCGCGCGTCCGGGGCGTCGGCGGTGAGCCCGCGCTCCAGGTCGCTGCCGACGAGCGAGGACGTCACGGCGTACGGCAGCCCGGTGGCCCCGGCCATCAGGCGCTGCGTGAAGCTGAGCAGGGACCACAGCTCGCAGCTGAACGGGGTGCCGCGGACCAGGTCGCGGTAGAGCGGGTTGGGGCGCGGCGTCGGGTAGGTGTCGCCGAGGAAGCACGTGATCAGGTGCTTCACGGCGCCCGACATGGTCAGCGCGTGCATCGCGGTGTGCGTCGCCGAGGTGCTGACGGTGAACTCGCCCCGGCCCGCGAACTGCCGGGCGAGGGCGTAGACCATGGCGTTGGGCCGGGCCATGGTCATCGCCAGGTGCAGATGCATGCCGGGTGTCACGTACCGGGACACCAGGGAGTCGACGTCGGGGACGACGACGGGGCGGGACACCGTGCCGCTGTGCGTGCTCATGGTCTCCTTCAGGGTTTCGGTCCGCGGGAGCGGCGCACCGGTCACGCGGCGCCCAGGGCGAGCACCGAGGTCTGGCTGCCGATGGCGAAGGCCAGGGACACCGCGAGGTCGGTGCGGGTCGGGCGGGGGCCCTCGGCGACGTGGTCGTGGTCGCACTCGGGGTCGGGGACGGCGCCCGCGTAGTTGGCGGTCGAGCACAGGCACTGGTGGTGCAGGGCGAGCGAGGTGGCCGCGGCGTTCACCATCGAGGCCGCGCCCAGGAGATGGCCGTAGACGGGCTTCACGGAGCTGAGGGGCGGCCAGGCGGACCGCGGCCGGCCCTCGTACAGCGCGGCGAGCATCCGGCTCTCCGCCACGTCGTTCTTGGGCGTGGCGGTGCCGTGCGCGCAGAACCAGTCGACGTCCTGCGGGGTGCGGCCCGCGTCGTGCAGCGCTTCGGTGACGGCCGATGCCGTGACCTGCCCGCTCATGTCCATGCCGAAGGGGTGGGTGGCCTCGTTCAGGGCCCGGTGGGACAGGAAGCGGGCGTAGCCGGAGGCGCCGCGGGCGCGGGCGTGGCTCTCCCGCTCCAGGCACAGGGCGACGGCGCCCTCGCCGAAGGCGAAGCCCTCGCGGTCGCGGGTGTAGGGGCGGATGGCGCGCCGGGGGTCGTCCGACTCGGTCGACAGGACGCGGTTGCCCATCGCCCGGAAGGACTGGAAGACCAGAGGCGTCAGGGGGAATTCGTAGCCCACGACGACCGCGGCGTCGGCGATGCCGGCGCGGATCAGATCGGCGGCGAAGGAGATGGCGTGGTGGCCGCCCACGCAGGCGCTGCTCAGCGTGGTGACGAACCCGCGCACGTCGCCGTAGATGGCGGACAGGGTGGCCGGGGCGCCGGGCATGCCGCGCAGCATGGCGCCGCTGTCGCCGAAGTGGTCCGGGCCGCCGCCCTCCTGGGCCTCGACGCCGTCGGCCGTCAGTGCCTCGCTGACCCACTCCAGGGGGCCGCGCGACGACGAGGCGATGAGGGACAGGCGCCTGGGGTCGATGTCGTCGGATCCGAGTCCCGCGTCGCGGCGGGCCTCCTCCACGGCGGACATGGTGACCAGGGCGTCGCGGGTGTACCGGGAGGCGAACTTCTCGTTCAGCTCCGGCAGGAACTTCCGGTGGTCGAAGTCGCGCAGCTCGCCGGCCGCGCCGACACCGGCCCGTTCCGGATCGACGCGCGTCAGACGGCCGATCCGGGAATTGCCGTCGCGCACGTCCTGCCAGAATTCATTGACGTGGGTCGCGCCGGGGAGCATGACGCCGATACCGGTGACCAGTACCGAGCCCCGGCGGTCTTTCCGTCCAGCGGATCCAGCCAGTTCAGCCATGCGGGAAAACTATCCGGCGGCTTCCCGGGCGACATCGGTCCGCAGGTACCCGGCACAATTCACCGCCGGTACTTGAAGTACCAATTATTGATTGCGGTACTTCCGATACCTGCCGCGGGCGAGAACCGGGTACCGGGGGCCGGTTACGCCCCGCCCCGTCGGCGCCTAACGTCGGCAGCCGTCACCGGCACAGCACGGTGCATCAGCATGCGCCCACTGCGTGCGGGCGACCTGTCGACAGTGGCACGCAACACAGGGAGTCTCATGGCGGACCAGCAGCAGGATTCCGGTCGCGACACATTGATCACGGGCATGGGATTCGCACTGCCAGGCCCTGGCGGACTGTGCGCGACTTCCGCGGAATTCCTGGAAATCGTCTCCACCGGCGCCTGTCACGTGGAAAACAACGGTGTCTTCTTCGGTCAAGTGCGCACCGATGTCGCGGATGTGAAGGAGCGTTATCCCGAACTTCCCGTCAAGGCACTGAAACTCTATTCCCCGGTGCAGTTGCTCGGCCTCACCTCGATGGCGGAGGCCTGTGTCGACGCCGGGCTCGACTGGCGTGCGGGCGCGCTGTCCGAAGCGGCGATCCTCGCCGCCCGCGACGGCGGTGACTGCTGGTCGGCCCAGTACGCCGACATCCTCGCCACGGACCGCGCCAAGGCCACCAAGGACGAGATCAACGAGCTCGGCACCCGGCTCGCCCTCACCGGCATCCCCATGGACGTGGCCAACGTCCAGGTGTCCGTCGTGGCGGGGACAGGCCCCAACTTCACCGTCTCCAACGGCTGTACGTCTTCGGCGGTGCTGCTCGGCATGGCGCAGCGGATGATCGCGAGCGGCGAGGTGGACGTCGCGGTGGTCACCGGCGCCGACGTGTTCGGCCTCGACTTCCTGCGGCACTACGCCGACCTGCTCGACCGCTACGCCGAGCTGAGCGCCGAGGAGGGCGTCACCGTCGACGCCATGGAGGACGCGGCCCTGGCGATGGGCGCGCAGATGCGCCCGTACGACAAGAACTCCCCGGGCTCCAACATGGGCAACGGCTCCATCACGATCGTCGTGGAGAGCCGCGCGCACGCCGAGCGGCGAGGCGCGACGCCCTATGCCCGGATGCTGTCGCAGCGCACCCGGCGCAGCCCGCAGCACAGCGCCTTCGCCATCGACCGGGCGGGCGTCGGCATGGTCCAGGCCGCCCGGGACGCCATGGCGGGCCTGGTCGAGCCGGACCGGATCGACTATGTCAACGGCGGCGCCGAGGGCGACCGCGTCTTCCACGAGACGGAGTCGAACATCGTGCACACCCTCTTCGGGGACCGTGCCACGCGCATGCCCGTGACCGTGCAGGAGGCCTGCTTCGGGCACAACGGCGGGCCGCTCGGCGGCCTCGGCGTGGCGGCCACGTCGCTGATGATCCAGCGCGACCAGGTGTTCCCGACGGCGGGCTGCGTCGACCCCGACGACGCCTGCCTGTTCGACCCGGTGCCGGGCACCACCGCCCGGCCGCTGCGCGTGGAGCACGCGCTGTCCTTCAACTACACCGTCGGCATGGTCAGCAGCGCGATTCTGCTGGGGAAGGCCTGAGGCCAAGGAGATGGACAAGCATCGCACACGCGCGGCCGTCCTGACGGGCGTCGCCGGCTATGTGCCGCCCGGCACGGTCACCAACGCCGATCTTGAGGCCCGGCTCGACACCACCGACGAATGGATCCGCAGCCGCACCGGCATCGCCGAGCGGCACACCGTCCCCCCGGGCACCGCCACCCGCGAACTGGCCGTCGAGGCCGGACAGTTGGCCCTCAAGTCGGCGGGCCGCGACAGCGTCGACTCCGTCGTCCTCGCGACGGCCACCCCGGACCGCCTGTGCCCGGCCACCGCGCCCGAGGTCGCCTCGGCCCTCGGGCTCGGCCCGATCGCCGCGCACGACATCGCCGCCGTGTGCGCCGGGTTCCTGTACGCCCTGTCGGCGGGGGTCGGGGCGATCGCGGCGGGCTTCGCCGACCACGTCCTCGTCATCGGCGCCGAGACGTTCTCCGCCATCGTCGACCCGGAGGACCGGAACACGGCCGTCATCTTCGGCGACGCCGCGGGAGCCGTCGTGCTGCGCGCCGGTGACCCGGACGAGCCGGGCGCCATCGGCCCGATCCGGCTCGGCAGCGACGGCCAGTACAGCGACCTGATCCAGATCCCCGCGGGCGGCGCCCGGCAGCGCTCCACCGGCACCGTGCCCGAGGCCGCCGACCACCATCTGCAGATGCAGGGCCGCAAGGTCTACCGGCACGCCAAGGAGCGCATGACCCAGTCGGCGCTCGACGTCCTCGAGCGCTCGGGATGGGCCGTCGAGGACGTGGACCGGCTCGCGACCCATCAGGCCAACGCCCGCATCAGCGAGGCCGTCGCCGACGAGCTCGGCGTGCCGCGCGACCGGGTCCTGTCCAACATCGAGCACGTCGGCAACACGGCGGCGGCGTCCCTGCCGCTGCTGCTCGCCGACTCCGCGACCCAGGGCAAGCTGCGCACGAACGACCGGGTGCTTCTCGCGGCGTTCGGCGGCGGGCTCGCCTGGGGCGCGGCATCGCTGACCTGGCCGGACGTGACGGCCTTCGCGGCGCACACCTATCGCGGGTGAGGTTCTCCCGGCGCGGCCCCGCGCCGGCCCCACCGACACTGCGCTCCCGGGAGGAAACGGTGTACGAAACGGTCAAGTCCCTGCTCACCAAGGAATTCGACATCTCCGAGGATCAGATCGCCCCGGAGTCCACGCTGGAGGACCTGGGCCTGGACTCCCTGGCCTCGGTCGAGTTCGCGCTCGCCCTGGAGAAGGGTCTCGGCGTGGAGATATCGGACGACGAGGTGGTGGAGCTGGAGCGGCTCGACAAGATCCTGGAACTCGTCGAGCGCCGCAAGCGCGCGTCCTGACGCGGTCGTGCGCCGGCCCATCGAGAGAGCCGCGCGCACGGGCGTGACCACCGACGCAGGACAGCCGGGACCCGTGACGGGCCCCGGCTGTCTCGACGTGCGCCCCGCGCAGGACTCCCCCACGCGCCTCGCCGATCGCTCCCCGCCACGGCCCTCGCGTCGCTCCCACCCGTGTGCCGGGCACCACCCACACGCACGGCCCGCGCGTCGCACCCGCCCATGGATCGGGCGGCTGCGACGCGCGGGCGGTGTACGGCTGCGAGGCGCGGAGCGCCTGCGGTCAGGCCCGGTCCGCGGACTCGGTCCGGTTCTCCGCCGACTCCCCCGGCGCCTGCTTCACCAGGTCCACGCTCCCCTCGGGGTCGCCGTCCGCGCGCTTGGCCCCCGGGGTGAGCCGCCCGGCCTCGCGCGGGATGAACAGGAACACGGCGATCGCCACCAGGACGAGAAGGATGCCGGTGCACAGCGACGTGAACCCGAAGGCGTCCGCGAACGCGTTGTCGGCCTGCCGCTCCAACGCGTCGCCCCCGGCGCCCGGCAGCGCTTTGGCCACCCCGACGGCGTCGGCGATGCCTTCCCGCGCCGCGTCCATGGACTTCTCGTCCACGCCGGGGACGGAGGTGTCCATCTCCCTGCGGAACAGCGCGGACGCCACGCTGCCCATGATGGCGACGCTGAGGCCGTTGCCGAGTTCGTAGGAGGTCTCCTCGATGCCCGCGGCGCCGCCCGCGGTGTCCGCCTCGGCCGTCGACATGATCGCGTCGGACGCGGCCGTCATGGCGCAGCCCGCCCCGGCGCCGATGCCCGCGAGGGCGATGGCGAAGACCCAGTACTCGGTGTCGGGCTTGACGTTCATCAGGACGAAGAACGCCCCGCCGATCAGGCCCATCCCGATCATCATCGCGAACCGCGTGCCGTACCTCGGCACGATGACCGACATGATCGGAGCGCCGATCATGGTGGCGAGGAGGAGCGGCAACAGCCTGAGGCCCGACTCCATCGGCGAGGCGCCGCCGATGAACTGCCAGTGCTGGGTGAGCAGGAGCATCAGGCCGCCCATGCCGAACATGGCGAGGACCACGCTCACGACCGCCACGGAGAAGGCGCGGTTGCGGAACAGCGCCGGATCGAAGAGCGGATCGGGCACCCGGAGCACCCGCAGCACCAGGGCGGTGAGCAGGACGAGGCCGAGGACGCCCGTGATGACGGTCTGGGCCTCCAGGCCCTCCGCGCCGCCGTGCTGGATGGCGTACACCAGCGAGATCAGGCCGGTGACGGACAGGACCGCGCCGATGGTGTCCCAGCGCGGCGGGTTGGGGTGCTTGGACTCCGGCACCAGGGTCACCGCGGCGAACAGCGCGAAGATCATGATCGGCACGTTGATGAGGAAGACCGAGCCCCACCAGAAGTGCTCGATCATGACGCCGCCGACCACGGGTCCGACCGCGGCGCCGGCCGCGGACATGGTGGCCCACACGGCGAGCGCCACCGTGCGCTCTTTGCGATCTGTGAAGACATTGCGAATGATCGACAGCGTCGACGGCATGATGATCGCGGCGCCGATGCCGAGCAGCGCGCGGGCCGCGATCAGCATCTCGGGCCCGTTCGCCCAGGCCGCCGCGGCCGAGGCGAAGCCGAAGACGACGAAGCCCAGGCACAGGAACCGCTTGCGGCCGAGGCGGTCGCCGAGGGTGCCGCAGCTGATCAACAGCCCCGCCACCACGAGCGAATAGACGTCGACGATCCAGAGCAACTGCACCGACGACGGCTCGAGTTCGGTGCTGAGCGTGGGCAGCGCCACGTTCAGCACGGTCAGGTCAAGGGCGACGACCAGCAGGCTCAGGGAGAGAACCCCGAGCACCGCCCACCGGTTCTTCGCCCCGGGGACTTCGCCGCCCCCTCCCTTGTCCCCGCCTTGCCTGTCGTCCACCACGCCATCCATGGCCGGCCTCCTTCGGGATTCCGTCAACTGTGTTCCCGTACGGCATACCATCTATCGTACGTCGTACGAGTCTGCGTTAGCATAGAGACGTGACTGAAACTTCTGGACGAGACACGACACCGAACGGCCCACCTGGCTCGATCTGGCTGCGGGAGCTGAAACAGCGGCCGGCGAAGCAGCCGCTGAGCCGGGAGCAGATCGTGCGGGCCGCAGTGCGGCTCCTGGACGAAGGGGGGGTGCGCAACCTGCGCATGCGACAGCTCGCCGACTCGCTGAACTCGGCGCCGATGTCGCTCTACTGGCATGTGCCGACCAAGGACGACCTGCTGGAACTGGCCATCGACGCCGTCTTTCCCGACCCGCCCACGCCGTCCGGCTCGGGGAACTGGCGCACCGACATCCAGACCTGCGCGACGGACCTGTTCGACGTGCTGCTCGAGCACTCCTGGATGATCGAGCTGATGGGCGGTCATCCCCCGGTGGGGCCCCGGGCCCTCGCCCACACCAGCGCCATCATCCAGATCCTGGAGCAGGCCCGCTTCTCCCCGCGCCAGCTGGACTCCGCGCTCTCCGCGATCTACTACTACACCGTGGGCGCGGCCCTCTCCGAGGCCTCCTGGCAGGCCATGGCCCGGCAGAGCGCCGAGAGCGAGGAGGACTGGGCGAGCCGCCTCGGGCCCTACCTCAGCACGGCCACGCAGGACCATCCGGAATCACTCACCGACTACGTCAAGCGCAGCGCCTCCAGCAGCACGGGCCAGCGCTTCCGTGACGGCCTGGAGTGCATGGTGTCCGGAATGGACCAGATGCGGTCGATGAACTCATGACCGAAACGGACACTCCGCCCGAGCGCCCCGTCCAGGCGGCGTTAAGGAACCGTAAATCCCAACCTCATTGTCCGGTACATCTGCCACGCTCCCGGGATGCCAGTAGCTGCTGACCCCTGCCCGGGGGCACCGGCAGTCAACGACACGCGCCGTATACGGAACCCCAAAGGGGATTGCCATGAGTGATGTGGTCGTGCGTGCCGAGCTTCGAGAGCCGTACGAAGACGAACAGCGCATCCCGGACATCATCCTGGCCAGCCCGCACGAGGCCTGCGACCTGTCCGGCGGAACCGATCAGGTCGGCGAGTTCACCCGCACCCTGGAGTGGGCGTTGCTGCTCCTTCGCACCCTGGAGCGGGACGGCCGCGACCGCGTCCCCGAGGAGGACCTGAACCGCCTGCACTCCCTGGTCCGCGCCCTGGACCAGCGGCTCATCCCGGCCCTCGAGGGCGTCAGGGACGCCGCCGTCCGCCGCTACCGCGAACTCGGCGGCTCCTACGGCGGCCTGGCCAAGGCGATGGGCGTACCGCGCTCCACGGCGCAGACCAGGTCGATGGCCCTCCTCGGCCGCGAACCGTCGGCCCACGAACGCTGGGCCTCCGGCCAGTGACACGGCGGCGCCCACCCGCCGCCGAAGCCACCGCTCGACAACAGGACAGTCCCCCACGCACAGCCCCGGAGCGGCCCTACGCCCGGGGCTGCGTGCTGTGCGGACCGTCGCGCGGCAGGCGGGTGGGACGCGGCGGGATACGCCACACCGCGTGCGTCGCTGATCTCCCCGTCCCATAACCTCGTGCTGGGAGGCGTCGGCTGCGGCGTGTGTCCAGGTGGAGGAGGCGGCGGTGTTCGGAAGGGCCACGCGGTTGCTGGCGGGAGCCTTGACGCTGGCCTGTCTGGTGCTCATCGGCCCCAGTACGCCGAGCGGTGCCCACTTCGCCGGGACACCGCCCGTCGAGCCGGTCAAGGACATCGTGTCGAACCGGGTCATGACGTGGAACATCTGCAACCCCTGCGGCGACGAGAACAACGTCGGCAGGGCGGCGGAGATCGCCGAGTACGCGCCCCAGGTCATCGGGATGCAGGAGGCGTGTGTGCGGGACGTCGAGCGGATCCGGGACTATCTGCGGCATCTGCACGGGCTGGTCTACCACGTCGAGTACGGGTCGGTGCTGCGCAACCGGAGCCGGTGCGGCGGCTGGCCGTGGAGCCCCGGCGGCTTCGGGCAGGCGATCCTCTCGGCGGAGCCGATGACGGACCGCGTGCACGTGGAGTACCCCGAAGGCGGGTCCGAGGACCGCGGGTACATGGCCGTCACCACGAAGGTGGGCGGCCGGAACGTCCGGGTCTTCAACACCCACCTCGCCCAGCGACAACAGCCCGAGTTCCGCGAGAAGCAGGTCGACGTCCTCGCCGCGGCCGTCGCCCGGCACGACCGCGCCATCGTCCTCGGCGACTTCAACGCGGTGCCGGACGCCCCCGAACTCGGCAAGATGTGGCCCCTGGCCACCGACGCGGACCCCCAGTGCCGTCCCGCGCCCACCGGGAGCGGCACCTGTGAGCCGACCACGGACTGGCAGCTCAAGTTCGACTACATCTTCCTGCGGGACATCGCCCCGCTCGAACAGAGCGTGCGCCCCAGCGCGTACTCGGACCACCACCCCGTGTACGCCGACGTGGACGTGAAGTAGGCGCGTCCGGCCGTCCACCCAACCCGAACCGGTGTTCCGCCGCGCCTGTCCGTGGCTGCTTCTCGCATTGCTCCGGTCCGCCAACTCCCCAGCGGGCCCCAGACTCCGTATCGTTCGCCTGTGCACATGATCTGACCGACCCGAGGCGAGTCTGGGAGGACGCATGCGGGGGGACGGCATCATCACCGGGCGGGGAGGGCAGCCCCGGTTAGGGGCGGTGCTGCGACAACGGCGGGAAAGTCGGGGTATGTCGCTGCGTCAGATGGCGCGGCTTCTGCACTACAGCCCCGGCTGGATCAGCCGGGTGGAGAACGGGCGGGCCATCCCCACCGACGATTTGGCCCGCGCCTGCGACGAACTGCTCGCCCTCGACGGCGAGTTGATCGCACTCGCCCGGGCCGACCGGAGCGGCCCCGCCGGACTGCTCCGGCCCGCGCAGCTGCCGCCGGGAGCGTCCGCCTTCGTGGGCCGTCGGGCCCTCCTCCAGGAGCTGGACGTACTCCTCGCGGATGCAAATCGAAGACAGAGCGTCCTGACGGTCGCCCTCGACGGTCCCGCGGGCGTCGGCAAGAGCACGGTGGCGCTCCGGTGGGCCTACGAGATCGCCGACCGGTTCCCCGGCGGCGTGCTGTTCACCGACCTCCAGGGCGACTCCCCCGAAGCACGGCCGCTCGCCGCGGCCGACGTACTCGAACAGTTCCTGACCGCGTTCGGCCTTCCCGCCGACGCCGTTCCGGCGGACGAGGCCGAGCGGGCCGCGGTCTTCCGCAGCATCGCCGTGCGGCGCCCCATCCTCGTGATCCTGGACAACGCCGCGGGCTCACGGCACGTCGAACCGCTGCTCGTCGGCGCGCGCGGCTGCGTCGCCCTCGTCACCAGCAGACGCCGTCTGACCGGGCTCGCCGTCAAGGCGGGCGCCCACCGGCTCTCGGTGCGGCCGATGGACCAGTCGGAGTCCGCCGACCTCCTGAGCGCCGTCGCAGGACCGGAGCGGGTCGCGGCCGAGCCGACGGCGACGGCGGTCCTGGCGCGGCGCTGCGCGCACCTGCCGCTGGCCCTGCGCATCGCCGCCGAGCGCCTCGCCACGTTCCCGCACCGGTCCATCGCCGACGCCGTCGCCGAACTCGCCGACCGGCAGCACCGGTTGAACGTCCTCAGCGACATCGACGACCCGCACCTCGCGGTCCGCGCGGCCCTGTCGTCCTCGTACCGCGCCCTGGACCCCGAGGCCGCCAGGACCTTCCGCCTCCTCGGCCTGTTCCCCGGAGCAACGATCGGCGCGGCCGCCGCGGCCGCCCTCGTGGACCGGCCCCTCGGCCACACCCGGCGCCTCCTGGAGGTCCTGGCCGCCGTGCACCTCCTCGAGGAGACGGGACCCGACCGCTACCTCCGCCACGACCTGCTGCGGGACTACGCCGCCGAGCGCGCCGCCGAGGAGGAGTCGGCGGCCGCGTGCCAGGAGGCCCTGCGCCGACTCACCGCGGCCGAGCAGGCCGCGGCCGCCGACGGGATCGCGAGCCACAACGGTCACGGCGTCCCGCACCGCCGTCTCACGGGCGGCCGGTGATCTCCGCGCTCCGCCGGGCCGTCCGCTGAGGGCGCCCAGCCCATGAAGTGTGCCCAGTCCCGGCCACAGCCATCGCTGCCCGCTGTTGCGCAACGGAGAAACACTGTCGGGCGCCGGACCCGCTGACCACAGTAGGACCGCGTCGTTCCGGGCAGCTCCGGGCGGACCGCGCGTGACCTGCGCGACGTACCGCCGCGCCCGGCCGAGCACCATGCGGCGCCATTCGTCGGTGCGCCACCGCGCCCGAGCACCGCACGGCACAGCATCACCGCGACAGAGCCATCTGAGCCATCTGACCGAGCTTGGGGTGCGAAGAACCTGCCTATGAACGCCAACGACCGGCACATGAACGCCAACGACCCCCGCACCCGGCACGCATGACGTCCGGGCGTCGCCTGGGAGCGCGAAGGAACGCGGCCGGACGGGCACTCGACACGCACCCGGCGCGCGACGACACAGCCCTGCGCCATGTGCTCGAGGACGCCTCGATGGGCCGTTGGGAAGGCCCCCGCGACCTCCTCACGGCCACCGGCGCGAACTGGGACCGCAGGATCTTCCAGCTCCAGGTCCTCGCCGAGGCGGGCGCGCGGCTGCGGTTCGCCGACACCTGGGCCGAGGCGGAACCGCGCTCCCCGCACGCCCTGGCCCTGCTCGCCAACGTGCAGGCCCTGCGCGCGATGATCGCAGGACGCGACGAGGGCCGGACGCTGATGGAGGACGCCTGGCACACCTGCGCCGCCGTGCAGCGGCTGTGGCCCGAGGACGTGGCACCGCTGCTCGTCATGCTCGCGCTGCTGCGCACCCACGCCCCCGACCGCTACACGCTGGGGCACGTGTGGGAGGAGATCAAGCAGCGCGATCCCTGGAACCGCGAGGCCCACCACGAAGTGGTGACGTACCTCTTCGCCCGCAACCACGGCGAGGAGGGAGAAGCCATGTGGTGGGCCGAGGAGCAGGCGGCCGTCGCCCCGCCGGGGCTGCCCCTCGCGGTCCTGCCCCTGGTGGTCCTCGCCGAGGCGCACCGGTCGCGGCAGGAGCGGGCCCGGGACGGGTACGGCCTGACGATCCACCCCTGGGTGGAGTGCCCGACGACCGACCTGGTCCTCGACCGCTGGTGGCGCCATCGCGCGCTCCGCCCGCACGCCTGCTTCGCCGACGACGCCAACTACCTCGCCCACGCCCTGTCGTTCGCGAACCGCCACCGCGAGGCCCAGGAGGTCTTCGACGCGATCGGGCCGTACGCCACGACCGTGCCGTGGTCCTACTGCGGCCCCGCCACCGAACTGTTCCAGCGTCACCGCGCCTGGGCCCACGACCCGCCGCGCGGCCGACGCCGCTAGCACCGCCCGCTCCCCGCCCCCTTTCACAGACCAAGGACAGACGACCCGTGCCTCTTGATGTATCCCGCGTCTCCGACGAGGAACGCCTGAAGCAACTCGGCTACCAGCAGACGCTCTCCCGCTCCATGTCGGGCCGCGCCAACTTCGGCGTCAGCTTCACGATCATCTCCATCCTGTCCGGCTGCATGACCCTGTACGGCTACGGCCTGAACACCGGCGGCCCGGCGGTCATCATGTGGGGCTGGCTGTTCGTCGGCGTCATGACGCTCTTCGTCGGCCTCGCCATGGCGGAGGTGTGCTCCTCGTACCCGACCAGCGCGGGGCTGTACTTCTGGGCGCACCGGATGGCGCCGGAGCGCTCGCGGGCGGCCTGGGCGTGGTTCACCGGCTGGTTCAACACCCTCGGCCAGATCGCCGTGACCGCGGGCATCGACTTCGGCGCGGCGACGTTCCTCAACGCCCTCCTTGACCTGCAGTTCGGCTTCGAGGCCACGCCGGAGCACACGATCATCCTGTTCGGCTGCATCCTCGCCCTGCACGGGGCCCTGAACACCTTCGGCGTGCGCATCGTCGCGTTCCTCAACGAGGTGTCGATCTGGTGGCACGTCCTCGGTGTCGTCGTGATCTGCGGCGCCCTGGCGATCGTCCCCGACGACCACCAGTCGACCAGCTTCGTCCTGGGCGAGTTCGTCAACAACACCGGTTTCTCGTCGAGCATCTACGTGGTGGCCATCGGCCTGCTGATGGCGCAGTACACGTTCACCGGCTACGACGCGTCCGCGCACATGACGGAGGAAACCATCGACGCGGCCACCGCGGGGCCCAAGGGCATCGTCCGCTCGATCATCGTCTCGCTCGTGGCCGGGTTCGTCCTCCTCTTCGGCTTCACCTTCGCCATCCAGTCGTACTCCGGCGCCCTCGACTCGGACACCGGAGTGCCCCCGGCGCAGATCCTCATGGACGCGCTCGGCACCACGGCGAGCAAGTGGATGCTGCTCGTCATCATCGTCGCCCAGCTCTTCTGCGGCATGGCGTCCGTGACGGCCAACTCCCGCATGATCTACGCCTTCTCGCGCGACGGCGCGCTGCCCCTCTCCCGGACGTGGCACAAGCTCAACCCGACCACCCGCACCCCCACCAACGCCGTCTGGCTCGCCACCGGCGGAGCCTTCGCCCTCGGCCTGCCGTACCTGTGGAACAACACCGCGTACGCGGCGGTCACCTCCATCGCCACCATCGGTTTGTACATCGCCTACGTCATCCCCACCTACCTCCGCCTGCGCCAGGGCGACCGCTTCGAACGCGGCCCCTGGCACCTCGGCTCCTGGTCCGGCATCGTCGGCACCATCGCCATCGCCTGGGTCGCGGTCATCACGGTCCTGTTCATGCTGCCGCAGAGCTCGCCCGTCACCAGGGACACCTTCAACTACGCGCCGATCGCGGTCGGCGTGGTCGTCGCCTTCTGCGGCACCTGGTGGCTGGTCTCGGCCCGCAAGTGGTTCCTGAACCCCGACCGTCCCCGCGACGTCTCGGGCGCGTCCGTCCCCGAGCACCACGACGCACGGCGATGACGCGCGCCGCCGCCTCGCCCGCCGACAGTGGGCCCCGGACCCGGTGCCGGGGGTGGTGCTGACGCCACCCGCGCCCGGGCCCCAGACCTCCTGACCCCCGCCCCGTACCGGAGCAGGATTCTCCGTGTCACCAGCGACGACCCCGGCGCGAGCGCCGGGGTCCCGACACGAACGGGGTTGCACGATGACCAGTCAGACGCCCGGTCACACACGGCGCGGGATCCTCCGGGGCGCGACGTTCGCGGCGGCGGCCGGAGTGGCGGGGGGCCTCGGGCTCGGCGGACACGCCCCGGCGGCGCGGGCCGCGACGCCGGGCCCGGCCCGCGCGGGGACGGGCAGGGCAGCGGCGGCGGGGGCGAATCCGTTCCTGGAGGGCGCCTTCGCCCCCGTCACCGACGAACTGACCGCGTTCGACCTCAAGGTCGTCGGGCGGGTGCCGCGCGACCTGGACGGCCGGTTCCTGCGCACCGGGCCGAACGCGCTCGGCATCGAGGACCCGCGGGCGCACCACTGGATGCTCGGCGACGGCATGGTGCACGGGGTGCGGCTGCGCGACGGGCGCGCGGAGTGGTACCGCAACCGGTGGGTGCGCTCCTCGCAGGTGGCGAAGAAGCTGGGCGAGACCTACCCGGGCGAGGTGCCGCCGGACGACTTCGCGTGCAACACGCACGTGATCCCGTACAAGGGGCGTGTCCTCGCGCTCCAGGAGGGCGGGCCGCTGCCGTACGAGCTGGACGGCGACCTGAACACCCTGCGCCCCTACGACTTCCGGTCCACGCTCACGGGCGCGTTCACCGCGCACACCAAGTACGACGCGGCCGCCGACGAGCTGCACGCGGTGGCGTACTACCCGACCTGGGACCACGTCCGGCACATCATGATCGACCGGACCGGCCGTGTCGCGAGGACCACCAGGGTCCCGGTGCCGGACGCGCCGATGATGCACGACTTCGCGCTCACCGAGAAGTACGTGGTGATCGTGGACGTGCCGATCACGTTCGACGCGGCGGCCGCGGAGGCGGGCGCGCCGGTGCCGTACATCTGGAACGACGAACGCCTGATGCGGGTGGGTGTGCTGCCCCGTGCCGGCGGCTCCGCGCGCTGGTTCCAGGTCGACCCGGTGTACTACTCGCACACCCTCAACGCCTACGACCAGGGCGGCTCGGTGATCGTCGACTTCACCTCCATGCCCGCCCCGTTCTACGCCGCCGGGCGCGGCAACGGCGGGCCGTCCGCGACCGGGTCCCCGGCCCTCGACCGCTGGACGATCGACCTGCGCGCGGGCCGCGTCCACAGTTCCCGCGTCGACGACCGCCCGCAGGAGTTCCCCCGCGTCAACGAGTCCCTGATCGCCCGCCGGCACCGCTACGGGTACACGGCCGGCGCGGCCGCCATGTGGACGGCGTACGAGACGGTCGACGGGGTGCCGCCGGACACCAAGTTCACCAACTGCCTGGTGAAGCACGACTTCCTGCGCGGTACGCGGCAGGTGCACCGCTTCCCGAAGGACGCGGCGGCGAGCGAGCCCGTGTTCGTGCCCCGGCGCGGCGCACGGGACGAGGACGACGGCTACATCGTGTCGTACGTCAACGATCCCGACCGGGGCGCGACCGACCTGGTGATCCTGGCGGCGCAGGACTTCACAGGCCGCCCGCCGGCCCGTGTCCAGCTGCCGGGCCGGGTGCCGCTCGGCTTCCACGGCAGCTGGGTGGCGGCGTAGCCGCGCCGGGGCGGGCCCTCAGCCGTGCAGTTCCTCGGCGGCCCGGGCGATCAGGTCGACGACGGGGTCCGGCCGGGAGGCCAGGGAGGCGTGGCCGCAGTCGAGTTCGACGGTCGCGCGCGGGTCGATGCGCGCGGCCATGCGGCGTTCGTTGTCGGGGTGGATCATGCGGTCCTGGGCGGAGACCTGGTACCAGGACGGCTTGTTGCGCCAGGCCGGGGCGGTCACGGTGTCGCCGAAGGTGGAGCCGAGCGGCGCCTTCTGCGTGACGGCCATGACCAGCGCCTCGTCGACGGGCAGGTCCTGGCAGAAGCTCTCGTGGTACTTGTCCTGCTTGATCCACAGGTAGCCGTCGGAGTCGGGGGCGATGTTGTCGACCGCCTCGGGGGGCTTCTCCTGGGTGATCTGTCCGGGGCTCTCGCCCGCGTCGGGCGCGAACGCGGCGACGTAGACGAGACCGCTGACCTGGGGCAGGTCGCCCGCCTCGGTGATGACGGCGCCGCCGTAGGAGTGGCCGACGAGCAGGACAGGACCTGGGAGCTGCTTGACCATCTTGCGGGTGCGCTCGGCGTCGTCGGCCAGCGAGGTGAGCGGGTTCTCCACGGCGTGCAGGTCGGTGAAGCCGCGCTTGTGCAGTTCGACGATGACCTTGGACCAGTGGGCGGCTCCGCCCCAGAATCCGTGGACCAGAACAATCGAGGGCTTGTCCGCCATGATCTCCTACCGTCCTTCAACGGGCGCGATGCGGCCGGTCTCCCCGAGGGCCTCGGCCCACGCTAATCGGGCCCCCTCGCCCCCGCCACCGCTCACCGGAGCGCCGGGCACGTCCGGCGCGCGCCGCCCTCGGATCAGGCGAACCGGTGAGGAAGGTGCAGGGCGGCGACGGCGCCGTGCGGCTCCGCGTTCGAGAGGGTGACGCGGGCGCCGATGACCTGGGCCTGGCCCAGGGCGATGGTGAGGCCCAGGCCGTGGCCGTGGCCGCGTTCGGCGGCGCCGGTGCGGAAGCGCTGGGGGCCGTGGTCGAGGAGGTCGGCGGGGAATCCGGGGCCGTGGTCGCGCACGACGACGGTGACGGCGTGGGTGGCGGTGGCGGTGGCGTCGACGGTGACCTCCACCGGTGGGCCGCCGTGGCGGTGGGCGTTCAGGACCAGGTTGGTGACGATGCGGTCGACGCGACGCGGGTCGGTCTCGACGGTCGGGTCACCGACGACGGTGATCCGGGTGTCGAGACCGGTGCGGCGCACGGACTCGGTGACCAGGTCGCCGAGCGGCACGGGCTGAGCGTCGGCGTGCTCGGCGCCCGCGTCGAGCCGGGAGATCTCCAGCAGGTCGTCCACCAGCGCCCGCAGCACCCGCACGCGGTCCTGGACGAGGTCGGTGGCCTCGCTCTCCGGCAGGAGGGACGCGGAGGTGACGAGGCCCGCGAGCGGGGTGCGCAGTTCGTGGGCGACGTCGGCGGTGAAGCGCTGTTCGCCCCGCAGGCGTTCCTGGAGGGCGTCGGCCATGTGGTCGACGGCCGAGGAGATCTCGCTGATCTCGTCGTGTCCGCGGCTCGCGGTACGCGCGTCCAGGGAGCCGTTCCTGATGCGCCGGGCGGTGCCCGCGACCCGGCGCAGGCGCCGCAGCACCAGTTCGGCGGCGAGCAGCGTGAGGGGGACGACGACGGCGAGGGTGGCGATGGCCGCGTACCGGATGTGCCGGTCGAGCGCCTGCAGGCTGCGTTTCTCGGCGCCCATGTCCATGCGGACGGCCAGGTCGGTGCCGTTGACGCGGGTCGCCGCCCACATGAACGGGCCCTGCAGCGGCCTCCTGGTGTCGTACCAGGTGAGGGGGCCGGGTTCGGAGGCGAGCCGACGGCGCAGCTCGTCCGGCACCTCGTCGCCGATGTCGTAGCCGGGAGTGTCCGAGGGGTTCCGGCTCACGGACCTGCCGTCGCGGAACTCGACCTCGGCCACTTCCAGTTCGCGCAGCGCGGTGCCGCGGCCGATGTTCAGGGACCGCTCCTCGGTGGTCCGGTGCACCAGGACGCCGATGCCCACGGCCATCGCGCAGGCCGCCGCGGCCACTCCCGCGGCGATCTTCCAGCGCAGCGAGCGGAGGTCGACGAGGCGGCGCAGGAACTGCGGGACGGAGGTGCGGGCCTCGTCCGCTGTCGTACGTCCCATGTCAGCGCCGGAACTTGTAGCCGAAACCGCGCACCGTCTCGATGTGATCGGCGCCGATCTTCTTGCGCAGTCGCTGCACGGTCAGGTCGACGACCCGGCTGTCGCCCTCCCAGCCGTAGTCCCACACCTTGCGCAGCAGGGTCTGGCGCTCCAGGACGATGCCGGGCGCGGCCACGAACTCAAGGAGCAGGCGGAGTTCGGTGGGGGTGAGCGCCAGGAGGCGGCCGTCCGCGCGGACTTCGAGGCCGCGGGTGTCGACGGTGAGGTCGCGGAAGGTGAGCAGGCCGCCGTCGTCGGGCGCCGGGGCGTCGGCCGTGGCGGGTGCGGTGTAGGTGGCACGGCGCAGCAGGGTGCGGATGCGGGCGACGAGGACCGTGGTGTCGACGGGTTTGACGATGTAGTCGTCGGCGCCCGCCTCCAGGCCCGCGACGACGTCCAGCGCGTCGCCGCGCGCGGACATCATGAGGATGGGGGCCTGGCTCGTCTCGCGGACCCGGCAGGACAGGCCGATGCCGTCGAGGTGGGGCAGCATGACGTCGACCAGGAGCAGGTCGTGGTGGCCGTCCCGGAACATCTCCAGGCCCGTGAGCCCGTCGGGGGCCGTGGCCACCTCGTAGCCGTAGCGCTCCAGGGCCATGCCCACGGACTTGCGGATCGTGTCGTCGTCCTCGATCAGCAGGACGCGCACGGGGGCGGCGGGGCCGCCTTCCCGGGGTGCGGGGCGTCCCGCCGGTTCGTCGTGGAGCTGTGGCATCTCGTCACCTGAGGGTCGTTGCGTACGGGGTCCTGACCCGCTGATCACGACGGTATCCGCTCCCGCCGTGGTCACAGCGTCAGGGCGGCCGCGACGGGCAGGTGGTCGCTGCCGGTGCGCGGCAGGGTCCAGGACGAGGCCGGGGTGACGCCCCTGACGAGGATCTGGTCGATCCGGGCGACCGGGAACGACGCGGGCCAGGTGAACCCGAAGCCGTCGCCCGCCTCCTGCTGCGCCGACCGCAGCTGTCCGGTCAGCGGGCGCAGGGCCGTGTCGTCGGTCGTGCCGTTGAGGTCCCCGACCACCACGACGCGGGGCAGCCGTTCGGCGCGGACGGCGGCGGCGAGCTTCTCGGCGGCCTCGTCGCGGGTGGCCGTGGCGAAGCCCGCGCCGGGGTGCACGCGCACGGACGCGAGGTGCGCGGTGTACAGGGCGAGCGGGCCCTTCGGGGTCTCGACGGTGGCCCGCAGCGCGCGCGTCCACGGCATGATCGGGATCGGCTCCACGTCCCGCAGCGGGTACTTGCTCCACAGTCCGACCGTGCCCTGCACGGCGTGGTGCGGGTAGCGGCCGTCCAGGACGCGTCCGTACTCCGGTGCCGTGCCCGGGGACAGTTCCTCCAGGGCGACCAGGTCCGCGCCGGAGGCGATCAGGGCGCGGGCGGTGCCGTCCGGGTCGGGGTTGCGGTCGTGGACGTTGTGGCTGACGACGGTGATGTCGCCGCCGCCCGCGCGCTTGTCCAGGACCATGCCGCCGAACAGGGAGCACCAGACGACGGCCGGAACCAGCACGGCGAGGGCGGCCGTCGCGGAGCGGCGCACGGCGGCGAGCACCAGGAGCAGGGGCACGCCGACGCCCAGCCAGGGCAGGAAGGTCTCCAGGAGGCTGCCGGGGTTGCCGAACCGGTGGGGTACCCAGGTGTGGCCGAGCATGACCAGAGCGAGGAGCCCGGCGGCCGCGGCGACGAGGCGGCCACGGCGCCAGGGGCCGCCGTCGGTGCGGCCCTCTCCCGGGTTCCCGGCGGGCGCCCCGGGGCCCCCGGTCGGCGCGGCCACCCCGGGGGTCCCCGCCGCCGCGGGCAGCGGCCCGTCCGTACCGGCCGTGCGCTCCGTGAGCCCGTCGTGCAAAGCCGTCATGACCCCACCTGCTCCTTGGCGCGCAGGGCGCCGGGAAGGTTCCGCTGTACGGCGTCGATCAGCGCGCCGCTCCTGTCGATCGCCGCCGCGAGGCCCTCGGTGGGCGTGGTGTGGGCGCGCTGCCCCAGGACGACTCCGAGGACGAGGTGCCGCTCGGCGCCGGACCTCGCCTCGGCGGCCCACATGAGGTTGCCGCCCGCGGGGGTGCTCGACCCGGTCTTCAGGCCGATGACGCCGGGCTTCGCCAGGAGCCGGTTGGTGTTGGTGACGGTGCCGGGCACGCCGGGCACCGTGGTGTCGCGCAGGGCGACCACCTCACGGAGCGCGGGCTGCTTCATGGCCTGCCGGGCGAGCTTCAGCTGGTCGTCGGCGGTGCTCTTGGTGCTGGACTCGAAGCCGCTCGCTCCGGTGTACGTGGTGCGGGTCATGCCGAGTTCGTCGGCGGCGCGGTTCATCTTCGCGACGAACGCCTTCTGGCTTCCGGCGTCCCAACGGGCGAGGAGCCGGGCGACGTTGTTGCCGGAGGGCAGCAGGAGCAGTTCCAGGAGTTCGCGCTGGGTGTGGCGGCGGCCCTCGCGCAGCTCCACGGTGGATTCGCTGAGCGAGTGCGACTCCTGTGCGGCGTCCGCGTCGACGGTGATCCGGGGCCCCTGCTCCCCCGCGTCGAGGGGGTGTTCCTTGAGGATCACGTACGCGGTCATCACCTTCGTGACGCTCGCGATCGGCACCGGCTCCTGCCCGCCCCTGCTGCCGAGGCTGCCGACACCCCGCACCTCGATGCTCGTCTGCCCCTCGTCGGGCCACGGCAGGCCCAGCGACCCGACGGAGCCGAGACCCCGGCCGTCCGCACCCCCGCCACCGCTCTCGCCGCCCGGCAGGACCATCCAGCCGCCCGCCCCCGCCACGACCAGCACCGCGGCGGCCGCGCACAGCGCCCTGCCCCGGTGCGGCCCCCGCCGCAGCGCCTCGCCCACCCCGGCAACCCGTACCCGACGCACCCTCACCGACGACCGCCTCTCCACGCCCGGAGCACGCGGGCTCTCCCGCGTGCTCCGCCAGCCTCGGAGAGCACCGCATCCGGCCGGTCAGGGCCGTGCATCCACCGGCGCGCGGTTGTGTGTCAGCCAGGTATCAGCGGGTGCCGGCGGGCAGGCCGGAGGGCGATCGGCTCTTGGTTCGGCAGTGCGCTCAGGCCGTCGGTCCGGCGCGTCGGCGGTCGCCGCGGAGGGCTTCCAGGGTCGCGCCGATGACGATCGCGTTCGCCAGCGCGCCGACGCCGACGGCCAGGACGAGCCCGCCGGGGCCGCCCGGCAGACCGGGCGTGAGGAACAGGACGAAGCTGACCGGCAGGGTGGCGAACAACGGCCACACTCCGGCCAGCGAGGCGTCGGGGGTGTCGCCGGAACTCACCGAGTGGGCCCAGGCGAGGAGGAGGACGCAGCCGGCGAGGTACCCGACGGCGACGACGTTGGTGAGCGCGCGGAACAGCGTGTGGAGGGGACGGCTGGAGTCGGTCACGGCACTGTGCTCCTCGCTGGCGGGCGTGTGCGGACTGCGGCCCCCGTTCCGGACAACCGTCCACGACACCGCGTCGGCGTCGGCTTCGACCTCGACGCCCTTGCCCCAGCGTGCTCCGCCCCGGCGCCGCCCGCCAGGGTGTCAGCGGGACACGATGTGGAGGATCGCCGTCCCGCCCTCGCCGGTCGCCGCCTGGATGACCACGGCGTCGGGCTGCGGGCTCGGCCGGGTGGCGTCGCCGAGCCCGCCGCAGGAGTTGCCGCTGCCGTTGGCGCGGAGGACCGTGATGCAGCCCTGGCCGGGGCCGGTCGCGCCGCCCTTGGCCCGGCCGCTGCCCGACTTCACCGTGTACGCGACCTTGTTCGGGCCGACCTCGGTCACGGACAGGGTCGCGGGACCCCGCGGGCCCTTGAAGCGGAAGGTCACCTTCTCGGACACCGCGATCTCGCAGTCACCGTCCGCGCAGGCGCCGACGGCACTCCCGTCGGCGGCCGACACCGACGGCGCGGCCGAGGGCTTCCCGGAGGAGGCCTGCGCGGAGGGGGACTTCGTGGTCCGCCCCTCGGATCCGGGCTTGTCGTCGGCGTCGTCCGTTCCGCCGCCGCAGGCGGTCACCGCCAGGGGTGCCAGCGCGGCGAGGACGAGGGTCGCCGCCCAGCGGGTCGCCCGTGGACTGGTCAGGCGGGTCGCCTGTGGGTCCGTCGACCGCGTGCCCCGTCGATGCGCGTGCCGCGCCCGCCGCCCGCGTGCCGGTGGTGTCGTCGCCGCCATGATGTGCCCCCGTGTCCCGGCGTACCTGGGTGCGGTGTGCCCCGGATTCGATGTTCGGCCGTCAGCCTTCCCACTTGTCACCGCCGTCACGCGCGGCCCGCGGCCATTGAGGCGGCGACGAGGACCGCGGGGTTCCCGATGGCCCGCCTGTCAGACGTCCCCACCCTGCCGGACGCCCCCGCCCTGTCAGCCGGCCCCGCCCTGTCAGTGGCCGCTGCCACGATGGCCGGATGACCTCCACGATCTTCGACCGGCTCCGGTCCGGCGGCTTCGAGCAGGCACTCTTCCATCAGGACGCCAGGACCGGGCTGCGGTCCCTCGTCGTCCTGCACGACACCACCCTCGGCCCCGCGCTCGGCGGCGTCCGCATGCACGCGTACGAGAGCGAGACCGCCGCCCTCGACGACGGCCTGCGCCTCGCCCGGGCCATGACCCTCAAGGCCGCGGTCGCGGGGCTCGATCTCGGCGGGGGCTGGAGCGTCGTCCTCGGCGACCCGGCGCGCGACAAGTCCGAGGCACTGCTGCGCGCCCACGGCCGCTTCGTCGCCACCCTCGGCGGACGCTTCATCCCCGTCAACGACGTCGGCACCACGCAGGCCGACCTGGAGGTCATCGGCACCGAGGCCTCGCCGGTCTGTGCCGACGGCGACCCCTCCCCCATGACGGCCCTCGGCGTCCTCGAAGGGATACGGGCCTGTCTGCGCGCCACCGGCGGCGACGGGAGCATGCGGGACGTCCGGGTGTGTGTGCAGGGCGCGGGGAACGTGGGCGCCGCCCTCGCCCGGCTCCTGGCGGCGGAGGGCGCGGAGCTGCTGGTGTCCGACGTCGACCCCCGCCGTGCGGACGCCGTCGCCCGGAGCGTCGGCGCGCGCGTCGTCGACCCCGCGACCGCGGCGGTCACCGCGTGCGACGTGCTCGCGCCCTGTGCCCTAGGGGGCGTCGTCGACGACCGTACGCTGCCTCGGCTGCGCTGCCGGATCATCGCCGGCGGCGCGAACAACGTGCTGGCCGCCCCGGAGCACGCCGCCGCCCTTGAGGCCCGCGGCATCCTCTACGCGCCCGACTTCTGCGTGAACGCGGGCGGCCTGATCTTCCTGGAGGAACGGCTCCGCCGCCACGACGACGCCCGGGCCGAGCAGCGGGTCCGTCAGGTCGGCGCGCGCGTGGCCACGGTCATCGAGCGCGCGCGGCGCTCCGGTGTGCCCCCGACGGAGGCCGCGCTCACCCTCGCCAGGGAGCGGCTCCGCCCTCGCTGACACGCCCCGCCGGCCGGCTTTTCCCCGTGTTTCGGACCCGGCCGAAACACCTGGAGCCGGTCGGACGGAGGCCGCGAACATGGTGGCCGGTTCAAGAGACGACTACGGGGAGATCTCATGACCAGGAACCGCACGGCCACCATCGGCGTCACCTCGCTGCTGCTCGCGGCGGGCGCACTCGGGGCGACCGGCCTGCCGGCCACCGCCGACTCCGGCACCGGGGAGGCCCGCATCACCACCGGGACGTCCGACGCACAGGAGGCCAGGGCGTTCTGCTCCGGTCCCGGCGCCGGGATCTACCGGGACAGCGGGCACCGCACGTACAAGGGGCGCTTCACCAGCATCGACACGGAGAGCCTCCGCGACAAGAAGGCCCGCGCCTACGCCGAGGACATCGCGAAGGGCGACAAGGTCCAGGTCCAGCGGAGCATCAAGCCGTTCAAGATGAAGAACCACGTGCAGCACCCCTCGACGAAGTACATCAAGGAGAAGAAGGGCGGCTACAAGAGCTGCAGCAAGAAGGCGAACTGGTTCGACGCGAACGTGCGCGACTGGATGGTCACGAAGACCGTGAAGCTCCAGATCGGCGGCAACAAGTCCTATGCCGTGCGCAGCTGCGTCTTCCCCGTCTCGGGAGGCAAGGGCTGCACGAAGTGGTTCGTCGACCACAAGTAGTCCCGGGTGCGCGCACCCGCTGACTTCCGCGCGACGCCCCGCCGCCCCCCCCCCCCCCCCCCCGCGGGGGGGGGGGGCGCCCCCCGCCGCGTCACCCCTGGCCCGGGCCGGCGGCGCCGCCCGGCTGCCTTAAGGTACTGCGGACACCCCCGTATACCGCGCGAAACCGGAGCAAGTGCCCGTGCCGTCGTCCCTCAAGACCGTCCTGGACCGCATCGCCACCGAGATCCAGGCCCTGCCGGGCCGTGGCCGCCCCGCCGACTACATCCCGGCGCTCGCCTCGGCCGACCCACGGCACTTCGGGATGGCCGTCGCCGAGCTGGACGGCACGGTGTACGGCGTCGGCGACTGGCAGCGGCCCTTCTCCGCCCAGTCCATCACCAAGGCCTTCACGCTGGCCCTCGACCTCTCGCTCGACGGCGAGCTGCTGTGGGAGCACGTCGGCCGGGAGCCGTCGGGCAACCCGTTCAACTCCCTGGTGCAGTTGGAGTACGAGAACGGCATCCCCCGCAATCCGTTCATCAACGCGGGCGCGCTCGTCGTCACCGACCGCCTGCACGCCCTCACCGGCGACGCGGCCGGGACGCTCCGCGCGTTCCTGCGCGCCGAGTCCGGCAACGACCGGCTCGACTTCGACGAGGCGGTGCTCGCCTCCGAGACCGCGCACGGCGACCGCAACGCGGCCCTCGCCCACTTCATGGCGTCGTACGGCAACATCACCAATCCCGTGCCCACGCTCCTCGACCAGTACTTCCGCCAGTGCTCCATCGAGGCGTCCTGCGCCGACCTCGCCCGCGCCGCCGGCTTCCTCGCCCGGCACGGCATACGGTCCGACGGCTCCACGCTCCTCACCCGCAGCCAGGCCAAGCAGGTCAACGCGGTCATGCTGACCTGCGGCACCTACGACGCCGCGGGCGACTTCGCCCACCGCGTGGGTCTGCCCGGCAAGAGCGGGGTCGGCGGCGGCATCATCGCGGTCGTCCCCGGCCGCTGCACCGTCTGCGTCTGGAGCCCCGGCCTCGACCAGCGCGGCAACTCCGTGGCGGGCGTGGCCGCACTGGACCGCTTCACCACGCTCACGGGTCTGTCCGTCTTCTGATCCGCCTCGTCCGCGCGCCGGGGAAGCCGGCCGACAGTTGACCGGCAGTCGGCCGGCAGGAGGAAATCCGGTGGTGAGCCGGGGGGCCGCGTTGGCAGGCTTGCTCCATGAACCCCCAGCTCAGTGATGTGCCCGCCCCTTCCTGGCTCGGCAGCCCCATCGACGCACGCCCCCTCTTCGCCCCCGAGCAGGACGCGCTCATGGCCACCCTGCGTGGCCTGGCGCCCGGCGACTGGGGCAAGGAGGCAGTGCCGGGGTGGGCCGTGCGGGATGTGGCCGCGCACCTGCTCGGGGACTTCTACGGACGGCTCGGGCGCGACCGGGACGGGCATGCCGAAGGGCCGGGGTTCCGGGCGGGTGAGACGTTGGAGGCGTTCATCCACCGCGTCAACCAGGAGTGGGTCGACGCCTGTCGGCGGATGAGTCCGGCGGCGCTCGTCGACACCCTGGGGCTGGTCGGCGGCCAGGTCGCCCGTTTCTTCGAGACGACCGACCCGGACGCCCCGGCGCTCGGGGTGTCGTGGGCCGGGATCGATCCGGCGCCGATGTGGCTGGACAGCGCCCGCGACCTCACGGAGTTCTGGACCCACCGGCAGCAGATCCGCCGCGCCACCGGCCAGGGAACCGACCTCGACCCGCGGCTCCTGTCCGTCGTCCTGGACACGTTCCTGCGGGCGCTGCCCCACACCCTGCGCGAGGTCGTCGCCCCCGTCGGCACCCAGGTCCAGGTGCGGGTGCACGGTCCGGCGGGCGGTACGTGGACGGCGACCGCCCTCGCGGCGGGCACCCCGTCGCGCTGGTCCCTGGCCGAGCCGGACACCGGACACCCGGCCGCGGTCCTTCATCTGGACGAGGAGACCGCCTGGCAGCTGTGCACGCGCGGCGTGCAGCCCGCCGCCGCCCTGGACCTGGCGCGGATCGACGGAGACCGCCGACTGGCCGTGGCGGCCTGCCAGATCGTGTCGATCATCCGCTGACCCGTCCGGCTCGGACGTCCGTCAGTCGCACCCGCAGCGACGGCTGCAGCCGGTCCGCGTGCGCGTGCGCCATCTCGTCGCAAAGCCGCCAGATCTGATTCACCGTCAGCGTCGCCGCGGTCGCCGGGTCGGTCATGGCCGCGTGCCGGATGTGCCGGGGCTCGTCGTCGAGGGCGGCGCGGACGACGAGGTCGTTCGTGCTGAGGTAGGTGCGGTTGAGGGCGGCGAGCTGTGGGGGCAGGGAGCCGGCGCGGGTCGGCTGGATGCCGGTGGCGTCGACGAGGCAGGGCACCTCGACCACGCCGTGGGCCGGGAGGTTGTCGATGAGGCCGTGGTTCGGGACGTTGCCGTAGACCGTGCGCGGGGTGCCGGTGACCACGCTGTGGATGATCTGCGGGGCGTACTCCATGGTGCCCTCGACGGTGAGCGGCGCGCCTGCGGCGAGGGCGTCGCGGGTGCGATGGTACGTGGCGACGTTCTCGTCGACGATGTCGAGGTAGGCACCGATCGGCAGCCGCAGCCGGTCGATCTCGCTGTCGTGGCGCAGGTACCAGGGCACGTACTCGGAGGAGTGCTCGCTGGTCTCGGTCGGGTAGTAGCCGAGCCGCCGGTACATGTCGACGCGTACGCGGCGCCGCAACTGCTCGTCCCCGGCGATGAGTTCGTCGAGGCGGGGGTAGAGATCGCGACCCTGGTGCTCGAAGCGGAGCACCCACGCCTGATGGTTGACGCCCGCCGCGCGGTAGGTGATCTCGGCGTACGGGACGTCGACGAGCTTGGCCAGGTCCTGCATGGTCCAGTACACGGAGTGGCACAGGCCGACGACCCGGGTGAGGCCGGTGGCCTGGGTGAGGTACTGGATGTTCATGGCCATGGGGTTGGTGTAGTTGAGCAGCCAGGCATCGGGGCAGAGCTCCGCGATGTCCGCGCCGAGCTCCTTCAGGAAGGGGAAGGTGCGCAGCGCGCGGAAGATGCCGCCGACGCCGAGGGTGTCGCCGATGGTCTGGCGCAGCCCGTACCGGGCGGGGATGTCGAAGTCGGTGCGGGTGGCCTCGCCCATGCCGATCTGGACGATGTTGATGACGAAGTCGGCGCCGGTCAGGGCCGTGCGCCGGTCGGCGTGGGCGGTGATGCGGGCGTCGGCCCCGCGGACGCGGGCGATGTAGCGGGCGGCGGCCTCGGCGGTGGCGAGGCGTTCGGGGTCGATGTCGTGCAGGGCGATGTGGGCGCTCTGAAGCTCGGGGAAGGCGAAGAGGTCGGCGAGCAGTCCCTGGGTGAACTCGACGCTGCCGGCGCCGACGAAGACGATTCTGGGGTGCGTCATGATCAGTGCGCTCCGGTGGGAGTGGTGTGGATGAGGGTCTCGTACCAGCTGGGCTGGGCCGCGGTGCCGCCGTGGGCCCTCGTGGACAGGGCTCCGCAGACGGCGGCGAACCGCAGTGCCTGGTGCGGTGGTTGGCGGTGGAGCGTGGCCGCGACGAACCCGGCGTCGAAGCTGTCTCCGGCGCCGACGGTGTCCTTGGGTGTCACGGCGAGGCCCGGCGCCGACATCAGCGTCCGGCCGTCGTGGCACAGGGCTCCGGCGGCGCCGTTCTTGACGACCACCAGCGGGACGCGGCCGGCGAGGAGCGCGGCCGCCCGCTCCGGGGTCACGACCGGGGGCCCGGCCGGGCTCAGGGCCCCGGCCAGGGACACGGCTTCCTGGGCGTTGGGCAGCAGGATGTCGGTCTCGGCGAGCACCGCGTCGAGGGCGGCCCCGCACCAGGTGCCGGACGGGTCGTCCTGGGTGTCCAGGGACGTGGTCGCGCCGTGCGAGCGCGCGGTGCGCAGCAGGTCCGGCAGGTCGTCGGCGAGCCGGGGCTGGAGGAAGTACGAGGCGGTGTGGACGTGTCGGGTGTCGGCGAGCAGGTCCGGCGGCACGTCGCTGCCGGAGGTGGTCGTGAGGGTGCCGGGCGAGGTCACGACGGCGCGGTCGTCGCCGCGGGTGAGGACGACGGTGATCGGGGTGGGGCGGGTGGGGTCGAGGGTGAGGGCGCGGGTGTCGACGCCGCGGGCGGTGAGGGTGTCGCGGACGTAGCGGCCCGCGTCGTCGTCGCCGACGCGCCCGGCGAAGGCCACTCGCAGGCCGAGGCGGGCCGCTCCGCAGGCCATGATCGCGGCGGAGCCGCCGAGGACGAGGGAGCCGGTCTCGGTGAGCTGTTCGCGCTGGCCGAAGGCGAGGGGCTCGGTGAGCGGGCCGAGGATCACGTCGGGGTTGGCGTCCCCGATGACGAGTAGGTCGTACGCGGGCGGCATCGCGGTCCTTCGGGTCGTGCGGCGGGTGGGTGGCGAGGCGAGATGGGGTCAGCCCTTGAGGCCGCTGGAGGTGATCGAGCGGATGAAGGCCTTCTGCGCGAAGAGGAACGCGAGCAGCACCGGCAGGACCGTGATCACGTTGCCCGCCATCACCGCGGACCAGCGCGTGTGGTGCTGGCCCTGGAAGGTGGTCAGGCCCAGTTGGAGCGTGTACTGGGTGTCGTGGTTGATGGCGATGAGCGGCCACGTCAGGTCGTTCCACGTGGTCAGGAACGTCAGGACCGCCACGGTGGCGAGCGCTGGCCGGGCCAGCGGCAGCACGATCGCGTACAGCACCCGCAGCCGGGAACAGCCGTCGATCCAGGCGGCCTCCTCCAGTTCCCTGGGCAGGGACAGGAAGAACTGCCGCAGCAGGAACACCGCGAACGGCGTGACCAGCGCGGGCACGATGAGCGCGCCGAGGGTGTCGATGAGCCCGAGCTTCTTCATCACCAGGAAGGTGGGGATCATCGTGAGCTGGAAGGGGACCACCATCGTCGCCAGCATCAGGACGAGCAGCACCCGCGACCCGGCGAAGCGCATCCGGGCGAAGGCGTACCCGCCGAGCGTGCCGAACACGAGGTTCGACGCGACCGCGACGGCGGACACGATCGCCGAGTTGAGGAGCCAGCGCGGGAACATGGCGTTGCCGAGGACGTAGCGGTAGCCGCCGAGGTCGACGCCGGCCGGCCACAGCGCGGGCGGGAAGCGGTTGATCTCCGCGTTGCTCATGAAGGAGCTGAGCAGCAGCCACAGCAGGGGTACGGCGAACAGCGCGGCCAGCGGCGCGAGCAGCAGGTGCCACGGGCTGAACGGGAGGCGCGGGCGTCGCCGGGCGGCGGGCAACGCGGCCGGGCGGGCGCCGACCTGGGTCCTGCCGGTCGTGGTGACGGTCATGAGGCGGCTGCTTTCCTGCGACGGGTCGCGGTCATGGGGCGGCCGCCTCGGTACGAGGGGTGCGCTCGCGTCCGCGGACGACGCGCAGCAGGGCCGCGACGACGAACAGGGCGAGCGCGAGGACGTACGCGGCCGCGGCCCCGTATCCGGCGGTGAACTCCTTGAAGGCCTGCTCCCAGATGAAGTAGACGATCACGGTGGTGGAGCCGAGCGGTCCGCCCTTGGTGGTCACATAGACCAGGTCGAAGACCTGCAGGGCCTGGATGGTCTGCCACAGCAGCAGGAAGACGCTCACCGGCGTGAGCGCGGGCAGCGTCACATGGCGCAGGAGTTGCAGCCGTCCCGCGCCGTCGAGGCGGGCGGCCTCGATGAGGGACTGCTGGACGTCCTGCAGGGCGGCCAGGTAGATGACGGTGCACAGGCCCGTGCCGCTCCACAGGGTGATGGCGACGAGGACGAGCAGGGCCTGGGAGGGGTCGGTGAGGAAGCCCTGCGGTGAGATGCCGACGCGGTGCAGGACGGAGTTGGCGGCGCCGAACTCCGGGTCGAGGATGAAGGAGAACAGCACGCCCTGTGCCGTGGCGGAGATGACGAACGGCACGAAGAACAGGGTCCGGTAGAGGCCGACGAAGCGGATCCGCCGGTTGAGGACGAGGGCGAGGGCGAGGCCGACGGCGATGCTCAGGGGCACGTACAGGACGGTGTAGACGACGGTGTTCTTCACCGCCTGGTGGAAGTTGGGGTCCTGGCGCAGGGCGCGGTAGTTGTCGAGTCCCACCCAGCGGCTGGGGGTGACGAGGTCGTTGGCCTGGAAGGAGAGGAGCAGCGACCAGACGACGGGCAGGACGCTCAGGCCGAGGATGACGAGCACGGCGGGTGAGACGAACGCCCAGGCGGTGGCGGCCTCTCGGCGGCGTCGGCGCCGCAGCGTCCGTGGTCCTGAGCGGTCCGGTGGCAGGGTCAGCGGGGTGGGAAGTCGGGGCATGTGGGGTCCTCAACGCGGGATGAGCAGGGCGGCGTTGGACTCGTCGGCGCAGCGGCGCACGGCGTCGGCGGGGCTCGACCGGCCGAGCAGCACGGAGACGATGGCCTGGCCGAGGGCGCGGGAGACCCGGGGGTAGGCCGGGTGCACGGGGCGGACGCGGGCGGAGGAGACGGCTTCGGTGAACACCGAGAGGCCGGGGGTACGGGTGGCGTGCTCGCGCCAGGCGGGGCGGTCCTCGCTGCGGCGGCTCAGCGGGAGGCTGCCCGCCTCGACGTCCCAGCGGCTGTCCTGGGCGGGCTGGGTCAGCCAGGTCACGAAGGTCCGTGCGGCCTCGGTGCGGGCCTCGCCGTTGTCGAAGAGCGTCCAGGTGTCGGGGCCCGAGATGGTCATGGGGCGGCGGCTGAAGCTGGGCAGCGGGACGACGTGGTAGTCCATCTCGGCCTGCCGGATGTCGGGCAGTTGCCAGGGCGCGGTGACCACCATGCCCATGCGTCCGGAGAGGAAGACCTGGTACATCTGCTCGCTGCCCGGCTTGGGGTCGAGGTAGACGCTCTTGTCGCGCGCCAGGTCCTGGACGACCTCCAGGGCGCGGACGCCCGCCTTCGCGAAGCCGATGCTCCGGCCGTCGTCGGCGATCACGTCGCCGCCCAGGTCCCACACCAGCGGCCACAGCCGCCACACGGTGTCCTCGTCGCCGGTGCCGGGCCAGCCGGTGCCGAAGCGGCCCTTGCCCGCGTCGGTGAGGCGGCGCGCGGTGTCGGTGAACTCCCGCCAGGTCCAGCCCGCTTCGGGCAGGTCGAGCCCGGCGTCGGCGAACAGCTTCTTGTTGCAGACCACGGCCAGGCAGTCCAGGAGCGCGGGCAGCGCCCGCACCCGGCCGTTGACGGTGACGGCGTCCCGGGCGGGCGCCCAGTAGTTCTTCCACGGCGACGGGCCCCGGCGCACGTGCGCGGTGAGGTCGACGACCTGCGGGCTGCGGGCGACGCTCGCGAGGTCGGAGCCGAAGACGTAGGCGATGTCGGGGTAGGAGCCCGCGGCGAGCGCGGCGGTGACCTTCTGCAGCATGGCGTCGGCGAGGACCCCGCCGCCCAGGTCGACGCGGATGTCCGGGTGGCCGCGCTCGAACTCGGCGGCCAGGCTCTTGATGACCTTGGCGGCGAGATCGGTCTGGCCGTGCCACATCTGGATGGTGACGCGGCCGTCGGCGCCGACCCCGTCACCGGCGCCCGGGGCGCAGCCTGCCAGCACGCCACCGGCCGCCGCCACGACGGCCCCGGCGCCGCCGGCGCGCAGCACACCGCGCCGTGACGGCGGACCCGGCGCTCGGGGTTCTGCGGTCATCTCTGCCTCCAGGAGGGTCGGGCGCCCCTCACCCTGCCCACGCCGCCGCGGGCAGGGCGGTGTGGCGGGAACACATGAGGGGATGCGGGGATCACGAGTCGATACGGGGTGGAGACGGGGCCGGCGGGCCGTGACCGCCGTGTTCCGGACGGCCGGAACACGGCGGCCCCGTCGACAGGTCGAGGGGGGTTCCCGCCCGTCGACGGATCAAGGGGGACGGGACCCGCTAGCAGGTCTGGCGCAGGTACTCCGCGCTTCCCGCGGGTGAGACGCCGACGTCGCGGCGGACGATGCTCAGCCGGTCGCCCAAGGCCGAGCAGGCCGTGCGCAGGCCCTTCGCGGAGTACTCGACGACGAGGACGTGAGCGCCGAACGCGTCGGTGTAGACGCCGCATTCGTCCCACTCGCCGCACTCCTCGGCGACGGCGAAGTCGAGGCCGGTCTCCGCGCGGGACGCGGCCAGGTCCGGCGTGTTCTTCTGCGCGACGGCGAGGCCCTCGCGGTGCGCGTGGGCGGAGAGCAGCTTGACGAAGGCCTTGGCGTGGCTCGCCTTCAACAGGTCGGGGAAGCGGGTGTACGTGTCGTAGTTGTCCGGCTCGACGGCCTGGAAGCCCTTGTCCGCGCAGCCGTCGATCCACCCGTTGACCTTCGCCGCGATCCGCTGCCGCTTGTTCGCGGTGCGGATGTCGAGGACGGCCTCGCCCCACTCGCCGTCGTACACGACGTCGCCGTTGGCGTCCCGCAGGAGCAGGTCCTTGTCCCACTCCTTCTCGGCGCCGGGCTGGGCCTGGAAGGCGTTGACGTAGCAGAGGTTGTACAGGCCGAGGGCGGGGGCGGCGGCGCGGTCACGGCTGACGACCCGGACGCCTGCGGGCGGGGTGTAGGCGCCGCCGATCTGGTAGTCGAAGCCGGCGTGGGGCGGGGGCAGGGCGACCCCGTTCGCGGGGGTGGAGGCGGTCGCGGGGGCGGGGGCGAGCAGGCAGGCCGCCGCGGTGGCGGCGAGGGCGGCGGTCGCGGTCGTACACCTGCGCAGAACACGATTGAGGCTCATCGGTGAGCTCCAGCTGTGGGAGGGCACGTCCCCGCCTCGGACCCGCGGTGGTCCTGGCGACTCAGTCCGGGCTCATGGCCGAGGGCCAACTACCGGCTAGGCGTACCTCTGCGCCGAGGGCTCGTCATCGGCGTTGCCAGGGAGTAAAGCGAGCGGGTTCGGCCATGTCAAGGGATCGGTTTTGACCGAACTCGTGCGTGAACGCGCAGAGCCGCGCTCACCTGGTGCTCGATCGATGAGCGAACGCGCCGTCCGGAGCTATGCTCGCCGCGTGCTGAGAAGCGACCGCCATGTGCGGATACTCGACCACGTCGCCGCGCAGGGCAGCGCCGACGTGACGCAGTTGTCCCGGTTGCTCGGGGTCTCACCGGCCACCGTGCGCCGCGACCTGCGCCACCTGAGCGACCAGCGGCTGCTCGAGCGCACGCACGGCGGGGCGCTGCCCGGCGGTCTGAGCATCGAACTGCCGCTCCAGCACCGGGCGGACCAGCGCTCCCCGCAGAAACAGGCCATCGCCCGGGCCGCCGCCGACCTCGTGCCCGAGGGCGCCGTGGTCGGCCTGACCGGCGGCAGCACGACGACGGAGGTGGCCCGGATCCTCGCCGACCGAGGTCCCGTCACCCTCGTCACCAACGCCGTCAACATCGCCGCCGCCCTCGTCCTGCGCCCCACCGTCGACCTGATCGTGATCGGCGGCACGGCCCGCAGCGAGAGCTACGAACTGGTCGGCCCCATCGCCGAGAAGACCCTCGCCGACCACCACACCGACATCGCCTTCCTCGGCGTCGACGGCATCAGCGCGGCCCACGGATGCACCACCCACGACCAGTTGGAGGCGGCCACCGACCGCGCCTTCGCCCGGCACAGCTCCCGCACCGTCGTGGTCGCCGACCACTCCAAGATCGGCAGAACGACGTTCGCCAAGATCTGCCCGGCGGCCGACGTGCACTGCCTGATCACCGACGCCGCCGCACCCCCGGAACACCTCGACGCGATCGCGTCCACGGGCGTCGCGGTCACGGTCGTGCGGGGCTGACCCACCGGCTCGGGCCGGGCGCATGGCGGCGGGGATCGTCGCGGCGCTCATCGGCGTGGCGGGGATGATCATCGCCGCGTTCATCACGGTGAGCGGCGGCAAGGGCGACGACGGCTCTGGGGACTCCGGGCGTGACAAGCCCGCCCCGGGCACCGTCGTCCAGGCCAACGAGCACGGCGACAACATCCTCTGCGTCGGCGAGGTCAAGATCTGCGTGGGCCGGACGGACAAGGCGACGCCCAAGTCGTCCTCGTCGTCACCGTCGTCCCCGTCGCCGGAGAAGTCACCGCCACGGACGTCATCGGCACCCGACGGCCCGTCCGCGGGCGGGAGCCGCCGACGCCGGTCTCCGCCGGGGTGTCCGTCGACACCTCGCAGGCGCCGGGCGACGTCGAGTACGTCTTCTTCGACACCGACGGGTGGCGGCTCGGCACCCAGACCGCCGCCGGCTGCGCCTCGATGTGCCCGTACCTGACGCAGAACCAGGTGACCGCGCCCCAGTACCAGCAGGTCCTGGTGACGGACGCGGGGCGCAGCGCGGGGTGGCCGCCGGGGCAGCGGTACGTCTACACGCCCGGGTGAGCCGTCGCCGGACACGACCGTCCGTGGTGCAGGTGCCGTCCCATCCGTAGTGGCGACGGCCTACTGGTGGAAGGTCGTGACCGTGTCGAGGGCGACCCTCGGGGTCGTGACGCGGTTCACCGGCGCCGCCTCGTCGGCGTAGCCGAAGGAGACGCCGACGAGCAACTTCCCTCCCCTGACGCCGAGTTCGGCGCGGATCGTGTCGGCGTAGAAGCTCAGCAGCCCCTGCGGGCAGCTCGCCACGCCGTACGCGGTCATCGCCAGGAGCAGGGTCTGCAGGTACGCGCCGACGTCCGCGGCCAGGCGCGGTCCGCCGTCGCCGGTGACGAACAGGAACGCGGCGTGCGGGGCGTCGTAGAAGCCGAGGCTCCGGGCGTCGTAGGCCGCGCGGGCCGCGTGGTCGTCGGGGCCGATGCCCAGCGCTCCGTACAGCTCGGCGCCGAACTCCGCCCGGCGTTCCTGGTGCACCGTCGTGTAGATGTCCTCGGAGTACGGGACGTCGATCGAGGTGCGCCCCGCGGCGTGGGCCGCCCGCAGGGCGTCCGCAAGGCGCAGGCGTGCCGCGCCGCTCGCCACCTCCACCTGCCACGGCTGCGCGTTGGAGTTGGACGGCGCGGCGCCGGCCAGCGAGAAGATCGCGCGGATCGTGTCCTCCGGCACGGCGTCCGGACGGAAGGCGCGGGTCGCGCGCCGTCCGCGGATCAGCTTCTCCGCGCTGCCGCTCAGCTCGGTGGGGACCAACGCGCTCATGTCTCGCTCCTCCGCGACGACCGATGTAAACGGGATCGTTTACTTGGTCGACCCTAGCAAGCGACTCCCCTGTAAGTAAACGCAGACGTATACTTCGCGGATGGGTACGACGACGGCGGCATCGACGGCTACGGCACCTCAGGGGCGGGGGCGCGGCGGACGGGAGCGGATCCTGGCCGCCGCCGCCCGGCTCTTCGCGCTCCAGGGGATCAACGCGACCGGCATGGAGCAGGTCGCGGAGGAGGCACCGGTCTCCAAGCGCACGCTCTACGCGCACTTCCGGACCAAGGGCGATCTGGTGATCGCCCACCTCCAGGACCTCGCGTCGTCGGGGGCCACCCTGGAGAGCGCGCTGACCCGCGAGGACGTCCCGCCGATGGAGCGGATCCTCGGGCTGTTCGACCCGCCCCCGGGGGACGTGGCCTCGGCGGACACGACTTCGGCGAACGCCGCCCCCGCGGACGCGGCCCCGGTCCGCGGGTGCCCCTTCATCGACGCCGCGGCGGAGTTCCCCGACCCGCAGCACGCGGTCCACTCCTACGCCCGCGAGCAGAAGCTGCGGATGGTGGACCTCGTCACCGCGCTGGTGGCGGAGCTGGGCGTCCGCGAACCCGCCGCGCTCGCCGAGCAGTTGGTCACCCTCGCGGACGGGGCGGCGAGCCGCGCGATGGTCCTGGGCGAGGCGGACTACGGGCGGCACGCGCGCGCGGCGGCGGAGATCCTGCTCGCCCACGCGGCGGCGGACACGTCCTGACCCGGCGCGACACCGCCCGGCGCGCACCGGCCGTCCGACGCGGCCCGCCCCGCCCCCCCCGCTCGGCTACGCCCCGCCGCCCGCGCGCATGCGGTCCCTGCGCTCGGCGTGGGCGAAGTGCCGCGCCACGGCGTGGAACGACTCCTTCGGCTCCCAGTGCCAGCGCGCCGTCGGGTGGTCCTCCGTCTTCCAGATGGCCTTGGTCAGGCTGTAGCTGGCGATGTCGAGGTCGTGGCGGCGGGCGCGCCGGTGCGGGGCGTCGGAGGTGACGAACTGGTAGACCATGGCGGCGTGCAGGTCCAGCTGCTCGAACACGTTCAGGACCTGCCCGAGGTACTGGGCCTGGGTGTGCTCGCTGCGCCGCACGCCCTTGCGGATCTCCGGCTCGGGCTTGCTGTAGTCGACGACGTCCCAGCCCATGCCGCCCGCCTCGGGCGCGCCTTCGAAGGTGCAGGTGCCGGACTCCGTGATGGCGACGGGCTTGCCCCACTTCCGGTACGGGGTCAGCTCCTTGGCGTAGCCCCGCGGGTCGGCGAAGTACGAGTAGTAGTTGACGCTGACGAGGTCGAAGAGGTCCCAGTCGACCCGGTCGCCGTGCGCGGAGCCGTAGGTCAGCGGGCCGTGGAACACGCGGCGGCCGGTCTTCGCGGCCAGGCCGATGAACCGCTTGAGCTTGCGCTGCGCCGCCGCCGGGTCCCAGTTGCCCTTCAGCATGTTCTCGATCCGCTCGACCGCGTTCGCCCCCGGGACGATGCCCGGCACGAACAGGATGAACTCGCACCCCACGCTCAGGTACACCCGCGCGCCCTGGCGGCGCAGCAGTTCGGCCTGCCTGCCGGTCTCGGCCAGGTGGTCGAGGATCTCGCGCTCGGGGACGTCGGCCATGCGCGGCTGGAACCACACATGCATCCCGCGCTCGACCGCTTCCCTGGCGGTGGCCGTCAGGCGCTCGACGCCGGTGCCGAAGGCGACCACCGAGTTCGCGTGCAGGTCATTCCGGATGGCACGCATGTCGGACCGCATCCGGGCGCGGTTCCAGCCCGTGTGCCGGGTCTCGCCGTCCTCGCACTCGTACATGACGCCGCGGTGGACCAGGCCGCGGCCGGTCGTCGTGCGCGCGTCGGCCGGGGTGGCTCCCGGGCGGGCATCTGCCCGCGGGGCCGTCTCGGGAGCCGGGTGCGTACCCGCCCGCGGGCTCGTCGCGGCGCCCGCCTGCCCGGTCAGCGCCGTGCCCACGAGGGCCCCCGCGCCGACCGCCGCCGCCCCCGTCAGGAACGTCCCTCTCGTCATCGTTTCCCTGCGCATCGAGCACTCCCACGGTCGCCGACAGGTCGTGTCCCGGCGCGTCTGCGCGACATCTCCGGGACGCCTCAAGCCTCGGCGCCGGGCGAGGTCCCGCTCATCAGCCATCGGTCCTCGGCGCCGTATCCAAAGTCGAAACCATCCGATCGGCGGCCCGACTTCCGGCCCGCCACGCGCCCTCCGCTCACGCCGCCCGGACCGACAGCGCGTGGTGGAAGACGTCGCGCGGGTCCCACCGCGCCTTCACCGCGCCGAGGCGGGCGTGGTTGGCCTTGTGGTAGAGGGTCTGCCAGGGCGTGCCCGAGGTGTTCCAGCGCGGGTCGGCGAGGTCGGTGTCGGGGTAGTTGATGAAGGCGCCGTCGGCGTGCTCGCCGGGGACGGGGACGCCGCCGGTGTCGGCGAAGAGGTCCCGGTAGCAGGCGCGGACCCAGGCCAGGTACGCGGACGCCCACTGCGGGTCGGCCCAGGAGGCGAGGCAGGACAGCTTCAGCGCGGAGTCGCGGTGGGGCATGGCCGTCGCAGTGGGGGACGGCGTGTTGACGGCGCCGCCGTACGTGTTGAGCACGACGCTGCCCCCGACCACGTCGGTGTCGGCGCGGGTGAGGTGACGGTGCAGCACGGCCACCTGCCGGTCGGTGAGACGGCGGCGCAGGAACGCCGACTTGATCTTGATGTGCCAGTCCCCCACGGCCTCGCCCGAGCCGCGCAGCGCGGCGGTGAGCCAAGGGAGCCGCTGGACGTTCAGCTTGGCGGGCCGGCGGGTGCCCGCGCTCACCGCGTCGAGGAAGCCGTCCAGGAGCCGGCGGTCCGCGCCGGGCTCGGCGGTGACCTGGCCGAGCATCAGGTGCGACCCGGCCGCCCTGCGGGTCAGGGCGAACTCGGCGTACAGCGCGGCCTGCGGGTCGTCTGCGCCCCGGTGGCGCTCGGCCCACTCGCCGTGGTTGCGGACCAGGCGGGCGAAGTGCTCCTCGTCCATGCCGTCCCAGCTCCAGTCCGCCGTGAAGGTCAGGGCGGTCCGGGTGGGGGCGGGCAGCATGGACGCGGGTTCGGTGTCGCGGGTGGCGTCCGGCGCACGGAACCACATGCGGGTGATGACGCCGAAGTTCCCGCCCCCGCCACCGGCGTGGGCCCACCACAGCTCACGGTTCGGGTCGTCCCGCTCCCGGCTCGCGACCACCGCGCGGGCCTCGCCGCGGCGGTCCACGACGACGACCTCCACGGCGTACAGGTAGTCGCTGACGAGGCCGAAGAGGCGGCACAGCGGCCCGTACCCGCCGCCCGGGACGTGCCCGCCCACGCCCACCTCGGGGTGGTATCCGGCGGGCAGCGTCACGCCCCAGCCGAGGTACAGCTTGCGGTACACCTCCCCGAGCGTCGCACCGGCCTCCACGACGAAGGCACGGCGCGCGGCGTCGAACGACACCTCCCGCATCGGCGACATGTCGATGACGGCCTTGACCTGGGGGTGGTCGACGAAGTCCTCGAAGCAGTGCCCGCCACTGCGCACGGCGAGCCGCGCGCCCGCCCGCACCGACTCCCGTACGGCGCGCACCACTTGGGCCGTCGATCCGACCAGGTACACCTGCTCGGGCCGGCCGCGGAAGCGGTTGCTGGCGCCCCGGGTGGTGAGGTGGGCGTAGCGCGGGTCCGCGGGGGTGACGCGCACCGGGCCGTTCGGCAGCCAGTCCCCTGCGCCCGTGACCGTCGCGGCCTCCAGAACGGTGCGTCCGGCGTGCTCGTCCTTGGTAGCCATCGCTGCCCCTTCGGTA
Source organism: Streptomyces sp. RK9 (assembly GCF_045070545.1). Lineage (NCBI taxonomy): Bacteria > Bacillati > Actinomycetota > Actinomycetes > Kitasatosporales > Streptomycetaceae > Streptomyces > Streptomyces sp. RK9. The sequence goes on along the minus strand of NZ_CP173703.1, from coordinate 4,408,332 downwards.
GTCGGCCATGCCCGCGCGCCGCGCGCCCATGCCCTGCGTCCGTGCCGCGATTCCCTGTCGTGCGGCGGTACTTACGAAGGTAGGCAGGAGCGACGGCGGTGGCAGGCGCGCTACCAACCAGTTCGGGGGTGCACTCAGCACCACCCCCCACGGAGGTGGTGCCGCGCACAGGTCCCTCGGGGGACGCTCCGTCACATGCCGCCCGGCCGGATCATCTCCCGCCCCGCCATGACCCCGCCGTCCACGGACACGGAGGTGCCGGTCATGTACGAGAAGTCGTCGGTCGCCAGGGACACCACGGCGCGGGCGATCTCCTCGGGCTCCGCCATGCGCTGGAGGCCGTCGACGTTGAGGGGCCCGAACGCCTTCTTGTACGCGGCCCAGTCGGCGTCGGGGATGCCCGGCGGGCGGACGAAGGGGGTGTCGGTGGTGCCGGGCAGGATCGCGTTCACGCGGATGCCCCGGGGGCCGTACGCGAGTGCGGCGGACTTCACGATGCCCTGGACGGCGCGCTTGCTCGCGGTGTACGCGGCGCCGTTCGGCCGGGCCCGCTCGGCGGCCGAGGACGACGTGCAGATGATGACGCCGCGCCCCGCCTTGAGCATGTGCGCGACCTCGTACTTCAGGGCGAGGAACACACCGCGCACATTGGTGGACTGGACGTCGTCCCACTCCTCGACGGTCAGGTCGTGCGGCAGCTTGGCGCTGCCGATCCCGGCGTTGTTGAAGGCGACGTCGATGCCGCCGTGGCGCTCGGCCACGCGGTCCACGAAGGCGCGCACCTGGTCGGCCTCGCGGACGTCGGCGCGCACGTAGGTGGCCTCGCCGCCCGCCGCGCGTATCTCCTGCTCGACGCGGCGCCCCCATGAGACGCGGCGGCCGCAGAATCCGACGCGGGCGCCCTCCGCGGCGAAGGCCTTCGCCGTCGCCTCGCCGATGCCCGACGTGGCGCCGGTGATGAGGACGGAGCGGCCGTCGAAGCGGCGTTTCGCCCGGGGGCCCGGGCGGGCCGTGGCGGCGCGGGCGGTGCCGTCGAGGGTCAGGGAGGCGATCCCCAGCGCGGCGGCGCCGCCGAGGAGGGAGCGCCGGGTCGTGTCGTGTGCGTTCATGCGGTCCACGCTGTCAGCGCCCGCGGGCCGGGCGCTTCCTGCGGCGGGACGGTGCGGCGGCCGCGGGGAGGAGGCGGCCTCCTCCCTCGGCAGGACCCCGTCGGCGCGGCGGCGCCTATCGTTGTCCCGGTGAACCGATCTTGGGTGGAAGCGGCCTTCGACCGCGGGCACGCGTCGGCGCGCGCCCTCGTCGTCGCCGGTGCGCTGCTCGGCTGTCTCCTCCTGGTCCAACGTCCTTCGCAGGCCGCCGACTGGGGCTTCGCGGCGGTCGGCGTCGCGCTCTGTCCGGCCGGGGTCCGCTGGGTGTTCGCCTCTGCGGTCGCCCGGTCGGGTCTCCTTGTCGCCGCGCACGCGTGGGGCGCGGAGCCGGTCGTGGCCTTCAAGGTGCTCGCCGCCCTCGGTGTCTTCGAGGTGTCGCTGCGGTGCACGGGGCGACGGCCGGTCGTCGCGGCCGCCGCACTCGCCGCCGCCGTCGTCGTGAACCGCCTGGACGACCTCCCCGGCGAACTCCCCTCCGTGCTCTACAAGATGAGCGTCGTCGCCGGAGTCCCCCTGCTCCTCGGCGCGTACGTCCGGGTCACCCGCACCGCGGCCACCCGCGCCCGCGAGCACGCGGAGCAGGAGCAGGTGCGCGCCGAGCAGCGCCTCCTCGCGGCCCGCACCGCCGAACGCACCGCCATCGCGCGCGAGCTGCACGACCTGGTGGCACACCACGTCTCGTCCATGGTGGTACGGGTCGGGGTCGCCCGGCACGTCCTGCCCGCCCCGGGCACCGAGGGCGCGCCCGACCCCCGCGTCACCGCCGTCCTCGACGACCTGCACGCCGGGGGCACCGCAGCGATGGCCGACCTGCGGCGCCTGGTCGCGGTGTTGCGGAACCCCGACAGCGTCGCCCCGGACGCCTCCCCGCTCCTCTCCCCCGGCGCCCTGGCCACGGCCCTGGAGTCGGTCGTGGCCCAGAGCGCGCGCTCCGGCCTCGCGGTGGAGGCCGCGGTGGACGACCGGGAACTCGCGCGGGTCGACACCGCGCGGGGGCTCGCGGTGCTGCGGCTCGCCCAGGAGGGTCTTGCGAACGCGACGCAGCACGCGGGTGCGGGGGCGCGCGCGTGGCTGAGGGTGCGGGTCGGTGCGGACGGGGGTGTGCGGGTCGAGGTGGAGGACGACGGCGGGCGTGGAGGTGACGGCGGGCTGCGTGGTGATGACGGCGGGCGTGGCGGTGAGGGCGGGCTGCGTGGCGGTGACGGCGGGCGTGGCAGTGTCGGCGAGGCCGACGGCGGAGAGGGGCACGGGGGCGGCCCCGGGCACCCGCTCCCCGCGGCGGCGGCGCGGGCGGCCGGGCCGTCCGGGCACGGTCTGGTCGGCCTGCGTGAGCGGGTGCGGCTGCTCGGCGGGCGGTTGGAGGCCGGGCCCGTCGGGACGGGGTGGCGGCTGCGGGCCGAACTTCCGCTCCTGGAGGGGGATGTGACGACCGGGGACGTGACGACCGGGGAGGCGGTGGACGGCGTGGCTGGCGTGCGGGCCGAGAGACCCCTGGAAGCCGCCGGGACGGAGCCGCGGCCATGATCCGACTCCTCGTGGTCGACGACCAGCAACTCGTCCGCATGGGACTGCGCATGCTCTTCGAGCAGCCCGACGACATCGACCTCGTGGGCGAGGCGGCGGGCGGCCAGGAAGCCGTCCGCCTGGCCGAACACCTCACCCCCGACGTCGTCCTGATGGACCTGCGGATGCCGGGCGTGGACGGCATCACCGCCACCCGGCGCATCACCGCGGCCCGTCCCGCCACCCGGGTCCTCGCCCTCACCACGTTCGACGACGACGATCACCTCTACCCGGCGCTCGCCGCCGGGGCCTGCGGCTTCCTGGTGAAGGACACCCCGCCGCCCCAACTCCTGGACGGCGTACGCCGCGCGGCCCGCGGCGAGGCGCCCTTCAGCCAGGCCGCCCTCGACCGCATCGTCGCCCGCGCCCTGCACACCGGAACGGCCCCGGCCGCGCCGAGCGCCACGGAGCCGCCCGCCGGCCTTACGCCCCGCGAACGGCAGGTGCTGAGCCTGCTCGGGCAGGGCCTCTCGAACAAGGAGATCGGCGACCGGCTGCACCTGGGGGTGACCACGGTCAAGACGCACGTGGCGAACCTGATGGCCAAGACGGGCTGCGACAACCGCATCCGGCTCGCGGTCCTCGCGGTCCGGTCCGGCGTCACCGCCTCCGGCTGAGCCGACGCGTCACGGCATCGCCGGTCCTGCCGGTGGGTCAGGCGCGGCAGCGCAGCAGCGCCAGCGGCGGGTTGGCGAGGAGGTCCGCCCAGAACTCCGCGCCGAACGCGCGCAGGCCCGCATCCGACACCTGGAGCGGGGCCCACGTCAGCTCGCCGAACCCGGCGGCCCGCAGACACCCTTCGTAGACCTCGCGGCGCGGGCAGGCGCCGATGAAGGAGATCGGCGGGTCGAGCAGCGCCGTGATCCGCACGCGCGGGCCGGTCTCGATCTCCTCACCGGTCGCCTCGCAGAGGAAGCCGTACTTCGCCAACGACGGCCCGTCGAAGCGGAATTCGGGTGTCTGGGCGAGCACGAAGAACTCGCCGCCGGGCTTCAGGCCGCGGTGCACGTTGCGGCACATGCGCTCCATGGTGGCGATGTCCGGCGCGTAGTTGAGCAACTGCACGCCGAGGGCGATGTCGAAGGGCTGCTCCAGTGGCCGGAGTTCGGCGACGTCCCCGACCTCGTAGCGCACACCCAGCGGATCGCTGTCCTCGAACGCCCGCGCCGCGGCGACCATCTCGCCGGAGATGTCGACGCCGAAGACCTCACCGGCGCCGCGCCGCTTGACCTCCCTGCTGTAGAAGCCGGTGCCGGACGCGAGGTCGAGGACCGACTTCCCGCGGACGTCGCCGACCATGGCCAGGAAGCTGGGCACCTCTCCGTACCGCGCCAGGGGCAGGGCCTTGAAGCCCTCGAACGCCTCACCGATCTCGTCGTAACTCCGCACGCTCACCGCGCTGTCCTCCCGTGTGGACCGTCATGGCGTCGGCCCTGGTCCTGCCCCACGGGACAGGCCGCGGCCTCTGCCGGGCAGTCTTCTCCGGCCCCGGCGGGCGGTCGTACTCACAGAAGCCACAAAGATCCGGACGGCGTCCCGGTGTCCCGCACAACGGGGCGGGCCTCAGGTCAGGTTGCGGGCCCGCTCGAGGACCTCGGCCGGGGCCTTGGCCACGGAGCCGGTGTCGAACGGGGGCTGCGGGTCGTACTCGGTGTAGAGCTGGATCGCCTGGGCGGTGGTGTCGTCGCTGAGCAGGGCGGCCAGTCGGATGGCCATGTCGATGCCCGCGGACACGCCGGCCGAGGTGATGACGCGGTCGTGGCGGACGATCCGCTCGGGGGTGTAGACGGCGCCGTACGACGCCAGCTCGTCGATGACGCCCCAGTGGCTGGTGACGGTCAGGCCGTCCAGGAGGCCGGCCGCCGCGAGGACCAGGGCGCCGGTGCAGACGGAGGTGGTGAAGCGGGTGCCTTCGTGCACGCGGCGGACCCAGTCGAGGAACTCGGGGTCGTCCGCCACCGTCCAGGCGCCCCCGCCGCCGGGGATCAGGAGGACGTCGCAGCGCTCCACCTCGGAGTACCGGGTCGGGACGTGCACCGGCAGGGAGCCGAGCACGTCCTGCACCAGACCGGGTTCGGGCGCCACGAAGCGCACGGTGGCGCCGGGCACGTGGGCGAGGATCTCGTACGGTCCGATCGCGTCGAGCGGCTCGAAACGGTCGAAGAGCGGGATCACTATGTCCATGCGCCGCATCCTAGCCCGCAGTTGATCAGCCTCCCAGGGGCCGGGAGCCCGGGCGGGGCCGGTGACGGGCCCCGCCCCGCGCCTCACTTCCGGCCCGCTCCCCCGGCCCGTACCGCGCCCGCGCTGGCCCCGACCACCAGGGCGATCGCCACGCACTGGAGCGCCGAGAGCGTCTGGCCGAGGACCAGGAATCCGGCCAGCGCGGCGATCGCAGGAGCCAGGCTCATCAGGACCGCGAAGGTGGCCGCGGGCAGACGGCGCAGGGCGAGCAGCTCCAGGGTGTACGGGACGCCGGACGAAAGGAGTGCCACGGCCAGGCCGATCCCGAGGACCTCGGGCTCGAGCAGGGTGGTGCCCGCGGCGCCGATCCCCAGCGGCAGGCTCACCAGGGCGGCCACGCCCATCGCGAGGGCCAGCCCGTCCAGGCGCGGAAAGCGGGCCCCCGCCCGGGAGCTGAAGACGATGTACGCCGCCCACATGGCGCCCGCCCCGAGCGCGAACGCGGCGCCCGCCAGGCTGAGTTCACCGAAGCTGCCCTGCCCGAGCAGGAACACGCCCGCGAACGCCATCCCGGCCCACACCAGGCTCGCAGCGCGCCGCGCGGTGACGACGGACAGGAGCAGCGGGCCGAGCACCTCCAGGGTGACGGCAGGGCCCAGCGGGATGCGGTCGATCGCCTGGTAGAAGAGGACGTTCATGCCGCCGAGGGCGAGCCCGAAGGCGCCGACGACCGCCCAGTCCGTACGGCTGTGGCCGCGCAGCCGGGGGCGGCACACGACAAGGAGCAGGACGGCCGCGATCGTCACCCGCAGCGCCACCACGCCGAGCGCGCCCGCGCGCGGGAAGAGCAGGGCCGCCGCGGCGGAGCCGAACTGCACCGAGAGGACACCGGCGAGCACCAGACCGATGCCGCCGAGGCTGCCCGCGCTGGCGGGGGCGGCCGCCTTGCGTATCCCGCCGACGGCGGATGTGCCCCGACCGGTCGTGGCCGCCGCCCCCGCGGGACTCACGCTCCCTGCCCCCGCGGGACCTGCCTCCCCGGTCCCGGCCGCCCCGGCCCCAGCCCCCGCGGCGCTGCCCGCCGCGGTCCCCGCCTCAACCCTCGTGTGTGTCATGCCCCCACGCTAGAAAGCCCCGCGCTCCATGTGAAATGCCGTCCGAGCCGTGGTTATGCTTGCGAGGCATGACCATGGAGCTGCGTCACCTGCGGGCCTTCCTCGCCATCGCCGAGGAGGGCACCATCACGCGCGCCGCGACCCGGCTGCACACGGGCCAGCCCGCGCTGTCCCGCACGCTGCGCCAGCTGGAGACGCATCTCGGGGTGCGCCTGGTCGACCGCTCCACGCACCACCTGGAACTCACGGCCGCGGGCCGGGCGTTCCGCGACCGGGCCGCGGCCGCGCTGGCCGCCGTGGAGACGGCCTTCGACCCCCGTTCGCTCGCCGCCCTGCCGCTGCGCCTCGGGCACCCCTGGGCCGCGCTCGGCGACCTGACCCTGCCGCTGCTGCGCCGCTGGGACGAGGAGCACCCGGGCGTGCCGCTGGAGCTGCGCCGCGTCGACGACCGCACGGCGGGGCTCGCGCAGGGCAAGGTCGACGTGGCGCTGCTGCGGGGCGAGCTGGGGTCTCCGGACCTGGTCACGGAGCTGCTGTTGCGGGAGGAGCGCGTGGCGGTGGTGCCCGCCGACAGCGACCTCGCCGGCCACGACGAGCTCGCGCTCGCCGACCTCACGCCCTGGCCGATCGCCCTCAACACGGTGGCGGGCACGACGACCCTCGACCTGTGGTCTGCCGCCGCTCGCCCCCGGACGGTGATCGAGGTCACCAACACGGACGAGTGGCTGACGGCCGTCGCGGCGGGCCGCGCCGTGGGCATCTCCACCTCGGCGACGCCCCGCATGCACACGCACCCGGCGATCGCCTACCGCCCCCTGACCGACGCCCCGCCGGTCCCCCTGGTCCTCGCCTGGCGCCGCGGCACCCCGGCCCACCCGGCGATCCCGGACCTGATCCGCCTGGCCCACGAGCTGGTGGCGGAACGCTGACGGTCGGCACCGCCGGGGCGCGGCCCGCACCGGGGCCACCCGGTCCGGGCCCGGGCCACCCCGTCCGGTGGGACAGCCACCGCGTCACGGTCGGCGCAAGGGGCGGGCCGCTGCTCCCCTGTGCGACGGCGACCGGAGCGAGGGGTCCGAAGTCTCCTCGGCCATCACCAGCATCGAGTCGTCGACCCCTGTGAGCACCGACGGCGGGTAGAAGTAGCCCTGGCCGGGCGGCTCCGCGACGGTCGCGCACTGGAAGTCGGTCAACTCCGGCTTGCCGCCGGAAAGTGACGCGCCGCGCTAGGTCCGTGTGCGCGCACGCATGCCGTCGAGGGCTCCCGTCGGCAGTTCCTTGCTCGAGTTGTGTTCGCGCACGATCCGCCAGCCCTTCGGCGTTCGGCGCCAGACCAGCGAGGTCGTGGTGCGGATATCGGTGATGACGTCGGGCATGGTGATCCGCGCGACGAAGGCGAGGGTGGACGCGGCCAGTTCACCGCCTACGACGACGTGCGGCCCGTCGTCGACGGCATGGTGCGCGGAGATCATCTTCCGGAAGGCGGGCTCCCAGATCGCCCCGTACGCGACGGCTGCCGTCGCCACCCGCTGCTCGGGGTCGAAGTCGTCGTAGAGGCGGACGTCCGGAGAGTCGAAGTCGTAGAACGCGTCGAAGGTGCGCCGGAAGTCGAACGGTGCGTTTCCCTCGTCGCGCTCCCATCCGAACACCCATCGGCTGTGCAGGTCCGCGATCACTTGTTCGTCGCTCATCACTCGACGCTAGGACAGCGCGCGCAGTTCGGGGTGGGCCCCTCGCACCCACCCGGCGCCGCCGAGGAGCGGGCTAGGCGCCGCCGTTGCCGTCGCGCAGGGAGTGGACCATGCTCCGCAGGGCCCGGAACGCGTCCGCCTGCTCGGTCTCGCTCATGCCGGCCAGCATTCTGACCTCGACGGAGCGCACCGCCACGGTCGCCGCCTCCAGGCTCTCCCGGCCGCGGGGCGTGAGCCGAGCGGGAAGGGCCTTCCCTACGGGCGGCGCCGCGGGCCTGGTCACGTGGCCGTCGCGTTCGAGGGCCTGGAGCAGCACGTTCATCGACTGCCGTGTCACGAACGCGCCGCGCGCAAGCTCGGAGTTCGACAGGCCCGGCCGTTGAGCCAGCAGTTCGAGGCAGGAGTAGTGCGTCACGGTCATCCCGAGCGGCCGCAGTACCTCCTCCATGGCTGAGCGGAGGACGCTCGACGCCTCCTTCAGCAGGTAGCCCAGCGACGTCTCCAGGTCGACCCCGTCTTGATTCATGTCAGAAGTCTGACATACAGTGCCTCGTGTCAGGAATCTGACACGGATCGAAGGAGCACCACCATGCCCGCCATCGGCCCCGACTTCATCTCGCTCCAGGTGCGCGACCGCGACGCGTCCCAGGCGTTCTACGAGCAGTACCTCGGCCTCGTCCGCTCACAGGCAGGCCCTCCGCACGCCGTCGTCTTCGAGACGAAGCCGATCGCGTTCGCCCTGCGCGACATCCTTCCCGGCACCGATCTGGCATCTGTTGCCCAGCCCGGCATCGGCGTCGCGATCTGGCTCCACGCCACCGACGTGCAGGCCGTTCACGACGCCCTCGCCGCCGACGGCCACGCCGTCGTCTCCGCGCCGGTCGACGGTCCCTTCGGCCGGACCTTCACCTTCGCCGACCCCGACGGCTACCAGGTCACCCTCCACGACCGCGCCTGACGAGCCGAACGCCACGACGCCCGGCGCTCACTCCGTCGGTGCGGGCACCGCGCGCCGACCGGCATGGAACCGCGCCTTCTTCTGGCGGTTCCCGCACGTGTTCATGTCGCACCACTTGCGGGTGCGGCTCTGGCTGGTGTCGAAGAAGGCGGCTCGGCAGGTCGGCGACGCACACAGGGCCAGCCTTCCGTCGCGTTCGCCCGCGATGACGCTGATCGCGTCGGCGGCGATCACGCCGAGGGCGTCCTCCACGCGGGAAGCCGGGTCGAGCCGCCACTGCCGCGCCCCCTCGGGCGTCAGGACCGCCGCGGCCCGGCCCTCCGCACTGCGGTCATTGATGACCTGGAGGGCCGGCGCGGGAAGGGCGTCCTGGAGCGCGGCCGCCGTCGCCGCCGCGTGAATCGCCTCCCTCAACTCCCGGGCGAGGTCGAGCTGCCCGGCGGTGCAGGAGTCCACCGTGAGGCCGTACACCGCAAGCCAGTCGACGAGTCGGTGCGGCACGGGAATGCGCTCCACGGAGTCGCCATGACGCTCCGAGAGCGTCCCCGTGAAGCTCGTGGCCAACACAGTGCCGAGGCGGAAGTCAGGGAACTCAGCGGGCATGGAACCACCTTAGCCGGTTGCGGCACGATGCCGACGGCTGTTAGAACCGTCTTAGCCGGTTCCGCGATGGCCAGGAGGTCCCATGCCCCGCCCGACGAACGACGTGCACACGTTCCGAGCCCACGCGACGGACGCCGACCTCGACGATCTCCGCGCGAGACTGGCCGCGGCGCGCCTGCCGGAGGCGGAGACGGTCCGGCCCGCTGCGCCCGGCCCTGGCCGCTGGGCCCAGGGCGTCCCGCTCGCCGACCTCGTCGACGTCGTGGAGTACTGGCGCACCGGGTACGACTGGCGGGCGTTCGAAGCACGCCTCGACCGGATCGGCCAGTTCCGCACGACCGTCGACGGTCTGGGCATCCACTTCCTGCACCGCCGGTCCGCGCGCGCGGACGCGACCCCGCTGATCCTGACGCACGGCTGGCCGGGCAGCGTCGCCGAGTTCGTCGACGTGGTGGACGAGCTGGCGGATCCCCAGGACACGGCCGCGCCCGCGTTCCACGTCGTGGCCCCGTCGCTGCCCGGCTTCGGGTACAGCGACAGGCCGACCACCACCGGATGGGGCATCGAGAGGATCGCGGCCGCCTGGGCGGAGCTGATGGGAAGGCTCGGCTACGACAGGTTCCTGGCCCAGGGCGGCGACTGGGGAGGTGTGATCACCACGATCCTCGGCGGCAGGTACCCGGAGCACGTCCTCGGCATCCACACCACGACCGCGCAGGCACCGCCCGGGTTGACGACGGACGGGCTGACCGCGGCCGAGCGCGCCTGGGCCGAGGGGACCCGCGACTTCTGGCGCCACCACGCGGCGTACGCGAAGCAGCAGGCGACCCGGCCGCAGACCACCGGCTACGGGCTCGTCGACTCGCCGGTCGGGCTGCTCGCCTGGATCCTCGACAAGTTCGCCGCGTGGTCGGACACCGAGGACAGCCCGTTCGAGCTGATCTCCAGGGACCGCGTCCTCGACGACGTCACGCTGTACTGGCTGACGCGGACCGGCGCGTCGGCGGCCCGCATCTACCACGAGAGCCACAATGCGCTCGATCCCGACCTCCGGGTCGACGTCCCGTCGGCGATCACTGTGTATCCCCGCGACATCGAGCTGTGCCCGCGCCCCTGGGCGGAGGAGCGGTTCCGGCAGATCGTCCGATGGCGGGAGCCCGACGTCGGGGGGCATTTCCCGTCGCTGGAGGTTCCCGATTTCTTCGTCGGGGACCTGCGAGAGGGCTTCGCGGCCGTCCTTGCCGCCCGTCGGTGACCCGGCCGGGCCCCGGCGCCCGCCCACCGTCTGGTCCTGCGCTCGGCCCGACACCGTACGGAGTTGTCGAGGGCGGAGAGGGGGTGCGCCGCACCTGGGTCGGCGGCTCCTGGACCAAGCGCTGCCTGGTGAGGGACGGCGGTCCGGACGAAGGTCGAGGCATGACAACTCCTGCCACGCATGCGACCGCGACCGCCGGTTCCGGCCCCGCCTCCTGGCCCGGCGGCTCCCTCGCCGGACGGGTCGCGGTGATCACCGGCGCCACCAGCGGCATCGGAGCCGCCACCGCCCGCCGTCTCGCCCTCGGCGGCGCCCACGTCGCCCTCATGGGCCGCCGCGAGCACCGGCTCGACGCCCTCGCCGACGAACTGCGCGCCGCCGGACACGGCAGGGCCCTGCCGATCGCCGTGGACCTCACCGACCCCGAGGCCGTCAGCCGTGCGGCGACCGCTGTCCGCTCCGAACTCGGCCCCGTGGACCTCGTCGTGGCCAACGCGGGCACGATGCTCGGCGCACCCTTCGAGACCGCCGACACCGGCGAGTGGGACAGCATGCTCGACGTCAACGTGCGCGGCCTCATCCACACCGGGAGGGCGTTCATCGGTGATCTGATCGCCGCCGCGGAGAACGGCCCCGCCGACCTCGTGCACATCGGCTCGGTGGCCAGCCACATGCTCTACCCCAACTGGTCCGTGTACGGCGCGACCAAGGCGGCGGTCGCCCAGCTCACCCGCAATCTCCGGGCCGAACTCGGACCGCGCGACGTACGCGTGCACAACGTCGAACCCGCCGTCACCGCCACCGAACTGGGCAGCGGCATGAGCGACGACGACATGCGCGCCGCCCTCACACAGATGCGCGACAGCCTGCGCCCCCTGTCGGCGGAGGACATCGCCGAGGCCGTGGCCTTCACCGTCGCGGCACCGGCCAATGTGAACATCGCCGACATGGCGGTCGTCTCCGTCCGCTACGGCTGACCCGGCGCCGTGTCCCGGTGGTGCCCCTGTGGAGCGGTGGCACCACCGAGGCGCGGGCGCAGAATCCGCCCGCCCTCTGGACAACGTCGGCACGCGGTGCTGAGATGCCGGAAACCCCGTTTCCAACGTTGCAAGAGAGTCGGACGCGGACCGCCGCCGCCACGCCGTCCCCGCCTCTCCCCCGTCCGCACAGCGCACCGCACGCCCCCACCAGCGAGCACGGACGACACCGGGACGGTAGCCATGACGCAGCTCGGGCGACGGCACTTCCTCCTGCGCTCCGGCGCGATCACCCTGGGCGTGGCCGGCGGGACGAGCGCCGTGCCCGGTGCCCTCGCGCAAGCGGCCTCCCCGCCACGCGCGGGCCTCTACGTCCCGCACGCCGCACCCCTGGCGCCCACGGCCTTCCAGCGACTCCCGCTGGGCAGCGTCACCGCGCGCGGCTGGTTGCGCGGTCAGCTGGACCTGCTGCTCGGCGGCCTGTTCGGGAGGTACGCGGAGGTCTCGCACTTCCTCGTCTTCGACGAGTCCGGCTGGGTGCACCCGGACAAGGACGGGTGGGAGGAAGTGCCCTACTGGCTGCGGGGATACGTGGACCTCGCCGCCCTCACCGGGGACCGCGCCGCCCTCGCGGCGAGCCGCAGATGGATCGACGCGATCGTCGCGACCCAGGAGCCGGACGGATTCTTCGGGCCCCGGAGGCTGCGCACCCAGCACAGGGGCGGCCCGGACTTCTGGCCTTATCTGCCGCTCCTGCAAGCGCTGCGCTCGCACGAGGAGTTCACCGGGGACGAGCGGATCGTGCCGCTCATGTCGCGCTTCCTGCGGTTCATGAACGCCCAGGGCCCCGACGCGTACAACTCCGGCTGGGTGTCGAAGCGTTGGGGCGACGGCCTCGACGTCGCCTTCTGGCTGTACCACCGCACGAGGGAACCCTTCCTCCTGGACCTCGCCGACACGATGCACACCCATGGCGTCGACTGGTCGGCGGGCGTCGCCGACTGGCACAACGTCAATGTGGCGCAGGGCTTCCGCGAGCCCGCCCAGTACGCGCTGCGCTCCGGCGAGGACGCGCACACCCGGGCCGCGTACCGCAACTACGCCACCGCGATCGGGACGTACGGCCAGTTCCCCGGTGGCGGCTTCGCGGGCGACGAGAACGCGAGGCCCGGCTTCGGCGACCCGCGGCAGGGCTTCGAGACCTGCGGGATCGTCGAGTTCATGGCCAGCCATGAACTGCTCACGCGGATCACCGGCGACCCGGTGTGGGCCGACCTCTGCGAGGAGCTGGCCTTCAACCTGCTGCCCGCCGCGACAGACCCCTCCGGGTCGGGCGTGCACTACGTCACCAGCGCCAACAGCGTCGACCTCGACAACCGCCGCAAGACCCAGGGCCAGTTCCAGAACGGGTTCGCGATGCAGGCGTTCCAACCCGGCGTCGACCAGTACCGCTGCTGTCCGCACAACTACGGCATGGGCTGGCCCTACTTCACCGAGGAGCTGTGGCTCGCCACCCCGGACCGGGGTCTCGCGGCGGCCATGTACGCGCCGTGCCGGGTGACCGCGAGAGTCGGCGACGGCATCTCCGTCACCGTCACCGAGGACACCGACTACCCCTTCAAGGAGACCGTCACCCTCACGCTGACCCTGGAGCGGCCCACGCACTTCCCGCTGCGCCTGCGCATACCCGGCTGGTGCGCACGGCCCCGCCTCGCCGTCAACGGCAAGCGACTGCGGGCCCCGGCCGGACCCGCCTTCGCCGAGGTCGAGCGCACCTGGCGCAGCGGAGACCGGGTCACTCTGCGGCTGCCGCAGCGCACCACCGTGCGCACCTGGAAGACCGGAGCGGTCAGCGTCGACCACGGACCCCTCACCTACTCGCTGCGCGTCGGCGAGACCTACGAGCGGTACGCGGGTACGGACGACTTCCCGCACCTGGCGGTGCACGCCACCACCCCCTGGAACTACGCGCTCGCGCCCGACCCGGAGCAGGACCTCTCGTTCACCGCCGAGACGGGGCCGATGACCGGCGACCCCTTCACGCACGAGGGCACCCCGGTCCGGATACGGGGCCGCGCCCGGCGCCTGAAGGAATGGGTCGCGGACGAGGAACACGTGGTGGCCCCGCTCCAGTCCGGCACGGCCCGCGCCGACACGCCCCGGGAGCAGGTGACGCTCGTCCCGATGGGCGCGGCACGCCTGCGCGTCACCGCGTTCCCCACCGCGGCGCCCGACGGCCGTCCCTGGACGCCCGAGCCCGCCTACCACCGGATCGGGAACCGGCACAGCGGCAAGGTCCTGGCCGTCGACGGCATGTCCCTGGAGGACGGCGGACGCGTGGTGCAGTTCGACAACTCCGGTACGGGTGACCACGCGTGGCAGCTCATCGACCGCGGCGCGGGCGGTCTCACCCTGCGCAACGGGCACAGTGGGAAGGTCCTCGGCGTCGAGGGCGCGTCGACCGCCGACAGCGCCCGGTGCGTGCAGGACACCGACGACGGCGCCGCGCATCTGCGCTGGGAGCGGGTCGACCGGGGTGACGGCTGGTTCCTGCTCCGCAACCGCCACAGCGGGAAGGTCCTCGGGGTGGACGGCATGGCGACGTCGAACAGCGCCCAGGTCGTGCAGTACGAGGACAACGGCACGGCGGACCATCTGTGGCGGCTGATCTGACACCGCCTCATGGAGCGTTCCACGGACCGCCGAGCCGTTGACGCGTCGGCTCACCCCTCCACGTACTGACCGACGAACTCACCGCTCGGCGGTATGGGGGTGATGACGTCGACCAGCACCCCCGAGGGGTCGGCCACGATGAAGTGGCGCTGGCCGAAGTCCTCGCTGCGCAACTCCAGGGCGGGGGTGAGTCCTTCGCGGACGACGAGCCGCTCCCACTCCGCGTCGACGTCCTCGACCTCCAGGTTGAGCAGCAGGCCCTGGGCGGGGCGGCGGTAGGCCTCCGGGATGGTCGGGTGGGTGTGGTCGAGGAGGGCCAGCTCGAACGGGGAGTCGCCCGGGCGGCGCAGGCTCACGTACCAGTCGGCCTCGAAGGTGGTCTCGAAGCCGAGCAGCCGGGTGTAGAAGTCCCGGGACTCCGTCAGCCGGGCGGTGCAGATCACGGGATAGAAGCCGGTCAGTTTCATGGTCGCTCCTCATTCGCATACCGTTGGTATGTGAAGAAAGTAGTCGCGTACCATCGGTACGTCAACCTCGATCGAGTGGAGCGCGATGAACCAGCGGGGCGTCCGGGCACAGCAGCGGGAGCAGACGAGGCGGACGTTGCTGCGGGAGAGCAGACAGCTGTTCGCCGCCCAGGGCTACGGCGCGGTGGGTCTGGCGCAGATCGTCGAGGCCGCGGGCGTGACCAAGGGCGCGCTCTACCACCACTTCGACAGCAAGGCCGATCTCTTCGGCGCCGTCCTCGAGGAGGTGCAGCGGGAGGTGGGCACGCGTGTGGCCGCGGCGGCCGAGGCGCACGCCGACCGCTGGGACCAACTGACGGCGGGCTGCCGCGAGTTCCTCGCCGTGACCGCCGAACCGGACATCCAGCGGATCATGCTCGTGGACGGCCCCGCCGTCCTGGGCTGGAGCGCCTGGCGCGCCCTGGACGAGGCGTCGTCGGCCCAGCACCTCGACGACGCCCTCACCGCCCTCGTCGCCGAGGGAACGCTCCCCCCGCAGCCCGTGGAACCCCTCACCCACCTCCTGTCCGGCGCCATGAACGAGGCCGCCCTGTGGCTGGCCTCCCCCTCCGGCCCGGCGGACCCGGCCGAGACGTGGGCGGCCCTGGAACGACTGCTGCGGGCTTTGCGGCACACCGGCTAGGGAAAGCTGGGGGATGCTGCGGGGCGGGGAGGTGACGGTGGGCGGGACACGGCGGCCGCGGGTGGCCGGTGCGCTGGTGGGGGTGGCCGTCTCGGCGGTGACGTGCGGACTCGCCGTGGTCGCCGCGGTGCTCGTGCCCTCGTGGTGGCACCACCCGGTCGTGGTCGCCGTCGCGGTACTGGTGGTCCTCGGCGCGGCGTTCGCGCTGATCGGGCTGTGCTTCATCCACCTCGATCCGTGGCACTTCGGCGTGGCCGCGATCGTGCAGGGCCTGCTGGCCGTGGGGTTGCTGGCGTTCCTCGACCAGGCCGTGCTCGACGTCTGGGGCGAGCGGCAGGAGACCGTGGTCACCGAGGCCGTTCAGCACGAGCGGAACTCGCCGACGGGGCAGGTCACCGGAACCTCGTGGGAGTGCTCACTGGCACGCCTCGACGGCACGAGGCTCGAACGCCCCCTAAGCGAGTCGGGCTTCCTGCCCCTGGGCGAGGCGTGCCCCGCCCACGCGAAGGCGGGTGACCGGATCGTGGTGTACGCGGTCCCCGGCGGGTTCGCCGCGCCGCAGACCAGCGCTCCCGTCGGGGGCGTCTGGTTGGTCGTCGCGCTCACCGCTGCCGCGACGGTGGCGGCGGGTGCGCTCACGGCCGCCGGAGTGGCGCGCGGGGGCATGCCTACCCGTTGCGGCTCGCCCCGGCGGTCGTCGCCTCGCCCGCGTGGATGATCGAGCCGAGCATGGCGTGCGCGGCTTGGAGCTGCTCGATGGAGCTGCCGAGGCGCTCGCGTTCGCGCTTGAGGTCCTGGGCCATCTCCTCGCAGGTGGGCGCGAGGATGGCGCCTTCGTCGGCCATGCAGGGCAGTACCTCGCGGATCAGGTCGGTGTTCAGCCCGGCCTCGAGCAGGATCCGGATCCGGCGCACGGTGGCCACATCGGACTCCTCGAACTCGCGGTAGCCGCTGGCCCGTCGCCGCGGCCGCAGCAGCCCTTGCTCCTCGTAGTACCGAAGACCCCTGGTGCTCACGCCGGTGCGCCTCGACAGCTCGCCGATGAACATGTGACCCCCGGCACAGAAGATTGACTCTGACGTCAACGTCAATGTTTAGCGTAACCGCCATGACAACGCACACCAGCACCCAGCACCCTTCCGCCGTCGCCCCGAAGACCCTGGAGGGCAAGAAGGCCGTCGTCACCGGCGGCACCATCGGCATGGGCCGCGCCATCGTCCAGGCCCTGACCGACCGCGGCGCCGAAGTGCTCTACACCGGACGCAGCGACCGGCGACTCGCCGAGGCCCAGGCGGCGCTCGACACCCCGCTGGCCCACCCGGTGCGCTCCGACGCCACGGACGCGGGCGCCATCGCCGCCCTCGGGGAGCAGGTCGCGGACCGCTTCGGCGGGATCGACTACCTGTTCGTGAATCAGGGCATCGCCGAGTTCCAGACGCTCGAAGAGGTCACCGAGGAGTCGTGGGACCGCATCTTCGACGTGAACACCAAGGGCGCCTTCTTCACCGTGCAGCGGCTCGCGCCGTTGATGTCCGAGGGCGGCGCGATCGTGTTCACCACCGTCTCGAACGACCAGATCTTCCCCGGCCTCAGCGCCTACTCCGGTGCGAAGGAGGCCGTCGCCGCCTTCACGAAGGTGCTCGCCGCCGAACTTCTCCCCCGCAGGATCCGCGTCAACGCCCTCGCACCCGGCTTCATCCTCACCCCCACCATGGGCGTCGCCGAGCTGACCGAGGAGCAGCGCGCCGAGTTCGTCGAGCAGGGCAACGCCTCCACGCCGATGGGCCGGGGAGGCACCGTGGAGGAAGTCGCCGCCGCCGCGCTGTACTTGGCCGTCGACGCCACCTTCACGACCGGCGTGGAACTGCCCGTGGACGGCGGTTTCGGCCAGGGCATCGGCGCCTGACCGGCCGGCACACGGCACGGCACGGGTCAGGTCGCGGTTCGGGGGTACGGCGGCCTGGCCCTAGTGCCAGACGAAGATCTCCGTGCCCGGCCGGCGCACCGAGAACCGGCCCGACGGGGAGGCTTCCCGGAGCACGCGGCGCAGGTCCGCCTCGAACGCGGGGAGGTGCGGGCCGAACAGGTGCGGGGCCGAGAAGGACATCGAGAAGACCTCGGCCACCAGGTCGTCGCGGTCGCGGGCCAGGGGCTCGCCGCCCGGGACGACGTGGTGGTCCGGGCCCGTGAATCCGGCGCGGGTGAACACCGTCGCCTCGTCGCCGGGCGTGCCGTGCGGCAGGGTTCCTCGACCCGCTCGTCTGACCGGGCCGAGGTACTTCCTGACCAGGTCGTCGATCGCTGCGCGAGGCGGCGCCGGGTGGGGCAGGTCCGCCGGGGTGGGGGGTGCCGTCTTCAGGTCCGAGATGTGCAGGAGTACGCCGCCGGGGCGGAGCATGTCCCGTACGGTCGCCGCGACCAGGTCCCGGTCCATCCAGTGGAACGACTGGGCGAAGCTCACCGCCGTGAACGTGCCGAGCCCCGCGGGCAGTTCCTCCGCCCGGGCCCGCAGCCAACGCGCCTTCCCGGCCACACCCGCCCGCACCGCCTGCCGCCCGGCCTCGGCGATCATCCCGCCGTCCGGGTCCACGCCCACGACCTCACGGAACAGCTCCACCAGGGTCAGCGCGACCGTACCCGGGCCACATCCCACGTCGAGCAGGCGCCCCTGCCCGTCGAGCCGCAGGACATCACCGAGCGCCTGCGCGAGCCCGGGCGCGTACGGCAGTCGCCCCCGCGCATAGTAGGCAGCCGTCCCCGAGAACAAGGTCTCGTCCCATTCCCAGCCGTCGACCACAGCCCCTCCTTCCGCTTTTCCCCGGCGTCCGGCGGACCGGCATGCCCGCCCGGGCCGGCTCGATTCCGGTCAGGGCCGGCGGGTAGCCGTGATCAGGAGGCGTGCGGCCCGGGACGCCTGGGTCGCCGGGGCCGGGGTGCCGGTGATGGCCGCTGTCGCCATCGCGCCCTCCGCGAGCAGGAAGACCTGCTCGCCCAGGCTTTCGGGGAGGTCCGCGCGGGCCGCCAGGTCCGTCACGTACTCCTTGAACGCTGTTTTGTGCAGGCGGACTTGGCGGGCGACCGGGTCCGAGGTGGCGCCCAGCTCTCCGTACGCGTTGATCCAGGCGCAGCCGTGGAAGTCGGGGGCGGCGAACCACTCCCCCAGCCAGTCGAAGATCGCCAGGATGCGCCGCTCGGGGTCCTCGTGCCGCTCGACGTGCTCGGCGAGGTCGCGGCGCCAGCGCGCGTCGCGGCGCTCCAGATAGGCCTCGACGAGGCGTTCCTTCGCGGGGAAGAGCTGGTAGAGGCGCTTGAGGGACAGGCCGGACTCGGCCCGGATCCGGTCCATGCCGACGGACTGGATGCCCTGCTGGTAGAAGAGCCGCTCGGCCGCGTCGAGGGCGCGTTCGGCAGCAGAAGCCGCGGTGCCTGCGGCTGCTGTCTCCATCGGGCCACGACCTCCCTCGGTTTGCCTCGGAGGCAACTCGGCTACCCACGAGAACGATCGTTCTCTACGATAGCCGACGAGGTGGAGAACGGGCGTTCTCCGCCTCCCCGGTCAGCATGGCCGGCACGGTCAGCTTGAGCGCACGAAGGAGTCGACATGACGTCACGCCCTCCGTTCCCCCCGTTCGACGAGGAGACGGCACTGCTGAAGGTCCAGGCCGCCGAGGACGCCTGGAACACCCGCGACCCCGAGCGCGTGGCGCTCGCGTACACGGTCGACTCGGTCTGGCGGAACAGGGACCGCTTCCTCACGGGACGGGACGAGATCACCGCGTTCCTGCGCGACAAGTGGTCCCGCGAGGGCGAGTACGCGCTGCGCAAGGAGCTGTGGGACTTCCACGGGCCGCGGATCGCGGTGCGCTTCCAGTACGAGTGCCGGACGCTGGACGGTCAGTGGTGGCGCAGCTACGGCAACGAGCTGTGGGAGTTCACGGCGGAAGGGCTCATGGCCCGCCGCGAGGCCAGCATCAACGACGTGCCGATCGGCGAGGCGGACCGGCGCATCTTCGGCCCGCGGCCGCAGAGCGAGCGGCGCCTGCCGCTCCCCGTCCGCTAGTTCACGGGCTGGTTCATGGACCACGCGGGCGAGGCGGGGCCGGTGCGTCTCCGGTCCCGCCTCGCTCCGTCGTGTGCCGGACGCGTCCCGTCAGTCGGTGCGAAGGAGCAGCTTCGTGGCGCCGATCGCCTGCTCCACCGGCAGGAACTCCGGCGGGTTGGCGGGGTCCGTGCGCAGCACGGGGTAGCGCTCGAGGAGCGCGGTGATGGCGATGCGCGCCTCCAGGCGGGCCAGCGGCGCGCCGATGCAGAACTTCATGCCGCGGCCGAAGTCGAGGTGCGGGTTCGGGTCACGGTAGGGGTCGAACTCGTGGGGACGCTCGAAGCGCCGCTCGTCGCGGTTGGCCGCGCCGAGCCACAGCGAGACGAGGGAGCCCTTGGGCACCTTGACCCCGGCCGCCTCCGTGTCGGCGGCGGCGATGCGGTACGAACCCGCGATGGGGCTGAGGAACCGCAGGGTCTCCTCGGCCACGCCCGAGACCATCTCGGGGTTCTCGCGCAGCCGCGCGAAGTGCTCGGGGTGGGCGTCCAGGCACAGCAGCATGTTGCCGAGGAGCGCGCTGGTGGTGGTGTGCCCGATGATCAGCAGCTCGTTGGCGAAGTTCACGACGGCCGCGTCGCTCAGGCCCTCGCCGTCGACCTCGGCCTGGACGAGTTTGGTGAGCAGGTCCTCACGCGGTTTCGAGCGGCGCTCGTCCACGTGCTGCTGGAGGTAGGCGAGGAACTCCGGCACGTGCCGCAGCGCGGCCGCCACGTCGGCGTCCTCCGCCGTCTCCTCGCCGCCCACCGAGATGTCCCCGGCGGCGGCGATCATCTGGTCGACCCACTGCTTGAACAGGCCGCGGTCGCTCTGCGGCACGCCCAGCATCTCCGCGATGACCATGACGGGCATCGGGTAGGTGAGGGCGTCGACCAGCTCCAGCTGGTTGCCGGTGGCGCGCTCCTCCGCCTCGTCGAGGAGGCTCTTGGTGATCTCGACGATGCGCGGCTCGAGCTCGGCCACCATGCGCGGGGTGAACACGCCGCTGATGAGCCTGCGCAGCTTGGTGTGGCCGGGCGGGTCCGCCTGCAGGAGCGTGCCCTGGTTGAAGGCGTCGGCGGCCTCGGAGTCGCCCATCAGGGCGGCGCTCACGTTGGCCGAGTACTCCTTGGGGCTGCTGTAGACGCCGACGATCTCGTCGTAGCCGTACATGTGGACCACGCCGTTGTCATCGATCTTGACGGGGTGCTCCGGGCTGCGTCCCCACATCCAGAAGTGCAGCGGGTTGAGGCCCCAGCGGTCGGCGAGTTCGGTCATGTTCGTTCGTTCCCTCTCTTTTGGCTCTTCGAGCTCTTCGGGCACTGCTCGGCTCTCGGGGGTTGTGCGCGATGGGTGCGGTGCGGGGTCCGTGCGACCGGTGCGGGCCGGTGTCACGCGCCCGCGGCCATGGCCTCGCGCAGGCTCTTGGGCCGCAGGTCCGTCCAGTTCTCCTCGATGTAGGCGAGGCAGGCGGCGCGGTCCGCGGTGCCGAAGACGACGCGCCAGCCCAGCGGGACCTCGGCGAACCGCGGCCACAGGGAGTGCTGTTCGTCGTCGTTGGCGAGGACGTAGAACGTGCCGTTCTCGTCGTCGAAGGGGTTCGTGCTCATGCGGGCTCCCTGATCAGTGGTCCGTGAGGTGGCGGGTGATGATGGAGCACATCTCGGCCGCGGGCCCGGGCTCGTTCAGGCCCAGGTGAGTGGCGTCGATGTCGTAGGTGTGCAGATCGCCCTCGATGTGGGGCTCCCAGAAGGCCGCCTGGGCCTCGGGGCTCTGCGTGGCCTTGAAGAACAGGACCGTGCCCCGGTAGGTCGGCTGGCTGAACTCCCGGACCATCCGGCCGTGCTGGACCATCAGGGCCGCGCCGTTGTCGACGAGCGCCCCGCGGTCCTCGCTGTCCTCCTCGCCCGGCAGGTAGTTCTCCAGGAAGTCCCTGGCCTCGCGCAGGTCCAGGCGCGCGTCCTCCTGCGCGGCGAACCAGTCGCCCGGTACGGCGTCCAGGAGGACGACGAGCGGGACGTCGTGGCCGCGGCGCTGCAGCTCCACGGCGACGGCCTGGCCGATCGGGCCGCCGATGGAGTGGCCGACGAGGTGGAAGGGACCCTCCGGCTGGACGGTGAGGATCTGGTCGGCGTAGTCGGCGACCATCTCCTCGAAGGTCTCCGGCAGCGGCGCCCCGTCGAAGCCGCGGGCCTGGATGCCGTACGCCGGGCGGTCGCCGAGCTGCGTCGCCATGCCGAGGTAGGACCAGCAGAGCCCGAAGCCCGGGTGGATGAACCACACCGGCGCCTTGCCGCCGCCGGTCTTCAGGGGCAGGACCACACCGAACGGGTCGCTGTGTCCGGTGGCCTCGGAGCCCCCGGTCAGGTGCGCGGCCACGTCGGCGACGGTCGGTGACTGGAACACCAGGCGGATCGGCACCTCGACCATCAGGACCGTGCGGATGCGGCTGATGAGCTTGGTGGCGAGCAGCGAGTGGCCGCCGAGGTCGAAGAAGTTGTCGTCGACGCCGACCTTCTCGACGCCGAGGACCTGGGCGAACAGGCCGGCGAGCACCTCTTCCTGCGGGGTGCGCGGGGCGCGGTAGGCGACGCCGCTGGCGAGTTCGGGGGCGGGCAGCGCCTTGCGGTCGACCTTCCCCGCGCCGGACAGCGGGATGGACTCCAGGGTGACGAACGCGGCCGGCACCATGTGCTCCGGCAGCCGCTCGGCGGCGAAGGCCCGCAGCTCCTCGGTGTCAGGGCCCGCTCCCTCGGCCGGGGTGACGTAGGCGACGAGGCGTTTGCCGGTGCCCCGGTCGTCGCGGGCGATCACCACGGCCTGGGTGACGCCGGGGTGGCTCGCGAGGACCGTCTCGACCTCGCCGGGTTCGATGCGGAAGCCCCGGATCTTGACCTGGGTGTCGGCGCGGCCCTGGAAGACGAGGCCGCCGTCCTCGGTCCAGGCCACCACGTCACCGGTGCGGTACATGCGCTCCCCCGCCCCGCCGAAGGGGCAGGCCACGAAGCGCTCCGCGGTCAGGGCGTGCCGCCCCAGATAGCCGCGGGCCAGGCGCTGCCCGGCGACGTACAGCTCGCCGGGGACACCGGGCGGCACCGGCCGCAGTGCCGTGTCGAGGACGTACAGGCGGGTGTTCTCCATGGGCCCCCCGATCGGCACGGTGCCGGGGATGTTCTCGGGGTCGGTCACGAAGTGGTGGGAGGTGGCCGCCGTGGTCTCGGTCGGGCCGTAGCCGTTCACGACCTGGAGGCCGGGGCAGGTGCGCAGCGCCCGCTCCAGGGACGCCGGGGCCACCACGTCGCCGACCGTCCACACCTCGCGGGCCCCTCGGAACGCCTCGGGGCTCTCGTCGGCGATGGCCATGAACAGCCCCGCCGCGAGGGCGAGTCCGGTCACGCCCTGCTCGGAGACGAGCTTCGCGAGGGACGCCGCGTCCAGGCGTCCTGGCGGAGCGACGACGACCGTGCCGCCGCCGAGCAGCGGGATCCAGATCTCGTACGTCGAGGCGTCGAAGGCCTGCGGGTTGTGCATCAGCACCCGCTCGTGGCGGCCGCCGCCGAAGCAGCTGTCGGCGGCCAGGAGCACCACGTCGCGGTGGGTGGTGCCGACGCCCTTGGGCAGACCGGTCGAGCCGGAGGTGTACATCACGTACGCGAGCTGGTCGGGGTGTCCGGCGGTGGCCGCGGGGAGCGGTCCCGCCTCGGCCCGGGCGATCTCCTCCGCGGTGCCGGGCTCGTCGATCACCAGGTGCGGGCAGGGGCTGTCGAAGAGCCGCTCCGAGATCTCCGCGTCGGTCAGCAGGAGCACGGGCGCCGCGTCGCCGAGGAGGTACGCGAGGCGCTCGGCCGGGTAGTCCGGGTCGACGGGCAGGTAGGTGCCGCCCGCCTTCAACACGGCCAGGACGGCGACGACTTGCGCCACCGAGCGCGGCAGCGCGAGTCCGACCACCGACTCCTGTCCGACGCCGCGCGCGGCGAGCACCCGGGCGAGCCGGCCGGCGCGCTCGTCGAGGTCCCGGTAGGTCACCCGTTCCTCGCCGAGGGTCACCGCGATCCGGTCCGGGCCCTGCGCGGCCTGCTCGGCGAACGCCTCCTGAATGGTCCGTACGGCCGCCGGGGCGGTCGTGTCGTTCCAGTGGGCGACGACCCGCTCGAGCTCGGCCTCCGGCATCAGGTCGAGGCGGCCGAGCGGCGTCTCGGGGTCGGTGGCCAGCTGCTCCAGGAGGCGCCCGAGTCCTGCGGCGATGCGTGCGGCCGTGGCGGGGTCGAACAGGCTCTCCTGGTAGTGCAGGCCCGTCCGCAGGTGCGGCGATGCCTCCGCCGCCACGCCCATCGGGTAGTGGGCGCCGGTGACAGGACGGGCCCCGGTGATGGCGATGCCCGCCTCGTCGTGCGCCTCGACCAGGCCCGCCCGGTCGATCGGGTAGGACTCGAAGACGACCATCGTGTCGAAGAGGGTGCCGAGGCCCGCGGCGTCCTGGATGTCGCTCAGACCGTGGTTCTGGTGGTCCATCAGGACGGCCTGGCTCTGCTGGAGGCGGGTGAGCACCTGCGCGAGGGTGTCCTCGGGCGAGTAGCGCACGCGCACCGGCAGGGCGTTGATGAACAGGCCCACCATGTCGTCGACGCCGGGCACCTGCGGCGGGCGGCCGGAGACCGTGGTGCCGAACACCACGTCCTGCCGCCCGGTGAGGGCGCCGAGCAGCACGCCCCAGGTGCCCTGCACCAGGACGTTGAGGGTGACGCCCAGTTCGGCGGCCCGCTGCGAGAGCAGCCGGGACGTCTCCGTGGACAGCGGCACCTCGGCCGAACCGAACCCGTCGTCCTGCCCGTCGTCACCGACGGACGATCCGCCCGCCCCGGCGAGCATCGTCGGCGTGTCCACGCCGTCCAGCTCGGCGGCCCAGGCGCGGACCGAGGCGTCGCGGTCCTGCCCGGCGAGCCAGGTCAGGAAGTCCCGGTAGGGGCGTACGCGCGGCAGCTCGGAGGTGTCGCCGTCGGTGCCGTAGGCGCGGATCAGGTCCTGGAGGAGGTGCGGGATCGACCAGCCGTCGTACAGGGCGTGGCTCGCGGTGAACACCAGCTCCGAGCGGCCCGGCTCCATCAGGACCAGGGTCAGCCGCATCAGGGGCGGCCTCGCCGGGTCGAAGTGGTCCGCGTGGTCGGCGGCGAGGAGCCGTTCGAGCTCGGCGTCGCGCGCCTCGTCGGAGAGGTCCCGCAGGTCCACGACCTTGTACGGCAGTGCGACGCGGTCGCGGATCAGCTGGACGGGCTCGCCCGCCGCGCTGGTCACGAACGCGGCGCCCAGGTTCGGGTACCGGTCGAGGAGCACCTGACCGGCCCGGCGCATGCGCTCGGGGTCGACGTCGCCGGCGAGGTGGAACGTCAGCTGCACGTGGTAGGCGTCGAACGACGAGTCGGCCATCATGCTGTGGAACAGCAGGCCCGACTGCATCGGCGTCACCGGCCACACGTCCACCAGGCCCGGGTGGCTCTCCGTCCACACCTCCAGGTCGCGCTGGCTGACCTTGACGAGCGGCACGTCGGACGGCGTGAGGCCGCCCGCGTCGGGCCGCTCGGCGTGCCGGGCGAGGCCTTCGAGGGCCGTGCGCCACAGGTCCGCGAGCTGCTGTGCCTCGTCCCGGGTGAGCAGGCCGCCGGGGAAGCCGATGCCCGCGCTCAGGCGCGGTCCGTCCGCGGTGTCGGTGACGTACGCGGTGACTTCGAGGGTGGCCATGGCGGGCATGTCCGCGTCGGGCTGCGCGAACAGGTCGTCCACGTCGGCGGCGGCGGTCCAGCCGAGGCCCCGCAGGCTCTCCGGCATGTCGGCGGAGGCGAACCGGCCGAGGTAGTTGAAGGAGATCTGCCCGGTCCCGTGGCCCTGGAGCGCGGCCTTGGTCTCGGCGTTGAGGTAGCGCAGGACGCCGAATCCGATGCCGTGGTCCGGTACGGCGTTCAGCTGTTCCTTGACGGCCTTGATGGCGCCGCCCGCGGCCCTGCCGCCGGTGGCGGCGTCGTCGAGGTCGAAGCCGCCGACGTCGAGGCGTACGGGGAACATGCTCGTGAACCAGCCCACCGTACGGGACAGGTCGGCGCCCGGTGCGGCGCTCTCCTCGCGGCCGTGGCCCTCCAGACGGATCAGGGCCGAGGACGCGTCGCGCTCGTCGACGCCGCGGGCGCGCCGCCACTGGGCGAGGGCCACGGTCAGCGCGGTGAGCAGGCCGTCGTTGACCCCGCCGTGGAAGGCGGCGGGCAGCGTGGTGAGGAGCGTGTCGGTCGCGGCCACCGGCAGCTCGAGGTGGACGGTCTCCACCGTGGCGCGCACGTCGAGCGCCGGGTCGAACGGGCGGGACCCGATGGCCGGGTCGGGCCCGTCCAGGATGCTCTGCCAGAGCGGGAGTTCGGCGACGCGGTCGGCGTCGTCGGCGTGCTCCGCGAGGGCGTGCGACCAGCGGCGCACGGAGGTCGCGACCGGGGCGAGTTCGGGGGTGCGGCCCTGGCCGAGCTGCTGCCAGGCCTCGGCGAGGTCGGGCAGCAGGATGCGCCAGGAGACGCCGTCGACGGCGAAGTGGTGCAGCACGATGATCAGGCGCCCGGCCGTGTCACCGCCCTTGCTGTCACCGGAACCCGCGTCCGCTCCCGTGCCGGCGTCGAACCAGACGAACTGGGCCATCACCCCGCCCGCCGGGTCCAACCGGCCGGCCGCCGCGTCCAGTTCCGCCGCGGCCCGCTCGTGCCAGTCGGGACGGTCCCAGCCGCCGCGCCACTCCACGCGGTGGATCAGCTCCGCCACGTCCACGGTGCCCGGCTCGGCCACTTCAAGGCCCTTGGCCCCGGTGAGGACCAGGCGGGAGCGGAGGATGTCGTGCCGGTCGACGACCGCGCCGAGGGTGGCGGCGAGACCGTCGTGGTCGATGCCCGCGGGCAGGTCGACGACGGTCGACATGGTGAACCGGTCGCTGCCGCCGCCCAGTTCGAGCAGGTAGTGGCCGATCGGCAGGAGCGGCATGAAGCCGACGCCGCCGCCCTCCAGCTCTTCGAGGACGGTGCCGACGCGGCCCGCGGCCGCGGCCTCGGCCAGCTCGGCGACCGTGCGCAGCTCGAAGATCTGCCGGGGCGTGACCTCCAGGCCCTGCGCGCGGGCCCGGGAGACGACCTGGATGGAGCGGATGCTGTCGCCGCCGACGGCGAAGAAGTCGTCGTCGACGCCGACGCTCTCCAGGCCGAGGACCTCCGCGTACACGGCGGCGAGGGTGTGCTCCTCGGCGGTGCGCGGCGCCCGGTAGGTGCCGCCGGTGAACTCGGGCTCCGGCAGGGCCTTGTGGTCCAGCTTGCCGTTCAGGGCCAGCGGAAGGCGGTCCAGCATCACGAAGGCGGCGGGCACCATGAACTCCGGCAGCCGCGCGGACACGAACTTGCGCAGGTCCCTGGCCTCGACGCCGGCGGTGATGTCGTAGTTGCCGTCCGTCTCGTCGACCTCGACGGGGACGACGTAGCCGACGAGCTGGGTGCTGCCGCGCACCTCCCGGGCGACCACGGCGGCCTGGGCCACCGCGCGGTGGGCGGTGAGGGCCGCCTCGATCTCGCCGGGCTCGATGCGGAAGCCGCGCACCTTCACCTGCGCGTCGCCGCGGCCGACGTAGTCGAGCTGCCCGTCGGCCCGCCAGCGGGCGAGGTCGCCGGTGCGGTACATCCGGGCGCCGGGCTCGCCGAACGGATCGGGCACGAAGCGTTCCGCGGTGAGCGCGGCGCGGCCGTGGTAGCCGCGGGCCACGTTGCCCGCGACGTACAGCTCGCCCACCACGCCGACGGGGACGGGCGCGAGGCCCGGGCCGAGGACGTAGGCGCGCATGTTGCCGAGCGGGGCGCCGATGGGGGCGCCCGCGGAGCCGGTGCCCTCCTCGGCGACGGTGCTGGTGGTGGCGTAGAACGACTCGGTCTGGCCGTAGGCGTTGACGACGCGCACGCCCGGGATCGCCTCGCGCACCCGCTCCACGAGGGACGCGGGCAGGGCCTCGCCCGCGAACACCACCGCGTCCGCCGCGATGTCCACGTCGGCCTGGTCGAGCAGCCCGGCGAGGACGGACGGGACGGTGCTGATGACGCCGCCGGACCAGCCGCCCTGCTCACCGATGACGAGGACGTCGCGGACGACCTCGACGGTGCCGCCGTGGGCGAGCGTGGTGACGGTCTCGAAGACGGAGACGTCGAAGTTGATCGACGTGCCCGCGAGCGTGCGGGTGTTCGCGTCGATGCCGACGGACTCCGCGAGGCGCAGCACGCCGTTGACGACGTCGCGGTGGGTGATGGTGACGCCCTTGGGCACACCGGTGGAGCCGGAGGTGTACATCACGTACGCGGCGTTCGCGGGCCGCGCCGCCGTCACCGGGGTGTCCGGGGCGCCGTCCGTCAGGTCCCCCGGTTCACCGAGATCACTGAGGCTCTTCAGGACGAGCGCGGGGCGGGCGTCGTCGAGGATGTGGTCCAGGCGCGTGCTCGGGTACTTGGGGTCGATCGGCAGATAGGCGCCGCCCGCCTTGAGGATGCCGAGCAGGGCCACCACGAGGTCGGCCGAGCGCGGCAGGTTCAGGCCGACGATCGTCTCCGGGCCGACGCCGCGCGCGGCGAGGGCGTGGGCCACGCGGTCGGTGCGCGCCTCCAACTCGGCGTAGGTCAGCTGCTCCTCGCCGAAGACGACGGCCGTCGCCTGCGGTGTCCTGGCGGCCTGCTCGGCGATGAGCTGCGGCACGGTCAGGTCGGGGGTCTCGGCGGCGGTGTCGTTGAAGCCGCGCAGGACGAGTTCGCGCTCGTGCGGCTCGACCAGGTCGACGGTGGCGACGGGCCGCGCGGGTTCGGCGGCGAGCCGGTCGAGGAGCCGCACGAAGCGGTCGGCGATGGTGCGGGCGGTGTCCTCGTCGAAGAGGTCGGTGGCGTACTCCAGGACGCCGAGGACGCCGCGCCCGGGCAGGTCGGCCATGTTGAAGAACAGGTCGAACTTGACCGTGTCGTTGGGCACGCGCTCGAACTCGACCTGGAGACCGGAGAGTTCGAAGTCCTGCCGGTTGAAGTTCTGCCAGGCGAACATCACCTGGAACAGCGGCGAGTACGCCGTCGAACGCTCCGGGTTGAGGACCTCCACCAGACGCTCGAAGGGCACGTCCTGGTGGTCGTAGGCGGCAAGGGACTTGGTGCGCACCTGGTCGAGGACGTCGTTGAAGGTGGGGTTGCCGTCGAGGCGGGCCCGCAGCACCCAGGTGTTGACGAAGAAGCCGACCATGTCGGTCAGGTTCTCGTCGGTGCGGTTGGCGATCGGTGAGCCGATGGTGACGTCGTCGCCACCGCCGAGGCGGTTCAGGAGCACCGCGAGGGCGGCCTCCAGGACGATCGCCACGGTCGCGCCGCGCTCCCGGGCCAGCTCGCCGATGCCCGCGACGGTGTCCGGGTCCAGGGCGAAGTCGACGTGGGCGCCGCGGTGGCTCGCCTTGGGCGGCCGGGTGCGGTCGGTGGGCAGTTGCAGGGGCTGCGGTACGCCGGTCAGCTCGCCGCGCCAGTAGTCGAACTGGGCCGTCAGCAGGCTGTCGGGGTCGTTCTCGTCGCCGAGCAGGTCGCGCTGCCACAGGGTGTAGTCGACGTACTGGGCGGGGAGTTCGGGCCAGCGCGGCGCCTGGCCCGCGAGCCGGGCGGCGTAGGCGTCGGCGAGGTCACGGAACATGGGCGCCATCGACGAGCCGTCACTGGCGATGTGATGGACCATCAGGACCAGGACGTGGTCCTGCTCGGCGAGCCGCAGCAGCACCGTGCGCACGGGGATCTCCGTGGCCAGGTCGAAGCGGTAGGACGCGAACTCCATGATCTCGGCGGTCAGGTCCACCGCCGCGACGTCCACGACGGGCACGTCCAGGCGCACCTCGGCGGCCGGGAGCACCCGCTGGTACGGGGTGCCGTCGGCGTCCTCGGCGAAGAGGGTGCGCAGGCTCTCGTGCCGGGTCACCACGTCGCGTACCGCCGCCGCGAGCGCGTCCGGGTCGAGCTCACCCGTGAGACGCAGCGGGAAGGGCGCGTTGTACGTGGCCGAGGGGCCCTCGAACTTGTCGAGGAACCACAGGCGGCGCTGGGCGAAGGACAGCGGAACCCGCTCCGGGCGCGGGTCGACGCGGACCATCGGCGGACGGGCCCGGTCGCCCTCGGAGAGGTGACCGGACAGGCCCACCACCGTCGGCGCGGCGAACACCGCGCGGATCGGCAGCTCCACGCCGAGGACGGCGCGGATGCGGCTCACCAGACGGGTGGCGAGCAGCGAGTGGCCGCCGAGGGCGAAGAAGTCGTCGTCGATGCCGACCCGGTCGAGGCCGAGCACCTCCGCGAAGAGGCCGCACAGCAGCTCTTCCTGCGGGGTGCGCGGGTCCCGTCCCGTGGCCTGGGCCACGAAGTCGGCGACGGGCAGCGCCTTGCGGTCCAGCTTGCCGCTGGCCATCAGGGGCACCTCGGCGATGGCCACCACCGAGGCGGGCACCTGGTGCGCGGGAAGCCGCTCGGTGAGGTAGTCGCGCAGCGAGCCGACGAGCGTGCCGATGCGTCCGGCCGCGGCCGGCTCGCTGGCCAGCTCGCGCTCGGCGCGCCCGGCGGGCACGAAGAGGCCCGTCAACTGGTGGGGCAGCTCGGGGCCCTGCGGGAAGACCAGCACGTCGAAGCTCTCGGCGACAGCTCCCGACCAGGTCAGGAGCACCGTCCAGCCCTGCTCGGCGGCCTGGTCCCAGACGTCCTGCGGGTCCACGGCGGGGCCCGTGACGGCGGGGGCGGTCATCAGGCCCGCGGCGACGGCGAGGTCCACCTCTTCGGTGAGGCGGGCGTTGGGGATGCCCACGACCCGCAGCACCTCGGTGTCCTCGCGGGCGGCGCACAGCTGCGCCAGTTCGCGCAGGTCGCCGACCTGGCGGCCCCAGTACAGCGGGGGCGCCTCGGTCAGCTCCACGGGCGCCGCGGGGTGCTTGTGCAGCACGGCCTCGTAGCGGTGGCGGGTGAGTTCGTTGTGGGCGCGTCCCGGCTTGAGGCGGATGTCGGCGCCGGCGGCGCCGTGCCGCGCCGCCCACTGGGTGAACCACTCCGGGTCGAGGACCAGTTCCTGCTCCATGAGCATGGCGCGGGTGATCGCCGCCCTGGCCTGCGACGTGGCGGCCTCCGGCTGGTGGGCGTGCTGGACGCCCGCGCGGAACAGCCGCAGGGTGGCGGCGTTGCGGACGTCGCCGACGATGATCCGGCCGCCGGGCGCGAGGAGTTCGAAGGCCTGCGCCAGGACGCGGTCGAGGTAGTCGGCGTCCGGGAAGTACTGCACCACCGAGTTGAGCACGACGGTGTCGAAGTGGCCCTGGGGCAGCCCGGTCACGTCGTCGGCGGCGCGGTGGCGCAGGGTCGCCTTGTCGGCGTACCCGGCCTGCTCGGCCTCGTGGGCGAGCCGTTCGATGACGGCGGACGACAGGTCGGTGGCCCAGTACTGCTCCACGTGCGGCAGGACGTGTGCCATCAGCAGGCCGGAGCCGACGCCGATCTCGAGGACGCGGCGCGGCCCCCGGCTGAGGATCTGCCGGACCGCGGCGTCCCGCCACTCGCGCATCTCGTGCAGCGCGAGCGGCCGGTCGGTGTAGGTGGAGTCCCAGCCGGTGAAGTCCTCGCCCCAGACGGTGTTCGCCGCGGAGTAGACCTGGTCGTAGATGGTCTCCCACTCCTCGACCTGGCGCTCGGCCGCGGCGCTCTGGCCGGTGCCGTCCAGGTGCGGCACCACATAGCCCATGAGGCGCCGCTCCCCGGCCTCGTCCTCCTGGACCGTCACCACGGCCTGGGCGACGCCGGGGTGGGTGGACAGGGCGGCCTCGACCTCGGCGGGCTCGATGCGGAAGCCGCGGATCTTGACCTGGGTGTCGACGCGGCCGTGGAAGACGAGGAGGCCCTCGTCGGTCCAGGCCACGACGTCGCCGGTGCGGTACATCCGCTCCCCCGGCGCGCCGAAGGGGCAGGCCACGAAGCGCTCGGCGGTCAGGCCGGGGCGGTTGCGGTAGCCACGGGCCAGGCGCTCCCCGCCGATGTACAGCTCGCCGGGCACGCCGGGCAGCACCGGGCGCAGGGCGGCGTCGAGGACGTAGACCTGGGTGCTGTCGAGGGGGCGGCCGATCGGGACGACCTCGCCGATGTCCTCGTGGCGCTCCATGTTGTGGATGGAGGTGGCCATGGTGGCCTCGGTGGGCCCGTATCCGTTGACGACCCGCAGGCCGGGGCAGGTGTCGAGGACGCGCCGCACCAGGGCGGGCGCCACCGCGTCACCGGCCGACCAGACCTCGCGGACGCCGGTGAAGGCCTCGGGCATCTCGTCGGCGATGACCATGAACAAGCCGGCCGTCATGACGACGCCGGTCACGTCGTGCTCGCGCGCGGCCGCGGCCAGGGTGGCCGCGTCCAGGCGTCCGGGCGGGGTGATGACGATGGTGCCGCCGCCGAGCAGGGGGATCCACTGGTCGTAGGTGGAGGCGTCGAAGGCCTGCGCGTTGTGCATGAGGACGCGCTCGTGGTTGCCGCCCGCGTAGCAACTGTCGGCGGCGAGGCTCACGACGCCCCGGTGGGTGACGCCCACGCCCTTGGGGCGGCCCGTGGAGCCGGAGGTGTACATCAGATAGGCGAGCTGGTCCAGGTGCCCGGCCTGCGCGGAGGCCAGGGGCTCCGCCGGGGCCGCGGTGATCTCGGCGGCCGTGTCGGGCTCGTCGATCACCAGGAACGGGCAGGGGCTCTCGGGCAGTCCGGCGGCGATCCGCGCGTCGGTGACCACGAGGGTGGGGTCGGCGTCACTGAGCATGAACGCGAGGCGGTCGGCCGGGTACTCGGGGTCGACGGGCAGGTAGGCGCCGCCCGCCTTCTCGATGGCCAGGAGCGCCACGATCTGCTCCACGGAGCGCGGCAGGGCGAGCCCGACCACGGACTCCTGCCCGACGCCCCGAGCCGCCAGGACCCGGGCCAGGCGGTTGGCCCGCTCATCCAGGTCCCGGTACGTGAGGGTGCGGGCGCCGTCCACGACGGCGGGGGCGTCCGGGGTCCGCGCCACGTGCGCCTCGAAGACCTGGGGGACGGTCCGCTCGGCGGTCGCGGCGGGGGTGTCGTTCCAGTCGGTGAGGATCCGCTTGCGCTCGTCGTCCTCCAGGATGCCGAGAGCGGCCACCGGGATGTCCGCGTCGCGCGCCAGGAGTTCCAGGATCCGCGCGAGGCGGCCCGCGACGGCGCCGACCTGGGCGGCGTCGAACACGTGCGGCCGGTACTCGATGCCGACCTTCAGGTGCGGCTCCGCGAGCGCCATGACGACCAGCGGATAGTGCGCGCCGCTGAGCGGGCTGATGCCGGTCAGCTCGATCCCGGCGGCGGCTCCGGCCTCGCTGAGGGCGACGGCGTCGATCGGGAAGGACTCGTAGCCGACCATGGTGTCGAACAGCGTCGGCAGGCCCACCGCCTGGTGGATGTCGAGCAGCCCGTGATGGTGGTGGTCGAGCAGGGCGCTCTGGCGCTCCTGCAGGTCGGTGAGGAGTTCGCGCAGGGTGGTGCCCGGGGCGCAGTTCACGCGCACCGGCAGCGAGTTGATGAACAGGCCGACCATCTCGTCGGCCCCCGCGACCTGGGGCGGACGGCCGGAGACGGTGGTGCCGAACACCACGTCCTGGCGGCCGGTCAGGCCCGCGAGGAGGACCGCCCAGGAGCCCTGGATCAGGGTGTTGAGGGTGATGCCGAGGTCGGCGGCCCGGCGGGCCAGGTCACGGCCCGTCTCCGGGGACAGCGGTACGTCCGCCATGGCGATGCCCGCCGGTTCCGCGTCGCTGTCGGCCGCGTCCGGCGCCAGGAGCGTCGGTGACTCGACACCGGACAGCTCCGTGGCCCAGGCGCGGGCGGCCGCGCCCTCGTCCCGGTCGGCGAGCCAGGTCAGGAAGTCGCGGTAGTCGCGGATCCGGCCGAGGCCGCTCGCGTCGCCCGCCGAGCCGTACAGGCGCAGCAGGTCCTCCATGACCAGGGGCAGCGACCAGCCGTCGAACAGGACGTGGTGGGCGGTGAAGACCAGCTCCCACCGGTCGGCGGCCAGCTTGACCAGGGACATGCGCACGAGGGGCGCGATGGCCGGGTCGAAGTGGCGTGCGTGCTCCTCGGCGAGGTGGGTCTTGAGCCGCTGCTCGCGCTCGCCGTCGGCGAGGCCGCTGAAGTCGTGCTCGGCCCACGGCAGTTCGACGTGCTCGTGGACGAGCTGGACGCGGCGGCCGTCGTCGGCCATGACGAACGAGGCCCGCAGGGTCGGGTAGCGCTCCAGGAGCGCCTGTCCCGCGGCGCGCATGCGGGCGCCGTCGACCTCGCCGTTCAGGTGGAAGACGAGCTGCATCTGGTAGGCGTCGAAGGAGGCGCCGGCCAGTTCCGCGTGGAAGAGCAGGCCGTCCTGCATGGCGGTCAGCGGCCAGACGTCGACGAGGTGCGGGTGGCGCTCCTCCCACGCCTCCAGCTGGGCCTGGTCGGCGGTGACCAGCGGCACGTCGGAGGGCGTGAGGCCGCCCGCGTCCGGCCGTCCCGCGTGCCGGGCCACGCCTTCGAGGGCCGTGCGCCACAGGGCGGCCAGCTCCTCGGCCTCGGCCTCGGACAGCAGGCCGGAGGGGAAGTCGAAGCGGGCGTCCAGGCGCGGGCCCTCGGGTGTGTCGGTGACGTACGCGCTCACCGCGAGGGTCGCGAGGGCGGGCATGTCCGCGTCGAGGTCGGCGATCAGCTCGGTGGTGCCTTCGGCCTGGGTGAAGCCGAGGCCGCGCAGGTTCTCGGGCATGTTGCCGGAACCGGTGTAGTGGCCCAGGTAGTTGAAGGAGATCTGCCCGGTGGGGTAGCGCTCCAGGATCTCGGCGGTCTCGGGGTTGAGGTGGCGCAGCATGCCGTAGCCGACGCCCTTGTCGGGCACGGCGAGGAGCTGTTCCTTGACGGCCTTGACGGCGGCGCCCGCGGCGCGGCCGCC
Source organism: Streptomyces sp. RK9 (assembly GCF_045070545.1). Classification (NCBI taxonomy): domain Bacteria; kingdom Bacillati; phylum Actinomycetota; class Actinomycetes; order Kitasatosporales; family Streptomycetaceae; genus Streptomyces; species Streptomyces sp. RK9. The sequence goes on along the minus strand of NZ_CP173703.1, from coordinate 4,373,929 downwards.
CGCGAGGGCGTCGTCGACGTCCACGCCCGCCACGTCGAGGCGCACGGGGTAGACGCTGGTGAACCAGCCGACGGTGCGGGACAGGTCCGCGCCCGGCGCCGCCGCCTCCTCGCGGCCGTGGCCCTCCAGACGGATCAGCGTCGAGGCCGACGCGTCCTCGGCCACGCCCCGGCCGCGCCGCCACTTGGCGACGGCGAGGGCGAGGGCGGCGAGCAGGCCGTCGTTCACGCCGCCGCGGAACGCGCCGGGCAGGGTGGTGAGCAGCGTCTCGGTGGCCGCCGTCGGCAGGTCCATGTGCACGGTCCGCACGGTGGCGCACACGTCCACCGCCGGGTCGAACGGCCGCCCGCCGAGGTCCGGGTCGGGGCCGGTGACGATGGAGCGCCACAGCGCCAGCTCGCCCGTGCGCCGCTCGCCGGCCGCCTCGTCGGCCAGGGCGTGCGCCCAGCGCCGTACGGAGGTGGTGACCTCGGGGAGTTCGGGGGTGCGTCCGTCCCGGACCTGGCTCCAGGCCTCGGCGAGGTCGGGCAGCAGGATGCGCCAGGACACGCCGTCGACGACGAAGTGGTGCAGCAGGATCAGGAGCCGTCCCGGGTCGCCGGTGCCCGCGTCGAACCACACGAACTGCGCCATCACGCCGCGCCGGGCGTCGAGGCGGTCCGCGGCGGCGTCGAGTTCGGCGGCGGCCTGATCGCGCCAGGTGCCGTCCCAGTCGCCGGTCCAGGTGACGCGGTGCAGCAGGGTGCCCGCGTCGACGGTGCCGGGAGCGGTCACGTCGAGCCCGGGCGCGGGGTCGCTCACGAGCCGGGAGCGGAGGATGTCGTGCCGGTCGAGGACCGCGCCCAGGGTGGCGAGCAGCCCGCGCTCGTCGATGCCCGCGGGCAGGTCCACGGTCATCGACATGGTGAACCGGTCTGTGCCGCCGCCGAGTTCGGTCAGGTAGTGCCCGATGGGCAGGAGTGGTACGAAGCCGACGCCGCCGCCGTCCAGTTCGTCGAGGACGGGACGGCCCGGGCCGTCGCCCGCCGCCTGCGCCAGCTCGGCGACGGTGCGGCACTCGAAGATCTGCCGGGGGCTGACGTCGACGCCCTGGGCGCGGGCCCGCGACACGACCTGGATGGAGCGGATGGAGTCGCCGCCGATGGCGAAGAAGTCGTCGTCGACGCCGACGCGTTCGAGGCCGAGGACCTCGGCGTAGACGGCGGCGAGGGTGGTCTCCTCGGCGGTGCGCGGGGCGCGGTACTCACCGCCGGTGAACTCCGGCTCCGGCAGTGCCTTGTGGTCGAGCTTGCCGTTGGGTGCCAGCGGAAGCCGGTCGAGCATCACGAACACCGACGGCACCATGAACTCCGGAAGGCGTCCGGAGACGAACCGGCGCAGGTCGCGCGCGGAGACGATCGCCGTGAGGTCCAGGTCGAGGTCGCCGAGGCTGGAGACGCTGTCGAGGCCGCCCTCGCCGGAGTCCACCGGCACGACGTAGCCGACCAGTCGGGTGGTGCCGCGGCCCGCGTGGGTGGTCACCACGGCCTGCGCGACGCCCGGGTGCGCGGTGAGGGCCGCCTCGATCTCGCCGGGCTCGATGCGGAAGCCGCGCACCTTGACCTGCGCGTCGTCACGGCCCGCGTACTCCAGCTGCCCCTCGGGGGTCCAGCGGGCGAGGTCGCCGGTGCGGTACATGCGGGCGCCGGGCCCGCCGTACGGGTCGGGGAGGAAGCGTTCCGCGGTGAGCGCGGCGCGGCCGTGGTAGCCGCGGGCCACGTTGCCCGCGACGTACAGCTCGCCCACGACGCCCGGTGCCACCGGCTCCAGGCCGGGGCCGAGGACGTAGGCGCGCATGTTGCCGATGGGGGCGCCGATGGGGGCGCTGCCGGTGCCGCGCCAGGTGTCGTCGGCGGTGAAGGTGGTGGCGTAGAACGACTCGGTCTGGCCGTAGGCGTTGACGACGCGGACGCCCGGGATGGCCTCGCGGACCCGGTCGACGAGGGACGCGGGCAGGGCTTCGCCCGCGAAGACCACCGCGTCGGCCTGGAGCTTGCCGCCGACCTGGTCGAGGAGTTCGGCGAAGACGGAGGGGACGGTGCTGATGATGCCGCCGGACCAGCCGCCGCGCTCGCCGACGACCAGGATGTCACGGACCACTTCGAGGGTGCCGCCGACGGCCAGGGTCGTGATCGTCTCGAAGACGGAGACGTCGAAGTTGACGGAGGTGCCCGCCAGGGTGCGGGTGCCCGCGTCCATGCCGATGGCGTCGGCGAGGCGCAGCACGCCGTTGACGACGTCGCGGTGGGTGATGGTGACGCCCTTGGGCACACCGGTGGAGCCGGAGGTGTACATCACGTACGCGGCGTTCGCGGGCCGCACGCGCGGCAGCTCGACGTCCGCTGCCCCGGAGCCGTCGGCGTCGAAGTCGACGTCGTCGACGAACAGCGTGGGCACGTCCGTCGTCGGCAGCACGCCCGCGGTGTCGGCGCTGGTCAGGACCAGGCGCGGGCGGGCGTCGCGGAGGATGTGGTCCAGGCGGGTGCTGGGGTAGCGGGGGTCGATCGGCAGATAGGCGGCACCGGACTTCAGGATGCCGAGCATGGCGACGACCAGGTCGGCGGAGCGCGGGAGCGCCAGGCCGACGACGCTCTCCGGGCCGGCCCCGCGGGCCACGAGCTCGCGGGCGAGCAGCCCGGCCCGCGCGTCGAGTTCGGCGTAGGTCAGCTCCGTGTCGCCGTGGATCAGGGCGAGCGCGTCGGGCGTGGCCGCGGCCCGGCTTTCGACCAGGCCCGCGATGCTCACGTCGGGGGTCGCGGCCGCCGTCTCGTTGAACGTGCCGAGGACGAGCGTGCGTTCCCCCGCGTCCAGGACGTCGGCGAGGGCGACGGGCCGCTCGGGCGCGTCCACGAGGTGGCGGACCAGGCGGGCGTAGCGCGCGGCGACGGCTTCGGCGGTGGACCGGTCGAACAGCTCGGTGGCGTACTCCAGGGAGACGGAGAGGCCCGGCTCGTCGGGGTCCGCGAAGCAGCTGAACTCCAGGTCGAACTTGGCGGTCGGCGTGGGCAGACCGGTGCACCGGGCGGTGAGGCCGCCGCGGAGTTCGAGGGTGACCGAGCGGTGGGTCTCCCAGGTGAACATCGTCTGGAACAGCGGGTGGTAGGCCGTGGACCGCTCGGGGTTGAGCATCTCCACGAGGCGCTCGAAGGGGGCGTCCTGGTGGTCGTAGGCGGCCATGGCCTTCTCGCGGACCCGGCCGAGGAGGTCCTCGAAGGACGGGGTGCCGGACAGGTCGGTGCGCAGGACCCAGGTGTTGACGAAGAAGCCGACCAGGTCGTCGAGCTGGCTGTCCATGCGGCCCGCGACGGTGGAGCCGATGGTGACGTCCGCGCCCGCACCGAGCTGCTGCAACAGTGCGGCGAGCGCGGCCTGGAAGACCATGGGCGCGGTCACGCCGGTGCGGTGGGCGAGCTCCTCGGCGCGGCCGTAGAGGTCCGCGTCGATCCGGAAGTCCACGACGTCGCCGTGGCGTCCGGCCACGGGCGGGCGCGGGCGGTCGGCGGGCAGACGCAGGGGCTGCGGGACGCCGGTGAGTTCGCCGCGCCAATAGTCGAGCTGGGTGGCGAGGATGCTCTGCGGGTCGTTCTCGTCGCCGAGCAGGTCGCGCTGCCACATCGTGTAGTCGACGTACTGGACGGGGAGTTCGGGCCAGTCCGGCGCGGTGCCCGCGACCCGCGCGGCGTACGCGGCGGCGAGGTCGCGCACGAGCGGGGCCATGGACTCGCCGTCGGTGGCGATGTGGTGGGCGAGCAGGAGCAGCTGGTGGTCCTGGGGGCCGCTGCGGAACAGGGTGGCCCGTACGGGGATCTCCTCGGCCAGCGTGAACGCGTACTGGGCGGCCCGTGTGACGGCCGCGTCCCGGTCCGCGGGCGCCACCTCGACGAGCGGCACGTCCAGGTGGACGTCCTCGGCGGGGACGACTTCCTGTGCCGGTACGCCGTCGGCGTTGTCGATGATCAGGGTGCGCAGGCTCTCGTGCCGGACCACCACGTCCCGTACGGCCGCGGTGAGCGCCGCCACGTTCAGCTCACCCGTCAGCTCGATGAGGAACGGGAGGTTGTATGTGGCCGAGGGACCCTCGAAACGGTCGATGAACCACAGACGGCGCTGCGCATAGGACAACGGGATCATTTACTTTGCACTCCTGTTCATCTTCTGCAGACGGGGCCGCCTGGTGGTCGACGCCTCCAGGACGGTGCGCGAGAGGTCGGCGACGTCGCGGGAGTCGAGCACCGCGCGGATGGGAACGTCGACGCCGAAGCTGTCGCGGATGTGATTGGTCAAGCGGGTGGCGAGCAGGGAGTGGCCGCCCAGGTCGAAGAAGTTGTCGTCGATGCCGACCCGGTCGAGGCCGAGGACTTCGGCGAACAACGAGCAGAGCTGTGCTTCCTGCGGGGTGCGCGGCGCCCGCCCGGCGCGCTGTGCGGCGGGGGCGGGGTCGGGCAGGGCCTTGCGGTCCACCTTGCCGTTGGCGGTCAGGGGGATCTCGGCGAGGGCCACGAGGCCGGTGGGGACCAGGTGGGCCGGGAGGAGTGCGGTGAGATGGTCGCGCAGGGCGGCGATCAGGGCGTCGGCGCTTCCGGCGGACCGGGGGCGGGCGCCGAGCCCGGCCCCGCCCCCTCCCCCGGGCCCGTCGTCCGGCTCCGGCACCACGTAGCCGACCAGCTGCTTGCCCGCCTTGCCGGTGACGTCCCTGGCCACGACCACGGCCTGCGCCACGTCCGGGTGGCCGGTCAGGACCGCCTCGACCTCGGCGGGCTCGACGCGCACCCCACGGATCTTGATCTGGTCGTCGGCGCGCCCGGCGTATTCGAGCTGTCCTTCGGGGTTCCAGCGGGCCAGGTCCCCGGTGCGGTACATGCGCGCGCCGGCCGGGCCGTAGGGGTCGGCGACGAAGCGCTCGGCGGTCAGGGACGGGTGCCGGTGGTAGCCGCGGCCGAGGCTGCCCGCCACGTACAACTCGCCGACCACGCCGGGCGGTACGGGGGTGAGGCCGGGGCCGAGGACGTAGGTGCGCATGTTGCCGATCGGGGTGCCGATGGGGGCGCTGCCGGTGCCCTGCCAGGTGTCGTCGGCGGTGAAGGTGGTGGCGTAGAACGACTCGCTCTGGCCGTAGGCGTTGATCACGGTCACGCCGGGCAGGGCCTCGCGCACCTTGGCGACCAGCGACGCGGGCAGTGCCTCACCGGCGAACACGACGGTCCTGAGCCCGGTGATGGTGCCCATCTGGTCGCGGAGTTCGGCGAAGACCGACGGCACCGTGCTGATCACGTCGGCGGCCAGGGACGTCCGCTCGCCGAGGACCATGGCGTCGCGCACCACTTCGACGCAGCCGCCCCGGGAGAGGGTGGTGACGATCTCGAACACGGACACGTCGAAGTTGACGGAGGTGCCCGCGAGCATCCGTGTGGTGGCGTCGACGCCCACGCGCCGGGCGAGCCGGGCCACGCCGTTGACCACGTTGGCGTGCGTGATCATGACGCCCTTGGGGGTGCCGGTGGAGCCGGATGTGTACATCACGTACGCCAGGTGGTCCGGGCTCGGCGGCTCGGGCCTGTCGGGGCCCAGCCGGTCGGAGGCGCCGAGGTCCATGCCTTCGAGGTGGTCGAGGTGCAGGCACGGCGTGTCCGTCCTCGGCAGCACGTCCACGGTCGCGGAGTCGGTGAGGATCAGGGCGGGCCGGGCCTGGGCGAGGATGAAGTCCAGGCGGTGGCTGGGGTACGCGGGGTCGATCGGGAGGTACCCGGCGCCCGACTTGAGGACGGCGAGCATGCCGGTGACGAGGTCCGCCGTGCGCGGCAGGGCCAGACCCACGACCTGCTCGGGACCGGCGCCGCGCGCGCACAGCTCGCGGGCGAGGACGTTGGCGCGGGCGTTCAGCTCCCGGTACGTCAGGGAGTGGTCGCCGCAGACCACGGCGGTGGCGTCGGGCGTCTCGGCCACCTGCTTCTCGATCAGCTCCGGGATCGTGTGCGCGGTGGTCGGCTCCGCGGTGTCGTTCCACTCGCCGACGATCCGGTGGCGCTCGCCCTCGTCGAGGAGGTCGACGAGCCCCACGGGGGTGCCCGGTTCCTCGGTGAGCCTCGTCAGGACGCGGCCGAGGCGGGTGGCCAGGTCGGCGGCCGTGGCCGCGTCGAGGGCGTGCCGCTGGTACTGGACGGTCAGGCGGGGGTGGGCGCCGTCGGGGTAGACGAACAGGGTCACCGGGTAGTGGCTCGCGGTGAAGGAGCGCAGGCCGCTCACCGTGATCCCGGCGGCCTCGCTCGCCTCGGCGATGCCGGTGCGGTCCAGCGGGAACGACTCGAAGGCGACCACGGTGTCGAAGAGCGTCGCGAGGCCGGTGCCGCGCTGGATCTCGGTGAGGCCGAGGTGGTGGTGGTCCAGGAGCGCGGCCTGCCGGTCCTGGAGTTCGGTGAGGACCTCGGCGAAGGGGCGCGCGGGTGCGCAGCGGACGCGTACGGGAACGGTGTTGAGGAACATGCCGACCACGGAGTCCACGCCGGGCAGCGTGGGCGGCCGTCCGGACACCGTCGCGGAGAACACCACGTCCTGCCGTCCGGTCAGCCGGCCGAGGAGGACTCCCCAGGCGCCCTGGACGAGGGTGTTCATGGTGACGCCGGACTCGGCGGCGCGGGCGGCGAGTTCACGGACCTGGGCCGGGGTGAGCGGCACGTCGGTCTGGTCGATGCCGGTGCTCGTGGTGTCGAGGGCGGCGGGGGCGACCAGCGTCGGCTCGGTGACGCCGTCCAACTCGTCGGCCCAGGCGCGCAGCGACTCCTCGGGGTCCTGCCGCTCCAGCCAGGCCAGGTACTCGCGGTAGCTGCGGGCCCGCCCGAGCGCGACGGCGTCGCCGTCCGCCGCGTAGAGCTGGAGCAGGTCCTGGATGAGCAGCGGCAGCGACCAGCCGTCCACGAGGACGTGGTGCACCGTCAGGACGACGGCGTGGCGGCCGGTCTCCGTGGCGATGTGGGCCAGGCGCAGCATCGGCGGCGCGGCCGGGTCGAAGTGGGCCTTCAGGTCCTCGGCGAGGAAGTCCTCGTACGCCGTGGCGCGTTCGGCCTCGGCGTGGCCGGTGAGGTCGAGGTGGCGCCAGGGCACCTCGACGCCGTCGACGACGAGCTGGACCAGGTCGCCGTCGGGGCCGGGCACGAAGGCGACGCGCAGAGCGGGGTGGCGGTCGAGGAGGGCCTGGGCGGCGGTGCGCAGGCGGGTGGTGTCGACGGGGCCCGACAGGTGCAGGACGTACTGCTCGTGGTAGGCGTCGAAGTCGGATCCGGACTCGGCGACCAGCTTGGAGTGGAAGAGCAGTCCGGACTGCAGGGGTGAGGCGGGCCAGACGTCGGACAGTCCGGGGTAGCGCTGTTCCCAGCCCTCGATGGCGTCCTGTCGGACGGGGGTGAGGAGGACGTCGGAGGGGGTGAGGCCGCCGGCGCCGGGGTCGGCGGTGTGCCGGGCGAGGCCGGTGAGGGCGGCGCACCACAGGTCGGCGAGTTCGCGCACCTCCGCGGCGCTGAGCACGCCCTGCGGGGCGGTGAACAGGGCGCCGAGGCTGGGGCCTTCGGGGGTGTCGGTGACGTGGGCGTTGATGTCGAGCTCGGCGAGGGCGGCCATGCGGGGGTCCTGGCCCGCGTCCAGTTCGGCCAGTTCCGTCAGGCCGGGGGTCTGGGTGAAGCCGAGGCCGCGGAGGTTCTCGGGCATGTCGGCGGCGGCGGAGAAGCGGCCCAGGTAGTTGAAGGAGATCTGGCCGGCCTCGTGACCCTTGAGGGCTTCGGTGGTCTCGGGGTTGAGGTAGCGGAGCAGGCCGTAGCCCATGCCCTTGTCGGGGACGCCGGCCAGGTGCTCCTTGACGGTCTTGACGACGCGGCCCGCGGCGGCGCCGCCCGCGAACGCCTCGTCGACGTCGGTGCCCGCGAGGTCGAGGCGGACCGGGAACACGCTGGTGAACCAGCCGACGGTGCGCGACAGATCGGCGCCCGGCGCCACGGACTCCTCGCGGCCGTGCCCCTCCAGACGGATCAGCGTGGACGGCTCGTCGACGCCGCGGCCGCGGCGCCAGCGCGTGACCGCCATCGCCAGCGCGGCTAGCAGGCCGTCGTTGACGCCGCCCCGGTAGGTCGCGGGCAGGGTGGTGAGGAGTGCCTCGGTGACGGCAGGGGGCAGTTGCACCCGCACCTTGCCGAGGGTGGCGACGACGTCGACGGTGGTGTCGAGGCGCCGGGTGCCGAGCACCGGGTCCGGTCCCGCGACCACGGACTTCCAGTGCTCCAGCTCGGCGGTGCGGCCGGGGCGGCCCGCCTCCTCGACGAGGGCGTGCGACCAGCGGCGCACGGAGGTGGCGACCGGGTCGAGTTCCGGTGTCGTACCGGCGCGCACCTGCTGCCAGGCCGCCGCCAGGTCGGGCATCAGGATGCGCCAGGAGACGCCGTCGACGACGAGGTGGTGCAGGGCGAGCAGCAGCCGTCCGGCCCGCTCCGGTCCGGCGTCGAACCACACGAACTGCGCGACGGTCCCGGCGGCGGGGTCGAGGCGTCCCGCGGCGGCGTCCAGCTCGGCGAGCAGCGACTTGTGCCACTCGGCGGTGTCCCACGCGCCCGCGCACGCGACGCGCCGGATCAGCGACGCCGTGTCGACCGCCCCCGGGGCCCCGGTGACCAGGCCGCTGAGGACGCCCTCGACCAGCCGGGCCCGCAGCAGGTCGTGCCGGTCGACGACCGCGCCGAGCGTCGCCGTGAGCCCCGCCTCGTCGATGCCCTGGGGCAGGTCGAGGACCATCGCCTGGAGGAACCGTTCGAAGCCGGGGCCGCGGTGCTGCAGCCAGCGCGTCACCGGCAGATGCGGTACGAAGCCGACGCCGCCGCTCTCGAACTCCGCGAGCACCGGGGCGTCCTCACCGGACGCGACGGTGTCCGCCGCGTGCGCGGCCAGGTCGGCGACGGTGCGCCGCTCGAACACCTCCCGGGTGCTGAGCGCCACGCCGCGGGCGCGCGCCCGGGTGACCAGCTGGATCGACTGGATGCTGTCGCCGCCGACGACGAAGAAGTCGTCGTCGACGCCGACCCGCTCCACGCCGAGGACCTCGGCGAACAGCGCGGCGAGTATCTCCTCCCGCTCCGTGCGCGGCGCCCGGTAGGCGGCGCCCCGGAACTCCGGCTCCGGCAGGCCCGCCCGGTCGAGCTTGCCGTTCGCGGTGAGCGGCAGCGCGTCGATGACCACGAACGCGGCCGGGATCAGGTACTCGGGCAGGGTGCGGGCGAGGAAGGTGCGCAGCTCGCCGGGGCCGAGGCCGGCCGCGAGGGCGAAGTGGCCGGTGCCGCCGCCGCGTTCGGCCTCGAGGTCGGCTTCGTCGGCGGCCGGGACGACATAGCCGACGAGCTGCTTGCCGCCGTTGCCGCGTCCCTCGTGCGGGACGACCACGGCGTGCGCGACCCGGGGGTGCAGCTCCAGGGCGGCCTCGATCTCGCCGGGCTCGATGCGGAAGCCGCGGATCTTCACCTGGGCGTCGACGCGGCCCTCGAAGCTGATCTCGCCGTCCGGGGTGCGGGAGACGATGTCGCCGGTGCGGTACATGCGCTCGCCGGGCGCGCCGAAGGGGCAGGCCACGAAGCGTTCGGCGGTCAGGGCGTGCCGGTTGAGGTAGCCGCGGGCGAGGCCGGGGCCCGCCAGGTACAGCTCGCCGCTGGTGCCGGGCGCCACCGGGCGCAGTGCGTCGTCCAGGACGTACGCGTCGATGCTGTCCATGGCCCAGCCGACCGGGAACGGCTCGGCCACGTCGGCGGGTTCGGACACCGGGCGGCACAGGGCGAACGTCGTCGTCTCGGTCGGGCCGTAGCCGTTGACGACCGTCAGGTCCGGGCAGCCGCGAAGCACCCGCCGCACCGCCTCCGGAGACACCACGTCGCCCCCGGCCCACACCTCGCGCATCCCGGTGAAACTCTCCGGCCGCTCCTCGGCGACCACCTTGAACAGGCCGGCGGACATGAAGGCGGCGGTGACGCGGTGCTCGGTGATGAGGGCGGCCAGGGCGGTCGCGTCGAGGACGCCCGGCGGGGCCACGACCAGGGTGCCGCCGGAGAGCAGCGGCACCCACAGCTCGTACGTCGAGGCGTCGAACGCGAGCGGGGCGTGCTGCAGGACGCGGGTGTGCGCACCGCCCTCGTAACGCCCGTCCAGGGCCAGGGTCACCACGTCTCGCTGGGTGACGGCGACGCCCTTGGGGGTGCCGGTCGAGCCGGAGGTGTAGATGACGTACGCGAGGTTGTCGGGGTGTCCGGGCGGGGGCGTGGCCCCGGTCAGCGGGCTGTCCGTCGTGGGCGCGGGGCTGTCCGTCGTGGGCCCGGTCGGCGTGATCGCCTCGCTCGTGCCGGGGTCGTCGAGGACCAGCTGCGGCACGGTGCTCGTGGGCAGGGAGCGGGCGGTCCCGGTGTCGGTCACCAGGACCGCGGGGGCGGCGTCGCGCAGCATGAAGTCGAGGCGCTCGGCGGGGTAGTCGGGGTCGACCGGCAGATAGCCGCCGCCCGCCTTGAGCACGGCGAGGACCGACACGACGTACTCCGGCGACCGGCGCAGCGCCACGCCGACGATCGACTCCTCGCGCACCCCGCGCGCGGTGAGCACCCGTGCGAGCCGGTCGGCGCGCTCGTCGAGCTGGCGGTAGGTCCACGCGACGTCGGTTCCCCCGACGACCGCCACCGCGTCCGGTGTCGCGGCCGCCTGCCGCGCGAAGAGCGCGGCGACGGTCACGTCGGGGACGGGCAGGGCTGCGGCGGAAGACTCATGAGGGTCGGTCACGAAGGCTCCAGAGACTCAGAAATTCCGTGCGGGACGCGGTGAGCGAACAGTTCGCGACGCCGTCGGTGCGGCGGCGGCGAGCCATGGCAGCGCAACGGAACCCAGCATTCGCCGGTGCCTCCGAGAGCCGTGGAGATAAGGGCGGATCGACGCGAAGTGCGGCGCACTTCCGGCGGCCCCGACCGTCTCCACTCCCCCATTGGTTTCCGGTCTCGCTTGCCTGCCGGGGAACCGTAACGCAACGAGTTCGGGGCCGTCCGACCACCGGATTTCACCCGTCGCCACGCCCACCGTTCTCAGTCGTTCGGACAGTCGCTCGTCGCATCGGACTCGTCCTGCGCGGATCACGTGAATGTCCTTTCTCACGCCTTCACCGCGGTGCGCCGCTCGATATTTCCCAAAGGAGGTAACTGTACTTTCTCAGCACCTCATTCAGAGAGATGCCTTCTCCCCCCTTAGCCGCAGGTCAGAGGCGGTACACCGACCGTTCTCACACCGCTTCTCGCGGGTGCCTCAATGACCTTCGAATCGGCCGGTCCACGCGGTTCGCACAAGCCCTGGCCAGCCATGTCCCGTCACCGGGACAGCCCCCGACGGCGAACCTTTCTTCGGTTCACCAGGGCTCGGGGACGGGGTACGTTCGGACTCGGCCCGAGTGCGGCCCGACGGCGCGTTCCGAATCGGGGCGCGGCAGGTCTCGCCATGAGACCCGGAGTTCTTGGATCCAGGCCGGGTCCCCACGATTTCCTGACGGAGAAATAACGCCGCCCAAATACCGCACGGCCTTCTTTAGGACCGTCCACGAGTTCCATCACGGCCGTCCCTTACGCCCCGTGCCGCCGCACGGCATCCGCCTAGACCGAGAGCGAGTAGAACCGTGTCTGCCGACCGCATGCGCACCGATGCCGGGCCCGCCGGGGAACCCCTCTTCCGCAGCGGCACGATTCCGCTGGTCGTCTCCGGGGCCACCCCGGCGGCCGTACGCACGCGGGCACAGCGGCTGCTCGCGCTGCCCGCCGACGGCCGGCCCGCCGTACGGGACCTCGGCCTGTCCCTGGCGGCCGCCCACGCCGCCGCTCCCCCCGGTGCCGGCGCCGAGCACGCGCGGCGCGCACCGACCGCGGCGCGGCACCGGGCCGTCCTGTGGGCCGACGACGAGGCACAGCTCGTCGAGGAGTTGACGGCGCTCGCCGAGGGCGGTCGCAGCGCCACCCGGATCAGCGGGATCGCCGGAGCGCTCGACCGGGCCGTGTTCGTGTTCCCCGGCCAGGGCCCGCAGTGGCTCGGCATGGCGGCCGGACTCCTCGACGACTCCGACGTGTTCCGCGCCTCCGTCGACGCGAGCGCCCGCGCGCTCGCCCCGTACATCGACTGGTCCCTGGAGGACGTGCTGCGCGGGACGCCCGCCGCCGCGTCCCTGGACCGCGACGACGTGGTGCAGCCCGCCCTGTTCGCCGTGATGGTGGGCCTGGCCGAGCTGTGGCGGTCTTTCGGGGTGCGGCCCGCGGCGGTGCTCGGGCACAGCGTCGGCGAGATCGCGGCGGCCGTGGTCTCGGGCGGCCTGTCCCTGGACGACGGGGCGCGGGTGGTGTCGCTGTGGAGCAAGGCGCAGGCGCGGCTCGCGGGCCTCGGCGGGATGATCTCGGTGTCGGCCACGCGGGCGTACCTGGACACGAAGGTCGCGCGCTGGGACGGCCGCGTCGGCGTCGCCGCGGTCAACGGGCCGCAGTCCGTGGTCCTGTCCGGCGACCGTGACGTGATCGACGTGCTCCTGGAGGAACTCGCCGCCGAGGACGTGCGGGCCCGGCGGATCCCGGTGGACCTCGCGGCCCACTCCTCGCACATCGAGGCCATCCGCGAGGAGATGCTGACCGGGCTCGCGCCGATCCGGCCGCGCACCGGGAACGTGCCGTTCCACTCCACCGCGACCGGCGACTACTTCGACACCGCCGGGCTCGACGCCGCGTACTGGTACGCCAATCTGCGCGGCACGGTCCTCTTCGAGCAGTCGACCCGCGCCCTGGCGGCGGACCACCACGCCTTCATCGAGGTCAGCCCGCACCCGGTCCTGACCATGGCGCTCCAGCAGACCCTGGACGACCTCCAGTCGGACGCCGTCGTCGTGGAGTCGCTGCGGCGGCGCGAGCCCGGCACCCGCCGGTTCCTCACCTCGGTGGCCCGCCTGCACGCCGCGGGCGCCGCGGTGGACTGGCGGCCCGCGTTCGGTCCGGACGCGACGCTCGTCGAGCTGCCCGCGCCCGTCCTGCCGGAGTCCGACCAGGGAGCGGACGCCGACACTCCGCACCGCGCGGACACCTCGGCCGGCGAGTCCGAGCAGGAGGCCGTGGCCCGCCTCCTCGACGTCGTACGCGCCGAGATCGCCGCCGTCCTCGGCCTCGACGCGGACGCCGAACTCGACGACACCGGGGCGTTCAAGGACCTCGGCTTCGACTCCGTACGCGCGGTGGAGCTGCGCAACCGCCTGGTCGACGCCACCGGGATGCGCCTGCCGGTGACCATCGTGTTCGCGCACCCGACACCGGAACGCCTCGCCCAGCACCTCGCCGCGCAACTGAACGGCCCCTCGGACTCCGCGGCACCGGCCGCGCCCGCGGCCCGGCGGAGCGCCGACCCGGACGAGCCCGTCGCCATCGTCTCCATGGCGTGCCGCTTCCCCGGCGACGTTGACTCGCCGGAGGACCTGTGGCAACTCGTCGTGGACGAGCGCGACGTCATCTCCGGCTTCCCCGTCAACCGGGGCTGGCCCCTGGACACCCTCTTCGACGGCGACCCCGACCGGGCGGGCCGCTCCTACACGCGCCAGGGCGGATTCCTGCACGACGCGGACCAGTTCGACGCCGAGTTCTTCGGCATCAGCCCGCGCGAGGCTCTCGGCATGGACCCGCAGCAGCGCCTCGTCCTCGAAACCGTGTGGGAGGCCCTGGAGCGGGCCGGCGTCGACCCGGCGGCCCTGCAGGAGACCGACACCGGCGTGTATCTGGGCGCGCTCGCCCAGGACTACGGGCCGCGTCTGCACGAGGCCGACGACAAGGCCGGCGGGTATCTGCTCACCGGCAACTTCACCAGCGTCCTGTCCGGCCGCGTCGCCTACACCCTCGGTCTGCGCGGCCCCGCCGTCACCGTGGACACCGCGTGCTCCTCGTCCCTGGTGGCCCTGCACCTGGCCGCGCAGGCACTGCGTGCCGGGGACTGCGAACTGGCGGTCGCGGGCGGCGTGACGGTGATGTCGAGCCCCGGCATGTTCGTCGAGTTCAGCCGTCAGCGCGGCCTGTCGCCGGACGGCCGCTGCAAGGCGTTCGCCGAGGACGCGGACGGCACGGGCTGGGCCGAGGGCGTGGGCGTGCTGCTCCTGGAGCGCCTGTCCGACGCCCGTCGCAACGGCCACGAGGTCCTGGCTGTCGTCCGCGGCTCGGCGATCAACCAGGACGGCGCCAGCAACGGTCTGGCCGCGCCGAGCGGTCCGGCCCAGGAGCGCGTGATCCACGCCGCGCTCGCCTCCGCCGGGCTCGGCCCCGCCGACGTCGACGCCGTCGAGGCGCACGGCACCGGCACCCGGCTCGGCGACCCGATCGAGGCGGGCGCGCTGCTCGCCACGTACGGGCAGGGGCGCGCGGACGAACAGCCGCTGTTCCTTGGCTCGTTGAAGTCCAACATCGGGCACACCCAGGCCGCGGCCGGGGTCGGCGGCATCGTCAAGATGGTCCAGGCGATGCGCCACGGCACGCTGCCCCGCAGCCTCCACCTCGACCGGCCCTCGTCCCACGTCGACTGGAGCGCCGGTGCGGTGCGCCCGCTGACCGAGGCGCGTTCCTGGCCCGAGACCGGCCGCCCCCGGCGCGCCGGGGTGTCCTCCTTCGGCATCAGCGGCACCAACGCGCACGTGATCCTGGAGCAGGCGCCGGTGGAGGCGGCTGTGCCGGGTGAGGGGGATACCGACGGGGCGGGTGGCAGCGCGAACGGTGCGAGGGTTACGGCCGCCTCGGACACCCCGAGCGACGCCGCCCCGCAGCCGTGGCTTCTCTCCGGCCGCACCGAGGAGGCCTTGCGCTCCCAGGCCGCCCGCCTGCGCGACTTCGTCGCCGACCAGACCGACCAGACCGACCGGACCGACCGGACCGACCGGACCGACCGGACCGACCGAGCTGATCAGACCGACCGGGCCGACCAGGCCCACCAGGCCCACCAGGCCATCCTCGCGGACATCGGCCTGACGCTCGCCACCGCGCGCACACGCTTCGCGCACACCGCCGCCGTCGTCGCGCAGGACCACGAGGGCTTCCTCGCCGGGCTCGCGGCACTGGCCGACGGGGCGCCCTCCGCCGACGTGGTGCACGGCCCGGCGGGCGCGGCCACCGGTGGCCGGACGGCGTTCCTGTTCACGGGACAGGGCAGCCAGCGCCACGGCATGGGCCGTGAACTGTACGCGTCCCAGCCGGTGTTCGCCGCCGCCTTCGACGCGGTGTGCGCGCAGCTCGACCAGCACCTCGACGTGCCGCTCAAGGACGTGGTGTTCGCCGCGGACGACGCCCGTCTGCACCGGACGGAGTTCACGCAGCCCGCCCTGTTCGCGCTGGAAGTCGCGCTGTTCCGGCTGCTCGAACACTTCGGGGTCACCCCCGACCACCTCCTCGGCCACTCCGTGGGCGAGATCGCGGCCGCCCATGTCGCGGGCGTACTCGACCTCACCGACGCCTGCACCCTCGTCGCCACCCGCGGCCGACTCATGCAGTCCGCCCCGGCAGGCGGCGCCATGACAGCGATCGAGGCCACCGAGGACGAGGTCCGCGAGGCCCTGGCTCCCTACGCCGGGCGCCTCGACATCGCCGCCGTCAACAGCCCCGGCTCCGTCGTCGTCACCGGCGACACCGACGCCGCCGCCGAACTCGCCGCGTCCTTCCGGGAGAAGGGCCGCCGCACCACCGACCTCAAGGTCAGCCACGCCTTCCACTCGCCGCACATGGACGGCGTCCTCGACGCGTTCCGCGAAGTCGCCGCCGGGCTCACCTACGCGCCGCCCCGCATCCCGGTCGTCTCCAACGTGACCGGCCGCACGGCCACCGCCGACGAACTCTCCGACCCCGAGTACTGGGTGCGGCACCTGCGGCACACCGTCCGGTTCGCCGACGGCGTCCGCGTCCTTCAGGACGAGAAGGTCACGACGTACGTCGAGCTGGGCCCGGCGCCCGTGCTCGCGGCGATGGCCCGGGCCTGCCTCGGCGAGGAAGGACCGCGTCCGGTCGCGGTGCTCCACCCCGACCGGCCCGCGCCGCACACCCTCGCCACCACGCTGGCCCACCTCGCCCTGCACGGGGCGCCCGTGGACGCCGGCGCGCTGTTCCCCGGCGCCCGCAGGACCGTGCTGCCCACGTACGCCTTCCAGCGCCGCCGCTACTGGCTCGACACGCCCGCGCCCACGGGCGACGCCACCGGACTCGGCCTGGAGGCCGCGGGGCACCCGCTGCTCGGCGGCATGACGAGCCTCGCCGGGGGCGACGGCCTGCTCCTGTCGGGACGGCTCTCGGCGCACACGCACCCCTGGCTCGCCCAGCACCTCATCGCGGGCTCCACGCTGGTGCCCGGCGCGGCCCTCGTGGAACTCGCCGTCGCCGCGGGCGACCGGGCCGGGCTCGGCTCCCTGCGCGAACTCGTCCTCGAGGAGCCGCTCCGCCTGCCCGCCGACGGCATCCGCCTCCAGATCACCGTGGGACCCGCCGACGACTCCGGCGAGAGCTCCGTCGCCGTCCACTCGCGCCGCGACCCGGCGGCCGAGGGCTCCGCGTGGGGCGAGGGCGAGTGGACGCTGCACGCCTCGGGCGTCCTCGCCGCCGCCGGTACGCCCGCACCCGCGTCCGACCCGCAGGGAAGCTGGCCACCGCCCGGCGCCCGGCCGCTCGACCACGAGGGCCTGTACGCGCGCCTGGCCGACCTGGGGTACGCCTACGGCCCGGCGTTCCAGGGGCTGCGGGCCGCCTGGCGGTCGGGGCCCGACCTGTACGCGGAGGTGTCGCTGCCCGAGGAGCAGCACGCGGAGGCCGCCGAGTACGGCCTCCACCCCGCCCTCCTCGACGCGGCCCTGCACGCCCTGCTGCTCGGCGAGCCCGACGCACCGGGCGGGCTGCGCCTGCCGTTCTCGTACGACGGCGTCACCCTGCACGCGGCGGGGGCCACGCGGCTGCGCGTCCGGCTCAGCCCGGGCGAGGGCGACGGCGTGCTCCTGGAGGCCACCGACCCCGCAGGGCAGCCGGTGCTCACCGTGGACTCGCTCACGATGCGCCCGGTGCCGCTGGACCGGATCGCCGCAGGGGGCGGCACCGTCCGCCAGGGCCTGCACCACCTGGAGTGGCACCCGGTCCCGGCCGTCAACAAGGCTCCGCAGAGCGGCCGTTGGGCCGTCGTCGGCGCAGCCGTGTCCGGCCTCACCGGCACGCCGTACCAGGACCTGGACGCCCTGGACGCCGCCCTGGACTCCGGCGAGCCCGCTCCCGACGTCCTCGTCCTGCCGTACCGCACCCCCGAGGACCGGCGCGAGGACCTGGCGGCGACGGGCGACGCGGTCCGCCGGACCCTCGCCACCGTGCAGCGCTGCCTCGCCGACGAGCGGCTGCAGTCGACCACGTTCCTGTTCGTGACCCGCGCGGCCGTCGCCACCGCGTCCGGCGACGACGTCCGCGACCTCCCCGGTGCCGCCGTGCACGGCCTGCTGCGCACCGCGCTGAGCGAACACCCGGGCCGTTTCGCCCTCCTGGACACCGACGGCGACTCCGAGGGGAGCGGCGCCACCGGGACCGCCGCGGCCGCCGCCCTCGCCGCCGCCGACGGGCTCCAACTGGCCCTGCGGGACGGCACCTTGTACGCGCCCCGCCTGACCCGCACGTCGGTCCCCGAGGACGCGGCGGTTACGCTCGACCCGGACGGCACCGTCCTGGTCACCGGCGGCACCGGGGGCCTCGGCCGACTCGTCGCCCGGCATCTGGCCGCCCGGCACGGGGTGCGGCACCTGCTGCTGTGCAGCCGCAGCGGGCACGCCCCCGAACTGGTCGCGGAACTGGCCGGTTCGGGCGTCACCGCGACCGTCGTGGCCTGCGACGTCACGGACCGGGAGCGGCTGGCCGAGGTCCTCGCCGCCGTGCCCGACGAGCATCCGCTGACGGCCGTGGTGCACACGGCCGGCGTCCTCGCCGACGCCACGCTCGACAACCTGCGCCCCGACGACGTCGACCGGGTGCTCGCCGCGAAGGCCGTCGGTGCCCGGCACCTGCACGAGCTCACCGCGGAGCTGCCCCTGTCCGCGTTCGTGGTGTTCTCCTCCATCGCCGGGCTCCTCGGCAACCCCGGCCAGGGCGCCTACGCCGCGGCAAACGCCCACCTGGACGCCCTGGCCCAGCACCGGCGCGCCCACGGTCTGCCCGCGACCTCGCTCGCCTGGGGGATGTGGGACGCGGCGGCCGGAGGCATGGCCGCGAAGCTGTCCGACGCGGACGTCGCCCGCTGGGGCCGCAACGGCATCCTGCCGCTCACGGCCGAGCGCGGCATGGAGCTGTTCGACGCGGCCCTGGCCTCGGGCGAGCCGCTGCTCGTCCCGGTCGATCTTGACGTGGCGGCGCTGCGCGCTCCCGACGCGTCCCCGCCCGCGCTCCTTCGCACCCTGGTGCCCCGCACCCGCTCCCGCCGCCGGGCCGCGGACGGCGGCGCGGGGACCGGCGCGGACTCGTGGGCCGCGCGCACGGCGGCGCTGCCGGAGGCCGAACGCCGCCGCGCCGTCATGGACTTGGTCACCTCGACGGTGGCCGCCGTCCTCGCGCTGCCGAGCGCCGCGGGCATCGCCCCGGACGCGGCGTTCCGTGAGCTGGGCCTCGACTCCCTGTCGGGCCTGGAGCTGCGCGGCCGGCTCGGCACGGCCACCGGCCTCAAGCTGTCGGCCACCGTGGTCTTCGACCACCCCACGCCGTCCGCCCTCACCGACCACGTCGTGTCCCGGCTCGACCAGGCCCCCGCCGCCCGTCCCGGCACGCCGAGCGCCACGCCGACCACCGTGCGGGACGACGACCCGATCGTGATCGTCGGCATGGCCTGCCGCTACCCCGGCGACGTCCGCACCCCCGACGACCTGTGGCGGCTCGTCGCCGACGGCACCGACGCCATCGGCCCGTTCCCGGAGAACCGCGGCTGGGACGTCGAGAACCTCTACGACCCGGACCCCGAGCGGCCCGGCAAGTCCTACACCCGGCACGGCGGCTTCCTGTACGACGCGGACCGCTTCGACCCCGAGTTCTTCGGCATCAGCCCGCGCGAGGCGGCGGGCATGGACCCGCAGCAGCGGCTGCTGCTGGAGACGAGCTGGGAGGCCGTGGAGAGCGCGGGCATCGCGCCGACGGCGCTGCACGGCAGTCGTACAGGTGTGTTCTGCGGCGTGATGTACAGCGACTACACCTCGCGGCTGCGCGCCACGCCGGAGAGCGTGGAGGCGTACGGCTTCACGGGCAACTCGCCCAGCGTGGTGTCCGGGCGCGTCTCCTACACCCTTGGCCTGAAGGGCCCCGCCATCACCGTGGACACGGCATGCTCCTCGTCGCTGGTCGCCACGCATCTGGCGGCGCAGGCGCTGCGCAACGGCGAGTGCGAGTACGCCCTCGCCGGGGGTGTCACGGTGATGTCGGCGCCCGCCACGTTCATCGAGTTCAGCCGTCAGCGGGGGCTCGCCCCCGACGGGCGCTGCAAGGCGTTCTCGGGCGCGGCCGACGGCACCGCGTGGAGCGAGGGCGCGGGCGTGCTGCTGCTTGAGCGGCTTTCCGACGCCCGGCGCAACGGCCACGAGGTCCTGGCCGTCGTCCGTGGCTCCGCCATCAACCAGGACGGCGCCAGCAACGGCCTCACCGCGCCCAACGGCCCCTCCCAGGAGCGGGTCATCCGCGACGCCCTGGCCCAGGCCGGGCTCTCCCCCGCCGACGTCGACGCCGTCGAGGCGCACGGCACCGGCACCCGGCTCGGCGACCCGATCGAGGCACAGGCGCTCCTCGCCACGTACGGCCAGGACCGGGACGCCGAACGGCCCCTGTACCTGGGCACGCTGAAGTCGAACATCGGGCACGCGCAGGCCGCGGCCGGTGTCGGCGGCATCGTCAAGATGGTCCAGGCGATGCGGCACGGCACGCTGCCGCGCACGCTGCACGTGGGCGAGCCGACGCCGCACGTCGACTGGGGCTCGGGCACGGTGTCGCTGCTCACGGACGCGCGGCCCTGGGAGGCGGGTTCGGTGCCGCGGCGGGCCGGTGTGTCGTCGTTCGGTGTCAGCGGCACGAACGCCCATGTCGTACTGGAAGAGCCGCCGCCGGTCGCTCCGTCGGCCGAGCAGGCGGGGCAGCCCGGGGAGCCGGGGGCCGAGCAGGCCGAGGGGTCCGAGGCCGGGGTGTCCGCGGGGCCGGGTCTGGTGCCGTGGCTGGTGTCGGCGCGGGGCGCCGGGGCGCTGCGGGCGCAGGCGGCGCAGTTGCGGCCGCTGGCGGCCGGGGCCGGCAAGGAGTCCGCCGGAGGCGTCGGGGCCACCGGGTCCGCTGGGGACGTCCTGCGTGACGTGTCCGCCGAGGTCGCCTTGTCCGACGCGTCGGCTCAAGCCATCCAGTCCGTCGCGTCGGTCGCGTCCGCCGCCTCCACCGGGGCCACCGAGGCCCGCGACGCCTTCGACGCGGCGGCGCTCCGCCGGGCGGACCTCGACATCGGCCACTCCCTCGCCGCGTCCCGCGCCACCCTCACTGACCGGGCCGTGATCCTCGCGGCCGACCGCGCGGAACTGCTCGCCGGGCTCGACGCCCTGCGCGACGGCGAGGCGGCGGCGAACGTGGTGACCGGCGCCGTGGCGGGCCCGGTGCGCACCGCGTTCCTGTTCACCGGGCAGGGCAGCCAGCGGCCGGGGATGGGGCGTGAACTCCACTCCCGCTTCCCGGTGTTCGCCGCCGCCCTGGACGAGGTCTGCGACCGGATGGAGTCGGTCGCGGGCGTCGACCTGCGCGAGCTGATGTTCGCCGACGAGGGCAGCCCGGAGGCGGCCCTGCTCGACGAGACGCAGTACACGCAGCCCGCCCTGTTCGCCGTCGAGGTCGCCCTGTTCCGGCTCATGGAGCACTTCGGGGTCACCCCCGACCACCTCCTCGGCCACTCCGTCGGTGAGATCGCGGCCGCCCATGTCGCGGGCGTACTCGACCTCACCGACGCCTGCACCCTCGTCGCCACCCGCGGCCGACTCATGCAGTCCGCCCCGGCAGGCGGCGCCATGACAGCGATCGAGGCCACCGAGGACGAGGTCCGCGAGACCCTCGCGCCCTACGCCGGACGTCTCGACATCGCCGCCGTGAACGGACCCACGTCCGTCGTCGTCACCGGAGACGTCGAAGCCGCCCTGGAACTGACCCGCGTCTGGCGGGACAAGGGCCGCCGCACGTCCCGCCTCCGCGTCAGCCACGCCTTCCACTCGCCGCACATGGACGGCGTCCTCGACGCGTTCCGCGAAGTCGCCGCCGGACTGACCTACGCGCCGCCCCGCATCCCGGTCGTCTCCAACGTGACCGGCCGGGTGGCAGGCGCCGACGAACTCGCCGACCCGGACTACTGGGTACGGCAACTGCGCGGCACCGTCCGCTTCTTCGACGGGGTGCGCCACCTCACCGCGGACGGAGTCACCGGCTTCCTCGAAGTCGGCCCGGACGCCGTGCTCACGGCCATGGTCCGGGGCAGCGAGGGCGAGGACGTCTCCGTCGCGCCGCTGCTGCGTCGCGGCCACGACGAAGTCCGTACCGTCACCACCGCACTGGCCCTCAGCCACACCGCCGGCGCGGCCGTCGACTGGAGCGACTTCTTCCCCGGCTGCCGCACGGTGCCCCTGCCCACCTACCCCTACCAGCGGCAGCGGTACTGGCTGAGCGCCCCGGCCGCCCCGGCCGGCCCCGCGGCGGCCGCGGGCCACGGCCATCCGCTGCTCGACGACGGCGTGGAACTCGCGGACGGCCAGGCCCTGTTGTTCACGGGGCACCTCGACCCGTACGCCGAGCCGTGGCTCGCCGACCATGTCATCGCCGGTTCCGTACGCCTGCCGGGCGCCGCCATGGCGGAGTTCGCCCTGTACGCGGCACGGCGCACCGGCGCGGCACAGGTGGCCGACCTCACCCTGGAACAGCCGATGTCGCTCGCGGAACCCGCCGCGGTCCAGGTCATCGTCGGCGCTCCGGCCGACGACGGCAGCCGCTCCCTCGCGCTCTACTCCCGGCCCGCGGGCACGCCCGCCGCCCCGTGGACGCGGCACGCCACCGGCGCGCTTGATCCGGACGGGGCCGCCGGGCCCGGCGCGGCCGGTGGGTCGGCGGGGGCCGCGCGAGGTCCGGCCGACCTCACCGCCTGGCCGCCCCGGCAGGCCGCCCCGGTGCCGATCGACGACCTCTACGCCCGCCTCGCCGACCGCGGCTACACCTACGGCCCCGCCTTCCAGGGCCTGCGCCGCCTGTGGCGTGCGGGGGCCGAGCTGTACGCGGAGGTCGGCACGCCGACGGGCACGCTCGACGCCGGGTTCATGCCGCACCCCGCGTCGCTCGACGCCGCCCTGCACTCGCTGCTCGGCGCCGCCCAGGACGACGACCGGCTCCTCGTCCCGTTCGCGTGCAGCGGCCTGAGGCTGCACACCGACAGCGCCGAGGCCGCCGGATCCGCGGACTCCCCGCTGCGTGTCATGCTGCGGCACGGCGGCGGCGACACGTACTCCCTCCTCATCGCCGACGCGACCGGCGCCCCGCTGCTCAGCGCCGACGCGCTCACCCTGCGCGAGCTGCCGCCCGGCACCGTCCAACCGGACGACAGCGCCGCCCTGTTCACCCTGGACTGGACCGAGCAGAAGCTGCCCGCGTCCACCGCGGCGGGCACCTGGGCCGTACTCGGCCAGGGCACGGACGCGCTGCGCGACACCGCGCGGGCCGGCGGCGTGACCGTTCGCGCCCACGCGGCGCTCGACGACCTGCTCCGCACCCACGACGACGGGGCCGAGGCGCCCGACGTCGTCGTCCTCACGCTCGGTGGGGCCGCCGCACACGGCGACCTCACCGGATCCGGCGCGCCCGGCCTGCCGGGCGGAGCCAATGGGTCCGCGGCACCCCGCGGATCCCACGCACCCGGTGGGTCCACCGAACATGGCGGACCCACCGGGGCGGCCACCACCGAAGTGCTCGAACTCGTCCAGCGCTGGCTCACCGAGGACCGGTTCACCGCGAGCCGTCTCGTCCTGCTCACCCGGGGCGCGGTCGCCGCGGCCGACGGTGAGCACCCCGACCCGGCGCGGGCCGCGGTGTGGGGCCTGGTCCGCTCCGCGCAGGCCGAGCACCCCGGCCGGTTCACGCTGATCGACACCGACGACCACGCCGACTCGGTCCGCGCCCTCGTACGGGCCATCGCCTCCGACGAACCCCAACTCGCCGTCCGCGCCGGTACGTCACTGGCTCCCCGGCTGCGCGAGCACCAGCCGGGCGACAGCGCGGCCGTGCCGTTCGGCGAGCACAGCAACGTCCTGATCACCGGTGGTCTGGGCGCACTCGGCCGGGTCGTGGCCCGTCATCTGACGGAGCTGCACGGTGTGCGCCGCCTCGTCCTGACCGGGCGGCGCGGCCTGGACACGCCGGGCGCCGAGGAGTTCGTGGCCAAGCTGGAGGCCGCCGGGGCGCAGGTGACCGTCGCGGCCTGCGACACGGCCGACCGGGCCGCCGTGGCCGCGCTCCTGGACGGGCTGGAGCAGCCGCCGACCGCGGTGGTGCACTCGGCGGGCGTCCTCGACGACGTGGTCGTGGAAGGGCTCACCCCAGAGCGCCTGCACGCCGTCCTGCGCCCCAAGGCGGACGCCGCCCAGCACCTGCACGAGCTGACCCGGCACCTGGACCTGTCGGCGTTCGTCCTGTTCTCCTCCCTGTCGGGCATGCTCGGCACCGCAGGACAGGGCAACTACGCGGCCGCCAACACCTTCCTCGACGCCCTGGCCCGGCGCCGGCACGCCGAGGGGCTGCCCGCCGTGTCGCTGGCGTGGGGCCTGTGGGCGGGCGAGGGTGACATGGCCGCAGGGCTCGGGAACACGGATCTGCTGCGCCTTTCGCGGTCCGGTGTCGCGCCGCTGTCCGCGGACGAGGGCCTCACCCTCTTCGACGCGGCCGTCGCGGACGGGGCGCCCGTCCTGGCGCCCGCCCGCCTCGATCTGCGCGGACTCGACTCCGGCACGGTCCCGCCGGTCCTGCGGACCCTCGCCCCGGCGGCGGCCCCGGCCCGGGCGGCGACCGCCCGGCCGACCGAGACCCCGGCCGCCGTACTGCGCGGCCGCCTGTCCAACGCGCCGCACAAGGAGCAGCGCCACATCATCCTGCAGGCGGTACGGGCCGAGGTGGCCGCCGTCCTCGGGCACGCGGCGCCGGAGCGGATCGGGGCGGGGAGCCGGTTCCAGGACCTCGGGTTCGACTCGCTCACCGCGCTGGAACTGCGCAACCGGCTCAGCACGGCGACCGGCGTCCGGCTGCCCCCGACCCTGGTCTTCGACCACCCGAGCCCCGGCGCCCTCGCCGACCGGCTCGCCGTGGACCTGGCCGTACGGGCGGATGGGCCGCAGGACGGACCTGTGAACGGCGATGTGCCGTCCGGATCGGACGGGGCCGACGGAGCCGACGGAGCCGACGGGGCCGACGGAGCTGTCTTGGCCGACGGGCCGGGTGACGACAGCGCCGTCGACGCGATGAGCACCGACGAGTTGGTGCGGCTCGCCCTGGGCGGCGACCCCGCCGGATCGGACGGTGCCGCGGGAGCGAACGGCGCGCCGGTGGCGTAGCCGCGACACAGCGGCCCTGGTCCCGGGTGGCACTTCCCCCGGGACCAGGGCCTTCTGCCTGTCGCGGCCCTGACGGACCGCCGGACCCGGTGCCCGACTGGCCGCATCCGCCCGACCAGCCGATCAGCCGGGCCCGCCCGCCTCTCCGGAACCGCCGCGCCGTCAGTCCGCCGCGACCTCCGCCTCGATGGCGTGGAACGGCGGGGCCTGCGGCAGTGGTGTGACGGACGTGACCGTGAGTCCGGCGCGGCGGCACACCTCCTCGAACTCCGCGCGGGTGCGCTCCCTGCCGCCGACGTTCACCAGCATGTTCAGGTCGCTCAGGTAGATGCGCCCGGCGGTCTCGGGGTCGACGATCTCGGAGAGGACGGGCTCCACGATCAGGACACGGCCACCGGGCGGAAGGGCCGCGCGGCAGTGGCTCAGGATGGTCACCACCTGGTCGTCCGACCAGTCGTGGACGATGCTCTTCATCATGTGCAGATCGGCGCCCTCGGGCACCGAACGGAAGAAGTCCCCTGCCACCAGCGAACATCGGTCGGCGAGACCGTCCTTGCCCAGGGTCGCCGGGGCCTGCGCCAAGCCCTCCTCGGTGTCGTAGATGATGCCGGTGACAGCCGGGTGCTCCCGCAGCACGGCGCTGAGCAGCGTGCCGTCACCGCCGCCGATGTCCATGACCGTCTTGAACCGCCCGAAGTCGACGGCGCCCGGCAGCGCCGCGGCCGTCTGCCGGGTGCCCTGGCTCATCGCCGTGTTGAACTCGGCCGACAGGTCCGGGTGTTGCTTCAGGTGAGCGAAGAAGTCCGTCCCGAAGACCTTGTCGAAGGCGACCTCGCCGGTGCGGACGCTGTCGTCCAGCTGCTCCCAGCCCCGCAGCATCATCGGGTCGGTGAACATCCGGGCGATGGACGCGAGGGAGCCGGGGCGCGCGGGGTCGAGGAGAGCTCCTGCGGGCGTGACGGCGAAGGTGCCCGCGGCGCGTTCCTCGAGCAGGCCCATGCCGGCCAGCGCGCGCAGCAGCCTCGCCATGGACTGCGGCGCCGCGGCCACCTCGGCGGCCACGTCGTCCGCCGTCATCTCCTTGTCGCCGATCAGCTCGACCACGCGGAGCCGCAGGGCCGCGCGCATCGTCTGCGCCGCGACGCCGCCGAAGGCGTACTCGATGACCAAGCGCGCGTCGTCGGGCAGAGCCTGCCGGGCCTCGTCATTCGTCACTGTGTCTTCCCTTTCGCCAGTGGGTCGCTGCTGAGCTGGGTGAGTCGGGTGAGTCGGGTGAGCTGGGTGAGTCGGTTGCTCAGCCGGGTGGGTCGGTCGGCTTGGCCGACTGGGTGGGCTGCTTCGCCAGGCGGGTCGGCTGTGTCTCGGGATGTGTGCCGGTGTCGGCCCGGTGCGCGGCTCGCGCAAGAGCGTCGCCGTCGGCGTCGGCGGAGGTCGCAGTCCGTACCAGCGCACCCGGTGTGCACCCGGTGAACTCGCGCACCTCGCGGTGGAGATGGGACTGGTCGACGTATCCGCACGCCAGCGCGGCCTCGGCGACGTCCGCGCCCGCGCGCAGGCGGCGGGCCGCGCCGTGGAAGCGGACGAGCATCGCCGCGCGTTTGGGGGTGAGGCCGACCTGGGCGGTGAATCTGGCCCACAGCCGCTTGCGGCTCCACCCGCACGCGGCCGCCAGGTCGCCGACCCGCACCCGGCCCCGCCGGGCGACGATGGCCGACCAGCTCGCGGCCACCTCGGCGTCCGCCGTCGGCGCCCGCGCCGCCCGTTCGGCGAGGAACCGGTCGACGAGGGCGAACCGCTCCGGCCAGCCCCCGGCGCCGGCGATCCGTTCGCCGAGTCGCCGCCCCGGCGCTCCCCACGGCTCCTCCAGGCCGGTCACGGCCCCCTGGAGGTCGGCGGGCGCGGTGTCCATGAGCGCGTAGGCGGCCAGGGGCGAAAGGCGCAGCTCGACGCAGGAGAACCGGCCGGAGCGGATGCGGGTCGGCCCAGGCACGGGACCGGCGACGAGGCCGGGCAGGGCCGCCCGGCCCGAGCCGCCCTCGATGTGCAGCAGGGCGTCGCCGAAGCCGAGGACGACGGTCACGAACGGCTGCGGGAGCACGCGCATGTCGAGGCGTCCGTCCGGGTGGGAGCGGTACCCGGCCATGTACACCCCGCGCACCGTGGGTCCGCCGACGGGCAGGACGGTGTCCCAGCCGCCTTCGAGGTCACCGCCGCCTTCGGAGTCGTCGCCGTACATGCCCCCACCCTGGCCGGTTCGCGCCGGCTCGTCTTGGACGAATGTTCCCCGTCCTACGCCGGGACGCGCGGGCTCACCAGCATCCGGATGTCGTCGGCCGCCCAGAGCACGAACCGCTCGACCGGCGTCACCTCGTGGCCCGGCACGGGCCGGAACCGGAAGCGTCTGAGCAGGACGGCGAGGATCAGTTCGGCCTCGACCACGGCCAGGTTCGCGCCCTCGCAGCTGCGCGGGCCGATGCCGAAGGGGATGTGGGCGAGCCGCGGCCGCTTCGCGATCTCCTCGGGCGTGAACCGCCCGGGGTCGAACCGCTCCGGCTCGGGCCAGTGCTCGGGGTTCATGTGGACGGCCCAGAAGGGGTAGAAGACCGTCGCCCCGGCGGGGATCTCGTAGTCGCCGACGACGAGGGCGTCGGTGGTCTCGCGTGCGCCGTAGGGCCCTGGCGGGTAGAGCCGCATCGACTCCTTGAGGACCATGTCCAGGTACGTGAGCCGGCGCAGGTCGGCGTAGTCGGGCGCGGCGCGGTCGCCGAGCACGCGGTCCAGTTCGTCGGTGACGCGCGCGGTCACGTCGGGGTGGCGCGCGAGCAGGTGCAGGGTCCAGGAGACGGCCACGCCCGTGGTGTGGTGGGCGGCGAGGAGCGTCGCCATGACGGTGTCGCGGATCCGTGCGGGCGGTTCGCCGGCCTCGACGAGCGCCCCGATCAGATCGCTGCGGTCGGCGCGGCCGTCGGAGCGGTGCGCCGCGACCACCTGGTCGACCGTCGCGCGCAGCTGCGCCAGGGCCGCGTCGGCCCGCTCGGCGCGCTCCTCCTGGGTGCCGGGGACCGGGACTTCGTAGAGCCGTCCCAGATACTCGGTGAGGACGTCCTCGAACGCGGTGATGACGCTGTCGGGGTCGGCGGCGCCGCTGCCCCCGAGGGCGTACGCGCAGATCATCCGCAGGGTCAGCGCGGTGAGGTCCTTCTGGAGCTCGACGGGCTCGCCGTCGGCCCGCGCGGCCCAGTCGTCGGCGAGGTCGGCCGTCAGCTCGGTGAAGGTCGCGAAGTGCCGTTCGTGGGAGGGGCGGCCGGCGAACACCGAGAGCAGGATCCGGCGCCACGGCGTGTGCTGGGCGGCCGGGATGACCTGGAGGTTGTCGGCCTCGCACAGCGGGGCGAGGAACTCGAACAGCCGGTCGGGGCGTTCGTTGAGGTGCGCGGTGGCTTCGAGGAGCGCGGGGTCGGCGACGGACACGGCCGTCTCCACGCCGGGCAGCTGGAACCGGACCACGGGGCCGTACTCGGCGTGCAGCCGCAGTTGGTACTGGTGCAGCCCGCCCGCCTCCGTCACGGCGCCCACGCCGCCGTCCGGCCGGGGCTCGGGTCCCGGTATTTTCGTCATGCTCATGGCCGGATTTCCTCCTCGTGCAGCCGCCCCACCAGAAAACCCCCACCCCGTGGGCCAGTTCCACTCCATTCGAGCCATTTCGATCCATGGATACCGGCCCCTCCGCCCGCGCGCACCGGCCGCGCACCCCCGTCAGGGCCGCTCGCGGCGCCGTCCTTCGGAGCGGTCCGCGGGCTCGGCGTCGCATGCCGCCCGATAGCGGGTGATGAGCGCCGTCAGCTGCGGGTTGAAGCCCTCGGCCGCCTCCAGGGCTGCGTCCGGCAGGGGGTCGTCGGCCGCGTAGCCCAGGGCGGGCTTTCCGCCGAGGTGTCCGCAGAGGGCGTCGAGGTGGTCCAGGAGGGCCGCGTCCCTGGCCTGCTCCGGGGTGAGGGAACGCAGCCACGCGAAGCGCCCGGCCGGGGCGGCGGGGCGGGGCGGCAGGTCCCGGCGCAGGGCTTCGGCGCGGGCGGACAGGGTGTTCCACACCGGCAGTCGCAGGGCCGCGACCAGGTCGCCGGGTGCGGCGCGCGTGGTGGTGGTCATGCGTCCACGTTCGCAGGGGGCACTGACATCGGCGGGGAGGCGGGGCGGGGGCCCTGCGGGGCTTTCCCCGATCCCGCCCCTTCCCGTAACGGGGGGCTCTGCCCCCAGACCCCCGCTCCTCAAACGCCGGAGGGGCTGATTTCAGCCCGTCCGGCGTTTGAGGACGAGGCGCGGAGCGCCGATCAGCGGGGGTCCGGGGGCGCAGCCCTCGGTTTCGGGAAGCCCCGATGCTCGCTAGTAGGAGTTCTGAGTGGGTGTTCTGCGGGTGTTCGGCAGAGTCGTAGTGCTTGAGGGCGGGTTGTCCGGTTCGAGGGCTTCCCGGCCAGCCGGGGGTGCGGTGCGCTGTGAGTGTGGAGGGACGCGAGCCGTACCCGAGCGATCTGTCGGATGAGGCGTGGGAGCTGGTCCGACCGGTGATCACTGCGTGGAAGGCGAGGCATCCCTCGGTCAGTGGGCACGAGGGCCAGTACGCGATGAGGGAGATCATGAACGCGCTGCTGTATCAGGCGCGGACCGGCTGCCAGTGGCGCTACCTGCCCCATGACCTGCCTCCCATGAGTGCGGTGTACTACTACTTCGGCCTCTGGCGTGATGACGGGACCGCCGAGACCATCCACGAGCTGCTGCGCTGTCTGGCTCGGGAGATGCGTCGGCGGCGCGAGGACCCCACCGCTGTGGTGCTGGATTCCCAGACGGTGCGGGCCTCGGTGAACACGCCGAAGGAGACGACCGGGCTGGATCCGGGCAAACGGAGCCCGGGGCGGAAAAGAGGCATCGCCACAGATGTCCTCGGCCTGGTCATCGCCGTGATTGTCGTCGCCGCGAGCGTGCACGACAACGCCATCGGAACCGCCCTGCTGGACAAGGTCGCCCGCACCGCGCCGGCGGTGACGAAGGCGTGGGTGGACGCCGGGTTCAAGGAGGCCGTCGTGGCGCACGGCGCCCGTCTCGGCGTCGATGTGGAGATCGTTCAGCGCGATCCGGGGATGAAGGGGTTCACGCCGGAGCCGAAGCGGTGGATGGTCGAGCAGACGCTCGGCACCCTCATGCTGCACAGGCGTCTCGTGCGTGACTACGAGAGCAGGCCGGCCAGTTCAGTGGCGTGGATCCACTGGTCCATGACCGGCATCATGCTCCGCCGTCTCACCCGCACCACCACCACGACCTGGCGCGACCCGCCCGCCCAGCAGGAGCCCCGGTGAAGCACCTCCTGGACAAGATCGAGGCCCGGCAGCAGCTGGTACGCGAGACAGCCGGGCACCTGCGTGAGCAGATCGCGCTCCTGACCGAACAGCTTGCCGCGGCCGAACGCACCCTTCAACGCCTGGACATCACCCGCGAGACGATGCTGGAACTGGCCGCCGAGGACGGCATCGAGGCGCCCGAGCCGCTGCCGCCCGGCTACCGCGAGGTCCTCGCCGCGTTCGACCAGGCCGGGCACCGCCTCCGGGCCAAGGAGATCTGCGAGATCCTGGGCATCGGCACCGAACCGCGGCACACCGAGAGCGTCCGCGCCAAGCTCAAACGCCTGGTCGACCGCGACATCCTCACCGAACCCGAACCCGGCCTGTTCACCCCCGCCCGGCCCGCACCGGCCACCCCGGACCCCAACTGTAGGGTCCGCGAGTCGATGCGCAATGTCGGCTGAGGATGCGCAATGAATGCGCAAATCCAGCACTCGATGCGCAATCGCTACAGCCCGTGGCCGTCGTTTCTCGGTCTCTTGCGGACTCTCGGGAAGGCGCACGCCAGGGCTCCGTACCGTCTAGAGCATGACAGTACGGAGCATGGGCAGCACCCGCTCCACACGCAAGGTTCCAACGGCATGGATCCGGTACGAGGA
Source organism: Streptomyces sp. RK9 (assembly GCF_045070545.1). Classification (NCBI taxonomy): domain Bacteria; kingdom Bacillati; phylum Actinomycetota; class Actinomycetes; order Kitasatosporales; family Streptomycetaceae; genus Streptomyces; species Streptomyces sp. RK9. The sequence goes on along the minus strand of NZ_CP173703.1, from coordinate 4,343,258 downwards.
TGCGTCGGTACGTGAAGTGCCGGTTCGGCAGCTGCGGTTGGCGGACTTCGCGGAGTCGAGGCCATGGCGGGATGTCCGGTCGGTACGCGGGCAGGCGCACTGCACGGGGAGCTATGCGCCGGTGACAGCGGGTGGGCGCGTGGTCTATGAAAGCCGTCTGGAACTGGCCCGGTTGCTCTTAGCGGACTTGGACCTCGCGGTTGAGGGGATCTTCGTCCAGCCGTGTCGGCTGGCGGCTCGGGTCGATGCACGCGTTTCCACGTGATCATGTGCACCGTTCGAGCATCCCCGCGTGATCATGGGCAGCGGCTTCGGCAGTAGCGGGCAGTCTCCTGCAGTATGGAAAGCTATCAGCCAATCTGCCACCATCTGTAAAGTATCTATCGCTCTGTGTAGTTTCGCCGGGAGGATGAGGCGGCGCAGCCCCGCGTCCGGCGAGGTTGTGCTCCTACGTGGGGAGCTGTGGATGTCTTCACCCGCCGACAACACCTCGGACGTAACGCAGCCTGAGCGGCTGGAGCGGCTGCGTGCGCAGCTGCAGGGCCGGCCGGTAGGCCGGTCCACCCCGCCGAAGGCGACGCCGGTTCCGGCGATGAACCTGCTGTACGGGGTGATGCTGCGCGGCGCCGCCCGCCTGGACGCGGGCCTGGAGCCGACCGACCTCGAAGCACAGATGCTCTCCTTATTGCGGAAGGTGGCCAGTGAGGAGGAGGTGCGCGAGTTCGGGCGCGTCTTCAAGGAGGAGGAACGCTCGGCGCGGGCCGCGCAGGTCTTCCCCACCGTCTTGACCTCCCGCAGCGTGGAGGAGGGGTATGCCTTCGCGGACCTGGTCCACGATCTGCCCGAACTGCGCCAGCAGATCGCCGAGCAGCCGAACCTGAACCTGGTGGACCTCGACCGCCTGCCCGAAGGCGCGCCGCAGGACAGCCCGGAGTTCGTGCAGGGCGTGGCCGACTACGGGCACGGGGTGACGGTGATCACCGCCTCCGACCACCGCGCCGACGACGCGGAGGCTTCCGCGCTGTCCAACGTGAAGATCGACCTGAAGTTCTTCAAGTGCCACCGGGAGTCGAACGAGGTAGGCCGGGACGAGATCTACTGGGCCCTGTCATCCGCTTCCGACACAGGCAACAAGCTCAAGAGCGTCACCGACGAGTACGGCGCCATCAACACCGGCGACATCGCGCACTTCAGCGCCGGGACCGTGCTGTTCCACAACACCATGCAGGACTTCCTCACCGCGCAGATCACCTGCTGGGAAGCCGACCACAGCCCCGGAGGCTGGTACGAGAAGCTGCACGAGGCGATCAGCACCATCTCCGACCTGCTGTTCGAGATGGCCGACAGACTCGCCCAGTACGGCGGGCACTTCCCCGTGCCGGAGTACCACGACCTGATCGACTACGTCGAAGTCGCCGGGATGATCGCCCTGGCGATCGCCGGGCTGATCAAACTGTTCACCAACCACGACGACGAGGTGGCCTCGCGCACCTTCGTCCTGGACCGTGCCGCCCTGCGGCGGGCCATCACCGAAAACACCCCCCTGAGCTGGGACTTCAACGGCGGCAGCGGTGGCCACTTCATCCTCGTGGCGCAGGCCAGCGGTATCGTCCGCAGCGACCTGCGACTGACCTCCGCCCCGTTCACGCCCACCGGCGTCACCTGGGGCAAGCAGTCCACACTCCCCGAACGGGACGTGACGGGCACACCGGCCCTGTCCGGAAGTCCCACCGGCCGGCTCGGCTGCGTGGCCCGGGGCTACCCCGACAGCAACCATCTGTACTGGGCCACCTGCCAGGGCGGAACCTGGAGCCCCTTCACCCGGATCCCGGGCATCGAGGACGCCGAGTCCGTCGCCCTGACCAGCGACGGCAACGGCAGGTTCCACCTCGTGTACGGACGCACCGATCGCCACCTGGCCCACTGGGTGCTGGACGGAAACACCTGGCGCAAAGCGCATGAATCAAACAGCAAGCTCGCCTACGGTGTGCCCGCCCTGGCCATGCGCGGACTGGAACTGCTGTGCGTGGTGCGCAACTCGGACCGGTACCTGTGGGAGGCCAAGTGGAACGAAACCTCCTCCCACATGGGATGGACCACCATTCCCGGCAGCAACAACACCCTCAACGACCCGGCACTCAGCAGCGCCGACGGAGGGCTCATGACGGTCAGGGGCGAGGGTTACCTCGTGCACTGGGCCAGGCGTGAAGCCTACAAATGGACGCCCTTCACCCCGATCCCCAACAGCAGGACCCACAGCACGCCCGCCCAGGAGGGAAACATGGTCGTGATCAAGCCCGCGGACAAGGGCGACGAACTGCACTGGGCGCTCTTCAACAGTGCTGCCGGCAGCTGGGGCCCGTTCACCAAACACCCCAGCGCCAGCAGCCAATACCCGCCCGCCCTCGCCTACCTCGGCCAGCAGTCCGGCGACCCCGACGCACCGTACGGCCGCCTGTACTGCCTCCACCTCCACTAGACGGTCCCTGCCGGGGCACCACGCGGCCGACGCCCAGGGTGCCCCGGCCAAGGTCGACACGGGGCTGGGCCTACGTAACACGCGTGCTAGCCGCTGACCAAGGCGCCCATGGTCTGGGTACAGACCGTGGCGGCCCCCGCTCCGGGATGTCGGTGCGAAGTGCGGCACAGGGCCGGCGCCTGCTGGACCAAGCCCTGGCCGCGGACGCAGCGCACCTCACCGGCCCGCAGCGTCTCGAAGCGATGCAGGCCCTCTCGCCTGGTCACGGCCTCGGCGGCTGCGGCTGGGTGGGCACGAGCCGCACGACGGGATCCGGATCAGCCAGCTGCCGTCGGCATCGCCGGTTCCCCGTGGCGAGTTGGTTCACGACGCGCACCAGGGATTCGACGACTTTGCGGAGAGTGGTCAGCTCACCTTGGTCCTTCCGACTCAGGATTTTGAGCCTGACGACCTCCTTGCAGAGTCGGAGCTCGACGGCTGAAGACAGATCGAAACGTCTGGTCTGTGTGGTGTGCCCCCGGCGTGTGACAGGCGGCTTTGCGCCGTCTTCGGACTCTCGATGGCCGGGTCCTGCTGGTGTGGATTGCGGATCGCACCCAGTGGCTACGGTTCAGGATGATCATCAGCGCCGTGAGGTCTGGCCGGTGCGGCGTCCATCGGATGGGGAGGCAGGCTATGCCCGAGAACAAGGTGCCGGGAATCTACGTACGAGAGACGCTCGGAGTGGGGCTGTCCGTGGGCGCGGGGGCGACAGCCGTGCCGGTCTTCCTCGGGGACTTCGGTCAGGCGGTGGACTCGGTAGCGCGCGTGAACGGCTGGCAGGACTTCACCGGCCTCGGCGACACGCTCAACGCCTCGGCGTTCGCGCCGGTGCTGCGGGGCTACTTCACCAACGGCGGCGGCTACTGCTACCTGGCCAACACCGCCGGACGCTCGCTGGACGACACACTCGCCGCGGTGGAGAAGTTCTCCGACATCACCATCCTGGTCGCCCCCGGCCTGTGGGACGAGGGCGAGAAGCAGGCGGGCGAGTGGGCCCGCGGCCTGGCCGGTTACGCGGCCTCCCACCGGGCGATGGCGATCCTGCACGCCGACCGGGCCCACACCGCCGCGCAGGCGAGCGTGGCGGTGGAGGGCTGGGGCCTGGAGGAAAACGTGCGCCCCTACGCGGCGCTCTACCACCCCTGGGTGCGCCAGGCCGGCACCGGCGGAGACGTGGTCGTGCCGCCGTCGGGGATCCTCGCCGGCATCTGGGCCCGCACCGACGTGCAGCGGGGTGTGTGGAAGGCCCCGGCGAACGTGGTGATGGCCGGGGTGACGGGCCTGGAGTATCAGGCGAGCGACGAGGAGCAGAGCGAGTACCGGGCGCTGAACTTCGTGCGCGAGTTCCCCGGCCGGGGGCCACTGGTGTGGGGGGCCCGCACCCTCGCAGCCGACGACGGCCCGGCCTGGCGCTACATCCCCATCCGGCGCCTGGCCGACGCCATCAGCCGGGACATCTCCACCGCGCTGCAGAGCGTCCTCTTCCAGCCCAACACCCCACCCACCTGGCAGGCGGTGCGCGCCGCGGTCGACAGCTACCTGAACAACCTGTGGCGCCAGGGCGCGCTCCAGGGCGCGAAGCCGGAGGAAGCCTACTTCGTCCACATCGGGGAGGGCGTCACCATGACCCCGCAGGACATCGCTGACGGCAGGCTGATCGTCAGGGCGGGGATCGCGACTACCTTTCCGGCCGCGTTCATCATTCAGGAGCACATCATCGAGGTGGGTCAGGGCTGACGGTTCCTGCGCGCCGGGTGGCGGTCTGCTTCGGCCGGCCACCCGGCGCCGGACCCGTCGCTGCCCGTCGGCGCGGGTGGAACGCCCACGTGACGCGAACTCCGCGGTCAGTGAGTGGGTCGCGGTGTAGCACGTGCCTCGCGCTGGTCCGGTGGTATCGAAGCGTGATCCAGCCCTGCGACTTTCGTTCAGACCGGCGAAGTGCCAGCATGCCCACCGTGATTCATGCACGCGGTACAGTCGGCGGCCCGCCGCCACAATCCGTGTCGGGAACTGTCGCAGGTCTATGTCGGGCGGGGGCGCGGGCAGAGGCCCCTGCCGCGTAGGGAGTTCGTGTGCGAGCTGGCTCACCTCGGCCACCTCACCGCGTAAGCGCAGGCGTCTTCCTGCCGGCTCTTGCCCACCCCCCGCCTTCGGGGCCCTGCCAGATGTCATCGGCAGCCTCGCCCGGTCGCCCCGAGTTCCAGTCAGCGCGGCCCATTGTGCAGAGCTGGGGTCTCGCCGCCCCGACAGCGTGCCTGATGCGGAAGATCCATTACTCAAAGTGAGCATTGAATCGGCACCGCAGGCGGGGATTGCTCACCTTCCACCGACAGCAGCACTGCTCATCGAGCCCGGATCCTGGAGTTTCCGCAGAATCCACTGCTCGCGGAGACGTGGAGCCTACACCAACTCAACCTGAAGCCCGGCGAAACAACACAGAACACCCGCTCAATCAGGGGCAGCGGTGGTTTAGCGGCTGCCGAGTTCTCCCTTGGTGAACCCGTATTTGTGTGCCGCGAGCACAGTGGCGAGTGCAGGGACGAGCAGTGCGAGCGTGACCCAACTCAGCCAGGATGCACCCGATCCGCTGAGGACGATGCCTCCGATGATTCCACCACCGGCGATTCCGACGTTCCATCCGGTGGTGAGGAGTGCTTGGGCGACATCGCCGGCGTCGCCTGCTGCTTCGGCGACTGCGGTCTGCAGCAGAGTAGAGGTGCCGCCGAACGCGAGCCCCCAGAGCGCTGCGCTGGCGTAGACGAGCCAAGGCACGCCGGAGAAGATGCCGAGCAGCAGCGCGCATGTCGCGAAGAGCACACACGCGAGGATCATGAGGAGGCGCAGGTGCCGATGGACGAGCGCTCCGGCGATCCAGATACTCACCAGCGACACCAGGCCGAAGGTGAGCAGCACGGCGTCGACTTGACCTGCCATGCCGAGCGGCTTGAGGAACGGGGCGATGTAGGTGTAGAGGATGCTGTGGGCGAGCACGAACGTGAGGGTCACGAAGAGCACGGGCGCTACGCCGGGAATGCGGAAGGTACGGGTGAGCGGGAGCCGTGAGCCCTTGGGCTGTCCGGGGAAGTTCGGCACCGCCGCGATGACCCACACGATCAACGCGAGCGTGAGGACGGTCATGATCCCGAACGCGTATCGCCATTCGACGAGCTTGGCCAGAAACGCCGCAGCAGGAACGCCGACGGACAGGGCAACGATTGCGCCCCCCATCGCGATCGCCATTGCCTTGCCGCGCTGATGTGAGGGAACCATCCGTACCGCGTACCCGGCCAACAGCGCCCAGAGCAACCCGCCGACGATGCCGCCGAGGCACCGGGCGGCTAGCGTAAGTGCGAAGCTCCCGGAGAGCGCGGTGACGGTGTTGGCGATCGCGAGTCCTGCGATCGCCACCAGCAGCAAGTGTCGGCGCGGCCAGCCGATCGTCGCCTTGGTGAGCGGGATCGCGGCGAGGATCGCCCCGATCGCGAAGACGGTGACGCTCTGCCCGGCAGTGCTCTCGCTCACACCCAAGTCTCGGCTCATCGCGGGAAGCAGCCCGGCGGGCATCGTCTCGGTCAGGAGCGTAATGAACCCGGTGGTGGCCAAGGCCAGAAGACCCGCCAGTGGGAGCCGGGCGTTCGTTATCGAGGGAGACGGCAGAGTATCTGATCGTGTCATGGCCCTATGGTCGAAGGGTGACATTGGTGTGAGGGTCAAATCGGTGTCCGCTGAGTCACACGACGCCAGCCACAGAGGGCGAGGAGAGGGATATGCGGATCGGTGAGTTGTCGACGCGCACACGGACTCCGGTGAGGTTGCTGCGCTACTACGAGGAGCAGGGACTGATCGCGTCAGATCGACTGCCCAACGGATACCGGGACTATGAGGAGTACGTCGTTGACCGGGTTCTCCAGGTACGAGGCCTGCTCGACGCAGGGCTGCCCACACGGATCATCAAGCAGATCCTGCCCTGCCTGAACACCCCCCGCACGATCCACATGCCCTACGTCACGCCAGACATGGTCGCAACGCTCGAACGCGAACGTGACCGCATGGCCGAAAAAATCGAATGCCTCACCAAGAACCACCGAGCCATCACCGACTACCTCGACGCGTACGCCGCGATATCCGAGCCTCCTACTGAGGTTTTCGGTGTGGGGTCGGGAGGTGACCGGTGATCGTGAGGCCGGTCTCGGCGAGGCAGCCTCGGCCGGGAACCCCTCGAACCGGACAACCCACCCTCAAGCACTACGACTCTGCCGAACACCCGCAGAGCACCCACTGAGGGTAGTTCCTGGTCAGAGCGTGCGAAAGCCCTCCCCGTGCGGCTCTCAGGTAGCGCACGGGGGGGGAGTCCCGGTCACTGCTGGATGTGTTCGGAGCTGTCCAAGGCACGAAGCTGAGCCAGCCGCTGCTGGTACAGGGGTCCGGCCACGTGCGCGGCTCGCGCCTCGCTCGGCGCTGACTGCTCAATGAGGTGGTGGGCCACAGCCTTGAGGTGTGCCGCCCACGCCAACACGTGTTGCTGAGCCGTCCGCCCACACTCCTGCGGCTCGCCAGGGAGACACAGAGGAAGATCAGGGCCGACCTTGTTCGCGGCGTGCCGGATGTACCCAGCGATGGTGGCCCATTCCTCTTCGCTCCGCTGCACGACACCGATGGGGGTTTCCGTGCCCCACTTGCTGAAGTCGTCGCCGTGGTCGTCCATTTGTGCGCTCCTGCGGTTCCGGAGGGTCAAGCAGGTGCGCCGATCGTAGCCGCCTCCGCCGTGGCGTCGGCCTTCCTCGGATCGCAGTGCCCCACGGAGGGGACACACGGTCCGCAGGGCCCGCACATGGGGAGGAACTGAGGCGGTGTGCACGACTGCGCACCTTCTCCGTGCACGGCGGCGATCTCGGCTGTCACCGTGGCCATCTGTTCGCCACCCCAGATTTCGGCGAGCGACGTTCGGAGCACGTTGCCGATGGTCAGGAACCGCCCCAGCACGCACGGCCACATGTCCCCGGAAGGACCGATGGCGCACTTCTCGTGGGCGCAATGCCCGCACAGGTCGTCGATCGTCGGTGCGGCCCCGTTGCCGGCTCGGCCGAATGCCCGCGTACGGTCCCCGCCGACCGTTTCCACCCCCAGCGCCGCCAGGTCCCGCGCTGCTTCCTGCACGCGCTGACCTTGGTTCACGGCAACGACGCCGCCCCTCAGCGGGATACCAAGGCTCAGCGCCCTGGCCACGTTCGCTCGGGTCCGCTTGTGGGAGCCCCGGAGTCGGGTCACCTGGTCGTGCTCGGTGGCCGTGTCCGAGTACTACGACGTGGCGAGCTTGACCCCGCATTCCTTGAACGTCTCCCACAGATGGCCCCGGATGTGGGTCAAGTTGGAGAACACCTCGACCGACAACCCTGCCCCGTGGGCGTGCGTGATCAGTTCCCGCAGGTGCGGGTACAGGGTCGGTTCGCCGCCGATGAACTGGACGTCCTCGGCGCCCATGGCTGCCAACTGGTCGATGGTGCGTGTCCAGTCCTGCATGGTCATCGTGCCGTTTGTCCCCTTGGGGGACGAGTCGGCGTAGCAGTGATCGCAGAACTCGTTGCAGAGGCCCGTCACCTCTAACCATGCGAATTTCAGCGGGTTTTGGGCAGCGCTCATCTGGAGACTCCTTGCGGATGGGATGAGAGATTGCGGCCCGCCCGGCCGACTCCGCTCACGGGAAATGGGAAGGCGTGCGGCCGGACGGGCGTAGTGCCCCTCCTCGAATGGCGCGGGGTCTGGGCAGCGATCCGAGGAGGGGAGTTTGAGTACGCGTACGCCCTGGTGCTGGATCAGGTGGCCCGTTGGCGCCCTGATGTGCGGCAGCGTCGGCAAGGGTAGGGGCAGGCTGGGAGTTCGCGTGCCTGGCCCTGTGGAATATGGACGACGCCGGAGCGCCGATCCAGTACGCCACCGAACTGGTTCCACCAGCCAGGCGGAGGCTCCGCGTACGGGCCTGTGGGGTCGTCGATGAGGCCCATCGACTCCGAGGGCAGCGAGAGCTGATCAGCACGCTTGTGGGGCCGTGCAAGGGCAGTCACTGCTGCACCAATTTCAGGAGCAAGGCGCGGAGTTCATCAAGGTCGTCGGCGGGACTGAACGTGTCCGTTTCCCACAGTTCCCCATCCCTCAGCGAAGCCAGCGTGACTGTGACCGTCTGGCCGTCCCACGCGAGTGCTTCCCCGATCCGGCCGTCGGATCCCTTGACCAGGTCGCCCGGCGCGGGCACCCACGGGACTGTCACGGCAGCGACCCGACCGGGCGTTTCCAAACCCGTGCCTGCCACGTCTCGTTTTCAGCCGGCTTGCGCAGTCGGCCAGGCGGCGCCGTCCACTCAATCCCTCCGCCCGGGGGCACGAGGTGCACGTTCCCTTCGTGCAGTCTTCGGACTTCCCCGATGCGGCTGTCTGCCGTGTCCACCGCGTACGTTCCCGTGGTGGGAGTCCATTCGTTATCCATCGATCTTCGCCGTCCCCTCGCGTCGTCTCTGCAACGACCATCGGACGGCAACGCCCCCCAAACAATTGGGAGTTTGGGAGTCGTCTGAGTTAAAGTCACATATCCGCAGGTAGGCGTACCGCGTCGGCCAGTTCCCGGATCTCAGGGGTCAACCGCCTACGCTTGCGCACCACCTTGCCGAGGATGTCCCGCGCGAACCGCTGGTTCGGCAGCCATTCGGGAGAATTGTTCCGGATCTCGGTCAGTTTCTCGACGGCCCGCCCGTAGTTCCGGAGCTCCACCTCGGCGTTCGCCACATCCAATAGGTGACGGTTCCAGTTGTTCGACGTGGGGCGACGACCGCCCACGGGTACGAGGGCGGACAGCCTCAACACTTCGTCCGGGCGCTGCACGACCGAAGCGTTCTCAGCTCGCTTCAAAGCAACGGTGATCGGCCCGAACGCCCGCAGAAAGTCGCCGCCGGGCGCGTGCTCCCGCCCCAGGGCCACAGCGGCGGCATGAGCCAAGCGGAGCGCGTCATCAGCGTCCCCTGGACGCTCGTCCCGAACACTGGCGGCAGACAACCGCAGCAGCGCCCAACCCCACGCGCTCAGCTCATCCGGCGTCGCTCTGGACATGCGGGGCTCAAGCTCGTCGGCCCATCGGACAGCCAGCTCGCGGGCCGCCGACAGCCGCCCTTGGCGGAGGAGCAGCCAGCACTGGGTGGTGACCGTGGCGGCTCCCTCCAGTCTGTCGGCGGAGCCGTCCAACGCGCGTGACAAGGCCACCTCCGCGGCCTCGAACTGGCGGGTCTGAACCATGAGCCACCCAGCGAGTTGCAAGAGCCGCACGCGAACTCTCCGGCCTTCTGCACCGAGTAGTTCGGCCTCGCGAAGCAATGGCGGCAGCACGGTGGAAAGCTCCGCGAACTGGTCCCCGGAGAACAGAGGCGTCATGTCCCGTACGAGGGTCTGAACACCCGCCACGGTCGGCGGCACGTCATCCGGTCCCAACACCGGCGGCGGACCCATGAGAACGGACCGAACGTCCGCCCAGCGCTCCACGGTGTCAGCATCCGGATCACCGGCCTCTGCCCGGTCGCCCTGTAGATAGCTCGTGGTCGTGCGCAGGGGAGCGGCCAGCTTTCGTAGCGTTTCCAGACGAGGCGTGCCACCTCGGCCTTGCTCCAGGTTCTCGACGGTCCGGAACGAGACCCCGGATGCCTTGGCCAGCTCGCGCTGCGTGAGATCAGCGCGCTTGCGGAGTTCCCTCAACCGATCCCCGACACTGCTCATGGCTCGCAGCGTACGCCGGAGGTGCTACAGCAGGCAGGGGATCACTTGTGCACCCGCGATCAGCCTCGGAAACACGAAAGGCCCCGCCCCCGCCGCCCCGAAGGGTGACGAGCGCGGGGACCTGTGAGCGTTAGCCGTTCAGGACGCCGGTCAGGCGGGCGGCTGCCTTGCCGCCGAACAGTGCGAGCCCGCAGTAGAAGTCGATGCGGGTGCGGTAGACGGGCTTGTCGTGGGACTCGCCGAGGTCGGTGACCTGGATGCCGCCGTTGGTCAGACCGGAGACAGCGGCATCGGCTTCGGAGGAGCCGAAGCGTACGGCGTAGATGTCGCCGGTCTGCTTGCCGCCCGTGCCGGTTGTCAGCGGCAGCACGTCGGTACCGTCGAGCTTCTGTCCTGCGTCCAGGAGCGGAATGCCGTTCCAGGCAACGGTCCGCTTCCCCGCAATCTCAGAGGGAAGCAGTTCCCCGCCGCCGAGTCGGCGGAACCCGGACACGACCTTGGCGCGGATCTCGGCGTTCATGGACAGCGCGCCATTGGATCCGTTGATGCCGCGTATCTGCGCGGTCAGCGCGTCCAACGCATCAAAGAAGTCACAGCCGTTGGCGACAGGCCCAACGCCCTTTGCATCCAGGACTTGAGAGCCGAGCAGCCGCTTGCGCAAACCGTCGAACCCCTTTGGGTTCACCGCGGTGTCGCCGTTGAAGAACTGGTCCGCAAAGTGGATGGAGGCGGCCTTGACCTTCATCACGGTCTGAATGGCCCGCTGGTCGTTCAGGTTTCCCCGGGTCTGCACGATGAACTTGTCCACGTCCGCGTCACCGCCGAGGATGGCGAGCGTCTCGATCCGCTGGTTCACAGCACCGGTGCTCTCCGGGTACGCCTCGTTCACTGCCCGGAACGAGACGCCGGGGAGGGAGGATTCTTCGTTGTAGCGGTAGGCGTTCCCCGCCACATCTATCAGCGGCAGTCGATCCAGGATGGGAGACTCCTGAACGAACGTCTCAATCACTCCACGCCGCAGATCATCCTGAGAGAGCTTCGCGGACTCAGTCAGGGTCAAAGCCATAAGAGTTCTCCTTAATAGGTAGCCAGAATTCGGCATATCAAGTGAGCGCCAGAACGTCTGGCGATGCGCATGACCCACAGGAACGCTCAAATGAGCCATGCGAGGTTTTCGCCTCCCTGCCGATCCATCTCGGCGAGGCGCGGGGGTCACCCCCTGGTCGCCGCGTCAGCGTCGGCGAGGCTTCACGCGCTCGGCAGCCCAACCACCCGGTTGATGCCGCGCGGTCTCACGGTTGTGGCACGACGTGCACAACGGACGCAGACGAAAGAACGCGTCCGGATCGGACACGCCCCGAGCAACCAACGAGCGGCGCGACTCTGGGAAGTGATCGGCCACCGTCGCGATGCGCGAGCACAGCACGCACCACGGATGCGCGTACAGGTAGCGCCGCCGGATGCGGCGCCAGCGGGTGTCATAGCCCCGCTCGGTGGTCGTGCCTCGTTGCTGCTGTGCCTCGCGTTCGTGCGTCGGGCAGCGTCCCCCGCTTGTCAGTTCGAGGCACCCGGGGATCGTGCAGGGGGTGCGGGGCCGTCGGGGCATGGGGGATCACCTCCCGAGGGGTGAGGGTGTCGAGAGGTGCCACTTTGCGCCAGTTTCTCGGCAGAAAGGCGCCAAAGCCATTCAAGATGGCATTCGGGGCAGGACAGTTGAGGGCGAACGCTGACAGCAGGCGTACCCCCGATCCTCCGGTGCGGTGTTGCTCCCTGAGTGGTGCCGGTCGCCGGACAGACAAGGAGTACAGATGCCCAACTTCCAGACCGGCGAGATCCCGCACGGCTTCGCGTTCAACGAGAATGGTGGGCTCATCCACTACAAGCACACCATCACGCTGGCCGTCCCGGCCGCCAACCAGGCGAATGCCTGGGGTGATGCGTGGCTGAGCTTCGGCTCCGACTGGGCGGACGTGCAGCTTCGGGTGGCTGTCCATGACGGCAAGATCTGGGCCCTTGTCAAGAACTGGGACATCAAGGCGGCGAGCGGGCGCCTCGCCGAGAAGCTCCCCGCGGGCGCCCAGAAGATCAGTATCGGGCGAGTGAAGACGAGCGGTACTGACTCGGTGGACGACGCTCCGGTCAGTTGGCTGCTTGAGTACCTGTAGGCCCGACTGAAGCTCCCATTCGGCGCCCTGGTCGAGCCCTTGGCCGGACCGGGGCGCCGTTGCCTGCCAGGCCATTCAGCTTGCACCCCTTCCGCATCCTGCGGACTCGACCAAGGCCCCGACGGAACAGCGCCCTTCGCGCCACCGTGTCGATTCCCGGCCGTTTCGCCGAGAGTTACTGTTCGGTGACACTGTGTCCTGCAACGCTCCGACCGGGTCAGCAACGTGCCGACCAGGGAGGGGACATAGGTATGTCCGAGACCACGCCCAACCAAAAGGGACCCGCACCGGCCCAGTACAAGCCCGCAGCGACCGAACCCGTGCCTGTCCCGGCGTCCGAGGTTAAGTCTGAGGACATCGGAAAACTGTCGCTTGAGTACCGGGACGGTCAACCCGTCATCATCGTCAATGACGGACCTGCCATTCCCGCGGGGCTCTCAGTTGTTGACCCCTCAGGGACGGCCATTGCCGGCTACGCCGCCACGCAGACCCGCAATCAGTACGGGTCTTTCCACACCGGCGATAGCTACATCGTTCTCAACACGTACAAGCCTCGTCCCGATTCTGAAAAGTAGATCTGTGTCAGCGTGAAGCCTGATGCATCTTGATGTGGCGGCACGGACACGCGGTGACGGCCCGTCGTCGTCCGTGCCCGTCGCGTTGAGCTGTGCGGCCCCCGAACTCCGCCGCTGTCTTCAGCCCGTGGCACCCGGTGCACAGCACCTGAACGTTGCCCGCCGTGTCCGTCCCGCCCATCGCGAGGGGCCGCACGTGGTCCACGTCCACCGCATCCGCGGGGAAGTCGCCCAAGCACCAGTCACACCACGCGTGACCGCGCTCCCGTACCCGTTGGCGGAGCCGCGCCGCCGCATCATGCCGCCCCGCACGACGCCTACCGCGTGAACGACGGACGCGAACCGAGGGACGCGTCTGGTACTGCGCATCGTGAACGTCGCAGCGTCCGCGGCGAGTTGCCGTATCGCTGCACTCAACACATGGGGTCATGAGGGTGCGCGCCTGGTAGGCCGTCCAGTGCGCCGAGGGGGAGAGCACGCCGTCCGCGTTCAGTCCGCGTGCGATCGTGTGCAGCCCTCGGCCGTCGACCAGCTCGGCAATGATCCGCTCAATGATCGTGACCGCGTACGGGTCGGCGACCAGGGTCCAGCCGATGCCGCCGTGCTCGGCGGGCATGGGGGCGGGCAGGTAGCCGTATGCGGGCTTGCCGCCGCCCCGCCACCGCAGCGGCATCCTGCGCATGGCTGCCTGTGCCCCGGTGACGCGGTCCTTGATGCTCTGCGACTCGACCTGAGCGGCAAAGGCCAGCATGAGCATCATGAGTTCCGCTCATGGGGTCCATCGGGTTGCGGAAGTCGAACGTCAGACGGCCCCCGCCGATGCCCTCGGCGAACACGATGAGCTTGCGATGCTTGCGGGCCCACTTGGCAAGCTCGTGCATGTCGCCCATGTCCCGGATGGCCCGGTCGAAGCGCCAGAACACCAGGGCGTCAAAGTCCCCGGGGCGCTTCAGCCATCCGCCGAGCTGTGGGCGGTCGAAGGGGCCGACCAGGGACGCGGACACGTCCAGGTCGACCGCTTCCCGCAGGGCAGCACCCTCGCCGAAAGTGATGCCGAGGGCTGCCGCCGCTGCGTCGTCCGCCTCGCGCTGCCGCTCCGGGCTCGTCGTCTCGTCGTCTCGTCGTCTCGTCGGTACGGACGGACAGCCGGATGCAGCGGACACCGCGCAGTGTGCCGGTAGGCAGATCCTTTACAGGTGTGGTGGGGTTCTCCATGCTCCTGCTAGGGAGCGAAGATTGCCTAGCGTCCCTGACCTGCGTAGATACCGCCATGACCCGATCACTCCAGAAGTGTCACTCTGGAGTGATCGGGAAGGGGCGGGGTTGGGGAGCCCCCGGCGAGCAGCTCGCGGCGAGCACGGCCCGGTGCACGGCCCGGGCGAGCCGTGCGCCCCACAGCGACCTCGGCCCGGCAAAGGCGTGCACCTCGTCCCCTGCACGCGGAACACGCGCGGCCACGCACACCGCGTCCGTGGGCGTGCCCGAGCAGTCGTGGGAGGCGTCGAGGAGCGCCTGCACCTTGGCCTCCGTGGCGGTGGCGACGGCGTTCACGAGCGCCGCGTCGGTCAGGGCGACCGGCAGCGCCACGACGATGTTGATCGTGCCGGGCCGCGCCAGGAGCAGGGCCCCCTCGTCCGGGGCGGCCGCCCAGCCGCGCACCCTGATGCCCGCGGTCACGACGGCCTCCACACCGCCGTCGTCGGCGTGGGCGAAGGCGGACACGTCGGCGGCGGTCATCAGGCCGACGCCGGGCCCTTCGGCTCACGCCGCGCGCGCGAGTTCCGCGAGGTGCCGCTCCGGGTCGGTGCGCCGATAGCCGTGCGAGACCTGCGCGTTGAGCACCCAGGAACGCTCCCCGATGCCACCGCCGAGGACGGCGCTGCTGACCATCCGCCAGCCCGGCCCGGCACGCCACAACAACGCCCGCAGCCGCTCCCCGTCTTCATCCCTCGTACGCATCTCCGGAGCCAACAGGCCCCTCTCCGGAGACGGCAGGCCGGATTGCGTCGCGGGACATCGCGTCGGGGGACTCGGTAGGGCGGAGGGCACGGGCGAGGACCTTTGCGGAGAGACTGAGCGGCAGGTGATCGTACGCCGTCACCGCCGACTGCCGCGCCCCACCCGAGTACCGCCCGAAGTACCGCCCTCCCAGGAGTAGCGCCATGAACGTCTCGATCGTGCTGTTCACGTCCGATCTGCGACTGCACGACCATCCCCCGCTGCGCGCCGCGCTGAACGAGGCGGACGAGGTCGTTCCGCTGTTCGTGCGGGACGACCGCGTCGACGCCGCGGGGTTCGCCGCGCCCAACCGCCTCGCCTTCCTGGCCGACAGCCTGACGGCGCTGGACGAGGCCCTGCGCGAGCGCGGCGGGCACCTGGTCGTGCGGTCCGGGGACGTGGTGGAGCAGGTCGGGGCCGTGGTCGCGGAGACGGGCGCCGGGTCGGTGCACATGGCGGCGGGGGCCAGTGGCTTCGCGCAGGCCAGGGAGCGGCGGCTGCGGGCCGCCCTCGCGGGGCGCGGCTGTGCCCTCACCGTCCACGACTGTGTGGTGACGGCCGTCGCGCCGGGCGAGGTGACTCCGGCGGGAGGCGACCACTTCGCCGTGTTCACGCCCTATTTCAGGCGCTGGTCGCAGCAGGGCGTGCGGGATGCCGTCGCCGCCCCGCGCACCGTCCGCGTCCCGTCCGGCCTCGCCTCCGAGCGGGTGCCGGCGCGCGCCGACGTACGGGAGGTGTCGCCGGGTGTGCCGCCCGGCGGCGAGGCCGTGGCGCGGGCCGGGCTCACGGCGTGGCTGCGTTCGGGGGTCGCGGGCTACGCGGACGGCCACGACGATCTGGCGGGCGACCTGACCTCGCGGCTCTCCCCGCACCTGCACTTCGGCACGCTCTCGCCCGTGGAGCTCGTCCACCGCGTGGGGAAGAAGGACGGGCCGGGTCCGGACGCGTTCGTACGCCAGTTGTGCTGGCGGGACTTCCACCACCAGGTGCTCGCGGCCCGGCCGCGCGCGGCGTCGGCGGACTACCGGGACCGGCACGACCGCTGGCGCGACGAGGACGAGGCGGCCGACGACATCGAGGCGTGGCGGCGGGGGCGCACCGGGTTCCCGGTCGTGGACGCCGCGATGCGCCAGCTCGCGCACGAGGGCTGGATGCACAACCGGGGCAGGCTGATCGTCGCGAGCTTCCTGACGAAGACGCTGTACGTGGACTGGCGCGTCGGCGCCCGCCACTTCCTGCGCCACCTGGTGGACGGCGACATCGCCGCGAACCAGCTCAACTGGCAGTGGACGGCGGGCACCGGCAACGACACCCGCCCGAACCGCGTCCTCAACCCCGTCCTCCAGGGCAGGCGCCACGACCCGGACGGGACGTACGTGCGCCGTTGGGTTCCCGAGCTGGCGGAGCTCGACGGCGCCGCGGTGCACGAGCCGTGGAAGCTCACCGGCCTGGACCGCGCCCGGTTCGACTACCCGGATCCCGTCGTCGACCTCGCCGAGGGGCTCGCCCGTTTCCGGCAGGCCCGGGGCCGCGACTGAAGCAATCGCTCCGCTTGTTCCGGGGGTGGCGTCCCGGGCCGGGCGGGGCACCGTGAATGATCGAGGTCATGCTCCTCGAGTTCCTGTCCGTCGCCGCTCTGGTCGTCGTTCTGGTGTGCGCCGTGGTCCGTCCCTTCGGGAGGCCGGAGGCGGTGTTCGCCGTGCCCGCCGCCGCGCTCGTCGTCGTCACGGGGGCGATCCCGCCGGACGACGTGCGCGACGAGGCGGCCCGGCTCGGGCCGGTGATCGGCTTCCTCGCCGCGGTCCTCGTGCTCGCCAAGCTGTGCGACGACGAGGGTCTTTTCCGGGCGTGCGGCACGTGGACGGCCCGCTGGGCCCGGCACCGGCCGCGGCGGCTGCTCGGCTCGGTGTTCGCCCTCGCGTCGGTCGTGACCGCAGCGCTCAGCCTGGACGCGACGGTGGTCCTGCTGACCCCGGTGGTGTTCGCCACGGCCACCCGCATGGGCACCTCCGCGAGGCCGCACGCCTACGCCTGCGCGCACCTGTCGAACACGGCGTCCCTGCTGCTCCCGGTGTCGAACCTGACGAACCTGCTCGCGTTCACGGCGACGGGCCTGACGTTCACTCGCTTCGCGCTCCTGATGCTGCTTCCCTGGGTGGCCGCGATCGCCGTCGAGTACGTCGTGTTCCGCCGCTACTTCGCGGCCGACCTGGACGCGCCCACCGACGACGACGGGGCCGACGAGCGCCCGGAGGTGCCGCTGTTCGCGCTGGTGACCGTCGCCGCGACGCTCGCCGGGTTCGCCGTGGCCTCCGCGGCCGGCGTCGATCCGGCCTGGGCGGCGGCGGCCGGCGCCGCCGTGATGGCGGTGCGCGCGCTGGCCCGGCGGCACACCACGCCGGCGGGGATCGTCCGCTCCGCGGGCCTGCCGTTCCTGGCGTTCGTCCTGGCCCTCGGGGTCGTCGTCCGCGCCGTCATCGACAACGGCCTCGGCGACGTGCTCGGTCACGCCCTGCCCGACGGCACGTCCCTGCCCGCGCTCCTCGGGACCGCCGCGCTCGCCGCCGTCCTCGCGAACCTGATCAACAACCTGCCCGCCGTGCTCGCCCTCACCCCGATCGCCGCCGCCTCCGGCCCCGGCGCGGTCCTCGCCGTCCTCCTCGGGGTCAACATCGGCCCCAACCTCACGTACGCGGGCTCTCTCGCCACGCTGCTCTGGCGCCGCATCACCCATCACCACGAGCACGACGTCCGGCTCAAGGAGTTCACCGTCCTCGGGCTCCTGACCGTCCCCGCCGCGCTCCTGGTGTCCACGCTCGCGCTGTGGGCGTCGCTGCGGGTCATCGGCACCTGACGCGCGCCCGCACGGCCCGCCCGTGCAGCCGCCCGACCGCCCCACGGCCAAGAACACCCGGCGCGTCCTCAGCGCGGGCAGGAGCGTCCGTCGCCCCGGGCCTCACCGGCGCTGGTGATGGCCGCGTCGAGGCGGTCCCTGGTCTCCAGCATGCCGGTGATCTGCTCGTCGATGCGGGCGCGTTCGGCGCGCAGCAGCTCCAGGATCTGCGGGACCACTTCCTCGGTCTCGATGCAGGGCAGCACCTTCACGACGGTCTTGCTCGCGAGACCGGCCGCGTACAGCTGCTGGATCAGCTGGACGCGCTCGACGGCCGAGTCCGGGTAGTGGCGCTGGCCGCTGGCGCTGCGCTGTGCGACCAGCAGGTCCTTCTCCTCGTAGTACCGCAGCGCCCGCACGCTCACGCCGGTCGCGGCCGCGAGTTCACCGATCCTCATGAGCCCCTCCTCCGGTCCCGCGCGGCCCCACCGGCCGCACTCCGCCGCCCGCCATCGGAACGGGCCGTCGCCCGTCATCGGGGCGGATCGCCGCCGACCACACTTGCCTCTGACGTCAACGTCAGGTTTTAGCGTAGCCGACGCACCACCCCGCACTCGCCGGTACTACGCGAAGGACACGACTGTGACCAGCCTGTTCGACAGCTTCCAGCTCGGGAGCCTGACGCTGCCCAATCGCCTCGTCATGGCCCCCATGACCCGCGCCCGCGCCTCGGCCGACGGCATCCCCGGCGAGCTCACGGCGACGTACTACGCGCAGCGCGCCACCGCCGGGCTCCTCGTCACCGAGGGCGTGCAGCCCAGCCTCACGGGCCAGTCCAACCCCCACACCCCGGGCCTGCACACCGACGCGCAGGTCGCCGCCTGGCGGCCGGTGACCGACGCCGTCCACACCAACGGCGGCCGCGTCTTCGCCCAGCTCATGCACGCCGGGCGGGTGGGCCACCCCGACGTCGCCGGGCACCACCCCGTCGCGCCGTCCGCGATCGCCCTCGACGCGACCCTGTACACCGGGCCCGAGGGCCGCCAGGCCGCCCCGGTCCCGCGCGCCCTCACCACCGCCGAGGTCGGGGGCGAGATACGGGTCTTCGCGGACGCCGCCCGGCGCGCCGTCGACGCGGGCTTCGACGGCGTCGAACTCCACGGCGCCAACGGCTATCTCATCCAGCAGTTCCTCTCCGCCAACACCAACCGCCGCACCGACGCCTACGGCGGATCGGTCACCGGCCGCATCCGCTTCGCCGTCGAGGCGGCCGAGGCGGCGGCCGACGCGATCGGCGCCGACCGGGTGGGTCTGCGCCTGTCCCCCGGCGGCAGCGTCTGGGGCATCGCCGAGGACGACGTGCCCGAGCTGTACGCCGCCCTCGTCGCGGCCCTTGCGCCCCTCGGCCTGGCCTATCTGCACGTCCTCACCGGCACCGACGAGGACACCCTCGTCGCGCTCCGCAAGGCGTGGCCGGGCGCCTACATCGTCAACCCCGGCGGCCAGATCGGCCCACGGGAGGGCGACCGGGCCGCCGGCGAGCACTGGCTCGCCCAGGGCGCCGACCTCATCAGCTACGGCCGCGCCTTCCTCGCCAACCCCGACCTCGTGGAACGCTTCCGCGCCGGCCTGCCGCTGCACACCGCCGACCCCGACACCTGGTACCAGGGCGGCGCGACGGGCTACGCCACGTACACCAGCTACCAGCACTGAGGGCTGCGGGACGGGGGGCGTCCGGGCGCGGGCGGCCCCCGTCACTACGCTCACTGCCATGGGCCTCGACATCACCGTGCTGATCGCCGACCGGTCGTGGCTCGGGGAGGTGCCGCCCCGGGAGCGGCTGCCCCGGTTGCGCGACGCCTGGTACGCCGACGAGACGGGACTGTGGGACGTCGGTCCTGAGGCCGCGCGGGCGGTGGAGGGCGACTGGGAGTGGCCGCGCGGGACCGGCGGCCCGCTCTTCGGGATCTACGAGTTCCGGGGCACCCTCGGTTCGTTCAAGGCGCATTTCTGGGCCGGGGAGCGGTGGGAGGCCGTGCGCGAGCACGCCGACCCGGTGCTGCGCACCGAGGTGGACTCCCTGCTGCTGGGGCTGGTCTGGAACGGCCTCGACGGCGAGGCCGAGCACACCGACCCGGAGTTCTTCGCGGACCCCGGCGTCCCCCGCGACGGCCCGGCCGTCCCCCACGGCGTGCTGCTCGCCCGGTCGCCCGACAGCGTGCGGCGTCTGGCCGCGACGTGGGAGCGGGCGCGGCCCCTCCTGGGTGGGCTGCGCGAGGCCTTCGGCGTCCCTTCCACGAAGCCGCACGGCGGCGGGTGGGTGCGCACCTTCGACGAGTTCGCCGTCCTCCTCGAGGACTGGGGGCGCGTCCTCACCGAGGCGGACCGGCGCGGCTGGTGCGTGGTGGGGCTCAGTGAGTAGACACACGATCGGAGCGTTGATGACGAAGACGAACGAGGACCGGCACCCCGGCCACGACGACCGCTTCCTCGACACCGTCGCGGACCGGCTCGCCGCCCTGCCCGCCGTGCGCGCCGTCGCCCTCGGTGGCTCGCGCGCCCAGGGCACGCACACCCCGGACAGCGACTGGGACGTGGCGGTGTACTACCGGGGCCGTTTCGACCCGGACGACCTGCGGGGCATCGGCTGGCCCGGGGAGGTCTCCGAGATCGGGGGCTGGGGCGGCGGCGTGTTCAACGGCGGCGGGTGGTTCACCGTCGACGGCCGGAGCGTCGACGTCCACTACCGGGACCTCGACGTGGTCGAGCACGAACTCGCCGAGGCCCGCGAAGGCCGGTTCCGCTGGGAGCCGTTGATGTTCCACCTCGCGGGCATCCCCAGCTACCTGGTCGTCGCCGAACTCGCCGTCAACCAGGTCCTGCGCGGCACCCTGCCCCGCCCCGACTACCCGCGGGCGCTGCGCGAGGCCGCCCCACCGGTGTGGCGACAGCGTGCCGCGATGACCCTCGACCACGCCAAGTCCGCCTACGCGCCGCGCGGCCAGGCCACGGAGGCCGCGGGCGCCATCGCCACCGCCGCCCTGCAGTCCGCGCACGCCGTCCTCGCCGAGCGCGGCGAGTGGGTCACCAACGAGAAGCAGCTCCTGCGCCGGGCGGGCCTGCGCGACATCGACGCGGTCGTGGCGGGGCTGCGGCCCGGCGACCCGGCCGCGTTGGCGCACGCGGTCGCCGAGGCGGAGGCGCTGCTCCTCCCATGACCGATCACCTGCTGGACCGGGACGCGTTCCGGGCCTCGGCCTCGCGGCTGGTCACGGCGCGCCACCCGCACGCCCTGGGCGCCCTGCTCGGCGGCTCGGCCGCGCAGGGCCGCGCGAAGGCGAGCAGCGACCTGGACGTGGCGGTGCTCCTGACGGACCAGGTCCGGCTACGTGGACGACTTGGACGACCCGGCCCACACAGGCGACGCGAGGGGCACTGACCCAGCCACGCCCCACATGCAGTTGTCCGTCGCCGACCACGGCCTGCGCGAGGCGACGCCTCTGCTGATCGCCCTGCACGGCGCACCGTGGCGGTGGAGCAGGTGCTCGGCCTGCCCGGCGGCCCCTTGCGCGAGGGGTACGGGCACCGTTGGAGGCCCTGACCCGGAACTCGGTCCGCCCGCGCCCGGAGCGTCAGCGCTGACTCAGCATCGGCAACAGCACCGCCGCCGACCAGCTGAAGTTGGGCGAGTTCAGGGGTGCGCCGGTCAGGGGGTCGTAGTTCTCCATGACCGGGCCTCGGGTCGAGAGGCCGTGGGGTGCGGTCAGGAGGCGGTCGGTGAGGGTGCGGGCCTGGGCTGTGTGGCCGTAGCGTCGCAGGCCCGCCTGGGCGAAGTAGGCCTGGTCGAGCCAGACGGGGCCGCGCCAGTAGCGCTGCGGGGCGAAGTAGGGGGAGCTGCGGGCGACGGTCGAGAAGGGGACGGGGGTGGCGAACTCGCGCGGGTCGGTGAGGCGGTCGCGGACGGCGGCGGCCTGGGCGCGTGAGGCCGTGCCGGTCCACAGCGGGATGGCGCCCTCGATGCCACGGCCGCGCGCGGTGAGCCGCCGGCCGCCGTCGAGGGCGATGTCGTGGAACCAGCCGTCCCCGGGGTCGTACATCCGCGTCCGCACCGCCCGGTGCGTGGCCTCTGCCCGGTCGCGCCAGCGCCGCTCCCCCGCGCGGTCCCCGGTCGCGCGGGCGATGTCGGCGAGGTGGTCCTGGTCGGCGGCGAGATAGGCGTTGAGGTCGACGGACTCCTGGGTGAGGGAGTAGCCGGTGACGGTGCCGGAGGCGTCGCGGTTGGTGACGACGGAGGTGCCGAGGGCGGCGTCGAAGCGCGGCGCGTTGTCCATGCCGCTCTCCCAGGCCGCGGCGAGCCTGCGCTCCTCGGCGCTGTCGTTGGCCGGGTCGACGGTCGCGCCGTACTCGGCGAGCCCGTCGCGGTCGTGGTCGCGGTTGCGGTACCACCAGGCCTGGTACGCGGCCAGCTTCGGGTACATCTCGCGCAGGAAGGCACGGTCGCCGCCGCGCCGGTAGACCTCCCACACGGCCCAGGCGGCCAGCGGGGGTTTGCTGTTGCGTTCGTTCCAGTTGCCGCCGCCGTCGGCCTGGTCGTTGTAGAAGACGGCGTCGGGGATCATGCCGGCGTCCTGCGGGCGGGTGGCCGATGTGGGCCGGATCTGGTGGTCGAACATGGCGCGGATCTGGGACTGGGCGAGCCGGGGGTCGAAGCGAGCGGTGCCGACGGCCTGTTTCCAGGTGTCCCAGGCCCAGATGCCGCCGGTGAACCACTTGTAGGAGATCGAGGGGCTGATGGCGTCGTGCCGGATCCGCCCGGCGGCGGAGCGCCAGTTGGTGACGAGGGTCTCCAGGGACTTCACGGCGAGGCGGCGCCGGTCGGCGGGGACGCCCCGGGTGACGTCGGCGACGTAGCCGCGCCAACGCGCTTCACCGGCCCGCGCGTTGGCCGCGGCGTGGGCGAGGACGCGGCGTACCGCGGCGGCTTCGCGGGTCCGCTCGGCGGCGGTGAACGTGTAGCTCTCGGTCCAGTCGAGGCTGCGGGCCGCTCCGGGGGCGAGTGTGAGGGGTGCGGTGAGGTCGCTGCGGTAGGTGTCGCCCGTGACGCTGGTGCGGACGGGCGCGCGGTGGGTGACCTCGAAGCGCTCGGTGCCGGCGGTGAGGTAGTCCCACTTCTCTCGGACCCGGGCGAAGCCGACGGCGACACCGCGGGCGGTGGCGGCCAGGGCGGGCGCGTCGCGCTGCGGCGGCGCGTCGGGGCGCAGCAGGGTGCCGGTCCAGGCCGCGCCGAGGGTGCGCGGCGCTCGGCCGGTGTTGTGGATCCGGGCCCGGACGAGGGCGGTCCGGTCGGTGGCGAAACGCAGGTCCAGGGTGAGGCGCAGGCCGTCGAGGCGGTAGGTCTGGCGCAGCGCCCCGGGCAGTGAGGTGAGGCGGGGTGCGCCGCCCGCGCCGAGGTCGAGGGCCTTGCCCGCTTCGGTGAGCCGGATCCGGCTGAAGGACCTGCTCAGCCACCAGGGGTACTCCTGGGCGATGTGCAGCGGTCCGGTGAACCCTCCGTACGTGGCCGGGTCTTCGGCCTTCGGCAGGGCGTAGGCGTGCCAGGCGCCGCGGTCGGCGAAGACGTTGACCGGGTTGAACTCGCTGGGCTGCGCGGCGGTCGGGACGCCTTGCAGGTCGAGGACGTTCGCGTACGAGGAGGGGGTGGCCGTGGCGCGGGGGTCCGGCGCCGGAGTGGCGTCCCGTGCGGGGTCCTGCCGTGCCGCGTGCGCCGGTGGCGGCCCGTGGTCCGGTCGCGCCGCGTCGGCGGCGGGGGCGAGGCCGAGGGCCAGGGCGGCGGCGAGGGCTGCGGCGGTCAGGGCGCGCGGGCGGGAACGCAACGTGCGGGTCTCCGAACTGTGGTGGGGAGGGGCGGCCGGGCGGGTGGTCCCGGCGTCGCCTCCGCGCGGCGACCGCACGGAGGCGACGGGACTGGCTACATGGTGATCGGCTGTGCGCCGGTTCGGTGGTGCTCAGCCGTGCGGGCCAGGCGGCGCTGCGGTCAGACGCCCGCGACGCTCTGGACCCAGGAGCGGTACGCCGTCACGTTCGTGTACGCGGTCGTGGTCTGGCGGTCGCTGGTGGACGCCACGCCGACCTGGATGCCGTTGGCCATCATCGGGCCGCCCGAGTCGCCGCCCGCGGTGATGCCGTTGCCGCGCCGGGCGCAGATGGCCTGGCCCTGGTAGGCGTCGCGGCAGCCGCCGGTGACGACGACGTTGGCGACCTTCAGGAGCTGCGACTGGCAGTTGATCTCCTGGCCGCACTGGGAGGTGGCGCCCCAGCCGTACACCTGCACGGTCTGGTTCACCTGCACGGAGCCCGGGTTGCCGAGGCGCGCGTAGGTGCCCGCCACGGAGCGGTCGAGCTTGACCAGGGACAGGTCGGAGCTGGCGTGGTTGTGGACGCTGACGCCGTTGGCCGTGGTGCCGCCCGAGGTCTGGTCGAGGCTGCCGATGCGGAACGACAGGCCGCCGCCACTGACACAGTGCTTCGCGGTGAGGATCCAGGTCGGGGCGATGATCGTGGCGCTGCAGGTCTGCCGGCCGTTGGAGAACAGGCGGGCCGCCCAGGGCGCGTTGCTGGCGTAGCCGCCGCCGATGATGGGCTGGGCGGAGGTGCCGGACGCCACGGTGGGCGCGGTGGCGGACGGGGCCGTCTGTGCCACGGCCGTGGGGGCGAGCCCCAGGACGGCGAGGGCGGTGGCCGCGAGCGCGGGGACGAGTCTGGATATTCGCACGTTCGTCTCCATTGTGTGGGGGATGAAACGCCCTGTGATGAGGACGCGACCGCATAGGTATGCGGGTGGAGCGCACACGCGGAAGGCGGGTTTCCCCTGGCGCGTGCATGCCATGCTCGGCTGGGGTGAATGTGGCAGAGGAGCCACGGAGGCCGCAAGAGGTTGACCGCCGAAATTCCCTCGCCATAGCGGCCCCGAGGGCGACTTGGGATCTGTTTCGCAGTTCACTGTTGCGATGTGACCTTCAAACACCTGCCCGGACGGGCGCGGCGCGAAGGGAACCCGGAAGCCCGCGCGCAGGGCCGGGGCCGACTGCGTGAGCTTGCGTCAACCCGCATGCCCAAACGGGGCATCTTGGTCTGGACCATTCTGTACGCAGGTGCGGCCACCCCGACAACCGCCTTTTGCGACAAGTCTCTTGAGGCCCGGCACCTCGGGCCGAACGTCATCGTCTTCGGCCCGCCCACGGGCGTCTCGTACCCCTGAGCACGTATCCGAAGTAAGCGAGGGGGGCTGGACGGATTCCCCGTCCAGCCCCCTCGCTCGATCCTGCCTAGCCGACGGCCACGGCGCCGCGCAGCGCCTCACGCACCGTCGCGATCACCTCCGCCGCGCGCGGGCTGAGGTAGAAGTGCCCGCCGCGGAACACCTGGAGGTGGAACGCGCCGGTGGTGTGGGCGCGCCACCGCTCGGCCTCCGGGACGGTCGTCTTCGGGTCGTCGTCGCCCGTCAGGGCGGTGATCGGGCAGGCGACGGTCGTGTCCACGGGGCCGTACGTCTCGATGGCCCGGTAGTCGCTGCGGAGGGCGGGCAGCACCATCCGCAGCAGTTCCTCGTCGCCGAGGACCTGGGCGTCGGTGCCGCTCATGGCCTTCATCTCGGCCACGATCCCGTCGTCGTCCCGCTGGTGGACGTTCTCCTCGCGCACCGTCGACGGCGCGCGCCTGCCGGAGGCGAACAGGAGCGCGGGCTTGTGGCCGCGGGCCTCCAGCCTGCGTGCGACCTCGAACGCGAGGACCGCGCCCATGCTGTGCCCGAAGAACACCACCGGCCGGTCGAACAGCGGCTCCAGGACCGGCGCGATCCGGTCGGCGAGGACACCGATGTCGTCCACGTTCGGCTCGTGCCGCCGGTCCTGGCGGCCGGGGTACTGCAGGGCCGTCACGTCACAGCCGTCGGCGAGCGCGGCCGAGACCGGGAAGTAGAAGCTGGCCGATCCGCCCGCGTGCGGGAAGCACACGAGGCGCACCGGGGCGTCCGCTGCGGGGTGGAACCGGCGGAGCCAGAGGTCGCTGCCGTCGGCAACTGTCATGTTCTTCGTCCATTCTGCTGTCGTTGTCGTACGGGGACGGGGTTCTCGTCCCGGTCTAGCGGGAGTTGGCGTCAGGGCCCTCCTCCAGCCAGGCTCGCACGGCGAGCGCGGTGGAGTCCGAGCGGTCCTCCATGATCGTGAAGTGGTCGCCGGGGACGTAGGCGTCCTCGTGCGGGAACGGCCAGTCGGGCTGCCAGTCGTCCTCTGTCTCCATGGCCTGCGACTCCCCCGGCGGGAAGGTCGCGTGCACGTACAGCGTCGGGATCGCGACCGGCTCGGGCTCCCAGTCGCTGAACACCCGCAAGTAGCCGCCCTGCCCGGTCAGTTGCGCGCCGTTCATCATCGCGAACGCCTCGGTGGTGGTGCCGCGGGCCTGCAGCGCCGCGTAAAGCCGGTCCTCGAAGGAGTTCGTCGCCGTGTACGTGTCCACGAGCACCGCCGCCACCGGGGCGTGGCCCTGCCGTTCGAGCAGCGCGGCGACGGCGTTGACCATCCAGCCGCCCGACGAGTATCCGGCGAGGACGAACGGCCGGTCACCGGCCGCCCTGCGGACGGCCTCCGCCTGGTGGCGTACGACCGCGTCGCGCGTCGCGGGCAGCAACTCGCCCGCACCGAAGCCGGGGTTGGGCAGCACGGTCACGTCCCGCTCGCCCGCGAAGACGGGGGCGAACCGGGCGTAGTAGTGCGGCCCCGAGGGCGCCATCGTCGGCGGGAAGCACAGCAGCGGGATGCCGGGGCCCTTCGCCAGGGTGACCGGCGGCAGCGCGGGCTGGTCCGCCGGCTCCTCGAACACCTGCCGCAGCCGGGCGGCGGCGTTCACCATCTCCCACGCCTCGTCCTCCAGGCCGAGGTCGTACGCCTGCCGGTACAGGCCCGTGAGGGAGTCCTCCAGTGCCGACGAGGCCGGGGCGGTGGGGGCGTCGCCGACCACCGAGGCGAGTTCGCGCCGCAGGTACCCGGCGAGGGCCGGTCCGGTCGGCTGGTCGAAGACGACGGTGGTGGGCAGACGGAGACCGGTCACGGCCGCGAGCTGGTTGCGCAGTTGCAGCGCGGTCAGGGAGTCCAGGCCGAGCTGGGTGAGGGTGCCGGACACGTCGAGGCCCTCCGGCGCGTAGCCGAGGACGGCCGCCACCTGGTCCCGGACGAGGCGCAGCAGTGCGCCCTCCTGCTCCTCCTCCGTGAGCCCGGCGAGGCGCCGCGTCAGCGGTTCCTCGTCGACGGCGGCCGCCTTGGCGGCGCGCGGGCGCACGAGGCCGCGCAGCAGCGGCGGCACGGCGTCGGGGCCGCCGCGCAGGGCGCCGGCGTCGAGCCGCATCGGCACGACGAGGGCCTCGTCGGCGGCGCAGCCGAGGTCGAACAGGGCGAGGCCCTGCTCCTCGGTGAGGCCCGCCACGGCGGAGCGGGACATCCGTGCGACCCCGCCGTCCGCGAGGTGCCCGGTCATCGCGCTCGCCGTCTCCCACAGGCCCCACGCCAGGGAGGTGGCGGGCAGGCCCTGGGCGCGCCGGTGCTGGGCGAGCGCGTCGAGGAACGCGTTGGCCGCCGCGTAGTTGCCCTGGCCGGGGCCGCCGAGGATGCCCGCCACCGAGGAGAACAGGACGAACGCCGACAGGCCCAGGTCGCGGGTCAGTTCGTGCAGGTGCCAGGCCGCGTCGACCTTGGGCCGGAACACGCCGTCGATCTGGTCGGGCGTCAGGGAGCCGATGGTGGCGTCGTCGAGGACGCCCGCGGAGTGCACCACGCCGGTCAGCGGGTGGTCCAGGGGCACCGCGGCGAGCAGCTCCGCGAGCGCGTCGGGGTCGGTGACGTCGCAGGCGGCCAGGGTGACGTGCGCGCCGAGGCCGGTCAGCTCCGCGTGCAGTGCGTCGGCGTCGGGCGCGGCGGCACCGCGGCGGCTTGCGAGGACGAGGTGGCGCACGCCGTGCTCGGTCACCAGGCGCCGGGTGACGAGGCCGCCGATCATGCCGGTGGCGCCGGTCACCAGGACGGTGCCGCCGGGCGCGAACGCGACCGGGGTCTCCGTCTCGGACGGCCGCGAGCGGGCGAGCCGCGGCACCAGTACGTCACCGGCGCGCACCGCGGCCTGCGGCTCGGCGCCGGTGAGGACGGCGGGCAGCGCGGCCCAGGACGCGTCGTGCCCGTCCACGTCGACCAGCGCGAACCGGTCGGGGGTCTCGGACTGCGCCGACCGGAGCAGACCCCACACGGCCGCTGCGGCGACGTCGGGCACGTCCTCGTCGGGTCCGGTCGCCACGGCCCCGCTGGTCACGAAGACCAGGCGGGAGTCGAGGAACCGGTCGTCGGCCAGCCACTCCTGGGCCAGGCGCAGCGCGCGCAGGGCGGCGGTGCGGGCGCCGGAGACCGGCTCCGCGTCGTCCTGCGCGAACGGGACGACGACCACCTCCGGCACCCCGGCCGCGGCGAGGGCCGCCAGGTCGGCGTGCTCCTCGACGGTGACGCCGGACGCCGCGAGGCCCGCACCGGCTTTGAGGTCGTCCGGTCCGACGACGGCGAGCGCGCGGGCGGGAGCGTGGGTGGCCGCACGGGTCGGTGCGGCCACCCACTCCAGCCGGAACAGCGCGTCGCGGTGGCGCGCACCCCATTGTTCCGCGGCGATCGGCCGCAGGACGAGGGATGCGACCGTCGCCAGGGGGTGCCCCTGGGCGTCGGTCAGTTCCAGGGAGACGGCGTCGGTACCGGCCGGGGTGAGCCGGACGCGCGCCGCTGTGGCACCGGTCGTGTGCCGTCGGATCCCGCTCCAGGAGAACGGGAGCCGGGGCCGACCGGCGTCTTCGACGAGGCCGCCGAGCATGCAGGCGTGCAGCGCGGCGTCGAAGAGCGCCGGGTGCAGCCCGAAGGACGCGGCGTCCCCGTGCTGGTCTTCGTCGAGCTCGATCTCGGCGTACACGGCGTCCGTGCCGCGCCACGCCGACTTCAGGCCCTGGAAGGCGGGGCCGTAGAAGAGCCCGGTCTGCTCCAGGCCTTCGTAGAGGCCGTCGAGGTCGACGGGTTCGGCGTCGGCGGGCAGCCAGTCGGCGGCCGGGGCCGGGTCGGGGGCGGCTCCGGTGGCTCCGGTGGCTCCGGTGGTGAGGAAGCCGGTGGCGTGCCGGATCCAGTCGGTGCCGGTGGCCGGGTCGTCGGGGCAGGAGTCGATGCTCAGCGTCCGGCGGCCGGAGCCGTCGTCGCCGCCGACGGTCACGCGCAGCCGGGCGCCGCCGCGTTCGGGCAGTACCAGCGGTGCGGCGAGGGCGAGTTCCTCGACCTCGTCCAGGCCGAGCCTGCCGCCCGCGGCGAGGGCGACCTCGACGAAGGCCGTGCCGGGAAGGAGGGTCGTGCGCCCGACGGCGTGGTCGGCGAGCCACGGGTGGGTGTCCGTGCCGAGCCTGCCGGTGCACACCAGGCCCTGTCCGTCGGCGAGTTCCACGACGGCGCCGAGCAGCGGGTGGTCCGCGCCCGCCAGGCCGAGCCCACCGGCCGCCTCGTCGAGGCGCAGGTCGCGGGGGGCGTTCAGCCAGTACGACGTGCGCTGGAAGGCGTACGTGGGCAGGTCGACGCGGCGCGCGCCACGCCCGGCGAACAGCGCCTCCCAGTCCACCCGCACGCCACGCGTGCCGAGTTGTGCAAGGGCGGCGGCCAGCGCGTGCTCCTCCGGCCGGTCGCCGTGCAGCACCGGCACGAACGCCGCGTCGGGCGCGGACTCAAGGCCCAGCGCCGACAGCGTCCCGCCGGGACCGACCTCGACGAACGTGGCCACGCCCTGGGTCACGAGGGTGTCCACGGCGGCGCCGAAGCGCACCGCCTCGCGGACGTGGCGCACCCAGTAGTCCGGCGATGCCAGCTCCTCGGCGGTCGCCTTCGTACCGGTCAGCGTCGACACGATGGGGAGCGACGGCGTCTCGTACGACACGCTCTCAAGGACAGCGCGGAAGTCGTCGAGCATCGGGTCCATGAGCGGTGAATGGAACGCGTGGCTGACTTTCAGGCGGGTCGCCTTACGGCCAGCTTCACGCCAACGCTCGGCGACCGCATCGATGTCGGCGGCCGCACCGGAAACGACGACCGAGTGAGGACCATTGACCGCCGCTATACCCACCTTCTCCGGCAAGCCCTCAGCCATCACCTCGGCCTCGGACGCCTGGATCGCGACCATCGCGCCGCCCTCGGGCAGCGCCTGCATCAGCGCACCACGCGCCGACACGACCTTGACCGCGTCGGCGAGCGACCAGACCCCGGCCACGTGAGCCGCCGCCAGCTCACCGATCGAGTGCCCGGCCAGCACATCCGGCCGCACACCCCACGACTCCAACAACCGGAACAGCGCCACCTCGACCGCGAACAACGCGGGCTGCGTCACCCCCGTCTCGTTCAGCGCCTCGGCATCCGCACCGAACAGCACCTCCCGCACCGACGGATCGAACTCGGCGAGCACGGCGTCCAGCGCCTCCGCGAACACCGGGAAACGGGCCGCCAGTTCACGCCCCATGCCGAGCCGCTGCGAGCCCTGGCCCGAGAACAGGAAGCCCACACCGCCCACGGCGACAGTTCCCGCGTACAGGCCGGGGAACGCCCGCCCCTCCGCCAGCGCGGCGAGCCCGTCGAGGAGTGCCGCGCGGTCGTCCGCCACGAGAGCGGCACGGTGGTCGAGGGCCGACCGCGTCGTCGCCAGGGAGTAGGCGACGTCCGTCACGTCGGTGTCCGGCTCGTCCGCCAGTCGCTCCCGCAGCCGGAGTGCCTGCGCCCGCAGCGCCTGCGCGTTCTGGGCGGACAGCACCACCGGCACCGGGCCGACCGGCGCGGCTTCGGTGGCGGACGCCTCGGGCTCAGGGGCCTGCTCGATGATGGTATGCGCGTTGGTGCCGCTGACGCCGAACGACGACACGCCGGCGCGGCGCGGGCGGCCGGTGTCCGGCCAGGACCGGGGCCGGGTCAGCACCTCGACCGCGCCCGCGGTCCAGTCGACGTGGGGCGAGAGCTCGTCGACGTGCAGGGTGCGGGGCAGCTCCGCGTGGCGCAGCGCCATCACCATCTTGATCACACCGGCGACACCGGCGGCGGCCTGGGAGTGGCCGATGTTGGACTTCAGCGAGCCGAGCCACAGCGGCTCACCGGTACGGTCCTGGCCGTAGGTCGCGAGGAGGGCCTGGGCCTCGATCGGGTCGCCGAGCGAGGTGCCGGTGCCGTGCGCCTCGACCGCGTCCACGTCGGACGTGGACAGGCCCGCGTGGGCGAGGGCCTGCCGGATGACGCGTTCCTGCGAGGGGCCGTTCGGGGCGGTGAGGCCGTTGGACGCGCCGTCCTGGTTCACGGCCGAACCCCGTACGACGGCAAGGACCTCGTGGCCGTTGCGGCGGGCGTCGGAGAGCCGTTCGAGGACGAGCATGCCGACGCCCTCGCCCAGGCCGGTGCCGTCCGCGTCGGCGGAGAACGCCTTGCAGCGGCTGTCCGGGGCCAGGCCGCGCTGGCGGCTGAACTCGATGAAGGCCCCCGGGCTCGCCATCACCGTCACGCCGCCCGCGAGGGCCAGCTCGCACTCGCCGGAGCGCAGGGCCTGCGCGGCCAGGTGCATGGCCACCAGCGACGACGAGCAGGCCGTGTCCACGCTCACGGCGGGCCCTTCGAGGCCGAACGTGTACGAGAGGCGGCCGGAGGCCACGCTGCCGGAGCTGCCGAACCCGAGCTGGCCTTCGAGGCCTTCCGGGGACCGGGAGAGGCGGGCGGCGTAGTCGTTGTACATCACGCCCGCGAACACGCCGGTCGTGCTGCCGCGCAGCGACCTCGGTTCGATGCCGGCCCGCTCGAACGCCTCCCAGGAGGTCTCGAGGAGCAGGCGCTGCTGCGGGTCGACCGCCAGGGCCTCGCGCGGCGACATGCCGAAGAAGGCCGGGTCGAAGTCGGCGGCGTCGTGCAGGAAGCCGCCCGTGCGGACGGTGCTGGTGCCGGTGTTCTCGGGGTCCGGGTCGTAGAGCGACTCCACGTCCCAGCCCCGGTTGTCGGGGAAGTCGGAGATCGCGTCGCGGCCCTCGGCGACCAGGCGCCACAGGTCCTCGGGCGAGGTGACGCCGCCGGGGTAGCGGCAGCTCATGCCGATGATCGCGATCGGCTCGTCGTCGGCGACGGCGCTGCGGACGACCGTCGCCCCTGTGTCCTGGTCGCCGAGGAGCCTTGCGCGCAGGCGGCCCGCGAGCGCCAGGGGCGTCGGGTAGTCGAAGACGAGGGTCGCGGGCAGGCGCAGGCCGGTGGCGGCGTCGAGCCGGTTGCGCAGTTCGACGGCGGTGAGCGAGTCGAATCCGAGGTCTCCGAAGGACCGCTCCGGCTCCACCTCGGCGGCGGAGGCGTGGCCGAGCACGGCGGCGACGGCCGTGCGGACGACGTCGAGGAGCGCCGGGAGGCGTTCGTTGTCCGGCAGGTCCGCGATGCGTGCGGCAAGGCCCCCTTCGGCCTTGGCGGCCTCGGGGCGGGCGGTGCGGACGAGGGAGCGAAGGAGCGGCGGGACGGTGTCGGGGCGTGCGCGCAGCGGCGCCAGGTCGAGGCGCATGGGGACGGCCACGGGCGCCGGCAGGGCGAGGGCGGCGTCGAAGAGGCGCAGGCCCTCGTCGGCGGACAGCGCGGTGGCACCGGCCCGGGCGAGGCGGCCGCGGTCGGTCTCGGCCAGCTCTTCGGTCATGCCGCTCGCTTCCGCCCACAGGCCCCACGCGAGGGAGGTGGCGGGCAGGCCCTGGGCGCGGCGGTGCTGGGCGAGGGCGTCGAGGTAGGCGTTGGCCGCGGCGTAGTTGGCCTGGCCGGGGTTGCCGAACGTGCCTGCCGCCGACGAGAAGAGGACGAAGGCCGTCAGGTCCAGGTCGCGGGTCAGTTCGTGCAGGTGGCGGGCGGCGTCGACCTTGGGCCGGAACACGGTGTCGATGCGCTCCGGGGTCAGCGACCCGATGACGCCGTCGTCCAGGACGCCCGCCGCGTGCACGACGGCCGTGACGGGGTGCTCCGCGAGGAGGGCGGCCACGGCGTCCCGGTCGGCCACGTCACAGGCGACGGCGGCGACCTCGGCACCGAGCCCCACCAACTCGTCGTACAGATCACCGACTTGACCGCGTCGACTCGCAAGCACCAGTCGTCGTACACCATGGCGCCGCACCAGGTGCCGCGCCACCGACCCGCCGAGCATGCCGCTCGCACCGGTCACGAGCACCGCACCGGCATCACCATCAGCACCGGCACCGGCACCGGCACCGGCACCGAATGGCGGAGCCTCCTCCCCCTCGGGGCGGGCCCGTACGAGCCTCGGGGCGAGGAGTTCGCCTGCGCGCAGCGCCAGTTGGGGTTCGCCGGTCGCGACGGCGGCGGGCAGCGCGGGGGCGGAAGCCGCGAGCAGGTCGACGTCGACGAGGGCGAAGCGGCCGGGGTGTTCGGCCTGGGCCGTGCGCACGAGGCCCCACACGGGGGCGTTGGCCAGGTCGGGGGCGTCCTCGTCGGGTCCCGCGGCCACCGCGCCGCCGGTGACGAACACCAGCCGCGCCGAGGCGAACCGGTCGTCGGCGAGCCACTCCTGCACGAGGGCGAGGGCCCAGTGCGCCGCCTCCCCGGGGTGCGCGGCCGGGGGCACGGGGGCGAACACGAGGTCCGGCACGTCCTCCTCGGCCAGCGCGGCGAGGTCCGGGTGGGCGTCGACCGGCTCGGTGAACTCCGCCTGGGCGAAGCCGTGTCCGAGGACGGCCCAGCTCACCGGGGTCGCGGCGGCGGGCCGCACACGCGTCCAGTCGACGCGGAACAGCGAGTCGAGGCGGCTGCCGGTGAGGCCGTCCGTCGACAGGGGCCGCAGGGACAGGGCCTCGACCGAGGCGACGGGGGTGCCCGTGGCGTCGGTGAGGTCGATGGCGACGCCCGCGGCGCCCGCCGGGGAGAGGCGTCCGCGCAGCGCGGTCGCGCCGCCGCTGTGCAGCCGCACGCCGCTCCAGGAGTACGGCAGGTGCAGCCGTTCGGCGTCGGCGACGAAGGTGCCGAGCCCGATGGCGTGCAGGGCGGAGTCGAGGAGCGCGGGGTGAAGCCCGAAGGAGCCCGCGCCGTCCTGCTCGGGCAGTTCCACCTCGACGAACACCTCGTCGTCCCGGCGCCACGCGGCGCGCAGGCCGCGGAACGCGGGGCCGTAGCCGAGCCCCGCCGCGGCGAGGTCGTCGTAGCGGCCTTCGAGGTCGACGTGTTCGGCTCCGGCGGGCGGCCAGGCCTCTCCGGTGCCGGTCGCAGGGGCGGCCCCGCCCGCGGTGAGCGTCCCGGAGGCGTGCCGTGTCCACGGCTCGCTGTCCGGCTCGTCGTCGGGCGCGTCGTCGGCCCGGGAGTGGACGCTGACCGCGCGGCGCCCGGACTCGTCGGGGGCTCCGACGGACACCTGGAGCCGCACCGCGCCGTCCTCCGGCAGGACCAGGGGCGCCGCCAGCGTCAGTTCCTCGACGTGGTCGAGGCCGACCTGGTCGCCCGCCCTGATGGCCAGTTCCACGAGTGCGGCGCCCGGCACGAGGACGACGCCGCCGACGGTGTGGTCGGCGAGCCAGGCGTGGGTGGCGAGGGAGAGCCTGCCGGTGAGCAGGGCGCCCTCCTCGTCGGCGAGGGTGACGGCGGCGCCGAGGAGGGGGTGGTCGGCGGGGCGGAGGCCCACCGAGGCGACGTCGCCGGCGTGCGCGCCCGCGTCAAGCCAGTAGCGGGTGCGCTGGAAGGGGTAGGTGGGCAGGTCGGTCCTGCGGGCGCCGCGGCCCGCGAACACCGCCTGCCAGTCCACGGTGACGCCCCGCACGTGCAGCGCGGCGACCGCCGAGGTGAGCGTGGCGCCCTCGGGCCGGTTCGCGCGCGAGGCGGCCACGAGCAGCGCGCCCTCGTCGGCGCAGTCGCGGCCCGCCGCGGTGAGGACGGCGTCGGGGCCGAGCTCCAGGAAGTGTGTGACGCCGTGCCCGGTCAGGGTCCGCACGCCGTCGAGGAACCGCACGGCCTCGCGGACGTGGCGCACCCAGTGCTCGGGGTCGCGCGCCTGCTCGGGGGTGAGGACGGCGCCGGTGAGGGTGGACACGACGGGGATGGTGGGCGTGCCGTAGTCGACGGTGCGGGCGACGGCACGGAAGTCCGCGAGGACGTCGTCGACGTGCGGGGAGTGGAAGGCGTGGCTGACCTTGAGGTAGCGGGTCTTGCCGCCGCGCTCCCGCCAGGCGGCGTCGATCGCGGCGACCGCGTCGGCGTCGCCCGCGACCACCGTGGACTCGGGGCCGTTGACCGCGGCGACGTCCACCGTGCCGCCGTGCTCGGTGACCAGCGCGCGCACGGTGTCCTCGTCGGCGCGCAGCGACAGCATCACCCCGCCCTCGGGCAGCGCGCCCATCAGCCTGCCGCGGGCGGCGACCAGCTTGCACGCGTCGGCGAGGGTGAACACGCCCGACACGTGGGCGGCCGCCAGTTCCCCGATGGAGTGCCCGGCGAGGAACTGCGGGGCGAGGCCCCACTGGGTGACGAGGCGGAAGAGGGCCACCTCGATCGCGAACAGCGCGGGCTGCGTGTACGTGGTCAGGTCGAGCAGGTCGGCGGTCTCGCTGCCGGGCTCGGCGAACAGCACGTCCCTCAGCGGCCGGTCCAGGTGCGGGTCCAGGCCCGCGCAGACCTCGTCGAGGGCCTTCGCGAACACGGGGAACTCCCCGTACAGCTCGCGGCCCATGCCCACGCGCTGGCTGCCCTGCCCGCTGAACAGGAACGCGAGCTTGCCGCGCGTGCCGACCGTGCCGCGCACCAGGTGCGGTGCCTCGCCGTCGGCGGCGAGGGCTTCGAGGCCGCGCAACAGCTCGGCGCGGTCCGCGCCGACGACGGCGGCCCGGTGTTCGAGGGCGGTCCTGGTCAGGGCGAGGGAGTAGCCGACGTCGACCGCCGGTACGTCCGTGCCGTCCAGATGGGTCAGGAGGGCGGCGGCGCGCTCGCGCAGCGCGGCGGGGTCGTTGCCGGACAGGACCCACGGCAGGGCGTCGGCGCGGACCGGGTCGACGGGTGCCTCGGCCGGTTCGTCCTCGGGGTCCTGGTCCGGGGCCTGTTCGAGGATCACGTGGGCGTTGGTGCCGCTGATGCCGAACGACGACACGGCCGTGCGGCGCGGCTGTCCGGTCTCGGGCCAGGGCCGTGCCTCGGTGAGGAGTTCCACGGCGCCAGCCGACCAGTCGACGTGCCGGGAGCGCTCGCCGACGTGCAGGGTCGGCGGGAGCACGCCGTGCCGCATCGCCATGACGGACTTGATGACTCCGGCGACGCCTGCGGCGGCCTGGGTGTGCCCGACGTTGGACTTCACCGAGCCGAGCCACAGCGGCTCACCGCCGCGCTCCTTGCCGTACGTGGCGAGCAGGGCCTGGGCCTCGATGGGGTCGCCGAGGGTGGTGCCGGTGCCGTGCGCCTCGACCGCGTCGACCTGGGCGGCGGTGAGTCCGGCGCTGTCGAGGGCCTGGCGGATCACGCGCTGCTGGGAGGGGCCGTTGGGCGCGGTCAGGCCGTTGGACGCGCCGTCCTGGTTCACCGCCGAACCGCGGACGACGCCCAGGACCCGGTGGCCGTTGCGGCGGGCGTCGGAGAGCCGCTCCAGGAGCAGCATGCCGGCGCCCTCGCCCCAGCCGGTGCCGTCGGCGCTCTCGGAGAACGACTTGCAGCGGCCGTCGGCGGCGAGGCCGCGCTGCTGGCTGAAGCCGATGAAGGTGTCCGGTGTCGCCATCACGGTGACGCCGCCCGCGAGGGCGAGCCCGCACTCGCCGGACCGCAGTGCCTGGGCCGCGAGGTGCATGGTGACGAGCGAGGACGAGCAGGCGGTGTCCACCGTGACGGCGGGCCCCTCCAGCGCGAACGTGTACGACACGCGCCCGGAGGCGACGCTGCCGAAGCTGCCGGTGCCGAGGAAGCCGGCCACTTCCTCCGGCACCGACCGCAGCCGGGACGCGTAGTCGTGGTACATCACTCCGGCGAACACGCCGGTCCTGCTGCCGCGCAGTGTCGCCGCGTCGATCCCGGCGCGCTCGAACGCCTCCCACGACGTCTCCAGGAGCAGTCGCTGCTGCGGGTCCATGGCGAGGGCCTCGCGCGGCGATATCCCGAAGAGGCCGGGGTCGAACTCGGCGGCGTCGTGCAGGAATCCGCCTTCCCTGCGGAACTCCCGGCCGGGGTCCTCGGGGTCGGTCAGTTCGACGTCGCCCCAGCCCCGGTCGGCGGGGAACGCCGTCACGCCGTCCCGGCCGTTCGCGACGAGCTCCCACAGGTCCTCGGGCGAGCGCACGCCGCCGGGGTAGCGGCAGCTCATGCCGATGATCGCGATCGGCTCCTGCTCGCCTTCCTCGACCTCGCGCAGCCGCCGGCTCGTCTCGCGCAGGTCGGCGGTGACCCGCTTCAAATAGTGGCGGAGCTTCTCTTCGTTGTTCATGCGGTCTCTACTCCAGGAAACGTTCGAGCAAGTGGGGTGGCCGGGCGGGTCAGGAGATGCCGAACTCCTTGCCGAGCAGTTCGAAGACCTCGTCGTCCGTCGCGTCGTCGAGGTCGTCGGACGCCGCCGCTTCGACGTCGGCGCGGCTGTCGCGCCACGCGGCGAGGAGCGCCGTCAGGCGGGCGCCGACCTGGTCGTCCTCGTCGTCGCCGGGCTTGACCGCGGCGAGGCTCGCCTCGATGCGGTTCAGTTCGGCGAGCAGCGGCGCCACCGCGCCGGGCTCCTCGATGGCGAGCCCCTCCTCGAGCAGTCCGACCAGGTCGAGCGGGGTCGGGTAGTCGAAGATGAGGGTGGCGGGCAGCCGGAGACCCGTGGCCGCGCCGAGCCGGTTGCGCAGCTCGACCGCGGTGAGCGAGTCGAAGCCCAGCTCCGTGAAGGCGCGCCGTTCGTCCACGTCCGCCGCGCCGGTCAGCGCGAGGACGGCGGCGACGTGGGCGCACACGAGGTCCACGAGCGCCGAGGGACGCTCGGACGCGGGCAGCGCCGCGAGCCGCTCCCGGAGCGCGGCGGCCGGGTCGAGCCCGGTCTCCGCGGCCCTGCGGGTCGTCGTGCGCACGAGTCCGCTGAACACCGGGGGTACGTACGGGAGTTCGCGTACGGCGCGCAGGTCGAGCCGCATCGGTACGACGACCGGGTCCGCGCCGAGGGCCACCGCGTCGAACAGCTCCAGGCCCTCCTCGGGGGTGAGGCCCGCCGTGCCGGCGTCGGCCATCCGGGCGCCCATGCCGTCCCCGCCGGACCACAGGCCCCACGCGAGCGAGGTCGCGGGCAGGCCCTGGGCGCGCCGGTGCCGGGCGAGGCCGTCGAGGAAGGCGTTGGCCGCGGCGTAGTTGCCCTGGCCGGGGTTGCCCAGGGTGCCCGCGGCGGACGAGAACAGCACGAACGCCGTCAGGTCCAGGTCGCGGGTCAGCTCGTGCAGGTTCCAGGCTGCGTCGACCTTGGGCCGGAAGACGGTGTCGACCTGGTCCGGGGTGAGCGAGCCGACGGTGGCGTCGGCGAGGACACCGGCGGTGTGCACGACGGCGGTCACGGGGTGCTCGGCGAGCAGGGCGCTCACCGCGTCCCGGTCGGCCACGTCGCAGGCGACGGCGGCGACTTCGGCGCCGAGGCCCACCAACTCGTCGTACAGGTCACCGACTTGACCGCGTCGGCTCGCAAGGACGAGCCGTCGTACGCCGTGCCGCCGCACCAAGTGCCGCGCCACCAATCCGCCGAGCATGCCGCTCGCACCGGTCACGAGCACCGCACCGGTGCCGAAGGACGAAGCCTCCTCCTCCGCGTCGGCGGTCCTGACCCGTGCGAGCCTCGGCACGAACGACTCGCCTCCGCGCACCGCCAGCTCGGGTTCGGACCTGGTGAGGGCGGGCTTCCAGCCGTTCTCGTCGTCGACGTCGACGAGCACGACGCGGTCGGGGTGCTCCGACTGCGCCGTACGCACCAGGCCCCACACCGCGGCGGCGGCCAGGTCCGGCACGTCCTCACCGGACCCGACGGCGACGGCACCCCTGGTCACGAGGACCAGGCGCGAGGTCTCGCACCGCTCGTCGGCCAGCCAGCCCTGCACCAGCTCCAGGACGGCCAGGACCCCGGGGCGTACCGCGCCCGCGTCATCGGTGCCGTCGGACTCGGCGCACCGCACCACGACGTTGTCGGGCAGCAACTCGCCCGCGTCCAGCTCCGCCCGCACGGCGGCCCAGTCCGCGAACTCCGCCACCGAGCCGACGCTCCCGCCCGAGGAAGCCGAGGCGGCCGTCCAGTCGAGCCGGAACAGCGACTCCCAGGTGCGCCGGGTCAGCGCGGCCGTGACCGGACGCAGGACGAGCGAGTCGATCGAGACGACCGGAGCGCCCGTTCCGTCCGTGACGGTCAGCGCCACGCCGTCGGTGCCCGCGGGCGCGAGACGGACGCGCACCGCGCCGGCACCGGAGGCGTGCAGCCGCGCACCCGACCACGAGAACGGCAGCCTGCCGGGATCGTCTCCCCCGCCCATGAGGCCGATGGCGTGCAGCGACGCGTCCAACAGGGCCGGGTGCAGACCGAATCCGCCCGCGTCGACGCCGTCCGGCAGGGCGACCTCGGCGTAGATCTCCTCGCCCTTGCGCCAGGCGGCGCGCAGGCCCTGGAACACCGGCCCGTAGCCGAACCCGCCATCAGCCATGCGGTCGTAGAGCCCGTCCAGATCCACGGCCTCCGCCCCGGCAGGGGGCCAGACTCCGGCGTCGACCATGGGCGTCTCCGCGCCGCCCGTGAGGGCGCCGCTCGCGTGCCGGACCCACACGTCGCCGTCGTCCTCGCGGGCGTGGACGGTCACGGGACGTCGACCGGACTCGTCCGGCGCGCCGACCCGCACCTGCACCCGAACGCCACCACGCTCGGGCACCACGAGGGGCGCCTCCAGCGTCAGTTCCTCGACCACGTCGCACCCGACGTGGTCACCGGCACGCACCGCCAGTTCCAGGAAGGCCGTGCCGGGCAGCAGGACCGAACCCTGGATCGCGTGATCGGCGAGCCACGGGTGGGTTCCCCTGGAGAGTCGGCCCGTGAACAGGACGGTGTCCTCGTCCGCGGGCGCGACCGCGGCGCCGAGCAGCGGGTGGTCGGCGGAGCCGAGGCCGAGCCCGGTGGCGTCGGTGGCGGGCCGCAGGCTGGTGTCGGGCCAGAACCGCTGGTACTGGAAGGCGTACGTCGGCAGGTCGACGGTGTAGCCGCTGCCCGAGTAGTAGGCGTCCCAGTCGACGCGCACGCCGCGTACGTCCAGTTCGGCGAGCGCGGTCATGACCGCGTTGTCCTCCGGCCGGTCGCCGCGCAGGACGGGCACGAAGGCCGCGTCCGGCAGGGACTCCTGTCCGAGCGCGGAGAGCACGCCACCGGGTCCGATCTCGACGAGGACGTCCGCGCCCATGTCGACCACGGCGTCGGCGAAGCGCACGGCCTCGCGCACGTGCCGCACCCAGTAGTCCGCCGAGCCCAACTCCGCGCCGGAGACCGCCTTACCGGTCAGCGTGGACACGATCGGGATCGTGGGCGTCTCGTACGACACGCTGTCGAGGACCGCGCGGAAGTCGTCGAGCATCGGGTCCATCAGCGGCGAGTGGAACGCGTGGCTGACCTTCAGACGGGTCGCCTTGCGGCCAGCCGCACGCCAGTGCTCCGCCACCGCATCGACATCGGCGGCGACACCGGAGACGACGATCGAGTGAGAACCATTAACCGCCGCAATACCCACCGTCTCCGGCAAGCCCTCGGAAGTAACCTCAGCCTCCGACGCCTGGATCGCCACCATCGCGCCGCCCTCGGGCAGCGCCTGCATCAACGCACCACGCGCGGAGACCACCTTCACGGCGTCGGCGAGCGACCAGACACCCGCCACATGCGCCGCAGCCAACTCACCGATCGAGTGGCCCGCCAGGGCATCCGGACGCACGCCCCACGACTCAAGGAGCCGGAACAGCGCCACCTCGACCGCGAACAACGCAGGCTGCGTCACCCCCGTCTCGTTCAGCGCGTCGGCATCCTCACCGAACAACACCTCCCGCACCGCCGGGTCGAAGGCGGCAAGGACCTCGTCCAGCGCCTCCCCGAACACCGGGAAACGCTCGGCCAGTTCACGCCCCATCCCGAGCCGCTGCGACCCCTGCCCCGAGAACAGGAAGCCGACCCGGCGCTCGTAGGCGACTCCGCGTACGACCGCGTTGGTGAGCCGTCCCTCGACGGCGTCGGTGAGTCCGGCGAGGAGGTCGGCGGAGTCGCGGCCGACGACGGCGAGCCGGTGTTCGAACCCGGCTCGCGAGGTCGCGAGGGCGCGGGCGACGTCCGCCGGGGCGAGGTCGGGCCGCGCGGTCAGGTGGTCGCGCAGCCGGACCGCCTGGTCGTGCAGCGCGCTCTCGGTGCGGCCGGAGACCAGCCACGGGCCGAGCGGTGCGGCTTCGGCGGCCTGCGGCTCGTCGGCGTCCGGCGCGGACTCGATGATGACGTGCGCGTTGGTGCCGCTGAAGCCGAAGGACGACACGCCGGCCCGGCGGGGCCGGTCGGTGTGCGGCCAGGGCCGTGCCTCGGTGAGGAGTTCCACGGCGCCCGCGGACCAGTCGATGTGCGATGAGGGCTCGCCGACGTGCAGGGTCTTCGGCAGCAGTCCGTGCCGCATCGCCATGACCGTCTTGATGACGCCGCCGACGCCGGCGGCGGCCTGGGTGTGGCCGATGTTGGACTTCAGGGAGCCCAGCCACAGCGGGTCCCCGGCGCGGTCCCGCCCGTAGGTGGCGAGCAGTGCCTGTGCCTCGATGGGGTCGCCGAGGGTCGTACCCGTGCCGTGCGCCTCGACCGCGTCGACGTCGGACGCGGCCAGGCCCGCGCTCGCCAGTGCCTGGCGGATCACCCGCTGCTGCGAGGGACCGTTGGGCGCGGTGAGGCCGTTGGACGCGCCGTCCTGGTTGACCGCAGAGCCGCGGACCACCGCGAGCACCTGGTGCCCGTTGCGGCGCGCGTCCGAGAGGCGTTCCAGGACGAGCATGCCGACGCCTTCGCCCCAGCCGGTGCCGTTGGCGTCCGTGGAGAACGAGCGGCAGCGGCCGTCCGGCGAAAGGCCCTGCTGGCGGGTGAAGTCGATGAACGCGGAAGGAGTCGCCATCACGGTGACACCGCCCGCGAGCGCGAGATCGCACTCGCCGGAGCGCAGCGCCTGAGCGGCCAGGTGCAGGGCGACCAGGGACGACGAGCAGGCCGTGTCCACGGTCATCGCGGGCCCTTCCATCCCGAACACGTACGACACGCGGCCGGACGCGACGCTGCCCGCGTTGCCCGTGCCGAGGAAGCTCTCGACGCTCTCGGGCACGCCGTGCAGCTGGGAGGCGTAGTCGTGGTACATGACGCCCGCGAAGACGCCGGTCGCGGTGCCGCGCACCGACTTGGGGTCGATGCCCGCCCGCTCGAAGGCCTCCCAGGAGGTCTCCAGGAGCAGTCGCTGCTGCGGGTCCATGGCGAGGGCCTCGCGCGGCGATATCCCGAAGAAGCCCGGGTCGAACTGGTCCGCGTCGTGCAGGAAGCCGCCCTCACGGGTGTAGGAGCTGCCGGCCCGCTCGCCCGCCGGGTCGTACAGGGACTCCACGTCCCAGCCGCGGCCGGTCGGGAACGGCGTGATGCCCTCGGCCTCGTCGACGAGCAGGCGCCACAGGTCCTCCGGGGTGGTGACCCCGCCGGGGTAGCGGCAGCTCATGCCGACGATCGCGATCGGCTCGTCGGTCACGGCCGCGACGGCGACCGTGCCGGTGGCCGGTGCGGCGGCGGGTGCCCCGGCGAGTTCGACGCCGACGAACGCGGCGATCGCCGCGGGGGTCGGGTAGTCGAAGATCAGCGTGGCGGGCAGCCGGAGGCCCGTGGCGGTGCCGAGGCGGTTGCGCAGGTCGACGGCGGTCAGCGAGTCGAAGCCGAGCTCCGTGAACGCCTGTCCTGCCGCGACCTCCTCCGGTCCGGCGTGGCCGAGCACCACGGCGGCCTGGGTGCGGACGAGGTCCAGGAGCACCCGCTCGCGCTCGTCCTCGGCCAGGGGCGCGAGCCGGTCGCGGAGCGCGGCGGCCGGGTCGGCGCCGCCTCCCGCCGCCCTGCGGGTCGTCGTGCGCACGAGTCCGCTGAACACCGGGGGTACGTGAGGGAGTTCGCGTACGGCCCGCAGGTCGAGCCGCATCGGTACGACGACGGGCTCGGTGCCGGAGACCGCGGCGTCGAACAGCGCGACGCCTTCGTCCGCGGACAGGCCGGTCTCGGCGGACTGTGCCACGCGGGCGCCCATGCCGTCGGCCCACAGGCCCCACGCGAGTGAGGTCGCGGGCAGGCCCTGGGCGTGCCGCTGCCGGGCCAGGGCGTCGAGGAACGCGTTGGCCGCCGAGTAGTTGCCCTGCCCGGGCCCGCCCAGCGTGCCCGCCACGGACGAGAACAGCACGAACGCCGTCAGGTCCAGGTCGCGGGTCAGCTCGTGCAGGTTCCAGGCCGCGTCGACCTTGGGCCGGAAGACGGTGTCGACCTGCTCGGGGGTGAGCGAGCCGACGGTGGCGTCGGCGAGGACACCGGCGGTGTGGACGACGGCGGTCACGGGGTGCTCGGCCAGGAGCGACGCCAGGGCGTCCCGGTCGGAGACGTCGCAGGCCGCGTACGTCACTTCGGCGCCCAGCGCGACCAGTTCGTCGCGCAGCTCCTCGGCGCCCTCGGCCGCGATGCCGCGCCTGCTGGCGAGGACGAGGCGGCCGACTCCGTGGCTGCCGACGAGGTGCCGGGCCACGAGGCCGCCCAGGGCTCCGGACGCGCCGGTCACGAGGACCGAGCTGTCCGGTCCGAACGCCGGGTCCGTGCCGGGCTCCGGCCGCATCCGCGCGAGGCGGGCCACGTACGCCCGTCCGTCCCGTACGGAGATCTGGGGCTCGCCGGTGGTCAGCAGCGGCTTCCACGCGCTGTCGTCCGCGGTGTCCGCGTCGACGAGCACGATGCGGTCGGGGTTCTCCGCCTGTGCCGCACGCACCAGGCCCCACACCGCGGCGGCGGCCAGGTCCGGCACGCCCTCGCCGGATCCGGCGGCGACGGCGCCTCGGGTCACGAGGACCAGGCGCGATGCCGCACAGCGGTCCTCGGCGAGCCAGCCCTGCACCAACTCCAGGACGGCCAGGACGTGTTCACGTACCGCGGACACGTCGTCGGACTCGGCGCACCGCACCACGACGGTGTCCGGCAGCGTCTCCCCCGTGCCCAGCTCCGCCCGCACGGCGGCCCAGTCCGCGAACTCCGCCACCGAGCCGGGGTTCCCGGCGGACGCCGGGGCGGGCACCCAGTCCAGGTGGAACAGCGACTCCCAGCCCTGCCGGGACAGCGCGGCCGTGACCGGACGCAGCACGAGCGAGTCGATCGAGACGACCGGAACACCCGCTCCGTCGGCCACGGTCAGCGCGACGCCGTCGGTCCCCGCGGGCTTGAGCCGCACCCGCAGCGCCGTCGCGCCGGAGGCGTGCAGCCGCA
Organism: Streptomyces sp. RK9; assembly: GCF_045070545.1. Taxonomy (NCBI): domain Bacteria; kingdom Bacillati; phylum Actinomycetota; class Actinomycetes; order Kitasatosporales; family Streptomycetaceae; genus Streptomyces; species Streptomyces sp. RK9. The sequence continues at coordinate 4,298,853 of NZ_CP173703.1, read as the reverse complement.
CGCCCGACCACGCGAACGGCAGCCTGCCGGGTCCGTCCGCCGCACCCATCAGGCCGATGGCGTGCAGCGACGCGTCGAGCAGCGCCGGGTGCAGACCGAATCCGTCCACGCCCACACCGTCCGGCAGGGCGACCTCGGCGTAGATCTCCTCGCCCTTGCGCCAGGCGGCCCGCAGGCCCTGGAACACCGGCCCGTAGCCGAACCCGCCATCAGCCATGCGGTCGTAGAGCCCGTCCAGGTCCACGGCCTCCGCCCCGGCGGGCGGCCAGACACCGTCAGCGGCCGACGGCACGTCCGCACCGGTCAGGAGCGTGCCGCTCGCGTGCCGGACCCACACGTCGCCGTCGTCCTCACGGGCGTGGACCGTCACCGAGCGCCGACCGGAGTCGTCCGGCGCGCCGACCCGCACCTGCACCCGTACGCCACCACGCTCGGGCACCACCAACGGCGCCTCCAGCGTCAACTCCTCCACCGCATCGCACCCGACCTGGTCACCGGCACGCACCGCCAGCTCCAGGAACGCCGTACCGGGCAGCAGGACCGAACCCTGGATCGCGTGATCGGCCAGCCACGGGTGGGTCTCCACCGACAGCCTGCCGGTGAAGAACTGCCCGTCCGAGTCGGGCGTGTCGACGATCGCGCTGAGCAGCGAGTGGTCGGCCGCGCCGAGCCCCGCCGCGTCGAGGTCGCCCGCGGAGACCCCGGCGTCGAGCCAGTAGCGCTTCCGCTGGAACGCGTACGTCGGCAGGTCGACGCGGCGCGCGCCACGACCGGCGAAGAACGCCTCCCAGTCCACCCGCACACCGTGCGTGGACAGTTGGGCCACCGCCGTGGTCAGCGCGGTCTCCTCCGGGCTGTCGCCCCGCAGCGCGGGCACGAAGTTCGCGTCCGCCGCGCACTCCTGGCCCAGCGCCGCGAGGACGCCGCCGGGGCCGACCTCGACGAAGGTGACGATGCCCTGGGCCACGAGGGTGTCGACGGCGTCGGCGAAGCGCACGGCCTCGCGGACGTGCCGCACCCAGTACTCGGGCGAGGTCAGCTCCGTCTTGGAGGCCGCCTTGCCGGTCAGTGTGGACACGATGGGGAGCGACGGCTCTCCGTACGACACGCCCTCAAGGACCGCGCGGAAGTCGTCAAGGATCGGGTCCATCAGCGGCGAGTGGAACGCGTGGCTCACCTTCAGGCGGGTCGCCTTACGGCCCGCAGCACGCCAGTGCTCAGCGATCGTGTCGACGTCAGCGGCAACTCCGGAGATGACCACTGAGTGAGGACCATTGACCGCCGCTATACCCACCGTCTCCGGCAAGCCCTCAGCGGCGATCTCTTCCTCGGACGCCTGGATGGCGACCATCGCACCGCCGGCCGGAAGCGCCTGCATGAGCGCGCCTCGCGCGGACACCACCTTGACGGCGTCCGACAGCGACCAGACACCCGCCACATGCGCCGCTGCCAGCTCACCGATCGAGTGGCCCGCCAGCACATCCGGGCGGACACCCCAGGACTCAAGGAGCCGGAACAGCGCCACCTCGACCGCGAACAACGCGGGCTGCGTCGACCCCGTCTCGTTCAGCGCCTCGGCATCCGCACCGAACAGCACCTCCCGCACCGACGGGTCGAACTCACCGAGGACAGCGTCCAGAGCGTCCGCGAACACCGGGAAACGGGCGGCCAGTTCACGCCCCATGCCAAGGCGCTGCGAGCCCTGGCCCGAGAACAGGAAGCCCACCCCGCCCACGGCGGCGGACCCCGTGTGCAGGCCGGGGAACGGGCGCTCCTCGGCCAGGGCGGCGAGCCCGTCGAGGAGCGCCGCGCGGTCGTCCGCCACGAGGGCGGCACGGTGGTCGAAGGCGGACCGGGTCACGGCCAGCGAGTAGGCGACGTCCAGGACGCCGGCCGCGGGGGCGCCCGCGACGTGGTCCCGCAGTCGCCGTGCCTGCTCGCGCAGCGCCTCCGTGTTCCTGGCCGAGAGCAGCCACGGCACGGCGCCGTCGGCCGGTGCCGGGACGTGGTCGTCGCTCGGGACCTGCTCGATGATGGTGTGCGCGTTCGTGCCGCTCACGCCGAACGACGACACGCCGGCGCGGCGCGGGCGGCCGGTCTCCGGCCACGAACGGGCCTGCGTCAGCAGCTCGACGTCACCGGCCGACCAGTCCACCTGCGAGGTGGGCTCACCGACGTGGAGGGTCGGCGGCAGCACGCCCGCCCGCATCGCCATGACCATCTTGATGATGCCGGAGACTCCGGCGGCGGCCTGGGTGTGGCCGATGTTCGACTTGATCGAGCCGAGCCACAGCGGCTCACCGGCGCGGTCCTGGCCGTAGGTCGCGAGGAGGGCCTGGGCCTCGATCGGGTCGCCGAGGGTCGTGCCCGTGCCGTGCGCCTCGACCGCGTCCACGTCGGACGTGGACAGGCCCGCGCTCGCCAGCGACTGCCGGATCACACGCTGCTGGGAGGGGCCGTTCGGGGCGGTGAGGCCGTTGGACGCACCGTCCTGGTTCACGGCCGAACCGCGTACGACCGCGAGGACCTTGTGGCCGTTGCGGCGGGCGTCCGACAGACGCTCCACCAGCAGCATGCCGACGCCCTCGCCCCAGCCGGTGCCGTCCGCGCTGTCGGAGAACGACTTGCAGCGGCCGTCGGCGGCGAGCCCGCGCTGGCGGCTGAAGTCCACGAACGTGCCCGCGGTCGCCATCACCGCGACACCGCCCGCGAGCGCAAGTTCGCACTCTCCCGACCGCAGCGCCTGCACCGCCATGTGCAGCGCGACGAGCGACGAGGAGCACGCGGTGTCGACGGTGACCGCGGGGCCTTCGAGGCCCATCATGTAGGCGACGCGGCCGGACGCGACGCTGCCGGACGCGCCGGTGCCCAGATAGCCCTCGACGTCCTCCGGCACGGAACGGAGCCGCGCCGCGTAGTCGTGGTACATCAGGCCCGCGTACACACCGGTGGCGCTGCCCCGCACCGACTCCGGGGCGATCCCGGCCCGCTCGAACGCCTCCCAGGAGGCTTCGAGGAGGAGGCGCTGCTGCGGGTCCATGGCGAGGGCCTCGCGCGGCGAGATCCCGAAGAAGCCCGGGTCGAACTGGTCGGCGTCATAGAGGAATCCGCCTTCACGCGCGTACGAGGTGCCGATGTGGTCCGGGTCCGGGTGGTACAGCCGCGCCAGGTCCCAGCCGCGGTTGTCGGGGAAGTCGCCGATGGCGTCGGTGCCGTCGAGGACGAGCTGCCAGAGGTCCTCGGGCGAGTTGACGCCGCCGGGGTAGCGGCAGCTCATGCCGACGATCGCGATCGGCTCGTCGGTGATCGCGGCCACCGTGCGGGTGGTCGCCGTGACGACCGGGGAGCCCGCGAGTTCGGAGCCGAGGAAGGCGGCGACCGCCGCGGGGGTCGGGTGGTCGAAGACCAGGGTCGCGGGCAGGCGCAGTTCGGTGACCGCGTTGAGGTTGTTGCGCAGTTCGACGGCGCTGAGCGAGTCGAAGCCGACTTCGCGGAAGGCGCGGTCGGGTGCGACGGCGTGCGGAGAGCTGTGGCCGAGGACCATGGCCACGTGCTCCTGGACGAGCGTCAGGAGGGTCTTCTCCCGCTCCGCGTCGGTCAGGCCCACCAGGGACTCGGCCAGCGCCGAACCCGCGACGGCGGCACGCTCGACGGTCCTGCGCACGGTACCGCGCACCAGGCCGCGCAGGACGACCGCCACGGGGTGGGAGCGCGCCTGCCGGTGCAGCCCGGGCAGGTCGAGCGGGACCGGCGCGAGGACGGCCCGACCCGTCGTGCCCGCCGCGTCGAACAGCGCGAGCCCCTGAGCCGTGCGGAGCGGGATCAGGCCGCCCCTGCTCATCCGCTTCACGTCGGCCTCGTCGAGCTGTCCGCTCATGCCGCTTGCCTCGGCCCACAGGCCCCAGGCCAGCGAGGTGGCGGGCAGCCCGGCCGCGCGGCGGTGCTGCGCGAGCGCGTCGAGGAAGGTGTTCGCGGCCGCGTAGTTGCCCTGTCCCGGGCCGCCGAACACGCCGGAGGCGGAGGAGAACAGGACGAACGCGGACAGGTCGAGGTCGCGGGTCAGCTCGTGCAGGTGCCAGGCCGCGTCGACCTTCGGGCGGAAGACGGTGTCGATGCGGTCCGCGGTGAGCGAGCCGATCGTGGCGTCGTCCAGGACACCGGCGGTGTGGACGACGGCGGTCACGGGGTGCTCGGCCAGGAGCGCCGCGAGGGCGTCCCGGTCGGAGACGTCGCAGGCCGCGTACGTCACTTCGGCGCCCAGCGCGACCAGTTCGTCACGCAGGTCCTCGGCGCCCTCGGCGGCGATGCCGCGCCTGCTGACCAGGAGCAGGTTGCGTACGCCGCGCTCGGCGACCAGGTGCCGGGCGAGCAGACCGCCCAGGGTTCCGGTGGCGCCGGTGACCAGCACCGCGCCGGAGCCGAAGCCCGGGTCGTCCACGGCGGCGCGCGCGGCCCTGGCCAGGCGCGGCACGCTCACTCGGCCTGCGCGCAGGGCGAGTTGGGGTTCGCCGGTGGCGAGCGCGGCGGGCAGCGCGTCGAGCGAGGCCGCCTCCTCGTCGAGGTCGACCAGGACGATCCGGTCGGGGTTCTCCGACTGGGCCGTGCGCACCAGGCCCCACACGGCGGCGTGCGCGAGGTGCGGTACGTCCTCGTCGTCCGTGGTGGCGACCGCGCCCTTGGTCACGACGACCAGGCGGGCCGCATCGAAGCTCTCGTCCGTCAGCCACGTCTGGACCAGGTCGAGGGCCCAGTGTGCCGCCTCGTGCGCCGAGGCCACGGGGTCGGGCGCGGACGGGTCCGGGCTCGACACGACCACGTAGTCGGGCAGTTCCGCCGACGGCGTGAGCGAGTCGGTCCACGTGGTCGTCGGGAGGTCGCCGTCGGTCAGCGGTACGGGCGACCAGTCCACGCCGAACAGCGCGTCGCTGAGTTCGTCGCCGGCCAGCTGGTCCTGCGAGACGGGCCGGATCACCAGCGAGTCGACCGTGGCCACCGGGGCGCCCGCCCCGTCCGCGATCGCGAGCGCCACCCGGTCGGGGCCGGAGGAGGTCAGGCGTACCCGCAGCAGTTCCGCGCCGGAGGCGTGCAGCCGCACGCCCGACCACGCGAACGGCAGCCGGCCGACGCCGTCGGCCTCGCCGGACAGGCTGATGGCGTGCAGGGCCGCGTCGAGCAGCGCCGGGTGCAGCCCGAACCCTTCGGCCTTCACGCCGTCGGGCAGCGCGACCTCGGCGTACACCTCGCCGCCGTCGCGCCAGGCGGCCTTCAGGCCCTGGAACACCGGGCCGTAGCCGAAGCCGCCCTGGACCATGTGGTCGTAGAAGCCGTCCAGGTCGACGGCCTCGGCGCCGGTGGGCGGCCACTCGGTCAGGGCGGCGCCGCTGCGGGCCCGGCCACCGGCCTGGAGCACGCCGATGGCGTGCCGGGTCCACGGCCTGCCGTCGTCGGTGTCGCCCGCGCTGGAGTGGAGCGTCAGCTCGCGCCTGCCGGACTCGTCCTCGGCGCCGACCCACACCTGGACCCGCACCGTGCCGTTCTCGGGCACCACGAGGGGCGCCTCCAGCGTCAGTTCCTCGACCACGTCGCAGCCGACCTGGTCACCGGCGCGGACCGCCAGCTCAAGGAACGCCGTACCGGGCAGCAGGATCGAGCCGAGCACGGCGTGATCGGCCAGCCACGGGTGCGTGCGCACGGACAGGCGGCCGGTGAGCAGCACGCCGTCGGTGCCGCCGAGGACGACCGTCGCGCCAAGGAGTGGGTGGTCGGCGGCGCCGAGCCCGGCCGCGGTCACGTCGCCCATCGCGGGCATCACGTGGGGCCAGTAGCGCTGGTGCTGGAAGGCGTACGTCGGCAGGTCCACGCGGCGCGTGCCCTGGCCGTCGAAGAAGGGCCGCCAGTCCACCTGCACGCCGCACACGTGCAGGTGGCCGGCGGCGGTCGTGGCCGCGGCGTCCTCGGGGCGGTCGCCGCGCAACATCGGTACGAAGGCCGCGTCCGGGGCGGACTCCTGGCCCAGGGCGGACAGCGCGCCGCCGGGGCCGACCTCGACGAACGTCGCCACACCCTCGTCCACGAGCGTGCTCACGGCGTCGGCGAAGCGCACCGCCTCGCGGACGTGCCGCACCCAGTAGTCCGGCGTCGCCAGCTCCTCGGCGGTCGCCTTCGCACCGGTCAGCGTCGACACGATGGGGAGTGACGGCTCCGCGAAGGAGACGCCTTCAAGGACCGCGCGGAAGTCGTCAAGGATCGGGTCCATCAGCGGCGAGTGGAACGCGTGGCTCACCTTCAGGCGGGTCGCCTTGCGGCCCTCCGCACGCCAGCGCTCCGCGATCGTGTCGACGTCAGCAGCGCCACCGGAGATGACGACCGAGTGAGGACCATTGACCGCCGCAATACCCACCGTCTCCGGCAAGCCATCGGCGGCGATCTCGACCTCCGTGGCCTGGATCGCGACCATCGCACCACCGGACGGCAGCGCCTGCATCAACGCACCACGCGCCGACACCACCTTCACGGCGTCAGCGAGCGACCAGACCCCGGCCACGTGCGCGGCCGCCAGCTCACCGATCGAGTGGCCCGCCAGCACATCCGGCCGCACACCCCACGACTCCAACAACCGGAACAGCGCCACCTCGACCGCGAACAACGCGGGCTGCGTCACCCCGGTCTCGTTCAGCGCCTCGGCATCCTCACCGAACAGCACCTCACGTACCGACGGATCAAAGGCGGCAAGGACCTCGTCCAGCGCCTCCGCGAACACCGGGAAACGCTCCGCCAGTTCACGCCCCATCCCGAGCCGCTGCGACCCCTGACCCGAGAACAGGAAACCCACCTGTCCCGGTTCACCGGCGACGCCCGTGACCGCCGCACCGGTCATCCGGCCGTCCGCCACGGCCGCCAGCGCGGCCAGGAACTCGTCCCGCTCACCGGCGACGACCACCGTGCGGTGTTCGAGGACCGCCCGCGACGACACCAGGGCGTGGCCCACGTCCGCGACGGTCAGCTCGGGGTCGTCGGTGACGAAGGTCCTGAGGCGGGCGGCCTGTTCCCGGAGTGCCTCGGGGGTCTGGGCCGACAGGGTCCACGGCACGAGGCCGTCGCGCACCGGCTCCGGCGCGTCCTCCGGGGCGTTCTCCGGCTCGACCGCCGGGGCCTGCTCGATGATCGTGTGGGCGTTGGTGCCGCTGACGCCGAACGAGGACACGCCTGCCCGCCAGGGCCTGCCGGTCTGCGGCCAGGGCCGCGACTCGGTCAGCAGCTCCACGGCGCCCGCGGACCAGTCCACGTGCGACGAGGGGTCGGTGACGTGCAGGGTCCGGGGCAGGACTCCCTGCCGCAGCGCCATCACCATCTTGATGACACCGGCCACCCCGGCGGCGGCCTGCGTGTGCCCGATGTTCGACTTGACCGAGCCGAGCCACAGGGGGTCGCCGGTGCGGTCCCGCCCGTAGGTGGCGAGCAGGGCCTGGGCCTCGATCGGGTCGCCGAGGGTCGTACCCGTGCCGTGGGCCTCGACGGCGTCCACGTCGGACGGGGCCAGGCCGGCGCTCGCGAGCGCCTGGCGGATGACGCGCTGCTGGGAGGGGCCGTTGGGGGCCGTCAGACCGTTCGACGCGCCGTCCTGGTTGATCGCGGAGCCCCGCACCACCGCCAGGATCCGGCGTCCGTTGCGCTGGGCGTCCGACAGGCGCTCGACGAGCAGCATGCCGACGCCCTCGCCCCAGCCGGTGCCGTCGGCGCTGTCGGAGAAGGCCTTGCAGCGGCCGTCGTCGGCGAGGCCGCGCTGGCGGCTGAAGTCGATGAACACGCCGGGTGTCGACATCAAGGTGACGCCGCCGACCAGGGCCGTCGAGCACTCCCCTGAGCGCAGTGCCTGCACGGCCATGTGCAGGGCGACCAGCGACGACGAGCAGGCCGTGTCGACCGTGACGGCGGGGCCCTCGAGGCCGAACGTGTAGGACAGGCGGCCGGAGATGACACTCGCGGCACTGCCCGTGCCCATGTGTCCCTCGACCTCACGCATGGTGTCCGGCGCGGCCATCAGGAGCGTCGGGTAGTCCTGGCCGTTGGTGCCGATGAACACGCCGGACCGGCTGCCGCGCACGGAGTGCGGGTCGATGCCCGCCCGCTCGTACACCTCCCAGGTGGTCTCCAGGAGGAGGCGCTGCTGCGGGTCCATGGCGAGGGCCTCGCGCGGCGAGATCCCGAAGAACGCCGGGTCGAACTCGGCGGCGCGGTCGAGGAAGGCACCCTTGTCGGTGTACGACGTGCCGGGGGTCGCCAGTTCCGGGTCGTAGAGCGCGTCCACGTCCCAGCCGCGGTCGGTGGGGAACTCCACGACGGCGTCGGTGCCGCCGGCGAGGAGGCGCCACAGGTCCTCCGGCGAGTTCACACCGCCGGGGAAGCGGCAGCTCATGCCGACGATGGCGATGGGCTCGTCGACGGCGACGGTGGTGTGCGTGGTCGCCGCCTCGACGGGTGCGCCCACGAGTTCGGTGTCGAGGAACGCGGCGAGGGCGGCGGGCGTCGGGTAGTCGTAGATCAGGGTCGCGGGCAGGCGCAGTTCGGTGACCGCGGTGAGGTTGTTGCGGAGTTCGACGGCGCTGAGCGAGTCGAAGCCGAGTTCCTTGAAGGCGCGGTCGGGGGCGACGGCCTGCGCCGAGCCGTGGCCGAGGACCACGGCGACGTGGCTCTGCACCAGTTCGACGAGTGCCTTCTCGCGGTCGGCGGCGGTCATGCCCGCCAGCGACTGCGCCCAACTGGACCGGGCCGTGGCACCGGCGTCGGCGGTCCGGCGCGCGGCGGAACGCACCAGGCCGCGCAGGACCGGCGCCACGGGGTGGGAGCGCGCCTGCCGGTTCAGGGCGGGCAGGTCGAGCGGGACGGGTGCGAGCAGGGCGCGGCCGGTCGAGGCCGCCGCGTCGAACAGGGCGAGCCCGTCGGCCGTGCGCAGCGGGAGCAGGCCGCCGCGGCCCATCCGCTTCACGTCGGCGTCGTCGAGCGCGCCGGTCATGCCGCTGGCCTCGGCCCACAGGCCCCACGCGAGGGACGTGGCGGGCAGTCCGGCGTCGTGGCGGTGCTGGGCGAGCGCGTCGAGGAAGGTGTTGGCGGCGGCGTAGTTGCCCTGGCCGGGGGCGCCGAGGATGCCCGCCACCGAGGAGAACAGGACGAACGCCGACAGGTCCAGGTCGCGGGTCAGCTCGTGCAGGTTCCACGCGGCGTCGACCTTCGGCCGGAACACCGTGTCCACGCGCTCCGGCGTCAACGAGCCGATCACGCCGTCGTCGAGGACACCGGCGGTGTGCACGACGGCGGAGACCTCGTGCGCGGAGAGGAGCGCCGCGACGGCGTCGCGGTCGGCCACGTCGCAGGCCACCAGGGCGACTTCGGCGCCGAGCGCGACCAGTTCGGCGCGCAGTTCCTCGGCGCCTTCGGCCGCGGCGCCGCGCCTGCTGACCAGGAGCAGGTTCCGTAGGCCCCGCTCCGCGGCCAGGTGCCGTGCGACCTGGGCGCCCAGGGTGCCCGTGGCGCCGGTGACGAGGACCGCGCCCGAGCCGAAGCCGGGGTCGTCGACGGCGGACCGGCCGACCCTGGCGAGCCGCGGCACGCGGAGGTCGCCGGAGCGCACCGCCACCTGCGTCTCGCCGATGGCCAGTCCGGACGCCAGCGTGTCCAGGGAGGCCGCGTCGTCGTCGAGGTCGACGAGGACGAACCGGTCCGGGTTCTCCAGCTGGGCGGACCGCACCATGCCCCACACCGCCGCCTGCGCGACGTCCCGCAGCTGCTCGTCGGCCGACGCGGCGACCGCGCCCCTGGTCACGACGGCCAGGCGGGCCGCGTCGAACCGCTCGTCCGCGAGCCACGTCTGGACCAGGTCGAGGGCCCAGTGCGCCGCCCGGTGCGCGGAGGCCGCCGGGTCGGACCCGGACGTGACGGGGCACGACACGACCACGTAGTCCGAGCGCGGCTCCGTGAGGGCCGCCAGGTCGGTGAACTCGGTCGTCGGTGCGGCGCCGCCGGACGGCGCGACGGTCACCCAGTCGACGCCGAACAGCGCGTCGTCGCGGTCCTCCCCGGCGACCTCGTCCGGCGTGATCGGGCGCAGTGCGAGGGCGTCCACGGTCGCGACCGGGGCGCCCGCTCCGTCCGCGACGGCCAGCGAGAACCCGTCCCCGCCCGTGGGCGCGAGGCGCACCCGCAGCACCGTGGCGCCGGAGGCGTGCAGCCGCACGCCCGACCACGCGAACGGCACCTGTCCTGTCTCGTCGGCGCCGCCGGACAGACCGATGGCGTGCAGCGCGGCGTCGAGGAGCGCGGGGTGCAGGCCGAATCCGTCCGCGCCCGCCTCCTCGGGCAGTACGACCTCGGCGAACACCTCGTCGCCGCGCCTCCACACGGCCCGCAGGCCCTGGAACACCGGCCCGTAGCCGAGGCCGGCGTCGGCCGCCCGGTCGTAGAGCCCGGCCAGGTCGACGACCTTGGCGCTCGCGGGCGGCCACTCCACCAGGGAGGTGGCGTCGGTACGTCCGGCCGCGCGCAGCACACCGGTGGCGTGCCGCGTCCACGGCCGGTCGTCGTCGGTGTCGCCCGTGCTGGAGTACAGGGTCAGCTCACGGCTGCCCGACTCGTCCTCGGCGCCGACCCACACCTGTACGCGGACCGCGCCGTGCTCGGGCACCACGAGGGGTGCCTCCAGCGTCAGTTCGTCGACGAGGTCGCAGCCGACCTGGTCGCCCGCGCGGATCGCCAGCTCCAGGAACGCCGTGCCGGGCAGCAGGACCGAGCCGTGGACCACGTAGTCGGCGAGCCACGGGTGGGTCTGGACGGACAGGCGGCCGGTGAGCAGCACGCCGTCGGTGCCGCCCACGGTGACGGCCGCGCCGAGCAGCGGGTGGTCGGCGGCGCCGAGTCCGGCGGCCGTCACGTCGCCGACGGCGGGCCGCGCGTCGAGCCAGTGGCGCTGGTGCTGGAAGGCGTACGTCGGCAGGTCTACGCGGCGCGCGCCGCGACCGGCGAAGAACGCATCCCAGGCGACCTGGACGCCGCGCACGTGCAGCTGTCCTGCGGCGGTCGTGGCAGCGACGTCCTCGGGGCGGTCGCCGCGCAACATCGGTACGAAGGCCGCGTCCGGGGCGGACTCCTGGCCGAGCGCCGAGAGCGCGCCGCCGGGGCCGACCTCGACGAACGTCGCCACGTTCTCGGCGGCCAGGGCGGTCACGGCGTCGGCGAAGCGCACGGCCTCGCGGACGTGGCGCACCCAGTAGTCCGGGGACGCCAGCTCTTCGGCGGTCGCCTTCGCGCCGGTCAGCGTGGACACGATGGGGAGCGACGGCTCCCCGTACGACACGCTCTGAAGCACCGCGCGGAAGTCGTCAAGCATCGGGTCCATGAGCGGTGAGTGGAACGCGTGGCTGACCTTCAGGCGGGTCGCCTTACGGCCCGCCGCACGCCAGCGCTCCGCGATCGCATCGACGTCAGCGGCAACTCCGGAGATGACCACTGAGTGAGGACCATTAACCGCCGCTACACCCACCGACTCCGGCAAGCCCTCAGCCATCACCTCAGCCTCGGACGCCTGAATCGCCACCATCGCACCGCCCTCAGGCAGCGCCTGCATCAACGCACCACGCGCCGACACCACCTTGACCGCGTCCGAAAGCGACCACACACCAGCCACATGCGCGGCCGTCAGCTCACCAATGGAATGACCGGCCAGCACATCCGGCCGCACACCCCACGACTCCAACAACCGGAACAGCGCCACCTCGACCGCGAACAACGCAGGCTGCGTCGCCCCCGTCTCGTTCAGCGCCTCGGCATCCGCACCGAACAGCACCTCACGCACCCGCGGGTCGAACTCCGCGAGCACGGCCTCCAGCGCCTCCCCGAACACCGGGAAACGCTCCGCCAGTTCACGCCCCATGCCGAGCCGCTGCGACCCCTGCCCCGAGAACAGGAAGCCCACCTGGCCGGGGTCGCCGACGACCCCCGTGACCGCCGCACCGGTCACCTCGCCGGCGGCCACCGCCGCCAGCGCCTCCAGGAGTTCGGAGCGTTCGGCGGCCACGACCACCGCGCGGTGCTCCAGCATCGCGCGGGACGTCGCGAGGGAGTAGCCGATGTCGGCGACCGGCTGGTCGGCGACCGCGGCCAGGAGGCGTTCGGCCTGTTCCCGCAGGGCGTCCGCGTCACGTGCCGAGAGGACCCACGGCATCACGCCGTCGCGCACCGGCTCGGGCGCGTCCGCCGGGGCTTCCTCCGGCTCGACCGCCGGGGCCTGTTCGACGATGACGTGGGCGTTCGTACCGCTGACGCCGAACGACGAGACGCCCGCGCGCCACGGCCTGCCGGTCTCCGGCCACGCCCGTGCCTCGGTCAGCAGCTCCACCGAGCCCGCCGACCAGTCCACGTGCGAGGACGGCTTGTCGATGTGCAGGGTCTTCGGCAGCGTGCCGTGCCGCATCGCCAGGACCATCTTCATCACACCGGCGACACCGGAGACCGCCTGGGTGTGGCCGATGTTCGACTTCAGGGCGCCCAGCCACAGCGGCCGGTCGGCCGCCCTGTTCTGGCCGTACGTGGCGAGCAGCGCCTGGGCCTCGATCGGGTCGCCCAGGGTCGTGCCGGTGCCGTGCGCCTCGACGGCGTCGACGTCGGAGGGCACGAGGCCCGAGTGGGCCAGGGCCTGGCGGATGACGCGCTGCTGGGAGGGGCCGTTGGGGGCGGTGAGGCCGTTGGAGGCGCCGTCCTGGTTGACCGCGGAGCCGCGGATCACGCCGAGGACGGGGTGGCCGTTGCGCTGGGCGTCCGAGAGGCGCTCCAGGAGCAGCAGGCCCGCGCCCTCGCCCCAGCCGGTGCCGTCGGCGGCGTCGGCGAAGGGCTTGCAGCGGCCGTTCTCGGCGAGGCCGCGCTGGCGGCTGAACTCGACGAAGGTGTCCGGCGTGGACATCACGGTGACGCCGCCCGCGAGGGCGAGCCCGCACTCGCTGTGCCGCAGCGCGTGCACGGCGAGGTGCAGGGCGACCAGGGAGGACGAGCAGGCGGTGTCGATGGTGAGGGCGGGGCCCTCTAAGCCGAGGACGTAGGAGATGCGGCCGGAGACGACGCTGGCCGCGTTGCCCGTGAGGAAGTAGCCCTCGTAGCCGTCGGGCACGCCGCCCTTGGCCAGGCGGGCCAGGTAGCCCTGGCCGTTGGTGCCGATGAAGACACCGGTCCTGCTGCCGCGCGTCGCGTGCGGGTCGATGCCCGCGCGCTCGAACGCCTCCCACGACGTCTCCAGGAGCAGTCGCTGCTGGGGGTCCATCGCCGCGGCCTCGCGCGGCGAGATCCCGAAGAACGCCGGGTCGAACTGGTCGGCGTCGTGCAGGAAGGCGCCCTCCCGGGTGTAGCTGGTGCCCTGCCGCTCGGGGTCCTGGTCGTAGAGCGCGTCCAGGTCCCAGCCGCGGTTGGTGGGGAATCCGGAGACGGCGTCCCTGCCGTCCGCCAGGAGCTGCCACAGGTCCTCGGGCGAGTTGACTCCGCCCGGGAACCGGCAGCTCATGGCGACGATCGCGATCGGCTCGACCTCGCGCTCCTCGGCCTCGCGGAGCTTGCCACGCGCCTCTTGGAGGTCCACCGTGGCTCGCCGGAGGTAGTCGAGGTACTTCTCCTCGTTCGACATGTGTTGCGACCTTTCAAGCGAGTTCATCGGCTCAGGAACCGAGTTGTTCATCAAGGAGTGCGAGAAGTTCGTCCGCGGAGGCAGTGCGCGCGTCCGGTCCGGACGTGGCGGCTTCGGTGCTGGTGTGCGCCTCGTCCCACCTGGCCAGGAGCGCGCGCAGGCGGTCGCCCACGGCGGTGCTCTGCTCGGCGTCCGGCGTGAGGACGGCCAGCGCGGCCTCCAGGCGGTCCAGCTCCGCGTCGATGGTGGGCGTGCCCATGCCGAGCATCTGCTCCAGCACGTGTGCGGCCAGCGCCGACGGGGTGGGATGGTCGAAGACGAGCGTCGAGGGCAGGCTCAGTCCGGTGGCCGTGTTGAAGACGTTGCGGAACTCGACGGCGGTGAGCGAGTCGAAGCCCAGGTCCTTGAACGCCCGGCCGGGTTCGACGGCCGTCGTGGTGTCGTAGCCGAGGACGGCGGCGACCTGCTCCCGCACCAGGTCGAGGACGACGCGCTCGCGGTCCTGCGCGGGCAGTGCGGCGAGCTCGGCCGACAGGTCGAGCGGCGCTGCGGCCTCGGCGGGGGCCGGGGCCCGGTGCGCGAGGGGCAGGTCCCGCAGGAACGTGGCCGGGAGCGTGGGCGCGTACACGTTCCAGTCGATGTCCGCCACCACGAGGACCGTCGGGTCGTCCTGGCGCAGGGCCCGGTCGAGGGCCGCGACGGCCAGTTCGGGCTCGAACGGGGCGGTGCCCTTGCTGCGCAGGATGTCGGCGAGCTGCTCGCCGACCATGCCGCCGCCGCCCCACGGCCCCCACGCCACCGAGGTGGCGGCGAGGCCCTGCGCCACGCGCCGTTCGGCGAAGGCGTCGAGGAAGGCGTTGGCGGCCGCGTAGCTGCCCTGGGCGACCGCGCCGAACGTGCCGGAGATCGAGGAGAACATCACGAACGCCGACAGGTCCAGGTCCCGGGTCAGCTCGTCCAGGTTGACCGCGGCGTCGACCTTGGGCCGCAGCACGGTGGCGAGCCGCTCCGGGGTGAGCGCGGTGAGGACGCCGTCGTCCAGGACACCGGCCGTGTGCATGACCGCGGTGAGCGGGAACTCCTCCGGCACCGACGCGAGGAGCCGCGCCAGGGCGTCCCGGTCGGCGACGTCGCAGGCGGCGATCGTCACCTGGGCGCCGAGCGCGGTCAGTTCGGCGCGCAGGTCCTCCGCGCCGTCGGCGTCAGGGCCGCGCCTGCTGGTGAGCAGCAGGTGTTCGGCGCCCTTCGCGACGAGCCACCTGGCGACGTGTGCGCCGATGCCGCCGGTGCCGCCGGTGACGAGGACCGTGCCGGTGGGGTCCCAGTCGCCGAGGTGTCCCACGGGGGCCTGCACGAGCCTGCGGGCGAACACGCCGCTGGACCGGATGGCGACCTGGTCCTCGTCCCGGGTGCCCGACAGGATGCCGGCGAGGCGGGCGGCGGCGCGGTCGTCCAGGGAGTCGGGGAGGTCGACGAGGCCGCCCCAGCGCTCGGGCTGTTCGCGCCCGATGACGCGGCCCATGCCCCAGACCATGGCCTGTTCGGGGCTGACGGCGGTGTCGGAGCGGCCGACCATGACGCCGCCGCGTGTGGCGTGCCACAGGGGCGCGACGAGTTCGGCGTCACCGAGTGCCTGGATCAGGGCGAGCGTCGCGTACACGCCGCCCGACGGCAGTTCGGGGTCGAGGGCGAACAGGGACAGGACGCCCGCGACGGGTTCGTCGACGGCGAGCCGCGCCGTGAGCGCGTCCCGGTCCACGGCTTCGCCCGCCCGGACCGGCAGCACGCGGGCGCCGTGCCGGGTCAGCGCGGCGGCGACGGATTCCTCACCGGCGCCGTCCCGGCTCACCACGAGCCAGGTGCCCTTGAGGGCGGCGACGGGCTCGGGCACCGGCAGCCAGCTGACGCGGTAGCGCCAGCCGTCGATCTCGGAGTTCTCGGACTGTGCCTGCCGCCACGAGGCGAGGCGCGGCAGGACCGTGCCGATCGGGTCGTCGAGGGACACGTCCAGCTCGTCCGCGAGATCGCCGAGGTCGCCCTCCGCGACGGCCGCCCAGAACTGCGCGTCGACGGTCCCGGTGACGTCGCCCGTGGGCGCCGCGGCCATGGCGGGCCAGATCCGCCCGCGCCGGAAGGCGTAGGTGGGCAGGTCCACGTGCCGTCCTTCGGGCACCAGCTGGTGCCAGTCGAAGGGCAGGCCCGCCACGTGGGCCTCGGCGACGGAGGCGAGGAACCGGCCGACGTCACCGTCGTCGCGGCGCAGGGTGCCCACGACGACGGCCCGCGTGTCGGTGGCGTCCAGCGTCTCGCGTACCCCGAAGGTCAGCACGGGGTGCGGGCTGCACTCGACGAACGCGCCGACGCCCCGCTCGATCAGGCCGCGCGTGGCCTCCTCGAAGCGCACGGTGTTCCGCAGGTTCCGGTACCAGTAGTCCGCGCCCACTTCGGTGCCGGTCAGCCACTCCCCGGTGACGGTGGACAGCATCGGTACGCGCGCGGCCCGGGGTTCCACCCCGGCGAGCACGGTCGCCAGTTCGTCCTGGAGGCGCTCGACGTGCGGCGAGTGGGAGGCGTAGTCGACGGGGATGCGCCGGGCGCGGGTGCCGTCGGCGGCGCCGGCCTCGACCAGCTCGTCCAGGGCGTCCGCGTCACCCGACACGACCACCGAGCCGGGTCCGTTGACCGCGGCGATCGAGATCCGCCCGTCCCACGGCGCGATCCACTCCCGGGCGTCGTCGACCGTCGCCGCGAGCGACACCATGCCGCCCTGTCCGGACAGCGCCAGGATCGCCTTGCTGCGCAGCGCGGCGATCTTCGCGGAGTCGGCGAGCGAGAGGGCGCCCGCGACGTGCGCGGCGGCGATCTCACCCTGGCTGTGCCCGACAACCGCGTCCGGCTCCACACCGTACGAGCGCCACAGCGCCGCGAGGGACACCATCACCGCCCACAGCGCGGGCTGCACGACGTCGACGCGTTCCAGCGCTTCCGCGTCGGCGAGGACGTCCCACAACGACCAGTCCACGTACGGCGCGAGGGCCTCGGCGCACGCCTCCATCGAGGCACGGAACACCGGCGACGACTCCGCCAGCTCCGCGCCCATGCCCAGCCACTGCGAACCCTGGCCGGGGAACACGAACGCGACCTTCCCCGCGGGCCCCGCGACACCCGTCGCGACCCGCGCCGACTCGACGCCCCGGGCGACCGCCGTGGGTCCCTCGACGACCGCGGCGAGGCCGGCGAGAAGCCCGTCACGGTTCTCGCCGACGACGACCGCGCGGCTGTCGAAGGCCGACCGCGACACGGCGAGCGTCGCGGCGACGTCGCGCGGGTCGAGGTCGGGGTGCGCCGCGAGGTGGGCGCGCAGCCGGTCGGCTCCCGCGCGCAGCGCCTCGTCGTCCTTGGCCGAGACGAGCAGCGGTACCAGGGACGTGTCCGGTTCGGCGCGCTGGTCGGTGGCTTCGGTGGCGGGTGCCTGCTCGATGATGGCGTGCGCGTTGGTGCCGCTGAACCCGAACGACGACACGCCGAACCGGCGCGGCCGGTCGGTGTCCGGCCAGTCGTGCGCCTCGGTGAGGAGCGCGACGTCACCGGTCGACCAGTCGACTTCCGACGTGGGCTCGGCGACGTGCAGGGTCTTGGGCAGCACGCCGTGCCGCATCGCCATGACCATCTTGATGATGCCCGCGACCCCGGCCGCGCCCTGCGTGTGCCCGATGTTGGACTTGACCGAGCCGAGCCACAGGGGCTCGCCCTCGCGGTCCTGTCCGTACGTGGCGAGCAGGGCCTGGGCCTCGATGGGGTCGCCCAGCTTCGTGCCGGTGCCGTGTGCCTCGACGGCGTCCACGTCGGACGCCTGGAGTCCGGCGCTCGCCAGGGCCTGGCGGATGACCCGCTGCTGCGAGGGGCCGTTGGGCGCGGTGAGGCCGTTGGACGCGCCGTCCTGGTTGATGGCGGAGCCGCGGACCACCGCGAGCACCTGGTGCCCGTTGCGCTGGGCGTCGGAGAGCCGCTCCAGGACGACCGTGCCGACGCCCTCGCCCCAGCCGGTGCCGTCGGCGTCCGACGAGAACGGCCTGCACCGGCCGTCGGTGGACAGGCCGCGCTGACGGCTGAACTCGATGAACGAGCCCGGCGTCGACATCACCGTCACGCCGCCCGCGAGCGCCATCGAGCAGTCGCCCGTGCGCAGCGCCTGCACCGCCATGTGCAGCGCGACGAGCGAGGAGGAGCAGGCGGTGTCGACCGTGACCGCGGGTCCTTCGAGGCCGAAGGCGTAGGCGACGCGCCCAGAGACGACGCTGGCCGCGTTGCCCGTGCCGATGAAGCCTTCGACGGTCTCGTCGCTGTTCGCCAGGAGCAGGGTGTAGTCCTGCACGTTCGAGCCGGTGAAGACGCCGATGTCGCGCCCCCGCACCGCGCTCGGGTCGATCCCTGCGCGCTCGAAGGCCTCCCAGGACGTCTCCAGGAGGAGGCGCTGCTGCGGGTCCATGGCGAGGGCCTCGCGGGGCGATATCCCGAAGAACGTCGGGTCGAACTGGTCCGCGTCGTACAGGAAGGCTCCTTCCCGTGCGTACGAGGTGCCCGCGTGGTCCGGGTCGGGGTTGTACACGTTCGCCAGGTCCCAGCCGCGGTTCCCGGGGAACTCGCCGACGGCGTCGACGCCGTCGTGGACGAGCTGCCAGAGGTCCTCGGGCGAGTTGACGCCGCCGGGGAAGCGGCAGCTCATGGCGACGATCGCGATCGGGTCGTCGCTCACCGATGCCGTCGTGCGGGTGGCCGTCACGACGGCGGGCGCGCCGGTGAGTTCGGTGCCGAGGTGCGCGGCGAGCGCTGCGGGGCTCGGGTGGTCGAAGACGAGTGTCGCGGACAGGCGCAGCTCGGTGGCGGCGCCGAGGCGGTTGCGCAGTTCGACGGCGGTGAGCGAGTCGAAGCCCAGCTCCTTGAACGCGCGGTCGGGCACGATGGTGTGCGCCGAGCCGTGGCCGAGGACCACGGCGACGTGCTCCAGGACCACGTCGAGGAGCGCCTTCTCCCGCTCGGCCCCCGTCAGCCCGGCCAGCGACCGGGCCAGCGCGGATCCGGCGGCGGCGCCGGACTCGGCGGTCCTGCGCGCGGCGGAGCGCACCAGGCCGCGCAGCAGGTGCGGTACGGGGTTGGTGCGTGCCTGCCGGTGCAGGGCGGGCAGGTCGAGCGGGACGGGCGCGAGGACGGCGCGACCCGTGGTGCCCGCCGCGTCGAACAGCGCCAGGCCCTGGGCCGAGCGGAGCGGGATGACGCCGCCCCTGCTCATCCGCTTCACGTCGGCCTCGTCGAGCTGTCCGCTCATGCCGCTCGCGTCCGCCCACAGGCCCCAGGCCAGGGAGGTCGCGGGCAGCCCGGCCGCGCGCCGGTGCTGCGCGAGGGCGTCCAGGAACGCGTTCGCCGCCGCGTAGTTGCCCTGACCCGGGCCGCCGAACACACCGGCGACGGACGAGAACAGGACGAACGCCGACAGGTCCAGGTCGCGGGTCAGCTCGTGCAGGTGCCAGGCCGCGTCGACCTTGGGCCGGAAGACAGTGTCGATGCGGTCCGAGGTGAGCGAGCCGATCGTGCCGTCGTCGAGGACACCTGCGGTGTGCACGACGGCGGAGATCTCGTGTGCGGCGAGCAGGCCGGCGACGGCGTCGCGGTCGGAGACGTCGCAGGCCGCGTACGTCACTTCGGCGCCCAGCGCGACCAGTTCGTCGCGCAGGTCCTCGGCGCCCTCGGCGGCGGCGCCGCGCCTGCTCACGAGCAGGAGGTCGCGGACGCCGCGCTCCGTGACCAGGTGCCGGGCGACGAGGCCGCCCAGGGTTCCGGTGGCGCCGGTGACCAGCACCGCGCCGGGGCCGAAGCCGGGGTCGTCCACCACGGAGGGGCTGACCCTGGTGAGGCGGGGGACGCGGATGTCGCCGGACCGGAGGGCGAGTTGGGGTTCGCCGGTGGCGAGTGCGGCGGGCAGCGCGTCGAGCGAGGCCGCCTCCTCGTCGAGGTCGACGAGGACGATCCGGTCGGGGTTCTCCGACTGGGCGGAGCGGACGAGGCCCCATACGGCGGCGTGGGCGACGTTCCGTACGTCCTCGTCGTCCGTGGTGGCAACCGCGCCCTTGGTCACGACGACCAGGCGCGCCGCCTCGAACCGCTCGTCGGACAGCCAGGCCTGGACCGCGGTCAGGGCCCAGTGCGCCGCTTCGTGCGCGGCGGCGACGGGGTCGGACGTGGCGGCGCTCGGGCACGACAGGACGGCGAAGTCGGGGAGTTCCGTCGCCCCGGCCAGTTCCTCCAGGCCGAACAGCTCGGACAGGTCGGACAGGTCGGTCCGCCGGGTCGTCGGTGTCTCGCCGTCGGGCAGCGGGGCGGAGGTCCAGTCGACGCCGAAGAGCGCGTCGCCGCGCTCGTCGCGGGCGAGCTGGTCGGCCTGGACCGGGCGCAGCATCAGCGAGTCGATCGTGGCCACCGGGGCGCCCGCCCCGTCCGCGATCACCAGCGTCACGCCGTCCGCCGTGTCCGTGGGCGTGAGGCGTACCCGCAGCACGGTCGCGCCCGAGGCGTGCAGGCGCATGCCCCACCACGAGAACGGCAGCTGGTCGGGGTCCGTGCCGTCGGTGAGGCCGATGGCGTGCAGGGCCGCGTCGAGCAGCGCCGGGTGCAGCCCGAAGCCGTCGGCCTTCACGCCGTCGGGCAGCGCGACCTCGGCGAACAGCTCACCTTCCTTGCGCCAGGCGGCCTTCAGGCCCTGGAACACCGGCCCGTAGCCGAACCCGGCGTCAGCCCGCTCGTCGTAGAACCCCTCCAGGTCCACGGCCTCGGCCCCCGCCGGAGGCCACACCTCCAGGGAGACCCCGTCGGACAGGGCGGCCTCGCGCAGCACACCGACCGCGTGCCGGGTCCACGCACGACCGTCCTCGACATCGCCCTCACTGGAGTAGAACGTCAGCTCACGCCGACCCGACGCGTCCGACGCGCCGACCCACACCTGCATCCGCACCGACCCGGACTCGGGCAGGACGAGCGGCGCTTCGAGCGTCAGCTCCTCGACCAGGCCGCAGCCGACCTGGTCCCCGGCACGCACCGCCAGTTCGGCGAACGCGGCGCCCGGCAGCAGCGCCGATCCCTGGACCACGTACTGGGCCAGCCACGGGTGCGTCTGGACCGAGACCCGCCCGGTCAGGAGCACACCGTCCGTGCCACCGACGGCAACAGCCGCCCCCAGCAGGGGGTGTTCCGCCGCACCGAGCCCGATCGCCGCGGCGTCGCCGGTCGAGTACGAGGCGTCCAGCCAGTAGTGCTCGCGCTGGAAGGCGTACGTCGGCAGGTCTACTCGGCGCGCGCCGCGACCGGCGAAGAACGCATCCCAGGCGACCTGGACGCCGCGCACGTGCAGCTGTCCGGCGGCGGTCGTGGCAGCGACGTCCTCCGCACGGTCGCCGCGCAACATCGGGACGAAGACCGCGTCCGAGGCGGACTCCTGGCCAAGCGCCGACAGCGCGCCACCGGGGCCGACCTCGACGAACGTCGCCACACCCTCAGCGACCAGAGCGCCCACCGCGTCCGCGAAGCGCACGGCCTCGCGCACGTGCCGCACCCAGTACTCGGGCGAGGCCAACTGCTCGGCAGAAGCCCGGGCACCGGTCAGCGTCGACACGATGGGGAGCGACGGCTCTCCGTACGACACGCCCTCCAGGACCGCGCGGAAGTCGTCAAGGATCGGGTCCATCAGCGGCGAGTGGAACGCGTGGCTCACCTTCAGGCGGGTCGCCTTACGGCCCGCAGCACGCCAGCGCTCCGCGACAGCTTCGACATCGGCGGCAACACCGGAGACGACCACCGAGTGAGGACCATTGACCGCCGCTATACCCACCGTCTCCGGCAAGCCCTCAGCGATCACCTCGGCCTCGGACGCCTGGATCGCGACCATCGCGCCGCCCTCGGGCAGCGCCTGCATCAACGCACCACGCGCGGAGACCACCTTCACGGCGTCCGCCAGCGACCAGACCCCGGCCACATGCGCCGCAGCCAACTCACCGATCGAGTGGCCCGCCAGCGCGTCCGGACGGACACCCCACGACTCAAGGAGACGGAACAGCGCCACCTCAACCGCGAACAACGCAGGCTGCGTCACCCCCGTCTCGTTCAGCGCCTCGGCATCCGCACCGAACAGCACCTCCCGCACCCGCGGGTCGAACTCCGCGAGCACGGCCTCCAGCGCCTCCCCGAACACCGGGAAACGCTCCGCCAGTTCACGCCCCATCCCGAGCCGCTGCGACCCCTGCCCCGAGAACAGGAAACCCACCTGACCGGGCTCATCGGCAACACCCGTGACCACAGCACCGCTCGACTTGCCATCGGCCAGGGCCGCCAGCGCGGCCAGGAACTCGTCCCGCTCACCGGCGACGACCACCGCGCGGTGTTCGAGGACCGCCCGCGACGACACCAGGGCGTGGCCCACGTCCGCCACGGTCAGCTCGGGGGCCGAGTCCACGAGGGACTTCAGCCGCACGGCCTGCGCCCGCAGCGCCTCGGCGCTCCGGGCCGAGAGGACCCACGGCGCGATGCCGTCGGGCACCGGCGCCGTGTCAGCGGCCGACTCCTCCTCCACCGGGGCCTGTTCGATGATGGCGTGGGCGTTGGTGCCGCTCACGCCGAACGACGACACACCGGCGCGGCGCAGGTGGCCGGTCTCCGGCCACGGCTGGGTCTCCGTGAGGAGCTTGACGGCGCCCGCCGACCAGTCGACGTGCGACGACGGCGCGTCCACGTGCAGCGTGCGCGGGAGCACACCCTGGCGCATCGCCATGACCATCTTGATCACACCGGCCACACCGGCGGCGGCCTGCGTGTGGCCGACGTTCGACTTCACCGAGCCGAGCCACAGCGGGTCACCCGCACGGTTCTGCCCGTACGTGGCGAGCAGCGCCTGGGCCTCGATCGGGTCGCCCAGCTTCGTGCCGGTGCCGTGCGCCTCGACGGCGTCCACGTCGGACGGCGCCAGGCCGGCGCTCGCGAGCGCCTGGCGGATGACGCGCTGCTGGGAGGGACCGTTCGGGGCGGTGAGGCCGTTGGACGCACCGTCCTGGTTGACCGCCGAACCCCGTACGACCGCAAGGACCTTGTGGCCGTTGCGGCGGGCGTCCGACAGACGCTCCACCAGCAGCATGCCGACACCCTCGCCCCAGCCGGTGCCGTCCGCGCCCTCGGAGAACGACTTGCACCGGCCGTCGGCGGCGAGCCCGCGCTGGCGGCTGAACTCGATGAACGCACCCGGCGTGGACATCACCGTCACACCGCCGACCAGAGCCAGTTCGCACTCGCCCTTGTTCAGCGCCTGGCCCGCGAGGTGCAGGGCGACCAGCGACGAGGAGCACGCGGTGTCCACGGTGACGGCCGGGCCTTCGAGGCCGAACGTGTAGGAGAGGCGGCCCGAGATGACGCTCGCCGCACTGCCCGTGCCCGCGTACCCTTCGGCGCTCTCCTGCGCGGCCATCAACAGCGCCGCGTAGTCCTGGCCGTTGGTGCCGACGAACACGCCCGAACGGCTGCCGCGCACCGCGTGCGGGTCGATCCCGGCGCGCTCGAAGGCCTCCCAGGACGTCTCCAGGAGAAGGCGCTGCTGCGGGTCCATGGCGAGGGCCTCGCGCGGCGAGATGCCGAAGAAGTCCGCGTCGAACTCCCCTACGCCGTGCAGGAATCCGCCTTCACGCGCGTAGGTCGTGCCCGCGTGGTCGGGGTCCGGGTCGTAGAGGGACTCCACGTCCCAGCCGCGGTCGGTGGGGAAGCCGGACAGGGCGTCCGCGCCGGACTCGACGAGCCGCCACAGGTCCTCGGGCGACTCGACGCCGCCGGGGAAGCGGCAGCTCATGCCGACGATCGCGATCGGCTCGTCGGTCGTGGCCATGGCCGTGCCCGTGACCGTCTCGACCACGGTGACGCCCGCGAGTTCGGCGCCGAGGTGCGCGGCGAGCGCCGCGGGCGTCGGGTAGTCGAAGACGAGGGTGGCGGGCAGGGCCAGTTCGGTCGCCGCGCCCAGGTGGTTGCGCAGTTCGACGGAGCTGAGCGAGTCGAAGCCGAGGTCCTTGAACGCGCGGCCGGGTGCGACGGCACCCGCCGAGCTGTGGCCGAGCACCACGGCCACGTGGCCGAGTACGAGGTCGAGGAGGGCCTTCTCGCGGTCCGCGAGGCTCAGGCCGGCGAGCGAGCGGGCCAGCGCCGAACTCGCGCCGGCGCCCGACTCGGCGGTCCTGCGCGCGGCGGAGCGCACCAGGCCGCGCAGGAGGTGCGGAACGGGGCGGGTGCGGGCCTCGCGGCGCAGCACGGGCAGGTCCAGGGGCACGGGTACGAGCGCGGCGCGGCCGGTCGAGCCCGCCGCGTCGAACAGGGCGAGGCCCTCGGCCGTGCGGAGCGGGAGCAGTCCGCCCCGGCCCAGCCGCTTCATGTCGGCCGCGCCGAGGTCTCCGGTCATGCCGCTGGCCTCGGCCCACAGGCCCCACGCGAGGGAGGTGGCGGGCAGCCCGGCGGCCCTGCGGTGCTGCGCGAGCGCGTCCAGGAAGGCGTTCGCCGCCGCGTAGTTGCCCTGGCCGGGGGCGCCCAGCGTGCCCGAGACCGAGGAGAACAGGACGAACGCGGACAGGTCCAGGTCGCGGGTCAGGTCGTGCAGGTGCCAGGCCGCGTCGACCTTCGGGCGGAAGACGGTGTCGATCCGGTCCGGGGTGAGCGAGCCGATCACGCCGTCGTCGAGGACGCCTGCGGTGTGGACGACCGCGGAGATGTCGTGTGCGGCCAGCAGCGCGGCGACAGCCTCGCGGTCGGCCACGTCGCAGGCGGCGAGCACCACTTCGGCGCCCTGCGCGGCCAGTTCGGCCCGCAGTTCCTCGGCACCTTCGGCGGCGGCGCCGCGCCTGCTGACCAGGAGCAGATCGCGTACGCCGCGCTCGGCGACCAGGTGCCGGGCGACGAGGCCGCCCAGGGTGCCCGTGGCGCCGGTGACCAGCACCGCACCCGGCCCGAAGCCGGGGTCGTCCACCGCGGACGGGCTGACCCTGGCCAGGCGCGGGGCGCGCGCGGTGCCCGAGCGGAGCGCCACCTGCGGCTCGCCGGTGGCGAGCGCGGCGGGCAGCGCGTCCAGCGAGGCCGCCTCCTCGTCGAGGTCGACCAGGACGATCCGGTCGGGGTTCTCCGACTGGGCGGACCGCACCAGGCCCCATACGGCGGCCTGCGCGACGTCCCGTACCGCCTCGTCGGCCGAGGCGGCGATCGCGCCTCTGGTCACGACGGCCAGGCGGGCCGCGTCGAAGCGCTCGTCGGCCAGCCAGGCCTGGACCGTGGTCAGCGCCCAGTGTGCGGCGTCGTGCGCGCCGACGGCCGGGTCGGACGCCGAGGTGTCGGGGCAGGACAGGACCACGAAGTCGGGCAGTTCGGCCGCCAGCGACGCGGTGAGCGCTTCCAGGTCGGCCTGTTCGGCCGTCGGGGCGTCGCCGTCGGGCAGGGGCACGGACACCCAGTCGACGCCGAACAGCGATTCCGGGTCCTGCCTCGACAGTGTCTCCGTCACGGGACGCAGGACGAGGGAGTCCACCGTCGCGACGGGGGCGCCCGCGCCGTCGGCGAGCGTCAGCGTCACCGCGTCCGCTCCGGCAGGGGCGAGGCGCACCCGCAGCGCCGTCGCGCCGGAGGCGTGCAGGCGCACACCCGACCACACGAACGGCAGCCTGTCGTCGGCGTCCGCGCCGTCCGTGAGGCCGACCGTGTGCAGCGTCGCGTCGAGCAGCGCCGGGTGCAGCCCGAAGCCGTCCGACTTCACGCCGTCGGGCAGCGCGACCTCGGCGAACACCTCGCCGTCCTTGCGCCAGGCGGCCTTCAGGCCCTGGAACACCGGCCCGTAGCCGAACCCGGCGTCAGCCCGCTCGTCGTAGAACCCCTCCAGGTCCACGGCCTCGGCCCCCGCCGGAGGCCACACCTCCAGGGAGACCCCCTCAGTGCGGCCACCCTCGCGCAGGGCACCGACGGCATGCCGGGTCCAGGACCGCCCGTCCTCGACGTCACCCGCACTGGAGTAGAACGTCAGCTCACGCCGACCCGACTCGTCCGACGCGCCGACCCACACCTGCACCCGCACCGAGCCGTCCGAAGGCAGAACGAGCGGCGCCTCGAGGGTCAACTCCTCCACCAGATCGCACCCGACCTGGTCACCCGCACGCACCGCCAGCTCGGCGAACGCCGCACCGGGCAGCGACGCCACACCCTGGACGACGTACTCGGCCAGCCACGGATGCGTCCGAACCGAAAGCCGGCCGGTCAGCAGCACACCGTCCGTGCCACCCACAGCAACAGCCGCACCCAGCAGCGGGTGTTCCGCCGAACCGAGCCCGGCCGCGGTGACGTCGCCCGTCAGCGCCAACGCCTCGGGCCAGTAGCGCTCGTGCTGGAAGGCGTACGTCGGCAGCGCCACACGGCGCGCGCCGCGCCCGGCGAAGAACGCCGCCCACTCGACCTGGACGCCGCGCACGTGCAGCTGTCCGGCCGCCGTGGTGGCGGCGGTCGCCTCCGGCCGATCAGCGCGCAGCAGGGGTACGAAGACCGCGTCCGGGGCGGACTCCTGGCCCAGGGCGGACAGCGCGCCACCGGGGCCGACCTCGACGAACGTCGCCACACCCTCGGCGACCAGAGCGCCCACGGCGTCGGCGAAGCGCACGGCCTCGCGCACGTGCCGCACCCAGTAATCCGGGGAAGCCAGCTCCTCGGCCGTGGCGAGCTGTCCGGTCAGCGTCGACACGATCGGGATGGCGGGCGCCTCGTACGACACGCCCTCAAGGACCGCGCGGAAGTCCTCAAGGATCGGGTCCATCAGCGGCGAGTGGAACGCGTGGCTCACCTTCAGACGGGTCGCCTTACGACCCGCCCCGCGCCAGCGCTCCGCCACCGCATCGACATCGGCAGCGACACCAGAGACCACGACCGAGTGAGAACCATTAACCGCCGCAATACCCACCGACTCCGGCAAGCCCTCAGCCATCACCTCAGCCTCGGACGCCTGAATCGCCACCATCGCGCCGCCCTCAGGCAGCGCCTGCATCAACGCACCACGCGCCGACACCACCTTCACGGCGTCCGCCAGCGACCAGACCCCAGCCACATGCGCCGCAGCCAACTCACCGATCGAGTGGCCCGCCAGCGCGTCCGGACGCACGCCCCACGACTCAAGGAGACGGAACAGCGCCACCTCGACCGCGAACAGCGCGGGCTGCGTCGTCCCCGTCTCGTTCAGCGCCTCGGCATCCTCACCGAACAGCACCTCCCGCACCGAAGGATCAAAGGCGGCAAGGACCTCGTCCAGCTCCTCCGCGAACACCGGGAAACGGGCGGCCAGTTCACGACCCATGCCAAGCCGCTGCGACCCCTGACCCGAGAACAGGAAACCCACCCGGCCGGGCTCAGCCGCGACGCCCGAGACCACGGCGCCGCTCGCCTGGCCGGCGGCCACCGCCGTCAGAGCCGTCAGGAACTCGTCCCGGTCACCGGCGACGACCACCGCGCGGTGGTCCAGGGCCGACCGCGTCGTGGCGAGCGAGTAGCCGACGTCGGCGAGCGCGTGCTCGTCCACAAGGGACGTGAGGCGCTCGGCCTGCCCGCGCAGGGCGTCCTCGCCGCGTGCCGAGAGCACCCACGGCAGGGGCCCGTCGGCCACCGGCTCCGGAGCTTCCTCCGGCTCCACGACGGGGGCCTGCTCGATGATGGCGTGCGCGTTGGTCCCGCTGAACCCGAAGGACGACACACCGGCACGCCACGGCCGGTCGACGGCGGGCCACGAGCGGGTCTCCGCGAGGAGTTCCACCGCGCCCGCGGACCAGTCCACGTGCGGCGACGGCTCGTCCACGTGCAGCGTCTGGGGCAGCACTCCGTGCCGCATCGCCATGACCATCTTGATGATGCCCGCGACGCCCGCGGCGGCCTGCGTGTGGCCGATGTTCGACTTGACCGACCCGAGCCACAGCGGCCGGTCGTCGGCACGGTTCTGGCCGTAGGTGGCGAGCAGCGCCTGGGCCTCGATCGGGTCGCCCAGAGTCGTGCCCGTGCCGTGTGCCTCCACGGCGTCCACGTCGGACGCGGCCAGGCCTGAACTCGCCAGGGCCTGGCGGATGACGCGCTGCTGCGAGGGGCCGTTCGGGGCGGTGAGGCCGTTGGACGCGCCGTCCTGGTTGACCGCCGAGCCGCGTACGACCGCGAGCACCTCGTGGCCGTTGCGGCGGGCGTCCGAGAGGCGCTCGACGAAGAGCATGCCGACGCCCTCGCCCCAGCCCGTGCCGTCGGCGGCAGCGGCGAAGGCCTTGCAGCGGCCGTCCTGCGAAAGGCCGCGCTGGCGGCTGAACTCGATGAACGAGCCCGGCGTCGCCATCACGGTCACGCCGCCCGCGAGGGCCAGCGAGCACTCGCCCGAGCGCAGGGCCTGGATGGCCAGGTGCAGGGCGACAAGGGAGGACGAGCAGGCCGTGTCGACGGTGACGGCCGGGCCCTCGAAGCCGTACGTGTAGGACAGGCGGCCGGAGGCGACGCTGGACGCGTTGCCGGTCGCCGCGTAGCCGCCGGTGTCCTCGGCGGCGCCGCCGAGGACGTACGCGTAGTCATGCATGTTCGAGCCCACGAACACACCGACGCTCTCACCGCGCAGCGACGCCGGGTCGATGCCGGCGCGCTCGAAGACCTCCCAGGAGGTTTCGAGGAGGAGCCGCTGCTGCGGGTCCATGGCCAGGGCTTCGCGCGGCGATATCCCGAAGAAGCCCGCGTCGAAGCCGCTCACGTCCGACAGGAACGCGCCCGACTTGAGATACGTGGTCCCGACCGCGTCCGGGTCGGGGTTGTACAAGGCCTCCACGTCCCAGCCGCGATCGGCCGGGAACTCCGTGACCGCGTCGCCACCGGAAAGGAGCAGCTGCCACAGGTCCTCCGGGCTGGCCACACCCCCGGGGAAGCGGCAGCTCATGCCGACGATCGCGATCGGGTCGTCGGCCGCGACGGAGGCGGCGGCGACCGGGGCGGCGGCGATGCCCGCACCGGACAGTTCGGTACGCAGGTAGGCGGCCAGGACGGCGGCCGTCGGGTAGTCGAAGACCAGCGTGGCCGGAAGGGCGAGACCGGTCGCCTCGGTGAGGCGGGCGCGCAGTTCGACGGCTGTCAGGGAGTCGAAGCCCAGGTCGCGGAAGGCACGGGTCGCGGAGAACGCGTCCCCGGAGACATGGCCGAGGACGGCAGCGGCCTCGTACCGCACCAGCTCCGTGAGCTGACGCTCCTGCTCGGCCTCGTCCAGACCGGCCAGGCGCTGCGCGAGCGCCGACGTGCCCTGCTCGGCCGGAGCGGTGGCGAACGCGGCCTGCACGTCGGGCAGTTCGCTCAGCAACGGGCTGGGGCGCTGCGCCATGAAGGTGCCCGCGAACCGCTCCCAGTCCATGTCGGCGACGACGATGTTCCCGTCGCCGCGCTCCAGGACGGTGGCCAGGCCCGCGATCGCCACGACGGGAGCCATCGAGTTCAGGCCCCGGCGGCGCAGCTGTGCCGCCGAGTCCGCACCGGAGTCGGCGACCATGCCGCCGTCGGCCCACGGGCCCCACGCGACAGCGGTGGCGGGCAGGCCCGCGGCCCTGCGGTGCTCGGCCAGGGAATCCAGGTAGGCGTTGGCAGCCGCGTACGCGCCCTGCGCACCGCTCCCCCACACACCGGCGATGGACGAGAACAGCACGAACGCGTCCAATGGCGTGTCGACCAGGAGCTCGTGCAGGTTCCGCGCGCCGTCCACCTTCGCCGCGAGCACACCGGCCAGGTCGTCCTCGTCCAGCTCCGCGAGCGGGGCCGTGCGCTCGATGCCGGCCGCGTGCACGACCGCGGTGAGCGGGAACTCGGCGGGCACGGAGGCGAGTACGTCGGCCAGCGCGTCCCGGTCGGCGACGTCGCAGGCCGCGATGGTGACGCGCGCCCCGAGCGTGGTCAGCTCCGCACGCAGTTCCTCGGCGCCTTCGGCCGCGGCGCCGCGCCTGCTCGTGAGGAGCAGGTGCTCGGCGCCCTTCGCCACCAGCCATCGGGCGACGTGCGCGCCGAGCGCGCCGGTGCCGCCGGTCACCAGGACCGTGCCGCGCGGCGACCAGCCCTCGGGGGCGGCACCACCGAGCGGCGCGGGCACCAGCCTGCGACCGAGGATCCCGTCGCCGCGCAACGCGACCTGGTCCTCGCCGCCCGTACCGGCGAGCACGGCGGCCAGCAGCTCACCGGTCGCCTCGTCGGGCGCCGCGGGCAGGTCCACCAGACCGCCCCAGCGGCCCGGCTGCTCCAGCGCGGCCACCCGGCCGAGACCCCACACCAACGACTGCTCGAACCCGGCGACCGCGTCGCCGTCGGCCGCCGCCACCGCACCGGACGTCAGGCACCACAACGGCGCCTCCACGCCCGCGTCACCGAGCGCCCGCAGCAGGCCGATCGTGGCCGTGACCCCTGCGGGCACCGCCGACTCGCCCGCATCGGCGAGCCCAAGGAGCGAGACCGTTCCGCCGAGAGCGGGCAGTTCGCTCAGCTGCTCCGCCCAGTCGACCGTCTCCGGATCCACGTCCAGGGTGTGGACGTCGGCTCCGCCCCGGGCCAGCGCCGCACGCACCCATGCGGCGCGGTCCTCGCCCGCAGGCGCCACGACCAGCCAGACGCCGTCCAGTGGACGGCTCGCGGCGGTGACCGGGCTCCAGTCGATCCGGTAGCGCCAGCCGTCCACGGTGGCCCGCCCCTGCTGCTCCGTGCGCCAGGCGGACAGCATGGGCAGCACGTCGCTCAGCGGGTCGTCCGACGACACGTTCAGCATGCGGGCCAGGTCGGCGAGGTCGCCCTCCGCGACGGCCTCCCAGAACCGCGCCTCCACCGGCGACATCCGCTCGGTGCGCGCGTCGGCGGGCACGTCCAGCCAGAAACGCTCGCGCTGGAACGCGTACGTCGGCAGCTCGACCTGCCGGGCGCCGCTGCCGTCGAAGCAGGCGGTCCAGTCGACCGCCACGCCGTGCGTGTGCAGCGCGGCGACCGTGGTGAGGAACGCGTTCTCCTCGGGCCGGTCCGTACGCAGCGCGGGCAGGAACACCGCCTCGGGCGCACTGCCCAGGCCGAGAGCGCAGAGCGTGCCGCCGGGGCCGACCTCCACGAACGCGTCGACACCCTGCTCGCGGAGCGACACGACGGCGTCGGCGAAGCGCACGGCCTCGCGGACATGCCGCACCCAGTAGTCCGGGGACGCCAGCTCCTCGGTCGTGGCGAGCCGCCCGGTCAGCGTCGACACGATCGGGATCTGGGGCGCCTCGTACGACACCTCCGCCAGGACCGCGCGGAAGTCGTCAAGGATCGGGTCCATCAGCGGCGAGTGGAACGCGTGGCTCACCTTCAGGCGGGTCGCCTTGCGGCCCTCCGCACGCCACCGCTCCGCGACCGCATCGACATCGGCAGCGACACCGGAAACGACGA
This sequence comes from Streptomyces sp. RK9, assembly GCF_045070545.1. NCBI lineage: Bacteria > Bacillati > Actinomycetota > Actinomycetes > Kitasatosporales > Streptomycetaceae > Streptomyces > Streptomyces sp. RK9. Next base: position 4,267,697 of record NZ_CP173703.1, on the reverse strand, counting down.
CCGAGTGAGGACCATTAACCGCCGCAATACCCACCGTCTCCGGCAAACCCTCAGCGGCGACCTCGGCCTCCGTGGCCTGGATCGCGACCATCGCGCCACCGGACGGCAGCGCCTGCATCAACGCACCCCGCGCCGACACCACCTTCACGGCGTCCGCCAGCGACCACACACCCGCGACGTGCGCCGCCGCCAGCTCACCGATGGAGTGGCCCGCCAGCAGGTCGGGGCGAACACCCCACGACTCCAACAGCCGGAACAGCGCCACCTCGACCGCGAACAACGCGGGCTGCGTCACCCCGGTCTCATTCAGCGCCTCGGCATCCTCACCTAACAGAACGCCACGTACCGAAGGATCGAACGCCGCAAGCACCTCGTCCAGCGCCTCCGCGAACACCGGGAAACGCTCGGCCAGTTCACGCCCCATGCCGAGCCGCTGCGACCCCTGACCCGAGAACAGGAAACCCAGCAGGCCGCTGCCGGCGGTGCCCGTCACCAGGCCCGGGGTCTGCCTGCCCTCGGCCAGTGCCGTGAGGGCGGTCAGGCGGGACCCGTGGTCGTCCGCGACGACGACGGCACGGTGTTCCAGGGCCGCCCGTGTGGTGGCGAGCGAGAAGCCGACGTCCTGGGGGTGGAGGCCGGCGACGTGGGAGCGGAGCCGCTCGGCCTGGACGCGCAGCGCCTCGGGGCTCCGGGCCGAGAGGACCCAGGGCACCAGGCCGTCGCGTACCGGCTCCGGGTCCTCCTCCTGCTCGACGGCGGGGGCCTGCTCGATGATGGCGTGCGCGTTGGTGCCGCTCACGCCGAAGGACGACACACCGGCGCGGCGCAGGTGGCCGGTCTCCGGCCACGGCCGGGCCTGTGTGAGGAGTTCGACGCCGCCCGCCGACCAGTCGACGTGCGTCGAGGGCCGGTCCACGTGCAACGTCTGCGGCAGTACGCCGTGGCGCATCGCCATGACCATCTTGATCACGCCCGCGACACCGGCGGCGGCCTGGGTGTGGCCGACGTTGGACTTCACGGAGCCGAGCCACAGGGGCTCGGCGCCGCGGCCCTGGCCGTAGGTGGCGAGGAGTGCCTGGGCCTCGATCGGGTCGCCCAGGGTGGTGCCGGTGCCGTGTGCCTCGACGGCGTCGACGTCGGTCGGGGCGAGGCCCGCGCTCTCCAGGGCCTGGCGGATGACGCGTTGCTGGGAGGGGCCGTTGGGGGCGGTGAGGCCGTTGGACGCGCCGTCCTGGTTGACCGCGGAGCCGCGCACGACCGCGAGGATCTTGTGGCCGCGCCGCTGGGCGTCCGACAGGCGCTCCACGAGGAGCATGCCGGCGCCCTCGCCCCAGCCGGTGCCGTCGGCGGCCTCGGCGAACGCCTTGCACCGGCCGTCCACGGAGAGGCCGCGCTGGCGGCTGAACTCCACGAAGGAGCCGGGTGTCGACATCACCGTCACGCCGCCGACGAGCGCCATGTCGCACTCGCCCTTGTGCAGGGCCTGCGCCGCGAGGTGCAGGGCGACAAGGGAGGACGAGCAGGCCGTGTCGACGGTGACGGCCGGGCCTTCGAGGCCGAACGTGTACGAGAGGCGGCCGGAGATGACGCTCGCCGAGATGCCGGTGCCCGCGTAGCCCTCGACGGTCTCCATCGCGGCCATCAACAGGGCGGCGTAGTCCTGGCCGTTGGTGCCGACGAACACACCGGACCGGCTGCCGCGCAGGGTGTGCGGGTCGATGCCCGCCCGCTCGAACGCCTCCCACGCGGTCTCCAGGAGCAGCCGCTGCTGCGGGTCCATCGCCAAGGCCTCGCGCGGCGATATCCCGAAGAAGCCGGAGTCGAACTCCGCGGCGCGGTCGAGGAAGGCGCCCTTGCGGCTGTAGGTGGTGCCGGAGCGGTCGGGGTCCGGGTCGTAGAGGGACTCCACGTCCCAGCCGCGGTCGGTCGGGAAGTCCGACACCGCGTCCGTGCCGGACTCGACCAGACGCCACAGGTCCTCGGGCGACTCGACGCCGCCGGGGAACCGGCAGCTCATGCCGACGATCGCGATCGGCTCGGCGGCCTTCTCCTCGACCTCGCGCAGCCGTTGCTTGGTCTGCCGCAGATCCGTGGTGACGCGCTTCAGGTAGTCGAGGACCTTGTCGTCGTTCGACATGTGCTTTGTTACCCCTTTTGGTGAGAGTCCGGACCTGCGGTTCAGGACTCAAGTTCCTCGTCGATGATGTTGAACACGTCGTCGAGCGTTGCCGAGTCGAGGTCGCCCGCCGCGCTCTCCGGCTCCTTGTCGTCCCAGGTGGACAGGAGTGACCGGAGCCGCAGCCGGATGTCTCCGACCAGCGCGTCGTTCGGGTCGAGCTTGGAGATGGTGACCGTCAGCCTGTTCAGCTCGCCGAGCACCTCCGCGGCGGGTGTGCGGTCGTCGGCGAGCACCGTCGTCCGCAGGTGGGCCGCGAGTGCCGCCGGGGTCGGGTGGTCGAAAACCAGGGTGGCGGGCAGTCGCGTGCCGACCTCGGCGTCGAGCCTGTTGCGCAGCTCCACGCCGGTGAGCGAGTCGAACCCGAGCTCCTTGAAGGCCCGTTCCGCCTCGACGGCCTCCGGCCCGGCGAAGCCGAGCACGGCCGCCGTGTGGGTGCGGACGAGGTGGACGAGGGTGCGGTCCCGCTCCGCCTCGGTGAGGCCCGCGAGCCGCTGGGCGAGCGAGACCGTGCCGGGACCGTCGCCGGACCGCGCGGCCCTGCGGGCGGGTGTGGGCACCAGGCCGCGCAGCAGCGGCCGCACCTGCTCCGGGTGCGCCCGCAGCGCCGCCAGGTCGATCGCGGCGGGCACCGCCGTCGCGGCGCCGGTGGCGCGCGCCGCGTCGAAGAGTGCCATGCCGTCGGCGGAGGACAGCGGGGCCATGCCGCCGCGCGCCATCCGCTGGACGTCGGCGTCGTCGAGGTGCCCGGTGATGCCGCTGGCCTCGGCCCACAGGCCCCACGCCAGTGAGGTCGCGGGCAGTCCGGCGGCCCTGCGGTGCTGGGCGAGCGCGTCCAGGAAGCTGTTCGCCGCCGCGTAGTTGCCCTGGCCCGGGCTGCCGAACACACCGGCGACGGCGGAGAACAGGACGAACGCTGACAGGTCCGCGTCGCGGGTCAGCTCGTGCAGGTGCTGCGCGGCGTCGCCCTTGGGGCCGAACACCGCGTCGACGCGCTCCGGGGTCAGGGACTCGATCACGCTGTCGTCCAGGACACCGGCGGTGTGCACGACGGCGGTCACGGGGTGCTCGGCCAGGAGTGCCGCCACCGCGTCGCGGTCGCTCACGTCGCACGCGGCGATCGTGACGCCCGCGCCCAAGTCCTCCAGTTCCCGGCGCAGTTCCTCCGCGCCCGGCGTGGCCGGGCCGCGGCGGCCGGTGAGGACCAGATGGCCGACGCCGTGGCGGGCGACGAGGTGGCGTGCGGTGAGGCCGCCGAGCACGCCGAGGCCGCCGGTGATCAGGACCGTGCTGTCGGCGGTGAACGCCGCGGGCTCGGGTCCGTGGTCGGGCTCGGGTGTGTGGCCGGGCTCGGGTGTGTGGCCGGGCTCCGCGCCGTCGGCCGGAGTCGCGAGCCGTGCCAGCCTGGCCACGGAGGCGGCGCCGTGCCTGATCACGAGCTGCGGCTCCCCCGCGGCCACCGCGGCGGGCAGCCCGCGCAGCGACTTCTCGTCCTCGTCGACGTCGACGAGGACGAACCGCTCCGGGTGTTCCGACTGCGCCGACCGCACCAGGCCCCATGCGGGAGCGCGGACCAGGTCCGGGACGTCCTCGTCGGGCCCTGCCGCCACCGCGCCGTGCGTGAGGAGCACGAGCTGCGCGTCGGCGAACCTGTCGTCGGCGAGCCACTTCTGGAGCAGGTCGAGAGTGTCGCGCGTCGCCGCGCGCGGGGACGTCGCGCCCTCGCCGGGCGTCACCGCCACGCGCCGGGGCACGGGCGCGCCCCCGTCGACGGCGGCGACGAGCGCGGCCAGGTCACGGTGCTCGTCGACCGGCTCGCCCGCCGCGGTGAGCGCGTGGGCGAGGCGGGCGGTGTCGCCGCCGAGCACCGCCCACGTGCCCGTGTCGGGAGCGGCGTCCCGTACGGGGACCCACTTCACCTCGAACAGCGAGTCGCGGTGGGCGGACCGGGCGAGGTCGAGCTGGTCGGCCGAGAGGGGTCGCAGGCTCAACTGGTCGACGGCGGCGACCGGTTCACCGGAGCCGTCGGCGACGAGCACCGCCACGGCGTCCACGCCGACCGGCGTCAGCCGGACCCGCAGCACCGTCGCGCCGGTCGCGAGCAGCCGCACCCCGGCCCACGAGAACGGGAGCCCGTCCGAGCTCACCCCGAGCCCGGCCGTGTGCAGCGCGGCGTCCAGGAGGGCCGGGTGCAGGCCGAAGCCCTCGTCCGTGAGGCCGTCCGGCAACACCACTTCGGCGAACACCTCGTCGCCCTTGCGCCAGGCGGCGCGCAGGCCCTGGAAGGCGGGGCCGTGGTCGAGGCCCGAGGCGGCGACGGTGGCGTAGTGGTCGTCGACCTCGACCGGTTCGGCCTCGGTCGGCGGCCAGGCGACGAGGTCGTCGGTGACGGGTTCGGCGTCCGCCGCGAGGGTGCCGGTGGCGTGGCGGGTCCAGGCGCCGCCCGCGTCTCCTCGGGAGTCCACGGTGAACGCCCGCCGGCCCGCCGCGTCCGGCCCGTCGACGCTGAGCCGCACCTGGACGCCGTCCCGCTCGGGCAGCACCAGGGGGGCCTCCAGGACGAGGTCGTCCAGGGACGCGCAGCCGACGTGGTCACCGGCGCGCAGCGCGAGGTCCACGTAGGCCGCGCCGGGGAGCACGGCGGTGCCGAGGACGCGGTAGTCGGTGAGCCACGGGTGGGTGCGCAGGGACAGCCTGCCGCTGAACACGAGGCCTTCGGAGTCGGCGAGTTCGGTGACGGCGACGAGGACGGGATGGTCCACGCGGCCGAGGCCGGCCGAGGTCACGTCGCCGGACGCGGTGTGTGCCGCCGTGGGCCAGAAGCGCTCGTGCTGGAACGGGTACGTCGGCAGGTCGACGCGCTCTGCCGCGGGGAGCGGCCACTCCACCCGGCCGCCGCGCGTGAACAGCGTGGCCGCCGAGGTCATGAGCCGGGCCGGGCTCCCGTCGCCGCGCCGCAGCGAGCCGACGACCACGCCGTCGGCGCCGACGAGTTCGCCGAGCCCGGCCACGAGGACCGGGTGCGGGCTGACCTCGACGAAGGTGCTGAAGCCCGCTGCCACCAGTGCGGAGACGGAGTCGGCGAACTGCACGGTCCGGCGCAGGCTGCGGTACCAGTACGCGGCGTCCAGCTCGCGGGTGTCCAGCCAGCCGCCGGTCAGCGGCGAGAAGTACGGCACGTCCGCGGAGCGCGGCGTCACGTCCGCGATGCCCGCGAGAAGTTCCGCCTCGATCCGCTCGACGTGGTGGGAGTGCGGGGCGTAGTCCGCCTGGACCCGCCGCGCCCACACGCCCTTCTCGGCGCAGAGGTCCACCAGTTCGTCGAGCGCGGCGGCGTCGCCGGACACGACGACGGAGGCGGGGCCGTTCACCACGCCGATGTCGAGCTGCCCGTCCCAGGGCGCGACGAGGTCCCGTACGGCGTCGACGTCGAGCGCGACGGACACCATGCCGCCCTGTCCGGCGAGCGCGGTCAGCGCCTTGCTGCGCAGGACGACGAGGCGCGCCGCGTCCTTCAGGGGCAGGGCGCCCGCGACGCAGGCCGCCGCGATCTCGCCCTGCGAGTGCCCGAGGACGGCGCTCGGTTCGACGCCCCACGACCGCCAGGTCGCGGCCAGCGACACCATCACGGCGAAGAGGGCGGGCTGGACGACGTCCAGGCGCTCCATCAGGGCGGGGTCCTGGACGGCGTCGAGGAGCGACCAGTCGACGTACTCGCCGAGGGCATCCGCGCACTCCCGCATCCGCGCGCGGAACTCCGGCGAGGACTCCAGGAGTTCGAGGGCCATGCCGACCCACTGCGTGCCGTGGCCGGGGAACACGAACACCGTGCCGGTGCCGCGGTCGTCGGCCGCGCCGGTGACGACGTTCGGGGCCTCGCGGCCGTCGGCGAGGGCGGTGAGGCCGCTGAGGAAGTCCTCGCGGTCGACGCCCACAAGTACGGCGCGGTGGTCGAAGGCCGGCCGGGACCGCAGTGTGTGGGCGACGTCGGCGACCGGCATGTCCGCCTTGTGGTCGAGCTCGTCCCGGAGCCGGGCCGCCTGCTGCCGCAGGGCATCGCCGGACCGGGCCGAGAGGACCCACGGCAGGACGCCGGGCTCCGTCGGCTCTGTCGGCTCTGTCGGCTCCGTCGCCTCGGCGGGCGTCGGCGCGGGGGCCTGCTCGATGATGGCGTGCGCGTTGGTGCCGCTGAACCCGAAGGACGACACACCGGCACGCCACGGCCGGTCGACGGCGGGCCACGCACGCTCGTCGGTGAGCAGTTCCACGGCGCCCGCGGACCAGTCGACGTGCGGCGACGGCTCGTCGACGTGCAGGGTGCGCGGCAGGACGCCGTGCCGCATCGCCATCACCATCTTGATCACACCGGCGACACCTGCGGCGGCCTGGGTGTGCCCGATGTTGGACTTCACGGAGCCGAGCAACAGGGGCTCACCGGCACGCTCCTGGCCGTAGGTGGCGAGGAGCGCCTGGGCCTCGATGGGGTCACCGAGCTTCGTGCCGGTGCCGTGCGCCTCGACGGCGTCGACGTCGGACGCCTGGAGTCCGGCGCTCGCGAGGGCCTGGCGGATGACGCGCTGCTGCGAGGGGCCGTTGGGGGCGGTGAGGCCGTTGGACGCGCCGTCCTGGTTGACCGCCGAGCCGCGGATCACCGCGAGGACGGGGTGCCCGTTGCGCCGGGCGTCCGAGAGGCGTTCGACGAAGAGCATGCCGACGCCCTCGCCCCAACTGGTGCCGTCGGCGGCAGCGGCGAAGGCTTTGCAGCGGCCGTCGAGGGAGAGGCCGCGCTGGCGGCTGAACTCGATGAACGCACCTGGCGTGGACATCACCGTCACGCCGCCCGCGAGCGCCAGTTCGCACTCGCCCGACCGCAGCGCCTGCACCGCCAGGTGCAGCGCGACCAGCGACGAGGAGCAGGCCGTGTCGACGGTGACGGCCGGGCCCTCGAAGCCGAACGTGTACGACAGGCGGCCGGACGAGACGCTGGCCGCGTTGCCGGTCGCCATGTAGCCGCCGACGTCCTCGGCGGCCTCGCCGAGCACGAGGCCGTAGTCCTGCGCGTTCGAGCCCACGAACACGCCGACGCTCTCACCGTGCAGCGACGCCGGGTCGACCCCGGCCTGCTCCAGAAGTTCCCAGGAGGTTTCGAGGAGGAGCCGCTGCTGCGGGTCCATGGCGAGTGCTTCGCGCGGCGAGATCCCGAAGAAGCCCGCGTCGAAGCCGCTCACGTCGGACAGGAACGCGCCCGACTTGAGGTAGGTGGTCCCGACCGCGTCCGGGTCGGGGTCGTACAAGGCCTCCACGTCCCAGCCACGATCGGCCGGGAACTCCGTCACCGCGTCGCCACCGGACAGGAGGACGTTCCACAGGTCCTGCGGGCTGGACACGCCTCCGGGGTAGCGGCACGACATCGACACGATCGCGATCGGCTCGTCGCTCACCCCGGAGACCGCGACCGGAGCCGAGTCCGTGGGTGCCGCACTGGCGCCGCACAGTTCGGTACGCAGGTACGCGGCCAGGACGGCGGCCGTCGGGTAGTCGAAGACCAGGGTCGCGGGCAGGGCGAGACCGGTGGCGTCGCTGAGGCGGGCGCGCAGTTCGACGGCTGTCAGGGAGTCGAAGCCCAGGTCACGGAAGGCGCGGGTCGCGGAGAACGCGTCCCCGGAGACATGGCCGAGCACGGCGGCGGCCTCGTACCGCACCAACTCGGTGAGCTGCTGCTCCTGCTCGGCCTCGGCCAGGCCGGCCAGGCGCTGCGCGAGCGCCGACGTGCCCTGCTCGGCCGATGAGGACCCGAACGCGGCCTGGACCTCGGGGAGTTCACCGAGGAGCGGGCTGGGGCGCTGCGCCATGAAGGTGCCCGCGAACCGGGACCAGTCGACGTCGGCGACGACGACGTTCCCGTCACCGCGCTCCAAGGCCGTGGCCAGACCGGCGATCGCGACCGCCGGAACCAGCGTCGACAGGCCCCAGCGCTGTAGCAGCGCAGTCTGCTCGGCGGTGGCGACCATGCCGCCGCCGCCCCACGGCCCCCACGCGACAGCGGTGGCGGGCAGGCCCGCGGCCCTGCGGTGCTCGGCCAGGGAATCCAGGTAGGCGTTGGCAGCCGCGTACGCGCCCTGCCCGCTGCTGCCCCAGACTCCCGCGATGGACGAGAACAGCACGAACGCGTCCAGCGGCGTGTCGCCCAGGAGCTCGTGCAGGTTCCGCGCGCCGTCGACCTTCGCCGCGAGCACACCGGCCAGGTCGTCCCGGTCCAGCTCGGCGAGGGTGGCCGAGCGCTCGATGCCCGCCGTGTGGACGACGGCGGTGAGCGCGGGGACGCTGTCCAGGAGCGCCCGGACCGACTCCTTGTCCGCCACGTCGCAGGCGGCGACGGTGACGCGCGCGCCCAGCTCGACGAGCTCCGCCTCCAGTTCCTCGGCGCCCTCGGCGTCCGGGCCGCGACGTCCCGCCAGGACGACGTGCTCGGCGCCGCTCGCCGCGAGCCAGCGCGCCACATGGCCGCCCAGGGCGCCGGTGCCACCGGTCACGAGGACCGTGCCGCACGGCGACCAGCCGGAGCCGGAGCGGACCGCGCCGAGCGGCGCGGGCACCAGCCTGCGACCCAGGATCCCGTCTCCGCGCAGCGCGACCTGGTCCTCGCCACTCGCCCCGGCGAGGACGGCGGCCAGCAGGTCACCGGTCGCCTCGTCCGGCGCCTCGGGTACGTCGACCAGACCGCCCCAACGGCCGGCCTGCTCCAGGGCGGCCACGCGGCCCAGACCCCACAGCATCGACTGCTCGAACCCGGCGACGACGTCGCCCTCGGCCGCCGCGACCGCACCGGACGTCAGGCACCACAACGGCGCTTCCACACCCGCGTCACCGAGCGCCCGCAGCAGGTCGACCGTGCCCGCGACACCCACGGGCACCGCCGACTCGCCCTTGTCGATGAGCCCGAGCAGCGAGACGACCCCGTCGAGCGCGGGCAGTCCGCTCAGCTGCCGCGCCCAGTCGACCGCATCCGGGTCCACCTCCAGGACACGGATGTCCGCTCCGCCCCGGGCAAGCGCCGCACGCACCCACTCGGCTCGGTCCTCGCCCGTCGGCGCCACGACGAGCCAGACACCGGCCAACTGCCGCGCTTCGGCGGCTACCGGCCGCCACTCGACCCCGTACCGCCACCCGTCGGCGACAGACCGGTCCCGCTGTTTCCTCCGCCACGCCGACAGCCGAGGCAGCACCGCACTCAGCGGATCGTCCGACGACACCTCGAGCGTGCGGGCGAGATCGGCGATGTCGCCTTCCTCGACGACTTCCCAGAACCGCGCTTCGACCGGCGACATCCGCTCGGCGCCCATCTCGACGGGGTCGGCGTCGAGCCAGTAGCGCTCGCGCTGGAAGGCGTAGGTGGGCAGGTCGACCTGCCGGGCGCCGCCGATCGCGAAGTACGCGGTCCAGTCGACCGGCACGCCCTGCGTGTGCAGCGCGGCGACCGTGCCGAGGAGCGCGTTCTCCTCGGGCCTGTCGGCGCGCAGCGCGGGCAGGAACACCGCGTCGGGCGCGCTGCCGAGGCCGAGAGCGGAGAGCGTGCCGCCGGGGCCGACCTCGACGAAGACGTCGGTGCCCTGCTCGCGCAGCGCGACGACGGCGTCGTGGAAGCGCACGGACTCGCGGACGTGGCGCACCCAGTAGTCCGCAGAGGCCAGCTCCTCGGCCGTGGCGAGCTGTCCGGTCAGCGTCGACACGATCGGGATCTCGGGTGCGCCGCACGCGATTCCCTCGACCACCGCACGGAAGTCGTCGAGCATCGGGTCCATGAGCGGCGAGTGGAACGCGTGGCTCACCTTGAGGCGGGACACCTTCCGGCCCGCCGCACGCCAGTGCTCCGCAACCGCTTCGACGTCGGCGGCCACACCGGAGATGACGACAGAGTTAGGGCCATTAACCGCCGCTACACCCACTGTCTCCGGCAAGCCCTCAGCGATCAACTCGGCCTCGGACGCCTGGATCGCGACCATCGCACCACCGGACGGCAGCGCCTGCATCAACGCACCACGCGCCGACACCACCTTGACCGCATCCGCCAGCGACCACACACCCGCCACATGCGCCGCAGCCAGCTCACCGATCGAGTGGCCCGCCAGCACGTCGGGCCGCACACCCCACGACTCAAGGAGCCGGAACAGCGCCACCTCAACCGCGAACAGCGCAGGCTGCGTCACCCCGGTCTCGTTCAGCGCGTCGGCATCCGCACCGAACAGCACCTCCCGCACCGAAGGATCGAACTCCGCGAGCACCTCGTGCAGAGCCTCGGCGAACACCGGGAAACGAGCCTCCAGTTCACGGCCCATACCCAGGCGCTGCGACCCCTGCCCCGAGAACAGGAAGCCCAGCCGGTGCGGCGCCGCCTCCCCCACCGCGACACCCGGACCGCCACGCCCCTCGGCGAGCGCGGCCAGGCCCGCCCGGAAGTCGGCGCCGTCGGCGGCGACGACCACGGCGCGGTGCTCAAGGACCGCCCGCGAGAACACCAGCGCGCGGCCCACGTCCGGCACCGACAGTTCAGGCGCCGCTTCCACAAAGGACTTGAGCCGCCCGGCCTGCTCCCGCAGCGCCTCGGGGGTCTTGGCCGAGAGGGGCCACGGGACGACCGCGCCGACCGGCAGCGGCTCCGGGACGTCCTCCCGTACGACCACGGGGGCCTGCTCGATGATGGCGTGCGCGTTGGTCCCGCTGAACCCGAACGACGACACACCGGCACGCCACGGCCGGTCCGCGGCAGGCCACGGCCGGGCCTCCGCCAGGACCTCGACCGCGCCGGCGGACCAGTCCACGTGCGGCGACGGCTCGTCCGCGTGCAGCGTCCGCGGCAGCACACCGTGCCGCATCGCAAGCACCATCTTGATCACACCGGCGACACCGGCGGCGGCCTGCGTGTGGCCGATGTTCGACTTGATCGAGCCGAGCCACAGCGGCTCACCGGCACGGTCCTGGCCGTAGGCGGCGAGGAGCGCCTGCGCCTCGATCGGGTCGCCGAGCTTCGTGCCGGTGCCGTGGGCCTCGACCGCGTCCACGTCGGACGGCTCCAGGCCCGCGGCCGCCAGCGCGGCGCGGATGACGCGCTGCTGCGAGGGGCCGTTGGGAGCGGTGAGGCCGTTGGACGCGCCGTCCTGGTTGACCGCCGAGCCGCGCACGACGGCGAGCACCTGGTGGCCGTTGCGCTGCGCGTCGGAAAGACGCTCGACGAGCAGCATGCCGACGCCCTCGCCCCAGCCGGTGCCGTCGGCGTCCGCGCCGAACGCCTTGCACCGGCCGTCCACCGAGAGCCCGCGCTGGCGGCTGAACTCCACGAACGCGGCGGGCGTCGACATCACCGTCACGCCGCCCGCGAGCGCCAGTTCGCACTCGCCCTTCTGCAGGGCCTGCACGGCCAGGTGCAGGGCGACGAGCGACGAGGAGCACGCCGTGTCCACCGTGACAGCGGGGCCTTCGAGGCCGAACGTGTACGAGAGCCGGCCGGAGATGACGCTCGCCGCGCTGCCGGTGCCGAAGTAGCCGTCGACGGTGTCCTGAGCGGCCGTCATCAGCCGTGTGTAGTCCTGGCCGTTGGTGCCGACGAACACACCCGACCGGCTGCCGCGCAGCGACTGCGGGTCGATGCCCGCCCGCTCGAACGCCTCCCAGGAGGTCTCCAGGAGCAGCCGCTGCTGCGGGTCCATGGCGAGGGCCTCGCGCGGCGATATCCCGAAGAGCGCGGGGTCGAAGTCCGCGACGCGATCGAGGAAGGCACCCCTGCGGGAGTACGACGTGCCGACGCCCGCGCCCTCCGGGTCGTACAGCGCCTCGACGTCCCAGCCGCGGTCGGTCGGGAAGTCGGTCACCGCGTCCACGCCCGACCGCAGCACCTGCCACAGGTCCTCCGGGCTGGACACGCCTCCGGGGTACCGGCACGACATCGCCACGATCGCGATCGGCTCGTCGCTCACACCCACGGCGGCCGCGACGGCGGTGGTGGCGGCGGCTCCGGACAGTTCGGTACGCAGATAGGTGGCCAGCGCGGCGGCCGTCGGGTAGTCGAAGACCACGGCGGCGGGCAGGGCCACGCCGGTCGCCTCGCTGAGGCGGGCGCGCAGTTCGACGGCCGTCAGGGAGTCGAAGCCGAGGTCGCGGAAGGCGCGGGTGGCCGAGAAGGCTTCGCCGGACGCATGGCCGAGGACTGCGGCTGCCTCGTAGCGGACCAGCTCGGTGAGCTGACGCTCCTGCTCGGTCTCGTCCAGACCGGCCAGGCGCCGGGCGAGCGCCGACGTGCCCTGCTCGGCCGGAGCGGTGTCGAACGCGGCCTGCACATCCGGGAGTTCGGCGAGGAGCGGGCTGGGGCGCTGCGCCATGAAGGTGCCCGCGAACCGGGACCAGTCGACGTCGGCGACGGTGATCTGTCCGTCGCCGTGGCCGACGGCCGCGCCGAGGCCGGCGAGCGCCGCGTCGGGGGCCATCGTCGTCAAGCCCCTGCGGTGCAGGTGCGCGGCCACGTCCGCACCGGCGTCCTCGACCATGCCGCCGTCGGCCCACGGGCCCCAGGCGACGGCGGTGGCGGGCAGGCCCGCGGCCCTGCGGTGGTCGGCGAGGGCGTCGAGGTAGGCGTTCGCCGCGCCGTAGGCGGCCTGACCGCCGCTGCCCCAGACTCCGGCGATGGACGAGAACAGCACGAAGGCGTCCAACGGCGTGTCGCCCAGGAGTTCGTGCAGGTTCCGCGCGCCGTCGACCTTCGCCGCAAGCACGTCGCCGAATGCGGTGAGGTCGCCCGGGTCGAGGTCGGTGAGGGCGGCGGACCGCTCGATGCCCGCCGTGTGGACGACGGCGGTGAGCGCGGGGACGCTCTCCAGGAGCGCCGCGACAGCGTCCCGGTCCGCCATGTCACAGGCGGCGAACGTGGCGCGCGCGCCCAGCTCGACGAGCTCGGCCTCCAGGGCGGCGGCGCCTTCGGCCGCGGCACCACGACGGCTCACCAGGACGACGTGCTCGGCGCCGCGTGCCGCGACCCAGCGCGCCACATGGCCGCCCAGGGCGCCGGTGCCGCCGGTCACCAGGACCGTGCCGCGCGGCGACCAGCCCTCTCCGGCGGCAGCCCCGAGCGGCGCGGGCGCCAGCCTGCGGCCGAGGGTCCCGTTGCCCCGCAGGGCGACCTGGTCCTCGCCGCCCGTACCCGCGAGCGCCTTGGCCAGCAGGTCACCGGTCGCCTCGTCCGGTGCCGCGGGTACGTCGACCAACCCACCCCAGCGGTCAGGGTGCTCCAGAGCTGCCACCCGGCCGAGGCCCCAGAGCATCGACTGCTCGATTCCGGGGACCACGTCGCCCTCGGCCGCCGCCACCGCGCCCGACGTGAGGCACCACAACGGCGCGGACACGTCCGCGTCACCCAGGGCGCGTAACAGACCGATCGTGGCCGCGACACCCGTGGGCACGGCCGAATCACCCCTGTCGACGAGCCCGAGCAGCGAGACGACCCCGTCGAGCGCGGGCAGTCCGCTCAACTGCTGCGCCCAGTCGACCGCCTCCGGGTCCACGTCCAGGGTGTGGACGTCCGCTCCGTTGCGAGCCAGCGCCGCACACACCCACTCGGCGCGATCCTCACCCGTCGGCGCCACAACCAGCCACACACCGTCCAGTCGACGGCTCGCGGCGGCTACCGGCCGCCACTCGACCCCGTACCGCCACCCGTCGGCGACGGACCGGTCCCGCTGCTTCCTCCGCCACGCCGAAAGCCGAGGCAGCACCGCGCTCAGCGGATCGTCCGACGACACACCCAACGTACGGGCGAGGTCGGCGGGATCGCCTTCCTCCACGGCCTCCCAGAACCGGGCCTCGACCGGCGACATGCGCTCGGCGCCCGTCTCGACGGGGTCGGCGTCCAGCCAGTAGCGCTCGCGCTGGAAGGCGTACGTCGGCAGGTCCACGCGCTGTGCGCCGCTGCCGTCGAAGCAGGCGGCCAGGTCGACCGCGACACCGCGCACATTCAGGTGGCCGACGGCGCCGGTCAGCGCGACGAGCTCGGGGCGATCACCGCGCAGCGCGGGTACGAAGGCGGCCTCCGGCGCCGTCAGCTGCCCGAGGCCGGACAGCACTCCGCCGGGGCCGACCTCCACGAACACGTCGGCGCCCTGCTCTCGCAGCGACACGACGGCGTCGGCGAAGCGCACGGCCTCGCGCACGTGCCGCACCCAGTAGTCCGGGGACGCCAGCTCCTCGGCCGTGGCGAGCTGTCCGGTCAGCGTCGACACGATCGGGATGGCGGGCGCCTCGTACAACACGCCCTCAAGGACCGCGCGGAAGTCCTCAAGGATCGGGTCCATCAGCGGCGAGTGGAACGCGTGGCTCACCTTCAGACGGGTCGCCTTACGACCCGCCCCGCGCCAGCGCTCCGCCACCGCATCGACATCGGCAGCGACACCAGAGACCACGACCGAGTGAGAACCATTAACCGCCGCAATACCCACCGACTCCGGCAAGCCCTCAGCCATCACCTCAGCCTCGGACGCCTGAATCGCCACCATCGCGCCGCCCTCAGGCAGCGCCTGCATCAACGCACCACGCGCCGACACCACCTTGACCGCATCCGCCAGCGACCAGACACCCGAGACGTGCGCGGCGGCCAGCTCACCGATCGAATGCCCCGCAAGAACATCGGGCCGCACACCCCACGACGCCAACAGACGGAACAGCGCGACCTCGACGGCGAACAGCGCGGGCTGCGTCACCCCGGTCTCATTCAGCGCGTCGGCATCCGCACCGAACAGCACCTCACGTACCGACGGATCGAACGCCGCAAGCACCTCGTCCAGCGTCTCCGCGAACACCGGGAAACGGGCGGCGAGTTCACGCCCCATCCCCAGCCGCTGCGACCCCTGCCCCGAGAACAGGAAGCCCAGCCGGTGCGAGGCGGCCTCGCCCACGACGACGCCCGAACTGCCACGCCCCTCGGCGAGCGCGCTGAGCCTGTCGAGGGTGGTGGCCCGGTCCTCCGCCACAAGCACGGCGCGGTGCTCGAACAGGGAGCGGGTCGTGGCCAGGGAGAAGCCGGTGCCCGCCGGGTCGAAGTCGGTGGCGGCCGCCACGGCGGACCGGAGTCGGTCGGCCTGTGCGCGCAGCGCGTCGGGAGTGCGGGCGGACAGCGCCCAGGGCGTGACGGGGGTGGCCGACGTGTCGGCGTCCGTCGTGGGCCGCGGGTCGGCGGCGGGCGTCTCCTCCTGGACGGCGGGTGCCTGCTCCAGGATGACGTGGGTGTTCGTGCCGCTGACGCCGAACGAGGACACGCCGGCGCGGCGCGGCTCGCCGGTCTCCGGCCACGGCTGTGCCTCGGTGAGCAGCGCCACGGTGCCGGCCGACCAGTCGACGTGGCTGCTCGGCTCGTCGACGTGCAGGGTCTTGGGCAGCGTGCCGTGCCGCATCGCCATGACCATCTTGATGATGCCGCCGACCCCGGCCGCCGCCTGGGCGTGGCCGATGTTCGACTTCAGGGAGCCGAGCCACAGGGGGCGTTCGGCGGTGCGCTCGGCGCCGTAGGTGGCGATGAGGGCGTGTGCCTCGATGGGGTCGCCGAGGGTGGTGCCGGTGCCGTGCGCCTCGACCGCGTCGACCTGGGCCGGGGTGAGTCGCGCGCTCGCCAGGGCCTGGTTGATGACGGTCTGCTGGGAGGGGCCGTTGGGCGCGGTCAGGCCGTGGGACGCGCCGTCCTGGTTGACCGCGGAGCCGCGGACCACCGCGAGGATCGGGTGGCCGTTGCGGCGGGCGTCGGACAGGCGCTCCACGAGGAGCATGCCGACGCCCTCGCCCCAGCCGGTGCCGTCCGCGCTGTCGGAGAACGCCTTGCAGCGGCCGTCCACGGACAGGGCGCGCTGCCTGCTGTACTCGACGAACGTGCGCGGCGTGGCCATGAACGTGGCGCCGCCCGCCAGGGCGAGGGAGCACTCCTCACGGCGCAGCGCGACCATCGCGAGGTGCAGGGCGACCAGCGACGAGGAGCACGCCGTGTCCACCGTCACCGCGGGCCCGACGAGGCCGAGGGTGTAGGCGATGCGGCCGGACGCGATGCTGCCCGCGCTGCCGTTGGCGAGGAAGCCCTCGAACCCTTCGGGCGCCTGCGGCAGCCGCGTCGCGTAGTCGTTGTACATGACGCCCGCGAAGACACCGGTCCTGGTGTCCTTGGCCTGGACGGGGTCGATGCCCGCGCGCTCGAACGCCTCCCACGACGTCTCCAGGAGCAGTCGCTGCTGCGGGTCCATCGCCGCGGCCTCGCGCGGGCTGACCCCGAAGAACGCCGGGTCGAAGCCCGCGGCGTCCTGGAGGAAACCGCCGTGCCGGGTGATGGACGTGCCCGCGTGGTCCGGGTCGGGGTCGTAGAGCGTGTCGGCGTCCCAGCCGCGGTCGGCCGGGAACTCCACCACGGCGTCCCCGCCGTCGGCGACGAGCTGCCACAGGTCCTCGGGCGAGGCCACGCCGCCGGGGTAGCGGCAGCTCATCCCGATGATCGCGATGGGCTCGTGCTCCCGGTCCTCGACCTCGCGCAGGCGTCGGCGCGTGTTGCGCAGATCGGTGGTGGCCCGCTTGAGGTAATCGCGGAGCTTGTCCTCGTTCTCCATCTGGCGTGTACTCCTTACGGCGGTGCGGACGTGTTCGGTGCGGTCCGACCGGTTCACGAGGTCTCAAGTTCGTTGTCGAGGTAGCCGAAGAGTTCGTCGTCGGTGGCCGCGTCGAAGCCGGCCTCCGCGTCGTCCTCGGCGTCGTCGGCCCGGGTCTCGCTCCAGGTGGCGAGCAGGGCGCGCAGCCGCAGGTCCACCTTGGTGGCGGTGCCGTCATCGGTGAGCGCGAGCAGCGCGCTCTCCAGTTGGTCGAGCTGGTCGAGTACGCCGGTCCCGGGGTCGGGCTCGTCGCTCGGGAGCAGCGTGAGCAGGTGCCGGGTGATCGCGGCGGCCGACGGGTGGTCGAAGACGAAGGTCGAGGCGAGCCGCAGGCCGGTGACCGCGGTCAGTCGGTTGCGCAGTTCCACCGAGGTCAGCGAGTCGAACCCGAGGTCGCCGAGCGCGCGGCCGGGGTCGACCTCGGTGCCGGGCGCGTGGCCGAGCACCGCCCCGACCTGCGTGCAGACCAGGTCGAGGACCGTCTGCTCGCGTTCCTCGGCGGGCAGGCCCGCGAGAGTGTCGGCGAACGTCGCGGCCGCGACGGGGGCCGTCGGCGTGGCGCGGCGGGCGGGGGCACGGACCAGGCCGCGCAGCAGCGGGGGCAGGGTGCCGTCGGCCGCCTGACCGCGCAGTGCGGCGGTGTCGAGGAGGACCGGCACGAGTACCGCGCGGTCGTCGCGCGTCGCGGCGTCGAACAGCGCGAGCGCGTCGTCGGTGGGCAGTTCGAGGACGCCGGAGCGGCCGAGGCGGGCCCGGTCGCCCTCGTCGAGCGCCGCCGTCATGCCGCTCGCGGCGGCCCACAGACCCCACGCCACGGAGACGCCGGGCAGGCCGAGTGCGTGGCGGCGCCGCACGAGCGCGTCGAGCGCCGCGTTGGCGGCCGCGTAGCTGCCCTGGCCCGCGCTGCCGAGGACTCCGGCCGCCGAGGAGAACACGACGAACGCGGACAGGTCGGCGTCCCTGGTCAGCTCGTCCAGGTGCAGCAGGCCGTCGACCTTCGGGCCGAAGACGCGGTCGACGCGTTCGGATGTCAGCGACTCCAGTACGCCGTCGTCGACGACGCCCGCGGTGTGCACGACCGCGCCGAGCGGCCGGTCAAGCGAGGCGAGGAGCGCCGCGACGGAGTCCCGGTCGGCCACGTCGCAGGCCGCCACGGACACCTCGGCGCCCAGCGCGACCAGTTCGTCGCGCAGCTCCTCGGCGCCCTCGGTCGCCAGGCCCTTGCGGCCCGCGAGGACGAGGTAGCGGACGCCTCGTTCGGCGACGAGGTGCCGGGCCACGATCGCGCCGAGCGTGCCCAGGCCGCCGGTCACCAGGACCGGGCGGTCCGGGTCGATCGGTGCGGGCACGGTCAGCACGGCCTTGCCGGTGAGCCGGGTCTCGGCGACGTGACGGAACGCCTCGGGTGCGCGGCGGACGTCCCAGGCGCGCACCGGCAGGGAGGACAGCACGCCCGCCTCGCAGAGCGCGAGGACGTCGGCGAGCATCTCCTGGCAGCGGTCGGGGTCCGGCTGCGTCTGGTCGAACGCGGCGTACGTGACGCCGGACGGCAACGCGTCGGGCTCGTGTCCTTCGGCCTTGCCCGCCTCGACGAACCGCCCGCCGTCGGGCAGCAGTTCCAGGAAGGCGTCGGTGAACTCCCGCCCCGCCGGAGAGGTGTCCGCGTGCTCCCGCGCTTCCGTGGCGGCCGCCTCGGACTCCCGCGCCAGCAGGTTCAGGACCACGTGCACGCCGCGCCCGCCGGTCTCCACGGCGAACGTCGCCGCGAAGCCGGTGTCGTCCGACGACGCCAGGTGCGCGGCGGGCACACCCGCAGCCCGTACGACGTCCCACTCCTCGGGGCGCGCGGTCGCGAACACCTCCGCGCCCCAGTGCCGGGCGAGTTGTACGGCGGCCAGGCCGACGTCGCCCGCCGCTCCGTGGACGAGGACGGACTCGCCGCGGCGCAGGTCCGCCAGGTCGCGCAGGGCGTGGTACGCGGTGAGGAAGGCCAGCGGCACCGTGGCGGCGTCCGCGAAGGACCAGCCCGCGGGCACCGGGGCGAGGAGCCTGTGGTCGGTGACCGCGAGCGGTCCGAAGCCCCTGCCGGCCAGGCCGAGCACGTGGTCGCCCACGGTCAGGCCGGTCACCGCCGAGCCGGTCTCGGTGACCACGCCCGCGATCTCGCCGCCCGGTTCGGCGGCGTCGGGGTGGGCGTCGAGGGCGATCAGCGCGTCGCGGAGGTTCAGTCCGGCCGCGCGGACGGCGACGCGTACCTCGCCGGGTGCGAGGGGAGCGGTGGCGTCCGGGTGCGGCACCAGGGCGAGGCCGTCCAGGGAGCCGCGCGCCTTGACGTCGAGGTGCCACGGGCCGTCGGCGGGCGGAGTGAGCACCCTGTCGGCGGTGGTGCGGGCGAGCCTGGGCACGGTCACCCGGCCTGCGCGTACGGCCAGTTGGGGCTCGTCGGAGGCCAGCGCGGCGGGCACGGCGAGGGCGGACTCGGCGGTGTCGGCGGTGTCGTCGATGTCGACGAGCACGAACCGGCCGGGGTTCTCGGTCTGCGCCGACCGGATCAGGCCCCACACGGCGGCCTGCGCCGCGTCGGGCACGTCGGTGTCGACGGCGCCGCGGGTCACGAACACCAGGCGCGTGCCCGTGGTCCGCTCGTCGGCGAGCCAGGCCTGGGCCAGGGCGAGCGCCCAGGACACCGTGTCCCGGGCCGCCTTCCCGTCCACGTCGGACGCCCGGGGGCAGCGGACGAGCAGGTCGCTCACGCCGTCGAGGGCGGCGAAGTCGGAGACGGTGGGGGTGTCGGGGCCGAAGTCGGCCGCGTCCGGGCCGCGGTGGGCCGGACTGCGGCCGTTCACACGGAGGTGGTCCGCGCCGCCGGCCGTCGCGTCGCGGCCGTCCGCAGCGAGAGCGGCCGCATCCCGGCCGTCCGCGCCACGACCGTTGACACGGACGTCGTCCGCACCGCGAGCCGCCCCGTCCCAGCCGTCCACCCCGTGAGCCGTCGCCCCAAGGCCGTCCACACCGAGGCCCTCCGCCGCGAGCACGGCGAGCCCGACCGGCCTCTGCCCGCTCGCGGCTAGCGGCGCCCACTGCACTTCGAGCAGGGCGTCGGAGGTCCGGGAGCCGGTCCCGCGGAGGTCCGCCGGTCGCATCACCAGTGACTCGACGGTCGCCACCGGCCGCCCCGCGGGGTCCGCGACGGACAGCGACATCTCGTCCATCCCCTGCCCCGTCGGCGACCAGCGCACCCGCAGCGCCGAGGCGCCGACGGCGTGCAGCCGCACTCCCCTGAAGCTGAACGGCAGCCGGGGGCCCGCGCCGACCTCGTCGAGGGCACGCAGCACGGGTGCGTGCAGCGCGGCGTCGAGCAGGGCGGGGTGCACGCTGAAGCCGTCGCCGACGGTCCCGTCCGGCAGGGCCACCTCGACGTACACGTCGCGGTCGAGGCTCCAGGCCGCGCGCAGCGCGCGGAACACGGGCCCGTAGCCGTAGCCGAGTTCGTCGAGGCGGTCGTAGATGCCGTCGACGTCCATCGGTGTCGCGCCTCGCGGCGGCCACGCGGCGAGGTCGGTCTCCTGCACGTCGCCCGTGGTGAGCAGGCCGGTGGCGTGCTCGGTCCACGGTGCGTCCCGGTCGGCGTCGTCGGCCCGTGAGTGCACGCGGATGCTCCGCGTGCCGTCGTTCTCCGCGCCCACCGTGACGCGCAGGGCGAGGCCGCCGCGCTCGGGCAGGGCCATCGGGGCCTGCAGGGTCAGTTCGTCGACGGTGTCGAGGCCGCAGTGGCTCGCGGCGTGCAGGGCGAGGTCGAGGAAGCCGGTGCCGGGGAACAGCACCCGGCCACCGACGCCGTGGTCGGCGAGCCACGGATGGGTCCGGGTGGAGAGCCTGCCGGTGAAGACGACGCCGTCGGATTCGGGCAGCGCGACCGCGGCGCGCAGCAGCGGGTGGTCGCCCGCGGCGACACCGAGAGCCGCTGTCGCCCCGTCACCGGCGGGGGCGACGGCGGCGGTCAGCCAGTAGCGGTCGTGCTGGAAGGCGTAGGTGGGCAGGTCGACGCGGCGACCCGGGCCGCCGAGCGCGGCGGCGGCGTCCAGCTTCGCGCCGCGGACGTACAGGTGCGCGGCGGCGAGCGTGAGCGCGTCCGGTTCGGGCCGGTCGGAGCGGAGCGTCGGCACGAACACCGTGTCGGGGGCGCTGTCCTGGCCCATCGCGGCGAGCACGGTGCCGGGCCCGACCTCCACCATCGTCGTCACGCCCTGCGCGACGAGTGCCGTGACGCCGTCGGCGAACCGCACCGGTCGGCGCACATGCCGCACCCAGTGGTCGGGCGAGGCCAGTTCGTCGGCGTCGACCGGCGCGCCGGTCAGCGTGGACACGATGGGCAGCGTGGGCGGATGGGCGGTGGCGCCCGCCACGACACGGCGGAACGCGGCCAGCATCGGCTCCATGAGCGGCGAGTGGAACGCGTGGCTGACGCGCAGCCTGGTCACCTTGCGGCCCTGTGCCTTGAGGCGGTCGGCGAGGTCGAGCACCTCGCGTTCGCTGCCGGACAGGACCAGGGAGTTCGGGCCGTTGATGGCGGCGATGCCGACGTGCTCGGAGAGCTCCGGCGCGATCTCGTCCTCGGCGGCCTGCACGGCGACCATGACGCCACCGGCGGGCAGTTCCTGCATGAGCGCGCCGCGGGCGGCGACGATCGCGCAGGCGTCGGCCAGCGAGAAGACCCCGGCGACGTGGGCGGCGGTGAGTTCGCCGATGGAGTGGCCCGCGAGCGCGTCGGGCTTGAGGCCCCAGGACTCCCACAGGCGGTAGAGGGCGACCTCGACGGCGAACAGCGCGGGCTGGGCGTACTCGGTGCGGTCGAGGAGTGCCTGGTCGTCGCCGAGGACGACGTCGCGCAGCGGCAGCGCGAGGTGCGGGTCGAGGTGGGCGAACGCCTCGTCGAGGGCGTCGGCGAACACGGGGTGCGCCGCGTACAGGCCGCTGCCCATGCCGATGCGCTGGGAGCCCTGGCCGGAGAACAGCACGGCGAGCGTGCCGCCGTCGGGGGTGCCGCGCACCACGGCCGGGTCGTCGGCGCCGACGGTCAGCGCGTCGAGTCCGACGCGCAGTTCGGAGGTGTCGGTGCCGAGGACGACGGCGCGGTGGTCGAGCGCGGCGCGGCCGGTGGTGAGCGTGGTGGCGACGTCCACCGGGGACAGGCCGGGCCGCTCGTCGACGGTGGCGGCGAGGCGGGCCGCCTGGTCGCGCAGCGCGGCGGTGTCGCGGGCGGACAGCGCCCACGCCAGGGTCCGTCCATCGGGCTCGGCGGTCGGGGCCGCGGGTACGGACTCGGCCTGGGTGCCGACCTGTTCGAGGATGACGTGTCCGTTGGTGCCGCTGACGCCGAACGCGGACACGGCGGCACGCCGGGGCCGGTCGGCCTCGGGCCACGGCCGGTCGTCGGCGAGGAGTTCCACGGCGCCGGTCGTCCAGTCCACGTGCTGGGACGGGCGGTCCAGGTGCAGGGTGCGCGGCAGGACGCCGTGGCGCAGCGCCTGCACCATCTTGATGACGCCCGCGATGCCCGAGGCCGCCTGGGTGTGGCCGATGTTGGACTTCAGCGCGCCGAGGAGCAGCGGCCGGTCGGCGGGGCGTTCCTGGCCGTACGTGGCGAGGAGTGCCTGGGCCTCGATGGGGTCGCCGAGCCGGGTGCCGGTGCCGTGGCCCTCGACGGCGTCCACGTCCGCGGCGGACAGGCCCGCGTTGGCGAGGGCCGCGCGGATGACCTGCTGCTGTGCGGGCCCGTTGGGCGCGGAGAGGCCGTTGGACGCCCCGTCCTGGTTGACGGCGGAGCCGCGGACGACGGCGAGCACTTCGTGGCCGTTGGCCCGGGCGTCGGAGAGGCGTTCCAGCAGGATCAGGCCCGCGCCCTCGCCCCAGCCGACGCCGTCGGCGGCGTCGGCGAAGGGCTTGCACCGGCCGTCGGGGGCCAGGCCGCCCTGCAGGCTGAACTCGGCGAAGGGCATCGGCGTCACCATGATCGCGGTGCCGCCCGCCAGGGCCATCGAGCACTCCCCCGACCGCAGTGCCTGCACGGCGAGGTGCAGGGCGACCAGCGAGGACGAGCAGGCGGTGTCCACGGTGACGGCGGGACCGCGCAGGCCGAGGGAGTAGGCGACGCGGCCGGACACGACGCTCAGGGCGTCGCCGGTCAGGCGGTAGCCGTCCATCTCGGGCGTCGCCTGCTCCATGGTGCCCGAGTAGCTCTGCGGCGAGGCGCCGACGAACACGCCGGTGAGGCTGTCGCGCACGGACGACGGGTCGATGCCCGCCCTTTCGAAGGCCTCCCAGGCCAGTTCGAGCACCTGCCGCTGCTGCGGGTCCATCGCGAGGGCCTCGCGCGGGGCGATGCCGAAGAAGCCCGCGTCGAAGCCGCCCGCGTCGTCGAGGAAGGCGCCCTCCAGGGTGCGGCTGCGGCCCAGGGCCTCCGCGTCGGCCGGGTACAGCCGGTCGGTGTCCCAGCCCCGGTCGTCGGGGAACTCCCCGACGGCGTCGTGTCCGGCCATGACGAGCGACCACAGGTCCTCGGGTCCGCGGACGCCGCCGGGGTAGCGGCAGCTCATCGCCACCACGGCGATCGGATCGTCGGCGGCCCCGGTCGTGGTGGTCGGGGTCGGCGCGGCGGTCTGCTGTGCGCCGAGCACGACGGTCAGCAGTTCGGCGGCGAGGGCCGTGGGGGTCGGGTGGTCGAACACGACGGTCGCGGGCAGTCGTACGCCGGTCGCGGTGTTGAGGCGCTTGCGGAGCTCGATGGCGGTCAGGGAGTCGAAGCCCAGCTCGCGGAAGGCGCGGTCGGGCGTGACGGTGTCGGGTCCTTCGTGGCCGAGCACCGCGGCGGCGTGGCCGCGGACCAGGTCGAGCAGGAGCCGGCGCCGGTCGGCGTCGGTGAGAGGGGCGAGGCGGTCGGCGAGCGCGCCACCGGCGGCGGGCTGGTCCACGGCGTCCTGCTCGGCGAGCGCGACGACGTCGGGTATCTCGCTGATCAGGGGGCGGGAGCGGGCGGCCGTGAAGCCGGGGGCGAAGCGGGCCCAGTCGAAGTCCGCGACCGTGAGGGTGGTCTCGCCCGCCGCGAGGGCGGTGGCGAGCGCGCCGACCGCGAGCTGTGGCCGCATGGGGCGCAGGCCCCGGCGGCGCAGCTGGTCGTCCAGGTCGCCCGTGACCATGCCGCCGCCCGCCCACATGCCCCAGGAGACCGAGGTGGCGGGCAGTCCGTCGGCGTGGCGGCGCTGTGCGAGGCCGTCGAGGAAGGCGTTGGCGGCGCCGTACGCCCCCAGTTCACCGCTGCCCCACACCGCGGAGCCGGAGGAGAACAGCACGAACGCGTCCAACTCGCGTCCGGCGCACAGCTCGTCGAGGTGGACCGCGCCGACGGCCTTGGCGCCGACGGCGTGGGCGAGGTCCGAGGTGGTGGTGTCGGCGAGGGGCAGGGACGGGACGGTGCCGGCCGCGTGGAAGACGGAGCGGACGGGGGTGCCGTCGGCGTCGAGCCGGGCGAACAGGTCGGCGAGGGCGGCGCGGTCGGCGGCGTCGCAGGCGGCGACGGTGGTCCGGGCGCCGAGCGCGGTCAGTTCGGCCACCAGGTCCTGGGCGCCGGGGGCGTCCGGGCCGCTGCGGCTGGTCAGCACGATGTGTTCGGCTCCGCTTGTCGCCAGCCAGCGGGCGACGTGCCCGCCGATGGCGCCGGTGCCGCCGGTGATCAGCGCGGTGCCGCTGGTGCGCCAGGCGGGTGCCGCCGCAGGTGCGGGCGCCGGTACGAGCCGCCGCACGGTCACGCCGGAGGCGCGGACGGCCAGTTGGTCCTCGTCGGTCTGCCCGGCGAGGACGGCGGCGAGCCGGGTGCCGGTCCTGGCGTCGGGGGTCACGGGGAGGTCGACGAGGCCGCCCCAGCGCTCCGGGTGCTCCAGGCCGACGGCGAGGCCGAGGCCCCACACCTGGCTCTGCGCCGGGTGGGTCAGCGGGTCGGAGCGTCCGACGGACACCGCGCCGGTCGTGGCCAGCCACAGGGGCGCGCCGATCCCGGCGTCACCGAGCGCCCGGACCAGCGCCAGCGTGCCGGAGAGACCACCGGGGACGGTCGGCGCCGCGGGGTCGGGCCGCTCGTCGAGGGCGAGCAGGGACAGTACGCCACTGGGTACGACGTCCAGGGCGCTCAGCGACTCGGCCGTGCCATCGACGTGCAGGACGTCGGCGCCGTGGGCACGCAGCGCGTCGGCGGCCGCCGTCAGCCACGGGTGCTCCGCGTCGGACGGCGGGCCGACCAGGAGCCAGGTCCCGGTCAGGGTAGGGGTGGTGGCGGTGCCGAGCGGGCGCCAGACGATCCGGTGGCGCCAGGAGTCGACGGCGGTCCGCTCCTGGCTGCGGCGGCGCCAGTCGGCGAGGCTGGGCAGGACGTCGGTCAGGGGCGCGTCGGCGGGCACGTCGAGCGTGGTGGCGAGGTCGCCGCGCTCCACCGCGGCCCAGAACTCCGCGAACGCGGGGTCGTCGCCACCGGCCGCGGGGCGGGACGTCTCGTCGAGCCAGAACCGCCTGCGCCGGAACGGGTACGTCGGCAGGTCCACGTGCCGTCCGGCGGGCACGACGGCGTGCCAGTCGAAGGACAGGCCCTCGACGTACGCCTCGGCGGCGGAGAGCAGGAACCGGTCGAGGTCGCCGTCGGTGCGGCGCAGAGTGCCGACGACGATGGCGTCGCCCCCGGTCGCGTCCACGGTCTCGCGGACGCCGATGGTGAGCACGGGGTGCGGGCTGCACTCGACGAACGCGCCGACACCGTGGTCGATCAGGCCGCGCGTGGCCTCCTCGAAGCGCACGGTGTTCCGCAGGTTCCGGTACCAGTAATCGGCGCCCACCTCGGTGCCGGTCAGCCACTCCCCCGTGACCGTGGACAGCATCGGCACACCCGCGGCCTGAGGCTCCACGCCCGCCAGCACACGCGCGAGTTCGTCCTCGATGCGCTCGACGTGCGGCGAGTGGGAGGCGTAGTCGACGGGGATCCGCCGGGCCCGCCTGCCGTCGGCGGCGCAGGCCTCGACCAGCTCGTCCAGCGCGTCCGCGTCACCCGCGACCACCACCGAACCGGGCCCGTTGACCGCGGCGACCGAGATCCGCCCGTCCCACGGCGCGATCCACTCCCGGGCGTCGTCGACCGTCGCCGCGAGCGACACCATGCCGCCCTGACCCGACAGCGCGAGGATGGCTTTGCTCCGCAGCGCGACGATCCTGGCGGCGTCCGCGAGCGACAGGGCGCCCGCGACGTGCGCGGCGGCGATCTCGCCCTGGCTGTGCCCGACGACCGCATCGGGTTCGACACCGTACGAACGCCACAGCGCCGCGAGCGACACCATCACCGAGAACAGCGCGGGCTGCAC
This sequence comes from Streptomyces sp. RK9, assembly GCF_045070545.1. Lineage (NCBI taxonomy): Bacteria > Bacillati > Actinomycetota > Actinomycetes > Kitasatosporales > Streptomycetaceae > Streptomyces > Streptomyces sp. RK9. Next base: position 4,241,463 of record NZ_CP173703.1, on the reverse strand, counting down.
GACGTCGACCCGCTCCAGCTCCGCCGCGTCGGCGAGCACGTCCCACAACGACCAGTCCACGTACGGCGCGAGGGCCTCGGCGCACGCCTCCATCGAGGCACGGAACACCGGCGACGACTCCGCCAGCTCCGCGCCCATGCCCAGCCACTGCGAGCCCTGGCCGGGGAACACGAACGCCACCTTCCCCGCGGGCCGCGCGACGCCGATCGCCATCCGGGCGGACTCGGCCCCCTGGGCCACCGCAGTCAGCGCGTCGGCGCCGCCCGCCACCACCACGGCGCGGTGCTCGAAGACCGAGCGGGACAGCAGACCGGCCGCCATGTCGGCGGGCGTCAACTGCTCCACGACGGCGGCGAGTCGGGCGGCGTGGGCGCGCAGGGCGTCCTCCGAGCGCGCGGAGAACACCAGCGGCACGGACGCGGACGACGGCTCCGGGTCGGCCGGAACCTCGTCGGGCGCCTGCTCCAGGACGGCGTGGGCGTTGGTGCCGCTGATGCCGAACGAGGACACACCGGCCCGCCGGGGGCGCTCGACCTCGGGCCAGGGCGTGTTCTCGGTGACCAGGGACACCGCGCCCGTCGTCCAGTCGACGTGCGGGGTGGGCTCGGTGATGTGCAGGCTCTTGGGCAGTTCGCCGTGCTGCAGCGCGAGCACCATCTTGATCAGGCCCGCGACGCCGGACGCGGCTTGTGTGTGGCCGATGTTCGACTTCACCGAGCCGAGCAGCAGCGGCCGGTCGGCCGGGTGCTCCTGGCCGTAGGTGGCGAGCAGCGCGTCGGCCTCGATCGGGTCGCCGAGCTTCGTGCCGGTGCCGTGCGCCTCGACGGCGTCGACCTCGGCGGCGGACACGCCCGCGTCGGCGAGGGCCTGCCGGATCACGCGGCGCTGGGCGGGGCCGCTGGGGGCGGTGAGGCCGTTGGACGCGCCGTCCTGGTTGATGGCGGTGCCCTTGACGAGGGCGAGCACGGGGTGTCCGTTGCGGCGCGCGTCGGAGAGCCGCTCCAGGAGCACCATGGTGGCGCCCTCGGCGAGGCCGAACCCGTCCGCGCTGGCCGAGAACGCCTTGCTGCGGCCGTCGGGGGCCAGCGCGCGCTGGCGGCTGAACTCCACGAACAGGCCCTGCGACGGCATGACCGTGACGCCGCCCGCGAGCGCGACGGTGCACTCGCCGCGGCGCAGCGACTGCACGGCCAGGTGCAGGGCGGCCAGCGACGACGAGCACGCCGTGTCGACGGTGACGGCGGGTCCTGAGAAGCCGAACGTGTAGGAGAGCCTGCCGGACGCGACGCTCGCGGTGTTGCCGGTGAGGAGGTAGCCCTCCAGGTCCGCGGGCGCCTCGTGCAGTCGCGGCCCGTAGTCCATCGTCATCGCGCCCACGAACACGCCCGCGCGGCTCCCGCGCAGCCCGGCCGGGTCGATGCCCGCGCGCTCGATCGCCTCCCAGGAGATCTCCAGGAGCAGCCGCTGCTGCGGGTCCATGCCGAGGGCCTCGCGCGGTGATATCCCGAAGAACTCCGGGTCGAACTCGGTGGCCCCGTGCAGGAATCCGGCTTCGCGCTGGTAGTAGCCGCCCGCCCGCTCGGCGTCCTCGTCGTAGCGTCCGTCCAGGTCCCAGCCGCGGTCGGCGGGGAACGCGGTGACGCCGTCGCCGCCCGCGGACAGCAGCTCCCACAGGTCCTCGGGGCTCTGTACGCCGCCGGGCAGGCGGCAGCTCATCGCGACGACGGCGATCGGGTCGTCGTCGCCGGCCGTCATGGGGGCCAGGGGCTCGTCGTCCTCGTCGGCCGTGCCGAGCAGGACGCGGTCGATGTGCGTGGCGAGGCCTCGGCACGTCGGGTTGTCGAACACCGCGGACACGGGCAGCTTCAGGCCGGTGGCGGCGTTCAGGAGGTTCCGCAGCGACACCGCGCCCGCCGAGTCCACGCCCAGCTCCAGGAGCGGCGCGTCCACGTCGCCCAAGAGCGCGGCGTCCCCGCCGGCGACGGCGGCGACCTGCGCGCGGACCAGGTCGAGGAGGAGTCCGTGGCGGTCGGCTGCGGCCGCGAGCCGGTCGGTGAGCGACGGGGCGGGGGTGGTCGCGGGCGCCGCGTCCAGCGGGTAGGCGGGCAGCGGCACCGTGCGGGCGTCCCGGCCCGCGAACACCGCGTCCCAGTCGGGGAGTACGCCGTGCGCGTGCAGGGCGGCGAGCGCGGCGGTCAGGTGGTCGGCGCTGCCCGGGCCACGGCGCAGCGTCCCGAGGACGACGGCGTCGACGGCGGCGTCCTCGGCGGTCTCCTGCACGGCCCTGGTGAGGACGGGGTGCGGGCTCGACTCGACGAGCAGGCGGTGGCCCGCGGCCAGTGCGGCGCGGGTGGCGCCCTCGAAGTCGGCGGTGTGGCGCATGTTGCGGCACCAGTGGTCCGCGGTGAGCGTGAGCGGGTCGACCCGCTCGCCCGTGGTGCCCAGGTAGATCGGCACGTCCGTCGGGCGGGGTGTGATCGGGGCGAGGTCGGCGCGCAGCCCGTCGAGGACCGCGTCGACCTGGCGGCCGTGCGCCGCGATGCGGATGTCGATGGCCCTGGCCTTGATGCCGTCCGTGGCGAGCTCGGCGAGTAGTTCGTCGGCCTCGGCCTCGACGCCGGAGACCAGGACCGAGCCGGGGGCGTGCACGGCGGCGAGGTCGAGCCCGTCGTAGCGGGTCAGCCGTTCGCGTACCTCGTCGGCGGACGCGAGGACGGACAGCATCACGCCGCCTTCGAGCAGGTGCACTTGCGCCTGGGCGAACAGGGCCACGGCCCGCGCGCCGTCCTCGACGGACAGCGCGCCCGCGACCGTCGCGGCCGGGAGCTCGCCGGCGCTGGAGCCGATCACGGCGTCGGGCACCACGCCCCAGGACCGCCACAGGGCGGCCAGGGACACCATCATCGCCCAGAGCGCGGGCTGTCCCACGTCCGGCCGGTCGAGCGACGGGGTGTCCGTGCGGCCGCGCAGGACGTCCATGACGGGCCAGTCCACGTGCGGCGTGAGGGCGTCCGCGCAGGCCCGCAGCTGCTCGGCGAACACCGGGAAGCGGTCCATCAACTCGTCGGCCATGCCCGGCCATTGGGGGCCGTGCCCGGGGAACACGAAGGCGAGGCCGTCCGCGGCGGCCGGGGCGGGGCCGCCGGTGGCGAGTCCCGGGACGGGCAGTCCGCCCTTGCTGAAGGCGGCCAACTCGTCGGTGAGGCGGGCCCGGTCGGCGCCGACGAACACGGCGCGCTCGGCGAGCGCGGGGCGGGTGGTGGCGAGGGACAGGGCGACGTCGGCGAGCGGCAGTTCCGGCTCGGCGTCGAGGAGTACGCACAGGTCGGCGGCGCGCGCCCGCAGAGCGTCCTGGCTGTGGGCCGAGAGCGTGATCGGGACGGCGGGGCCGGGTGTCGCGTCGCGGCCGGGGGCGGGGCGGCCCGAGTGCCGGGCGGCCTCGACGAGTGCGGAAACGTTGTCGGGCCACGTGTGGTCGGGGCCGACGCGGTAGCCGAAGGTCGCGGTCCTGGCGTCGTCGCCCGGCGCGAGCACGGCGTGGGCGCCGTCGGCGCCGACGAGCGCCAGGTCGCAGGCGCCGGAACGCACGGCGGCGAGGGCCTCGGCGAGGGCCTCGGGTCCGGTGCGGCGCGGGCCGCTGAGGCCGAGCGCGTCCGCTAACTCGTCGGCGTCGCCCGCATCCGCGCCGTCGGCGGTCAGGTAGACGCCGATGCCCGCCCGGTCGTCGCCGACGCCCGCGTCCTCACAGGCCGTCCACGCCGACTCCACGGCGGCGGTCAGGTCCGCCGGCGGCGTCGCACCGGTCAACTCGGCCCACACACCGGGATCCGGCTCGGTCCGCACCGGTGCCGCGGGGGCGACTCCGATGACGGCGACAGTGCCGATGTCCACTCGTGCCAATTCGCACATGGCAGCCTCTGCCCTCGTCAATCGTCCACTAAAGAACACGCACTTGATTGGCCCCGAATTGACTCCGACGACTTCTCGGCCAATCGGTCCCGACAACTGGCGCAAGTCAAGACCAGGGCTCCAGAAATTGTCAACTGACGTCTATTTCAAGTCGACCGACGACTATTTCCGGTCTCAACCATCACTGGCCGACTTTGAACATGCGGGTATCGCGCCCGCGCGAGGAATACACACCATCGCCACACGGACGCCAGTCGGCGCGCCCTGACTCATGAAATTTACGGGGCCGACCTCGGGAATTTACCGGGGCCGTTGACCTTCAAGGCAACGAAAACCCCTGCTCATACCATGCGAGGCGGCCGGACGGGCTCCCGAGGATGTGACGAGTCCGAGACATCTGGTTGATGCGTGGACATGTCCCTGTCATACGACTGTCGATCTCGGGTCACGCGAAGCTCCATAACAGGTAAACGCCTGCCCGTATTCGCGTCGAAACGCCAATCGCGTGACGAAAAGAAGACGCCGAGCGGACCGGTGGCGTAACCCCGGGAAACACCGGCGCGGGGCTCAAGGCAGGGCAATGGCGCGGATGCTGACGCGGCACCGGCATGGCACCGCGACGGCCCGGAACACCCAGGCCGGGGCAGCATGGAAGGGACCCGTCAGCGCCACCCGGAGCGGGCCGGGAGCGTGGGCTCGGACGACCTCGGCGCCGCCAGGCCGGAGCGGAGTGTCGTGCGCGTGTCAGCCGTCGGTGGAGCGCCGGGACAGGAAAGCACGGCGATCGGCGATTTCACGGTCTTCGGGACACGCAAGAAAGCAGAGGGAAAGCCCTGGTTCCGCTCTCGAAAGAACACGGCTGGGGTAGAGACGTGCAATACGTCGAGGCATGCATTACATCGAGGTTCGGCAGCCATGGACCGAGTGGGGCCGAGTGGCACGGAACGTCAGGGGTCTACTTGGTTTTAGGTATGGACAACGGCCCGGAATGGACTCCGCAGGGCGGCCGGCAGGGCGCGCCGGGAAGAACCAGAACCTGCTTCGCGGGTCACCGGACCTCAGTCTCCCTTTACCTGGACTCCACATGAGCATCGGGCTCACTGCGGGAAGTCGGGGGAACGACTCTCCGGGAGGCCCAATGGGGGTACGCGGCCATCTCGCTCACGGGTCAGGTGAATGCGATGTCACCGCGTTGCGCCTACGGCAACAGTATCGGACGCCCCTTTGCCCGTACCACCCTGACCTTTTGTGGCTATCGGTGGCGCGACCACCCTTCCTTACTCCTGCGTAAGATCAGTCGCCGCGCACACCGAACGCCCCATTTATATGCCTGAGCGAAGAGTCGCCGCCCTTGCCACCTGGGCGTCAGCCCGGCCCGGTTCGCATCCGCGATACCCGGGACCGACACCCGCGCGGCATCGGGCCCCGCACCCGGGAACGGACATCCAGGCAGGCGGACGTGCCCGTTTGGCCATCATGACTGCCCGTTTCCCGCCCGTATCGGGCCCTTAAATGATCATCGTGGCCCATCTCACAACGCACCCGGTCGCTCACGCACCGCAGTCCCGCGGGGCCCGCCGCAGATCGGCGAGGAGGCCGTCGAGCGCACCGCCCAGAGCTGCGGAGTTGGCCCGATCGAACCAAGTGGTGCGGATGCGCTCGTTGTTGCCGCGCGGGGTCTCGTGGTCGGCGGCGAGCCGGTCCAGGGAGCGGCTCGCGTCGCCCAGGGAGCGGCCGACGCCCTCAAAGAGCCCCCGGACGTAACGCTCGGCGTCCTCGGGGGCGATGCCCTGGTCGGCGGCCCACGACGCGAGCGTGGCGAGATACGCGTAGTGGGTCGTGAGCGTCCCTGTGAGCGCGGAGAAGACGTCGAAGGCGGCCTCGTCCGCGACCGGGAGCGCCCCGCCGAGGCGCTCGAAGAGCGCGTCCACGACCGGATGCGACGGATACGTGACCGTGACGGAACGGCGTTCGCGGACGGCTGGCAAGGGGATGGCTCGTGTCAACGGAGCGTCCGTGGCGAGCGTGCGGCGCAGCTCGTCGTTGCCGACGCCGGCCATCACGTTGACCACGACCTTGTCGTCGTCCACCCGCAACCCGGCGAGCGCCGCCCGCTGGTCCTGGCGGCGCACGGCGATGAACACCACGTCCGAGCGGTCCACCACCTCCTGGTTGTCCGCGCAGGTCCGCACGTTCTCGTGACGCGCCGACAACTCCGCGGCCGTGCGGGCCCCTCGGGGCGAGAGAAACACCTCCGGCGCCCCCTCGCCCCCGCCCTCGTCCCCCTCGCACAGGCCCGTCACGACGGCCCGTCCGATCTCGCCGACCCCGATCACGCCGATGCGCTTCACCATGTCTTCCTCTCCTTCGCGTGCTGATCGGGGCCCATGCTCCGTCGCCTCACCCGGCGAGGGAAGCGCGGAGGAAGTCGAGGATCTCCGCCCGCGCGGGCTCGGCCTGCGGGACCACGCCCGGCAGGCTCAGGAACGCGTGCGGGGCTTCGGCGTGTTCGGTGAGCCGCACAGACGTCCCGGCCGCGCGCAGCCCTTCGGCGTAGCGGCGGCCGTGATCGGCCAGCGGGTCGTGGGTCGGCACCACCACGAGCGCCGGGGGCAGCCCGCCCAAGTCGTCGGCGTACAGCGGCGAGAGCGCGCGGGGGTCGGTCCCCTCCGGCACGGCGAGCCGCTGGAACAGGCGCAGGACCGGCAGGGCGAGGGTCGGGGTGTGCGCGTGCTCGGTGATCGAGGGGTACGCGAACATCGTGTCGGTGACGTCGACGGCGGGGTTGACGAGCACCTGCGCCCGCAGGCCCACGTCGGCCCGCCTGGCCCGGATCGCCGTCAGGGCGCAGATCAACGCACCGCAGCTCTCCCCGAACACGGCGGTCCGCGCCGGGTCGACGCCCCAGCGCCCGGCCTCGCTCAGCACGTGCGTGAGCACGTCCCAGCCGTCGTCGACGGCGTCCGCGAGGGGGTGGTCCTGGTCGACGAGGCGATGCTCCACCGACACCACGACGGCGGGCAGTCGGGCCGCCACATGACTGGTGACCCAGTCGCACTGCGCCGCCGTCCCCACGAACCCGCCCCCGTGCACGTGGAGTACGAGCGGCAGGCCGGTGCGCCCGGCGCCCCCGTCGTCGTGTCCCGGGACCGGCCGGTACACCCGGACCGGGAGTTCACGTCCGGGCAGCGCCACCGTCTCCCACTGGACGGTGGCGCCGGGGTCCGGCTCGCCCAGGATCGACCGTGCCGCGCTCGACGCCCGGAAGCGGTTCTCCGCCTCGCGGTAGGCGACCAGTTCCTCGGCCGTGATCGTCGGCCAGTCGGGCTCCTGCGGGCGCTGCGCGGCAGTGATGTCACTCATGTTTTCTTCTCCTTGCCCGGCGTTGGTCATCACCCGGAGTTTCGCGACCCCAGGTATCGATACTCAAGGTAGCGAAAAGAGGTAGGGTGTGGATATGACATCGCCCACATCCGCCAGGCCGCCGGGCCGCCCGCGCGCCGGCGTCAACGCGGCGGTCTTCGCCGCCACTTTGAGCACGGTCCAGGAGGTCGGGTACGCGCGCGCCACCGTCGAGCGCATCGCCGGCGCGGCGGGCGTCGCGAAGTCGACGGTCTATCGGCGCTGGCCGACGAAGGGCGCGCTGATCGTGGACTGCCTCCTGGACGCCTTCGGCCCGGCGCCGCTCGCGGGCGGCAGCCGGGCCGAGCTCATGACCTCGACGATCCGCTGGGTCGCGGCGAAGGTCGGCGAGCCCGGGGTGGGCGACGCGTTCGCCGGAGTGTTCAGTGACGCCGTCAGCGACCCGGCCCTGCGCGAGATCCTGTCCACGCGGCTGCAGGACCCGTACCGGATCGCGCTCCAGGAGGCGCTCGACGAGCCGGAGAACCGGGTCCTGTTCTTCATCGACGTCGTCGTCGGAGTCCTGCTGCACCGCATGGGCATGACCGGCCAGCCGATGGTCGAGCGCGATGTCGACGCCCTGATCGACATGATCCTGCCGCACTTCACCGAAGGACCGAGCCGGGACTGACGCCTCATCGGGCCACGTCCGGGGCCCGGCGTCCGACGCCGGGCGCCGTGAACACGCGGGCCACAGGCGCCGGAACGCCTCAGGGGCGCCGTCGCCGACGAGTGTCGAGCGACGGGCCCCTGAGAGCTGAGGAGTTGCGGGCTGGGTCAGCGGGCGAGCACGCCGAACTCCATGCCGGGCCACGGGACCTCGGAGGCCGTCGGCGCCTTCACCACGCGGGTGGGCGCGGTCCCGGCGATCTTGCCGCCCTTCGTTCCGACCGACCACACCTCCGACACGTTCGCCCGGACGGGAACGGTGATCTCGGGCTGCTTGTCCCCGTTCAGATCCGTCGTCTTGAGCTGCATGGGGATGCGGTAGACACCCGCGGGACGGGGCAGGCCGGGCGCGTTGTAGCTGGTGAACAGGGCGCCGGTGCCGGTCACACCCTTCTTCGTGCCCTTGAGCACGTACAGGCCGCCCCCGCTGATGTAGCAGTGCTCGCAGGTGGCGTGCCGCTCACCGGGAGCGCCGACGACCAGGTCGGCGTAGCCGTCCTTGTTGAGGTCGCCGGCGGCGACGTCGATGCCGAAGCTGTCGCCCGCCTCCACACCGCCCGGGACTCCGGGGCTGTCCTCGGTGAACACCTTGGCGGCACGGTTCTCGTCCACGCCCCCGGAGGAGCCGTACTGCACCAGGACGCGGCCCGCGTGACGCTCGGTCTCCCGTACGTACGTCGAGTCGCCCACCGCGATGTCGCCGTACCCGTCCTTGTCGAAGTCGCCGACCGTGACGCTGTTGCCGCCGCGGACGGTGGCCGCCGTCTTGCGCAGCCCGGACGCCCCGCCGAGCAGCACCCGGCCCGGCCTGCGCTCGTCGCCGAGGACCACGAGGTCGTCGATGGCACCCTTGTTGATCCGGCCGACGGCCAGCCGCTTCTGGGCGTCGGTGTACCTGAACCCGGCGCCGACGTCCACGGACACGACCGACGCGGGCGAGCCGTCCGCCTTGAAGGGGCCCTTGTGCAGGCGGAGCGCCGTGGAGTCGCCGACGATCAGATCGGCCTTGCCGTCCCCGGTGAAGTCACCGGCCTTCAGGACCGTGCCGAATCCGTCTCCGCGCCCGCCGCCGGGCATCGTGCTGCCGCCCTTCAGGCCGGTGCGGCTGCCCCAGAGCAGCGTGACCTCGCCGCGGCCCTCGGAGCGGGACGCGACGGCGAGGTCCGCGTAGCCGTCGGCGTTGAAGTCGCCGTTCGCGAGCGTCCGGCCGAACACCTGGTTCTGCTTCGCGTCGCCCGGCACACCGGGGCTGTTCTGGGTGACGGCCTTCAGGCCGGTCTGCTGGGCGCCGTTCTTCGAGCCGTACGAGACGGTGACGTAGCCCGCGTTCAGGACCCGGGTGGTGCCGCCGTCCGCGCCGGGGACGTCCAGGCCGCCGTCCGGGGCGCCGATCGCGAGGTCGCGGTACCCGTCGCCGTTGAAGTCGTCGGCGTACCGGGTGGGCGCGGGACCCGCGGGAGCGGCCTCGGCCGCCTGGGTGCCGGTGAGGCCCGGCAGCCCCCCGGTGAGTGTCAAGACCGTCGTGGCCGCCGCGGCGACCACGATCGCGCGACGGAGGTGGCTGCGCACGTCCGTTCCCCCTCTGGGAAGTAAGTAGATGGCACCCCCAAGACCCGTGACGTGCGGGAACGGTTGTGCGGATCTTCACGGCACTTTCACCGCCGCGCCCGGATCCGCCCGGGCGACCGCACCGCCGGGGATGCCGGACGGGGGCCCGGGTCCCCACCCGCAGGAGGACGGCGCGCCGGAGCGCTAGCCCCATCGATGTACCGGCGGGCTCCGCACTCGGCACGATGAACGGCCGCTCGGCGCGGACGAGCATGGGATACGGGCCTTCTCCCCACCCGCACGCCCCCGTACATATCCCGCTCGCACCTGCCCGCACCTGTTCGCACCCGCCGCCTCGAGGAGGCCCCGTCGTGCCCAAGGCATCGAGATCACGGACGCAGCGCACCACCACGGCCGTCGCCGTCACCCTGCTTGCCGCCACCGCCCTGACCGGGCCACCGGCGGCCGCCGACGACCGCCCGCCGGGCGCCGACCTGCGCGCCGACCTGCGCGCCGACGTGAACCAGGACGGCCGCGTGGACGTCACCGGCGGCTCGGACGAGGCCGGTGAGGACTCCTGGCGGCCGGGGCGCGGCGCGGTGTTCCTCGCCAACGTCGACGACGACTCGCGGCGCTGCCGGACGCGCCCCGGCGACCTGGACCGGATCGACCCGGCCGTGGACACCCGCCTCGCCGCCTGCCACGACGCGGCCGACGAGAAGGTCAACGGGCCGCGCGACGCGGCCGATCTGGCGCCGCTGCGCGTCGCACCCACCGAGGTGGGCGACGACGCGACGGGCCACGTCACGGTGGCCTCGGCCCAGCGCCCGTACGTCCGCCTCTTCGTCAGGCGCGACGGCCGGCTGCGGGTCCTGCGCGGCCCCCTCACCACCGCCGAGCTGCGCGCCGGGGTCGAACTGGCCCTGGAAGGCCGCGACATCGTCCGTGACCCGCGCCGCTGGAACGGCCTGGCCGACGTGACGCTCACCGTGCGCGGCCAGGGGCACCGGAGCTCCGACCACGTGCGCCTGAAGGTGGCGCCCGTCCTCTTCCAGAACGACCTCCAGCGCGCGCGGAGCGTCTTCGCCGCGAAGCCGGGGCCCGGCAGCGGCGCCATCCCCGGAGGTCCCGGCGCCGGTTACCGGCCGCGCGAGTGGAAGCCGTTCGCCTCCTCGCTGCGCCGGGCCGCGCGCGCCGCGGGCCTCGCCGACCGGGACGTGACGTTCACGGCCGGTACCCGGCAGTGGTGGCGCGAGATCTGGCGGCAGGACATGGTCGAGCCCACCGTCGCGAGCGTGCCCGCGCCCGGCGGCCGGGTGCACACCATGCGCGTCCTGCTGCGCAGCCCCATGAAGTGGCTGTCCCCCGACGGCGGCAAGACGACCCTCAGCCGGTCGGGCCGGCTGCTGTTCCGTGACTTCCGGGGTCCGGACGTCGGCGTCGTGCAGCAGTTCACCCCCGGCCGCGAGCCGGACGGCATGGACCTGCAGAACGCCACCGGCAACTTCGAGTCCCTGCCGCCCTCCCCGGGCCATCTGCAGGGGCGGGTCCTGTACGGCACCGATCCGCTGCGGCAGCCGGACGCGTCGTACGTGAAGATGATCGAGGCGCAGGCCCAACAGCCCTCCGTCACCATCGACACCTCCTGGCTGCTCGTCGGCCATGTGGACGAGACCGTGCACGTGGTGCGGGCGGACAACGCACGCGGCTGGACACTCGCCGTCGCCGACCCGCGCCTGGCCCTCGACCTGCTGCGACGCACCCAGAGCGCGGGCCAGGGCGGACAGCGGATGTTCGCCGCGACGAGCATGCCGGACAAGCCGACCGTCGACGAGCTCCTGGCCGACGACGAGTTCCTCGCAGACAACGCGAAGGCCGCGGGCCACATCGACGGCCAGATCCGTGCCCTGCTGCGGCAGACCGGCCTCAGCGAGCGCGACCTGGTGCGCCTGCCCGTGCTCTACACCATGGCCACCGTCCATCCCGAGATCCCCGAGGGCGCGGTCGCCCTCTCCCCCAGCATCCCCAACGGCCTGTCCCTGACCAGCCGTGACTACGCCGCACCCGACCCCCACGGTCCTCGCCTCCGCGGGCGCGACCTGTTCCGCGACGCGGCCGAGAAGGCGCTGGCCACGGGTGGGGTGCGCGTGCACTGGGTGGAGAACTTCGCCTGGGCGCACCTGGCAGGCGGCGAGGTGCACTGTGCGACGAACGCCCTGCGGGACACCTCGGGGACGGCGCGGTGGTGGACTCGGCGCATGGCATAGCAGGACATAGAGTGATCGGTCGCAGCCCGCGGCCGAGTGTGCCGCGGGCTCTTGTTCGTCGGTCACCTCTCGGTGGCGCCCGGCCGACGCCGGGCGCCACGGGTTCTCTCAGCCAGGAGTTGTTCCCTTGTCCTCACATGAGCATGTGAAGTCGCAGGCGCCCGCCGGGTCCGCGTACGTCGGCACGGCGGCGGTCGGGCGTGCCCGGCGGTTGTCCGCGGCGGCCGTGGTGGCCGGTGCGGTGGTCGTGGCCTGTCTCGCGGGCACCGTCCCGGCCCATGCGGCCGAGGGCGCCGCGCCCGTCGGCCACCGGGCCGCGGCGGCGCCATCCGCCGCAACAAGCGTCGCAGCGGCGACCACCGTGGTGACGGAGGGCCAGGTCAAGGAGGCGGCACCCGGCGGGACGCTCCTGTACCCCAGCGTCACCAGCTGTCTGACCGTCACCGTCCACCTCCGCTCGGGCGGCGCGGTCGGCGCGCACGCGAGCCTCTTCCAGGTCCCGGGCGAGCTGCGCTCGGACCAGATCCTGGACCGGGTCAAGGCCCTGGTGGGTACACGCGAGGTGGCGTCCGTGGAGGTCAGGGGCGCGGTCGGGGCCTGGCATCCGGCGTACTTCACCAAGGCGATCGAGAGCTACGGCGAGGGCGAGGAGGTCCCCGTGCCCACGGGCCGGGACTTCGCGGGGCTGACGGCGGCGGTGGCCCGGGGCCTCGGCGTGCCGGCGGACGCGGTGACGGTCACGGACGTACCCGACGGCGATCAGGTCGTCGAGGTGCGGCGGCACTGACCCGCGGGGCCGGACCGCCGGGTTTCGGTGGCCGCCGCTCGGCGGTCCGGCAGACATCCGTGACCACCGCTCGGCGCTCCGTCAGGCCTCCGCCACCGCCTGGCGGTCCGTCAGGCCTCCGCCACCGCCTGGCGGTCCGTCAGGGCCCGCGCCTTGGCGTTCTCGATGTGCCGCCGCATCTTCTTCGCGGCGCCCTCCGCGTCGCCCGCCGCCATCGCCTCGTATACGGCGGTGTGCTCGCGCGCGGGCGACTCGGCCTCGGAGGAGCCGAGTTCGGTGAAGAGGCGGAAGCGCTGGACGTGGCCGCCGAGGGAGCGGTAGGCGGTCTCCAGGAACGGGTTGTCGCACTGGGCGGCGATGCGCAGGTGGAAGCGCTCGTCAGCGGCCCAGTACGGGCGCACCGACGCCGACCTCGGCGCCGCCGCGCAGCGCCTCAGCTCCTCGATGCTCTCCTTCAGCTCGTCCAGGAACTCCGGCGTGGTGCGGCGCGCCGCCTCCTGGACCATCGCCGGTTCCAGGACGAGCCGCGCGTCCATCAGCTTGATCAGTTCGCGCTCGGTGAAGAGCGGTGCGACGCGGTAGCCCTTGAGCGCCTCGCGGCGCACCAGGCCCGTGTGCTCCAGGCGGGCGAGGGCCTCGCGGAGCGGCGTCTGGCTGACGTTCAGCTCCCTGGTCAGGGCCCCGATGTTGAGGGACTGCCCCGGTGACCACAGCCCGTCCATGAACTGCCCGAGCAGGACCTCGTACATCTGGTCGGCCAGGGGTTGCCGGGCGGGCGGGCGCGTCGTAGCCATCATGCCTCCTTCGCGCTCGACCCTAGCGCAGCCGTTCCCCACTCTTGATCACGGCCAGATCCTATACTATTTTGCATATCGCTATAGTATAGCGAGTGATCGAGGAGGACTCCCATGCCTGCCACGCGGGTGCTCGTGACCACGGCGTATCTGGAACCCGGCGGAGAGGTCGACCGGCTGTTGCGGGAGGCCGGACTGCATACGGTCTTCGCACGCCCCGCGGACCGGCGTGCGACGGGCCGCTCCCTGGCCGCGGCCGTCGCCGACGCGGGCGCCGCGGGCATCGTCGCGGGGACCGACCCGTTCCCGGCCGCTGTGCTCGACGCCTCCCCCGCACTGCGGGTCGTCGCCCGCTGCGGCGCCGGGTACGACAACGTGGACGTGGCCGCCGCCACCCGCGGCGGCGTCGCCGTCACCCACACCCCCGGCGCCAACCGCCGCTCCGTCGCCGAGCACGTGCTCGGCCTGATGGTGAGCTGCGCCCGGGGCATTCCGCAGAGCGTCGCCGACGTACGGGCGGGCGGCTGGTCGCAGCCCAGCGGGCGGGAGTTGGCGGGCGCGACGCTCGGGGTCGTCGGGCTCGGCTCGATCGGGCGGACCGTGGCGCGCCTCGGCCTGGCCATCGGCATGCGCGTCGTCGGGCACGATCCGCGGCTCGACCCGGCGTTCCACGCGGAGACCGGGGTGGCCGCGCTGTCCCTGGAAGAGGTGCTCGCCGAGGCCGACTTCGTGACCCTGCACCTGGCCCTCGACGACTCGACCCGGCACCTCGTCGACGGGGCGGCGCTTCGTCGGATGCGGCCCGGCGCGTACCTCATCAACACCGCGCGGGGCGGCATCGTCGACGAGGAGGCCCTCGCCGACGCCATCGCCGAGGGGCGGCTCGCGGGCGCCGCGCTGGACGTGACGGAGCAGGAGCCGCTGCCCGCGGACTCCAGGCTCCGGGCGTTCGGCAGTGTCCTGGTGACAGGACACATCGCGGGCGCGACGGCGGAGGCCCGGTCGCGCTCCAGCCTGGCGGCCGCCCGGCAGGTGATCGACGTGCTTTCGGGGCGGGATCCCGCGCACGTGGTGAATCCGGAGTGGGCCACGGCACGCGCGGAGGTGCGGTGATGGCGGGCGACGACGCGCCGGGGACACTACCGGGAAAGTCGGCCCCCGCACCTCACGGAGCCGCCCTGCGCATACCGGGTGGCCCGCCCCTCGCCGCCAACCTCAAGTGGCTGTTCACGGAGCTGCCCTTCGAGCGGCGCTTCGACGCGGCGGCCGGGGCGGGCTTCGCGGGGGTCGAGTACGCCGACCCGTACCCGTATCCCCCGGCGCGGCTGCGCGGCCTGCTGCGGGACGCCGGGCTGCGGCAGGTGCTCATCAACTCGCCCGCCGGTGCGGCGGGTTCGCCGGAGCGGAGCGGACTCGCCTGCCACCCGGGGCGCAGCGCGGACTTCCGCGCCGGGATCGAGCGCGGCCTCGAGTACGCCACCGAGCTGGGCGCCGGGCTCCTGCACGTCCTCGCCGGGGTCACGCCCCCGGACGTACGCCCCGAACGGGCCTTCGCCACGTACGTCACGAACATCGCCTGGGCCGCGGACCGCGCGCACGGCACCGGGGTGCGCGTCGTCGTCGAGGCGCAGAACCAGCGGGACGCGCCCGGGTACTTCCTGCGCACCCAGGACCAGGCGACGGCCGTGGTGGAAGCCGTCGGCCTCGACCGGGCAGGACTGCTCCTCGACCTGTACCACGCCCAGGTCACCGAGGGAGACCTCATCAGAACCCTGGGCGCCTGCCTGCCGTTCGCCGCGCACCTCCAGATCGCCGACCCGCCCGACCGCACCGAGCCGGGCAGCGGCGAGATCCGGTGGCCGCGGGTCTTCGAGGCGCTGCGCACGGGCGGGTACGCGGGCTGGATCGGCTGCGAGTACCGGCCCGCGCACGGCACGGTCGCCGGGCTCGGCTGGGTCTCCGAGGTGAGCGCATGACCGCCTCCGCCCGCCCGCGCCCCCGCCCCCTGCCGCCGCGCGCCCGCCCCCGCATCGCGCTCATCAGCGCCACCCCGGCCGCGATCGGCCCCGCCGTCGCCGGGCTCGCCGCCGCCTTCCCCGAGGCCGAGCCCTGGAATCTGCTCGACGACACGCTGCTCCCCGACGCCGAGGCGCAGGGCGGGCTCACTCCGGCGCTCGCCGACCGGATGCGGCGGCTCATCGCGTACGCCGTCGAGGGCGGCGCCCAGGGCGTCCTGCTGACGTGCTCGCTCTACGGGCCGGTGGCCGAGTCGCTCCGCGGGCCGTCGGGGGACTCGCACCCAGGGTCGGCGGCAGGCTCGCTCCACGAGCCTTCGGCCGAACGCGCCGACCCGCCCGTCCCCGTGCTCGCGGCGGACTCCGCCGCCTTCGCCGAGGCGCTTGCCGGAGGCCATCGCCGGATCCTCGTCCTCGCCTCCTTCGCCGGGGCGTTGGAGGACTCCCTGGAGCGATTCCGCGCCGCGGCGCGGGCCGCCGGCTCGCCCGTGGAGGCGGTCGGCCGGGTGATCGTCCCGGGGGAACGCCCGGATCAGGGCGGCGCGGACGCGGTCCTCCTGGCCCAGTACTCGCTGGCCACGCACGCCGAGGACCTGGCCGCCGCGCTCGGGCTGCCCGTCCACACCGGGCCGCACAGCGCGGCCCGTGCGCTGCGCCTCGCGACCGGTGCGGGCACGGCGACCGCCCCGAGCAGAGCAAATGCGGCAATAACCATGAAAGGTTCATCAGCGACAGAAGGGGATCCGTCATGCTCGGAGTGATCGCCGATGACGTGACCGGGGCGAGCGATGTGGCCCTGGCCCTGCGTGCGAGCGGGCTGCGGACCGTCCTGTACTTCGGGGTGCCGGCCGCGGACGTGGCGCCGACGGACGGGGGCGAGGCGGTCGTCGTCGCGCTCAAGAGCCGGATGGCGCAGCCCGCGCACGCCGTCGCCGAATCGCTGGCAGCCCTGCGCCGCCTGCGGGAACACGGCGTACGGCAGGTGTACTTCAAGTTCTGCTCGACCTTCGACTCCACCGCCGACGGCAACATCGGCCCGGTCCTCGACGCCCTCGCCGACGCCCTCGACGCCCCGGCCGTGCTCCTGACGCCCAGCTCCCCGCAGCACGGCCGCACCCAGTACGAGGGCCAACTCTTCGTGAACGGGGTGCCGTTGGCCGAGTCGCCCATGCGGCACCATCCGGTGACGCCGATGACGGACTCGTCGCTGCCGAGGCTGCTCCGGACCCAGACGGACCGGCCCGTGGAGCTGGTCCGGTGGGGCACCGTGCGTGCGGGCGTCGACGCCGTCCGCGCGGCGGTCACCGAGGCCGCCGCGCGCGGAGTCCGCTATCTGCTGGCCGACGCGCTCGACGAGGACGACCTGCGCACCCTCGGCCGCGCGGTGGCCGACGCGCCGCTCACTGCGGGGGCGGCCGGGCTCGCGGGCGGCCTCGCGCACGCGGCCCCCGGCGGCGCCCTCGACCCGTACGAGGAGAAGGATCCGCTGGACGCCTGGCCCGCGGCCGTCCTCAGCGGAAGCTGCTCCGCGCGCACCCTGCAACAGCTCGACGCCCTGCGCGCCCAAGGCCGGCCCGTGCACCGGCTCGACCCCGTCGCCGAGCCCGACCCGGCGGCGCTGGCCGGGCGGGCGCTCGACTGGTACGACGCGCTGCCGCCCGGCTCGCCCGCCGGGGCACCCGTGATCCACTCGTCCGTCGGGCCCGGCGAACTCCGCGCCGTCCAGGAGGCCTTGGGCGCCGAGCGGGCCGCAGCCGTCCTGGAGGAAGCCACCGGCCGCATCGCCGCCGGGCTCGTGGCACGCGGCGTACGGCGCGTCGTCGCGGCGGGCGGGGAGACGTCGGGCTCCGTGGTGGCCGCGCTCGGCATCACGGGCGCCTGGATCGGCCGGGCCGCCGCCCCCGGCGTGCCGTGGCTCCGTCCCACGTCCGGCCCCGGCATCGCGCTGCTGCTCAAGTCCGGCAACTTCGGCGCCCCCGACTTCCTGGCGACCGCGTCGGCACCGCCCGGGGCCCGGGCCTCGTCTCCGGAAGCTCCTGAACCACGGCCCCCGGACGCCCCCGCTCCCCCGACCTCTTGCGCATCCCAGCACCACGCCGGGCCCCCGCGTCACACTCCCTCCCCTCCCTCTCCCTCAGCCGACGCGCACCCAACTCCCCGGGCCGACCACCCACCGCCCGACACCCCGGCCCCGCCCGACCGCGCCTCTCCGCCTCCCTCTCCTCCCCCTCAACCCTCTCCTCCCCACCACCAGGACCCCCCATCTCCCCCACCCCACTCCCCCTCCCCGCAGAGCCGTCCCCAAGGAGCCCGCCCATGACCACCACCCAGCCCCGCCCCACCGCTCCCGGCGTCCCACCCCACCAGTCGCACCAGACCCAACACCCGCACACCGCCGACCAGCCGCACCCTTCGCGCACCCCCGCCCCCTCGCTCTCCCACCCCTCCGCGCGTGCCGCCGTCGTCGCGACCGCGCACGCCCTGGCGGCCCGTGGACTCGTGCACGGGCGCACCGGCAACGTGTCGCTGCGCACCGCCGACGGCGGCATCCTCATCACGCCGACCGGCGTCGACCTCGCGGCCGTGGCGCCCGATGACCTGTCCGTCGTCGACGCCGACGGCGGCCACGTCGACGGACCGCCGTCGTCCAAGGAGGCGTTCCTGCACGCGGCGGTGTTGCGGGCGCGGCCGGACGCGCGGGCCGTCGTGCACACCCACTCGCCGTACGCCGTCGCCGTGTCGTGCCTCGAAGGGCTCGACGCCGACGACGCACTGCCGCCGCTCACCGCCTACTACGCGATGCGCGTCGGACGGCTCCCGCTGCTCCCCTACTTCGCGCCGGGCGACGTGCGGCTCGCGGGCCCGGCCGAGGAGAAGGCCCGTACCCACGCGGCGCTGCTGCTGCGGCACCACGGCCCGGTGGTGGCGGCGCCCGGGCTCGACGCGGCGCTGGAGGCCGTCGAGGAGCTGGAGCAGACGGCGCGGATCTTCCTGCTGCTTCGCGGCACGGACCACGCCCGCCTCACCGAGGAGCAGCGCACGGCCCTCGCCCCTCGACTCCCCCGCCCCGTGGCGCTGTTCAGCGCGCTCGCGATCAAGAAGGCCCTTGACGACACCGTCCTGGAGGCGTTCGCCGGCACCACCGGCATCGACGTCGAGGGCGTGTACGAGCCCACGAACGTCCTCCTCGACCAGATCGCGGGCGGCGCGCGGCCCGACGTCATGGTCGGGGTGACGGGCGGCCTGGAGAAGCTGGCCGCGTCGGGGGTGCTCGACCGGGCCTCGCTGCGTCCGCTCGCGCGCGTCGGCATCGGGGTGGCCGTGCCGCCGGGCGCGCCCGCCGTCGACGTCTCCAGCACGGACGCGCTCGTACGGGCGTTGACGTCGGCGCGGTCGGTGGCGTACTCGCGTACCGGGGCGAGCGGTGTCGCGTTCGCGGCGCTGCTCGACCGGCTCGGCATCGCGGCCGAGGTCAACTCCCGGGCCACGGTGGTCGAGAAGGGGTTCACGGCGCTCGCGGTCACCGACGGGCGGGCGGACCTCGCCGTACAGCAGCTGAGCGAGCTGCGGTTCGTGCCGGACGCCCGGGTCGTCGGCCCGTTCCCCGATGAGGTCCAGCACTACACCGACCTCTCGATCGCGCTCGGCGCGCACGCGCGGCAGCGCCCCGAGGCCGCCGCGCTGCTGCGTCACCTCACCGCCGCTCCCGCCCGCGCGGCGTACCGTGCGGCCGGACTCGAAGACGCAAGCTGATGAACGCGATCCTCGCCCTGGTGGCGTTCATCGGCGTCATCGTCATCTGGAACGTGGGCTTCCGGCGGAACATCGGTGAGGCGATGGTGCTCGGGTTCCTCGCGAGCGCGGCGTTCGGCGGCGCCGACGCGCCGCGCGTGGCCTGGGAGAGCCTCACAGAGGGCCTGAAGTCGGAGATCACGTTCGCGGCCCTCGCGTTCGTCTTCGTCAGCGAACTCCTCACGCGGACCGGCCTCGTGCACCGGATGATCGACATCCTCAGCTCGCTGCTCGGCCGCCGCAAGGGCGGTTCCGCGTACGCGGCGACGGTGGCCTCCGGTCTGTTCGGCGCCGTCGCGCACAACGGCGCGGCGATCGTCGCCACCGTCGGCTCGCTGGCCATCCCGTGGATGAAGCGGTCGCGGGCCAGCGGCGAGACGGCCGCCCTCGTGCTGTCCGGCAACGCGGGCGTCGGCGCGACCTTCCCGTTCAGCGGTGCGTTCTTCGTGCTCCTCGCCGCGCCGACCGTCGTACCCGTCCTGTCGTCGCACGATGTCGTCGCCACGCTGTTCGTCACCGGGGCGTGGATGGTCGCGATGCGGCTCGTCGTCGCGTACACGATCGTGCGGTGGCGCGGTGTGGGCACGATGGCCGCGGCGGACATCCGGCCGCTGCGGCAGTCGTTCGGCGCGGGCTGGACGTCCCTGCTCGTCCTCGCGGCCGTCGCCGTCCCCGTCCTCCTCACCACCTCGCCCGGCAGCGACTGGGCGACGGACCGCCTCGGCGGGCTCGACGCGACGGACGCGGTGCCGCTCCTGATGTGGCTGCCGGTGGTGATGCTGGTCGCCGGACTGCTCGTGGAACGGCGCGCGCTGCCGCACGGCGGGGCCGACTGGTGGCGGACGCTCGGCGAGATCAGCCCGAAGCTGGGGCTCGTGGGCGTCACGATGGTGTCCGCGTTCGCCGCGTCCGAGGTCCTCGCCCGACTCGGCCTCGGCGAGCAGCTGGCCCCGTACCTCGAGGACCTCCAGGACGTCCCGCCCCTGGTCGCGGCGCTCGTGGTGGGCCTGGTCCTCGTCATCGTCGCGGGCCCCCTCAACACCACGTCCACCCTCGCGGCCGTCGGCCCCGTCGCCTTCGCCGCGCTCACCGCCGCCGGCATCCCGGCCCACGTGGCCTTCGCGTCGGTCATCGTGTGGGCCTCGTCCGAGGGCTGCTCACCCCCCGGGGCCGCGCCCCTGTACGTGGCCGCGGGCATCGCCGACATCAACCCCGCCCGCATCTTCCTGCCCGTCGCCCTCTACTACCTGGTGCCGACCTACCTGTTCGGCGTCCTGATGGCGGTGGGCGTGCTGTGGATCCCGGGCTGACCGGCTCACGAAGCGAACTCAGTGAAGCGAACGCAATGAAGGAACGCAATGAAGAGAGTCTCGTGAAGAGAGAAGGAGAGCCCTCATGCACAACGTCGTGCACAGCTTCCTGCGCGTCTTCCTGCTCGGCGCGACCCGCGTCCTGCTCATCGCCTTCCTGCTCGGCGGCTGCGCCGTCGTCGCGGGTCAGATCGTGGCCCTCGCGGCCGGCGACCCGGACCTGATGACGCTGTTCGGCACCGACGTCACCGAGGTGGTCTGCGTCATCGCGGGCGCCGCGGGCGCCTGTTCGTTCCTGCTCCTGTACGTACGGGAGCGGGGGCCCGCCGACGGCCCCGCGGGCGGGGACGGCGGGGCGACGGACGAGGGGAAGAGCGTCTGGGACTGACCGGGACCGGCCGTCACCTCCCGCATACCACTCTCGGGAAAGGGCACTCGGTACGGCGGAGGTGGAAAGACATGGTTCCTTTGCTGCTGGTTCTGCTGATCGCGCTCGTGCTGTTCGGCGCGGGCTTCGCCCTGAAGTTCCTGTGGTTGGTGGCTGCCGTCATCCTCGTGGCGTGGCTGCTCGGCTTCATCGTCCGCCCGGCCGGGGTGGGCGGACGCAGGGGGCGGTGGTACCGCTGGTGAGTCACGGGGACCCGACGGTGTAGGTGTCCTTGACCTTCACCTCGGTCACCCCGCGCCCCTCGGGGAACACGGCCCGCCAGTCGCCGATGACGTGCAGCTCGTCCGTGCCCATGGCGCGCACCACGGCGAGGCCTTCGCGGTGCGCCTTGTACGCCTTGGTCCAGAGGTTGGAGAACGCCTGGGAGCGGATGAGGTGCATCCAGTCGGGGCGGTACAGCTCACGGTTGTAGTTCGACTCGCCCATCGTCGAGACGAACTTCGAGTACATCGCCTTGACGTACTCCAGCGTCACCTCGTCCGCCGCGGCGATCGCCGCGTCCCGGGCGTCCTTCAGGGCGACGCGGAACTTCTCCAGGAGGTTCTCCGTCGCGCCGGACGTGAACGACTCGTGGATCTCCGGCGGGTCGCACAGCCCGTACTTCGGGCCCGCCAGGCGCAGGAGCAGACGCAGGGTGGGTTCGGTGACCCACAGGGGCCCCGGTTCGTCGCGGTTGCCCAGGGGATTGGGCAGGATGTCGTCGTGGTGCCAGTCGGGCGGGGTGATGAGGTGCACGCCCGCGCGGCGGTGGTCGTGGTCGAAGCCGGTGGAGTGCTCCAGCTGGCCGATCGGCAGATGCGTCTTCAGGGCGGAGAGGTAGGCGCCGTTGATGTCGAGCGCGGTCACCTCGTGGGCGCCGGGCGGCAGTTCGCCGCGCGTCCACTTGGGCCGGCCCTCCCAGATCCGGTCGGCGCCGCGCGCCGTCTGCTTGCGCAGGATGTCCGGGACCCAGGGGTGCGCGACGACGTCGTAGCGGGCGCCCTTGCGGGTCTCGTCGAGCAGCGCCATGGCGTCCGGGATCGCCCGCTTCACCAGCGCCGCCGTGGCCGCCTCGACGTCACCGGAGGCCGCGTCGAGCGCCCCGGCGACGGCGTCGCCGATCAGATCGGGCATGTCGGAGACGGCCTGCGCGCGCCGCCCCACCGGGACGACCTTCATGCCCCGGCCGGGGCTGCGGACGACACGCTGTGGGGCGGTGACGGACGTCGGCCGCGATGCGGGGGCCGGGGTCTCCTGCGCGGAGGCCCGCGGCTCAGCCGCGACGGCCGAAGGCTCCGGTACGGCCACCCGGGGCTCGGCGGCGACCTCCGGAGGCTCCGGTGCGGGTGCGGCGCACTCGGCGGGGTCCAGATGCTGCGGATACCCCTCCACCTGGTGCCGGGCAGGCCGACCGCACAGCACGCAGGGGCGGGGCTCGGCGAGTTCACCCTGGTCGTCGACGGCTTCGGCGTCGTCCCGCACAGCGTGCGCCGCGACGGCTTCCGGCACGGCGGCCTCCGATGCCGCCGGTCCGGAGCCGGACCCGGCCGCCGGGTCCTCCGATGCGCCGCCCGGCTCCTCCCCCCGCCGCCCGTGCCGCTCCTCGGCCTGCTGGAGGAAGTACACGTACCGGCCGCGCAGCTCCCCGCTGGGATCGCGCCCCGCCTCCCACGCCGCGAGCGTCGACGAACCGACCCCCATGGCGCGGGCGACCTGCGCCCGTGACAGGCCCAGTCCTTCGCGCAGCAGCCGGCGCCGGTCGGCGGGGGGCAGCGGGGTGGCGTCGGGCGCGGCCGCGAGCAGCGCGTCGATCGCCTCGAATTCACTCACGGCGCTTCTCCTGGATGGGCGGAGCTGTCGGCTGGACGGGCGGAGCTGTCAGCAGCCAGTATCCAATGTCCGCGGCGGACACCGGGCCGCCCCGGCCCGCTCAGCCCGTCTTCCTCCGGTCGAACCACACGGTGGCGAACGTCGGCGCGAGACCGGCCCAGAACAGCACCGTCGGCACGGCCCGGTCGGTCCACGGCACCTGGGTGATGACAAGGGTGCAGAGCATGGCCCAGGCCGCCTGGGCGACCACGACGCGGGCCCAGCGGCCGCGCCTCAGCAGCGACTGGACGTTGAGCTGGACGCCGGTGCGCCGGCGGCGGTAGCGCAGCAGGGCGCCGACGGCCCAGATCGCGCTCATCGGGACGAGGAACCACAGCCGCTGGCCCAGCTCGACGGGCAGTTCCCGCTGTGTCTCGCCGTCGACGGCGAACAGGTCGATCATCGCGGCGCCGAGGCCGAGGCACAGCAGCGCGAGCCAGCGCACACCGCGCAGCATGCGGTACGTGGCGTGGTCGAGGCCGCGCCGCAGCTCCTCGGAGTCCGGCGCGACGGCGAGCCCGGCGGCGTACAGGTCGGCCGCCTCCACGGCCTTGACGCCGGGAGTGTCGGCGGCCTTGCGGGTCTGCCGCTCCAGGGCCCCCGGGTGCTGCGGGTCGAGCCGCAGGATGGCGAGGTCGAGCTGGTCGGCGGCGGTGCCGTTGCCCGAGATCGACGCGATCTTGTACGCGACCTCGTAGCCGTAGACCTCCTCGGGCGCGAGGCGCAGCGCCTCGTTGACGTGCTCTTCGGCGAGGCGCGCCGATATGTCCATGTCCTCGCGCGTGACCTGGCCGCCGCTCGCCTGGCCGCGGCCGACGATGTTGTTGATGAACGCGACGTCGGCGAGGAGTGCGTGGCCGAGCCAGTACTCCGGGGCGATGCGGACCACTTCGCGCAGGATCTGCTCGACCTCGGGCATGCGGCCGCCACCGACCCGGCGCAGCGCGTAGGACCGCATGAGGAGCCCGCCCACGTCCTCCGGGTCGAGCTTCAGGGCCTCGTCGGCGGCCGCGAGGGCCTCGTCGGGGCGGCCCGCGTCGAGGTGACAGCGGGAGAGCTTGGCCCAGGCGCGGATGTCGGCCGGGTCCTCGGCGATGCGCTGGGCGAGCAGGGCGCTCGCCTCGTCGTACCGCTCCAGGTCGATGAGGGCGTCGGCCCGCTCCACGGCGGGGTGGATCGTGGTCACAGCTTCCGCTTCTTCTTGAGGTGGGCCACCAGGTCGTCGTACATGCCGCCGTCGTTGGCGTACATCGCCACGTTCCGCGCCGAGGCGAACCACGGCTCGGTGGAGGGCACGACCTGCCGTGCGGCGGCGAGCAGGTCCTTCATGTCGATGAGGCGCACGGTGCCGGTGCGCGCCGAGTCGAGGAGCGCGCTCTCGGCCGCGGCCTCGCACAGGTGGGCCAGGTCGGCGCCGGACAGGCCGTCGGTTGCCTTGACGAGCTTGCCCAGGTCGACGTTCTCGATGGGCCGCTCCCGCAGGTGGTAGCGGAGGATCGCCTCGCGGGCCGGGCCGTCTGGCGGCAGGACGAGCAGGGTGCGGTCGAGGCGGCCGGGGCGGCGCAGCGCGATGTCCACGTCCCAGGGCACGTTGGTGGCGGCGAGGACGAACACGCCCTCGTTGGCGCCCGCGTCGACGCCGTCCAGCTCGGTCAGGAGCTGGTTGACGGTGTTGCGCATGCCGCTGCTCTGGCTGCGGCTGCGCTTGCCGCCGAGCGCGTCCAGCTCGTCGAGGAAGACCACGCACGGGGCCTGGCGGCGTGCGGTGCGGAAGATCTCGTGCATGTTGCGCTCGGAGTTGCCGATCCACATGTCGAGGACGTCGTTGACCGACACCGACAGGAACGCGGCGCCGAGTTCACCGGCGACGGCCCGTGCGATGAAGGTCTTGCCGCAGCCGGGCGGCCCGTACAGGAGCAGCCCGCCGCGCAGGCTCTTGCCGTACACGCGCCGCAGTTCGGGGTTGCGCAGCGGCGCGAGGAACGCGGCCTCCAGACGCTCCTTGACCTCCCGCATGCCGCCGACGTCGGCGAGCCGGACCGTACCGGGCCGCTCCACGTCCCACGCGGCGGCGTCCCCTGCGTCCCCGCTCCCGTCGGCGGTGAGCGGCGCCTCGACGAACCGGGGCGGGAGCACGTCACCGACCTGGTCCTGGGCGGCCTTCCAGTCGAAGCCCTGGCGGGTGGGCGGGGCTTCCGGGGCGGAAGGGGTCTGCGGGGCAGGCGCGACGTCCGGCGCGGGGGCGACCTCGGCGGCTGCTGCGGTCACCGGCGCGGACTCGACCCCCACAGCTCCCGCAGGCGCGACCTCGGGCCCTCCCACCCCCATCGCCCGCGCCATCAGTTGCCGCGCCTCCACGTCCCCCGGCGCGTGCTGCAGCGCGACGGCCGTCTCGGCGACCGCGGCGTCGCCGTGCCCTGCGTCCAGGAGCAGCGCGGCCAGGTGCAGCCGCAGGGGGACGTCGTCGGGCGCCGCGGCGACGGCTGTCCGCAGGCTCTTTATCAGGGGGGATTCCACCGGCATGGCGCCAACTCTACGAAGCCGCCGCCGGCGCCCGGGCCGCGCCCCCGTGCGGACGAGGCCCGGAACCGCTCCCTACCGAGGGGCCACGGCGCGCGTGTGCGCGGCCCGTGCGACCTTCGGGCCGAGCCAGCGCTTGAGCCGACGCAGGGCCGTCAGCCGTCCCACGGCCTTGTCGAGGCCGTAGTAGAGCTGCGGCGGGATGTGCGGCAGGAGCGGTGAGTGCCGCTGCCCGAGCAGGGCGAACATGCGGTGTGGCGGCAGCGCGAGATAGCGGGGCAGGTTCTCGTACCACTGGGCGCTGTAGCGGGCGGCGCTCTGGACGGGCAGGAGGGCGGACTTGCGCTCCTGCTCGTACGCGGCGAGGGCGCCCGGCAGGTCCGGGTGCGCGCGCAGGGCGTCGGCGAGCGCGATGGCGTCCTCCAGGGCGAGGGTCGTACCGGCGCCGACGGAGTAATGCGTGGTGTGGGCGGCGTCGCCGAGCAGGACGACGTTGTCGCGGTACCAGCGCTGGTTGGTGAGGGTGCGGAAGGTCAGCCACTGGGGGCGGCCGTCGGTGGCGGAGCGGCCGATGAGGCGGTGGCCGTCGAGGAGGTCGGCGAAGAGCCCTTCGAGGAGCGCGAGTCCGTCGGCCTCGTCCGCGCGGTCGAGCCCGAGGCCGGACCAGGTCTCCGGGGCGCACTCGACGACGCAGGTGCTGCCCTCGGCGCCGTACCCGTAGGCGTAGCACCAGACCCAGCCGTGCTCGGTCTCCACGAAGGCGAAGTGGAAGGCGTCGAAGACCTTGGTCGTGCCGAGCCAGGTGTAGTGGTTGCGCCCGGCCCTGACCTCGGTGCCGAAGTGGTCGGCGGCGTCGGTCCGCAGGGCGCTGTGCAGCCCGTCGCCCGCGACGACGAGATCGGCGTCGGCCGGCAGCGCGCCGACCTCCATCTCGTGCGCGAACTCGAGCCGCACACCGAGGGCCCTGGCCCGCTCGGCCAGGATCCGGAGCAGCCGGTGCCGCCCGATCCCGAAGCCCTCGTCCCCGTGGTGGCGGGTCGTCAGTTCCCGCACGTGGGCCACCCCGTCGTGCCACCGCACGGAGTGCTCCTCGACGGCACGCGCGGACTCCGGATCGTGCGCGTGCAGCTTGTCGAGCAGCCCCCGCCAGTAGGTGACCCCCCACCCGTAGGTCGAGCCCTCCGGGTTGCGCTCGTACACGACGACCTCGGTGGAAGGATCCTGACGCTTCAGCAGGATGGAGAGGTACAGACCCGCGGGCCCGCCTCCGACGCAGACGACCTTCACGCACACCTCTATACGTTGCTCATGATTGCCGAATCGCAACGGAGAGTAGCACCAAAAGTCAGAGATCCTACTAAATGCCGGAATTAGTGCCACCGATGGTGTCCTTACACTTCCGTCGACAGACTCCCTCGACGGCCGACAGGCCGATGCGCGCAGCGCGAGCCCGCCCAGGAAGAAGGTAGCGAGGTGCCGAAGCCGCTCGGCCTGTTCACCCACCGGCTCCTGGCCGCCCGCCGTGAGCGGTCGGCGGAGCGAGCGCTGCGACAGCGGCTGCGTCGGCAGCTTCGCGATCTGGACGTCCAACCCCCGTTGAGCGTCGCGGCCCTGTGCCGGGCGGTGGAGCGACAGCGGCAGCGCCCGCTCGTCCTGCGCCCCCATCCGCTGCCCGTCCCGGGCCCGCTGGGGCTGTGGGTGTACACCCCCCGCGCCGACCTCGTGCTCTACCAGCAGCACACGTCACCGATGCACCAGGACCACATCATCCTGCACGAAGTGATGGGCCACATCTGCGGCAACCACACGACCGGTACGGGCGGCGACCGGTGGGACGCGTGGACGCGCACGGTGCCCGGACTCGGCCCCGAAGCGGTGCGGCGGGTCATGGGACGCTGCGCCTACGACGACGGGCAGGAGTGCGAGGCGGAGCTGGCGGCGACGATCGTCATGGAGTGGGCACTCGTCCTCGACGGTGTCGCCCCCGCCCCGGTCGCCGATCCCGAGCTGCGCAGAATCCATTCCGCGCTGGGCGACAGCCGCGGGTGGCTGTAGATGTACTACGGGATCTTCTGCCTCGCCCTGGCGATCGCCACGGCGTGGAAGCTCTACCAGGTCTCCCGGGCGCCGAGGAGCCTTCCGCTGCGCTGGCTGACCCTGTGCCTCGCGTGCGCCGCGGTGCCCTATCTGCTGATCAGCGACAGCGGCAGGGCGGGGGTCGACGGTGCGCTCGGCGACGGCGCGGCGAAGCTCCTGGCGGACGTCCTGTTCCTGGGGATGAGCTACTGCCTCATGGTCTTCTATCTGTACTCCGCCGACGAGGGCCCGGCGACCCGGCGCAGGGTCCGCCTGGAGGGTCTGGGGCTGCTCGGCTTCGTGGCCGTCATCACGATCGCGGCGGCGACGGCGCCCCGGGACAGCGCGCTGCGCAGCTCCTTCGAGGGCGCCGACATGACGATCCCCCAAGTCGCCGCCTTCTACCTCGGCCTGGGCGTGTACCTCATGTACGCGTACATCGTGTCGTGCCGCCGGACCCATCGCTACGCGCGGATGTCCAGCGGTCACGAAGCAGTCGGGCTCTGGCTCGCCACCGTCGGCCTCCTGGGCCACATCGGCGCCACCGCTGTCCGCTCGGGCTTCGCCGTCGTCCGCACCCAGGGCGTCGCCGTGGCGGACTGGCTGACCCTTTCGTCGGGCGTGCTCCTCGTGGTCTCCACGCCGGTCTTCGTCCTCGGTGTCACCTGGCCAGGGGCGCACAGCCGCCTCACGGCGTGGCGCGTCCGGCGCCATCACCGCCGCGTGCACCGCCAGTTGGAACCTCTCTGGCTGCTGCTGTCCACCACATACCCGGACACCGTGTTCCCGGCCCCGGCCAGGGGCCGCCGGGCCCACCGCGCGTACACACGCCGGGTCGTGGAGTGCCGCGACGGCCTGGTCCGCATCAGCCCTCACCTGCGGCGCGAGATTCCCGCGGAGCCGGCTCTGGAATCCCTGGCGCCCGAGGACCTCGCCGAACGCCTGCGGCGCGCGGCGAACGACGTGCGCGGCGGACACGCCGGACCACCGTCCGGGACTCCGCTCCGCCTGCCGCACGTCGGTGACCGCGAGGCCGACGTGCAGCAACTCGTCACCTTGTCGCGCGCGTTGCGCGCACTGCCGGGCTGAACGGCACGGCAGCCGTGACGGCGCCGGATCGCCGCCGGACTAGCGGTCCGCGGACGCACCCCCGCCCGGTTCCCACTCCTCGTGGAAGTTGTCCACGAAGTCGTTCACGACCGCCAGCACATCCGCCGACAGCCCCTCGTCACCCAGGCCGCGCGCCGCGATGTGGCCGATGCGTCCGGCACGCGCCAGCTTGAGGGTGCGCAGTCCCTCCACGAGCTGCCGGACCATCAGGTCGTTCGGCTGGAAGAAGAACTCCGACACGCCGAACACCTGGGACAGGCCCTGCCGGATGACGGGTGAGGTCTCGGTCAGCCTGCCGGTGCGCAGCCCCTCCATCCCCTCCGCGGAGATCACCTCGGCGCCGGCGGCCTCGTTGACGCCCCGAGCCATCTCCGCGTCCGACGGGGGCTGCCGGTCCGGGTACGTGTGCGCAAGGAGGTACGCGATCTTCTCGGCGAGCGTTGTCGGGATCGGAGCCTCACCGCCGCCGAAGGATCGATCCTCCGCGGCCCTCAGGGCGTCCCCGCTCACTCCATAGGAAGCGGCAAGAGCGACGGCCAGGTCGGGGGCGAGGCGCCGAATGCCGCGCTCGGCCTCACCCACGGCGTCCTTGCCGCCGACCAGCTTCTCGATCTCGTACTGCGCGTACCCGGCATCGCACCGCAGATCGGCGAGGTCGGGGGCGCCGTGCCGGGGGAAGAGGAGGTTGATGTCCCGCCCCAGGGCCTTGGCGATGGCGGGAAGGCGCTCGCTGTCGGGCCCTCGGCCGCTCTCCCAGGTCGCGATCGCGGAGCGGGACACTCCCAGCACCTCGGCGAGGTCGGCCTGTTTGCGGTACCCGGCTTCCAGCCGCGCCGATCGCAGGCGCGGGCCATCGAAATGGCGTGCGGGCATGGGGACTCCAGTGCGGCTGGCTGTACACGACCAGGGAATCGTAGCCACTTGAACCCCAGGCCAAGTTGACCTAGTGTCAATTTCGCCCGGAAACCCGGATCAACAGCGTGACCGCACAGGATGGGACCCAGAACCATGACCTCACACGACTTCGGCCGCGCCCTGGCTCAGCGGGACTCCTCAGACCTCTCCTGGTCACTCGTCTGACAGCTCGGCCACCCGCACCCAGGACCAGCCCACCACCTCACGGCTTCCGCCCCACCCCCACATACACCGGCAGGTCCTCGTCGCGAATTCTCATCGCCCGGTCCGGCCGCCACTTCGGGCCGACGACGACGCCCGGCTCGCACAGGTCGAGCCCGGCGAAGAACGCGGAGACCTCGGTGCGTGACCGTGCCCGTACCGGGGTGCCGCCGCTGCGGTAGATCTCGTCGATGCGTTCCCAGATGCCGGGGTTGAACTCGTGGGTGACGTGCGACAGCAGGAGGTGACTGCCGGGGGCCAGGGGCTCCAGGAGGGTGTCGACGATGCGCCGGGGGTGCTGTTCGTCGGTCACGTAGTGGAGGAGCGCGATCAGGGACAAGGCGACGGGGCGGTCGAAG
Organism: Streptomyces sp. RK9; assembly: GCF_045070545.1. Lineage (NCBI taxonomy): Bacteria > Bacillati > Actinomycetota > Actinomycetes > Kitasatosporales > Streptomycetaceae > Streptomyces > Streptomyces sp. RK9. Next base: position 4,211,493 of record NZ_CP173703.1, on the reverse strand, counting down.
TCGAGGTGGGTGCGGGCGTACGTGATGATCGACTCGGGGTCTCTGAGGTCGGCCTGGACGTAGGCGGTGCGGCCCTCGGGTCTGCCGCGCAGGAGCGCTTCGGCGTGGCGCAGGACGATGGGGTCGTTGTCGGTGTAGACGACGCGGGCGTCGGGGGCGACCTCCTGTGCTATCTGGTGGAGATTCGGTTCCGTGGGGATTCCGGTGCCGACGTCCAGGAACTGCCGCACTCCCTCATCGGCGGCATAGCGCACGGCCCGGTGCATGAACTCGCGGTTGGCCCACGCCGTCTCCTTGGCGCCGGGCATCAGCTGGACCACTTCCTCGGCGGCCGCCCAGTCGGCGGGGTAGTTGTCCTTCCCGCCGAGGAACCAGTCGTACATACGAGCCGGATGCGGAACGCTCGTGTCGATGCCGTCCGCGTCGAACGCGCTCTCTGTCACGTCGGTCCTCCCCCGCCGCAAGGCGGCGCGCCGTCTTCGGTTCGGTCGAGTTGCCTGAATTCGGAGTACGCAGTTGCACAGGCTTGAGCATGCTCCCACTTGGATCACGGCATCGACAGGCCATCAGTTGTGTTTGCATTGCGGAAAGTTGAAAGGTGTCCTGAAGGCGCCCGCTACGATCTCGATCACATGGGCCCAGGACCGGGGCCCGACAGGCAAGTGGGGAACTTCCTATGGTGAGAAATGGGTTCGCTCGTTCGGCGACCGTGGCTGTGACCGGCGTGGTGCTCGCGGCGGTGGGCGCGACCACCGCCGTGGCCCAGCCGGCCGGGGACAAGGCCGCGACCGGCGGCAACGCGGCGGCGGCCGATCCCGCGGCCGTCCGCGCCGCCCTTGAGCGCACCGTCGCCGCGGGCGCGCCGGGCGCGTTCGCGGAGATCCGCGACCACGTCGGCCCCAAGCAGAGCCTCGCCGTCGGCAAGGCCGACCTCGACGGCACGCCGATGAACGCCAACTGGCGTTTCCGCGTCGGCAGCAACACCAAGATGTTCACGTCCGTGCTCGTGCTGCGCCTGGCCGAGCAGGGCCGCATCGACCTGGACAAGCCGCTGCGCGACTACCTCCCCGCGGGCACCCTGCCTGCGGGCTGGGACATGACCGGACGCCAGGTCATGCAGCACCGCTCCGGGATCTTCGACCACACCAACGACCTGCTCGAGCAGCAGGGCGAGGAGACCACCAAGGCGTTCGAGGAGCGCATCCGCAACACCGTCTACAAGCCCGCCGACATGGTGGCGATGTCGGTGAAGCACGGCCAGCAGTTCAGGCCGGGCAGCAAGTACGCGTACTCGAACACCAACTACGTCCTGCTCGGCATGGCGATCGAGCACCTCACCGGCGGCTCGTACGCCAAGGCCCTGCGCAAGCAGATCATCGAGCCGCTGAAGCTCAAGAAGACCTCGTACGTGGTCCCCTCCAAGACCATCACCGGCAAGCACGTCACCGGCTACCTCACCAACGACGACCGCACCAAGCCGCTCCTCGACTCCACCGAGCAGAACGGCTCCTGGGTGGGCAGCGCGGGCGCCGTCATCTCCTCCGCCGCCGACCTGGACCGGTTCCTCACCAAGCTGCTCAAGGGCCGCTCCGGCGGGCTGCTCTCCGACGCCTCGGTGAAGGAGATGACGACCACCCTGCCCACGCCCACGGCCAAGGTCTCCTACGGTCTCGGGCTGCGCGCGATCGAGCTGTCCTGCGGCACGGTGTACGGCCACGGCGGCATCGTGCAGGGCTTCCAGACGCAGTCCTTCGCCACCCGCGACGGCAAGAAGACCGTCGTCGTCTTCGGCAACGCGTCCAACAACACCTCGGTGACGCAGGGCCTGACCAACACCCTCGAACCCGCCTTCTGCAGCACCGAGCCCCCGGCCGCGGCCAAGTCGAAGCGCTCGGCCGACCGGAGCGCCTCGACCGCTCCCACCGCCCCGGCCGTCCCGGTGGTCGACGACACCCGTCTGTAGGACACGGCCGCCTCCGCAGGTGACGCCTCGGACCGCACCGTCCGGGGCGTCACCGAAGCCCCCTCGCGCCGTTGACACTGTGCGGCCGTACGCATACGTACAGAAGCGGAAGTACGTATCCCCTGCGGCGGCCCAGAGAAGTGGTCGGGACAACAGCGAGAGAGCGGTCGGCCGGTCCGGGATACGGCGGTCGACGGGCACGGGGGCGTCATGGGATTCGGCTTCGGGCAGCGGCGCGGCGGGCAACTGCCGGTCGAGCGGACCAGTTTCGTCGGGCGCGCGGCGGAGATCGCGCGGGTGCGGGCGGCGTTCGCGCAGGCTCCGCTGGTCACGCTGGTGGGACCGGGCGGCGTCGGCAAGAGCCGGACGGCGCTGCGCGCGGCGGAGGGGCTCGGGGACCGCTTCCCCGACGGCGTGTGGCTCGCGGAGCTGTCGGGCCTCCGGGATCCGGAGCTGGTGCCCGCGACGGTAGCCGCCGTCCTCGAACTGCCCGAACAGGTGGGGATGGAACCGCTCGACGCGGTCGTGGCGCATCTGCGCGGCAGGCGGCTGCTGATCGTCCTGGACACCTGCGAGCACCTGGTGGACGCCTGCGCGATGCTCTGCGACGTCCTGCTGCGGGAGGCCGCCGACGCGTGTGTGCTCGCCACCAGCAGGCAGCCCCTGGACGTGCCCGGTGAGCAGTGCCTGTCCCTCGCGCCGCTCGCCCCCGAGGACGCCGTGGAGCTCTTCGTGCAGCGCGCCACCGCCGTGGCACCGGGCTTCACCGCCGGTGAGGACAACCAGGCGCAGCTCAGCGCGCTCGTGGGCCGCCTCGACGGCATCCCGCTGGCCCTCGAACTCGCGGCGGTACGCCTGCGCGCCGTGCCCCTCAGCCACCTGGTGGCCCGCCTCGACCAGCGCTTCGGCGTCCTCACCGGCGGGCGGCGCACCGCTCCGGCCCGGCACCAGACGCTGCGCACGGCGATCGACTGGTCGTACGAGCTGTGCCTGCCGCGGGAGCGTGAACTGTGGGCGCGGCTCTCGGTGTTCGCGGGGTCGTTCGAGCTGGCCACCGCGGAGCAGGTGTGCGGCGGGGGTGAACCGGCGCCGGACGACGTCCTGGAGACGCTGGTCGGGCTTGTCGACAAGTCGGTGGTGCAGCACCTCGGCGCGGGCACGGGCCGCTATCGGCTCCTGGACACGCTGCGCGCGTACGGCGCCGAGCGCCTGGCCGAGGCGGACGGCGCGGCGGGCGTGCGCGAGGCACACTTCGCGTACTACCGGCGCCTCGGCCAGCGGCTGTGGGACGACCTCCTGACGGACGCGCAGGCCGAGCTGTTCCGGACGATGCGCGCCGAGGTCACCGATGTGCGGGCGGCGTTGGGGTACGCCTTCGCCACCCCGGGCCGGGCCCGGCAGGGGCTGTGGCTCGCCGCCCAGCTGGCGCCGTTCTGGCGGGCCGCGGGGACGCTGTCGGAAGGGCGGTACTGGATCGACAAGGGGCTCGACCTGGTGCCCGAGGACTGCTGGGAGCGGGCCTGGGGGCTGCTGCTCGGCGGGGTGCTCGGGGTGTGGAGCGGCGACCTGGAGGCGGCGCCGGGCCGGTTCGCCCGGGCGCGGGAGGTCGCCGGGCGGTGCGGCGAGGAGCGGGTGCTGCTGTTCGCCGAGCCGTACATCGGCGCGATGCGCGCGCTCGGCGGCGAGGTCGAGGAGGGCCTGGCCGCGCTGGAGCGGGGGCGGCTGCGGATCGTGGCGGCCGGGGACGCGCTCGGCATCGGCGTGGTGCACTACGAGGCCGCGCTGCTGCGGGCCGTGCTCGGCGACATCGACGGGGCACTCGCCCTGTGCGGGACCGGCCTCGCCCGCCTCGAAGGCACCGGCGACCGGCAGTTGTACGCCTCGACGCTCACGGTGCAGGGCATCATCCTGTGGCTCGCCGGGCGGCACGAGGACAGCGCGCCACCGCTCAGGCAGGCCCTGGACGCGGTCAGCGAGGTCGGTGACGTCCTGGTCGCCGCGCTCTGCTGCCTGGGCCTCGGCTGGCACGCGGCCGGGCAGAAGCGGTACGTCCGGGCGGCGTGGCTGCTCGGGTACGCCGAGAGCGCGCGGCGGCTGACCGGCGACCCGGTGGCCATGCTGCCGTCGCTCCTCGAAGAGCAGGAGTCGACGCAGCTCGCCGTCCGGGACGCCCTCGGCGACACCGCGTTCGAGCGCTGGCACGGCCTGGGGGCGCGGATGACGGGCACGGAGATCCTGCAGTCGGTGCGCGCCGACGTGGACGCGCCGACGTCGGCGCGGGGCGTGCCCGGCGCCCGGCGGGCGCGGGCCACGGACTCCCTCACCCCGCGCGAACGGGAGGTCGCCGAGCTGGTGGCGGGCGGCCTCTCCAACAGGGAGGTCGCCGAACGCCTGGTCATCTCCAAGCGGACCGCCGACACGCACGTCGAGCGCATCCTCACCAAGCTCGGCCTGCGTTCGCGGGCGGAGATCCCCGGCTCCCTTGCGGACTGACCGCTCCCGGGGCGGGAGGTGGCGTACGTACGTATGCTGCGGGCCGCCGCCGCGCGCATCCGGCCTGCCTTTACGTATACGGACCTCAGCGTATTGCGGATGCCGGGACGCCCGGCCGCTCGGGAGGATGAGGCCGCCGCCCGGGGGCCGGGAGCGTGGTGGGCGCCGGCAGCGCGGAGGTGTCCCACGCTGCCAGGCACGGGTGCCCGGTACCGCCTCCCCCCTCAGGCGGTGCGGGAGAGGTGCGACTGCCGGCGTCGGCGGGGCAGCCGCGCCTCCGCAAGGCGTCGCGGGCGCCCGCCGCGCCCGCGACGCCCCAGGGCCCCGGACCCCGGCCCCCGCACCACGCGGGCGCACCCGCCACCGACGCCGACCGGCCGCCGCCCAGCCTCCGCCGTCGCCCCGCCGTCGCTGTCGCCCCGCCTCCGCCGTGGCCCGGCCTGTCGCGCGCCGCCCCCTGCCTACGATCCCCCCATGGCCCTCTTCCGCGTCGAACGCGCCACTCCGCTCAGCCCGGCCGAGGCCTGGCGGCGGCTCACGGACTGGGAGCGGCACGGCCGGGTCGTGCCCCTGACCCGCGTCACCGTCTCCGGCGGCCTCCCGCGCGGCCTCGGCACCGTCTTCACGGCGCGCTCCGGGGTCGGGCCGCTGGCGTTCGACGATCCGATGGAGGTCACCGTCTGGCGACCGCCGGACGCGGCGCGGGGCGGGCTGTGCCGGCTGGTCAAGCGCGGTGCGGTGGTGACGGGTTGGGCCGAGATCGAGGTGTGGCCGCAGGGGCGCGGGGCGCGGGTGGTCTGGCGGGAGGAGCTGCGGATCCGGTGGCTGCCCCGGCTCCTGGACCCGGTGGTGGCGCGGGTGGCCGCGCGGGTCTTCGTACGGGCGGCCGGGGCGCTGCTGGCTGCGCCGTGAGGTTCCGGTTGCCGGGTTCGCTGTCGCTGCGGTGACCGGTCCGGCGGGTCGGCCGCGTCGATGACCGGTCAGCGGGTCGGCCGCTGCGGCAACCGGCCCGGCAGGTCTGTCGGCTCCGCCGCCCCGCCCCGACACTCAGTCGAGGGGCTTCTCCCACACCGACACATGCTTCGCACTCTCGCCGGTGAACGGGGTCCGCGACCACTCCTCCCACCGGTCCCGCAGCCGCAGCCCGGCAAGGCGCGCCATCAGGTCGAGCTCGGACGGCCACACGTACCGGAAGGGGACGGCCCAGTGCTCGGCGCGGCCGTCGGTGATGGTGACGTAGTTCGAGCTCATCGCCTGGGTGGCGACGTCGTAGGTGTCGAAGGCCCACTCGGTCGGGCCGATGCGGAACGGCACGGCGGTCTGGCCGGGCGGCAGGAGGCGCAGGTCGGGTACGCCGACCTCGACGACGAAGGTGCCGCCGGGCAGCAGGTGGTCGGCGGCGTTGTGGAAGCAGGCGACTTGGGCGTCCTGCGTGGTGAGGTTGTTGATCGTGTTGTAGACGAGATAGGCGACCGTGAACGCGCCGGGCACCCGGGTCGTGGCGAAGTCGCCGATGGTGACGCCTACGGCGTCGCCGCCGGGCTTGTCCCGCAGCCGGGCCGCCATCGCGCGGGACATCTCGATGCCGTGGACCGGGACGCCGCGGGCCGCGAGGGGCAGCGCGATCCTGCCGGTGCCGATGCCGAACTCCACCGCCCGCCCGTCGCCCGCCAGTTCGGCGAGCAGATCGACCGGCGGGTCCACGGCCTCGGGCCGGAACATGTCCGCCGACGACGTGTCGTAGGTGGCCGCGATGTCTTCCCCGAAGTATCCGTCCTCATCAGGCATCCCAGGACCGTAGTGCCTGGGATGCCCGGGGCGCGCGGCAATTTCCGTGCGGCGCGGCTGCGCGGTGGGACGTCCTGGACGAGGTCCGGGCGCGCGGCGCGGCGTCCCCGCCGGGGTTCAGGCGCGCAGCGCGGCGTCGAGGTCGCGGATGAACTCGCCCACGCGCCCGTCCCCGGACGGCGCGGCGGGCAGGCGGCCGAGGACCGCGCCGACCGCTGCCGGCGCGTGCCGGCGCGCCCACTCCAGGGTCTCCGCGGCGACGCGCGGGTCGTCCCCGGCGGCCAGTTCCTCCGCCCGCGCCGCGTGCGCCGCCGCACCGACGATGTGCTTCACCTGATGAGGGCTCGCCTTGGGGTGGAGGAACGCGGCCGCCGCCGCGTGGCTCGCCGACCACGCGGCGGCGGCCACGGCGGGGGACTCGGCCTCCTTCGCCGCCTTGTACGCGGCCCACGCGCTCTGCCGCAGCGCGGTCGTGCGCCGCTCACCCGCGGCGAAGGCGGCGGCCCCGTCGATGGCTTCGCGGGGGCGGGTGTCGGCGGGGAGTTCCTGCTCGAAGACCGCGAGGACCCGGCGGGCGCAGTCGGCCGCGTAGCCCGTGATCTCGCGCAGTTCGTCGTCGCTCAGCTCGATTTGCTCTGTCTCGGTGGGCACGGGCCCATCCTGCCGCAAGCCGCGCCGGCCCCCGCCGCAGGGTGCCCCGTCAGCTCTCGCCGACGGTGAAGTGCCGCTCCTCGCGCGGGTTCTCCAGCTCGTCGAGGACCGCCACGGCGAGGTCCTCGGCCGAGATCCGGGACCCGCCCTCGGCGTCGGTGAGGAGGGTGGTGGTGCCGCGCCGGTACGTACCGTTGCGGTGCCCGGGTTCGAGGACGGCGGGCGGGCTGAGGTAGATCCAGTCGGCGGCCGGGTGTGCGCGGCAGACGTCCAGTTGCGCGGCGCTCGCGGCGGCGATGCCGCGCCACTCCTGCGGCACGTACCGCGGGGTGTCGAGGACGAGGCGGTCGGGGTGGCCCGGTGCCCGCAGGGGTGCGGAGCCGCCGACGACGAGGATGCGGGTGCGGGCCGTGGCGGCCGCGTCCAGGAGTGCCGTGGTGGTCGGCACCGCCGTGTGTTCGTGCCCGGGGGCGGGGCGGGTCGCGGCCACGACCGCGTCGACGCCGCCGAAGAGGGCGCTCATGTGGTCGAGGTCCTCGGCGTTGCTCTCGACGGCGGTCACGCCGGGCGGCAGGGCGCCCGACGGCGGTCTGCGGTACACGGCTATGAGGTCATGGCCTCGGCTCGCGGCTTCGGTGATGACGCGGGAGCCGACCATGCCTGCGGCTCCGACTACGGCGATCTTCATCGGGGTGTCCCTTTCGATACGGGTACGGAAGCGGGGGCGGGAGTTGAGTGGGGAGTTGAGTGGGGAGTTGAGTGGCGAGTGGAACCGGGCGCGGGTGCGGGGGTGCCGGTGGATGCCGCACCGGGCGCGGCCGCGGCCCCACGTACCCGCCGCGACGGCGGCAGCTGCCCCGCGACGATCGCCGCGAGCGAGAGCCCGAAGCCCACGAGTTGGACCGGCCCCAGCGTCTGCCCGAGCACGGCGGCGCCGAGCACCGCGGCCACCAGCGGCGACAGCAGGCCGAGCACCGCCACGGACGTGACGGGCAGCGTCGTGATGCCGCGGAACCACAGGACGAAGGTGAGCAGGCCGCCGACCAGACCCAGCCAGAGGTAGCCGAGCACGGCGCGCAGGTCGACCGCGGGCGGCGCCCCCTCGGCGAGGAAGGTGAGGGGCAGCAGGAACAGTCCGCCGGCGGCGAGTTGCCAGCCCGCGAACGCGGTGGGGCCGACCCCGGCGGGCCGCCCCCAGCGCTTGGTGAGGGTCACGCCGAGCGCCATGGTGGCCGCTCCGCCGAGGCCCGCCACCACGCCGACGGCGTCGAACCCTGCGTTCGGCCGGATGACGACCAGGCCGACGCCCGCGGCGCCGACGACGCCCCAGAGGAAGCGCCGGGCGGAGGGGCTCTCGTGCAGGACCGTCACGGCCAGGACGGCGACCATGAGGGGGGACGCCGCGGCCAGGGTGGCGGCGACGCCTCCCGGCAAGCGTTCGGCGGCGACGAAAAGGAGCGGGAAGAACAGACCGATGTTCAGGACGCCGAGCACCGCGGCCTTCCCCCACCACGCCCCGCGCGGCAGCGTCCGGGTCACCGCGAGGGCGACGAGCCCGGCGGGCAGCGCGCGCAGCAGCCCCGCGAACAACGGGTGCCCCTGCGGCAGGAGTTCGGTCGTCACGACGTAGGTGGTGCCCCACACGGCGGGAGCGAGCGCCGTCAGGGCGATGCGGGGCAGATCCCCTCGGAGAGCACCCGCGCCGGTTCCACCGGAACCCCTCGGTGCTGCAGGACTTGTCATACCCATAGCCTCGCCCGGCGCGATCAATGAGTCCAACACATGTTTGTCAGCTCATCGATCTCGATACAAGATGGATCGCATGGAGCTCCAGCAGATGCGGTACGTCGTCGCCGTCGCCGAGACGAACAGCTTCACCCGGGCCGCCGAGCGGTGCCTGGTCGTCCAGTCCGCCCTCAGCCACCAGATCGCGCGCCTGGAGAAGGAGTTGGGCGCGCGGCTCTTCGAGCGCACGAGCCGCCGGGTGCGGCTGACCCCGGCCGGTGCGGCGTTCCTGCCGGCCGCCCGGCAGTGCCTGGACGCGGCGGAGCGGGCCGCGGCCGAGGTCGCGGCGGCGGTGGGGGAGGTACGCGGACGGCTCGCCGTGGGCCTGATCCCGACCGTCGCCGCGGTCGATGTCCCGGGCGCGCTGCGGGACTTCCGCCGCCAGTACCCGCAGGTGCGGATCAGTCTGCGCGTGGGCGCGAGCGACGACCTCATCGAGCAGGTCAGGGAGGGCGCCCTCGATGTGGCCTTCCTCGGGCTGCCGACGACGGCGCGGCCCCAGGGCGTCGCGGCCCACGAACTCGCCCGCGACCGGCTCGTCGCTGTGGTCGCCCCCGACCACCCCCTCGCCGGTCAGGCGTCGGTCAGCCTGCGCAGGCTCGCGACCGAGGTGTTCGTGGACCTCCCGGCGGGCACGGCCGGGCGCCTCCAGTCCGACCAGGCCTTCTCGGCCGCCGGTCTCAGCCGGGACGTCGCCTTCGAGGTGACGGCCGCCGACTACATGACCCGCCTCGTCGCCCCCGGCCTCGGCATCGCCATGCTCCCCTCCGCCTACGCGCCCCAGCTCACCGGCGTCACGACCGTCGAGGTCGCCGACGCTCCGGCCCGCGTCGAGTACGTCATCTGGAGCCGCCACGGCCGCACACCGGCGGCGGCCGCCTTCCTCGCCGTCCTCGACATCCCGACCGGGGTCGCACCCACCGCGTGACGCCCGTACCGCGGACGTCAGTCACTGCCGCCCGAGCCACCGCCGCAGCCGAACCCGCCGCTCGAACCGCCACTCGAACCGCCGCTCGCCCCACCGACCGAGCCACCGCCCGCACCGCAGCCGTCGCCCTCACCGCCGCCCGGATCCGTGTCTCGGTCGACGGCGTTGCCGAGGCGGATCATGGCGCGGCCGAGCCCCGAGGGAGCCGGGGCCGCGCTGAGGACGCCCTGCCGCACCGGCCCGTCGGGCAGGACCGCGGCGCCGGCGAAGACGTGAGCGGGACAGCTCCCGTCCCGCTCGGCCGCCGCGAGCAGCCGTCGGCCCGCGCGGGTCGGGCGGCCGCGCGCTCCGGCCACGAGCCCCTCGTCGGCGAGGCGCAGGACGAGGGCGTCGACCTCCGGTGAGCGCGTCAGGATGGCCCGCAGCCGGGTGAGGCCCCTGCTGCCTTCGGGCGGGCACGCCGCGAGCAGGGCCCGCTCGACCGGGTGCGCGGGCGGCGGCGCGCCCTGGCGGCCGCGTTCGGCCGCGCCCACCGCCCGTACCCGCGACGCCCGCACCACCACGAGCCCGCGCTCCGCCAGCGCGATCACCGCGCTGTCCACCACGCGCGGCACCCCACCGGCCAGACAGGCCACGTCGTAGACGTCCAGAGCCGGGGACTCCCCCGCCGCCGTGGACCGTCGGAACCGCATCCGCATGCCAACCACCCCCTGGAGCACCGCGCTTGACGGCAGTGTCGCCGTGCCGCGCAGCCCGCAATCCCCGGACCCCGCGCTTCAGAGGAACACTTGAGCTTCCCGCGCGGGCGGCCGGGCCGGGCCGCGCACCACCGGGCAAACCCGTCCCGAAAGCCTGTTGACTCCCCGGGCGGCCCAGGCGGAAAGTACCGCTGACCGGCTTGTCATGTTCTTGTCCACACCCTTCCGACAAGAGGTGAGCCTTGTTCCTCCGCCGCACACCCATACGACGCGCAAGAACGACGCACCCCCGAGCCCGCCGCGCAGGCCTCCTCGCCGCGCTCCTGGCCCTCGTCCTCCCCCCGCTGGCCGCCGTGCCCGCCCAGGCGAACCCCGAGCCGTCCGGCAGCCGCCCGCTCGTCCGGCCGATCGACCCGCAGCGCTGGCAGAACCCCGACGACATGACGTGGGCCGACTACCGGTCCGTCCCCGGCACCGACTGGGCGAACCCCGATCTGGAGCCGACGAAGCGGACCTTCAAGGGCGCCCTGGTCCTTCTCGACTACCCCGACGAGGAGTTCACGGTCAGCAAACCGGCGGGATCAAGCCTGTTCGGCAATCCGCAGCCCAGCGCATCGAACGTGCCGCGCAGTGAGGTTCCCTCCTTCTACCGGGACTTCCTCAACAAGCCGGGCAAGCTCAACCGCGGCCACACCATCAACGAGTACTGGATGGAGGACTCCGGCGGCCGCATCGGCGTCGACCTGACGTCCTTCGGCGTCTACCGCATGCCGCACAAGTCGTTCCAGTACGGCATCGAGCCCCAGATGAACCCGGGCGCCTGCCCGACCGGCTTCAGCTGCGGCAAGGACATCCGCGCCGACGGCAAGGCGGCGTGGGTCGCCGACGCGGGCGAGGCCGAGACCGCGAAGTACGACTTCATCTTCTACCTCACCGCCGGGCAGGACGAGTCGTCCGTCTGGCAGGAGTTCGGGCAGATGAAGTTCGCGTCCCCGCAGGACGTGCCGGCGAAGTGGGGGCCGCCCGCGCCCATCAGCACCGGGGGCAACGCCGCCAACACCCGCTATGTGCCCTGGACCTCGTGGGCGGCGGCCGCCCGGATCTGGCCGAACGCCTCCGGCGGCTCGTCCACCCAGGCCGAGAGCTCCGGCATGGCCGTGTACGCCCATGAGCTGAGCCACATCCTCGGCATCGCCGACAACTACAACAACCCCTACGGCACTCCGCTGCGCCGCGCCTACACCGGCATCTGGAGCATGCTCTCGCGCGGCTCCTTCAACGGCCCCGGCGGCCCGCACACCCGCTGGCAGATCCCGGCCGCCAACGGCGCGTCCATGGGCTCCCAGCACATCCTGCGCGACAAGCTGAAGCTCGGCATCGTCGACGAGAAGAACGTGCTGCGCCTGGACCGCGACGCGCTCAAGGACTCCGGCACGGTCGTCGCCCGCGTCACCGCGCGCTCCGCGCCGCCCGGTGACAAGGGGCTCAGCGGAGTCAACATCGCCATGAACCGCGATCTGTCCCCGGCGTGCGACCCCGCCACCGACCCGCTGTGCGACGGCGGCGGCTACAACAACTACACCGTCGAGGTCGTCGACCGCATGGGCATGGACTCCTTCACGCCCGACAACGGCGTCCTGCTGAGCAAGACCAAGAACCAGGACCGCGCCCCGTTCGCCTGGGTCGTCGACTCCCACCCCGAAGACATCGACATGGTCGACTTCAAGCGCCCCGACGGCACCCCGCAGAAGATCACCATGGGCGACTACCGGCAGCTCAGCGACGCGCTCCTGCACGCCGGGGCCGACTCAGGGAGCGAGTACGAGTACGTCGACCGCGCCAACCGCCTGCACTTCTACGTCCTTGACCTGCACCGCACCCGCGCCGGTGTGCTCTCCTACACCGTCGCCGTGAAGTCCCTGGACGGCGCGGGCCCGCAGCGCCGCGGCGCCGACCTGAGCCGCGGCCACGCCAAGGGCGACCCCGACCGCCGGGCCGTGTGCAGCTTCGACCTGGACAACACGGGGCGGGCGAAGGCCCCGCAGTCCGGGCACCCCGAGAACCCCGCGAGCATGGACAAGTACCTGGACTCCGACGTCTACCGGCTCACCGCCACGTCCTCCGCCCGCGGCTGGTCGGCCTGGCTGCCCAACCGCCTCACCACCGCGAAGGCGGGCGGCTCCGTCGAGGTCGACGTCGCCGTCAAGGCGAGGCCGGGCGCCGAGCGGCACAACCGCGTCACGCTCACCGCCCGGTCGGAGAGCGACCCGCGCGAGACCGCGACGGCCGTCTGCAAGCTCAGGAAGTAGCGGCGGGGGCGGTCGGCCACAGCGGCGTGGCCGGCCGCCCCTGGCGTGCGCGTGGCCGTCGTCACCCCTCACAACCGGCTCCCTCGCCGCCCGTTCCTCCTAGGCTTACGCCTGGAAAGGTGGGAATGATGGACATACCAAACGTCGTCGGGGACTGGCAGGAGTATCAGTCGGAGGAGTGGGCCGGGCTGCGCGTCCGCGTGCACCACCTCCGCAGGGCCACACCGCAGCGCGGGCGCGACGAGGACGCCAAGGGCCTGACGTATGTCGCGTTCGACGTCACCCTCGACAACCGCGGCTCCACCTACTTCACCATCGACCTGCACGATCACCCGCGCCACTACGACGTCCGCGTCGGCAGGGACGGACACGGCGCGTTCGTCGACGAGTTCGGCGGGGCCGTGATCCGTGACTTCAACCTGTATCCGCAGCGACGCGTCACGGCCACGCTCTACGCCGCGGCGCCCGCCTCCAAGCTCAAGCAACTCGACATCCAGATCAGTCCGGCGGTCGACGACGAGCCCGCGTTCGGCTACGTGTGGTCCGGCGGTCTCGGCGTCCACGAGGGCTCCACGCGCACCGGCGGCCGCGCCTCGTCCGCCAAGACCGGCGTGGCCAGCGAAGTGGAGCGGTTCCTCCAGGACAGCTCGGGCGACTGAGCCGGAGCCGGAACGCGGCCGGGCCCGGTCGGCACGGTCTCGCCGTGCCGGCCGGGCCCGGTGGCACCTGTCAGCGGGTGCCGGTCACCCCGTCAGTTGGTGATGGTCACGCAGGGCAGGCCCACGCTCGCCCCACCGCGGAAGCCCTCCGCACACAGCCGGGTGCCCGCGGGGAAGTGGCGCTGGGGGTAGGCCTGGTCGCGGTACGTCCTGAACTTGGCGACGTCCTCCACCTTGGTGTTGGCCGACCAGCCGTTGGTGGTCCACACGCGCGCGGAGATGCGGTTCGGCTGGTTGGTGTTGGTGACCGACACCTCGACCCGGCCGAGGTAGGTGCCCGAGTCGTACGTCTCGATGCAGACGGAGTGGTTGCACCACTTGCCGTCGGCCACGGCCGAGGGTCCCGCGACGATGACGCAGCCGAGTGCGGCGACCACGGCTCCGACTCCGGCGGCGACCTTCTTGGTGAGCTTGTACATGCTGAGCACTCCTTCGAGCGTGTCCCTCATGGCCCCGCGGCGAGGCACTGGGAGCTGACGGTTCGGGTCCCTCTGAACGGGCCCGCCCCGGTCCGATGTCGCCGGACAGGGGCGGCCCAGGCAGACCAACGCGGAGCAAGATCATGAGTTACGCCGAAACACGACGGAGCCCGGTCGACCGAGGTCGACCGGGCTCCGCTTCACATCGTCAGGAGGTCAGGCGCCGGGCCCCCGCCCTCCCCGGGGCTGAGGTCAGCGACCCCAGGTGCCCTGGTTCACCGCGCAGTTCCAGCCGTTGCCGCGGACGCTGAACTTCACCTTGTACGAACGGGTGCTCAGCAGGCGCGTGCGCACCTGGACGCCGAGGCTGGCCTTCTTCTTCAGGGTCTTGGTGTGGACGGAAACGGTCCTCGACGTCTTGCGCGTGACCTTGCCGCCCTTCGCCTTGGCGCTGCCGAAGCGAATGTTCTTCACGTTGGTCACCGTGAAGGTGACCTTCTTGAAGCTCTTGGTGCTCTTGTTCTTCAGGCCGAAGTACAGGCCGTTGCCGGTGACCCAGCCGTTCGAGTTCGTGTAGAACCTCGACGTGTAGACGATGTCGATCGGGCAGGCGGCGCTCCGCGGCGCGACCTTGGACGCGGTGGGAGCGGCCTTCGGCCCCTCGGCCGCGGACGCGGCACCGGCCAGACCGAGCTGAGCGGCGGTGATGGCCCCGGCGGTGGCCAGGACGGCGGCGGACGTGCGCATGCGGTTCACTACGGTGTTACCTCTTCCCCCTGTGGCCCCTTGTGGGACCGACTGACAACACAATGCAATGCGTTCGCGCCGGACGATTCACGTCCCTGCGGCGCGCCCCGTATTCCTAGCACGAGGACGACACAGGAGAACAAGTCAGCCAACGCGTCTCCGCGGCACCGTGACAGAAGCCGGACAATCGTAAGGCATTCCGAGGTGTACTCCGGAACGGGTTCCGAAAGGGCCCTTTCCGGGGTGATTCCGGTGAACTTCCGGGGGCGCCTTCCGCGGGCCTTTCCTTCGCGGAGCCCTTCGTTCCGCGTCCGGACGCGTTCACAGAATTCGATTGCAGTGGCTAATTCTCACCCCTCGCGGGGGCGTCGGGCGTGGCTTGACTGCGTCGTCACGGGGGCCACTGGGGCGGGTGCAATGGACGGGTGCACGGGAACGGACCTGTCCGCGCGGGCCCCGGCGGCCCGCACCTGCTCGGAGGAGACCGTCTTGGCAACGAACCCGACCGCGAACGCGCCCGGCGCGCACGGCACTCCCAACCCCACCCCCGACGACGTCGGGGCGATGTACGACCAGTTCGGCGACCTGCTCGCCATGACGCTCGGGTCGACGGCCGTGCACATCGGCATGTTCGTGCCGCACGGCGAGCCCGCGCCCGTCACGTCGCTCGTCGACCTCGCCGACCTCGCGCAGGACCGGCAGACCGAATTCCTCGTCGACACGCTCCACGGCGCCGTCGGCGGCACGCGGGCCCCGCACTTCCTTGACATCGGCTGCGGCACCGGCGGCCCCGCGCTGCGCCTCGCCGAGCGCACCGGCGGCCGGGTCTCCGGCATCACCGTCAGCAAGACCCAGCTGGCCCGGTGCGAGGACCGGCGCCGTGGGCACCCGGCGGGCGAGCGCGTCGACTTCGCGTACGGCAACGCCATGGAGCTCGGCCACCCCGACGCGTCGTTCGACGCCGCCTGGTCGATCGACTGCGTGCCCCATCTGTCCGACCGGCCCGCCGCCCTGCGCGAGGCGCTGCGGGTGCTGAGGCCCGGCGGGCACCTGCTGTTCACCGAGTTCGCGCTGCGCGGCACCCCCACCGAGGAGGAGTCGTCGGCGTACACGCGGCTGTGGACCTGTCCGCCGCTGCGGCCCTTCTCCGCGCTCGTCGGCGAGATCGAGGAGACCGGCTTCCGGATCGCGCGGGTGCAGGACATGACGGCCAACGCCGTGCTCTGTTCCGAGCTGATGTCGACCCTGTACCAGGACCGGCGTACGGAGATCGAGGAGCGCTTCGGCAAGGAGGCCCTGACCCACACCGACCCGCTGATGGGTCCCTACCGTTCCTTCTGCCGGGACCACTTGGACTACCACCTGTTGCTGCTGCGCAAGCCGGAGGCGTAGCCCGGCGGCGCACCGTCCCCGCGGTCCAGGTCCTACGGCTGCCCGCAGGCGCCCGCGACCTCGTCGAACGTGTCGAGGAGGCCGAGGAACGCCTCCCTCCCCCAGGCGCCCACCGCCAGCGCGGCGGCCAGGACCGCGGTGCCGTGCGCGCACGCCGTGCCGTCCTCGCCCCAGCCCCGCAGCCCGGTGTCGTCCCCCGCGGCCCAGGCCCGCACCGCCTGGGTCACGGCGAGTTCGTGGTGGGGCGGCCCGGCGGCGGCGATCACGTCGGCCGTGCGGACGACGTCAGACGCGGTGAGGGTGCGCGGGGCCGACAGGACGATGCCGACGACCAGGCGCAGGATGTCCCCGGTGACGGAGGGCAGTTGGCGGGCCGCGGCGGGGTCCGCCCCGTCGAGGGCGGCGGCGACCCCGGCGGCGTCCTCGCGCGCGTAGGCCCGGACGAGCGCGAGCCCGCGCCGCGCGGCCTCCCGACCGCCCGGGGAACCGGGCAGGGCCGCCCCCTCCCCCGTCTCCTCCCGGTCCGGAACCGACAGCGCCCCGTACGGGTCCAGCTCTGAGCGGTACGACGCCATGCCCAATCCCCTTTCACAGGACGTGCTCCGATCCTGCAACTTCAAGTGCACTCGAGGTCAAGTCGGCCGATCAGGGGATCGGAGCCGCTTGAGTCTCCTCCGAGGGGAGACTGCAGGGTGGGCCCATGAGCGACGAAGCGCTGTATTCGATCGGTGAGCTGGCCCGGCGCACCGGGCTGACCGTCAAGACGATCCGGTTCTACTCTGACCGGGGCGTCGTCGAACCGACGGACCGCAGTCCGGGTGGCTACCGCCGCTACGGCACCGAGGCGGTCGCCCGGCTCGACCTCGTGCGGACCCTGCGCGATCTGGGCCTCGACCTCGACACGATCCGCAAGGTGGTCGACCGTGAGCTGTCGCTCGCCGAGGTCACGGCGGCGCACGCCGAGGCGCTGGACGTGCAGATCCGCGGGCTGCGGCTGCGGCGCGCCGTGCTCGCGGCGGTGGCGCGGCGCGGCTCCACCCCCGAGGAGCTCGATCTCGTGCACCGGCTCGCGAAGCTCTCCGAGGCCGAACGGCGACGTCTCGTCGACGACTTCCTCGCCGCGGTCTTCGACGGCCTGCACCGGCACCCGGAGTTCATCGGCGTCAAGCGGTCGATGACGCCCGAGCTGCCCGCCGACCCGGAGGTCGAACAGATCGAGGCGTGGGTGGAGTTGGCCGAGCTGTTCCAGGACCCCGGATTCCGCGCCGGCATGCACGGCATGGCCCACGACATGGCGGCCGACCGGGCCCCGGACGACACCACCGGCCTCCCCCGCGTCCTCGCCGAGGCCCTCCGCGCCCGGGTCACCCCCGCCGTGGCCGCGGGCATCGCCCCGGACGCCCCCGAGGCCGGTCCCGTCGTCGCCGACCTCACCGCGCACTACGCGCTCATGATCGGCGACCGCATCGACCCCGCCGACCTGCGCCGACGGCTCCTGTCCCGCCTGGAGACCATGAACGACCCGCAGCGGGACCGGTACTTGGAGCTGCTCGCCGTCGTCAACGGCTGGCCGCCGCCGGACAGCCTGGCACCGGTCCTCGACTGGTCCGTCGCGGCACTCCGCGCACGGTGACCGCTGCGCCCGACGAGCTGACAGAGCCCACAGAGCCCACAGAGCAGCGGACCGCACCCGCCGCGCACCGGCCCCCGTCCGGCTACCGCGCGCTCCGCGACGTCCCCGGCTTCTGGCGGATCGCGGCGACCGGCATGCTGTCGAAGCTGCCCACCGGCATGGCCTCGCTGGGTCTGCTGCTCCTGATCAGTCATCACCATTCTTACGGCGTCGCGGGGTTGGCGATGAGCTGTGCGGCGATCGGGCAAGGGCTCACGGCTCCGGGGCGGGGGCGGCTCGTGGACCGCTGCTCCCACCGGCCGGTGCTGCTGTGCTGTCTCGCCGGGCAGGTGGGGGCCGTCGCGCTTCTGGTCGTCTGCGCACGGGACCAGGGCCCGCTCCTGCGGCTGCTCGCGCTCGCGACGCTCCTCGGGGCCTGTGCGCCACCGGTCGCCGTCATGATGCGTACCGTCTGGCAGGGGGTCGCAGCCCGCGCCCTCGGCCCGGCGATGGCGCTCGACTCGGCGATGACGGGGGCGGCTCTGATCTTCGGGCCCGCGCTGGCGGGCCGGCTCGGTGTGTCGGTCTCGCCGGGCGCCCCGCTCCTCGTGGTGGGCGTCCTCTCGGCCGGTGCGGTCTGGTCGTTGCTCGGACTGCCGGTCGCCCGGGGGCCGGTCGGGCGCGGGCTCGGGGCGGGGCCGCTGCGGAGCGCGCCGCTGCGCCGCCTCCTCGCCGTGAACGGCCTGTTCGTGTGCGCCGTCACCGGCATGGACGTGGTGCTGCCGAGCTACGCGCGGAAGCGCGGCGCCGCCGCGTACGCGGAGTGGTGTCTCGGCGCGCTGTCCGTCGGGAGCGTCGCGGGCGGTCTGGCCTTGGGGCTGTGCCTGCCCTGCCGGGAGGGCCGGGGGCGCCGGATCGGCGTGCTGCTGTGCGTCTTCGCCGCGGGGGCGGGCGCGCTGGCCTGCGCGGCGCGGGTCTCGCCGCCGGTCGTGCTGCTCGTCTGCCCGGTGGCCGGGCTCGCCATCGGTTCGGTCTTCGCGGCGCTGCGGACGACCGGTGGGGAGCTCGCGCCGGAGGGACGCGTCACGGAGACCATGTCGTGGCTGAGCACCCTCGACCTCGCGGGTGGCGCCGTCGGGGCGGCGGCCTTCGCACAGCTCGCGGTGGTGGCGGGGAGCGGGACGGCGCTGGTGGCGGTGGCGGGGGTCGCCGTGCTCGCCGCCGCGGTGCGCCGGCTTGCCGTACGCGCTCCTCAGCCGATCCACGCCTCCGGGTCCCGATGACGCCCGAGCCCCACCGCCGCGAACTCGTCCTCGTCCGCGCCCGCCACCACGCCGAGCCGCCGCAGTGCCTGCGAGATCGGGCTCCCGGCGGCGGCAAGCCGCCCCTCCCCCACCCTGAGCGGCCCCAGCGCGAGCGTGCCGCCGTCCCACACGGCGGCCCGCTGCTCGCCCACGCCACCGAAGTACTCGGCTTCCACGTACGCCACCGGACCCGCGGCCGACCAGGTGGCGAGGAGGGCGTCGAAGCCGCCCGGCAGCCGCCGGAACCCCGGCGGGCGCGCGGGCCCGCCGTCCGTGACGGCGTCGAAGAGCGCGTCGGTCATCGGCATCAGCGACAGGCCCTGGCCGAGCGGAGCGAGGCGGGCTGCGGCGACGTCGCGCGCGGCGTTCCGCAGCAACTCGCCCTCGGCGATCACCGCGTGCAGCTCATAGCCCATACCGGCGCCCCCTCCGTGGCCGGCCGATGCGACGCCCCATACTGCCCCACGGGGCGAGCGGTCCACAGGGCCACCGCACTCGCGCCGAAGCCGAGGCCGACGCCGAACGCACGGGGGCGCCCCACCCGCCGAGCAGGTGGGGCGCCCCCATCACAGAGATCACGTCACCCGGGCCACGTCACCACCGCCGCGCATGCGCAGGGCCTCGACCCTCACTCGTGCCCTCACTCGTGCGCCTCCGCCTCCACCGGCTTCGGGATGAGGAAGGACGTCACGAACGCCGCAGCGATGAGGGCGACTCCGGCGATCATGGCGGCCGAGTAGCCCGCGGTCGACGTCTTGTCGGCGGGTGCGGCGGCGGTCTGGACGGCGTACAGGAGGGCGAAGCTCAGGCCCGCGCCGAGGTTGAACGCGCCGGCGTTCAGGCCCGGCAGGAAGCCCGGGTTCTCCTTCGGGGAGAGGACGATGCCGAGGCCGTTGAGGACGATGTTGCCGACCCCGGCGTAGGTGACGCCGATGAGGACCGACGAGACGAGCAGGAGCGCGCGCGAGTCGGCCTGGAGGGTCACGAGCATCAGGGCGACCGTCGCGGCCGAGCCGACGAGGCCGAGGCGCAGGATCCTGCCGTAGCCGTGGGTGGCGGCGAGGCGCCCGGCGAGCGGGCCCATGGCGAGGCCCGCGAGGGCGTACGGGGTGAGGGTCCACCAGGCGGACGCCTCGGCGCTCATCCCGAACCCGGCGTCCGCGTTCTGGGCGAAGGCCGGGATCATGCCGTTCATGACGGCGAAGACACCGGTCATCGTCAGGACCGTGGTCAGGAGCAGCGCCCACGTGGAGCGCTGACGCAGGTGCCGGGTCGCGACGAGCGGGTGCCTGCTGCGGTCCTCGGCGCGCCAGAACGCGGCGAAGGCGAGGGCGGCGACGACGGCGAGCCCGGCCACGAGCGGCCAGTTGGCCTTGCCGAGCTTCCCGGCCTCGTTGAGGGCGACGAGGGCCGCGCCGACCGAGACGACCAGGAGCGCCACGCCGGGCCAGTCCATGCGGTTGTCGGCGCCGGAGGCGCGGGCCGTGGACTCCGGGGTGAGCGTGGCGACGAGGACCATGGCGAGTCCGGCGACGACGGCCATGACCCAGAAGACGGACTGGAAGCCGTAGTGGTCGGCGAGGGAGCCGCCCGCGATGGAGTCGACGCCCGCGATGCCGCCGTTGACGGCCGTGATGACGCCGAGGAGCGTGCCGTACCGCTTCGGCTCGTGGACCTCGTTGCGCAGCATGATCAGGCAGAGCGGCACGGTCGGCCCGGACACGCCCTGGATGACGCGGCCGACGAACAGCATGGGCACGCTCTGCGCGAGGGCGGCCACGACGCAGCCGACGGCCATGAGCGCCATCATCGCGGCGAGGACGCGGCGGCGGCCGATGAGGTCGCCGAGGCGCGGCAGGAAGAGCGAGAACAGCGCGGCGGACGTGAAGAACGCCGTCTGGGTCAGACCGACCTCGGCGGAGGTCGCGTCGAGGGAGTCCTCGACGCTCTTCAGGGCGGGGCTGAGCATGCTCGCGTTCAGCTGGAAGGCGAAGCAGGCCGCGAGGAGCGCGGTGACGAGGACCCACACGCGGACGGGCCGGCCGCCGGGAGAGGCGGCGGACGGTGCGGGTTCGGCGAGGGAGGCGTTCACGCGGGCACGTCACCGATCCGCTCGAGGGCATCCACGACCAGGCCCCAGAACCGCTCGTGGTCCAGGTCGACGGCGACCTGGGTGCGGCAGTCGGCGGGGGCGGGCGCGCGGAAGTCCGCGACGGTCATGCCGAGGGTGAGGGTGCCGGTCAGCTCGATGTCCACGGGGGCCTTGCGTACGGTCATGACGCTCGGGTCGATGACGTACGCGACCGCGCACGGGTCGTGCACCGGCGGGTGCTCGAAGCCCTGCGCCTCGCGGTAGGCGGCGCCGAAGAAGTCCAGGAGTTCGCCGACGAAGACGGCGGGGCGGGTGCCGACCTCGGCGATGCGGCGGGTGACCTCCGGCGTCGCGAGGGCCTGGTGCGTCAGGTCGAGGCCGACCATCGTGACGGGCCAGCCCGCGTTGAACACGATGTGCGCGGCCTCGGGGTCGATCTTGATGTTGAACTCGGCGACGGGGCTCCAGTTGCCCGTGTGGTAGCCGCCGCCCATGAGGACGACCTCGCGGACGCGCTCGGCGATGCGCGGCTCCTTGCGGACGGCGAGGGCGATGTTCGTCAGGCCCGCGGTGGGCACGATGGTGATCTCGCCGGGCTCGTG
The DNA here is from genome assembly GCF_045070545.1 of Streptomyces sp. RK9. Taxonomy (NCBI): domain Bacteria; kingdom Bacillati; phylum Actinomycetota; class Actinomycetes; order Kitasatosporales; family Streptomycetaceae; genus Streptomyces; species Streptomyces sp. RK9. The sequence goes on along the minus strand of NZ_CP173703.1, from coordinate 4,189,991 downwards.
CGCCATGACCGTGTCGATGATGAGGTCGACGGCGTGGCGGGGGTCGAGGTCCAGGGTGGGCTCGGGCAGGACGGGGCCGTCGATGCCGCTCTCGCCGTGGATCTCGGGTGCCGTCTCGACGGTGCGCACCAGGGGGCGGGGGCAGCCTGCGGCGAACGGGACGCCGGTGATGTCGGCGATGCGGGCGACGGAGAGGGCGTTGCGGGTGACCTTCTCCAGGGTCTGGTTGCCGACGACCGTGGTGACCGCGACCAGTTCGACGTCCGGGTTGCCGTGCGCGAGGAGCATGGCGATCGCGTCGTCATGTCCGGGGTCGCAGTCGAGGATGATCTTTCGGGCCATCGGCGGAACCTCTTTGTTCGGCTGAGCTGCCACGGCGGGGCGGCACTCGGGAAAACGTTCTCCAACAGACTGTGTGGAGATGGATGAATTATGTCAATGATCCGCGGCACGTCCCGACCCACGCGCCGCCACGGGACCCGGTCCCACCCTTCCGACCAGGCATGAAGAACCCCTGGTGACCGACCCCCGCCGTTGATAACGTTTGCCGAAACGCATTGAAGGGGTGGGCCGAGGCGTGGCTGACGTAACACTGCGGGACGTGGCCCGGGCCTCCGGCTGCTCCGTCGCCACCGTCTCCCGGGTGCTCGCCGGGACGCGCCCCGTCGGCCCGGAGACGGCCCGCCGCGTCCGCGAGGCCGCCGAGGCCCTCGGCTACCGGCCCAACCAGGCCGCCCGCGCCCTGCGCAGCCGCTCCACCGGCACCGTCGGCCTGGTCCTGCCGCAGATCACCAACCCCTTCTACCCCGCCCTGGTGCGCGAGCTGACCCACGCCCTGCACGCCGAGGGCCGCGCCGTGCTGTTCGCCGACTGCGACGACGACCCGAAGGCCGAGGCCGAGTACATCGACGACCTCCTGAGCCGTCGCGTCGACGCCCTCCTCGTCATCCCGGCCGACGAGCACCGCAGCCGGGACGCGGTCGCCGCGGCGGCCGCCCGGGTGCCGCTGGTCCTGATGGACCGCGGCTGCGGCCCGGGCATCGCCGACTCGGTGGCCGTCGACAACGCCGCGGGCATGGCCCTCGTCCTCGGCCACCTGGCCGCGACGGGCCGCCGCCGCGTCTGCTACCTGGGCGCCGACGGGACGGCTTCGGCCGCGGCCGAGCGGCGCGCCGCGTACGCGGCCGGGGCCGCCGTCCTCGATCCGGGCGCGCCCGGGCGCCTGGCGCTCGGCGGCTTCTCCGTGGAGTGGGGCCGGGCGGCCGTCGACCTGGTGTGGGACGCCCGGCCGGACGCGCTGGTGTGCGCCAACGACCTGATCGCGGTGGGCGCGCTGCAGCGCCTCCAGCAGCTCGGCGCGGACGTGCCCGGCGAGGTGGCCGTGACCGGCTTCGACGACATCCCGATGGCCGCGCTCGCCGCCCCCGGCATCACGACCGTCCGCCAGCCGGTCGCCGAACTGGCCGCGGAGGCCACGCAGTTGCTGAACCGCCGCCTCGCCGGGCGCAGCGAGGGCCCGCAGCGGGCGATACGGCTCGCGCCGGAGCTGGTCGTACGGGAGTCGAGCGCGCCGCGCCCCTGAACCGGCACCGGTGTCCCCGTCAAGGTCATCGGGACGTACCTTGTGCGGTGAGACAGTTCACGCCCCGGTAGAAGACGGACGGTGCCATGACCGACCCCTCGACGACGCCCGGACAGGCCGCGCGCCCGCACATCGACACGTCGGTGCCGCACTCGGCCCGGATCTGGAACTACTGGCTGGGCGGGAAGGACAACTACCCCGTCGACGAGGCGGCCGGTGACGCCTACAGCGCCGTCTACCCCGGCATCGTCACCATCGCCCGCAGCAGCCGCGCCTTCCTGGCCCGCAACATCACGTACCTGGTCGACGAGGCGGGCATCCGCCAGTTCCTCGACATCGGGACCGGCCTGCCGACCGTGGACAACACCCACGAGGTGGCGCAGCGGCTCGCCCCCGAGACCAGGATCGTCTACGCCGACCACGACCCGATGGTCCTCGCGCACGCCCGCGCCCTGCTCACCTCCACCCCCGAGGGCGCGACCGCCTACGTCGACGCCGACATCGCCGAACCCGACCGCATCCTGGCGGCCGCGGCCGAGACGCTCGACCTCAGCCGCCCCACCGCCCTGATCCTCAGCAACATCCTGGGCCACGTCGCCGACTACGACCAGGCACGCGCCATCGTCGCCCGCCTCCTCGACGGACTGCCCTCGGGCAGCTACCTCTCGATCAACGACGGTTCGCGAGGCGTCGACGCCGACTACGAACAGGCCCAGGACGCCTACAACGAGACCGGCGCCGTCCCCTACTACTTGCGCCCCGTCGACCGGATCGAGGCCTTCTTCGAGGGCCTGGAGCTCCTGGACCCCGGCGTCGTCTCGGTCCCCTTCTGGCGCCCGGACCCCAAGTCGCCCGCCCCGGTGGCCATCGGTGAGCACGGGGGCCTCGCGCTCAAGCCGTGACGCCCAGGATCGGGTGAGCGCACCGCGGTCGGTGCGTGCGCGCGGGACGGCGCGGTCCGGTGCGCGCCGCTGCGCCGCCGTCGCGCGGAGCTGTGGGCGGCCGCGGGCCGACCGGACGACCCGCTCGTCGGACTGTGCCTGGTCGCCGCGCAGCGATGGGTGCACGGCGCCGTTCGCGCCGCCGCTCACAGCCACCCGGCGTCGCTCACCGATCCCAGGCTGGTGCCCGACAGACGGCGGTGCAGGGTCGTGGCCTGGCCCTCGGTCAGGGACGCGACGTGGTCGGCCGCGGCGCGCAGCGGGTCGCCGTGCAGCTCCAGTTCCTCGGCCCGGTCGGTGGGCAGGAGCCCGGGGGACTCATGGGTCCAGCGCAGCAGTTCGGAGACGACGCGGCGCTTTCCGTGCTGCTGGGTGGCGAGGGCCGGGCGGTCGATGACGTAGCACCAGACCAGTTCCTTGAGCAGGTCGCAGGCGGCCCGGCGCTCGGCGGGGACGACGAGCCGCGCCCCGTGCCGGATCGCCGCCGGGCCGCCGACGTCGAGGCCGATGTCCCGCGTGAAGTGGTCGATCAGCTTGGCGGTCCTGGCGTTGACGGCGACGTCGTCCGCGTGCCGCCCCGCGTAGGGCCCCGGCACCGAGAGGGCCTTGGCGATGTCGGCGAGCAGGCGCACCGCCTCGTCCCGGTCGAAGGCGGCACCGGCGCGCAGCCGCTTGGCCTCCACGTAGTCCAGGAAGCGCCGCGTCTCACGCTCGGTGTCTCCGCCCCCGGCCCCGGGCGGCGGGAAGAGCGCGGCGAGCGGGATCAGCCCGGTGCGGTAGAAGTCCTCCACGTCGTGACAGGCGTACGTGACGTCGTCGGCCCAGTCCATCACCTGCTCCTCGACCGGCACCGCGTCGTCGCCCCGGCCCGCCCGCACCCAGGCGAACGCCTCCCGGTCGACCGCGTAGACGCCCCACTTGGTGTGCCGGGCGGGGTCGACGTCGCGCGAGGCGCGCTCCCAGGGGTACTTGGTCGCCGCGTCCAGGCAGGCGCGGGTCAGGTGCAGGCCGCGGTGGCCGGGGTACTTGTGCGCGGCCAGGAAGGTGAGGATGTGCAGGGTCTGCGCGTTGCCCTCGAAGCTGTCGAGCTTCCCGTCGGCGGCGCGCAGCTCGTCCATCGTCGCCCGCAGCGCGGTCTCGCCGGCGTGGCCGAAGGGCGGGTGACCGATGTCGTGCGCCATGCAGGCCGCCTCGACGAGGGCCGGGTTGGGGCCGCCGTAGCGTCGCTCGAGGCGCTCCGCCATCCGCCGCCCGAGCTGGGCGACCTTCATGGAGTGGGTCAGCCTGGTGTGGTACGCGCCGAGTTCGCCGCTGGCGACGACCTGGCTCTTGCCCGCGAGCGCGCGCCACTGCGTGGAGTACAGGATCCGGTCGACGTCGTGCTCGAACCCCGATCGCTGTCCGTCGTCCGCGACCCTTCGGCGCAGGGAGTGCTGTTCCAGGTCTTCGTCGCTGTACCGGGCCGGTCGCATGACGGGATGGTAGTGCCCCGCCACCGTTCCCCGACGGGGGGGACTTGCCTCAGCGCCCGCCACCCCGCTCCCGGGCATCCGTCACCTCGGCCCCTCCTCCGCCCTCGCGAGGATCCCCTCGACCACGTCCGACTTGGCGTCGGCGTAATTCTGCAGGTACTCCCACGTCCGCTCCGCCAGCGCCCTCTTGGTGCGGGCGTACAGGTCGCGGTCGTCGTCGTGGGCGCGGAGCCGGTCCCGGAACCGGAGCATGCGGGCGGCCTCCTCGCAGCCGTACGGGAACACGTGCAGGTTCGCCGAGGCGGCACCGGGCGCGAGGTCGTACCGGCGCAGCACGCGGTGCTCGTACCAGTCGGGCTCCCGGATGGCGAGGGTGTGGCCGAGCTGTTCGAGCGCGGGCACGTACGTCTGCTCCGCCCCCGGGTCCGGGACGGTCAGGAGCATGTCGATGACCGGCTTGGCGGGCAGGCCGGGCACCGACGTCGAGCCCACGTGCTCGATCGTGTGCCGGACGTCCGCGAGGGCGGCGCCGATGCGTGCGGCCTCGGCGGCGAAGACCTGGGGCCAGCGGGGGTCGTACTCCGCCAGCGTGACCTGGTCGTCGAGCCTGGGCACCGCGCCCACGTGGGCCGCGGCGATCTCCTCGGCGGTCATCGGCGCTGTGCCGTCGGGCACCGGAGCGTGCTGCTCCTGGTCGTGGGTTCCCGGCTCGGGCATGGCCTGCCGCTCCTCACGTTGGTCTGGGTGGTGTACTCCATGATCCCGCAGTGCGGTCCGGGGCCGCCTATGCCGGGCACAGGCCTTTCACCGGTTGGTCCGGGAGGAGTTGTGCCCAGTGGTGGGCTGTGCTGAGGCGGCAGACGCGCGTGGCGACGTAGTCGGCATCGATGCTCCAGGCGCGGGTCGTACCGGGGGTGCCGACGGCCAGGGCGCGGCCGTCGGGAGAGAACCGCACGGTGGGTATGCCCACAACGGCCGATCCGGTGAGGGTGGCGCGCACACGAGCGGCGCGGGTGTCCCACAGCCGTACGCTGCGATCGGTGCTGGTGGTGGCGAGCGTGGAGCCGTCGGGGCTGAACTCCGCCCCGATGATGACGCTCGTGTGGCCGGTGAGCGTGGCGGTGGCGCGTCCGGCGGCGATGTCCCACAGCTTGACGGTGCCGTCGTTGCCGCCGACGGCCAAAGTGCGGCCGTCGGGGCTGAAGACCAGGGCCATGCTGGCGTCCGTGGGGGCAGGCAGGGGGCGGGCTGCCGGTCCGGAGCGGATGGTCCACAGCCGCGTGGTCCCGTCACCGCTGGTGAAGGCCACGGCGCGGCCGTCGGGCCGCAGGGCCAGCGCGGTCACCGGACGGCCCGTGCGCAGCGTGGCGACGGTGCGGCGGGCGGCGACGTTCCACACCCGGATGGTGCCGTCCGTGCCTCCGGCGGCGAGGGTTCTGCCGTCCGGAGCGATCGCCAGTTGCCGCAGGTTCCAGGTGGCCTTGGGAAGCGTGGTGATGCGTCTGCCGGTAGCCCGATTCCACACGCGCACGACGCGCTCCCGATCTCCCGTGGCAAGCACCCGGCCGTCGCCACTGACCACTGCTTCGGTGACGGGCGCCGGGGAGCGGATGGCGGCCGGGCGGGTGCGCGGGGCGACGGTGGACCAGCGGAAGGCCGATGTGGCGGGGTCGACGGTGAGGTAGGCGTGGGGGTCCGCGAAGGACGGCCTCGCGGTGAGAGTGCCGGAGCGCTCGGGCAAGGTGGCGGTCGGCCGACGCGAGTCCGCGTCCCACAGGCGGACGGTGGGGTCTTGGCCCGCGGTGACCAAGGTACGCCCGTCAGGGGAGAACGCGACCGAGTTGAGGGGCTTCTTCGTGGTCAGGGTGGCCACGGCCGGACCCGGACGGGGACGCCACAACCGGACGGTGCGGTCGGCGCTCGCGCTGGCCAGCGTGCGGCCGTCCGGCGAGAACGCCACACCTTGCACAGCGCCGGTGTGGCCGGTCAGCGTCGCCAGCAGGCGGCGGGAGCGCACGTCCCACAGCTTCACGCTGTCATCGGTGCCCGCTGTGGCCAGGGTGCGGCCGTCGGGAGAGAAGGCCACCGCGTTGACAGCGCCGGTGCGCCCGGCCAGCACCGCGAGGGTTCTGTGGGAGGACACGTCCCACAGGCGCGTCGTGCGTCCGGAGTCCGCACTGGTCAGCATGGCGCCGTCCGGAGAGAACTCCACGCGGAACACCGGATCGGCGTGGCCGGTCAGGACGACGCGCTCCTGGTGCGTGCGTACGTCCCACAAGCGCACCGTGCGATCACTGCTCGCGCTGGCCAGGGTGCGGCCGTCCGGGGAGAACGCGACTCCCTCGACCGTGTTCGTGTGGCCGGTCAGCGTGGCGAGGAGGCGGCGGGACCGTACATCCCACAGCTTCACGCTGCGGTCGTTGCTCGCCGTGGCCAGGGTGCGGCCGTCGGGCGAGAATGTCACCGCGGTGACGGCATCGGTGTGGCCGGTCAGGGTGGCCAGGAGGCGGCGGGAGCGCGGGTTCCACAGTTTGACGCTGTGGTCCCAGCTCGCTGTGGCCAGGGTGCGGCCACCGCGGGCGAAGGCCGTGCTCAGAACGGACGCGGCGTGCCCGGTGAGCTGGTTGGCGTTGAAGCGGGCGTGCACGCTCAGCAAGCTGCTGCGGGCTTCCGTGGTGGGGGCCTGCCGGTATCCCCGAAGAGCGAGAACCATGGCCGCCTCCGGGCGTCCGTCGCTCAACTGACCGGCACGTGCGGCCAGTTCACGGGAGGTGGCCAGGCGCCGCTGGGTGTCGGCGGCGGTCGTCCGCTGGACGGCGATGCCGGTCGCGGTCAACGCGAGCACCACAAGGACACAGAGGGCCGCCATGACCTGACGGGTGCGCCGGGTGCGCCGTCGGGCGGCGCGGGTGGACTGGTGGAGGAAGTCACGCTCCGGCGGGGTCAGTTCCTCTTGCTGTCCGGCGGTACGGAAGGCGTCCTCCGCCTCGCCGAGTTCGGTGCCGCGCAGCAGTGCCCCGCTGTCCCGGCCGCGGTCGTGCCAGTTGCGGGACGCCGCGGTCAGCCGCCGGTGCCTGCGCAGCCGCTCGCGGTTGTCGTCGATCCAGCTCCGCAACCGGGGCCACGCGGTGATCAGTGCCTCGTGGGCGAGGTCGACGGTGTCGCCGTCCAACGTGACGAGGCGGGCCCGGGCCAATCGCTGCAGCACCGTGTCCGGGGCGGGGTCCGGAGCCGGGCCCGCGCAGGGGGCGGTGGCGAGTTCCGCGCGGTCGACGGGGCGGCGGGTGTCGGGGGCGCCCTCTCCTGGGGTGATCAGGCGCAGCAGTATGTGGCGGGCCGCCTCCGCCTGGGGCGGGGTGAGTCGGGTGTGGAGGTCTTCGGCGGTCTGGGCGATGGCGCCGTGGATGCCCCCGGCGGCTTCGTAACCCGCCAGGGTCAGTGTGCGGCCCTGACGGCGGCGCCAGGTCTCCAGGAGTGTGTGCGAGAGGAGCGGAAGTCCGCCTGGCTCCTGGCCGGTCTCCTCGATGAGCCGGGCGGTCAGGGCCCGTTCCACGATGAGGCCCTCGGCGGCCGCGGGCTTGACGATGACGTCGCGCAGCTCGTCCGGCGACATGGGGCCGACGGGCAGGCTCGCCTCTCCGAGGACCCCGGCGAGCCCCTGGTGTTCGAGGCAGCGGGCGTAGAAGTCCGCCCGCACGCCCACGACGGCGCGCAGCCCGCTCCCGGCTTCCCGGGCCGAAAGCACCAGGTCGATGAACTCCCGCCGCTGCCCCACGTCGTGGCAGAGGGTGAACACCTCCTCGAACTGGTCCACCACCAGCCAGGTGTCCCCCGCTCCCGCGGCCGGGGTGAACAGTCGGCGGTGATCGCGCACCGGCTGCGGGCCGGGCGTGAGGATGCGGATGGCCGCCGGTCGCAGCTCCGGGTCGGTGGTGTTCCGTAATCGCGGGACGAGGCCGGCGCGCAGGAGGGAGGACTTTCCGCTGCCCGAGGCGCCGAGCACCACGAGACACCGTCGGGCCCCGGCCAGGGCGGTGAGCCGGTCCACGAGACGCGTGCGGCCGAAGAACCGTGAGTGGTCGCCGGGTTCGAAACGCGTCAGACCGCGATAGGGCGGATCAGCCGCCTCCGCGTCGGCCTCCCGGACCTGTGCGGCCTCTTCGTCCCGCACGGCCTGCCATCGCAGCTCCCACTCCGCGGGTTCCCCTCCGCAGGCCCGTACATAGGCCAGGGTCAGCGCCAGGGACGGCAGCACCTCCCCCGCCGCCGCGCGGGACAGCGCGGCGATGGAGTATCCGGCGTCCTCGGCCATCGCGCGGTAGGGCGGACCTCCCGCCTCTCGGCGCAGTTTGCGCAACGCGAAGGCGAATGCCTGCACCGGCCCCGCGCCGGGATCGATCGGTTTCTCACGGCGCCCCACCGCAGCCTCAGCCTCCCCTCGACGGACTCCTCCCCAGCCCATCACAGCCACCACGGCGCCGAGAAGGCGCCGTCAGGCCGGTCTCCCCCGCAGCCGGGCCGGCGCTGTTTTGTCCACCGGCACGGACAGGGGCTGCGAGAAAACGGCCGACCGCCTGAAATCGCCAGGACAGCCCGGCCACGAGCCGAGCACGCAGCTGCCACATCCGGACGGAAGGGATCGTTCACCCGTGAACTCACATATGACCAAGGCGCGCACAGCCGCCGTGAGCGGCATTGCCGCCGCAGCGCTGCTGGGCGGCATGCCGACGGCGACCGCTGCTCCTGACCCCGGCGCCGATGCTCCCCAGCTCCGCAACTGGCAGGGCCATCTGAGCGGCGCCCTCACCGGATTCCAGTCCCGCCGGTGGCAGGACAAGGGGTACTCACAGGTGTGGTTCAAGAAGTGCCGGGTCCTTGGCGCCCGGGACATCTCCACGCATGTGCAACTCCGGTGGGACCGCAGCTTCCGGCCGGACAAGAGCTGGGGCACCAAGAAGTTCTCCCGGTGCTTCCACGGCAACCGCAAGAGCAACGGCCAGTGGCACGGCCTGTCCAACGGAAAGCACTTCTTCCAGATCAAGAAGATCAACGGCCGTGACTACGGCAACAGGCTCAGCGTGCGAAAGGTGTACGTCGACACCTCGAAGCACGACTGACCCGGAAGCCGGCCACGTCGAGGGGTGCCTGCGGACCACGGAGGCACCCCTCGCTTCTCGTCTCTGCTGCTCTGGAGTCCCATGAGATTCGCCGCCCTGGTACGCACCTCCAGCGCCCTGTGGGCTGCCCCGCCGGCGCTCGGGCTGGTGTTGTTCTATTTCCACGTCAGCTTCTCGCGCGACTACGAGTTCACCCGGGGGGACATCCCGTACGCCCTGGAGACCGTCTCCTTCGTACTGGACCCCCTGTACGCTCTCGCGTACGCCACCGCGTCCAGCCTGGCGGCGTGGGAGAGCGGCCGCATGAAGCGCGCCGGAGTGTGGGCGGGCGCACCCGCCAGGAACCACCACGCCATCGCCGCCCAGGCGCTGCTCCCCGTCCTGGTGCTGGCCTGGGCCATGCTCCTGTTCCCGGTGGGCCTGGGCCTGCTCAGCGAGGGAACGGTGTTGACGCCGGACTGCGTCCCGCTGCTGGCCATGGCTCTGTTCGTGGCCGCCGCTCACGGTGTCATCGGCTTCGCCGTCGGCCTGGTCGTGCCCCGCCTCGTTGCGGCGCCGCTGCTCGCCGCGGGCGTGTTCTACGGCGTGGCCTCGTCGGCCTCCTCCGGCGAGCGCATGTGGCCCCGCCATGTGTCCGGGGCGTTCTCCACGGTCCTGTCGTTCGGGGAGCGGACCACGTGGACCGCTCTCGCTCCCCAGTTCCTGTTCACCGGGAGCATCGCGCTGGGCTTGGCGTTGCTCGGGGTGACCGCCCGGAACCGCGGTGTCCGCACCGCCGTGCCCGTGCTCTCCTGCGTGGTCGCCCTCACCGGCACGCTGGCCGCGTACGACATCGCCGAGGGCTGGGGCCACACCGCGCCGCTTTCGGTCGGCCACGCGCGGATGACCTGCGCGGGATCGGCTCCCCGGGTCTGTGTCCCCGTCGCCGGGGGCGCGGAGCCCGCCGAGGTGCGTGCGGAGGCAGAAGCAGTGGTGCGTGAACTCGCCGCAGCGGGCGTGCGGGTGACGTTGCCCCGCACCATCTCCGACAACGTCATCAACGGCGCCCGCCCCCGCCCCTCCACCGGCGAAATCTGGTGGCTCCCCCTCACAGCCGGCCAGCGCGACGCAACCACGCGCTACCAGGTCCTGACCCGGGCCGTCCGCTTCCCGTGCGCGAACACCTCCGACGAAGTCGCCAGCCGCAGCGCCATGTTGTGGGCCGCCGGGAACACCGGTGAGGCCAAGCGGTATCTGACGGCGCAGCGCGAGGAGTTGGCCCAGTACGACAACGGCGACGAGGTGTTCGCGCTCATCAAGGAGCGAGTCGCGACCGTGCGCCGCGCCTCCACCGCCGCGCAGGCGTCCTGGTACCGGAGCGAGCTCAAACGCGCCTGCGGTGACGCGGGCCGCGCGGGTGACACGTGATGTGGTGGTGGGTCAAGGCGCGCCGCGCGCACACCCTGCTGCCCGTGGGGCTGACACTGCTCACCGCACTCGTCCTGCTGCTGCACGACACCGTGGCGCGGTTGCCGTCGTTCCGCACCGGTGCCGACAACCCGGTGCCGGCCATGCTGCTGGTGCCAGTGCCCCTGTGTGCCGTGCTGCTGATGTCGCTGGAGTCACGGCTGTCGGCCGCCGAGGACTCGTCCGTGCGCCGCGTCCGTGCCCGAGACGCGGGACTCACGCTGGCCGCCGTCGCCGCCGCGACGGCGGCCGGGCTCGGCGCCGACGCGGTGCTGGGCCCCGGTGCCGCCACGCCCCTGGGCCGCAACACCGCCTTCCTCACCGGACTGACGCTCTGCGTGCGGCCCCGTGCCGGGCCGCCCGCCGTGATGACACCGGTCGTCTGGTTCGCCGCCGTCGTCTTCTTCGGCTTCGACCGCACCGGCGACCCCGCCCTCTGGACCGTGCTCCCCCGCGCCGCCGACGACCCCGTCGCGGCCACGGCGGCCGCCCTCACGCTGTCCGCCGGTCTCGCCGTCCAACTCGGCACCCGCCCCCGTACCGACTCCTGACCACTGGGGAAGAGATCGCCATGACCCTCGAAATCCGTTCGTGCACCTACGCCTACCGGCCATGGGCCCCGCCCGTCCTGCGCGACCTCGAGTACACGCTGCCGCGGGGCCTGACTGTCCTGCTCGGCCCCAACGGGGCGGGCAAGTCGACCCTGCTGCACCTCGCGGCATCCGTGGCCCGCCCCCGCAAGGGCACCATCACCCTCGACGGCATCCCCTCGCACCGGCGCGCCTACCGTGCCGCCGTCGCGTGGCTGCCGCAACGCGTCATCCCCATGACCGGGCTGACAGCGCGCGAACAGGTCGCCTACACCGGCTGGCTCAAAGGCATGGGCAAGCGCGCCGCGTGGGACGCCGCCGCCCGTGCGCTCGCGCGCGTCGAGCTCACGGAGGAGACCGAGACGAAGGCCAGGCGCCTGTCCGGCGGCCAACTGCGCCGCGTCGGCGTCGCCTCCGCCCTCGTCCACGAAGCCCGTGTCCTGCTCCTGGACGAGCCCACCGCCGGCATGGACCCGCACCAGCGCCGCGTCTTCCACGACACGCTCGGCGCACTCACCGACGACGTACGCGTGCTCCTCTCCACCCACGACGTCGCCGACCTCGCCGCGGCGGCGGACCACGTGACCGTCCTGCGCTCCGGCCGCATCACGTTCAGCGGCACCCCTGCGGGCTTCCTGGCCCACGCCCCGGCGGACTCCGCCCCGGGCCGTGTCGCGGAGGCCGCCTACACAGCCCTCAGTGAGGGAAGGTGGGCACGAGGCCGAGACTCAGTCCCGCAGCACCACCAGGACGAACGCGGCGGACACCGCGCCGAGGGCGACGGCCGCGACCCCGCGTGAGAACCGGTGGTCCCGCAGCACGGGCAGCAGTTCGTCGGCGGCGAGGCGGCCGGGCCCCGCCAGGGCCACCGACACCGCGCCGGCAAGCAGCACGATGTCGTACTCGACGCCCTCGGGGCTGAAGAAGCCGCCGCCCCACTTCACGGCCATGGCGTTGAGCATGATGCCGAGGATCCCGGCGCCCGCGAGCGGTGTGAGCAGGCCGATGGCGAGGCCGAGACCGCACAGGGTCTCGGTCAGGGCCGCGACCCAGGCCATCGTCTTGGCGGCCTTGTAGCCGTCGGAGGCGAAGAAGGCGGCGGTGGCGTCGAGGCCGTTGCCGTCGAACCAGCCGAAGAGCTTCTGCGAGCCGTGCGCGGCCATCGTGAGGCCGACCGCGAGGCGCAGCAGCAACAGGCCGACGTCAGCGCCGGGTTGGGGGCCGGAGGCGACCGCGAGGGCGTGTCGGCGCGGGGTGCCGGTCGGTACGGAGGTGTGAGGGGACGGGGAGGGGGGCGGCGGGGCAGAGGAGTCGGTGGAGTGAGGGGGGTCGGCGGAGTGGGTGGGGTGAGCGGAGTGAGGGGGACGTGACGGTGAGGACATGCGTGATCTCTCCTTGTGCCGAGGGGGGAAGGACGGGAACAGGGAGGAGAGGTCCCTCTGCGTGCTGAACGGCGTGCGGCGTGGCTCCCGCAAGCGGGACGTCCTGTCGGAGCCGAGGCGCCCGCCCCGGCCCGAGGGCGTACGCTCGCCCGCTCATGCCGACCGATGATAGGTCCAGACCAAGTCGGTATGAAGCCCTCCGACCGTCACAGACCCCGCCCTGGCTCACTGCGGCCGGTTTTCGCCCCTCGCCGCTCCCCTACCTCCCCCGGCTACCGGAGAGGCGCGGCGGGCAGCGGCACGGGGCGCCGCATGCACACGCGGGGCCAGCGGTCCAGGCCGTGCTCGGCCTCCTTCGCCCGGACGGCCCGCAGCCCCGGGCCCAGTTCGGCCTCGTCGAGGAGCACGAAGCCGCAGCGCGCGTAGTACGGGGCGTTCCACGGCACGTCCCTGAAGGTCGTGAGCGTCAGCGCGGGGACCGCCTCGGCCGCGGCGCGGTCGGCGAGGTGGTCCAGGAGGGCGCGGCCGATGCCGTGGCGGGCGTGGTCGGGGTGCACGGACACCTGCTCGACGTGCAGGTCGCCGTCGACACGGTCGGCGATGAGGTAGGCCACCGGTACGTCGTTCTCGTCGGCGGCCACCCAGGCGAGCCCGGCGCGCTCGTAGCCCGCGAGTTCGTCGAGGGCGGGCGGTTCGTCGTCGGCGATCTCCGGCATGCCGACGTCGTGGAAGCAGCGGCCGGCCGCCCGCTCGATGTCCTGGAGGCGGGTCGACTCACCGTGACGGAGGGATCGGATGCGCATCGCGCCATTGTCCCGGGTCGGTGGGGCGACAGGGCCTCGGGCCCCCTGGGGCGCGGCCGTGCGGTCGACGGCGAGGCGGAACCGCCTTGCCGATCCCGGTCGGGCTTCGGGCTCGGCGAGGCGGATTCCACCCGGTGGCTCAGGCCTCGCCGCGCCGGGGCTCGGGCGCGAACGTCTCCGTGTGCAGGGTGATCGCCCGGACCGGGCAGGCCCGCGCCGCCTCCCGCAGCATCGGGTCGGCCACCTCTTCCTCGCACCCGGGAAGCAGCTCGCTGAAGCCGTCGTCGTCCTGCGTGAAGACCTTCGGTGCCGTCAGGACGCACTGGCCCGCGCCGATGCAGACGTCCGTGTCGATGGTGACGCGCATCAGCCGCGCCCCCAGGTGACGGGCAGGTCGACCAGGCCCTGGATGGTGTCGCCGGGCTTCATCTCGATCTCGTCGACGGGGACGGCGAGCCGCAGGTCGGGTAGGCGGGTGAGCAGGGATCGCAGGGCGATCTCCAGTTCGGCGCGGGCCAGGTTCTGGCCGAGGCACTGGTGGATGCCGAAGCCGAACGCGAGGTGGTGCCGGGCGCTGCGGCGCACGTCGAGGTCGTCGGGGTCGGGGTAGACGGCGGTGTCGCGGTTGATGGTGGAGGCGGCGAGGACCACGCCCTCGTCGGCGCGGATGGTCTGCCCGGCCACCTCGATGTCCTCGGTGGCGACGCGCACGAGTCCGTCCGCGATGGACAGGAAGCGCAGCAGTTCCTCGACGGCGTCGCGGATCAGGTCCGGGTCGGCGTGCAGGGCCGCGAGCTGATCGGGGTGTTCGAGCAGCGTGAAGGTGCCGAGCGAGATCATGTTGGCGGTGGTCTCGTGCCCGGCGACGAGCAGGATGAGGGCGATGCGCACGAGTTCGTCGCGGTCCAGGCTGCCGCTGCTCAGCCGTTCGCGCACCAGCTCGTCGAGTACGCCCTCGGGGGTGGCGTCGGCCGCGGCCGCCCCCGTGCCGCCGTCGGCCGTCTTGGCCTTGCGGTCCACCAGGTCGCCGAGGTAGTCGAGGAGTTCGACACGGCCCGCCTCCGACTCCTCGGCCGTGGCGCCGCGCAGGATGCGGCGTGCGGCGTCCTCGAAGAAGTCGTGGTCGGCGTACGGGACGCCGAGGAGTTCGCAGATGACGATGGACGGCACGGGCAGGGCGAAGGCGGCGACCAGCTCGACGGGCGGCCCCTGGGCGACGACGGCGTCGAGGAGCCCGTCGACGATGTGCTGGATGCGGGGGCGCATCGCCGCCACCTGTTTCACCCCGAACGTGGGGATGAGCATGCGGCGTTGTTTGTTGTGCAGCGGGTCGTCGACGCCGAGCAGGGCGAGCGGCTCCCGGCGGGAGAGCTCGAAGCGGGCCGCGATCATCGGGAAGGCGGGATGCTGCCGGTCGGCGGAGAGGCGGCGGTCGGTGAGCAGGGCCTGGGCCTCGGCGTGCCCGGTGACGAGCCAGGCCTCGCTGTTGTCGTAGAGGGTGACGCGGTTGACCGGGCCCTGGGTGCTGAGCGGCCGGTAGCCGGCGGGCGGGTGATAGGGGCAGGTTCGGTCCTGGGGGAAGGGGGCGGCTTGCGCCATGGGGGCCTCCGATGCGCTCGGACGGGTGGTGCGGTGTCCCGACCCCCACTTCATGCCCCATGCACACATCTGGAACATGCCCGGTTCGGCCAACTTCGCGCCGGACGCCCCTGAGTTCAGCATCACGGCCGGTTTGTGATGCTCCCGCGCCGCCGTCACGCCCCATGACCTCGCAGGGGGCGCAGCTCTCGCCCGGGAATTTCGCGACAGTCACTGACACGAATGGCGTGATCACGTCGTTCCCGTCTGCCGCGCCACCCGGTCCCGTGCCGTCGCGCCACAAGGACGGGCGGCGTCCCGTGCTACAGCGCCGCCGCCAGGCGTTCGGCGCCCGGCCCGGACACGCCCGCGAGCCCGGCGGGCCTGCCGGTCGCCAGGAGCAGCAGGTCGCCCGCCGGGCCGCTGACCTCCTCCGCGCCGTCGCCCGTCGACCAGTCCGCGTCGGTGGCGATCAGGCGCAGGCCGCGCAGACGCTTGCGGGCGCCGTAGAACGGGCTGCCCACGACGTGGTCGAGAGCGGTGGCCGTCGGCTCCGGGGGCATGGTCCGCGTACGTCCGAGCGGGCGCGCGATGTCCTGCCCGTGGACGAGGAAGTCGACCAGGGGGTCCGCGGGGGCGGCCATGGGTGCCCGGCGGGGCGACGCGGCCGTCTCCCGGATCTGGGCGACGAGGTCGGCGGGCGGGAACGCGGCCGCCCGGCGCACGGCGAACTCGGCCTCCATGCGGTTCCAGTCACCCCGGGCGCGCAGGGCGCCGCCGAGCACCATGCGCCATGTCGTACGCGTCGACAGCGTCAGATGCGCGGCGACATCGCGCACCGTCCAGCCCTCGCAGAGCGAAGGCGCCTTCCACTCGGCGTCGTCGAGCTCCGCCAGGAGGTCGGCGACGCCGAGGCGCTCCGTCTCCACCCAGCCCAGAATCCGCTCCGCGTTCACGTTCGTGCCCATGGTCACGCCTCTCACCTCGAAGGCAGCAGGGCACCGGCGGCGCAGGACCGCCGGAACCTCTGCGCGGGAAGTGCAGGTATGACCACCCGACCGGCGAGAAGTGAGCGACCCGCTGGCGTGGCCTGGGTCACAGCGCGTGCGCGACGGGCGGGTCACGGTCGGCGACCCGCCCGCCGCGGCACCGATCAGGACCCGACGTACTCGCGCAGGTGACGGGCCGTCAAGGTGTCGCTCCCGGTGACCAGTTCGGCGGGGGTGCCGGTGAAGACGATCTCGCCGCCGTCGTGGCCGCCGCCCGGGCCGAGGTCGATGATCCAGTCGGCGTGGGCCATGACGGCCTGATGGTGCTCGATGACGATGACGGAGTTGCCGTCGTCGACGAGCCGGTCCAGGAGGGCGAGGAGCTTGTCCACGTCGGCCAGATGGAGGCCGGTGGTGGGCTCGTCGAGGATGTACGTGGAGGACTTCTCGGCCATGTGGATGGCGAGCTTCAGACGCTGCCGCTCGCCCCCGGAGAGCGTGTTGAGCGGCTGGCCGAGGCGCAGATAGCCGAGGCCGACGTCGGCGAGGCGGCCGAGGATGGTGTGCGGCTGGCCGGAGGGGAAGAAGTCGTACGCCTCGGCGATCGACATGCCGAGGACCTCGCTGATGTTCTTGCCGTTGAGGCGGTAGGTGAGGACCTCCGGTGTGAAGCGCTCACCCTGGCACTCCTCGCAGACGGAGGCGACGCCCTGCATCATCGCCAGGTCGGTGTAGACAAGGCCGAGGCCGTTGCACTTCGGGCAGGCGCCCTCCGAATTGGCGCTGAACAAGGCCGCCTTGACGCCGTTGGCCTTGGCGAAGGCGTTGCGGATCGGGGTGAGCAGGTTCGTGTACGTCGCCGGGTTCGAGCGGCGCGAGCCACGGATCGGGGACTGGTCGGCGACCACCACCCCGTCCTGCCCGGACAGATAGCCGTGGATCAGGGAGCTCTTGCCGGATCCGGCGACCCCGGTGACGACGGTGAGCACGCCGAGCGGCACGTCGACCGAGACGTCCTTCAGGTTGTGCGCGTCGGCGCCCTTGACGGCCAGGTGGCCCTTCGGGGTGCGGACGGTGTCGCGGAGCCGGGCGCGGTGGTCGAGGTGGCGGCCGGTGAGGGTGCCCGAGGCGCGCAGGCCCGCCACGTCGCCGGTGTAGCAGATCTCGCCGCCCGCGGTGCCCGCGCCCGGGCCGATGTCCACGACGTGGTCGGCGATCGCGACGACCTCCGGCTTGTGCTCGACGACGAGCACGGTGTTGCCCTTGTCGCGCAGCCGGAGCAGCAGGTCGTTCATGCGCTGGATGTCGTGCGGGTGCAGACCGATCGTCGGCTCGTCGAAGACGTACGTGACATCGGTGATGCTGGAGCCGAGGTGGCGCACCATCTTCACGCGCTGCGCCTCGCCGCCCGACAGGGTGCCTGAGGGGCGGTCGAGGCTGAGGTAGCCGAGGCCGATCTCGGTGAGCGAGTCGAGCAGGTCGAGGAGGTTGGCGAGCAGCGGGGCGGTGCCCGGGTCCTCGATGGAGCGGACGAAGTCGGCGAGGTCGTCGATCTGCATCGCGGAGCACTCCGCGATGTTCACGCCGTCGATCTTCGAGGAGAGCGCCTCCTGGGTCAGGCGGGTGCCCTCGCAGAGCGGGCATCGCCGGAAGACCACGGCACGGTCGACGAAGGCCCTGATGTGCGGCTGGAGTCCGTCGCGGTCCTTGGCGAGCCAGGTGCGCTGCATCTTGGAGACGAGGCCCTCGTACGTGAAGCCGTTCGAGCCGACCTTCACCTTGACCGGGCCCTTGTGCAGCAGGTCCGCCCACTCCTGCTCGGTGAAGTCCTTGAGCTTCTTGTCGGGGTCGTAGAAACCGGAGTTGACCATGATCTGCCAGCTCCAGGAGTCCACCGCGTAGTACGGGAGGGTCAGGGCGCCCTCGTTGAGGGACTTCTCGCGGTCGAGGAGCTGGTCCACGTCGACGGTCGAGACCTCGCCGGTGCCCTCACACTCGGGACACATGCCGTCGGGCAGATTGAAGCTGAACGCCCCGGACGTGCCGATGTTCGGCACGCCGAGGCGGCTGAAGATGATCCGCAGCATCGTGTACGCGTCGGTGGCGGTGCCGACCGTGGAGCGGGAGTTGGCGCCCATGCGCTCCTGGTCGACGACGATCGCGGCGCTGAGGTTGCGCAGCTCGTCGACGTCCGGGCGGCCCACGCTCGGCATGAACGACTGGATGAAGGCGGTGTACGTCTCGTTGATCAGGCGTTGCGACTCGGCCGCGATGGTGGCGAAGACGAGCGAGGACTTGCCGGATCCCGAGACTCCGGTGAACACGGTGAGGCGCCGCTTGGGCAGGTCGAGGGAGACGTCCTTGAGGTTGTTCTCCCGCGCTCCGCGGACCTGGATCAGGGTGTGGCTGTCGGCGGGGGTGACCTTCACGGGGGCTCCTTGTACGGCTCGCACAGCTGTCCGGCATGAATAGCGTACAGCGTACTCAGTCAGCGGCCACCACGCCTCTGTTTTTCGTGAGCCTCCCGTGCCGCGGTCCCCCCTCGCCCCCGTACGCCCCTTATGTCGCGGGTCCGGCGGTCACGTCGCCGGGACCAGGACGCCCCGGCTCTCCGCGATCTCGACCTTTCCGGTCGCGACGTACAGGGCGAACTGGAGGTCGCGCAGGCCGCCGAGGGAGCCGAGGTCCCGGGACATGTGCGCCTCCAGGGCCCGCAGATGGGAGCGCACGGTGGCCTCCGACAGGCCGAGCGCCCGCGCGGCCGGCTCCAGGTGCGCCTCGTGGGTGAGCCACACCGTGGCGGTCGTGATCAGGTCCCTGCGGTCGCCGCGGGCCGACCGCAGCAGGGTGTCCGCCCACGCCGTCACCTGGGGCGAGGACAGCAGGGAGTGGAGCGTCGGCGCGTAGGCGCCAGGCGTCATGGACCGCGCGGGCGGCTCCCGGTGCGTGACCAGTTCGAGCGCGAGGCCGACGGCTATCCGGTCGGCGACGGAGGCGAAGTCCACGCGCAGCGCCTCGGCGGCCCGGGCGACGCGGCGCGTGACGGTGTTGCGGTGCAGGTTCAGGCGCCGGGCGGCGACGGTGTAGGGGTGGGCGAGGGCCATCGACAAGGTCTCGCGCATCTGCTCCCACTGGCCGTCGTGGCGCATCAACGGGTCGAGCAGGCTCCTCGCCCACAGCTGCGCGTCCCGCGGCGGGAGCAGCCCGATCAGGTCCGTGTTCGGCGCGGACAGCGCGGCCGCGTCCGGCTGCAGCAGCGCGAACCCCTGGGCCGCGCTCGCCTCCCGGAGCGCGTCGGCGAGCAGGGACATGGAGTAGACACCGCTGCCGCCGACGGAGGCCTCGGCGCCCAGGGCGGCGACGAGCCGGGTGAGGTCGGCGCCCACGCCGTCGTCGGCCCGGCCGGGGCGGACCGGCTGCACGACCAGGATCCGGCGATCGGCGCGCGGGTCGGCGATCACCAGGGCGCGGCCCTCCGTGACGACCTCGCACCGGCGCACGGCGACGTCCCGGTGGGCGCAGGGCACGTCGACGACGAAGACCCGGACCGTGTCGGCGTCGAGGAGACCGGGCGCCTGGGCGGCGAGCACCCTGCGGGCCTTGTCCACCTCGCCGTCGAGGAGCAGCTCCACCGCCGCCCTGCGGGCCGCGCGGGAGGTCTCGGCGGCGGCGCGGTACTCCCGGCGCGCCTGGTCAAGGAGGCCGAGGAGTTTCGCGGCGTGCCCGAGCAGACGCACCTCGGCGTCGTCGAAGGGGGCCGTGCCGCGGGCGATGGCGAGGACCGTGCCCGCACCGCGCGCCGGGCCGAGGGAGATGAGCCGGGTGTGCGGACCCGTGGGGCGGCCGGACGCCGCCGCGTCGACGGAGCTGTGGATGATCGCCGGGGCCAGGGCCTCGGCGGCCGTGGCGGGCGAGGCGGCGAGCACCCGGTGCGGGTCGCTGACGAGGACCTGGACCTGGAGGGCGCGGGCGAGCCAGTCCGCGATGCGCTGCATGGCGCGGGGGTCGGCGAGTTCGGACGGCACCTGCTGCACCAGCGTGGTGAGCTGGCTGGCGCGCAGCTCGGCCCCGGCGAGGCGGCTCTCCTGGAGGCGGTGGCGCGTCTTGGCCCACTCCCGCAGCGGCGCGGTGGTCACGAGCACGGGCACGGAGAGCGCGTGGGACAGGTCACGGATCGCCTGGGGCAGCGGCTGGTGCGCGCCGGGCGCGAGGCTCACCACGAGGCCGGCGCAGGCGTCCAGGGCCAGCTGCTCCATGAGCGTCTCCAGGGCGACCTCCGCGCGGCCCCGGCCGCGGAACTGCAGCCCGGTGACCAGGACCAGGCACCCGGCGTCGAGGCGCCGCTGAGGCTCGCCCTCCAGCAGCTGCGACACGGTCAGGGCCGTCAGTCCGGCCACGCCGACGGCCTCGAAACGGGCGGCGTCGACACCTCCGGCGAAGGCCAGCTCCAGCTCCGCCCTGCCTGCCAGCATGCCCAGTGTCAGCACGTCATCTCCCCCTTCTGCCCGAGGAGTTGGTGATGTCCCTCGACGGGTCTCACAGCCGCATGGTGTGCCGACGCGCTCTCTCTCGGGCTCGCCGACACGTCAACTCCAGCCGAAGCAAGCTCAGGCAGTGCACGGCGACTTGACCGGTTTCCCGTCGGCTGTCGCCATGGACATACTCAAAGGGTTGCGCACACAGATTGCAAGCGACAAGGTGTGCACTGTCCGCAAATTGCGGAGAGTGCCGGAAGGAGCGTTCGTGGCCCGCGAAAGGTCTGGTCCGACCCTCGCGCATCTCGTTCTGGCCACCCGGCTCAAGAGCCTCCGCGAGGCGGCGGGACTCTCCCGCAAGCAGGCCGCCGACGCCCTCGGCGCCCACCCGGTCACGGTCCGCCGGATCGAGCAGGCCCAGACGTCCCTGGACGAGGGCCAGGTCCGCTCGCTCCTCGGGGCGTACGGGGCACCGGACGCGGAGATCGAGGAGTTCCTCGGTAAGCTCGCGACCGCCAACCTGCCCGGTTGGTGGCATCCCTGGCGCTCCGTCATGGACCCCTGGCAACTCGACCTGATGAGCGTGGAATCCGCGACCAGCATCATCCGTACCTGGGAGCCGGCCCTCGTCCCCGCCCTGTTACGCACGCGGGACTACGCCCGCGCCGTCGACGACGCCCTGCGGCCCGACCTCACCGCCGCCGCCAAGGAGGCCCGCACCGAACTCCTCATGGTGCGCCAGGAGCGGCTGCACACCCAGCAGACCCGGATCTGGGCGCTGATGTCGGCCGTGGCCCTGCACACCCGCGTCGGCAACGCAGGGGTCATGACCGAGCAGCTGACCGCGCTGCGCGCCGCCGCCGAACGGTCGGACGTGACCTTGCAGATCCATCCGCTGGACGGCCCCCCGCACGCCCTGACCGGCAAGCCGGCCATCACCGTCTACCGCGTCGAGGCACCGGAGATCCCCGACCGGGTGGTCCGCGAGGGCGGCCCGGTCGGCGCCGCCGACATCTGGGACGCGCCCACCACCGTGACCGACTACCGCCTGCTCCTTGACTACTCCTGCGCCACCGCCCTCCATCCCGACAAGTCGAAAGAGGCACTGTCATGACCGAGCCGACAGACCCCCTGCAGATCGACACCTCCGTCGCGCACAGCGCCCGGGTCTGGAACTACTGGCTGGGCGGCAAGGACTGGTTCCCCGCCGACCAGGCCGCGGGTGACGCCTACCGCGACAAGTACCCGATGATCGAGCCGATGGCCCGGGAGTCCCGCGGCTTCCTCATACGCAGCGTCAACTGGCTCGCCCGGGAGGCGGGCATCAGGCAGTTCCTGGACGTCGGCGCCGGGCTGCCCACGGCCAACAACACCCATGAGGTCGCCCAGCGCATCGCGCCCGACTGCCGGGTGGTGTACGTCGACCACGACCCCCTCGTCCTGCTGCACGTCCACGCGATGCGCAAGAGCACGCCCGAGGGCGCGATGGACTACGTACTCGCGGACATGCGGGACACCGACGCCGTCCTGGAGGGCGCCGCCAAGACCCTGGACATGACCCGGCCCATCGCCTTAGTGATCAATGACGTGCTCGGCCACATCGTGGACTGGGACGAGACGCTGTCGCTGGTGCGCCGGCTCATCGCCCGGCTCCCCTCGGGCAGTTATGTGTCGCTGAGCCACTCCACCGCCGCCGACGAGCGGCACCGGGAGGTCCAGGAGGAGTACAACAACTCCGGCGCGATCCCCTACATCTTCCGGGAGCCGGAGCAGACGGTCGCCTTCTTCGACGGCCTCGAGCTCGTCGAGCCCGGCTATGTGTCCTGGCCCAACTGGCGACCCGACGCCACCACCGGCCGGCTCACCGAGCGGGCCGGGTGGGGCGGGGTCGCCCGGATCTCATGACGACCGGTGGCACGGGCCGCCCGCAGCACCTCGCGGCGCCCGCGCCCACTCCCCCGGCGCCGGACCCGGCGGGCCAGTGGGTGCAGCGGCTCACGCGGGCGGCGGCACGCTCCGGCGCCGTCCTCATCGCCGAGACCGCCGCGCTCGCCGACGGCTGGGCCGCCCTCGTGGACCCCTCGGTCGGCGCCGTCCACAGCACCCCCCGTACCGCGGGCCCCGACGGCGAGCGCGCCGCCGCCCACCCGCAGACCCATCCGCACCTCACCGTCCGGCACGTGGGCGACGCCTCCGGTTCCGTCCTGGTCGTCGGCCCCGGGCGGGCGCCGCACGCCCACGTCGCCCTGATCGCCCAGGCCACCGCCGACCTGCTGCGGGTACGGGCCCGGCGGGCGGACGACGTGCGCGGCACCGAGCAGCGGCTGCACGCCGCCGTGCTCAACCTGCTGCTGCACGGCCAGCACGCCCTGGCCGCCTCCGTCCTGGGCGACGGCGGCGCGACGCACGCGACCGTGTACCGCCTCACCGGGCGCACCGTGCACGCCGCCTACCAGTCCCTGTGGCGGGCGGCGCAGCCCGGCGCGTTCCTCGGCGGTCCCCGGATGCTGGTCTGTCTCGACGGGACGGAGCTGGTGGCCGTCGCCCGCCACGGCGCGCACGGCGACCACACGTCGGCGCGCACCCTCGTCGCGCGCATCGCCGAACGGCACCAACTGACGGGGGGCGCGGCGGAACCCGCGCCGCTGGACATGTTCGCCACCGCCTGGTCGGAGGCCGGTGCCGCCCGGCACAGCGTCACCGCGGGCCGTCTCGCCGCCGCGAGCGGCCTCGGCGCGGAGGGGCTGCTCCGGGTCGTGCCGGGCGACCGCCTCGGCGCCTGGTCGGCGGCCGTGCTGCGGCCCCTGGACCGGGAGCAGCGCCGGACCCTGGAGGCCTGGCTGCGGTCGGGCTCGGCGCAGACGGCCGCGCCCGCGCTCGACGTGTCCGAGGGGACGGTGCGCGCGCGGCTGCGGACGGCGGGGAGCCTCCTGGCCGTCGATCTCGACCACCCCACCGTGCAGGCGCAGTTGCTGCTCGCGCTGCGCGCCCCGGCCGCGCCCCTGCCCGGGCAGGCCGCCGCCGCCCCGACGACCGCTCCGGTGCTTCCGGTCCCGCCGGTGCGGGCGACCGCGCCGACCAGGCTGCGCACCGACCCTGCGCTGCCCTCCGGTCTGCTCGGCCCGCAGGACGCGGCCCGGTGGGCGTCCGGGCTGCTCGAACCGCTCGACACCCGCTTCCGCATCACGCTCCGGTGCTGGCTGCGGCACCGGGGCCGCACCGCGCCCGCGGCCGCCGAGCTGGGGCTGCACCGGTCCACCCTCACGGCCTGGCTGGCCGAGTGCGGCAAACTCCTGGACCTGGAGCTGTCGTCGACGACGACCAGGAGCGAACTGCACCTGGCCGCCGAGACGATCGCCACCCCCGCCGACACACCGGCGGCGCTGCCGCGCCGCGGGGGCAGGACCTATCGAGGGGCACGGCAGTAGGGCTTTTCGGCAACGCGGCGAGCGTGCGTGCCAGACGCCGCGACGCCGCGCCGACCCATCGGACAGGCCCTAGGACCCGGCGGCGGCCAGGGGCGCGGCGAGCCCGCCGAGGACCCGGGCCGCGGGGGCCGGGTCGGTCAGCCACTTCAGGTGGCTGCCCGCCAGGTCGCGGACGTCGTACGGGTTGTCCGGGGTCAGCGCGTCGCCCTCGCGGATCAGCCGGTCCTGGAGGGCGAGCGGCAGGCTCGTGTCGTCCGTGAGCCGCACGTAGGTCTTCGGGATCCGGCCCCAGGTCTCGGCCTGCGCCCGGTCGGCGGAGGTGCCGACGTCCAGGTTCTCGTCGGGCTGGAAGGTGTTCAGGAAGGTCAGGAACTCCTCGTCGGTGCCGTCGGCGAGGAAGGCCGCCTTGAACGCCGCCAGCGCGTCCGGGTCCGCGGTGCGGAAGTTGACGCGGAGCAGGCCGAGTTCGGCCGGGTTCCCGGCCATCGCCAGGGCCATCGACGCGGCGTCGACCGAGGCCATCTCCGGCTCGGCGTAGTAGTCGCCGACGTTGAGGAGGACCGGGCACCAGGCGGAGACGTAGACGATGCGGTCGATGAGGTCCGGTCGCGCGTTGGCCGCGGCGGTCGCCGTGACGCCGCCGCGGCTGTGCGAGACGAGTATCACGGGGCCGTTCCGCTTGGCCCGCTCCAGGATCCCGATCAGGTGCGCGACGTTGTCGGCGAGCGTGACGCCCTTGATCCCGCCGGGCGCGGTGGCGAGCCCTTCGGAGTCCTGCGGCGCCTGGTAGGCGCGGGTGTAGGTGGCGGCGAAGCCGTGGCCGGGCAGGTCCACGGCGACCGAACGGTGGCCGAGGAGGCCGAGTTCGGCCTGGAGCGGCGCGAAGGAGAAGGAGTTCGCGAAGGCTCCGTGCACCAATACGAAGGTCGGCTGCATCTGTGTGCTCACTTTCTGGCCCCCCATGGCGTCGAACGGGCGGCCGCACGCCCGACACCGGGAAAACTGGTTTCCGGTTCCGATGGCGCACCCTACCTGCGCGTTTCCACGGGGAGCACCCCTCTGAAGAAACATACACACGCGCATGTATGGTTGCTCCCGGAGGAAGGGCAACCGGCCTCCGTACAGCAGGACTTCGACCATCCGGTGCGACGAACCGAGCGGAGCAGTCATGCGGACCCCGGACGCGCGGGACGAGGCACGGCCCCGGCCGGCCGCCACGGACGGCACCGGCCGCCCTCGCCCCACCCAGGCCGACCGCAGCGCGCGCTCGCGCACCGCGCTGCTCGAGTCGGCCGCGCGGGGCCTGTCCCGCCACGGCTACGGCCATCTCAAGCTGGAGCAGGTGGCCCGCGAGGCCGGGTACACACGCGGCGCGCTCTACCACCAGTTCAAGGACAAGCAGGATCTGGCCCTGGCCGTGTGCGCGTGGTTCCGCGAGACGTACTGGCACGAGGTGGCGCGCTTCGTCGAACAGGAGCCGGACCCCGTGGCGGCGCTGCTCACCCTCGCCCGCGGTCACGCCGTCTTCTGCCGACGGGACGTGGCGCGCGTGCCGATCGCGCTGCGCCTGGAGTTCAGCGGCCGGGACCATCCCGTCGGGCGCGAGGTCGAGCGGAACTACGACACGCTCCTCACCCGCGTCGCCGGTCTCATCGACGCGGGGCGCGCGGCGGGCGCGATTCCGCCCGGCCGACCGACCCGGAACCTCGCGCTCGCCTTCGTCGGCGCGCTCGAGGGCACCGTGATCGCACTGGCGGGCCGGCCCCCGGACGACGAGCTGTTCGCGGCCCGGGCCGTCGCGGGCGTGCTCGGCGTCGCTCTCCCGCCGTAGCGGGCACGCCCACGCGCGCCCGCGCCCCCGCGCCCCCGCGCCCCCTCTTAGGCCCCGCGGACCCAATCCCTCGACGTCACCGACACACCGAGCAGACGGAGGTTCCACGCATGAGGCTCCCCAACACCGCGCACACGTCCCGGCCCTGGCGGATCCACGAGGTCACGCCGGACTTCCGTCTCTACGACGTGTGGGCCCTGCCGACGCCGGGCGGCCCCGACGACTTCCCGCACCTGGTGCGGCAGACCACGAAGGGCGACACCTCCGACAACCCGTCCCGGATCGCCCGCGTGCTCTTCGCGATCCGCTGGAAGCTCGGGAGGCTCTTCGGCTGGGACAAGGCCGACGCCGGGGTCGGCTCCCGGGTGGCGACGCTGCGGGACCGGCTGCCGGACGACCTGCGCGACGGACCCTTCGGGCCGGAATTCGACCGCCTCCCCTTCCGCTCGGTCTTCCTGACGGACGACGAGTGGGCGTCGGAGATGAGCAACCGGACCATGCACGGGGTGATGCACATGAGCTGGGTCCCCGACGGCAAGGGCGGCCACCGCGGCCAGATGGCCGTGCTCGTCAAGCCCAACGGCCTGTTCGGGAAGGCCTACATGGCCGCCATCGCACCGTTCCGGCACCTGCTCGTCTACCCGCCCCTGATGCGGGGCATCGCCGCCGAGTGGCGCGCCGATCCACCCCGAGGGGCCGAGCCCGCGGCGCCGGACAGGTCCTAGTTCGCGTCAGTGGCGTCCCGGCGGGCCGGAGCGATGGTTCAAGCCGGGACGACCGCTGGCCGGTACGCCTCTCACGTCTTGTCATGTCCACACCTACCTTGGTGTGTCGAAGCGGTCGCGCGCAGCGTTCCGCTTCCGGCCGATCCAACGGCCGACCCACCAAGGAGGCAACCGTGTTGAGACGCATCATCGTGGCCGCCGCTCTCGTGGCCACGACCGTCCTGGTCCCCGTCGCGCCGACGGCGGCGGGCGACGCCTCGCTGCCACGCGCCGAGGCCGCCCCGATCCCCACCGTCGGCGAGGAGAAGGCGGTGGATCTCGCGCTCGGCTCGTCCGGGAGCCCGTCCCGGCAGGAGATCCGGCACCCCGGAGCGGCGTACGTCAAGGTGCACTTCGCCCGGCTCGACCTCGCCCCCGGCGACTACGTGACCGTGGCGGACCCGACCCGGCGCGAGGTGCACACCTACCACGGCGACCCGACGCGCGGGTCCGCCGCGCGCGACGACGCCGGATTCACCCGGCACGGCCGCGCCGGCTTCGCCGCGATGTCGGTCGACGGCGACACCGCCGTGATCACCCTGCACACCCGCGGCAAGCGAGGATCGACGGCCGCGATCGACGGCTACTGGCGTGGCTACGGCGAGACGGAGATCACCGCCAGGAACCCGCGCAGCGTGTGCGGCGCCGACGGCCGCAGGGACGCGGTCTGCTACCGCACCAGCCATCCCGCGCAGTACGCAGCGTCGCGCGGCGTGGCCCGCATGCTGAAGAACGGCGGCGGCTGGTGCACGGCCTGGCGCGTGGGCCGGGGCAACCACATGATGACCAACAACCACTGCGTGAAGAACCAGGCCGAACTCGACACCATGGAGGTGCAGTTCGACTACGACTGCGCGACCTGCGGCGGCAACAACCCGCGCCCCGGCACCAAGGTCGGCGCGAACGCCCTGCTCCGCACCTCGCCCGCGCTCGACTTCTCGCTGTTCAGCGTGGACAACTTCGACCAGATCACCCAGTTCGGCACCCTGTTCCTCGAGCCCCGCGCGCCGATCGCGGGCGAGCGGGCCTACATCGCCGGCCACGGCGACACCAAGCCGAAGCGCATCTCCCTGTTCGAGGAGAACGACGGCGGCGCCTACTGCGGGATACGCGCCCCCCAGCTCGGCACGGAGGACGTCGGGTACAACTGCGACACCTCCGGCGGCAACTCCGGCTCCCCGGTCCTCGCCGCTTCCTCGCACAAGGTGATCGCCCTGCACTGGGGCGGCTCCTGCCCGAACAACGTGGGCACACGCATGGACAAGATCTATCCGCAGATCCAGGACCTGGTGGACAACCGCCCCTAGCCGCCCCCGGCCGCGCCTGCCGGACCGCGGCACTCCGCGGTCCGGCACCTGGCCGGAACAAGCCGGTGCCCCGCACCTTCGGGGTTGAGGACGAGCACGGTCCCAGGAGTTACTTGGTCCAACAGCTCCGGGCGCGACTCGCCCTGCCAGCAAGGGACTTCACATGAACCTCCGCCTCGCCGCCCCCGCCGTCACCGCGGCCCTCGCCATCGCCCTGGGCGGCCTCGCGCTCACCCCCACCGCCGCCGCCTCCCCCACCTCGCCCACCGTGTCCCCCGCGTCCGCCTCGTCCGCCTCGTCCGTCCCCTCCGTCAAGGACGCCCCCGCCTTCGACGCCTCGGGTACCTGGGGCGTCACCCAGAGCAACGGGTTCCACCCCACCGTCCACGTGACCCAGGACGCCCTGGGGAAGCTCAGCGGCACCGCGTCGTACGGCGGCACGACGGGCACCTTCGAGCAGGGCTTCGTGGACGGGACCTACATCGAGTTCGTCATCGCCTGGAGCAACGGCAGCAAGGGCCGCTACATCGGCTCCCTCGGGGCCGACCGCCGCCTCGGCGGGGTGGGCACCGACCTGGCCCATCCGGAGAGCCAGGCAACGTGGGCGTCGAACCGGACGTTCTGAGACGGAACCCGTGCTCCAGGACCTGACCCGCGAGGTGTCGGCGGGAGTTCCCCGAGGGAAGGAAGACCGGCGTGACTGATTCTGACGCTGAGGGTGTGTCCGACGTCCGTACGGAGTGCGGAACGGTCCGCGGGCGACGGGAAGGCGGGGTGACGGTCTTCCGGGGGATCCCGTACGCGCGGCCGCCGGTCGGGGCGCTGCGGCTCGCGGCGCCGGCGCCCGCCCTGCCGTGGGAGGGCACGCGGCACGCCGACGCCTTCGGCGAGTCCCCGCCGCAGTCCCGGGCCTTCGGCCCCTTGGGCGGGCCCGAGGGCGACGCGGGGACCGGGGACTGGCTGACGGTGAACGTCTGGACGCCCGACCCGGGCGCGGCGCGGCTGCCCGTGCTCGTGTGGATCTACGGCGGGGTCTATCTGTTCGGCACCAGCGCGGGACCGACCTACGACGGCACGGCGCTGGCCCGGCGCGACACGGTGGTCGTCACCTTCAACCACCGCGTGGGCGCGGAAGGGTACGGGCACTTCGAGGGTGCGGTGCCCAACCGCGCCCTGCTCGACCAGGTGGCCGCGCTCCAGTGGGTGCGGGACAACATCGCGGCCTTCGGAGGCGACCCGGACCGCGTGACGGTCTTCGGGGAGTCCGCGGGCGCGGGCGCGATCGCCGCGCTCCTCGCCATGCCCCGCGCGGCCGGGCTCTTCCACCGTGCGGTGGCGCAGAGCGTGCCGGGGCCCTTCTACACCACGGCGCTTGCCGCAGACATCGGGACCGCCGTCGCGGCCGAGCTGGGAACGGCGCCCACGGCGGCCGAGGTGGCCGCGGCGACCCCCGAGGCGCTGCGGGACGCGGCCGACGCCGTCCTGCACAAGATCACCCAGCACGAGCCGCGGTGGGGGCTCGCCGCACGCGCGCGGATACCGTTCGCACCCGTGGTCGACGGCGAGGTGCTGACGCGCTCGCCCTGGGAGGCGCTCCGGGCGGGCGCGAGCGCCGACGTGACGCTGCTGGCCGGTCACACCCGGGACGAGACACGGCTGTTCACCGCGCTGTCGGGTCAGCTCGGCCTGGTGACCCCGGAGGAGGCCGCGGACACCGTGGCGTGGTTCGCCCCCGGGGACGCCGGCCGGCGCGCCTACCTCGCGGGGCCGGCGGCGGCCGACCCGACCGCGCTGCGGGACCTGGTGATGACGGACTGGCTGTTCCGGATGCCCAGCCTCCATCTGGCCGAGGCGCACATCGAGGGCGGCGGCACCGCGTACGCCTACGAACTCGCCTGGGAGGCGACCGGTCTGGGAGGCGCACTCGGCGCCTGCCACGCGCTCGACGTGCCGCTCGTCTTCGGCTCGCTGCACGACGGGATCGGAACGCTGCTCCTGGGCGAGGAACCGTCGGAGGAGGCCGTCGCGCTCTCGGACCGGATGGGGGCCGCGTGGACGGCGTTCGCCGCGACCGGCGACCCGGGCTGGGCCCCGTACCGGACGCGGGAGCGGCTGACCCGCGTCTTCGACGCGGAACCGCACACGGCTCCCTACCCGGCGGAGGAATCCCGTCTGATCTGGGCGGAGCATGTGTTCGCCACGCTCGATGCGGCCCCGGCGGCGGACTGACGGCGGGTCAGGGCACGTCCTTGGGCGGGGCCTCGGCCTGCCTCACCCGGGGCAGCTCCTTGAAGAGCGTCAACTGCGGTAGCAGTTCGGAGAGTTGGAGGTGGACGCGGGCGAGCTGTTCGTGGCCGCGGTTCCGCTCCGCGACGACCGTGGCGAGGACCAGGGAGGTCAGGGCGGCGGAGCCGTTCAGGGCCTGCAGGACGAGCATGCGCGTCGCGACGTCGTGCCCGGCGAACGGGCCGGTGCCCGCGGCGGCCGCGGGCACGGCGAGCACGGACACCAGAAGCGCGCAGGCCACGCCACCGACGATCTGGAAGCGGTAGGCGGCCCAGATGAGGAACGGGAAGACCAGGAACGACAGATTGAGGGACGTGCGCGTCGCGAGCAGTGTGACCGCGGCCGCGGCCGCCACGAGGGCCGCCGCCTCGGCCCAGCGCGCCACGGGGATCCGCCGCGGCCACGAGGAGCCGAAGAGCACCAGGAGCAGCGGGGTGACGAGGAGGACCCCCATCGCGTCGCCCGTCCACCACACCGACCAGGTCGCCCACACGCGGTCCGGGCGCAGCGCGCCGGTGCCCGCCAGGACCGCCGTGCCGACGGTGGCGCTGACCAGCATGCCGGTCAGCGCGCCCAGGAAGACCAGGGACAGCGTGTCCCGCAGCGCCATGAGCGTCGGGCTGAAGCGGACCTGGCGCAGCAGCAGGACCGCGCACACGGGGGCCAGCGTGTTGCCCGCGGAGATGCCGACGAGCGCCCAGAGGGACGGCCCGAAGGGCCAGTTGACGAGAACGGCGCCGAGCGCGATCGCGGGCCACACGCGCAGCCCCCACAGCAGCAGCGCGGCCACGGCGATCCCGGTCGGCGGCCACAGGGGCGTGACCTGCCCGCGCACCACTTCCAGGAGCAGTCCGCAGCGGCCCGCGGCGTAGTAGGCCGCCGCCACGGCGGCCAGGCGCAGGATGCGGTCGGTGTGGTGGCCGAGCGGGTCGGACGCGCTGCACCGCAGTGCCAACATGGGCTCCGGGGATGTGCTGCCGCCGGGCGGGGACCGAACCGGCGCTGTTCGTACGGGATGTGAGGATTCCACGCCGGCGCCCCTGTGAACCGTACTTCCCCACAATGCGTCGACCCGTCGCGGTTCGGCACGTACGGCGAAGTGACGCGCCGGGTCGACGGACCGGTACGTTCACACGTCGCGCCGCCGCAGGCGCCAGGCGGCGAGGACGAGGAGCAGCGCGCTGTAGGCCGTCACCAGGGCCAGGGAGGGCCAGGCGCCCAGGGAGCCCACCGCCTCCGGTCCGGCGTCGGAGGTCTGGGTCAGCTTCTCCAGCGCGGCGGTCGGGGAGGCGCCCGCGATCCACCGGCGGGCGTCGCCGAAGAGGGGGCCGAACAGGGAGGGCAGCAAGAGGACGGCGACCACGGTCGTCACCGAGCCGACGGAGGCCCGCAGCAGGGTGCCGATCGCGAGGCCCAGGACACCGACGACGGCGAAGAGCGCGGCGATCCCGAACAGCGCGGGCAGCGGTTCGCCGCGTGCGTACGCGCCGTCCTCCAGGATCGCGCCGCCGAGCAGGTACGCCACGGCGCAGGAGACGAACGCGACCCCGTACAGGAGGACGGCGAGCAGGACCGCCTTGGCCAGGAGGACCCGGTCGCGGCGGGGGACGGCGGTGAACGTGCTGGTGACGGTGGCGGCGGCGTACTCGCCGCACACGGTCAGGGCTCCCACCACGCCCGCGATCATCAGGGACACGATGCTGAGGGTGAGGCTGCCGCCGAGGACCGTGTCGTCGGGTTGCAGGCTGCCGCTGACGCCGACGAAGACCGCGCCCGCCACGGTGACCAGACCGGTCGCCGCCATGGTCCAGCGGGTCGAGCGGAGGCCGGCGAACTTCGTCCATTCGAAGGCCAGGGCCGCACGGAAGCCGGGTGTCCGGCCGGTGAGGGTGCTCATCGCGCCGCTTCCTTCCCGTGGGAGGTCGTGTCGGAGGTCGTGCCGGGGACCATGTCTGCGCCCAGGTCGGAGGCGGCTCCCCGGTACTCGACCGAGGACCGGGTCATGGCCGTGTAGACGTCCTCCAGGGAGGAGAAGACCGGGGTCAGCTCGTGCACGGCCAGGTGGTGCGCGCGGGCCAGCTCGCCGATCTCGGCGGGCGGGATGCCGACGGCGCGCCAGCCGCCCCGCGCGTCCAGGCGCACCTCCGCGCCGTGCGCCTCCAGCAGGGCGCGCAGGCGCTGTGCCTCGCCGTCGGAGGTCCGCACCCGGGTGCCGCCCTGCGAGTGGTCCTCGATGAACGTCCGCATGCCGGTGTCGGCGAGCAGCCGTCCCTGTCCGATGACGATGAGCCGGTCGGCGGTCAGCTCCATCTCGCTCATCAGATGGCTGGAGAGGAAGACGGTGCGGCCCTCGGCGGCGAGCCGTTTGAGAAGGTCGCGGATCCAGCGGATGCCTTCGGTGTCGAGCCCGTTGACCGGCTCGTCCAGGATGAGGACCGCCGGGTCGCCGAGCAGCGCGGCGGCGATGCCGAGCCGCTGGCCCATGCCCAGGGACAGGCCCTTGGCCCGCCGGTCCGCCGCCTTCTCCAGGCCGACCTCGCCGAGGACCTCGTCCACGCGCCGCCGGGGCAGGGCGTTGGAGCGGGCCAGGCCGAGCAGGTGCCCGCGCACGGTGCGCCCGCCGTGCACCGCGCGCGCGTCCAGGAGCGAGCCGACCTCGCGCAGGGGCGCGGCGAGGCGGTCGTAGCGGTGTCCGTCGACGGTGACGGTGCCCGCGCTCGGGGCGTCCAGGCCGAGGATCGCGCGGATGGTGGTCGACTTGCCGGCGCCGTTGGGGCCCAGGAAGCCCGTCACCACGCCGGGTCGTACCGTGAAGGTCAGCCGGTCGACGGCGGTCCGCGCGCCGTACCTCTTGGTCAGTTCCCGTGCTTCGATCATGCGGCCGACGCTACGGACGCCGGACGGCCCGGACATCCGCCGTGGGGAGTCGGCCGCTACTCCCCCGGGAGCAGCCGCTCGGTGTCAGCCCTCGCCGGGCCGCACCAGGCCGGTCTCGTACGCGAGCACGACCAGTTGGGCCCGGTCGCGGGCGCCGAGCTTGGTCATGGTCCGGCTGACGTGGGTCTTCGCGGTGAGCGGAGACATCAGCAGGCGGGTGCCGATCTCGTCGTTGGACAGGCCGCGTCCGACGAGCGCGAGCACCTCGCGCTCGCGGTCGGTCAGCGGCGCGAGCCGTTCGCGGGCCTCGGCCCGCGGGCCCTGCAGCCGGGCGAACTCCTCGATGACGCGCCGGGTCACGGCGGGCGCGAGCAGGGAACGCCCCGCCGCGACCGTGCGGATGGCTTCGCGCAGATCGTCGGGGTCGACGTCTTTCAGGAGGAAGCCGGCCGCGCCGGAGCGCAGGGCGTCGAAGACGTACGCGTCGGCCTCGTAGGTCGTCAGGACGAGGACGCGGACGCCGTCCAGGGAGGGCTCGGCGACGATGCGGCGGGTGGCCTCCAGGCCGTCGACGCCGGGCATGCGGATGTCCATGAGCACGACGTCGGGCCGGGTGGTGCGGGTCAGCTCGACCGCGGCCGCCCCGTCGGCGGCCTCGGCGACCACCACGAGATCGTCCGTGAGGTCGAGCAGCGCGCGGAAGCCCGCCCGGACGACGGTCTGGTCGTCGGCGAGCACGACCCGGATCACGGCGCCTCCAGGGGAAGCACGGCACGTACGCGCCAGCCACCGCCCGGAACCGGGCCCGCAGCGGCACTCCCGCCCGCCGCCGTGGCCCGCTCCCGCACGCCGATCAGGCCGTAGCCCCCGGTGGCGGCGGCCCGCGCGGGCGTTCCGTCGTCGGTGGCCTCCACGATCAGGGCGTCCCCGTCCGGGCGGCCCGCCGCCAGGACGACCGAGACGGCGACGTGCCGGGCCTCCGCGTGCTTGATCACGTTGGTCAGTGCCTCCTGGACGATCCGGTACGCCGCCAACTCCACCATCTGCGGCACCTCCCGGCCACCGGTGTCCACGTGCAGCGACACCTGGAATCCCGCTCCCCGCACCCGCTCCACCAGGTCCGCGAGGCGTTCCAGGCGGGGCGCGGGCCCGCGTTCGGGCTCCTTTCCCTCCCGCAGCACGCCGACCGTGGCCCGCAGCTCCCGTACCGCTTCCTTCCCCGACGCCCGCACCTGCCGCATGGCGTCGCGCGCCACATCCGGCCGCTTGTCCAGCGTGTCAAGGGCCAACCCCGCCTGCACGGTCATCGCCGACACGGTGTGCGCCACCACGTCGTGCAGCTCCCGGGCGATCCGCACCCGTTCCTCGCGCACCTTGCGCCGGCCCTCCCGCTCCCGCTCGGCCTCCGCGCGGACCGCCCGCTCGGCGTACTCCGCGAGGAGTTCCGCGCGTCCGCGGACCACTTCGCCCAGGAGCAGCGGTACGAGCGGCCAGAGCATCTCCAGGAGGGGCGCCCCCTGGGGCTGCGCCACGTCGATGCCCGCGACCACCGACACGACGCCCGATGCGAGCGCGGCGACGGCCCCCGCCTTCAGGGTCCGGCGCCGGTCGCCGCGCACGGCGAGCGTGTACAGCGCCACCATCACCGGCAGGTTCAGGAGCTCCCCGATGTGCCCGTACAGCGCCCAGCCCGCGCACGCCGCCCCCGTGACGACGCTGACGGCCACCGGCCACCGGCGGCGCACGAGGAGCGCCGCGACGGAGACGCCGAACAGGAGCCAGGTCAGCCAGTCGGCCTGGCGGTAGGAGGGGTCGTTGACCGCCGCGTCGGCGCCGGTGAGCGCCGCGACCACGGCCGCCACCGCGAGGTCCGTCGTGAGCGGGGACGGCGGCCGCAGGGGCCGGGGGACGCGGCGCGGGCCGGGGTGAGCGGGGCTCGGAGAGGGCACGTTCGAAACGATAGGCCGCCGGTCGGCGGCCCGTGTACGCCCTCAGGAGTACGCGTCCCCGGGCCCGCTGTCGCAGCCGTACTCGGCGATGACGCCCTCCGCGAGCCAGCAGTGCGTCTGCCCCAGACTCGGCCCGGGGGCGGTGGTGAGGGCGTCCAGGTGCTGCCAGTAGCGGCGGACCAGGGGCACGGTGGTCCGTACGCCCGCGGCCATGAAGGCACGGAAGTCGGCGGTGTCGTCCATGTCGAGGGCGCGGGCGCAGGCCCGGCAGAAGGCGTCGAGCGCCTCGCACCTGTGCGGTGCGCGCCCGGCGGCGACGGCGGGCGCGGCGCCGTCCGAGGCGTCGAGCAGCGCCGCGTACATCGATGCCTTGTCCCGTACGTGGGCCGCGGCCCAGTAGTCCAGGAACGCGGGCTCCGCGACGAGCAGGTGCAGTTCGGCGTAGGCCAGCACGGCGTCGGGGGTGGGGTCGAGCGGCAGCTCGGGGACGGCCTGCGCGGTGACGGCGGCGGCCAGGCGCGGCGGCAGGCTCGCGGGCAGGGCGCGCTGCCACGCCCGGGTGAGGTCGGCGGTGTCGTGGGGCCGCCGCTGCACCCGGGCCAGCAGGCGAAGTCGTCGCAGCCGCTCCGGTCCTTGGCACTCCGCGAGCGCCCGCAACGCCGCCTCCCGCCACCGCAGTTCCGCCAACTGTGTGCGGGTGCTGTCCAGTTGCTCGGCCACCAGGTCGCCGAGCCCCGACTCCCCCGTCGCCACTTCGGTGATGGCGGCGATCGGCACGCCCAGCGCGCGCAACTGCCGTACCAGCCGGAGTTGTTCGAGCGCCTGCGGCGGATAGCGGCGGTGGCCTCCCTGGCTGCGCGGGGCCGTCGGCAGGAGGCCGATGTCGGTGTAGTAGCGGATGGCCTTCACCGAAAGGCCCGTGCGCCGGGCGAGTTCTCCGATCGACCAAGTGCCGTGCATCCCAGCCCCTTGAATCTCCCGTGCGGTGGAGGTCCTAGCGTACGAAGCACCGGACCAGGCTTCCCTCGGACCGAGCCGCACGCATTGGAGGAGCTCATGGTGCTTCCCCCGGGCCAACGTGCCGTCGCCGGATTCCCGCGCTTCGGCACCCACCTCCATCATCCGCCGCCGCCCGTCCCCGCCGACCCGGTGATCACGATGGCCGGAGCCCTGGCCAAGGACGTCACCCTGTCCGTGGCCGACCTCGCACTGCTGCCACGACAGGAGGTGGCGGCCGACTTCCACTGCGTCGCCGGATGGTCGGCGACCGGCCTGCGGTGGGAAGGAGTCACATTCGGGGCCGTGTACCGCGCCCGGGTCGAGCCGCTGCTCGCGTCGGACGCGGCCGTCAGCCACGTCGTCTTCGAGGGGCTCGACGGCCACCGGTCGGTCGTGTGGCTGGAGGACGCCCTGGCCGACGACGTCCTCATCGCCGACCGGCTCGACGGGCGGCCGCTCGACAGCGACCACGGTGCTCCGGTGCGGCTGGTCAGCCCCAGTCAGTACGGCTTCGTCAGCACCAAGCATCTCTGCCGCGTCGAGTTCCACACGTCCCGGCCCCCGGACCCCGACCGGTGGTCGCTCATCGCGGCGCACCGCAGGGCGAGGGTCTGGCAGGAGGAACGGCACCGGCGCCTTTCGGGTCGCTTGGTGCGCCCGGTGTACCGGACGCTGATCCGGCCGATCCGCGCGCTCAGCGCGCGAGGCAGTCGGACCGGGACGCAGGGATAGCGCTCGCGCAGGTCGGGGCGCAACGAGCGGGCTCCGGAGGGGTTTTCACGTCCCGTTAGGATTCGATCATTCGAACCCCCCGGCCCGTCGCGCATCCGAACCGACCTCGTTCCTGGAGACGACATGAGCAGCGCCCTTCTCGTGATGGACGTCCAGCAGGCCATCGTGGACCTCGTCGACGACGGCTCCGGGTATGTGCCACGGGTGCGCAGGGCGATCGACGCGGCCCGGGCCGCGGACATCCCCGTGATCTACGTGGTGATCGCGTTCCGCCCCGGCTTCCCGGAAGTCGGCACGCGCAACAAGCCCCTCGCGGCCATCGCGCAGGCCGGTCTCTTCGTCGAGGGCGCCCCGGGCACCGAGATCCACCCCGGGGTCGCGCCGCGGCCGGGCGACGTGGTGGTCACCAAGAGGCGGGCGAGCGCGTTCTCGGGCAGCGACCTCGACGTGGTCCTGAGGGCACGCGGCATCGACGGCCTCGTGGTCGCCGGCATCGCCACCAGCGCCGTGGTGCTCTCGACCGTGTGCCAGGCCAACGACCTGGACTTCGGCCTCACCGTCCTGTCCGACGCCTGCCTGGACCCCGACCCGGAGGTGCACCGGGTGCTCGTGGAGCGGCTGTTCCCGCAGTGGGCGGACGTCGTCACCGTTGACGACTGGGTCAAGTCGACGGCACCGACGCTATCGTGATCGCATGTCGTCCGTGCCAGAGAATGTATCGCCACGGGTCACAGAAGTTGACCGTGACTCCGCCGTTCAGCGCCTGCAAGAGGCATTCGCCGAGGGGGTGATCCCTCAGGACGAGATGCACGCGCTGCTCCAGACCGCGCTGACCGCCACGACCCAGGCAGAGTTGGCGTCGGCCCTGGCGTCGCTGCCCGCCGAGGACACGGGACCGACAGTGGTCGTGAACGCCGCCGGCGGGCTGATCCACCGGCGCGGCAGGTGGCACGTCCCACGGAACTTCAAGGTCACCTCCCGGATGGCGAAGGTGTACCTGGACCTGTCGCGGGCGGTCGTCGAATACCCCGTGGTCAACATCGAGTTGCATCTGGGGTACGGCTGGGCCCGGATCATCGTGCCGCCCGACGCGACGGTCGACTACGAAGAGCTGACCGCCGAGTGGAAGCAGCCGCTCTACAAGGCGCCCCAGCACAGCGGCACCAAGGGGCCGCGCGTCCGGATCCTCGGGACCATGGGGCACGGCCGGTTGCGCGTGAAGCACGGCCGCGGCTGAGACGGTCTCAGCCGCGCAGGACGCGGCCCTCGGCGTCGGTCTTGCCATTGCTGGCGATCATGAGGATCCCGTCGAAGAGGGACCAGACGCCGAGCCCGCCCAAGGTGATGAGCTGGCAGACGGCCATGCGGTTGTGGCCGGTGTAGAAGCGGCCGATGCCGAGGGGGCCCAGGACGATCGAGAGCGCTCCTGCCACGATCTTGGACTTGTCGGAGTAGGGCCGCCCGAACGGGTCGTAGCCGTACGGGGCGTTGGTGTCGGGTGCGCCGCCGGGTGCGCCGACGCCCGGGGCCGCGCCCGGCCGGGGTGCCGGAGCGGCGCCCGACTGGGGTGCCGGAACCGTGCCCGGCCGGGGCGTGCCGGCGGGGTCACCACTGGACTCCGCCTGGCCCAACTGCTTGATTTCCTGGCCGTATTGGTTCTTCGGGACCGGGTGGCTCACGAGTGTGTTCCTCCGAGCGATCGTGGTGGGGGACTGTACCCGTCGCGAGGGGCATCACCCTGGGAACCCCCGTGCCGCAGTGACAGATCCTGACCATGCTCGTCATAGGGAGTGCCAGTTGTCCAGTGCAGTTTTGGCCGCTTGCGGCATGATCTTTGCCGCGATCACTGACGCCCTCCGCACAACCTATGCCGTGACGACCGACACTCCCGCGTCCACGAACCGCGCGGCCATGTCCGCCGGGACCGCCGTGTCGGTCACGAGTGTGTCCACGCGTCCGGTCTCGCAGATGCGCGCGAACGCGCGGCGGCCGAGCTTCGTCGCGTCGGCCGCGACCACGACCCGCGTGGCGCTCTCGCACAGCAGCCGGTTGATGGCCGCCTCGTCCTCGTCGTGCGCGGTCGCTCCGTGCGCCACGTCGAAGGCGCCGACGCCGAGCACCGCGACGTCCATCGTGATCTGCCCGAGCACCCCGCCGGCCAGCGGGCCCGTGAGCTCGTAGGACTGCGGGCGGGCCACCCCGCCCGTCACCACGATCTTGAACTGCGGTCGCACGGCCAGCTCGTTGGCGATGTTGAGGGCGTTGGTGACGACGGTCAACGCCGGTGAGCCGGTGGCCAGTTCGGGCCGCAGGGCGAGCGCCCGCGCGACCTCCGTGGTCGTCGTGCCGCCGGTCAGGCCGACCGCCTCACCGGGGGCGATCGCATCAGCCACCGCCTTGGCGATCCGCTGCTTCTCCGAGGCCTGCCGGGCGGTCTTGTAGCGCAGCGGCAGCTCGTACGAGACGCCGTGGACCACCGCGCCGCCCCGGGTGCGCACCAGCATCTGCTGCTCGGCGAGCTGGTCGAAGTCCCGGCGGATGGTCGCGGCCGAGACGCCGAGCTCCGTCGCCGCCTCGTCGACGTCCAGGCGCCCCCGGTCGACCAGCAGTTCAAGGAGCGCCTGCCAGCGGGCATCGCGCGACATCCGCACCCTCCACTCCGTTCCCACTCACTGTCCGTAATGACTTTAACCCACCAGTGAATGCTTGATTGTGATTGAAACATGGCTATAGATTGCAGAAAACTGCATCCTGGCGCCGAGGGGCGCCCGACCTCCAGGGTGGAAACCGGCCATGAGCCATGCCGAGAACGAACTGACGACCCAGCCCGAGTGCTGGATCCGCGCCGCCGACCTCGCGGTGCGCCACAAGGACGCGCTGGCCTCGCCCGGCGAGCGGGTCGCCGTGGTGGGCTGCGGGACCTCCTTCTTCATGGCGCAGGCCGTCGCCGCGCTCCGCGAGGACGCGGGCCTCGGCGAGACCGACGCCTTCGCCGCCTCCGAGTTCCCCGCGGCGCGCTCCTACGACCGGGTGATCGCCCTGACCCGGTCCGGCACCACGACCGAGGTGCTCGACCTGCTCGCACGGCTGCGCGGCGGCGTCCGCACCACCGCGATCACCGCCGACCCCGAGACCCCGGTGATGCGCGCCGCGGACGACCTCGTGGTCCTGGACTTCGCCGACGAGCAGTCCGTCGTCCAGACCCGGTTCGCCACCACCGCCCTGACGCTGCTCCGCGCCCACCTCGGACTGCACACCGAACAGGCCGTCGCCGACGCCCGCACCGCGCTCGCCGAGCCGCTGCCCGCGGGGCTCGTGGAGTGTTCCCAGTTCACGTTCCTCGGCAAGGGCTGGACCAACGGCCTCGCACAGGAGGCCGCGCTGAAGATGCGCGAGGCGTCGCTGTCCTGGACCGAGGCGTACCCGGCGATGGAGTACCGGCACGGCCCCATCAGCATCTCCACCGACACCACCGCGACCTGGATGTTCGGCGAGGCGCCGACGGGGCTCGCCGAGGAGGTCCGGGCGACCGGCGCGCTGTGGGTCGAGGGCGGCCTGGACCCGCTGGCCGAACTCGTGCGCGCCCAGCGCCTGGCCGTCGCGGTCGCCGCCCACCGGAACCTCGACCCGGACCGGCCGCGCCATCTGCGTCGCTCCATCGTCCTCGACACCCCCTGACCGGGACGGAGGAGACCTGATGCCGCTGGCACAGACCGGCGCCCTCGTCGCCGAGGCCGCCACCAAGCGCCGCGCCGTCGCGGCCTTCAACATCATCACGCTGGAACACGCCGAGGCCGTCGTCGCCGGCGCCGAGGCCGCCACGTCCCCGGTGGTGCTCCAGATCAGCGAGAACGCGGTCAGCTACCGCTACGGCCGCATCCTGCCGCTCGCCCGCGCCGCGCTCGCGCTCGCCGAGGCGGCGACCGTGCCGGTCGCCCTGCACCTCGACCACGTCACGCAGGACGCCCTGCTGCGGCAGGCCGCCGACGCCGGTTTCAGCTCCGTGATGTACGACGCGTCCCAGCTTCCCTACCACCAGAACCTGACCGCGACCCGGGCCGCCGCCGACTGGGCGCACAGCCAAGGCCTCTGGGTCGAGGCGGAGTTGGGGCAGGTCGGCGGGAAGGGCGGCAAACCCCCGCTGGACGCGCACGCTCCCGGCGCGCGCACGGGCCCCGAGGAGGCCTGCCAGTTCACCGCCGAGACCGGCGTCGACGCGCTCGCCGTCGCCATCGGCAGCTCGCACGCCATGACCTCGCGCACGGCCGTCCTCGACCACGCCCTGCTCGCCCGCCTCGACGAGGCCCTGCGGGTGCCGCTGGTCCTGCACGGCTCCTCCGGTGTCCCGGACGACGAGCTGGCCCGGGCCGTCTCGGGCGGCATCGCCAAGGTCAACATCGGTACGGCCCTGAACATCGCCATGACCAACGCGATCCGCGCATACCTCGCCGACCACCCCGAGGCGGTGGACACCCGCAGCTATCTGACGGTGGGCCGGCAGGCGATGACCACGACGGCCACCCGTCTGATCGGGGTCCTGAACGCGGACAGCTAGCGGTCCTCGACGACGCAGCGGCGCCCGGCGGATCACCGCCGGGCGCCGCTGCGTTCCGGCCACCGACTCCGAGGCGGCCGGAACACGCCGCCGAGCTCGTGATCGAAGAAGCGTGGATTGTCGAACACGGTACGGGGCATGCTGCTCCGAGGCCGCAGCCTCGCGCGCTCGTCGAGCGAACAGCGAGGGTTCACGCGCGGCGACGCGCCGACGGGGCAGCACCGGGCGTCGGCCGCGTACCCGCTCAGGCGCCGACGGCGCAGCGGCGGCCCGTCCCCGCACAGCGACGACTCAGGGGGCGCACGCAGCACGTACTCATCCGCCTCATCCGCCTCATCCACGCAAGGATCGGAGACGAAGACCGCATGAGCACCACCACACAGGGATCGCAGTGGCTCGCCCAACAGGTCCGCTGGACCCTCGGGCACGCCCTGCCCCGTATCACCGTCGCCGCAGCGGCACGGCGGGACGAGCTCCACAGCCAGTTCGTGGCCCAGTCCAGAAAGCCCGACCCCACGGGCGCGGGCGAAGAGCGGCTCCACCACCTGATGGACCGCATCCGCGACCTGGGCCCCGTCCATCACGGCCGGTACGGCTACGTCACGGCCTCGCACGCCGTCGTCAAAGAAGTGCTCAGCAGCAACGACTTCCGCACGGGCATCATCCCCGACGGCACGAGCCCGCTCGCACGCCTCGCCTCCTGGTCCGCCGCGAACGCGCCGATGGGGCCGTTGAAACCGCCGTCCCTGCTGGTCACCGAACCGCCCGAGCACACGAGGTACCGCAAGCTCGTGACCCGCGTCTTCTCCGCCCGGGCCGTGCAGCAGCTGCGCACCCGCACGGAGAAGATCGCCGACGAGTTGCTGAGCGACCTCCAGCGCGCCGAGCCCGGCGCCGCGCCGGTGGACCTGGTCGCCTCGTACTGCAGTCTGCTGCCCGTCACCGTGATCGCCGAGATCCTCGGTGTGCCGCAGTCCGAGCTGCGACGGCTGCGGGCCTTCGGCGCGGCCCTCGCTCCCAGCCTCGACTACGGACTGTCCTGGCGCCGGTTCCGTTCCCTCGAACGCTCGCTGACGAACTTCGATCGCTGGCTGGAGCACCACATCGAGCGGGTCCGCCGCGAACCCGGCGACAACCTGCTCAGCCAGCTCGTCGCCACCCGTGACGACGACGGCAGCGGCCTGACGGACGTCGAACTCCGGGCCACCGCCGGGCTCGTGCTCGGCGCGGGCTTCGAGACCACGGTCAATCTGCTCGGCAACGGCATCGGCTTGCTGCACCGCCATCCCGACCAGCGTGCCGCGCTCGGCGACGATCCCACCCTGTGGCCGAACGCCGTGGACGAGATGCTGCGGTTCGACCCGCCGCTGTTCCGCACCGGACGGACCGCCGTCCGCGACACCACCGTCGCCGGACACGCCATCCCTCAAGGAGCGGCCATCTCCCTGTTGCTCGCCGGAGCGAACCGGGACGCCTCGGTGTTCGCCGAGCCGCACCGCTTCGACATCACCAGGACCGACGCCAAGGACCATCTGTCCTTCTCCGCAGGCCGCCACTACTGCCTCGGCGCGGCACTCGCCCGCATGGAGGGAGAGGCCGGGCTGCGCACTCTCTTCGAGCGCTTTCCGCGGCTCGGCCTGACAGCGGGGGCCCGCCGTCGCGGCACCCGCATACTCCGCGGCTATGACCGGCTGCCCGCCCGCCTGGAGCCGGCACCGGCCTAGCCGCCTCTCACCCTCTTCGCAGCCCCGAAACTGGCAAATCTATGCACACTGCTGTCAAGTGAAAGGGGAAGTTCATGTTCCGAAATGCCTCGGAGCTGCAGACTTTCCCTTTCATTTGATGTCACACAAGGAGATCCATTGGATCTCTGGACTCCCGAACAAGCCCTGTGACAGACTCGCCGCGTTGCACGTGAATCCTGCACGCAGTTTGACCGACCGCCCATGCATGCCGTTGTGACCTGCACTTTTACGACGGATGCGATAGCGGCCAGCACAGCTTCGCACCGTCGAGGCCGTTGCGCCGGCCGTCGCGAAAGGAATTGAACGCGGCATGACCAAACAGGCACATTCTTTGCATGACGCTGTGCACGACGATCTCATTGTTGAGTTGAAGAATCACCTTGAGTCGCTCACTGCCTCCACGGTCGAACCGGACGACGACTTCTTCGAGCGCGGGCTCATCAATTCCCTGAGAGCACTCGAAATCGTGGTCCACGTCGAACAGGCCCATGGCGTTTCCGTCGACGTCGAGGACCTCGATCTCAACAATTTCCGTACCGTCAACCGCATCGCCGATTTCGTCCGGCGCAAGCGTGGGGAGCAGCAGTCGCCCGCCGCGGAAGCGGTGTCGCAGTGACGGTGACCGACCTCGCCCCCGGTCTCCCGCCCGGCCTCTCCCCCGGCTACCCGGCGCTGCTCGCGCGCGCGAGGGCCGAGGCGTCCGCGTGGGACGCCGGGACCGGCCTGCCCCGTGACGTCATCGGGGAGGCCGCGCGGGCCGGGCTGCTCGGCCTGGATGTTCCCGTCGCGTACGGAGGCGGCGGCGCCGGTGCCCGCACGATGGGGCACGCGGCCGCCGAACTCGGTGCCGTCTGCTCCTCGTTGCGCGCCCTGCTCACCGTCAGCGGCATGGTCAACGCGGCCGTCCAGCGCTGGGGCACGGCAGCGCAGCGGGGGACCTGGCTGCCGCGCCTCGCCTCGGGAGACCTCCTCGCGGGCTTCGCCGCCACCGAGCCCGGCGCGGGGACCGAGCTCGCGGCCGTCGCCACCCGCGTCGAACCCGACGGCGGCGAGGTCCGGGTCAGCGGCCACAAAGTGTGGGTCACCTTCGGCCAGGACGCCGACGTGCTGCTGGTCCTCGGCCGCGCGCCGGGCGGACTGACCACGGTCCTGGTGCCGGCCGACGCCCCCGGCGTACGAAGACAGCCGGTCACGGACGCGCTCGGGCTGCGCGGCGCCCGCCTCGCCCACATCGGCTTCGACGACGTCCGCGTCCCCGCGGACCACGTCGTCGGCCCGCCCGGATTCGGGCTCACCCACACCGTCGGCACCGCCCTCGACCACG
Organism: Streptomyces sp. RK9; assembly: GCF_045070545.1. Lineage (NCBI taxonomy): Bacteria > Bacillati > Actinomycetota > Actinomycetes > Kitasatosporales > Streptomycetaceae > Streptomyces > Streptomyces sp. RK9. The sequence continues at coordinate 4,145,819 of NZ_CP173703.1, read as the reverse complement.
GCCGCCACACGGTCGCCTGGGGGTGCGTCGGCATGGCCGAGGGCAGTGTCGCCGAAGCCGCCGGGCACGTGGCCCGGCGCAGGCAGGGCGACGTGCCGCTGTCCGGGCACGCCACCGTGCGCGCGGCCCTCGGCCGTGCCCACGTGCGCGCGGAAGGCGCCCGCTCCCTGTGCGAACGGGCCGCCGCCCTGCGGGAGTCGAAGGACCGCGAGGCCATCGCCGCGACCATCATGGCCAAGTACGCCGCCGCCACCGCGGCCGCCGCGGTCACCCGCGACACCGTCCAGCTCCTGGGCTCGGCGGGCTGCACCCTCGACGGGCGGGCCGGGCGCTTCTTCCGGGACGCCAAGATCATGCAGATCATCGAGGGCACGGACGAGGTCTCGGAGCTCGCGATCGGCGACCGGGTCGTCGCGCGCCACACCCCGCACGTCAGGGACAGGCAGCGGTGACCGCCGCACCGCCGGTGACCATCGGCCACGTCGGCACCTGGTTCCCCGACACCGTCAGGACCGTCGACCGCCTGGCGGAAGGGCTCCCCGACGCCCGGCGCGGGCACGCCCGCGCCCTCGGCATCGACGAGGTGCGCGCCGCCGACGGCCTCACCGAGTCCGACCTCGCGGTACGGGCCGCGGAGGCGACGCTGCGCGCGACCGGCACCGAGGCCGCAGAGCTCGACGCGCTGCTGCTCGTCCAGGGCCGCGCGCCGCAGTACCTGATGGCCTCGGAGGCGACCCGCGTCCAGCACGCCATCGGCGCCCACCGGGCGCTGGTCTCCGGCGTCGGCGACCTGGGCTGCGTCTCGGTGTCGGCGGCGTTCAGCCTCGGCACCGGGCTCCTTCGCGGCATGCCGGGCTTCCGCCGCGTCTTGGTCGTCGCCACCTCCAAGGCCGCCGCGCCCGCACGCTACCGCCCGCCGATGACGATCGTGGGGGACGGCGCCGCCGCCGTGCTCCTGACCACGTCCGGGGAGCCGGGCCCCTTCGAGCTGGTCGACCAGTCGCTGCGCACGGACGGCGCCTTCGCCGATCTGTTCCGCATCGACTACCGCGACGTGCCGGAACGCGACTGGGCGGAGCAGTGCGCCAACGAACCGGACTACACGTTCCGCCTCGCCGTGCGCAGCCGCAAGGAGTTCCTCGCCCTCAACGAGGACCTGCTCCGCCGCAACGGCCTGACCGGCGGCGACATCACGGCCCACCTGACGCAGAACCTGTCCGGGGGCGCCTTCGGCTTCTGGCAGGAGGCCCTCGACGTCCCCATCGACCCGGTCTGCGGGCGCAACCTCGCCCGCTACGGGCACCTGGGCCCCGTGGACGTCCTGCTCAACATGGCCGACGCCGCGCCCGCCCTAAACCCCGGCGCCCACGCCCTCGTGATGAACAGCAGCCCCGTGGCCGCCTGGAGCAGCTGGCTGGTGCGCCGCACCGCGCACGCGGCGGCCCCGACACCGGGAGCGGCCGCGACCCCGACACCAGGAACGGAGGAACCGCGATGACCTCACAGCCTTCACCGACCCCACAGGCCTCGTCGACCTCGCCGGTCGCACCGGTGAAGTGCCTGGTGTGGGACCTGGACGACACCATGTGGGACGGCGTCATCCTGGAGAACGACGCCGTCACCCCGCGCCCGGAGGCCCTGCGCGCCCTGGCCGAACTGGACCGACGCGGCATCCTGCACGCCGTCGCCAGCCGCGGCGACCACGAGACCGCCACGACGCATCTGCGGGCCCACGGCCTCCTCGACCGGTTCGCCGCGGTGTGCGTGGGCTGGGGCGACAAGTCCGAGTCCGTGCGGCGGATCGCGCGGGAGCTGAACATCGGCGTCGACTCGCTCGCCTTCATCGACAACGACCCCCTGGAGCGCGCCGAGGTCAAGCACGCCGTGCCGGAGGTCCGCGTCTACGCGCCCGAGGACATGGCCGACCTGCCGGAGCGGCCCGAGTTCACCCCCGCCGTCACCACCGCGGAGTCCGCGGACCGCGCCGCCCTCTACCGCACGGAACGCGCGCGGAAGGAGAGCGAGGACGCGTTCGACGGCACCCGCGAGGAGTTCCTGAGCTGGCTCGGCCTGGAGATGCGGATCTGGCGGGCCACCCCGGACGACCTGGCGCGGGCCCACGAACTCACCGTACGCACACACCAGTTGAACAGCACGGGCCTGGTGTACGGGATGGCGGAACTGCGGGATCTCATGGATTCGCCCGACCACGAGATCCTCGTGGCCTCGCTGCGGGACCGCTTCGGCGACTACGGCACCATCGGGCTCTCCGTCTCGCACCGGCGCGGCGGCGACAGCGTGCTGCGGCTGCTGCTCATGTCGTGCCGGGTGATGTCCCGGGGCGTGGGCAACCTGTTCATCCAGCACGTCAACGCCCGGGCCAGGACGGCGGGGCTGCGTCCGCTCGCCGAGTTCGTGGCCACGGACGTCAACCGCGTCATGCTCGTGACGCTGCGCTTCTCCGGCTTCCAGGTACTCGATCCGGGGCCGGACCCCGTGGTCCTCGTCGCGCCCGACGCGCAGGGCCCTCCCACGCCGCACGTCACGCTCGTCGACGACTCGGTGGCACCTGCTCCGGCCGTCACTCCGCCCGACGTCCTCGGCCTGATCTCGCGGCAGTTCCAGCGGGTGCCCGAGCGGACCGCCGCGGCCGTCGGCGCAGAGTCCATGACGTATCGTCAACTTGACGCGCAGAGCGGTAACTTGGCGCGCCGACTGCAAGACTCCGGTGTGCGTCCCGGAGACACCGTGGTGCTCTACGCGCGCCAGCGGCTCTCGCTCCTCGTCGGCATGGTCGCGGCCCTGCGCACGGGGGCGGCCTGGTGCGTCGCCGACCCGGGGCATCCCGTCGCGCACCTGCGTGCGGTCGTCGGCGACACCGGCTGTGCGGCGGTCGTCTTCCACGGCGAGGACGCCGCGACGTCGCCGGAGAAGGTACGCGCGGCGGTGGCCGTCGACGCCACCGGCCCTCGGCTCGTCGACCTGGACGCGCCACCGGTGGGACGGACGCCGGACGAGGGCGCCGGGGGTGCCGGCACCACGCCGCCCCCTGCCGTGTCGTACGCCGTCCCCTCCCCCCACTCCCCCGCGTACCTCATCTCCACCTCCGGCACGACCGGCCCGCCCAAGAACGTGATGATCAGCCGCGGGGGCCTCGCCTCCCTGATCGCCTCGCGCCCTTACGAACCCGGGCTCACGGCGTTCTCCGCGCTGCGCCTCGCCTTCGACGGCTCGCTGATGTTCACGTTCCACGCGCTGTGCACGGGCGGCACCGCCGTGCTCCCCGACGCGGACGAGCTGATGTCCGCCGAGCGGGTGGCGGCCCTGCTGCGCGCCCACGAGGCCCAGCAGTGCCTGACCACGCCGTCCTTCTACCGGCAGTTGCTCGCGCACCTCGACGGCGCCGACCGTCATCTGCGGCTCCTCGTCCTGGCCGGTGAGGCCACCGCGCCCGCACTGGTCCGGCGCCACCGCGCCGCGCTGCCGGGCACGCGGCTCGGCAACGAGTACGGGCCGACGGAGGCGACGGTGGCGGTCACCGCCCACGACGTCAGCGGTGACCCGGAGGACGTGGTGCCCATGGGGACGATCACCGCGGGCTCCTCCGCGCACCTCCTGGACGATCGGCTCAGGCCCGTCCCGGCGGGTGACGTCGGCGAGTTGTACCTGGGCGGTCTCCAGCTCGCCCTCGGCTACGCGGCGCGCCCGGCGACGACCGCGGTGCGGTTCGTCGCCAACCCCTTCGCACCCGGGGAGCGGTTGTACCGCACGGGTGATCTGGCGCGGCTCAACCCCGAGGGGCACTTCGAGTTCCTGGGGCGCGGCGACGGCCAGGTCAAGATCGGCGGGGTGCGGGTCGAACGGCTCGCCGCCGAGACCGTCCTGGAGGGTCACCCGGGGGTCGGGCAGGCCGTCGTGGTCGCCACCACGGAGGCGCTCGCGGGCGTGGAGGACGCGGACGTCACCACGCTGACCGCCTACTGGGTGCGCGCCACCTCCGAGGGCGATGAGCAACCGCCCCCCGATGCACGGGAGTTGCGGGAGTTCTGCGCGCGCGGGCTCGTCCCCCAGGCTGTACCCGGACGGTTCGTGGCGGTGGACGCCATCCCGCTGACCCCCAACGGCAAGGCGGACGAGAAGGCGCTGCGCCGACTCCACACGGCGACGGCCGGGACTGTGGCCCTCGACGCCGACCGGTGGCCGACCGACGCGCAGCGGGAGGTCGCGGCGTGCTGGGCGGGCGTACTCGGCCACGGCGACTTCGACGCGCGGGACAGCTTCTTCGACCTCGGCGGCACCTCGCTCCAACTGCTCGCCCTGCACGCGTCGTACGAACTGCGCTGGCCCGGCGCCGTGCAACTGGGCCAGCTCTTCGACAGTCGGACGGTCGCTTCCCACGCCGAACTCATCGCGAGCACCGGCGCGCCGGAGCCGGCCGCCGCGCGGCCGTCGACCCCGGCCGTGCCCACAGGGAGCGACGTATGAGCGCAGCGGAACGCACGAACCGCAGCCGAGACGGAGGGGCCGCATGAGCGCGGGAGCACAGATCGGTACCGCGATCCTCAGGGGCGAGGCGCACGGACTCCGGGAACCGGCCACGGGTCCGCTCGGCCCGCAGGAAGCGGACGGCGCCGCGAGGGGCGTGCTCGACACCGACATCGCCATCGTGGGCATGGCCGTGCGCTTCCCGGGCGCCGACGACCTGGACGCCTTCCGCGCCAACCTCCGCGCGGGCCACGACGCCGTCCGCACCATGCCCGCGGCGCGCGCGGCGGCCACCGGACTCGACCCCGCGGCGGACTACCTGCCCATGGGCTACCTGGACGACATCCACACCTTCGACCACGCGTTCTTCGGACTCACCCGGCACGAGGCCCAGCTGATCGACCCCCAGCACCGGATCGCCCTCACGCTCGCCCACCAGGCGATCGAGGACGCCGGGCAGAGCACCGGAGAGCTGCGCGGCCGGTCCACCGCCGTCGTCTTCAGCGCCACGTCCTCGGGCTACGGAAGACGCATCGACCAGTCCGACGTGCTCGGCGCCCTCGGCAACGCGCCCTTCGGCCTGCCCGCCCGGATCGCGCACACCCTCGGCCTCGACGGGCCCTGCTACTCCCTCGACAGCGGGTGCAACGGGTCGCTGCTCGCCGTCCGGCTCGCCTGTCGCGAACTGGCCGCGGGCGACGCCGAGTACGCGCTCGCCGGGGGCGTGAGCGTACGCCCCGACGGCGTCACGCGGCAGCAGGTCGGCGGCTTCGCCGAGATCGCGTCGAGCAGCGACCGCTGCCGGTCGTTCGACGCGACGGCCGACGGCACCGTCGCGGGCGAGGGCGGTGCGGCGCTGCTCCTCACCACGGTGGCGCGGGCCCGCGCCGCGCACCTGCCGGTCCACGCCGTGATCCGCGGGATCGCCGCCCGTCACAACGGCGGCGCGGCCGCGACGATCAGCGCGCCCAGCGCGGCGGCGCACGCCACCGTCATCCGGCAGGCGTGGCGGACGGCGGGCGTCGACCCCTTCCGGGCGGGGTTCCTGGAAGCCCACGGCTCGGGCACCAGGCTCGGGGACGCCGTGGAACTGGAAGGTCTCGCCGAGGTCTTCCGGGGCCGTGCGCGACCGCTGCCCGTCGGGTCCGTGAAGTCCGCCATCGGCCACCTCGACGGCGCGGCAGGAGTGGCGGGCCTGGTCAAGGCCGTCCTGAGCGTGCGCGACGCCGAGCTGTACCCCTCGCTGCACTTCACCCAGGCGCCGCCCGGGGTCGACCTGCGGGCCGCGTCCCTGGAGATGATCGGCGAGCCCCGTCCGTGGGAGGACGACGAACGCCTCGCGGGGGTCAGCTCCTTCAGCCTCGGCGGCGGCAACGCGCACTGCGTCGTGCAGGCTCCGCCCCCGCCGCCCGCGCCCGCAACGCCGGACACGCGGTCTCCGCGGCTCGTCGGCGTGTCGGCCCGCAGCCGCACCGCCCTCGCGCGGCTGTGCGCCGATCTCGCCGTGGCCCTCCACGGCGACACACGGCACCTCGACGACATCGCCCACACCCTCAACCGGGGCCGCACCCACTTCCGGCACCGCGTCGGTGTGACCGCCGATTCGACCGGAGCGCTCGCCCTGAACCTGGCCGCCCAGGCCACCTGGCTCGCCGCGGGCCCCGAAGAGGACCCGCCCACCACAGCGCCCCGGGACGACCGCCCCCAGGTGGTGCTGCTGCTCTCCCCGGACGCGCCCGCGCCCGTCGCCGCCCCGGCGGGCCTGCCTGACCGGCTCCCGGCCGTCGGTGCCACCGCGGAGATCCTGTCCGCCCAGCTGGCCGCCGTCACCGAGCTGAGGCGCTGCGGCATCCGTCCCGACGTGGTCATCGGCGCGGGCGTCTCGCGCTACCTGGCCCGTCACCTGCGCGGCGAACTCACTCCGGCGGACACCGCCGACCTCGCCGCGGGCACCGACCCCGGCCCGGTGGACGCCGGCCGCTTCGCCCAGGTGGTCGGGGACCTGCTCGAGCAGGGGCCCGCCGTCCTCGTCGACGTCACCCCCGGTGGCTCCCTGGGCACCCTCGCGCGCGAACGGTTCGGCGCCGACCCGCGCGCCCACTGCCATGTCGTCGACCCCGACGACCGGGACCTGCTGGGTGTGCTCGGCGCTCTGTACGAGGCCGGGGTGGACCCGGACTGGTCCGCGGTCGGCCCGGCCGCGCCCCGGCACAGCCGCGTCCGGCTCCCCGGACACCCGCTGCGGCCGACGACGTGCTGGCTGCCGCCACGGGAGGCGCACGCGGCGCCGCCCCCGCCCGCATCGACACCGGCACCGGCACCGACACCGACACCGACACCCGACGCCGTCCGCGCCGCGGAGCCGGGCGACGGGCGCGGCACGCTCGACTGGCTGTGCGCGACCCTCGGCGAGCTCCTCGGGATACCGGTCCCCGGCCCCGAGAGCGACTTCTTCGAGCTGCGGGGCAACTCGCTGATCGCGCTCCAGGTCATCAACCGCGTCGAGGAACGCCTCGGGGTCCGCCACCGGCTCCTCGACCTCTACGAACACCCGCGCATCGAGGACTTCGCGCGGTTCATCGAGCCCTCCTCGAACGGGCCCGCCCCCGACCCGGCGGAGCCCGCCCCCGATCTGGCGGAGCCCGCTCCCGTCCCGGCACCACCTGCCGCCGACGCGGAGCCCGCTCGCGCGCCGGAGCCCGCCGCACCGGCGGCCCGGCCCGAACTGGCCCCGCGCGACGAACTGACCATGTCCTTCGGTCAGGAGCGGATGTGGTTCCACCATCAGATCGATCCCGGCACCACCCTGTACAACCAGCCGACGGTACGGCGGATCGACGGTCCGCTGGACGTGGACGCGCTGCGCGGCATGTGGCACGACCTCGCCCTGCGGCACGAGCCGCTGCGGTGCAACTTCGTCGACGTCGACGGAGTACCGCAGATGCGGGTCCGCCCCGACCCGGGCGACTTCTTCACCTTCACCGACGTCTCCGACTCCCCCGACCCCGAGTCGTCCGCCAGGGAGTTGGTCCTGCGGGCCGCGCAGCACCGCTTCGACGTCGCCGAAGAACCGCTGCTGCGGGTGCTGCTGGTGCGCGTCGCGCCCGACCGGCACGTGATGCAGTACACGACGCACCACGCCGTGAGCGACGGCGGCACCCCGCGCATCCTGCGCCGCGAACTGCCCGAGCTGTACGCGGCACGGCAGGAGGGTCGAGCGGCCCGGTTGCCCGCCCTGCCCGTGCGGTACCGGGACTATGCCTGCTGGCAGCGCGAGTTGCTCGCAGGATCCGCCCTGGACCGCGAACTCGCGTACTGGAGGAAGACCCTTCAGGACGCGCCCCGCGTCGAGCTGCCCCTCGACCACCCGCGACCGGCGCGCAAGTCGTACACCGGCGCCATGGTGCCGTTCACCGTCGAGGCACCGGTGGTGGAGCGGCTGCGGACGCTGGCGGCCGAGGAGTCGGTGACGCTGTTCGTGGTGCTCCTGTCCGGGTTCAATCTGCTGCTCGCGCGGCTCACCGGGCAGCGGGACCTGGTCGTCGGCACGCCGACGTCCGGCCGCAACCATCCGGCGCTGCAGGACCTGATCGGCTACTTCAACAGCACGGTCGCGCTGCGCTGCGCGGTGCCGCCGCAGGCCGGCCTCGGTGACTTCCTGCGCCGGACACGGGCGACGGTGCTCGACGCCATGGACCACCAGGAGGTCCCCTTCGACCGGGTGGTCAGTGCGCTGGGCGCCCGGCGCGAGGCAGGTCGCGACCCTGTCGTCGACGTGTCGTTCGTCCACCAGGAGGTGCCCGGCTTCACGCTCGCCGACGGCAGCGGCGGCGGCCTCTTCGACGAGCGGGAGAACGTCGTCACCCTCGTCGAGGGGATGCCCGCCCACACCTCCAAGCTCGACCTGACGCTGGTCACCAGCGTCAGGGAGGGCCGGGCGGACGTGACGGCGGGCCTGGAGTACAGCACCGAGCTGTTCACCGCCGACACCGCGGCCGGCTTCATCGGCGCCTACCAGGACGTGCTGCGGGCCCTGGCCTTCACCCACGACACCGCGCAGCCGATAGCCGCGCTCCTCGACACCTCCGACGCCGCTCCGCACACCACCGCCGAAGGCCCGGACGCCGACTCAGTCCTGGAAGGACCACGATGACCGCAGACAACCGCCCCCTGGACGCCGCGGAACGCGTCGGTGTCGTCGGCGCCGGGACCATGGGCAGCGGAGTCGCCCAGAGCCTCGCCCAGGCCGGGTACGAGGTCGTGGTCGTCGAACCCGACCCTGCCGCTGCCGAACGGGCGCGCGCCGCCATCAAGGACGGCGTGCGGCTCGCCGCCCTCCTCGGCCGCGTCGAGCGGGGCGCCGCCGTCGGCGTCCTCGGCCGCGTGCGGTGGGCACAGGAGCTGAGCGCCCTGGACGACGTCGGTTTCGTCGTCGAGTGCGCCACCGAGCGGCAGGACCTCAAGGAGAAGCTGTTCGCCGAGCTCGACCGCGTCACCCCGCCGGGCGCCGTCCTCGCGTCCCTCACCTCGGCGATCCCCATCGCCGGGCTCGCCGCCCGCACCGACCGCCCCGACCGGGTGCTCGGTCTGCACATCATGAACCCGGCGCCGCTGAAGGAGACCGTCGAGGTCGTCCGGACGCCGGAGACCAGCGACGACACGCTCGCTGTCACGGCGCGGCTCCTGGAGCGCATGGGCAAGCGGCAGTTGGTGGTCCTCGACGGCCCCGGCTTCGTCATCAACCGCGTGCTGATGCTGACCATCGTCGAGGCGGCGGCGGCCATGGGCGAGGGCAAGGCGGACGCGACGACGACGGACGCGCTGTTCGAGCAGTGCCTGGGCCATCAGATGGGCCCTCTGCGCACGGCGGACCTCATCGGCCTCGACAACGTGGACGACACCTTGACCGTGCTGCGGGCGCACACCGGGGACAGCCGCTACACGGCGCCGCCCGCCCTGCGCGAGCTGGTGGACGCGGGGCACTTCGGCCGCAAGACCGGGAAGGGTTTCCATGACTACGCATGAGACACGCGGCCCGGAGCGGGAGAACGGCGCCACGACGGCGGAGGGCACCGCGGAGCGCCCGCAGGACGCCTTCCGCCAGATGAGCACCGACGAGCTGCGCGCCCATCTCGACACGATCCTCGACGCCACGCCCCAGCAGCCCTCCTCACCGCGGCGGCCCGCCCCGCCCGCCCCCGGCGACCGGCCGGCGACCGGCCCCACCGGCCCCGGACAGCGCCCCGTCCTCGTGCACGAGCGCTTCGCCCAGTGGGCCACGCGCACCCCGCACGCGGTCGCCCTGGTCGACCGCGACACCCACGTCACGTACGCCGAACTCGACGCCCGCGCCGACCGGATCGCGCACCGCCTGCGCGCGCACGGCGTCGGACCCGGCATCCTCGTCGGCGTCAGCATGGACCGGTCCGCCGACCTGGTCGCGGCTCTTCTCGCCGTCCTCAAGGCCGGGGGCTGCTACGTCCCGCTCGACCCCTCCTACCCCGAGCGACGGCTCCGGTACCTGGTCGAGGACTCCGGGGTGGCCACGGTGCTGGTCAGCCGCGAGGTCCCGCGGTGGTGGTCCGGGTTCACGGGCACCGTCCTGGACCTGGCCGACGCCCGCGAGGACGATCCTTACCCGGCCACGCCGGTGGCGGACGGCGCCGGGCCCGACGACCCCGCGTACCTCGTCCACACCTCGGGCTCCACGGGCCGCCCCAAGGGCGTCGTGGTGCCGCACCGCAACGTCAGCAGGCTGTTCGACGCCACCGAGCAGTGGTTCGGCTTCGGCCCGCGGGACGTGTGGACGCTGTTCCACTCGTACGCCTTCGACTTCTCGGTGTGGGAGCTGTGGGGCGCCCTCGCCCACGGGGGCCGGCTCGTGGTGGTGCCGTACGAGACCAGCCGCGCGCCCGACGCGTTCCTGCGGCTCCTGCGCGAGCAGCGGGTCACCGTCCTGAACCAGACGCCGTCGGCCTTTCACCAGCTCATCCGCGCCGACGCCGCCGCGCGTCCCGACGAGGGCGAACTGGCCCTGCGGTACGTCGTCTTCGGCGGTGAGGCGCTCGACCCGCGCGCGCTTGCCGACTGGTGCGCCCGGCACGGCGACGCCACGCCCCAGTTGATCAACATGTACGGGATCACCGAGACGACCGTGCACGTGACCTACCGCCCGATCACGCTGAGGGACGTCACGGCGGGCACGAGCAGTGTGATCGGCCGCCCCCTGCCGGATCTGGAGCTGCACGTCCTGGACCCGCGACGACGACCGGTTCCGGCCGGAGAGACCGGCGAACTGTACGTGGGCGGAGCGGGCCTGGCCCACGGCTACGCCGGCAAGCCCGGTCTCACCGCCGAACGCTTCGTCCCGCACCCGTTCGCGACGCGCCCCGGGCAGCGGCTGTACCGCACGGGCGATCTGGCGCGCGTGCTGCCCGACGGGGACATCGAGTACCGCGGCCGGCTCGACTCCCAGGTCCAGCTCCGGGGTTTCCGGGTGGAACTGGGTGAGATCGAGTCGGTGCTCACCGAGCATCCGGCCGTGCACGAGGCCGTGGTGGTGCCGCGTACCGACGAGGAGGGGCACGTCCGCCTCGCCGCGTACGTCACCGCGCGCGAGACGGCCCCCGGCCCCGGGGCGCTGCGCACCCACGCGGTCGGCGGGCTGCCCGCCCACATGGTTCCCGCGACCTTCACCGTCCTGGCCGAGCTCCCACTCACCGACCACGGCAAGGTGGACCGCGACCGCCTTCCCGTGCCGGACGCGCACGAGGCAGGGTCCGCCGAGCCCTACGTCGCTCCCCGCGACCGGGCGGAGAAGATCCTCGCCGACGCGTGGTGCCGGGTCCTGCGCCTGGACCGTGTGGGCATCGACGACAACTACTTCAGCCTCGGCGGCGACTCCATCCTCAGCATCCGGATGCTGGCGCTCGCCCGGAAGGCCGGCCTGGACCTCGCGTTCCAGGACCTGCTGGAGTGCCAGACGGTCCGCACGCTCGCCGCGGTGGCCCGGCAGACCGCGCAGGAGCCCCGGGCGACTCCGGCGTACGAGGCGTTCTCCCTGCTCGCGTCGGCGGACCGGGACCTGTTGCCGGACGGCGTCGCCGACGCCTACCCGATGACGCGGCTTCAGCAGGGCATGCTGTTCCACAGCGATCCGACGGCGCCCGGAGCGGCGTACCACAACGTCTCGACGTACCGGCTGCGCGGCCCCTTCAGCGAGCGTGCCTGGCGCGAGGCCGTGTCCGGCCTGCTGGAGCGGCACGACGTCCTGCGGACCTCGTTCGATCTGGTCCGCTTCAGCGAGCCCCTGCAGCTGGTGCACCGGCGGGTCGAACCGCCCCTGACGTTCGAGGACCTGCGTGGGCGCGATCAGGCCGAGCTGAACGCGGCCGCGGACCGCAGGTTCGCCCGGGAGCGGGCCGAGCGGTTCGACTGGCGGTCGGCCCCGCTGATCAGGTTCCACGTGCAGCGCCGCACCGACGACACGCACCAGCTGTTCGTGACCGAGCACCACGCGATCCTCGACGGCTGGAGCGAACGCTCGCTCTTCGTCGAGCTGCTGCGCCGGTACGCCGACGGGGTCCGCGGCACGCACAGCGCGACGCCTCCCGCGCCCGCCACCCGCTTCGCCTCGTTCGTCGAGCTGGAGCGCGCCTCGGTGGCCGGCGAGGCCGACCGGCGTTTCTGGGCGGACCAGTTGGCGGGGGCGACGTTCACGCCGCTGCCGCGCGGCGTGCCCGCCGCCGGGAGAGCGCCGGGACCGGCGATGCGGATCGACGGCCGCTGGATCTCTCCGCAGGTGTACGAGGGCCTCCAGGCGTTGGCCCGTGACCTCGGTGTGTCGCTGCGCATCGTGCTGCTCGCGGCCCATCTGCGGGTGATGAGCCTGCTGAGCGGGTCGGACGACGTCGTCACCGGCGTCATCCACAACGGGCGCAGCGAGGAGGAGGACGGCGACCTGACCCTCGGGCTCTTCCTCAACACGCTGCCCGTGCGCGGCCGTCTGACCGGAGGGACCTGGCGCGACCTGGTGCGGCACACGGCGGAGCTCGACCGTGCCGTGCAGCCGCACCGCCGCTATCCGCTCGCGGAGATCCTGCACGGCACGAACGCACCCGAGCTCTTCGAGACGTTCTTCAACTACACCCACTTCCACGTCGAGCGTTCCCTCGCCGACCAGTCGGAGGTGGAGGTCGTCGAGCAGGACGTCGTCGCCGACACGCACTTCCCCTTCGGCGTGGAGTTCCTCCGGAGCGGCACCGAGGACGCGCTGGGCCTCGGGCTGCGGTTCGACGCCTCGCTGTTCACCGCCGAGCAGATCGACCTCGTCCACGGCCACTACGTGGCCGCGCTCACCGCCCTCGCCACGGACGGGGACGCGCGCTACGAGACCACCGACCTGCTGTCGGCGGCCGAGCACCAGCGGATCCAGAAGTGGAACGACACCGCGGAGCGCTTCGACCGCCCGCACGTCCTCCACACGCTGGTGGCGGAGCAGGCACGCCGGACCCCCGACGCCACGGCCGTGCGCTTCGACGGCGCGGGGATGACGTACCGCGAACTGGACGAGCGGGCCGACCGGCTCGCCCATCTGCTGCGCGCCGGGGGCGTCCGGCGCGGCAGTCTCGTCGCGGTGGTCCTCGACCGTTCGGCGGAGCTGCCGGTGAGCCTGCTCGCGGTGCTGAAGGCCGGTGGCACCTATGTGCCGCTCGACCCCGAGCACCCGCGGCGGCGGCTGCGCGAGATCCTCACCGACGCGGGGATCACCCTGGCGGTCTCCCAGGGGCCCGGCGGCGAGAAGGTCGCGGCGCCCGGCGTCACGGTCGTCCGGCCCGACGCGGCCGAGGTATCGGGGTTCACCTGCCCGCCGGGGCCGCCCGAGAGCGGTGCGGGGCCGGACGACGGCGCCTACATGATCTTCACGTCGGGCTCGACCGGGAAGCCCAAGGGCGTCCTCGTCTCCCACGGGGCGATCGCCAACCGGCTCCTGTGGCTGCAGCGGCAGTTCCCGCTGCGGCCCGGTGAGCCGGTGCTGCAGAAGACCCCCGCGACCTTCGACGTGTCCGTCTGGGAGTTCTTCTGGCCGCTGTTCACCGGCAGTGTCCTGGTCGTGGCCCGGCCCGGCGGCCACCGCGATCCCGCCCACCTCGCCGAGCTGATCGTCGCCGAGTCCGTCACGACGGTGAACTTCGTGCCCTCCATGCTCCGGGCGTTCCTGGAGGATCCGGCCGGCGCCCGGTGCACCGGTCTGACCCGTGTCCTCTGCGCGGGCGAGGCCCTCCCGTACGACCTGCAGCGGCAGTTCCAGGCCACGCTGCCCGCGGAGCTGCACAACATCTACGGCCCCACGGAGGCCGACCTCACGCACTGGCGGTGTGCCGAGGACGGCAGCGGCACCGTGCCCATCGGGTGGCCGATCGCGAACTCCGAGGTCCATGTCCTGGACCGCCACGGGCAGTACGTCCCCCAGGGCGTGACCGGGGAGCTGTACCTCGCAGGCGCCGGGCTCGCCGAGGGCTACCACCGGCGGCCGGACCTGACCGAGGCCGGCTTCGTCCAGCACACCGACCACGCCGGTGTGGCCCGCAGGATGTACCGCACGGGTGACCTCGTCCGGCATCGGCCCGACGGCGCCCTGGAGTTCCGCGGCCGTGCCGACGCGCAGCTCAAGCTGCGCGGCCACCGGATCGAGCCGGGCGAGATCGAGGCCGTGCTCCGGAGCCACCGGGACGTGCTGGAGTGCGCCGTCCTGCTGCGGGAGGGGCGACTGGTCGCCTTCTTCGTCGCGGACGCGGGAGCCCGCCCCGACGCCGGGGAGCTCGCCGCCCACGCGGCGAGCAGGCTGCCCGCCCACATGGTGCCGGCCGTCTGGTCGCGACTCGACGCGATGCCCCTCACCGGCAGCGGCAAGGTGGACCGCAAGGCCCTGCCGTCGGTGCCGGGCACCCTGCTGACCGACGCGGCACGCGACACCACGCCGCCACGCGACGCCCGCGAGGCCCGGCTCCTCGAACTCTGGACCGAACTCCTCGGTGGGCAACAGCTCGGCGTGCACGCCGACTTCTTCGCCGCGGGCGGTCATTCCTTGCTGGCGACCCGCCTGGTGTCGCGCATCCGCTCCGAGTTCGGTGCGGAGCTGAGCATCGGCACCTTCTTCGAGAAGCCCACGGTCGCGGCGCTCGCCGCGGTCCTGGACACGTCCGGTCGCCGTCGGCCCGCGCTCACCCCCGCGACCGGCCCACGGGTGACTCCGCTGTCCTTCGCCCAGGAGTGGTTCCGGGACGAGTTGGACGGCCCCACCCGGCACAACATCACGATGGCGCTGCGGCTGACCGGCTCCCTGGACCGCAAGGCACTGCGGGCGGCGCTCCAGGATGTGGTCGACCGGCACGAGACGCTGCGGACGGTGTTCCCGTTCAGGGACGGCGAGCCCTGTCAGCACGTCGTCGACACGGGTGTCGCCTCGTTCGGCCTGCCGGTGCTCGACGTGACGCGCGAGGAGGTGCGCCCGGCCATCGAGCGGGAGTCCCACCACGCCTTCGTCCTGAGCGACGAGATCCCCTGGCGGGCCCACCTGCTGGCGGTGGACGAGGAGGAGCACGTACTGGTGATGGTGGTGCACCACATCGCGTCGGACGGATGGTCCGAGCACGTCCTCGGCCGGGACATCTCAGCCGCCTATGCGGCCCGCGTCGAGGGCCGTGCGCCGCACTGGGCCCCGCCGCCGGTGCGTTACACCGACTACACGCACTGGCAGCGCGACCTGCTCGGCGACGAGAGCGACCCGGACAGCACGCTGCGCCGCCAACTGGCGTACTGGAAGGCCAGGCTGGCAGGGGCCCCCGAGGAGCTGACGCTGCGCACGGACCGGCCGCGTCCGGCCGTCGCCTCGCGCCGGGGCGGCGATGTGCCGCTGCGCCTGCCGGCCGATCTGCACCGCGATCTCGTCGCGCTGGCCGACGAGCACGGGGCGAGCGTGTTCATGGTGCTGCAGTCGGCGCTGGCCCTGCTGCTGTGCCGCAGGGGGGCGGGAGAGGACATCCCGATCGGTACGGCCATCGCCGGACGCACCGACGACGCGCTGGAAGATCTCGTCGGCTTCTTCGTCAACACCCTCGTGCTGCGTCACGACCTGTCCGGAGAACCGTCCTTCGGCGAACTGCTCAAGCGGACCCGCACGCACACGCTGGCCGCCTACGACCACCAGGATCTGCCGTTCGAACGGCTCGTGGAGGAGCTGGTCCCCGACCGGTCGGCAGCCCGCAACCCCCTCTTCCAGGTCAAGCTGGTCCTGCACAACACCCCGGAAGCCGCCCTGGACCTCACCGGCCTGAAGGCCGAGCCGGTTCCGATGGAGCACACGTTCATCGTGTACGACATCAACATCCACCTGTACGAGCGGTTCGACGCCGCGGGCCGCCCGGCCGGTCTCGAGGGGAACCTGATCTTCGCCACCGACCTCTTCGACCGGAGCACCGTCGAGGCCCTGGCCCGGGGGCTCACCCACGTCCTGACCGCGGCGGCCGCCGATCCCGCGCAGCCGGTCAGCGGATTCCGCGTACCGGTCTGACATGCCCTCGATGCCCGTTCTGCTGGAAGCCCCGGAGAGGGCACGGGAGGACCGCGACTGGCTGCGGCGTCTCGACGAGCATCCGGACATCGGGGTTCTCACCTACGGCACGGCGCCGCCGCATTGGGAGGTGTCGCTCGACCACGGGCACTCCGATCATGTGCTCCACCTCGTGGTGGCCGGCCGGTACGAGGGTGTGGCCGGCCACCGGCGGATCCAGGTGGGGCCGGGGACCCTGGTGTGGCTCAAGCCGGGGGTGCCGTTCGCGGTGCGCGCGGCCGGAGCGCGGCCGCTCGCCCTCTACCGGCTCCACCTGCCACCGGCCCCCGGGGAGGAACCGCCGCTGGGTCCCGCCGTGGTGCTGCCCGGCGCGTGGGAGCTGCGGGCGCCCCTTGACCTGCTGATCAGCGAACGGCAGGAACAACAGCCGTTCCGCGAGGTCCGGATGCGGGCGGCTCTCGAATTGCTGTTCAGCTCGGCTCTGCGGCTCGCGGAGCAGCAGCAGACCGTACGTCCGGCGCTGGACGCCGCGCAGCGGCGCATCCTGGAGGACCACTCCGACGAACGGGTCGCCGAGCGGGTGCACCCGGCGGAACTGGCCCAACTCCTTCGGATGTCCCCGGAGCACTTCACGCGCTGCTTCCGCCAGACCTATGGCTGCCCGCCGAAGGTGTGGCTGGTGCGGCGGCGGATCCAGCACGCGGCGCGGCTGCTCGACGAGACGCGGGAGACCGTCACCCGGATCGCCCGCGGCCTCGGGTACTGCGACGTCTATCTCTTCAGCCGTCAGTTCAAGTCCGTGATGGGTGTGTCCCCGCGGAGCTATCGCGCGCGCTGAGGCGTGCGGTTGAGTGCAAGTTTTACCCGGCCTCGGGCATGGTCGCCGGGGGTCGCCCACTGCCACCGTGATCTCCATGGACACCACCACTGCAGCGCTGACCCGCGACGAGGTCGCCCGATTCCACGAGCAGGGCTTCATCGGGCCGTTCGTCGCCTGCCCGCCCGAGGAGATGGACGCCTTCCGCGAGCGCATCGACGCCGAGGTGCTCACCTCGCCAGGGCCCAATCCGGCGACGCCCCTGCACTCCCGTCACCTGGACCACCGTCCGGTCCACGACCTCGCCACCCTGCCCGAGGTGCTCGGCCGGGTGCGGAGCCTGCTCGGCGACGACATCCTGCTGTGGTCCACGTTCCTGTTCAACAAGGAGCCGGGCGGCCTGGAGGTGCCCTGGCACCAGGACATCGACAGCTGGCCGCTCGATCCGCCGGTGAACCTGTCCCTCTGGCTGGCGATCGACGAGGCGACCACGGAGAACTCGTGCGTCCAGATCATCCCCGGCTCGCATCACGAGCTGCTGCACCACGTGCCCTCCCGCCCGGGGCGGGCGTTCCCGCAGGAGATCGACCCGGCCCTTGTCGACACCACGAACGCGATCGACATGGAGCTCGCCCCCGGTGAGTTCTTCCTCTTCAGCGAGCAGCTGATGCACCACTCGAACAAGAACACGTCGGACCGGCGCAGGCTCGGGCTCTCCGCCCGCTACACGACCCCCGCGGTCAACATCGTCGACCAGGACTCCTCGCCCCTGTTCCCGGGCCACGCGTGCGTCCTGGTGAGCGGGAGCGACACCGTGGGCCACAACCGCATGACGCAGCCCCCGGCCTGACCCCGGCGGACCCGTCCTGTCGGTGCGGTCGCGCGTACGGGTGAGAACACAGGAGCGCCGTACGTCCGCGGGGCGGCCGAAGCCGGTCCCCGCGGACGCACGGCGCGAGTGGACTCACCCGGCGGGCTCGAGCGCGGGCCCGCCGGACGACAGGCGTCAGCCCAGTTCGCCCGCCGCCTTCTTGATGTCGGCCGCGAAGTGGCTCACCTCGGTGTAGACACCCGGCTTGGACGGACGGGCGCAGCCCTCGCCCCAGCTCACGATGCCGACCTGGACGAGCTTGTCGCTGTCGTCCTTGCGGAACATGGGGCCGCCGGAGTCGCCCTGACAGGTGTCGACGCCGCCGGTGTCCATCTTCCCGGCGCACAGCTCCTCGTCCTCGACCAGGTTGGAGTAGGCGCCCTTGCAGGTCGCGTCGTCCACGAACGGCACCTGGGCCTTGAGGAGGTGGCGCTGCTGGCTGCCGCCCTCCTTGTCGGCGCCCCAGCCGGCGATGGTGAAGTCGCCCTTGTCGAACGAGTTGTTCTCGGCTATCGGCAGCGTCGGCTGGTCGATGGCCTTCTCCAGCTTGATGACCGCCCAGTCCTTGCCGGTTCCGTTGTAGCCGGGAGCCTGGATGACCTTGGTGGCCTTGACCGTGACGGCGTCCGGCGACTCCAGGTCGACCACACCGCCGGTCGCCGTGATGTTGGGGTTGTCGCTGCTGCCGTCGACGCAGTGGGCGGCCGTCAGGACGACGTCCTTCTCCAGGAGCGAGCCGCCACAGCCCATCGAAAGCCGGACCATGAACGGGAATTCGCCCTGCTCGGCCGGGGTGCCGCCGACGACCCTCGTGCGGGGCCCGTCGCCGCCGGGACCGTCGGCGGGGACGGCCCAGGAGTTGGCGGGGTTCAGGCTGAAGGCGGCGAGGGTGACGGCGCCGACGGCGGCGGCCCTCTTGAGGTACGTGACCGTGTTCTTCAACGGACTTCCTCTCGGTGGGGGGATGAGCACTCTGATGGGCTCATGCCAACCCCAATGACCGGAGGCGCCCTTCGGAAAAACCGCGTGGAGAAGGGCAGTTGACCGCAAGGTGTCCGGGCCCAGTGGGGTGAGCCCGTGAAGTGCTCCCGTGATTATGGAGAACCACCGAACGGCACGGCAAGACCTTCTCGCACACCAGTCGCACCCAACGCGGAGCGCCCGCAGGGCACTTCTGCCCCGAGATCGCCGGGTCACGCGTGCCCGGGAGACGGTGGGCGACGCGCACCCGGGACGCAGTGCGCCCGCACACGGAAGGCAGCAGCGGCCCGCGCCCGCGCGAACCGGGAACATTGCTCTGCCCCGGCGCGCCCTGCCCACGGCCTGCACGTTTGCCCCTCGCGGCGCTCCCGGCGCCCACGGCAATGTTCCCGAACCAGCCGATCTTCTCGCCGTCGGGCCGCGCGCGGCCCATGCTGGCTCGCAGTTCCTGGGGCGGGGGGCGCCGGTGGGCGTCACAGGAGCTGGTCCACGTACCAGGACGCACGATCACGTAAGCGAAGGAGCCTGATGCACAGGCCACAGACAAGCCCGCGCGCGGACGGTTTACGCACACCCCCGCCCGCGACCGACGCCGGGGAGGGCGCTCGGTGAGCGCACAGCCGGCACCGAAAGGCGCCCGCCACCGACGCCCCGGGCGCAAGCTGGGGCCCATCGCCGAGGGCACCAAGCCGGCCCACCGGGCCTGGCTCGAGCACCTGCGCGGCGCCTATCACGACAGTGGCCTGACGTTCATGCAGCTGGAGAAGGAGGCGAACTGGCCACGTTCCAAGATCTCCGAGCTGTTGCGGGCCATAGGCCGCTATCCCCGCTGGCAGATCACCCGCGACCTGCTGGTCGCCCTGCGCCTGCCCGACCCGGCGCTCGCCGACATCAGGGCCCAGTGGGTGCGTGCCGCCCAGGAGGCCGACAAACGTCTCAACTGGATACACAAGGCCCTGGCCAAGGAGCGGGAGAACGGTCTGCTCGGCCAGCGCCCCCCGCTGGACTTCCTCGCCTTCAGGGACACCCACCGCACGAACTACACCGCGTACGCGGCCACGTTCCAGCGCCGGTCCGGGGAGGCGAAGCGGTCCGTCGGCGACGTGTTCCACCTGCTCCTCATCCTCTGGCCGGACGCCCTCGCCAGCGAGCGGCCCGAGCAGTACGCGTGGCGGCTCCTGCGCCAGACCGTCATGGAGCGCGCCCCGCACTGCGACGGCCATCCCGCGCTCGCCGAGGCCGCGTTCGACACCCGCGCCCAGCGCGACGCGGCGGACCCGCTCGCCCGGATCGCGAAGACCCTCGACCTCTTCGACGCGATCCGCCGCCTGCCCGCCCTGCACCTCGACGTCATCGTGCTGCTGCACCTGCGCGGGCTGCGGGACAGCGACGTCGCCGAAGTCCTGGGCATCCCGTGCGCCACGGTCCGTGCGGCGGACCGGCACGCCAAACGCCATCTGACGGCACATCTCCGCACCACCACCTAGGAGGGACACCCCGGTGACCTCACCGATTGATGAGCTGCTCCAGGGCGCTCTGCTGCTCGACGAATCCCCTGCCCCCCACGACCCGGTGCCGACCCGACCCGCCCTGCCGCCCCACCCGGCCGCGGCCGACGACCCCGGCCACGCCACCGCTCGCGCGGCGGACAGCGATCTGCGGATCCTGTGCGAGGCCGTCGTGACCACCACGCCCCTGGCGTCCCTGACCGACTTCCTCACCGAGTTCCTGCCCACCCCGTCGGGCGCGCTCGTCCTCGGCTGCATGCTGCGGCTCAACGACAGCGCGCACACCGCCCGCTTCCTGTGGCAGTACGCCGCCGGGGCCGGGGAGACGGCGGCGGCCTACTGCCTCTACCTGCACCACCTCACGCTCGGCGAGACCGACGACGCGGCCTGGTGGAAACAGCAGACGCCTGACGCCGCCCTGCCCGCCCCGGAGGCCGATGCCCCCCTGCCCCGCCGCGCTCCCCGCCCCGAGCGGGGCGCCCCCCTGCTGAAACTGGAATGGCCCACGGAGCCGCCGGCCGTCAGCGTGGCGGCGACCCTGCGGATGCTGGGCATCCTCAGGATGACCAATCGGGCGACGTTACGCTCCTGGCCTCCCGTCGCCCTCGCCGTCATGGAGTACGCCGCCCTGGCGGTGCGGTTCGTCGACGACGACGTCGAACTCCCCCTGCCCATGGGCGGGTTCCACGACCGCGTCCGCCATCTGACCGCCCGGCCCGGCCACGCCCTCGACCCCGCGCGGCGCGCCGACCCCGCCCCCGACGAGCGCGACGAACTCCCGCCCCGGCCCGCACGGCAGACCCCCTGGCCCCCGGGGCCCTGGCAGAAGCACCCCACGTACCGCAGGCGAGGACGCGGCAACCGCGCCTACGTCGTCGAGTACAAGCTCAAGTGCGGCGCGTGACCGGCGACTTCGGGCCAGAGGTTCCCGGGCGTCACCTGCGGAGCCAGGCGCTTGCCGCCTCCCGCCACTCCTGGAACAGCTCCCGGTCCCCCACGATCTCCACCGCTTCGTCCAGGACGGAGTCCCGCTGGTACATGAGCATCAGGAGCGCCGCAGCCGAGCCGCGCAGGCTCACGGCCGCTTCCCCGGGGGTACGCTCCCCCGCCCCGGAGCGCCGCACGGCGGGGGCGTCGCCGGTGAGGTCGATCAGCCAGTCGCCCTCCGCCCCGGGGGCCGCGTCCGTGGCGTGGAAGTGGACGGTCCTGCCGGGCCCGAGCAGGGCGCGCATCGCCTCGACGGACTCGTAGACCTGCGGCAGTTCGAGGAAGCCGAGCCACTCGGCCAGGGCGTCGAGGGCGACGTCGTGGTCCAGGGTGTACGTCCCGTCGACGGCCCCGACCGCGTCCGCGCGGTGCACCACCGTCTCCACCGTCATGCGGCGCGCCCAGAACACCGGGGTGCCGCCGGGCGCCACCGTCCACACCGGCGCCTCCGGTCCGGCCTTCCGCAGGGCGTCCGCGTACAGCGCCGCGCCCTCGGTCAGCCAGGCGCCGAGCGCGGCGACGTCCGCCCGGTCGTCGCCGGACACGTCGTTCACCTGGTCGTCGGGGACCGGGCCCGTCGCCCGGGTGCGGACGATCTCCTCGGCCCAGCGGTGCGCGCCGCCCAGGTGCCGCAGGAGGTCGCCGAGGCTCCATCCCGCGCAGGTCGGTACCGGGGCCGCGAGGTCCGCGCCCTTGATCGACGAGGTCAACTGCTCGGTCTGGGCGATGATTTCGGCGGCGTATCGATCCAAGGTCAAGTCGGTCATGGGGTCACGATAGCGAGGGGTCGGCGCTGGGTCCCGGTAGTTTTCCCGGGTGTGGGGCGTCGGGTTCCGGGGGTCGTGGAGCGCGGCGTTCCGCGAGCTCGGAATGCCGCATGCGCCGCGCGCGGGGCGTCGCCCGCACCGGGCCCGTGGGGCGCGGCGGGCAGGGCGGCCGCGTGTGCAGCGGCCGCCCTGCCCGCACCGGTCAGGACCCGTCCACGCCCCCGCTCAGGACGACGTCGCCAGGAACTGCGTCGCGGCCAGCTCCCCGTACAGCGGGTCCCCCTCGACCAGTTCGTCGTGCGTGCCGACCGCCCGGACCCGGCCCGCGTCCATGACGACGATCCGGTCGGCCAGTGTGACCGTCGACAGGCGGTGCGCGACGACGAGGACCGTGACCGTCCTCGACACCTCGGCGACGACGTCGCGCAGCGCCAGCTCGTTGACGGCGTCCAGCTGCGAGGTCGCCTCGTCGAGGAGCAGCAGCCGGGGCTTGCGCAGCAGGGCGCGGGCGATGGCCACGCGCTGGCGTTCGCCGCCGGAGAGCTTGGAGCCGCGGTGGCCGACCACGGTCTCGAGGCCGTCGGGAAGCTTCGCCACGAGGCCGTCGAGGCGTGCCTGCACGAGGACGTCGTGGATCTCGGCGTCGGTGGCGTCCGGCGCGGCGAACAGCAGGTTCTCGCGCAGGGTGCCCGCGAGGACGGGGGCGTCCTGCTCGACGTACCCGATGGTCG
The DNA here is from genome assembly GCF_045070545.1 of Streptomyces sp. RK9. Taxonomy (NCBI): domain Bacteria; kingdom Bacillati; phylum Actinomycetota; class Actinomycetes; order Kitasatosporales; family Streptomycetaceae; genus Streptomyces; species Streptomyces sp. RK9. The sequence goes on along the minus strand of NZ_CP173703.1, from coordinate 4,123,100 downwards.
CGCGCAGTTCGGCGAGCGGCCAGTCCTGTACGTCCCTGCCGTCGACGAGGACGCGGCCGCCCGTCGCGTCGTAGAAGCGCTCCACGAGTCCGAAGACGGTGGTCTTGCCCGCGCCGGACGGGCCGACGAAGGCCGTCATGCCGGGGCCGGGGACGGCGAAGGTCACGCCGTGGTGGACGTGCGGCAGGTCGGGGCGGTAGCGGAAGGTGACGTCGTCGAAGAGGACGGACGCGGGCCGCTCCACGGCGGCGCGAAGGACCGCCGCCCGCCCCGCTCCACCGGCCTGGTCCTCGACGGCGGCCGCTTCCTCGGTCTCCATCCGCTCCGCCTGCACGATGCGGGCCACGGCGGCGGAGCCCACCTGGTACTGGGTGACGGCGTCGACGAGGCGGCTGACCGGGTCGATCAGGTAGAAGAGCAGCATCAGGAACGCCACGAGGGTCGCCACGGAGATCGCCTCGGAGGCGACGCGGGCGCCGCCGACGCCGAGCACCGCGAGGAACGACACCTGGATCGCGAAGCCCATCGAACTCCATGCCACCGCCTGCCACTTGGCCGACTTCACGCCGTGCCGCCAGGCCTCGCGCGCCGCCGCCTCGACCTTGGCGACCTCGCGCTCCTCGGCGCCGGACGCCTTCAGCGTGCGGAAAGCGCCGAAGGCCCGCTCCAGGGCGGTGGAGATCATGCCCACGGCTTCCTGGGAGCGCTGGGTGGCCTTGGAGATCTTCGGCATGACCAGGCCGGTGGCGGCGCCGATGAGGACGATCACGCCGAGCGTGACGCCGAGGAGCACCGGGTCCATGAAGGCCATCATCACGATGGTCGCGACGACGGTGAGCGCCCCGGAGAACGCGGACACCACGGCCTGCGTGGTGACGGCCTGGAGCAGCGTGGTGTCCGAGGTGACGCGGGACATCAGGTCGCCGGGCTGCACGCGCTCGATCTCCGCGACCTTCAGGCGCAACAGGCGGCCGATGAGGGAGCGGCGGGAGTCGAGGACGACGGACTGCGCGGTGCGTTCCAGGATGTAGCTGCCGACGGACTCGACAGCCGTCCCGATCACCAGGAGCCCCGTGAGCAGCACGAGGATCGAGGTGATCGACTCGTCGTCCTGGAGCCGGCTCACCAACTGCTCGACCGCGACCGGCTGCGCGAGGCCGGTGGCGGCGCCGATGAGCGTGAACAGCGCGCCGAGCGCCACGATGCCGCGGTGCGGCTTGAAGTGGCGGTACAGGACGGTCCAGGTCTCCCGCGCGGGAAGCCGCTCGGGCCCGTCCCCCTTCTCGGAGTTCTCGGAGTTCTCGGAGTTCTCGGAGTTCTCAGCGCTCTCGGTGCTCTCGGACTCCTCCGTCCTCTCGGACTCCTCGGCGTCCACCGGCTCCTCGGCCGGGTCGGTGTCGGGTCCGGCCCGGCGCGGGCCGGTGGGGTCTCTCTCCGCGTGAGGTTGTTTGTCGAACGTTGGTTCTGGACTAGTCACACACGACAGGACGCGTCAGGGCGCGTTCTGCCTGACCGGAATTCGCGGTCGGCCGCGCGGCGTCGGGCGGGCGCGTGCGGGTCAGGTGTTGGTGCCTCGTGCGGTGACCTGCCAGCGGTCGACCACCTCGCGGTCCCGGACGACCAGCAGCTCGTCGGCGAGGTTCACCGGCGTGCAGACGTGGTTGGGGACGACGGCGACCGTCGACCCGAGGCGCGGCCCTCGCACCCCCTCCGGGAGCCGCACCACGGCGTGGTGCTCCCACAGTCCGGTGACGGTCCCCTCGGGGAACCGGGGCAGGTAGCCGTGGCCCGACACCCAGGGCGACCGGTCGGAGCCGAGGACCTTGCTGCCGACGTCGAGCACGAAGCGTTCCGGGGCGGGAACGCTGATCACCGTCGCCACGTCGGCCAGCGCGAGGTCGTCCGCCCCGCAGGTGCCGATGGCCAGCTGGGTGGCGTCGTTGAAGACGTAGACACCGGGCCGCAGCTCGTTCACCGCGCCGGGCCGCCACTGCCCCACCGTCGGGGTCGACCCGCCGCTGACCACACGGACGTCGAGCCCGAGGTCCCGCAGCACCTGCGCGGCCTCCCCCAGCGTGCGCTCCTCGTCCCGCGCGGCCCGCTCCCGCGCCCGGGCGTCGTGGCCGTAGCCGTGCCCCGGGAACGTGAACACGCCGACCACGTCCAGGCCCGCGTCGGCGGCCGCCTTGCCGACCTCACCGGCGGCGTCGGGCCGCACCCCCGTCCGACGGCTCCCGCTGTCGACCTCGACGAGCACCTCGACCGCCCGGTCGCCGCCGCGCAGGGCGTCCCCCAGCCGCCGCGCGCCCTCGACCGACTCCACACCGACCCTCAGGGCGACGTCGTCCGCCAACCGCCGCAGCCGCCGCTCCTTGCCGGCGTCGAGCCACACGGGGAAGGCGATGAACAGGTCGTCCACGCCCGCGCGGGTGAACGCCTCGGCCTCGCCGATCGTGGCCACCGAGAGCCCGCGCGCGCCGGACCGGAGCTGACGGTCCGCGATCCGCGCGCACTTGTGGCTCTTGGCGTGCGGACGCAGGGCGAACCCCTGGGCGCGCGAGGCCTGCGCCATCCGCGCGATGTTCCGGTCCAGCACGTCCGGATCGACGACCAGCGCCGGTGTGGCCGGCCCGTCGGGCAGCGATATCGCCATTTCTTGCCTCCCACCTCGGAACACGACGGGATGATCATGGCAGGTGGGCGCACCCCGGCCGCAGGGCCACCGCCGACGGCCCCCGCACCGACCGGGAGGTGCGCCTAGGACCGCCGCCCGCCCAGCTCCGCGGCCCGGGCCCCCGCGTTCACCGTGATCCTCCGCAGCACCCCCTGCAAGGCCGCGATCTCCGCCTCGTCCACGCCCATCGCCCCGCCGATCGCCGCGGGCACGTGGGCCGCCTGCTGCCGCATCGCGCGCCCCTCTGCCGTGAGGACGACGGCGACCGAGCGCTCGTCGTCGGGGCGGCGGCGGCGCTCGACGAGGCCCCGCGCCTCAAGGCGCTTCAGGAGCGGGGACAGCGTGTTGTAGTCGAGCTGCAGCTCCTCCACCAGCTCCCGGACCGTGCTCTCGTCCCGTCGCCACAGCACCAGCATCACCAGGTACTGGGGGTAGGTGAGACCCAGCGGGTCGAGGAGCACCCGGTACACGGACGTGACGCTGCGCGAGGCCGCGTAGAGGTCGAAGCAGAGCAGTTCGGCCAGCGGTGACGTGTCTTCCCTCGTGCCTTCCATGAGGACCACTGTAAGCCAGAGCACAGCGCGGACGATTGCATCGTGCGCGAGGTAATCGTGTACGCTGTTTCTGCGTCGGCAAGCGAGACGACCAGAGGGAACGAACGAGAGGGACTGCCATGCCGTACATCACCGTCGGTACCGAGAACAGCGCGTCGATCGACCTCTACTACGAGGACCACGGCACCGGCCGCCCCGTGGTGCTCATCCACGGCTACCCGCTGGACGGGCACTCCTGGGAGAAGCAGGTGCCGGCCCTCCTGGAGTCCGGGCACCGCGTCATCACGTACGACCGCCGCGGCTTCGGCCGCTCCAGCCGGCCGACGACCGGCTACGACTACGACACCTTCGCCTCGGACCTCGACATCCTGATGCGCACGCTCGACCTGCGCGACGCGGTGCTCGTCGGGTTCTCGATGGGCAGCGGCGAAGTCACCCGCTATCTGGCGACGTACGGCACGGAGCGCGTCGGCAAGGCCGCGTTCCTGGGGCTGCTCCAGCCCTTCCTGCTCAAGACGGACGACAACCCGCACGGCGTCGACCAGTCCGTCTTCGACGGGATACTCGCCGCCGTGAAGGCCGACCGGTACGCCTACTTCGACGCGTTCTACGCCGACTTCTACAACACCGACGAGACCCTCGGCTCCCGCCTCAGCGAGGCGGCGCTGCGCGCCAGCTGGAACGTGGCCGCGGGCTCGTCCGCCCACGCGTCGGTCGCGGCCGTGCCGACCTGGATAACGGACTTCCGGGCCGACTCGGCCGCGATCGCCGCCTCCGGTGTCCCCACGCTGCTCCTGCACGGCACCGCCGACCGGATCCTGCCGATCGACGCCACCGCCCGGGCGTTCCGCGAGATCCTGCCGGACTCCACGTACGTCGAGATCGAGGGCGCCCCGCACGGCCTGCTCTGGACGCACGCCGAGGAGGTGAACGAGGCGCTGGTCGCCTTCCTCGCGAAGTGAGCGAGCCCGTTCCGCGCGAAGTGAACGGGCCCGCGCGGAGATGACCGGGCCGGGGGCCGGGTCAGAGTGCCGCCCGCGCGGCCGGGCCGAGCGACGGCCCGGCCCCCGGCGCCTCCCCGGTCTCCGTCCGCCGCCGCCCGCCCCGCGCCAGGAAGTCCGCGAGCGGCAGCGTCGCCGCGCCCACCGTCACCGCGTCCGGGCCCAGCTCGCCGAGCGCCACGGTGACGCGGGCCGCGGGGTGGCGCAAGGAGTACGCGGCGGCGTGCTCGCGGACGGCGGGCAGCAGGCGCGGGCCGAGGGCGAGGCCGGCCCAGCCGCCGACGAGGACCCGTTCGGGGCCGAAGAGGTTCACCAGGCCGGAGATGCCCGCGCCCAGATACTCGGCGGTCTCGTCGAGCACGGCCCGCGCCACGGGGTCCCCGGCGCCACCGCCCTCGGGGTGGGCGGCCTCGAGCAGCGCGGCGACCCCGCTCTCCTCACCGGTCGAGGGCGGCTCGCCCCCCGCCTCGCGCCAGCGGTCGAGCAGCGCCTCCGCCCCCGCGTACGCCTCCAGACAGCCGAGCGCCCCGCACCGGCAGCGCCGCCCGCGCACATGGACGGTCAGGTGCCCCCACTCGCCGGGCCCGCCGTGGGCGCCGCCGTGGATGACGCCGTCGGTGACGATGCACGCGCCGACGCCGGAGCCGAAGAGCACGATGACGGCGTCGCGCACCCCGCGGCCGCCGCCGAACCACATCTCGGCCTGGCCGAGCGCGCGGGCGCCGTTGTCGATGAAGTACGCCGTGTCCGCCGGGAGTCGGACGGCCTCGCGGAGCAGGGACTCCAGCGGCACCGCGTCCCAGCCGACGGTCTGGCCGTGGACGAGGGCGCCGCCGGGGGCGGTCGTCTCGACGATGCCGGGGACGCCGACGCCGACGCCGATCAGGCCCTCGCCCGCCGTGAGCCCGGCGGCGGCGGTGACTTCGGCGATGCCGTCGCGGATGTGGCCGACGACGGCCTCGACGTCGTGGCCGGTCGGGGTCAACGGGCGGTCGGTGCGGGCGAGTTCGGTGAGGGCGAGGTCGAAGGCCTCGACGCGGACGCGGGTCTCGCCGACGTCCACGCCGATGAGGTGCCCGCTGCCGGGGGCCACCCGCAGCAGGGTGCGGGGGCGGCCGCCGTCGGACTCGACGACGCCGGCCTCCTCCAGGAGGTGGTCCGCGGTGAGTTCGGCGACGACGTTGCTGACGGAGCCGGAGCTGAGCCCGGTCGCGCCGCCGAGCGCCTGGCGGCTCATCGGCCCGTGGAAGTACAACCGGCGCAGCACCGAAGCCCGGTTGCCCAGGCGCAGGTCACGCACGGTTCGGCTGTTCCGCTCGGCCATGTGGCTCCTCTCCCCGTTCGCAACATACCCGTGCCGAACCTCTTGACGCGACTTGCCTTCAGGATTTAACTCACGTCCTAAATTAAGTCGTGAAGCTCGTTCAAGCACTGAACACAACCGTCACGGGGACCCCTCGCGCCACCCCTCGGGTTCCCCGACACGGCCGTGCTCGCAGGGACTTGGGCGCAGCCACCGCCGAGATCCTCCCCGGAAAGGGGCGTATCCGTCATGCGCAGACTCCGAGCCGCAGCCGCCGTCGCCGCGCTCACCGCTCTCACCGCCACCGCGTGCGGCGGCGGCACCGCCACGGGCGGCGGGAGCAACGACTCGCCGAAGACGCTCACGTACTGGGCGTCGAACCAGGGGCCGGACATCGAGGCCGACAAGAAGATCCTCACGCCCCGGCTCGAGAAGTTCGAGGAGCAGACCGGGATCAAGGTCAAGCTGGAGGTGATCCCCTGGTCCGACCTGCTCAACCGCATCCTGACCGCGACCACTTCGGGCCAGGGCCCGGACGTCCTGAACATCGGCAACACCTGGTCGTCCTCGCTGCAGGCGAGCGGCGCGCTGCTGCCGTGGGACGCGAAGAGGTTCGGGCGGATCGGCGGCAAGGACCGGTTCGTGTCCGCCGCGCTCGGCTCGACGGGGGCGCGCGGCAAGGACCCCGCCGCGGTGCCGCTGTACTCACTGGCGTACGCCCTCTACTACAACAAGAAGATGTTCGAGGACGCGGGCATCGAGAAGCCGCCCGCGACCTGGGAGCAGCTGGTCGCCGACGGCAAGAAGCTCTCCAAGGGCGGCAAGTGGGCGCTGGGGGCGGAGGGTTCGAACCTGGTGAACAACATCCACCAGGCCCATGTCCTCGGCAAGCAGCACGGCGCGGACTTCTTCGACGCGGCCGGGAAGCCGACGTTCACGTCCCCCGGCGCGGTCGCCGCCGTGAAGCAGTACGTCGACTTCATGGCCAAGGACAAGATCATCGCGCCGGGCAACGCCGAGTACGCGCGCAACCAGTCGCTTCAGGACTTCGCCAAGGGAAAGACGGCGATGGTGCTGTGGCAGGCGGCCGCGACGACCTTCGAGGCGCACGGCATGAAGCCCGCCGACTGGGGCGTGGCCCCGGTGCCGGTGCCCTCGGGGACGCCGGGCGCCGGCAAGCAGGTCAACTCGATGGTCGCGGGCATCAATCTGGCCGTCTTCAAGAACACCGACAACCTCGACGGCGCGGTGAAGTTCGTGAAGTTCATGACGAGCGACGCCGAGCAGACCGGGCTCAACAAGGCCTACGGCTCGATCCCTCCGGTGAAGGCCGCCCAGTCGGACCCGGCGTTCGCCCGCCCGGAGACCGCCGTGCTGCGCGACACACTCGCCAAGAGCGCGGCGCCACTGCCCCAGGTGCCCAACGAGTCGCAGTTCGAGACGGCGGTGGGCACGGCCATCAAAGAGCTGTTCGCCGACGCCGCCGAGGGCCGCCGGGTGACCACGGACTCGGTCAAGTCGGCGCTCGCCAAGGCGCAGCAGCAGATGCCGAAGGGCTGAGCCGCGCCATGACCGCTCCGACCACCGCCCTCGACGAGACGCACGCGGCGCCCGCGCGCGAGGAGGGCCCCGGTACGCGTCCGCGCGCACGCCGTCCGCGCGGACGCCTTCGCCGCCTCGCCCTGCCGTACTTCCTGCTGCTCCCCGCGCTGCTGCTCGAACTGCTCGTCCATCTGATCCCGATGGCCGTGGGCATCTTCATGAGCTTCAAGGAGCTCACGCAGTTCTACATCCGCGACTGGGGCGCCGCGCCCTGGGCCGGGCTCGACAACTACTCCCTGTCGGTCGACTTCGACGCGCCCGTCGGCGAGGCGCTGCTGCACTCGTTCTTCGTCACGTGCACGTTCACCGTGGTGTCGGTGGGCCTGTGCTGGCTGATCGGCACGGCCGCCGCGCTGTTCCTCCAGGACCACTTCCGGGGCCGGGGCCTGCTGCGCGCCCTGTTCCTCACGCCGTACGCGCTGCCCGTGTACGCGGCCGTGATCACCTGGGCGTTCATGTTCCAGCGCGACAACGGCCTGGTGAACCACGTCCTGCACGACCAGCTCGGGATCACCGACGGCCGGCCGTTCTGGCTGATCGGCGACAACAGCTTCTTCGCGCTCGCCACCGTGTCGGTGTGGAAGCACTGGCCGTTCGTGTTCCTCATCGTCACGGCCGGGCTGCAGAACATCCCCAAGGAGCTGTACGAGGCGGCCGCCATCGACGGCGCCGGGATGTGGCAGCAGATCCGCCGCATCACGCTGCCCTCGCTGCGGCCGGTCAACCAGGTCCTGGTCCTGGTGCTCTTCCTGTGGACCTTCAACGACTTCAACACGCCGTATCTGCTGTTCGGCGATGCGGCGCCGGAGTCGGCGGACCTCATCTCGATCCACATCTACCAGTCGTCGTTCGTGACCTGGAACTTCGGCACGGGCGCCGCGATGTCGGTCCTGCTGCTGCTCTTCCTGCTCGTGGTGACGGCCGCGTACCTGCTCCTGACCTCCCGTGGAAGGAGGGCCTCCGATGGCTAGCGCGACCAAGGCCCCGCCGGTGCCCGACGCCGCGCGACGGCGCTCGCCGATGGCGCCGCCCCGCTCATTCCTGTGGCTGCGCCGCGTCTTCCTCACCCTCCTCGCCGGGTTCGTCCTGGTCCCCGTGTACGTCATGGTGTCCAGCTCCCTGAAGCCGCTCCAGGACGTCGCGGGGAGCTTCCGCTGGCTGCCGTCCACCGTGACGTTCCGCCCGTACGTCGACATCTGGACGACGGTGCCGCTCGCGGACTACTTCGTGAACTCGCTGATCGTGGCGGGCGCGGCGACGGTGTGCTCGGTCGTCGTCGCGGTGTTCGCGGCGTACGCGGTGAGCCGCCACCGCTTCCGCGGCAAGCGCGTGTTCACCGTGACCGTGCTGTCCACGCAGATGTTCCCGGGCATCCTCTTCCTGCTGCCGCTGTTCCTCATCTACGTCAACGTGGGCAACGCGACGGGCATCGCGCTGTTCGGTTCCCGCGCGGGCCTCGTCCTCACCTATCTCACGTTCTCGCTGCCGTTCTCCATCTGGATGCTGATCGGGTACTTCGACTCGGTGCCCAAGGAGCTGGACGAGGCGGCGCTCGTCGACGGGTGCGGTCCGCTGGGCGCGCTGTTCCGGGTCGTCGTCCCGGCCGCGGTTCCCGGGATCGTGGCCGTCGCCGTCTACGCGTTCATGACCGCCTGGGGCGAGGTCCTCTTCGCCTCGGTGATGACCAACGACACCACCCGCACCCTCGCCGTGGGCCTCCAGGGCTACTCCACGCAGAACGACGTGTACTGGAACCAGGTCATGGCCGCCTCGCTGGTCGTCAGCGTGCCGGTGGTCGCCGGATTCCTGCTGCTCCAGCGCTACCTCGTCGCCGGGCTCACCGCCGGAGCCGTCAAGTGACCGCTCCCGCGCCCGTCCCGCCCCGCACTCCCCCTGCCGAAAGGACCTCCGTGACCGACGCCTCCGACCTCGCCGCGCTCCCCCACCCCTTCACCTGGGGGGTCGCCACGTCGGCGTACCAGATCGAGGGGGCCGCCGCGGAAGACGGCCGCTCCCCGTCCATCTGGGACACCTTCTCCCGCACCCCCGGCAAGGTCGCGGGCGGCGACACCGGCGACGTGGCCTGCGACCACTACCACCGCTGGCCCGAGGACATCGCCCTGATGCGGGAACTCGGCGTCGACTCCTACCGCTTCTCCGTGGCCTGGCCGCGCGTCGTGCCGGGCGGCGACGGGCCGGTCAACGCGGCCGGCCTCGCCTTCTACGACCGGCTCGTCGACGCCCTCCTCGAAGCGGGCATCACGCCGAACGTCACCCTCTACCACTGGGACCTGCCGCAGGCCCTCCAGGACCGCGGCGGCTGGCCCGCGCGCGACACCGCCGAACACTTCGCCGCGTACGCCGCCGTGGTCGCCGAACGCCTCGGCGACCGCGTGCCGCAGTGGGCGACGCTCAACGAACCGCTCTGCTCGGCCTGGATCGGCCATCTGGAGGGCCGCATGGCCCCCGGCCTCACCGACATCCGCGCCGCCGTGCACGCCTCGTACCACCTGCTGCTCGGCCACGGACTCGCCACGCAGGCCATCCGCGCCGCCGCGCCCGAGGCCGAGGTCGGCATCGTCAACAACCTCTCCCCCGTCGAGCCCGCCACGTCCCGCCCCGAGGACGTCGCCGCGGCCCGGCGCGTCGACGGCCACACCAACCGCTGGTGGCTCGACCCGCTGCACGGCCGGGGCTTCCCCGCGGACATGCTGGAGGTGTACGGCGTCGAACTCCCGGAACAGCCGGGCGACTTGGACACCATCGCGCAGCCCTTGGACTGGCTGGGCCTCAACTACTACTTCCCGGCCCACGTCACCGACGACCCCGCGGGCCCGCCTCCGCACGCCCACCAGATCCACCGCCCCGGCAGGCGCCACACCGGCATGGACTGGGAGATCGACGCGAACGGCCTGGAGACCCTGCTCCTGCGCCTCACCGAGGACTACGGCGCGCGCAAGCTGTACGTCACCGAGAACGGCTCGTCCTACCCGGACGTGGTCCGCGCCGACGGCTCCGTCGACGACCCCGAGCGCGCCCGTTACCTCCGCGAACATCTCGCGGCCTGCGCCCGCGCCACCCACCGGGGCGCGCCCCTCGCCGGGTACTACGCCTGGTCCCTCCTGGACAACTTCGAGTGGGCGTACGGCTACGACAAGCGCTTCGGCCTCGTCCACGTGGACTACGCGACGCAGCGGCGGACGGTGAAGGGCAGTGGGCGCCTGTACGCGGACCTGATCCGGCGGCACCGGCTGCGGGCGCGGCGGGCGGCCTGAGGCTCAGGAAGGTCCGGGGCGGGCCGCGTCGGTGAGGGCGGTCGCGGTCTGGGTGAGGTGCCGCGCCAGGACCTCGGCCGCCGTGTCGGCGTCGCGGGCCAGTGCCGCCTCCTCCAGGCGGCGGTGTTCGCCGAAGCCGTCCCGGTCGGGGTCGCGCAGGGCCGACCAGCGGCGGGCCAGCTCGCTCGCGGTCCACATGCGGTCGAAGGTCTCCATCAGGACGCGGTTGCCGCAGGCTTCGAGCAGGGTGCGGTGGAAGACGCGGTGGGCCTCGGACCAGGCGCCGCTGTAGTGCTCGCCCTCGCCCGGTTCGTAGGCGGGGGTGCGGGCGAGGCGGTGGTGGGCGGCCCGTACGCGGGCCTCCCAGTCGACGTCGCCGCGCTCGATGGACATGCGCAGGACGACGGGTTCGACGGTCCTGCGGGCCTCGGCGATCTCCTGCCAGCGGTGGTCGGAGAAGGCCGGGACGGCGAAGCCGCGGTTGTGCAGGCGGTCGGCGAGGCCTTCGCCGACGAGCCGCACGAGCGCTTCGCGCACGACGGCCAGGCTCACCCCCTGGTCCTTGGCCAGGTCCTGCGGTTTGAGGGCGTCGCCGGGGGCGAAGTCCCCGCGCATGATCGCGTCCCGCAGGTGTGCGTGGACCTGCTCGGAGAGCATCTGCTTCCCGGGCGGGGGCGAGGTGGGGGCCGTCTGCGTCATGCCGTCAGCATAGACGATCCCTTCAATAATCGATTATTGGTGCTATGGTCGATTCATCGGCGACGAGAGACGGCTTCGGCGCCTCCGTACGACGCTGCGTGCCCTCCGTCGGCCACCTCGTCGCCATCCCCAGCACGGCTTGAAAGGAACGACGTGATGAACGCCAACGACCCGTTCGCCCGCCTCCCCGAGGCGGCCTCCTTCACCGTCACCAGCGCCGACGTCACCGACGGTGCCGCCTGGTCGCCCGCGCAGCTCTCCGCCGGTGTCCCCGGCGGCAAGGACCTCTCCCCGCAGCTGTCGTGGAGCGGCGCCCCGGAGGGCACGAAGAGCTACGCGGTCACGGTCTACGACCCCGACGCCCCCACCGGGTCCGGTTTCTGGCACTGGGCGGTCGCCGACATCCCCGCCACCGTCACCGAGCTGCCCGAGGGCGCGGGCGACGACACCGGTTCGGGCCTGCCGGAGGGCGCCTTCCAGCTGCCCAACGACGCCCGCCTGGCCCGCTACATCGGCGCCGCCCCGCCCGCCGGGCACGGCCCGCACCGCTACTTCGTCGTGGTGCACGCCCTCGGCGTCGAGTCCATCGGCGTCCCGGCGGAGGCCACCCCTGCCTTCCTCGGGTTCACCGTCGCCGGCCACATACTCGGCCGCGCGGTCCTGACCGCCACCGCCGAGACGTCCGCCTGACGCACGGCATGACCCGACTCATCGACGCCACGGAGATGTACCTCCGCACCGTCCTGGAGCTGGAGGAGGAAGGTGTGGCCCCGCTGCGGGCCCGCATCGCCGAGCGCCTGGACCAGAGCGGTCCCACGGTCAGCCAGACCGTGGCCCGTATGGCACGCGACGGGCTGCTGCGCGTGGCCGCCGACCGGCGCCTCGACCTGACGGAGGAGGGGCGGCGCGTCGCCACGCGCGTGATGCGCAAGCACCGGCTCGCGGAGTGCCTGCTCGTCGAGGTGATCGGGCTCGACTGGGAGCAGGCCCACGCCGAGGCCTGCCGCTGGGAGCACGTGATGAGCGAGGCCGTGGAGCGCCGCGTCGTACGGCTGCTGCGGCACCCGACCCAGTCGCCCTACGGCAACCCGATCCCGGGCCTGGAGGAGCTGGGCGAGGAGAGCGCCCCACGGCCGGCCACCGACGCCCGCATGGTCAGCCTCAGCGACCTCCGCCCCGGGCCGGACGGCGCGCGTGCCGTCGTCCGGCGCATCAGGGAACGCGTCCAGACCGACCCGCAGTTGATGGACACCCTGTGGCGTGCGGGGGTGCGGCCGGGCGCGGTCGTGAGCGTGACGTCGGCACCCGGCGGCGTGCTGGTCGGCAGCGGCGGGGCGACCGCCGAACTCCCCGCGCGCACCGCCGCGCACGTCTTCGTGACGGAGCACTGAGCCCGGCGGGGCACCGACGCGGACGCACACGGGGACGGCCCCCGACCACGGTGGTGGTCGGGGGCCATCCCTCTCCATGGCTCTCTCCGGCTCAGCGCAGGACGCGCAGCCGCAGCTCACCGACCCTCAGCAGCCGCGCGAGCAGCACGTATCCGGCGATCAGGACGGCGGCGCCCGCCGTGAGCGCGAGGGCCGTCGTCGCCGTGTTCGCGGCGCCCGCCCGGTCCGCGCAGGCGCGGGCCACCAGCCAGGCGAGGGCACCGGCGGGGGCGGCGGCCAGGGTGAGCTTGCCGTACGTGCGCACCAGGCGCCTGCCGTCCATGCGGCCGTCGAGGCGCCGACGCAGCAGCCGCGCGGTGAGCAGCAGTCCCACGGCGTACGACAGCGTGTACGCGGCGGCCATGCCGACGACCGCCCAGCGCGCGGGCAGGAGCTGATAACAGACGGCGGCCAGGGCGATGTTCACGGAGGCGATCCACGCCGCCGTCCAGAACGGCGTGCGGGTGTCCTCGTACGCGTAGAAGCCGCGCAGCAGCAGATACTGGGCGGAGAACGGGATCAGGCCGAGGCCGAAGGCCTGGAGCATCTGGCCGAGGGGGCGTGTGGCCGCCGCGTCGGCCGCTCCGTGGCCGAACAGCAGCGCAGCCGTCTGCGGGCCGAGCGCCAGGAAGAAGAATCCGGCGGGCACGATCACGACTCCGGTCAGGCGCAGCGCGCGGGACAGCTCGCCGCGCAGGTCGTCGGTGCGGCCCTGCGCCGCGGCCTTGCTCAGCCTCGGCAGCAGCGCGGTGACCAGCGAGACCGTGACGATGGACTGCGGCAGGAGCCAGATGGTCTGCGCGTACGTGTACGCCGTGTACCCGGCACCCGCGTGCGGAAGGCGCTGGTCGGTGGCGTTGGCGTAGTTCGAGACGACGGTCAGGGCGACCTGGTTGACGAGCACGAACAGCAGGGTCCAGCGGGCGGCCCGGGCGCTCTTGCGCAGGCCCGTGCCGCGCCAGTCGAAGCGCGGCCGGAAGCGGAACCCCGCCTCGCGCACGTACGGCACGAGCGCGAGGGCCTGCAGCGCGATGCCGCAGGTGGTGCCGACGCCCAGGAGCCTGACCTGCTCGGCGGTGATGTCGCCGACGCTGTCCGGCGTGGCCATCAGCCCCAGGTAGGCGCCGAACATGGCGATCAGGACGACGTTGTTGAGGACGGGCGTCCACATCATCGCGCCGAACTTCTCGCGGGCGTTCAGGACTTGGCCGAGCATGCCGAACATGCCGTAGAAGAAGATCTGCGGCAGCAGGAAGCGGGCGAAGACGACGGTGAGTTCGAACGCCTCGTGGTTCTCCGCCGTGTCCCGCATGTACAGGCCGACGATCTCCGGCGCCGCCCACACGGCGAGCGCCGTGCCCGCCGCGAGGACGCACAGCACCAGGGTGACCAGGCGCTGTTCGTAGGCCCGGCCGCCGTCGGCCTGGGTGGCGCGGGCCCGGACGAGCTGCGGCACGAGCACGGCGTTCAGCGCGCCGCCGATCAGGAGCGTGTACAGGCCGGTGGGCACGGTGTTCGCCGTGTTGTACGTGCTGGCCAGCAGGCCCGTGCCGAGCGCCGCCGCCTGGAGGACCTGCCGGATGAGGCCGGTCGCCCTGGACACGACGGTCCCGGCCGCCATGAGCAGCGAGGACCGTGCGAGGCCGCCTTGTCGCGCGCTTTTTCTCTTGTGTTTCGCGATGGTGTTCCCCTCCCCCATCCCGCCACCTTACGCAATGAAGATCAAGTGGGGGCAAAGGCCGCATCGCTCTCAAGGCCTGCTGAGCCGGATGGTGTCCCCTGCCCTGCCACCCCTGATCACGGTGATCTCCGCTCCGGTGTCGGGGTCGGCGAAGGTCTGCCCGGGGGCGTGGGCGGCCAGGTCCAGTGGCGCGCAGCGGGCGGATCGGGCGGCGGACGGCGCGGCGTTCATGACTCTGACGGGGCCCTCGCCGGTCGGGGTGGCGGAGTCGACCTTGTAGATGAGGACGCCGGTGGAGCAGGCGTTCCGGTCGTGGCCCTCGGCGCGGCGGGACTCGGCGACGTACGCCGTCGTCTCGCCGGTGCGCAGGACGGCGATCTGCGTGCCTCCCCCGCGTTCCACGGGGGTCAGCCGCACCGTGCGCCGCCCGGCCGCGGGCAGGCAGGCCACCTGCCGGTCGCGGATCCAGCCGAGCTTCCAGGAGTGCCAGCCGAGGTGCTGCGGCGCGCGTCCCGCGATGTCGCCCATGACGTCCCAGCCGCCGGTGTACCGGTGGGTGTCGCCCGTGAACGCGTAGAGGTCGGGCAGGCCGAAGGTGTGCCCGGTCTCGTGGGCGGCGACCTTGTGCCCCCAGCGCCACAGGTCCTGGCCGAAGGTGACCCCCCACTTGACGCGCCTGCCGTCGGCGCTGACGCCGGGCGTGCCCGGGTCGAAGAGGTAGGTCGGCGAGAAGGTGATGGCGGCGGCCGCGCGGGTGGGGACGACATGGACCATGTCGTAGCGGGAGAAGTCCGCGTGCGGGTCGGCGGCGGTGACGGCGTCACGCACGTACTTCTCGTGCGCCTCGAAGGTCAGACCACGTTCGAACCCGTACGAGGCGGAGTCCGCGGGCATCCGGATCCAGCGGTGCAGCGAGGTGACGGCGAGCCGGGAGCGGCCGTGGCTGGCCTGCTTCAACCACGCTGCGGCGGGGGCGAGTCGGTCGGCATAGGCATGTGTGGAGTCGGTGGCGGGCGCGTCGGGGAAGTCGACGAAGAGGGTCAGGACCTTGCGGGTGCCGGCGGCGCGCTGGAACTGCCGGGTGTCGGTGTCGTGGCCCTCGTCCGCCCAGCCGGTGCGGCCGGGAAGGGCGCAGTCGGCGGCGGGGGCTGCGGGCCGGGGCGGGGTGGCCGCTGCGGCGGCGGTGGGGGCGGCGAGGCAGGCGACGAGGGCGAACGCGGCGGTCAACAACAGCGGGCCGAGGGGGTGTGCGGGCATGGCTCTCCCGAGGGTGCGGAACGGCCCGAGGGTGGAAGGGGGCGGTGCGTGTGGGGGGATGGTGCGGCGTGCACGGGGAGGGGAATGGGGCGGAGCGCGCCGGACAGGCCCTAGGCGCGGCCTGCGGCCATCGCCGTCAGGCGTTCGAGGACGCGGCCACCGGAGGCGGTCACGCCGTCGTGCTCCCACTCGTTGGTGACCCAGACGCGGGCGGCGCCGACCTGGCACGCGGTGCGCAGGGAGAGTCCGGCGTCCACGTACATGTCGTCGTGGTAGACGATCGCGGCGAGGGGGACCTGGTTGGCCGCGAGGCGGTCGAGGTCGTACAGCGGGGGCCAGTCGGCGCGGTCGGCAAGGAGGTCGGCGGCGGCCGCGAAGGGGCGCAGGCCCGCGATGTCGCGGAACATCCAGGGGTAGATCATCTCGCCGGTGGGCAGGAGCGGGTCGGCGTCCTCGGTGAACTCGGCGAAGTCGGCGAGGGCACGGGCCGCGGCCCACCCGGTGGGGCCCGCGCCCTGGCCGTACAGGGTCTCCTGCATGACGGCGAACAGCGGGTTGTCGGTGAAGCCGGTCAAGGCCATCGCCTGGTGCAGGAAGGTGTCGCTCAACTCCCCGTCGTCGTCGAGGGATTCGTCGAGCAGCCAGTGGATCCTCTCGTATCCGTCGCCCATGCCCAGGGCGAGCCCGAGCGTGCGCAGTCGGCGGACGGTGAGGCGGTCGCCGTCGGGGAGGCGGACGTCCTTGACCGCCAGGAGGTCCGCGATGCGGCGCAGCCGGGTGGCGTCCTGCGGATAGCGGGCGTAGAGGCCGTGGACGCGGTCGCGCACGCGCGGGTAGGTGCGGGCGTAGACGTCGTCGGCGGTGGCGGTGAGCCCGGGCAGGCCCCCGGTGACGTAGCAGGCCTTCAGCCCCTCGGGTGCACGGGACAGATAGGTGAGGGTGATGAAGCCGCCGTAGCTCTGCCCGAGGGTCTCCCAGGGTTCGTCGCCGCAGAGTTGACGACGTATCAGCTCGGCGTCGGCGACGATCGCGTCGGCCCGGAAGTGCCCGAGGTACGCGGCGAGCCGGGCCGGGTCGGCGAAGCGGGCGGCGACCCTGGCGGTGACGGGGGTGGACCGCCCGGTGCCGCGCTGGTCGAGCAGCAGCACCCGGTGCGTCTTGAGCGCCTCGTCCAGCCACCCCGGCGAACCGGCGGAAGGGCGTGGGGACTTCCCGCCGGGACCGCCCTGAAGGTAGAGCAGCCACGGCAGCCGCTCACCCGCACGGGCCGGGTCGACGACCTCGCGGGCGAAGACCTGGATGGCCTCCCCGGCGGGCGAGGAGTGGTCCAGGGGGGCGGTGAAGAGGTGGTCGACGGTCGAGTAGGCGGGATTCATGGACCCTTCTCCTGGGGTGCGAGGACGAGAGGGGGACGGCACCGGGCCCCGTAAGGGGCGCGGGGAACTGCGCGACCAGCCCCCACCGGACCCGCAGAGAAAGACCCCCGGAACAAGGCCTCACACAGGCGCCCCCGGCGCCACGGTGTAGGTCCGCGTCGCCGCATAGAACTCCAGAGCCACCCGCCCCTGCTCACGCACCCCATGGCTGGAAGCCTTCGTCCCACCGAACGGCAGGTGGAAGTCGACCCCGGTGGACGGAGCATTGATCCGCACCATCCCGGTGTCGAGCCGGTCGAGCCCACCCAGCGCGGCGTCCAGGTCAGCCGTGTGCAGCGAGGTGACAAGCCCATGCGGCACGGAGTTGCTGATCCGGACCGCGTGCTCAAGGCTCTCCGCGGGCAGCAAAGCCGCGACGGGCCCGAAGACCTCCTCGGACACCAGCCGATGACCAGGGGGAACATCCTCCACCAGGGTCGGCGCCGCGTACCACCCGCCCCCGTCCGGCACGGTACCGCCCGCGAGCACGCGAAGACCCTTCACGGCATCGACGACCCGATCGCGGGCGCGCGCGTCGATGAGCGGCCCGCACACGGTCGCCACGTCGGCCGGGTCACCGACCGGCACGGCCCGCACCGCCTCGGCGAGAGCCTCACGCAGCGGGTCGAGCGCCGCGCCGACGGCGATCACCCGGCTGGTGGCGGTGCACTTCTGACCCGCGTACCCGGCGATCGCGCCGGCGATGTGCGCGGCCGCCCGCTCGACGTCCGCGTCCGGCAGGACGACGGCCGCGTTCAGGCCGCCCATCTCGGCCTGGACGGGGATGCCACGGGCGGTGGCGGTGCGCACGACGGCCTGCCCGACGGTGGTGGAGCCGGTGAAGGAGACCACGTCGGAGGCGGAGACGAGCGCGTTGCCCTCGGTGGCGTCACCGGGCAGAACGGTGAACACCCCGGCAGGCAGGGCCTGTTGGACGATCTCGGCGAGGCGCTGGGCGCAGGCCGTGGCCTGCGGGGCGGGCTTGAGGACGACCGCGTTGCCGACGGCGAGCGCCGGAGCCGCCTTCCAGCTCGGGATGGCGAAGGGGAAGTTCCACGGGGTGATGAGTCCGGCGACGCCGTGCGGCCGGCGTCGGCTGAGAAGGAGCCCCGCCCCGGCGGCGGTCTCGTGGACGGCGCCGACGGGGTCGTAGGGGGCCTGGGCGTAGTACCGCCAGATCGCGGCGGTACGCGCGACCTCGGCCCGCGCCTCGGTCAGGGGCTTGCCCACCTCGCGCACGGCGAGCGCGGCCAGCTCCGCAGCCGAGGCCTCGACGGCGGCGGCGACGGCGCCGAGGGCGGCCGAGCGTGCCGCCGCCCCGCCGAGCAGCCAGCCCGGCTGTGCCGCGCGGGCCCGCTCGACGGTGTCGACGGCGGCGAAGGCACCCGGGGCGCCGACGCGCAGGACCACGTCGTCGGGGTCGGCCGGGTTGACGGAACTGAACGCGGTCGCGGACAGCGGGGATACGGCGGCGGTCACAGGAGGAATCCTCCGGGGAAGGGGTCGTCCGGGTCGAGGAAGTACTGGGCGGTGCCCGTCACCCAGGCGCGCCCGGTGATGGTCGGCACGACGGCGGGCACCCCGCCGACCTCGGCCTCGGCGACGAGCCGGCCGGTGAACCTCGTACCGATGAAGGACTCGTTGACGAAGTCGCGGTCCAGGGGCAGTTCGCCGCGGGCGTGCAGCTGGGCCATCCGGGCCGAGGTGCCGGTGCCGCACGGGGAGCGGTCGAACCAGCCCGGGTGGATGGCCATGGCGTGCCGCGAGTGGTGGGCGTCGGAGCCGGGCGCGGCCAGGTAGACGTGCTTGACCCCGGCGATGTCGGGCCGCTCGGGGTGGACGGGGCGGTCCGGGGAGGCGTTGATGGCGTCCATGAGGCCGAGCCCGGCGGCGAGCAGGTCGTTCTTGCGGGCGCGGTCGAACGGCAGGCCCAGGGCGTCGAGTTCGACGAAGGCGTAGAAGTTGCCGCCGAAGGCGAGGTCGTAGGTGACCGTCCCGAAGCCCGGGACCTCCGCCTTGCGCTCCAGGCCGACGCTGAACGCGGGCACGTTGGTGAACGTGGCGGACCGGGCGACGCCGTCCTCGACGCGCACGTCGACCGGGACGAGCCCGGCCGGGGTGTCGAGGCGCACCGTGGTGACGGGTTCGGTGACGGGGACCAGGCCGGTCTCCACCAGGACGGTCGCGACGCCGAGGGTGCCGTGGCCGCACATCGGAAGGAGGCCGGAGACCTCGATGAACAGCACGCCGTGGTCGGCGTCGGGGCGGGTGGGCGGCTGCAGGATCGCCCCGCTCATCGCGGCGTGGCCGCGTGGCTCGTACATGAGGAGCGTGCGGAGGTGGTCCATGTGCTCGATGAAGTGCAGCCTGCGCTCGGCCATGGTGGTGCCGGGGATGACCCCGACGCCACCGGTGATCACGCGCGTGGGCATGCCCTCGGTGTGCGAGTCGACGGCGTGGAAGACGTGACGCGTACGCACGGAAGGTCCTTTCGGGAGCGGGCGGTTGCGGTCGGCTCGGAGCCGGTGGGTCGCGGTCGGTGCCGCGCCGTCACGGTCAGCGGTGGCCGTGCGCGACGGCCTTCTCGGTGGCCTCCCGCACGCGCCGCGCGTCCTCGCCACAGAGCGGGGAGCGCGGCGGGCGCACGGGGCCGCCGGGGCGGCCGACGATGTCCATGGACAACTTGATGGCCTGCACGAACTCGGTCCTGGAGTCCCAGCGGAGCAGGGAGTGCAGGGAGCGGTACAGCGGCAGGGCCGTGGTCAGGTCACCGGCGACGGCGGCGTGGAAGAGCTGGGCGCAGGAGGCGGGCAGGGCGTTGGGGTAGCCCGCGATCCAGCCGACCGCCCCGGCCACGGCGAGTTCGAGCAGCACGTCGTCCGCGCCGATCAACAGGTCGAGTTCGGGGGCGAGTTCGGCGATCTCGTAGGCCCGGCGCACATCGCCGGTGAACTCCTTGACGGCGACGATCACCCCGTCCCGGTGCAGTTCGGCGAGCAGGGCGGGGGTGAGGTCGACCTTGGTGTCGATCGGGTTGTTGTACGCGACGACGGGCACCCCGGCCTTGGCGACCTCGGCGTAGTGGGCGCGCACGGCGCCCTCGTCGGCGCGGTAGGCGTTGGGGGGCAGGAGGAGCACCGAGCCGCAGCCGGCCGCGGCGGCCTGCTCGGCCCAGCGCCGGGCCTCGGCGCTGCCGTACGCGGCGACGCCGGGCATGACGCGGGCGGCGTCGCCCGCCGCCTCGACGGCCGTGTGCACCACGCGGGCGCGTTCCTCGGCGGTGAGGGTCTGGTACTCGCCGAGCGAGCCGTTGGGGACGACGCCGTCGCAGCCGTTGTCGATGAGCCAGCGGACGTGCTCGGCGTACGCGTCGTGGTCGACGCTCAGATCGTCCCGGAGCGGCAGGGCGGTGGCGACCATGATGCCGCGCCAGGGGCGGGTGGTGTTCCAGGCGGTGTCGGTCATGACGGACGACCTCTCTATAGTGTGTGACATTTTATTGAGGGAAGTGCGGTGGCCACAAGGGGGCACGGGCAGTGGGCGGCGGGCGGTCCTGCGGCGATTCTCGACGCCGGGTCAGGCGGCGGGTCAGGCGGCAGGCCCGTCGCCGGGTCCGCCAGGGGGCCCTTCGCCGACCGGCCCGGCGGCGGCCCCGTCGATCGCCGCAAGCGCCCCCAACGGCACCGGCACGGCGAGCGGGCGGCGCTCGGCGGGCGGCTCCCCCTGCCCCGCGCCCGCCGCGAGGCAGGCCACGCCCGCCCCGCACATCCGCCCCTGGCACCAGCCCATGCCCGCGCGGGTGAGGAGCTTGACGGTGCGCGCGTCGCGGGCGCCGAGGTCGGCGACCGCCGTCCGGATGCTGCCCGCGGTCACCTCCTCGCACCGGCACACGTCCGTGTCGTCGGTGACCCAGCGCGACCAGCCGGGACCGGGGGCGTGCGCGGCGGCCATGGCGTCGGCGAAGGCGCGCATGCGGTCGCGGCGCCGCTGGAGCTCCCGGACGCGACGGCCACGGGCGGGCCGCCCGCGCAGCCGGGAGACGATCGCGAGCCCAGCCAACTCTCCCTCGGCCCTGGCTAGTTGTGCCCCGCCGATGCCACCGGCCTCCCCCGCCGCCCACAGGTCCGGCACCGACGTCTCCTGCAGGTCGTCCAGGACGAGGGCCGTGGTGCGGTCGGGGGTGGCGCGGGTCGCGCAGCCGAGGGTCGTGGCCAGTTCGATCTGCGGTACGAGGCCGTGGCCGACGGCGAGCGCGTCACAGGCGATCCGGCGCGAGGTCCCCGGCAGCGGCCGCCAGTCACGGTCGAGCCGGGCGACCGTGACGGCCTCCACCCGGTCGCACCCGTGCACCTCGGTGACGGCGCTGCGGGTGCGCAGCCGTACCCGGTGCCGGAGCAGGATGCCGCCGTGCAGGACCGCCTCGGCCAGCTTGTGCGGGTTGGCCGCGAGCACCCTCGGGTGCCGTGCGTACGCCAGGTAGCCGGACGCCTCGACGACGGCGGGCACCCGCGCCCCGGCGGCGGCCAGCGAGGACGCGACGGCGAGCAGCAGCGGACCGCTCCCGGCCACGACGACCCGCCTGCCGGGCAGCACCAGGCCGGACTTGAGCATGGCCTGCGCTCCCCCGGCACCCACCACTCCGGGCAACGTCCAGCCGGGGAAGGGGAGGTGACGCTCGTACGCGCCGGTGGCGAGGAGCACCGCACGGGCCCGCACCCGCACCGGCCGTTCCGCGCACCCGTCGGCGCCGGTGACGGCGTGCACGGTCCACGGCCCCTCGCCGCCCGCAAAGCCGCCCGCCGAGCCGCCCGCGGAACCGCTCTCCCTGGAGTCGGAGCCGCCCTCCCGGGACACGGTCCACACGTGGTGCCCGCCGAGGCGGGTCACCGTACTCGCCTCCAGGCGTCGGCGGAGCCCGGCGTAGGCGGACCAGTCGTGGTGCAGGGCTTCGGGGCGCAGGGCTCCCGCGGCCGGTGCCGGATGGCGGTAGAACTGCCCGCCGGTTCCGGTCGCGGTGTCCAGGAGGGCGACGGACAGGCCGAGTTCGGCGGCGGTCACGGCCCCGGCGAGACCGGCGGAGCCCGCGCCGATCACCGCGAGGTCGTACAGCTCGGACGGCTCGGCGGGTCCGGCCGCTTCCGGGGTCGCCGCCGGGTCAGACGCCGAGGCGCTCATGGCCGTGTCCTTCCTGGGTCGTGATCGCGTCGCCGGGGCGTGCGGGCACCAGGCAGGCCCGGCGGTTGGGCGAGCCGTTGATGGTGGCGAGGCAGTCGTAGCACTGGCCGATGCCGCAGAAGGCGCCGCGCGGCCGGCCGCCGACGCGGGTGGTGCGCCAGGCGAGGATGTCCGCGGCCCACAGCGCGGCGGCGACGGACTGCCCCGGCAGGGCGGGCACGGGGCGGCCGTCGAAGGTGATCTCGAACGGCGGTCCTGGCTGCGCGCCGACCAGGTCGGCGGGGGTACGGGCACGGGCCACGGTGGGCCTCCTCTCGACGTGGTGACTGGTCAGGCGGTGGGCTGGTCAGGCGGTGGGCATGAAGCGGCCGGGGTCGAACGGGCTCGCGTCCAGGGGCGGTCGGCCGCCGGTCAGACAGCGCGCCACGATCAGGCCGGTCGCCGGGGCGAGCCCGATGCCCGCGCCCTCGTGCCCGCAGGCGTGCAGCAGGCCGGGGACGCGCGGGTCGGGTCCGATGGCGGGCAGGTGGTCGGGGAGGTAGGGCCGGAACCCGGCGTACGTACGCATCGCCCGGACCCCGGCGAGGACCGGGAACAGGGCGGTCGCCTGGGCCGCGAGGCGCCGCAGGACCTCCGTGGACAGGGTGCGGTCGAAGCCGACCCGTTCCCGGCTCGCGCCGATCAGGACCGGGCCCGCCGCGGTGCCCTCGACCACCGCCGAGGTCTGCAGCGCCGCCGAGCCGCTGGCGACGTCGGCGACGTAGTCGGCCGCGTACACCTTGCGCCGCACCACGCGCGGCAGCGGTTCGGTGACGAGGACGAAGCCGCGGCGGGGCAGGACCGGCAGGTCCACGCCCGCGAGCGCGGCGACCTCGCCGCCCCAGGTGCCCGCGGCGTTCACCACGTACCCGGCGTACAGCTCCCCGGTCGTCGTCGCGACCCCCCGCAGTTCACCGTGGCCGCCGGTGAGCAGGCCGGTGACCTCGTCGCCGAGCCTGAGGCGCACCCGGTCGCCGCCCGCCTTGAGCAGGTGAGCGGCGGCCAGGGCGGGCATGACCTGGGCGTCCTGGGGATAGAGGAAGCCGCCCGCGAGGCCGGGGGCCAGATGCGGCTCCAGGTCGTGGAGCCGGTCCGGCGCGACCTCCTCCGCCCGCACCCCGGCCTTCTCCTGTCCGGCCGCGAAGTCGCGCAGGGCGCGCATCCCGTCCTCGTCGGCGGAGACGACCAGGCCGCCCTTGGTCTCGTACTCGATCTGCGGCGGGAGCAGTCGGGTCAGCTCCCGCCACAGCTCGGTGGAGAGCAGGGCCAGTTCGAGCTCGGGGCCCGGCTCCTTGTCCGAGACGAGGAGGTTGCCCTCGCCCGAGCCGGTGGTGCCGCCCGCCACCGGGCCGCGGTCGACCACGGTGACGGTGAGACCGGCCTGCGCGGCGTAGTAGGCGCAGGCCGCGCCGACGACGCCCGCGCCGACGACGATGACGTCCGAGGAGTTTCTCGTGAGCACGTCAGTAATATTTCACATGGCACTGACGATGCCAAGGGTTTCGCACGAGCCGTCCCCGGTTCAGCCCTCCATCAGCGCACCCATCCACTCCTCCACACCGTCCGGCGTCCTCGGCAGCGCGCCGGACATCAGGCGGGCCCCGTCCGCCGTGACGACGAGGTCGTCCTCGATGCGCACGCCGATGCCGCGCAGTTCGCGCGGCAGGGTCTCGTCGTCCGGCTGGAGGTAGAGGCCGGGCTCGACGGTGAGCACCTGGCCCTCCTCAAGCACGCCGTCGAGATAGGCCTCCGCCCGGGCCTGGGCGCAGTCGTGCAGGTCGATGCCGAGCATGTGGCCGCTGCTGCACAGGGTGTAGCGCCGGTGGAACTCGCCCTCGGCGTTCTTGAGCACCCCCCATTCCGCGAGCCCTTCGGCGATGACGCGCATCGCGGCCCGGTGGAAGTCGCGGAAGGCGGCGCCCGGCCGCAGCGCGGCGATGCCCGCGTCCTGTGCGGCGAGGACGAGTTCGTAGACCTGCCGCTGGACCGGGGAGAAGCGCCCGGACAGCGGCAGGGTGCGCGTGATGTCGGCGGTGTAGAGGCTGTCGGTCTCCACGCCCGCGTCGAGCAGCAGCAGTTCGCGGGCGTCCAGGGGGCCGTCGTTGCGTATCCAGTGCAGGACGCAGGCGTGGGCACCGGACGCGGCGATGGTCTCGTAGCCGGTGCCGTTGCCCTCGGCGCGGGCGCGCAGGCCGAAGACCCCCTCGATCCAGCGCTCGCCGCGCGGCTCGCCGAGGGCGCGCGGCAGGGCGCGCACGACGTCCTCGAAGCCGGTCGTGGTGTGGTCGACGGCGAGTTGGAGCTGGCCGACCTCCCACGGGTCCTTGACGAGCCGCAACTCGCTGAGGGCGGTGGCGAGTTCACTGTCGACGGCGGCGTTCCTGCCCGGCGGAAGCTCGGTCGGCGGCACGCACCGCAGGCCCGTCATCCGCTCGGCCTCCGCGAGGTCGGCGCGCCGGCCCACCCAGAACTCGCCGTAACGGCGGTCCCGGTAGAAGCCGTTGTCGGTGCGCGGCGACCGCGGGCGCAGGTGCAGGACCGCCTCGTGGCCGCGCGGCCCGTCCGGTTCGAGGACCAGTACATGACCGGCCTGGTCCTCGCCGGTGAGTCCGGTCAGCCAGGCGTACGCGCTGTGCGGACGGAAGCGGTAGTCGCAGTCGTTGGAGCGGACCCTCAACTCCCCCGCCGGGACGATCAGTCGCTCGCCGGGGAAGCGGGCCGAGAGGCGGGCGCGGCGGGCCGGGGTGAGGTCGGCGGCGGGCAGCCGGATGCCGTCGGGCAGGGGGCTCGGCACCCAGTCGCGGGCCATGAAGGCCGCGAACTCGGGGGATTCGGGAAGGTCGTGGCTGACCGTGCGGATGCCGGTCGACGCGGGCTCGTTCACTGGGATCCCTTCGGACACAGGTGAGTAACGGACGAGTCGATGCCTTGCCAGTACAATTTCACATTACTATGTTACCGGTCACATTCCAGCCACCTCGGGGCTGGCCGACTGTTCTCGGAGTGACCACTGATGAACAAGCGCACCCTCACAGCTGTCGCCGCCGTCCTGGCGACGGCCGTCACCCTCGGCACGGCGGGCTGTTCCGGCTCCACGGCGGGCAAGAATCGGGGCGGCAAGAACCCCGCGACCCTCAACGCCGGGGCCGTGGTCGGCGGCACTCCGCAGCGCGGCGGCACCCTGACCGTTCTGTCCAACCAAGACTTCACCCACCTCGACCCGGCCCGCAACTGGGTCATGAGCGACATGGACTTCGGCACCCGGCTGCTCTACCGCACCCTCGTCACCTACAAGGCCGCCCCCGGCACCGCGGGCGGCGAGCTGGTCCCCGACCTCGCGGCGGACCTCGGCACCCCCTCGAACGGGGCCAGGACCTGGACCTTCCGCCTCAAGAAGGGCATCAAGTACGAGGACGGCACGCCGGTCACCGCCCAGGACATCAAGTACAACGTCGAGCGGTCCTTCTCCCCCGACCTGCCCGGCGGCGCCGACTACGCGGCCCGCTACCTCGCCGGGGCCAAGGGCTACCAGGGCCCGGCCGAGGGCGAGCACCTGGACTCGGTCAAGACCCCCGACGCCCACACGATCGTCTTCGAACTGCGCAAGCCCTTCGCGGAGTTCCGCAACGTCACGGTGATGCCGACGTTCGCACCGGTGCCCAAGAAGCGGGACAAGGGGCCGCGGTACGACAACAGGCCCTTCTCGTCCGGGCCTTACAAGATCCAGTCGTATCAGCGCGGGAAGAAGCTGGTGCTCGCCCGCAACCCGCACTGGAAGGCCTCGACCGACACGGTCCGCAAGGCCCACCCGGACAAGCTCGTGATGGTGATGGGCCTCAAGGCCAACCAGATCGACGACCGCCTCATCGCCTCGCAGGGCGCCGACGCCTCCGCCGTCTCCTGGGGAGCGGTACGGCCGGAGAGCGCCGCCAAGGTGCTGCCGAGCGCCGAGGTCAAGAAGCGCCTCATCGCCGAGTCCACGAACTGCACCGACATGGTTCAAATGCACACCGGGCGAGGTCCGTTCACCGATGTGTTGGTCCGTCAGGCCGTGCAGTACGCCCTCGACCGGGAGTCGGTGCTCACCGCGTCCGGCGGCCCCGCCTTCAACGACCCGTCCACCGCCTACATGCCCGCGTCCCTCTTCGGCGGCAAGCAGCCCGACACCCTGAAGATCCCCGTCGCGGGTGACGTCGACAAGGCCAAGCAGCTCCTGAAGGAGGCGGGCAAGCCGGGCGGCTTCAGCACCAGGATGACCGTCTCCACCGGCGACAAGGGCCGGGCCGAGGCGATACAGGCATCCCTCGGCAAGGCGGGGATCAAGGTCACCATCGAGACCGTCGACCCGTCCGCGTTCTACGCCACGATCGGCGACACCAAGAACCGCACCGACCTGGTCTACACGGGCTGGTGCCCGGACTACCCGTCCGGATCGACGTTCCTGCCCTTCGTCTTCGACGGCCGCTACATCAAGGAGAAGGGCAACACGGGCAACCACTCCTTGTTCCGCGACGAGCCGACCATGAAGCGCATGGACGAGATCGCCGCCATGACGGACGCCGAGAAGGCGGGCGCCGCCTGGCGGGCGCTGGACGGCGAGATCCTCGCCAAGGCCCCGACCGTCCCGGTCCTGGTGCGCCGCTGGCCGCTGGTCCTCGGCAGCAACATCGCGGGCGCGTACGGCCAGACGTCCTTCGGCGGCCAGCTCGACTACGCCACGGTCGGCCTCAAGGACCCGTCCAAGAGCAACGGCTGAGGGGCGCCCCGACCATGACCACCCTCACCCCGAAGACACCCGAACCCACACCGGCATCGGCATCGGCGCAGGCACCGGACCAGCGACCGGCACCGGCCACCGCGGGCAGCGGCCCCTGGCGCCTCGCCCGCGCGGAACTGCGCCGCCGCACCTCGGCGAAGGTCTCCCTCGTCATCGTCGCGCTCTTCGCCGTCATGGCGGTCGCCGCTCCCCTGCTGAGCGCGCTCGGCGGCTGGTCGCCCGAGGAGTTCGACAAGACCGCGGTCGACCCCTATCTCGGCGGGCAGCCCATCGGGCCGCTCGGCGGGATCTCCGCCGACCACTGGCTGGGCGTCGAACCCGTCACCGGACGCGATCTGTTCGCCCGGGTCGTGCACGGCGCCCAGGTCTCCTTGCTCATCGCCTTCGCGGCCACGGCGATCGTCGTGATCGCGGGCACGGCGGCCGGGGTCGCGGCCGGCTACTTCGGCGGCCGCGTCGACGCCGTGCTCAGCCGGATCATGGACCTGACGATGTCCTTCCCCTCGCTCATCTTCATGATCGCGATGATGTCGGTGGCCAAGGACGTCAACCGGATCCTCCTGATGACCGCTGTGATCGGCCTGTTCGGCTGGCCCGGCATCGCCCGCGTCGTGCGCGGCCAGACGCTCTCGCTCAAGCACCGCGAGTACGTCGACGCGGCCCGCGTGGGCGGCTCGGGGCCCTGGCGGATCCTCACCCGCGACATCCTTCCCGGCGTCGCCGGGCCCGTCATCGCGTACACGACCCTGATCATCCCCGGCATGATCGCCACCGAGGCGGCGCTGAGCTATCTCGGCGTCGGCGTCCGGCCGCCCACGCCCTCCTGGGGCCAGATGATCGCCGAGAGCGTCGCCTTCTACGACACGGACCCCATGTACTTCGTCATCCCGAGCACCTGTCTGTTCCTGACCGTGCTCGCGTTCACCCTGCTCGGCGACGCGCTGCGGGACATCCTCGACCCGAGGGGCAGCCGCACATGATCCTCTACATCGGCCGCCGTCTGCTCGCCGTGACCGGCGTGCTCGTCGCCATCGCCGCCGTCACCTTCACCATCTTCTACGTCCTGCCGTCCGACCCGGCCGCCGCGGCCTGCGGCAAGTCGTGCAGCGTCGACCGGCTCGCGGCGATCCGCGCCAACATGGGCCTGGACCAGCCGATCTGGCGGCAGTTCTGGGACTTCCTCGCGGGCATCTTCACCGGCCGCACCATCGGCACCGGCCAGTACGCCCTGCGGTGCGACTTCCCGTGCCTCGGCTACAGCTACGAGAACAGCGAGGCCGTGTGGGGTCTGCTCATGGACCGCCTTCCGGTCTCCGCCTCGCTCGCGCTCGGCGCGGCCGTCCTGTGGCTGGCCCTCGGCCTGACCGCGGGCGTGACGGCCGCGCTGCGCAAGGACACCCTCACCGACCGGCTCCTGATGGTCGGCGCGGTCGGCGCCGCCTCGCTGCCCGTGTACTTCACGTCGATGGTGCTGATCTACGGCCTGATCCGCACGGCCGACCTGCTGCCCTATCCGCAGTACGTACCCTTCGGCTCCGACCCCGTCGACTGGGCGTCCAACCTGCTGCTCCCCTGGCTCGCGCTCGCCATCCTGTACGCGGCCATGTACGCACGCCAGAGCCGCAGTTCGATGATCGAGACGATGGCGGAGCCGTACATCCGCACGGCCCGCGCCAAGGGCCTGCCGCGCCGCAAGGTCGTCGTCAAGCACGGTCTGCGGGCGGGGATGACGCCGATCCTCACGCTCTTCGGCATGGACCTGGGCGGGCTCGTCGCCGGCGCCGTCATCACCGAGTCCATCTTCGGCCTGCCGGGCATCGGACGGCTCTTCTACGGCGCCCTGTCCACCGGCGACCAGCCGGTCGTCCTCGGCGTCACGCTGCTCGCCGCCGCCTTCATCGTCGTCGCCAACCTGGCCGTCGACCTGCTGTACGCCGTCGTCGACCCGCGAGTGAGGTTCTGATGACCCTGCTGTCCCACGAGGACGCGCCCCCGCCGGTCGAGCGGGACGAACCCCTGTTGTCCGTGCGGGATCTGGGCGTCACGTTCACGACCGGACGCGGCCGGGTCCGGGCCGTGGACCAGCTGTCCTTCGAGGTGCGCCGGGGGCGGACCCTCGGCATCGTGGGCGAGTCCGGATCGGGCAAGTCCGTCACCTCCCTCGCCGTCCTCGGCCTGCACACCGGCGCGGAGGTCACCGGCTCCATCCGGCTGCACGGCCGGGAGGTGGTCGGCCTCGACGAGCGCGGCCTCAACCGGCTGCGCGGCCGCCGCATGGCCATGATCTTCCAGGATCCGCTGTCCAGCCTGCACCCGTACTACACGGTCGGCGAACAGATCGCCGAGCACCACCGCGTGCACTTCGGCTCCCGGCGCGCGGCGGCCCGTCGGCGTGCGGTGGAGATGCTCGCCGAGGTCGGCATCCCCGAGCCGGAGCGCCGGGCCGGCGAGTATCCGCACCAGTTCTCCGGCGGCATGCGTCAGCGCATGATGATCGCGATGGCCCTCGCCTGCGAGCCCGAACTGCTCATCGCGGACGAGCCCACCACGGCCCTCGACGTCACGGTGCAGGCGCAGATCCTGGAACTGATCGCGCGGCTGCAAGAGGACCGGGGCCTCGCCGTCGTCATGATCACCCACGATCTGGGCGTGGTCGCCCGGGTCGCCCACGAGGTGCTCGTGATGTACGGGGGCCGGGCCGCCGAACAGGCCCCGGTGGACACGCTGTTCGCGACCCCGGCGCACCCCTACACCCGGGGCCTGCTCGACTCCCTGCCGCGTCTGGACGACGCCGACGACGAGCCGCTGCGGGCCATCCCCGGCAGCCCGCCGTCCCTGCTCGCCCCCGCCCCCGGCTGCGCGTTCGCGCCCCGGTGTCCCCGGGCCGCGGCCGCCACCGCGGACGAACGGCTGCGGTGCGAGACCGAACGGCCGCCGCTCGGCGGCCCGGCCGGCCATCCGGCCGCCTGCCACTTCCCCGCGTACGAAGGCGCCCCCTCATGACCCCAGCGAACCGGCCCACCACGACGGACCAGCGACCGCTCCTTTCCGTACGGGACTTGACGAAGTCCTTCCCGGCCCGGCGGCGCGGCACGGCTCCCGTGCGGGCCGTCGACGGCATCAGCTTCGACGTGGCCGAGGGCGAGACGCTCGGCCTCGTCGGGGAGTCCGGCTGCGGCAAGTCCACCACCGGGCGCACCATCGTGCGGCTCCTGGAGCCCACCACCGGCACGGTCCACTACGACGGCCGCGACATCAGCCGTCTGTCGCAGCGCGCACTGCGGCCGGTGCGCCGCGAGATCCAGATGGTCTTCCAGGACCCGCACTCCTCCCTCAACCCGCGCCAGACCGTCGCCCGGATCATCGCCGACCCGCTGCTCGTCCAGGGGAGTCCGGCCGCCGACGCCCGCAAGCGCGCCCTCGAACTCATGGAGCTCGTCGGGCTGATCCCCGAGCACAGCGACCGCTATCCGCACGAGTTCTCCGGCGGCCAGGCCCAGCGCGTCGGGATCGCCCGGGCGCTCGCCACCGGTCCTCGCCTCGTCGTCGCCGACGAGCCCGTCTCCGCACTCGACGTCTCCGTCCAGGCCCAGATCGTGAACCTGATGGAGCGCCTGCAGCGGGAGCTCGGGCTCGCCTACCTCTTCATCGCCCACGACTTGTCCGTGGTCAAGCGCGTCTGCGACCGGGTCGCCGTCATGTACCTCGGCCGCATCGTCGAGATCGGCCCCAAGGAGCGGGTGTACGCGGCCCCCGCGCACCCCTACACCCGGGCGCTCCTGTCCGCCGTGCCGCTGCCCGACCCGGCGGCCGAGCGGGCCCGGGAGCGCATTACGCTCCTGGGCGACCCCCCGAGCCCGGCCGCTCCCCCGCCCGGCTGCACGTTCCACCCCCGCTGTCCCAAGGCCGAGGCCATCTGCCGGACCGAGGCGCCGGTCCTGCGGATCGGGGCGCCGGGCGAGGCGCGGGA
This sequence comes from Streptomyces sp. RK9, assembly GCF_045070545.1. Classification (NCBI taxonomy): domain Bacteria; kingdom Bacillati; phylum Actinomycetota; class Actinomycetes; order Kitasatosporales; family Streptomycetaceae; genus Streptomyces; species Streptomyces sp. RK9. The sequence continues at coordinate 4,092,248 of NZ_CP173703.1, read as the reverse complement.
GGTGGCGTGTCACTTCCCCGAGACGGCCGTGGCCGCGTCACTCACGCCCGGAACGTCGCCGGGCGCTCGGGGGACGCCGCCGCGAGCGCGTCGGTGACGGCGGTGACCCCGGCCCGCAGGCCGTAGACGGGGGTGTCGGGCTGCTGGCGCCAGGACTCGTCGATGCCGCCCGCGTCCACGGTGTCGAAGCCGAGCTCGTCGATCAGGTCGCGGACGACCTTCTTGGCGGCCTCGTCGTCACCGGCGACGGGCAGCGCCATGCGCTCCGGGTCACCCTTGGGCAGCGGCTTGTCGAGGATGTCCTCCGCGTAGGTGCCGTTGAACGCCTTGATGACCGGGTGGCCGATGTGCCGCTCGGTCCAGCGGCTCTCCGTGACGCCGTCGTCCTCGATGGCGTCGATCCTGCCGTCGCGCCCCGGGTAGTAGTTGCCGGTGTCGAGCACCGCGAATCCGTCGGCGGCCCCATCGAACAGGCCGGACGGCAGGTCGGGGACCTTCCCCAGCGGGATGGTGACGACGACGAGCTCGGCGCCGCGCGCGGCCTCGGCGACGGTCACGGGCGTGGCGCCGGTCTCCTCGGCGAGGGCGGTGAGGGTCGCGGGCCCCCGGGAGTTCGCCACGGACACCTCGTGCCCGAGCTTCGTCAGGCGCCGGGTGAGATTGCCGCCGATGTTGCCCGCGCCGATGATGCCGATCTTCATGGGGTCCTCCAGAACCGTGGCGCGACGGGAGTGCCGCTGCCGCATGTGTGCACCCAACCCCGCGGTCACCTGCGCTATTTCCGCCGGCCCCCGGGAATATCCGGCGCACCCGATCGTTCGCACGTGGCCCGTGGCGGTAGGCCTTCGGGGGCTTGGGGACCGTCCGGATATTCCCCGCCGACCATTGGATATCCGATGGCTGCCAGTGGCGTTTCCATGGGATCCCTATGGAACGGGACACCTGCGTTCGGCGCCTCCTGACGCCCGAGGTCAACGGTGGACAGGAGGGCGCCGACCGGATCGCCGTCGGGCTCGCCTGCCACGGCACGGCCGACGCCCGGCCCGCCCCACCAGCGGCTTCGGTCCTGTCCTGTCCGACGTGACGCCGGGCGGCCGTCATTCCGACGCCGCGTCGGACGGCTGCCCCTGCGGGGCCGAATCCGTTGTTCGCGCGTTCTTGCACATAGGTTCGGAGTCACACATCTTGTCGTACGCACGCCGTGAAAGGACCGCTCCCATGAGCACCTCGAACACCTCGCGCCCCGCCGACGCCTCGGGCAGCTTCGCCCTCGGCGGCGACCTGCCCGTCAACCGGCTCGGCTACGGTGCGATGCAACTCACCGGACCGGGCGTCTGGGGCGAGCCCAAGGACCGGGACGAGGCCATTCGCGTGCTGCGGCGCGCCGTGGAGCTCGGCGTGACCTTCATCGACACCGCCGACTCCTACGGCCCGATCGTCAACGAGGTGCTGATCCGCGAGGCCCTGCACCCCTACGCCGACGACCTGGTCATCGCCACCAAGGCCGGTCTGACCCGGTCGGGTCCTGACGACTGGCGTGCCGTGGGCCGCCCCGAATACCTGCGCCAGCAGACCGAGTTGAGCCTGCGCCACCTCGGCATCGAGCGCATCGACCTGTTCCAGCTGCACCGCATCGACGAGCAGGTCCCGCTCGCCGACCAGCTCGGCGAGCTGGTGCTGCTCCAGAAGGAGGGCAAGATCCGCCACATCGGCGTCTCCGAGGTGACGGTGGATCAGCTCAAGGAGTCCCGCGAGCACGCCGAGATCGTGTCCGTGCAGAACCAGTACAACCTGGTCAACCGCGGCTCCGAGGACGTCCTGGAGTATGCCGAGCGCGAGAACATCGCCTTCATCCCGTGGTTCCCGATGGCCACCGGCGAGCTGGCCCGCCCGGGCGGCCCGCTCGACGCCGCCGCCAAGGAGCACGGCGCATCGCCGTCGCAGCTCGCCCTCGCCTGGCTGCTGCGCCGCTCGCCGGTGGTCCTGCCCATCCCCGGCACGTCCAAGGTGGCCCACCTGGAGCAGAACACCGCCGCCGCGGAGATCACCCTGACCGACGCGCAGTTCGAGGCGCTCGCGGCCGCCGTCTGACGGTCGCCGGGCACGGGGTGGCGGCGCTCACCGCCGCACGGTGGGCGCCGCCGCCCCTGGTCACCGCCGCGCAGTGGGCGCCCCCGGCCATCGCCGCACGGTGAGCGCCACCACCCCCGGTCACCGCCGCAGCCCCACCGCCACCACCCCCGCCGCCGCGGTCAGCCCGCCGAGCACCATCACCGCCGACGGCGTCGCCCCGTCCACCACGGCGCCACCGGCCAGCGCCCCCAGCGAGATCGTCGCCTGGAACGACGCGGTGAAGAGCACCGAGGCCGCCTCCGGCGAACGCGGCACCGCCGCCGCGAACCAGGCCCCCGAGCACACCGGCACGGCGCCGTACGCGACCCCCCACACGACGAGCAGCGCCACCGCCCCGCCGGGCCGTTCCCCGAGCACGGGCAGGAGCAGGGCCGCGGCGGCCATCAGCCCGGCGGCCACCGCGAACGCGGCACGCGGGCGGCGGGCCACCGCGGCGCCCCCGAGGAAGTTCCCGGCGATGCCCGCGGCTCCGTATGCCAGCAGGAACACGGTGACCACGCCCGGGCCCACGTCCGTGACCTGCCGCAGGAACGGCGTGACGTACGTATAGGCACCGAAGTGCGCCAGGACGACGAGGAACGTCACGAGCAGCGCCCAGCGGGTGCCCGAGCCGCGCAGCGCGGCCCGCAGGACGCTCGCGCGGAGGGCCTCCTCCGGTGCCAGCGGCGGCAGCACCAGGACCATGGCGCCGCAGACACCCACGCTCAGAACTCCCATGACGGTGAAGGCCGTTCGCCATCCGGCGGCCTCCCCCAGGAAGGTGCCGAGCGGCACGCCGAGCACCGATCCGAAGGGCACCGCGGAGAAGATCACCGCCGTGGCCCTGCCGACGGACTCCGACGGCACGAGCCGCCCCGCGAGCCCGGCCCCGATCGACCAGAACCCGCCGATGGTCACGCCGACCAGGACCCGGGAGACGAGCACGAGCCAGTACGCCGGTGCCACCGCCACGACGAAGTTCGCGAGCGCGAGCAGCGCCATGAAGGCGCACAGCATGACCCGCCGGTCCACGCGGGCCGTGGCCGTCGTCACCAGCGGCGCGGACAGCGCGGCCAGGAAGCCCGGCATCGTCATCGTCAGTCCGGCCGTGCCGTTCGTGACGTCGAAGCTGCGGCCGATCTCGGGCAGCAGGCCGATCGGCAGGATCTCCACCGTGACGATGGCGAAGAGCCCCGCCGTGACCGAGCAGACGGCGAGCCAACTGATCAGCGGGGAGCGGGGATTCGCTCCGGAGCGCTCGGCGGTGGTCGTGCGGGTGTGCGGCATGGATGGGTCCGTCCTGGCGGAGAGTTCCTGCGGGGTTCCGGTGGAGAAGACACATCGATGTATCGACACATCGATGTGGGCGCGCCGAGGGCGCGCCTCAGTCCACCAGGGGACGGGGTCCGCGGTCTGGCAGGTAACCGACCCCATGGTCGGCCCCCGGCACGCACCCGTCGGCGCTGCCCGGCGCCCCGTACCCGACGGAAAACAACAGGTCCGGCGGCGCACCGCGCTGCTAGCATCCCCGCATGATCACGCCAGAGTTCCGCGTCGCCATGATGCCCCGCCGACGGGGCTGCTGACACCGGACACGAGCGTGCCCGAGGCCCCGAGACGGGGCCTCGTCCTGTGGCACGGCACGGAGCCCCGCCTCTCCCATCCGGACATCACCCGGAGATCGCACTCAGATCCTGGAGGCTCCCATGACCACACCCCGTACGACCTACGTCACGACGACCATTCCGTACGTCAACGCCCGCCCCCACCTGGGCTTCGCCCTCGAACTCGTGCAGGCCGACGTACTGGCCCGCCACCGCCGCCACCGGGGGGACAGGGTCCGCTTCCTCACCGGCACGGACGACAACTCCCTGAAGAACGTCCTCGCCGCCGAGGCCGAGGGCGTCCCCGTGCAGGACTTCGTGGACCGCAACGCGGACGCGTTCGCCGCGCTGCGCGACCCGCTCGCCCTGTCGTTCGACGACTTCATCCGGACCAGCCGGGACCCGCGCCACCGCGTCGGCGTGGAGCGGCTCTGGCGGCGGTGCGCGGACTCCGGCGACCTGTACCGCAAGCACTACGAAGGCCTGTACTGCGTCGGCTGCGAGCAGTTCTGCACCCCGGCCGAACTCGTCGGCGGCCGCTGCGCCGAGCACGGCACGGAGCCCCGGCCCGTCGCCGAGGAGAACTGGTTCTTCCGCCTGTCGCGGTACACGGACCAGCTGCACGCACTGATCTCGTCCGGCCGTCTGCGCGTCGAGCCCGCCGTCCGCCGCAACGAGGTCCTCGCCCTGATCGAGGGCGGTCTGCACGACTTCTCGGTGTCGCGCTCGCAGACCCGTGCCCGCGGCTGGGGCATCCCCGTGCCCGACGACCCGGACCAGGTCGTGTACGTGTGGTGGGACGCGCTCGGCAACTATGTGACGAGCCTCGGGTACGGCACCGACGACCCCGCGTTCGACCGGTGGTGGACCGGTGCGACGCGCCGCAGCCACCTGCTCGGGAAGGGCGTCGTCCGCTTCCACGCCGTGTACTGGCCCGCGATGCTCCTGTCGGCCGGTCTGCCGCTGCCCACCGACATCCTCGTGCACGACTACCTCACCGTCGACGGCCGCAAGATCAGCAAGTCCGGTGGCACGACGGTCGATCCGGCGGAGCTGGCGGCGGAGTTCGGCACGGACGCGGTCCGCTGGTGGCTGCTGCGCGAGGTGCCCCGGGTCGGGGACGCCGACTTCACCCGGGAGCGGCTCGTGGCGCGCGCGAACGCCGACCTCGCGGGCGGGCTCGGGAACCTCGTCAACCGGGTCGTGACGATGGCGCACCGCTTCCGCGACGGCCGGGTGCCGGAGCGGAGCACAGGGGCCGAGGGCGCCCCGGCCGAGGGCACGGAACGGCTCGCGGCCGTCTGCCGTGAGGTGCGGGACCATGTCGACGACGCCCTCGCGGACTTCGACTTCCGGCGGGCGACGGCCGCCGTGTGGCGGATCGTGCAGGAGGCCGACCGCTGTGTCGACGGCACGCGGCCGTGGGAGCTGGCCGGGGCCGAGCGCGCGGGCGACCGGGCTGCGGGCGACCGGCTCGACGAGGTCCTCGCGGCGCTGGTCGGGGCGTGCCGCACGGTCGCGGACCAACTCGGCCCGTTCCTGCCGGAGTCCGCGGCGCGGGTGGCGGCGCAGTGCGCGCCGACGGACGGCCGCCTCCCGGCGGCGCGCCCGCTGTTCGCGCGGGTGGGCGAGGGGTAGGCGACTTCACCGGGGCGGCAGGTCGGACCTACGCTCCGTCGACCTGTTCTTGCCGTTCGACGTCCCGTACGAGGTCGAGGGCCCGGCCCAAGGTGGTCAGGCGGGCGGCGAGGGTGGCTCCGGCCGGGTAGAGGCGGACGGTGGTGACGCCCGCCGCCCGCCACACCCGCAGCCGTTCGCGCACCCGCTCCTCGGTGCCGATGAGGGTCGTCGCGAGGACCATGTCGTCGCTGATCAGCGCCGCGGCGCCGTCCCGGTCGCCGGCCTGCCAGCGGTCGCGCACGGCGGCGGCGACCTCGCTCCAGCCCTGGCGGCTGTACGCGTCGTTGTAGAAGTTCGTGGCCGCCGTGCCCATGCCGCCCAGGCTGAAGGCGAGTTCCTTCTTGCGTCCGCCGACCAGCGTGCGCATCTCGTCCTCGTCGTCGGCGAACGCCACTTCGGCGCCCTGGCAGATGTCCAGGTCGGCGCGGTTCCGCCCGGCCTCGGCGAGCCCGGCGTCGAGGTGGTCGAAGTAGGCCTCCTTGGCTCCTTCGGGTACGAAGCTGGTGCCGAGCCAGCCGTCGGCGACGCGGCCGGTGAGGCGCAGCATGCGGGGTGAGAGCGTGGCGAGGTGGACGGGCAGGTCGTGCTCGGCGCGGATCGCCAGGCGCATGGGCCGGGCGTCGCCGCCCGGCAGCGGCAGGGTGAACTCCCGCCCCTCGTAGGCGAGTTTCTCCCCGGCCACCGCCTGCCGGACGATCTCGACGGTCTCCCGCATCCGCGCGAGGGGCCGGTCGAAGGGGACCCCGTGCAGCCCCTCGACGACCTGCGGTCCGGACGGCCCGAGGCCCAGCAGGAACCGGCCGTCGGAGATGTTCGACAGGGTGATCGCGGCGCGGGCGATGGCCACGGGTGTGCGGGTGCCGAGCTGGATGACACCGGAGCCGAGCCGGATGCGGTGGGTGCGGGCGGCCAGGTAGCCGAGCGGGGACGGCGCTTCGGCGCCCCAGGCCTCGGCGACCCAGCAGGTGTCGAGGCCCAGTTTCTCGGCCTCGGTGACGTAGGTGACGGTGTCCTGCCAGTCGGCGCCGGACGCCTCGACGGTGGTCGCCGTGCGCATCACGCGTCCCCCTCGGCGAGTGCCTTGATGGTGTCGAGGGTGGCGCTCATCCCGCGCTCCAGTTCCCGCATCCGTACGAAGACGATCTTCTGCTCCTTCTCCGGTGCTCGCTCGATCGCGAGCGAGAGGCCGGAAGGGCCGGGGCCCATCCGCATCCAGTGCGTCAGCTCGGTGCCGCCGTCGCGGTCGCGCAGGCTGAACCGCCAGGAGGCGCTGGGGTGTTCGGGGTCGGTGACCGCCCAGCCGAAGACGCGGGGCGGCTCGCACTCGACGACGTGGGACGTGGTGGTCCACGCGCCGAAGGCCTCGTGTGCGTTGTGCCCGGCGAAGCGCGCCCCCCGGGCCGGGGCGGCGGCGCCGTCCAGCCACTCCACGGCCCGCAGTTCGCCGCTGCGGTCCGGCATCAGCGTGATGTCGGTGGCGAGGTCCCACACACGGCGGGGCGGCGCGTCGATCCAGGTGCGCACCTCGACGGTCGGCTGGTCCACGTAACGTACGCCAGTCCACTCCATGGCCAGCAGAGTTGCTCAACAGGACTGACCTGTCAAGGAGTTGCGACGGACGCCGGACGTCGGGAAAGCGGGGTTCCGGCCGCGGCCGCTCGGGCACACTGGTGCGGTCGGATCCCCTCTGCGGGGCGGGCGATGCGGGTGAGGCGAGGACGATGTGGCCGCGGGTCAATGGAATGCGCTCCCTCGAACTGGGCGTCCCGGGGGCGATGCGGGCCGAGCTGAACAGCCTCGTCCTTGCGGGGGCGAAGACGACCACGACGGGCCTCCTCGCCGACTACGCCAAGGAGACCGAGGGGCTGGAGTATCCCGGCGAGTTCCTCGCCGTCCTGGACGACGCCGGCGGGTGCGTGGCCACGGTCGAGATCACCGGCGTGCGGGTGCTGCCGTTCGCGGAGGTGACGTGGGCGCACGCCGACGCCGAGGGGGAGGGTTTCGCGGACCTCGCCGACTGGCGCTCGGGGCATCTGCGCTACTGGGCGCGGCAGGGGGTACCGGTCACGGACGGCACCCTCGTGGTGTGCCTGGCCTTCCGCCTGGTGGAGACGCCGTGACCTGGACCCGGGAGAACCGGGAGAAGGCGCGGCAAAAAGGAAGGCAAGGAGAACTTCCGCTCCTTGCCACTCTCAACTTATAGCGCACCGGGGGGCTTGCGGCAAGGCCCCGGTCGTACCGCAGAATCGCTGACCTCAGCCCGACCTGCGGAAATGGGAGATTCACCCAGCATGACCCCCCTGACCACCAGTGCGTTCAACCTGCCCGACCGACTCGACGCCAAGGCCGACCCGGCGCTCATCGCCGACGACGAGAAGCACTTCGCGGCCATCGCGGAGACCCTCGCGCAGACGATCGCCGAGCTGTCCGACCGCCTGGACAGCGTGCGCAGGGCACCCGGCGGCATCGGCCGCCAGGGTCTGGACCGGGACGCGGAGGTCCACCGGCTGACCGCACGGCTGCGCGCCCTGCGCCGCTTCGGCCTCGACCTGTGCCTGGGGCGCGTCGTCGGCGCGGACGACCCCGAGCCCCTGTACGTGGGGCGGCTCGGCCTCACCGACAGCTCGGGGCGAAGGCTCCTGATCGACTGGCGCTCCCCCGCGGCCGAGCCGTTCTTCGCGGCGACCCACGCCAACCCGATGGACCTGGCGAGCCGCCGCAGGTACCGCTGGACCGGCGGGCGGATCAGCGACTACTGGGACGAGGTGTTCACCGCCGACGGCCTCGAACATCACGCGGCGCTCGACGACCAGTCCGCGTTCATCGCGAGCCTCGGCAGCAACCGGTCGGAGCGGATGCGTGATGTGCTCGGCACCATCCAGGCCGACCAGGACGCCATCATCCGCGCGGGTTCCCGCGGCGCCCTCGTCGTCGACGGCGGCCCCGGCACGGGCAAGACCGTCGTCGCCCTGCACCGCTCCGCGTACCTGCTGTACTCCGACCCCCGCCTCGGCCACCACCGGCGCGGCGGCGGCATCCTGTTCGTCGGTCCGCACGAGCCCTATCTGGGGTACGTCGCCGACGTGCTGCCGAGCCTCGGTGAGGACGGCGTGCAGACCTGCACCCTGCGGGACCTCGTCGCCGAGGGCGCGGCGGCAAAGCCCGAGGCCGACCCGGAGGTGGCCCGCCTGAAGTCGTCCGCGGGCATGGTGCGGGCCATCGAGAAGGCCGTCGCGTTCTACGAGGAGCCGCCCACCGAGGCCATGGCCGTCTCGACGCCCTGGGCCGAGGTCCGGGTGAGCGCCGACGACTGGGCCGAGGCATTCGGGGCACCGGGCTCCGGCACTCCGCACAACGAGGCGCGGGAGCAGATCTGGGAGGAGCTGGCTTCGATCCTGATGGACAAGCAGGGGCTGGACGAGGAGGAGGACGGCGTCTCGCCCGAGCTGTTCCTGCGCGCGCTGCGCCAGGACCGCGACCTCGTCACGGCCCTCGACCGGGCGTGGCCGCTCCTTGAGGCCGCCGATCTGGTCTCCGACCTGTGGACGGTCCCGGCCTATCTGCGGATGTGCGCGCCCTGGCTGGACCGCGACGAGGTGCACAGGCTCCAGCGCAAGGACGCGCCGCAGGCCTGGACGGTGTCCGACCTGCCGCTCCTGGACGCGGCCCGGCAGCGGCTCGGCGACCCGGAGGCGGCCCGTCTGAAGCGCCGCCAGGCCGCCGCCGTCGCCGCCGAGCGCGAGCGCATGTCCCGCGTCATCGACGAGATCGTCACGGCCGCCGACATCGACTCGGCCGGGGACGAGAGCGAGGGCGCCGTGCGGATGCTGCGCGGCAAGGACCTCCAGGACAGCCTGATCGACGAGAACGCCCTGCCCACCGCCGACGCGGACCGGCTCGCGGGCCCGTTCGCGCACGTCGTCGTGGACGAGGCGCAGGAACTGACCGACGCGGAGTGGCAGATGCTGCTCCTTCGCTGCCCGTCGCGCAGCTTCACCATCGTCGGCGACCGCGCGCAGGCCAGGCACGGGTTCACGGAGTCGTGGGAGGAGCGCCTCGGGCGGGCCGGACTCGACCGGATCAGGCCGGCCTCCCTGACCGTCAACTACCGCACCCCGGAGGAGATCATGACGGAGGCCGAGCCGGTGATCCGGGCCGCGATCCCGGACGCCAACGTGCCGACGTCCATCCGCAGCAGCGGCCTGCCCGTCGACCACGGCTCCGTCGCGGACCTCGGCACGGTCCTCGACGACTGGCTGGCCACGCACGCCGACGGGACCGCGTGCGTCATCACCACGGGCGCCACCGACGTCGGCGCGCTCCCGGCGACGCCCCGGGTCCGGTCGCTGACCCCGGAGCTGTCGAAGGGTCTGGAGTTCGACCTGGTCGTCCTCGTCGATCCGGAGTCGTACGGCGAGGGCATCGAGGGGGCCGTCGACCGCTATGTCGCGATGACCCGGGCGACGCAGCGGCTCGTCGTGCTCACGAGCGACTGAGACCGCGAACGCACGGGCACCCGGCGTCGGCCGTGGGTCAGCGGTGGCTCAGTACGTTGACCACACGGCCGTCGGGGTCACGTACGAAGAACCGCCGTACGCCCCACTCCTCGTCCTGGAGCGGGTGGACGATCTCCGCGCCGCTGTCCCGCACCGCCGCGTAGGCCGCGTCCACGTCGTCGACCTCCACACTCATGTCGGGCGCGACCGGCGCGGTTTTGTCGGCGGCCGCGTAGAGGCCGATCTGCGCCGTCGGGACGGCCGGGGAGGCGAGGGTCATGAACCAGCCGTGGTTCATGACCTCCTCGAAGCCCAGCAGGCCGTAGAACTCCCGGCTCTCCGCGGGGGCGTCCGAGGGGATGTTGGGCACGACTCGGCGAACGGACATCGGGGCTCCTGAGGGAAGACGACACCAACGGAAATGTGTCCGGCTGGCGCTGGGGCTGTCACTGGTTCTGGTCTCACGCTGGGACTGTCACTGGATCCGGCACTCGGTCTGGACTGTGTCCGGGGCTGTCACGGGGCGAACCGCCTGCGCACGTCGGCCCGTTCGGCCAGGTGGGCCGGGAAGCCCGGGCCCATCCGGGGGCGGGTGTCCGCGGCCGTCATGGGTTCCTTGCAGTGCGCGCACACGACCTCGGCGGCGCTCTCGTGGCCGCACGGCTCGTGCCGGAAGACGACGGGCGCGCCGTCGTCGCCGCTGAGCCAGCGGTTGCCCCAGCTGTTCATCGCGGCGAGGACCCCGAAGAAGTCCCGGCCCTTCTCGGTGAGTACGTAGTCGTGGCGCACCGGGTCGCTCTGGTACGGGCGCTTGTCGAGCAGCCCCTCGTCGACCAGGCGTCGCAGCCGGTCGGCGAGGGTGTTGCGCGCGATGCCGAGCTCCTGCTGGAACGCGTCGAACCGTGTGACTCCGTAGAAGGCCTCGCGCAGCACCAGCGGTGTCCACCAGTCGCCGAGCAGGTCCATGGTGCGCGCGATGGAACAGGGCCAATTCGCAAAGGAGGTCCGCCTCATGGGGTCAGCATAGGAAGGGTTCGCGCACACGTACGCCTTCTGGAGTTCACCGGCTCTCCTCACGCTCCTTACGCCCCTCGTGCCCCCTGGTCCCGCCGGGACGGCCGGCGTTCCTTGGCGCGCCGGTGGTCCGCCACCCGTTCGCGGGTCGCGCAGCGCGGTGAGCAGTAGCGGCGCTCCGCCCCGCTGCCGCCGGTGACGTACACGTCGGCGCAGCGCGTCGACGCGCACACTCCGCCAGGGGGCCGCTGGCGGTCCCAGACGAGGACGGCGAGGGCCATGCAGGACGACGCGAGGAACCACTCGGCCCAGGGCGCGGTGTCGGCGCTGTCGAGGTGGATGTGCCACGGCGAGCCGCCGCCGTGCGCGGTGAGCCGGACGGGGCCGCAGCCCTCGGCGAGGAGCCGGTTCAGGCGGGTCGCCGCCGCGTCGACGTCGGGGGCGGCGAAGACCTCGCGCAGGTGGGCCGCGACGGCGCGCATGTCCGTGACGTCCGCGTCCGACAGGTCGAGCGGATCGGTCTCGCCGTACTCGCGCAGGACCGCTGCGAGCGCGGCGAGCGAGTCGGCCGTGGGCTCGGCGGCGCCGTCGTCGTCCTCGGCGCCGAGGACGTTGACGAGCGCGGCTGCGCGCCGGGCGGACCGCAGCACGGAATGGCGGGTGGACCACTCGTTCGTCGACCCGCGCTGTGGCTCGCTCGTGGACGGGGTGGCGGCTGCGTCGTTCGGCCTGTTCACGCCCGTCAGGGTAACGCCCTTGGCCGCACACCCCGTTACCTTGTAACGTCTTGCGAATGTCAAAGCGTTACAACATGACGCTCTGTCTCACCGGTGCCACGGCCGCCCGCACCGGGGACGAGATGTCGGGGCCCGCGCTGCTCCTGGTGGGGCTCTCGGTGACGGGGTCGGCGTCGGCGGCATCGGCGCTCCTGGCGGCGATCACCGTGTCGGCGGCCGTGGGCGGGCCCGTCTTCGGCGCGCTGCTCGACCGGGCGGCGCGTCCGGGGCGGCTCCTCGCCGGTGCGCTGGCCGTGTACTGCGCGGCGCTGCTCGTCATCCTGCTGAGCCTGGGACGGCTGCCGCTGCCCGTCGTCCTCGCCACCGCCGTGTGCGGCGGACTGCTCGGGCCCGCGCTCGCCGGTGGCTGGACCTCGCAACTCCCGCGTGTGACCGCCCAGGAGGACCTGTCGCGCGCCAACGCCCTGGACGCGCTGACGTTCAACACCGCGAGCCTCGCGGGCCCCGCCCTGGCCGGCGCGGTCGCGATGACGGCGGGCGCCTCGGTGAGCGTCGTGGTGTCCCTGGCCCTGATCGCCCTCGCGCTCCCGGCCGCGTGGACGCTCCCGACGCGCGCCCCCGCGGCCCGCGCCGAGCCGTCCACGTCCGTCGTCGCCGACCTCGTCGCCGGCTTCGCCGCCATCGGCCGCGCCCGGCCCCTCGCCCGCGCCACCCTCACCTCCGTCGTGTCCTACGTAGGCGTCGGCATGCTGGTGACCTGCACGCCCCTGCTCGGCGAACGGGCCCTGGGCTCGACCGGTTCGGGCACGTTCCTGCTCGCGGCCCTCGCCGCCGCGTCCCTCCTCGCGAACGCGCTCCTGGCCCGCCGCCCCGACCTGCTCCGGCCCGACGCCACGATCCTGGGCAGCGTCCTCGTCCTCGCCCTCGCGCTGCTCCTCGCCGCGACCCTGTCGCCCCTCGCCCTGTTCGTGGCGATGGCGGTGGCAGGGGCGGGCGAGGGACCCCAGTTGACCGCGCTGTTCGCGGTACGCCACCGGGAGGCCCCCGACCGGCTGCGCGGCCAGATCTTCACCACCGGCGCCAGCCTGAAGATCACCGGGTTCGCGATCGGCGCGGGCCTCGGCGGCCCGGTCGCCACCTGGTCGCTGTCCGGCTCGCTCCTCGTGGCGGCGGGCTGCGAAGTCCTCGCCGCGCTGGGCTTCGTCCTCCTCACCGTGCTCCCCGTACGTCACTCGGACGCGCCGCCGTCACACGCCTCCCGGGCACGGGTACAGCCGTAACGTCCGCTGCGTCCCGTGCGACGACGCACAGCAGCGCCGCCGCCGACCAGGAGCCCGGACGGGAGCGCCGCCGCTGATGCCTGCCTCACGGAATCCCTCCGCGCCGCCGGACGCGGTCGTGCTCCAGGACTACGACCACCACGGGCGGATGTGGTCGCTGGAGATCGCGACGGGGCTGCTCAGGCCCGCCTCGGGCCGCTGCCACGGGTTCGTCCACGTGCGGGACGCACCCGCGCGGGGCGGCCCGCCGGTCGCGGCGGCGCTGTACGCCGAGGGGCACGGCGCGGGCGTCCTCTGGCTCCAGTACGGGCCGCAGCGCTGGGACTGCGCGGCGGTGGCCGTGCGGCAGGTGTCCGAGCCGGACGGCCACCGGCTCTTCACGGTGTTCGGGGAGCGCGGCCCGGAGCTGGAGCTGCGCTACCCGAAGCCGGATCCGGGGCCGGCGGACCCGGCGTACGACTGGATCGACACCGTCGCGGACGACTTCTTCCTGTGGGTCGCCGAACGGCTCGCCGACGCCGACTCCGGGGACGGCACAGCGAATTCCGCGACCGCCCGGCGGGCTCTGGCGGAGCACTTCGCGACGGGGTTCCTGCCGGACTGACGTCAGCCCGGCACGGAGCGGCCCGGCTACGGCAGGATCGCCCCGAGCAGCGCCCGCGCGCACAGGTCCCGCACCTGTGCGCGCGTCAGCTCCGGCTCGTCCAGCCACTCCAGGCACACGGCGACCATGAAGGCCAGCCAGCCGCGCACCGCGAGGCGCACGGCGGGGAGTTCGGCGGCCAGGGGCGCCGTCTCGGGGTCGGCGGCGAGGGCGGCGAGGATCTGGCGCTCCTGGGCGGCGAGGCCCTGGCGGTAGACCTCGCGGACCGTGGGGTCGCCCGCGGCCTCCGCCCGGTGGAAGGCGCGGAAGCCCTGGGCGTGGCCCTCGACGTACCCCAGGAAGGCGTCGAGTCCGGCGCCGAGCTGCTCGCGCACGGGAAGGCCGGGTTCGGCGGTCGTCAGGCGCAGCATGCGCTCGCTCTCGCGCTGCACGACGGCGGCGAAGAAGTCCCGTTTGGTCGGGAAGTAGTGGTAGAGGAGCCCGCGCGACACGCCCGCGATCTCGGCGACCTGCTCGATCCAGACGTCGCCGTACGGGTTCTGCGCGAACAGCCGCGCGCCCACGGTGAGGAGTTGCTCCCTGCGCTCCTCGGTGCTCAGTCTGCGGCGCGTGCGCTCCTGCGGATTCGCGACCATACGAGCACCTTACTTGACGTCGGTTCAACAACAGGACCAGACTCGATCCCCTATTGAATCCACGTACAACAGGCTCGAACGAGCCCTGTGCACAAGGGAGATGGCGGTCATGGCGCAGACGACGCAGCCGACGGGAAGTGCCGAGCCGCTGTCCGGGGACCTGCCGAAGGGATTCCGCGGCGCCGAGGCGGGCTGGCCCGAGCTGCACCGCATACCGCACCCGCCGCGCCGGCTGCCGCTGGTCGGCGACGTGCTCGGGGCGAACGTCCGCACACCCGTGCAGGACTCGATGCGCATCGGCCGCGCCCTGGGGCCCGTCTTCCGGCGCAAGGCCTTCGGCAAGGAGATCGTGTTCGTCTGGGGGGCGCGGCTCGCGGCGGACCTGGCCGACGAGGCGCGGTTCGCCAAGCACGTGGGGCTCGGGGTGGCCAATCTGCGGCCGGTCGCGGGCGACGGCCTGTTCACGGCGTACAACCACGAGCCGAACTGGCAGCTGGCGCACGACATCCTCGCGCCCGGTTTCAGCCGTGAGGCGATGGCGGGCTACCACCCGCTGATGCTGGACGCGGCCGGGCAGCTGACGGCCCGCTGGGACGGCGCGGCATCCGCGGGGCGGGCCGTGGACGTGGCGGGCGACATGACGAAGCTGACCCTGGAGACCATCGCCCGCACGGGCTTCGGGCACGACTTCGGCTCCTTCGAGCGGTCCCGGCCGCACCCCTTCGTGACCGCGATGGTCGGCACGCTCTCCCACGCCCAGCGGCGCAACGTCCTGCCGCCCGCGCTCGCGCCGCTGCTCCTGCGCCGGTCCGAGCGGCGCAACGCCGCCGACATGGCGTATCTCAACCGGACCGTCGACAAGGTCGTCGCGGCCCGCCGCGCCGCCGACTCCTCCGGCGCTCCGGGCGACCTGCTCGACCGGATGCTCGACGTCGCCCACCCCGACACCGGGGAGCGCCTCTCGGCGGAGAACATCCGGCGCCAGGTCATCACCTTCCTCGTCGCGGGGCACGAGACGACGTCGGGCGCCCTGTCGTTCGCGCTGCACTATCTGGCGTGCCATCCCGAGGTGTGCGCCCGCGCGCGGGAGGAGGTCGAGCAGGTGTGGGGGCGGACGGAGGTGCCCGCGTACGAGCAGGTGGCCAAGCTCCGTTACGTACGCCGGGTGCTCGACGAGTCGCTGCGGCTGTGGCCGACCGCGCCGGCGTTCGCGCGGGAGGCGGTGCGCGACACGGTGCTCGACGGGACGCACCCGATGCGGCGTGGCGCGTGGGCGCTGGTCCTGACGATGCTGCTGCACCGGGACGAGGAGGCGTGGGGCGACCGGCCGGAGGCGTTCGACCCCGAGCGGTTCACGCCGGCCGCGGTGCGCGCCCGGCCGCCGCACGTCTTCAAGCCCTTCGGCACGGGCGCGCGGGCCTGCATCGGCCGTCAGTTCGCCCTGCACGAGGCGACATTGGTGCTCGGTCTGCTGCTGCGGCGCTACGACCTGGTGCCGGACGCGGACTACCGGCTGCGGGTCGCCGAGCGGCTCACGCTCATGCCGGAGGGGCTGCGGCTGCGGCTCGTCCGCCGGGCGGGGTGAGCGCGGGGCTCCGGCCGGGGCGGACGGGGCGGCTCGCGCGCCGGTTCCGGGGCACACGCGCGTGGTGGTTGAAGGGCAATTGTCAGACCCGTGCGCAAGAGTGGGGCTTGCACCTTCGACCTTGGTGACCGCGCGCAAAGGAGCCAACCGACATGACCGGCACGACACACCCCGAACTGGCCGCGGCACAGGCGTGCTTGCGCCTCCTCCACACAGCACGCGCCGCCCTGTCCGGACCCGTGACGGCGCAGACCGCGGCGCTGCTCGCCGTGCCGATCGCGGACGCCGACGAGGCCCTGAGCCGCGCGGGCCTCGCGGGCAACGAGGCCGCGCTCCTGAACAGGATCTACGACCTGTCGCCACCCGCGCCCGTCCCCGGACCCACCCCTAGCCCCGAGGGGAGCCTGCGGTGAGCGGCG
The DNA here is from genome assembly GCF_045070545.1 of Streptomyces sp. RK9. Lineage (NCBI taxonomy): Bacteria > Bacillati > Actinomycetota > Actinomycetes > Kitasatosporales > Streptomycetaceae > Streptomyces > Streptomyces sp. RK9. The sequence continues at coordinate 4,076,082 of NZ_CP173703.1, read as the reverse complement.
CGGAGCAGGAATCGGCGGGCAGCGAGGAGGCGGGCGGCAACGCCACGTACGGCAAGAAGCCGTTCAAGCGCTCGCGCAGCCACTTCGCCGACCGCGTCACCGCCGACGGACGCGACGGCTGGCCGGTGGAGGCCGGGCGCTATCGCCTGGTGGTGAGCCGCGCCTGCCCCTGGGCGAGCCGCGCGCTGATCTCCCGCAGACTGCTCGGCCTGGAGGACGCCCTCTCCCTCGCGGTCACCGACCCCATCCAGGACGACCGCAGTTGGCGCTTCACGCTGGACCCGGACGACCGTGACCCGGTCCTCGGGATCCGCTATCTGAGCGAGGCGTACGACGCGCGGGAGACGGGCTATCCGGGCGGCGTGAGCGTCCCGGCGATCGTGGACGTCCCGAGCGGCCGGCTGGTCACGAACGACTACCAGCAGATGACGCTGGACCTGGCCACGGAGTGGACGGCCCTGCACCGCCCCGGAGCCCCCGATCTGTACCCGGAGGCGCTGCGCGACGAGATCGACACGGTGATGGACGGCATCTACCGCGACGTCAACAACGGCGTGTACCGATCGGGTTTCGCGTCCTCCCAGAGCGAGTACGAGACCGCGTGCCGGGATGTGTTCCGGCGCCTGGAGGAGACGTCGCGGCGCCTCGCCGACCGCCGCTATCTGGTCGGCGACAGCATCACGGAGGCGGACATCCGCCTGTTCACGACGCTGGTGCGCTTCGACGCCGTCTACCACGGCCACTTCAAGTGCAACCGCCGGAAGCTGACCGAGGACCCGGTCCTGTGGGCGTACGCCCGCGACCTCTACCAGACACCGGGCTTCGGCGACACGGTCGACTTCGACCACATCAAGCGGCACTACTACGAAGTGCACACGGGCATCAACCCGACCGCCATCGTGCCGCTCGGCCCGGACCTAGGCGGGTGGCTGACACCGCATCACCGCGAGCGGCTCGGCGGCAGCCCGTTCGGGAAGGGGACGGCACCGGGTCCGGTCCCGGAGGGCGAGGAGGTGCCGGAGGCGGGGCGGCCCTGAGAGCGCTCGTCCGCAGAGGGCGGATCAGGCGGGGCCGACTCGGAGGCTCCGTGGCGCCCTGGTCCGGCACTCGGCCGGACCAGGGCGACTTCGCCCACCGGTCCCCTTTTGTTAATGGGATCCATTTTCATGTAGCCTCTGGGCAGCTCTCCCCCACCCGCACGCACCACCCCCGGAGGACCCCATGGCCGTACCGAAGCGGAAGATGTCCCGCAGCAACACGCGGCACCGCCGCGCCCAGTGGAAGGCGACCACCCCGCAGTTGGCGCCCGTGACGGTGGACGGTGTCACGCATCTCGTGCCGCAGCGACTGATCAAGGCGTACGAGCGCGGGCTCATCACCCCGGAGGGCTGACCCGCCCCGCCCCGCCACGACGGCTCGACTCGGCTCGTGTCAGCTCGGCTGGGTCAGCTCGCGTCGGCGGGCGCGGCGGCCGGCTTGAGGTAGCCGTGGTCGAGGAGCCACTTCACGTTCAGGCGCCGGCCCTCGCCGGGGTTCAGGAAGACCGGGTCGAGCTTGATCTGCTCGCCGCCGCCGGGCTGCTCGAACCAGGGGGCTATCCCGCCCTGCCAGACGGAGAACGGCTTCGCCACCTTGTACACGCGATAGTCGCAGGCGTGCGCCGCGTCGCGGGTGTTGAGGTTCTGCGGCGGCAGCGAGCGCTCCGCGTAGGAGTCCCCGGCGGGCGCGAGGAACGAGCCGAACTCGGAGCCGAAGCGGTCGAGGAGCTCGCCCTTCTCCAGCTGCTCCGGGTGTTTGTCGACCTCGCCGTTGACCGTCTCGAAACCGTCGTGGGGCGGGTACTTCCAGGTGCCGGAGTCAGCCGGGCCCTCCCAGTACTTCTTGAGGAAGGCGGACGGCGTGAGCTTGCCGGTGCGCTTCCACTTCTTCAGGAGCGGTCCGACGGGCTTCTGCCACTTCTTGGGCAGCCACTTGGGGCCGAGGCGGGCATCGTCGAGCAACGCGCCGGTGCAGGGCTCCGGCTTCGCCCCCGCGGCGGGCGCCGTCGCGGCGGTGGTCGAGCCGGACGGCGCCGCGTGCGCGGTGGGCGCGACGGCGACGACCGTCACCACGGCGGCCGTCACCCCCATCGCGGCCAGGGTCGTACGGATCCGGGTCACACGGCTCTGCTCCACTCGGCGACTCCTCAGGTCTGCGCTCGCACGGGCGCGGGCATCAAGATTCACTCGCACAACGTAGCGACCTGGTGCTGCCGAGTCGTCAACTCACGTGTGTGGATGGCTGTTTTACGGCGCCCGCGCCCGACACGCAGCGGGGGCGGGTGCGTCCGGCGTACGACCTGGCCGCGACAAGCAGTCCCCAACCGAGCCCGCCGAAGGCGAGTCCGCCGAACGCCACCATCCAGGCGAGCCCCGAGCCGGTCGTGAACACGCCTTCCGGCTCCGGCTTCGACAGCACTCCGGCCGCCATCAGCAGGGCCCCGCACGTGAGCAGCGTCCCGTAGAGCGCGAGGGCGAACCCGGTCAGCCAGGCGGGGATCAGCGGCAGGAGCCGGGGCACACGCCGGTCGGCAAGGGGCAGGGTCCAGCGCGGGAAGACCTGGCCCCAGCGGTGCGTGAGGCCGAGCGTCAGGAACACCCCGAGCAGCGCGGCGAGCACCGTCACGTCCACGCCCACCGAGGCGAGCGCCCGCGCGCCGCCGGTCGCGTCCGCCTCCATCTCGCGCTGCCAGGCCTCCCCGCTCACCCCGATCGCGTCACCACCGAGGAGCCAGACGGTCTTCACGACGGACCACGGAAGGAGCCCGCACAACAGCGCGTACGCCGCCAGGCGCGTCCCGCGGGGCGCGGTGGACGCGTCAGGGTGGCTGAGCGGCCCCTCGCCGTCGCCCGGATGCGGGTGCCCGCAGCGGGGGCAGCGCCCGCGCCCCCGACGGCGGTACGAGACGGCGACCATGCCGAGCAGGGCCGTCCCGGGTGTGAGCAGCAGGAGGTGGGCGAGGCCGGTGGCGCTCTCCAGGCCCGAGCCCGACATGAGGACGACGACGTACAGGGGGAGGCCGATCACGCCCCAGCCGAGCGCCGGGATCAGCACGACGAGCGTGCCGCCGACGGCACGGCGGGCCCGGCGGGTGAGCGGTCTGGTCGTGGCGAGACCGACGGCGGCGGCGAGCAGGGCGAGGGCGGCCAGGAGGAGTTGGAGGGCGGCCGGGGTGCGTCGGTCCCCGGCCATCGGTACGGCGGTGCCGGTGGCCGCCCACAGTGTCTGGGCCGTGGCGTACGTGACGCCCCAGGCCGCGGTGGCGCGTGGCGCCCAGGCGGGCCGGCGCCGCCACCAGGGTGCGGGGCCCCGCGTCGGTGGGGCCGGGACGGAGGCGGAGGACGAGGGAGTCGGCGGCGCGGGCACGGTCTCGGTGCGGGCGGGGCGGGCGGGGAGCGCCACAGGGTCCTCCGGAGTGCGGTTCGGCAGGAGACGGCCACGCCACGGCGGGGGCCTGTGCCTGAGACCCTGCCGTCCTGCCGCGGCCCGCACATCGCTCCCCCGGACCACCCTCCTCCCCCGCACGGCGGAAGAAGGACACGGAATGGCGTTGCACATCCTGCAACTCAGGTTGCGGCTCTTGCCTGTCGCCGGGGTTCGGGCCACTGTGTCTGCCACGTGCGCCCCATCCGTCACCACTGACCCGCGAGGTGGAGTCATGAGTGGAGTCATGAACAGAAGGCGGTTCCTCGGTTCGGGCCTGGCCGCGGCCACGGCCCTGACGACCGGCGTGGCCGCGGCCGCCCCCGGCCCGCGCGGGCGACGGCCCCTGTTCCTCGGCACGTACACCTCGCAGCCGGGCGGCGGCAAGGGCATCGGGCTCGCCGCGTACGACGAGGAGACGGGTGCCGTGACCGGCGTCGGCACGCTCGGTGGCGTACCGGATCCGTCGTATCTGGCGGCGCATCCGTCGGGGCGGACGCTGTACGCCGTCAACGAGAGGGAGCAGGGCGGGGTGACCGCGATCGCGCTCTCGCCCGACGGCGACCACCGCGTCCTCGGCACCCGCGGCACCGGCGGCGCCGGGCCCTGCCACCTCTGGGTGCACCCCGGTGGCCGCTGGCTGCTCAGCGCCAACTACACGTCGGGCAGCGTGGCCGTGCACCCGGTCGAGGCGTCCGGCGCGCTCGGCGAGCGCACCGATCTCGTCACGCACTCCACGCCGCCGCCGGGGCCGGGGCAGCAGGGTCCGCACGCGCACCAGATCGTCACCGCCCCGGACGGCCGGTACGTGCTCGCCGTCGATCTGGGCACCGACACGGTGTACACGTACCGGCTCGACACGAAGGCGGGGAAGCTGAGCCGCGTCTCGTACGCGACGGTGCGGCCGGGCGCGGGGCCGCGGCACCTCGCCTTCCATCCGTCGGGGCGGTTCGCGTACGTCGCCTGCGAACTCGACAACACGGTCGTGGTCTGCGGCTACGACCCCGCGACCGGGCGGCTCTCGCCGGGCGAGCCGCAGTCCACGGGCACCGGGCCCGGCGTCACGAGCTACCCGGCGCAGCCCGTCGTGACCGCCGACGGCGGCTTCGCCTTCCTGGCCAACCGCGGCGACAACAGCCTCACCCGGTACGCCGTCGAGCGTGACGGGGCCCGCCTGCGGCTGCTCGACACGGTGCCCGTGGGCGGGGACTTCCCCCGGCACATCGCCCTCGCGCCGTCGGGGCGGCTGCTGTTCGCCGCGAACCAGCGGTCGGGGTCGGTGAGCGTCTTCCGCGTGGACGGGCGCACCGGTGAACTCGCCCTCGCGGGGACGCCGTTCGGGGCGCCGATGGCGGTGTGCGCGCTGCCGCTGTGAGGTGGGGCGGCGTGTCCCGGGGCCGGTGCGGGGCGCGCCGACGGGCGGCGCGGGACTCCTAGCATGAGCGCATGTCCGAAGACGAGCAGCACAAGGCAGACGTAGCGCACGATGTCCAGGCAGACCGAGCGCGGTCAGGATCGTCACGCCCAGCAGCGTGACGAAGCTGAAGCTGACCACGAGACCGGCGACGACGGCACAAGGACGCCGGCTGCGAGCCCGTCTGGGCGCCCGGCGTGGCGAGGTGGGGCGTTCGGCTCCCACGGCATAGCCGCCACGAGCAGCGGAAGCCCCCCACGGGCCGGGCAGCTTCGCTGCGCGCTCAGGTTCCGCTTGGGGACCGTTCTCACCCGGTGCCAGGGGGTGAGGCCGGGGATGGCGACGTCACCTGACCCGGCGCTGTCCGGCGGGACCGCCGGCGGCCACGGCAGGTGCCGCCTCTAGGCTGCGGCCATGACCGAGACTCCTACGCCCCGCGACGCCTTCGACCTGCTCATGGCCGGTAACGACCGCTTCGTCTCCGGCACTCCCGAGCACCCCAACCAGGACGCCACCCGCCGCACCGAGGTCGCACCGTCCCAGCGGCCCTTCGCCGTGCTGTTCGGGTGCTCCGACTCCCGGCTGGCCGCCGAGATCATCTTCGACCGCGGCCTGGGCGACCTGTTCGTGGTCCGCACCGCCGGACATGTCGCCGGCACGGAAATCCTCGGGTCCATCGAGTTCGGCGTGAGCGTCCTCAACGCGCCGTTGGTCGTCGTCCTTGGCCATGACTCGTGCGGCGCGGTTGCCGCAGCCTGCTCCGCCCTGGAGAACGGGCAGACGCCGGGCGGCTTCGTCCGGGACGTTGTCGAACGGGTGACCCCGAGCGTGCTGGCAGCCCGGGCCGCCGGACGCGAGAGCGCCGAGGAGATCCTGGCCGAGCACATCGAGCACACCGTGGACCTGCTGCTGGAACGCTCCCGCGTCCTGGCCGATGCGGTGGCCGCCGGTCGCCTCGCCGTGGTGGGGCTGTCCTACCGCCTGTCCGACGGAAGCGCCCAGCTCGTCGCCACCCGCGGCCTCGACGCGGCGGTCCCCACCGCGTCCTGACCGCCCCGGCCGTGACCGCTCACGCGGAGGGCCGGGGCCCCGCAGCCCGGCGAAGCCGGTTGGCGACCGCAAGCCCCAGCCCCTCCTCCACCGGCAGGGACGCGACGATGAGGTCGCATCCCTGCCGGTCGAGCTCACGCAGGAACCCGTAGAGCCCGTGCGCGTAGGCGTCCAGCGAACCGGGCAGGACCACCACGGCGTGGGCCTTCACCGCGGCGTCGGCGAGGGATGGGGGAACGAGGACGCCCACCTGGCGCCCCGCCTCCTGGGCGCGCTCGGCTTCGGCGACGACCTGCTCCGGCTCGACGAGGACAACCCGCGCACGCGGCGCGTAGTGCGACGGGTGCTGGCCCGGCACCCGGACACCGCTCGTCGCCGGGACCGCGACCGGATGCCCCAACACCGCTTCGAGGTCCTCACGCGTCACCCCGCCTGGTCGCAGGATGCTCGGGGTCCTGCCCGTGACGTCGACGATGGTCGACTCGACGCCGACCTGGCAGGAGCCGCCGTCCAGAACGAAATCGACGGCGTCACCGAGCTCCGTCCGGACGTGGTCCGCGGTGGTGGGGCTGACCGAGCCGAAGCGGTTGGCCGACGGGGCCGTGACGCCACCGCCGAAGGCCGACAGGAGCGCGAGAGCCACGGGGTGGTCAGGCACACGCACGGCCACCGTCTCCAGACCACCAGTCGCTTCGAGCGGCACTCGGTGACCGCGTCGCAGGATCAGGGTCAGCGGTCCGGGCCAGAAGTGCTCGGCCAGTAGGCGCGCGGTCGCGGGCACCTCCTCGACCCAGTCGTCCAACTGGTCCGCGGCGGCGATGTGGACGATCAGCGGATGTGAGGACGGCCGACCTTTGACCCGGAAGATCCTCGCGACGGCGACGGCGTCCTCGGCGTTCGCGCCCAGACCGTAGACGGTCTCGGTCGGCAAGGCCACCAGGCCCCCCCGCGCGCAGCACACCCGCCGCACTCTCGATTGCCGTCACCCTGCAACTGCCTTCTCACGGTTCCGTTCACTACGCACCTGGCGGCCACGAGACCCAAGCACGCCCTGTGCCCCAAGAGTAGCGGTGCGGCCGGCTCCCCAGGCGGTGACGTCGGCGGGGAGGCGGTGGGCGAGTTCGGGGCCGTGGGGGCCGTGCTCGGGCGCTCCCGCCGGGCCGTCGCCCACGCCTCGTGCTCAGCCAGGACCGCGGTGTCGTGCGGCGGCCTCTTGCAGAGCACAGGCGGTGAGTTGAGGCCGGCAAGCCGAGGCAGAGAGTGCCGTGCAGGTGCTCGGTCTCGTGCCGCAGAAACGTGGCGAACCGGCCGCGCCCCCGACGACAAGGACATGGCAGCCCATGCCCCTGATGAGCAGGCCCGCACCCCATCTGCTGCTGTGGGCGCTTGCAGGACGGCGGGCGGTTCCTCAGCTCACAGACCTGGGGAGCAAGGGCACTACGGCTGCTCGGCCGGCGCGGACTGTGAAACAGGGCGACACGCAGCCGGGCATCCGCTGTCGTGTGGCGAACCTTCGGCTTTGGTGTGTAGAGGTGGTTCGCCGACGAAGGAGTGAGATGACCGTTCAACAGCACGCGGCTCCGGACATCATCGTCATCGGAGCCGGGCTCGCCGGGCTCGCCTGTGCCCGGGATCTGTGCCGCTCCGGAGAACGGGTGGCTCTTTTGGAGGCGTCCGACGGTGTGGGCGGCCGAATGCGTACGGACCACAGGGACGGGTTCTTGCTCGACCGCGGATTCCAGGTCTTCAACACGTCGTATCCCCAAGTCAAGCGGCGTCTGGGACTGCGGAGCCTGCGCCTGCGTCCGTTCACTCCGGGGTTCTTCGCCCATACGTCCACGGGGACGGTCGGGTTCGTGGATCCGACGAGGCGGCCGACAGCCGCCGCGCAACTGCTGTCGAATCGAACGCTGTCTCCTCGCGACCTGGTGGCGCTCGCGGCGCTCACCGCGTGGGACACCTTGCTGCCCGCCCGCGCTCTGAGGCGGGGCACGGACCGCAGCACCTCGGCCGAACTGAACAGGGCGGGCCTTTCGGGCACGGTGGTCACCGAGGTCCTGCGGCCGTTCCTGTCGGGCGTTTTTCTGGAAGACCGGCTGGAGACCTCTGCGCGCTTCTTTCATCTGGTCTGGCGCAGCATGATCAGGGGAACGCTCGGCCTGCCCGCCGAGGGCATCGGTGCCGTGCCCGCACAGCTCGCCGACGGGTTGCCGGACGGCGTCCTGCGCCTTGAGACACCTGTTGCCCGCCTCACAGCCGCGGGCGTGCTGCTGGCCGACGGCACGGAGCTGCCGGCCACGGCCGTGGTGGTGGCGACGGACGCCGTCACCGCGGCCCGCCTGCTGCCCGGCCTGCGGATCCCGCCCGGTCGGACGGTCACCACCTACTACCACGCGGCCGACGCGACACCGATGCCGGAACCCACCCTGGTGGTGGACGGCACCGGGTTCGTGCTGAACACCTGTGTCCTCAGCGAGGTCTCCCCCACCTACGCACCGCGAGGCACCTCGCTGATCTCCAGCTCCGTCCTCGGCGAGGACGGGCCCGACGTGGCGGGCAAGGTGCTCCGGCGTCTGAGCGAGCTGTACGGAACTGACACGAGCGGCTGGCAGCAACTCACCTCCTACACCGTCGCGGGAGCGCTGCCCGCGATGCCGCCGCCGCTGCCTCTGAGTCGTTCGACCCGTTTCGCTCCGGGCCGGTACGTGTGCGGGGACCATCGCGCGACCGGGTCGGTGCAGGGCGCGCTGGCGTCGGGCACACGGGCCGCTCGCGAGGTGCTCGAAGACGTCGCACGCGCCTGACGGTCTCCGGGATGTCCCGTTGCATCCGTGCGCGGGCGATCGGCCGAAGTGAGAGTGCGACAGGGTAAGTGAGTGATCCGGGGTGAGGCATGGACATGCACGGCTCGCGCGTGCTGGTAGCTGGTGCGACCGGCGTACTCGGCGGCGCGATCACTGCTGAACTGATCGGCCGAGGAGCGCGCCCTGCTCTGGCCGGACGCGACCCAAGTCGTCTGGCCGCCGCAGCGAGGGCCCACGGCTCGGCGCCGACCGCGCTGTTCGACGCGTATGATCCGGCGTCCTGCGCGCGTGCCGTGCACACGGCGGTGGCCGGACTCGGCGGTCTGGACGCCGTCGTGACCGTGTTCGGGTCGGTGGCCTTCGGCAGCGTGGACGAGGTCGGTGACGAGGTGGCCGAGCACCTGACGGCGGTCAACTTCCTCGCGCCCGCGGCGTTCTTCCGCGCCGCGCTCGGCGTCATGGGTCCCGGCTCGCTGATCGCGGCCGTCACCGGTGTCGTCGCGGAGCGCCCGCAACCCGGGATGGCCGACTACAGCGCCTCCAAGACAGCACTGAGTGCTTGGCTCGCCGCAGTACGCCGGGAGGCACGAACCGCGGGTGTCCGGGTGCTCGAACTCCGGCCGGGCCACACGGACACAGGCTTCGCCGACCGGCCCGTGGCCGGCAGTGCCCCGCCCATGCTCGCGGGCGCCGACGTGGACACGGTCGTCGCGGCCATGGTGGACGCCATGGCCGCGGACGCGGAGCTCCTGCGCACCTCCACCGACGGAGCTCCTTCGATCGAGCGGCGGGCCCGGTGACACCGCCGGCGTCTCAGCACCCCGCCGACGAGAGGTCCGACGTGGTCGTCGTGGGCGGCGGCGCGGCAGGACTCAGCTTGGCGCATCGGCTGACGGCTGTCGGCTCGACCACGGTGACCGTCGTCGAGGCCCCGGACGGGCCACTGCGGCCGCCGGAGCGGACCTGGTGCTTCTGGGAGGAGGGTCCGTGCGACTTCGAGGAGGCGGTGAGCGCCTCGTGGTCCCGCCTGCGTGTGCACTCCGCCGACAACACCCCGGTGACCGTCACCCCTGCCCCGTGGCGGTACCGCATGGTGCGGTCCGGGGCGTTCGAGCGGCTGGTGCACGCCCAACTGGCCCGATCCCCCGGCGCACAGGTGGTCCGCGCGACCGCGGACGCGGTGCGTGACGTGGACGGTGGCGCCGAGGTGGACTGCACGCTCCCCGGCGGCGGAGCCCTGACACTGCGGGCCGACGTGGTTTTCGACTCACGCCCCGTGCCCGTGCTCCCACCTGCCCGGACGCAGTTGCTGCAGCACTTCCGCGGCTGGTTCGTGCGCACGCCCGCGGATCACTTCGATCCGACGGTCGCGGACCTGATGGACTTCCGGGTTCCGCAGCCCCGGCACGGGCTCGCCTTCGGGTACGTGCTGCCGCTGGCTCCGGACCGGGCGCTCGTGGAGTACACCCGGTTCTCCCGCGCTCCCCTGAGCACGGACGCGTACAACGCGGCACTGAGCCGCTACTGCCGCGAAGTCCTGGGGCTCGGCGCCTGGACCGTGGAAGCGGTGGAGCAGGGCGTCATCCCGATGACGGACGGGCGCTTCCCGCGCCGGGTGGGGTCCGCCGTCTACCGGATCGGGGCAGCGGGCGGTGCCACCCGGCCGGCGACGGGGTACACGTTCGCGGCCGTGCAGCGGCAGACCCGAGCCATCGCCGACAGTGTGCGCCGCGGGCGAGTGGCTGTACCTCCCGCTCATGGTCGGCGGGCCCTGGCGCTCGACGCGGTGCTGCTGCGGGCACTGGACACCGGGCGGATCGACGGTCCCGCATTCTTCACCGAACTGTTCCAACGCACCCCGGCCGAGCGTCTGCTGCGCTTCCTCGACGGTGCCACCAGCCCCTGGGAGGAATGGGGCATCGGAATCCGCAGTCCCGTGTGGCCCATGCTGCGCACCGCGGTCGAACTCCCTTTCCTTCGCGGCCGCCTGCGAACCGTCCCCACTGCCCCTCCCACCCGCGAAGAGAGCCAATGATGGCCTTGCTGCACGACCACGACCTCGCCCATGCGTTCGACGACGCCGCGCGCACCTACGACCTCCTCACCGGCTTGAACCCCGGCTACCGGACCGACCTGCTCCGCTCGGCACGCCGTCTCCAACTGCCCGATGAGGGCGCGGGACTGCACGTGCTCGACCTCGGCTGTGGCACCGGTGCCTCCACGCGCGCGCTACTGCAGGCCGCGCCCCAGGCCCGGATCACCGCCGTCGACGCCTCCGCCGGGATGCTGCGGCGCGCCCGGGCCAAGCCGTGGCCCGCACGGGTGAACTTCGTGCATCAGACCGCCGAACATCTGCCGGCGATGCAGGAAGGGCCTTTCGACGCGGTCTTCGCCGCCTATCTGTTCCGCAACGTCACGCACCCGGACAGCGTCCTCGCGTCCGTGCGCAGCCGACTGCGACCGGGTGGCAGGCTCGTCATCCACGAGTACAGCCTCAGCGGCTCGACCATCCACCGCGCGCTGTGGACCGCCGTGTGCCAGGGCGTGATCATCCCCATGGGGACACTCAGCGGCGACCGTGCGCTCTACCGCCACCTGTGGCGCAGTGTCCTCGCGTTCGACACCGCACCAGCCTTCGCGGACCGGTTGTCCCGTGCCGGACTCACCGGGGTGCGCACCGCTCCCGTCGCAGGCTGGCAGACGGGGATCACGCACACGTTCCTGGCCCGGAACGGCTCATCCGCCGCGGCGACCGAGCAGGCCGTATGAGCGCTCCACCGCGCACGGCCCGGCGGGGACGAGACCGCAAGGCCGAAGTCCTGATGCCCCGGCCGGGCCGGGACCGCTTCGCCCCGGGGGACGCACCGCGCGTCGCCGTGATCGGGGGCGGAATCGCCGGTCTCGCCGCCGCCGTCCTGCTGGCCGAGCGTGGCGCTCACGTGACGGTGTACGAACGAGAGCACGCGCTCGGCGGCCGCCTGGCCGGATGGCGCACGCGCCTGGCCGACGGCTCCACGGTGACGATGAGCCGTGGCTTCCACGCCTTCTTCCGTCAGTACTACAACCTGCGGGGGCTGCTGCGGCGCACCGACCCGGGCCTGACACGGCTCACTCCGGTCCCCGACTACCCCTTGCGCCACAGCGGTGGGCTCACCGACAGCTTCGCCCGTGTCCCGCGGACACCACCGCTGAGCGCCCTCGGGTTCGTCGCTCTGAGCCCTACGTTCGGCTGGCGGGATCTTGCCGCCATGAACCCCCGCGCGGCCCTGCCCCTCCTCGACGTGCGGGTGCCGCAGGTCTACGAACGCTTCGACTCCGTCAGCGCGACCGCGTTCCTCGAAAGCGTCCGATTCCCCGAAGCAGCCCACCACTTGGCGTTCGAGGTGTTCTCGCGGAGCTTCTTCGCCGACCCCCGCGAACTGTCCGCCGCCGAACTGCTCCTGATGTTCCACATCTACTTCCTCGGCTCCGCCGAGGGGCTCCTCTTCGACGTCCCGGGCGCTCCTTTCCCGCAGGCGCTCTGGGATCCCCTGGGCGACTACCTTCAGCGCCTCGGAGCGGACATCCGCACGAGCACGACCGTGCACCAGGTCCGACCGCGTGACGACGAGCAGGCCGAGGTGCGCACCGAGACCTCGGCCGAGGTCCACGACGCGGTCGTCCTCGCCCTCGACGCGGGCGGACTGCGCGAGCTGGTGGCCGCGTCGCCTCACCTCGGCGCTCCCTCCTGGCGCGAGGACATCGCGGCTCTGCGCACGGCGCCGCCGTTCCTCGTCTCCAGGCTCTGGCTCGACCGGCCGGTTCGCGCCGACCGGGCCGCGTTCCTCGGCACCAGCGGATACGGCGGTCTTGACAACATCAGCGTCCTCGACCGCTACGAGAGCGAGGCCGCCCTGTCGGCCGCGCGGACCGGCGGCGGCTCCGTGGTCGAGTTGCATGCCTACGCCGTCGATCCGGCGGCGGACCCCGGCGCCGTAGAGGCCGGACTGATCGACCGACTGCACGAGGTGTACCCGGAGACACGGGAGGCCGGGATCGTGGACGCCCGTCACGAATGGCGCTCCGACTGCCCGCTCTTCCCGCCCGGGTCGTACCTCCGCCGCCCGACGGTACGCGGTCCGCACACCTGGCTGAAGCTGGCCGGGGACTCGGTGCGCTGCGACCTTCCGGTGGCGCTGATGGAGCGCGCCGCCACCACCGGATTCCTGGCCGCCAACGAACTGCTCGCCCGCTGGGGCGTGCGGGGGCAGGTGCTGTGGACGGTGCCGCGCGCCGGGCGCTCGTCCGCACTGCGCGCGCTGGGGGCGCTCGCAGGGCGCTGATCTGCTCGCCAGGCCGTCGGGCGCCTCTTCGGGGCCGGTGGGGAGGTACCAGCGCCCGGCCCCGACGAGACGGGTCACCCAGGGAAGCGACCGGTGCTGCGCAGGGTCCAGCGCCGCTCGGCGTAAGCGAGGTCGTCGCGCCACAGGCGGCCCGCCGTGCGGCGCATCAGTGGCCGGAGGGCGGGGGCGGCGGCCCGTGCCACAGCGAACCCCCTGCGGTCCGACGCGGCGACGACCGCCTCGACCACCACGGTCCTCGGCCGCCCGGCTCCCTCGGCGGTGAGCGGTGTGGCATGGGTCTCCACAACCGAGGAGGCGCCCTCTCCCTCAGTGATGCGCATCAGGACGGTTCGCGGATCGGGCGCGGTGAACTCCGCCCTCACCGGCACCACCAGACGTCCCGTCACCCGGAACGAGACGTCGACGACGAAAGCGTCGTCATCGTCGCCGGTCGGCGAGCGCACGACGGTCAGGTCCACGAACGAGTACGGGTGGAACCACGAACCGTGCCACGGGTCGAGGCGGTTGGCGACGACGTCCTGCGGCTCGCACGCACCCACCGCGGTGAACACGGCGTCCAGAGCCGAACCCGGTGCCGGGCGAGACGGTATCGACGGGCGCTCCGTCGGTTCCTCGCCACCGACCTCGTCGAGCCGCACCCACAACAGCACTCCGTCGTCGTGGACGGGGAAAGGCTCCCAGCCCGCGAACGGAGCGCCGTTCAGAGCCAGTCCGTGCCAGTGGCAGACCAGCGTGCCGCAGACCACCCGGCTGTCCCGCAGCGGAGCGCCCAGGTGGGGGCAGGCACCCGGGCCGGCGTGCGGTGCACCGTCGTCCGAGCGCCACAGCACGATCTCGACGCCGCCCACCGTCCGGCCGCGCGGACCCGCACCCGCTCGGACATCCCGCGAGGCGCCGACCACGAACCAGTTCCCGGAGGGGCGCGCCGATGCCCGCTTGAGCGCTTCGGCGATCAGAGCGGGGCGCGCGGCCTGCCAAGTGGGCTTCTGTGCCGCCCACCCCGGCCCGTTGCGACGGCGCAACGGTGGTGCCCAGCGGGCCCTGCGCCGACCGTCAGTCACTGCTCTGTCCTTCCACTGAAGTTCCGTGCCGCTGACATGGCCCGCCGCCCGGTGCGATCGCAGGCCGGGCGTCCGCCAGGCGCGCGCGGCACCGCGCCGCGACGATGCGCAGAGCTCCCCTGGCGGCTGTCGCCGCCCTGCGTCTGCGGGACACCACGGCTCGGCGGTGCAGCACGGTGTAGTCCTGATCGGCGATCGCGTCGAGGATGCCGCCGTACAGGGTGAAGGCCGTCCGGATGCAGGGGCGCACCCGCGGGTCGAGCATCGCGATTCCCGGCTCGGCGTCCTTGTACACGTCCCTGGTGAGCGCCTCGGCCGCGACCAGCGCCGCACGGACCCGCGGGTCGTTGCGTCCGGTGCGGCGGCTCCACTCGAGCAGGGTGCGGTCGACGCCATGGGCGGCGAGCAGGTCCGCAGGCAGATAGACGCGGCCCCGGTCCAGGTCCTCGCCCACGTCCCGCAGGAAGTTGGTCAGCTGGAACGCCACCCCGAGCGCCTCCGCGTGCGGCGCCGCTTCCTCGCGCGGCCCGGTCGTCCCCAGGACCGGCAGCATCTGCAGGCCGATCACTGCGGCCGAACCATGCATGTACGCGCGCAGGTCGGCGTAGGAGGGGTAGTCCGTGACGGTCAGATCGCTGCGCATGGAGGCGAGGAAGTCGGCGAACAGCGTGTGGTCGATGGCGTACCGGGCGGCCGTGTCGGCGACGGCGCGGACCACGGCCACATCCCCTCCGCCCGTGCGCAGACCGTGCGCCAGGTCGTCCTCCAGGCGTTCGAGGAGCCGGTCGCGCTCGGAGGGTGTCAGGCGCCGGTCGCTGTCGTCGACGATGTCGTCCGCCCAGCGGGCGAAGCCGTACAGCGCGTGCACCGCCGAGCGGCGCTCGACAGGCAGCAGCCGGGTGGCGAGGAAGTAGGTCCGGCCGTGCCGTGCGTTGAGGTTCCGGCAGTGGGTGTACGCGGCGCGCAACGAGGGGTCGCCGATCCCTGCGGCGTCCAGTTCACGACGGGTCATCGGTGCCTCTCGCGGGGGTGACGGGCGCGGCGGCGCCGACCACCGGCGGCCTACCTGGTCTCCTCCGGCAGCCGTCGCCGGTGACGCGCGCTGCGGCGAGCTTGCCGCTGATGAGTACGGTCGGCACGCCGACCCCGGGAGTGGTCCCGCAGCCGGCCAGCACGACGTTGTCGAGGCCGCTGACCAGATTGCGGGGCCGGAAGGGGCCGGTCTGGGCGAACGTGTGGGAGACCGAGAAGGGGCTGCCCGCCGCGTGCCCCTGCGCAGCCCAGTCCAGCGGGGTGACAAGGAGTTCCTTCTGAACAGCGGCCCCGAACCCGTCCAGGCCCCGGCGCTCGAGGACGGCGGACAGGCTGTCGCGATATTGGGGCCCGAGGTCGCGCCAGGCCGCCTCCGAGGGCCCGGTGACGGTGTTCGGACAGGGCGCGAGCACGTAGTGCAGGTGCCGTCCCGGCGGCGCGAGGGTGGGGTCGTGTGTCGTGGGCCGGGTGATGAGCAGGGAGGGGTCGCTCATCAGGCTTCCGGTGCGGGTCAGCTCGTCGAAGGTCTGTTCCCAGGCCGCGCCGAAGGAGAGCGTGTGGTGGGCGAGAGCGGGCCAGGTGCGGTCGGTCCCGGCATGGAGGATCACCGCGGACGGGGAATGGCGCAGGCTCACCGGGCGCCGGGGAGTCCGTCCCAGAAGGCGGTATGCGGAGGAAAGTTCGCAGGACAGGACCACCGCGTCGCAGGGAATCCGCTCCCCGCTGGTCAGGCGTACAGCACGTACCCGGCCCGCCGATCGCTCCAGCGCGTTCACCTCGGTGGACCACCGGAAGTCGGCGCCCGCCTCGTCGGCCGCGTCGGCCATGGCACGGGGCAGCGCGTGCATGCCCCCCTTGGGGAACCAGACTCCGGCCACGGTGTCCATGTAGGAGATCACGGCATAGGCCGCGAGTGCCTGCGCGGGCGCGACTCCGGCGTAGAGGGCCTGGAAGGTGAAGACGCGGCGCAGCCGGGGGTCGGAAACGAAGCGCCCGACGCGCCGGTCGAGGCGCCCGAAACCGCCGAGCGCCGCGAGCCGCGCCAGATCCGGATGCAGCAGTTGGAACGGTGAGTCGAAGTTGGTGTCGATGAAGCGCCGCATTTGCGCGCGGTAGAGCCGCTCCAGCCACTCTCTCAGCCTGCGGTAGCCCAGGGCCTGGTCGGGACCGGCAAAGCGTCTGACCTCGGCCTCCATCGCCTCGCCGTCGGTGTGCACGTCCAGGGAACTGCCGTCGGCGAAGCTCGCACGGTAGGCCGGGTGGAGCGCCACCAGCTCCACCCGGGAGTGCAGGCTCTCGCCGACGGCGGCGAACGCCTCGTCGGCCAGGTCCGGCATGGTCATGACCGTTGGGCCGGTGTCCACCTGGTAGCCGTCGAGGTCTACTCGTCCGGCCCGTCCGCCGGGCACGGAGTCCCGTTCGACGACCGTCACCCGGCGTCCGGCGCCGAGCAGATGGAGCGCGCAGGCGAGACCGGAGAGCCCGGCACCGACCACGACAACGTGGTCGGTGGGGCCCGGTACGGCCTTCACCGTGCCTCCCCACGCTGGTGCGGCGCAGGGCCCGCGGCACGCTCGACCAGGGCGGCGAACTCGCATCGCGCCTCGGGGCTCGCCCCGCTCTCGCCGAAGTACTTCAGACTTTTGGCCGCGAGTTCCTCGATCTTCGCCTCGACCACGGCGCGCGCCTTCGTGCGTTCGAGCGCGAGGCGCATGCGCTCCACTGTGGCGTCGGAGCGAGGGTTCGTACCCGGTGCGAGCACGGCCGCGGCGTCGTCGTCTCCGGAGGCGTCGGCGAGGGTGAGCGCGACGGCGATCAGGTAGGTGAGCTTCCGTGTGCGCAGGTCGTCGTCGGCCGGTTTCCCCGTCAGCAGCGGGTCACCGAAGGCCCCGAGGAGGTCGTCCCTGAGCTGGAAGGCCAACCCCGCACACCGGCCCGCGGAGCGCAACGCGTCCAGAGTGCTCGCGTCGGCGCCGGCCAGGGACGCGCCGAGCGCCAGCGGGCGCTCGACCGTGTAGAGGGCGCTCTTGAGCGTGGCGATGGTCACGGCTTCGTCGAGGCCGGAGGCGCCGGTCGCCTGGGCGTGCAGGTCGCGGTACTGGCCGGCGACCATCTCCCCGCGCATCGCCCGCCACTCGCGGTGCAGCCGCACGCCGTGCGGGGAGCCCAGAGCCGTCTCGGTCAGCAGGTCGTCGGCCCAGGCCAGCGCGAGGTCTCCGGCGAGAACCGCCGCGGAGTCGGCGAACGACTCCGGCACGCCGTTCATGTTGTCCGCCCGGTGCTGGCGCGCGAAGTCGACGTGCATCGCCGGACCGCCCCGGCGCAGGGAGGATCCGTCCATCACGTCGTCATGGATGAGGGCGCACGCCTGCAGGAGCTCCAGAGCGGCCCCGACTCCGAGCACGTCTGTGGCGTCGGCCGAGCCGCCCGCGGCGCGCCAGCCGCACCAGGCGAACGCCGTACGCAGCCGCTTCCCACCACGCCGGACGAACGCGTTCACGCGAGCCACGACGTCCCGGGCATACACCGGGTCGGTGTCGTGGGCGCGGCGCAGTCCGGCGTCGAGAACGTCGCCGAGCACCCTCTCCACGGCTTCGGTGACCTGGTGGGCCGTGCGAGGGGGAGCTATGAGCCCGGCGTGTGGGGCCGCGTCCGGCCGCAGTCCTAGCATTCCCAGCCCTTCATCGCGTTCGGTGACCTGTGCACCAGTACTTCCGCGGCAGCCCCGCGGGCGGATGCGCTGATTCCTTCCCGGTACGCGGTCACCTCCGTCCCCGCTCACACCAACGGTCGATCGGTCCAGGTCTCATGGCGGCGCGTCACCTCGTTCACGCTCTTGTCGGCGGACCTCGGCGAGATCGACGAGCCGGTCGAGCTGTCGCACCGGCTGTACCGTGCGGTGATTGTGCGCGAGGCGTTCGCGGTGGCGGTCGACGAACGTCCAGTAGCCCGCGGTGTAGGGGCAGGCGCGGTCACCGGTGCGCTCCCCCGGCCGGTAGCGGCACGGTCCGCACAGGTCACTCATACGGTTCAGGTAGGCGCCACCCGATGTGTACGGCTTGGTGGTCATCCGCCCGCCGTCCGCGTACTGGGACATGCCCACGACGTTGGGAACCATGACCCAGTCGTGTCCGTCCACGAAACAGCGGTGAAACCAGTCGGTGACCGCGGCGGGTTCCCAGCCCCGCTGGAGCGCGTAGCCGCCGAGCACCATCAGCCGGGGAATGTGATGCGTCCACCCGGTGTCCCGCACCTGGGCCAGCGCTGTGCGCAGGCAGTGCGCGCCGACCGCCTCCGCGTCCAGTTCGCTCCACCAGGCGGGCAGGGGTGTGGTGTGCCGCAGAGCGTTGGAGTGCCGGTAGTCGTCGCCGAAGTACCAGTACAGCTGCCAGACGTACTCTCTCCAGCCCGCGATCTGCCGGACGAAGCCCTCCACGCTGTTCAGTGGCGCCTCGCCCGCCCGCCAGGCCGCCTCGGCCCGTTCGACGCACTCGGCGGGATCGAGCAGCCCCAGGTTGAGCGGGGCGGACAACAGGCTGTGACTCATGACGGGGTCGGCCGCGAGGATGGCGTCCTCGTACGGGCCGAAGGTGGCAAGCCGGCGGTCGATGAAACGGCGGAGCGCCGTGAGTGCCTCGGCGCGGGTCGCGGGGAAGAGACGTGGCCCGTCGCGGCCGACGAAAGAGACCTCGCCGTCCCTCTCCCAGCGGTCGAGGTCGTGGCGGACCTCTTCGTCGATGTCGTCCTCTCGCGGCCGGTAGGGAGCGGCGATGTGCAGGCCGGTCGCTCCGCGGGGCGGTGGCTCACGGTTGTCGTGGTCGTGGTTCCACCGGCCGCCCACCGGAGCACCGGCCTCCATCAACAGGTCGTGCCGTCGGCGCATCCAGCGGTAGAAGTCCTCCTGCCGTAGCCTCTTGCCGTCGTGACCATCCGCCCAGGTCGTGAACTCATCCATGGGCAGCAGGAATCCGCGCGCCGGGCCCACCGTGACGTGCGGCTCGGACCGCACCAGGCGCAGGGCAGCGTGGGAGGTCGGGTGATGAACCGTCACCGGGGAGCCCCCCGCGGCCTTCTGAAGCCCGTCGCGATAGGTGTCGGCCCGGACGTAGGTGAGCCGGTCGCCGAGTTCCGCGGCCCGGTGCCGCATCGCGGAGAGCACCAGATGGGCCTTGGCGCGGTGGAATGTCCGCCGCCGGAAAACCGACTTCGCCTCGATCATGAGTAGCGGGGTGTCGCGGCCGGGGCACCCGTCTCCTGAGGTGAGGAAGTGGGGCCCGAGCTGATCGCCGAAGAGCCAGTGCACGCGGGTCCTCCTTCAGTCCCGGTCCCGGGCGCGCTTGAAACGGGCGAGGCCGTCGGCCAGATCCAACAGCGGGTCGGGGTAGTCGAGCGCGGTACGCGCGGCCCGGGGCAGCCTCCAGGGCTCGTGCACCAACTGTTCGTCCACGTTTTTCAGCTCCGGTACCCAGCGGCGTACGTAGGCGCCGGTCGGGTCGAAGCGCAGGCCCTGGCGGACGGGGTTGAGGACGCGGTGGGGGCGGGTGTCGGTGCCGGTTCCCGCGACCCACTGCCAGTTGAGCTGGTTGTTGGCGATGTCGCCGTCGACGAGCAGGTGCAGGAAGTGCCGGGCGCCGATCCGCCAGTCCACGTAGAGCGTCTTGGTGAGGAAGCTCGCCGCGAGCAGGCGCCCCCGGTTGTGCATCCAGCCCTCGTGGGCCAGTTGTCGCATGGCGGCGTCGACGACCGGATAGCCGGTACGTCCTTCCCGCCAGGCGGCGATGTCGTCGGCGGCGCTCGCCTCGGTCCGCCAGCGGTCCTGATGGCCGCGGTAGTCCTGGACGGAGGCGTCAGGACGGGCGGCGAGGACCTGATGGTGGAAGTCACGCCAGCACACCTGCCGCACGAACGCCTCCGCGCCCGCCCCACCCCGGGCGCGGGCCCGGTGGACGACCTCAACCGGTGACAGGGCGCCGAAGTGCAGATAGGGAGAGAGCCGCGACGTCGTGTCGCCCGCCAGGTCGTCGTGGCCCTCTTCGTATCCGGCGAGAGCGGACCGCGTCCAGCGGAAGAGGCGTGCGCGCCCGGCCGTCTCTCCGCCGTCGGGCAGGCCCGGCGAGAGACCGGACATTCCGTCTCGGGCGGGAAGCCGTTCACCGCGCACCGCGTCGGGGACGCGCACGACGCGCGGTGCCGGGCGGACCTCTCGCAGCAGCTCCTGCGACCAGCGGTGCAGGTAGGGCGTGAACACCGCGTAGTGGTCCTTCCCCGCGGGCGTCACGGCTCCGGGTGCCACGGCCGTGATCACGGAGTCGTGCAGGTGCAAGGCGGCCCCGCCGGTGGCGAGGGCGTCTCGCAAGCGCTGCTCGCGCCGGTGAGCATGTGCGGTGACACCGGCGGCCATGTGAACATCAGTCGCCCCGCACTCGGTGACGACCCGTGACACCACCTCGGCCACAGGTCCGCCGCGCACGACAAGACGCCCACCGCGCTCACGCAACCCGCGGTCGAGGTCGGTGAGGCAGTCGGCCAGAAAGGCACGTCGATTGGGTGCGTCGAAGCCGGCCGCGTGCACGGCCGGGTCACGGACGAAGAGCGGCACCACTTCGTCGGCGGCCGCGATCGCGGCCCGCAGCGGAGGATGGTCGTGCAGACGCAGGTCCGAGGTGAACAGGACGACCGCGACGCTCATGGACAGACTCCCTGGGGTGGTGTGGTGTGGGGTGGATCGGGTCACCGGTGCTCCGTCCGCCCGGTGCGCACGGGCCCGCCGGGACCGGAGCGGGATGTGTTCCGGTGTGCACCCATGCCTTTGGCGGCGGCCTGCGTGATGTTGCGGGCCATGCCGCCGAACACGACGGCGTGGAAGGGAAACACGGCCCACCAGTACGCGTGACCGAGCAGACCACGCGGGTGGAACAGGGCGCGCTGGCGGTAGCGGGTATGACCTGTGTCGTCCGAATCGGCGTACATCTCGAGCCACGCGAGTCCGGGCAGCCGCATCTCCGCCCGGAGCCGAAGCAGACGGCCCGGCTCGATCTCCTCGACGCGCCAGAAATCCAGGGAGTCTCCAACCCGCAGCCGCTCGGCGTCCCTGCGGCCGCGCCGCAGGCCGACACCTCCGACGAACCGGTCGAGCCAGCCCCGGACCGCCCACGCGAGCGGCATCGAGTACCAGCCGTTGTCGCCGCCGATCCCCTCGATCACCTTCCACAGCACGTCCGGGGGCACGTCGACCGACCGCTGCCGATCGTCCTCATAGAGGCTGCCCCCCGCCCAGTCCGGGTCGGTGGGCAGCGGGTCGCTGGGCGCGCCGGGCACCGAAGCGGAGGACCAGCGGGTCGTGACCTGAGCCTCCCGCACCCGGCGCAGCGCCAGGGCGAGCGCCTCGTCGAAGGGCAGCGGACGCCCGGGAAGGTCGGGCACGTACCGCGCGATGTCGTGTTCCTGGCAGACGACCTCGTGACGAAGTGACTCCGTCAGCGGACGGGCGAGCGCGGCGGGCACCGGGGTGACGAGCCCGACCCAGTGGCTGGACAGCCTCGGAGTGAGCATCGGCACGGGCACAATGAGCCGCTTGCGCAGCCGGGCCACCGCCGCGTACCTGCGCATCATCTGACGGTAGGTGAGCACATCCGGACCGCCGACGTCGAAGGCCCGGTCCACGTTCTGCGGCATCGTGGCGGAGCCGACGAGGTAGCGCAGGACATCGCGGATACCGATGGGCTGGGTGCGGGTGTGCACCCAGCTGGGAGTCACCATCACCGGCAGCCGCTCGGTCAGATAGCGCAGCATCTCGAACGAGGCCGACCCGGAGCCGATCACCACGGCGGCCCGCAGCACCGTGGCAGGCACCGGACCGTCCAGGAAGATCCGTCCGACCTCGGCGCGGGAGCGCAGGTGCGGGGACAGTTCGTTCTCGGGTACGCCCCGGGGTGTGAGCCCGCCCAGATAGATGATCCGCCGCACGCCCGCGGCCTGTGCTTGCTCGGCGAAGACACGCGCCGCGCGACGGTCGGTCTCCTCGAAACCGGCGCCGGATCCGAGCGCGTGCACCAGGTAGTACGCGACGTCGATACCGCTCATCGCCGCCGCCACGGACTCCGCGTCCGTAACATCGCCCCGCACCACATCCGCGTCCGCGGCCCATGGGTGATCGCGGAGCTTGCCCGGTGCGCGGGCGAGGCATCGCACGCGGTGGCCGGCCTCCAGCAGCTCGGGTACCAGCCGCCCGCCGACGTACCCGGACGCCCCTGTGACCAGACAGTTCAGGGGCCTCTGGGCAAGCTGCCGGACTGTTTCCATCATCGTTTCCTTCCGTGCTCGCCGACGTACGCTCACGGGCGCAGCAGGGCGACCGTGCCCGTGGCGGAGACTTGACGGCCGACAGTCACGACGAAGCGAGCTCCGCGCGGCTCCGTCGTCACTTCGACACCGGCGCCGCGCCACGGCACCGGTGTCCGTACCTCCACGCTCAGCCCGACCACGGCCGCCGCGGTCCTCCCGGACGTCAGCATCACGGCCTGCCGTCCCGCCTCAAGGACCGCCGGCGCGGGCAGCAGGGCGGGACGGCCCGCGAGGAGGATCGGATGGCCGGGGTCACGCGGCAGGATGACCAGCCGCGCCTGTGGCGCTCGCGCGATCAGGACATCGGCGTCAGCGGCGGCGCCCACGGCCCCGGCCGAGGGATGCAGCAGACCGGCTCGGTGGTCGGCCTCTGCAGCCGGGGGCTGCGGGGTGGCCCGGGCGAAGCGCATGGAGCACCACCCGAGAGGCGTTCCCCCATGGGTGAACTCCGCGGTGACGCGACAGGCGGCAAGCCCGTCATGGCCTGCCGCGAGGTCTGCGACGGTCAGCCGTGCGGCCACGTCGGTGACGCTTCCACGCTCGGTCGGCAGCGCGGCGGCATTCAGGCCGAGGCGGATCGAGACGGCCTGCAGTGGTGGCGTACCGCTCTCGGGAAGTTGTCGATGCTGCAACGCCATCGCGAGCTGGCGCGTGGACTCAACCATGATCAGCGGATGGTGGCGAACGGCGACCGTCCGCTCGTTCAGCGGGTGAAGGCGTGGCCACTGGCACACGGCCGCGAACGAGCGGCTTCCCCGGCGGCTCAAGGACACGACGAGGAGCGCCGTGACCGTCTCCAGGCCCAGCGCCCGCCGTGCCAGCTCGGCTCCGTGCAGCTCGGCCACCGGGGCGTCAAGGTCGTCCGCGAGGCGCTCCCACCGGTGAACGGCAGCACGAGCACGGATGGTGGCTGATTCGTGCATGAGCATCTCCTCCGGAAGGGCGAACCGGAACATTCAGCCCTCGGCCACACTTCCGCCAACGGCGTGTGGATGGATGCACGACACGTCTGGCATCAGCTGGTCCTTTTCAGCCGGCCTTCCTCGGGCTCGCCGCCGTCATGCGGTACCGCTTGGGAGGAAGCAGCCGCTTCGGTGTCGGAGAGGGCCCCGCCGCCGGATCCGCCGCCGGATCCGCCGTTCCGGCGGGCCAGGGAACTGGGCCACCAGGCACGGGGGCCGATGTCGATCACTAGCGCGGGCACCAGGATCGAGCGGACCACGAGGGTGTCGAGCAGGACGCCGAAGGCGACGATGAAGGCGATCTGGACCAGGAAGGCGAGCGGGATCACCATCAGCGCGGCAAAGGTCGCGAATCCGTACAGCGGTACCGAGGCGTCCGTGCCGCTGAAGCCGAGCAGATGCTCGAAGACGAGGGCGCAAACTCCGAGCGTGGCGGGGAAGTTGAGCCCGACGGTCGCGACGAGCAGCACGGGCACGAGCAACGAGCGCAGCAGCAGGACAAGAATGAGCAGGATGATGGCGAGGACGACGGGCACGATGAGCGAGCGGTCGCGCTCGGTGGTCTTTTGCGTGTCGTACTGCTGGGCTGTGTAACCGCCGACGAGAGCATCGGCGCCGGGGACCGCGGCACGTTCGCGCGCAGTCGCTCCACGGCCTGCTTGGCGGCGTCACTGTCCGCGGCGTCCCGCAGGGTGGCGTCGATCCGGACCCGGCCTTCGACGACCAGCGGCTCACCGGCCCCGGCCGGCCCGAGGCCGGGACAGGTCCTGCCGAAGCCACTCCCTCGGTGCCCTTCGCGGCCTCGGTCACCTCAGCCGTGCGGCCGGAGTCGGCGATGATGACCGCGGGGTTGCCCGAACCGCCCGGGAAGTGCTCGCCGAGTGTCCGCTGGGCAGCCACTGACGGAGCGTCGTTCACGAAGATCTCATCGAGTGGAACGCCCTTGGCCGACAACGAGGGGGCGAAGGCCGCCAGTGCGGCGAGCCCCAACGCGGTCGCCACCCACATCCGTCGCGGGCGACGGTCCACCGCCGCGGCGACCCTGCGCCACACCGCGTGCCCCTCCACGGACGCGTCGGACTCCTTCGGCCGCGAGGGCCAGTACGCGGTCCGCCCGAGCAGGGCGAGCACGGCGGGCAGGAAGGTGAGGGTGGAGAGCACCGCGCAGACGATGCCGATGGCACCCACGGGCCCGAGGGCGCGGTTGTCGGTCAGGTCCCTGGCGAGCAGGGCCAGGAGCCCGAGGGCCACCGTGGCGGCACTCGCGGCGAGCAACAGCGCGTAGTCCGTGGCGGCACCGATGACGAGGATGGACAGGATGCCCTGCACCCGGCCGTCCACTCGGACCATGTCGCGGTCCGCGAGCGCGTAGACGATGGCGCACGCAAGGCCGAGTGCGAAGACGGCCCCGATGATGATCAGGAACGGCAGCAGGACACTCCGGTAAACGAACAGCAGGATCAGCAACACGGCTGCGAGTGCGACCCCGAGCAACAGGCCGTCGATACCGGCGAACGCGTCCGACAGGTCCGCCTGGATCGCGGCGGGCCCGGCGACTCGCGCCTTCGCCCCCGGAACGCCGTCCGCGGCGGAGCGCACGGCGTCGAGGGCATCGGGCAGCTCCTCGCCGAGATCGGGTTTCAGCTGGACGACAGCCTGCAGCGCCTGCTTGTCGTCGGACATCAGGGCCGGCGAGGGGCGACCCACGACCCCGGCCTTCCCAGCGAGTTCGGCGACGGCACGCGTGGCCTGCGCCTGCTGGGCCCTGCTGACCTGATCCCCGTCGCCCCGAGCCGTCCAGACGACGACGGCCGGCAAGGACGGCACCAAGGGCCCTCAGGTCTCACTTCCCCCGGACAGCGCCACAGGGTTGCAGTCCTTCGCCGTTCTCCTTCGCGGGATGAACAGCGAGTTCAACCGTGCTGCCCATGAGTTCGCACAGACGCAGACGCAGGGCCTGCATGTCACCGATGTCCAGGCGCTGATCGCGATCCTCGACGCCGACGCCGACACAGACGCGGGCCCGATGACGCCTGGCCGGTTGCGCAAGCAGCTGGACCTGACATCCGGCGCCGTGACGGCCTGCATCGACCGGCTGGAGAAGGCGGGACACATCCGCCGGGTCCGGGCAGTCAGCGACCGGCGCGTCGTGCACCTCGCATACGAAGAGGCGGCCAGGGCCGTCGCCAGGAACTACTTCCTGCCCCTCGCCCTGATGGCACCCCCCACCTGGTGCCCGTGGGCGTGACATATGACTCCGTCTCGCGCATCGCGCGGGTCATCAGCAGCGCAAGCAGCAAGAAGGTACGCAATATCCTGGCCGCCGGACCTGACGCGAGGGTGACCGTGTCCCAGGTCGACGGACGCCGCTGGTGCACCCTTGAGGGCTCAGCGGTCGTCAGGGCTGACCCAGGCTCCGTCGCCGACGCCGAGCGCTACAAGCCGCCGCGGCCGAACCCGGAGCGCGTCGTCATCGAGATGGTGACGACGGCGATCACCGACACCCAGAGGCCAGGGTGTCCCAGATGCCGCCGTCCGCGCGTTCTTCGTGAGCGTCGGCTGTCGCACCCTCGGCCGGCGGTGTCTGTACCGGGTGTGGCAGCTGTGGATCAGTCATCTGTTTCAGATTCGCCCACGTCATCCACGAGCGCACCCGCTGGGCGTACCCCCATTGCTCCCGCGTCGGCCGAGCGAGGTCAGCGCTTCAGGAGGCCGCGTACCACGCTGTTTCCTGAGTGCGCCGGGTCGCCGTTGTACTCCTGGTCCGATACGTCGACGAGGGGGTAGTCGGCCAGGTTCACGCCCTTCGGCAGGGGCAGGGTGGCGGAGCCCCGGGGGCCGAGCACCCCGATGGCGATGAGCTTCTTGTGGGTCGGGTCCATCAGCCACACCTCGAAGTAGCCGTCCGTCCCGGGCAGGCCCTCCACGTCTATCCGCAGTTGCTGTCGGGAGCCGCCATCCGAGTTGTCCAGACGGGCCACACCTTGCGCGTCACCAGCGGCCAAGGGCTTCAGCGAGGACCCCCTACCCGTGGGCGCGGCTGCCGCGTCGTCGCCGCGCAGTTGCCACCACGTCGTGGCGCTGCCCAGGGCCGCTCCGGCCACGAGGCACGCCGCCGCGAGCAGTATCGCGAATCTCCTACGCCGAGTGGGCCGCGAACTGGCCGGCTCGCTTCCCTCCGCGCGGGGAAGGCCAGCGGGGGGGACCTCGGCGAGGCGCGGTCGCCGCGCCCGCGCGTCGACCGCCGGGTCCGTACGGACTGCGGACGCCGTCGCGTCTGCCTCCTCGTCACTCAGGTCACCGGGAGCCGAATCGAGGCCCAGCTCGGCTGAGATCGCCTCCCACACCCGCTCGGGCGGAGGCGCGAGGACGTCGTCGGCCGACATGGAACGTGCCGCGACGACGACCCTGTGCAGCTCTTCCAGCTCGGTCCGGCATGTGACGCACTCGCCGAGGTGTCGCGAGAGAGGCGACTGACCGTCGTCCATCTCGCCCAGAGCGATTTCAGCCAGCTCCGCGTGGTCAAGATGCCTCATCGCTTGCCACCTCCTCGCGGCTTCAAGGACGCCAGCGCTTCGCCCAGCTCAAGCCTGACCATGTGCGTGGGGACCCCGAGCCGCTCCGCCGTCTGCGTCGCCGTCAGCGACCCATGAAGAGTGAGTTCCAGGACCGCGGCGCGCAGCGGGGGAAGTTCACTCAGCAGCTCCCTGAGGACCGCCTGATCGACGGCGGCTGCCAAGGCTTCGTCGTGTCCCAGTTCGGGGCGCTGACGGACGATCTCACGGCGCATTCCGTCGAGCAGCAGGAGGCCCAGTCTGCGGACGGGGTCGGAGGAAGCACGGTTGCGCCAGGCGTCGACGAACACCCGAGATGTCGATGCTTCGGCGGTCCGCTCCGGCAGGAAGCGCAGCGCGAGGGCGTGTATGGCGCCGCCCCAGCGACGATAGGCCTCGGCGAGGGCACCCTGGTCGCCGTGCAGGAACCGCTTCGCCAGGTCGGGGTCCGCGCTGCGCGGTGTGCGCGGACTCGTGGCGAAGCGGTCCCCTGGCTGTTCTTCGGCCGAACCGGGTGCAGACACGGCAGCAGCGTAGCGGCGTCGATCACCTTCCACGTCCCGCATCGTTCAGTCTCTGCTTGTCGGTTCCGCGGTGACGACGAGGTTCTTCTGGTAACCCCCGCGCGCTCTGTCGAACGGAGCCGCGCAGGTGATCAGCGTGAGCACCGGCCTGCCGTCTCGGCGGAAGACCTCGTCCGGCAGTTCCTTCTTCGGGACGATCTGCCGGGCGGACACGCGGTATCGGAGGGGGGCGGCGGCACCGCGCTCCACGATCACGTCGTCCCCCGCGCGGACGTCGTACAACGCCGCGAAGGCACCCAAGTCCCCGGTGCGGGAGTCGACATGGCCCACCAGGACGGCGGAACCGCTCGGATCGCCCGGAGCCGGCCCGTAGCGGTACCAGCCCGCCGTCGCGGGATCGGAGGGGATCTCCGCCCGGCCGTCGGAGTCGACGCCGACGGCCCGCAGCCGCGTGCTGACCTCGAGGCGGGGCATGCGCACGCGCGTCGGTTCGGCTCGCGCGTCCTTCGCTGTGTCCGTGGCGCCGGTGCGGCCACCGCCATCGAGTGGCCGCGCCGGCTCACCGGCCGCTGGTGCCGATCCGGTGTCCGTGGCGTCGGAAGGACGTACGTCCGCCGGTGCCCGCTCTCGGAGTGCGGGAGAACCTTCGGCACCGGTGCGCTTCCCGAACTCGTCCGGCAGTTGGTCATCGGACGGCGTCAGGACGAAGAACAAGCCGGTTGCGAGCACCGCCGACAGGGCAGCGCCCACCACGAACCAGCGGGAGCGCAGCATCCGGCCCCACCTCGCACCGGTAGGGTCAGCCACGCTGACGAGCGACGCGGCGCACCGCGAACGCTCCGCCGAAGGCGACAACGCCGGTGCCTGCGATCCACACGAGCGCTGCCTGCGAGGAGTCGGGGGCGGCTGCGCCCGACTGCCCGGCGTCGACTCCGCCGGGTGCAGAGTGCATCCCCTCGAACGACTGCACCTTCAACCCCAGGTTCTTGTCCTTCGCGCTGCCCCAGGCGTACACCACATTGCTGGTGCCCTCCTTGAGGTTGAGGTCAGCCGGGCCGATCGCCACCTTGTCCGTCCCGGCGAGGACGACATCGGCGGACGCCGTGCCCGCAGGCGCGTCGCCCTTGGCCTCCTTGGGGTTCTCCAGATCCTTGAACAAGGGCTTCTCCCCGGCACGCACGTCAACAGCAGGCGCCGCCGCGACATGGCGGACAGCGAGCCGGGCCTTCCCGGCCGGCACCTTCGACACGTCGTTGACGAAGGCGCTGAGCTGCGGCTTGCCGTCGGCCGAGAGATGCGCGACCACCGTGGCGTTCGCGCCCGCGGGCACGTCCACCTTCTTTTGGAGGGCGGGGGTGCCGTCGGGGCCCTCGCCGTCCTTGAAGACCTTGATGTCGTAGGAGCCCGCCGGCAGTTCCTGCGGGTCGGTGAGCGTTCCGGGCTTGAAGTCGGGGATCAGCTCGTCACCGTTGGCGTAGACGTCGACGGTGAGGCCGGGCACCCCGTGGAAGACAGAGACCATGGCCTTGCCGTCGTCGGCCTGCGGAGCAGCGGCGACCGGAGCCGCGCCGGCCAGCGCCAGGGTGAGGGCGCCGGCGGTACCAGCGACGAGGCCGTGGGTGCGCGAGATCATCAGGGGATTCCCTTCGCGATGGACCCCGGTCGGGCCGGGATCTCACAACCACTTCCGAGGGCGTGGAGTTGCCGGATGCAGCGCTGCGGTGGTCAATCCGCGTCAGCCGCTCGCCGCGCCCCGTCCCCGTCGCCAGGCGGGAGCTCGCTCGACGTGTGGACGAGTTCCGGTACGCGGGACGCCTCGTCGTGCCGGTGCGCCTCCCGCGGGTGGCGCTGCCGCCAGTACGGATTGTCGTGCGGCAAGCCTCCACTCACCCGGCCGTACATGCCGAACGTCATGATCAACAGGCCCATGAGGAAGCTGAAGACCACATTGGACATCCTGAAGTCGAGGATGTTGGCCGCCCGGTCGAGGATGAAGAGATGTACGAAGCCGCTCACCAAGAAGAGCACGCCCACCGCGATGTTCACCGTGGAGGCGACGTTGCCGCCGACCACCGCGGCGGCGATGAGGGCTACGCCCACGACGACGGAGATCAGACTCAGGGCTCCGTTGGTCGACAGGCCCGCGATCCGTTCCCCGCTGGTGTCGAAGAAGCTGAGCTGGTCCGCGAACCCCAGGCACCCGAACACGAGCAGAACCAGTCCGCACAGCCCGGCGCCCACTCGGTACACGGTGGCAAGACGGTGGTCGACCGGCAGTTCATCGTGGAGTTTCATGTGGTCTCCTCGGAACGAGCTTCCCCCTATGATGGTGCCTCTGAGAGACCCTTGGGGCCTCTCGCATCGTTTATGCATCATTGGCGGGGCCCGCCAGGCCGCCAGGCAGAGATCATCGTGCCTACGACTCCGAGCGGGCCGACTCCAAGGAGCGCCGCAGACTGTGCAGTCCGCGGCGGGTGTGGCTCTTCACGGTGCCGAGGGGAAGCCCGGTCCTCTCGGCGATCTGCGCCTGGGTCAGATCGCCGTAGAAGGCGAGGCCGAGAATCTCCCGCTGGACAGGCGTCAGCCGAGCGAGCGCCTCGGCGACGAGGACTCGATCGAGCGCGGCTTCCGTGTGCCCGCTCGTCGCCTCTCGCGTCTCGCGGTCGGCGAGCCCGACGGCAGAGCACAGTTCGGTGCGCCTCGTCCGCGCCGAAAGGGAGTCCGCGATCTTGCGGCGTGTGACGCCGACCAGCCAGGCGGAGATCGTCCCGCGCTCCGGGCGGTAGCCTCCTCTGCCGCGCCACGCCGCGAGGAAGACCTGCTGCGTGACGTCCTCGGCCTCCCTGACGTCCCCCAGGGAGCGCACTGCGAGCGTGTACACGAGGGAACCGTAGCGCCGGTACAGGAGCGCGAAGCTCCGCTCGTCGCCCTGGACGAAGCCGGCGACGATCTCCTCGATCTCCCGAGCGTCCTCGACGGGAGCGTACGTCGGAGTCACGCCACCGGAGACTGTCCTGGTTACGCCCACGACCTTCACCTTCCTGACGGTCCATGACACTTTCGTTCCGGACTTTTCCGTTGCGCCGAGAGGCAGCAGAGCGCAGATCCGACGCAGAAGGAGACGCGGATCGCCCGGCCTCCTGCCGCTCTCCCACGATCGTCATGAGGGAACGGCCGAGCAACGCGCATCGGTAATGCGTCGTATGCTGAAGCGATGACGGAGAAACAGCCTCCGTGCCCGGAGGGTGACCGCCAGGTGGGCCTCACCACCGGCTCTGTGGCGCGCCGCTTCGGAGTCGCTCCCACGACGCTGCGCTCCTGGGACCGCCGCTATGGAATCGGCCCGGCCGCTCGTGAAGGCGGGCGACATCGTAGATGGACGCAGCAGGACATCGCCGTGCTGGATCGCATGTGCCGACTGACCGGTGAGGGAGTGCCGCCATCCGAGGCGGCGAAGGCGGCACTGGCCGGCTCGGCGGGAGCCGGCAGTGCCTCCACGCCTGGCCCCGCGTCGACTCGCACCGACAGCATCGGCTCGCTCGACGGGCCCACCGGCGCGCCCGCGCAGTCGCGTCAGCGTGGGCTCAGCCGCGCGGCGCTGCGCCTTGACTCACAGGCCGTCGACGAAGGACTGTCCAGTTGCATCGCCGACCTGGGCCTGGTGGCCGCCTGGGAGACGGTCATCATGCCCACGCTGCACGCGGTGGGCCGCAAGTGGCAGACATCCGGCGAGCGGTTCGTCGAGGTGGAGCACCTGCTGTCCTGGCATGTGTCGACGGCGCTGCGTCGCGCGGCCGTGGACCAGACCGAGCGTCCGGTGGGACCACCGGTTCTTCTGGCCTGCACGCCGGGCGAAGGGCACTCCCTCCCCATGGAAGCACTGGCTGCCGCTCTCTGCGAACGCGGCCTGCCGGTCCGGATGTTCGGTGCGGCCCTCCCTGCCGAGGCTCTCGACAACGCGGTCCGACGCCTCGGCCCCACCGCAGTGGTCCTGTGGGCCCAGTCGCTCAACACGGCGAGCCGCCCGCTCGCCGAGCACCTCAAGGCAACGGAATGGGGCGTGAGAGGCGCCCGAGCACACCCGGCCGTCCTGCTCGCAGGGCCCGGCTGGGCAGCGTGCCCTCACATTCCGGAGACCGTCCGCCCGCTGGGGCTCGGTGACGCGGTGGCCACGCTGGCATCGCTCTTCAACGCGGACGGCGTCGGTCCGTATAGACGACGTCCGTCGGGATCAGCGACGTGAGCCGCCCGAAAGAGCGCAACGCAGTCCCCTGGCACCCTCTTCGCCGTGAACTTCGCCGACCCGGCAGCAGCCTCCGCTTCCAGGTGCTGTGCACCGGGTGTGTCACGGGGTGAGGACGGCGCCGGAGTGCGATCGGGCCGTGCGAATCCGCCCCGGTACGGGTGTTGCGAGAGCCGTACCGGGGCGGGTGGGAGTCAGCTGAAGATGACGGAGCGGAGCTTTGCCCTGTCGCTCAGAATCCTGCCCGGTTGCATGACGTAGGAGGTGTCGTCGCCCTCGCAGTCGAGGAACACCACGGCCGTGGACGTGGTCAGGTTCTTGGGCGCAGACACGGGCTGCTCGTCAGTGGCCCCGAACAGGTTGATGCACGCCGTCGCCGTCGAGGGTGAGGCCCGTGCCGGGCAGCGGCCGGGCCGTCCAGTGGTTGAGCAGGGCCAGGTCCGCCGCTTCGGGTGCGGTGGCCGCGCGTACCGCCGCCGCGATCCGGTGCACGGCCTCACGCAGCGCCCGCGCCTCCCCCAACTCCTCATCGGACACGGCGAGGTGATGCTCCGTCATGCCTGCCTCGCGGAACCAGCGGGACAGGTCCGCCGGGTCCCGCTGCCGCTCGACGGCGCCCGGTCCGCGCCTGCCCACGGTCGCGGTGAGGTTCAGGGACGTCCACCCGCCGCGCCAGCGGAACTCCCGGTCGGCGGCGGGCGGTTCGCCGCCCGCCGGCACGGGGGCGGTACGCGCCTCGGTCTGGCCGCACGCCAGCAGCGTTACCCCGTCAGGCAGTAACTCGCTAGGGTGACGGCCGGGCCGTCGAGCGTGCGGCCCGGCCCGGTACCGCGCGGCGGCCCGGCGTCGGCACACGGGGAGGTTCTTCATGGCGGAGACGGTGCGGGACGCGGGCGGGGCCCTGAAGGTCGCGGTGGTCGGCACCGGCGGCGTGGGCGGCTACTTCGGCGGGCGGCTCGCGGAGGCCGGGCACGACGTCGCGTTCGTCGCGCGCGGCGCCCACCTGGAGGCGCTGCGGCGCGAGGGCCTGACCGTCGAGAGCCCGGCGGGCGGCTTCACCGTCGCACCGGCGCGCGCGAGCGACGACACGCACGACATCGGCGAGGTCGACGTCGTCCTGCTGTGCGTCAAGACCTGGCAACTGCCGCCCGCTGTCGCCGCGTTGAAGCCCCTCGTCGGCCCGGACACGGCGGTGGTGACCCTGCAGAACGGCGTCGAGGCGCCGGAGCAGGTGGCCCAGGAGGTCGGCCGGGACGCGGTGCTTCCCGGCACGGCGAAGATCCTGGCGCAGCTGGACGGCCCCGGCCGGGTGCGGCACATAGGCGGACCGGGCGCCCTGGCCTTCACGGAGTGGGACAACCGCGCCACACCTCGCGTCGAACGGCTGCGCGCGGCGCTCGCCGGGGCGGGCGTGAGCGTCACCGTGCCCGACGACATCTGGGCCGAGCTGTGGGCCAAGTTCCTGTTCGTGGTGCCCTTCGGCGGCCTCGGCACGGTGACGGACGCCCCGTTCGGGGTGCTGCGCTCGCGCCCGGGCACCCGGCGCCTCCTGGCCGAGGGGATGGCGGAGATCGAGCGGATCGCACGGGCCGTGGACGTCCGCCTCCCGGACGACATCGTGCCGCGCACCCTGGACTTCGTCGACCAGCAGCCCGCCGAGGGCACCTCGTCGCTCCACCGCGACATCCGCTCCGGCCGCCCGTCCGAACTGGACGCGTGGAACGGCTCGGTGGTCCGCCTGGGCGCCCGCACGGGGACGCCGACCCCCGTCAACGGCTACTTCTACGAGGTGGCGAGCGTGCTGGCGGCGACCCGGGCCGGGGAGCCGGGCGGGGGCAACGAGGGCTGACGGCCTGACGGCCGCCACTCCCACGACCGCGCACTCCCGTGGTCCGGCGCCAAGGCCCGGCGCCGGACCACGGGCGAGGCAGCCCGTCGGCCGCACGGCCGACAGTCGCACCGCCGACAACCGCACGGCCGACGCCCATGCGACCAGCGACCAGCGACCAGCGACCAGCGACCAGCGACCACGCAGCGTCGACTACGGCGCGACGAAGCTCACGTCGTCCACGCTCGGCACGATCTCCACCTCGTCGCCGAGCGCCCACTCCGCGACCCGCGACACCGTCGCCGCCGGGACGGCGTCGCTGATGCCCGGCGCCGCCGGAATGTCGTACGTCCCGTGCGCGTCATGGGCGATGACCAGGCGGAAGTCCAGGTCAAGGGCGGTGCGCGCGGTGGCGCTCACGCACATCTCCGACATGACGCCGCAGACGGTGAGCGAGGTGACGCCCTCCTCCCGCAGCACGTCCTCGAGTTCGGTCTCCTCGAAGCCGTCGTCGACGGTCTTGCGGAACAGCAGTTCACCGCGCTCGGTGTCCACGGGGAAGTGCAACTCCCACGTGGGTGTGCCCGGTTCGTCCAGGGCGTCGTCCGGGCCGTCGTTCTGCAACTGGATGACGAGCGCGTCGGCGGCCCGCGCCTTGGCGAGGAGCTGCTCGACGCGCGACAGCAGGTGGCGCGCGCCGGGCACGGCTTCGTCACCGGTGACGAAGCCCGACTGGGTATCGATGATGATCAGGGCCTGAACAGGCTCGACGGGTTCGCATTCTGCGGGGGCGGGACTCATGTGGCCCATCATCCCCGCGCGTTGCGCGCGCCCGACACCGGGGGCCGCTCACGCGTGCGAGGCGCAGCCCGACCGGTCCGGGGCGGGCCTCAGGACTCGGGCGGCGCCGGACGCAGCACGGGCCGGCGCAGCAGCCGGGCCTTGGTGAGCAGGGTGTGCATGCGCTCGGTGACCTGGCCGAGGTCCGCCACCGGTTCATGGAAGGGCAGCCGTACGTCGGCCTGGCTGCTGACGCGTTCCAGGCGCAGGGTCAGGCCGTGGCGGTCGATGGCGAGCGGTTTGACGTCGACGACACCGGCGAGGCTGTCGGCGGCGACGAGCCGGGTGAGCTGTTCGACGGCCTCGGGGTGGGAGTCGGCCAGGTGTGTGAGGAGCCGGGCCTCGGCGTGCGCCAGCGGGTCGGCGTCGGCGAGCGCGAACTCCTCCAGATCGATGCCGGTGCGGCCGGATCCGTCGTGCAGCACCGCGCAGGCGGGCTCGAAGACGAGGTGGTCGCGGGTCGCCGTGAGGGTCCCCGAGAGCCAGAGCCGTGAGCGCACCCGGTCCCTGACCGGCACCGGCGCGACGTCCGCGAACTCCACGAGCGTGGACGGTTCGCCGCGCGGGGCGCAGATCAGCGCGGCGGCGAGGGCGCTGTCCTCCGGCGGGTGCAGGAGCACCGTGCCCCGCTCGCTGACGGTGTGGGCGCCGACGAGGTCGTCTCTGCCGATCTCCGTGGTCACCGCGCAGGACCAGGCGGTGGCGAGCACGGAGCGGGCGCGCGCCGCCGCGCTGGGCATGGTCGTGCTGACGTGTCGGACACCCATCCTCAACCTCCATTAGGTAAGCCTTGCCTAACTTATCGGAGATCGAGTCGTGCTGCCAGCATGCGTGCGGGGTGCCGTGAACGCGTCGGGGATGCCGTGGACGTACCGGTCGGCGCACAGAAACGGGCCACCCCCGAGCCGTGCTCAGGGGCGGCCCGTGCGCCGTGGCGGGCGAGCCGGAACCGGACGGTCCGGCCCGCCGGGACCGAAGGGCGCGTCAGTGGCCGCGCGCGATCCACTCCTCCAGGTGCGGCGCCTCCGCACCGACCGTCGTGCTGTCGCCGTGCCCGGTGCGCACCACCGTCTCCGGCGGCAGCGTCAGGAGCCGGTCGCGGATGGAGTCCACGATCGTCGGGAAGTCGCTGAAGGACCGGCCGGTCGCGCCGGGACCGCCCGCGAAGAGCGTGTCCCCGGTGAAGACCGTGCCGAGCGCCGGTGCGTACAGGCTGACCGCGCCCCGGCAGTGGCCCGGGGTGTGCAGGACCCGAAGCACCGTCCCGGCGACGGTCAGCTCCTGGCCGTCGGTCAGCTCGGCGTCCGGCGCCCGGTCGGGGTGGGTGAGCCTCCACAGCTCCTGGTCGGCCGGGTGCAGCAGGATCGGCGCGCCGGTGCGGTCGGCGAGCGCGGGCGCCGCGTCGACGTGGTCGTCGTGAGCGTGCGTGCACACGATCGCCACCAGGCGCCGCTCCCCCACGGCGGCCGCGATGGCCTCCGCGTCGTGCGCGGCGTCGATGACGACGGCCTCGTGGTCGTCGCCGACGATCCAGACGTTGTTGTCGACCTCCCAGGTGCCGCCGTCCAGCGAGAACGTGCCGGACGTGACGAGGTGGTCGACGCGCGCGCCGCCCGGCGCCGCGGAGTCTTCGGAGGCCGCCATCAGAAGACCACCACCGAGCGCAGGACGTCCCCGTGGTGCATCCGCTCGAAGGCCTTCTCGACCTCGTCGAGCGCGATCGTCTCGGTGACGAACGCGTCCAGGTCGAGCCGCCCCTGCCGGTACAGGTCGATGAGCATCGGGAAGTCGCGCGAGGGCAGGCAGTCCCCGTACCAGCTGGACTTGAGCGCGCCGCCGCGCCCGAAGACGTCGAGCAGCGGCAGGTCGATCCGCATCTCCGGCGTGGGCACGCCGACCAGGACGACCGTGCCCGCGAGGTCGCGGGCGTAGAAGGCCTGCTCGTACGTCTCGGGGCGGCCGACCGCCTCGATGACGACGTCGGCGCCGAAGCCGCCGGTCAGCTCGCGGACGGCCTCGATGGGGTCGCTGGTGCGGGAGTTGACGGTGTCGGTGGCGCCGAGGCCGCGGGCGGTCTCCAGCTTCCGGTCGTCGATGTCCACGGCGATGATCTTCGCGGCCCCGGCGAGCCGGGCGCCGACGACGGCGGCGTTGCCGACGCCGCCGCAGCCGATGACGGCCACCGAGTCACCGCGCCCCACCTCGCCGGTGTTGATCGCGGCGCCGAGCCCGGCCATCACGCCGCAGCCGAGCAGGCCCGCGGCGGCCGGGGACGCGGCCGGGTCCACCTTCGTGCACTGTCCGGCGGCGACCAGCGTCTTCTCGGCGAACGCGCCGATGCCGAGCGCGGGCGCCAGCTCGGTGCCGTCGGTCAGGGTCATCTTCTGCTTCGCGTTGTGGGTGGCGAAGCAGTACTGGGGGCGGCCGCGCTTGCAGGCGCGGCACTGGCCGCACACGGCACGCCAGTTGAGGATCACATAGTCGCCGGGGGCGACCTCGGTGACGCCCTCGCCCACCGACTCGACGACGCCCGCCGCCTCGTGCCCGAGCAGGAACGGGAACTCGTCGTTGATGCCGCCTTCGCGGTAGTGCAGGTCGGTGTGACAGACCCCGCACGCCTGGACCTTCACCACGGCTTCGCCCGGCCCCGGGTCCGGCACGACGACCGTCTCGATCCGTACCGGCTCACCCTTCGCGCGTGCGACCACGCCCCGCACTTGCTGCGCCATGAATCTCGCCCTTCTCTCGCCTGCGTCACTCCGTCCGGCGCCGCGACCCCAGAGGCCCGAAACGCGCCGGTACGAGGAGCCTAAGGCCCCCCGCGCCTAGGGTGAGGACGTGCGTGAAATCGCTGCTCAGACCCTGCTCCCCGTCAATGTCACGCTCGCCGTCGTGCTGGTCGTGCTGCTGCTCGCCGCGGCGACGGTGGCCGCCGTGTTCCGGCTCTCGCCGGACGGGTCGCGGGGGCGGGCCCGGGAGATGGCCGTGGCCGGGGTGCGGGCGACGGTCCAACTCGGCGCGGTGTCGCTCGTCATCGGCTGGGTGGTCCACCACACGGCGGCGCTGTTCGGCTTCCTGCTCCTGATGTTCGCCGTGGCCACCCGCACGGCCGGGCGGCGCATCACCCCGAACGGCACCTGGTGGTGGGCGGCCGTGCCCATCGCGGCGCCCGTCGTGCCGGTCGTCGCCGCCCTCACCCTCGCGGGCCTCGTCCCCGTCCGCGGCATCGCGATGATCCCCGTGACCGGCATCCTCATCGGCGGCGCGCTCACGGCGACGGTCCTCGGGGGCCGCCGCGCCCTGGACGAACTGCGCACCCGCACCGGCGAGTTCGAGGCGGGCCTCGCCATCGGCCTGCTCGCGCGCGACGCCCGCCTCGAAGTGATCCGCCCGGCCGCGTCCGACGCGCTCCTGCCGGGCCTCGACCAGACCCGCACCGTCGGCCTCGTCACGCTGCCCGGCGCGTTCGTCGGCATGCTGCTCGGCGGCGCGTCGCCGGTGCAGGCGGGCGCCGTGCAGCTCTTCGTCCTGATCGCCCTGATGGCCGTGCAGGCGCTGGCCGTGGCCCTGACCGTCGAGCTGGTCGCGTACGGAAAGCTGCACCGCGACCCGCCCCCGGACGCCCCCGGGACGCCCGGTGCCGCCGCGCCCGGCCGCGCCGCCGACGCGTAGGCTCCGCCTCATGTCTGTTTACGACGCAGTAGAGATCGACGCCCTCCAGGGCGGCCCGGCGAACCTGTCCCAGTACCTGGGCAAGGCCGTCCTCATCGTCAACGTCGCCTCCAAGTGCGGCCTCACCCCGCAGTACGCGGGCCTGGAGCGCCTCCACGAGACGTACGCCGCGCGCGGCTTCACCGTCCTCGGCGTGCCCTGCAACCAGTTCATGGGCCAGGAGCCCGGCACGTCCGAGGAGATCGCCGAGTTCTGCTCGGCGACGTACGGCGTGACCTTCCCGCTGACGGAGAAGGTCGACGTCAACGGCGACGGGCGGCACGCGCTGTACGAGCGTCTGGTGACGACGGCGGACGCCGAGGGCCACACCGGGGACATTCGCTGGAACTTCGAGAAGTTCGTCATCGACGGCTCGGGCAAGGTCGTCGCCCGCTTCTCCCCGCAGACGGAGCCGGACGCCGCGGAGGTCGTCGCCGCGATCGAGGCGCACCTCCCCGCCTGACGCGCCCGCGCGGCGCGCGCCCTCAGGGCCGGTACACGCACTCCGTCAGCGGCGTGCCGAGCCGCCAGCCCAGCGTTTCGTACAGCGCGCGCCCGTCGTCGGTCGCACCCAGGACGCCCACCCTCGCCCCGCGTGCCAGCGCCTCGTCGGCGAGCGTACGCATGACGAAGCCGCCCAGGCCGCGGCGGCGGTGGGCCTCCTGGGTCACGACCCGGTCCACGACGCTCGCCTGCCCGATGACGGCCGTCTGGCCCTGGGCCGCGAGTCCGCCGGCGGCGTCGCGCACGCGCACGAAGGTGACGCCGTCGTCCGTCCTGACCGATGCCGTGTAGCCGTCGGGCGCCACCGGCTCCGTGCGCCGGAGCCCGACCGTCATCAGATGGCCCGACTCCTCCTCGTCGACCACCCAGCCCTCGGGGAGCCACGGCTGCGCGTCGCACGGCTCGCCGGGAAACTTCATCCAGGTGTACGGCGCCTCGACCGAGGCGGCCGCCGCGCGCACCGTGGCCGCGCTCGGCTCGGGCAGCACGAGACGACCCACTTCCTTGGGCTCGTCCACCCGCACGTCCACATACAGCCCCCAGGGCAGCTCCGTCGGCCGGGGCGTCCGTCGTGACAGGGCCCAGCCCGCCACCCAGGTCCTGACCAGTTCCGCGACCATGAGTCCCCTCCCAGGATGGGTACCACCCATCGCATCGCGTGCGATAAATTGGACTGTATTCCAGAATACTGTTCATGGCGAGAGGTGGCGCTCTCCTGCCGCGCTCGTGGCGACGGGCAGCGAAAAGCCCCACGGACGGGTGTCCGTGGGGCAGTCGGGCCTGGTGGGCGCGGTGTCAGTAGAGGCTGGAGAACAGCACGACCACCATCTGCGCCGGTTCGTCGCCGTCGTTGCGGAAGGTGTGCGGATGGCCCGCCGACCACTGGATGCAGTCCCCGGCGCGCAGCGCGTGGTCCACGCCGTTGTAGCGGGCCACGAGAGTGCCGCGGGTGACCATGACGAGGTCGGTGCCCTCGTGCCGGAGGTCCTCGGTGAGTCCGCAGCCGGGCGCGAAGTCGCCGGTGACGACCTGGTATCCGAGTTCCGGTGAGCGCAGCACGTGGTAGACGACACCGGGTGCCCGGTTCAGGGTCTCCTGTTCCTCCCTGGGGAAGACCGAGGGGGCGGCCCGGCCGCGGGAGAACCCGAGGAAGGAGCCGACGTCGTGGCCGAAGACCTTCGCGAGCCTGCCGAGCCGCTCCAGGGCGATGTCGGTCTCGCCGCGCTCCAGGGACGCCAGGAACGAGACGGAGAGCCCGCACTCGGCGGCGACCTGACGCAGTGACATGCCCCGCTGGGTACGCAGCCGGTGCAGCACCTCGCCGGGCGGCGGGAAGCCCAGCTCCGGATCCCGCGCGGCGGTACGGGTCGAGGGGTCCGGATCAGCCATGACGGCATCCTAAGCACCCGCGGCCGCGGCCCGGCCGGTGGCCGTGGTCAGGGGCGGCGGTTGTGGGTGCCCGGCGTGTACCCGAAGGACCTGCGGAAGACGTCGATGAACGCGCTCGGCGACGACCAGCCGCAGCGCCGCGCCACCGTGGTGACGGGCGTGTCGTCCGCGAGCATCCGCAGGGCGTGGTAGAGGCGCGACTGGGTGCGCCACTGCGGGAAGGTCATGCCCAGTTCGGCGCGGAAGAGGCGGCTGAGGGTGCGCTCGCCGACGCCGGTCGCGGCGCCGAGCGCGGCCAGCGTGCGGGGGTCCTCGGGGTGGTCGTGGACGAGGGCGCAGACCGCGGCGAGGCGGGGGTCGGACGGGGTCGGGAGCTGCATCGGCGCTTGCGGGGACGCGCACAGCTGGTCGAGCAGGACCGCGCGCAGGCGGCGGCGTGCGGGGCCGGTGTCGGTGGGGGCCCGCGTGTACTCGATGACCAGCTCGCGCAGCAGCGGGCTCACGGTGAGGACGGTGGGCGCGTCCAGGCCGAGCGGGTTCTCGTCCGCGGGGAAGCCGACGAAGTACGCGTTCAGCCGGCCGTGGGCGCGATGGGCGTGGACGGTGCCCGCGGGCACCCAGATGGCGCGGGTCCCGGGCGCGAACCACGTACCGGCCTCGGTGGTGACGGCGACGACCCCGTTCCCCGGCAGCACGATCTGGTGGTCGTCGTGCCGGTGGGCGTCGATGCGCTGCCCGGCGGCCAGGGTCCGGACGTGGGTGGGGGCCTTGGGGGTGTGGCGGACGGCTTCCGGCACGGGTGGTGGCACCTCCGGGGCGCGGGGCGGTCCGCGGCGGGCGGTCGGCCGGGACCGGCGCGGGCCGTCCGCCAGGTGGTCCTCACCGTCTTTGGCGGATCATCGATACAAGCTGGCATTTTATCGGAAGCCCGACAGCGGGTGCCCTCGCGACGATCGACACGTGACCACAGACAGGACCACGGCCCCACCCCGCACCCGCCCCCGCCCCGGCTCCGCGCCGGGCCGCCGCCCCGCCCGCGACAGACCCCTGACCCTCATGGCCCTCGGCCACGCCTGCGTGGACGTGTACCAGGGGTCGGTCGCCGCACTCGTGCCGTACTTCGTGGCCGAGCGGGCCTACTCGTACGCCGCCGCCTCCGGCATCGTGCTCGCCGCCTCGCTCCTCTCGTCCGTGGTGCAGCCGCTGTTCGGGGCGCTCACCGACAAGTGGGCGATGCCGTGGCTGCTTCCGGTGAGCACGCTGGTGGGCGGCGCGGGTGTCGCGCTCAGCGGCGTCGGCGGCTCGTACGCCCTCACCCTGGCGGTCGTCGCGGTCTCCGGGATCGGCGTCGCCGCGTACCACCCCGAGGCCGCGCGGGTGGCGCGCCTCGCGAGCCGGGGCAGCCACACCGCGATGGGGTGGTTCTCGCTCGGCGGCAACATCGGCTTCGCCACGGCCCCGTTGCTGGTCGCGGCCGTCGTCGCCACCGGCGGCCTGGGCGCGTCCCCGCTGCTCGTCGTCCCCGCCGTCGCGGGCGCGGCGCTGTGCGTGGCGGCGCTGCGGGCCCTGCGGGCGCCCGGCACGGCAGCGGCTTCGGCGCGGGGCGGGCACGCCGACGGCAGCGACGACTGGCCGTCGTTCCTCCGCCTGTCCGGTGCCGTGGTGTGCCGCTCGATCGTGTTCGTCGGGCTGAGCGCGTTCATCGCGCTGTACGTGCGCGAGCGCGCCTTCGGCGGGGAGTTCGCGGGGACGGCCGCCCTGTTCGTGCTCTACGTCGGCGGGGCGGTGGGCACGGTGGCCGGGGGGCGGCTCGCCACCCGCTACAGCCGGGTGCCGGTCGTGCGGTGGTCGTACGCGCTGAGTGTCCTCGCGGTCGCCGGGGTCGTCCTCGTCCCGGGCCCGGCGCTGTATCTCTTCGTCGCGCTCACATCGGCGTGCCTGTACGTGCCGTTCTCCCTGCACATCACCCTCGGCCAGGACTATCTGCCCCGGCACATGGGCACCGCGAGCGGCGTCACGCTCGGCCTGACCGTCAGCGTCGGCGGCCTCGCGAGCCCCCTCGTCGGTGCCCTCGCCGACGCCACGTCCCTCCAGGTCGCACTCGCCCCGCTGATCGCCCTGCCCGCGGTCGGCTGGCTCCTCTTGCGCCGGCTGCGCGAGCCGTCGATGCCGGAGGCGGCGCCCGGCCAGGGCAAGGGAGCCGACACACCCGCGATCGAACTTCCTTGCTACGATCCGGCCACGCGTGCGCCTTCCGCGCCCGCCAAGGACTGCCGCTCCGACGAGGGAGGTTGATGAATATGGCCCGCCAGGCCCTTCACCAGCATGCCCTTGTCCGGGTCGCGCACGGACGGTGAGTCGCGGCCCGGTCGTCTGAACCGACCAGGAGCTCCGCATGTCTTCTCCCACACCTTCCTCTTCTTCCTCTTCTTCCTCTTCTTCCTGCCCCTCCGGCCCCGCCGGGGTCCTGCTCACGGACCGGCTCGTGCTGCGCCCCTGGGCGCCGGACGAACTGGCCGCCGTCGTCGGCGACTCCCGCCGGGCCGACTGGGCGCCGGACTTCCCCGCCGAGGGCGACCGCGTCATCGCCGGTTTCCTCACCGAGCACCCCGAGGGCATCACGCCCTACGGCCACCGGCTCGTGGTCGAGCGCGACGGCGGTCCGGTGGTCGGCTCGATCGGGCTTTTCTGGCCGCCGAGCGACGGTGCGATCGAGGTCGGGTACGGCATCGTCGCCTCGCGCCGGGGCCGGGGCTACGCCTCCGAAGCCACCCGCGCCCTCGCCGAGTTCGCCCTGACCGCGCCCGGCGTGGACGCCGTGTACGCGAACGTGGAGCTGTCCAACCCGGCCTCCGTCCGCGTCCTGGAGAAGGCCGGACTACGGCGCCTGACCTCGGACGCGACGACGGCACGGTTCCGCGCCGTGGCCGCGGACTTCGCCCGGCCCTAGCCGTCCGACGAAGCCCGGGGGCCCGCGCGGGCCCCCGGGCGGAGCAGTCCGGCGGCGGCGTACATCCACCCGGGCCAAGCCGATCTGCGCAGTGGGGAGCCCGCTCCTACGGTGGCTGAATGGTCATCAGGTACCTTTCGCGCCCGGTCCGACGCGCCACCGCACTGCGCGCCACAGCCCTCGCCACCGGGGCCCTGGTCTGCCTCACGGGACCGGCCGTCGGCGCCGAACCCGCGCCCCCGAAGCCGCCGCCCGCGTACTCCTCGTCCCTGCTCGACCGGCCCGGAACGCAGGTGCGTCCGGGTCCCCGCACACCGGCCCTCCCCCGCGGACTCACCGCCCTGTCGTGGGTGGTGTCCGACGCCCGGACGGGCGAAGTGCTCGCCGCGCACAACGCGCACCGCCGACTGCCGCCCGCCTCCACCCTCAAGTCCCTCTTCGCGCTGACGGCGCTGCCCCGGCTGCACCCCGAGACGCGACACACCGTCACCGGCCGTGAGCTGTCCCGCGTCGGCGGCGGCAGCAGCCTGGTGGGGGTCGCCGCGGGCCGCAGCTACCGGGTCTCCGACCTGTGGCGCGGGGTGTTCCTCAGCTCCGGCAACGACGCCGTGCACGTGCTCGCCGGGATGAACGGCGGCTGGGACCGCACCGTGCGGCAGATGCAGGCCAAGGCCCGCTCGCTCGGCGCCCGCGACACGCACGTGGTCTCGCCCGACGGCTACGACGCGCCGGGG
The DNA here is from genome assembly GCF_045070545.1 of Streptomyces sp. RK9. Lineage (NCBI taxonomy): Bacteria > Bacillati > Actinomycetota > Actinomycetes > Kitasatosporales > Streptomycetaceae > Streptomyces > Streptomyces sp. RK9. The sequence continues at coordinate 4,032,333 of NZ_CP173703.1, read as the reverse complement.
CAGGTGTCGTCCGCGTACGACCTGGCGGTGTTCGGGCGGGCCGGGCTCGCCGATCCGCAGTTCGCCCGCTACTGCTCGACGGCCGTCGCGCGCTTCCCCAACGGCAACTGGTCCTACCCCATCCAGAACACCAACCGGCTCCTCACCGGCGCCGACGGCGTGGCCCGCTACCCCGGCCTGATCGGCGTCAAGAACGGCTACACCAGCGGCGCCGGGAACACCCTGATCGCCGCCGCGCACCGGGGCGCGCGCACGGTCCTGGTGACGGTGATGAACCCGCAGCGTGGCGGCCACTCCGTCTACGAGGAGGCCAGGTCGCTGCTCGACTGGGGCTTCGCCGCGGCAGGGCGGGCGCGGCCGGTGGGCTCGCTGCTTCCCGCCAAGCCCCGCAAGGCCCCGGACCGGGTGCGCCGGACCGCGGCGGCCGCGATCGTGCCGCCCGCCGCGACCGACGACGGCTCCGACTGGCCCGCCCTCGTCCTGGTCGGCGTCGGCTCGACCGCGCTGATCGCCGGGTGCGTGGTGATCGTGCGGCGGCGGGCGGCTACGGTGGCCCGACGCAGAGCGCTGGGAGGGGAGTTCTTGCCGTGAGCGAACCGTTGGGGGTGGCCGTGCTCGGCGCCGGTCACATGGGTGCCGACCATGTGCGGCGCCTCGCGCGGTCCGTCGCCGGGGCCCGCGTGGTGGCCGTGGCGGACCCGGACCGGGCGCGGGGCGCGGCGGCGGCCGCCGGGATCGAGGGCGTGCGCGTGCACGCCGACGCGCTCGCGGCCCTCGCCGAGCCCGGGGTGGGGGCGGTCCTGGTGGCCTCGCCCGACCACGCGCACGAGGAGGCGCTGCACGCGGCCCTCGCGCGCGGCCTGCCCGTGCTGTGCGAGAAGCCGCTCGCCGCCGACGCCCGGGCCGCGCTGCGCGTGGTCGAGGCGGAGGCACGCGGCGGGCGGCGGCTGATCCAGGTGGGGTTCATGCGCCGGTACGACACCGAGTACCGCGGGCTGAAGGCGCTCCTGGACAGCGGGAGCATCGGCCGGCCGCTGATGCTGCACTGCCGCCACCGCAATGTGTCCTCGCCGCCGCACTTCACCTCCGCGATGCTGATCAGCAGCTCGGTGTCGCACGAGATCGACGCGGCGCGCTGGCTGCTCGGCGACGAGGTCACCGCCGTGACCGTGCTCCGGCCGCGGCCGTCGGCGGCCGCCCCCGCCGGGCTCCAGGACCCGCAGCTGGTCCTCTTCGAGACCGCGGGCGGCGCCCTCGTGGACGTGGAGATCTTCGTCAACTGCGGGTTCGGCTACGAGGTCACGTGCGAGGCCGTCGGCGAGCGGGGCAGCGCCCGCATCGGCGACGAGCCCGCCATGGTGGTACGGACGGCGGGCCGCGCCTCTCAGGACATCGCGCAGGACTACGTGGTGCGGTTCGCCGACGCCTACGACCGCGAGGTGCGGGAGTGGGTCGCCGGTGTCCGCGAGGGGCGCGTCGCGGGGCCGAGCGCGTGGGACGGGTACGCGGCGGCGGCCGTGGCCGAGGCCGGGGTGCGGGCGCTCGCCGACGGCGCGCGGGTCGCGGTCGAGCTCGCGGAGCGCCCCGCGCTCTACCGCTGAGGCGGCGTCAGGCCGGGCCGGGCCGCCAGTAGCCGAGCGCGTGCACGCGGTGGCGCGGCACGGCGAGCTCCTTGCGGGCGTACGCGGACAGGGACCTGGTCGTCGTCGTGTCGCAGGTGATCCACACGTACGCGTCCGGCTCCTCCTCGACGGCGGCAGCGAGCCCGGCCCTGGCCGCCCGGTCGACGCCGGTGCCGCGCTCGACCCAGTGGACGTCGTGGCGTGCGGGGTCGACGCGCAGGTCGAGGTCGCGGTCGTCGGCGTGCTGGGTCTCGAACCAGATCGTCGCGGGGGTGTCCGGCATCGCGCCGAGCAGCGAGTTGATCGCGGGCAGCGCCGCCGCGTCGCCGACCACGAGCAGTCGGGACGGCGTCGGGGTCGGCACCTCGAAGCCGGTGCCCTGGACGGTCGCGTCGATGGTGTCGCCCGGTTCCGCCTTGCGCGCCCACTCGCTGGCGGGGCCGTCGTGCAGCGCGAACTCCAGGCTGAACGTGCCGGCCTCCGCGTCGGGGTCGACCAGCGTGTAGGCGCGCTGGTGCGGCTTGCCCGCGTTGTCGAACCACAGCCGCACCCACATCGTGGGGTGCACGCCGGTCGCCGCGAGCATGCCGCCGTCGGTGAGGTGAAGGCGGCGATAGTGCTCGGTCACCTCGTCGGTGCCGGTCACCGTGAAACGGAAGTCCTTGCCGCGCAGCAGCTTGAGGACGACGCCTTCCCAGCCGTGGCCCACCCTGGTCCCCTCCCTAGAGACACCCGACCAGACTTGATCGAGTTAGGGCAGCCTAACCTATCTGGCGCCGGGTCGACCCACCGCGTTCGCGCCGTTCACACCCCGCCGAGCAGCTTGGTGAGCCCCTGGTCCAGGTCCCCCGCCGCCTCCTCGCGGCCCGAGCCGACGACGGCGTACGAGCGCATCAGGAAGCGGCGCAGCGCGGCCCGGTCGAACTGCACCAGGGCCAGGCCGTGCGGCGCGTGGAACTCCAGGACGGTCCGCTCCCGGCCGCACGGCCAGATGTGCACGTCGCCCGTACCGGCCGGGGCCCCGAGCCCCTCCTCGAGCAGGCCGCGGGCGAAGATCCAGGTGACCTCGGCGCCGTCGAGGGACACCTCGGGCGGGAAGGTGACCTGCACGGCGAGGGGGTCGGACGCGGCGTAGCGCAGCATCACGGGGATCGGCCGCTCGCGGCCCTCGGGGGTGACCAGACGGGCGCGGGCGGACTGTTCGAGCGTGACGGCCATGGTCGATCTCCACTTCTGCTGCTTCCTTGCCCTTTCGACCCCACTGCGGGTGCCCGCATTACGGGAGTGCACAGAGAAAGCTGTGTGACCTGCGCCACTCCCCCCTGATAAGTCGGACATTTCTGACCTAGGCTTCCGAACTCGTCCCCATCCCCGCAGTGGGACAGGAGTGTGTCCTGCCATGTCAGACGTCCCCGCAGACGTCCCAGCGGACGTCCCGCCCGACGTTCCCGCGGACTCCGCGCCCGGTGTCCCCGCCCAGGCGTCCGGCGCCACGACCGCCGCGTACGCGCGCGTCTACGAGGCCGAGCACCCGCGGCTCGTGGCGTACGCCCGATCCCTGACCGGCAGCGCCTGGATCGCCGACGACCTGGTCGCCGAGGCGCACTTCCGCGTCTGGCGGCGCCTCGCCGCCGGGCACGAGATCGAGAACGTACCGGCGTATCTGATGACGACCGTGCGGCACCTCGCGTCGTCCGCGGGGCGCGCCGCCGCGCGCGAGACCCCGCGCGACCCGCAGGACGCGGGCGCGGCCGAGACCCTCGACGTCACCACCGTCCCCGACGGCGGCGGCGACCCGGCGGCCCGCGTCTCCGCCGTCGACCTGCTCACGCGCGTGCTCGGCCAGCTGCCCGAGCGGTGGGTGAAGGCGCTGTGGCTCGCGGAGGCGGAGGGCCAGCCGCTGGAGGCGGTCGGGCGCGGCATCGGCGCCGGGAGCGGGGCCACGGCCGTGCTCCTGCACCGGGCGCGCGAGGGCATGCGGCAGGCGTTCCTGCGCGCCCACCCCGGTACGCCCGAGGACCCGGCGTGCGAGTCCCACTGGGACCGGATGCCCGCGCACATCCGCGGCGAGGCGTCCCCGCGCCAGTCCGAGACCCTCGCCGCCCACCTCGGCGGCTGCGCCGACTGCCGGACCCGGCTCGCCGTCCTGACCCGCGCCAACAACCGCCTTCCCGCCCTGGTGGGACCGGCCCTGCTGATCTTCGTGCTCGGCGGCGCGGGCAAGTTCCTGGTGCCGCTCGCGGCCGGGGCCGGTGCGGGTGCCACGGCGTCCGCCGCCGGGTCCGGCCCGTCCGGGCAGGCGGGGCTGTTGCACGGCGTACGTCATGTCCTCACCGGGGGCGGGAAGCTGCCCGTCGCCGTGGCCGGGGCCATCGGCACGACGGCGACCGCGGCCGCCGTCGCCGCGGGCCTCGTCCTCAGCGGCGTCGGCACCGGCTCGGCCCCCGCGCGGGCCACGGCGGCGGAGAGCGGGAGCGCCCACGCGCCCCGGCCGTCGGCCGCGCCCGGGCAGGCGGAGGTGCCCGGGGGCGGGGGTGGAGCGGTGCCGCAGCCCAGGAGTGAGGGGGCGCCGGTGGCGCCGGCTCCGGACGCGGCGGCCCCTGATGCGGTGGCTCCCGACGCGGTGGTTCCGCAGCCCCCGGCGGTGGCGCCGCCCGCGCCGGAGCAGCCCGTGCCACCGGCGCCGGTGATACCCGCTCCGCCGGGCGAGGCCGAGGCGCCCGCGCCGGATCCCGCGCCCGTCGTTCCGGGGCCCGTCGCCCCGGCACCCGCGCCGACCCAGCCGACGGAACCGCCCGAGCCGGAACCGACGCCCACGCCGACCCCGACACCGAGTCCAACCCCCACGCCCACCCCGACACCAACCCCCACACCGACACCCACGCCTACCGCCACGCCCACACCGACGCCAACGCCCACCCCGACACCAACCCCCACTCCGGTCGACCCCACTCCTACCCCCGTCGACCCCACGCCTACTCCCACCCCGACGCCGACTCCCCCGCCCACTCCCACGCCGACACCCACGCCGACACCCACCCCCACACCAACGCCCGTTCCCACCCCCACGGATCCGCCGCCCACCACGGACCCCGTCTGCCACTGGGTCGGGCCGATCCTCATCTGCTACCGGGGCCAGTGGGTCCTCGACGAAGCCGGGGCGAACGGGTAGGAGTCGAGGCGTGCCTGACACCTCCTCGAACACCCCGGACTCCCCAGCCTCCCGGCCCCACACCCCCACCCGAATGTCCGCACGCGAGGCCATCGCCCTCGTGACGTCGGACTTCACCGAGCTCCCGTACCCGCACCGGGCGACCCGGCCGGACGGCCCGCTGGCGTGAGCGGGGTACGACGACGCGCGGGCCGCCGCCACGGAACGTACCGGCGAGTCGGAGTCCGTGATCTGCGGAACGGCGGCGGTCGCGGGCCGCCCGGCCGTGCTCGTCTCCTTCGAGTTCCGCTATCTGGGCGGTTCGCTCGGCGAGCGGACCGGGGACCGTCTGGAGGCCGCCTACGCGGCCGCCCGCGAGCACCGCGTCCCCCTCGTCTCCCTCGTCGCGACCGGCGGCAGCCGCATGCAGGAAGGCATGGTCGCACTGCGCCAACTCCAGCGCGTGGCCGCCCAGTCGGAGCTGAACCGGGCGGCCGGGCTGCCGCAGCTCGCGGTGGTGCGCGACCCGACGACGGGTGGCGGCTGGGCGACGCTCGGCGCGGGTGCGGACATCGTGCTCGCGCTGCCGGGAGCGCAGGTCGGCTTCGCGGGCTCCCGGGTCAGGCCGCCGGACGCGGACCCGGCCGCGTACACGGCGGAGGGTCAGTTCGCGGTGGGCGCGGTCGACGCCGTCGTGGCGCCGGAGCGGCTTTCCGCACGCCTCGGGCACTGGCTGCGGCTGCTCACCACGCCCGCCGCCGGGGCGCCCGAGCCGCCGCTCGCCCTCGGGGACGCGGAGCCGCCGGGGACCGGCTGGGACGCGGTTCGCCGCGCCCGCTCCCCCGAACGACCGCGTGCCGAGGCCTACTTGGACTCCTACTTCTCCTCCCGGGAGCCGATCAGCGGAGACCGCTGCGGCGGTACGGACGACGGGATGCTGTGCGGCGTCGGGATGCGCGCCGGACGCGCCGTCGCGTACGCGGCGCAGACCGGCGCCCCCACCCGTCCCGCCGGTTACCGCACAGCGGCCCGCCTCATCCGCCTGGCCGACCGCCTCTCCCTCCCCGTCCTCACCCTCATCGACACGCCCGGCGCCGCCAATGACGCGGCGGCGGAGCGGGCGGGCGCGGGCGCGGCCATCGCCGACGTCTTCGCGGCCGTCGCCGCCGCCCGCGTCCCGCTCACGTCCCTCGTCGTGGGCGAGGGCGGCTCGGGCGGCGCACTCGCACTCGCCGCACCGGCCAACACCTGGGCCACACCGGACAGCTACTTCTCGGTGATCGCCCCGGAGGGCGCGGCATCCATCCTCAAGCACCCACCCGAGGAGGCCCCCGCGCTGGCCGACAAGCTGCGCCTACGCCCCCAGGACCTGGTGGACCTGGGCGTTGTACGGGGCATCGTGCCGGGGTAGGACGAGGAGAGCCGCAAGCGGCACGGACACGGGACAATCCGCGCACACCTCACACACCGCACCCCTGCCTCACGAACCACGCCCCACGCCCCACGTGCCCGCCTCACGTACCGCGCATCGCACACCAACCCTCGCCCCCACGCCTACGCCCCCCGCCGCGCGGCGATGACATCTGCTGACGCCAGCCGACCGTCAGCGGCACAGGCGGCCCGAACCTGACGGTCCACTGGAAACGGGTGAGCGGGTGGGAGATGCCCGCCGCGGAGCGGCGGGGAAGACGACCCGGCCCGGGACGGCGCGGGGCAGGCGCAACACCCACCACGTCCCACGCCATGCGGGATCACGCACCGCGTTGCAGGATGGCCGCATGCTGTTCGTCCGCGTCGCCGACGTGTCCAAGGGCGTGGCCGCGACATCGGCGCGGTCACAGAAGGTCGAGCTCCTGGCCGAGCTCTTCCGGTCGGCCGAGCCGGACGACGTACCGCTTGTCATCCCGTACCTGGCCGGACGGCTCCCGCAGGGACGGATCGGAGTGGGCTGGAGCGCGCTCAAGGAACCCGTCGCCCCGGCGGCCGAGCCGACGCTCGCGGTCCGGGACGTGGACGCCGCCCTCACCGCCCTCGCAGGGGTGTCAGGCGCGGGCTCACAGTCCGAACGGCGGCGACTGGTGGAGGAGTTGATGGGCGCGGCCACCGCGGACGAGCAACGCTTCCTCTTCGGCCTGCTGACCGGCGAGGTGCGACAGGGAGCGCTGGACGCCCTGGCCGTGGAGGGCCTCGCCCGGGCGACGGGCGCGCCCGCCGCGGCCGTACGGCGGGCGGTGATGCTCGCCGGGGAGACCGCGCCCGTGGCGCGGGAGCTCCTGGCGCGCGGTCCGGACGCGCTGGCGGAGTTCCGGCTCACCGTGGGGCGACCGGTGCAGCCGATGCTGGCGCACGGCGCGGCGTCCGTGGGCGAGGGGATCGACAAGCTCGGCCCGTGCGCGGTCGAGGAGAAGCTGGACGGCATCCGGATCCAGGTGCACCGCGACGGCGCCCGCGTCCGTGCGTACACCCGCACACTCGACGACATCACCGACCGCCTGCCCGAACTGACCGCCACCGTCGGCGAGTTGTCGGGCGAGCGCTTCATTCTCGACGGCGAGATGATCGCGCTCGGCGACGACGGTCGGCCGCGATCCTTCCAGGACATCGCGGGCCGTGTCGGGTCACGCCTCGACGTGGCCGGGGCGGCCACCGAGCTGCCCCTGTCCGCCGTCTTCTTCGACGTCCTGTCGGTCGACGGCGACGACCTGCTGGACCTGCCGCTGCGGGAGCGGCACGCCCGGCTCGTGCGGCTGGTGCCCGAGCCGATGCGGGTGCGGCGCGCGGTCGTGGCGGACCCCGCCGACGAGGAGGCGCGCCGGGCCGCCGACGCGTTCTTCGCCGACACGCTGCGGCGCGGCCACGAGGGCGTCGTCCTCAAGGGCCTCGACACCCCGTACAGCGCGGGCCGCCGAGGTGCCGCCTGGCTCAAGGTGAAGCCCGTGCACACCCTGGACCTCGTGGTCCTCGCCGCCGAGTGGGGCCACGGCAGGCGCACCGGGAAGCTGTCCAACCTGCACCTGGGCGCGCGCCGCGACGACGGCACGTACGCGATGCTCGGCAAGACCTTCAAGGGCATGACCGACGTGATGCTGGCCTGGCAGACCGAGCGCCTGCGCGAACTCGCCGTCGAGGACGACGGGTTCACGGTCCGGGTCCGCCCGGAGCTGGTCGTGGAGATCGCCTACGACGGGCTGCAGCGCTCCACGCGCTATCCGGCGGGGGTGACGCTGCGGTTCGCGCGGGTGGTGCGGTACCGCGAGGACAAGTCGGCGGGGGACGCGGACACGGTGGAGACGGTGCTGGGGCGGTACGAGGGGTAGGGCGCGGTGGGCCCCGGGGGCTTCAAGCCCGCCCGGGTGCGCCGTCAGCCGGTCCGGGGTGCGCCGTCGGCCGGTGCCGGGTGCGCCGCGCCGGTGGGCCTGGGCTTGCGCCCGGCAGGGAACAGCACGCACACCCCGGCGGCCATCACGGCGAAGCCCGCGACCGACAGCGGGTTCCAGTCCGGCTCCAGGGCGCGCATCTGGGCGGTGCTCAGCACGTCGGAGGTGTCGTCCGCGTGGTAGATCACCTCGATGGGGCGCCCTTCCTCCGCGTGCGGGAGCGACGGCGTGGTGGGCAGGTCGACGGTGACGGGAGCCTTCCCCGTCGGCCGGAAGCGCACGGTGACGCCACTGGTCCGGCCGTCCCCGTCGGTCCTGACGTCGACGGCCCTGCCCTCGACGGTCACCCCGTTCTGGTACAGCCTGGTCACCCGCGAGTGCCCGCTGTACCCGAACAGCGTGACGACGATCGAACCGCCGACGATCAGCAGCGCCGCGAGCCAGAACAGCTTGACGCCCCGGCTCACCACCGGGGCCGGAGTCTGCGTGGTCGAGTGGGTCATGCGCCCAGCGTGACCGGTGGTCGTGGCGGTGGCGTGACGTCCGTGTCCGGGATGCGCCACAGTCGGGGCGGCGAGAGCCCTGGCGTCAGGCGCAGGTCAGCGTGCAACCAGCGACGATGAAGCCAGGGCCGAACCCGAGCAGCAGGCCCCTGTCTCCGGGGGCGGGCTCGTCGAACGAACGGCGCAGCACATCCAGGACGGACGCGCCGCCAAGGTTTCCACACTGCTCCAGGCTGTCCCACGAGTGGCGCAGCGGGCCCGTGCGGGCCGCTTCCTCCTGTCCGGCACCGACGCGCAGCACCGACTCCGCCTGTCTCAGGATGGCCGGGCCTCCGGCGTGTACGACGCAGAAATCGGGCACGAACTCGGCGCCATGGCCGTCCAGCCACTCGTAGAGGGCCGGCGCGACGAACCCGACGGCCCGGGTGGCGTCCTTCGTGGAGTCGAAGTGCAGGCCGTAGGCATCAAGCCGCCCTTCGTAGAAGTTCTGGCTTCTCGGCAGGACGTACTGCCAGGTGTCGTCGATACGGAACCGCGGCCCCTCCCCGCTGCCGTCCCGGCCGGAGACCACGCAGGCCGCGGCGCTGTCGCCGAAGAGAACCTTGTAGATCATGCTCTCGCGGCTGGTGTCGACGGGGTTGTACGTCGCGGCACTCAGGCACTCCGCGACGACAACCAAGACGTGCGCGCCCGGGTGGGCGGTTATGTAGTCGTGCGCCAGGGTCAGGGCCTGGGCTCCCCCCGCGCAGCCGTACGAGCCAAGAGGGATGCGTGCGATGTCCGGTCGCAGCCCCTGCGGGGCCAAGCACCGGATGAGGTCCGTGTCCAGACTCGGGGCGGTCCAGGAGGTGGTGTGGCTGGTGACGACGCAGTCGACGTCCGCCAGCGTCAGCCCGGCGTTCTCCAGAGCCCGTGGCACCGCGAGCAGGGCCATCTCCAGTGCGTCGTCGTAGGCGGCCTGGTTGCGTTCCTCGAAGGCAGCATCTCCCGCGACGGTCGCTGATCGCAGCGGCCTGCTGAAGTACCGCGTCTGCACCCCGGTGGACCACGCGGTCCTCAGACGGGCACCGAGGCGAGCGAGGTCGGCGTACCGTTGGACGATGTCCGCAGTGAGGTCGTCCATCGAGATGGCGTGCTTGGCGAGTTCGACGTGCGGTCTCGCGATCAGTGCAGTCGACATGGACTAGGGGCTCCTTCGGCCTGCCGGGGTGGGCTCAATCTACGGCAGCTACGAGAGCTGGGGGACCTGGGGGAACTGCAGCAGATCGGGGACGGGGCAGGGCTAGTGGCCCATGCCGGCGCCCCCGTCGACGGGGATGACCGCACCGGTGATGCAGTCGGCCTGCGGGGACGCGAGGAAGGCAATCGTCGCCGCCCCGAGAGGCACGCGGCGCCCGCCCCAACCGCATCGCAGCCGTGATCCTGGCCCTGCTATCGGTACGACCAGGCTGCCGCCTTGCTGGAGAGCTCGAGGATGCTCGGGGAGGGGGAGCCACCATGCAAATGGCTGTACTCCACCGCAATGACTATCATCAGCCGCTCCGGCAGCCCCAGTTGAGGATAGAAATCCTGCCGGAAAAGCTCGTCCATGGTTTCCTCCACGGTGAGACCGGCCTCGTGGCAACGGTGAACCTCACGCTGCACCGTGCGAAGGTAGCGCACGTAGTCATTCAGCCCTGCTCGATCCGGCGGCCGCCCGTGTCCGGGGATGATGACCCGCGGATTGAAGCCGAGGACGAGCTCGCACGCGTCGATGATGTTCTGCAACGGCCCTGCCCAGTGAGGGGGGTGGTCGCCGTGGAAAAAGATGTCGCCGGTGCAGACCACGTCCCCGATACGGGCCACCAGATCGCTCACGTGGTGAGCGGGCCCCACCTCGTACAGCTCCACCTTCTTGTCGCCCACGGCGACGGTGTGCCGTCCGGAGAAAGTCAGAGTGGGCGCGGTGACTTGAGCCGACGTGAAGTCGAAAACACTGAAGTGGTCGCGGAGATAGCGACCCAACGGAAGGTCGGGGGGCGAGTCGTGCACAAGTGCGTGCATCTCCCGCGGAGTCGGCTCGTGATGATCGTCGCGATCGGCGCCGGTGGCGATTATCTCCGCGTCAGGGAAAAGGTAGTTCCCGAAGGTGTGGTCACCGTTCGCATGAGTGTTGATCACAGTCCGTACGGTGCGTCCGCCGAGCCTGGGGTGGGCAGCAGCGATCATCGCTTCGGTCATCGGACCGTCGTAGGGCGTGTCGATCACAGCCGCGTCGGCACCCGAGATGATCCACAGGCAGTTCGCGTACCCCCAGAGCCCCGTGCCCTCGGGGGCCCAGAGGTAGAGGCCGTCTGCGCCGGGCACGGGAGAGAGCTGTGTAGGCAGATTCATGGGCGCATTGTTACCGGTCAGAGCGCCGGGTAGCGCTGTGGCGTCGCGCACAGTCCGATTGCCGGCTCGATCGGGCTGCGGCACCAAGTCCCGTCACCGGAGCTTCCTGTGACGTCCCGTCACCTATGACATCAGTCGTTCGCCGCCGGCGCGAAGCTCTCCCCGGACACCCGCCTAGCGCCACCCCCAGTCCCGCACCACCAAGTATCAGTAAAATCTGGACCGATAGGGTGGCATGAGCACGAAGTAACCCATGAGCATCAGGGGAGAGCTGTGTCCGCTCCACGTATGAGCCGAACGCCACTGCCAGGCATCGGTACGCGCTACGACCTCACCACCCGCGAACAGCGGCGCTTGTCCGTCGTGGCACACCGGGACGGGGGCCGGACGCTCAGCGCCTACCGCTCCGACGACCCGGACGCGTGCGCGCTCTCGCTCCGGCTCAGCGCGGGCGAGGCGGCGGCGCTCGTGGACGCGCTGCTTCCGACGCACCAGAGCCCCAACCTGCTGCACACCACCGACCTCGGCCTGCTCGCCGAGCGCATCGAGATCGCGGCGACCTCGCACTGGAACGGCCGCGTCCTCGGCGACACCCGGCTGCGCACCGAGACCGGCACCTCCGTCGTGGCGGTGCTGCGGCGGGCCGACGCCATCCCCTCCCCCACGCCGGACTTCCGGCTCGCGGGCGGCGACACCCTCATCGTGATCGGCACCCGGGAGGGCGTCGAGAGCGCCGCGGCGATACTCGGCCGGGAGTGATCGCGTGCACTCTGCCGTCCTGCTCATAGAGTTCGGCGCGATCATCCTCGCGCTCGGACTGCTCGGCCGCCTCGCCGGGCGCCTGAAGTTCTCCCCGATCCCGCTGTACCTGCTCGCCGGACTCGCGTTCGGGACGGGCGGGCTGCTGCCGCTCGGCACCAGCGAGGAGTTCGTCGCCATCGGCGCCGAGATCGGCGTCATCCTGCTGCTCCTGATGCTCGGCCTCGAGTACACGGCCAGCGATCTCGTCAGCAACCTCAAGACCCAGTACCCGGCCGGGATCGTGGACTGCGCCCTCAACGCCCTGCCGGGCGCGGCCGCCGCGCTCCTGATGGGCTGGGGTCCGGTGGCAGCCGTCGTCCTCGCCGGCGTCACCTGGATCTCCTCGTCCGGCGTCATCGCCAAGGTCCTCGGCGACCTGGGGCGGCTCGGCAACCGCGAGACCCCGGTCATCCTGAGCATCCTCGTACTCGAGGACCTCGCGATGGCCGTGTACCTGCCCATCATCACCGCGCTCCTCGCGGGCGTCGGCTGGGCCGCGGGCGGCCTCACGCTGGCGATCGCGCTCGGCGCGGCGGGCCTGGTCCTGTTCGTCGCGGTGCGCTACGGCCGGATCATCTCGCGGTTCGTGTCGAGCGACGACCCGGAGAAGCTGCTCCTCGTGGTCCTCGGTCTGACGATCCTGGTCGCGGGCATCGCCCAGCAGCTCCAAGTGTCGGCCGCCGTCGGCGCGTTCCTCGTCGGCATCGCGCTGTCGGGCGAGGCAGCGGAGGGCGCGCACAGTCTGCTCGCGCCGCTGCGGGACCTCTTCGCCGCCATGTTCTTCGTCTTCTTCGGCCTGCACACCGATCCGGCGAGCATCCCGCCGGTGCTCCTGCCCGCCCTCGCGCTCGCCGCGGTCACCGCGTGCACGAAGGTCGCCACCGGGTACTGGGCGGCGCGGCGCGCGGGCATCTCCGTCAAGGGCCGCTGGCGGGCGGGCGGCGCGCTCGTGGCCCGCGGCGAGTTCTCCATCGTCATCGCGGGCCTCGCGGTCACGGCGGGCATCGAGCCCCGCCTCGGCCCGCTGGCCACGGCGTACGTACTGATCCTCGTCGTGGTGGGCCCCCTCACCGCCCGCTACGCGGAGCCCGTCGCGGCGCTCGCCGGACGGCTGTCCCGTCGCCGGGATACCGGCGCGTCCGGGACTCCGGCGCCCCTGGAGACCGTCCCCGCCGCGCCGACGGAAACGGAGCACACCGCACCGGGCCCCGAGGACCCCGAAGCCGTGCGGTCCGTGCCCGTGGAGGAACCCGGCAGCGGGGCGCGCCGCTCCTGACCGCCGATCACGGCCCCGCGCGCGCGGGGCCGTGATCGGCCCAGGTCGCGGGGCATGGGCGGGGCGCTTAGCGTGTGACGGGGGTGTCTCTTGACGCGGGGGGTCTGGAGGTCACGATGGACCGCTCGCCCGGCTCCGGCCCCGAGGGCATACCGGAAGGCATTCCGCAGCCGCTGTCCCAGCCGGCGCCCGCCGCCGACACCCCTCCCCCGCCTCCGGCCGCCCACCACACCGGCGGCAAGCACGAGCACCGCTGGCTGATCCTCGCGGTCATCGCCACCGCGCAGCTCATGGTGGTCCTGGACGCGACGATCGTGAACATCGCGCTGCCGTCCGCGCAGCAGGACCTGGGCTTCACCGACGGCAACCGGCAGTGGGTCGTCACCGCGTACGCGCTCGCGTTCGGCAGCCTGCTGCTGCTCGGCGGGCGCATCGCGGACCTGGTGGGCCGCAAGGCGGTCTTCCTGGCCGGTCTCGCCGGGTTCGCCCTCGCCTCCGCGCTCGGTGGTGCCGCGACCAGCTTCGGGATGCTGGTGGTCGCCCGGGCGCTCCAGGGCCTGTTCGGCGCGCTCCTCGCGCCCGCCGCGCTCTCCCTGCTCAGCACCACGTTCACGGACCCGCGCGAGCGCGCGAAGGCGTTCGGCATCTACGGCGCCGTCGCGGGCTCCGGCGCCGCGGTCGGGCTGCTGCTCGGCGGCGTGCTCACGGAGTACCTGGACTGGCGCTGGTGTCTGTACGTGAACCTCGCCTTCGCCCTGGCCGCGATGATCGGCGGCTGGCACCTGCTGCACCCGGGGGCGCCCGCGGACCGGCCCAAACTCGACGTGCCGGGCACGCTGTTGGTGTCGGCCGGCCTGTTCTGCATCGTCTACGGCTTCGCCAACGCCGAGACGCACGACTGGGGCGACCCGCTGACGTGGGGTTTCCTCGTCATCGGCGTCGTACTCGTGACGGCCTTCGCCTGGTGGCAGACACGGGCCGCGCATCCGCTGCTTCCGCTCAGGGTGGTGCTCGACCGGGACCGGGGCGCGTCGTTCCTCGCGATGTTCATCTCCGGCGCGGGCATGTTCGGCGTGTTCCTCTTCCTGACGTACTACATGCAGCAGATCCTCGGCTACACACCCGTCAAGACGGGGCTCGCCTTCATCCCGATGGTCGTGGTGATGGTCGTGATCTCCGTCCTGACCACCAACGTCCTCGTGCCGCGCTTCGGGCCGAAACCCGTCGTGCCGCTCGGCATGCTGCTCTCGGCGGGCGGCATGGTGTGGCTGACGACGCTCGACACCACCAGCGGCTACACCCTGCACGTGCTGCCGCCGCTGCTCGTCTTCGGGTTCGGGCTCGGCCTCATCTTCGCCCCGGCGATGAGCATGGCCACCTCGGGCGTCGCCGCGCACGACGCGGGCGTGGCGTCCGCGATGGTCAACACCACCCAGCAGGTGGGCGGTTCCATCGGCACGGCGCTCCTGAACACCCTGGCCACCAGCGCCGCCGCCAACTACCTCGTCGGCAAGCGCCCGACGCCCGAGGTGCAGGCCGAGGCCCAGGTACAGAGCTACGAGACGGCGTACTGGTGGTCGGCCCTCTTCTTCGCCGTCGGCTTCCTCGTTACGTTCGTGCTGTACCGCAAGGGGCGTCCCGCCGACAGTCACCTCGGCGAGGGCGCCGTGCACATGTAGGCCGCGCGTCCCGGCACGGAACCCGCGTACAACGGCCAGGAGGGCGGTGGGTCCATGACGGCGTCCCCCGACGGCGCACACGCTCCGGGCGGCGACGGCGGGGTCGCCCTCGCGTCGACGCGCGGCCGGTGGGTCCTGACCAGCGCGGTCCTCGCCTCCGGCATGGCGATGCTGGACGGCACCGTCGTGAACGTCGCCCTGCCCACCCTCGGCCGCGACCTCGACGCGTCGATCTCCTCGCTCCAGTGGGTCGTCAACGCCTACATGCTCACGCTGTCCGCGCTGCTCCTGCTCGGCGGGGCCCTCGGCGACCGGATCGGGCGGCGGCGCACCCTCGTCATCGGCGTGGTGTGGTTCGCCCTCGCGTCCGCGCTGTGCGGCCTCGCGCAGGACGCGGGCACCCTCATCGCCGCGCGTGCCCTGCAGGGCGTGGGCGGCGCGCTGCTCACGCCGGGCTCGCTCGCGCTGGTCCGCTCCTCGTTCCGGCCGCGCGACCAGGCCAAGGCGGTGGGCGCGTGGTCGGGGCTCGGCGGGGTCGCGGGGGCGGTCGGTCCATTCCTCGGCGGCTGGCTGATCGACGGGCCCGGCTGGCGGTGGATCTTCCTCATCAACGTGCCGCTGGCCGCGCTGGTGCTCTTCGCGGTGCGGCACGTGCCGGAGAGCCGCGACGAGAGTGCCGCGGGGCAGCGCTTCGACGTGCCGGGCGCGGTGCTCGCGGCGCTGTTCCTGGCGGGCGTGAGCTTCGCGCTGATCGGCGCGTCCGGCGACTCCTCGTTCCTCGCGGGGATCCTTCCGGGGCTCGTCGGGCTGGCGGCGGGCGCGGTGTTCCTGCTGGTCGAGCACCGGCGCCGGGACCCGATGCTGCCCCTGGAACTCTTCCGCTCCGGCCTGTTCTCCGCGGCCAACGTCATGACGCTGTGCCTGTACGCGGCCATCGGCGGCATCCTGTTCATGCTGCCCGTGCAGTTGCAGACGACGCTCGGCTACGACGCCCTCCAGGCCGGTACGGCGACGCTGCCCATCACCGTCCTGATGCTGCTCCTCTCGGCCCCCGCGGGCGACCTGGCCCGGCGGCTCGGCCCGCGCCTGCCGCTGTGCGCGGGCCCGCTGATCGCCGCCGCGGGCGTCCTGCTGATGCTGCGGATCGGCCCCGGAGCCTCCTACGCCACCGACGTCCTGCCCGCCGTGGTCGTGCTCGGCCTCGGCATGAGCGTGTTCGTCGCCCCGCTCACGGCGACGGTCCTCGCGTCGGTCGACGCGGGCCGCGCCGGACTCGCCAGCGGGGTGAACAACACGGCGGCCCGCATCGCGCAGCTCCTCGTGGTCGCCGCGCTGCCGCTCGCGGTCGGCCTGACCGGCACGGCGTACACCGACCCCGACGCCCTCGACTCCGCGTTCGGGAAGGCGGCCTGGGGCTGCGCCGGTCTCTTCGTCCTCGCGGCCGCCGCGGCCTTCGCGTTCATCCGGCCGCGCCCCGCGGACTGGCACGAGGACGAGGGCAACACCCCGCACTGCACGGCCAACATGTCGGTGACGTCGCCCCCGCTGGAACCGGGCGAGTGCGGGCGGTCCTGAGAGCGGCGGACCCGCAGGTCGGCGGCCGGTCCTGCGCGCGTCCGACGGATTGTCCCAGCTACCCACCGCGCACATCAACAGCTCGGCAGCGTAACCCAGTTGGCGCAGGGTCCGATGCGGGTCGGCCGCCGCTCAGGGCCTATGGTGTACGCCATGTCCGCTCCCGAGCTGATCCGCATCGTCTCCCGCTCGTCCCCCATGGCCCTCGCCCAGGTCGAGCGCGTGCGCGCCGAACTCGCCGCCCGCCACCCCGGCATCCGCACCGAGGTCCTGCCCGTGACCACCTCCGGCGACCGCTGGATGGGCGACCTGGCCAAGCTCGGCGGGAAGGGCGCGTTCACCAAGGAGGTCGACGCGGCGCTGCTCGCCGGAGAGGCGGACCTCGCGGTGCACTGCGTCAAGGACGTCCCGGCGGACCGGCCGCTGCCCGCGGGCACGACGTTCGCGGCGTTCCTGCGGCGCGACGACATCCGGGACGCGCTCATCCACCCCAAGGGCCTGACCCTCGACGAGCTGCCCCCGGGCACCCGCGTCGGCACGTCGTCGGTGCGCCGCATCGCGCAGCTCTCCGCGTCCCACCCGCACCTGGACTGCGTACCGATGCGCGGCAACGCGGGCCGCCGCCTGGCCAAGCTCGCCGCCGGGGACGCGGACGCGCTGCTGCTCGCGGTGGCGGGACTCGAACGCATCGGCGCGACGGAGCACATCTCCGAGGTCCTCTCCGTCGAGACGATGTGCCCGCCCATCGGCGCCGGGATCCTCGCCCTGCAGTGCCGCGAGGACGACACGACGACCATCGACGCGGTGAGCGGCCTCGGCGACCGCGACGCCTGGCGCGAGGCCACCGCCGAGCGCATGTTCCTGCACGTGCTCCAGGGCCACTGCAACTCGCCGATCGCCGGGTACGCCCGCAGCGAGCCGAGCGGTGACCTGTCCCTGCGCGCCCGGGTGTTCACGCCCGACGGCAAGACGGTCCTGAACGCCCACGAGTGGGCCGGGCCGCTGGACCCGGCGACCCTCGGCACGTCCGTGGCGGTCACGCTGCTGCGCCAGGGGGCGCGCGAGCTGATCGACTCGATCGCCCACTGACGGCCGCCCGGCCTGCCGTTGTCCTCGGCGGTCAGGTCATGACGCGGCGCGGGCGGCGGGCTGCCCGGCGCGTTCGTGCCGGTGCAGCAGCGGCAGCACCCTGGTGCAGAAGATCCGCATCTCGTCCCGGGTCGGCCAGCCGGAGAAGATGAACTCGCTGATCCCGGCCTCCTTGTACGCGTAGAGATACGCCGCGACCTCCTCGTAGCTGCCCACCACGCACAGGGCGGGACCGCCGCGATAGGCCACGGCGCCGGAGAACAGCATGGGTGAGAGCCAGTCGGATGCCGCGGACTCGGCCAGCCGGAAGGACGTGTTCACCGCCACGGAGTCGGAGGAGGCCACAGCCGCCGCGATCCGTTTCCGGTGCTCTTCGTCGGGATCGCGCATCATGTCGGCGAGATCCGCGAGGGCCTGCGCCCGGGCCTCCCGCGGACGCACCGCTGATGTAGATCTCGGGCCGGCCTCCGCCCTTGTACCCCAGGCCGACCTGCGCGTCCTTGATGCGGTAGTGGTCACCTTCGTAGGACAGCGGGGTCTCACCGCGCCAGAACCGGTGGAGGATGTCCAGGAACTCGTTGGAGCGCGCGTAGCGCTCGTCGTGGGCGGGCCGAGACGGCGGCCGCGGAGGACGTGGGAGGACGGTTGGCGGCGTGGCTGGTCGCCCGCGGCCTCATCCCCGGGACCAGCCCCAAACGCGTCTTCGCCGCCGCGACCTTCGTCAACCAGAGAGGCAAGGGCCTGTTCATCGCCGGGGCCGCGCTGTTCTTCACCCGCTCCGTGGGCCTCCCGGTCTCCCAGGTCGGACTCGCCCTCGGCGCCGCCCTGATCGGACTCGCCGCCGGCATCCCCGTGGGCCGCCTGGCCGACCGGCGCGGCCCGCGCGAGGTCTTCCGGCTCGCGGTCGTCGTGCAGGCCCTCGCCGTGGCGGGCCTTGTGTTCGTGCAGTCCTTCCTCTCCCTGGTCGCGTGCGTGTGCGTGGTCGAACTCGCCACCCCGGCGCGGCGCCCCAGCCGGGCACACCGACGCGCCGCGCTGGTTCGTCGGCGCGAGCGTCGCGGTCAACACCGCCCTCGTGGTCTGCCTGCAGGTACGGGTCAGCCGCGGTGTGGTCAGCAACGCGTCGGCCGGGCGGGTGGCGCGCCGCGCCGGGGGGCGTTCCTGCTCGCCACCGCCCTCATCGCGGCGGCGGGCGGCGCGCCCGGCTGGGCCGCCGTGGTCGTCATCGTGCTCGGGGTGGTCGTGCACACCGTGGGCGAACTGTGGCACGCCGCCGCCTCGTTCGAGCTGTCCTTCGGCCTCGCCCCGGAGCACGCGCAGGGCCAGTACTCCGGTCTGTTCGCCATCGGCCAGGGCCTGTCCAACGCGGTCGGGCCGCCGCTGCTCGGCGTGCTCTGCCTCGGCTGGGGCGGGCCGGGCTGGCTCGTCGTGGGAGCTCTCCTCCTCGTCGTCGGCCAGTTCGTACCGCTCGTCGTGAGCTGGTCCGACCGCTTACGCGTCCACAGCCCCGGCTGAGCCGACCGGGCCGCCGCCTCGTCCCTGGGGGAAAACCCCCAGCTCAGTCGGAGGAAAGCCGCGTTACGGCGGTGCCTGCCCCCGACCTAGCGTGAGCGACATGACAACGCCAGGTTCCCGGCAGGAGCAGTGATGATCGAGGTCAAGGGCCTGACCAAGCGGTACGGGCCGAACACCGCCGTCGACGCGCTGAGTTTCGACGTGACGCCCGGCGCCGTGACGGGCTTCCTCGGCCCGAACGGCTCGGGCAAGTCGACCACCATGCGCATGATCATGGGACTCGACCGCCCCGACGCCGGACACGCGCTGATCGCGGGCCGACCCTACGCCGCACTGCGGCGGCCGCTGCGCGAGGTGGGCGCGCTCCTCGAAGCGCGCACGTTCCACCCGGGGCGCAGCGCGCGGGCGCATCTGGCCGCCCTGGCCGCGGCGGGTGACATCCCGGCCGCGCGCGTCGACGAGGTCCTCGCCACCGTCGGCCTGAGCGACGTCGCCGGGCGCCGCGCCGGAACGTACTCCCTCGGCATGGTGCAGCGGCTCGGGATCGCGGCCGCGCTGCTCGGCGACCCCGGGGTGCTGCTGTTCGACGAGCCGGTGAACGGGCTCGACCCGGAGGGCGTGCGCTGGATCCGGGACCTGATGCGCTCGCTCGCCGCGGAGGGCCGCACGGTGCTGCTCTCCAGCCACCTCATCGGCGAGATGGCACTCACCGCGGACCACTTGGTGGTGATCGGGCAGGGGCGGCTGCTCGCGGACACGTCCGTGCGGGAGCTGACCGGGCGCGGGCGGTCGCTGGAGGAGGCGTTCTTCGCCCTGACGGAATCCGCGTCCGCGTACCGGGGCACGGCCCACCCCACCGCCCGCCACGAGGACGCGTCCGCGTCCGGTCCGGCGCCCGCACCCTGCGCAGGGCCCACCCCCGGCACAGCCGCCACGTCCGGCGCAGGCCTCACCCCCGGCGCAGGCCCCACGCCCGACACCGCGCAGAAGAGGAACCCCCGATGACCGCCCTCACCTCCACCCCCACCTCGCACTCCTCCCCCTCCTCCCCCTTCGCACGCGCGGCCCGCATGGAGTGGATCAAGCTCCGCAGTCTGCGTTCCACGGCGTGGGCGCTGCTGCTCACCGTCACGGGCATGGTCGCCGTCGGAGTCGTCACCATGGCCCACACCAAGGCGCCGTCGCCCGCCAAGGCCGCCGTGTTCGACCCGACGAACAACGTGCTCGCGGGCGTCGCGCTCGGCCAGTTGGTCGTCGGCGTGCTCGGTGTCCTCGTCGTCACCGGGGAGTACTCCTGCGGCTCCATCCGCTCCACGCTCGCCGCGGTCCCCGACCGGCGCACGATGCTCGCGGCCAAGGCGGCCGTGTACGGCACCGTCACGCTGGTCGTCGGTGAGGCGGTCGCCCTCGTGACGTTCTTCGCGGGCCGCGCGGCCCTCGCCGACGGCGTGCCGCGCCCCGGCATCGGCGACCCGGGCGTGCTGCGTGCGGTGCTGCTCGCAGGCGCCTACCTGAGCCTCGTCGGGCTGCTCGGCATCGGCATCGGCGCCCTGACCCGGCACACGGCGAGCGCCATCGCCGCGCTCGTCGGCGTCACCTTCGTGCTGCCCGCGGTGATCGGCGGCCTCTCGGGCCCGACCGTCGCGAAGTTCTTCCCGACGATGATCGCCGGGAACTCCCTGGCCGTCGCCAAGCCCGTCGCCGACATGCTCACGCCCTGGACCGGCTTCGCCGTGCTGTGTCTGTACGTGGCCGTCACCCTCGGCGCGGGCGCCCGGCTGTTGGCCCACCGCGACGCCTGACTGGAAAATGATCACCATGCACGACTCCTCACGTCCCACCCGGCCCACCACCCCGCACCTCGCGCCCGGCGCACCGGCGGCGCGCGTCGCCACGGTCCTGCGCGCCCCGCTCACCCGTCGCGCCTGGGCCGAGGCGGCGTACTGCCTGCTGGCGTTCCCGCTGAGTCTGGCGGGCGGTGTCGTGCTGCTCGTGCTCCTCGCGCTGGGCGCGGGGCTGACGGTGTCCTTGGTGGGCGCGGTGATCGGCGTGCTCGTCCTGGTGGGCTGCCTGTGGCTGGCGCGCGGGCTCGGCGGACTGAACCGGGGGCTCGCGTCGGGGCTGTTGGGAGAGCGGGTGCCGGCTCCGGCTCCGCCGCGCCCCGGCTCCGGGGTGTTCGGCTGCCTCGACGCGCGGCTGCGGGACGTCGCGGGCTGGCGGGCCGTCTGGTACGTCCTGGTGAAGCTGCCGGTGGGCGCGCTCGGCATGTACGCGGTGCTCTTCTGGGTCACCGGCCTGATCAATCTCACGGCGCCGCTGCGGTGGGGCGTGTTCGGGCAGCAGGAGGCGCCCGCCGACGGGGGCGGCATGCCCGTCCTCACGCCCGTCCCGGTCGGCGGCTTCGAGGTGCACAGCCTCGCCGGTACGTTCGTGGCGGTTCCGCTCGGCCTCGCGCTGCTGCTGCTCGCGCCCTGGACGACGCGGCTCGTCGTGGAGGCCGACCGGCGGCTGCTGCGCGCCCTGCTCGGGCCGAACCGCCTGGCGGCGCGCGTGCGGGACCTGGAGGAGACCCGGGCGCTCGCGGTGGACGACTCCGTGGCGCTGCTCCGCCGGGTCGAGCGCGATCTGCACGACGGCGCGCAGGTGCGGCTCGTGGCGGTGGCCATGGGCCTGGACATGATCAAGGAACGCCTCGGCGCTCCGGACGGCGGGAGCCGCGACGAGCCCGTCGACCTCGACCGCGTACGCCAACTCGTCGACGGAGCGCACCGCAACGCCACCGAAGCCCTCACCGAACTGCGCGACCTCGCCCGGGGCATCCACCCCCCGGTCCTCGACGACGGCCTGCCCGACGCCCTCGCCACCCTCGCCGCCCGCAGCACCGTGCCCGTCGAGCTGACCACGGACATCCCCCGGCGCCCGACCCCCGCCATCGAGACCATCGCCTACTTCTGCGCGGCCGAACTCCTCACGAACGTCATCAAGCACAGCGGCGCGTCCCAGGTCGTGATCGCGGTCACGCAGAGCGCGGCGGATGACGGCGCGAGCACCGGCGGTGTGCTGCGCCTCAGCGTGCGCGACGACGGGCGCGGGGGCGCCGCCGTCGGCGCGGGCAGCGGCCTGACCGGGCTGACGCAGCGGGTGCGCACGGTCGACGGGAGCCTGCGCGTGGACAGCCCCGAAGGCGGGCCGACGACGGTCGTCGTCGAGCTGCCGCCGCACGCGTGAGATCATTTCGGCATGCGTGTCGTGATCGCCGAGGATGCCGCTGTCCTGCGGGAACTGCTGGCTCAGATGCTGGTGGAGCGCGGCCATGAGGTGTGCGCGGCCGTCGGCGACGCCGACGCGCTGCGGACCGCCGTCGCCGAGCACTGCCCGGACGTCACCGTCGTCGACATCCGGATGCCGCCGTCGCACACCGACGAGGGCCTGCGCGCCGCCATCGACATCCGGCGCGACCACCCGGGCACCGGCGTGCTCCTGTTCTCCCAGTACGTCGAGACGAAGTACGCCACGCGGCTGCTCGCGGCCGGGTCGGCGGGCGTCGGCTATCTGCTCAAGGACCGGGTCGCCAACATCGCCGAGTTCACCGACGCGCTGGCCCGGGTGGCCGGCGGCGGCACCGCGCTCGACCCGGAGGTCGTCACCCAGCTCGCGGGCGCGAGCCGGCACGCGGCGGAGCTCGCGCCGCTCACCCCCCGCGAGCGGCAGGTCCTCTCGCTGATGGCCGAGGGCCGCTCGAACGCCGCGATCGCCCAGGCGCTCGTGGTCTCGGCGGGCACGGTCGAGAAGCACGTGGCCGCGGTCTTCGACAAGTTGGGCCTGCCCGCTTCGCACGACGCCAACCGGCGGGTCCTCGCGGTGCTGCGGTACCTGCACGGCTGACGGAGCCGGGCCCCGCGGACGGCCGGGACACCACCCCCGTGGGTGTCCCGGACCGCGGCAGGACGTCCGGCTCAGGCGGCGGGCGGGGCGTCCACCGGGGCGTTCTGGCCGACGACGATCTTCCAGCCCTCCTGCTGCCGCGCGATCACGTAGGTCGTCACGCCGTGCGGGCCCGCGACCGGGTTCCCCGAGCTGTCCGTGGGGGTCTGCCGCACGTTCACGCCGATCACCTCGGGCGTGACCTCGAGGAGCTTGACGACGTCGTAGCGGGCGTAGGAGTCGCGCAGGAAGCCCTTCATCGCGGGACCGCTGAACTCGGCGATGGCCGCGCGGCCGTCGAGGCGCGTGCCCACGGCGTTGGTCCAGGACGCCTCGCGGGCGAACTGCTCGCTCAGGGCGACGGGGTCATGGGCGTTGAAGGCCTGCTCCAGATCCTTCACCACCGCCGTCACCGCCGCCTGGGTCCGCGCCGGAATGGCCCCCACCACAAGGATCTCGTTCGTCATGACCGCGCCCTCTCGTCACCCGGTCCGACCGACCGGATGCTCGTCACCGGATCCCTCCGGGGCGACGTTCTCGCCGCCAGAAGCAACTCAACAACCTCAAGCGGACTTGAGGTCAACCGGGCCCGACGGGCGTCCCAGCAGGCGACGACCAGGCCCGTATGTCAGGTGCTGTCACCGCAAGGACAGCGACATATGCCAGAAGCACCACCGCATCGGGTGTTGCCAAATCCCTTACGAGCGTGGGCGCGCTGTGCCAGAGTCGTTACCGGTCGAAGAGTTGTCACTGAAGTCAGTACGGAACCCGGCACGCACGTCACCCCCGTCACGCGCGTACGTCACGTACCCGACGCACGAAGGCCAGTACGAACGCCACACCGCTACCGGTCGAGGAGCCATGACCGGCGATCCCCACAGCAAACCCGGTCGCACCGCATCGTCAACGGAGCACCCCATGCCGTCCCATGTGTTCGCGGACCGCCCCGACCGGCCGCAGGAGCACGGCGCGGTCGACGCGCTCATCTCGCAGACGCGCCGACTGCGGGGCGAGGTCGACGCCGTGCGCCGCGAAGCCGTGGCCGACCACAGCGACCCCACGGGCCGCTGGCAGCGCGCCCTGTGCGAACTGGCGGTGCATCAACTCAACGACCTGCACGGACACTTGGCTCAGCTGCGGGACGGCCCGCCGCGCACCCACACCCCGGACACCGGGCCCGCGCGGCCGGAGCCGCAGCACGGCTCCCTGCTCAGCCGGGTCGGCAGCGCCGAGTGGAACCTCCTCACCGACGAGGCCACCTGGTCCGGCGAGCTGTTCCAGATCCTCGGCCGGGACCCGTCCGCGCCGCCCCTCTCCCTCGACGAGCTGCCCTCCCTGGTCCACCCCGACGACCAGCCGATGCTGACGGCGATGGTCACGGACTGCCTGGTCGACGGCAAGCCGATCGACGGCGAGTTCCGCGTCGTCCGCCCCGACGGCGTCGTGCGCCAGGTGCACATGATGGGCGAGCCCGTGCTCGCCCCCGACGGCTCCACCGCCTCCATGTGGGCGGTCCTCAGAGACGTCAGCGAACTGCGCCGCAGCCAGCGCGTGGTGCGCGAGACCCGGGACTCAATGCAGCGCCAGCGCCACATCGCGCAGACCGAGCACCGCCTCGCGGTCGAACTCCAGGAGGCCGTCCTTCCGCCGTGGCGCGGCTCCCTGCGCTTCCCGCACGGCGGCTCCGCGAACCTGGACCTCGCCGCCCACTACCTCCCGTCGTCCTCGACCGCCCTCATCGGCGGCGACTGGTACGACGCCCTCGAACTGGCCGACGGCCGCACCCTGCTGAGCGTCGGCGACCTCACCGGCCACGGCGTCACGGTCACCTCCGGCATGGCGATGCTCCTCGGCGCCCTGCGCGGCATGGCCGTCGCCGGAGCCGACCCGGGCCGCCTGATGGGCTGGCTGAACCAGTTACTCGACGCGTCCGTGCAGCCCGCGCTCGGCAGCGCCGTCTGCTGTCTGTACGACGCCGATGAGCACACCCTCACCTGGGCGCAGGCCGGACACCCCGCCCCGCTGCTGTTCCGCGGCGGGACGGGGCGCGCGCTCACACCACCGGACGGCGTGCTCCTCGGCGCGACGTCCGGTGCCGTCTACGAACAGGCCCAGGAGCGACTGCGCCCCGGCGACCTGCTGTTGCTGCACACCGACGGCCTGGTGCCGCGACGTTCCCGAGAGGCCGCGACCCACCGGCTGCTCGCCCTGGCACCGCGCTTCGCCGAGGCGAAGGTGGCGCAGGACTGTGTGCGCATCGCCGTGGAGGAGTTCGGCGTGGCCCCGCGCGAGGACGACGCCTGCCTGCTGGTGGCCAAGGTCGAGGCCTAGACCCTGACGGCCGAAGTCGAGGCCTGGACCGTGGCCAAGGTCGAGGCCTGGACCGCCTGCCGGTGGCCGACGGCCCTGGCCCGGGCTTTCCCGCTCGTGGCCGGGTCCGGGGACCGGGCCGGCCGTGCGGCCGAAGACGAAGACCTAGCCACGACTTCGTCACCGCCGTACCCACCGGCCCCGCGCCGGCCGGGTGCTATGCCCGGACCCACTTGCCTCCCCCCGGCCGACCCGCCGCCCTGGGCAGCGCCTGCTTGATCTCCGCACGCAGGTCCTCGATCTTCGGATAGCCCGCGTACTGACCGGTGAGCCGGTACATCTCGCGCAGCCGGTCCCAGGTGCGGTGCGAGGAGTTGGCGCCCATCGACACCAGCGCCAGGCGCGCGTACCGGTCGGCCTGCTCGGGGTCGTCGGCGATGAAGCACGCCGAGGCCAGCGAGATGTAGTCGAAGATCGTCGAGCGGTCGCGGCCCTTGGTGCGCAGCTCGATGGCCTCCTTGGCGTGGCGCTGGGCGAGCTGCGCCGCGGCCGGCTCGTGCTCGGCGAGGGTGCGGTACGCCAGGGCCTGCATCCCGTGCAGGTCCGCCTCGTCGAACATCTGCATCCAGCTGGGCGGCGGCACGTCGCCCTTGTCGGAGACGAACAGGTCCTCCGCCCGGCCGAGCGTGCGGCGCATCGCCTGCCCCTTGCCCATCGAGGCCTGGGCCCAGGCCTCGATGGTGTGCAGCATCGCCTGGGTGCGCGGCAGGGTCTGCTCGCCCGAGCCGGACTTGGCGAGTTTCATCAGGTCAAGGGCCTCGTCGGGCTTGCCCAGGTGCACCATCTGGCGTGCGGCCCGGGACAGGGCCTCGCCCGCGCGTGGCCGGTCGCCGCCCTCGCGGGCCGCGTGCGCGGCGATCACGAAGTACTTCTGGGCGGTGGGTTCGAGGCCGACGTCGTGGGACATCCAGCCCGCGAGGACGGCGAGGTTGGCGGCGACGCCCCACAGGCGCCGCTGGAGATGGTCGGGGTGGCGGTAGGCGAGCATGCCGCCCACCTCGTTCAGCTGCCCCACCACGGCCTTGCGCTGCAGGCCGCCGCCACGGGACGCGTCCCAGGCGCGGAACACCTCGACCGAGCGCTCGAGGGCCTCGATCTCCTGTGACCCGATGGGGGCGGCCTCGTAGCGGTCGAATCCGGCGGGGTCGGCGTGCAGGGGATCGTCGGTGCGGGGGGCGTCGGCCTTCAGGGTCGGATCGGTGTGCAGCCAGTCGTGCATGGCGCTGCTGAGTGCGGAGCCGGCGGCGAGCGCGGCACCCGCGCCCACCAAGCCGCGTCGGTTGAGCATGAGGTCCATTCCCGTGAATTCGGTGAGGACCGCGGCGGTTCGCTCGGGCGCCCACGGCACGCCGTCCGGGGATTCCACGCTCCCGTCGCCGCGCTGTTTGCCTACGCGCCCGTGCCGGACCAGACCGAGGTCCTCGATGGTCACGACACGGCCGAGACGCTCGGTGAACAGAACAGCCAGGACCCTGGGTACCGGATCGCGCGGGATCTCTCCCATGTCGATCCAGCGCCGCACCCGCGAGGTGTCGGTGGCCAGCTGCGGATGACCCATCGCTGTTGCCTGCCGGTTCACCATTCTGGCGAGTTCACCCTTGGACCAACCCGCCAGGCCGAAGAGATCCGACAGGCGGGTGTTGGGTTGTCCGTTCACGTCAAGCCCCCAGGTTCTCGGCTGAATTGACAGTAACCGTCTGTCAGTTGCTGAGCGACTATTCGCCAGGGTTCGCCAGGGTGCGCCACATGGTGTGCCACGGGCTCACGGGTGTCAGGTAGGAATGCGCCACCCCGACCCGGCCGCCTCAAGGCACTCCCCAGGGTGCACCCACAGCGGCCGGGGCGGGAGGGCGCCGCAACTCGCTGGCACACGAAGGGATCTGTATCGCCCATGTACGCAGCATCGTCCTCCGTGTCCGCCCCGCCTCGGCCGCTGCGCCCGCACCCCTCCTCCCGCGGCCCGGCCCGCGCGGCGGAGGTCCCGCTGACCGGCGGCGGCCCCTATCTGGCTCCGGCGCGCCCTGCGGCCGCGCCGCTCGGCACCGGCCGGTCCCGGCGCGTACCGGCACCCGGCGCCGGACCGCTCAGCGGGAGACTCGACCTGTCCGGGCCCCAGGGAGCTCAGCTGCGCACCGCGATCGCCTCGGTGCACCGCATCTGTCCGGAGTTCCAGCCGGTGCAGGTGCTGCGCCGCAGCGGGCGCACCGTGCTCCTGGTCGGCACGGCGGGGCGCGCCACCGTCGTCGCCAAGTGCCTGCTCGACCACTCGCCCCTGTGGGCCGAGCGGATCCGGCACGAAATAGCTGCTTACCGCTCGTTCGTCAGGCATCGTCCGCCGGTGCGCGTGCCGCGTCTCATCGCGGCCGACCCGGACGACTGCACCCTGGTGATCGAGCGGGTTCCGGGCCGGGTGGCGGCCCTGCAGCGCCACCCCGCGGACGCCCCGCCGCGCGCGGACGTCCGGGCGGCGATGGGAGCCGTGTGCCGCCTCAACCAGTGGCGGCCGCCGCAGGAGATGTTCGGCAGGCCGCTGGACTACGGCCGTCGGATCTCCCGCTGCCACGAGCTGGGGCTGCTCACCGACCGCGACATGGGCGACCTGCAGAAGCTGCTGCACGGGATAGCGCACGCCCACCCGTCGGGTCCTCAGCTGACCTGGCAGTTCTGTCACGGCGACGCGTTGCTCTCGAACGTGCTGCTGTCCCCGGCGGGCCCGGTCCTCGTGGACTGGGAGCAGGCGGGCTGGTATCTGCCGGGCTATGACCTGGCGACGCTGTGGTCGGTGCTCGGCGACTCGCCCGTGGCGCGTCGCGACATCAGCCAGCTCGCCCAGGCGGCGGGTCCGGCGGCGCGGGACGCGTTCCTGGTCAACCTGATGCTGGTCCTCACCAAGGAGATCAGGATGTGCGAGACAGCCGTGCAGCGCACGCTGCACGAGCCGACCCCGACGGCATCGGGCCAGGCCCACCCCGGTGCCGCGCCGTCCGGCGAGGAACAGCGGCTGCTGCTGCGGCGGCTGCACGACGACTGCCAGATGGCCCGCCGGGCCGTGCGCGCGGCGGTCGGCACTCGCTGACGGGGAGACGAGGACCCGCGGCGCGCTGTTGGACAGGGAGCGCGCCGCGGGTCCTCGTGTGTGACCACTGCGGAGGCCCCGCGTTGGGGGACTGTGGGAATCTGGCTTCTGAACAACTTCGGTACGCTCGCGCTCGCCTGCCTGCTGGGAGGCGGTGCCGTCTGCGTCGGGGTGGCGGGCACCCTGCTGCTGCGGCGCCTGCTGCCCCGCGCGGCGGACGGCAGATACAACGACATGGTCGGCGTCGTCCTCAGCATGTACGCCGCGATCTACGGCATCATCCTCGCGTTCGTCGTCGTGGCCGAGTGGGAGGGCCTCAACGAGGCGGAGACGAACGTCGCCGCCGAGGCCAGCCAGACGGCGGAGGTGCTGCGTGACGCCTCGGCGTTCCCACCCGACCAGGAGCGCCTGGTGACGCAGGCCGTCGGCGCGTACGTCCACGCGATCGTCGAGAAGCAGTGGCCGCTGATGCGCGAGGGCCGGCCCGACCCCGGCATCACCAACCCCCAAGTGGTCCGGCTGTACGAGGTGTTCCAGGAGTACGAGCCGCGGACCGAGTCGGAGAAGGTCTACTACGAGCAGGCCGTGTCCACCCTGGGCGAGGTCGCCGCGGCCCGCCGCACCCGCCTTGCCGACTCGGAGCAGTCCCTGCCGATGCTCCTCAACGTCCTCGTCTACGGCGGCGCGCTCGTCATGCTGCCGCTGACGTTTCTCTACGGCATCAGGAGCCTGCGCGCCCAGCTGATGTTCGTGGTCTCGGTCGCCGGGCTGATCGGGGTGAGCCTGCTCCTGTGCCTGTCCCTGGACCATCCGTTCTCCGGGAACCTCGCCGTCTCACCGGCTCCGTTCAAGGAGGGCGTGCTCGCCCGGTTCTGGCCCTGAGGCTCACCGGCCCCGGTGCGGGACAGGGGCCGGTGAGCGGTCGCGAGGGTCAGCCCGTGGGGGCCGAGAACGCGACGGCGTCCACGTCGAAGGAATTGTTCTGCGGCGACTTGAAGACCACGTACAGCTTGTGGGTGCCGGTCAGGGCCTCGATGTCGACGGCCGGGGTGTTCTGGTAGGTGTCCCAGCCTCCGGTGTTGAGCACCGGGGTCGTGGCGAGGAGCTTGCCGTCGGGGGCGTCCGCGCGGAGCTCGATGGAGCCCACTCCGTACGGGGACGACATGCGGTAGGAGACCTTGCTGACGCCCTCGACGCTCATCGGCGTGAACGCGATCCAGTCGCCGTCGCTGACGTCACCGATGCGCTTGCCGTTCTCGGCGCCCGCCTGCGAGACGATCCGGGTGCCCGACTGGTCGTCGTGGTACTCGGCCTGCTTGTGCTTGGGGTGCATGACCGAGCGGCCGTAGCCGGTCAGGGCGCTCGTCCCGGACCCGCCCTTGTCGGTGTACTTGGCGTTGAGGACGTACGTGAGGTCGGCGCCCTCGGGGTGGCCGCCCAGGTCACCGGTGTCGACGGTGCCCTCGCAGCCGGGGATGTCGGTGGTCGGGTGCTCGTGGTCGTCGTGGCCGAGGGCCGGGTTCACGAAGACCTTGGAGCAGTCGATCTCGCCGTCCTCGGGGTCGGTGACCTTCACCTTGTACGGGATCTTGTCGCCGAAGGTGATGAGCTTGCCGTCGACGGGGGTCTCGACGGTCACCTTCGGTGCCGTGTTGCCCGCCGTGACGGGGATGTTGGCGTAGCCGGACTTGCCGGTGGAGTCGGTGACCTTGAGCTGGGCGTTGAAGTCGCCCTTGGCGGTGTAGGTGTGCGAGGGGTTGGCCTCGGTGGAGTCGTAGGTGCCGTCGCCGTCGAAGTCCCAGGCGAAGGTGAGCGGGTCGCCGTCCGGGTCCTTGCTGCCCTCGCTGGAGAAGTCGGTCTTGAGGGGCACGGGTCCGTTGGTGGCGGATGCCTTGGCCTTGGCGATCGGGATGCGCTGCCCCTGGGCATAGTCGATCCGGTAGAGGCCGGAGTCGTTGTTGCCGCCGCCGAACTCGCTGCCCCACTCCAGGACGTACAGCGAACCGTCGGGCCCGAAGGTCATGTCCATGGGCTTGGCGAACTTCGCCGACTTCAGGAAGTCATTGATCTTCAGGAGCTTGCCGGAGTTGTCGAAGCGCATCTCCTTCACGGAGTCGCGCGCCCACTCGTAGAAGAAGTTCGCGCCGTCGAAGTACTGCGGGAACTTGGTCGTGGACGGGTTCTCGGGGTCGTAGCGGTAGACGGGTCCGCTCATCGGCGCGGAGCCGCCGGTGCCCATCTCGGGGAACTCCTTGGAGGCGCCGTAGCCGTACCAGACCTCGGGGAGCGTCAGCGGTGGCAGGTCCTTCAGGCCGGTGTTGTTGGGTGAGGGGTTGACCGGCTTCGCGCAGTCGAACTTCGGCCCCGGCTTCTGGGTGTCGGGGTCGTAGGGCGCGTACGCCTGGTTGTCGCCGTGGCAGAAGGGCCAGCCGAAGTTGCCGGGCTTCTTGATGACGTTGTACTCGACCAGGCCCTCGGGGCCCCGGTCGGTGGTGGGGGCGCCGCGGTCGGGGCCGTAGTCGGAGACGTGCACGTCGCCCGTCTTCGGGTCGACGGTGAAGCGGAAGGGGTTGCGGAAGCCCATGGCGTAGATCTCGGGGCGGGTCTTCTTCGTGCCGGGCTTGAAGAGGTTGCCCCGGGGGACGGTGTAGCCGCCCTTGTCCTTGGGCTTGACGCGCAGGATCTTGCCGCGCAGGTCGTTGGTGTTGCCGGCCGTGCGGGCGGCGTCGAGCATCTGCTTGCCGGGGCGCCAGTCGAGGGGCGCGTAGCCCTGCCAGTTCGGGTCGAGGTTCGGCGGCACGTCGTCGCCGACGCCCAGGTACAGGGTGCGGTCGGGGCCGAACTCGACGGCGCCGCCGGTGTGGCCGGGCTCGGGGAAGGTGCGGTCGCGGTAGGCGGGGACGTCGAGGATCTTCTTCTCGGAGGCGAGGTCGAGGGTGTTGTCCTTCTTGACCGTGAAGCGCGCGAGGCGGTTCACGTCGTCCTTGGCGCTCTTGGGCGCGTAGAAGAGGTAGATCCACCGGTTCTTGGCGAACGACGGGTCCAGCTCCATGCCGACCAGGCCGTCCTCGCCACCGGTGTAGGTGTCGACCTTGCCCGCGGTGGTCGTGGCGTGGGTCTTCGGATCGAAGATCTTCACCTCGCCGCTGCGCTGGACGTAGAAGACCTTGCCGTCCTTGGCGACGTCCAGCTCCATCGGGTCGGCGGTGTTCTCGTCGAGGGCGATCTTCTCGTAGCCGGACCAGACGGTGCCGCCGCAGTCACCGGGCTTGTTGCCCGCCGCCCACTGGATGCCGCCGAGCACGTGGTCGCGGAAGGCGGGCTCGCTGTACGAGGCCTTGTCGTGGCCCATGGCGGTGGCCCAGACCTTGCCGCCCTCGGCGTTGCGGCACCAGGAGATGGGGTGGTCGGCGCCCATGGCGGACCCGCCGGGGTTGTACGTCGTCTCGTCGGCGGAGACCAGGACGTGTACGTCGCCGCGCGGGTTCTTGTCGAAGTTGTACCACTCCTCTGGGCGCTCCCAGCGCTGCGGGAGGCCCTTGGTGGAGGGGTGCACGTGGTCGGCGACCTTCGCGGTGCCCTTGAGGACGCCCGGGGAGTGGGCGGGCATGTGGGCGCCGCCGTTGACCGTGTCGTCCCACCACGGGAAGGAGTCCTCGATGCCCATGTCGAGGGTGTTGTGGAGGGCCACGATCCCCTTGCCGCTGCGCACGTACTTCTGCACGGCCTCGCGCTGGGCGTCGGTGTCCCAGACCATGCCGGAGTTCTGCAGCATGACGATGACGTCGAAGTCCTTGAGCTCGGCGTCGTCGAAGACGGTCGAGTCGTCGGTCTGGACGACCTCGAAGTCGTTCGCTGCGGCCTGTTCCTTGACCATCTGGATGCCGGCGGGGATGGAGTCGTGGACGTAGCCGACGGCCTCCGTGAACAGCAGCGCGCGGAAGGCCGGGGCCTTGTCGGCGGCGGTGGCTCCGGTGGCGGGCAGGAAGCCCACGGACAGGAGCAGCGCCGTCAGGACGGCGATGACCGCTCTTCGTACGCCTCTGATGTCACGAGCATGACATCCCATGAGGTGGTCCTCTCTGTGGGATCGGAGGGTGCGGGTGCCGGATGCCGGAAGTGTGGGGGGGCGCCTTGCCCGGTCAGCGGGCGGAGAGGGCGTGGCGCAGAAAGCGCAGGCCGTCGGTGGCGAGCGCGTCTTGGCCGGGGGCGAGCGGACGCCACACGGAGGCGGCGACCGCGATGGAGGCGTTGTGCGCGGTGAACGACTCGATGCACAGGGCGCCTCGATAGCCGATCGCGCGCAGAGCGCCGAGGAACCCGGCCCAGTCGAGGTGGTCGGCGCCGGGCGTGCCGCGGTCGTTGGCGCACACCTGGACGTGGACGACCCGGTCCCCCGCCTCGCGCACGGCGGCGGGAAGGGAGCGTTCCTCGATGTTCTGGTGGTACGTGTCGAGCGCGACGCCGATGCCGTCCCCGGGCAGGCCCGCGAGGGCGTCGAGGGTCTGCGCGACGGTGTTCAGGAGGCTCGTCTCGTAGCGGTTGAGGGGTTCGACGGCGATGCGCACGGCGGTCTGCCGCGCGTGGTCGACGACCGGCGCGACGTGCTCGCGCCACTCCTCGTACGCGGCGCTCCGCTCGGCGGGGTCCATGCGCCAGGTGCGGCCCACGGCGGCGTAGACGGGGCCCGCGACGACGGGGGCGCCGATCGTGTGGGCCGCGTCGACGCAGCGGCGGAGGTAGTCCTGGGTGGCGCGCACGGTCGTCGGGTCGGCCCGGACGAGGTCGCGGCCGGGCGGCATGACGGCGACGACGGCCGCGGGGGCGAGACCGGTGCTTTCGAGGAGCTTGGCGGTGGCCTCGGGCTCCCAGTCGTCGGGCTGCTCCAGGGGCAGTTCGGCGCAGTCGAAGCCCCAGGAGGACAGGCGCGGCAGGACCTCGGCGAGGGCCCGTGCGGTGACGGGCGAGTGCCAGATCCAGGGGTTCGCGCCCACGGGCAGGGGTGCGGGGTCCGACCGCGGGACGACGGGTTCCGGCCGCGGGACGTCGTGGCCCTGGTCTCCCCCGGGCCGCGTCACTTCTTGCCTCCCCAGGCCCCGGGGAACCCGGGCAGCTTCTGGCAGCCGCACATGGCGTAGTGCAGCGGCGGCATGCCGTCCTGGAGGTAGTCGTCGAGGTTGTCCTCGGTGACGGTGGGCTGCGGGAGCTTCCACTCCTTGGGCACCTGCTCGCCCTTGAGGATCCGCAGGGCGGCGATCACCGGGGTGCGCCACTGGAACGTGGGATAGGTGGGGGCGATCGCGGTGAGCTTCTTGTCCTTCCA
Organism: Streptomyces sp. RK9; assembly: GCF_045070545.1. Taxonomy (NCBI): domain Bacteria; kingdom Bacillati; phylum Actinomycetota; class Actinomycetes; order Kitasatosporales; family Streptomycetaceae; genus Streptomyces; species Streptomyces sp. RK9. Next base: position 3,998,679 of record NZ_CP173703.1, on the reverse strand, counting down.
GGTCTCCAGGAAGTCCTGCTGGTCCTCGCCCGTGAGGGGCGGCACGTCGGCGCCCGCGTCCTCGAAGGCCTCCACCGCGGCCACCGCCGTGGCGCCGGAGTCCATCCACACACCGTCGATCACGCCGTGCCGGGCGATCGCGTCGGACACGACGGACTTGGTCTTCGCCGGGTCGCCGTCGGTGAACTTCACGTCCACGACGTCGAGTTCGCTCTTCTCGAAGGCGAGCTTCGCCGCCGACCAGCGGGTCTCCAGGACGTCCACGCCGGGCGAGATGCGCAGCGCGAGGATCTTGCCCTTGGGCTTGACCTCGTCCACGAGGAAGTCGGCGGCGACGGCACCGTAGCCGTAGCCGCCGATGGGGTTGATGAAGGTGACGGCGCAGTCGGTCTCCACGCCCCGGTCGAAGACGATGACGGGCAGCTTGCCGCAGGCCTCCTTCACCGCGGGGGTGAGGGTGGCGGTGGTGTTGGGCGAGACGATGAGCGCGTCGCAGTCCTTGTTGCCGGCGAGCTCCTGGATGTCGGAGATCTGCTTGTCGTCCTTGCCCTGGGCGTCGAGGACGGTGAAGTCGTCGATCTCGTCGTGCAGTTCGGCCTCGGCCTTCATGTTCTTGAGGCCGACCTGCCGCCAGGGGTTGAACACTCCGGCGTTGGAGAAGCACAGGTCGACGTCGTCGGCCTCGCCCTTCTTGCGGTACCTGGCGGTGTCGGTCATCTTCGGTGCGAGCATCTGCTCCCAGGGCCTGGCTGCCGGGCCCTTCGGGGTCTGGCCGCTGAGCGTCAACTGCCGGTCGTACTCGGCCCGGTCGAAGAACTTGGACGGCTTGTCCCCGGTGTCGTCCGGCTGCTCGGCGTTCTGCCCGGACGCGGCGGGAGCCTCGGCGGGGGCGTCGCTCGAGCAGGCGGTGAGCACGGCGAGCAGGGCGGTGGCGAGGACGGCGGCGGCCGCGGGTGCGGTGGGGCGGCGGCGGGGTCGCGGGCTACGGCTGCGGGTCATGGGGGTGTCCCTCCCGGTGGGTGCGCGATGGGGTGGCCGGTGCGGGTGGTGCGGCCGCGGGCGGGCCCGGCGGGTGGGCGCGGCGGCGGCGCAGCCGGGAGAAGTCGGCGGCGCCGAGCCCCACGGCGGCGATGACGATGACGCCCTGGACGGTGGACTCCAGCGCCCCGGACACGCCCTGGAGGTTGAGGAGTGTGAACAGCGCCTGCAGCGAGAAGGCACCCGCCATCGCGGCGACGACGCTGCCCCGCCCGCCGCCGAGCGCGACCCCGCCGAGCACGACGGCGGTGATCGCCTCGAACTCGTAGCCGCGGCCCGCCTGCGCGGACACCCCGGAGAAGCCCCCGACGAGCACGGCGGCGAGGGCGGCGGCGACACCGGACAGCATGAACGCGAGGACGCGGACCCGGCGCACGCGCACCCCCGCGAGGTGGGCGGCGCGTTCGCTGTCCCCGGTGGCGACGAGCGTGCGGCCGAAGTCGGAGCGCATCAGAAGCACCACGAGGACGCCCGCGACGACGCAGGCGAGCACGGCCCACGGCAGCCAGCCGAGCGCCGTGTCCCGGCCGAGCCGGCGGAAGTCCTCCGGGAGGCGGCCCTGCGGGGAACCGCCGGTCCAGTAGAAGACGGCGCCTTCGAGGATCAGCATCATGCCGAGCGTGGTGATGAACGACGGCACCCGGAGCACGGTCGTGATCAGCCCGTTCAGGAGCCCGGCCGCGGCGCCCGCGAGCAGCAGTCCGGCGGTCATCAGCGCCCAGGGAGCGTCCGGGTACGTGCCGTGGACCTCGGCGGCCGCGACCACCCCGGCGGTGACGATCGCGCCGACGGACAGGTCGAACTCGCCGCACACGATGACCAGGTACTGACCGGCGGCGAGGATCACCAGCGGCGCCGCGCGCTTGACGAAGGCGAGGAAGCGGTCGGGGTCGTAGAAGCCGGGGTCGGTCGCGGCGAGCGCCACGAGGAGCACGATCAGGAGGGCGTAGACGGGCGCTCCCGTGCCGAGGCCGCGGGCCAGGGTCCGGTACGCGGCGGTGGCGGGCGCCGGGGACCGGTCCCGTGCCGCGTCCGTGGCCGTGCCGGTGCTCATGCGGACCTCCTGGCGCCGCGCCGGGCGTAGAGGGCGACGGCCGCGATGATGACGACGCCGCGCACGACGTTCTTGAAGAAGGGGTCGACGCCGAGCTGGTTGAAGACGGAGTCGAGGACGGCGAGCACGAGGACGCCGCCGAGCGTGCCGACCACTCCTCCGCGCCCGCCCGCGAGCACGGTGCCGCCGAGGACGACGGCCGCGATGGACTCCAGGTCGTAGCGGGCCTCGGTGCCGGCCCACGGCGCTCCGGCGCCGAGGCGCGAGGCGAGGAACAGGGCGGCGGCGCCCACGCACAGCGAGCACAGGACGTGGGCGGCGATCACGGTGCGCCGGGTGCGGACGCCGGACAGGCGGGCGGCGTGCTCGTCGCCTCCGGTCGCGTACAGGTGGTGTCCGAAGCGGGTCCGCCGGGTGATCACCCACAGCGCCACGGTGACGGCGAGGAGCAGGAAGAGGGAGACGGGGACCGGGCCCATGCGGTCGTAGCCGAGGTGCTGGAAGGAGGCGGGGACCTTGCCCGCGGGGCCGGTGTAGTTGTCCTCGATCCAGCCGCGCAGGATGAAGGCGGTGCCGAGGGTCGCGATGAACGCGTTGACCTTCAGGCCGGTGACGATGAGGCCGTTGGCGAGCCCGACGGCCGCGGAGAGCGCGAGGACCGCGAGGACCCCGGTGACCACGGAGCCGTCCTCCATCGTGGTGGCGGCGACGAGGGTGCCGAGGCTGATGAGGTACGCCACCGACAGGTCGAGGGAGCCGGTGAGGATGACGGCGGTCTGGCCGACGGCGACGAGTCCGAGGGCCACGCTGTTCTGCAGGATGCCGACGACGTTGGTGAGGGTGAGGAAGTCGCCGCCGCGGGCGTCCACGACGATCCAGCCGAGCGCGGTGACGGCCGCTGCGGCGAGCCAGACCCCGACGGCGGGGTCGGCGAGCCGATGACGGCCGAGCGGGGCGCGGCTCTTCGCCGGGGCCGCGGCGGGCCGCGGGCCGAGGGCGGTGCCGGTCATGCCGCTCCTTCCTGCGGTGTCGGGGTGGAGGGGGGCGGGGTGGGGTCCGGGGAAGGCGGGGGCGGGGTGGGGCCGTCGGAGGTGGGGCCGTCGGGGGCGGCGCCACCCGGGCCGGTCGTCGCGGCGCCCTCCGCGCCAGACGTCGCGAGCCGCATGACGTCCTCCTCCGTCGCCCCGGCGGGCAGTTCACCGGCGACGCGCCCCTCGGCCATGACGAGGATCCGGTCGCTCATGCCGATCAGTTCGGGCAGTTCGGAGGAGACGATGAGGACGGCGAGGCCTTCGCGGGCGAGGTCGCGCACCAGCGTGTGGATGGCCGCCTTGGCGCCCACGTCGACACCCCGGGTCGGCTCGTCGAAGAGGAGCACGCGGGGGCGGGCGGCGAGCCACTTGGCGATCACGACCTTCTGCTGGTTGCCGCCGGACAGGAAGCGTGTCTCCTGGTGCTCGCCGCGCGCCTGGAGGCGGACCTTCTCCAGGAGCGCGGCCAACTCCTTGGCTGCCGAGGGCCGTTCGCGGTCGGGGACGGCGCGGGTGACCAGCAGGGCGTTGTCCCGCACGGACTGGCGCAGCGCGAGCCCCTCCGCCTTGCGGTCCTCCGTGACGAGGGCGACACCGGCGCGGATGGCCTGCCGCGGCGTGCTCGGCCTGAGCGCCGCCCCGTCGACGGTCATGGTGCCCGTGGTGAAGGGCGCGGCGCCGAACAGCGCCCGGGCGAGGGAGGTGCGGCCCGCGCCCTGGAGGCCCGCGACGCCGGTGATCTCGCCCGCGCGCAGCGTCAGGTCGATGCCGGTCAGCCGCGCGTTGCCGCCGCCGCGCACGGCGAGGCGGGCCCCGCCGACCTCCTCGGGGCGGGCGCGCGGCGGGTAGTAGGCGCTCAGCTCCCGGCCCACCATGGCCCGTACGATCCGGTCGGTGTCGGTGTCCTCGGTGCGTACCGTCGTCACATGGCGGCCGTCCTTGAGGACGGTGACGCGCTGGGACAGGTCGAAGACCTCGCGCAGCCGGTGCGAGATGTACAGGATGCCGAGTCCGCGCGCGGCCAGACGGCGCACCAGGGCGTGCAACAGCCCCGCCTCGTGGTCGGCGAGCGGCGCGGTCGGCTCGTCCATGACGAGGACGCGGACGTCGGAGGCGAGCGCCTTGACGATCTCGACGGTCTGCTGCCGGGCGACGGACAGGTCGCGCACGTAGGTCCGCGGCCCGATGCCGTCCTCCCCGAGGTCGGCCAGGAGCCGGGCGGTGCGGTCCTCCATGGCACGGCGGTCGACGAGGCCGTAACGGGTGGGCTCGCGGCCGAGGAAGACGTTCTCGGCGACCGTGCGGTGCTCCAGGAGCGCGAACTCCTGGTGGATGATGCCGATCCCGGCGGCCTGGGCCTGGGCGGGGTGGCTGAAGTGGTGGCGGCGTCCGTCGAGCGTGACGACGCCTTCGTCCGGTACGTGTTCGCCCGCGAGGACCTTCATGAGCGTGGACTTGCCCGCGCCGTTCTCCCCGACCAGGGCGTGCACCTCGCCCGCGGCGAGGTCGAGCGAGACGCCGTGCAGCACGCGCACGCCGAGGAAGCTCTTGGACACGCCGTGCATCGCCAACATCGTGTGCGTCGCCTGCTTCGCATGCATCGCCTGCACCCTCAGCTCCTTCGGCAGCGGCCTGCAGAGCAATGTGATGAGGACCCTTTGACCTGTCAAGGGTCCAAGCGCGTTTGTTCACAAGGGATGTGACGGTGACTTAGGTCGACGATCAAACATCATCGGCCTTGTGAGCAGCGAAAGTCGTCCCTAGGGTGACTGGCATGTCTGGAGCGCCGGATCTCCCCCCGTCCGCCCCGTCCCCCGACGGCTCACCCGCGCCGGTGGCCTCCTCGCCCGGGGACGTCCTCGCCCTGCTGCGCGCGGGCGCGGCTGCCACCCGGGCGGACCTGGCCCGCCTGACGGGCCTCGCGCGTTCGACCGTCTCGCAGCGGGTGGACGCGCTCATCGCGCACGGCTTCGTGACGGAGGAGGCCGACGGCAGCTCCACGGGCGGCCGCCCGCCCCGCAAGCTGCGCCTGCGGTCCCGTGAACACGCCGTCGCGGGCGTCGACTTGGGCGCCTCGCACTGCCGGGTCCTGCTGATGGACGTCGGCGGCGAGACGCTCGCGCTGCGCGAGGACCCGCTGTCGATCGCGGACGGCCCGCAGTCGGTGCTCGGCCATGTGGAGCGCACCCTGCACGCGCTCCTGAAGGAGGCCGGGCGCGATCCCTCGACGCTCCAGTCGATCGGCGTGGGCGTGCCCGGGCCCGTCGAGTTCTCCACCGGCCGCCCCGTCGACCCGCCGATCATGCCCGGGTGGCACCAGTACCCGATCCCGGAGTTCTTCGCGGACCGGTTCCAAGTGCGCGCGCTCGTCGACAACGACGTGAACGTGATGGCGCTCGCCGAGCAGCGCCGGGCGTTTGTGGACACCCGCTATCTGCTCTACATCAAGGTCGGCACGGGCATCGGCTGCGGAATCGTCGCCGACGGCAGGCTGCACCGGGGCGCCCAGGGCAGCGCGGGCGACATCGGCCACATCCGCGTCGGTGAGCTGGACGAACCGTGCCGCTGCGGCAACTCCGGCTGCCTGGAGGCGGTCGCGGGCGGCGCGGCCCTGGCCCGCCGTCTTTCGGACCTCGGCCTGGCGGCGGCGTCGGGCAGCGATGTCGTACGCCTGGTGAAATCCGGCCACCGCGACGCGGTCCGCATGGTCCGGGAGGCGGGGCGGGCGGTGGGCGAGGTCCTCGCGGGCCTGGTGAACTTCTTCAACCCCGACACGGTGGTGGTCGGCGGCGCGCTCGCCGCGGTCCACGACCAGCTCCTCGCGGGCGTACGGGAGGCGGTGTACCGCCGCTCGCACCCCCTCGCGACGCACGTCCTGCGCATCGAGCCGAGCCGCACCGGCGAGAACGCGGCGGCGATCGGCGCGGGCATCCTCGCGGTGGAGCACGCCCTCTCGCCGCGGCAGGTGGACCGGGTGGTGGCGGGGGGCGGGTCCTGAGGGGCGCCGTCGCGGGTGGTCGGCGTGCCCTGGCACGGGCGGTCGGCCCGGCCCTCGCCGCCCGCACGCCCACACCACACGCCCACCTGCGCGTCCCTCCTTCGGGGGATGGCGGCTCGCCGGACAGATCAACAAGCCTGGTTCCTCCTCGGCCCGCGCACCGCTGTCCCGGCGGCCCGCCCTCGCGGACCCGCGGGCCCTGAAGACGAAGGTGGACCAGCATGCGCAAGGCCCTCGCACCGAGGAAGAAGCTCTCCCTGCTGTTCGTGGCGGCCCTCGCCGCCGCCACCACCGCGGTGCCGGTCTCGACGGCGCACGCCGCCGACGGGTACGACCGGTGCCCCGACGGCCACTACTGCATGTTCTCGGGCCTCGACGGCACCGGCGACATGATCACGCTCAAGGCGAACACACCGGACCTCGCGCCGCTCGGCATGAACGACCGCGCCAAGTCGGACTGGAACCGCACGGCGTCGACCATCTACCTCTGGTCGGACGCCCAGTACTCCGGCTGTACGGCGGTGACGTCCTCCGGCCCGACGGGCAAGGGCAACTTCTACCCCGCCTACCAGGACTTCTTCAGCTCGGTGCAGTTCGACGGGCCGGGCGGCCCGAGCTGCGGCACGCCGCCCGGCGAGGACGGCTGAGCGGCGGGCCGGCCGCGCGGACCAGGGCGGTCGTTGTCAGTGGCTCCTCCTACGGTGTGAGCAGTGGGGCCCGCCGGAGAAGCCGCGGGTCCGCCCTGGGGAGGGGTCTGCCATGCCTGCCGCGTCCACGCTGTCGACGACGTACCTGGAGCTGTCGCAAGAGGGCGAGGGCGCGCACAAGTTCTACGAAGTGACCGTCGCCGACCAGACGGTGACGGTGCGGTACGGACGCATCGGCGCCGCCGGGCAGACCCAGACGACCTCGTTCGCCTCGGCGGCGAAGGCGCGGGCGGCGGCCGCGAAGAAGGTCGCGGAGAAGGTCCGCAAGGGGTACGCCCCGGCCGTCCCCGGGCTGCGCGCGCCCCGCGCGGTGACACGGCGTCAGGTGGCGTCGGCGCCGTCCACCGCGCGGGCCGTCGCCCCGGTCCTTTGGCGCTTCCGCACCGGCTCGTCGGCGTTCGGCATCCACGTCGACGACGACCACTGCTGGGTGGGCAACCAGGCGGGGGACGTGTACACGCTGGACCACAACGGCGGCGTCCTCGCCCGCTTCCAGCTCCCCGACGGCGTGAAGTGCCTGGTCGCCGACGACTTCTGGATCTACGCGGGCTGCGACGACGGCAGCGTCTACGACCTGTCGTCGAAGCTGCCCTTCGCGGCGTACGACATCGCCGCCGACGTCGACATCTTCTGGCTGGACATCCACGAGGGCGTCCTGAACGTCTCGGACCGCGAGGGCCGCCTGACGGTCATCGACCACGAGGACGAGCACCAGTGGGCGCGCCGCAGCCAGGGCGAGCACGCCTGGATGGTCCGCGCCGACGACCGGGCGGTGTACCACGGCCACACCGGGGGCGTCACCGCCTACGCACCCGACGGCGGCGGCGAGTTGTGGCACACGCCCACCCGCGGCGGCGTCCTGTTCGGCTGGCAGGAGGACGACGCGGTGTACGCGGGCACGGCCCACCGCGCGGTCCAGCGCCTGTCGAAGGCGACGGGCGCGGTCGAGGCCACGTACGCCTGCGACAGCCCGGTGTACTCGTGCGCCACCTCACCGAGCGGCCGGTTCGTCTTCGCCGGTGACGCCGCGTCGTCCGTGTACTGCTTCGACCGGGACGGCACGCGCCTGTGGAAGCTCGGCACCGGCGGCGGCTCGGCCCTCTCGATGCAGTACCGCGACGGGCGGCTGTACTTGGTGACGACGGACGGCTCGCTCGTCTGCGTCGACGCGAGCGAGGCAGCGATCTCCGCTGCGCAGCAGGGCACGGTGCCGCAGCCGCGGGACGTCAAGCTGGCGGCGGCCCTGCCGACGTACGCACCGGCCACGACGGCGACCGCGGTGGCCACCGTCACCCGCGTCCCCGCCGGCGCGGTCGTCGTCGAGTGCGTCCAGGACGGCGGCAGGCTGCGCGTGCACGTGGTGTCCGAGGGATACGACGGCTCCTGGAACGTCCAGTTCCCGCGCGCGATACGGCAGCCCGGGGCGCGCTATGTGGTGGACGCCCTGCACCCGGCCGCCGGTGGCTTCTACCGCGTGCGCGGGGACATCCGCCGGCTTCAGTGAGCCGCGGTGACCGGAACCGGAACAGATGGCGGTAGTTCTGGTCTACACCAACCATCCCGGTCCCAGTATTCTCATGCGTGGCCAGTTGCACACCATCCCCCACCCAGGTTGCGTGCTGGCACGGGCGACACCCCCTCACAACTGCCCCTAGCAGCTGGGTGACTTCCCCCATTCGCCGCCTCCAGGAGGATCACGGTGAAAGTTCGCACCAGAAGCTCGGCGATCGTCGGCACCCTCTGCCTCGTCGCCTCCCTCGCCCTCACCACGGCGTCCGCCGACGAGCCCGCCGCGTCGAAGCAGGCACCGAAGGTCTCGCTCACGAAGGTGACCACGGCCAAGAATCCGATCGCCGGGACCGCGGGTCCCGGCGGCACGGTCTGGATAGCCGAACGCGCGGGCACGGTCCGGGTCCTGGACAGCAAGGGAGGCCTCAGCAACCCCGTCGTCGACATCACGAAGGAGACCACCACCGACGGCGAGCGCGGCCTCCTCGGCATCGCCTTCGACAAGAAGTTCGCGCACTTCTACATCTCGTTCACGAACCTCCAAGGCACCAGCACCATCGACGAGTTCGCCGTGCGGAAGGGCAAGATCCAGCCGCAGACCCGGCGCACCGTCCTCACCCAGACGCAGCCCTACTCCAACCACAACGGCGGTGACATCAAGTTCGGCCCGGACGGCTATCTGTACATCGCGTTCGGCGACGGCGGCTCGGGCGGCGACCCGCACGGCTACGGCCAGAACCTCGACACGCTGCTCGGCAAGCTCCTGCGGATCGACCCGAGGGGCGCCAAGCCGTACGCGATCCCGAAGGACAACCCGTTCGTCGGCGACCCGAAGGCGAAGGACGAGATCTGGTCGTACGGGCTGCGCAACCCGTGGAAGTTCTCCTTCGACGCGGGCTCCGGCGACCTGCTGCTCGGTGACGTGGGCCAGAGCGCCTGGGAGGAGATCGACTGGTCCCCGGCGAGCAGCGACGGCGGCGAGAACTACGGCTGGTCCCAGATGGAGGGCACCCACCCCTTCCGGGACGGCAAGGAGCCCGCGAACCACGTCCGGCCGGTCTACGAGTACGACCGCACGGGCCTCGGCTGCTCGGTGACGGGCGGGTACGTGTACCGGGGCAAGGCGATCCCGGACCTCAAGGGCCAGTACCTGTACAGCGACTACTGCGACGGCACCGTCCGCGCCCTGAAGATGGAGAACGGCAAGGTGACCGGGGTGAGCGACCTCGGGGTCAACGGCGGTGAGGTCGTCTCGTTCATCGAGGGCGGCAACCGCGAGCTGTACGTCCTGGACATCGGTGGCAGCGTCTACCGCATCGACCGGGCGTAGCACTCGGGCGCGGGAGCTCGGCCTGTCGTCCGGTCCACAACCGGCGGCAGGCCGTTCTCTTCGCCGCGGCCGCGGCGGGGAAGGGTGTACGGCATGACAATCGATGATGTTTCCGGTGCCTCCCGTCGGACGATGCTCGGCGCCGGTGCCGCCGCGGCGGCGCTGGCCGCCCTCGGGCCGCTCGCGTCGACGGCCCGCGCCGGGACCGCGGGCGGCGCCTGGCCCACGGACTTCCCCCTGCCGAACGGCTTCCAGCCCGAGGGCATCGCCATCGGCCCCGGCGCGACCGCCTGGTTCGGCTCGCGGATCGGCGGGGACCTGTACCGCGCGAGCCTCGCCACCGGGCGCGGCGAGCGGATCCCGACCGGCGCGGACGGGATGAGCCTCGGCCTCAAGAGCGACGGGCGGGGCCGGCTGTTCGTCGCCGGTGGCTTCACCCGCGAGCTGCGCGTCGTCGAGGGCCGCACCGGCCGCGTGCTCGCCGCGTACGAGGTCGGCACGCCGAAGACCGTCGTGAACGACGTCGTCCTCACGCCCCGCGCGGCCTGGTTCACCGACTCCACCCAGCAGCAGGTGTACGGCCTGCCGCTCGGACCCCGCGGCGAGCTGCCCCCGGCGCGGGAGATCGTGACGCTGCCCCTGGTGGGCGAGTGGGTCTCGGCGCCCGCCGACGGCTTCACGACCAACGGCCTGGAGCGGACGCCCGACGGCCGCGGACTGCTCGTCATCAACGTCCACGCCCACGGCGGCAGCCTCTACCGCGTCGACCCGCGGACCGGCGACACCCGCAGGGTCGACCTCGGCGGCAGCAAACTCCCCGACGGCGACGGCGCCCTCCTCCTCGGCCGCACGCTCTACGTCGTCCAGCAGGTCCAGAACGCCGTGGACGTGTTCCGCATGCACCCTACGGGCCTGCGCGGCTCGGCCGTCGCCCGGATCACCGACGCGCGCTTCCGCATCCCCACCACCGTGGCCGCGTTCGGTGACCGCCTCTATCTGCCGAACTCCCGCTTCACGGAGGAGACCACACCCTCGACGCCGTACAACGCGGTGGCGGTCAGTCAGGTGCGCTAGTCCCCGCTGGTTCCCTCACTGCGGCGGGCCCGGTAGGCGCGCTGGCGGCACGCGCGTGAGCAGTACGTCCGGGGCCGCCCGCGCGGGGACCGTGCCAGCGGCCGACGGCAGCCGGGACAGAGCCCCGGGTTTTCGTCACGCTCGGGGTGCTCCGCCGCCGGAGTTGCGTAACGGGCTGACGCGCCTTCGTGCCGCTTTCCGCCGCCGCGTGCCGTGCGTGCGGCGGTGACGAGGTCGGTGGCGGCGACACGCCCGCGCGGGGTGCGCGAGGACAGCTCGCCCTCCAGGACGGGGCACTCGGCCATGTCGTCGTCCGTGCAGCTCAACAGGTGGCGGAGGTAGTCCCGTGCGGCCGTCAGCTCCTCGATCCGCTGTTCCAGCAGCGTGATCTGCGCACCGACCGTGCCCTGCCAGGTGCTGTGCGTGGACTTCCCCGAGGTGACGACGGCCGCCTGGTCCAGCGGCATCGCCCCGACCACGCAGCACAGATAGGCGACGCCGATGCGGCGCAGGTCGGGGTCGCCGTAGCGCCGTTTGCCGCCGTCACGGGCGGGCGGGTTCAGCACGCCCCGACGCTCCCACCACCGCACCGTGGACGGCGCGAGGCCGTACAGCGCCGCCGCTTCACCGATGGAGACCGCACCAGGCATCACAACTCCCGTTGACATCAAGCCGACTTCACGAGGCAAGGTTCAGGTAAGGCAAGCCTAAGTAGCCATGTCCTCGCAACAGAAGGGGTCTGTCATGACTGTCATCGAGTACGCGGAAACCGTCGTCATCGGCGCCGGGCAACAGGGGTGCGGGACGGCCGCCGCCCTGCAGGAGCTCGGCCGGGACGCGCTCGTCCTGGAGCGGGCGGAGATCGGTCAGGCTTGGGCGCACGAACGGTGGGACAGCCTGCTCGTGGGCAGCGGGAACCGCTCGGTCCGCTTCCCCGGCTGGGACTACGACGGCGACGACATCGACGGCTTCATGTCGGGGCGGGAGCTGGCGGACCACTTGCGCCGGTACGCCAAGGAACGCGAGCTGCGCGTGCGGGAGCACACGCCCGTGCGGCGGGTCGAGTGCCTGTCGGACGCCGACGACCGCGATGACGTGCGGTTCCGGACCCATCTGACCGCGGGCGGCGTCGTCGAGTCCCGCAACCTCGTCGCCGCGGTGGGCGGTTACGCGGCGCCCCGCGTGCCCGGGCTCGCGTCCGCGATCGACCCGTCCGTGCGCCAGCTGCACTCGCGCGACTACCGCAACCCCGGGTCCCTGCCGGACGGGGCCGTCCTGGTCGTGGGCGCGGGCATCAGCGGCCAGCAGATCGCCGACGAGCTCGTGGACGCCGGGCGCGCGGTCTTCCTCTCGGTCGGCAGGCACCGGGCGTGGCCGCGCCGCTATCGGGGCCGGGGGCTCCATGAGTGGATGTTCGCCCTCTCCCTGTACGAGGACTTCGTCACGGTGGGCGCGGGCGGCACGTCGGTGCTGCCCGGCCTGCCGGTGACCGCCGTGCGGGACAAGAGCGGCGACCTCAATCTCGGCACCCTGGCGGCGAAGGGAGTCGTCCTCGTCGGCTCCGTGCGGGCGGTGGGCGGGGGCAGCCTCGTCCTGGAGGACAACGTCGTCGCCGTCGCGGAGGAATCCGCCCGCTCCTTCCGGGAGACGACGGACCTCATCGACACCCGCATCCGGCAGCGGGGTTTCGTGGCCCCGGAGGAGCACCCCGCACCGGCCGTCGACATGGACCGGATCGCCGGATTCGGGGAGCGCCTCGACCTGGCACGGCACCGCGTCACGAGCATCGTCTGGTGCACGGGCTTCGGGCCGGACTACCGCATCCTGCCCGCACACGTGCTCGACGAGCACGGCGCGCCCCTCCAGGAGAAGGGCCTTCTCGGCGTGCTGCCCGGCCTGTACTACGCCGGGCTCCCGGACGGGAACTCGCTCGCCCCGGCGGCCATCTCGGCCAGCGTCGAGAACGGGCGCTTCATCGCTCGCCAGATCCACATCGACCACGTCATGCGGTCCGGCACCTCCGCGTCCGTGATCACTCCCTGACGCACAATGCGGGCATGACGACAAGGCGCTCCCTCGACATCCAGGTCAAGCGGATCTACGACTCCACGGCACCGGACGACGGCTCCCGCGTCCTCATCGACCGGCTGTGGCCCCGCGGCGTGTCCAAGGAGCGGGCGGGCCTCGACGCCTGGGAAAAGGAGCTCGCCCCGTCGAACGACCTGCGACGCTGGTACGGCCATGACCCCGACCGCTACGACGAGTTCGCCGCGCGCTACCGGCAGGAGCTCGCGGAACCGGCCCGCGCCGCGGAGCTCGACCGGCTCCGCGCGCTCGCCCGCGCGGGCCGGCTCACCCTCCTGACGGCCACCAAGGATCTCCCGCACGGGCACGTGCGGGTCCTGACGGACGTCCTGACCTCCAGCTGACCGAGGAGACTCCCGTGTCCCGCACACCGCAGCAGATCTTCGAGAGCTACGTCCACGCCGGCGCGCTCACCCAGAACGCCGCCGCCCTGGCCGAGCAGTTCACCGAGGACGGCGTCCTCGAGCTGCCGCTGATGCCGCCCGGGGCCGCTCTTCCCCGGAGGATGGTGGGACGCGAGGAGATCCGCGACGCGATGGCGGCGTACTACGAACGGCAGGCGAAGGACCAGCGTGCGCCGAACCTGGAGAAGTCCGGGTTCGTGCTGCACACCACCGCCGACCCCGACGTGTTCATCGCCGAGATCGACACGGTCTTCGACGGAGGCGGAGATGGAGATGGAGACGGGCACAGAGACACAGACACCGTCTCCCTCGTGCAGATCTTCCGGATCCGCGACGGGAAGATCGCGCGGCTGCGTGACTACTTCGCACCCGAGCTGACGAGCTGAGAGTCCGCCGACCCGCGTCGGCGGACTCCCCGGCCCGGACCACCGCCACCCCGGGCCGCCCCGCTACGAACCGTCCTCGTCCGCCCACAAGTCGGTGCTGTGGGCCTCCACGAGCGCGCCGACACGGGCGAGGACGTCGGACGCGGGGCGCGGGTCGAGGCGGCGGCCGTCCCGCAGCCGCAGGGCGACCTGGTCGTCGGCGGCTTCCTTCGCGCCGACGACGGCCTGGTACGGGACCAGGCGGGCCGCCCTGATCCGGGCGCCGAGGCTGCCCCGCTCCGGCCCGGCGACCTCGGCGCGCAGGCCGAGGGCGACGCAGCGCCGGACGAGTGCCTCGGCGTTCGGCACCTCGCTCTCGGAGACGGGCAGGACGACCAGCTGGGTGGGCGCGAGCCAGGCGGGGAAGGCGCCGCCGTGCTGCTCGATGAGGTGGGCGACGGCCCGCTCCACGCTGCCGATGACGCTGCGGTGCACCATGACCGGGCGGTGCTTGGCGCCGTCCGCGCCGATGTAGTGCAGGTCGAACCGCTCGGGCTGGTGGAAGTCGACCTGCACGGTGGACAGGGTGGACTCGCGGCCCGCGCTGTCGGCGACCTGGACGTCGATCTTGGGCCCGTAGAACGCGGCCTCACCCTCGACCGCCTCGTAGGGCAGCCCGGAGCGGTCGAGGACGTCGGTCAGCAGGGCGGTGGCCCGCCGCCACAGCTCGGGCGCGGCGACGTACTTCCCGCCGGGGCCCGGGAGGGAGAGGCGGTAGCGGGCGGGGGTGAGGCCGAGCGCCCGGTAGGCGGCGCGGATCATCTCCAGCGCGCCCCGCGCCTCCTGCTCGACCTGGTCGAGGGTGCAGAAGATATGGGCGTCGTTGAGCTGGATGGCCCGCACCCGGGTCAGACCGCCGAGGACGCCCGACAGCTCCGCGCGGTACATGCCGCCCAACTCGGCCATGCGCAGCGGCAGTTCGCGGTAGCTGTGGGAGCGGGAGCGGTAGATCACCGCGTGGTGCGGGCACAGGCTCGGCCGCAGCACGACCTGCTCGCCGCCGACGTCAAGCGGTGGGAACATGTCGTCGCTGTAGTGCGACCAGTGCCCGGAGATCTCGTACAGCTCGCGTTTGCCGAGCACGGGCGAGTACACGTGCCGGTATCCCGCACGGCGTTCGGCGGCGCGGATGTACTCCTCCAGGGCGTGCCGTACGGCCGCGCCGTCGGGCAGCCAGTACGGCAGGCCCGCGCCGATCAGCGGGTCGGTGTCGAAGAGGTCGAGCTCGCGGCCGAGCCTGCGGTGGTCGTGGGCGGTGGTCATCGGGGTCTCCTCGCTGGTGGCGGAGCGAGTGAGGAGCCGCACGACGAAGCCCCGGGGCACTCGCCCCGGGGCTTCGCTTCAGATCAGCTGTCAGCGCGCCGGGACTCTGTCCGGCGTCGTCGTCACTGCGGCGCGCTTCATGTCGGTCACCGTAACAGAGACACAGGTGGCGGGGCCCGGCGACAGCAGGGCGAGCGCCGACTGCTCGGCGTCGGTGACGCCGTTCCAGTGTTTGCACATGCGCCACAACTCGGCCTCGGCACGGAGGAATTCCTCGATGTCGCGGTCGACGGCGCGGTAGACGTGGTCGATGGCGCCCTGCGTGTCCAGGCCCAGTTCTCGCCGTACGACCACGATCCCGTTGTTGGTGTCGCCGATGCCCACCTCCTTCCTCAGGGACACGACGTCGTTGACCCACGCCACGACGTCGGTGGCCTTGCCGAACATCGTCCGCAGCTGGCGGGTCTCGTGCAGCAGCGACGGGACCTCCTGCCCCGTCGCGTACTCCAGGAGGTCCAGGCACGCGGTCACCGAACTCGACGCGCGGCGCAGCTCGGCGTACGCGCCGAGCCCGGGCGGGAGGCCTTCGCGCCGGTGCATGCGCTCGTAGCGGAACGCCGTCAGGAAGTGCGCGACGTGGGTGGCGAAGCGCATGCGCCACCAGCGGCTCAGCTGCGGGGCGATGTGCCGCCAGAGGCGGGCCAGTTCGCGGGCCAGCGGGGCCTCGTGATGACGGATGCGGCTGTGCGGTTCCACAGGAAGGGCGTCGATGATCTCGTCGGTGAGGGTGTCGGGGTACTCGTCGCCCTGGACGTCGAGGCGGTCGTAGTAGTCGTCGATGACGAAGAGCCAGGAGATCCAGCCCGCCAGCGGGGCCGCCCGGTCGGGCCGGAGTCCCGGGTAGCAGGACGTGATGAGGTCGCCCACGGCGGCGTCGCCGAGCCGCTCGTGGGCGGAGGCGTCCTCCAGGAGGCCGCACGCGTCGGCCCAGTGCCGGACCAGGTCGTCCAGGCGGTGGCCGTCCGGCTCGGTGCGGGAGGGCAGTCGGTACAGGAGGTGGTCGGGGCCCGGGAAGATCCGCAGCGCGTCCAGGTCGTCGTACGGGAGCGTCATGGCCGCGCGCCGCCCCTTCCGGTCCGCGGGGACGGCGCGAGCAGCGTGAGGGGGGACGCCGTCATGTGCTGTACGGCGAGGAACCTCCGGTAAAGGACGGGGTCGTCGGGGACGCGGCGCAGCAGGCGTGCCAGGTAGCGGCGCGCGAGCAGGGCCGCGACGGGGGCACGCTCGGGGCGCCAGCCCAGGTCGAGGCTGGTCGACAGGTACCAGGGCAGGAGCAGGGTCCGGGCGGAGCGGCGCTGGAAGTGCCCGCAGGCGGCGGCCGGTCCGTGGGCGTCGAGCATGCGGGCCAGGAGGACGGCCTGCTGTGCGGCGACGGTCATGCCGTGTCCGTACAGGGGGTTGAGCACGCACAGGGCGTCGCCGAGCACCGCGAGGCCGCGGGGCCAGGGGCGGATCCGGTCGTAGCGGCGCCACTGGCCGCCGAGCCCGCCGTAGCGATAGATGGCGCCCAGGGGCTCGGCGTGGCTGACGACGTCCTTGATGTGAGGGTTCGCGAGGGAGGCCGCGTACGCGCTGAACCCGGCGGGGTCGGTGGGCGCCGACTGCCCGTCCGCGCCGAACAGGCACACCAGCCAGCGGTCGTCCTCCAGCGCGACGACGGTGCCGCCGCGCCTCGCGGTCGGCGCGAGGGTGGCCTGCAGGGACGCCTGCCAGGGCGGCGGGGACGCGGTGTCGCGCCGGTAGACGCGGGAGGTGTACGAGAGGTTGCCGTCGACGCGGAGCAGGTCGGGCGCGGGGAGACCGCCGGCCAGGAGACCGGCGGGGAGGCGCGAGGTGCGACCGGTGGCGACGACGACCAGGCGGGCGGGGTGCAGGGTGTCCCCTTCGGTCCGTACGCCGATGACGTGCTCGCGCGCCGCGTCCAGGACCACGCGTGCGACCCGGGTCCGGTCGAGCAGACGGACCCGTGGGCACGCGAGGACGCGTCGTCGTAGCGCGGCCTCCAACAGGGGGCGGCTGAAGGTCTGCAGGGCGAGGTCCGTGTGGACGCGCGGCGACCATCCGGCCGGGTACAGCATCGGGAACTGCCCGAAGTCGGACACCGGGGCACCCGCGTCCCGGAGTTCGGCGCGCAGCCCCGGGAAGAGGTCCTCCAGGAGCTCCGCGCCCCGGGCCAGGAGCGCGTGCGGGTGACGGCTCTGCGGGGTGCCTCGGCGGTGCTCCGGTGCGGCGGTGAGGTCGTCCTGCTCCAGGACGACCACCTCGTCGAAACGGTCGGCGAGGACGCGGGCGGCCACGAGGCCCGCATAGCCGCCGCCGACGACCAGGGCGCGCTCGTCTCCCTCAGGCGTCATGGCCGGCACGCCGGTTGAGCTCCAGGCGGAGCCTGCGGGGGCGGTAGAAGGCGGCGAGCGGCACCGGGCGGATGTCCGCGCCCGGCGCGCAGCCGATGGACCAGTGGCCCGCGACCGCGGTGAGGGCGAGGACGCACTCGGCGACACCGAAGGTGTCCCCGATGCACTTGCGCGGCCCGGTGCCGAATCCGGCGAACGCCCCGCGCGGCAGCCCCGAGGTGCGCTCCGGCAGCCACCGGTCGGGGTCGAAGTCGGCGGCCCGCCGGAAGATGCCGGTGTTCCGGTGCACCGGGACCGGGCTGATGACGACCGTGGTGCCCGCCCTGAGGTGCCGCCCGGCCAGGGTGACGTCCGCCGTCGTGACCCGCGTGAACAGCCAGCCCGGGGGATACAGGCGGAGCGTCTCCGTGATGACGCGGTGAGTGTGGGGCAGGCGCGGGAGGTCGTCCCAGCGGGCCGGTCGGCCGCCGAGCACGGAGTCGGCCTCCTCCTGGAGCCGGCGCTGGGCCGCCGGGTTCCTGGCCAGCAGGTACATCGCCCAGGTGAGGGTGGACGCCACGGTCTCGCTGCCCGCCGCGAGCACGGTGACGACCTGGTCGTGGATCTCGGCGTCGGCCGCTCGCGCGTCGGCGCCGGTCGCGCCCGCCCCGCCGTCGCCCGTGCCGCCCGTGCCCGCGTCGGCGCCGCCCGTGCCCGCGTCGGCGGCGCTCTCCCGGGACGCGAGCAGCACCGACAGGACGTTCCGCGCGTCCGCCTCCCCCGCCGCCCCCGCCGTGGAGTCCCGCAGCACGCGGTCCACGATGCCGTTGAGGTTCCGCAGGGCACGCCGGTGCCGGAGGTTCGCGGGCAGCGGCAGGCGCAGCAGGGCCGGGGGCATGAACATCTGCCGGAAGAATCCGCTGAACGCGATGTCGAAGGAGTGCTGGATGTCCGTGACGACCGCGTCGGTGACCCGGGTCGAGAAGAGCGTGCGCGTCACGGTCCGGAGGGCGAGTGCGTAGAGCACGGGATACGCGTCGATGACCTCGGCGTCGCCCCAGGAGTCGGTCAGCGCCCGCACTTCCTGCTCCATGGTCGTCGCGTAGGCCTCCAGGCGCGAGGGGTGGAACGCGGGCTGGAGCAGCCGTCGTTGCCGCCGGTGGTCCTGGTGCGCGCAGGTGGCCACGCCGTTCCCGGCCATGGCCCTGGCCCGGTCGTAGTACTTGCCGCCCTTGTCGAAGGTGCGGTCGTCGGTCAGGGTCTGCCGCAGCAGCTCGGGGTGGCACGGGACGTACACGCGCGTCGGGCCGAGCCTGATCTCCACCAGATCGCCGTGGGCCGGCAGGGACGTCAGGAACTCGATGGGCCGTCGCATCAGGGGCCAGACGTGCCCGAGGCCGGGCAGTGCGCCGGGAGCCGTACCGGTGGTGAAGGGCTGACTGGACATGTTTCCCTCCTGTTTCCCTCCTGCCGACGGACAGGCATCCCACTCAACTCAGCCTGTGCCGGGGCAACAAGGCGCCCCGTGGGGCGCATCGATCACCGTCGGCGCGGGGCGGCCCGATCGCCGGGTCCGGAACACGCTGCGTACAGAACCGCTCCTTCCGCACTTCCGTACGCCGGAGGGGCCCCGCGCTCCGACGGGCTCGACGGGAGTGGTGAAGGAGCTGGTCAGGGGGCGTTGTCAGTGCCGGGTGCGACGATCGCACACATGACTGAGACGGCGGGCGCGCACGACGACTGGCGGCGGTTCCTCACGCGGTGGAGCGAGGAGTGGGCGGACGCCTGCGCCCTCGACGACGAGCTGGGACCGGACGACGAAGAGGCGCGCCGTGCCCGCTGGTTGGGCTTCGCGCCCGCGCCGCCCGCGCGCATCGAGGCCCTCGAGGAGCGTCTGGGGCACAGGCTGCCGCCGTCGTACCGCACGTTCCTCGAGGTCACGGACGGCTGGCGGCACGCGGGCGGATTCGTGTGGCGGCTCGCGGGCACGGCGGACGCCCGTTGGTACGAGGACGACGCGGGGCTCGCCGAGATCTTCCAGGAGGACTTGGCCAAGGACGCGTCGCGGGAGGAGGTCCTGGAGGCCACGATCTGGACGAGGGCGCTCGAACTGGCCGTGGACTCCGACGCGGTGGCCGTGCTCCTCGACCCCGAGGACGTGGACGAGCACGGCGAGTGGGCGCTGTACACGTGGGCGCCCTGGACCGCGGGACCACCGGAACGGCACGCGTCCTTCTGGGAGTTCATGCGCGACGCCTACCGGGAGTTCCACAGCCTGCGGGCGCGCGACGACGACCGGCCGGAGTTCGTGAACGCCACGACGCGGGAGCTGGACGCGCGCGTGGCGGAGGCACGGCGCGACGCGCTGCGCGGGGCGTACGCGTCGGCCGAGGAAGTGCTCACGGAGGCGCGCGAGTTCGGCAGGCCCCGCGCCGGGGCGCTGCGGGACCAGATCAGATGGCTCCTCGGCGACCGGTACGCCCGCACCTTCGAGGGCCTCGCGGGCGACCCGGTGTACGCACCGGAGCTGCTGCCCGCGCTGCTCGCCGAGGAGACCGAGCACCGGGGCCGGTCCTGGGACGCCGACGGAGCGTACGCGGCGCATCTGCGCGGCGGCCCGGACGGGACGCGTGAGCTGGAGCACGAGGTCCTTGGCCGACTGCGGGAGGGCACGTACGCGTACGTGGCGCGGGGGCCGTTCGGCGACGCCGTGCGCACGGCCCGGGAGCAGGCCCGCTGGGGCGAGACGGACGCGGCCTGGCGGACCCTGCTCGCCGCGCTGCCCGACTGGCGGCCGCCGGGGCCCGACCTCCTCGCCCCGGTCGGCCTCCTCGCCGACCCGCTGCTCGGCCCGGTGCTCACGCCGGAGCGGGGCCGGGTGCTCCTGTCCACGCCCCGGGGCGAGGAGGCGACCGGTGTCGTCCCCGCGGCGGTCGACCAGGATCCCCGGGGCCTGGCGTGGCTCGCGGAGCCCGCCCCGGGCAGCGACCGCCGCCAGGCGTACCGCTTCGTCCTCGTGGAGGGCGTGGAGCCCGCCGCCCTGCCCGGCCTCTTCGGCGCCGACGACGGGACGGCGCTCCGGGTGCCGATGCAGGAGTGGGAGGCGCGCCGGACGCTGCGGACGGACGGGGTGTCGTCCTCGTACGACGACCAGGCGCTGGTCTCGGTCGGCCGGGCCGGGGACGGGTGGAGCTTCGCGGTCGACCGTGAGCCGCAGCCGTTCCACGACGTGCGGTTCGTCTCCCCGGCCGTCGCCGCGTCCCGGTACGGCCGTGCGGTGGTGGTCTGGGCCGAGCCCGACTCGTTCGACCGGGGTGCGCTGTTCCATCTGTCCGTGGCGGAGCACGGCGTGGAGCGGTACGCGTTCACGGTGTTCGGCGGGCGGTGCGAGCGCTCCGGGGAGATACCTCCGGAGCTGGTGCCGGAGCGGCTCTTCCCCGAGGTGCGCGACGGCGGCCGGTACCGGCGAGGGCTCGGTGAGGCCGCCGCGCTGGACGCCGTCGCGGCGCGGTTCGGTGTCACGCTCCCCCGGTTCGCCCTCGACCACGGCCGCCTGCACACGTTCCGCACCCGCTCCTGGACACGCCCGCCGGAGTCGGGCGAGACGTACACGGTCATCACGGTGGGCCCGCGCAGGGGCGGCCGGTCCGAAGCCTGAAACGCCGCCGCGCGCAGGGTCCGTGGGCCCAGGGGAGGCCGGGAGCCGGGGGGCCGTCGAAAACGCGGTGGAGTCGCGGCGGGCCCGTGTCTAGGGTCGGGCCATGAGCACTCGCACCTTCCGCGTCACCGTCCGCGGCGTCTTCCAAGGGCTGAGCGGCGACCAGCGGGCCGAACTCCTGGCCCGCGCCGCGGAGCACGACATCCTGCGCGCGGCCTTCACCCCCGAGGGGCACCTCAGCTACGACCTGGCCGCCCGGCCCGCCTTCACCTTCCGGTTCCTCGCCTCCGGCGAGGCGGAGGAGGACATCCTCGACGCGACCGAGCACGCCGAGGAGACGGCGAAGGCATGGCTGGCCGAGCGCGGCTACGGCTACAAGAACCTGCGGTCCCAGGCCGAGGACCTCTCCCAGGCTCCCCTCGGCAAGCGGCAGCGCCGGGAGGCGGCCCGCGCGCAGGGCTGAGCGCACACGGGGCTCAGCGCGCACAGGGCTGAGCACACACGACCCGCACGGCACCCCGGGACCTGCTTCCGTCGGCGTCCCCGGAACGTGCGGGTCGGTCGGCTCCCCCGGAACCTACGGCGTCGGCACCCCGGTGTCCCAGAGGAGTTCCGCCACCAGGAACCGGCACGTCCAGCGCCGGCTGCTGCGCACGCCCTCCGTGATCATCATGAAGCCGTCGACGGTGCGGTAGAGCTGCGTCCGCTTCCGGTTCCAGGGGTGCTCGGGCACGTAGTGGCGGGCCAGGTCCGCCAGCATGGCGAGCGCCTGCTCCCGGGTCCCGACGCACTCCCCGAGGAGGTCGGTGCCCCAGAAGCCGCCGCCGGTCGCGGTCTCGTGCCGCTCGACGATCAGATGCCACGTCGACTGGGGCGCCTGCGGGCTGCCCACCGGCCGCTGCGGAATCCCCTGGGGCATGTTCACGGTCTCGCCTCTCCCCTCACCTCGCGCGGCGGCGTCCGGGTACCGCCGTCCGCCGCCGCGCGCTGTCGCCTCGCTGATCGCTCCGTCGAGCATCACCCGGGGAGATCACACGCCGACCGTCGTCCCGTCACGGGCCTGCCACAGGAACGGCCGAGACCCCACCGCCCGCCACGGCCGCCTACCGCTTCCTGCGGACGAACACGAACACGTCCGCGACCCCGTTGGTGTCACCGGCCACGAAGTTCGCGCTGTCGAACCCGGAGAAGACGACGGTCCGCGCGGCGGCGTCCGTCCGCGCGTCGATCGCGTTGCCGGGCCGTCCGTCCTTGTCGGGCGAGACCAGGACGTTGGAGCCGGTGCGCAGGTCACGGACGTACTCGGCGTCCTCGACGGTGAGGATCGGCCAGGTGTCGAGCAGCAGCTTCGACCCGTCGGCGGACACGCCGTCCACGGAGAGCACGCCTTCGGGCCCCGGCAGCACCGCGTCGACCCGCTCGAGGGTGCCGGTGCGCAGGTCGCACACGAAGGGGTTGTGGCTGCTGTTCGGGTCGTGGCCGGGGACCAGGTTCGAGGCGCTGGAGTCGAAGGCGAGGGTGGAGCCGTCGGCGCTGAACAGGGGGTTGACGGCCGCGCCGTTGGCAGGGCTGCCGTCGTGGGGGATGTCGATCTGGGTCTCGCCACCGGAGTCACGGTCGTGGACGTAGATGTCGGACCAGTCGCCGCGCGGCGGAGTGCCGTGCGTGTACTGGTAGGCGACGCGCTGTCCGTCCGCGCTCAGGGTCGGGGCGCGGAAGCCCAGGAAGGTCTCGTCCTGCTCGGCGGGGAAGCTGGCGATTTCGGTGCGTTGGGCGCGCAGGTCGCGCACGTAGACGGCCTGGGCGCCGGTGCGGGTCGAGTCGGTGCCGAGGACGGCGAACGCGACCGTGCGGCCGTCGGCGGAGACGGTCGGCGCGTGGGCGTCGATGTGCTGCATCGGGAGGTCCACGTCGGCGCGTTCGGTCCCGCCCTTCCACAGGTCCCGGACGAAGACGGCGGTGCCCTCCTCGTCGCGGATCGTGTAGGCGACGTACCGGCCGTTCGCGCTGAGGGTCGGCGAGGAGATCTCGCCGCGGGGGTCGACCACCCGCCGGAGCTCACCGCCGCGCAGGTCCCGTACGAACAGGTCGGACCGTTCGTTGGTGTCCCCGGCGACGAGGTTGGTCGCCTGCGACATGAACGCGACGACACGGCCGTCGGCGCTCACGACCGGGCGGCCGGAGGGGCCGTCGGCCTGACCGCCGTCGGCGGCGGCGCTGAGCAGCTGGGTGGTCCCGGCGGCCACGGCGGGCCCTCGGGGTGCCGGGGCCGGGGCATCGGCGGGTGCGGCGACGGCCGTGGGCAGGGCCCCGGCCGACAGTAAGACGGCGAGCGCGCCCGCGCCCGCCGTCCGCACGAATCCGCCACGTCTCTTGAGCGGGCCGGTTCCGGCCATGTGTTCCCCCCACGGAGCGCGGCCCCGGCCCGGTGCCAGGGCCCCTCGGGGATGCAAGCGCATACCGGGCGGACGGTCAATCGGTCGGACCGCGTGCACATCCGAACGCGTACAGCCTGGACGGGCCGGCGATCGTCCGTGACCGTTCAGAAGTAGTGATCGTCGACTCCGGCCCCTACCGGGACGGCACCCGAGCGCTCCCCCCACGGCGCCCCGCGTGCCCGGGCGGAGCGCGGCCGGGGGACAATCGACCCATAGCCCTACCGCACACCCGAGCACGCAGAGCACGCACAGCCCCCAGAGCACCAGGAGCCACCGCCTTGTCCGACTCGTCCACCTCAGCAGATTTGCGAGGCTTGCCCGGCTTGTCCGAGCGCGCCTCGCACGCCGACCAGCCCGAGCTGAGGGCCGACTGCGGCAGCTGCTTCGGGCTGTGCTGTGTGGCGCTGCCGTTCTCGCGTTCGTCGGACTTCCCGGTGGACAAGGCGGCGGGTACGCCGTGCGGCAATCTCCAGGACGACTTCCGCTGCGGGATCCACGAGCGGCTGCGCGACAAGGGCTACCAGGGCTGCACGGTCTTCGACTGCTTCGGCGCCGGTCAGAAGGTCTCGCAGGTCACGTTCAAGGGCATCGGCTGGCGCGAGGCGCCGGACACGGCCCGCACGATGTACGAGGTCTTCCCCGTCGTGCGGCACCTCCAGGAGCTCCTGAAGTACACCGCGCAGGCCCTGGACCTGGCCGCGGCCCGCCCCGTGCACCGGGACCTGCGCCGGGCGTACTCCCGGATCGACGCGCTCACGCGGGACACCCCCGAGGCGCTGCTCGGCGTGGACGTGGACGCGCTGCGCGGCGAGGTGAACCCGCTGCTCCTGCGGGCGAGCGAGCTGGCCAGGTCGGCCGTGCCCGGGCGCAAGAAGGACCACCGGGGCGCCAACCTCCTGGGCAAGCGCCTGCGCGGCGCGAAGCTGCGGGGCGCCAGCCTGCGCGGTGCCCTGCTCGTCGCCGCCGACCTGACGGACGCCGACCTGCGCGACGCCGACCTCATCGGTGCGGACATGCGGGACACGAACCTGTGCGGCGCCGACCTGACGGGCGCCCTGTTCCTCACCCAGCCGCAGCTGAACGCCGCGCGCGGCGACGCGCGGACGAAGGTGTCGAGCCCGCTGGAGCGGCCCGGGCACTGGACCCCGGAAGGCTGACCCCGCCCCCCGGGGCCGCCCCCGACGATCAGCCGGCGGGCGCCGCGGGCGGCACCGGCTTGTCGAGCATGGCGCACATCGACGCGACCTGAAGCTCCTGGGACACCTCGTTGATCTCCGGGAAGGCGTCCGGGTGCTCGGCGAAGGCCTCCGTCGAGACGAGGACGGTCGCCGTGCGCCTGCCCGTGGGGTCGGTGAAGTTGGTGCTGAGGTAGCCGGGGATACCGCCCTCGTGCGCCCACACCGTGCCGCAGGGGCTCGGGAGCCGCTGGATGCCGAGACCGCCGCCGGGCCCGTCCGGCCGGTCCGGGAAGACCGGCACGGTGGTGCGCATCTGGGCCAGTTGGGCGGCGGGCAGCAGCTCGCCCGACATCAGCGCGCGGTAGAACCGACTCCAGTCGCGGGCGGTCGACACCATCGCACCGGCCGCGCCGCCCCACGACGGTGAGTTGTCGGAGACGTCCACATGGCCCTCGCGCGCCGCCCCGGCGTACTCCCGGTACTCGGGCGGCACACCCGGCGGCATGTGCGCGGCGTCGGGTTCGTAGCCGCGGGCGTGCCGGCCCCGCCAGGCGGAGTCGGTGGCGTAGTAGGTGTGCCTGAGGCCGAGCGGCCGGGCGATCCGGTCCCGGACGAGGTCGGCGAGGCTCTTGCCCGTGACCCGTTCGAGCAGGGCGCCGACCGCGACGTAATTGGTGTTGCTGTACGCCCATGTGGTGCCCGGAGGGAAGGGCCGGTCGCGCTTCACGCCGACGGCGAGCAGTTGCTCCGACGTCCAGGGCCGCTGGTCCTTGCCGAGGATCGACGGCAGGAGCTCGGGGGCTTCCGTGTAGTCGCCGATGCCGCTGGTGTGGTTGAGGAGCATGCGCAGGGTGATCTCGTCGCCGTGGGGCACCCGGCCGGGCAGCCACTTCTCCACCGGGTCGGTCAGGGCGAGCCTGCCCTCGGCGACCAGTTGCAGGACGAGGGTGGCCATCACGGTCTTGGTGTTGGACCCCATCCGGAACTCGTCCCCGCCCCGGAGCCGGTGATCGGCCCGGGCCCAGGGCGCCTGCTCGACGACCTCGACCGGCCGGCCGTGCCCGTCGTCCACCCGCACGATCACGCCGGGCGCCCCGGCGGCCACCAACTTCTCGGCCAGTTCCTCCAGTTGGGCGCGCTGCTGTGGCGGGGCGCCGTCCGTGCGCACGAGCGCCTGGCCCGGCTGGGCGAGCGCGACGACGAGGCCGGTCGCGGCCAGGAACGACGACGCCGCGAGCAGCCGGACGCGGCGACGGCGGTGGGCGGGTCGGGGGCGGGACGGTTCGTGCCCGCTGACGGAGTGGGCTCTCATCGGCATGCCGATCACTTTCACGCACCGGCGGCCCCGGGTCACTGGGGCACACCGGACCATCGAGGCTGGGGCCTGCCCCCCTTTCGGGTCAACCACCGGCAACGTCGGGCTCAACCACCGGCAACGTCGGGCACGTTCCGCCCCGGCCGGGGGCCGAGCGGGGCCGTGCGATCTTTGGTCCACTCCACTGACGCGCCGCAGGCGACGGCACCGCCCATGGCGAAAACCGCTGGCGAAAACACGCCAGACCAGCGCTGACATGGGAAATCCCTTCTCCTGGGCATGATTGACGGATCGTCGGCGAGCCGGTACCACTGACGCACGCCCGGCCCCGCACGCCCCGTCACGCCGCTTCGGCCCGGAAGTCCCAGGAGGCTGCCTTGCGAGGATCCGTCACCGCATCCGTCCCGCCCACGCGCAGACGTGCCGCCAGGGCGGCGGGCGCGCTCGCGTCGGCCGCCCTCCTTGTGCCCCTGCTCGGCGCCGCGCCGTCGTCGTCCGCGTCCCGGCCCGCCCCGGACGCCGGGCCCGGGAGCCTGCAGAGCGCCTTCGCGGCGGCGGCCGCCGAGTACGACGTACCGCAGAGCGTGCTGCTCGGCGTCTCCTACCTCCAGTCCCGCTGGGACGCGCACGGCGGCGCCCCGAGCGTGACCGGCGGCTACGGCCCGATGCACCTCACCGACGCCCGCACCGCGCTCGCCTCCGCGCCGCACCACGCCGACGGCGCCGAGGACCCGCGCGGTGACTCCTCACGGGCCACGCTGCGGCCGAAGGCGAAGCCCCCGACGGAGGCCCAGCTGCCCGCTCGTCTCAAAACCCTGAAGCGGGCGGCGAAGCTCAGCGGGCTGTCCGCCGAGCGGCTGCGCGAGGACTCGGCGGCGAACGTCCGGGGCGGCGCGGCCCTGCTCGCCGCCGCCCAGAAGCAGCTCGGCAAGCCGCTCAGCGCCGACCCGGCCGACTGGTACGGCGCCGTCGCGCGCTTCTCGGGAGCCGACGACCGGGCGAGCGCGGCCGCGTACGCAGGCGACGTGTTCGCGGTGATCCGCGACGGGCAGCGGCGCACGACCGACGCGGGCCAGCAGGTCACCCTCGCCGCCCGGCCCGGACTCGCCCCGGAGGCCGCCCAGTTGCGCGGCATGGGGCTGCGCAAGGCGAAGGCGGCCGCGACGGACTGCCCGAAGACGCTCGCGTGCGAGTGGATCCCGGCGCCGTACGAGGAGTTCGGCGACGGCGACTACGGCAACCACGACAAGGCCGACCGCCCCAAGAGCCAGGGCATCAAGTACATCGTCGTGCACGACACCGAGGGCACCTGGGAGGGCGTCCTCAAGATGGTGCAGGACCCGACGTACGTGTCCTGGCACTACACGCTGCGCTCCTCCGACGGCCATGTCGCCCAGCACGTGCGCACCAAGGACGTCGCCTGGCACGCGGGCAACTGGTTCGTCAACGCCAAGTCCGTCGGCCTGGAGCACGAGGGCTTCCTGACGGCGCCCGACACCTGGTACACGGAGGCGATGTACCGCTCGTCGGCGCGCCTGGTGAAGTACCTCGCCAAGCGGTACGGCATCCCGCTGGACCGCCAGCACATCCTCGGCCACGACACGGTGCCGGGCACGACGGCCGCGACGATCCGCGGCATGCACACCGACCCCGGCCCGTACTGGGACTGGCAGCACTACTTCAAGCTGCTCGGCAAGCCGTTGCACCGCACGGCGGGCCCCCAGGGCGGCCTGGTCACGGTGGCACCCGAGTTCAGCAAGAACCAGCCGGAGTTCACGGGCTGCGCGAAGCCGGGCGAGAAGTGCGTGCCGCACGGCTCCAGCGCGGTGCGCGTGTACACCGAGCCGCGCGAGGACGCGCCGCTCATCAAGGACATCGGCCTGCGCCCGGGCGGTGAGCCGTCGACGATCGACGTCAACGACATGGGCTCGCGCCTGTCCACGGGCCAGCAGTACGCGGTCGCCGACCGGCAGGGCGACTGGACGGCCGTCTGGTACCTCGGCCAGAAGGCCTGGTTCAAGAACCCGAAGAAGCAGCCGACGGCCGTAGACGCGCGCGGCTGGGTCCTGACACCGAAGGAGGGCGCGAGCGACGTCCCGGTGTACGGCCGCGCCTACCCGGAGAAGGAGGCCTACCCGACCGGGGTGCCGGTGCAGGCCGTGTCGCCGCTGCCGTACAAGCTCCTCGCGGGCCAGAAGTACGCGGTCGGCGACAAGCTGCCCGGCGAGTACTTCTACTCGCCTACGTTCGACCTCGCCCCGCACCGCGTGGTGCGCGGCAAGGACATGTACTACGAGATCCAGTTCGGCCACCGGGTGGCGTTCGTGCGCGCCGCCGACGTGAAGGTGGTGCCGTCCGGATCGTGACGCCCTCAGGCATGACGGCGTGACCGAGTGAACTCGTCGGGCCCGGACCTGCGTGGGGGCAGGCTCCGGGCCCGACGTCGTCCGCGGACGGGCTAGGGCCTGTCCGAGGGGAAGGCGTAGCGGCGGCCCGCCACCGCCTTGAAGGAGTGCTCGCCGCCCGGCACCAGCGGGCAGCGCACGGTCAGTTCGCGGGTGCGCGACGCGTGCACGACGAGGCGGGTGGCGCGGCCGCCGGACCAGGTGATGTCGACGGTGGCGCCGCCGCGTGCCCGCAGGCCGCGCACCGAGCCGGTCGGCCAGCTCGCGGGCAGGGCGGGCAGCACGTCGATGACGTCGTGCTGGCTCTGCAGGAGCATCTCGACGATCCCGGACGTGGCACCGAAGTTGCCGTCGATCTGGAACGGCGGGTGGGTGTCCCAGAGGTTGGGCAGCGTGGAGGACTTGAGCTGTTCGCCGAGCATCTTGTGCGCGTGGTCGCCGTCGCGCAGGCGCGCCCAGAAGTTGATCTTCCAGGCCTTGGACCAGCCGGTGCCGCCGTCGCCGCGTGCCTTCAGGGAGACCTCGGCGGCCTTCGCCCACTTGCTGCCGGGCCGGATCTGCCGGCCGGGGTGCAGGGCGTAGAGGTGGGAGACGTGCCGGTGGTCGTCACCCTGGTCGTCGAGGTCGTCCTTCCACTCCTGGAGCTGCCCCCAGGAGCCGACGCGCAGGCCGGGGTCGAGCCGGTCCAGGGTCTGCTCCAGGCGGGTGCGGAGCGCGGGGTCGTCGCCGAGGACGCGGGCCGCCTCCAGGGTGTTGGTGAGCAGGTCGTGCACGATCTGCTGGGACATGGCGGCGCCGACGGTGAAGTCGCCGTGCTCCGGCGAGTAGCTGGGCGTGACGACGAGGGTGCCGTCGCGCGGGTCGGTGCGCAGCTGGTCGAGCCAGAACGCGGCGGCCTCCTTCAGCACCGGGTAGGCGGTGTGCCGCAGATAGCGCGTGGACCCGCCGAAGCGGTAGTGCTCGTAGAGCTGCGCGGTCAGCCAGGCGGCGGCCTCGGGGAACCAGAACGCGGTCGCCCAGTCGTGGACGCCAGTGAAGCCGTAGGGGTTGGTCTCGTTGTGCACCACCCAGCCGGGCGCCCCGAACATCTCCCGCGCGGTGCGCCGCCCGGGCGCGCGCAGGGCCTCGACGAAGCGGTCGTAGGGGGCAGTGGTCTCGGCCAGGTTGGCGGCCTCGGCGGGCCAGTAGTTCATCTGGAGGTTGATGTTGACGTGGTAGTCGGCCGACCACGGCGGGGCGGTGCTGTGGTTCCAGCCGCCCTGGAGGTTGGCGGGCAGCGAGCCGGGGCGCGAGGAGGCGATGAGGAGGTAGCGCCCGTACTGGAAGAACAGCGCCTCGAGGGCCCGGTCGGCGGCGGGCGCGCTGCCGTACTCCTTGAGGAGCTGGTCGGTGGGGACGTCCGGGGGCGGCGCCGTGCCCAGGTCCAGGGTGACGCGGTCGAACAGGGCCCGGTGGTCGCGCACATGGCGGGCGCGCAGCTCCTCTTGGCCGCGGGCGAGCGCGGCGTCGACGGTGCGCGTGACGGTCCGGTGCGGGTCGTCGCCGCGGTAGCGCGGGTAGGTGTCGGCGTAGTCGGTGGCGGCCGCCAGCACGAACCACACCTGGTCGGCGCCGGTGACCGTGAGGCTGCCGTCGGCGCCCGTGGTGAGCGTCCCGCCCCGGTGGGCGACGCGGATCTGGGTCTCGAACTTCAGGCCGTTGTCGGCGAGTTCACCCCGTACGGTGATGCGGTCGCCGTCGGCCGCGGCGGTGACGTCGGTGCGCGGTGAGGTGGTGCGCAGGGTGCAGGTGACGGCTCCTGGGCGGTCCGCGCCGAGCCGTCCGACGAGCACGCCGTCGGGGTGGGAGGCGAAGAACTCCCGGGTGTGGCGGGTGTCTTGGCGGGTGTACGCGACGCTCGCGACGGCTTCGCGCAGGTCGAGGGCGCGGCGGTAGGAGGCGTCGGGGGTGTCCGGTGCGCCCGCGACGTCGATGCGCAGGTCGCCCAGGGTCTGGTGGGCGCCGTAGCCGCGGCGGGGCTGGCCGAGGGCGGCGGCGGCGGCGTCCGGGGTGAGGCGGCCGCGGTCGTCGAGGTCCTTGCGGACGGCGGCGAGGGCGTCGGGGCGGGGTGCGCGCCAGTTGCCGTGGTCGTAGCCGCCGTCGGCGCCCGGGCCGCCGGTCCACAGCGTCTTCTCGTTCAGCTGCAGCCGCTCGCTGCCGAGGGATCCGAAGACCATGGCGCACAGCGCCCCGCCGCCGACGGGCAGCGCCTCGCGTTCCCAGTCGGCGGCCGGGGCCCGGTACCAGAGCCTCAGGTCATCGGATGACTGGGCGGAATCGCCGGTGGCGGCTACGCCCTCGGACGCCGGTCCGCCGAGGGCCAGGGCGGCTCCTGCCCCTACGGCCGACTGAAGGGTGGTGCGTCTGGTGATGCCTTGCCGGATGGAATCCAGGAACTGTGGCCTCATGGGCCGTCACGCTAAAAGTCCGATGACTCGCCTGACAAGGCGCATGACAAACCCACTCCTTGGACGGAGTGGGCGGACCCTTGGACTTCGGGGGTGCGGGTGGGCCTCCGGCGGGCCCTCAGCCCTGCTGGAACAGCTCCGCGGGCAGTGGCTTGAGGAGTGCGTACAGATCGTCGGTGATCGGGCGGTCCCAGGCCGCGATGGTCACCAGGACGTTGTCGCTGCGGTCGAACTGCACGCAGGAGACGCGGCTTTCGGACAGCCGCAGACGGCGCACGATCAGGAGGTTGTCGCCCTGCATCACCGGCACGTCCTCGCTGGCGACGACGGTGACCTCCTCGTCGTTCTCCAGCGCGAGCAACAGCTGGGCCACCTCGAAGGGCACCTCGCCGTCGGCGAGCTCGCGGGCCGGGGAGCCCTCCGGCAGATTGCCGATCACCATCGCGGGACCCCGGCCGCCGAACAGGTCGTAGCGCAGGAACACACCCTGGCAGCTGCCGTCGGGGGCCGGCAGCAGGCCGGCGCCGAGATTGCCGGGCCAGTCACCCGGGTCCATGGCCAGGACGTCGAAGTCCGGGCCCGCGGGAGTGGCGGAGCTGCGGCGGCGGAGGAAGGACATGTCGCCATGGTACGTGTCCGGCGCGCCCGACCCGGCCCGGGGGCGGCGGCGGGAAAGCGCCGGTGGGGTGCGGTTCCCGGCCGGTCGCGGCTCAGCCCCGCCCCCGGCTGCGGTCGTGGTGGCGGGCCACCCGGGCACGGTTGCCGCACGCGGGCTTGCACCACTCCTGGCGCGGGTGGTCCTTCAGGAAGTACCGCACACAGCGGGGCGCGTGGCAGGCGCGCAGCCGCTCCCGGTCGGGTCCGGCGAGGAAGGTGAGCGCGGCGCGGGCCAGGGCGGCGTTCAGGAGGTCGGCGCGCTCGACGACACCGGCCCGGACGACGGGCTCGTCGCGGACGGTGGGAGCGGCGCCGCGCGGCCAGCTCAGGACGGGCACGGTGGGCACCCGGGCGGCGGCCTCGTTGAGCCTGGTCGCGGCCTGTCCCGGCGGCAGCAGCCTGCGGGCGTCGGCGGGGCTCGGCTCTCCCGGACGCACGGCACGGGCGAACAGCGCGCGGACGGCGGCGCGCACCCCCCGCACTGCTTCCAGTGCGCTCTCGTCGGCCCGGAAGCGCCGGGCGGCGAGGGCGCCGGGCAGCGCGTCGGCGTGGGCGCGGACCCAGGCGGTGAGGCCGTCCGGCGTGTCGAGGTCGTCGGCGACGCCACCGTGTCCGTCGTGGCGGATGGTGGCGGTGAGGTCGAGGGTGAGGAGGGTGGCGGCGGGGGCGGGAGTGGGTGACTCCGGGGGTGCCGACGGCTCGGCAGGTGCGGGCATGGGGCTAATGATAGGTTCCCCGGCAACCATTAACAGGGGGTGGCTCACGGTGACGGACGGAACCGTACTGGACTACTGGCGCGCGGGACTGGACTCCGTCCCCGAAGCGGTGTGGGACCACCCCCGCGTCGAGTCCCTGCTCCTCGCCGACAACGCGCTCAGACACCTGCCCGCCCGCGTCGCCACGCTCACGGCCCTGCACACCCTGGACCTCGGCCACAACCTGCTGACCGAGGTCCCGCCGGAGCTAGGCGCCCTGCCCGCGCTGACCGACTTCCTCTACCTGCACGACAACCGCCTCACCGCCCTGCCCGACGAGCTGGGCGGCCTGAACCGGCTCGCCTACCTGAACGTGGGCGAGAACCGGCTCACCGCACTGCCCGACGCGCTCGGCCGCATGGCGTCCCTCGTCGAGCTGCGCGCCCAGCACAACCGGCTCGCCACGCTGCCCGCGACGCTCGGCGGCCTGCGCCGACTGCGCGAGCTGTGGCTGCGCGGCAATGAGCTGACCGCGCTCCCCGACGACGTACGCCACCTCGGTGAACTGCGCGAACTTGAGCTGCGCGAGAACGCGTTCGTGACCGTGCCGGACGCCGTGCGCGGGCTGCCGCTCCTGCGCCGCCTCGACCTGCGGGCCAACCGGCTGCGCGAAGTGCCGCACTGGCTGGCCGCGTTGCCGTCCCTGGAGAAGCTGGATCTGCGCTGGAACGACGTGCGAGGCGGCGAGGACATCATGGCGGCCCTGCGCGCACGGGGCTGTGTGGTGCTGCGCTAGCCCACCGGTCCCGCGCTAACCAACCATGCTTCCGCGGCGGCGCTCGATCAGCGAGGCGCGGATCTCGCCCGCCCTGACCGCCGTGTTGGACAGGAGCGTGGAGGTCAGGCCGTGGGTGTGCTCGGTGCCGCCCTGGAGGTAGATGTCGGCGGCGACGTTGGCGTGCGTGGCGACGCGGTGGTCACGGCCGACGACCAGGGCGTCCTCGTCGTCGCGGCGGCACAGCTTGCCCAGCTCGCCCATGCGCTCGTCGATGCCGCGCGGCTGGTAGCCCGTCGCGCACACCAGGAGGTCGGCGTCCAGGACGTCGCGCTCGGCGGTGGGCAGGAACTCGATGCCCAGGCGCAGGCCGTCGTCGCGGGTCTCGATGTCACGGATGCGGGAGATGTTGAGCATCCGCATGCGCTGGCGGCCCTGCACCTTCTCCTGGTACATGGTGCGCGAGAGCGACTCGATGAGGTCCATGTCGACCACCGAGTAGTTGGTGCCGCGGTGGTAGTCGAAGAGGGACTGCTTCACCTCCGGCGGCGCGTTGTAGAAGATGTCCACGGCCTCCGGGTCGAAGATCCGGTTGGCGAACGGGCTGTCGTCGGCGGGCGTGTAGCCGTACTTCGCGAACACCGAGCAGATCTCGGCGTCGGGGAAGTGCCGGTGCAGGTAGTCCACGCTCTCGGCGGCGCTCTGGCCCGCGCCGAGGACGACGGCGCGGCGCACCTGGGTGCCCGACTCCAGGAGCGTGCCGACCCGCGGGATCAACTCGCTGTTGTGGAAGACCCGTTCGGAGCGGCTCGCGCTCGGCGGCAGGTGGGGCTCCATGCCGGTGGCGACACAGAGGCTGCGGGCCCGGCGCACGATCTTCTGCCCCGGGTCGCCCGGGTCACGGCTGACCACGTCGAAGGCGACGACCTCGCCGTTCTCGGTCACCGGCTTCACGGCGACGACCTCGCAGGAGTACTCCACGAGCCCGGCGACGCGGCCCGCGGCCCACTCCAGGTAGTCGTGGAACTCGATGCGCAGCGGGAAGAGCGTCTTCTGGTTGAGGAAGTCCACGAGCCGGTCGCGCTCCTGCAGATAGCACAGGAAGCTGTAGCTGCTCTTCGGGTCGCGCATCGTGACGAGGTCCTTGAGGAAGGACACCTGCATCGTCGCGTCGTCGATGAGCATGCCCCGGTGCCAGCCGAAGCGCGGCTGCTTCTCCAGGAACCCGGCGCGTATCCGGTCGCCCTCGGCGGCCTGCGCGTTGTGCTCCTCGACCGCGATCGCGAGGGCGAGGTTGGACGGCCCGAAGCCGATCCCCAGGACGTCGTACGTCACTTCCGGCCCCCCGTGCGCCGACCCCGTGCCGCCGCCTGCCGGCTCCGTGCCGCCGTACGTCGAATCCTGTTCGCTGTGCAAGGTGTTCACCCGCGTCATCGCCTCCCTAAGCAGGCACATGTTAGATAAGGTTAGCCTTACCTTGCAATGTCTGAGGAGGATTCACATGCGGGTCGTCATGTTCGGCTACCAGACGTGGGGCCACCGCACGCTGCAGGCCTTGCTGGACTCCGAGCACGATGTGGCCCTCGTCGTCACGCATCCCAGAAGCGACCACGCGTACGAGAAGATCTGGGACGACTCGGTCGCCGATCTCGCCGCGGAGCACGACGTGCCCGTACTCCTCCGCAACCGCCCAGGAGACCCCGAACTCCTCGAAAGCCTCAAGTCGGCCGAACCGGACCTCATCGTCGCCAACAACTGGCGCACCTGGCTGCCCCCGGAGATCTTCGACCTCCCCCGGCACGGCACGCTGAACGTACACGACTCGCTGCTGCCGACCTACGCCGGCTTCTCGCCGCTGATCTGGGCCCTCATCAACGGCGAGCCCGAAGTCGGCGTCACCGCCCACCGCATGGACGCCGACCTGGACATGGGCGACATCCTGCTCCAGCGCGCGGTGACCGTCGGCCCGCGGGACACGGCCGCGGACCTGTTCCGCGCGACCGTCGCCCTGATCGCGCCGATCGTGCGCGAGTCGCTCGACCTGATCGCCTCGGACACGGCGGTGTGGACGCCGCAGGACCGGTCGCGGGCCAGCTTCTTCCACAAACGCGCCCTGGAGGACAGCCGCATCGACTGGACCTGGCCGGCCGAGGACCTGGACCGGCTCGTGCGCGCCCAGTGCGACCCGTACCCGAACGCCTTCACGCACCATCGCGGCAAGCCGCTGCGGATCGTGGAGGCAACGGTCTCCGAAGGCCGGTACGGCGGCACTCCCGGGCGGATCTTCATCCGCGAGGGCGACGCCGTCGTCATCGTCGCCGGGGCCGACGCGCGCACGGGCCGCCGCCACGGGCTCGCGGTCAGGCGGGTGCGGACGGAGGACGGGACGGAGTACGCGGCGGCGGACTACTTCCGCACGATGGGCGGCTACCTGACGGAACGTCCGACCTGACACCATCTACCCCAAGGCGACCCGATCTGTCCCGACTTCTCGCGCCAGGGGGCGGTGTCCGCGGAGAGCGTGCAACGCCATGCCCTTGCCCACTCCCCCAGGCGACCACTTGATTAGGCAATCCTTACCTTAGTATGGCGTCGGTCTCCGGACCGCTCGCACCGGTCTCCGGGCCGGCGACACCGCTACCGACACCGAGGAGTGACCACAGATGAGCAACCCCTTCGACGACGCCGACGGCCGGTTCTCCGTGCTCGTCAACGACGAGGGCCAGCACAGCCTGTGGCCCGAGTTCGCCGAGGTGCCGGCCGGGTGGACCGTGGCCCACGGCCCGGCCGACCGGCAGTCCTGCCTGGACCACGTCGAGACCAACTGGACCGACCTGCGGCCCAGGAGCCTGCGGGAGGCCACGCGCGGCTGATCCTGACGACCGCGCACCCACAGCGCCCGCCGGTGACCTCCGAGGCGTAAGTGTCCTGCGGCCGGGACGGCAGCACCCCCGCGCACCTCACGCGTCCCCCGCACCCCGCGCATGCGCCAGCGGTCCGTCGTCGACCCGCACCAGGCGGTACCCCCGCCCGCCCACGGGCCCCCCGCGCCGCTCCGCCCTGCGGGCCCGCGCCCGGGCGCGACGGGCGGCGGCGAGGAGCGCCGCGACCTCCGGGCTGCGTCGGCGCAGCCGCAGGAAGGACCGCTCCGACCAGCCACCGAGCACGGCGGCCGAGGGCTGGGCGACCCCGTCGCGCACGGCCCGCAGGACGACCCGCAGGGCCGCGGCGCCCGGTCCTGCCGAGGTCGCCACCGGGCGCCCCCGCTCGCGTTCGCCGGCCGCCATCAGGGCCGCCGCCGCCATCGCCTCCGCGAACGAGGGGTCCTGGGCCTGCCAGTTGAGCAGCAGCCGCTCCGTCACCCCGGCCGCCGCGGCGCAGCCCGCCGGTCCGAGGCCGAGCGCCGCCGCACGCAGAGCGTCGGCCCTGCGCACCGCGGTCTCCTCGCGCAGACTCGGGTCCACCCGCAGGGCCTGCAATAAGGAACGATCGATATCTTCTTGCGCGTCGAGGCCCGCGACCACACCATCGGCCCAGGCCTCAAGGCGGTTGACCGCGGCCGTACGCCGCTCCACCCGTTCGTCTTCCACCAACTCACCACCAAAGCAACTTAGGCTAGCCTCACCTAACAATAGAACATCAGCCCGTCGGAATCCCGTACGGACGAAGACCGGACCCGACACACCGCTGCCTCGAAGGGATCTGTTCGTGCTCTGCACCAGGATCACCAACGCCCGCGTCGTCACGATGGACCCGGACCGTCCCACCGCCCGCCAACTCGGCATCTGGCGGGGGCGGATCGTGGGGCTCGACGCCGATGTGGCGGACCTCCCGGCCCGCCGCGTCCTCGACCTCGGCGGCGCGACCGTGCTCCCCGGCTTCATCGACGCCCATGTCCACCTCGTCTGGGCGGGCCTGAAGGCCAAGGCGGCGAGCGTGGCGCCGAGCACCCGCGTCGACGACGTCCTGAAGGTGGTGGCCGGCGCCGTCGCCGCGGCCCCCGGTGACGGCTGGGTGACCTTGGCCGGATACGACCAGCGTGAGCTCGACCGGCCCCTGACCGCCAAGGAACTCGACGCGGTGAGCGCCGGGCGCAAGGTGTACCTGGGGCACATCTCGGGGCACGCGTGCCTGGTCAACACGGCGATCCTGGACCTGCTCCCGGCGCATGTCGCGGGCTCGGACGGGTTCCTCGCGGAGGAGGACATGGGTGCCGTGCTGCGGCTGCGCCCGCCGCACGCCCTCGGCGAGCTGGCCGACGCCATCGAGCACGCGGCCCGCCAGTGCCGCTCCGAGGGCGTGACGGCGGTCGCGGAGGCGGGCATCGGCAGCGAACTGTTCGCGCACAGCCCCATCGAGGCCGCGGCCTACCAACTCGCCCACGAATCGGGCCGGTTGCCCGTGCGGGTGCAGCTGATGGTGGCCGCCGACGCGCTGGCCCCGGTGGAGGCGGCGCGCGAGGACACCACGACCCGCGCCTTCGGGCTCGGCCTGCGCACGGGCTTCGGTGACGGCGGGCTCTCCCTCGGCGCCCTGAAGGTGTTCACCGACGGCGGCATGATGGCGCGCACCGCCGCGCTCACCGACCCCTATGTGGGCAGCGAGTCCAACGGCCAGCTCCAGATGGCCCCCGACCTGCTCAAGGACACCATCGTGGCGGGCCACCGCGCGGGCTGGCAGCTCGCCGTGCACGCGATCGGGGACCGCGCGGTCGACGTCGCCCTCGACGGGCTCGAAGCGGCCCAGCGCTCCCGGCCGCGGCCCGACGCCCGCCACCGCGTGGAGCACGCGGGCCTGGTGCGCCCGGACCAGCTGCGCCGGTTCGCCGAACTCGGCGTCACGGCCGTCGTCCAGCCCAGCTTCCTGCGGTTCTTCGGCGACGACTACGCCACGATCATGGGCCCGGAGCGGGCGCCGTGGATGTACCGGGGCCGGGGCTTCCTCGACCACGGGGTGCGCCTGGTGGGCAGTTCGGACCGGCCCGTGGCCGACGGGGCGCCGCTGCGGGCCATCCAGTTCATGGTCGAGCGGGCCTCCGCGTCGGGGCAGGCCATCGGCCCCGACGAGGCCGTCGACGTGGACGCGGCGCTGCGCGCGTACACGATCGACGCGGCGTACGCCTGCCACTGGGAGGACAGCGCGGGCAGCATCACGCCCGGCAAGCGCGCCGACCTGGTCGTGCTCGGCGAGGACCCGAGGGAGGTGGCGCCGGGGCGGATCGGGGACATCGAGGTGCTCGGCACCTTCGTCGAGGGCGAGGACGACCTCGCCGCGCCCGCCGCCGAGACGCCCTGACCCCCTGGGAGACCGCGGTGGCCCCGGCCCCCCGCCGTGCGGGAGACCGGGGCCACCGGCCGTCGCGGCGCACGCGCGCCGACCCGCGGCCTACGTCAGGTCGAACCGTCCCTCACGGGCGCCGTGCACGAACGCGCCCCACTCGGCGGGCGTGAAGATCAGGGACGGGCTCTCCGGCCGGCCGCCGTTGCGCATCGCGATGAACCCCTCGACGAAGGCGATCTCCACATCGCCGCGCCCCTCGCTGCTCGACCGCCATTCGGCGCTGCTGAGGTCGAGGTCCGGCTTGTCCCAACCCGCGAGCGGATGCTGCTGGATGATGGTGCTGTCGGCCACGTCCGTGCTCCTCCCGATGCGTCGTCCGCCGCCAGCCTAGCTTTCACCCCCGGGCGCGGCACAGGCCGCGGCACCGGCCAGGGAAACGGGCGGAATCACGCCCACCGGAACCACGTGTCACGTCGTGGGCGGCTCCGCGCCGACCAGCCACATGGCGAAGAACTGCGAGCCCCCTCCGTAGGCGTGCCCAAGTGCCCTGCGCGCACCGGGCACTTGGTGCGCACCGGCCTGTCCCCGCACCTGGAGCGCGGCCTCGGCGAAGCGGATCATCCCGGACGCCCCGATGGGGTTGGTGGACAGGACACCGCCCGACATGTTCACCGGAAGGTCACCGTCCAGTTCCGTCACGCCGGACTCGGTGAGCTTCCAGCCCTCGCCCTGCGCCGCGAACCCCAGGTTCTCCAGCCACATCGGCTCGTACCAGGAGAACGGCACGTACATCTCGACCGCGTCGATCTCCCGGCGCGGATCGGTGACGCCCGCCTGCCGGTAGACGTCGGCCGCGCAGTCCTTCCCGGCCCGGGGCGACACGAAGTCCTTGCCCGCGAACATGGTGGGCTCGCTGCGCATCGCGCCCCCGTGCATCCAGGCGGGCGGCCTCGGCGCCCGGGCCGCGCCCGCCCGGTCGGTGAGGACCATCGCGCAGGCGCCGTCGGAGGAGGGGCAGGTCTCGGAGTAGCGGACGGGGTCCCAGAGCATCGGCGCCGACTGCACCTTCTCCAGGGTGATGTCGTGCTCGTGCAGGTGCGCGTAGGGGTTCTTGAGGGCGTTGCGCCGGTCCTTGTACGCGACGAGCGAGCCGACCGTGTCGGGGGCGCCGGTGCGCCGCATGTACGCGCGGATGTGCGGCGCGAAGAAGCCGCCCGCGCCCGCGAGCAGCGGCTGCTGGAACGGCACGGGCAGCGAGAGGCCCCACATCGCGTTGGATTCCGACTGCTTTTCGAAGGCCAGGGTGAGGACGGTGCCGTGGACGCGGCCCGCGACGAGGTTCGCGGCGACGAGCGCGGTGGAGCCGCCGACGGAGCCCGCGGTGTGGACGCGCAGCATGGGCTTGCCGACGGCGCCGAGCGCGTCGGCGAGGTACAGCTCGGGCATCATGACGCCCTCGAAGAAGTCGGGCGCCTTGCCGATGACGACGGCGTCGATGTCGGCCCAGGTCAACTCGGCGTCCAGGAGGGCGCGTTGCGCGGCCTCGCGGACCAGGCCCGCGATCGACACGTCCCGGCGCGCCGCGACGTGCTTGGTCTGCCCGATCCCGACGACGGCGACCGGCTCCTTCGCCGCCCCCGCCGCCCTCGTGGGCGCTGACGCGTCGCTCATCGCGGATCTCCTTCCAGGACGGCGACCAGGTTCTGTTGCAGACAGGGGCCCGAGGTGGCGTGGGCGAGGGCGCGCTCGGAGGCGCCACGGTGGATGCGGGCCGCGGCCTCGCCGAGCCGGATGAGACCGGCGGCCATGACCGGGTTGGCGGCGAGGGCGCCGCCCGACGGGTTGACCGTCACCCGCTCGTCCAGGCGCAGCGCCTTGCGCAGGACGACCTCCTGCGACGTGAACGGCGCGTGCAACTCGGCGGTGTCCACGGGCCGTTCGAAGGCACCGGCCCGCTCGGCCGCGAGGCGTGCGGACGGCGAGTCCGTGAGGTCGCGCACGCCGAGGCCGTGCGCCTCGATGCGGTGGTCGATGCCGCGGATCCAGGCGGGCCGCTCGCACAGCTCCCGCACCCGCTCCCCCGCGGCGAGCACGACGGCGGCGACCCCGTCGCCGACCGGCGGGCAGTCGCCGGTGCGCAGGGGGTGTACGACATAGTCGCCGTGCGGCACCGAACCCCGCAGCTGGGCATGGGGGTTGGTGCGTGCGGCGGTGCGGCTGCGGGCCGCGACCCCGGCCAGCGCGGGCTCGTCCGTGTCGCCCGCGTCGATCAGCGCCCGCGCCTGGAGGGCGGCGAGCGCGACGGAGTCCGGCCACAGGGGCGCCACGTAGTACGGGTCGAGCTGGCGGGTCAGGACGTCGCGCACCGATCCCGGCGAGGACTTGCCGTAGGAGTAGACGAGCGCGGTGTCGCACTCGCCGGTCTGGAGCTTCACCCACGCCTCGTACAGCGCCCAGGCGCCGTCCATCTCCACGTGCGACTCGGAGATCGGCGGCCAGGCGCCGACGCCGTCGAGGGCCATGGTGAAGGAGAAGGCACGCCCGGCGAGGTAGTCGGAGGAGCCGGAGCAGGTGAAGCCGATGTCGCCGGTCTTCAGGCCGGTGGCGGCGAGGACCTCGTGCAGGACGGGCATGAGCAGCTCGACCTCGGACAGCTCGTCGGTGGTGCGCCGGTGGTCGCTCTGCCCGAAGGCGACGATCGCGACGTCCCGTGCCCCGTGCGCGGCGGGCGCCATCTACACCAGCTCCTTGTACGTGTCGTAGTCCGCGTCGGGTTCGCCGGTGGGCCGGTAGTGGTCGGGGTAGCGGCTGTCCGCCGAGGGCTCGGCCCACACCGGTTCGACGCGCAGACCCATCCGGACCTGGTCGTAGGGGATGCCCGCGATCCGGGCGTGCAGGGCGAGGTCGGCGCCGTCGAGGGCGATGTGCGCGTAGACGTAGGGCACTTCGATGTCGAGGTTCTTCGCCTTGATGTTGACGATGCAGAAGGTCGTCACGGTCCCGCGCGGCCCGACCTCGACCTGCTCGGCGGTCGCGACGCCGCAGGTGGGGCAGGCCCCGCGCGGCGGCACGTACACCTTGCGGCAGGACGGGCAGCGCTCGCCGACGATCCTGCGACCGGACAGGGCGTGGATGTACTGGGACTGGGCGCGGCCGGGGCTGTAGGTGTAGTCGAGCCGGGCGTGCGCGACGATCCCGGTGACGGCTTCACCGGCGAACTTGCCCTCGTGCGAGGTAGCTTGACGCTCCATCAC
Source organism: Streptomyces sp. RK9 (assembly GCF_045070545.1). NCBI lineage: Bacteria > Bacillati > Actinomycetota > Actinomycetes > Kitasatosporales > Streptomycetaceae > Streptomyces > Streptomyces sp. RK9. The sequence continues at coordinate 3,957,266 of NZ_CP173703.1, read as the reverse complement.
TTCGCCTTCGTACGGCTCGAAGCAGGCGATGTCCGTGATGGCGCCGGTGCGTTCGGCGGCCCAGCGGACGCGGACGCGCATACCGGTGCGTACGCCGTCCGGGCCGGGAGCGTCGAGGGCGTGCAGCAGAGCCGTGTCGGCGCCGTCGAGGCGTACGAGGACCCAGGCGAAGGGCGTTTCGAGGGGCTGGCCACGGCGGGGCTCGTGGTTCCAGGCCCAGGTGGTGACGGTGCCGGTGGGGGCGACCTCGACGAGGTCGCGCAGCTCTTCGGCGGTCGCCGGGTCGTACTCGACGGGCGGCACGAGGACCTTGCCGTCGCCGGTGCGCACGCCGAGCACGGTGCGCTCGCGCAGGCCGGTGAGGAAGGCCGACTGGACGGGGCCGAGGGAACGGGTGAAGGGGAACTCGACGACGAGGGGGGCGCTGAGGACTTCGGTCACGGGGGTGGCTCCTCGGGTCAGGCGCGGCGGTAGACGGGCGGGCGCTTCTCAGCGAAGGCGCGGGCACCCTCCTTGGCGTCGGCGGTGTCGAACACCGGCCAGCCGCGCTCCAGTTCGGCCGCGAGTCCGTCGGCCTCCGTCATGTCGGCGGTCTCGTACACGGATGCCTTCACGGCCTCGACGGCCAGCGGCCCGCAGGCGTTGATGCGCTCGGCGATGGCGAGGGCCTTCTCCAGGGCGGTGCCGTCGGGGACGACATGGCCGATCAGGCCGACGGCGGCGGCCTCCGTGGCCGTGTAGGGGCGGCCGGTGAGCAGCATCTCCAGGGCGTGGGTGCGCGGGATCTGGCGCTGGAGGCGCACCGTGGAGCCGCCGATGGGGAAGAGCCCCCGCTTGACCTCGAAGAGCCCGAAGGTCGCGGACTCCCCCGCGACGCGGATGTCGGTGCCCTGGAGGATCTCGGTGCCGCCGGCCACACAGGCGCCCTCGACGGCGGCGAGCACGGGTTTGCGGGGCCGGTGGTGGCGCAGCATGGCCTTCCAGTGCAGGTCGGGGTCGGCCTTGAGCCGGTCCCGGTACTCCTCGCCCACCATCTGCCCGCCCGCGAGCGCCTTCAGGTCCATGCCCGCGCAGAACGCGCCGCCCGCGCCGGTGAGCACGACCGAGCGCACGCCGTCGTCCTCGTCGGCGGCCAGCCACCCGTCGTACAGGCCGACCAGCATCGGCAGCGAGAGCGCGTTCCTGGCCTCCGGCCGGTTGAGCGTGAGTATCAGCGTGGCGCCCTCGCGCCGCACGGAGAGATGTTCCGTACCACCCATAGCCGTCCTCCCGTCGTCAGACCTGGAACAGGTTGCAGGAGGGGAGGTGGCAGTTCAAGAGTTTTCTGACAGGTAGTCAGTTTTCTTCTACGCGGACCCTTCCCACTTGTGCGCGCCTCTGCTCTCATGACCGCCACACGCGATGGCGCCGGGGTCAGGAGGAGCGGTGGAGTACAACCTTGCCGACCTGTTCGAGTCGGTCGTGGACGCGGTGCCGGACCGCGCGGCGCTGCTCTACATCGACCACCCCGGCACGGGCGCGGAGCGCGCCCTCAGCTACGCCGAGCTCGACGCGGCCGCCAACCGCATCGCGCACCACCTGATGGACCACGGCGTCAAACCGGGCGAGCACCTGGGCCTGCACCTCTACAACGGCGTCGAGTACCTCCAGACGGTCCTGGCCTGCCTGAAGGCACGGATCGTGCCGGTGAACGTCAACTACCGTTACGTCGAAGAGGAGTTGGCGTACCTCTACCGGGACGCCGATCTGGCCGCGCTGGTCTTCGACGGGGAGTTCGGCGAGCGGGTGGCCGCCGCGCTGCCGCGTGCGGAGAAGCTGCGGCACCTGATCCGGGTCGGCGAGGCACCGCCCGGCACGCCGGGTCCGGACGCGGTGGCGTTCGCGGAGGCGGAGGCGTCCGGGTCGCCCGGGCGCGGGTTCCCGGAGCGCTCGGCGGACGACCTGTTCATCATCTACACCGGGGGCACCACGGGCATGCCCAAGGGCGTCATGTGGCGCCAGGAGGACCTGTTCTTCTCGGGGCTCGGCGGCGGCGCCCCCACCGGCGAGCCGGTGACGCGCCCGCAGGAGGTCGCCGAGCGGGTGGCGGCCGGGGGCGACGGCATCACCTTCTTCCCCACCCCGCCCCTGATGCACGGCACGTCCACGCTGACGGCGTTCATCTGCTTCCACTTCGGCCAACGCCTGGTCATCCACCGCAAGTTCGCCCCCGAGGAGGTCCTGCGCACCATCGCGAAGGAGAAGGTCACCAGCGTGTCCCTGGTGGGCGACGCGATGCTGCGGCCCCTCGTCGACGCCCTGAACGGACCACTGCGCGGCACCGACCTGTCCGCCCTCTTCAGCGTCTCCTCGTCCGGCGCGATCATGTCGGAGACGGTCCGCGCCCAGTTCGCCGCGCTCGCCCCGAACGTGATGCTCCTCAACAACTTCGGCTCGTCCGAGTCCGGCTTCAACGGCACCGCCACGGACGACTCGGGACCCGACAAGGGCTTCCGGATCCAGGTCAACTCCCGCACCCAGGTGGTGGATCCGGCGACGTACGCCCCGGTGGCCCCCGGCGAGCCGGGACGCATCGCCCAGCGCGGCCACGTGCCGCTCGGCTACTACAACGACGCCCGCAAGACCGCCGAGACCTTCTTCCAGCGCGGCGACGAACGCTGGGTGCTGCTCGGCGACATGGCGACGGTCGACGCGGACGGCATCGTGACGGTGCTCGGCCGCGGCTCCCAGTGCATCAACACCGGCGGCGAGAAGGTCTACCCGGAGGAGGTCGAGCAGGCCCTGAAGTCCCACCCCGACATCTATGACGCGCTGGTCGCGGGGGTGCCGGACGAACGCTGGGGCAACCGGGTCGCCGCGGTCGTGCAACTCAGGGACGGCGCCGACCCGTTGGACCTCTCGTCACTCCAGAGCCACTGCCGCACGCACCTCGCCGGGTACAAGATCCCGCGGGCCGTGGTCTTCACCGACCACATCCAGCGCTCGCCGAGCGGGAAGGCCGACTACCGCTGGGCGCGGACGGTGGCGGCCGGGGCGTAGCAGCCACCGCGGCCGGTCACCCGCACACTCCGTACGCCCGGACCCTCACCCACACACCGACCCCGACGCCCGGACCCTCAGCCGCACACCGACCGCGAAGCCCGCACCAGCGCCCCCGCGTGCAGCACGTCCAGCCGCCGCTCGTGCACCACCACGGCGGTGGTCGCGGTGAGCAGGCCGCGGCAGTACGGTGCGGTGCGGGCGGGCTCCGACGCGGCGACGGCGTGGACCAGTTCACCGTTGACGCGGTTGATCTCCTCGCGCACCTTCGCGAGGTCGGGCCGCTCGGTCGGGGCCGACGCGGGGTCGGCGACCCAGCGCCGGTGCAGGGCGCGCTGCACGACCTTGTTGGCCTCGATCTGGTCCCGGAAGATCCGCACGGTCGCCTCGGGGTCCGCGCCGATCTGCTCCGCCTGCCGCGCCACGGCGTCCAGGACCTGCCGCTCGCGGGCGGGGTCGTCGATGGGGGCGCCCGTGCCGTACTTGGCCGCGGCGACGAGGTCGGCGGTGGCGAGGCGCCGCGCGGAGAGGTCGGAGAGCGGGCGCAGTTGCGCGTACGGGCTCACGGAGACGGTCCGCGCGTCGGGCGCGACAGGGGCGGCGACCGCCGCGCCGCCGCCCACGAGCAGCGCCGCGGCGACACCCCCGGCAGCGAGCAGACGTCCGACGGATGAGGCAACGCGCACGAGAAGTCCCCTTGCTGACGGCGGCCGTTGAGCGAGTGCGCGCCGAGGCGGCATCCGCGATGACGCGGCTATCGTAAAGCCGCCCTTCCGGTTCAGCGGGCTGGCCCGCCATACAGCCCGCTGAAGGATCTCTTGTCATGCACCTTGTGAGGCGTACCCGCTCTTTGCTATTCCTTGGTTAGGAAAGGTTCCTAACCTTCAATGGCTTGGAGTCCCCCATGAGACCAGCCCGTCTGGCCGCCACTCTCGCCGCAGCACTCGTCGCCGCCCTCGCCTCCGCCGCCCCACCGGCCGCCGCGACCGCGTCCGGCCCCTCCGCGCCGCGCGCCGCCGCGCCGACGCCGGTCGCCGCGAACGGCCAGCTCACCGTGTGCGGCACCAAGCTCTGCAACAAGAACGGCAAGGCCGTCCAGCTGCGCGGCATGAGCAGCCACGGCACCCAGTGGTACGCGCACTGTCTGACCAACGGCTCGCTCGACGCCCTCGCCGGCGACTGGAACGCCGACGTCCTGCGCGTCTCCACGTACGTACAGGAAGGCGGGTACGAGACCGACCCCAAGAAGTACACCGATCTCGCGCACTCCCTCATCGAGCAGGCCTCCGCGCGCGGCATGTACGTGATCGTCGACTGGCACATGCTCAGCCCCGGCGACCCGAACGCCAACCTGTCCCGGGCCAAGACGTTCTTCACCGAGATCGCCAAGCGGCACCAGGGCAAGAGCAACGTCCTGTACGAGATCGCCAACGAGCCCAGCGGCGTGAGCTGGTCGCGCATCAAGTCCTACGCCGAGCAGATCATCCCCGTGATCAGGAACATCGACTCCAACGCCCCGGTGCTCGTCGGCACCCGCGCCTGGTCGTCGTTCGGCGTCTCGGAGGGCGCGAACGAGTCCGAGGTGGTCAACAACCCGGTGAAGGCCTCGAACATCATGTACACCTTCCACTTCTACGCCGCCTCGCACCGCGACGAGTACTTGGACACCCTCTCCCGCGCGTCCGCCAAGCTCCCTGTCTTCGTGACGGAGTTCGGCACCCAGAACTACGCGGGCGAGGACGCCAACGACTTCGGCATGTCGCAGAAGTACCTGGACCTGATGGCCTCCAGGAAGATCAGCTGGGTCAACTGGAACTTCTCCGACGACAACCGCTCCGGCGCCGTCTTCAAGACCGGCACCTGCAATAAGGGCGGCCCCTGGACCGGCACCTCACCGCTGAAGCCCGCCGGGGTGTGGATACGCGAGCGGATGCGTACCGCCGACGACTTCTGAGCACGGCGGGGACCGGCGCGGAACGTCCGCCGACCGGCGCCGGTCCCCGGCCACACCCGCACGCTCCGCCGCCCCCAGAACCGGAACACCACCCCTGTCCCGGGAACCACCCGTCCGCCGCGACACCGCCCATGCCACCTCGGACGAAACCCTTGCCAGAAGCCATGAAACCTTGAATAACTGACCCCGACACAAGATCGGCCAAGGTCCGGTCGCCCGGCATGGGACGGGGGTACTCCAGATGGCGCGCACACCGGCACTGCTGGACGCGGGGGAGCGGCTCGGCCGCGCGGAGCTGGAGGCACTGCAACTGGACCGGCTCCAGGACACGCTGCTGCACGCCTACGAGAACGTGCCCTTCTACCGGGCGGCCTTCGACGCGGCGGGGCTCGGCCCCGACGACTGCCACTCGCTCGCCGACCTCGCCCGGTTCCCGTTCACCACGAAGGCGGACCTGCGCGCGAACTACCCCTTCGGAATGCTCGCGGTCGAGCAGTCCGAGCTGCGCCGGCTGCACGCGTCGAGCGGCACCACCGGGCGCCCCACCGTCGTCGGCTACACCGAGCAGGACCTCAGCATGTGGGCGGACGTCGTGGCCCGCTCCATCCGGGCCGCGGGCGGGCGGCCGGGGCAGAAGGTGCACGTCGCGTACGGGTACGGCCTCTTCACGGGCGGGCTCGGCGCGCACTACGGCGCGGAGCGGCTCGGCTGCACGGTGATCCCCGCGTCCGGCGGCATGACCGCGCGCCAGGTGCAGCTCATCCTGGACTTCCGCCCCGAGATCATCATGGTGACGCCGTCGTACATGCTCACGCTCCTCGAGGAGTTCGAGCGCCAGGGCGTCGACCCGCGCAGCACCTCGCTGCGGGTCGGCATCTTCGGCGCGGAGCCCTGGACGGAGGAGATGCGGCGCGAGATCGAGGAGCGGTTCGCGATCGACGCCGTCGACATATACGGGCTCTCGGAGGTGATCGGGCCCGGCGTCGCCCAGGAGTGCGTGGAGACCAAGGACGGCCTGCACATCTGGGAGGACCACTTCTACCCGGAGGTCGTCGACCCGATCACCGGCGAGGTGCTTCCGGACGGCGAGCACGGCGAGCTGGTCTTCACCTCGCTCACCAAGGAGGCGCTGCCCGTCATCCGGTACCGCACCCGGGACCTGACGCGGCTGCTGCCCGGCACGGCCCGGGTGTTCCGGCGCATGGAGAAGGTCACCGGGCGCAGCGACGACATGGTGATCCTGCGCGGTGTGAACCTCTTCCCGACGCAGATCGAGGAGATCGTCCTGCGCACCCCCGGGCTCGCACCGCACTTCCAGCTGCGGCTGACGAAGGAGGGCCGCATGGACGCCCTCACGGTGTGTGTGGAGGCCCGCGCGGACACCCCGCCCGGGCGGCGCGTCACGGCGGCGCGGGAGATCTCGTCGGCGGTCAAGGACGGCATCGGCGTCTCGGTGTCCGTCGAGGTCGTGGACCCCGAGACCATCGAGCGCTCGGTGGGGAAGTTCAAGCGGATCGTGGACCTGCGGGGGAAGTGAGGGGGGCTCCCGCCGGGGGCGCGTGTCGGGCGCGGTACTGGTCGATCGTCCGCACGGCGGCCCGGAACGCCTCGTCCTGCTGGTGCTCGGACAGGGCTCCGGGCAGGACGACGGGGCGGCCCTTGACCAGGTGCGCGCGGACCACGTACCAGCAGCGGCCGCCGCGGCCCGTACGTCGTTCCGCCTCGATGCGAGTGACCGTGCGCCACGGGATCAGGCGTCGGCTCACCGCCGTCCTGAGCCGCATCCCCTCGGGGGTGAGCGTGGTCGTGCCCGCCGCGCGGTTCAGCACGTAGAAAGCGGTCGGCAGCCAGATCCCGGCGAGCACGGTGGTGGCCGTGCGACCGCTGCTCGTCGAGTGCGCGTAGGCGCCGGGCAGCACGAACAGAGCGATGAGCCCCAGGGTGACGGTGACCACCGCGAGGCCGAGGTGCAGGGAGCGGCGGCGGGGCCGAGGGAGCGCTATTCGAACTGTTTCCACCGGTTCATGGTAATTCGGTGGTACGGGTCCTTCGGCCGTCCGGTCAGTCGTTGATCGCCTCGACGCCCCGGTAGCGCCGTCAGGCGGGTACGGCCCCGACGAGACCCCCGTCGACGATCAGGTCCTGGCCGTTGACGTAGGACGCGTCGGACGAGGCGAGGAACGCGACGGCCGCCGCGACCTCCTCGGGGCGGCCGAAGCGCCCGGCGACGATCCGGCCGGTCACCGCCGCCGCTTCCGTCGCGCTCAGCGAGGCCGCCGGGTACATGGGGGTGTCGATGTATCCGGGGCTGACGGAGTTGACGCGGATGCCGCGCGGGGCGAGGCCCGCGGCGAGGGTCCTGGCCAGGTTGTGCGCGGCGGCCTTGGTCGCCGAGTACAGGGTGAGGACGCTGTTGCCCCGGTGCAGGGTCCAGGACGCGTTGACGACGACCGAGCCGCCGTCCACGAGCAGCGGCAGCGCCTTCTGGACGGTGAAGAACACGCCCTTGAGATTGACGTCGACGGCGTGGTCGAAGTCCGCCTCGGTGATGTCCTCGAAGGGCAGGAAGGTGCCGGTGCCCGCGTTCGCGAAGAGGGTGTCGAGGCGGCCGTGCCGGTCCCGGACCGTGTCCATCAGCGCCTCCACAGCGCCGAGCTCGGCGGCGTCGGCCACGGCGCCCGAGGCGTTCGGGCCGAGGTCCGCGACGGCCGCGTCCACGCGGGCGCAGGTGCGGCCGGTGACGACGACGTGAGCGCCTTCGGCGACGAGGCGGCGCGCGGTCGCGAGCCCCATGCCGCTGGTGCCTCCGGTGATGAGGGCGGTCTTTCCGGTGAAGCGGTTCATGCCGGGGCTCCTGAGTGTTCTGGGGAGGTGGTTCATGTCGGGGCTCCGGTGTGTGCCGGGGAGGCCGTTTGTGCTGGGGCTCCGGTGTGTGCCGGGGAGGCCGTTCATGCCGGGGATTCCGGTGCGTGCCGGGGAGGTGGTTCATGCCGGGGATTCCGGTGCGTGCCGGGGAGGCCGTTCATGCCGGGGCTCCCGTGCGTGCCGGGGAGGCCGTTCATACCGGGGCTCCCGTGCGTGCCGGGGAGGCCGTTCATGCCGGGGCTCCCGTGCGTACCGGGGAGGCCGTTCGTGCCGGGGCTCCCGTGCGTTTCGGGGACGTCGTTCATGCCGGTGTCCCTGTCAGTGCTTGCGTGATCCAGTCCGCGACCTGGGGCAGCCAGTCGGGGCGCGCGTTGCCCAGGAGGTGATCGCCGTGCGGGACGGACAGGTGGGTGCCGTGCGGCGCGAGGCGGGCCAGCGGTTCCCCGTTCGTCACGCCGGGGATGACGTCCTGGCCGCCGTCCACGGTCAGGAGCGGGGCCGTGATGCGCGGCGCCAGCTCGGAGAGGTCCACCTGCCGGGCGAACGCGCGGGCGGCCTCGGCCGATCCGGCGCGCCGGGTCAGGATGTCCCGTACGGGGCCGGGCAGTTCGTCCCAGTCGAGGCGGAAGGGGCCGCTGACGGTCGCGGCGGCAACCACGCGCGACTCCCGTGCGGCGGTCTCGGCCGCGTAGTAGCCGCCCAGGCTGAGGCCGACGACGGCGACGCGCGGGGCGCCGAGAGCGTCGATGGCTCGGCCGACGACCCGGTGGTAGTCGGCGCGCACGGTCGTCGTGGCGGCGAGCGCGCCCTGTCCGGGGCCGTCCATCGCGAACACCGCGAGGCCGCGGGCCAGGAGCGCGGTGACGAGGTCGAGGAACTCCTCCTTGGCCGAGTCCAGGCCGGGGACGACGATGACGGTCCCCGCCGGGTCCGCGGGGCCGCGCAGCCAGCCGGTGAACTCCGCGCCGCGCACGCGCCGGGCACCGGGCTCCAGGAGGGCGAGCGCCCGGCCGAGCGCGTCGTCCGCCGCGGCCGCGGCCCGCTCGGCCCCGGCGAACGGAGCCAGCGTGGCGACGTGGAACCACCGCGCCGCCGTCAGCAGCCGCTCCCCCGCCGACAGCGGTGAGCCCTCGTCCGCCGCGCGCCGGAGGTGCTCGCGTCCGGCACGGTCGAAGGCCGGGCCCCAGTCGGCCACGGACTCCAGGGCTCCGGTGACGCGCTGATACTCGTGCGGGTCGAGGCCCGCGCCGGTGGCGCGGCTCCACTGGGCGGCGGCGAAGTCGGTGGCGGCGGCCTTCGTGGCGACGAGGTCGGGGGCGGCCTTCGTGGCGGCGGAGTCGGCGGTTGCCTCGGTGGAGGCGGAGCCAGGGGCTGCCGTTGCGGAGGCGAGATCAGCGGCGGGCTTGGTGACGGCGACCTCGGCGGCGACCTCGGCGGCGGAGCATGCGGCGGCGCTCATCGGGCGGCCCCCGTCGTGAGGACGGCCTTGCCGCGCACGCGGCGCTCCCGCAGGTCGACCAGGACGTCGGCGGTCCGGTCCCAGTCGGCGACCCGGCCGATCTCGGGGTGCAGCCGCCCCTGCTCCACGAGGCGCACCAGCGCGGTGAGGTCGGGGCCGTAGGGAGCGCCCGCGTAGTGGAAGTGCTGGATCGTGACGCCCGCCGGACCGCCGAGGAGGTCGAAGAAGTCGAGGGTGACCGGGGTGCGGCTCGCCTGGCCGAACCAGATGAGCAGGCCGCCCGGGCGCGCCTTGGACAGGGCGGTCGGCAACTGCGGGCCGCCCGTGGACTCCAGGACGACGTCGAACGGCCCCTGGGCCGCCGCCACGTCGTGCACCACCTCGGCCGCGCCCAGCTCGGCGAGCCGCCGTCCGCGCTCCGGGGTGGCCGTCACCACGGTGAGGTCCGCCCCGGCCGCGGCGGCCAGCTCGGTGACGTAGTGGCCGACACCGCCGGAGGCGCCGGTCAGGAGCACGCGGCGGCCGGCCAGGGAGCCCGCGGCGCGCAGCAGGCGCAGCGCGGTGATGCCCGCCAGGGGCAGGGCCGCCGCCCGGGTGCTGTCGATCGCGTCCGGGAGCACGGCGAGGGAGTGGGTGGGGACGGCGGCGTACTCGGCCCAGCCGCCCTGCGGCGGATGCCCGGCCACGCGGGTGCCGACGCCGGGGCCCGAGCCGTCCGCGGCGGCCTGGACGACGAGCCCCGCGATGTCCTTGCCGGGCAGCAGTCCGGGGCCCGGCCGTTCCAGGAGGAACGTCTCGCCCCGGTTGGGCGCGAACGCCTCGACCTTGATCAGTGCCTCATGGGCCTGCGGGGCGGGCTGGGGGACGTCGGTGAACTCCACCGGACGCGCCGCCTCCCCCGTGGGAATCAGTCTTCGCATGCCGACGATGCAATCCCGCCGACCGCGCGGTGATCCAACAACGGACCGGAAAGTCCGACAACCATCAGTTGTCACCTATGGTGGTGGGCGTGGATCTGGACATGGCGCAGGTGCGTGCCTTCGTGCACGCCGCCCAGGAGCTGCACTTCGGGCGGGCTGCCGGGAAGCTGGCGATCACGCAGCAGGCCCTGTCCAAACGGATCGGACGGCTGGAGTCGCTGCTCGGCGCGCGGCTCTTCGCACGCCTCGGCCACGGCGTGGCCCTCACCGAGGCGGGGCGCGGCTTCCTCGAACCGGCCCGGCGGGCCCTGGCCGCCGCCGACGACGCGGTGGCCGCGACGGCGCGGAAGGACAGCCCGCTGCGCGTCGACGTCTGGGGCCATCTCTACGCGCCGATGCGGACGCTGGCCCACGTCGCCGGACGGACCGAGGAGCTGGAGCTCGGCCACGGGCGCGATCTGCCGACGGTGCTCGGCGCGCTCCTGCACGGCGACATCGACGCGGCCTTCGGCCGGGTCCACCCGCCGCTGCCCGCCGAGCTGACACACCGCCTGGTCCGCCTCGAACCCGTCGACGCCGTCCTGAGCGCGGACCATCCGCTCGCGGCCGAGCCGGCGCTGCGGCCCGGGCAGCTGCGTGACAGCGTGCTGTGGGCACCCGGCGCCCTGGACCGGCTGGACTTCCTGCGCCGGTTCGCCGACCGCTTCGACGTCCGGGAGCGGGCCGTCGGCGTCAATCTGGGCCTCGCCCACTTCCTCACCGAGGTGGCCGCCCACCCGCGCTGCTTCTCCCTGCTGCCCGCCGACGTGCCCCTGCCGGACGTCCCCGGCCTGCGCTCCGTCCCGCTCGTCGACCCCACGCCGCTGTACGCGTGGTCCCTGCTGTGGCGCACCGGAAACACCCACCCCGGCCTCGACGAACTCGCCGCCGCGTGCGCCGGGGAGGCGGGGCGGAGCCGGTGGCTGGAGTACGACCCCGCCAGGGACTGGCTGCCCGAACAGCCCGTCCACGGTCCCGACGCGGGCACGGCGTGACCCGGGAGCCCGATCAGTGGCCTCCGTGCCGCCCCCCGACCGCCCTCACCACTCCTCGCCGCCGCCCGTCTCATCCGCGACGTACGCGGTCGTCAACGCCCCGTCCCGGGTGCGGACCTTGGGGTGCAGGGTCAGGGTGATCCGCTGCGTCCGCGCCGCGGAGCGCGTGGCGTCCGCCGTGCCCTCCACCACCCAGAACCGAATCTTTCCCTGTCCGCCCGCCGTGCGCTCGGCCGCGACGGTCGCCTCGATCTCGACCGGCCCGAGTTCGAACCGGAGCTGCTCGTCGGGACCGGCGGTCAGGGCTTCGTTCAGTTCCTCGCGCAGGGCGCGAATCATCTCGGCGAGTTCCACTGCCTGTCTCCCTGGCGCGCGCGACCGTCGTACTCTCGTCCATGTGGCCTGTGCCACAAGGCAGTTGATCGGGTGGAGCCTAGCCACTCGACGGCTCGGGTGGAACAGGTGGCGGACGTGTCCGGACTGCGCGCCGGTCAGGTGGCGGAGATCGTCGTGCCGCACGGCGCGGGCAACCGCCGCGGCTCCGGCTATCTGGTGCGGCCCGGCATCGTCCTGACCGCCGCGCACGTCGTCGCGGGGGCCGACCACGCGCGCGTGCGGTTCGACGCCGGCCGGCCGGGCGAGTACAGCGGGGACGCCGAAGTGCGGTGGCGGCACGCGGGAGTTGATGTCGCCGTCCTGGGCGTGCCGTCGCGGGACGGGCCGCGGACCGGCAGGGCGCACTTCGGCCGGGTCCCCGAGGAGGACCTGCTGCTGCGGTGCAGCGCGGCGGGCTTCCCGTACTTCAAGGTGCGGCAGGGCAGGGACGGTTCGCGCTACCGGGAGTACGAACACGTCCACGCCACCTGTTCGGTGTTCGCCAACCGCCGCGAGGGGACGCTGGACCTGCGTGTGGCCCGGAGCGACCACGCCACGGCCAAAGGCGGCTCGGTCTCGCCCTGGGAGGGCATGTCCGGGGCCGCGGTGTTCAGCGACGGGCGGATCGTCGGCATCGTCTCGCGCCATCACCTCGGCGACGGACCCGGCCGGCTCGGCGCCTCCCGGGTGGACCGCTGGGCCGAGACGCTGTCGGCCGACGAGCGGGGGCGGTTGGAGGAGCTTCTGGGCCGCCGTCTGACGCTCGACGCCCTGGAGGCCGTACGGGAACAGGCCCGTCCGCCGTCGTCGTACACGCCGGACGGGCAGCTCGACCACTATCTCGCGGCGGCCGAGCGCTACGCGGGCACGCACCCCTACGACGACGTGTCGTTCGGCCTCACCCCACCGCTCGCGGACGTGTATCTGCGCCGGTGTGTCAAGCGGCGCCTCGTCGAACACCCGCAAGGGGGCGAGGAGAGCGAGGGAGCGGGGCCGCAGGGAAGCCGGGAGCGGCTCTCCGCCCGGCTGTTCGAAGAGGTCTCCGCCGAGGAGGTGTTCACCGGCGAGGAACCCTGTGTCGTGGTCGCCGGAGCGGGAGGCGGCAAGACCAGTCTGCTGCGCCGCTGTCTCGCCCTCGGCATCGAGGCACGTCGGCGCGGCGAGGCCGACGACGTGAGCGTCCCCGTGCTCGTTCCGGCGGCGTCGCTGGCCGGTCGGCCGCTCGCGGAGGCTCTCGCGGCCGCCGCGACCGCGGAGCTGGCGCCCCACGGGCTCCTGGAGACGCTGTCCCCGGCCCTGTTCAGCAGGGGGCCCGGTCCCGGGGCGCGCTGGACGGTGCTGGTCGACGGGCTCGACGAGATCGCCGACGTCGGCGTACGACGGACTGTGCTGCGCGGTCTCGCCGCGCTCGGCGAAGGCGGTCCCGCGGGCCCGTTCCGGTTCGTCGTCGCCACCCGGCCGCTCGCCGACGAGGAGTTGGAGAGCTTCACGCTGCACTACGTCCTGAAGCCGTTCCAGGACCACGACGTGCGCGAACTCGCCCTGGTGTGGTTCCGCTACCTGGGCCTGCCCGACCCGCAGGGGGCCGCCGACCGCTTCCTGGCCGTCCTGGCGCGGGCCGACCTGGCCGAGATGGCGAGCAGCCCGCTCATGGCCACCATGCTGTGCCGCCTCTACGCCGCGGGCCCGGACGGGACGCTGCCGAGCAGCCGGGGCGCGGTCTACCGGAGCTACATCGACCTCCTCGACAGCGGCCGCAGCCCCGCCGGCCTCGTCCGCGTCAGGACCCAGACCCGCGCCGCCCTCCAAGGGCGCGGCGACCAGGCCCTGAAGGCCGTCGAACGCACCCTGGACCACCTGCCCGCCCTGATCGCCCAGGTGGCGGACGTCCTGCACGGCGACAACCGGCTTTCCGCGGTCGACGTCCTGGAGACGCTGCCCGCGGTGGAGCGGCCCTGTGCGGTTCCCCCGCGGGAGTGGCGCGCGTTCCTGGAGGCCGCGCTGCGGGGCAGCGGTCTGCTGACGGCCGGTGCCGGACGCCTCGAGTTCTGGCACCAGACGCTGCTGGAGTTCCTGGCCGCACAACACGCGCTGGCGGACGCCCACGCGCTGGGGCCCGCGCTCAAGCGGGTCTTCGAGTTCGACGTCCCCGAGGGGCAGTCGTGGCGCGTCGAGTACGGCATCCGCATCCCCAGCGAGTACCTCTCCTACATCGCCTTCCTCCTGGACGCGGCCTCGGAGAGCGGCGACCAGCGGGCCACGCGGCAGATCAGCGTGCGCCTGCGCCGCCTGGTCGACGGCGGCTACCCGCTGCGCGCCTGCAAGTTCATCGCCCAGCTCGCCCGGTTCGGCGCCGCACTGCCGCCGCAGGTCGTCGACGCCGTCGTGGACACCGCTGTTCGGCTGCTCACGGGTACCCCCACCAACTACGAGTACGAGGACCACGCGGAGATGGTGGACGTCGTGCTCGGCGTCGGACATCCCGACGCCATCGAGATCTGCGCCGACCTCGTCAAGGATCCCCGACTCGACGACCGCGCCGCCATGTGGGCGGCCCGGGCCCTGCCGCGCGCGGGCGGCGCACGGGGCGTCGAGCTGTGCGTGCGCCTCGCCTCGGACCCCGGCCTGCCCGGGGCCGTCCGCGTCCGAGGGGCACGCGCGTTGGCCGGGTGGAAGCCGCACGGCGCGGACCTGTGCGCCGCTCTCGGGCAGGACACCGGCCTGGACGACGAGACCAGGGTGCGGGCGCTGCGCGCCCTGGCGCGGCTCGGCGACCCGCGCGCCGCCGACCTGTGCGTGGACCTCTGCGCGCAGCGCGCGCTCAGCCCGAAGCACCGCACCTGGATGGCCATCCTCCTGGTCGCGCTCGACGACGCGCGCGGAGCGGACCAGTACGCCCTGCTCGCCGGGGACGCCCGGCTCGACCTGTCGCGTCGCCGACGCCTCATCACGACGCTGAGCCTGCTCCCGTTCCCCCGCGCGGCCGGCTTCTGCGCCGGGCTCGCCGGGGACAGCTCACGCAGCGGAGCGGTGCGGGTCGCCGCCGCCGAGGCCCTGTTGTCCCGATGCCCGGACGGCCGCGCCGTCGCCGTGGCCACGGCGCTCGCCACCGACACCCGGCTGCGGCACGGGCACCGCGTCGCGGCGGTCCGTGCCCTCGCGCTCCGGTCGCCCCGGCACGGCGCCCCGCTCTGCGCCGAGCTGGCCGTCGACGAGAGCCTCGACCCTCACGCCCGTGCCGCACTGTGGCAGCTGCTCGCGGAACTCCGGAGCGACGACGCCACGCCCTGAGGAGCCCGGAAGACTCACCACGGCCCGCCGGTCCCTGCGACCCGCCGGTCACTCCGCGCCGAGGCGGTCCCGCAGCTCCCTCTTGAGGATCTTCCCGCTGGCGTTGCGCGGCAGCGCGTCCACGAACACCACGCGCTTGGGCGCCTTGAAGTGCGCGAGGCGTTCGCGGGCGTGGGCGATCAGTTCGGCCTCGCTGACCTCGCCTCCGCGTACGACGACGGCGGTGACGGCCTCGATCCAGCGCTCGTCGGGCAGGCCGACGACGGCGGTCTCGGCGACGGCCGGGTGGGTGTAGAGCGCGTCCTCGACCTGGCGCGAGGCGACGAGGACACCGCCGGAGTTGATGACGTCCTTCACCCGGTCGACGACCGTGAAGTAGCCCTCCGCGTCCCGCACCGCGAGGTCGCCGGAGTGGAACCAGCCGTCCCGGAACGCCGCCGCGGTCTCCTCCGGCTTGTCCCAGTAGCCCTCGCACAACTGCGGCGAGCGGTAGACCACTTCGCCCCGGGAGCCGTCGGGCACCTCCTTGCCCGCATCGTCGACGACCCGCGCCTCGACGAAGAGGACGGGCCGCCCGCAGGAGTCCATGCGGCCCTCGTGCTCGTCCGGGCCGAGCACGGTGGCGAGCGGGCCGATCTCGCTCTGCCCGAAGCAGTTGTAGAAGGCGAGGCCGGGCAGGCGTGCGCGCAGCCGTTCCAGGACCGGCACCGGCATGATCGACGCGCCGTAGTACGCCTTGCGCAGGGCGCTCAGGTCGCGCGTCGCGAAGTCGGCGTGCTGCGAGAGGCCGATCCACACGGTGGGCGGCGCGAACAGGCTGTCGGCGCGGCCCGCCGCCACCAGGTCGAAGATCTGCACGGCGTCGGGCGCGTCGAGGATCGTGTTCTCGGCGCCGACCGCCAGGTACGGCAGCAGGAACACGTGCATCTGGGCCGAGTGGTACAGCGGCAGGGAGTGCACCGGCCGGTCGGACTCCGTGAGGTCCAGGGCGTGCACGGCGCTCATGTACTCGTGGACGAGGGCCCGGTGGGTGAGCATCGCGCCTTTGGGGGCGGCCGTTGTGCCTGAGGTGTACAGGAGTTGCGCGAGGTCCTCGGCGTCCGGTGCGGGGCCGTCGTAGGGGGCGGTGGTCGCGAGCCGCGCGAGGAGCGCGTCGTCGGCGTCCCTGAGCGGCAGGACGGCCACGCCTTCGGGGAGGCGGCCCGCGAGGTCGGGGTCCGCGAGGACGAGGGCGCTGCCGGACTGCCGGACGATGTACGCGAGGTCGTCGCCGGTGAGGTTCTGGTTGACCGGGACGTGGACGAGGCCCGCGCGGGCGCAGGCCAGGAAGCCGATGAGGTAGGCGTCCGAGTTGTGGGCGTAGGCGCCGACGCGGTCGCCCCGGTCCAGGCCGGCCGCGCGCAGGACGGCGGCGGCGCGGGAGACGGCGTCGTCGAGTTCGGAGTACGTCCAGGCGCGGTCGCCGTAGCGCAGGGCGGTGCGGGCCGGTGTCCGGCGCGCGCTGCGCCTCAGGACGCCGTCGACCGTGCTGCCGCGCGCCGCCGCGGTGGCCGTGCCGTCGCCCGCTGTCGCCCTGCCGCTCTCACCCGTCATGGCCGTGATCCTGCGGGCGGTCCGGTCCGGTGGTCAAGGGTCCCGCGCCGTGCGTCGACTTCACGTCAGGCGCCGTCGCCCCACGTCAGGCGCTCCGGACAAGATACATACCGCTTGGTACGCTCCAACGGCCACTGCTCTCACACCAGTTGGGAGACCCTATGCGCATCCGCACGAGACCCGTCGTGGCGTTGGGCGCCGCGCTCGTCACCGCCTCGGCCCTGCTCTCGCCCATGGCGTCCGCGCGCGACGACGACCGCTCCCCCGCCGCCGACCCGTCCGGCGGCGGCCTGTCCGCCACGATCCGCTACACCGAGTACGGCATCCCGCACATACGCGCCGACGGCTACGCCGGCCTCGGCTTCGGCACCGGCTGGGCCCAGGCCGCGGACCAGGTGTGCACGCTCGCCGAGGGGTACGTCACCGTGCGCGGTGAGCGGTCCCGGTACTTCGGCGCCGACGGCGACCCCGGCGGCGAGCTGTCGTCGGCCACCACGAACCTCGCGAGCGACCAGTACTTCCGGGGCGTACGCCGAGCGGGCACCGTGGAACGGCTGTACAAGCAGTCCGCGCCGCTCGGCATGAGCCGGGAGAGCAAGGAGCTGGCGCGCGGGTTCGCCGCGGGCTACAACGCCTGGCTGAAGCAGAACCGGATCACGGACCCGGCGTGCGCGAAGGCCGACTGGGTGCGCCCGACGACCACCCTCGACCAGGCGCGGCTCACCTACGCGGTGGCGGTGCTCGGCGGCGAGGGCCGTGGCGTCGACGGCATCGTCGGGGCCACGCCACCGGCCGCGGACACCACCCGCCGGGCCCCGGACGCACGGCGGGCCGCCGCCGCGGCGCGCGACCTCGTCTCCCCCGACGGCAACGCCGACATGGGCTCCAACGCCGTCGCCTTCCACGGCAGCACCACGGCCAACGGCCGCGGCCTGCTCATCGGCAACCCGCACTACCCCTGGCACGGCGCCCGGCGCTTCTGGCAGTCGCAGCAGACGATCCCCGGCGAGCTGAACGCGTCGGGCGGCTCCCTCATCGGCACCCCCGTGATCAACGTCGGCTTCAACGGCCAGGTGGCGTGGAGCCACACCGTCGCGACGGGCGTCCCCTTCAACGTGCACGAGCTGACCCTGGACCCCGCCGACCCGACCGCGTACCTCGTGGACGGCAAGCGCGAGCGGATGACGCGGCGGACCGTGACCGTGCCGGTGCGGGACAGCCCCCCGGTGACCCGCACCCAGTACTGGACCCGCTTCGGCCCCGTCGTGACCTCCCTCGGCGGCCAGCTTCCGCTGCCGTGGACGAAGACGACGGCGTACGCCCTCAACGACCCCAACTCCCGCAACCTGCGCGTCGGCGAGGCCAACCTCCGCTTCGGGCAGGCCCGTTCGACCCAGGGCGTCCTGCGCGCGCTGCGCTCCACCCAGGGCCTGCCGTGGGTCAACACCGTCGCCGCCGACCGGCACGGCAACTCCCTGTACACGCAGTCGCAGGTCCTGCCCCGGCTCACCGACGACCTCGTCGGGCGCTGCTCCACCGCCCTCGGCAAGGCCACCTACCCGGCGGCGGGCGTCGCCGTCCTCGACGGGTCCCGCGCCCAGTGCGCGCTCGGCACCGACAAGGACGCCATCCAGCCGGGCATCTTCGGCCCGTCGCGGATGCCGACGCTGGTGAACGCCCCGTACGCCGAGAACTCCAACGACAGCCCCTGGCTGAGCAACGCCGACCGGCCGCTGACCGGGTACGAGCGGGTCTTCGGCACCATCGGCACGCAGCGCTCCATGCGCACCCGCGGCGCGATCGAGGACGTCGCGGCCATGGCCGAGCGCGGCGGTCTGACCGTCAAGGACCTCCAGCGCCAGCAGTTCTCGAACCGCGCGCCGACCGGTGACCTCGCCGCCGCCGACGTGGCGCGCGCCTGCGCCGCGCTGCCGCCCGGGGCCGCGCGGACCACCGACGGCAAGGCCGTCGACGTGACGGAGGCCTGCCGCGTGATCAAGTCCTGGGACCGCACGATGGACACGTCGAGCAGGGGCGCGCTGCTCTTCGACCGGTTCTGGCGCGCCCTGACGGCGAAGGTGCCGGGCGCCCAGCTGTGGAAGGTGCCGTTCTCCGCAGCCGATCCGGTGCGCACCCCGAACACTCTCGACACCGGCGTGCCGGGCTTCGCGACGGCGCTCGCCGACACGGTGGCGGAGCTGACGGCGGCGAGGATTCCGCTCGACGCGCGGCTCGGGGAGCACCAGTTCGTCGTACGGAACGGGAAGCGGCTGCCGATCCACGGCGGCACGGAGTCCCTCGGCGTCTGGAACAAGATCGAGCCGCGGTGGAACGCGGCGGGCGGCGGGTACACGGAGGTGGCGCACGGATCCAGCCACATCCAGGCCGTCGGCTGGGACGACTCGTCCTGCCCCAAGGCCCGCACGCTGCTGTCGTACTCGCAGTCGTCGAACCCCAACTCGCCGCACTACAGGGACCAGACGCAGCTCTACTCCGAGGAGCGCTGGGTGACGTCACGCTTCTGCGAGAAGGACATCCGCAGCGCGCCCGGCCTGAAGGTGGTGAAGGTCCGCCGGCGCTGACGCCCGTCGGGGCGGGAGCGCGGCGGTCTCACACCGTCCGCTCCCGCCCCTCCCAGTACGGCTCCCGCAGTCGGCGCTTGTACAGCTTGCCGTTGGGGTCCCGGGGCATGGACGCGACGAAGTCGACGCTCTTGGGCCGCTTGTAGCCCGCGAGTTGACGCTCGCAGTGGCGCAGGATGTCGGCGGCGAGCGCCTCGTCCGCCGGGTGCCCCTCGGCGGCCTCGACGACGGCCTTGACCTCCTCGCCCCAGTCGTCGTGCGGGATGCCGAACGCGGCGGCGTCGGCGACGGCGGGGTGGGTGAGCAGCGCGGACTCGATCTCCGCCGGGTAGATGTTGACGCCGCCCGAGATGATCATGTCGATCTTGCGGTCGCGCAGGAAGAGATAGCCGTCCTCGTCCAGATAGCCGAGGTCGCCCACGGTGAAGAAGTCGCCGATGCGGTTCTTGCGCGTCTTCGACTCGTCCTTGTGGTACGAGAAGCCGCCGGTGCTCATCTTCATGTAGACGGTGCCGAGATCGCCGGGCGGCAGCCTGTTCCCGTCGTCGTCGAAGACCGCCAACTCGCTGATGGGCCAGGCCTTTCCGACGGTCCCGGGCTTCTTCAGCCAGTCCGCCGCGGTGGCGAAGGCTCCGCCTCCCTCGCTGGCCGCGTAGTACTCCTCCACACACCCGCCCCACCACTCGATCATCGCCCGCTTCACATGGTCGGGGCAGGGCGCCGCCCCGTGGATCGCGTGCCGCATCGACGACACGTCGTACGCCGCCCGGATCCCCTCGGGCAGGGCGAGCAGGCGGTGGAACTGGGTGGGGACCATGTGGGTGTGCGTGCACGCGTGCTCGTCGATGAGGCGCAGCATCTCCTCGGGCGCCCACTTGTCCATGAGGACGAGGGGATGGCCGATGTGCAGGGCGGCGCCCGCGAACTGGAGCACGGCCGTGTGGTAGAGCGGCGAGCACACCAGGTGGACGTTGTCGTCGAAGGGCTTGATGCCGAAGATGCCGAGGAAGCCGCCCAGATAGGACTCCTCGGGCGGCTTGCCCGGGAGCGGGCGGCGGATGCCGCGGGGTCGTCCGGTGGTGCCGGACGTGTAGTTCATGACCCAGCCGAGGGTGCGGTCGTCCGGCACCGACTCCGGCTGTCCGTCGACGAGTCGGTCGTACGGGCGGAATCCCGGTACGTCGCCGACGGCGTAGCGGTGCGTCGCGGGGAGCTTCGCCTCGTCGGCCGCCGCGGTCGCGGCGTCGGCGAACCGCTCGTGCGCGATCAGGACCTTCGCGCCCGAGTCGGCGACGATCCACGCGATCTCCGGGCCCACCAGGTGGTGGTTGACGGGGACGAGATAGAACCCGGCCTGGCTGGCGGCGAGGTACGCGGTCAGGAACTCCACGCCGTTGGGCAGCACGACGGCGAACGCGTCGCCGCGCTCCAGGCCCGCCGCGCGCAAGCCGTGCACGAGCCGGTTGACGTCGGCGTGCAGCCGGCCCGCCGTCCACCCCTCGCCGCCGGGGTCGACGAGGACGGTACGGCCGGGGTCGGCGCCGGCCTGGGCCCAGAATCCGTTGGGCGGGGTGCTCATCGGTCCTCCTCGGGGATGGGGGCGGGTGGCGTGGCGCGAGGTGCGGGGTGCCGGGGCGCGCCCGATCGGCGCGGCAACCGCCCGGGATCCCGCGCCCCGGCCCTCTCAGGCCCGACCCGCGATGCGGTTCAACCGGTCGATGGCCCGCTCGAAGCCGCGGGTCAGGTCGTCGAACACGGCCTGGACGCTGCGCTCGCTGTTCATCCGGCCGACGATCTGCCCGACGGGTGTGCCGAGCAGCGGCTCCACCTCGTACTTCTGGATGCGCGACACGGCCTCGGCGACGAGCAGCCCCTGCAGCGGCATCGGCAGCGTGCCCGGTCCCGCCGGGTCGTCCCACGCGTCGGTCCACTCCGTGCGCAACTGGCGTGCGGGCTTGCCCGTGAGGGCCCGGGAGCGGACGGTGTCCCCGGACCCGGCGGCGAGCAGCTTGCGGGTGAGCGCGGCGGAGTGCAGGTCGGCCTCCGTCGTCGTGAGCCACACCGAGCCGAGCCAGACGCCCTGCGCGCCGAGGGCGAGGGCCGCCGCGACCTGTTCGCCGCTGCCGATGCCGCCCGCCGCGAGGACCGGCAGCGGCGCGACCGCGTCGACGGCTTCGGGCGTGAGCACCATGGAGGCGATCTCGCCGGTGTGGCCACCCGCCTCGTAGCCCTGCGCCACGACGATGTCGATGCCGGCGTCCGCGTGCTTGCGGGCGTGCCGGGCGCTGCCCGCGAGGGCGGCGACGAGCACGCCCTTCTCGTGGGCGCGGGTGACGACGTCGGCGGGCGGTGAGCCGAGGGCGTTGGCGAGCAGCTTGATGGGGTAGTCGAAGGCGACGTCGAGCTGGCCGCGCGCCACCTGCTCCATCCAGCCGGTGATGCGCCAGCCGGACGCCTCGCCCTCGGCGAGCGCGGGCACGCCGTGCTTGGCGAGGGTCTCCTCGACGAACTGCCGGTGCCCCGCGGGGATCATCGCCTCCACGTCGGCCTCGGTCAGCGACTGCCCTCCGGGGGCCTCGGCCCGTTTCGCGGGCATGACGACGTCGAGCCCGTAGGGCAGGCCGTCCGCATGCTCCTGCATCCAGTCGAGGTCGCGCGCGAGGGCGTCGGGCGCGGTGTAGCGGACCGCGCCGAGCACCCCGAACCCGCCCGCCCGGCTGATGGCGGCCGCCACGGCGGGGAACGGCGTGAAGCCGAAGACGGCGTACTCGACTCCGAGTTGCTTGCTCAGCTCCGTCTGCATGGGCGCAGGATGCCGTAGCGGCGCGGACGAGGGAAGAGGTTTCTGATGCAGCGTCAGATTATTTACGGACCACCGAACCTGACCGCACGGTCAGACATCTGACCGATCGGTTAGAGTGACCGAGCCGCAGAGCACGGGACGCGGCACACGACCGGCGTGACGCTCACGCTCAGGCCATGACGCTCGAAGGAGACCCGGACATGGAACGCACGACATGCTGTGTGGTGGGCGGCGGACCGGCGGGCATGATGCTGGGCCTGCTCCTCGCCAGGGCCGGGGTCGAGGTCACCGTCCTGGAGAAGCACGGGGACTTCCTGCGCGACTTCCGGGGTGACACGGTGCACCCGTCGACGCTGCGGCTCCTCGACGAACTGGGCCTCGGCGAACGCTTCGACCGGCTGCCCGCGCAGCGGCTCACGCGGATGCGGATGCATGTCGAGGGCACCACGTTCGTGGCGGCGGACCTGCGCCGGGTGCCGGGGCGCCGCAAGTACATCGCGATGGTCCCGCAGTGGGACTTCCTCGACCTGCTCGCGTCGGCGGCGGCCGAGGAGCCGTCGTTCGAACTGCGGATGCGGACGGCGGTGACGGGCCTGCGCACGGACGCGACGGGGCGGGTCACGGGCGTGACGTACACCGACGAACAGGGCGCGCCGGGCGAGTTGGCGGCCGATCTGACCGTGGCCTGCGACGGCCGGGACTCCGTGGTGCGGGCCGCCGCCGGGCTCGTGCCCGAAGCCTTCGAGGTGCCGATGGACGTGTGGCAGGTCAAGGTTCCGGCGCCGCGCGACGGGCGGGGGCGCGGCCAGGTGTTCCTGACCGTCCGCGACGGCCAGGTCGCCGCCACGATGGACCGCGGCGACTACTACCAGACGGCCTACCTCATCAAGAAGGGCACGGACGCCGAGCTGCGCTCCCACGACATCGCCTGGTTCCGCGACCGCCTGGGCGCCCTCCTGGGCTGGGACGACGAAGCGCTCCTCGCGATCCGTTCCTGGGACGACGTGAAGCACCTCGACGTCACCATGGGCCGGCTCCCCCGCTGGTACCGCGACGGCCTCCTGTGCATCGGCGACGCCGCCCACACGATGTCCCCGGTGGGCGGCGTGGGCGTCAACCTGGCCGTCCAGGACGCCGTGGCCGCGGCCCGCCACCTGGCCGCCCCCCTCCGCCGGGGCCACCCGACCACCACCGCCCTCCACCGCGTCCAGCGCCGCCGCGAGTTCCCCACCACCCTCACCCAACGCTCCCAACTCACCGAACACGAAACCCTCCTCCGCCCCGCCCTCGACGGCACCCTCCGCCCAGGCCACCTCCCGACCCCGCTCCGCCTCCTGCGCCGGGTACCGGCCCTGCGGATGGTGGCGGGTTACGTGGGCGGGGTGGGGGTGCGGCCGGAGCATGCGCCGGGGTTCGCGCGGCGGGAGCCGAGCTAGCGCACCAGACAAGGCCTCTTCGCGTCGAACGTCCAGCCCGGGACGAGGTAGCGCATCGCGGTGCTGTCGTCGCGGGCGCCCAGGGATTTTTCCCGGTAGAGGGTGTGGGCCGCGTGGAGGCGGTCCGGGTCGAGGGTGATGCCGAGGCCCGGGGCGTCGGGGACGGGGATCTCGCCGTCGGTGATGGTCGGTGGGGTGACGGTGAGGCGTTCCAGGCCCTCCTGCCAGATCCAGTGGGTGTCCAGGGCGTTGTAGGGGCCGGGGGCGGCGGCGCCGCAGTGCGTGACCATCGCCAGGGAGATGTCGAAGTGGTTGTTGGAGTGGCAGCCCCAGGTCAGGCCGAGCGCGTTGCAGAGCTGGGCCACGCGGACCGAGCCCTGCATGGTCCAGAAGTGCGGGTCGGCCAGGGGGATGGAGACCGACTGGAGGGCCAGGGCGTGGGTCAGCTGGCGCCAGTCGGTGGCGATCATGTTGGTCGCGGTGGCCAGGCCGGTGGCGCGGCGGAACTCGGCCAGGACCTCCCGGCCCGAGTAGCCGTCCTCGGCTCCGCACGGGTCCTCGGCGTAGGCGAGGGTGCCGACCAGGGGCGCGCACAGGTCGACGGCCTCGCGCAGGGACCAGGCGCCGTTCGGGTCGAGGGTGATCCGCGCCTCGGGGAAGCGGTCCTTGAGGGCGCGTATCGCCTCGACCTCCTCGGCGCCCGGCAGGACCCCGCCCTTGAGCTTGAAGTCCCGGAAGCCGTACCGGGCGTGGGTCGCCTCGGCCTGGCGGACGATGGCCTGCGGGGTCAGCGCCTCCTCGTGCCGGACGCGGTACCAGTCGACGTCCGAATCCGACTCCCGGACGTAGTCCAGGTCGGTGCGGTCCGGGTCGCCCACGTAGAAGAGATAGCCGAGTACGCGTACGGAATCGCGCTGTTGGCCGTCGCCCAGCAGCGCCGCCACCGGGACGCCGAGGTGCTGGCCGAGCAGGTCGAGCAGGGCCGACTCGACCGCCGTGACGGCGTGCACGGTCGTCCGCAGGTCGAAGGTCTGGGCACCGCGTCCGCCCGTGTCGCGGTCCGCGAAGCTGCTGCCGATCGCGCGCAACACCCGCTTGTAGTCGCCCAGTTCGGCTCCCACGACCAAGGGCTCGGCGTCCCGCAGCGTCCGCGTGATCTTCTCGCCGCCCGGCACCTCCCCCAGGCCCGTCCGGCCTTCGGAGTCCTTGAGGACCACGACGTTGCGGGTGAAGTAGGGGCCGTGGGCGCCGGAGAGGTTCAGCTCCATGCAGTCACGGCCCGCTACCGGGTAGACGGCGAAGTGCGTGACGGTCGGCTGACTGCTCATGCCGGTCGGGGTCCTTTCGGGAGGGGCGGGGTACGGGGGGTGCGGTGCTCTCAGATGCAGGGGCGGTGATCTCGGAGGTTCGGGCAGTGGTCTCACAGGTTCAGGACGTCCAGGGTTCGCTCCAGCCCGGGTCGTTGACGTGGGAGAAGGCGATCGAGCCGCACGAGACGGCGAGCACCATGGTTTCGGGGTGGATGCCGCTGCCCACGAGCAGCGGCAGGACCGCGCCAGAGTCGTCGGTGGTGTCCTTGATGCAGTCGGAGATGCCGCCTTCGACGAGGACGTTCTTGAAGGCGCCGCCCGCGCCGATGACGAGGAGGCCGCGAGGGACAGCGTGAGCAGGAGCGCGATCGGCGCCGCGCCGCGATGCGCTGGGCGGCACCGGAGTCGCCCACGACCCGGCCGACCATCGCGCCGAGCCCGACCACGAGGAGAGGCATGACCGTCCCCCTTCATCCTCGTATGCAGATGACGTACATGTATGGGAACGGAGATTATGGGGGTGAACAGGTGGGGTCAATGGGTGCGGCGCTCTCCATGACGCACGGCTCCCCACCGGGGCACTCGGCGCCGAATTACGATGAGGCCATGGCGAAGACGGGCGGGACCCGCGGGGTGAAGTCGGCGGCCCGCACCGTGGAGTTGCTCGAACTGCTTGCCGCCCGCGGCGACCGGCCCGCCCGCCTGGACGAACTGGCCGCGGAACTCGGCGTACCGCGCAGCAGCATGTACCAACTGCTGCAGACCCTCGTCGACTGCGGCTGGGTGCGCACCGACACGACCGGCTCCCTCTACGGCATCGGGATCCGCGCCCTGCTCGCGGGCACCGGCTACCTGGACAGCGACCCGCGGGTCCGCCGGGTCCGCCCCGCGCTCGACCAGGCCTCGGACACGCTCGGCGAGACGATCCACCTGGCCCGGCTCGACGGCCCGGACGTCGTCTACCTCGCGACGCGCGAGTCCCACGAGTACACGCGCAGCCTCAGCCGCGTCGGCCGTCGTGTCCCGGCGCACGCGGGCGCCCTCGGCAAGGCCCTGCTCGCCGAGCGCCCCGACGGCGAAATCCCCGTCCCCGAGGGCCCGTTGGCCGCGTACACGGAGAACACGCACACCGACAGGGCCGCGCTCGTCGCCGACCTCGCCGGGGTGCGCGAGCGCGGCTACTCCATCGACCGCGAGGAGACGGTCACGGGCATCGCGGGCTTCGGCTTCGCCCTGCGCTACGACGTCCCGGCCACCGACGCCATCAGCTGTTCGGTGCCGGTGGCACGGCTCAGTGAGGAGCACGAGGCGCGGATCGTGGCGGTCATGCGGGAGACGCGGGCCAGGATCGAGAGCGTGGTGGCGCCCGCGCCGGGCGCTCCCGACTGGCGCTGAGGCTCAGGCAGTCCGCAGCCGTACGCCCGCTCTGTCCGCTCGAACCGGCGGTCCTCCCCGGCCTCAGCTCGCCGCCGCGCCGCCGCCTCTCACGCCGGCGGCCGCCCCAGCCACTCCAGTGCCGCCGTCGTCAGCGCCGTCACACCGGTGGTGACGGCCGGTTCAGGAACGGGCGCGAAGCGCGGCGAGTGGTTGGAGGGGATGTCGCTGTCCACGGTGCCCGCGGCCTGTGCCGCGGCGTACGTCCCGGGGTCGCAGCCGCCGAACAGCCAGTAGCAGACCGGGGCCTTGGCCGCCGTGCCGAGGATCCCCACGTCCTCGCTGCCGGTCACCGGCCCGGGGTCGATCACCTGCCCGTCGCCGACGACCGCGCCGATCGCGGCCATGGTCCTGGCCACCGCCGCCTCGTCGTTGACGAGCACCGGGAACGCGTCGAGCTGCGTGAACTCCGGCTCGCGCGTGGCACCCGCCACCCACGCCTCGCCGCGCACGATCCGCTCGACGGCGGCGCGCATCCGGGCCCGGACGTCCTCCTTGTAGGAGCGGATGCTCAGCCGCAGCTCGGCCTCGTCCGGGATGATGTTGTCCACCGTGCCCGCCCGCAGCGCCCCCACGGTGAGCACCGCCGTCTCCCCCGCCGGCACCTCGCGCGAGACGACGGTCTGCAGCCGCATCACCGTCGCGGCGGCCATCACCACGGGGTCGACCGACGTCTCCGGCCGTGAGCCGTGCGCGCCCTTGCCGTACATGACGACCTTCAGCGAGTCGGTGGCCGCGAACGCCTCCCCGGCGTGACAGGCCACCATGCCCGCGGGCAGCGGCGCGACATGCTGGCCGAGCACCACGTCCGGGATCCCGAAGCGCTCGAAGATGCCGTCGTCCACCATCGCCTGCGCGCCCTCGCCGATCTCCTCGGCGGGCTGGAAGACGGCGACGATCCGCCCGCACCAGCTCCCGCGCGCGGCCGCGAGCAGCTTCAGGGCGCCCAGCAGACAGGTGACGTGCAGGTCGTGGCCGCAGGCGTGCATCACGCCCTCGGTGCGGGAGGCGTAGGGCAGGCCGGTGCGCTCGACGAGGGGCAGGGCGTCGAAGTCGGCGCGCAGCAGGACGGTGGGGCCCTCGCCGTTGTCGAGGACGGCGACGACGCCGGTGCGGCCCACGCCGGGTGTCACGTCGCAGCCGTACGCCGTGGCGTGCCGGGCGATCTCGGCGGCGGTGCGGTGCTCCTCGAAGGACAGCTCGGGGTGGGCGTGCAGGTCCCGGTAGAGGTCGACGAGTTCGGGCAGGGCGGCGTCGAGGCCGCGCAGGGCGGAGGGTATGGACTCCTGGTCCGGGCCCTGCGGTTCGGACGGGGGGTTACTGACGCCCATGCGACGGCTCCTTCGGCACGCGGTGGTACGGCGTCGCCGCGCGGCCCCGGTGGCCTGCGGCGCACGCCCCCCAAGTGCTGCCCACGGCCCACTGGGCACACACCTGTGCGCCCCGCCACACGCCCGGTTCAGCGGTCGCCGGCCCCGATCGCTTTCAGCGTGAACGTCTCCAGCTCGTCGGCCGCCGCGTCCAGGTCGAGGTCGGGGTGGGCCAGCCAGTGGCCGATGACGCCGTCGATGGCGCCGCCGACGGCGAGGGAGACGGTGCGGACGTCGAACGGACGGAAGGCGCCCGCCCGCTGGCCCGCCGCCAGGAGGTCGGCGAGTGCCTGCCAGCGGCCCGCGGTGTCGTGGCCGCCGGGGGTCTTGAGGCGGGTGCCGCCGTGGTCGTCCAGGAGCATCTCCGTGATGACCCGGACGTGGCGGCGGTGCGCCTGCTGGTAGCCGATCATCGCGCGGACGTAGGCGATGACGGCGGCGCGCGGGTCCGCCTCGGCCGCGACGCGTTCGCCGACGTACGCGGTGAACTCCTCCAGGACGTGGTCCAGGGTCGCGCGGGTGAGGTTGTCCTTCGAGGAGAAGTGGTAGAGGACGGCCGCCTTGGACAGGCCCGCCTGTTCCGCGATGGCCGACAGGGACGTCGCGGGGTAGCCCTTGGTGGAGATCAGGTCGATCGTGCACTCGATGAGCTGCCGACGGCGCGCCTGCTCGGTGAACGTCGGGGAGTCCCCGCTGCGACCGGCGCGTCGGGAAGCCATGGTGAGCACCTCTTGTCTCCGTCACTCACGCGTGGGTCCTCCTCGCGCATCGAACGGTGTCCGACCGTACACCAGCGCGTTCCGCGCGGCCGCCGCTCACCGTTCCAGCGCCTTCGGCACCCTCGCCGCTCACCGTTCCGTCGCGGTCGCCGCTCACCGCTCCAGGACGGCCATCGCCGCGTTGTGCCCCGGGATGCCGCTCACCCCGCCCCCGCGCAGCGCGCCCGCGCCGCACAGCAGGACGTTCGCGTGCCGGGTCTCCACGCCCCAACGGCCCTCGTGGCCCCGCCCGTCGGGGGCGCTCTTGTCGGCGTACGGGAAGGACAGGTCGCCGTGGAAGATGTTGCCGCCGGGAAGGCGCAGGTCGCGTTCCAGGTCCAGCGGGGTCTTCGCCTCGACGCACGGGCGGCCGTCGGCGTCGGTGGCGAGGCAGTCGGCGATCGGCTCGGCCAGGTGCGCGTCGAGCTGGGCGAGGGCCGACGTCAGGAGTTCGGCGCGCAGAGCGTCGTTGGTGGCGTCGGTGAAGAGGCGGGCGGGGGTGTGCAGGCCGAAGAGGGTGAGGGTGTGGCAGCCGCGGTCGACGAGGTCCTGGCCGAGGATGGTCGGGTCCGTGAGGGAGTGGCAGTAGATCTCGGACGGCGGGGCCGTGGGCGGTCCGCCCGCCGCCGCCTGTGCGTGGGCCCGCGCCAGCTCCCCGTACCCCTCGGCGATGTGGAAGGTCCCGGCGAAGGCCTCGTGCGGGTCGACGTCCGGGTCGCGCAGCGCGGGCAGCCGGTCGAGGAGCATGTTCACCTTGAGCTGGGCGCCTTCGGCCGGGGGCGGCGGCGTGTCCCCGGTGAGCGCGGCGAGCTGCTGCGGCGACGCCCCCACCAGGACGTGCCGGGCCCCGACCGTGCCCTCGCCGTCCGCCGTCCGGTACGTCACCTCGGCGTGCCGTCCGTCGGTGTCGACGCGGGTCACCTCGTGGCCGGTGCGCAGCTCGGCGCCGGCCGCGCGGGCGGCGTCGGTGAGGGCGCGGGTCAGGGCGCCCATGCCGCCGACGGGCACGTTCCAGTCGCCGGTGCCGCCGCCGATCACGTGGTAGAGGAAACAGCGGTTCTGGCGCAGGGACGGGTCGTGGGCGTCGGCGAACGTGCCGATCAGCGCGTCCGTGAGGACCACGCCGCGCACCAGGTCGTCCGCGAACCGCTCCTCGACGGCCCGGCCGATGGGCTCCTCGAACAGCATGCGCCAGGCGGTGTCGTCGTCGACGCGGCCGCGCAGCTCCTTCTTCGTCGGCAGCGGCTCGGTGAGGGTGGGGAACACCCGGTCGGCGACATGCGCCGTGCGCGCGTAGAACTCCCGCCAGGCCGTGTACTCGCGGTCGTCGCCGGTGAGCCGGGCGAACGACTCCCGTGTGCGGGCCTCGCCGCCGCCCACGAGCAGCCCCGTGGGGCGCCCCGCGCGGACCGTCGGCGTGTACGACGACACCGTGCGGGTGCGCACCCGGAAATCCAGGTCGAGGTCCCGCACGATCTTCCGCGGCAGCAGGCTCACCAGGTACGAGTAGCGGGAGAGGTGGGCGTCCACGCCGGGGAACGGGCGCGTCGACACGGTGGCTCCGCCGGTGTCCGGCAGCCGTTCGAGGAGCAGCACGGAGTGGCCCGCCCGGGCCAGGTAGGCGGAGGCAACCAGGGCGTTGTGGCCGCCGCCGACCACCACGGCGTCGTAGCTGGTTCGCATGATTCTTGGTAGCACGGAATCGAGCTGTTGTCCGGAGGCGGAGCGGGAGATCGACGCGGGTCCGCCTGAGTACGCGTACTCATGCCCGTCGTCCCGTGCCGGAGCACGATGCCCGTATGGCAGAGATGAATGTGACCCCGCAGAGCCGCCGCAAGGCCGTGCGCGCGACGGCAACAGGGCTGGGGATCGCCGCGGCGCTCACGGGTTTCATCGGCCTCGCCCGCTGGTTCGAGGGCGTCTGGGTGGGCGATCCGTATCCCGTCGCCGACCCCGCGGCGACGTCCCGGGCCCTGGACGAGCGCAGCCAGGCGGTGTACGACGCGCTGGCGCTGCCGGACGCCCGGCTCGACACCGAGCGGTCGGGGGTGCGCGCCTACACCGACACCTACACCTGCGACCGCAGGGGCCTGCGCACCTGGTCGGACGCGCTCGACCCGTCGCCGCCGAGCGAGCCGGGCGTGGTCAGCGTCAGCTACGACTGGACCCTGCGGGACGTTCCCCGCGCCCGGGCGGTGACCGCCCTCAAGGACGCGCGGAAGGAACTGACGCGCCAGGGCTGGCGGGTGACCGAGCACCGCGACGACCGCTACCGCCTGGAGCTGAGCATGCGGCCCCCGAAGGCCGGCTCGTCGATCGCGGTCACGGCCTACCCCGGCGACCGCCTTGAGGTCTCCGCGTACGGCGACTGCGCCCGCTACCCCGCGGGCACCGCGATGGACATCGACGGCGACCCGGAACTCGCCGACATGCGCGCGCCGGTCCAGCTCCGGGGCTGACGGACTCCGCGGCCGGCCGGAGGGACAGGCCGCGTCTCAGTGCGCCCCGGACGCCCGCTGCTGCCGCAGCGCCGCCACCCTCCGGTACAGCTCCACCGCTTCCGTGCCGCGGCCCAGCTGCTCCAGGCAGTGGGCCTCGTCGTTGCGGCTCGCGAGGGTGTCGGGGTGGTCGGGGCCGAGGACCTGTTCACGGGCGGCCGCCACCCTGCGGTACTCGGTGAGGGCGTCCGGCCACCGCCCGAGCCAGCCGAGGCCGACGGCGACCTCGCGGCGGCTCACCAGAGTGTCGGGGTGGCCGGCGCCCAGGACGCGTTCGCGGATCGCGCACACGTCGCGGGCCTCCGCGAGCGCCTCCTCCCAGCGGCCGAGGCGGCCCAGGTTCACGCCGAGGCCGTGCCGGGCGCGCAGGGTCTCGGGGTCGGCGGGGCCGTTCACGCGGGTGCGGTCCGCGATCAGGGCGCGGTACAGCTCCAGGGCCTCCGCGCTGCGGCCGAGCCGTCCGAGGCTGATGCCGACCTCGTAGCGCGCCGCGAGCGTGTCGGGGTGGTCGGCGCCGAGCGCCCGGGTCCGCGCCTCGGCCACTTCGCGGTACGTCTGCAGCGCCTCGGTCCAGTGCCCCAACTGGCCGAGGGCGTACGCCACTTCGTAGCGGGTGACGAGGGTGTCGGGGTGGGTGGCGCCGAGGACGCGGGCGCGCGCGGCGGCCACGTCGCGGGCCAGGCGGTAGGAGTCCTCCAGACGGCCGAGGCGGCTGAGGTTGAAGGCCAGGTTGTGGCGACATCGCAGGGTGTCGGGGTGGTCGGCGCCCGCGGTCCGCTCCCGGGCGCCGAGCACCTGTGTGTACACCTGGTGCGCCTCGAAGTGCCGGCCGAGCTGGCCGAGGACGTACGCCATCTCCTGGCGGGCGGCGAGGGTGTCCAAGTGGTCGGCGCCCAGGGCGCGTTCGCGGCCCTCGGCGACGCGGCCGTACTCGCGCAGGGCGTCCGCGGGGCGCCCGGTGCGGCTGAGCGTGAAGCCGACCTCGTAGCGGCTGGCGAGGGTGTCGGGGTGGTCGGGGCCGAGCACGTGCTCACGCTCGGCGGCGACGGCGCGGTGCACCTCGCCGGCCTCCGCCCAGCGGCTGAGACGGCCGAGGCTGAGGCCCGCGTTGTGGCGGCTGACGAGGGCGGCGACGACGGACGGCGGGGGTGCGGGCCGCTCCGGCGCGGGCGGCGGCACCACGGTGTGGTGGCCGGTGGGGCGCGGGATCCACTCGCCGGTGAGGCCCGCCGCGGCGTCCGGCGGTGTGATGCGCAGGCCGGCGCCGGTCGCCTTGTGGCCGGTGGTCATGCCGCGCGTCCAGGACGGCAGGGCGGGCTCGCGGTGCGGCTCGGGGCGTGCCGGGCGGCCGGGGGACGCGGTCTCGGGGCGGCGCAGGGAGGGCGAGACGACGGTCGGTACGTACGTGACGGGCGCGGTACGGCCCGCGGTGATGCGGCGGCCGAGTTCGCGGGCGTCGGCGGGGCGTTCGTCGGGGCGCTTGGCGAGCAGGTCGAGGACGATCCGGTCGAAGTACACGGGCAGTTCGCCGCGGTGGCGGCGGGGCGGCTCGGGCGCGGTGTCGCGGTGTCCGACGAGGACCGCCCAGGCGTCCTCCATGTCGAACGGCGGGGCGCCGGTGGCGAGTTCGTAGAGGACGCACCCGAACGAGTAGAGGTCGCTGCGCTGGTCGACCTCGGCGCCGCTGATCTGCTCGGGCGACATGTAGTGCGGGGTGCCCATGGCGATGCCGGTGCCGGTGAGCCGCGACGTGAAGC
Organism: Streptomyces sp. RK9; assembly: GCF_045070545.1. Classification (NCBI taxonomy): domain Bacteria; kingdom Bacillati; phylum Actinomycetota; class Actinomycetes; order Kitasatosporales; family Streptomycetaceae; genus Streptomyces; species Streptomyces sp. RK9. The sequence goes on along the minus strand of NZ_CP173703.1, from coordinate 3,924,788 downwards.
CGATGTCGTGGCCGAGCCGGGCGATGCCGAAGTCGCAGATCTTCACCGTGCCGTCGACGAGCCGCATGATGTTGGCGGGCTTCAGGTCGCGGTGCACAATGCCCTGTTCATGGGTGTACGCGAGCGCGGAGGCGACCTGGTCGGCGATGTCCACGACGTCGGAGACGGGCAGCGGGTGCTGTCTGTTGTCCTCGAGGAGCTGGCTCAGGTTGCGGCCCTCCAGGAGCTCCATGACGAGGAACAGCACGCCGTCGTTCTCGCCGAAGTCGTGCACGACGGTCACTCCGCGGTGCTGGAGCGCCGCCGCGACCCGCGCCTCGCGCCGGAAGCGCTCCCGCAGGACCCGGGTGAACGACTGGTCGTGCTGGGGCCCGAGCGGCTTGAGGCATTTGACGGCGACCTTGCGGCCGAGCGATTCGTCGCGTGCCCGCCACACTTCGCCCATGCCGCCGCGCCCGATCAGGTCGAGCAGTCGGTACCGGCCCTGGATCAGCCTGGTGTCCCCCGCCTGTGGCATCTCGCGCCATCGCCCCCGTCGCCTCGCTGCGCCCTCCCCGGCCCGTCCAGTATGGCGTCCCGTCTGTCGACTTTGTACGGGACACGGCGTCGGTCGGGGCGGCTGCCGGGGCCGAGGCGGGCCATGGCGCGCAGGATGTGCTTCGGCGGGAGCTGCCAGCGCACCCGGGCGGGCACGAGGCGCAGCAGGGTACCGGTGGCGGCGAGGCGGCGGGTGACCGTCGGGGGCGGTGGGGCGGGTCTGCCGTACAGCTCGTGGGCGTAGCGGGGCAGGGACGCGTACGCGAGGTTCGCCACGCGCCGCCACAGCAGGGCGCGCGCCGGGATCAGCAGGGCGCGGGTGGGCGGGCGGCGCAGGAAGTCGTCGACGGCGCGGGCCTCGGGGCCGACGGCGAGCTCGGGGCGCACCTTCTCGAAGTAGGCGGCGAGTTCGGCGGTGGAGGCGGGTACGCCGTCGGGGTCGAGGCCGACCAGGCGGGCGCTCTCGCGGTGTTCGGCGACGTACTGGTCGGCGGCCGTGTCGCTCAGCGGGAAGCCGGAGCGGCGCAGGACGTGGAGGTAGGAGTCGATCTCCGCGCAGTGCACCCACAGGAGCAGCTCCGGCTCGTCGACGCCGTAGCGCTCGCCGGTGTCCGGGTCGGTGGCGGAGAGCATCGAGTGGATCTTGCGGACCCGGGCGCCCGCCTTCTCCGCGGCCTGCGTGGTGCCGTACGTCGTCGTGCCGACGAAGTTCGCCGTGCGCATCAGGCGGCCCCAGGCGTCCTTGCGGCCACTCTTTTGACGATCAAACGCCGTGGAGTTCTGCATGACGCCGCGCACGGCGCGCGGGTGCAGCGCCTGCAAGTACAGCGCCCTGATGCCCGCGACCCACATCATCGGGTCCCCGTGCGCCTGCCAGGTCACCGACGAGGGCCCGAAGAGCCCGGCGTCCGCCTCGCGCATGCCGTCACCTCCCTCTCGCAGGTTACGCACAGGTGCGCGGCCCGCGATACGGCCGTGAGCGGCTCGCCTCGTGTCCGTGCGGCGGCACGGGCACGAGAGCGTCGTCTGCGGGCCCGGAGGGGCTCGGGACTACTGGCCCAGTTCGCCGTTCGGGCTCGCCGCGTCCACGGCGAGAGGCAGCATCTCGGCGACCTTCTGCGCGATCGCGTCCGCGGTGGTGCCGGTGACCGTGGCTATCCGGTCGACGGCCCCGCCGAGGACCTTGCTGATCTCGTCCGCGGTGACGGGCAGGTTCTCGCCCGTGCTCAGCCAGGAGTCGACCTTGTCGCCGAGGCCGGCCTGACGCAGCTCATCGAAGGCGGCGCCGACCTGGCTGCCGTCGTAGAGGGTGGCGATGAGGAGCTGCTCCAGGGGGGTGGCCGGGGCTTCGAAGGCAGCCATGTGTTTCTCCCATACGTTGCATGTGGATCGATGGTCCCGGGCACCGCGGCCGTGCGCCGCCGCTCGGACGCGGCCGCGTTCTCCCTGCTGCCGAGGTGCCCTTGTGGGACCAGACGTGAGGGTGCCGTCCGACGGTTGCCCGGCAATTTCTGCGGGGCAAGGAACCAGCCACGCCCCCCGTGAATACGGCCTGACCAGCACCGACTTTCGGCCACGTCGAGGCGGCCGCCCGGTGAACTCCCCGTGGCGGGGCCGGGGTCGGGCCTCGCTCAGGAGATCCAACACGTACGCGGAACGGCATAAGGTCCGCCGCATGACCTCTGCATGGAGCACCCGACTGACTGTGGCCGGATCCGCGGCGGCCGTCGTCGCCACGCTGCTCGTGAACGCCCCGCCTGCCGCCGCCGCGATGCCGTTCGGGGCGGTGGACCCCGCCACCGTCGCGCAGTTCAGACTCAACCAGGTCGTCGCCGGGGGTGGCGCCGACGGGACGGACGCCGCGGTCGCGGCCGTGGAGCGGACCGGCGCCGTCAAGACCGTCGACGTCAGCACCGTCCTCGACACGGGCGGCAGCACCGGCATCGCGGGCCTGTGCCACGACACCGGCCTGTCCGCGAGCCTCAAGCCCGGCGGCCACTGCTGGAAGAAGGAGGACGACCGGTCGAGCAGCTGGAACGCGACGGAGGGCGGCTGGACCCCGCAGGGCCTCTCCCTGCCGTACAGCGACTCCGGCGCCCCGGCCGACAGCAAGTGGAAGGGCGTGCCCGCCCACGCCGTGACCTGGCACCACGGCACCGACATGGGCAATCCCGACCCGGCGAAGCGGCGCGGTGACGAATACGCCCGGCTCACGCTGGTGAACGCGAGGAACGCCGCGCCGAACTACCACAACCTGCTCCTCGTCCAGCCCGTCAGGAAGGCCGACGGCACGGGCGACTTCCGCGTCGTCCCGCGCAATCACGTCGACGGTGTCGTCTGGTACGGCGACCGTGCCTTCGTCGCCAACGGCCGCTACCTCCAGGTCTACGACCTGCGGCACATCTGGAAGCTGAACAAGCAGGGCAAGGAGGTGGGCGTCTCCGGCACGACCTCGTCGGGCCTGTGGCACAACTACGCCGTCCCGATGGTCGCGATGTATCAGACCACCACCGGCGACACCCCTTGCTCCGTCACCTCGGGCACCACCCCCTGCCTGAACTCCCTCAGCCTGGACCGCACCGGCGGCCAGGACTCCCTCGTCTCGGCCGAGTACAAGAAGGACGCCGCGGGCGGCCGCGTCGTGCGCTGGCCGCTCGACGCCACGACCAAGCTCCCCAAGGGCACCGCGTCGGCCGCGTACTCGTCCCCGGTCTGGTCCATGCAGGGCGCGGCCACCGACGGCACGAACTGGTACCTGGCGGGCACCTGCCCGACGGGCTCGGGCGGCGGCACGCCCAGTGACCCGTACTCCTGCATCCACAAGGCGCAGGCGAACACCGCGCCGCACGTCATGACGGCCGCCCCCGTCTACACCCAGAACCTCTCCTACTCCTGGACCACGGACCGGCTGTGGGGCATCAACGAGCGCATCGACTCGACGGTGGGCAAGCGGGTGGTGTTCTCCGTCAACACCCCCTGAACCAACCGCTTACCTCTGGCTGTCCGCCAGGGCCCGTGCTCCGGGAGCGCAACACTCCCGGAGCGCGGCGAGCTCGGCGGCGGGCAGCCGCAAGGAGGAGCCACGCCGGCTGCCGTCGAGGCGCGCGGCCCCGGTGTCGAGCCACTGCGGGAGCGGCTCGACACCGATGAAGTCGGCCAGCCGTGTCAGCTCCGCGCGGGGGTCGTCGAGCAGGTCCTCGTACGCGAGCGTGGTCCGCAGCGGGGCGGGCACCTCGCCGAGCCGGGCCACCCCCTGGCTGACGAGCTCCGACCACAGCGCGCCGAATCCGGTCAGCGGCAGATCGCTGTCCAGTACGAGGGCGGGGTCGAACCGCTCTCCCAACAGGGGCGCCAACTCGGGCGGCAGGGACCGGACCTGCTCCTCCGTCAGATTCTCGACGCGCTCGGCACCGGTCCGCGCGAGAATCTCCCTGAGCAGGAAGATCAGCCGATACCCCGTGTGCCGGCTCATGGACAGGGCACAGTCGGGCCCGTCCCTGAACAGATGCACGAAGCGCGCCTCCGGGAACACCTTGCGCAGCAGCGGCACCCGCTCCAGCGAATACCCGGACCGCTCGACGGCCACCGTCCGCCCGAAGCGCGCGCCCAGCAGGTCGAACAGCGCCTCGTAGTGCCCCGCGGCCGTGCGCTCCGGCCACCGGCACACCTCCCCCTCCAACTCGTCGTAAAGCCCGTCCGGGTCGTCGGTCAGGTGCGGCAGCACCATCAGCGACAGCGCGGGGATCCCGGTCGTCTCCGTCGCGAACCGCCCGGGCCGCCGCGGATAGACGAACTCCGGCATCGGTACGCCGTTCCGGATCATCCGCTCGAACAACGGATTGGGCTCGGCGAGCAACCGCCAGAACTCCCCACCCCCGAACACCCCCTCCGGAAACCCCCGACTCTGCACCGACGCCAGCAGCTCGTTGAGACTCAGCACATCCGGATGCGCGTTGACGATCCCGGACAACGCGGTCGACCCACTACGGCCGGTACCGACGACGAACGTCAGGGTGCGCATAGGGCGGTTCTCCTTCGACGACGACCCGTATCGATCACGGGCAGGCTTCCCTGGGGGATGGGGTCCGACGCCTTCCCTTCGACCCCCGGGCGGCCGACGAGGCTCAGCGCCGCATCCAGCCGCAGAAAGCCTCCGCCAGGCCGGCTGAGGGCAGAAAGTCCGCGCCGCCGCAACTCTCCAGAAGACATGCAATTCCCCGACTCGTAAATTCACTGGAGGGCACAAAGTTTCTCGGTGCGCAAATCAAGCAGTGGGCACGAAGTCCGTTCAGACGCAATGGTTTTGGTGAAGTAATTCAAGCTTGACGGCGTTGCCGAATTTATTTATGGTCCTGGCGTTCACGTTCTCGCCGATCAATATCCGAAGGTGTTCATGACCGTGCCTCCCGCGTTGCCGAAGTCCCGGCAGCAGTTGATTCTTGCTGTTCTCATGCTGTGTTCGCTGCTCATCTGGCTGGAAAATACCGTCCTCAGCACGACGCTGGAGACCCTGGCGGACCCGGCCCGTGGGCTTGGAGCCGATCCCGGTCAGCTGCAATGGGCGACGGGTTCGTACACGCTGGCCTTCGCCACGTTGATGTTCACCGCAGGTGCGCTGGGTGATCGCTTCGGTCATCGGACGGTGTTCTCCAGTGGGTTGGTGACCTTCGCGGGGTCCTCGCTGTGGGCGGCGTACGCAAGCGACGTGGGGCAGCTGATTGCTGCTCGGGCTGTCATGGGGATGGGCAGTGCGCTGATCACACCCGCCATGATGGCGATCCTCATGTGGACCTTCAGCGGCCCCGCGCGGGCTGCCGCGATCGGTGTCTTCTCTACGTCGGCCGGTGTCGGAATGGCCGCCGGACCTGTGCTTGCCGGGTTCCTGCTCGACCATTTCTGGTGGGGCTCGGTCTTTCTGGTCAATGTCCCGGTCGCGGCTTTGACGTTGGTCGGGCTCGCCGTGCTGGTGCCGAATTTCCGCAGCCCCACGCGACGCCCTCTCGACCCCGCCGGAATGCTGCTTTCGATCGGCGGGCTCGTCGCCTTGGCCTACGGGCTGATCCGGGCGGGGCAGGTGGCGGCGTGGACGCGTGCCGACGTCCTTGCGCCGATCGTCGTCGGCCTGGCGCTGCTGGCCGTCTTCGTGCTCGTCGAACTGCGCGTCAAGGCGCCCAGCTTCGATCCGCGGCTTTTCGCACGACGGGCGTTCGGTGGCGGCAATGTGGCGCTCGGACTGCTGCTCTTCGGCGTGGCCGCCGTCACCTTCTACAACGCCTTCTATCTGCAGGGCGCGCTCCGGTTCTCACCGATGAAGGCGGGTCTTGCCAACATCCCGACCGCGGTCGGCGCGCTCGTGGGGGCGCCCCTCGCCTCGCGCCTCGTCCGCCGCCTGCCGCTCCGCCTTGTCGCCGTACCGGCGCTGACCGTGGCCGCGCTGACCATGGGCGGGTACGGGTTCCTCGGACTCCAGACCCCACTCATCTGGATCGAGACCCTGTTGTTGATACAGGGCCTCGCGGTCGGCATGGTCATCGGCCCCGTCACGGCCGCGTTGATCAGCGACCTGCCGCTGGAACAGGCCGGTGCGGGATCAGCCGTCACCAACACCGTGCGGCAGACCGGCAGCGTGATCGGAATCGCCGTGGGCGGCACGATCATGTCGATCACGTACCGCCGCACGATCGAACCTTCACTGGACGGCACACCCGGTCCGGTACAGGATCAGGCACGGATTTCCGCCGAACAGGCCCGCCACGTGGCCACCACTGACCATCGGCCCTCGCTGGCCCAGGCTGCCGATGACGCCTTCATCCACGCCATGCACGTCGGCGCGGGCTGGATCGCGGGCATCGCACTTCTCGGAGCAGTTGTGCTGCTGATCGCCTTGCCTGCCGGCGGAAAGAAGAAGGGGCCGAGGCCGGAGCCGGACCACGAAGAGGCCCGCAGCCCCGACGCGAGTTCGGCGGCGACGCCGGGCTGACCCGCGTCGATGTCAGCGGCGCACCCGCGGCATCCCCAAGCCGATCCACGAGATGATCTCCCGTTGGATCTCGTTGTTGCCGCCGCCGAAGGTGAAGATGACCGCCGAGCGGTAGCCGCGTTCCAGTTCGCCGTGGAGGACGGCGCCTGCCGAGGCCTCCTTCAAGGCGCCTGCGGCGGCGATGACTTCCATGAGCCAGGCGTAGGCGTCGCGGCGGGCCTCGGAGCCGTAGACCTTGACGGCGGAGGCGTCCTGGGGGGTGAGGGTGCCGTCCTGGACGGCGTTCACCATCTGCCAGTTGAGGAGTTTCATCGCGTCGAGCCTGGTGTGGGTCTGGGCGAGGCGGCGGCGCACCCAGGGCAGGTCGATGACGCGGCGGCCGTCGGCGAGCTTGGTCTCGGCGGCCCAGCGCTGGACGTCGTGCAGGGCGCGGATCGCCATCGTGCCGTGGGCCGCGAGGGTGACGCGTTCGTGGTTGAGCTGGTTGGTGATCAGGCGCCAGCCCTTGTTCTCCTCGCCGACGCGGCGGGAGACGGGCACGCGGATGTTCTCGTAGTAGCTCGCCGTGGTGTCGTGCGAGGCGAGGGTGTTGATGAGGGTGCAGGAGTAGCCGGGGTCGGACGTCGGCACGAGCAGCATGGTGATGCCCTGGTGCGGCGGCGCATCGGGGTCGGTGCGCACCGCGAGCCACACCCAGTCCGCGGTGTCGCCGTTGGTCGTCCAGATCTTCTGGCCGTCGACCGTGTAGTGCCCGGTCTCCTCGTCGCCCTCCCGGACCGCCCGGGTCTTGAGCGCCGCCAGGTCGGTGCCCGCGTCCGGCTCGCTGTAGCCGATCGCGAAGTCGATCTCGCCGGAGAGGATCCGGGGCAGGAAGTACGCCTTCTGCTCGTCCGTGCCGTACCGCATGAGCGTCGGGCCCACGGTGTTCAGGGCCATGAGCGGCAACGGCACCCCGGCCTGCGCCGCCTCGTCGAAGAAGATGAACTGCTCCATCGGCGTCAGACCGCGGCCGCCGAACTCCTCCGGCCAGCCGACGCCGAGCCAGCCGTCGGCTCCCAGGCGGCGGATCGTCTCGCGGTAGAACCGCTTCTGCGCGGCGGGCTCGGCGTAGCGGGTGTACGCGCGGCCGGGCACGAGCTCGGCGAAGTACGTGCGCAGTTCGGTGCGCAACCGCTGCTGCTCGGGGGTGTATTCGAGGTGCACGGGCCCTCCTGTCGTCCCTGCGCCCGACCCTGCCGAGGCGCTGCGGCTTGACGGCGGACAGAGTAGAACGTGTTTCAGTAAGGGGGAAGGGGGGTGGGGAGAGGAGGTCGGGGGCGGTCCGGGGGCGGGGAGTTGGTGGCCGGTAGCCGTGCGGGGCGTTCCGGGTGGGTTCCGGCGCAGGCGCGGTCTCGTCGCGGCCCCGGCGCGCCCCGCCGCCTCGAGTCGCAGCCCCGGTGCGCCACGCCCCCTTGAGAGGCTGGCCGCATGACGAACGATCAGCCGGGCACGACGGACGCGGGCACCGAGACACCCGGGCCGCGGGTCGGCAATCGGCACCCCCTCGCCCTGGCCCTCTTCGCGCTCACCGCGGTCAGCGGCTTCGTGGACGCAGTCACGTTCCTCGGGCTCGGCCGGGTCTTCGCGGCGAACATGACCGGCAACGTCGTCGTCATCGGCTTCGCCGCGGCCGGGGCGCCCGGGTTCTCCGTCGCCGGGTCGCTGGTGTCGCTCGGCGCGTTCCTGGTGGGCGCGGCCGGGGCGGGGCGGCTCGCGCGGGCGTTCCGGGGGCGGCGCCGGGTGCCGTGGGTGCGGGCCGCCCTCGTCGGCGAGGCGGTGCTGCTGGGGGTCACGACGGTCCTGGCGTTCGCGGGGGCCGCCGACGCCACGTACGTACTGATCGCGCTGCTCGCCCTCGCGATGGGGCTGCGCAACGGCACCGTCCTGAAGCTGAACGTCCCGGACCTGACCACGACCGTGCTGACGCGCACGCTCACCGGGCTCGCCGTCGAGTCCCGGCTCGCGGGCGGCGCGGACCGGCTCGCCGTCCGCAGGATCGGCGCGACCCTCGCGATGATCGCGGGGGCGTTGCCCGGAGCCTGGCTGGTTCTGCACCACGGGATCGGCTGGCCGCTGCTCGCGGGGACCGCGGCGGTGACGGCTGTGGCCTGCGTGTACCGCGAGAGGCCGGAGGGGACCGGTGGGGAGTCGGGCGGTCGGTCCGGCAAGCGCAACTTCAGGACTCACTCCTAGCTTAGACATTGTCTCGGTTTGGTCACAGCCCTCAGAAGGCTGAACAGGCGTGAGTGCGGCGCTCGTACTCACGCCTCGAAGGCCCGCGAAAGCCCGGGCGACCGAGCGACGACATCTCTAGGAGACCTCCCATGTTCAGCAAGAACACCCGGCCGGCCATGCTCTTCACGTCCTTCGCAGCGGCGGGCGTGCTGCTCCTGACCGCGTGTGGCGGCGGTGACGACGGCGGCGACTCGAAGGCCGCGGGCGACGCCCCCGCGTCCAACGCCCCGGCCGCCGACGGACAGTCGGGCGGCGGCGACGGCGCGATGGACCTGTCGCTGCGCTCGGGCACCGCCGAGCAGAACAACGCCCAGCGGCGCACCGGCGACTGGGCCAACCCTCCGGGCAAGCCCGCCACCAAGCCCGTGCAGCGCAAGTGGGTCCAGCTGTCGGCGGGCCGGGCGGGCGACCTCGACCCGGTCGTGGTGAACGGCTCGGGCTTCACCCTCTACCGCTTCGACAAGGACACCGCGCAGCCGTCCAAGTCGAACTGCGCCGGCGCCTGCGCCACCACCTGGCCCCCCGTCCTGGTGGACCCGGGCGGCAAGATCTTCGTCGACGGCGTGAAGCCGTCGGCCGTGGGCGTCATCAAGCGGGACGACGGCACGCGCCAGGTGACGATCGGCGGCTGGCCCGTCTACCGCTTCAGCAAGGACACCAAGCCCGGCGACACCAACGGCCAGGGCGTGGGCGGCACGTGGTTCGGCGTGACACCGGAGGGACAGAAGTCGGGGCAGCCCGCGGGCGGCGGCACGGGCACCGACGAGGGCACCGGCGGCGCGGGCTCGGACCAGGGGACCGGTGACGCAGGCGGCGGCCAGGCCGCCGCCCCCGCCACCAGCGCGATCCTCTTCGACGACGCCGACTTCCCCGGCAATGGCGTCGCGCAGGGCGTGGCGGGCGAGGGCTGCCAGAACGTGGCGCGCCCGAAGGTGGCGTCGTCCATCTCGGCGAGCGGCTCGCTGAAGCTCTGGTCGAAGGCGAACTGCAAGGGCGAGTCGAAGGTGATCAACGGGGACGTGGCGGACCTGGCGACCATCGGGTTCGACAACAAGACCAGCTCGGTCGCCTTCGGCTGACGGACCCTCACACCCGGACCCGCGCCACATGCCCGTCCGGCCGGATCAGCGCCGAGCCCACCCCCACCCAGTCGGGGTGGGCCTCGGCCAGGGGCCCCTCGTGGACGACGACGTCCGGCGAGGGGCCATCGGCGTGCCCGGCGCCGTCGAGGTCGAGGAGGACGTGGCGGCCCGGGCGCAGCAGGTCGAACAGGGCGCGCCCGCCCGCGAGTCGCAGGTTCGGGGCGCGCCGCCCGGTGAGCGGGTGACTGCCGGAGTCGGCCGCGTACGCCACCGAGAGGCCCGAGAGCCCTTCGGCGAGCCGCCGGGAGAACTCCGGTACGGCGGCGATGGCGCCGCTCAGCAGATCGCGCAGGGCGGCTCCGTCGCCGGAGTACGCCGTCATCAGGGCCGTCTGGGCGCGGGTGGTCCCGATCAACTCGACGCCGACCGGGTGCCGTTCGGCGTGATATGTGTCGAGGAGCCCGTCCGGGGCGTCGCCGCGCACGGTCGCGGCGAGCTTCCAGCCGAGGTTGGCGGCGTCCTGCACCCCGACGTTGAGGCCGACCCCGCCCGCAGGGAAGTGCATGTGCGCGGCGTCGCCCGCGAGCAGCACCCGGCCCTTGCGGTATGTCTCCACCTGCCGTGCCGCGTTCCCGAACCGCGAGAGCCAGCGCGGGTCGCGCATGCCGAGGTCGTCGCCGTTGATCCGCAGGACCTTCGCCCGCAGCTCCTCGAAAGTCAACTCCCCCGGCCAGTCCTGCTGTTGATCCTCCGGCGTGTGGCCGACGAAGCGGTGGACGCCGCCGGGCAGGCCCACGCAGAGCAGTCCTCCCCGCGGCGTCGACACGCTGAGGACGGGTCGGGCGGGCGGCGCGTCCAGGACGACGTCGCCGAGCCAGCCCCACACCGTGGCGTCGCTGCCGGGGAAGCCGATGCCCGCCGCGTCGCGCACGGTGCTGCGGGTGCCGTCGCAGCCGACGACGTACACCGCCTCGGCCTCGTACGGGCCGCTCGGGCCCTCGACGTCGACGCGCACGCCCGTCGCATGCTCGGTCAGGCCCGTCAGGCGGTGGCCGCGCCGGATGTCGGCGCCGGCGGCGCGCGCGTGCTGCTCCAGGAGCGCTTCGGTGCGGGCCTGCGGCAGGGCGAGCGTGAACGGGTACGGCGTGTCGAGGACGCCGAAGTCGAGGCGGTGGTCGAGGGCCGCGAAGTGCCCGTCGGGCAGGCGCATGCCTTCGGCGAGGAACGGCTCGACGACGCCGCGGCACGCCAGGACCTCCAGGGTGCGAGGGTGCACGGTGAGGGCCTTGGAGTGCGGGGACGGCGTGGCGCGCTGCTCCAGGACGGTCACCGGCACGCCGCCCAGCCGCAGTTCGGCGGCGAGCCAGAGGCCCACGGGCCCGCTCCGGCGATGAGGACGTGCGGGTGCTGCCGGTTTCGGCGGGTCGCTGCTGCTGCGTGCTCCGTGTCCACGGGGCCTCCCCTTCGAGTCTCACTTGGTCAGCGACTTCGCGTCGCACCTGGCCAGCGACTTCGCGTCGCACCTGGCCAGCGACTTCGCGTCGCACTTGGTCAGTGACCAAGTCGTCTGAGCGTCAGTAGACTAGGTCAGTGACCAAAAAGCAAGGGAAGGCCGCCCGGACCGAGAGCGGCCACCGCGCGGGGCTCACGCCCGGCGCCGTGGCGCGCGCGGCTCTCGACGTCCTCGCCGACAAGGGCGCCGACGGGCTCTCGGTGCGGGCGACGGCGGAGCGCCTGGGCGTGCGGATGAACACGGTGCTCTGGCACGCCAAGACCAAGGCCAGGCTCCTGGAGCTGATGGCCGACGCGATCGTCGCCGAGATCTCCCTCGACGGGCTGCCGGACGAGTGGCGGGCGCGGGCGCGTGAACTCATGCGCCGCTACCGGAGCGCGCTGCTCGCGCACCGGGACGGCGCGCGCATCGTGGCGGGCACCTACGCGGCCGAGCCCGCCACGCTCCGCTTCGCCGAAACGCTCACGACGGCACTGTTGGCGGGCCTCCAGGCGGACCGGACGGACCCGGCGGACGCAGCGGGCCCGGCAGGCGCCGCCCGCGAGCGCGAGGCGGCGTGGACGGCCTGGAGCCTGCTGTACTTCGTCCTCGGCCTGACGCAGGAGGAGCAGTCGCTGCCGGAGACGCCCGACCCCCGTTTCACCCACGCGCTGGAGTCGGGCGAGTACCCGTCACTGCGCCGTCTCGCGCCGTACTTCCGCGACCCGTCCTTCGACGGCCGCTTCGAGCACGGCCTCGACCTGCTCGTGGGGCCCGGGTCGGCCTAGCCCCTGCTCCGCGCGCCGGGCCTAGGCCCCGTCGGCCGCCGCCCGCACCGTCGCCACGTCGATCTTCTGCATCCGCAGCATCGCCGCCATGGCCCGCTGCGCCCGCTCCGGGTCGGGGTCGGTCACGAGCGTGATGAGTTCGTCGGGGACGACCTGCCAGGACAGGCCGTACTTGTCCTTGAGCCAGCCGCACTGGCTCTCCTCGCCGCCGTCCGCGGTGAGCCTGGTCCAGTAGTGGTCGACCTCTTCCTGGTCCGCGCAGCCGATCTGGAAGGACACGGCCTCGTCGAAGGTGAACTCGGGTCCGCCGTTGATGCCGGTGTAGTCCTGGCCGTCCAGCGAGAAATCGACCGTCAGGACGGTACCGGCCGGGCGCGGACCTGCCTCGCCGTAGTACGACACGTTCGTGACCTTGGAGTTCGGGAAGACGGACACATAGAACTCGGCGGCCTCCAGTGCCTGGGTGTCGAACCAGAGGTTGGGCGTGATCTTGGGCATGGCGCTCTCCTGTCGTCCGCGTGGACCCTCGCTTGTCTGTACTGACCCTCGCTCCGGTCGAAACTCATCGCCACCGGACGCCCCGACGTCTTGGCCGCCCTCCTCCGCGCCCCGATGATGCGTCCAGGGGCCGGGCACGTCGGGGGGAGGCCGGACCATGGACAGCGGTCTGATCAGCACCGTCATCGCCACCGTGGGCGGCGGTCTGCTCGGCGGGGGCGGCGCGATGCTGAGCCACCGCAGCAACACCCGCACCGCCGCCCGCCTCATCTACGCCGAGCTGGCCAGGAACAGCGCGGCCGTCGCCTACTTCCGGCAGACCGGCCACTGGACGGCGCCCACACTGTCGCGGACCGCCTGGGACGAGCAGGCCGCGATCATCGCCCGCAGGCGCGGCAGCGCGGCCTTCGTCGCCGTGCACCAGGGGTACGAGGCCCTGGAGATCGCCCCCGTGCTCGCGGCGGGCGGCCTCGGCGACGCCGTCCGGGACCGGCTCCTGAACGGGGCCGTACGCCAGTTGGTGCGGGCCCTCGAAGAGGTCGCCGCGATGGCGCGCATCCCGCCCGAGCTCGTCCGCGAGGCCACGGGGCTGCTCGACGGCTCGCACCCGGCGCCCGTCGAGGAGACCGACGCGCTCACCTGGCTGCTCCAGGGCGTCGTCCCGCTCGCACTCCAGGCGCGCCTCGCCCCGGAGGACGTGGCGCGCCTCGTCACCGAGTCCCCGGCTGCGGAGCCCGCCGCCGTCGAGGACGCGGACCACGTCGTGTACGACGCCGGGCACAGCCGCGAGACCACGGGACTTGCCGTGGCCCGGCGCACCGGACAGCCACCGACGGGCGACCCGGTGGTGGACGAGACGTACGACGCGATGCTCGCCACCTCGGCCTTCGCGCGTGCCGTCCTGGGCCGCGCCCCCCTGGTCCGGCGGCCCATGACCGCGGTCGTGCACTACGGCGACGGCTTCACCAACCTGTACTGGAACGGGGAGCTGCTGGTCCTCGGCGACGGGGACGGCCAGACCTTCGGGCGGTTCAGCCAGTGCCTGGACGTCGTCGCCGGTGGCATCTGGATGGGGGTGCGCGAGATGAGAGGGCTCTTCTCCCACGCGGGGCAGAGCGGTGCGCTCGCGGTCTCGCTCCGCAACGTCTTCGGGCAGCTCGTCCAGCAGTACTCCGCAGGCCTCGGCGTCGAGGACGCGGACTGGGTGGTCGGCGCGGGCCTGCTCGCACCGGGCGTCCGGGGCGTCGGGCTGCACTCCCTCAAAGCACCCGGCACCGCGTACGACGACGCCGCCATCGGCAAGGACCCGCAGGCGGCGACCATGGACGCCTACGTCCGTACGGGCCGCGACAACGGCGGCGTCCACATCAACAGCGGCATCCCCGGCCACGCGTTCTACCTCGTCGCCGAGCGCCTCGGCGGGTACGCGTGGCAGCGCGCCGGGATGATCTGGTGGGACGCGCTGACCGTGCACGCGGTCGGCCGGGCTCTGCTCTTCGAGGACTGGGCGCACTTCACGACGGTGGCCGCCGTGAGCAGGTACGGCGAGGGGAGCGTCGAGCACCGGGCCGTGCTCGACGCGTGGGAGCGGGTGGGGGTGCGCATGCCGGAACGGTGAGTGCGGGGCTCCTGGTTCAGCCCCGGCCCCGCAGCGCCTCCGTCAGCGCGGCGGCGAACTCCTCCGCCGTGGCCTCCTCCGGCCGCGCCAGGGCGTTCCGGGTGAGCTGCCCGAGCCACGGCGTGAACCAGAACTCGCCCTGGACGGGCGGCTGGCGCGCGTCCCAGTCCGGTACGGGCCCGGCGAGGCGCGCCACGAGGAGCGCCACCCGGTGGACGTCGCGGACCAGGGGCGGCATGCGCGGGTCGTCGCCCCAGTCCGGCTGGTGCATCAGGACGGGCCGCGGGTCGTCCAGGGGCGTCACGCTGTCGATGTCGATGAGCCGTCCGCGCCCCCGGCCCGCCTCGACGCCGTACACGAAGTTCTTCCAGTTGGTGTCGCCGTGCGCGAGGCCCATCGCGTGCAGCAGGGCGTGGGCCGACACCACGTCGAGCAGGAGCTGTGCGCGCTGGAGGGACGAGGGCACCTGGCAGCCGGCGTAGTCCGGCTCCTCGGCCAGGAGGTGGTCGCCGGTCTGCGCGCCGCCCTCGCGGAGCAGGAACGGGGCCGCGAGCGGCGGGTACAGGACGCCGACGGCCCGCTCGCCGTCGCCGACGACCGCGCGCGGCCACAGCAGGACGCGGTCGGCGGCGCGGCGCCGGGGTGTGGGCAACGTGCCGACCCGGGAGAGGAGTTCGCGGTACGGGGCGAGGGCGCGGACGGGATTGCGCTGCCGCTCCCCGCCGCCCGCTGGGCCCGCCTCGCTCTCCTCGTCGAACTGCTTGAACAGGAACTGCTCGGCGGAGCCTGCGGCGCGGGCCCGGCGGATGTGCGGCGGCGCCCCGGGCGGGGGGTCTCCTTTCCACAGTCCGGCCTCCGGCACGAGGTCGATCATCGGGTAGCCGTGGGCGGGCGGGGCGGGTCCGAAGCCCGGCCGTGACCGGCTGTTCTCCGGTGTCCCGAGCGGCTTCGCGGGCGTGGGTCGCGGGGACACCGGGGGCATGCGGGACGTGTGCGCCAGGGACCCGAGCGGGATGTCGGGCAGAGTGTCTGACGGGCGCACGGACGCGCCCGGGGGCGGGGTGCCGGGCCGGACCCCGACCGGTGTCGCCTGCGGCGCGAGCCGCGCGGGCGGGTCGATCGTGTCCACCAGGGCCGTGGCGTCCGCGCCGAGCGCCACCGGGCCCGCGCGCCGCGGCACCGTCGCCACGACCCGGCGTACCAGCGGAGACACGGCGATCACGACGACGCTCGCCGTCGTGCCCTCGGCCGCGTCGTCCGCCCCCGCGGGCCCCGCGACGAGCAGAGCGCCCGCAGCCACGTACACGAGGAAGGCCACCGACCGGTCGAGGGCCGCGGGTTGCCCGGCGACCCGGGCCGTCGCCCACAGCGCGAGCAGCAGGGCGGCGGGGCCGCCGAGCGCGAGGCCGACGACGACGTCCTCGTCCCAGCGCCTCGGCTCGGGCCAGCGCGCGTTGACGTCCCACAGCCAGCACGCCGCCTGGCTGCCCGCCCAGACCGCGGTGAGGAGCAGCCACCCGGCGGCGCGGCGGCGCCGGGCCCGCCACCGCAGACCGCGCAGCCGGTGGGCGTGTCCGGAAAGCTCCGCGCCCCGCGTGGTGCCGCCGCCGGTGTCCGCGCGCCGCCGCAACTCCGCGGCAGCGGCGGCGAACCGCACCGCGTCGGCCGCCGCCGCGTCCATCGCGCGGCGCACCACCTCGGCGAGGAGCTGCGCGGCGGCGACGACGAGCACGAGCCACCAGCCGAGGTTCACGTCCAACGGCCCTCACCCCGTGCCGGAGCCGAACGTGCCGTCGGGCCCCGCCTCGTGGTGGCCGAGCCAGGCGACCGCGGCGGCCCGGTCGTCGCTGCGGTCGTTGCGCCGCACGGCCAGTGAGCCGAGGAACTCCAGCGGGGTCGGCGGGGTCGCCCAGAGCCGCCCCAGGAAGGCCCGCACCTGCTCGTCGCGGCCGTCGCGCGCAAGACCGTCGGTGGTCAGGGCGAGGACCTCGCCGTCGCCGAGGTCGAGGACCTGGATCTGCAGGGCCGCGTAGTTGCCGGGCAGGGCGGCGGTGGGCGTGAGGTCCTCGGCCCGGCCGGGGAAGACGGGCGCGAGGAAGCCGGGGCGCAGCCGCCACGCGGTGGAGTCCCCGACGCGGGCGACCACCGCGGCGACGCCGCCGCCCGGCGGGATCCTCGTCGGCAGCGCCGCCACGACGAGCGTCGTGCGGTACTCGCCGTGTTCGTGCCCGCCGCCGGTGCGCCGCCGGGACAGTGAGTCGAGGGTGACCGCGACGTCGGCGACCGTCTCGCGCACCCGGTCCGCGAGGTGGTCGCCGGAGAGGCCGGGCGCCGGGAGCCACTGCGCGCGGAACGCCTTCACCGCGACCCGGGCGGCGGCGCGGGCGGCGCGGCCCGCGTCCTCCGAGCGGCCCACGCCGTCCGCGACGGCCAGGAAGCAGATGCCGGTCGCCTCGTCGGACCACAGGGCGAAGGCGTCGTTGCAGTTGTCCCGGGGACGGCAGGTCTCGGCGGCCGCCGCGCCCGCCCGCACCGTGACCGCGCCCGTCTGCCCGCCGTCGTACGCGAGCAGCGGCAGCGCCGCCTCCGCGTCGCCGGTGAACAGCGGGGGCTCGTACCAGGGTTGGTCCATGGCGTCGACAGCCGGAAAGTCGGACATGGTCAGTGGTCCTCGTCCATGGTCAGAAGTCCTCGATCAGCAGTCCTCGGTCAGCAGTCCTCGGTCAGCAGTCCTCGGTCAGTAGTCCTCTTCGTAGGGCCGCTCCGTCCCCGGTGGCGGCACGACCTGCTCGGAGTCCATCGCCACGCTGCGCGCCACCGAGCCGAAGACCAGCTCGGCGAAGCGCTCGATGGCCTGCGCGGGCGAGTCGCTGCGGCCCGCGAGGTAGGCGGCGCTCGGGTCGGCGGCGATGGAGGCGAGGGTGCGGGGGTCGACACGTCCGTAGCCGTAGGGCACGAGCAGGACCCGCCGCCCCGCGCCGGCGCTGGCGAGGAGCGCCTGATGCTCCGAGTACCAGCCTCCGGCGCGGTCGCGGTGGGCGGTGGGGCGGCCGTCGGTGAGCATGAACACCAGCGGCGGTCGCGCCGCGGGGCCGAGCGCGGCCAGGTCGTGCGCGACGGTCCGCGCGGTGGCCTCGAAGACCACCGCGAACGACGTCGGCCCGGACGCCTCCAGGTCGGGCACGGCCGTCGTCGACGACAGACTGGTGAGCGGCAGGTCCACGCGGGCGTCCTCGGCGAAGGAGATCACCGAGAGCCGGACCGCACGCCGGATCGTGGGGTCCTTCGCGAGCCGCGCGAGGAGTTCGCGCAGGACGGTGTTCACGACTTCGATCGCGGTGACGGACCCGGCGGTCTCCGCCATGGACCCGGACCGGTCGGCGAGTACGTACAGCGGAAGGACGTTCATCCGCCGCTCCTCGGGGCGAGCAGCACCAGGGCCTTCTCCGTCCGTCCGGCGCGTTCCCGCGGCAGCCGTACGACCTGGAGGACGTTGCCGGAGCGCGCCGGATAGCCGTCGAGGGTCACGCTGCGCTCCATGTCGACGAGCGCGGTGAAGTCGGCGGAGCCCCTGCGGTCCAGCTCGCCCTCGCCCTCCCTGGCCTCCCCCAGCTCGGCGAGGGCGCGCACGGCGTGCGTCCGCACCGCCGCCATCAGCTGGGCCCAGACGCTGCCCTCGGCCGCCTCGGGCACGAACGCCGACGCGGCCAGGTGGTGGGCGGCGATCACCCAGGCGCCCGGGTCGCCGGTGGCCGCCGCGGCCGGGCCCAGCGCGTCGTACTCGGCGAGCAGCCGCAGCCGGGCCGACCAGCCCGGCACGGTGGTGGCCCGGGTGCGGTCGACCAGGGCCACCCCGCGCATGGCGCCGAGGAGTTCGGCGACGGTCGGCAGCAGCCGCTCCACGGCCTCGCGCGGCGCGAGACCGGACGGCAGCGGGGTGAGGATCAGGCCCGGCAGCAGCCGTTCGCCGCCGAGCCGGAGGGTGGCGACGTCGACCGCCGACGGCCCCCACAGCTCGGGCTGTTCGCCGCGCTCGGCCGTGCCGGCCCGCACCCACTCGGCGAGCAGCCGGCAGGCGACCTGGCGCGGCCCGGCGGCGGCCACGCCCACCAGGCCGAGCAGGGGCGCCGCCGCGCCGTCGTGGCGGGGGTGCAGGTCGGCGGGGTCGACGGGGGTGCCGAGGACGGTGGCGAGGTCGTCGCAGAGGGCGCGGACGAGGGGAGTGGGGGCGGTGTCGGGGGCGCTTCCGGTGCCGTCTTCGGGGTCGCTTCCCCGGGTGCGGGCCTCGTCGGGCCGGGTGCCTTCGGCGGGTTTCACGGAGTCAGAGGGTGCCACTGAAGGGGTCCTTGCTCTCGTCGTAGAAGAGGCCCGACTTCATGACCTCCTCGAAGACCTCGCCGTCTGCGGCGTCGATCAGGTCGAGGGGCGCGGTCACGGTACGGCGGCGGGGCCGCTCCTTGTGGAAGCGCAGCGTGCCGGTGGCGTCGAGGGACACCCAGACGTAGCCCTCGGGCACGTCGGCGAGGGTCCCGAACTCCCGATGCGCCGGGTCCGGCCCGGCGTCCCGCTCCACCCCGGTCCCCGCCCCCGCGCCGGGCTGCCCCCAGTACAGCGTGATCCGCCGCGCGGCCACGTGCAGCAGGAGTCCGCCCGCCGGGACCGGATCGCCCGCGAACGCCAGCGGCTCGCGTTCCCGCAGGCCCACGCCGACCTGGTACACCTCCTGGTAGAGCGAGTAGCGCAGGGTCGCGGGCGCGCCCTCGCGCTCCGGCGGGGCGACCAGGCCGTGCGGTACGTCGGTGGTGTCGGCCGGGGCGACGTCGTCGAGCAGCCAGCCCGGTGTCCCCTTGCACAGCAGGAGCGTGATGCGTTCCTCCTGGTCGATCTCGAAGCGGACGTTGACGCCCGCGGCGGCGAGCGCGTCCGCCTCGTGCACCTTCATGGTGTGGGTCGCCCACAGCGAGTCGGCGTCGCGTCGGTCGTCCCTGGAGACGTCGTAGCGGTGCACGGCGAGGACGGCGCGCACCGGGTAGGTCGAGCGGCCCTCGGCGTAGGCACGGCCGCCGGGTTCGAGTTCGAGGCGCTGGCCCCGGCTGAACACCGGTTCCTCATACGTCTCCTGGGAGCCCTTGCGGAGGTGGAAGTCGGCCGCCAGGTTCACGTACAGACGGCTGGCGTCGACGTCCAAGTAGGAGATGCCGCGCAGCAGTTCGGGGATGACCTCGGGGTCGTCGGCGTCCGGGCTGAGGTCGGCCACCGCGTCCAGGTACACGCCGCCGACCGCCGTGCCGGTCTTGGCGAACTCCGCGTCGAACTCGACCTCGAAGGTGGGCGCGAGCTGGTCGCTCTCGAAGCGGCGGCGCAGCCCGTCCTCGATGCCGCGACGCAGCGCGGCGGAGTGCATCGAACCGCCGGAGAACAGCACGCGGTCGACGCTCTCGCGACCGCCGCCCGACACGTCGAGGCCGCCGCGGGCGATGCCGCCGGCCAGCCAGGCGATCTCCGCGACGAGGTCGCGCAGCTGCTCGGCGATCTCGTCGGCGGTGACGGTCACCTCCGCGGCGGGCAACTCGGCGGGGGCCGCGTCGTCCGGGGACACCGGCCAGACGAAGGGGACGGCACCGGAGTCCGGCGCGGCGCCGCCCGGGGCGACGGGGCAGATCCGCACCGTCGCCGGGTTCTCGCCCCTCAGTCCCTGCCGCTTCACCGCTTCGGCCGCCTCCCACAGGGCGTGGAACCGCTGCTTGCGGAGCGCGGCCTGTTCCACGCCCTGGAACCGGGTGTCGCCTTGCCTGATCCCGAGCTTGCCGCGAAGGAGCTTGAAGAGCTGGGCGGTGAGGCGGTCCCCGCCGAGGTTGAGCCGACCGCCCGAGGCCAGGACCTGCGGCTGGAGTTTGTAGAACCGGCCGGGGCTGTCACCGGCGGACGCCGGGGTCGCGTCCACAATGGCCACCTTGATCAGAGCGCAGTCGGTTGTGCCCCCGCCGACGTCGATGACCAGCAGGTTCTCGTGCCAGGCACGGGCCTTGGCCCACTCGTGCGGCTGCTCCCAGGCGCGGCCGCCCTCGGGGCAGCGGGCGTTGAGGGTGAACGCCTCGACGCCGAGCAGGAAGTCCGCGCCGAGCCGCTTCATCATCGCGAACCCGGCGGCGGCGACGGCCTCGTCGATGTTCATCTCCACCTTGGGCGCGAGGGTGCGCAGCACGTCGAGCAGCTCGTCACGCTTGTCCGGCGGCAGCTTGGTGGGGAAGGTCACGCTCAACGTGCCGATGGCGCGCGGCATTTCCAACTCGGCGGCGACCAGTTCGGCGAAGCGCGCGTACACCCGGCGGAACAGCTCACGGCCGCTCAGTTCGGTGCCCGGCACTGTGCGCTCCAGGTCGGCCAGATGGCGCTTGACGCCCCGGACGCGCTCCCCGGTGGCGTCGGACGCGAAGTCGACACTGTCACCGGTCACGACCAGGTCGCTGGTGCGCGGCCTGGTGTGGCTGACGTGGTGCACGTCCAGGGGTGCGCAGCCGAAGACCTCTCGCCAGGCCTCTCCCCTGATCCGGGGGATGCCGACGGTGCGGTCCTCGATCTCCTGCGCCGGGTCCGGCGAGTCGTCGGTGGCGAACAGCTGGACCGGCAGCAGGCTCCTGGCTCGTTCCACACCGGCGGCGGGCAGCGCGGCGTCGCTTCCGCTCACCCGGCGGCGGTCGAACACGCCGCACACGGCGCGGCTGGTGCCGAAGTCGATGAAGGCACCGATGAGGTCGGGGCCCTCTGTCTGAGCGGGAACGCCGTCAGGCGTGGCCTGGGTCATGGGTCGGTCTCCGATCTGTTCCGGGTCGAGCCGGAAGCTGCCGCGTGCCGACGGCGCGGGGACGCGGGACTCCGGTTGGTGGCGGCGGTAGTGGACGACGACCGTGGGCGCGGTGGGCCTGCGCCGCCACGGGGTGAGGACGAGGTCGGCGTCGGCCGCCGCACCGTCGACGGGCGGCGTGAAGGTGGTCGTGCTGACGACGGCCGAGCCGTCCAGCACGTCGACGCGCTCTATGCGCCCTGGAACGGTGCCGCGCCGCAGCGCGAGGCCCGCGCTGCCGGAGCGGCCGTAGAGCTCCAGCGACGGCCGCTCATCAGGCACTTCCCGCCCTCGCCGTCGACAGTTGCTGCAGCTCGGCCCCGATCTGGTTGAGCACGGCGACCGGGCCGGTGGCACTCACGAGCGCGAGCCGCTGCTGGACGAGGAGTTCACCGAGTGCCTTCTGGGTCTGGACGACGGCGGGTTCGAACTTGTCGATCAGCCGTCGTTCCAGGAGCCGGGCCAGCTCTTCGCGGACCCGGGCGACCTGCCGGAAGTACAGCCGCGCCGCCGGGCGGTGGCCGGTGCCGCCGTCGGCGCCGCGGCGTCCGGCCAGCTGGTGCAGCAGGCGCCCCGCCATGGTGTCGACCTGCGCGACCTCCTCGGCGTCGGCGTCCGCGCGCGGCTGCTGCGGGCCGTCGTGTGCGTCGGCTCCGGACGGCGCGGTGAGCCGGGCCCACGGCGCCGCGTCGGCGAAGTCCTGGCGGGTGTGCGAGGCCCACCAGCTCTCCAGGGCCTCGGTCAGTTCGGTCCGGGTCCCGTCGATGGCGGCCGCGGCGAGGCCGCCGACGTCGAGCCCGCGCAGCGGCTGGAGCGCGTCGCCGTCCGCCCTGCCCCCGGTGCCGGTCGGTTCCAGGGCGAGCCGCACCTCCGACCAGGCGTCGGCCGCGTACACGGCGGTGTCGGCCTGTTCCCTGGCGATGCGGCGCAGGTCGGCGATGGGGCGGGCGTCGTCGCGGGCCGCCGCCTCCTGGAGTTTGAGCTTCCCGGCGACGGGGACGTGCCCGCCCGCCTCCTTGAGCAGCCGGATGCCGTCCTCGATGAGCTGCTCGAACTCCTGCGAGTCGACGTGTCGCGTGTCCTTGTCCGCGAGTTCGGCGATGAGGGCGCGCAGGTGGCCGACGCCGCCGTCGGCGAGGGCGCCCTCGACGGCGACGCGCAGGTGGCCGCCGGTCGGCCCGGAGGGGTCCCAGGCGGCGGCGCGCCACTGCTCGCGCGCGGGCTGCGTGCTCTTCCAGATGTGCGGGTTGTCCGGGTCGAAGGCGTTCCAGGCGGCCTCGTCGGCCGCTGCCCACGGCCCGCTGACGGCGGCGACGCGGGTCTCGCGGCCGGGCCGTCCGTCCGCGGCGATGTCACGCACCATGGAGGCGATGGACGTCTCCAGGACGTGCAGGGAGTTCGCGTTGCCCGGGTTGTCGACGGCGTCGAGGCGGGTGGCGACGAACACGCAGTGCGGGTCGGGCGCGGTGCGCGGGGTCGTGAACTGGGTGCCGCCGCCGCAGGCCACGGTGAGCAGGGCGATGTGCGCGCGGCTCTGCGTCTCGGCGATGACGACGTCCTCCAGGGCGCCGCCCTTGCGGGTGCCTGGGGTGTCGACGATCACCACGGACCGGCCCGCCGCCCAGTCCAGCGGCCACACCTCGGCAGGGACCTGCAAGCGCGCGCTCACCCGGGCGATGAGCGGGGTGCCACGCCCCCTGCTGAACGTCAGGGAGCCCTCACGGGCCTCCAGTTGCTTCATGGTCAAGGTCTCGCCGTAGCCGAGCCGGTCCACGGCCTCCAGCATCTCCTGGACGAGACCGACGTGCGGATGCGCGACGTGGCTCAACTCCTCCAGGCTCCGGGAATCGTCCTCCTCCAGGTCGAGCAGACGACGGGCCCTGCGGCGCGCGCCTTCCTCGGTGAGCGTCACGACGGTGTACTCGGGCGGGCCCATGGGCCCCTCGTCCTGGACGAGCCGCAGCTCCGTGGAGACCGCGCTGACCGCGCCCGGACCCACCGAGAAGATGTCGTCGCGGCCGAGGAGCAGGCGCAACGTGGTCGATTTCATGGAGGAGTTGGCCCCGAGGGCCACGATCCTCACCTCACCGGCGGTGGTGTGCCGCATCCGCTCAAGGACGTGTTTCAGCTGGTCGATCCGGTCGACGAGCACGGGCGATTCAGCGGGCAGCGCAAGCCGCTCCAGGCTCGCCTCCAGCTTCTCCAGCTTCCTGACCAGGTATGTGTCCCCCATCGGGTGCCTCCCCCCTCGGCGTCCGGGGAGCACCACCCCGAACGCGCGGAACGCCGCCGGCCCCGGTGGGTGGGCGGCGACTCCAGGCCATTCAGCCTGAAGCACTTTTCATGATTTTGATAGACATCAGACCTTCACTGACAGATCGTCAGATATACGTCTCCCAGAGGCCGTTGACGGTCAGCCGTGCGGCACCACCGCGATGGGACAGGCCACGTGCCGGACGGCCGAGTCCGCCGTTCCGCCGAGGCGCGGCCCGGCCTGCGCGCGGCGCCCGACGACCAGGAGCGAGGCACCCGTCGCCGCCTTCAGGACGTGGTGCCCCGTGCGCCCGAACCGGACGCGCTCGACGACCCTCGTGGCGGGGTAGGCCCGGCGCCACGGCAGCAGCTGCGCCGCCAGCTCGCGGCGCGCGTCCTCCTCGCGCTCGGCGAGGACGTCGGGGACCGCACGGCCCGGGGCGTCAGCGTCGAGCGGCGGCACGGTCCACACGTGCAGCACGTGCAGGGGAGCGCCGCGGACGGCCGCCGCGTCGAAGGCGTATCCGATCAACTCCTCACCGGGGAGCGGGAGATCGAGCGCGACGACGACCGGCCGGTACGGCGTGCTGCGCGAGGGTCCGCCGTCGGTGTCCGGGACATGGGCGTCCTCGGGGCACTCCCCCGCGCGGACGAGCACCACAGGACGCTCCGCGCGCGCGGCCACCGCCGAGGCCACCGAGCCGACCAGGAAGCCGCCGCACCCGGCCAGGCTCCGGGAGCCGAGGACCAGCGTCTCGGCGTCGGCGGCCGCCGCGAGCAGGGCGGCGGCCGTCGGCCCCGTGGGCTGCTGGGCGTGGATCCGCAGCGCCGGATGGACGTACGACAGTGTGATCGCCGCCCGGTCGAGGACGCCGTGCGCCCGGTCGGCGGGACCGGCCCGGCGTATCCGCGGCTGGTGGTCCTGGTCGGCGGCGACGTGCAGCAGGCGCAGCGGCACCCCGCGGCGCAGCGCCTCGCGCGCCGCCCAGTCGGCGGCGTCCATGCCGGCGAGGGTGCCGTCGATGCCCGCGGTGACCGCGCGGGTGCGGTCACCGGCGGCGAGGCGGGTGCGGGTCGTCGGGCAGGGGCGGGGGGACGTGCGGTGGCGATTCATGGGGTGCCTCGGCGGGTGTGCGATCCAGTGCTGTTCAGGTACACGTGCAGGTGCGGGTCGGGGACGGGTCAGTACGGCCACGACCAGTCCGCGACCTCGGGCAGGTCGGTGCCGTGCTCGCGGATCCAGGCGTGGTGGCGGCCGCGCTGGTCGGCCATCAGCTGCCGCAGGGCCGTGGCGCGGACGGACAGGTCGGGGACGCGGTCGACGACGTCCATGACCAGGCGGTACCGGTCGAGGTCGTTGCGAACGACCATGTCGAAGGGCGTGGTGGTGGTGCCCGCCTCCTTGTAGCCGCGCACGTGCAGGCGGCTGTGCCCGGCACGGCGGTAGGCGAGGCGGTGGATCAGCCACGGGTAGCCGTGGTAGGCGAAGATGACCGGCTTGTCGCGGGTGAACAGCGCGTCGTACTCGAAGTCGGCCATGCCGTGCGGGTGTTCCTCGCACGGCAGGAGCCGGGCGATGTCGACGACGTTGACGACGCGCACGGCGAGTTCGGGCCGGTGCTCGCGCAACAGGGCGGCGGCCGCGAGGACTTCCAGGGTGGGGACGTCGCCCGCGCAGGCGAGCACGACGTCGGGGTCGCGCAGGCCGTCGTCGGTGCCCGCCCACTCCCACACGCCCGCGCCGCGCGCGCAGTGGGCCCGGGCCGCGTCGAGGTTCAGCCAGTCGAAGCAGGGCTGCTTGCCCGCGACGATGACGTTCACGTGGTCGCGGCTGAGCAGGGCGTGTTCGGCGACACAGAGGAGGGTGTTGGCGTCCGGCGGCAGGTAGACGCGGACGACTTCGGGGCTCTTGTTGAGGACGTGGTCGACGAAGCCGGGGTCCTGGTGGGAGAAGCCGTTGTGGTCCTGGCGCCAGACGTGCGAGGTCAGCAGGTAGTTGAGGGAGGGGACGGGCGCCCGCCACGTCAGCTCGCGCGCGGTCCGCAGCCACTTGATGTGCTGGTTGACCATGGAGTCGACGATGTGCACGAACGCCTCGTAGCAGGAGAACAGACCGTGGCGGCCGGTGAGGAGATAGCCCTCCAGCCATCCCTGGCAGAGGTGTTCGGACAGGACCTCCAGCACGCGGCCGTCGGTGGCGAGGTGTTCGTCGGTGGGCAGCGTCTTTGCCTGCCAGGCCTTGCCGGTGGCGGTGAACAGGGCGCCGAGGCGGTTCGACTCCGTCTCGTCGGGGCCGACGACGCGGAAGTCACGCCGCTCGGCGGTGTCGGCCATCACCTTGGCGAGCAGTCGGCCGAGTACCCGGGTGGGCTCGTGCAGGGCGGTGCCGGGCTTGTCGACGGTGACCGCGAAGTCCTCCAGGGGGCGCAGCGGCAGGGTGCGGGTGAGCAGGCCGCCGTTGGCGTGCGGCGTCGCGCCCAGGCGCCGATCTCCCTCGGGCACGCACGCCAGGACCTTCGGGGTGGGGCGCCCTTCGGCGTCGAACAACTCCTCGGGGCGGTAGGAGCGCAGCCAGGCCTCCAGCTGGCGCAGGTGCTCGGGGTTCTCGCGCACGCCCGCGAGCGGCACCTGGTGCGCGCGCCAGGTGCCCTCGACCGGCTCGCCGTCGACGTGCGCGGGCCCGGTCCAGCCCTTGGGCGTGCGCAGGACGATCATCGGCCACGCCGGGCGGCTCCCGCGCCCGCGCCCGCCCGTGGAGCGTGCGTCCCGCTGGATGGCGGTGACGCGGTCGACGGCCCGGTCGAGGGCGGCGGCCAGGTCGCGGTGGACGGCGCGGGGGTCGTCGCCGGTGACGTGCAGGGGCTCGTGGCCGTAGCCGCGCAGCAGGGCGTCGAGTTCGGCTTCGGGGATGCGGGACAGGAGGGCAGGGTTCGCGATCTTGTAGCCGTTCAGGTGCAGGATCGGCAGGACGGCGCCGTCGTGCACGGGGTCGAGGAACCGACTGGAGTGCCAGGACGCGGCCAGCGGCCCGGTCTCGGCCTCGCCGTCGCCGACGACGCAGGCCACGAGCAGGTCCGGGTTGTCGAAGGCGGCGCCGTAGGCGTGCGCGAGGGAGTAGCCGAGCTCGCCGCCCTCGTGCAGGGAGCCGGGGGTCTCGGGCGCGACGTGACTGGGGACGCCGCCGGGGAACGAGAACTGCCGGAACAGCCGCTCCATGCCCGCCGCGTCCCGGGTGACGTCCGGGTACGTCTGCGTGTAGCTGCCCTCCAGCCAGGAGTTGGCGAGGACGGCGGGACCGCCGTGGCCGGGTCCCCACACGCACAGCGTGTCGCGGTCACGCTCCTTGATCAGCCGGTTCAGGTGCGTGTGGATCAGGTTGAGGCCGGGGGACGTGCCCCAGTGGCCGAGGAGGCGGGGCTTGATGTGCCGCGGTTGCAGCGGCTCGGTGAGGAGCGGGTTGGCGAGCAGGTAGAGCTGGCCCGCGGCGAGGTAGTTCGCGGCGCGCCAGTGGGCGTCGAGGGCGCTGATGTGATCCTTGGCCATGGGTGACGGACCTCGCTTCTGTCCGGGGATCGTGTCCGGGTGCGTGCCCGGGGCCGCGTCGTGCGGGTCCGGGTCTGCCGCGTACGGGTGCGGGTGGGCGTCCGGGTTCCACGTGCGGCGCGGTTCAGACAGGTCGGGCGCAGGGATGTCCGGTGCGTGGAGCACGTCCGGCGGGTCCAGCACGTCCGGCGCGTCCGACCCATCGCGCCCATCGCGCGCATCCGGTACGTGAGACGCGTCTGGTACGTCCGGCGCGCACGCCGCGCGGGCGTAGCTCACGCATGGGGCACCACCGTGACCGGGCACGCGGCGTGGTGCAGGACGGCGTGGTTCACGGGGCCGAGCTGGAGGCCGGTGTGGCCGGGGCGGCGGCGGGCGCCGACCACGATCAGGTCGGCGGTGGCCGAGGCGTCGAGGAGGGCGGCGCGGGCCTGGCCCTCGACGGCCTCGTGGCGCACGGCGACGGCACCGTGGTCACGTACCGCCGACCGCAGGGCCACGTCGAGTTCGCGCTCCGCGCGCAGCCGTCGCGGGTCGGCGGCGCCGGCGGGACGCGGCCCGCCGCCGGCCTCGGGCACAGGGCGGCGCCAGGCGTGCACGGCGAGCAGTTCCGTGTCGCGCAGCCGGGCCGCGCGCACGGCGTACGCCACCGCGGCCGCGGCCCCGGCGGCCTCGTCGACGCCGACGACGACGCGCCGGAACCCGCCGCGCAGGCTCTGTTCCCCGCCGCGCACCACGGTGACCGGGCAGGAGGCGCGGGCGGCGACGGACAGGCTGACCGAGCCGAGGAGGAGCCCGGCGAGGCGGCCGCGCCCCCGGCTGCCGACGACCACCCCGGCCGCCCTGCGGCTCTCCCGGATGAGGGCGGCGGCGGGGTCCTCGTCCAGGACGCCGCTGGTGACGCCGGCCGCGCGGGCCCGTTCGCCGACCCGCGCCGCGGCGGCCGCGAGGACGCGGTCGGCCTGGGCGCGCACGGCCTCGCGGTTGATGCCGAACGACGGTTCGTGGCCCTCGTACCACTCCCATCCCGACGCGTGCACGACGCGCAGCGCGAGGGAGCCGCGCTCGGCCTCGTCGGCGGCCCAGTCGAGGGCGCGCAGGCTCGGCGGTGAGCCGTCCACTCCGACGATCAGTGTCCCGTCCACGGCGTACGGCCTCCTCGGCGTCGTGCCCGCGCCCGCTGCCGGGACCCGCCGCTCGCCCGACGGGTCCCACCCCGACGTTGGCATGCTCCGGCCGTGCCCGGGCAGAGGCGAACCGGCCCGCTGAGGGGGCCGACCGGCCCTGTCGCAGGAGGGAGTCGGGGGCGGTCAGCGCCGGTTCAGGGCCGCGCGCTGGGCGTCGCTGAGCCTCTCCGGCCTGGCGGAGACGCCGTAGGTGTCCGGTGCCGTGCGGCGCAGGGCCACCGGGTCGGCGATGTCCGGGTGCCGCTCGGCGTCGTGCAGCGCCGTGGCGACGCGCTCCCCGGACCAGCCGAGCGCCGTCGCCAGTTGCCCGGCGGTCAGCGGGACTTCGGCGTGCACGAGGGCGGCGAGGACGGCGAGGGCGTCGGCGAAGGCGTCCGCGGTGGTGCCGCCCGCCATGTCGTCGCTGAGGCTCGTGAAGAACTGCCGCATGTGGTCGAGGCGGGCGCCCGCGGGTGTGCCGGGGTCGAGGATGTCGGCGCCCGCCTGCGCGGTGTCGGCCATCATCGCGTGCGTACGGGCGCTGGTCAGCCAGGTGCGCAGCCAGACGTCGTCGTCGATGACGTAGGCCTCGCGGCGCCCGGAGGCGTGGCGTTCGCGGCGCAGCAGGTCCAGGCGTTCCAGGTACGCGACGGCCTTCGACACGGAGGCGGGGCTGACCCGCAGGAGCCGCGTCAGGTCGGCGGCGGTCAGCGCGCCGGAGTCGGCCGTGACGAGGCTCGCGAGGACGCGGGCGGCCATGCGGGGCAGCCCCGTGTGCACCATCAGCTGCGCGAACTGGTCGACGAAGCCGCGGACCGCTTCGGGGTCGCGCCCGTGCGCCGCCTCCGGGTCGCCGCGGTGGTCGGCGCGGGCGACGCGGTCGCCGGACGGCGTCTCGTACGGGGCCGGGGCGGCCCGGCGGGCGCGGCGCGCGGTGGCGTGGTGCGCGTGCTCCGCACGGTAGCCCCGGGCGCCGCCGTTGCGGGCCACCTCTCTGCTGACGGTGGACGTCGGCCTGCCGAGCCGCCGGGCGATCTCCGCGTACCCGAGCCCGTCGGTGAGCCCCGTCGCGATCCGCCGCCGGTCCTCGTGGGTCAGCCTGCCTCCGGGCATCGTCGAGCCCTCCGCTCCCCGCCGCCGGTCGATGACGTGACCAGTGTGCCTTTCCCGGCACCCCATTGCAACGGCAAGCGGGCCAACGTTGCATTCACCTTCAACTCCATTGCACCGAAAGGCGAGAGATGCCAGTTCATTCCCCGGAACATCCCCACCATCGATTGACGCTCCATTGAACGCAACGTAGCTTTCACATCCGCTGAACCCCGGTCGGCCGACTGCCGATCCCGGTGAGCGATCCCCCGTCCACCCTGCGATCACGGTGAATTGATGACGATGATGACCACGACCGGCGAGGACGACGTCGTACTCGACGTCGAAGGGCTGCGCATGCGGTACGGCACGACCGACGTCCTGCGGGAGGTGACCTTCCGCGCCCGGCACGGCGAAGTGCTGGCCCTGCTCGGGCCGAACGGTGCGGGCAAGACCACCACGATCGAGATCCTGGAGGGCTTCCGGATGCGCTCGGCGGGCCGGGTCCGGGTCCTCGGCACGGATCCGGCGCGCGGCGACGAGGCGTGGCGGGCGCGGGTGGGCGTCGTCCTGCAGTCGTGGCGCGACCACGGCAAGTGGCGGGTGCGGGAACTGCTCGCGCACTTCGGCACGTACTACGTCCCGTACGCCACGGAGGCGGTGCCGCGCCCCTGGGACGCCGATGAACTCCTCGCCGCCGTGGGCCTGTCGGCGCAGGCGGGCGACAAGGTGAAGACGCTGTCGGGCGGGCAGCGGCGCCGCCTCGACGTGGCGATCGGCCTCGTCGGCCGGCCCGAACTCCTCTTCCTCGACGAGCCGACGGCGGGCCTCGACCCACGGGCCCGCCACGAGTTCCACGACCTGGTCCACGGCCTGGCCGCCGAACACCGGACCACGATCCTGCTCACCACGCACGACCTCGCGGAGGCGGACAAGCTCGCCGACCGCATCATGATCCTCTCCGGCGGCCGGATCGTCGCGGACGGCACCGCGGCGGACCTGGCCCGCCGCACGGCCGCGGCGGACGAGGTGAGCTGGACCCGCGACGGACGGCAGTTCACGCACACGACCGGTGAGTCGACGCGGTTCGTACGGGAGTTGTTCGCCCGGCACGGCGAGGCGATCGGTGATCTGGCGGTCCGCCGGGCCTCGTTGGAGGACACGTATCTGGCGCTGGTGCGCGAACCCGGGAGCGGCAGCGGCGAGCCGGCGCCTGCCGCCGTGCACGCGGAGCGCACGACGGAGGTGGCCCGATGAGCACCCTCGCCCCCACGCGGCGGACGCGCCCCGCGAGCCCCACGGCCACCGCCCTGCGCGCGGGCTGCGGACGCGGCGCGATCGAACTGCGCCAGTCGTTCACCAACGGCGCGGAGCTGGTGTCGCACCTGCTCTGGCCGGTGCTCATGCTCACGGCGCTGTTCTTCATGCGGGACACGGAGTTCGGGTCGAGCGGGCTGCTGCTCGGCACCCTCGCGCTGCCGAGCATCCTCGGCATGAACGCCGCGATGGGCATGGTCACGATGAGCCAGGTCCTGACGGCCGAGCGGGAGGACGGCACCCTGCTGCGGGCCAAGGCGACGCCGGGCGGGATGCGCGGCTATCTGACCGGCAAGGTGATCTCCGTCGCCGGGGGTCTCATCGCCGACCTGGCGATCCTCCTCGTCCCCGGCATGTTCCTCATCGACGGCCTGGCGGCGGACGACGCCGGGTCCTGGCTGACGCTGCTGTGGATCCTGGTCCTCGGCATGGTGGCGACGCTGCCCGTCGGCGCGATCCTGGGCTCCCTCTTCCCGAGCGCCCGCAGCCAGGGCCTCATCCAGCTCCCCGTCATCGGCATGATCTCGATCTCCGGCGTCTTCTATCCCCTCACCGCGCTCCCCGACTGGCTCCAGCTCGTCGCCCAGTGCTCCCCCATCTACTGGCTCGGCCTCGGCATGCGCTCCGCGCTGCTCCCCGACGCCGCGGCACAGGTGGAGATCGCCGACTCCTGGCGCCACCTGGAGACGGCCGCGGTGCTCGGCGTGTGGGCGGTGCTCGGCCTGGCCCTCGCTCCGGTGGTGCTGCGGAGGATGGCGCGACGGGAGTCGGGGTCGGAGGTGGCCGAGCGCCGGGAGAGGGCGCTGCAGCGCGTGGGCTGAGGGCCGCGTGCGCGCGCGGCGCCGCGTCGGCCCGCCGGAGGGTCCCCGCGGGTCGGCGCGTGGACCGCTGAGCGCCGGGAGGCCGGGACCGGCTCAGCAGGTGGGCCGGTACGGCACGTCGGGGACGTACGCCTTCCAGTCGCGCCGGGACAACCCGGTGCCCGTGCGGGCGCAGACGTCGGCGGCCACCCGCCGCGGAGCGACGCGGTAGCGCTGGACGGAGACGTGCTCGCCCGCCGCGTACACGGTGGCGCTGTCCGGGCCGAACGCGAGGGAGAGCGGTAAGTCGCCGGGCGTGGGCAGCGCGGCGCCCAGGGCCTGGTTGGCGGTGGCGTCCCACAGCCGCAGCGTCCCCTCGGAACCGCCCACGGCGAGGGTCCTGCCGTCCGGGGAGAAGGCCAGGGCGGCCACCGGCTCGGCGACGTCCTGCCGTTCACTGGTGAACGTACCGTCGAACTCCCCGACACGGCGGCGCAGTTCGCCGTCCCACAGGCTGACCCGCCCCGAGGTGTCACCCGCGGCGAACAGGCGGCCGTCGGGGCTGAACGCGATCGCGGTCAGCGAGTCCGCGTCGAGGCCCGGGCCCACGCGGGTCACCCGGCCGTCCCGCAGGTCGGCCATCCGGCCGCTCGCGGCCACCAGGAGCCTGCCGTCGGGCCGGACCGCCAGGTCACCGCCGAGGCCGCGCAGCACCTTGGTGCGGTTTCCCCGGCGTACGTCGTAGACCTCGGTGCGCCCGTCCGCGCCCTCCCCGCGGGAGAGGAACAGGGAATTCCCCTCCGGGCTCAGCGCCATCGAGAAACCACCCTCCGCGTCCCTGCCAGGGGCCCGGAGGGACTTCGGTGTCCTGTCCCGGCCCGCGGCGACGTCCCAGACGGCGAGCCGCTCCCCCGCCGCCGAGTCCACCGGGCCCGTCCGGTAGGCGAGCGTCCGCCCGTCCGCGCTGAACGCCATGCCCTCCAGACAGTCGCCCACCTGCTCCTCGAGGCAGCGCAGCCGGGGCAGTTCGCGCGCGGGCCGCCGGGTGCGCACGTCGTACAGCTGGAAGCGGATCCCGTCGGCCTCCTGCCGCGAGCCGACGAGCAGGCGGCCGTCCGCGCCGAACGCGGCACCGGACACCGCGGGTTCCCGCCAGGTCCTGGCAGCGGCATCGCGCAGGGCGAGCGTACGCACGACTCCCCCGCGCATCCGGCGCTGTGACAGATAGCGGATGCGGCGGTCGTCGAGGTCGAGGCTGAGCTGCCCGACGGACTGCGTGCTGACCGGGTACCGCAGCACCGGCCGCTCGGCGTCGGACAGCCGCCAGAGGCTGATCTCCTCGGCGTCCGACGTCACGACGAACCTGCCGTCGGCGCCGAACTCCAGGCTCGTCACGCCGACTTGGTCGATGCCCGGCAGCGACGCTCCGGTCCGCGCCCGCCAGATCCGTACCGCGTCAGGCGTGAGGGACGCGACCGTGCGGCTGTCGGGGGCGAAGCGGACCTCCGCACAGGTGTCGTCCCCCCGGCGCGGCAAGGACCCGGGAACGGGAAGGCGCCGCCGCCCGGCCATGTCCCACACCTGGAGCCTGCTCCCGGCCGGGCAGAGCGCCACAAGACGCTCGTCCGGACTGACGACGGCCGCTTCCACCTGGCCGACCGGAGCGCTGAAGAGGACACGCCGGCGCTCCGTGTCCCAGACGCGGGCCCGCACGGCGGCGGTGTCGCCCAGGACGACGGTGCGCGCGGTGGAGCCGAACCCCAGGCCCACCGCGTCGGGCGAGCCGACGCGGCGTCCGGACGTCCGGCCCGCGCCGATGTCCCAGACGAAGACACCGTCCTCCGTCTCCAGGAGCAACCCCCGTGCGTCGGGGCTGAGATGAGTGGCCGACCCCACGTGGCGGCCGAGCCCCGGATACGTCCCCGACCTGCGTTTGGTCCGCACGTCCCACGTCGTGACGTGCGAGCGGTCGGCGACGACCAGGATGCGCCCGTCCCGGCTCAGGAACTGCTGGGAGTCCAGGCTCTCGGGCACCGTGAGGACGTCCTCCTCCGGCTGGGTGTGGGCGCCCATGAGGCCCGCCCGGGTCTCCGGTGTGTCGGCCACCCTCCAGGCGGCGACGCTCAGCCGCATGGCCGTGACGGGGTCGGAGAAGCGCATGCCGTTCGCCAGCGCGCTGACCTTACGGGCGACGGCCTCGGTTCTGCGCTTCTCGCTCGTGCGGTTCTGCTGCCACGCGATCGCACCGGCGAGCAGCGCCAGGACCAGCAGGACCGTCAGCGCGCCCAGCAGGGACCGGTTGCGGCGGCGGTCCCTGGTGCGGGCGGAGACGGCGGCCGCCAGGAAGGCACGCTCGTGCGCGGTCAGGGCGACCTCGCCGTCCCTCCCGGCGAACGCCTCCTCCACGGCGGTCAGTCGGTTGCCCCGGTACAGGGCCCCGGTGTCGCGCCCGCTCTCCTCCCACACGTTGGCCGCGTCCGTCAGGCGGCGGTGCAGCCGCAGCCGCTCCCTGTCCTCCTCCACCCAGGTGCGCAGCCGGGGCCAGGCCGTGATCAGCGCCTCATGGGCCAGATCCGCCGAGGACTCCTCCAGGGTGACAAGGCGGGCACGGGCCAGGCGTTCCAGGACGGACGCGGCACCGGGGCCCACCGCGAGGAGTTCGGCGCGCTCGGCCGGGCGCCGGGTGTCCGGCGCCCCTTCCCCCGGCGTGATCAGACGCAGCAGGAGGTGCCGCGCGAGAGCGGCCTCGGTGGGCGTGAGCCGCGCGTACACCTCCTCGCCCGTGTGGGCGATGGCACCCCGCAGGCCGCCCGCCGCCTCGTAGGACGACTCGGTCAGCGCCCGGCCCCTGCGCCGCCGCCACGTCTCCAGGAGCGCGTGCGACAGCAGGGGCAGACCGCCCGGCTCGTCGGCCACCTCGGTGACGAGCCGGGCGGTCAGGGCCCGTTCGACGAGTGCTCCGCGGGTGGCCGCGGGACCGACGATGGCCTGGCGCACCTCTCCCTGGCTCATGGGCCCCACCAGCAGGCTGGTTCCGCGCAGGGCCGCGGCGAGCGCGCGGTGCTCGGCGCACCGGCCGTAGAAGTCGGCGCGTACGGCGATGACGACGCGCAGTCGGCTGTCCGGCCGCCGGGCGGTGAGCAGCAGGTCGATGAACCCCGCCCGCTCCTCCTGGCTCCGGCACAGGGTGAAGGCCTCCTCGAACTGGTCGATCACGACGACCGTGTCGCGTTCGCCGTCGGCCGGGGAGAGCGGCGCCGCGTGCGCGGTGAAGGGGTGCGTGCCGGGAGTGAGGATGCGGATGGCCGCGGGGCGCCGGTGCGGCTCGTCGGCGTGCTGGAGCGCGGGGATGAGGCCCGCGCGCAGCAGGGAGGACTTGCCGCTGCCGGAGGCTCCCACGAGCGCGGCGAACCGGTTCTCCGCGACGACGGTGAGCAGTTCGCCGGTCAGTCGCTCGCGGCCGAAGAACTTCTCCCGGTCGCCCGGCTCGAACCGGGCGAGGCCGAGGTAGGGCGCGGGCTCGTCGTCCGCGGCCGAGGGCACGGCCGCCGCCTCCGCTCCGGCCTCGCGCCAACGCCGCTCCCACTCCGCCCCGTCACCGCCGCAGGCCGCCACGTAGGCCCGCAGGACCGGCAGCGACGGCAGCCGCTCGCCCGCGGCCGCCTGCGCCAGGGTCGTGACCGAGTAGCCGCCGCGCGCGGCCATCGTCCGGTAGGTCGGCCCACCCGCGTCACGGCGGAGCGCGCGCAGCTCGGACGCGAAGCGCTGGACGGGTCCCGCGTCCGGGTCCAGCGGACTCTCCCGACGCCCCACATTCCCTCCCCCGGCACGTGGTGGACCGCGTCAAAGTACGCGGGGCCGTGGCATGCGGCAACGCGCCGCGACAGCCGGGGGCTTTCTTCGGCCACCGCGTGCGACCGGCGGTGTTCGTTTGTACGGAGTGATCGCCGAGGGCTGCCTGACAACGCGGCGGCGGCTGCAATCGAGTCATCGGCCAGGGGTCGGCCGGCGCCCCGGGGTTCTCCCCCGGGTGCCTCGGCCGCCCCCGCGGGCCGACCACATCACAGCCAACGGACGAGCCCTGCCTGGGCTCAGTCGGGGGAGAGATTCCATGTACGTCAAGCAAGCCATCGGCGTGGCCGCTGCCGCTGTCACGGCGGCGGTCGCCCTGACCATCACCACGGCGGCCGAGCAGGACACGCCGGACACGAGGGCGGCCTCGGGGGCGGCGGCCACTCTCGCGCAGCCGAGCCCGCTCACGGGCGAGGGCACCACGGGCAACTGGCCGCCGCCGCACGCCACCGAGAGGGGCAACTGGCCGCCGCCCCAGTTCCAGACCCAGTCCCAGACGGGCAACTGGCCTCCGCCCAAGGCCCAGACCACCCAGACAGGTAACTGGCCTCCGCCCCAGTCCACTCACACGGGCAACTGGCCGCCGCCTCAGGTGGCCGCCGCGATCGGCGCATGACCCGTTCTCCCGAGCCGGTGCCGTCCGCCCGAGTGGGCGGGCGGCACCGGCACGCCCGGATGACGCCGGTCAACGTGCCTGCCCGGCGGCCGTGTTCAGGGGTTTCCGGCGTGGGCGAGCAGGTCGCGTACGTGTGCGGCCTCGGGGCTGCCGACGCGTTCGAACAGGGACAGCGCCTCCTGCCAGCAGGTGTGCGCGCGCTCGTGCTGGCCGAGCCTGCGCAGGGTCCGGGCGAGGACGGACAGCACACCGGCGACCCGCCGGTCGCCGCCGATGTCGCGCAGCAGGACGAGCGCCCGTTCGCCGTGCGCGGCGGCCGCGGGCGCGCGGGCGGCGGCCAGGTGGGCGGTGGCCATGCGGAAGTGGGTCATGCCGGTCCAGTACGGCTGTCTGCTCTCCTGGAACATCACGAGGCCCTGGTGGAACCGGTCGAGCGCCTCGTCGTGGCGGCCCGCCTCGTGCAGGGCGAGGCCGAGCGCGTAGTAGCCGTTCGCGAGCCGCAGGGTCGCGCCGAGCCCGCGCCACAGCTCCACCGACTGCTCCGACGCGGCGATCGCGCTCTCGGTCTGCCCGAGACCGAGCTGGGCCCGGCCCAGGTTCATGAGCATGGCCGTCTCGCCGTAGCGGTTGCCGTCGGCCCTGAAGGCGCCGAGGGCCTGGGTGAAGCAGGCCGCGGCGGCCCGGTGACGGCCGTGGAAGACGGCGAGCAGGCCGAGCAGGTTGGGCGCGTAGCCGAGCGTGAGCGCGTCGTCGGCGGCGGCGCCGAGGGCGTGGGCGCGCTCGGCCTCCTCGCGCGCCCGTTCCACGCGGCCCGCCAAGTGGTGCACTTGGCCGAGAACCACCCTGGCGCGGCCCTCGGTGCGCGGATCGCCGCCGCGCCGGGCCTCTTCGGCGACGGCTGACGCCGCCGAGGCGTACGGCTGCCGGTGGGCGCCCGACTCCATCAGGTCCTGTGTCACGAGGAGGACGTCGGCGGCCATGGGCGCGAGCGCCGGTTCCGCCGCGCACTGGCGCACCGCGGCGAGCAGGGCGGGTCCTTCGGAGAACAGCCAGTCCAGGGCCTGTTGGCGGTCGTCGAACGGCAGGGCCCGGCGACCGGTGGGCGCCAGGTGTTCCAGGAGCCGGTCCCCCGGGTTCTCCAGCGCGTACGCGTGGCAGGCCGTGGCCAGGTAGAAGCCGAGCAGCCGGGACAGCACGGCCCCGCGGTCCCCGCCCGGGTCCTCGCGTACGGCGCGGTCGCGGGCGAAGAGACGCAGCAGGTCGTGGTGGTGGTAGCGGCCCGGGGCGGCGGATTCGAGGAGGCCGGTGTCGACCAGGGACTCCAGGAGCCGCTCGCTGGTGTCCTCGTCCTCGTCCAGGACGGCGGCGGCCGCGGCGAGGGAGATGTCGGCGCCGTCCGGCAGCGCGAGGCGCCGGAAGGCCCGGGCGGGCGCGGGCTCCAACTGGCCGTAGCCCAGCTCGAAGGAGGCGTCCACGGCGAGGTCGCCGACGCGCAGCTGGTCGAGTCTGCGGCGTTCGTCGGCGAGCCGCCCGGCCAGGGTGGAGACCGCCCAGGCGGGGCGGGCGACCAGGCGTGCGGCGGCGATGCGGATCGCGAGGGGCAGGTGGCCGCAGGCGGCGACGGTCTCGCGGCAGGCGGTCGGCTCGGCCGCGGCACGCGGGGCGCCGACGACGCGCGTGAAGAGGGCGAGGGCCTCCTGCTCGGTCATGACGTCGAGGTCGAGCACCTGCGCGCCGGGGGCCGCGACGAGCCGGGCGCGGCTCGTGATCAGCACGGCGCAGCCCGGGGCGCCGGGCAGCAGGGGGCGCACCTGGGCCTCGCCGTGCGCGTTGTCGAGCAGGACCAGGACCCGGCGTCCGGCCAGGGTGGACCGGTAGAGCGCCGACCGTTCCCCGTGGTCGTCGGGAAGGGCGGAGTCGGGGACGCCGAGGGCGCGCAGGAAGGCACCCAGGACGTCGTGGGGTCCGGCGGGCCGGGCGCTCTGGCCGAGGAGGTCAGCGTAGAGCTGCCCGTCGGGGAAGTGGCCGCGGACGGTGTGCGCCACCCGCACGGCGAGCGTGGTCTTGCCGACGCCGCCGAGTCCGCGCACCGACGCGATGGGCATCACCCGGCCCGGGTCGCGCAGCAGCTCGCGCCGCAGGTGTGCGGTGGCGGCGGCCCGGCCGGTGAAGTCGGCGAGCTCGGCCGGGAGTTGGGCCAGGCGCGCCGCCGGGGGCGGCGGCTCGTCGTCGCCGCCGGTGTCGGCGGGTGCGGCGAGGGCGGGGTCCGCGTGCAGGACCCGCTGGTGCAGTGCCGTCAGTTCCGGGCCCGGGCCGACGCCGAGTTCCTCGTCGAGCATGCGGCGGGTGTCGGCGTACACGCCCAGTGCCTCGCCCTGGCGTCCGCCTCGGTAGAGCGCCAGCATCAGCAGGGCGCGCAGGCCCTCGCGCAGCGGGTGCTCGGCCGTCAGCGAGGTCAGTTCGGAGACGGCGTCCAGGTGTCCGCCGAGCTCCAGGTCGAGGGCGAGGCGGTGTTCGAGCAGGGCCAGGCGCCATTCGGTGAGGCGGGAGCGCTGGGCGTCGGCGAAGGGGCCGGGGACACCGCCCAGGGGCTCCCCGTGCCACAGGGCGAGCGCGTCGCGCAGTGCCTGTCGGGCGCGGTGCGGGTCGTGTGCGGCGCGGGCCTCGGCCGCCTGCGCCTCGTGCTGCTCGCACCGGGCCAGGTCGAGTGCCCCCTCCGGCAGGGCGATGGCGTATCCCCCGGCCTCGGAGACGAGGGTGCGGCGGCCCAGGGCCTTGCGGAGCCGGGAGGCGTAGGTGCGCAGGGCGGGGAGCGCCTGGGCCGGGGGTGTCTGCCCCCAGATGGCGTCGATGAGTTCGCTCGCGGTCGCCGTGCGTCCGGCCCGCAGCAGCAGCGCGGCCAGCAGGGCCCGTTCCTGGGGGCGGCCCTCGGGCAGCGCCTGCGTACCGCACCACACCCGGACAGGACCGAGCACCTGGAAACGCAGCGGGGACGCGGGCCTCCCGGCGGTGCGGCCCGGGTCCGCAGCCCGCGCGGGGGTCCCGCCGGGGCCGGGCGGTGCGCGGCGGTGGTCGGGAAGCGTGAAGCCGAGCCGCTCCAGGGGCATGCCGAACATCTCCTCGAGCACCCGCTGGCTGGAGGGGCGCGGGCAGGGCGGGTCGGGCTGCCGCCAGCGGTGCACCTGGCGCGCGGTGATCCGCCGCGGCTCGCCGAGCCGCCACGCCGTGGCGTCGTACACAGCGATGAACACCGCGGGTTGCTGCCACTGGCGCCGGGCGCACAGCCGGGCGAAGACCGACTGCTGTGTCGCCATGCCCGCCTCCCGGCTCTCTCGGCCGACGGCTCCAGCGACTCTCTCCGGCCGAGGGCTCAAGCTAGCGGCCGACGCGATGCGGTCACAGGTGTCTTACCGGACGAAAAGTCCGGCCGGAAGTCCGGCGGCGCGGCATCGGCACGGGCGCGGGAGGGCGCCGACCACGGTGTTTCGCCGGGAGAGCCGTCTCGTGGGAGTGGTCATCGGACGGACAGTGCGCGGAGGCGGCCTGGTGAGCGCGCCGGTGTTGACTCGTCCTCGTCCGGCACATCGGCGCGAAGAAGAGAAGGAGAGGACGAGAACATGACGGCACGCATTTCCACGCGTCTTGCGCTGATCTCAGGTGCGACGCTGCTGGGCGGGGGTCTCGCGTTCGCCCCCTCGGCCGGAGCGGCCTCGCCGGAGGCCCCGGCACGGACGTCGGCCGGGGCGTCCGCGCCGGCCGGGGCGGAGCAGGCCGCCGCTCCGCCCGGCTGCCCGCGTGAGTACTACTGCGTGTACCTGCACGCGGGGTACCGGGGCGAGGACTACTTCTTCAAGGACGACAACAGGTCGTGGTCGCGCTGGGCGATCTTCAACAACGACTCCTCGTCGTGGAACAACGGTGCCACGGGGCTCGGTGTGGCCCTGTACGGCGAGGAGAACTACGGGCGCAGGCTGGGCTGTCTGCCCAGGGGCCAGGGCTGGACCCAGCACCGGCCGAACGACGACGGCGAGAGCAACAAGTGGATGCGGTGCTGAGGGCCTTCCCCTCCAGTCCCGCTCCGGCTCGCTGAGCGGCACCACACGGCCCGGGGCCGGGCGCGTCGCGAGGAGGATGCGCGCGGGTCCGCCCCGGGACGTCCGGGCACGGCGACAGGGGGGCCGTGCCCGGCCACTGGCCCTCTTCCCCGCCGCCCGCCCCGAACCGCCCCGCCCGTCCCGAACCGCGCCCGAACCGCGCCCGAACCGCCCCGGCCCACCAGGGCGTACCCGACCGGAGGTTCCCATGCAGCGCGTCGTGACACCTCGCCGGGCGGCGGTCGCCGGATGCGTGGCACTGCTGCTCCTCGCCGCGTGCTCCCCGCAGGAGGACGCCGCCCCGCCGCGCTCCGACCGGCCCGGGCAGCCGGACGTACTGGACCGGGCGGCCCTCGCCCGCGTCAAGGGCACCGAGGCGCAGCAGAAGCGGCTCCACGCCGCGCAGGAACAGCTCATCGTCCGCTGCATGGCCGGCCGCGGCTTCGCGTACCGGCCCAACCCCTGGTTCGTGCCCCGTGCTCCCGGTGAGGACGACCCGCGCAGGGGCGATCAGGTGGAGCGGCGCCGCCAGGTCGGGTACGAGGCCGCCGCGCATCTGCGGAAGGTACGGCTCCCCGCGGATCCCAACGCCCCCTACGTGCGGTCGCTGACCACGGCGAAGCGGACCTCGTACACCGCGGCGCTCTTCGGCACGCTCGGCCACAAGGTCCTGGCGAAGCTGCCCGACGGCAGCGAGACCTACATGTACGCCGACGGCTGCAACGCGCGGGCGCTGCAGGACCTTTACGGGGATCTGACGGTGTGGATGCGGGCGCAGATGGTGGCGACCAACCTCGACGCCGAGATCGACCGCAGGCTCCTGAACGACAAGCGGGTCACGGCGCTCGACGCCCCCT
The DNA here is from genome assembly GCF_045070545.1 of Streptomyces sp. RK9. NCBI lineage: Bacteria > Bacillati > Actinomycetota > Actinomycetes > Kitasatosporales > Streptomycetaceae > Streptomyces > Streptomyces sp. RK9. The sequence goes on along the minus strand of NZ_CP173703.1, from coordinate 3,884,088 downwards.
GGAGCCGCTGCATGGCCGCCGCCGGGCACCGCTACCGCGACACGTCCGCGGCCAGGTCGGCGGTCTTCGAGGGCTACGACAAGGCGCTGCGGCAGAAGTCCGCGCGCGGGGAGGCCGCGGCGCAGCGCCGCGAGACGGCGGTGGCCGTCGCCGACGCCACCTGCGACGCGTCCGTGGGCCGGGCCCGCCTCGTCCGCTCCCTCGACCGCCACTACCGCGAGCAGGTCGCCGACGACCGCGCCCGTGAGATCGCCACCTACCGGTCCCTGCGCGCGAAGGCGCTCTCGGCGGTGGCGGGCCGGGAGGACGACGCCCGCTGAGCCCGGCTCGCGGGCGCCCCCCGAGGCGCTGTCCCCGAACCCCCGCTTCGCCGAGCCTGTCGCCCCCGGCTCCCCCCGCCCCGTCCGCCCACGGAACCTCTTTGGCCGGACGGACAAAACATGTGCGGGATCTCTGGACCGGCACCGCATGCACGCGGTCATGAACGGGAGAAAGACTACGCGCAAGCTGCCTGCAAGGAGTTTCCCGGGGCGGTGACCGCTCTTTCCTCTTTCGGTTCCTCGCGCAGGCCCTCACCTTTCTGGAGCGCTTTGTCGACGGCGCAAGGACTGCGTTTCCTTTTCCAGGCGTACCGGAACTCCCGCCATGCCCGCCGGATTTCCGAGAAGGGCCCTGCAGCATGAAAGCACCCTTGCCCGAGCCACCCGTAGAGGCGGCTCCCGACGTGTCCGCGGAGACGGAGGTGTCCAGCCCGGACGGCGCCGCCGACGGCACGTCCGTGCAGGGGCGCTCCCTGGGGCGGATCGCCTGGGAGCGCCTCAAGAGCGACAGGCTCGCTCTCGCGGGCGGCATCGTCGTGCTCCTCCTCATCGTCGTGGCCCTGCTCGCCCCGGTGCTCACCGGCCTGATCGGCCAGGATCCCGAGACCCACCACGAGGACCTGATCAACCCGCTGTTCGGCACGCCGACCGGCTCCCTCGGCGGCATCAGCGGCGACCACCTCCTGGGTGTGGAACCGGTCAACGGCCGCGACATCCTCGCCCGCATCCTGTACGGCGCCCGGATCTCGCTGCTCGTCGGCTTCCTCTCGGCCGTGGTCGCGGTCGTCCTGGGCACCGTCCTCGGCATCCTTGCGGGCTTCTTCGGCGGCTGGGTGGACACGGTCATCAGCCGTGTCATGGACGGTCTGCTCGCCTTCCCGCAGCTGCTCTTCATCATCGCGCTGGTCTCCGTCATGCCGAACGACCTGCTGGGTCTCACCGGATCGAGCGTGCGCGTCTTCGTGATGATCCTCGTCATCGGCTTCTTCGGCTGGCCGTACATCGGGCGCGTCGTGCGCGGCCAGGCCCTCTCCCTGCGGACACGGGAGTACGTCGAAGCGGCCCGGTCGCTGGGCGCCGGGCGCCGCTACATCCTCTTCAAGGAACTGCTGCCCAACCTCGTCGCACCGATCATCGTGTACACGACGATGATGATCCCCACCAACATCCTCACCGAAGCGGCACTCAGCTTCCTGGGCGTGGGCGTCAAACCCCCCACGGCCTCCTGGGGTCAGATGCTCTCGAGGGCGATCGACTACTACGACTCGGACCCCATGTACATGGTCGTGCCCGGCACGGCGATCTTCGTCACGGTCCTTGCCTTCAATCTCCTCGGCGACGGCGTGCGGGACGCGCTCGACCCGAAGGGTTCCCGCTGAACCGCGGTGCCCCAGCGGCCCGTGGCACTCACACGGTGTTTCCCGTCAATTCCGGAGGATCCGAGATGGTGACTACCCAGCGCGCCCCAGGGCGGCGCAAGCAGACCCTGGCCGCCGCCGCGGTGGCCGCCGCCCTGCTGACCACGGCGGCGTGCGGCGACGGCAAGGAGGACGCGGCGGGCTATGACGCCGCGAACAACAAGGTGCTCAACGCCAGTTCCCAGAAGGGCGGTGAGCTGAAGTTCGCCGGTTCCCAGGACGCCGACTCCTGGGACACCACGCGCGGCTACTACGGCTTCGCCTGGAACTTCATGCGCTACTACAGCCGTCAATTGCTGTCGTACAAGACCGAGCCCGGAAAGGCGGGCGCGGAACTGACGCCGGATCTCGCCACGAACGCGGGCAGGATCTCGAACAACGGCAAGACCTACACGTTCGACCTGCGCGACGGGATCACCTGGGAGGACGGCAAGCCGATCACCTCCAAGGACCTCAAGTACGGCATCGAGCGCCAGTGGGCGCAGGACGTGCTGTCCGGTGGCCCGGTCTACCTCAAGGACGTCCTCGACCCGGACGGCGCGTACCCGGGCCCCTACAAGGACAAGTCGGCCGACAGACTGGGCCTGAAGTCGATCGAGACGCCCGACGACAGGACGATCGTCTTCAACCTGCCGCGCGCCAACAGCGACTTCACGCAGATGCTCGCGACACCGTCGGCATCCCCCGTGCGCCAGGACAAGGACACCAAGTCCAAGTACACCCTCAGGCCGTTCTCGAGCGGCCCGTACAAGTTCGACGCGTACGCGCCGGGAAAGAGCCTGAAGCTGGTCCGCAACACGCGGTGGAAAGCCGCGTCGGACCCGATCCGCAAGGCGTACCCGGACACCATCAGCGCCAAGTTCTTCGCGAACGCGGGCGACATGGACCAGCGCCTGATCAACGGCGACTTCCATCTGGACCTCAACCAGACCGGTCCGTCGCCGCAGGGTCGCACCACCGCCCTCAAGCAGCACAAGGGCAACCTGGACAACCCGCTCACCAGCTACATCCGTTACGCGGTCTTCCCGCGGAGCGTGCCGCCGTTCGACAACATCCACTGCCGCAAGGCCGTGATCCACGGCGCGGACCACGTCTCGCTGCAGAACGCGCGCGGCGGCCCGCTCGCCGGAGGTGACATCGCCACCAACATGCTCCCGCCGTCCGTGCCGGGCGCCGAGGGGCAGAAGTACGACCCGTACGGCATCGCCGGGGACGGCAAGAAGGGCGACATCGCGAAGGCCAAGAAAGAACTGAAGGCCTGCGGTCACCCGGGCGGCTTCCGGACCACCATCGCGGTCCGCAACAACAAGCAGGTGGAGGTCGCCACCGCCGAGTCCCTCCAGGCATCCCTGAAGAAGATCGGCATCCGGGCCGAGATCGACCAGTACGACGGCGCGCAGACCGCCGGCATCGTCGGCAGCCCCGCCAACGTCAAGAAGAAGAAGTACGGCATCGTCATCGACGGCTGGGCGCCGGACTTCGGTACGGTCCAGGGCTTCGGTCTGCCGCTGTGGAGCAGCAAGTACATCCTGCAGAGCGGCAACAACAACTTCGCCCTGATCAAGGACAAGACGATCGACGGACTCTTCGACTCCTATGTGAAGGAGCTCGACGAGGGCGAGCAGGCGAGGATCGCCAAGGGCATCAACCACCAGGTGATGGAGGGCGCGTACTACCTGCCCTTCACCTTCGAGAAGTTCCTCAACTGGCGCTCCCCGAAACTGACGAACGCGTACACCACCGACGGCTACAGCGGCATGTACGACTTCGTCAACCTCGGCCTGAAGAACGCGAACTGAGCCATGCTCGCTTACCTCATCAGGCGGCTGTTCGCCGCCGCGGTGATGCTGGTGGTCATCGTCGTGGTGGTCTTCTGCATCTTCTTCCTCGTCCCCAAGTGGGCGGGCGTCGACATCGCGTCCAGCTTCGTGGGCAAGCAGGCCGACCCGGCCGCCGTGGCGGCGGTGCGCGAGAAGCTCGGCCTGGGCGACCCGCTATTCGTCCAGGTCTGGGAGTTCTTCAAGGGCATCTTCGCGGGCCGCACCTACGCGGCCGGCGGCGAGGTCACCCACTGCGCCGCGCCGTGCTTCGGCTACTCCTTCCGCAGCGAACAGGCCGTCTGGCCGGTGCTCACCGACCGCCTGCCGGTGACCTTGGGCCTCGCCCTCGGCGCCGCCGTGCTGTGGGTCGTCGTCGGCGTCGCCGCCGGTGTGCTGTCCGCGCTCAAGCGGGGCAGCCTGTGGGACCGGGGCGCGATGGTCGTCGCCCTCGCGGGTGTCTCCCTGCCGATCTACTTCACCGGCCTGCTGTCCCTGGCGGTCTTCGCCTTCGGCCTCGACTGGCTCGACGCGCAGTACGTGCCGCTCGACGAGAGCTTCACCGGCTGGCTCGGCGGCATGATCCTGCCCTGGATCACCCTCGCCTTCCTGTACGCGGCGATGTACGCCCGGATCACCCGGGCCACCATGCTGGAGGTGCTCGGTGAGGACTACATCCGCACCGCCCGCGCCAAGGGCCTGCGCGAGCACACCGTCGTCGGCAAGCACGCCATGCGCTCCACGATGACGCCGCTCCTGACCATGCTGGGCATGGACCTCGGCGCCCTCATCGGCGGCGCCATCCTGACCGAGTCGACGTTCAACCTGCCGGGCCTGGGCCGGGCGGTCCTCGACGCCACCAGGAGCCAGGACCTGCCCGTCGTCCTGGGCGTCACCCTGATCACCTCGCTCGCGGTGCTGCTCGCCAACCTCGCGGTGGACGTCCTGTACGCCGTGATCGACCCCCGAGTGAGGCTCGCATGACGGCGTTCCTCGACGTACGCGACCTGAAGGTGCACTTCCCCACCGACGACGGCCTGGTGAAGTCCGTCGACGGGCTCAGCTTCCAGCTGGACAAGGGCAGGACCCTCGGCATCGTGGGCGAGTCCGGCTCCGGCAAGTCGGTGACCTCGCTCGCCGTCATGGGCCTGCACACCGCCGGCCAGTACGGCAGGCGCACGGCACGGATATCGGGCGAGATCTGGCTGGACGGCACCGAACTGCTCGCGGCCGGCCCCGACCACGTACGGGGACTCCGCGGGCGCGAGATGGCCATGATCTTCCAGGACCCGCTGTCCGCGCTGCACCCGTACTACACGATCGGCAAGCAGATCGTGGAGGCGTACCGGATCCACCACGACGTCGGGGCGAAGGCCGCGCGCAGGCGGGCGGTCGAGATGCTCGACCGGGTCGGCATCCCGCAGCCGGACAAGCGGGTGGACTCCTACCCCCACGAGTTCTCCGGCGGGATGCGCCAGCGCGCGATGATCGCGATGTCACTGGTCAACAACCCCGAGCTGCTCATCGCGGACGAGCCGACCACCGCCCTGGACGTGACGGTGCAGGCGCAGATCCTGGACCTGATCCGGGACCTGCAGCGGGAGTTCGGCTCCGCGGTCGTCATCATCACCCACGACCTCGGGGTCGTCGCCGAGCTGGCCGACGACATCCTGGTGATGTACGGCGGCCGCTGCGTCGAACGCGGTCCGGCGGACCGGGTGTTCCACGAACCCCGCCACCCCTACACCTGGGGCCTGCTCGGCTCGATGCCCCGGCTCGACCGCGACCAGCAGGAACGCCTCGTCCCGGTCAAGGGCTCCCCGCCCTCCCTCATCAACCGCCCCTCCGGCTGCGCCTTCAACCCGCGCTGCCCGTACGCCGACGTCCCCAAGGACGACGTCACCCGCACGGTCCGCCCCGAACTGACCGAGGTCGGCGGGCGGCACTGGGCCGCCTGCCACATGTCGGCCGAGCAGCAGAGGCGCATCTGGGCCGAAGAGATCGCGCCGAAGCTGTGAGCGAGAACCCGAGGACACATCCATGACGATTCCCGACCGAAGCGACGGCACCTCCCCCGCCCCAGCCCCCTCCCCCGCCATGAAGCACGACGGCGAAGCCCTGCTGAAGGTGACGGGACTGCGGAAGCACTTCCCGATCAAGAAGGGCCTCTTCCAGCGGCAGGCCGGCGCCGTCCGCGCGGTCGACGAGCTGGACTTCGAGGTCCGGCCGGGCGAGACGCTGGGCGTCGTCGGCGAGTCCGGGTGCGGCAAGTCGACGATGGGCAGGCTGATCACACGGCTGCTCGAACCGACCGCCGGGACGGTCGAGTTCGAGGGCAGGGACATCACGCACCTCGGCACCGGCGCCATGCGGCCGCTGCGCCGCGACGTACAGATGATCTTCCAGGACCCCTACTCCTCGCTGAACCCGCGCCACACCATCGGCACCATCGTCGGCGCCCCCTTCGGACTCCAGCGCGTCTCGCCCCCGGGCGGCGTCAAGAAGGAGGTGCAGCGGCTCCTCTCGGTCGTGGGCCTCAACCCCGAGCACTACAACCGCTACCCGCACGAGTTCTCCGGCGGTCAGCGCCAGCGCGTCGGCATCGCCCGCGCGCTCGCCCTCCGACCGAAGCTCGTGGTCGCCGACGAGCCGGTCTCCGCCCTCGACGTGTCGATCCAGGCGCAGGTCGTCAACCTCCTGGAAGACCTGCAGGAGGAGCTCGGCCTGACCTACGTGATCATCGCGCACGACCTCTCGGTCGTCCGGCACGTCTCGGACCGGATCGCGGTGATGTACCTCGGCAAGATCGTCGAACTGGCCGACCGCGACGCGCTCTACAAGGCGCCACTGCACCCGTACACCAAGGCCCTGATGTCGGCCGTCCCGATCCCGGACCCCCGGCGCAAGAACGCCAAGAGCGGCCGCATCCTCCTCAACGGCGACGTGCCCTCACCGATCTCCCCGCCGAGCGGCTGCCGCTTCCACACGCGGTGCTGGAAGGCCACGGAGATCTGCGGGACGGCCGAACCGCCGCTGTTGGAGGTGCGGGACGGCCGGCGGGTGGCCTGCCATCACGTGGAGGACGCCGAGGCCCCGGCTCCGCCGGTCCAGCGCGGCTGATCCGGGGCCCGGCCGTGGGGCAATGACCTACGGGCGCTGCCTCACCCGGTCGACGATCCCCCAGTCCACGACGTGCGACAGCTGGGCGTACTTCTTCTTGCCGGAAGCCGAGGTCCGCTCGTCGCGGAAGCCCAGGAACTCATACGAGGCCGGGTCGAAGATCAGGTACTTGCCTTCGTAGGGCTCGCGTCCGGTGTGGGCGATCCCCACCCCGGTCCGTCCGGCGGAGTCCTTCACTCCTGGGATCGTCTTGACGCCGGGCACGAGGGCGAGTGCCTCGTACGCCGCGGGGCGCAGTCCCTGGGGCAGCACCGGGTTCTTCAGGAGCTCGCCGAGCAGCCAGTAGGCCTCGTACCGCTGGAGCTTGTCGAGGTCGCTGATCGGCCGGTCGTCGGACTTGACGCGGGAGCCGAGGGAGAGGATGGACCAGATGAGCTTCTTCGGGTCCTGGGGCAGCTTCTTCAGCTCGCTCCACTTCCGGGGTGGCCACACCTCCCCCCCGGACTCCTCCCACATCTCACGGCCCAGTTCCATGGACAAGGAGGGCTTGGAGACGTCCACCGAGTCCCACATCTCGTCGGTGTAGGTCTTGACCTCGCCGGTCTTCTGCTCGGTCTCCTTGATGATCCGCTTCGAGTAGATGAACTGGTCGTCGCGCGGCGCCACCGGCTGCTTCTCCTGCTTGCGCTCCCACGCGGCCGCCCCGTTCAGCACCGCGGCGGCGTTCTGCACCCGCGGGGTGCTCGTGCCCGGTGCGCCGCCCTCGCCGGAGCCGTCCGTGCCGATCAGCACCGCCGTCCCCGTGACCGCCGTGGCGACCACCGCGGCCGTCGCGAAGCGCAGTGCACGGCGGCGACTCGGGCCGGTGCCGGCGGGCTTGTCCGCGTGGGCCATCGCGTTGAGCAGCCGGTGCCGGGCCCGGTCCCTGGCCGGACCGGTGAGCGGGGCCGCGTCCGCGTCCCACTCCCTCAAGAGTTCGAGTTCGTCATGCATGGTCGGATACCTCTCGCAGTGCCGTCGGATTGGATCCGCCCAACGCTTCGCGCAGCTTGCCGCGAGCCCGGTGCATCCGTGATCTGACCGTGCCCACGGGAATGCCGAGGGCCTGGGCCGCCTCCCCGTAGCTGAGATCCCCCCAGGCCACCAGCAGCAGCACGTCCCGGTGCCGAGCGGGCAGCGCGGCAAGGGCCGCCGCGAGGTCGCGTCCCGCGGCCCGCGCCACCACCCGGTCCGCGGCCCGGTCGGCCAGCGGCTCGTCGTGGTCGGCGGGGGCCGGGATGCGGGCCATGGCCTTGAACCGGCGGGCCTCGGCCCGCCGGTGCCGGCCGATCAGGTTGGTCGCTATGCCGAACAGCCAGGGCCGGGCGTCGGTGCCCGTGCCGCGGGCCGGGTCATAGCGGTGCCGCTGCTGGAACGCGGTGGTGAAGGTCTCCGCCACGAGGTCATCGGCGACCTCGCCGCCGAGGCGGCGGGCCGCATAGCGGTGCACGGCGTCGGCGTGCCGGTCGAAGAGCGCGGCGAACGCCTCGGGCTCATCCCGGGACCGCACGATCACTGAGGCGTCGCTCTCGGCATCGGCACGCGCGGTGCCGATGCCGACGCCTGGTTCGACGGTCATCGGGGCTCCTCTCGTCCAAGGGACGATGCTCGAATACTTGGGCTTTCACCTGTCCTTCGCCCCTCGCGCCGAACCGGTTCCCTCTGACCCGGTCGGCGCGGACTCGGTCTACCGGTTCGCGGCTTCACGAGAGGCGACCCGGTTCGTGCGAACGACCGCGCGGCCCACCGCGTTGCGCACCGCGAGGCCCGGCCGGGTGCGCGGCACCATGAGCCTGGAGAGCAGGCCGACGCGTCGCTGCCGCGGACCCACCTCACGGCGGATCCGCGACTCGTAGGCGGCGAAGGCGCGGGCGTGATCACCGGGATGGGCGGCGAGCTCTTCCGCGAGAGCGTACGCACCCGCCATCGCCATGCTGGACCCGTCACCCAGCAGCGCTGTCGCCGCCGCCGCGTCCCCGAGCAGTACGACCCGGCCGCGGGACCACGACGGCACCCGGACGGTGGTCAGGGGGTCGAAGTACGGGGCGGGGTGGTCGAGGAACGCCGCCACGAGTTCCGGCGCCCGCCACCGCACATCGGCGTAGGCCTCGGCCACGGTCTGCTTGTGCAGGGCGACGTTCTTGCGGTCGTGAGGCGCCGGTTGCGCGGCCCGGAACGTGAAGATCGCGAGCGGAGTGGTCCGCGAGGGGTGGAGGACCAGCATCCGGTTCGGCACGGTCAGCATCGTCATCTCGCTCGGGTCCTCGACGGCGTCGGGTTCCAGCGGCACGGTCGCGCCGTACAGGCCCAGGTCGCCCGCGAACTGCCGCTCGGGGCCGAACACCAGGCGCCGTACGGTGGAGTGCATACCGTCGGCACCGACCACCAGGTCGAAGCGCCGTGGCGCGGACCGCCGGAAGGTGACATCGACCCCGCCTCCGTCCTGGTCGAGAGCGGTGACCGTGTCGTCGAACATGAACTCGGCCTCGGTCCGCGCCGACCGGTGGAGCACCTCGGACAGGTCGGCCCGGGTCACCTCGACCGTCGGCGCCCCGTCCGAGGCGAGCGGGAGTCGCAGGATTCGCCGGCCGCCGGGGTCGAGCAGGGTCAGTGACCGATTGCGGGTGGCGAGCCCGCGGAGCTCCGGGAGGATGCCCATGCGGTCGGCGACCGGGATCGCGGGCCCCTTCACCACGATCGCGCTGCCACCGGAGCGCAGTTGCCGGGCGTGTTCGACGACCGTCGGCCGGTAGCCGCGCCGGGAGAGCCAGTACGCGAGTGCGGGCCCTGCGATTCCGGCACCGACTATCAGCACCTCGGGCTTCTTCATGACGATGACCTCTCGGAGTGTCGACGACCAGGTCCCCGACGAGTGCCGGGGCCGGGTCCCGGGGCGCGGCGGCACGGGGCAGCGCGACCGGACCCAGGTACGAAACCTTTCGTACCTGAGTGGAGCACACTCTTCAGGTACGATTCAAGTCGTACCTGAAGGGGGTGCCGCGTGACCGGGAAGAACCTGGTCGGCCCGGAGGCCGACGCACTCGATCTGGGTGCGGTGTTCCGCGCCCTCGCCGACGAGCACCGTCGTTCGGTGTTGACGCAGTTGGCCGCCGACCGCAGCGACAACGAGCGGGGCTGCAACTCGTTCGACCTTCCGATCTCGAAGCAGACCCAGACCCACCACTTCCGCGTCCTGCGCGAGGCGGGTCTCATCGACGAGATCGACTACGGCAACCGCAAGGGCGTCCGGCTGCGACGCGCGGACATCGAGAAGAGATTCCCCGGGCTGCTCGCCCTCCTGGGAGCAGAGCCTCCGGGCGACTCCGCTCCTCGCTGAGCGCGGGTGGGCGACGCAGACCGTCGAAGCGCTTCACGCGGCCTTGGTCAGGGTGGACCTGTCCTCGGCGGGTGCGTGCCGGGCGGGTGTCACGGGGCTGGTCGTGGCTCCTCGTCCGTCGTGGCGCGGCCACAGCAGGAGGGCGCCGACCGCTCCCCCTCCGGCGAGGACCGCGAGGACGGACCAGGCGGCGGTGAGGCCGGTGTTCGTGCCGAGCCAGCCCGCGACGGGGTAGGTGATCAGCCAGGCCAGGTGGGAGAGGGAGAACTGGGCCGCGAACGCCTCGGGGATCGCGTTCCGGCCGACGGAGGCGCGCAGGACCTTGCCGGTCGGCGTGATGATCAGTGCCATGCCGATGCCGATCACGGTCCAGACGACCGCCGTTCCGGTCCAGGTGGCCAGGCCGGTGGCGATGAGCGTGACCGCGGCGGTCGTACCGCCGACGAGGACTCCGGCGCCGGTCATCATGACGGTGCGGGCGGCGATCCGGTCGAGAACGCGGGGCAGTGCGAGGGCGGCCACGAGGGTTCCGGTGCCGGAGGCGGCGAGCATCCAGGCGACGTCCGACTGCGAGCCGCCGAGTCCGTCACGGACGTGGTTGACGGTGTTGACGACGACGATCGAACCCGCCGCCGCGACCACCAGGTTGAGCGCCATGACGCCGCGCAGTCGCGGCGTCCTGAGGAAGGTCCTGATCCCGGATGCCGCCTTGTCCCACGCCTTGGTGTGGGTGCTGGGGCGGGCGTCGGGGACGCGCGTGGACAGGACGAGCAGGGCGGAGACGAGGAATCCGGCGGAGGTGCCGAGGAACAGCAGGTCGAAGCTCATGAAGGTGAGGGCGACGGCTGCGAGGACGGGGCTGAGCAGGCTCTCCATGGTGGAGGCGACCTGGGAGGCGGACAGGGCACGCGTGTAGTCGGACTCGTCGGTGACGATGTCGGGGATGACGGCCTGGAACGTCGGCGTGAACGCCGCGGAGCCCGCCTGGAGCAGGCCGATCAGGACGTAGATGTGCCAGACCTCGGTGACCAGCGGCAGCGCCAGGACCACCGCGCCGCGGACCACATCGAGGAGGACCAGGAGGGTTCTTCGGGGAAGCCGGTCGACGTACGCGGCGGCCAGCGGGGCGATGACCACGTACATGACCATCTTGATCGTCAGGGCGGTGCCGAGGACCATCCCGGCGCGCGGTCCTGCGAGGTCGTAGGCGAGCAGTCCGAGGGCCACCGTGGTAAGGCCGGTGCCGAACAGGGCGATGACCTGGGCGCCGAACAGGTGGCGGTAGTCGCGGATGGCGAAGAGCCGCATGACGGGTTCCTTCCGTGTCCATGCGGCGGGGCACGGCCCCGGGGTGCGGGCCGTGCCCCGCGCGTACAGGCGGGGGTGTCTTCTCTACGCACCGGTGTCGCTCCCCGCGGTGAGGCCGGCCCCCGGTGTGAGGCCGGCGAGGAGGTTGAAGGCGCCGGTGAGGATGTTCAGTGCGACGACGCCGACGACGTCGGCTATCGCGCGGTCGCTGTAGCCGTGCGCCCGCAGCGCGATGACCTGTTCGTCGGTGATCGACGTCGGCTCGCGATGGACCTGGAGGGCGAGGGTGATGATCGCCGCGATCGCGGGATCGGCCGACGTGCCCGCGCGGGCTCGCTCGATCTCGCCCTCGTCGACTCCCAGGGCGCGGGCGGCACTCACGTGCGCGTCGAGACAGAGTCCGCAGCCCTGCACGGTCTGGACGGCGATCGAGATCCGTTCGCTGATCCGGCGGTCGAGCTTGGCTCGTCCCATGGCGCGGCTGAGCTGGAGGTATCCGCCGAGTACGGCCGGGGAGTGCGCCATCGTGGAGACCATGTCGCCGATCTGGCCATGGCGGGAGACCAGGTCGGCGAGGAGGTCGCGTGAGGCGCCGACCGCCGTGTCGGGGGTGAGGGGGGTCAGGCGGGGCATGACGCTCCTTCCGGTGCGGCCGGTCAGTGGTGGGCGTGGTGTGCGTGGGGGCCGTGGTGGTGGCTCCCGTGCTCGGGTGCGGCGTCCGCGTGCGGGGTGGCCGCGGCGGTCCGCACCGTGAACTCGGCCGTCCGGACGACTCCGTCGTGCTGGAAGTCCAGGAACAGCCGGTAGATGCCGGCCGTGGGCGCGACCGCCATGAAGGCGATCTCGGGTCCCGGCGCGGTGGTGCCGTCACCGGGTTCGCCCTCCGGGTGGACGTGGAGGTAGCCCAGGTCGCCGACCCGCAGGGCCACCAGGTGCCCGTACGCGGCCAGGTAGGGCTGCAGGTCGGTGACGGGGCGGCCGTCGCGGCTGACGGTCAGGGTGAGTTCGCTCGCCTCGCCAGGCAGGAGTTCGCCGTCGAGCGCGACGGTGTACTCGCCGATCCGGGCGGTGCCGGTGGCCTCGGGAAGCGGCCGCGGGTCGTACGCCCCGGCGACCGCGACGTCGATCCCCAGCGTCATGGTCCCGTCGTGCCCGGCCGGGTGGATGTCCGCGAAGAGCCTCCAGTCCCCCGGCTCCAGGGCCAGTTCGGTGCTCCAGGTGCCCTTCTCGTCCCGCACCGGGTGCACGTGCTGGAACCCGGCCGTGTCGCGCCGCACCGCGATGAAGTGCAACTCCTTCTCGTGCTCGGGCACGAACTCGGTCACCGCCCGCCCGTCGGGACCGATCACCCTGAAGCTGACCGGCTGGACGCCGGCGGTGCGGATCGTCGAGTCGAGCTCGAGGGTGTATCCGTCCACCGAGACCGAGAGGCCGCCGGGCTGGGCCCCGCCATGACCGCTGTGCGCGCCGTGGGCACCGTGGCCGGCCTGGTCGTGTGCGGCGTGGTTCGTCATGACATCTCCAAAGGTGTGATGGGCCTTCTGGCGTCGTCCGCTCAGGCCGTTGATCAGAACTATATACCCCCAGGGGGTATCTCGACCAGCCTCGACGCTGGAAATCTCACGAGCCCATGGCCGGGCCCACCGGAGCAGCACCGATGACCGCACCACAGCACGAAGGGGCCGCTCGATCGTCCGTCGAGACATCGAGCGGCCCCTGCGAACCGTGTCGCGCGCGGCAGGCCGGCAGCCCACCGGCTACACGCCGATCTGCTCGCCCGTGGACTGCGGAGCGTCGGCCTGCTGCGCGGCGACTGCGGCCTTGTCGCCACGCATCACCAGGAGAGTGACGAGACCTCCCGCCGCCGCGATCGCGGCGGCGCCCAGGAACGCGGCACTGAAGCCGTCGGTGAGCGCCGGCAGGTCGCCCAGCTGTCCCGCGCCCTGCGAGGCGGCAAGGGCAGTCAGGGCAGCCAAGCCGAGGGCCGAACCGACCTGGTAGGTGGTGTTCACGATCCCTGAGGCCAGGCCCGCCTGCTCCTGCGGGGCACCGGACATGGCGGCCATCATCGCCGGGATGTACGCGAGCGACATGCCGAGAGCCGCGACCAGCGAGGCGGGCAGGACGTCGACCGCGAACGAACCGGTCGGCTCGACGGCCGACAGCCACAGCAGCCCTGCCGCGAGGACGAGCAGTCCGCCGCCGATGAGCGGCTTGGCGCCGAACCTCGCGAGCAGCTTCGCGGTGATCGCCGTCATGAAGATCATCAGGAGCACGGTCATCGGCAGCAGCGCCGCGCCGGAGGCGAACGCCCCGTAGCCGAGCACCTGTTGCAGGTACAGGTTGAGGAAGTACCACATCGGTATCCACGCGGCGCCGAGCAGCGCCATCGCCAGATTGGCGGATCCCAGGCGCGGCACCCGCCAGATGCCGAGCGGCATCAGCGGCTGACCCGTCGATCTCTGGATCGTGAAGAACAGGACCAGCAGGGCGGCGGCGCCCACGAGCTGCAGAACGGTGGCGCTGGATCCCCAACCGACGTGCTCCGCGCGGACGATGGCGAACACGGCGAGGGCCAGACCCGCGGTCACGGATGCGGCACCGAGTACGTCCACTCGGCCGCGGCGGGGCTCGACGGCGGGCAGCAGCTTGGTGGCCGCGAGGGTGGCGACGCCGATCGGGACATAGATGATGAAGATCCAGGGCCAGCTGAGCCACTCGGTGAACACACCGCCCAGGAACACACCCGCCGTGCCGCCGGCGGGGGCCGCGGCGCCGTAGAGCGCCATCGCCTTGCCCAGCTCCTTCGGGTCATGGGCGAAGAGGATCATCAGCAGCGTCATGGCGGCAGGCGCGATGAGCGCCCCGCCGACGCCTTGTACGGCACGGCCCACGACCTCGACCCAGGCGGTCTGCGCGGCCGCGGCGACGACAGAGCCCGCTATCAGGACGACCCAGCCCGCATTGAAGACCTTGCGGGCACCCAAGAGGTCGGACAGCCGACCACCCAGCAGCAGGAGACCGCCGAAGGCGATGACATAGGCGTTGAAGACCCACTGCAACTCGCCCTGGGAGAAGCCGAGTTCACGCTGCATCTCGGGAAGCGCCACCCCGATGATGCTGGTGTCCATGATCACCATGAACTGGGCGGTGGCGAGCACGAGCAGTGCCCACCATCGTTTCGGGTTGCTTGTCGACATGATCCCATCCCCTCTCTCGGATACCCCTCCGGGGCATCTCCGAGCGGGAACCTAACATACCCCTAGGGGGTATACAACGGAGCTGGGCGCGAGATCGGTCCTCCTCGCCGACGCGGGGGCCTTCAGGCCTCTGCCGCCGCACGAGCCGTCGCGGTTTCACCGTTGTCGCCCACGAGCGCCCGTCGCTCGGCAGAATCTGAACTCGTGAGGGACTGGCGAAGCAGCAGATCCGGGGTAGGTGCATGCAGTTGCTCGCCGGCACCGACGGCTCGTCGGCCACGGCCCGGGCCGGGGCCACGTCGAAGGAGGCGCTCGGCGCGCTGTGCCCGTCGCCGCAGCAGGCGGCCGCGCTGACGCGGGACGTGTCGCCGGACCATGCGACGGAGGCCTGTTCGCGTGCGACGGCGCTATGCGGACCGGTCCGGGTTCATCGTGCGGATCCTCGCTCTCGGCACGCACCGTGCCGTCGGCACCGGGTTCCTTGTGACCGACGACCGGCTCCTGACCTGCGCCCATGTCGTCAAGCAGGCCCTCGGCCGGGACCGGAGGGAGCAGCCGCAGCCGGACGCCGAGCTGCTCCTGCCCGTCGAGTTCCGCTCCTGGGGGACGCGGACGGGGCCCCGCTGCGCAGTTGCCGTCTGGAGTTGGGGGTGCCACCGCCGCGCTCGGGCACCGCGGGCGGTGACATCGCCGGGCTCCGGATCGTGGGCGAGCCGGCTCCGGCGGGCGCGGGGCCCGCCCGGCTGCCGCTGGCGGACGCCTCCGCACACGGCGGCGAAGGGCACGTCTTCGGCCACCCCGCGCAGCCGGTCAGGCGGGACGGGTCCTGGGTGGCGGCGCGCGTCGGCGGCGGACTGCTCCAGGTCGACGGGGGCCTCGACTCGGCGGTGCGGCTGCAGCCGGGCTACCTGCCCCGAACAACCGGCCTGGTGTTCGATAACGCCGAGAAGTCGTCGACCTGGCGGCACGGTCCTTGATCGCCTGCCAGGCCACTCACCGGCCATGTCCCGCCATCGGGCTGTCCACGCCGCATCACTCCACGGCGTCAGGCGCTTCGACCGTGAACGTCACGAATTCGACTTCGGCATCGGAGGGCAGGTCGGGATAGTGGCCCTGGAGGGCCTCCTTGAGCTGGTCGATGCTCGTGAAGCCATCGCGCCGAGCCTGGTCGGCGGTGAGGCGATCGAGACGGTGGCGTTCGACGCCGGTGACGGTGCCGTTCAACGTGCGGTGGGCTTCGTCGTCCTCGAAGAGGAAGATCGCGGGCCCCGCGGCGATCGGATCTTCGTAGCGGACCGTGGAGGTCTTCCGCGCGGTGGCGATGTCCTCGTAGTAGCGCTTGTGGAACCGAACAATTCGACGCGCGTCCGCACCGGGGAAGAAGTAGGCGTCCGGCAGAAGCTCTCGGATCGGGCGCAGGGCCGACCCGTCGTCGGTCGGTACGGCGACGAAGACGTCGGGATGGAGGTCGAGCAGCGCTTGGCGGCAGCGGCCGCACGGCGGGATCAGGCCGCGACCCCGATCTCCCGCGGCGGCGATGGTGACGAGCGGGCCGGCTCCTGTGGCTGCGGCGGCACCGAGTACGACGAGCTCGGCGCACGGCCCGCCGGTGAAGTGGTAGACGTTGACCGCTTCATGGATCCTGCCGGCCGTGTCCATCGCCGCTGCGGCCACGGTGTGGTTCGGATCGCTGCCGAGGGCAGCAGCGAGCCGCTCCGCAGCCTCGATGACGCGGCGCTCGGAGTCGAAGAGCTTCATGGAGACCATGGCGCCGACCCTAGATCGACTCAGCCGGGCCCCTCCACACAATTGCTCCGGTGAGCCTCACCCTCGGCGTGGTCGGCGGCGTGACATCGAGGTACCGGCAGGGGCGCGAAGCGCCGACGTACGCGTGACCTTCGCTGCCGCAAGACCGATACTGCCGTCAACAGGAAGTGCGGTCACCTCTCGCCGTACGCGCTCTGACCTCGTCAAGAGCAAGCCATAGGCACGCCTGCCGATCTCTCCAGGAGGTACCCGTGAAGATGCTCATCAACGTGGCGGAGACCGTGGTCGCCGACGCGCTCAGGGGGATGGCGGCGGCGCATCCGGAGCTGACCGTCGACGTGGAGAACCGTGTGATCACGCGGGCGGACGCGCCCGTCGCCGGGAAGGTCGCGCTGGTGTCGGGGGGCGGGTCGGGGCACGAGCCGCTGCACGGGGGGTTCGTGGGGCCGGGGATGCTGTCGGCCGCGTGTCCCGGTGAGGTGTTCACCTCGCCCGTGCCCGACCAGATGGTGCGGGCCGCGGCGGCCGTGGACAGCGGGGCGGGCGTGCTGTTCGTCGTGAAGAACTACACCGGTGACGTGCTGAACTTCGACATGGCCGCCGAGCTGGCCGAGGACGAGGGCATCCAGGTCGCCAAGGTCCTCGTCAACGACGACGTGGCCGTGACCGACAGCCTGTACACGGCGGGACGGCGCGGCACCGGCGCGACCCTGTTCGTGGAGAAGATGGCGGGCGCCGCCGCCGAGGAGGGCAGGCCCCTGGAGCGCGTCGAGGCCGTCGCCCGCCGCGTCAACGAGAACTCCCGCAGCTTCGGCGTCGCCCTCAGCGCCTGCTCCACCCCCGCGAAGGGCTCCCCCACGTTCGACCTGCCCGCCGGTGAGCTGGAGCTCGGCGTCGGCATCCACGGCGAGCCGGGCCGCGAGCGGCGCGCCATGATGACGTCCCGTGAGATCGCCGACTTCGCCGTCGACGCCGTCCTCGACGACCTCGCCTCGCACGACCCGGTCCTCGTCCTCGTCAACGGCATGGGCGCCACCCCGCTCCTGGAGCTGTACGGCTTCAACGCGGAGGTCCAGCGCGTACTCGGCGAGCGGGGGGTCCCCGTCGCCCGCACCCTCGTCGGCAACTACGTCACCTCCCTCGACATGGCCGGCGCCTCCGTGACGCTCTGCCGGGCCGACGAGGAACTGCTGCGCCTCTGGGACGCGCCCGTGCGCACCGCGGGGCTGCGCTGGGGCATGTGACCGCCGGTCCGGCCCCGCACCCGATCACCCTGCCACCGCCCCGGGCCACCGCCCCGGCGCACCGACAACGCAAGGAGTACCCGTGCTCGACGCCGATTTCTTCCGCCGCTGGCTGACCACCGCCGCCGCGGCCGTCGACCGTGAGGCGGAGCGGCTCACCGAGTTGGACTCGCCCATCGGCGACGCCGACCACGGCAGCAACCTCCAGCGCGGCTTCACCGCCGTCGCCGCCACCCTGGAGAAGGAGGTCCCCGACACCCCGGGCGCCGTCCTGACCCTGGCGGGACGGCAGTTGATCTCCACCGTGGGCGGCGCGTCGGGGCCGCTGTACGGCACGCTGCTGCGGCGCACGGGCAAGGCGCTCGGCGACGCGGCCGAGGTCGGCGAGGCCGAGTTCGCGGACGCCCTGCGCACCGGCGTCGACGCGGTGGCCGCGCTCGGCGGCGCGGCACCCGGCGACAAGACGATGCTGGACGCCCTGGTCCCCGCGGTCGACGCGCTCCCCACCTCCTTCGCCGCGGCCCGCGCCGCCGCCCACGAGGGCGCCCTCGCGACCACACCGCTCCAGGCCCGCAAGGGCAGGGCGAGCTACCTCGGCGAACGCAGCATCGGCCACCAAGACCCGGGCGCCACGTCGTCGGCCCTGCTGTTCGAGGCGCTGGCCGAGACCGCGGAGGGGGCGGGGCATGCGTGACCGAGAGGGTGCCGGGGGCGAGGGCCACGACGGCAGGAGCGGTGACGGTCACGACCGCACGGGCGGGGAGGGACACGACCGTACGAGCAGCGGGGGACACAGACGTACGACCGGCGAGGAGCACACCCATGAGTGACGGCGACAAGCTCGTGGGCATCGTGCTCGTCTCCCACAGCGGGCCCGTCGCCGAGTCCGTGGCGACGCTCGCGACGGGGCTCGCCGGGGGCGGCACCGCACCGGTGGCCGCCGCGGGCGGCACGGAGGGCGGCGGCCTCGGCACCAGCTCCGAGCTGATCGCCGCCGCCGCGCACCGGGTCGACCGGGGCGCGGGCGTCGCCATCCTCGTCGACCTCGGCAGCGCCGTCCTCACCGTCAAGGCCCTGATCGCCGAGGGCGACGAACTCCCGGACGGCGCCCGCCTCGTGGACGCGCCCTTCGTGGAGGGTGCGGTGGCCGCGGTCGTGACGGCGTCGGCGGGCGCGGACATCGCGGCGGTGGAGGCGGCGGCGCGGGAGGCCTACGCGTACCGGAAGGTGTGACGTACGCGCACCGGAAGGTGCGAGAGGCCTCGGCGGCGGAGGCCGTGCCTCAGCACGGTCGGCCCGCCGGCTCCGCGGCCACCGCCCCACCGGCCGGCCGCCCCCCGCACGCCCACCGCCCCCGTGAACCGCCCTCCCCCGCACCCCCGTTCCACCCCACCCCTTGATGTGCCCCCGTCACCCCTGTCAAATTGGTCCGGACCAATCGCGTCGAGTGGAAGGCACGACCGTGCGACGGACCCCCCACCTGCCCCGCCACCGGCTCCCCCTGATGACCGCCTGCCTCACCGTCACCGCGGCCGTCCTCGGGGCGAGTTCCTGTGCCTGGGGCGGTGACGACGGCAAGGGCACGCGGCTGCCCTCCGCGCCCCGCGGTCTCACCGTGCAGGCGGGCAGCGCCACGTCCGTGCACGTGATGTGGAACAGCACCACCGACGGCTCCGACGTCACCGGCTACGAGATCTACCGGGGCACCGCCAAGGTGAAGGACGTGCCCGCCGACCAGCACATGGTGGACATCACCGGCCTCAAGCCCGCGGCCACGTACACCTTCTCCGTGCGGGCCCGCGACGGCGACGGCAACGTCAGCCCCGACAGCAAGAAGCTGCGGGTCACCACGCCCGCCGCGACCGCCGCCGACCGCGAGGCCCCGTCCCGCCCGGCCACGCTGCGCGGCGAGGCCCAGGGCGGGCACGCGGCGACGCTGGCGTGGGGCGCGTCGAAGGACAACCGCAGCGTGGCCTCGTACGAGATCTACCAGGGCACGACGAAGATCCACAGCGTGGGCGGGGGCACCACCGACACGCTGATCACGGGCCTGCGGCCGGGCACGGCCTACAAGTTCACCGTGAAGGCGCGCGACGCCGCCGACAACTTCTCGGCCGCGAGCCCCGCCGTGCGCGTCAGGACCGCCGCGGGCAAGGACACCGGGCGCGCCACCGCCCCCGCGGACTTCGAGGCCCGGACGCACAAGTCCGGCGACGGGGCGTACTACATCGACCTGACCTGGAAACCCCCGCACACCGGCGGCGCGGTGACGGAGTATCAGATCCACCTGGACGGCAAGAGCGCGACCTCGCTGGTGTTCGGTGGCACGGCGCCGCAGGACAAGGCGAAGCACAGCTTCTACATCGGCCGGGAGTCCGGCGAGACGCACCGCGTGAAGCTCCGCGCCAAGCTGCCCGACGGCACCTGGGGGCGCTACTCCCCCGAACGGACCGTCACCACCGCGCGGAGCGGCCCGAAGTAGGTGATCTCGTTCCGCTCCATGGGGATCTTTCCGCCTTTATGATCACCGCGGGTCCCCAGGGGGGAGGCCCGTGTCGATCAGGAGGGGAACATGTCCGGAGTCTCCAGGCGGTCCGTGTTGGGCTACTCGGGTTCGGCCGCGGCGGGCGCGGTACTCGCTTCGGCGGGTACGGCCCAGGCGGAGGAGAAGAGCGGCGCCGCGGCCGCGCAGAACGCCCAGGCCGCCGAGGGCAGCCAGTCCGCGGTGGCGTTCGAACCGGGGACGCAGTTCAGCGGGCGCGTCCAGCACAGCTCGGGCTACGCGGAGCTGTCCATGACCTTCAGCGTCCGGCACGAGGAGCGCTCGGGGCAGCAGGAGGTCACGCCCGCGGACATCGCGGAGGCCCTCAACGACCTCGCCGCCAAGCGCGGCTGGCCGTCCATCACCTTCTACGGCACGCCGCCGAAGGCCCGCCTGAACTGACCCGGGCGGCCGACCCCGAGAGCCACCCCCGCACCGGACGCCGATCGGGTGCGGGGGCACCCGGCCAGGGCCGTCTCACCCGGCCGGACCGCGGCGCGCCGACCCCGAAGGGGCCCGCCGCGCACGCTCCCGCCGCTCCAGCAGCTCCGCCGTCCGCAGGCACCACTCGTGCGTCTCGCGCTCGAAGGCGAGCCCGCGCCGGCAGGTCAGATACGGCCCGATCCGCTGCCCCACGAGCAGGAACTCCGCCTCGTCAAGGTCCCCGCGCAGCCGCCGCAGCAGCTTCCCCAGGACCTCGGCCTTGGCCTCGGCGACCGCCGCGCGCTCCCGGAGCTGGGCGATCACCGGCGCCGCGTCGACGCCGTCGACCGCCTGCACCTTGACCAGCAGGTCGTCCCGGATGAACGACGGCTTCGCGGGCGCGGCGGCGAAGCGCTCCAGCTCCGCGACGCCCGCGTCCGTGACCCGGAACATCCGCTTGTTGGGCCGCCCGTCCTGCACCACCTCGCGCCCGGCGACCAGGCCGTCGCTCTCCAGGCGCGACAGCTCGGCGTACAGCTGCTGCGGCAGCGCGTGCCAGAAGTTGGCGACGCCGATGTCGAAGCCCTTGGCCAGCTGATAGCCGCTGAACTCGCCGTCGAGCAGTGCCGCGAGCACCGCGTGCCGCAGAGCCATGTCCGACCTCTCCCTCTGTCCCCGATGTCCCGGTGCCGTTCCCGTGCCGCGCGGGCCTCTCCTCCCGGGCGCCCCGCGCAGTCTTCCCTTCCGGGCACCGCGACGCCATGATAGTCATCAATCTGACTACTCAGATTCTTGACTATGGAGGTTCGTATGGCCACCGCACCGTCCGCCGACAGCGTCCCCGCCGCGGCCCGCGACGCCGTCGCCCGCTTCCGCGAGGCGGTCGAGAAGCGCGACATCGGCGTGCTCGACGATCTGTTCACGCCGGACATCCGCTTCTACAGCCCGGTGAAGTTCCAGCCCTTCGAGGGCCGCGAGATGGTGATCGGGCTCTTCGGGGTGCTGCTCCGGCTCTTCGAGGACTTCCGGTACGTCGGGTCCTACGAGGGCGCGGCACAGACCAGCAGCGACGGGAGCGAGGCGGCGTCGGCCGTGCTGCTGTTCCGCACGACCGTGTCCGGCAAGGAGATCCACGGCATCGACCTGCTGCACTTCGACGAGGACGGCCGGATCAAGGAGTTCACGGTGATGGTGCGGCCGCAGTCGGCCGTCCAGACGCTCGGGCAGGCCGTGTACGCGGGCCTGGTCGCTGACGGCCTGGTGCCGCCCCTTCCCGAGCAGGGGTGACACCGGGCCGGTCGGCGACGGTGGCGGATCAGACGGACAGCGGCACGTCCAGGCGCGCCTTGCGGTGGCTGAACGTCTCGATGGAGTGCGGGCCGTGGTAGGCGCCGAGCCCGCTCTCACCGACGCCGCCGAACGGCAGCTCGGGGACGGAGAGATGGGCCATCGGCAGGCCGAAGCCGAGCCCGCCCGACGAGGTCTCGGCGGCGAGCCGCTCGCGGGTGACGTCCGCCTCGGTGAACGCGTACAGGGCGAGCGGCTTGTCCCGGTCGTTGATGAACTCGATGGCCTCGTCCAGGCCTTCGACCTCGACGATCGGCAGGACGGGGCCGAAGATCTCCTCGCGCATGACGGGCTCGTCGGGCTCGACCCCGCCGAGCACGGTCGGCGCGATGTACTTCGTGGCCCGGTCGGTCTGCCCGCCGGTCACCAGACGGCCCGAGCCGAGCAGCCGCGAGAGCCGGTCGAAGTGCCGCTCGTTGACGATCCGGCCGTACGCGTCCGACGCCGCCGGGTCCGCACCGTACCGCTGCGCGATCGCCTCCGTGAGCGCGGTCTCCAGGGCGCGGGCGGTGGCCGGGTCGGTGAGGACGTAGTCGGGGGCGACGCAGGTCTGCCCGGCGTTGGCGAACTTGGCCTGGGCCAGGCGCCGGGCGACCTCCGCCACGTCCACGCCGGAGTCGACGAACGCCGGTGACTTGCCGCCGAGTTCGAGGGTGACGGGGGTCAGGTGCTCGGCGGCGGCGCGCATCACGATGCGGCCGACGGTGCCGTTGCCGGTGTAGAAGATGTGGTCGAAGCGCTGGGCGAGCAGCGCGGTGGTCTCGGGCACGCCGCCCTCGACGACGGCCACGGCGTCGGTGTCCAGGTACCGCGGCAGGAGGCGGGCGATGGCCGCGGACGTGGTGGGGGCCATCTCGCTGGGCTTGACGACGACCGCGTTGCCTGCGGCGAGCGCCCCGGCGACGGGCACGAGGAGGAGCTGCGCGGGGTAGTTCCACGGTGCGATGACGAGGACGACGCCGAGCGGATCGACCTGGGTGCCCGCGCTGGCCCGCTCCCCGAAGACGCCGCTGACGTCGACGGACTGCGGGCTCAGCCACTCCTCCAGGTTTTCGAGGGTGTGGTCGATCTCCCTGATGCTGAAGTCGACCTCGGAGCGGTAGGCCTCGGCGCGGGGCTTGCCGAGGTCCGCGTGCAGGGCGTCCGCGATGTCCTCGCGGTGCTCGGTGAGCATGTCGCGCAGCCGGGTGAGCTGGCGGACGCGCCAGTCGAGGGGGCGGGTGCGGCCGGTGCGGAAGGTGGCGCGGAGGCGGGCCACGAGGGCGGCGGGGTCCTCGGGGTTCGCGGTGTTCGGGGTGTTCGCGGGGGTGCTGCTGGCGTTCATGGGGTCCTCAGGAGTGTGACTCGGGTGCGGGCAGGAGCCCGGTGAGCAGGGCGTCGGTGGCGGGGCGCAGCAGGTGCGCCGCGGCGGGGACGGATTCCAGGCCGATGACGAGGGCGAGGCAGATGTCGGCGGCCTGGGCGGGGGTGAGGGGGGTGGCTGTGGCCAGGGCGGGGGTGGACGTGGCCTCGGCGGCTCCCGTGGGCGCGGCCGCCACGCCCGTCCCGGTGAACTGCTCGGTCAGCAGCTCCCGGATCCGGTCCGTGAACGCGTCGCAGATGTCGCCGGAAAGGCGCGCCTTGGCGTCGAGGAGTTCCGCGGCGTGCCCCGCCCCGCCCGCGAGGTCGAGGACCAGGTCGAGCTTGGCGGCCAGGATGCCGTGGATCCGCTCGGCGGCGGGCGCGTCGGCGGTGGCGGCCGCCGCGGCCCGGTCGAGCGCCCGGTCGTGCAGGCGCCGGGCGAGCTGCCGGACCGCGTCGTCCTTGCCGCGTACGTACTGGTAGACCGCGGACCGGGACACACCCATCTCGCCCGCGATGTCGTCCATCGTGGTGCGTCGCACGCCGTACCTGCTCAGGCACGTGTACGTCGCGTCGAGGACGTCGGTGAGCCGGTCGCCCGCCATCGCTCAGCCCAGCGCCGTGACGAACCGGGCGGCGAGCGGGGCCGCCGACGCCGGGTTCTGGCCGGTGTACAGGTTGCCGTCGGCCACGATGTGCGGCGCCCACGGCTCGCCCTCCTGGAAGTCGACGCCGAGGGCGACGAGACGGTCCTGGAGCAGCCACGGCGCGCGGTCGGCGAACCCGGCCTGGGTCTCCTCGGCGTTGCTGAACGCGGTCACGCGGCGGCCGGCGAAGGGCGAGCCGCCCTCGACGTCGGCGGTGGCGAGCAGGGCGGCGGGGCCGTGGCAGACGATGCCGAGGGGCTTGCCGGACGCGAGGGCCGCGATCAGGAGGGCACCGGACGCGGCGTTCACCGCGAGGTCCTCCATCGGGCCGTGGCCGCCGGGGTAGAACACGCCGGCGTAGTCGTCGAGCCGCACGTCCTCCAGGGCCAGCGGCTGCTTGAGCGCGGCGACGCCCGCCAGGAGGGCGGCGATGGCGTCGGCGTTCTCCTGGCCGTCGTTCAGCTCGGGCGCGAGGCTCGCCGGGTCCATCGTCGGCTCGACCCCGCCGGGCGTCGCGACCACGACGTCGTACCCCGCCTCGGCGAAGGCCCGGTACGGCGCCGCGACCTCCTCGGCCCAGTAGCCGCTCGGATGCGCGGTGCCGTCGGCCAGCGTCCATACGTCGGAGCCGGTGACCACCATCAGGATCTTCGCCATAGCCCAGTCCTTGTCTCGTGTGACGCGTCTCGTGTGACGCATCTCGTGTGACGCCTGTGATGCCTTGTCTCGTGCGACGCCCTGACATTCCGTACGCAGAACGTCAGGTCGCCGGTGATTCGACGGTAGGACGCCGAGCCATAGAGTTCCAATACGATCTCCGGTATGCCCCATAGAGATTCCAATGGCACGAGCTCAGCGCGGGTCCGCCGGGCACGGCCCGCGCCGTCGCCCGCCGAGGTCGCCCCGGCGCGCGCGCCGCTCGACCTGTCCCTGCTGCGTACCTTCCTCGCCGTGCACCGCTCCGGCTCCTTCACGGCCGCCGCACGGGTGCTCGGGCTCTCGCAGCCGACGGTGACGACGCAGATCCGCTCCCTGGAGCAGCAGCTCGGCCGGGAGCTGTTCGAGCGGCGGCCGCGCGGGGCCGTGCCGACGTCCGTCGCCGACGAGCTGGCCACTCAGGTGGCGGCTCCCATCGACGCGCTGGCCGCCGTGGCCGAGCGCGGCCCGCTCGCCGCCGAGAAGCGCCCGGACCCGGTGCACCTGGCGGGACCGGCCGAGCTGATCTGTGCCCGCGTCCTGCCCGCGCTCGCGCCGCTCACCGACCAGGGGGTGCGGCTGCGGGTCACCATGGGCCTCACCGACGAGCTCCTCGACGGGCTCCGCGGCGGCCGCTTCGACCTGGTGATCTCGACGCTGCGGCTGCGCGGGCGGATCTTCGGCGCGGTGCCGCTCGCGGACGAGGAGTTCGTGCTCGTCGCCTCGCCGGAGTGGGCGGAGCGCATCGGCCCGCGGCGGGTCGCGGCGGAGGGGCCCGCCGCGCTGCGCGGGGTGCCGATCGTCGCGTACGCCGACGACCTGCCCATCGCCCGCAGGTACTGGTGGCACGTCTTCGGCGAGCGCCTGACCGAGCAGCCCGCGATCACCGTGCCGGACCTGCGCGGGGTGCTCTCCGCCGTGGCGGCCGGGGCGGGCATCAGCGTGCTGCCGCGCTATCTGTGCCTGGACGCGCTGGCCTCCGGCGCCCTGGTGCCGCTGCTGCTGCCCGAGGACCCGCCGATCAACACGGGCTATCTCGCGCAGCGGCCCGGCGCCGCCGCCAATCCGCATGTGCTCCTCGTCCGCGACCGGATGCTGCGGTCGGCGACGTCGTGGTGACACGCGTGGCCGGGTGACAGCGGGTCAGTCGGCCGCGAGGCGCCGGACGCGCCTGGGACGCCGGGGCACTCCGGGGACGCCGGGGCACGCCCCTGAAAGGCGGTCAGCTCTCCGCCGGACGATGGACTCCGTCACCTGCCCGGGGGCAGTCCGCATGCGGTACGGGCTGACGCCGCGTTGGCTCGTCGTCAGGTAGCACGGACGTTTCCCAATTCCGGCGGCGCACGGGACGTACCGCCAACCGTGCCACCGGAGGGCAGACGCATGCGTACTACTCAGATATCGCTCCGCTCCGGACTGGCCGTGGCCGCCATCGCACTCCCGCTGGCACTGACCGCCCCCTCGGCGGTCGCGGGACCTGGGATCAACGTGACCGTCACCGGGACGACCGTGCAGGTCACCACGACTGCCTGTCCCAACGGCGGCAAGGCCGCGCTGATGAGCGGCGGCAACGCCAGCTTCGCATCGGGGCGGCAGGCCCAGCTGTCGGGCGGCAGTGCCTCCTGGACCAATGTCAGTCCCGGCACCCATACGGTGGCCGTGCTCTGTCAGGACGGTTCGGCGGCCGGTTCGCAGTCGGTCACGGTCGGCACGACCGGGACGGCCTCGTCGACGACGGCACCCGCGCGCGGTGTGCGCGGTGGCATCGGCGGCGCGGTCGAGGACTACGGCACGATCACGCTGGTCGCGGGCGGGGCCCTGGTGGCCGCGGGTGTGACGGGCGGCGTGCTGTACTTCCGGCGCCGCACGGTGCACCGCCACTTCTGACCCTGTCCCCCACTGTGGCCGAGTTCTCCTCGGCCACCGCTCCGGCCGGGCTCACTTCCGGCCACCGCCTCGGCCGGGGCTCACTTCCGGCCACCGAACGGCCCGCGCCCGGCCCCGGCACTCCCACCGGATCCGGGCCCGGGCCTTCGTGCGTGCGGCAGGAGCGGCGGGCGCGCCCCGGCTCGAACGGGTGCGGCACGCCCCGCCCCTGACGTGCCGCCCGCCGCCGGAACCGGTCGATGTGCTTCCGCCGCACGCCCGTGGACATTCCCCAGCGGCTACTGGAGCCTGTCCCTGTGGACTCGTCCCTGACCACGTTCCTGCTGCCCGCCGTCCTCGCCGTGATCATGTTCGGCCTCGGACTCGGCCTGACCGTGGCCGACTTCCGCCGGGTCACCGCGCATCCCCGGCCCGTGGCCGTCGCCCTCTGCTGCCAGTTGGTGCTGCTGCCCGCCGCCTGTCTCGGCCTGGTCCTCGCCTTCGACCTCAGTCCTGCGCTCGCCGTCGGCATGATGCTGCTCGCGGCCTCCCCCGGCGGCACGATGGCCAACATCTTCAGCCATCTCTTCGGCGGTGACGTCGCCCTCAACGTCACGCTCACCGCCATCAATTCGGTGATCGCCGTCTTCACGCTGCCGATCGTCGTGAACCTCTCCCTGGACCACTTCATGTCCGGCACGGACGAGGCCCTGGGACTGCGCTTCGACAAGACCCTCCAGGTCTTCCTCGTCGTTCTTGTGCCGGTCGCGGCGGGGATGCTGGTCCGGCAGCGCCACCCGACCTTCGCGGAGCGCTCCACGCAGGCGGTCAAGGTGACGGCGGTGACCGCGCTCGTCGGCGTCATCATCGCGGCGGTCGTCAGCGAGCGGAAGAACGTGCTCGGCTATCTCGCCGACGTCGGCCACGTCGCCTTCCTGTTCGCCGCGATCTCCCTCACCGTCGGCTACGGAGCGACCCGGCTGGCCCGCGGCGACCACCGGCAGTCCGTCGCCACCTGCTTCGAGATCGGCATGCACAACACCACCCTGTCGATGGCCATCGCCCTCAGCCCCTCCCTCCTCGACAGCACCCGCATGGCCATCCCGTCGGCGGTGTACGCGGTGGAGATGTTCCTCATGGCCCTCGCAGCGGGCTTCCTGCTGCGCCGGATCGCCCCGCCGGAGACCACCACCGTCGGCACGGGCGCCCTGCCTGCCCAGCCGGTCACGGACACCTGACGGCCACGTAAGACTTTCGTCATCTGGTTCCGGGAGTTCCGGGCGCCCCGCCGACGTCGTACAGGGACAGGATCACCCTTCCATCCCCGACGGAGGCATCACATGGGACGCGTACGGCGCACACTCGGCAAGCCGTGGTTCATCACCGCGCTGTTCACGGGCGTGGTGCTCGCGGGGGTGGGCCTGTACTGGTTCCAGCCGTGGAAGCTGTGGGTGGACGAGACCGTACGGGACCCGTTTCCCGTCGCGGCGTCCGTGCCGTCCCCGGACGCCGCCGGGGGCACGACGGACGCGGGGCCGGAGGAGCTGGCCACCGGCAAGCTCATCAGCCACGAGCACGCGACCAGCGGCTCCGTCCGCGTCCTGCGCCTCGCGGACGGCACCCGCGTGCTGCGTCTGACGGGCCTGGAGACGAGCAACGGGCCCGCCCTGCGGGTCTGGCTCAGCGACGCGGAGGTGAAGCCGGGCAAGGACGGCTGGCACGTGTTCGACGACGGCAGGCACGTCAGCCTGGGCGAACTCAAGGGCAACAAGGGCGACCAGAACTACCCGCTGCCCGCCGACGTCGACCTGGACGACTACCGCAGCGTCACCATCTGGTGCGACCGCTTCGACGTGTCGTTCGGCGCCACGGAGCTGACGCGCGCCTGACCGCGCGACCTGGAGCAGCAGGCGTCCGGATGTCCCGCTCGCGCACCGCGGCGACCGCATCCGCGCTACGCCCTACTGGTCGCCCCGAGTGCGCCGGATGATCAGCGAATGAGTGAGCGGGCGGTGGGCCCGAGGCGGAGCACGTGCGGGGCCCCGGTCTGCTCCCGTTCGATGCCCGGCAGGACGGCGTCCCGGGCCAGGGGGTGCGCCGCCACTTCGGCGACGTGGAGGCGCCGCGCGGCCTCGTCCGGGTAGGCGGTGAGGACCACGGTGACGTTCTCGCCGGTGCGGACCGGCAGCCTGGTGAAGGTGTTGGGCGCCGTCTCCGTGGTGAGGACGGCGAGGGGGGCCGGGCCCGTCGCGCGCAGGACGGGCAGCAGTCCGTCCTGGATCAGCGCGACGCCCTCGGACCTCCCCGGCGGGAAGGACCACACCGTGGCGGACACGAGCCGGTCCGGCGCGGGCGCACCCGCGCCCGGCCGCGCGGCCGGAGTGACCGCGAGGCCGCCCCGCGCCGACGCCGGACGCAGCAGCAGGACGTCGTCGGAGTCGGCCATGGTGGTGTTGGCCCGGGGCCCGTGCTCGGCCCAGACGGGACCTCCATAGAAGTCCGTGAGCGACCGGTGGCGTGCCGCCATGTCCGGGAATCCGCGCAGCCAGACGAAGCGGTCCGGGTCGTCGAGGTCCCGGAACTGGCCGAGCACGGCCATCCCGGTCGCCTCCTGGGTCTCGACGAACTCCCGGTCGAACAGCTCGATCAGCTCGTCGCGCCGACCGGGCCGCAGCGTGTACTGGCGCAGCTCGACCACGGCGGGGCGGACAGCCGGATCACCGTGATCGACGGGATCGAGAGGGTCGACGGGATCGAGGGCGTCGACGAGGTCGAGCGGGTCGACGGGGCGCAAGGGTTCGGCGAGATCGGCGAGATCGGGGTCCAGAGGGGACACTGCGGGCTCCTGTTCGGTGCGGTCCCGTCGACGGTAGGAAAGCCGCGTGCCAGGGGCTGTCAGTGTTTCCGCGCAGAATGGGTCCATGTCCGCCGGTCGTCTGCTGTCGCTGCTGCTGTTGCTCCAGTCCCGCGGCCGGGTGTCCGCGCGCGGCATCGCCGACGAGCTGGGGGTGTCCGTGCGGACCGCCTACCGGGACGTGGCGCGGCTGCAGGAGGCCGGGGTCCCGGTGTACGCGGAGCCGGGCCGCCGCGGCGGCTATCAGCTGCTCGACGGCTACCGCACCCGTCTCACCGGGATGAGCGAGGGCGAGGCGCGGGCGCTCTTCTTCGCCGGACTGCCGGGCCCCGCGGCCGAGTTGGGCCTCGCGGCGGAAGTGACGGCGGCGCGGCTCAAGCTGCTCGCCGCACTGCCGTCGGGGCCGCGCGAGGAGGCGGCGCGGACCGCGGCGGTGTTCCACGTGGACGCTCCCGGCTGGTACGGCGAGCCCATGGAGACGCCCCATCTCCCCCTGTTCGTCGACGCGGTGCTCGCCCGGCACGCGGTGGACGTGCGCTACCGCCGCTGGCGCGCGCCGCAGGAGGTGAGCCGCCGCCTGCGCCCCTACGGCCTCGTGCTCAAGTCCGGCACCTGGTACCTCGTGGCCGCGTCCGACAGCCGGACGGCGACCTACCGCGTCACCCAGGTCCTCGACGCCGCCCCCACCGACGAACGGTTCGACCGGCCGCGGGACTTCGACCTGGGCGCGTACTGGGCCGCGTACCTCGACGACTTCCGGAGCCGCCGCCACACCGGCACCGCCACCATCCGTCTGTCCCCGCGCGGGCGGCGCCGCCTGCCCGACAACGTCCCGCCGGACGTGGCGCGGGCCGCTGAGGAAACCGCCACCCCCGTCGGCGACGACGGCTGGGTCGAGGCCGTCATCCCGACCGAGAGCACCGGCCACGCCTGCGGCGAACTGCTCCGGCTCGGCGTCGACGTGGAGGTCGTGGCCCCGGCCGGACTGCGCCGGGCCATGGCCGCCACCGCGGGCGCGCTCGCCCGGACGTACGGCGTCGGGAGCCCGCAGGCACCCTTGTAGACCCGCCGCCCGCGCCTTACGGTCCTCCCAGCCGCCGACGGGGAGGGACCTCCATGCCACGACCGCTCAGCGTTCAGCTCTACTCCGTACGCGACGAGTTCGCCGTCGACCGCGCGGGGACCCTGGGCCGCCTCGCGGAGATGGGCTACGGCGCGGTGGAGGCGTTCGACGTCACCGACGACGCGGCGGGGCTGCGCCGGCTCGCCGACGACCTCGGCCTCACCGTGTCCGGCGCGCACGCCGTGCAGCTCCTCACCGGCGACCCTGGCCCCGTCCTCGACGCGGTGGCCACGCTCGGCACGCCGCTGGCGATCGTCCCCGCGGGGTTCCCGCACGAGGACTTCACGACGTACGACGGACTCGCCCGCGTCGCCGACCGCCTCGGCGGCCTCGCGCGGGACGCCGCCCGGCACGGCCTGCGGCTCGGCTACCACAACCACTGGTGGGAGGTGGAGCCGCGGCTGGCGAGCCACGGCGGGCGCCCCGCCCTGGAGGTACTCGCCGAACTCCTGGACCCCGAGGTGTTCCTGGAGGTCGACACGTACTGGGCGGCGGTCGCGGGCGCCGACGTCCCGGCGCTGCTCACCCGGCTCGGCGACC
Source organism: Streptomyces sp. RK9 (assembly GCF_045070545.1). Lineage (NCBI taxonomy): Bacteria > Bacillati > Actinomycetota > Actinomycetes > Kitasatosporales > Streptomycetaceae > Streptomyces > Streptomyces sp. RK9. Next base: position 3,853,139 of record NZ_CP173703.1, on the reverse strand, counting down.
GCGTGGAGGCCCTGCACCTGAAGGACGGCCCCGGCACGAAGGACGACCCGAACGTGGCGGTCGGCGGCGGCACCATGCCCGTCCCCGAGGTCCTGGCCGCGGCGCCGGACGCCTGGCGCGTCGTCGAGTTCGACGCGTGCGCGGGCGACCTGCTCGGGGAGCTCGCGGCCAGCCGCACGTACGTCAGCGCCCTGGAGGCCGTGTGAACACGGGCCCGGTCGGCGTCGCCGTCGTCGGCGCGGGCGTCATCAGCGCCGAGTACCTGCGCACCCTCGGCACCTTCTCGGACATCCGGCTCGTGGCCGTCGCCGACATCGCCCCGGAGCGTGCGGCCGCCGCTGCCCGCACCCACGGCATACCCCTCGCGGGCGACCTGCCGACCGTCCTCGACGAGCCGGACGTCGAGCTGATCGTGAACCTCACCGTGCCCGCGGCGCACGCGCAGGTCGCGGCCGCCGCGCTGCGGGCGGGCAAGCACGTGTACGGCGAGAAGCCGCTCACGCCGACCCCCGCCGACGCCGAGAAGCTGCTCGCCGAGGCGTCCGAGCGCGGGCTGCTGCTCGGCGGCGCGCCGGACACGTTCCTGGGCGCGGGGCTGCAGTCGGCGCTGCGGGCCGTCAGGGCGGGGCACATCGGGGCGCCCGTCGCGGCGACGACGGCGGTGCAGAGCCTCGGCCCGGAGGCCTGGCACCCCGACCCGGCGTTCTTCTACCAGCCGGGCGCGGGGCCCCTGTTCGACCTCGGTCCGTACTATCTGACGGCGCTGGTGGCGCTGTTCGGCGCCGTGGAGCGGGTGGCCGCGACGGCCGCGCGGGCCAAGGCGCGGCGCACGGTCGGCTCGGGTCCGAAGGCCGGACAGTCGTTCCCGGTCGACGTGCCGACGCACGTGTGCGCGCTGCTGGACTTCGCGTCGGGCGCGAGCGCCAACTCGACGTTCAGCTTCGACAGCGCGCACCCGCGCATCCGGTTCGAGATCACCGGCACGGAGGGCACCCTCGCCGTGCCCGACCCGAACACGTTCCGCGGCCCGCTGCGGGTGCGGGCCAACGGCGACGACGAGTGGCGCGAGCTGCCGGTGCGGGGGCGCACGGACGGGCGGGGGCTCGGGGTTCTCGACATGGCCCGCGCGATCCGCGCCCACGACGGTCCGCGGGACGGCGGCGCGCCGGCCGCCCACCGGGCATCGGGCGCCCTCGCCCTGCACGTCCTGCAGACGATGACGGCCATCACCCGCTCCGCCGACCGCGCGGAGTTCACACCGCTCCCGGCCCAGGTCGTGCCACCGGCCCCGCTGCCGGACGGCTGGGACCCGACGGCGGCCACGCTCGGGACGGCCTGACGGCCGGACCGGGGGCGTCGACGGTGCGCCCGTTCGCTAGGACGGCCCCCGGGGCTCCGCCAGTTCCTCCAGTGTCCGCGTGAGCCACTGCGTCCAGAACGTCTCCAGGTCGATCCCGGCCCGCAGGACGACATGGCGCAGCCGGTCCTCGATGGCGTCCCTGCCGGGCGGGAAGTCGCGCCGCTCGATCTCCTCGTACTCGGCCAACTGCTCCTTGTGCAGGGCGAGATGGCGGCGCAGGTCCGCCTCGATGCCGTCGGTGCCGACGACGGCGGCGGCGCGCAGGCGAAGCAGCAGGGTGTCGCGCAGCGGTTTGGGGTCCTGGCTCGCGGCGGTCCAGCGGGCCAGTTCGGCGCGGCCCGCGGGCAGCACCTCGTACTCCTTCTTCTGGCCGCGCGTGGCCTGCGCGGACGGCAGCGCGCGGGTGAGCCCGTCGCGTTCGAGGCGGCCCAGCTCGCGGTAGATCTGCTGGTGGGTGGCCGACCAGAAGTAGCCGATCGACCTGTCGAACCGGCGCGTCAGCTCCAGGCCCGACGACGGCTTCTCGAGCAGGGCGGTGAGGATCGCGTGCGGGAGTGACATGACGGCATCCTAGGTACGGCGAGCGGGCGCGCGGCCGTCCGCCCCGAAGAGCCGCGCGGCCCCGTGGCTCACAGCGCGGCGGCCAGCTCCGTGCCCTGCTTGATGGCGCGCTTGGCGTCGAGCTCGGCGGCCACGTCGGCGCCGCCGATGAGGTGCGCGTCCACGCCGGCGGCGATCAGCTCCTCGTAGAGGCCGCGGCGGGGCTCCTGGCCGGTGCAGAGGACGACCGTGTCGACGGGGATGGTCCGCTGTTCGTCGCCGACAGTGATGTGCAGGCCCTCGTCGTCGATGCGGTCGTAGGTGGCGCCGTTGACCATGGCGACGCCGCGGTGGCGCAGCTCGGTGCGGTGGATCCAGCCGGTGGTCTTGCCGAGGCCCTGGCCGACCTTCGACGTCTTGCGCTGGAGGAGGTGGACGGTGCGGGGCGGGGCGGGCCTGACGGGCTCGGTGAGGCCGCCGCGGTCGCGGTAGTCCATGTCGACGCCCCACTGCTTGAAGTACGTCGCCGGGTCCAGGCTCGCCTTGTCGCCGCTGTCGGTGAGGTACTCGGCGACGTCGAAGCCGATGCCGCCCGCGCCAACGATCGCGACCCGCTCCCCCACGGGCGCGCCGTCGCGCAGGACGTCCAGGTAGCTGACGACACTGGCGTGGTCGACGCCGGGGATCTCGGGGGTGCGGGGCGTGACGCCGGTGGCGATCACGACCTCGTCGTACCCGGCGGCGGCGAGCTGGTCCGCCGTCACGCGGGTGTTCAACCGGACGTCCACACCGCGGAGTTCGAGCTGGGTTCGGAAGTAGCGCAGCGTCTCGTCGAACTCCTCCTTGCCGGGGACCTTGCGGGCGATGTTGAGCTGCCCGCCGACCTCGGACGCGGCGTCGTACAGCGTCACGTGGTGGCCGCGCTCGGCCGCGGAGACCGCGCAGGCGAGCCCGGCGGGTCCTGCGCCGACGACGCCGACGCGCTTGGCGCGGCGGGTCGGGGCGAGCACGAGCTCCGTCTCGTGGCAGGCGCGCGGGTTCACCAGGCAGGAGGTGATCTGCAGGCTGAAGGTGTGGTCGAGGCAGGCCTGGTTGCAGCCGATGCAGGTGTTGATGGCGTCGGCCTGCTCGGCCCGCGCCTTGGCGACGAAGTCCGGGTCGGCGAGCAGCGGGCGGGCGAGCGAGACCATGTCGGCGGCGCCGTCGGCGAGCAACTGCTCGGCGAGTTCGGGGGTGTTGATGCGGTTGGTGGTGACGAGGGGGACGGACACCTCGCCCATGACCTTCTGCGTCACGAAGGTGTAGGCGCCGCGCGGCACGGAGGTGGCGATGGTCGGGATGCGGGCCTCGTGCCAGCCGATGCCGGTGTTGATGATCGTGGCGCCCGCGGCCTCGATCTCCTTGGCGAGCTGGACGACCTCGGCGAGCGTGGAGCCGCCGGGCACGAGGTCGAGCATCGAAAGACGGTAGATGATGATGAAGTCGGGGCCGACGCGTTCGCGGGTGCGGCGGACGATCTCGACGGGGAAGCGGACGCGGTTCTCATAGGCGCCGCCCCAGCGGTCGGTGCGCCGGTTGGTCGGCGCCGCGATGAACTCGTTGATCAAGTAGCCCTCGGAGCCCATGACTTCGACGCCGTCGTAGCCCGCGAGCTTGGCCAGCTCGGCGGCCCGCACGAAGTCCTCGACGGTCTGCTCGACCTCCTCGTCCTCCAGGGCGCGCGGCGGGAACGGGCTGATGGGCGCCTGGATGGCGCTCGGCGCGACGAGCTGCTCGTGGTAGGCGTACCGCCCGAAGTGCAGGATCTGCATCGCGATCCGGCCGCCCTCGCGGTGCACGGCCGCGGTGACGCCCGCGTGCTTCTCCGCCTCGGCCTCGGTGGTCAGCTTGGCGCCGCCCTCATACGGCCGCCCGGCGTCGTTCGGGGCGATGCCGCCGGTGACGATGAGGCCGACGCCGCCGCGGGCGCGGGTCGCGTAGAACTCGGCCATGCGCGCGAACCCGTCGGGCGCCTCCTCAAGGCCCACGTGCATGGAGCCCATCAGGACCCGGTTGGGCAGGGTCGTGAAGCCCAGGTCGAGGGGGCTGAGCAGGTGCGGGTAGCGGCTCACTGAGCTCATGCGGTACGGCCTCTTTCGTCCACGTACGCCGGGGCGGCGGCGTCGTCGGTGTCGTCGCAACAGTTGTAGGACAGCCCACGGCTTTATGCAACTAGTTGCACAGACGGTCGGCCCGCGCGAGACGGAGTTCACAGCGGCCGCGCGGACTCACAGCGGCAGCGACCGCTCCCGCACCACGTGCTTCATCACGAGCGTCGAGCTGAGCCGCTGCACCCCGGGCAGCGTCGCCAGCTCCTCGTCGTACAGCTGCTGGAAGGCCCGCAGGTCCTTGCTGACGATCCGCAGCAGATAGTCGGGGTCGCCGAAGAGGCGCTGCGCCTGGACGACATGGGGGATGTCGGCGACCGCAGCCTCGAAGGCCGCCACGGTGTCCCGGTCCTCCTGGCGCATGGTGACGAAGACCAGCGACTCGAAGGTCAGGCCGACGGCCTCCGGGTCGAGCACGGCGCGGTAGCCGCGCACCGCCCCGCGGCGTTCGAGTTCGCGCAGTCTGCGGTGGCACGGAGACAGGCTCAGGCGCACCCGCGCGGCCAGTTCGGTGACGGTCAGACGGCCGTCCTTCTGCAGCTCGGCAAGGATCTGCCGGTCGACTGTGTCCATGAGGGAGATTCTTCCACCCACACCCCCTCCGACAGCGGATCTTGGGAGCACTTTTGGGCAGATCGCAACTAACCTCCCTCACGCGACCGAAAAGGGAGGGAAAAACATCCATGGCCGTCAGCTCCATCACCGCTTTCTGGGCGGTGTCCGTCCTGCTCATCCTGGTTCCCGGCGCGGACTGGGCATACGCGATATCGGCGGGACTGCGGGACCGGTCGGTGGCCCCGGCCGTCGGCGGACTGCTGCTCGGCTACGCCGGCCTCACCGCCGTCGTCGCGGCGGGCATCGCGGCCGTCGTCGCCGACCACCCGGCGGTGCTCGCCGGCCTGACGCTGCTCGGCGCGCTGTATCTGATCTGGCTGGGCGTGACGACGCTGACCCGCCCGAGCACCGCCGCCGCCACGCCGGACGGCACGTCGGGCGCCACCGCGGACGGGCCCGCGCCCTGGCAGGGCCGGGTCCTCCAGGGCGCCGGGATCAGCGGCCTCAACCCCAAGGCGCTGCTCCTCTTCCTGGCCCTGCTCCCCCAGTTCACCCGGCCCGGCACCGGCTGGCCGCTCGCCCTCCAGATCAGCACCCTCGGCCTGGTCCACATCCTCAGCTGCGGCGCCATCTACTTGTGCGTGGGCGTGCTCGCCCGTACCGTCCTGCGCACCCGCCCGGCCGCCGCCCGCGCGGTCACCCGGGTCTCCGGGGCCGCGATGGTCGTGATCGGCGCGGTCCTGGTCATCGAGCAGCTGACCTGACCGCACCCCGCCTCCCACCCGCCCCGTGAGCGCCGCGTCCGAAATCCGCCAGCCACCGGCGGCGGCACCGCGCAGACTGGACCGTGTCGGACCGGGGGAAGAAGCCCCGGACCAGGACAGACGCATCAGCGGATGTGCGGGAGAGAGGACAGGCGCGATGACAGTCCACACGACGTTCGACAGCCCCTTGGGCGAGCTGCTGCTCGTGGGCGAGGCGTCGGCGACGGCCCCCGGCGGGACGGCACTCGCCTCCCTGTCGATGCCGCGCCAGAAGGGCGGCGCGACGGTCCAGGACGGCTGGGTCCGCGACGACGAGGCCTTCACGGCGATCACGGACCAGCTCCGCGCGTACTTCGCGGGCACCCGCACGCACTTCGACATCGAGTACGCGGACGGGGCGGGCACCGACTTCCAGCGCACGGTGTGGTCCGCCCTGGACTCCGTGCCCTACGGCACCACGACCACCTACGGAAAGCTCGCGGAACGCCTCGGCCTGTCCCGCGCGGCGGTCCGCGCCCTGGGCACGGCCCTGGGCCGCAACCCGGTCCTGGTCGTGCGCCCCTGCCACCGGGTGGTCGGGGCGGACGGCTCCCTCACCGGGTACGCGGGCGGCCTCGACCGCAAGAGGCAGTTGCTGGAGCTGGAGACCGGGTGAGGGGGCACCACCGGGCGGCGCGACCGGGGCGAGGAGCGCGGGCCGGGTCGGCGGCGCGAGGGCCTGGGCCCGGGCATCAGGACCCACGGGCACCAGGACCCACAGCGCAGCCCGCGCCCCCGCGAGGTCAGGCACCCTTGGTGTAGATCCGCCCGGTCTCGTCGGTCCAGGCCTGCAGCCGCAGCACGTGGTCGTGGGCGGCCGCACCGCCGATCCCGACCGCGGCGCCACCGGCCCCGACCGCGCCACCGGCGGTGGCCACCGCCGCCCCTCCGCCGAAGGCGGCCATGCCCGCCGCGATCATGGGGATGCCGATGAAGGCGCCGATGATCGTAAGGGTCAGCAGGGCGCCGAAGAAGATCATCACGATCCCGAGCAGCACTCCGGCAAGACCGGCCCCGCCCACCGCCGCGCCCGTGGCGACACCGACCGCGCCCACCCCCATGGCCGCACCGCCGTCGGCACGGTGGGTCTGCGCGAGGAGCACGGCACCGGGCATCCGGTGGACCTGCGTCCACCCGTGCGCCCCCATCCAGCCGATGAACCGCGTCAGCTCCGCTTCCCGCCGCTCGGGGGCCACCGGCTCGCCGTAGCCCTCGAAGACGACGCGGACCGGGACATCCGGCCCCCATCGGGGCGCCTTCAGCGCCGCGGCCTCCTCGGCCTTCGTCGACCTGGCCTTCCGCGTGCTGTCCCACATGACTCCGCGCTCCGCCCGAAGCATCCCTCTTCCTCCATTACACACCCGAATTCGCCCGCTTCATCACCCACCATCCCCGCACGGAGACCCCACCATGACCGCCACCCCGAGCCACGACACCGGCCCCGCCTCCCGCGTCGACGCCACGGACTGGCACACCGTGGCCGAGGACCTCGACCAGCACGGCTGCGCCCTCACCGGCCCGCTCCTCACCCCCGACGAGTGCCGCGGGATCGCCGCCCTCTACGACGAGACGGACCGGTTCCGGTCCACCGTCGACATGGCCCGCCACCGGTTCGGGTCCGGCCAGTACCGGTACTTCGGCCACGACCTGCCCGAGCAGGTCGCCGAGCTGCGGCAGGCGTTCTATCCGCACCTGCTGGCCGTCGCTCGCGACTGGGCCGCCCGGCTCGGCCGTCCCGCGCCCTGGCCCGACACCCTGGACGCCTGGATCGAGCAGTGCCACGCGGCGGGCCAGGCCAAGTCGTCGCAGATCCTGCTGCGGTACGAGGGCGGGGACTGGAACGCCCTGCACCGCGACCTGTTCGGTGACCTCGTCTTCCCGCTCCAGGTCGTCATCGGCCTCGACACCCACGGCTCCGACTACACCGGCGGCGAGTTCCTGCTGGTCGAGCAGCGCCCCCGGGCCCAGTCGCGGGGCACGGTGACCGTGCTGCCGCAGGGCCACGGGCTCGTCTTCACCACCCGCGACCGCCCCGTGCGCTCCAGCCGCGGCTGGTCGGCGGCGCCGGTACGCCACGGCGTGAGCACGGTCCGCTCGGGGCTGCGGCGCTCCCTCGGCCTGGTCTTCCACGACGCCTAGGCACACCGCTCAGGCATGGAGCCCAGGAACACGAGGCCCAGGAGAGGGCCCCTCACTCGGGCAGGCCGACCAGCCGCGCGCTGTCCCGCCAGAGGGCCTGCGCCAGGTCGTCCCTGCGGGCCGGCTCCGACGGGTCCGTCCATGTGAGCCGTCCCCGGCGCAGGGCCGCGTAGGTGCGCCCGCTCGGGGGCGCCACGGTCCCGAGGGCGAGGTCGGCCAGGGCCTTCCCGGCGTCCGCGCGGGTGTTGAGCGTGCGGCTGAACCGCCGCAGGGGCCATCCGAGGACCGGGGTGCCGAACAGCGACCAGGCCGTCCGCAGGGGCAGCGACAGGTCCTGGGCCAGGCCGGTCCCGAACACCTGCCCGGGGTCGTAGGCGAGCGCGGTGAGCCGTCGGGCCCGGGCGTCGGGCCGTCCGGCAAGCGCGCGGACGGTGAGGACGGCGCACAGCTTGGACGCGGTGTAGGCGTGCTGTCCCGCCTTGCCCGGCCGGGTGTCGAGGCCGGGGTCGCGGTCGGGGTGCGCGAGCAGTGCGGCGTCGGCGTGCCGGGGCGTCGTGAGGGAGGCCTTGGTGGCGGGGTCGTGGGTGCCGCTCGTGGTCAGGACGACGGTCGCGCCGTCCGCGAGGTCGAACAGCAGCAGGCGCAGCATCAGGTACTGCGCGAGGTGGTTGACCGCGAACGTCGTCTCGAACCCGGCGGCGGTGCGCCCGGAGGCGTCGGGGCGCACCAGGCCGGCGTTGAGCACGAGGGCGTCGACCGGGGTGCCGCCGAGGCGCTCGCGGACGGCCGCGGCGAAGGCGCGTACGGAGTCGAGTTCCGTCAGGTCCAGCGGGACCGACTCCCCGACGGCGGCGGCGCGGCGCGACCCCAGGACGAGCCGGGTGTCGCCGGACCGGGCGAGCCGCCGCGCCGCGATCGCGCCGAATCCCGAACTGCCGCCGGTCATCACCATCGTCGGCACGCCGCCCACCTCAAACCCGTGGCTCCGGGGACCCTCTCCAGCGTACGGCGGAACCCATCCCGTGGCCCCTCCCCGCACTCCACCGAGTCAGCGCGGCCCTGCTCGGCACGGCCCCACGTCGGCACGCCCGCTCAGCGCAGCCCGCTCACCCGCAGCGTGATGTTGAGCCGCCCGGTGAGGCCGAGTTCCGGCGGCGCCGTGCCCCCGTACACCTTCGGCACCCCGTGGTACGCGAGCCGCGAGGGACCCCCGAACACCATCAGGTCGCCGCTGCGCAGCTCGACGTCGGTGTACGGCCGCGTGCGCGTCTCGGTGTTGCCGAAGCGGAAGACGCAGGTGTCGCCGAGGCTGAGCGACACGACGGGCGCCGTGGACCGCTCGTCGCTGTCGCGGTGCATGCCCATGTGGGCGTCGGCGTCGTAGAAGTTGACGAGCGCGATGTCGTACGCGTCCGCGTAGCCGCCGCCCGGACCTTCCCCGTCGCCCGCGTCCCTGCGCCCCGCGTCGTCGCCGTACGCCGCCCGCACCGCCGCCCGCCCCAGCTCCGCGAGCCACCCGGGCATCGGCTTCACCGGCGCGCCGTCACCGTCGGCGACGGTGCGGGCGTAGCCGTACGGGTACCAGTGCAGGCCCAGGCAGACCTGCCGCGCCGTCATCGTCCCGCCGCCGGGCAGCCGGACCGTGCGCAGGCCCGCCGGGGGCATCGCCCACGCCCGGCAGGCGGCGACCAGCTCCCGCTGCCGTTCGGGGCCGAGCCAGTCGGGCACGTGGACCGCGCCCGGCGCCACCTCGCCGGGCTCGCGCGGGAACAGTTCGCCGGTCACGGCCGGGGGCCCGCGTTCACGACCGCCGGACCGCCCGCAGGATCACGAACTTGCGGTTGCTCGCGGCGACTTCGACGTTCCCGAAGAGACGCTTCAGGCGCACGTGGTAGCCGAGGTGCCGGTTGCCGACCACCCACAGCTCGCCGCCGGGGCGCAGCGCGGCGCGGGCGCCGCGGAACATGCGCTGGGCGGTGGCGTCGGTGGTCGCCTGGTGGCTGTGGAAGGGCGGGTTGTTGAGGACCAGGTCCACGGACTCCGAGGGCATCGCGGTCAGCGCGTCCCCGGCGACGAAGTCGGCCTTGGCAGCGGAGTCCCGCGCGGTGTTCGCGGCGAAGGTGGCCTCGGCGGAGGCGACGGCCTGGTACGACTCGTCGACGAAGGTGACCCGGGCGTCGGGGTTGGCGACGGCCGCGGCGGTGCCGAGGATGCCGTTGCCGCAGCCCAGGTCCACGACGTGGGCGTCGCCGCTGCTCGCGGGCAGGTGCTGGAGGAGGAAGCGGGTGCCGATGTCGAGGCGTTCGGCGCAGAAGATGCCCGCGTGGTTGACGGCGGTCAGGCCCGCGCCCGCGCCGGAGTCGCCCGGCAGGACGTACGACCGGGGCCAGGGGGCGGGCCCGGGGGTGCGCCCGGGGTCAGGGGTGCTGAAGATCAGGCGGGCCTTCTGGCGGGCCAGCGAGGTGCGCGTGGGGCCGACGATCCGCTCGAAAAGATCCAGGGTCGAGGTGTGGATCTCGGTGACCATGCCGGTGCCGACGACGACGCTGCCCGCGTGCAGCGCCGGGGCGATCCGGTGCAGTTGGTCCTCCAGGAGCGCGAGGCTCTTCGGCACCCGCACCAGGAGCACGTCGACGCGCTCCGGCGGGGCGTCCCGCGTCGTCAACAGGCGGTCCCCGTCGGCCGGGAGACCGGCGCGCGCGAGGTTCGCGAGGGTGGCCTGCCGGGCGAGGTGGGAGTCGGTGATCTGCACGGGCCGGTGCGCGGCGAGGGCGGTGGTGAGGGCGCCCCACCGGTCCCCGACGACGGCGACCGTGCCGTCCAGGGCGACCGGCTTCCCGCCCTCCCCGTCCTCCCCGCCCGCGTCGTCCTCGGCGCCCGCCAGGTGCCGCAGCAGGTAGGCGTCGGCCGCGGACCAGGCCCGCAGGGTGTCGCGCGGGTCCTCCGGGAAGCGGGTGAGGTCGTACGCGCCCCATGACGTGCTCAAACGGTTCATCGTGCCCTCAGGCTAACGGAGCCCGCGCCCCGGCCGTCCCGCCAGGTGCGGGGCACCGGCCGGGCCCGCCGCGATCGGGCGGCGTGCCGCGTGGCTCATAAGGAGCGCGACCGCTGCCTGCGGGGCACCGCGACCCGGGTGCGGCGGGGGTCCGCGGGGCGGCTGCGGTCGTACACGGCGAGCACGGGCCGGTTCAGGGCGGTGCGGTCCACGACGACGGGCACGGCGTGGCGGGCGCCCTGGACGTCGTGGAAGACGACGGTGACCTCGCCGCGTCTGCCGCGCACCGGCCGCCAGCCCTCCAGGCGGGCCGCCGCGGTGCTGAAGTCGGCGCGCAGCCTGCGCAGGGCGGCGGTGCGGCGCAGGCTGACGGCGCCGCCCCACACGGCGACGAGACCGCCCGCGGCGGCGACCGACCACAGGAAGGTCAGCCAGCCCGCCACGGTGTGCCGCCCGGCGGGCACGACGAGCATGAAGTCGGTGACCGTGCCGTAGTCGACGCGTCCGTCGGACACCGCGTCGTACCAGCCCGCGGCGGCCCCGGCCGCGCTCAGGGCGATCACGGCGCCCACCGTCGCACGGTGCAGGAACCGCGCGGCGACGAATCCGAGCAGCGCGGCCGACGCGATGCCGAGTTCCGGTGCGATCGACGCGAACTGCTCGCTGCCGCAGCCCCCGCTGTCGCACGACCACACGGCGGTCGTGCCGTCGTAGGTGCTCAGGTGCCAGATGAGCCAGACCTGCCAGGCCAGCAGCACGCAGGCGAGCCCGCGCAGCGTCAGGCCGTAGGTCCTCCGGCTCAACTCCCGCCCCTGTTCTGAGTGCTGAGGCGGCGTGCGGGCCGCCGCGCGGACAATATCCGTGCAGGTTACATGCTGTGCCGGGCCGTCACCACGGCTCCGGTCCTGCCGCCGGAGCGCGGGCGGGTCCGAGGACGGGCCCTCAGCCGCGGTCGAACCAGGTGGGCCCCTCCGCCATGGCCTGCTTGATCCGGAAGAGCCCGGTCTCGTGCAGATCGGGCAGCCCGTCCAGCGGGAACCACGCGACCTCCAGGGACTCGTCGTCGTTCACGCGCGGCTCCCCGCCGACAGCCCGGCAGCGGATCGTGATGTCCATGAACTGGCAGACGTCCTCGTTGGGGTACGTGACCTGCTCGAGGGCCTCCACGAGGACCACGCGCTCGGCGACGCAGCGCACGGCGGTCTCCTCGAAGACCTCGCGCACGGCGCACGCCGCGGGCTGCTCCCCCGGGTCCGGGATGCCGCCGATGACCGACCACTTGCCGTTGTCGGCGCGGCGGCCGAGCAGGACTCTGCCCGCGTCGTCGAAGACGATCGCGGTGACTCCGGGGAGCCACAGGAGCTGATGGCCCGCGTCGGCGCGCAGGGTGCGGATGAAGTCGGGAGTAGCCATGATCCGACCCTAACCGGCGGCTCCGGCGCGACGGCGGGCGATCACCCAGCCGACCCCGGCGGCGCCGACGAGCACCAGGACGACTTCCGGCCAGACCCCGGCGCGGGTGGCGGGCGTCAGCGACGTGCGCCTGGGCACGTCCGCGACGAGCGACTCGGCGGTGAACATCCCGGTGCGCTGCGCGATCGAACCGTCGGAGCGGATCACGGCACTGACGCCGCTGGTGACGGGGACCATCACGGCCCGGCCGTGCTCGACGGCCCGCACCCGGTCTATGGCCAGCTGCTGGTACGTCATCTGGCTGCGCTCGAACGTGGCGTTGTTGCTTGGCACGGAGAGGATCTCGGCGCCTTCGCGCACCTGGTCCCTGACGACGTCGTCGAAGGCGGCCTCGTAGCAGGTCACGGGGCCGATGCCGGTGCCCGCCATGTCGAACACGGCGGGCTCCGTGCCGGGTTCGAACATCCCGGCGCGGTCGACGTCGGAGCTGAAGACGCGGAAGAAGCTCCGGTAGGGCATGTACTCGCCGAACGGCTGGAGGTGCCGCTTGTCGTAGGTGGCGCCAGGACCGGTCCTCGGGTCCCAGAGGATCTGCCGGTTGCGGGGCTTGCCGTCCTTGCCCGTGACGACGGCACCCACGGACACGGGGGCGTTGATGGCCTTGGCGGCCTTGTCGATGACTTCGTAGGCGTCGGCGTTGGCGTACGGGTCGATGTCGGAGGAGTTCTCCGGCCACAGGACGAGGTCGGGCTGCTTGGCCTTGCCCGCCTTCACGTCGGCGGCCAGGCGCAGGGTCTCGCGCACGTGGTGGTCGAGGACGGCGCGGCGCTGGGCGTTGAAGTCCAGGCCCATGCGCGGCACGTTGCCCTGGATGACGGCGACGGTCGCGGTGCCGTTCTCGGCGCCGGTGGCCACCAGCGGCATGGCGGCGGCCCCGGCGACGACGGGGGCGACGGCCAGCGCGGCGGACGCGACGAGCGCACGGTCACGCGCGCGCGGATCGGCCTTGAGACGGCGTACGACATCGGCGAGGCCGAAGCCGCAGAGCACCACCGCGAAGCCGAGCAGCGGGGTGCCGCCGAGCGAGGCGAGCGGCAGGAACAGGCCGCTGGGCTGGCTGAAGGCGACCTTGCCCCACGGGAAGCCCTCGAAGGGGAAGCGGGCCCGGGCGGCCTCGCCCGCGATCCACACGCCCGCGGCCCACACCGGCCAGGCCGGCAGCCGGGAGACGAAGGCGATGCCCAGGCCGGTCAGGCCCACGAACAGCGTCTCGGCGACGGCGAGCGCGATCCACGGCAGCGGCCCCACGTCGACGCCCGTCCAGGAGAGCAGCGGCAGGAAGTAGCCGAGGCCCATGAGCAGCCCGAGGCCGAAGCCGGACTTCGGGCGCCGCCCGTGCAGGACGAAGCCGAGGACGGCGAACGCGAAGGGGGCGAGCCACCACAGTTCCCGCGGCGCGAAGCTCAGGTACAGGAGCACACCGGCGAGCACCGCCGCCCCGCCGGGAACCAGCCGTCTGCGGATCCGCTCGGCGCGCGTCTCCGGGCCGGGCAGTGGTGCGGTCTGCTCGGGCGCTGCGCTGGGAGCGGTGGTGGCGGTCACTCGGGGAGTGTACGGCGCGTCACCTGGCCGCGGACACCGCGGTCCGGGCCGCCCGGACGCCCGCGACGCGGGCTCGTCCCGTACCTCCGCCGGATCGTTCCTGCGCAAGATCTCCACAATTGGTGGTCCCAGCCGCTAGCGTGTTCCGAAGTCCTGACGTGCGACGAGATCAAGCCATACGGTCGGGGCCGCACAGATCGGGGGCGGCGGGGGTGGGGGCGATGAAGGCATCCGCGACGCCCGCGGCGGCCACGACGGGCGGTCGGGCGGCGGAGCGGCGCGGAGGCGCGGACGTCGGCGGCATGGCGGTTCTCGCGGTGTGTGCCGCCTGGGCGCTGATCACGACCGGGGTGCGGGGCGGCCGTCCCGACGGAGTGCTGCTCGCGATCCTCGCGGTGGCGGCCGGGTACGCGGGCGGGCGCGTCGCGGGGGCGTTGCTGCCGGTCGCCGCGCCCTGCGTCGGGGCACTGGCCGGGGTCGGCCTCGCGGCGGCGGCGCCGCACGTCACGCCGGGGCCCGTCAGTTCCTCGCCGCTCGGGCCGATCGGCGCCACCGCGGCACTTCTGTCCCTGGCGGCGGGCGCGGCCTGCTGTGCGGCGTGGTCGGCGCGCGGGGCGGCGCTGCGGGCCGGTCTGCGGGTGTTCGCGGCGGGGATCGTCCTCGCGGCGGCGCTGCTCGGGTCGACGGCCGGGGTGATCGCCTGCGCCGGGATCGTGCTGTGTTCGCTGGCGGCGGCCCTCGTGCGCAGCCGGGGTCTCGGGCTCAGCGGGTTCGCGGTGGCCGCGGCGGTGGTGACGGGGCTCGCCTGGGCCGTCGCGCGCGGGGCGCTGCCGGAGGGGCTGCGGTCGTCCCTGGAGGGGCAGTTGGGCCCGTACCGGGTGCGGGTGTGGCAGGACGCGGAGGGGCTGGCGGGGGCGCATCCGGCGCTCGGCGTGGGTCCGGGGCGGTTCGGCGACGCGGCGCCGTCGGCCGCCGAGGGTGTGCTCGTGGACGACAAGCCGCATTCGGCGCTGTTGCAGCAGGGGGCCGAGCAGGGGTTCGTGGGGGTGGCGCTGCTCGCGGCCGCGTTCTGCTGGCTGCTCTTCGCGCTGTGGCGCTCGCCGCGCCCCACGCAGGTCGTCCTCTCGGCGGGCGCGGCCCTGACGGCGCTCGCGGGCGTGGCGACGGTCGGCAACGCGCTGAGCGTGACGTCGGTGACGGTGGGCGCGGGACTGCTCGCGGGCATCGCCACGGCCCGCCCCCTGCACGAGGAGCCGGAGGACGCCGAGGACCCAGCCCGGGTCAGACCGGCGCGGTCCCGGGGAGGCCGAGGCGCTCCCGGATGACGCGGACGGCCGCCTCTGCGTCGTCCACGGTGACGGTGAACTTGCGGCCGTCGCCGAGGCTGAGGACGACGCCCTCGCCGCGCCGGACGATGACGGCGGTGCCCTGCTCGGGCCGCCAGCGGTAGCCCCAGCCGCCCCAGTGCCGGGGCGTCACGGCCGGGGCGAAGTCGGCGCCGACGACGTGCGAGAGCGGGATGCGGCGGCGCGGCACCCCGATGTGCCCGCAGCGCACTTCGAGGGAGTCCTTGTCGACCTTCACGGCGACGTGCACGAACGCGAGCGTGCCGAAGAGGATCAGCAGGCCGACGGCGATGAGGCCGACGATGGACATGATCAGCGGGAGGATCCCCGACGGCCACAGGGCCTCGACGGCCAGGTCGATGCCCAGGGCGAGACACGCGGCACCGCCGCAGGCCAACAGCCACTGGCCACGGTTTCGCGCGCGTCCGGTCCAGATCTCGGGCTGCTGTTCGGAGCTGACCCGCTCGCTGGGGGCGTGGTCCGTCATGGAATCGAGAGTACTCATCTTCCGGGTCCACGGCACCGCGTCGCGGAAGGTCACTCCTCCGGTTGGACACCCGGCCCGCCCGCGTCACGGCGTCGTGGCCGGTGAGGGGCGTGGGAGCGCTGTTCCGTACGGGTACAGCGGGCGGGTACGGGTCCGGAGGTACGAGGCCCGCCTCGCCCCGGTCCGTCGAGGCCAAGGCCTGCCTCGGACCGTCTAGCGCCGCCTTGCCTCAGGCGGGCGGGCGCCGCACTTCGGCGGGCCTTCGAGCCGTCAGGCCTTGAGGAGCGGGTCGGACGCCGCGAGGAGGCGGCCTTCCGCGTACGTGAGCGCGGCGCTCGGGAGCGCTGCCTCGCGACCGCCGAGGAGCACCGTGAGGGTGCCTTCGGCGCCGTCTGCGTCCTCGGCGTCGTACGTGTCGTCCGTCTGCCTCTCGGCGTCCGTGGCGTCGACGGCGTCGATGGCTCGCTCGCGGATCCGGCGCAGCGCCTGTGCGACGACGGCTTCGGCCGAGCCGTGCAGGGCGAGGCGCTTCGCGTCCGGCTGCTGCACGGCGGCACGGATGCGTTCGGCGACCAGCTCGTAATGGGTGCAGCCCAGGACGACGGTCGTTACATCGGGCGGGGTGAGGGCGGCGGCGGCCTCGATGGCGCGCGTGATGGCTTCCTCGTCGGCCTCCTGCACGGCGGCGGCGAGGCCCGGGCAGGGCACCTCGGTGACGGAGACGCCCGCGGCGAACTCCTCGATCAGGCCGCGCTGGTAGGGGCTGCCGGTGGTGGCGGGCGTGGCCCAGATCGCGACGGGGCCGCCGGTGGCCGCGGCGGGCTTGATCGCCGGGACGGTGCCGATGACGGGCAGCTCGGGCTCCAGGCGGGCGCGCAGCGCGGGCAGGGCGTGCACGGACGCGGTGTTGCAGGCCACGATCAGCGCGTCCGGGCGGTGCGCCGCGGCGGCCTCGGCGGCGGCGAGGGCCAGCTCCGTGACCTTCTCGGGCGCGTTGCCCCAGGGCATCGTGTCCGGGTCGGAGGAGAGGACGAGGTCGGCGCCGGGGTGCGTGCGCCGTACCGCCGCGGCCGCGGCGAGCAGTCCGATACCGGAGTCCATCAGCGCGATCTTCACCCGGTCACCTTAGACGATGGGCCGGACAAGCCCGGCGGGGTGGGGCAGACTGCGGCGGATGAGCGCCGTTGTGTGGATCGCCGCCGCCTCGCTCGCCGCGTGGCTGTGGCTGCTGGTCGGACAGGGTTTCTTCTGGCGTACGGGGCACCGCCTTCCGCAGCGCCGGGACCCGAGGCGATGGCCGTCGGTGGCGGTGGTCGTCCCCGCGCGGGACGAGGCCGAGGTCCTGCCGACCAGCCTGCCGTCGCTGCTCGCGCAGGACTATCCGGGCCGGGCCGAGGTGTTCCTCGTCGACGACGGCAGCGGCGACGGCACGGGCACGCTGGCCCGGGCCCTCGCGGAGCGGTACGGCGGGCTGCCCCTGACCGTCACCTCGCCCGGTGAGCCGCCCGCGGGCTGGACCGGCAAGCTCTGGGCGGTGCGGCACGGCATGGCCCTGGCCCGCGCGCGCGAGCCCGAGTTCCTGCTGCTCACCGACGCGGACATCGCGCACAGGCCGGACAGCCTGCGGACGTTGGTGGCGGCGGCCACGACGGGCGGCTACGACCTCGTCTCGCTGATGGCGCGGCTGCGGGTGGCGAGCCTGTGGGAACGACTCGTCGTCCCCGCGTTCGTCTACTTCTTCGCGCAGCTCTATCCGTTCCGCTGGATCGCGCGGAAGGGCGGGCGGACCGCGGCGGCGGCCGGTGGCTGTGTGCTGCTGCGCGCGGACGCGGCCGAGCGGGCCAGGGTCCCCGACGTGATCCGGCACGCCGTCATCGACGACGTGGCGCTCGCCCGGGCGGTCAAGCGGTCGGGCGGACACATCTGGCTGGGGCTCGCCGACCGGGTCGACAGCGTGCGGCCCTATCCCCGGCTCGCGGACCTGTGGCGGATGGTGGCGCGCAGCGCGTACGCCCAGTTGCGGCACAGCCCGGCGCTGCTCGTCGGGACGGTGGCCGGGCTCGCCGTGGTGTATCTGGCGCCGCCGGTGGCGCTGTTCGCGGGCCTCGCGACGGGCACGGCGGGCGCCGTGCTGTGCGGTGGCCTCGCGTGGTCCGTGATGACCGCGACGTACCTGCCGATGCTGCGCTACTACCGCCAGCCCCCGTGGCTGGCGCTCACGCTGCCCGTCACGGCGTTCCTGTACCTCCTGATGACCGTGGACTCCGCGGTCCAGCACTACCGGGGTCGCGGCGCGGCCTGGAAGGGCCGCACGTACGCGCGCCCCGACACGGCCGCGCCGGAGGAGTCCCGGCCCTAGGGCCGGGACTCCCGCGGCGTGCGGGTCACTTCCGGCCGGGGGTCCAGTTCATGCCCCACCCGTAGGCGTAGTCGATGGTCCGCTGCGGGCTCACGCCGCGCTCGGGCACCAGGTAGCGGGCCTCGCGCTGGACGGTGAGTTCGCCGCCGTTGTTGGTGATGAGCGCGAGCGCGCAGACCGTGGAGGGGACCGTGCACTCGTCGAGGGAGAACTCGATGGGCGCGCCGTGCTGCGGGGTCAGCGTGACCGTGGCGTTCAGGTCGGCGAAGCTGCGCGCGCCCTCGTAGATGGTCACGAAGATGACCAGGCGCTTCAGTTCGTTCGAGTGGTCGAGGTTGACCGTGAGGTTCTCGCCGGTCGACACGGCGCCGGTGCGGTCGTCGCCGTCGAGGAGGATGTACGGCGGCTGGTTCAGCGCGCCGAAGGCGTTGCCGAGCGCCTGCACGACGCCCTTGCGGCCGTCGGAGAGCTCGAAGAGCGCGCACAGGTCGAGGTCGAGGTCCGCGTGCATGGCGACGGCACGGCCGAGCTTGCTGGCCCAGCCCTTGAACTGCTTGCGCACCTCCCAGTTGAGGTTGACGCGCAGCGCGCCCGACGTGCCGCCCTGCTTGGTCAGCGAGACCGACGGCGCCTCCTTGGTCAGCGTGACCTTGGTGAGGCGCACCGGCTGGGCGGGCGCGGCGGGGGGCGGCGGCGGGGACGCGGGGGCGGGCGCGGCGACGGGGGCGCGGGGGCGGCGACCGGCGGCGCGGGGGCCGGGGTGGGCGCGGGGGCCGGCGGGGCGGCGGGGGCGGCCTGCTGGGGCTCGTCGACCGAGATGCCGTAGTCCGTCGCCAGGCCTTCGAGGCCGCTGCTGTAGCCCTGGCCGACGGCGCGGAACTTCCAGGCGCCCTGGCGGCGGTACAGCTCACCGAGCACGAAGGCCGTCTCGACGCTGGCGTCCGCACTGTCGTAGCGCGCGATCTCCGCGCCGCTGGCGGCGTCGACGACCCGGACGTGCAGGCCGGGGACCTTGCCGAACGAGCCGCCGTCCGAGGACGCGGCCAGGACCACCGTCTCCACGGCGGGCTCCACGCGCGCGAGGTCGACGACCAGCGAGTCGGTCACGCCGCCGCCCGAGGACTGCTTGCCCTCGTGGCGCACCGCTCCGGAGGCGTGCGTCGCCTGGTTGTAGAAGACGAAGTCCGCGTCCGAGCGCACCTTCCCGGAGGCGTCGAGCAACAGCGCGGAGGCGTCGGCGTCGGGCACCCCCGGCCCGGATCCCCATCCCAATTCGACCCGCACCGCGGGTGCCGGGACGGGAACATTCGAACCTTTGGCCATTGACATGTCTGCCCCCATCACAAGTTGCCGGGTCGTCCGGGCCGCCGTTGCGTTCCGCCCAACCTATTACCTGGCATTCGAAGAGGCGTACACGCGGTCCCGGCAACGCTCCTCGACAGCCCCCGGTCGACCACGAGTAACCCCTCAGGAACGCGCTATTTACACGATCCGTACGTCGCCGCGCGACCGATTTTCCCACGTTCGCTCGCATTGGGGATACGCAGCCCCTGGCGACACGTAAAACAACCCTCTTATCGGTCTCCCCAACCAGCACATCAAGGGCTTAACTTATGGAGCATGACCTCCCCCCGCTCCACCTATGGCGGCGGTTACTACTCCGCGCCGTCCTTCCCGGACACCCCGATCTACGACTCGCTGGTCGCCGAGCGGGGCACCCCGCAGATCGCCCCGATCCGGGTCCCCTCCGCGTACGACACGGGCAGCAACCTCCCCGCCCTCCCGGCCGCGCTGCCCGCCCTGCCCTCCGGCCCCTCGGGCTATCCCGCGGCCGCCATGGCCCCGGCGCCCATGCCCGCCGCGGCCCACCCGAACCCGGCGTACGGCTACGCGCCCGCCCCGCAGCCCGCACCGCTGCAACAGGCCCCGGCGCCGTACATCCCGCAGCAGGCCGGAGCCCCGCGCGGCTATCCCGGCCCGCAGCAGCAGCGCCCGATGGGTGGTACGGGCTACGAGGCCATGCGCCCCGCGGCGCCCCGCCCGGCCCCGGCGCCGCACGAGGACCCGTACAACCGGCAGTACCGCGGCTACTGATCGGCGGCGGCCGTCGCTGTCAGTGTCCGCTGGCAGGATGGCCGCATGTCGACTCCGGCGCCCGTCTCGATCCACTCGATCCACATCCACCCGCTGAAGGCGGCCGGGGGGCACGCTGCGCGTGAGGCCGTCGTGGAGCCCTGGGGGCTCGCGGGTGACCGCAGATGGGTGTTGATCGACAGCGCGGGCCGGGCCGTGACGCAACGGCCCCATCCGCGCCTGGCGTCGGCCGCCGTCGAGCCACTGGCCGACGGCGGCATACGCGTGTCCGCGCCCGGCAGGGAGCCGCTCGCCGTCGGCGTCCCGGAGCCCGGGGAGACCGTGCCGGTGGAGTTCCTGCGGGACAAGTCCGAGGCGGTCCCGGCCGATCCCGCCGCGGACGCCTGGTTCAGCGCCTTCCTCGACCTGGACGTGCGCCTGGGGCATCTGGACGCCCCGGAGACGCGCCGCCCGATCAACGCGGCGTACAGCAGGCCCGGCGAGACCGTCTCCTTCGCCGACGCCTTCCCGTTGCTGCTCACCACGCTGTCCTCGCTGGACGCGCTGAACTCCCTCATCGCGCAGGGCGACCACGCGGACGAGGGCCCGCTGCCCATGAACCGGTTCCGGCCGAATGTCGTCGTGCAGGGCGTCGCGCCCTGGGCGGAGGACGACTGGTCCCGCCTCGCCGTCGGCGACGTGGAGTTCCGCGTGGCCAGGAAGTGCGCGCGGTGCGTCGTCACGACCACCGACCAGCGCACCGCCGAGCGCGGCAAGGAGCCGCTGCGCACCCTCGCCCACCATCGCCGCAGCGGTGACCAGTTGCTCTTCGGTCTGAATCTGATCCCGGAATCGACCGGAACCATTCGAATCGGTGACCCGCTGACGATCCTCGAATGAACGCCGCCGTGGCGGGGAACTCGACGTCGGTGAAAGGACGTTGAAGCCGATGGTGGCTCGGTGAGGCCCGGCTGCCCCACCCGCGGCGCGCGGGCGGGGCCCGGCGGGGTGAGGGCGCGCGGTCGCGCGGGGTGATGTCGCTCTCTCTTCCCGCCTTCCGGGCGTGCGCCGTGCCGTTCGCGGTTATCACGGACGCGGAAGGGGGTGCAGGACTGTGCGAGCGATCGCCGGACTCTGGCGCTGGCGCCACAATCCGCTGCGCCGCGGCACCGACCTCGCCGAGGCCTGGCTCGCGCTCGCCGCCCTCGTGCTGATCGTCGTCGCCGCCCCCGTCGTCGGCGCGGTCGCCGGTGTCCTGACCCACGACGCGCTGCTGCGGTCGGTCCAGGCCCAGCGCGAGGCCCGGCACAGCGTCACCGCCACCGTCCTGCAGAAGCTCGACCAGCCCCCGCTCGACCCCGACCCCGAGACTTCCTCGGCGCGCGACGCGCACCGCCGGGTGCTGGCGAGCTGGACCGGACCGGACGGCTCGGGCCGCGCGGGCACGGTCGCGTCCGACCTCAAGTCCCCGCACCCCGGCGACCGGTTCCGGGTCTGGACCGACGCCGAGGGCAACATCGTCGGCCGCCCCCTGGACACCGCCACGGCCACCACCCACGCCGCCCTGGCCGGCCTCGGCGCCGCCCTCGCCTGCGCCGGTCTCGTCGAAGGCACCCGCCGCCTGATCGTCTGGCGCGCGGTCCGCCGCCGGTACGCCCGCTGGGACCAGGCCTGGGACAAGGCGGGGCCGGACTGGGGACGGGCGGGGACGGGAGCGTAGCCGAGCGTGGGCGCTTCGGGCAGGCGGGGGCGTGGCCTTGGGCAGGCCGGGTGTGGGCAGTCGGGCGGGCGAACCCGGTGACGCCGGGGAATGTGGGCGCGGACAGTCGCGCACGCGAGCGTCGGGCACTTGAGCGACGAAGGAGCGAGCGGGTACGGCTCCTGAGGGAGGCGAGCGCAGACGCTCGCGGGGGCGTACTTCGGCACACTTGGGCGAGACACTTGGGCGAGCGAGCACGGAAGCGCCGGAGCGGCGTGGACGCCGACACCCCGGCAGGCGTCCACACGAACCGCCCGCGCGGGGCGAGCACCGGCGGCACCCGAAGGCGCGAGCACGACATCCCTTGAGCAGCCGAGCACCGCGCCGGCGCCCCTCGCCCGGCAACCGCGGCCAAGCCACCCCAGACACCCACGTACACGCACACGCCACCCCCCGACCGAGCCGCCCCGGACACCCGCGCACCCGACCAGCACGCGCTTGCGCAGGTGGGACCGTCCCGTGGGCCCGGCCATCAGGTCAACTCCCCCTCCCTCCGCGCGCTACGGTGGACCGGGCGAACTCTTCGGTCTCCTTGCGCGCGGGCGCGAGGTCCCGCGAACTTCGAGGTGGGGGCAGAGCAACTCCATGGCACAGGGCACGGTCCAGGTGACGCACACCGGTACGTCGCGGTGGCGGCGCCGCACAGGCGAGTACGCATCGCTGGCGGCCGCCCTGGAGGCCGCGGGCGACGGGGACGTCCTGACCGTGGCCCCGGGGACGTACCGCGAGAACCTCGTCGTGCAGCGCGCGGTGACGCTGCGCGGCCCCGAGGGCTCCCCCGGTTCCGTGCGCATCGCGCCGGTGGACGGGGTGCCGCTGACGGTACGGGCGTCCGCGCTCGTGCAGGACCTCCATGTGGAGGGCCAGGACTCGGCCGCGCCCGCGCTGCTCATCGAGGACGGCGCCCCTGAGCTGACGGACGTGCGGGTGATGACGCGCTCCGCCGCCGGGATCGAGGTGCGCGGCGGCGCCCGCCCGACACTGCGCCGCTGCACGGTCGACAACCCGGGCGGCATCGGCATCGGCGTGCTCGACGGCGGCGGCGGGGTGTTCGAGGAGTGCGAGGTCGTCTCCGCGGGCCAGTCCGGCGTCGCGGTGCGCGGCGGCGGGCACCCGCGCCTGGAGCGCTGCCGGGTGCACCACGCCTCGGGCGCCGGTCTGTCCGTCACCGGTGAGGGCAGCGGCCTGGAGGCCGTCGGCTGCGAGGTGTACGAGATCAAGGGCTCGGGCGTGCAGATCACCGCGCGGGCCACGGCGCACCTGACGGACTGCGACGTGCACCGCACCACGTCCGACGGCGTCACGCTCGACACCGACGCCGTCCTCACCCTCGCCGACTGCCGCATCCACGACATCCCGGAGAACGCCGTCGACCTGCGCTCGCGCTCGGTCCTGACGCTGACGCGCACCACCGTCCGCGAGTTCGGCCGCAACGGCCTGTCGGTGTGGGACCCGGGCACGCGCGTCGACGCCAACCAGTGCGAGATCCACGACAGCACGGGCGACTATCCGGCCGTGTGGGTCAGCGACGGCGCGACGGCCGTCCTGGAGTCGTGCCGGGTGCACGACGTGCCGGACGCGCTGTTCGTCCTGGACCGGGGGTCACGCGTCGATGTCATAGACAGTGACCTGACGCAGGTGCGCAACACGGCGGTGTCGGTGAGCGACGGCGCGACCGCCCAGCTGGACGACGTACGCATCCGCGAGGCCGCGACCGGCGCCTGGTTCCGCGACCACGGCAGCGGCGGCGTCCTCGCGGGCTGCACGGTCGACGGCACCCAGACGGGCGTGATCGTCACCAAGGGCGCCGACCCCACGATCGAGCGGTGCACCGTCACCTCCCCCGCCGAGGCGGGCTTCTACGTCTCCGCGGGCGGTCGCGGCAGCATGGACCGCTGCAAGGTCGTCGGCAGCGGGGGCTACGGCTTCCATGTGATCGACGGCTGTCGTACGACGCTGCGCAGGTGCCGTACGGAGCGCTGCGCGCGCGGAGGCTACGAATTCGCGGAGGACGGGCCGCTCGTCGAGGACTGCACGAGCGACGAGAGCGCGAGCGTCCGCCCCGCCGCGCCGGAGCCGGTCACGCAGACGGCCACGCAGTCCGCGGGGCTGCTCGGCGCGGTGCCCGCACGGCGCGAGCCGCAGGAGCCCGTCCCGACCGTTCCCGAGCAGGAGTCGCGCTCGTCGAAGGACGTGCTCGGCGAACTCGACACGCTGGTCGGCCTGGAGAGCGTCAAGCGCGAGGTGCGGGCCCTCACCGACATGATCGAGGTGGGACGGCGCCGCCAGGAGGCAGGCCTGAAGGCGGCCTCCGTCCGCCGCCACCTGGTGTTCACGGGCTCCCCCGGCACCGGCAAGACGACCGTCGCCCGGCTCTACGGCGAGATCCTCGCCTCGCTGGGCGTCCTGGAGCGCGGCCATCTCGTCGAGGTGTCCCGCGTGGACCTGGTCGGCGAGCACATCGGCTCGACGGCGATCCGCACCCAGGAGGCCTTCGAACGGGCCCGTGGCGGCGTGCTGTTCATCGACGAGGCGTACGCCCTGTCCCCCGAGGACTCCGGGCGGGACTTCGGCCGCGAGGCCATCGACACGCTCGTGAAGCTGATGGAGGACCAGCGCGACGCGGTGGTGGTCATCGTCGCGGGCTACACGGCGGAGATGAGCCGGTTCCTGTCCGTCAACCCCGGTGTGGCGTCCCGCTTCTCGCGCACCATCACCTTCGGCGACTACGCGCCCGACGAGCTGCTTCGCATCGTCGAGCAGCAGGCCGATGAGCACGAGTACACGCTCGGCCCGGGCACGGGCGAGGCGTTGCTCAAGTACTTCACGGCGATCCCGAAGGGCCCGGCGTTCGGCAACGGCCGCACGGCGCGGCAGACGTTCGAGGCGATGGTGGAGCGCCACGCGGGCCGGGTCGCGCAGCTCGGCGCGCCGAGCACGGACGACCTCACCCTGCTGTACTCGGACGACCTGCCGGACCTTCCGGACCTGCTGTAGCTTCGGGCGTCGCCGCCACGGCCGGGGTCCCGTCCACCCCCGCAGCGGCTTCGCGCGCCCCCGCGCCCTCCGGCCTCGGCCCCGGCACCGCCGGCCGCAGCCGGGCGAGCAGCCGCCCCCGTTCCTCCGCGAACGCCGGGTCGGCCTGGTAGTCGCCGTGCCCGAGGATCGGCGCGGGCAGCGGGTGGGCCTCGGTGCGGCCGTAGGCGAGCGGGTCCTTCAGGGGCTCCCGGTCGACCTGCGGGCCGCAGTCGCCGTGCAGTCGGACGGGGCCGCCGATGGGGTCGGTGGGGCGGTGCAGGTTGCGCCAGCAGTCGACCTCGCGGTGCAGGGAGCTGAGGGCGGCGGGCCCGAAGTGCGCGGGGAACCAGCGGCCGTAGAGGCGCTCCAGCGGTGAGCCGTACGTGAGCAGTGCGACGCGTTTGCG
The DNA here is from genome assembly GCF_045070545.1 of Streptomyces sp. RK9. NCBI lineage: Bacteria > Bacillati > Actinomycetota > Actinomycetes > Kitasatosporales > Streptomycetaceae > Streptomyces > Streptomyces sp. RK9. Next base: position 3,828,137 of record NZ_CP173703.1, on the reverse strand, counting down.
TACGGAGGGCAGCAGTTGCCAGGCCGCTGCCGCCGCGAGGACGCTGCCCTGCGAGTGGCCGGAGAGGACCAGGCGGCCGCCGGTGGCGCGCGTCCAGGTGTGCATGCGCCAGGTCAGGTCGGGCACCGCGCGCTCCGCGTAGCAGGGCGGCGCGAAGGGGTGGGCGGCGCGCGGCCAGAACGTGCCGACGTCCCACAGGATGCCGATGGTGCGGCGGGCCGAGGGGTCGCGGTAGGCGCGGCGGCCCCAGGTGACGAACAGTATGAAGCCGAGGCCGATCAGCCAGGACCCCAGCGCCTGCGCGGTCTCGGCGGTGCCCTCGACGAAGCCGGGCGCGCTCTTCGCCGCCTCCCCCGGCACCTCGCCGGTGGCCCAGGCGCCGATCAGGGCCGCCGCGCCGAGCAGCAGCGTCGCGGCCGAGGTCACGCCGACGATCAGCGGCACCCGGTCGGTGAGGGCGGCGCCCGCGCGGGTGCTCGCGACGCGGCGCGTACGGGCGGTGTCGGGGCGCTCGTCGGGGTAGTCGCGCGGCACCTGGGCCAGCTCCCGGCGCAGCCGCTGGGCGGTGCGCACCGCGAGCCATCCGCACAGGGCGGCGACGACCACGAGCAGCGGCGGGATGACGGAGGCCTGCCAGGTGAGGAGCGCGGGCGGGCCGTCGATCGAGCCGCCCGCGCCGGGCGAGCCCGACCCGTCGAGCCAGTCGGCGACGCGCTGCGAGCCGCCGCCCGACATCACGCCGCCGAGGGCGCAGGCCAGCATGGCGACGGCGGGGCCGCCGAGGCCGCGGATGGCGGTGCGGGCGTCCGGGGACGTGCGGTGGATGTGGGTGGCGACCACGGCGAGGGCGAGCACCAGGGCGCCCTGGACGAGGGTGATGCCGCCGAACGTCGTGTTGCCGGGCAGCCGTCCGGCCGAGGTCCAGCCGGGGCGGGACCATCCGGCGTACAGGACGGCGAGGACGAGCAGGGCGAGGGCGGCGAGCGGCAGCCGGCGCACCAGGGTGCGGTCAAGACGCCGGTCGAGGCGGTTCTCGCTGCGGCCGCGGCGGCACACCACCCACACGACGACGGCTCCCCCGGCGACCAGGGCCGCCTCCAGGGCCCAGCCGAGGACGTCGAGGAGTGCGGGCCCGCCGGCCCTGCGGTCGTACCGGGCCGCCGAGGCGCCGACGGCGGCGGCGACCGTCAGGAGGCCCGCAGCCGTGTGGGCGGCGCGCAGCCGGGCGACGAGCCTGCGGCCGTACCAGAAGCCGGGCCTGCCCAGGGCGTTGCGGCTGGTCTCCTCCGGGTCCGGCTGGTGCGGCAGGGGCTGCTGGGACTCGTACGCGCTCCAGGTGCGGTGGGACAGGTACCAGAGCAGGCCGGTGAGCGCGGCGGGAAGGAGCGCGGCGAGCGCGAGGCGGCGGCCGGGCTGCGACCACCAGCCGCCGCCCCCGGCGGACTCGGGCGCGAGGAAGCCGAGCCAGGAGTGGTCGTCGACGCACGCGCGGGTGCCCGCGCACTGCCAGGCCGTCAGGTCGATGGCGATCTCGCAGGCGGCGGCGACCAGGAGCACGGTGAGGGTGAGGGCGATCAGGCGCACCAGGAGGCCGTACGTCCGCACGGCGCGCTGGGCGCGGCGGGCCGTGGGCCGCATCCAGTGGGCGAGGTTGACCACCATGAACGGCAGGAGCAGCAGCCACAGGGCGCGGGAGCCGTTGCCCGAGGTCAGGTTGGACCAGACGTAGGCCTCCGGGACCGGGTGGTCGCGGTGGTCGGCCGGGCGGGACTCGGCGTCCACGTCGTCGGTGCGGCGGTGGACGGCGGCGGTGCCGTCGCCGGACACGCGGACCGTGCGGGGGTCGCCGAGCATCTCCTCGGGCGTGGTGCCGCCGACGCCGTGGACGAGGAGCTCCAGGGCGATCGGCTCGGCGTCCCCGCCGTGGTCCGGGTGTGCCGTGGGACCCGGGCCGTCTGGCTGGTTCGGGTGTGCCGGTCCGTTCTTGCGGGCGGTCCGGGCCGCCGTGGCGCGCTCCACTGTTCCGCTTCCCCCGAGTCGTGCGCTGTCATGGGCCGTGTGCGGGCCATGCAAGCAGTGCAGGGACACAAGGATCGCCGTTTCCCGCCCCGCACGCAGCCACCCTCACGTAATCTCCCCCTTCGGCAGCTCCCCCTTCCGGATGGTGGGGCCGCCCGGTCGGTGGCACCCGCAACGACTGCTCGTGCGAGGATGAGGCGACCCGATGACGGGCTTGCCTTGGCGAAAGGGCCGGACCTGACGTGAGTGAGAATCAGAACCTCCTCGCGGAGCAGCGTCGTGCCCTGATCCTCGACGAGGTCCGCCGCCGGGGCGGCGTCCGGGTCAACGAACTCACCAGAAAACTGGGCGTGTCGGACATGACCGTCCGCCGCGATCTGGACGCGCTCGCCCGTCTCGGCGTCCTGGAGAAGGTGCACGGCGGCGCCGTCCCCGTGGCCGAGGCCAGCACGCACGAGCCGGGCTTCGAGGCCAAGTCGGGCCTGGAGCTGAGCGCCAAGGAGGACATCGCGCGGACCGCGGCGACCCTGGTGGCGCCGGGCACGGCCATCGCGCTCTCCGGCGGCACCACGACGTACGCCCTCGCCCACCACCTGCTCGACGTCCCGGACCTGACGGTGGTGACGAACTCGGTGCGCGTCGCCGACGTCTTCCACTCCGCGCAGCGCAGCACCGGCCAGCGGCAGGGCGCGGCCACGGTCGTCCTCACGGGCGGGGTGCGCACACCGTCGGACTCGCTGGTCGGGCCGGTGGCCGACCAGGCGATCGCGGCGCTCCACTTCGACGTGCTCTTCCTCGGAGTGCACGGCATATCGGCCGAGGCCGGTCTGTCCACGCCCAACCTCGCGGAGGCGGAGACGAACCGGCGCCTGGTGCAGTCCGCGCGCCGGGTGGTCGTGGTCGCGGACCACACCAAGTGGGGCACGGTGGGCCTGAGTTCGTTCGCGACGCTCGGTCAGGTGGACACCCTGGTGACGGACGCGGGGCTGCCCGCGCGGGCCCGCGCGGAGATCTCCGAGCAGCTGCGGCGGCTCCTGGTCGCGGGCGCGCCCGAGGACGGCGCGGACACCGCCGAGGCCCCGGGCACCGCGCTCGCCGCCGACGACGAGAACCCCGCAGACTTCTGACAGGCCCCCGGCTATGGTGGGCGGACCCGGTCAACCGCCTCGTCCCGCCTGGGGGTCGCGTTCATGCCACGCCGACTGAGGTCCGAGGGCCTGGAGTTCATCGAGACCGCTCCGGTACGTCTGGTGTTCACGCACGATGTCGCGGCGCCGCCCAAGGCGGTGTACGAGGTGCTCGAGGACGTCCGGCGCCTGCCCTCGTGGCACACCTCGGTGGTGTACGCCCGTCCCTTCGACGACGGCTCGGGCCGGCTGGTGCGCATCCAGGGACGCTTCTGGTTCCGCGAGACCTTCCTCGCCACGGACGCGCCCACGCGGTACGCCTACCGCATCGACCTGACCAACTTCCCGGGCCTGCGCGCCCTGGTCGAGGAGTGGCGGCTCATCCCGCTGGAGCCGGCCGACGGCCGGGGTCCGGGCACCCGTGTGCAGTGGACGTACGCCGCGGACGCCGTGGCCCTGACGCGGTTCCTGATGAAGCGCGGCGGCCGCCGGGGTATGGGCACGTCCTTCCACGCCGCGGTCGCGAACCTGGACCGGCAGCTCTCCGGCGCGAACGGCGGCTGACCCGGCCCCGGCTCGACTCCCGCCCCGGCGGGCCTAACCGGCGTGCGCCGGCCACTCCCCCGTGGCCAGCAGCCCCTCGATCGTCCGCTCGTACGGCGCGATGTCGAGCCCCTGCTCGGCCAGCCACGCGTCCGAGTAGTACTTGTCCAGGTAGCGCTCGCCCGGGTCGCAGATGAGGGTGACGACGCTGCCCGTGCGGCCCGCGGCCACCATCTCCGCGGCGATCCTGAGGGCGCTCCACAGGCCCGTGCCGGTCGAGCCGCCCGCCTTGCGGCCGATGGCCCGGTCCAGGGCGCGCACCGCGGCGACGCTCGCCGCGTCGGGGACCTTCATCATGCGGTCGATGGCGCCGGGCACGAAGCTCGGCTCCATGCGCGGCCTGCCGATGCCCTCGATGCGCGAGCCGCAGTCGCTGGAGGCGTCCGGGTCGTTCTTCGTCCAGCCGTCGAAGAAACAGGAGTTCTCCGGGTCGGCGACGCAGATCCGGGTGTCGTGCTGCATGTAGTGGACGTAGCGCGCGATGGTCGCGGAGGTGCCGCCGGTGCCCGCCGTGGCGACGATCCACGCGGGCTCCGGGTGCCGCTCCAGGCGCAGTTGCTGGAACATCGACTCGGCGATGTTGTTGTTGCCGCGCCAGTCCGTGGCCCGTTCCGCGTAGGTGAACTGGTCCATGTAGTGGCCGCCGGTCTCGACGGCGAGGCGGGCGGACTCCGCGTACATGGTGCGCGAGTCGTCCACGAAGTGGCACCGACCGCCGTGGAACTCGATGAGACGGCACTTCTCGGCGCTCGTCGTGCGCGGCATCACCGCGATGAAGGGCACGCCGATGAGCTTCGCGAAGTACGCCTCGGAGACGGCCGTCGAGCCGCTGGACGCCTCGATCACGGGGCGCCCCGGACGGATCCAGCCATTGCACAGGCCGTACAGGAACAGCGAGCGGGCGAGCCGGTGCTTGAGGCTTCCGGTCGGGTGCGTCGACTCGTCCTTCAGGTACAGGTCGATGCCCCACTGCTCGGGCAGCGGGAAGCGCAGCAGATGGGTGTCCGCGGAGCGGTTGGCGTCGGCCTGGACCTTGCGCACGGCCTCTTTCAGCCAAGTGCGGTACGCGTCGTCGCTGCGGTCCACGTCGAGCGTGGCCATCGGCTCGTCGGCCGGATCGTGCTGGGTGGTGCTCACCGCGGGCTCCTTAGGCCTCGTGCCGGAACGGGATCGATCCGGCCGGACACCTCGATGATAAACACCCACAACACGGCTCTCACCTGCATAAACACACCTTTTGACCACCCAAAGGAGGTCCTTGCCCGCCGGGTGGCCCCGGGCGGCGGGGCGCGCCGGCCACGCACCGAAGTGGCATGTGCGTCGTCGCCGGGCACACTGGTCCTCGACGCCGAGCGCGTGCACACTGCACCGCACGGAACAGGGGTAGGTTTCAAGGAGGTGCCGTACGACGTGCGTGCGGCGCCGTGGGTCACCACACCGAGGGCGCGTCGACACCAGGCGCACGAGGGGGGCGGAGCTTCATGGCGGAGCCGGAGTTCAGGGCCACGGGCGTAGGGATCGGGCGGCGGCTGCGGTCGCTGACCCATGCGGGCCAGGTCCGGATCAGCGACGGCAGGCTGGAGTTGCTCACCAGTTACGGCACGGAGATCGACAGCGCGCCGCTGCGCGCGGTGCGCACGGCGAAGCCCTGGTTCGCCCCGCAGGACAAGGCGCTCGCCGAGGTCAACGGCACCCGGTATCTGCTGACGATGGGCGAGCACGATCCGGTGCCCGGGGAGGCGGGGCCGCCCACGGTCCGGACCTTCCTCGAAGCGGTACGTCGCGCGGCCGGCGGCCGCCGGGGCTGAGGGGCGCGGCCGGGGCGCGAGTTGCACGCCCCCACCCCCTGAGTCACGCTGGTGTCACATCACTCTGGGTTTACCGGTGATAACGCTGCGAACCAGCCCGCCGGTCACCACCGCAGGCGGCGGCGCGAGCGGCCCCTGCCGGATCCGAACGCCGTCTTCTTCCGGACCTCAATTCGGGGAGTCGCACCGTGATCAGCCAGCCAAGCAGGCATTGCACGGTAGAGCTCCAAGCCCTGCCGTCGCGGATCGGCCAGGTCCGCAGAATCGTCTCTGCGCAGTTGCGCTACTGGCATCTCGATCCCTTGATAGACCAGGCCGCGCTCGGCGTGACCGAGCTGCTGACCAACGTCCACCGGCACGCCGAGCCGGACAAGACCTGCACCGTGGAGATCGAGCTGCTGCTCGAACGCCTCATGGTCTCCGTCCACGACCACGATCCGAGGCTTCCCGTGGTGCACGACGCCGATCCGTTCGAGACCTGCGGGCGCGGGCTCGCGATGGTCGCGGCGGTCAGCGAGAGCTGGGGCGCGCAGCCGCAGGGCGACACGGGCAAGGTCGTCTGGTTCACGCTCTGCGCGCCGTCGGCCACCGCGCCGCTGCCGACGTATCCGGTGTACGGCAGCACGCACGACGCCCCGTTCGCCGAGGCCCCCGCCCCCGTCGGCGCCCATGCTCCCGCCCGGTCCGCCGTTGCCGGCTGACCGGGCGGTGACTTCACCCCCCGCGCCTCACTCCGCGGCGATGGCCCGCAGGACGTCGAGGCGGGCGGCGCGCCGGGCCGGACGCAGGCCCGCGAGGGCCCCGGCCGCCAGGCCCACCAGGGCGACCACGGCGAGCTGGGTCGGCGGCAGCGCGAACGCGAAGGCGCTGTCGGACGCGCCGTCGGACGCCTTGACCAGGACCCAGCCGAGGAAGCCGCCGAGGGCCAGGCCGCCCGCCGTGCCGAACGCGGCGACCAGGACGGACTCCCAGCGGACCATGGCCCGCAGCTGCCCTCGGGTCTGGCCGACGGCCCGCAGCAGGCCCAGCTCGCGGGTGCGTTCGTGCACGGCGAGGGTCAGGGTGTTGGCGATGCCGAGCAGGGCGATGAGGACGGCGAGGGCGAGCAGGGCGTAGACGAGGGTCAGCATCATGTCGATGCCGCCGGCCGCGGACTGCGCGTACTCGTCGCGGGTCTGCACCTCGGGGTTGCCGTACTCCTTCGCCACGGCCGACACCGCGGCCTTGCCGTCCGCCGCGCTCACCCCGTCCTTGAAGGTCACCGCCACCAGCGTGTCGGAGTCCTGGGCGCGGTGCGGGGCCCAGGCGTCGCGGGTGATGACGTAGTCGCCCGCCAGCTCGGACTGTCCGTAGACGGCGCGGACCGTGAAGGTGCCCTTCTTTCCGTCGGTGAAGGCGAGTTCGGCCTTGTCACCGACCGTGAGGTGCTGCTTGTCGGCCTCCGCGCGGGTGAGCGCGATGCCGTCGTCGCCGAGGTCGCCGAGCGATCCGTCGACCGTGCCGAGGTCGAAGGACTTGGCGAGCGCGACCGGGTCGGTGACGGTCAACGCCCGTCCCTCGCCGTTGACTTCGGCCACTCCCCTGCCGAGGCCGACGGCCGTGGCGACCTCCGGGCGCTCCCCGACGGCGGGCGCGAGACGAGGGCTGAGTCCGCTGCCGCCCGCCCCGAAGGACGGTGTGCTGACGGCGACGTCGCCCGCGAAGGAGCGCGAGACCGTCTGGTCCATGGTGGCCTTCAGCGAGGCGCCGAAGACGGTGAAAAGGCAGACGACGGCGACGCCGATCATCAGGGCGCTCGCGGTGGCGGCGGTGCGCTTGGGGCTGCGCAGGGCGTTGCGCCGGGCAAGCGATCCGGTGACGCCGCGCAGCCGGTCCAGCGGCCCGCCGAGGATCCGTACCGCGCGCGAGGACGCGACGGGTCCGAGGACCACGAACGCGGCCAGGGCGAGGACCGCGCCGCCGCCCGCCAGCCAGATCGACGGCGAGGCGAGCACGCCGACCAGGGTGAGCGCGACGGCCGCGACGGCGATGCCGGTGCCGACGGCCGCGCGGGTGCGGGAGGCGCCGGAGTGGTCGACGGCCGTCTCGCGCAGGGCCGCCAGCGGCGCGGTACGTCCGGCTCGGACGGCGGGAAGCAGCGCGGACGCCACGCACACGGCGACGCCGACCGCGAGGGGCAGCAGCATCGACGTACCGCTGATCACCAAGTCGCCCTCGGGGAAGGGGAATCCGATGGCCGGGAACAGCGCCTGGAGCCCGGCGGCGATGCCGATGCCGCCCGCGAGGCCCGCCGCGGAGGCCACGGCGGCGACCACGGACGCCTCGGCCAGGGTCGCCGCGGTGACCTGGCGGCGGGAGGCGCCGAGGGCGCGGAGCAGCGCGTTCTCGCGGGTGCGCTGGGCCACGACGATGGCGAAGGTGTTGTGGATGGAGAAGGTGGCCACCAGCAGGGCGATGCCGGAGAAGACCAGCAGGAACGTGGTGAACAGGGTCAGGAACTGACCGGAGATCATGTCGGAGTTCTCTGCCGCCGCCTCCTGTCCGGTGATGGCCTCGACTCCCTTGGGCAGGACGGGGGTCAGCGCGTCGACGAGTTCCTGCTGGCTCGTGCCGGGTCCAGCGCGCACCTGCACGGTCGCGGCCTCGCCGGGCTTCGGCATCAGGTACTTCTCGGCGTCGGCGCGCGTCATGCCCGTGAACGTCGTCTGCGCCATTCCGTCCTCGCCGCCGAACGTGGCGAGGCCGACGATCGTGACCCGCACGGGGTCGGGAGTGCGCAGCGTCGTGGTGTCGCCGATCTTCAGGTCGCCGCTCTCGGCGGCACCGCGGTTGACGACGACCTCGCCGCTCCTGGCGGGGGCGCGGCCCTCGGCCAGGCGGTAGGCGTTCAGCTCCGTGTCGGTGATCCAGTTCCCGGCGAGGGTGGGCGGGCCCTGGCCGCCGATCGGGTCGCCGTCCTTGCCGATGAGCTGGCCCGCGCCCTGGATGGCGGGCACGGCGGCGGCGACGCCGGGGACCTTCTCGACGCGGTCGACCAGGGCGGTGTCGACGTTCTGGCGCACGCCCTGGCTCTCGCCGGGCGTGGTGATGGTGTTGGCGCTGCGGACGACCGCGTCGGTGCCGCGCGTGGCGTTGCCGAACATCGTGTCGAAGCTGGCGCGCAGGGTGTCGCCCATGACGAGGGTGCCCGCCAGGAAGGCGACGCCGAGCAGCACCGCGAAGAACGTACCGGCGAAGCGGCGCTTGTGGCCGCGCAGGGAGGTGAGGCTGATGCGGAGGGCGGCGGCCAGGGAGCCGGTGGGGGCGCCGGTCCTGGCGGGGCCCCGCGGGCCGGTGGGGCTGCCGGGCCCGGCGGCACTCCGCGGACCGGTGGCACTCATGAGGATGCTCCTTCGGAGGTCGTGGCCGACCGGGTGTCGAACGCCTTCAGGCGGTCCAGGACCTTGTCGGCCGTGGGCGCCGCCATCCGGTCCACGAGGCGGCCGTCGGCGAGGAAGACGACCTCGTCGGCGTGGGCGGCGGCCACCGGGTCGTGGGTGACCATGACCACGGTGCGGCCCATCTCGCGCACCGCGCGGCCGAGCAGTCCGAGTACCTCCTCGCCGGAGCGGGAGTCGAGGTTGCCGGTGGGCTCGTCGGCGAAGACGACGTCGGGGCGGCCCGCGAACGCCCGGGCCACGGCGACGCGTTGCTGCTGACCGCCGGAGAGTTCGGCGGGGCGGTGGCGCAGCCGGTCGCGCAGGCCGACGACGTCGATGAGGGCGTCCGTCCACTCCAGGGTGTCCCGGTCGAAGCGCCGCCCGGCCAGGTCCATCGGCAGCCTGATGTTCTCGGCGACGGTCAGTGTCGGCACCAGGTTGAAGGCCTGGAAGACGAAGCCGACGCGGTCGCGGCGCAGCAGGGTCAGGCGCCGGTCGTCGAGCGGGCCGAGCTCGGTGTCGCCGATGTACGCGGAGCCGGAGGTCAGGGTGTCCAGACCGGCCGCGCAGTGCATCAGCGTGGACTTGCCCGAGCCCGACGGGCCCATGATCGCCGTGAAGCGTCCGGCGGGAAAGCCGACGCTCACGCCGTCGAGTGCGGTCACGGCGGTGTCCGAGGACGAGCCGTAGACCTTCACGGCCGACTCGACCCGCGCGGCGTCCGGCGCGGTGGACCGCTGCCGGGGGGTGGCGGTGCTCATGCCCTGCCACCGCCCTTCGCGGTGCGGCCGAACTCCTCGTTGAGGACGCTCAGTCGGCGCCAGTACTCGTCCTCGTCGATCTCACCGGCGGCGAAGCGGTGGCCGAGCACGGCGATCGGCGACTTGTCGTCGCTCGCGCCGGTCCGCCAGGGTCCGCGCCGGCCGCGCCAGACGGTGCGGCGCAGGAAGGTCACGACGCCGATGACGACGGCCGCCCAGATCAGCGGGAAGAACAGGATCCACGGGCCGGGTCCGCCGTCGAATGCCAGGGTCTGCACGATGTCCATCTCCTCGGGAAGCGGGGTGGGTACCAGCGCCGCGAGCTGGGCTTTCACCCTTCGCTCCGCACTGGTTCCGTTCGCTTACGAGGCTCCTCGCCGGGGCCCGTGAAGTCGTCGTACGGCCAGCGGCCGTGCGCGTACCTCCTGGGGAGTACGCGACCGCGCGCCGCCTGCTTCTCCGGTACGGAACGACGCCCGCGACGTCTGCTCGCCACCTCCCACCTGGACTTCTGTACCTATTAGTATGTACAGTCGCGCCATGAGCACTCCGGAGCGTCTGATCGAGTCCACGCGTGAACTGCTGTGGGAGCGCGGCTACGTCGGCACCAGCCCCAAGGCGATCCAGCAGCACGCGGGCGCCGGGCAGGGCAGCATGTACCACCACTTCGCGGGCAAGCCGGATCTGGCCCTCGCGGCGATCCGCCGCACCGCCGAGGAGATGCGCGCCACGGCGGAGGCGACCCTCGCGGGTGACGGGCCGGCGTACGACCGCGTCTCCTCGTACCTCCTGCGCGAGCGGGACGTGCTGCGCGGCTGCCCGGTCGGGCGGCTGACGATGGACCCCGACGTGATCGCCAGCGACGAGCTGCGGGCGCCGGTCACCGAGACCCTCGCATGGCTGCGCGGTCGGCTCGCGGGCATCGTCCAGGAGGGCGTGGACCGGGGCGAGTTCGGCGCCGCGCTCGACGCGGGCGAGGTCGCGTCGGCGATCGTCGCGACCGTGCAGGGCGGCTATGTCCTGGCCCGCGCGACGGGCTCGCCGGAGGCGTTCGACGCGGGGGTGCGGGGCCTGCTGGCGCTGCTCGCGCCGCGCAGCTGAGCACCGCCTCTCCCCCCTCTGCTCAACTTCCTTGCCGTTCGACCGAGTTAAGGATCCGCCCGTGCACATCACCCGCACCCGCCCCGCGAGCAGGCAGGGCCCCGCCGAGAACTTCACCGGCACCGTCTGGCTCGACGTGATCGCGCACCCCGAACCGCCCTCCAGGCTGCGCGTGTTCAGCGTCCACTTCGCCCCCGGCGCCCGCACGGCCTGGCACCGCCACCCGCACGGGCAGGTCCTGCACGTCACCGAGGGCGAGGGGTTCGTGCAGCGCGACGGCGGCCCCGTCGAGCCCATCAGGGCGGGCGACACCGTGTGGATCGAGCCGGGCGAGCGCCACTGGCACGGCGCCGGGCCGCACACGTTCATGACGCACCTCGCCGTCGTCGAGGCGGCGGACGACGGCACGACGGCCACGTGGGAGGAGCTCGTCCCCGCCCCGGAGTACCCGCCGACCGCCTGAGGCCCGCCCCCGCACCCTCCCTGGAGCACACATGCACGCCAAGCAGTACGAGGTCACCCTGCCCGCCGACTACGACATGGGCGTCATCCGCGAGCGCGTGGCCACCAAGGGCCATCTCCTCGACGCCTTCCCGGGGTTGGGCTTCAAGGCGTATCTGATGCGCGAACGAGGCGTCGACGGCTCGCCGGTGAACCAGTACGCGCCGTTCTACCTCTGGAACACCACCGAAGGCCTCGGCTCCTTCCTCTGGGGACCCGGATTCCAGGGGCTGTGCGACGACTTCGGACGTCCGGTGGTGCAGCACTGGATGGCGGTGGGGTACGAGGACGGGGGTGCCGCAGGCGACCGGCCCGTCGCCGCCGTACGGCACCGCAGGCCCGTCCCCGAGGGCGCCCGCACCACCGACCTGACCGAGGAACTGCTCACGGAGGCACGGTCGTTGGCGGCGCGGGACGGGGCCGTCGGCGTGCTGGTCGCGGTCGACCCGCGGCACTGGGAGGCGGTGACGTTCTCCCTGTGGGCCGAGGGCGCGGCGGAGCGGGCGAGCGGTGAGGTGTTCCAGGTGCTGCACTGCTCGACGCCGGAGCTGGAGCGGGTGGGGCGGGGGCGGGCGTGGTGAGCGCCGGGGTTTCGGGTGCGGGTGCCGCCGCCGTGCGGACCGTCCTCGGTGATGTCGAACCCGGCGACCTGGGGATCTGTGACGCCCACGACCACCTCTTCCTGCGGAGCCCTCAACTCCCGGGCCAGGAGCTGGACTCCGTGGCCGCCGCCACGGCCGAGCTGGCCGCGTTCCGCGCCGAGGGCGGGCGGAGCGTCGTGCAGTGGACGCCGCACGGCATGGGGCGGCGCGCCGCCGACCTGCCCGGCCTCGCGCGCACGACGGGCGTCCGGATCGTGGCGGCCACCGGGCTGCACCAGGCGGTGCACTACTCCCCGGATCTGCTGAGGGAGCTGGGCGACCGTGACCCCGACGTCCTCGCGGCGGTGTTCGTGCGCGAACTCACGCACGGCATCGGCGACACCGGTGTGCGGGCCGGGCTCATCAAGGTCGCGGGCGGCTTCCACGCCCTGGACGCGCACGCCCGCTGGACGATGACCGCGGCGGCCGGGGCCCACCTGGCGACGGGCGCGCCGATCGCCGTCCACCTGGAACTCGGCACGGGCGTCCTCGACGTACTCGACCTGCTGTGCGGCGAGTTGGAGGTGCCGCCGGGCAAGGTGATCCTGGGGCACCTCAACCGCGCGCCCGACCTGGACGTGCACCGCGATGCGGCATCGGCGGGTGCCTGGCTGGCCTTTGACGGACCGTCACGCGCGAACCACGCCACGGACTGGCGGATGCCGGACGCCGTGCGCGCCCTCGCCGACGCCGGGCACGGCGATCAGCTCCTCCTGGGCGGCGACACCACGACCGCCGGAGCGCGTGCGGTGAACGGCGGCCCGGGGATGCCGCACCTGCTGCGCCGGGTACGGCCACGCCTGGAGTCGGCTGTGGGCAAGGAACTGGTGGACCGGATCGTGACGGTGAACGCGGGGCGGGCTTTCGGGGTCGTGTGGCCGGGGTGAGACGGGGGTGCGGGCGGGGGCGCCCGGCAGCGCCCTAGGCGCCCTGCCCAGCCCCACCCCCCGCACCCGCACCCGCACCCGCACCCGCACCCGCACCAACCGACGCCTCCCGGTACACGGCGACCGCCCGCTCCGTGTCCTCGTTCACCAGATCGGCGTTGATCTGCGCCGCCGCGAACGCCCCGGCCGCCGCGGCCCCGCCGACCTGCGCGGACAGGTCCGAGGCGTTGCCCGCGATCCACACGCCGGGCGCGTCCGTGCGGCCCGTCGCGTCCGCCTGCACGTACTCGCCCGCGGGATGCGGCACCGGCTCCACCCCGAGCGCCTTCAGGAAGCCGACGCGCGCCACCATCCGCGGCCCGACGACCACCGCTTCCCGGCGCACCAGCCTGCCGTCGGCCATCCGCAGGCCCACGAGACGGTCGTCGACGACCTCCACGGCCGCCACCTCCCCCTCCTCCACCCGGATACCGCGGGCGGCAAGGCGCTCCTCCTCCTCGTCGGTCAGGGATTCCGCGGTGTGCGCGAAGTACGTGATGTCGGCGCTCCACTGCCGCAGCAGCAGCGTCTGGTGCAGCGACATCGGCCCGCCCGCGAGCACGCCGATGGCCTGGTCCCGCACCTCCCAGCCGTGGCAGTACGGGCAGTGGAGCACGTCCCGGCCCCACCGCTCGCGCACCCCCGGCACGTCGGGCAGCTCGTCCACCAGGCCGGTCGCGACGAGTACCCGGCGCGCCCGGACCGTCCGGCCGTCGGCCAGGCCGACCACGAAGCCGTCGCCGTCCCGCGTCACCTCATCGACCCGGCCCGACACCACCTGGCCGCCGTACCCGCGCACCTCTGCCCGGCCGCGCTCCAACAGCTCGGCGGGCGGAGTGCCCTCCCGCGCGAACAGCCCGTGCACCGCGTCGGCCGGGGCGTTCCGCGGGGCTCCCGCGTCCACGACCACCACCGCCCTGCGCGCCCGGGCCAGCACCAGGGCGCCGTTCAGCCCCGCGGAACCACCGCCGATCACCACGACGTCGTACGCGTCGTCCAATGAATCGTTCATGACCAACACCTCCACCACGACCATGCGCCGCCCTTCCCGGCAAGGCAAACGACATTGCCGTATCAGCAAACTCGGACCTCATATTGCATCACGCGTTCCAAAACGGCTACGGTACCGACATGGCCCGACCACGGACGTTCGACGAGGACCGGGCCCTGGACGCGGCGATGCGCGCCTTCTGGGCGAACGGCTACGAGGCCACTTCGACCCAGGACCTGTGCGAAGCCACCGGACTGGGCCGCAGCAGCATCTACAACACGTTCACCAGCAAGCACGACCTGTTCCGGCGCGCCCTGGCGCGCTACATCGAGACGATGAGCGTGCCCCAGGCGGAGATCCTGGAGGACGCCGGACGCTCGGGCATGGAGCGGATCCAGGCCCTGTTCGCCCGCGTCGTCAACAGCGAGTACGAGTACCGGGAGGACGACGAGAGCAGCATCGGCTGCCTCACCGTCAACACGGTCGTGGAGCTGGTGCGGCGCGACCCGGAGGCGGCCGCGCTCGTCGAGCGCGACCTCGGCATCCGGCTCGGCCTGCTGCACGTCGCCCTGGAGGCGGGGCAGCGCGACGGCACGATCACCGCAGGGCGGGACGCCGACGCGCTCGCCCGGTTCATCAACGCCACCATCGGCGGCATGCGCGTCTCGGCGCAGGCGGGCGCGGGGCGCGCGGTCCTGGAGTCGATCGCCGACACCGCGCTGGACGCCCTGCGCCCCTGACGCCCGACTCACCCCCACTGCCCGCACCCACCAGTCCCCACCAGCACGCCGTGCCGGGCTTGCGCCCGCTCCCGGCCACCCATGCCCATGTTTTGTACTGATCCATCCAATATTCGAGCAACCAGCCACACCTCCCCGAAGGAGCAGCACCCATGCCCCGCGCCGTATACGTCCTGGCCCTAGGCATCTTCGCCATGGTGACCAGCGAGTTCGTCGTCGCCGGACTCATGCCGCAGATGGCCGACGGGCTCGACGCGACGATCCCGGAGATCGGCTATCTGATCACCGCCTTCGCCGTGGCGATGGCCTTCGGCGGGCCGTTCCTGACGGTCGCCCTGCTGAAACTCCCGCAGAAGCGGGCCCTGATGGTGCTGTTCGCCATCTTCCTCGGCGGCAATGTGCTCGCCGCGCTCGCCCCGGACTACTGGACGATGCTCGTGGCGCGCGTCGTCACCGGCGTCGCCTCGCAGGCCTTCTTCGGCGTGGGCATCTCCATGGCCACCCGGCTCACCCGCCCCGAGATACGGGGCCGCGCCGTCGCCGTGGCCCTCAACGGGCTGATGCTGGGCACGCTCCTCGGCCTTCCGCTCGCCACCGTCGTCGGTGAACACCTGGGCTGGCGCGCGGCGTTCTGGGCCATCACCGTGCTCACGGTGCTCGCCGCCGCGGCCACCTTCGCCGGCGTGCCCCGCGTCGAACGCGCCGAGGACGAGTCCGGGTCGCTGCGCGAGGAGCTCGGCGCCTTCAAGAGCCCCCGGCTCTGGCTCACCTTGACCACCAGCACCTTCGTGATCGGCGCGACGTTCGCGGCGTTCAGCTACCTCAACCCGATCCTCACCGAGATCACCGGCTTCGCCACCGGCACGGTGCCGCTGCTGCTCGTCGCGTACGGCGCCGCCACCCTCATCGGCAACACCGTCGTCGGCCGCCTCGCCGACCGGCACACGCTGCCGGTCCTCGTCACCGGCCTGCTCCTGAACCTCGGCTTCCTGGTCGGCTTCGCGCTCCTCGCCGACCTGCCCGTCGGGGCCGTGGTGATGATGCTGGGCATCGGCCTGGTCGGCGTCACCATGAACCCGGCGATGGTGACCCGCGTGCAGCGCGTGGGCAACACCGGCGCACTGGTCAACAGCGTCCACTCGTCGTTCATCACGGGCGGCATCATCATCGCCACGTCCGTCGGCGGGCCGGCCATCGACGCCTACGGGCTGCGGGCGCCGCTGTGGATCGGCGCCGGGCTCGCGGTGCTCGGACTGCTGTCCCTCGTACCGGACTTGAGGCGACGCGCGGCGGCGCGCTCGGCAACGCCCGTCGAGGCGCCGGTCCCCGCGCGGGAGCCCGTCGAGGTCGGCTGACCCCGGCCCGCTAGCCCAGCGCCCCCAGGGGGTCGTCGAGCACCGGCTGCCAGGCCAGCTCGGCGGCCCCCACCAGGCTGTTGTGGTCGAGGGTGCAGGCCAGGATGGGGACGCCGCCGCTGCGGCCCCACAGGCTGCGGTCCGCCACGACGGCGCGCAGCCGCTCCGGGTCGGCCTCCAGGAGGGCGCGGTGCAGCCCGCCGAGGATGATCCGGTCCGGGTTGAGGATGTTCACCAGGCCCGCGAGGCCGAGGCCGAGCCGGTCGATGAGGGCTTCGATCGCCGTGCGCACCGCCGGGTCGGCGTGCTCCTCGGCGACGAGCCTGCGGGCCTGGACGAGCAGGCCCTCGGGGCTGGGCTCGACGCCCACCGCCGCCAGGAAGGCCAGCGGGTCCGTCTCCACGTCCAGGCAGCCGCGGCTGCCGCAGTAGCAGGGGCGGCCCTCCGGGTGCACCGTGAGGTGGCCGACCTCCAGGGCCAGACCCGAACTGCCCGTGTGCAGCCGCCCGTCGAGGACGAGGGCGCCGCCGACGCCGCGGTGCCCGGTCGCCACGCACAGCAGGTCGCGCGCGCCGCGCCCCGCGCCGTGCCGGTGCTCGGCGAGCGCCGCCAGGTTCACGTCGTTGCCGGTGAACGCGGGGCCTTCGATGCCCGCGTCCCGTACGCAGTTCGCGAAGATCTCCCGGACCTGCGCGCCCGCGGGCCAGGCCAGGTGCAGCGGGTTGAGCGCCGTGCCCTCCGGCTCGGCGACGGCCGACGGCACCGCGAGTCCCGCGCCCACGCACCGTCTGCCGGTCTCGCGCAGGAGCTGGGCGCCCGCCTCGATGACCGAGCCGAGCACCTGCGCCGGGTCGGCGTCGATGGTCTCGCAGCCGGGCGCGGTGGCGACGATCCGGCCGCCGAGGCCCACGAGCGCGGCCCGGAATCCGTCGGCGTGCACCTGGGCCGCCAGGGCGACGGGCCCGGCCCCGGCGACGGACAGCCGGTGCGAGGGCCGCCCCTGGGAGCCCGCGGCGGCACTCGGCTTGGCGTCGACGCTGATCAGGCCGAGCGCCTCCAGCTCCGCGGCGACCGCTCCCGCCGTGGCGCGGGTGACGCCCAGCTCGGCGGTGAGGACGGCTCGGGTGGGGGCGCGCCCGGTGTGGACGAGTTCGAGGGCGGGGCCGAGCGCGGTACGACCGCGCTCCAGACGCGTGCGCGTGGACAGATGTGCCTCACCCCGGGTGGCAGCCTTCCCGTTCATGAGGGCGAGTCTCCCATGATCCGTACGCCGTCTCGCCGTTCAGCCGTCATCCCGTCTTCCCCATCCTGTCTCCCCGCGCGCTTCCGTCACGGCAGCCCCGTGCGCGTACCGCCGAGGCCTCCCGAGCGGCCCGGGCCCGCGCGTCCGCCGCGACGCGACTCCGCGCACGCCGCCCCGGTCGCGAGGAAACCGTCTTGTCCACGGCCCGGCTTCCCCTCTACGCTGACTTTGTGCCGCTACTAAACAAAACCACGTCCGGGGCCCCCGGAGCCACTTCCCCGGAGCTCACCCGGCTCCGTGTCGTCCTGACGGTCTTCTTCGCCCTCGACGGCTTCATCTTCGCCGGATGGGTCGTCCGCATCCCCGCGATCAAGGAACAGACCGGCGCCTCGTCCAGCGCCCTCGGGCTCGCCCTGCTCGGCGTCTCGGTCGGCGCCGTGATCACGATGATGCTCACCGGACGGCTGTGCCGCCTCTACGGCAGCCATCCGGTCACGGTCGTCTGCGGCGTCCTGCTGTCGCTGAGCGTCGCCCTGCCGCCGCTGACCCACTCCGCGGCGGCGCTCGGTGGGGTACTGCTGCTCTTCGGGGCTGCTTACGGCGGGATCAACGTCGCGTTCAACAGCGCCGCCGTGGACCTGGTGGCCGCCCTGAAGCGACCGATCATGCCCAGCTTCCACGCGGCCTTCAGCCTCGGCGGAATGATCGGCGCGGGGCTCGGCGCGCTCATAGCGGGCTCCGTGTCCCCCACCCGCCACCTGCTCGGCCTCACCGTGATCGGCCTGGTCGTCACCGCCGTCGCGGGACGCGCGCTGCTGCGCCTGAAGCCTCCGGCGCCCCCGGTCGAACGGCGCCACGACGACGGCACCTCGCAGCGCCTCACGCCCCGCACCCGCGGACTCGTCGTCGTCTTCGGCCTGATCGCGCTCTGCACCGCGTACGGCGAGGGGGCGCTCGCCGACTGGGGCGCGCTCCACCTGGAGCAGGACCTCGACACCACGCCGGGCGTGGCGGCCGCCGGCTACTCGTGCTTCGCGCTCGCCATGACGCTCGGCCGCGCCACCGGCACGACCCTCCTCGAACGGCTCGGCCGGACCCGGACCCTGGTCGCGGGCGGCGCCACGGCCGCCGTCGGCATGCTCCTCGGCGCGCTCGCCCCCTCCGTCTGGGCGGCACTCCTCGGCTTCGCCGTCACCGGCATCGGGCTCGCCAACATCTTCCCGGTCGCCGTCGAACGCGCGGGCGCCCTCGCCGGAGCGAGCGGCGTGGCCATCGCCTCCACGTTCGGCTACACCGGCATGCTCCTCGGACCGCCCGCGATCGGGTTCATGGCGGACTGGTTCACGCTGCCGACGGCGCTCACCAGCGTGGCGCTGCTGGCCGCGGTGGCCGCCGTGATCGGCTTCACGACGCGCCGGGTCGTCAGGTGAGTCCGGTACGCATCGTCATGCCGGGCGAGGTCGAAGCGGCTTCCCCTCCGAGGCTTCGGGGAACCCTCAGCAGCCCCCTCGGCGATGTGCGACCTCAACCGGAGGCAGAGCCGGGGCGGCCGGGGCGTGTCGCGGCGGCCAGGATGCCGCCGACGAGGGTTGCCAGCGGACCGAGCGGTTCGATCGCATGCGCCGCCCGCTGCGCCACCACCCCACCGCGGCGCATCTCGGCGTTCACTTCCTGAAAGACCTGCTCGTCCAGGAAGTAGGCCAGGCGCCGGATCCCGAGACCCCGCGTGAGCTTCACCAGCGTCTCGAGCGTGAGGTTCGTGCCCTCGGCCGACTCCGCGGCGGCAAGGGTGCGTTTTGAGACACTTGTCAGGCGGGCCAACTCCAGCAAGGTGAACGGGCCTTCCGGGTGATGTCGCCGTATATGACGCAACCGCCTGGCGATCTCGGGCATCACTGATGCATTTTTATCATCCTCGCAGGGCGGGAGCCCTTGATCCTCACTGTTTCCAGTGCTGGCCATTTCTGCACCTCCGGGTGCAATCTATTGCAACTCCTGAGTTCCACTTCCGAAGCAGTCGTTGACCGATGCCGCGCGTCGGATTAAGCTCTCCCGGCCACTATGTGAAACGGGGGAAGAAACATGGATGGTTCGGAAACAAAAGGGATTGAGCAAGCAATTCAGAACGCGGATGCAACGAACGGAAAGACCCCGCTCCGCAGCTCCAGGGAATGCATATGCTGGTGAACTTACTGGGCGATGTGGAGGTGGTGGAGGACGGTGTTTCCGTTTCGCTGCCAGGTGAAAAACTGCGCGCCATCATGGCTGCCCTCGCACTGTCCCCCGCTACTTCTGTCTCCTTCAGTGATCTCATAGACGAACTGTGGGGCGAGCGGCCACCCAGAAATGCCGCCAACTCCCTCCAGAGCCACATCGCCCGGCTGCGCCGTATTCTTGCGGAAGGCACGGGGAAGCCGGACATGCGCGAGGTCATCGAGACCAGCTCCTCCGGTTACATCCTCCGCATACGCCCCGTCGACGTGGACGCCATCCGATTCGAGACACTCGTCGCATCGGTGGAACGGATCATCGACATTCCTCCCCGGCAGGTCGTCGAGCGACTCACCGAGGCGCTCGCGCTCTGGAGAGGGCCCGCACTGCTTGACGCCGGCCCCGGCATGATGTGCCGAACCGCCTACGCGGGCCTGGAGGAGACCCGGCTCATCGCTCGCGAACGTCTCATCGACGCACGCCTCGCGCTGGGTGAATACCAGGCCATGGTGCCGGAGATCGAGCAGCTATCCATGCAATACCCCTTGAGGGAGAGGTTCTGTGAACAGCTCATGACCGCGCTGTATCACTCCGGGCGCCAGGCAGAAGCACTCGACGCATATCAGCGAACCCGTCACCGGCTGACCCACGACCTGGGTCTCGAGCCGAGCGAGAGACTGCAACAGCGGCTTCAGAAGATACTGAGCCGTGCGCCCATGGTCCGGTGAACCGGTCTGCTTCTCAGATCGACTTGGTCACTCTGAGTATCTGCCAGATGGCGCCCGGCCGCACTCCGCCCTCGAAGGCGAGATACTCGGGAAGCACCAGGTGCGGTGCCCACTTCTCCTTGTAGGCGAGCTGGCTTCTGGACGGATAGACAGACTCTCCGTGCTCCGCGAGGAACTTCATGAACTTCGCCGTCATCGGGCTGTGGCTCGGCAGCTCGTGCTCGGGGCGCAGCGTCGTGAACGGAGTGAAGCCGAAGTGCAGCCACCCCGCCCCCTCGTCCCGGAAGACACCCATGGCCGTGGAGTTGAGGGCCTCCATGACGCCAGGCGGGGGGTTCGCGACCCGGCGGCTGAGGTCGTGCAGCCACCCGGGGTTCGAGCCGTAGGCGGGCGAGTAGGAGATGTAGGCGACGGGCGCCCCGTCCAGCAGGCCGACGAAGAGTCTGCGATGTTTCTGCGCGGGACCTCCGAGCTGGCCCACCAGGAACTCGATCTCCTTCACGTGCCGGCCCTTCGATCGCAGCCAGTTCCTGTCGAGCTCGGCCAACTGGCTCCGGTAGCTGTCGAAATCGACTTCGCGCACCTCAAGTCCGCTCCGCCTGGCTCGCGATATCTTGTTCCGGAGCTTGACGAACCGCGATCCACGCAGGGAGAACTCGGCGAGATTCACCGAGTATGACGCTCCGACCTGGTTGATCACGAAGCCTTCGGGCTCGTACATGCCGGCATCCGATGCCTGCAGTTGCATCGCGACGATGCGACGACGTTTCCCGGCCGCGAACTTCTTGAACTCGCGCAAGAGGTCGGCGCGGCATTCCGGCGGGGCGAACACTCCCCCGAACTGGATCAGATAACGGCCGGCTCCACGGAAGACGATGACCCCGTCACCGCCGGGCACGGAAAAGGTCTCGTTTCCTTCGTTGAGAGCCAGAAATGCGCTCGGGTTGTCCGCGTACTTCTCGATCGCCGACTTGATCCGGAACTTTTCGAAGTCATTCGGGAGACACGGGACCGACGCCTGTTCCTTTGACCGCTTCATGGAGGATCCATCCTTCACGTCGCCTCGCCGCAGCATCTGGGGGGAAGCGTATCCATAGATGCGGCAACGCGTCTGACAGGACGGTTTCAGCGCGCTGTCAGCGCTTTTTCAGTGTCCGCTGCCAGGGTCGGGGAAACGTCGAAATGACCACCGACAACGTGGACACGACAGCAGGGAGTGAGAGTGGGGATCACGCAGTTGTCCCACACGGATCCGGCTTCATCACATGCGGCGAAAAGCGCCGTGCCTTTCCGCTCCTATTCTTCCTACGTGGGCGGGCAGGATCGCGAAAGCGACGCCTGGGTGTATGTCGTGAACTCCGGAGTGCTGCTGGACGACGCTTTCGCGAGCCTCACGCTCAAGCGGAAGCTGGAGCGGGGGCGCGTCTCACCGGAGAACCTCCCGCCCAGCATCGTCGGCCGCGTCGCGAAAGCCGACGGGCCGACCGTCGAGGCGGCGCTGGAGGCGGCCGCGGCCGCAGCGCCGGTCTGGGGGGCCTACCCCCTGGAGACCCGCCTCGACAAGGTCGGCGAGCTCCTCTGCCGGAGGCTGACCGAACGGGCCGAGGAGATCACGCGGATCCTGGTCGCCGAAGGACACCCGGTGGTCCTGGCCCGCTGGCAGGTCTCGGGAATGTTGGAGTGCTTCGGCCCGGAATCGTTGGGCTTCTACCGTTCGCAGATGCATCAGGAGTTCCGGCACGGCGAGCGCCGCATCCAGGTCCGCCGGTGCCCGGACGGCGTGGTGTGCGTGAACCCGCCGCAGAACGCGCCCCTGTCCAGCGCCCTCCTCGGCGTCACCTCCATCATGGCCGGCAACGCCCTGGTCGTCCGCGCCCCGCGCAGCGCGCCGCTCGGCGTGATGTACGTCCTGCACGAGGTGGTACGGCCGGTGCTCGAAGAGGTCGGGGCGCCGCCCGGCACGCTCAACGTGGTGTGCGGGGACCCCGTGCCGCTGCTCTCGGCATGGGTGGAGAGCCCTCATGTGGACGACATCATGTACTTCGGCAGCAGCGAGAACGGCGTCCGGTTCCAGGAGCGCTGCCTGACCGCGGGCAAGAAGCCGATCCTCGAACTCGCGGGCAACGACGTGGTGGTGGTCTGGAAGGACGCCGACCCGGAGCTGGCGGCGGAAGCGCTGACGGAGAGCTTCTACGGCTCGGGCCAGCTCTGCATGATTCCCAACCAGGTGGTGGTGCACCCGGACATCGCCGACGCCCTCATCGCCTCCCTCGTCCGTCAGGTCGGCCACATCAGGCCGGGGCGGCCGGAGGAGGAGGACGTCCTGCTCACCCCGGTGCTGCGCAACGAGAAGTTCTTCGGCTGCCTGCGCGACGCGTTGGACAAGGGCGCCGAACTGGCCTGTGGCGGACACGCGATGCAGGCCGACGAGAGCCGCGACACCGCGGGCATCTTCCTGGAGCCGACGGTCGTGGTCGTGCGCGGCCTTGAGGGCGCGCGCGACATCGACGCCGTACGACACGAGACGTTCTTCCCGCTGTTGCCGCTCATCGTCGCGGAACGGGCGCCGGACGAGGTGCTCCTCGAGCGCTTCGTCGCCTACGTGAACAGCAATGAGTACGGCCTGCGCAATTCGGTGTGGGCGACCTCGTCGACGGTCGTCGACACCTTCCTCAGCCAGGTCCGCAGCGGCGGACTGCTGAAGATCAACGACTCCCACATCGGCTTTCTCCCCTATCTGCCCACCCACGGCGGCACCGGCCTGACCGGGGGCGTCTTCGGCGAGGCCAACTATCCGATCCTGCGGACGAGCCATCTGCAGGGAGTCAGCATCAGCCCCGGATCCAGGCCCCGGGAGGCCGTGTTCGGAGCGTGGAACGCCTTGCTCCCCACGAAGGTCCCCACGGCGTTCCCCACGACGTTCCCCACGAAGAGGAGTCAGGAGTTCTGATGCGCTCACTCGACGCGGCACGACAGACGTGCGAGGACTTCCTGCCCGGACTCCTCGGCAGGCTCGGCGACATCCCGCTGGAAGAGCTCGAGCGGCCGGGCAGCCCCGCCGTCGACCTCTTCCGCTCAGCCGGCGGTTCCGGTCTGGTGATCCCCAAGACCTATGAGGGGGCGGGCGCCAATCCGCTCCAGGCCCTGGAGGTGACGCGCGCCATCGCCGCGGCCGCCCCCTCGCTGGCCGTCGCCACCACCATGCACCACTTCTCGGTGGCCACCCTCTTCACGCTCGCCGACAGCCTGCAGAGCAGCGGCATGGAGTGGGCGCTCCTGGAGGGCATCAGCTCCCAGAACCTGTTGGTGGCCTCCGGTTTCGCCGAAGGGCAGCCGGGGCGCGGCATTCTCGCCCCGACCATGACCGCACGGGCCGTCGAGGGCGGCTACGCCGTCAACGGATCGAAGAAGCCGTGCAGTCTGTCCCGGTCGATGGACCTGCTCACCGCGAGCGTGGCGCTGCCGCTCCCGGACGGCGGCAGCGACATGGCGGTGCTGCTCGTGCCGAGCGAGGCCGAGGGCATGAGCGTGCGGCCGTTCTGGTCCAGCTGGGCCCTTGCGGGCGCGGAGAGCGACGAGATCCGGCTCACCGACGTCTTCGTCGACGAACAGCAGATCATGCGGACCGAGTTGGGGGACGCCGGGGAGCTCGACGAACTCCAGACCGTCGGGTTCATCTGGTTCGAACTGCTCATCTCCGCCTCCTACGTGGGCATCGCGAGCTCCCTGGTCGAGCGGGTGGTGGCCCGCGGGCGCGGCAGCGAATCCGACCGTGCCCAGCTGGTCGCCCGCCTGGAGTCGGCCGTGCTCCTGCTGGAGGGGACGGCCCGCATGATCCTGGACGGCGAGACGGGCAACACCGGTCTCGGCAAAGCCCTGTTGGCCAGGTTCGGCTGCCAGGACGCGCTCGGCGACGCGGTCCGCCGGGCCGTGGAAGCACTCGGCGGCATGGCCTTCATCGGCTCCTCGGACGTCGCCTACCTCGCCGCGGCCTCGCACGGCCTCGCCTTCCACCCCCCGTCCCGCAGCAGCTTCGCCGGGCCCCTCATGGAGCACGTCGACGGCAGGCCGCTGAGGCTCGCGTGAGGACATCGATGAGCGTGACATCAGCACCGTCCGCGCCGCCGGCCGGCGGCCCCGGACCGGCGTACGAGCGAGGGACGCTGGGGAAGCTCTACCGGACCCGGCTCAGCAAGGGCCGGGCCGTCCTCGGCGAGATGTTCGGCGGCCACGTCGAGTGGGAGTCGAAGGGCGCCTGGGTGACCACCACCGAGGGCAAGCGCGTCCTCAACTGCGGTGGGTACGGCGTACTGCTGCTCGGTGCCCGGCACCCCACCGTCGTACGACTGGTCGAGGAGCAGCTGCACCGGAACCCGGTCGCCACCCGAGTGCTCCTGGAACCGCAGGCGGCCCTGGCGGCGGACGCCTTGGTGGAGGTGGTCCCGCCCGGCCTCGAACGCGTCCACTTCGCGAGCTCGGGGGCCGAGGCCGTCGAGACCGTCATCAAGATGGCGCGGACCAAGGGCAAGGACCAGCTGGTGGCGATGCACGCCGGCTACCACGGCAAGAGCATGGGGGCGCTCAGCCTCACCGACAAGGAGGTGTTCCAGGCGCCCTTCCGGCCGTTGCTGCCCGACGTCCGCCATGTGCCGTTCGGCGATGCCGGGGCACTGGACCGGTTGCTCGCCACCCTTGCGGGGCGGGGCTGCGTCGTCGTCGAGCCCGTCCAGGGGGAGGCAGGTGTCATTCTCCCGCCCGACGGCTATCTGAGGGCCGTGGCCGAGGCGTGCCGCCGGCACGGCGCGTTCTTCGTCCTTGACGAGGTGCAGACCGGACTCGGCCGCCTGGGCACCTGGTTCGGGGCGGACCGGGAGGGCGTCACACCCGACGCGCTGCTCGTGGGCAAGGGGCTCAGCGGCGGTGTGGTCCCCGTGTCGGCGGTGGTGGCCACGCCGAGCGCGTTCTCCGTCTTCGACCGCGACCCCTATCTGCACACGTCCACGTTCTCCGGCGTGCCTCTCGCCATGGCGGCGGCCCGCGGCGCGATCACGGCCATCAAGGACGAAGGGCTCGTCGAACGCTCCCGTGAACTGGGCGCCGAACTGCTCACCACCCTGGGCGACACGGCCAGGGAACACTTCGGCGAAGCGGTCCGCGAGGTGCGCGGTCGCGGCCTACTGCTCGGCTTCGAGTTCGCCGAGCCCGGTATCGCCGGGGACCTGCTGATCGAGCTGGTCGCGCGGGGCGTCATCGCCAATCACTCGCTCAACTCCCATCTGACGCTGCGGCTGACGCCGCCCGCGATCCTCGACAGGTCGGACGTGGCCTTCCTGTACGAGGCGTTCGACGGCGCCTGCCGGGCGCAGGCGTCCCGTTACGTGCCGACTTCCAAAGGTGGCCCTGATCATGCGTAGCGTTCACGTGGCTCTCGCCCTGCCGGACACCGACCCCGGCGCGGTCTTCGACCGGGTGCGGAACTTCGCCGCCTATCCCGAGCTCGCTCCCGTGGTCCGGTCCGTGGCCGTGCACGAGGTCAGCGCCGCGGAGGAGACCAGCGACTGGGAGGTGTACTTCCGCAACGGCATCCTGAGCTGGACGGAGGAGGACCGTCTGGACCGGGCACGGCTGACGATCGACTTCTCCCAACTCGACGGCGACTTCGAGTCGTTCACCGGATCCTGGCGGGTGTCCCGGGCGGACACGGGGTGCCGTGTGGACTTCGACGCCGAGTTCGACTTCGGCATTCCGAGCCTGGCCGGGATCCTGGATCCGGTCGCCGTGCGGGTCTTCAAGGAGACCATCGCCCGCATCGTCAGCGCCCTCTTCGCCGGCGCCGCCGTGCTGGACGACGAGGCGGTCGCAGAGGCACTTGCGGGGTCGAGCTGATGGACGCCAAGAACCTCTTCATGACCGGCACCACCGCGTGGCTGATCCGTGCGGAGTACGGGCTCGGCCTGGTCGTCTCCGTGGTGCTCTTCTTCGTACACATCGGCGACGTGCGCTGGATCCCGGCCGTCGTGCTCTTCGTCTACATCGACCTGATCGGCTATCTGCCCGGCGCCTACCGCTATCACCGCGCCCACGCCAGGGACAAGGCCGCGGGGCGGACCGGCGGCACGGAGATCCCGAAGATCTACTTCATCCTCTACAACGTCATGCACAGCCTCGTGACCCAGGGCCTCGTCGCGCTGGTCTGGATAGCGGTGTGGGGCTTCGAGTGGGCCCTGCTGGCCCTGCCCATCCATCTCTTCGGCGACCGGGCGCTGTTCGGGAACTTCCTCAAGCCCTTCGCGCTGACCTTCGAGCCGGAGACGCACCCCGCGTACCGGCGCTTCAGGAGCGATTTCGGCGAGGTCGCGGCCGTGGGTGACGCCGTCCGCGTGCCGCGGCCGGTCGGGACGGGCTCGCTGTGAGCGGCGCGACCGCCGAGCAGACGCTCACGGCCTGGCCACCGGGAGCGGCGCCGTCGGCGGCGGTGTCGGCGGCGGTGTCGGCGGGCGGCCCCGCGGCCCAACTGGCCACCGGTGTCGTGGTGCTGACCTGCGGCGGCGAAGCGGACGTCCAGGGAGTCACCGTCAGCACGCTGGCCCTGGCGTCGGTCGAGCCGCCCATCGTCTCCGTCGCGTTACGGCGCGGCAGCCGGGGCCTGAGGGTGCTGCTGGGCACCTCCACCTTCGTCGTCAACGTCCTGGGATCACGGCAGGAAGGGCTGGCCAGGCACTTCGCCCACAGACGCCGGCCGACGGGCATCGATCAGCTGGATCCCGACACCTGGGCCGGCCGCACGCAGGACGGTGTGCCCGTGCTGCGCGACGCCTTCGGCTGGCTGCTGTGCAGCGTGCAGCGCACCGTTCCGGTGGGCGATCACGAACTGCTGCTCGCCAGGGTCGACCGGTCCGTGTGCGGCGGCGGCGCGCCGCTGCTCAACTTCGCCGGCCGGATACACCGGCTGCCTGCCACCACGACTTCGGAAAGGGACTGACCATGGCTCTCGCGAACATCCCGGCAGAGGCCGACTGGACGCAAGCCCCGTCGCTGGTGGACGGGGCCATCGAGCTCGAACTGACCGCACGCTCCTGCGACTTGCGGTATTGGCTGGGCGCCGTGCCGCAGGGCACCCTGCGGGGCCACGTGCTGGGGCACGCCGACGACGTACGCCCCCATCCCGTGATGACCCGGCCGGGCCCGTTGAACAGCGCGCTCACGCAGGAGCTGGCGTTCCGCTCCATCGCGGAGGAGAAGGCCACGCGCGCCATCGCCCACATGGTGGCGCTGGCCCCCGACAACGACAGCCTGGAGTTCTACTCCACCCAGCTGCTCGACGAGGCACGGCACGCCATGGTGTTCCGGAACCATCTGCTGCAACTGGGCATCGGACAGGACGAGCTGTGGACGACCGTCGAGCGTCTCGCGGGGGCCGACCGGGACGCGGTCCTGGTCCCGCTGGAGGAGTTCGGGCTGCGCTCCCTGCGCGACCGGGGTGACTTCATCGGCGGTGTGCTGGTCCTGACGGTCCTGGTCGAGGGTGTCCTGGCGCCGGCCGCCGAGCTGAGCGAGCGCAAGTGGCGCGTCTTCGATCCGGCCGCCGCCGACATCGAGCGCGGCGCGGGCATCGACGAGATACGGCATCTGGCGGTCGGCAGTTCGATCCTCCGCGATCACCTGCTCAACCGCCCCGAGGACAAGCCGCGTCTGCTGGAACTCATGGCGGAGGGCTACGAGCTGTGGGGGCGGCTGCCGGTCGAGGACGTGGTGCTCAACCGGGAGAAGCTCTTCCAGCAGGGCATCGAACAGCACGGCGAGCTGCTCGGCGACTACGAGGTGTGGCCCGGACGCCGGCTCGTCGACACCACGATCGAGGAGCGCATGGCCACCGGCCAGGAGTGGGCGCGGCGCATGCAGCACTCCCGCCTCGCCTCCATGGGCCTCGAGGAGGCGTTGTGACTCGCCTGGACAAGGGGCCCGGCACACCGGCGGCCGGTGCGGTGGGCGCCGTTCGGACCGGTCCTGCCGACCTGGAGGAGGTCACCCGCCTGGTGAGGTCCGCCGGGCTGATGGACCAGCAGCCCGCCTACTACGTCTACAAGATCGTGTTCAATCTGCTGCTGCTGTCCGGGGCCTGGGTCCTCTTCGCGGGGCTCGGCGACAGCTGGTGGCAGCTGGCGACCGCGGTGCTGCTCGCCTTCTGCTTCGCCCAGACGGATCTGCTGGGACACGACGCGGGCCACCGGCAGATCTTCCGCACCCGCAAGGCGAGTGACGTCATCGGGTACATCCACGGCAACCTGCTGACCGGCGTCAGCTTCGGCTGGTGGGTGGGGCACCACACGAAGCACCACAACTTCCCCAACCACCTCTCTCTCGACCCTGACATCACGCGCCGACAGGTGATCTTCGCCGGCAAGGACCGCAGCAAGCGCACCAGCACCGCCGGGCGGTTCATCGTGCGCCACCAGGCCTGGATGTTCTACGTACTGATCATGATGGAAGGGCTGCGGCTGCACCTGTCCGGTTATGTGGCGGCCCGCAAGGGCGCGCTCAAGCGGCACAAGGCCGCCGACCTGAGCATGCTCAGCTTCCATCTGGTGGCCTATCTCGCCGCCGTGTTCTACGTGCTGCCACCGGGCAAGGCCGTCGCGTTCATCGTGGTCCATCAGGCGCTGTTCGGCTTCTACATGGGCCTGCTGTTCGCGCCGAACCACAAGGGTCTGCCCGTGCGGGACGGCGAGAAGGAAGAGCTCGACTGGATCACCCGCCAGGTGGTCACGTCGCGCAACCTGCTCCCCAGCCGCATCACCCAGTTCTTCTACGGCGGGCTCAACTACCAGATCGAGCACCACCTGTTCCCGTCCATGCCCCGCCGCAACCTGCATCGGGCCCAGCCTCTGATCAAGGACTACCTCGTGAGCCACGGGCTCCCGTACGTCGAGGTGCGCGTGGTGAGGTCCTATCTGGAAGTCGCGGACTACCTGGGCGAGGTCAGCCAGGAGGTACGGGACCTGGAACAGCGGGACGCCGTCCTCGCGCAGGCCCGGCGGTGAGCCCGGCGGCAGTGGTCCGGGGCATCGGCGCCTGGGTTCCGCCCCGGGTCGTCACCAACGAGGAGCTGGCCGCGGAGCTGGACACCTCGGACGAGTGGATCCGCAGCAGGACCGGCATCGCCCGGCGGCACATCGCCGACCCGGGGACGGCCACCTCGGACCTGGCGGTCGAGGCCGGCGGCAGAGCGCTGAAGTCCGCTTCGGTGGACGCGGCGGACTGCGTCATCGTGGCCACCACCACGCCGGACCGAATCTGCCCGGCCACCGCGCCCCTGGTGGCCTCCCGGCTCGGCCTCGGCACGGCCGCCGCGTTCGACGTGGGCGCGGTGTGCACCGGCTTCCTCTACGCGCTGGCCGCCGGGGCCGGACTCGTCACCGCGGGTACGGCCCGAAGCGTCCTCGTGCTGGGCGCGGACACCTTCTCCAGCATCCTCGACCCCCGGGACCGCTCGACCCGGGCCGTCTTCGGGGACGGGGCGGGCGGGGTCGTGCTGAGCGCGGGCGACGCCGGGGAGCCGGGTGCCCTGGGCCACTTCGACCTGGCGAGCGACGGCACGGGCAGCGGGCTGATCACGGTGCCGTCGGGCGGCTCCCGCGACCCGATCCGGGCCGCCTCGGTGGGGCGGGCCGACCCGTACTTCCGCATGGAGGGCAAGGCCGTGTTCCGTAACGCGGTGGAGCGGATGGCCGCTTCCTCCCTGCGGGTCGCGAAGGACAGGGGCTGGAGCGTGGCCGGCATCGACCTGCTGGTGGCGCACCAGGCGAACCTGCGCATCATGCACGCCGTCGCCGATCAGATGAGGCTGCCCAGGGAGCGCTGCGCGGTCAACGTCGACCGGGTCGGCAACACCGCGGCGGCGTCCATCCCGCTCGCGCTCGTCGACGCGGTGGAGGACGGCACGCTCCTGCCCGGCCACCAAGTGGTCCTGACCGCCTTCGGCGGCGGACTGACCTGGGGCTCGTGCGCCCTGCGATGGCCCGACCTGGTGCCCGGCTGAGAACGGCGCGCTCCCGAAGGCCCCCGAGGGGCCCGAAGGAAACAGTCAGTCCCGTCCCACAGCGACACCCGACATCTCAAGGAGACCCCGATGAGCGACAGCAACGACATCTACGACCGTCTTGTGGCCCTGCTGGTGGAGGGCTTCGGCCTGGAGACCGGCGAGGTCGACCCGGAGCAGACGTTCAGCGAGCTGGAGATGGACTCCCTCGCGCTGGTCGAGCTCGGCCTGACCGCCCAGCAGGAGTTCGGCGTCGCGCTCGCGGACGAGGACATCCAGTCGGGCGACACCATCAGCCAGGCCGCCAAGGTCATCGAGACCAAGGTGGCGAGCCTCGCATGACGTCCGCCCGCAGGCCGTCGCACGCGGCGGTGACCGGCATCGGCCTGGTGACCGCCGCGGGCATCGGCGCGGACACCGCGTGGCGCACCATCCGCGCGGGCGAGGCGACGGCCGCGGCGCCCGTCCCCGCGCTGGCGGGCACGCCCGCCGACTTCGGCTGCGCGGTCCGGGACTTCGGCCGGTCGGGCCCCATCGAGCGGCGCAAGGCGTGGCGGCTCGACCGCAGCAGTCAGTTCGCCGTCGCCGCGGCGGGCGAAGCGCTGGCGGACTCCGGCCTCGACCCCGCCACCTGGGACGGAGCCCGCGTCGCCGTGGTGCTCGGCAGCGGCATCGGCGGCGCGGCCACCTGGGAGAAGCAGCACCAGGCGCTCCTTCGGGACGGACCCGAACGGGTCTCCTCGCTGCTCATCCCGATGCTGGCGGTCAACATGCCTGCGGGCTACGTGGCCATGGAGTGCGGCGCGCGGGGCCCCAACCTCGTCACGGCGACGGCGTGCGCGTCGGGCGCCACAGCCGTGGGCGTCGCCCGTGACCTGCTGCGGTCGGGGGCCTGCGACGTCGTGATCACGGGCGGCACGGAGGCATGCCTGGTCCCCTCCATCATCTCCGGGTTCAGTCAGATGGGAGCGCTGTCCGCACGGCGCGGGGATCTCCGTACCGCCTCCCGCCCCTTCGACGTCGACCGGGACGGATTCGTGCCGGCGGAGGGCGCCGCCGTCCTGGTCCTCGAACGGGCCGAGGACGCGCGGGCCCGTCGAGCCCGGGTCCACGCCCTCGTCAGTGGATACGGCGCGTCCGCGGACGCCTACAACGCCACCGCCCCCGACCCCGAGGGCGTGGGCGCGGAACTGGCGCTGCGGGCCGCCCTGGCCGACGCCGGCGTCGGCCCCGGTGACGTCGACCACGTGAACGCACACGGGACGTCCACTCCGTTGAACGATGTCGCCGAGGCAAGGCTCATCGGCCGCGCGCTCGGCGCGCGTCCTGCGGTGTCCTCGGTCAAGGGCGTGCTCGGGCACGCGCTCGGCGCCGCCGGGGCGATCGAGGCCGCGGTCACGGCGATGACCCTGGAGCACGGGTTCATTCCACCGACCGCCAACCTGGAGAGCCAGGACCCCCGGATCGAGATCGACGTCGTCTCCAAGACCGGCCGGGACAGCCGCCCCGAGGTGGCCGTCAGCAATTCCTTCGGATTCGGCGGACAGAACGCCGTGCTCGTACTCACTCGGGCCTGACCCCGGGCCCACGACGACAGGCAGGGGTGTGAGGTGCCACGAACACCGCAAGCCGACGGGTCGTTGACGGTGCGGCTCGCAGAGTGGGCGTCCGGTCTGCGCCACGCGGACCTGCCCGACCGGATCGACGCCTATGCGACCAGCCAGCTCATCTCGCACCTCGCCGTGGTCCGGGCCGGCATGGCGCACCCGCTGGGGCAGCGGCTCGTGAAGGCGTTCGGGTCGCCGACCGACGACTGCCCCGATCAGGCGGCGTACGTCCTGGCGGCGCTCTCCGCGTGTCTGTACTACGAGGACAGCATGTACGTGGGCCACGTCTCGCACTCATCGGTCGGCGTGCCCTTGGCCTTCCGCAACGAACAAGGGCTCACCGGGGCGCAGTTGCTCACAGCGATGGTCGCCGCCAACGAGTGCGCGGCCCGGGTCACCGCGGCGAGCACGCTGGGACCCTTCCGCGGCCAGACCGCCGCGCACGCCCAACTGGTCGGTGCCGTCGCGGCGGTGTCGCACGGGGCGGGCGCGCCCGTGCGCCGATGGACCGACGCCTGGGGCATAGCTCTGGCCGCCCCGCCGTGGTCCCTGCGCCGCGCCTTCCTCGGAAGTGACGCCAAGGTGCTCTCCGCCGCCGTGCCCGTACGCATCGGCCTGGACGCGTGCCGGGCGGCGGAGGCGGGGCTCACGGGAGCCGAGGACATCCTGGAACACCCCGGAGGGCTGCTCGCCAAGGTCTCCGACGTGGCCTCGCCCGAGGTGGTCACGGCGGGGTTCGGTACCCGCTGGCACACGGAGACCTTGTCCTTCAAGGTCCATCCCGCCGGTGCCTACGTCGACGCGGCCATCGACTGTGCCGCCGAGCTGCACGGCCTGCTCACGCCCACGGAGATCGACGACATCGACGAGATCGTGGTGCGGGCCGCGCGCCTGACCATGGTGATGGACGGCGAGGCACGGCCGTATCTCGACCGCGAGCGCTCCGCGATCCTCGCGCTCAACCTCTCCGTGGCCTACAACGTGGCGACCGCGCTGCTCACCGGCTCCGTGACGGCCGACGATCTCGCCGAGCCCGCCACCGCCGACCCCGTGCGCTGGGCGCTGGCAGCCAAGGTCCGCCTCACCTACGACCCCGGGCTGAGCCGTCGGCTGCTGGCCGCCACGGCACCCCTGGGGGAGGCGCTGCGGCAGGCCGAGGGGCGGGCGCAGGAGTGGTTCGCCGCGTTCTCCGGTGGGAGGGCCGCGCCCGGCGTCTTCCCCGGGGGCGAGCCGAGTGTGACCTTCGAGCACGCCACGAAGGCCATCGGCTCCCGGATCGAGGTCACGCTGCGCGGTGGCCGCGCACTGCGGGCGGAGCGCACGCACGCCGTGGGCTCGGCCGGGGCCCGGACCCGCCGCGACCACCGGGCGATCGCGCGCGCCAAGCTGGCCGCCACCGGTGTGCCACCGGACGCCGTCGATGCGCTGGAGCACACCTCCTCGCTCGGGGCGGCCGAACTCGACGCGACGGTCCGGGAGGTGCTCGGCGCATGACGGATCGCACCCGTGTCGGCACCCGCTCCCGGGCGGCCTTCTTCGACGTCGACGAGACCCTGATCTCGGTGAAGAGCATGTTCCGGTTTCTCGCGCACCACTTCGCGGCGATCGGCAGACCTCCGTCCGCCTACGACGAGCTGATCGCCGAGCTGCGCGCGCTCGCCGCCGAGGGAGCCGGCAGGGCCGAGGTCATGCGCGCCTACTACCGCGTGTACGCGGGACAGCGCGCCGCGGACCTGTCCGCACAGGGGCGTGCGTGGTTCCGGCGGGAGCAAAGTGCCGGGGAGCTGTTCCTGCCCGCCTGCGTGGAGGCCTTCCAGGAGCATCTGCGCCGGGGAGACCTCACCGTGCTGGTGTCCGGCTCCTTCGCCCCGTGCCTCGATCCGCTGGCCGACTTCCTCGGCGCCGCGCAGGTCGTGGGCGCGCGCCTCGAAACCGTCGAAGGCGTCCACACCGGCCGCCTCGTCACGCCCATGCTGGGCGAGGACAAGGCGGCCGCGGCCCAGGCCGTCATGGACGCCCACGGCATGGACCCCGCCGAGTGCGCCGCCTACGGCGATCACTCCTCCGACCTGCCCATGCTCCTGACCGTCGGGCACCCGGTCGTGGTGGGCGACGATCCCGTCCTGGTCCGGTACGCGACGGCCCGTGGCTGGCGGCGGCTGCCGGGCCGGACCGGCTGCCTCGACGCCACGACGGCGCCGGAGGATGGCGCCGGATTCTCGCCAGCCCGCCCACCCCCCGGCTGGCATCGTTGATCTCCCTCCCCGCGAAGCGTTCAGAGGAGTCCAGACATGACCGACACGACGGAGTACGCAGCCGAAGCCGCCGACCCGTACTTGCTGTCCCCGGGCGAGGGCGCCCGTCTGCTGGCCGACGCCCCGTGGAAGCGGCTCGCCGTGCTGGGCGACAGCGGCGCGGAAGGAGTCACCGAGGCGTACGAGGGCTATCGGCACCTGCCCTGGGTGGAGCGCTTCGTCCCGGAGCTCCGGGCCGTGCAGCCGGGCCTGGAGACCCTCAAGCTGGGGCTGCGCAACCTCTTCGCCGCGCAGGTGCGCGAGACGCAGCTGGCACCGGCGCTGGAGTTCCGGCCGGACCTGGCCGTCGTGTTCTGCGGGGGCAACGACATGTTGCAGCGGCACTTCGACGTCGACGCGGTCGAGGCCGAACTGGCCCTCATCATCACGCCGTTGCGCGAGGCGGGGGCCACGGTCGTCACCTCGGGCCTCTTCGACATCACGGTCTCCCCGTACGTCGACGAGCGCTACCGCAAGCCGATGAGCGAGCGCATCGCCGCCTGGTCGGAGCGGACCAAGCAGGTGGCCGAGCGGCTCGGCGCGGTCCACCTGGACCTGCCCCGGCACCCCGCCGGCGACCAGGAGATCTTCAGCACCGACGGCCTGCACCTCAATGCCCGCGGCCAGGCGATCTTGTGCACCGAGATCGTACGAAGCCTGGGGAAGCACCTGCAGGGCCGCTGACCGGAGCCTGCGTCGCGGGCGCCGCCGACCACATCTGTCCAGGGGAGAATCTGTGATGTCCGGTGCGCGGGCGTGCGTGGCCACGACCAAGGACGACGTGCGCCGCCTC
This sequence comes from Streptomyces sp. RK9, assembly GCF_045070545.1. Lineage (NCBI taxonomy): Bacteria > Bacillati > Actinomycetota > Actinomycetes > Kitasatosporales > Streptomycetaceae > Streptomyces > Streptomyces sp. RK9. Next base: position 3,793,230 of record NZ_CP173703.1, on the reverse strand, counting down.
GGCGGCTCCTTCATGAAGAGCCCGGAGGCCCGGCAAGCCGCCGCGGACCTCGGCATGTCCCGCTTCGGCTACTACTTCCGCGGCCGTGGCGGTGTCCTGGGCCCGGTGAGCGCGGAGGTCACCGCCGCCGTCTTCGGGTTCTTCCCGCCGGAGTTCGTGCGCACGCACTGCGCGGCGCCACCGGACACCCCGCCGCTGCCGCGGATCGCGGCCAGCTACGCGGATTCGTGCCGTGCCTGGGGGCGCCGCTGCCTGGCCGGCTTCTCGTCCGCCGACCGGCTGGCCGAGCTCCTGGAGGCCGTCGTCGACCGCGTGGAGGTGCCCGGCATCCCGCTGTTCGCCGGCTGGCGGGACGTCCCGCGCCCCGACGACGCGCCCGCGCGCGTGGGCCAACTGGCCCATGTCCTGCGGGAGCACCGGGGCGGCCTGCACCTCTCGGCCGTGCTCGCCACGGGGATCAGCCCGCTGGAGGCCACCCTCACCCGGGACAACGGCCTGCGACGGGCGGAGTTCCTGGGCTGGGAAGGCCCCTACCCCCGTATCGACGGCGAGACCCGCTCCCGCCGTGCGGCGGCCGAGGAGCTGACCGACCGGATGGCGGCCCCCGCCTACGAGACGCTGAGCGCGGGCGAGGCCGACGAGTTGACCGGGCTGCTGCGCGCCGCGTCCGCCCTGGCGATGGCACGGCACCGGCCCGCCGCGTCGCAGACCGCCGGCACCCCCGCCTGAAGCGCCGTCGTGCGGGACCGGAGTTCGCCCGGCCCCGCACGACGGCGCTTCGTCACTCAGATACGGCTCGACAGGAGCATCCCGAGGCCCTGGATGACGGCCCCCGCCGCGATGGCGTGGCCACGGCCGTTCAGATAGGGAGCGGTCGAGCTCCACGGGCTCGGCCCCGGTGTCACGGGCCGCCGCGCGAGGTCCACGTAGAGCGCCCCGTGCCGCAGCGAGATGGCCTCGGTGCGCTCGGCCAGGAGCCGGGCGCGGTACCGCGTCTCGACCCGGCACTGTTCCAGCACCAGCTGGGGGCAGGACAGATCGGGCACGCCCATCGTGAGCACCGCGCAGCCGGTGTCGCGCAGCGGGCCGATCATCCGGCTCAGCTCGATCTCCACCGCGTGGGCGTCGAAGGAGTCGCCCAGGACGTCGGTTCCCCCGCAGGCGATCACCGCGAGGGTGGGCTTGAGGGTCAGCGCCCTGGCGAGCTGACGGGCCCGTACGTCGGCGGCGAGCAGATCCCGCTTACCGAGATTGATGTAGGCCAGTTCGGGATGGACGGCCCGCAGCGTGTTCGCGACACGGTCCGCCCACGACCTGCGCCGGAACCCCTCCACCGGCTCGCCCACCCCCTCGGCCGCTCCGTCGCCGATCACCACGAGGCGATGCCACGGGGAGCCCGCCACCAGCCGCTGCGCCTCGTCCTCGGGCAGGCAGCACGGATCGTCGAGCTCCGCCGGGGCCGCGACGGTCACACCGCCGCGCACGCGTGCCTTCACCCCGCCACCCGCAGGGTCTCGGCGTCCGGCCCCGACCAGTCGGGGACGTCCTCGATCTGCACCACGGCGGTCGTCCAGCAGTAACCGATGCCGACGCCGACCAGCACCACGAGGTCGCCGGCCCGCAGCTGACCCGACTCCAGGAGGTAGGTGAGCCCCGCGAACTGGTCACCCGCGCCGATGTGCGCGGTCCGCCGTCCCCACTCCCACAGGGTCCGGTCCAGGTCGATCTTCAGGGGAGCCAGCAACTGCCAGCTCAGCAGCGGCTTTCCGAGGTTCGGGAGCACGATCTTGACCATCTGGTCCAGGTCGGTGCCGGCCTCGGCCAGGGTCTGCTCCACGTTCTCGACGAGCGCCGCCGAGAGCCGGCCCATCACGGTGTCGAGGCCCTCGCGCTCCGCGAAGCGCTTCTTGCGGCCCCGCAGGTCCAGCGGGGTCCCCGCGAGGTGGGGAGCGTCGGTGAAGCCCCGGTCGGTGTCGCGGTAGAGCCCCTCGAAGAACGGCTCCGACGAGGAGTGGGTGGCGAGCACCCGGGCGACCCCGCCACCGCGGGCGGCCACCATGGCCGTTCCGCCGTCCCCGAAGGCCAGGCCGATGTCGCTGCTCCAGCGGTTGAACCCGGGCGGTGCGAAGCGGTCACCGGTGGTCAGCAGGGCCGCCGCTCCCTCGGGGCCCGCCAGCAGCGTGGGGATGGCCAGGTGCAGGGCGACCATGCCGCCGTCACAGCCGTGGTTCAGCTGGATCGAGGGCGCGCTGCCGCCGATGGTGTGCTGCTGCACATAGGTCGCGGGCGTCCACAGGTCCTCGCCCTGGTGGTAGGTGTGGGCGTGCAGCAGCAACGTGACGGCCTCGGCGTCGAGGCCGCTGCGGGCCATCGCCTGGCGTCCCGCGGCCGCCGCCATGTCGACGGCCGGCTCGCTCTCGCTGACGAGGGCCGATATCAGTTCGTTGTCCTTGCACTCCTGTGTGGAGTATCTGCCTTCGGACACCGCCGTTTCAGCGGGCTCCGGCGACGGCAGGCGGGTTCCCAGACCGGCGATGTAGATGTCGTTCCAGCGCACAGGTGCCAACTCCCTCAGTGGAATGAATCCCGGGCCGTGCGGTCAGACCGTCGGCCGGGCCCGCCGTTTGTCGAGCACCATCAGGGCCACGTTCTCGATGGTCCGGAAGTTGTCCGGGCTCATGTCGCGGGGCGACACGGTCACCTCGTACCGCTCGCTCACGAAGGTGGCGAGCCGCGTCGTGTTCATCGAGTTGAGGATCCCCCACTCGAGGAGCGGGGAGGCGAAGGTCAGGTCGACCGAGGAATCCCCGTCCAGGAACTCCTTGCGGATGTAGGCGTCGATGTCGTTCATCACCGAGGTGGGTTCCATGCGGCGGTGCCGCCTTTCCATGGGTCGTGGGAGGGGGTCGTGGGAGGGGGTCGTGGGAGGCCGGGTTCAGGCGTCGGGGGATGCGGGGGAGCCGGGAGATCCGGCGGACTTCGTGGAGTCGGTGGAGTCGGTGGAGTCGGTGGAGTCGGTGGAGGGGAGCAGGGCGGCGCGCAGCGCCTGCCGGTCGGTCTTTCCGTTCCGGGTGCGCGGGAGTTCGGCGACGGTCAGGACCGCGTCCGGGATCATGTAGCGCGGCAGCCGCTCGGCGCAGTGCCGCTTCAGGGCAAGGAGTCCTGGCGGGGTGCCGTCGGGGACCACCGCGGCGACGATCCGCGCCGCGGTGCCGACGCCGTCCACGAGCACGGTCGCCTCGCCGACGGCGGGGTGCCGGGCCAGGCACGCCTCGATCTCGCCGAGCTCCACCCGGTGGCCGCGCACCTTGACCATCTGGTCGAGGCGGCCGCGGTACTCGAAGCCGCCGTCCGGCCGTAAGCGCACGATGTCGCCGGTCCAGTACGGGCCCTTGTGCGCGCCATGGCCCCAGTAGCCCGCCATGACGGTGGGCCCGTCGACGACCAGCTCCCCCTCCTCTCCGGGGCCCGCGCGCCGCCCGTCGGGCAGGGCCGCCCACACCTCGTCGCCCGAGCAGGCCCGGCCGATCGGCACGGCCTCGCCGGAGGCGATGTCCGCCGCGGTCACCTCGTGGAAGGTGCACACGTTCGTCTCGGTCGGGCCGTACAGGTTGAGGAAGCGGACGCCCGCCAAGTGCCGGTACAGGACGGACAGATAGTCGACGGCGAAGGGTTCACCGGCGAAGAGCAGCGCCCGCAGCGCCGGGGGCGGCGGTCCCTCGCACAGGCTGCCGTCGCGGATCATCAGGATGAGGACCGACGGCACCGAGTACCAGACCGTGATCCGCTCGGCGTGCAGGAACTCGCGCAGCTGCTGCGGCGCGTAGGCCATCGCCGAGGGGATCAGATGGACGGAGGCACCGGCCCGGAAGGCCACGTACAGATCGAGCACCGACAGGTCGAAGCCGAACGGGGCGTGGTTGGCGAAACGGTCCTCGTCCGTCGCGGCCACTTCGGCGGCCGCCCAGTCGACGAACGCCAGGGCGTTGCGGTGGCTGACGCACACCCCTTTGGGCTCACCGGTCGAGCCCGACGTGTAGAGGATGTAGGCGAGATCATCGGGATCCACGGGCGCGGCGGGCACGGCGGGCAACAGCTCACGCCCGTCGTCGTCGGGAAGGCCGTCCAGGACGAGGAGCGGGGGCAGGCCGTCGTCGGACTCCCGCAACAGGGCCGCGCGCCGGGAATCCGTGACGATCACCGTCGCGGAGCAGCCGCGCGCGATCACCTCGGCCCGCCGCGGCGGCACCGAACCGTCCACCGGCACGTAGACCGCGGCGAGCCGGAGCACCGCCTGCATGGCGGCGACCGCCGCGATCGACTTGTCCAGCCAGATCACCACGCGCCCGCTTCCGCGCACCCCCCTCTCGTGGAGCTGCCGGGCCAGGATGTGGGCGGCCCGGTCGAGTTCGCGGTAGGTGACACGGCCTTCCGCGCCCGCCACGGCGAGGTTCCCGCCGGCCCGGCGCGCGCTGTCGCTGACCAGTGCGGCGAGGTTCACAGGCCGAGCCCCTTCGCGATGAGTTCGTGCTGGATCTCGGAGGTCCCGGAGAAGAGCTTGGCCGGGATCACGTCCCGCAGGACGCCTTCGAGCCCCTCGCCCACGAGGTAGCCGCGCGAGCCGAAGATCTGTATCGCGTCGATCGCCGCCTGGACGGCCGCCTCCGATATCGCGAGCTTGGAGAGCGCGCTGTCCATGGGCTCGGCCTCGTTCCGGTCCAGGCGGAAGCAGGCCCGGTAGAGCAGCAACCGCCCGGCTTCGAGCCGGAGTTTCATGTCGGCGATGCGATGGGACACCGCCTGGAAGTCGGCGATGCGGTGACCGAACTGGCGCCGCTCGCGGGCATGGGCCACGCACTGTTCGAGCAGCCGGTCCATGAGCCCGATGTACCCGGCGAACAGGCAGGCCCGCTCCCACGCCATCGAGTGCTGGAAGACGGCGCCGCCCTGCCCCTCGAAGCCCAGGAGGTGGTCCGCCGGAACCCGGCATCCGTCGAACCGGACCGCTCCGGCCGCGCAGGTGTCGAGCCCCATCTTGTCGAAGGGCCCCTCGACGACGAGTCCGGCGGTGTCCCGCTCGACGACGAAGGCGGAGACGCCGAGGAAGCCCGCCGTCGGATCGGTCACCGCGTAGGTGACGAAGACATCCGCCTCCGGAGCGTTGCTGGCCCAGGACTTCACCCCGTCCAGCACGTACGCGTCGCCGTCGCGGACCGCACGCGCGGTCATCGCGGAGACGTCCGAACCGGCCCCGGGCTCCGTCATGGCGTTGGCGGCGACCGAGGTGCCGGAGCACATCGCGGGCAGCAGCCGGGCCTTGAGCTCCTCGGAGGCGAAGACGGAGATCGGGACGGCGCAGGCGAACTGGTGGGCGCTCGCGGCGAAGACGAGTCCCGTGTCGGCGCAGCCCCGGCCGAAGGCCTCGGTCAGATGCGCGGTGTCCAGCGCGGACCGGCCGCCTCCGCCGTGCTCGGCCGCCACGCAGAGCCCCAGCAGCCCCAGCTCGCCGCAGTGCTTCCACAGCTCCCGGAACCCGCCGTCGGCGGTGGGCCCGCCGCTGAAGCGCTCTCGGACCGCCGAGAGCATGTCGTCGTACTCCTTGGCCTGATCGGGCTGCCAATCCAGAAACATCTGACCTCGCTGTAGGGGCGGGAGGAAACCGAAGGGGCCGCGAAGGCCCGGTGCACGGGCACAGGGCGCTCTACCAGCTGACCGGCAGCTCCTCGATGCCGCCGAGATGGGCGTAGGAGCGCCAGCGCAGATCCTCGAAGGGCACCGCGAGCCGCAGGCCGGGGAAGCGCGGCAGGAGGGCGCTCAGCGCGCTCTCCAGTTCGACGCGGGCCAGCGAGGACCCGACGCAGAAGTGCGTGCCGAAGCCGAAGGCGATGTGCGGGTTGCTCTCGCGGTGGATGTCGAGCCGCTCCGGGTCCGGGAAGACCGAGGGGTCCCGGTTGGCCGTACTGATCGACGCGACGACGGCGGTCCCCGCGGTCACCCGGCCGCCGCCCAGCTCGACGTCCTCGGTCGCGATGCGCAGGAACGAGCCGTCTCCGGGTTCGTTGAGCCGCACCAGCTCGTCGATCGCCTTCGGGACCAGCGTCGGGTCCGCGCGCAGCTCCGCGAGGACGTCCGGGTTGCGCAGCAGGGTGATGACGCCGCCGCCGAGCGAGGTCACCGTGGTGTCGTGGCCCGCGAGGAGCAGGATCACGCCCAGGCTCACGAGCTCGTTCTCCGTCAGCTTCCCGTCGGTGTCCCGGGCGTGCACGAGGGCGCTGAGCAGATCCTCGCCGGGGTCCCGCCGCTTGGTCTCGATCAGCTCGGCCAGATAGGCCCGCATCTCGGCGTTGGCCCGGCCGACCTCCTCCAGCGGATACTTCGCGTACGACATGAAGTGGTCGCACCACCGGCCGAACCTCATGTGGTCGGCGTAGGGCACTCCCATCAGATCGCAGATGACCTGCAACGCGAGCGGCCGTCCCAGGAGTTCGTTGAGGTCACCGGGCGGTGTCGCGGCCTCCATCGCGTCGAGCAGCTCGGCCACGTGCTTCTCGATCTTCGGGCGCATGGACTCGACGCGGCGCCGGCTGAACTCCCGGTTGATGAGCCCCCGCAGCCGGGTGTGGCGCGGCGGGTCGATGCTGATGATGCTGTCCTGGTCGGGCTCGGCGAGCTGGGAGCGCGGCGCGCCGGGCTCGAACAGCGCGTCGCGGCTGAAGCGGGGATCGGAGAGCACGGTCCTGACGTCCTCGTACGCGCTGACGAACAGCGCGGGGAACCCCGTGGCCAGAGTGATGGGACAGACCGGCGCCTCCTGCTGGAGCCGCTTGTACTCCTCGGGCGGATCGGTGACCGTCGTCCGCTGGACCGGATAGGTGAGGTGCGGTGGCTGTGCAGACACGAGCAGCAGACCTTTCGCCGGATACGGGAGAGAGTCGCGTGAGCGGGGGTCGCGGTCGGCGCCGCGTGATGCCAAGCCGCCGACGTCTGTCACCGTCACCACTGGGCCTCTCGTGCGAGCAATGTGTCAGCCGACCCTGAGATGCCGCTGACATCCCCCTGGCGTGGCCGCCGTCAGGCGCCGCGCCTCGCCGCGGGACCGGCGGCGAGGCCGGTCTCACGCACCGTGACGCTCACCCGGCCGCCCCGGATGCCCAGTTCGGCCGGGGCGGTGCCGGGCAGGGTGCGCACCACGGCGTGGTGGGCCATCCGCGCCGGGCCGCCGAAGACGAACAGGTCACCGCTGTGCAGCGGCACGTCCTGCCAGGGGCGCGTGCGCGTCTCGTTGTTCCCGAAGCGGAACACGCAGGTGTCCCCGAGGCTGAACGAGACCACCGGCGCGCCGCTCTCCTCGGCCCGGTCCTGGTGCATCCCCAGACGGGCCCCGTCGTCGTAGAAGTTCACGATCGAGGCATCGGCGGCATGGGTCCGGGGGCTTCGGCACACCTCCGGGTCGAGTGCGGCCGCCTCGGTGACCGCGTCGCGCGTGAGGTCGGCGAGCCACCCCGGCAGCGGTTTCACCGGCACCGAGTCGCCCGTGGTCCGCGTGTAGCCGAAACCCACGGAGTAGTGCCAGCCGAGGCAGACCGACTGCACCCGCATCGGCGTGCCGTCGGGCATCACCGGGCGGTACAGTCCGGCGGTCCCGCGGGCCCACTCCCGGCAGGCTTCGAGCAGGCTCCGCTGCCGCTCGGGGTCGAGCCACCCCGGGAGCAGCACCGCGCCTTCGCGCAGCACGAGCGGCGGACGGCCGAAGAGCGCGTCGTGGTCCTGGTGGGTCAACGTGCGTCCTCCGCGGCGGCCCACAGGTGCTGGGCGGCGTACGACCGCCATGGGCGCCAGGCCTCGGCCCGGTCGTCGACCGGTGGTTCCGCGTCGGCGGAGGACGGCCCGGACGCGTCGTGCGGCGTCGGCGCCTCGGTGTCCCTGGGGACGAGGACGTCGGGGTCGCCCAGCGCCCGCATCCTGATCACGGCGACGGTCCGCGGTCCGATGCCGTCGACCTTGCGGAGTTTCCTGGTGGCCTCGTCCCGGTCGACGCCACCGTCGAGGACCAGGTCCTCGGCGGCGAGGGCGGTGGCGATCGCCTTGACGCGGACTCCCCGCTCGCGGGTGCCCGCCAGCTCGTCCGGCGCCAGCTGGGCGAGGGTCTCGACCGCGGGGAACGTGTGCGTGATCCCGCTGACCTCCCGGGTCAGCGGTTTGCCGAAGCGGGCGACGAGCAGGGCCGCGTCGTCCCTGGCCTCCCGCGGGTCCGTGTCCTGGGCGAGCACCGCGCGCACGGCGCACTCGGCCGGGTCCACGGAGCCGGGCACCCTGCGGCCCGGGGTGCGGGCGACGAGCGGGGCGAGCAGTGGATCGCGCGCCAGCACCTCGTCGACGGACCCGGGATCGGCGTCCAGGTCGAGGAGGTCGCGGCACCGCTGGACGGCCGCGGTCATGTCGCGCAGGTCCTGGAGGTGCAGCTCGCACTCCACGAAGCCGCGCCCCGGGGGCTGGAGCGTCTTGCCCGCGGGCTTTCCTGCCGCCTTGAAGAGCGTGGCGACGGCGGGGCCGTGCGGCAGGGACAGCGCCCGGTGGTAGACGCCGTCGGTGTACTCCTCGATCCCCGGCACCGCCTCGTCGCCGAGCTGACCGAAGAGCACCCCGAGGTCCAGCGGGGTGCGGTACGGCAGCTGGATGCGGATGCCGTGGCCCCACGGCTGGGCGGGCGCTCCCGTGCGGGGGCGGCGGGCGGTGGCGCGGGCCCGCAGCTCCGTCGGGGGCATCGAGAAGATCGCCCGGATGTTGTCGTTGAACTGCCGGATGCTGGCGTAGCCCGCCGCGAACGCGACCTCGCTGACATGCAGGTCGGTGGTCTCCAGGAGGAGCTGCGCGGTACGCGCCCGCTGCGCCCTGGCGAGCGCGAGCGGGCCCGCGCCGACCTCGGCGACGAGCTGCCGCTGGAGCTGGCGTTCGCTGTAGTTCAACCGCGCGGCCAGGCCGCCGACGCCCTCACGGTCCACGAGGCCGTCGGCGATCAGCCGCATCGCACGGCCGACCAGGTCGGCCCTGCTGTTCCACTCCGGGGATCCCGGGGTCGCGTCGGGCCGGCAGCGCTTGCAGGCACGGAATCCGGCGGCCTGTGCGGCGGCCGCCGTCCGGTAGAAACGCATGTTGACGCGCTTGGGAGTCATGGCCGGGCACGTCGGGCGGCAGTAGATGCCGGTGCTGGCCACGCCGATGTACAGCCGTCCGTCGAATCGGCTGTCGTTGCTCAGAGCGGCCCGGTAATGGAGCTCCTCTTCCGTCATCTGTCCACCATGGAGTTCCGCGGAGGCCATTGCCAGCAGAAATCCGACATCAACGTCCGTGGGGCACGCGGGGCCGGGCGTGGTTCAGGGCCGCATCCGTACGGGCAGCCGCAGCGGGCCGCGGAACAGGTACAGGTCCCGGTACGGCGGCTCGTCGGTGAGCAGCTCCAGACGCGGGGCCCGGGCGAGCAGTGCGCGCAGGGCGACCTGCATCTCCATGCGGGCCAGCTGGGCACCGAGGCAGCGGTGCGGGCCGTTGCTGAAGGTGAGGTGGCGCGGTGCGCCCGGCGGGCGGTCCACGTAGCGCGTGACGTCGAAGGTCTCGGGGTCCGGGAACGCCGCCGGATCGCGGTTCGCCGCGCCCACCATCAGGATGATGCCGTCGCCGCGCGCGAAGGTGCGGCCGGCGAACTCCCGCTCCTCCAGGGCCACTCGGGAGGTGAACTGGATCGGCGCGTCGTGGCGCAGCGCCTCCTCGACCGTCGCGGGGACGAGGCCGGGGTCCGCCGTGACGAGGGCCCGCTGGCGGGGGTTGCGGTGGAGCGCGATCATCAGGGCGCCGAGCGCGTTGACCGTGGTCTCGTGCCCGGCGACCATCAACATCGCGCCGATCTCGTGCAGTTCGTGGTCGGAGAGGATGTCGTTGTTCTCCCTGGCGGCGACCAGGTCGCTGAGGAGGTCGCCCCGGTGGTGCGCGCGCCGGTCCTCGGCCAGCGCCTTGAAGTACTCCTCGAAGGCGGCCTCGGCCTCGTAGCGCGCGGTGATCTCCCGCGGGCTGAGCAGGTAGTCCGGATCGACGCCGCGCACGATCGCCGTGGACCACTTCCGGAAGAGCGGCATGTCGGCCGTCGGTACGCCGATCAGTTCGCAGACCAGGGTCAGCGGCAGCGGGCTGGTGAACGCGTCGACCAGATCGACCTCGCCCGCTTCGAGTGCGGCGTCGAGCAGGCGGTCCACGATCTGCTCGACGCGGGCGCGCAGGGACTCGATCCTGGCCGGTTTGAAGACTTTGCTGATCAGTCGGTGGAGCCGGGTGTGGTCCGGCGGGTCCATGCCAAGGAGTGAGCCGGGCACCTCCTCCCGGCCCACGCCCGGCCGGAAGGGGCTGATCCGGTCGCCGTAACCGTGGCCCCAGAGCGGGTCGCTGAGGATCTTGTTGCAGTCCGCGTGGCGCGAGGCGAGGTGGATCCGAGGTCCCATGGGGTGGACCGGACCTGCCTCGCGCACCGCGGCGTAGAGGGGATAGGGGTTGGGGCGGTGTGTGGGGTCGAAGATCTCCAGGGCGCGTCGAGACGGTGCCGTGGTCATGCTGCGAGCTCCTCGGAAGGGGGACTTCAGTGGGGGGCCTTCGCGCCGAGCCTCGTGGGGGGAGGGTCAGGGCCTGGGTCAGGGTCTGGGTCAGTTCTGGGGCGTGGTCAGCCGGTCGTGGTGGTGGCGCCACGCGTGGGGGTGGTGGCGGGAGCCGAGGGCTTGGGCGGACGGGGCGTCAGGGACAGTCCGAGACCGGCCAGGCCCGCGATGCCCGCCGCCACCGTGCAGAACAGCAGTACGTGGGCGAACGGGGTGGTGGTGGCGGTGTCCGCGCCGGCGAGGATCGAGGCGAGCACCGCGATGCCCAGCGCCCCGCCCACCTGACGTGCCGCCATGTTGAGCCCGGTCGCCCCGGCGAACTGCTCGGGGGGCACGGACAGGGCCGCCGCCGTCGAGACGCCGGTGCTCACCGCGCCCATGCCGAAGCCCGAGATGACGGTCGTCGGCAGCCAGAGGTCCACCAGGTGCGGTTCGGCGGGCAGTACGGCCACGAGCCACACGCCGATCCCCACGATGAGCAGGCACCCGCCGCAGACCATCAGCCGCGGTGACGCACGCTTGCCGAGGACGCGGCCGATGCCGATGGCCGCGAGCGCGGAGAAGAGGGCGCCGGGGCTGAGGACGAACCCAGCCTTCAGCTCCGAGTACCGCCAGACGTTCACCAGGAACAGCACCCCGCACAGCAGCCACGCGTAGAGCGCCGCACCGTAGAAGAACGAGACGACGTTGGCCAGGGAGAAGGTCCGGCTCCGCCACAGGGAGGTGTCGATCGCGGGGACCGGCCGGGTGCGCGCCCGCAGCACGCCGTACGCGAGCACGGCGACGCCCGCCAGCAGGCAGCCGAGCGTCCGGGGGTCGCTCCACCCCCAGTCGGAGCCCTGTGTCACGCCGAGGACCACGCCTCCCATGCCGAGCGCCAGGGCGAGCGTGCCCAGCACGTCGGGGACGCGCCCGGCGGGCGGCCGGGTCTTCTGGACGGACCGCGCACCGAGCATCAGCGCGATGCCGAGCGGCACGTTGATCAGGAAGACGGTCCGCCAGCCGAAGGCGTCGATGAGAACGCCGCCGAGGCTGGGTCCGATCGCCGCGGCGGCGGACCCGGAGGCGCTCCACAGACCGATGGCCGCCATGCGGCGCACCGGAGGCGTGTCGAACAGGATCACCGCGAGCGACGCGGGGATCATCGCCGCCGCGCCCGCGCCCTGCACCGCACGGGAGACCAGCAGGAAGGGCAGGTTCGGCGCGACGGCGCACGCCAGGGAGGCCAGCGTGAAGAGCCCGACGCCCGCGCCGTAGAGCGTGCGCCGCCCCACCGCGTCCGCGAGGCGTCCGGCCGGGGCCAGGAGCGCCGCGAAGAAGATGGCGTACAGCGTGATGACCCAGGAGAAGTCGGCGATCGACGCCCCCTGGAAGGTCTCCTGCATGTCGGAGACGGCCAGGTTGGCGATCGTGGAGTCGAGGATCGCCAGGAACATGGCGCCGGCGCCGAGCACGGCGACCGTCAGGTATCCGGGCCGCCGCGCGGAAGCCTCGCCCCCGCTCACGCGGCGCCCTCGGTGGCGCGCCGTGGACGGGTCAACAACTCGCCTCCGCAGTTCGGGCATCGGTTGCCGCCGCTTTCGGCGCAGGTGACGCAGAACGTGCACTCGTAGCTACAGATCTTGGCAGGGGTTCCGAATGCGAGCGCGGCAGCGCACTTTTCGCATGTGGGCTTCATCTCGAGCATCGCCGGTGTCCTCCAGAAGAGTCGGAGCCATGCAATCCTGTCGGGCCCCGGCTGCGCTGTCTGGCAGATTTCGGTCGGCAACCTCCCGCGTCGGAAAGGGAGTTGAAGCCGGAAGTCCCCTAGCGCGGCGCCGGGAATTGCGCGAAGGTCACCCCCTGGCCAAGCCGCATGTGGGGTTTGTATCCGCTGCCGCGCGCGCCGTTCCCGTCAGCTGTCCGGAACGACCTGTGGAGGGATTCACCAGTGAGCGAGACCGTTGTCCTGGCAGGCGCCCGCACACCCCTGGCGCGCGCCCTCGGGGGCCTGCGGGCCCTGTCCGCCGCCCAGTTGGGCACCGTCGCGATCCGCGCGGCCCTGGAGCGGGCCCGGGTCAGGGCCGGCGAGGTCGATCAGGTGCTCCTCGGGCACACGGCCGCCGACGCCTCCGACGGCCGCGCCGCACGGACGGCGATGGTCGACGCGGGGATCCCGCCCGAGGTGCCCCTGCGCGTCATGAGGAGGATGTCCCTGTCGGGCCTGAACGCCATCGCCCTGGGCGACCGGCTCATCCGTTCCGGCACCAGTGACATCGTCGTCGCAGGCGGCATGGAGTCCATGACCGCCGCACGCCCGGTCCTCGACGCCCCCGCGCGGTCGCGCCCGGCGTGCCCGCGGCGCAGACCGCTGAAGCTGGACCGGCGCACCCAGGACGAGATCGCCGCGCTGTCCCACGAGCGCGCCGCCGCGGCCCAGCTCAAGGGCCTCTTCGGCGAGGAGATCGTGCCGGTCGCGCTGCCCCGGCACGCCGGCGGCGGTTTCGTGCGCAGCGACGAGGGCGTCCGGCACGACCTCGACGCCGGGACGCTGGCCGCGGCCGAACCGCTGTATTTCCCGAACGGCACGGTCACGGCCGCCAACACCTCCCCGGCGGCCGACGGAGCGGCGGCGGTGGTCCTGATGCGCCGCTCGCTCGCCAAGGAGCGCGGCCTGGACTGGCTCGCCGAAGTCATCGGGCACGGCGAGGCGTCGGGCCGCGCGGACGGCCTGCACCTGCAACCCTCGCTCGCCATCCGCCGGGCGCTCGTCCCGCTCGGCCTCAAGGTGCGCGACCTCAACCTCATCGAGATCAACGAGTCGTTCGCAGCCGTCGTGGCCCAGGCGGTGAGCGTGCTGTGCACCGGCATGAACCGCATCAACCCGCACGGCGGAGCCATCGCCCTGGGGCACCCGACCAGCACGTCGGGGGCGCGCATCGTCCTGCACCTCGCGCACTCCCTGCACCGCAGGGGCGGCGGTCTCGGAGCGGCCGGCGTCTGCGGCGAAGGCAGCCTCGGCGAGGCCCTGTTGCTCCGCTCCGACGGCCGCTGACCGGTTGAACGGTCACTGGCACCACGGTCTCAGTGGCGTGCCAGTGGCGGCTGCCAGTGTTCCTCCCGAGGTTCTTCGACCAGGGAGGAGAGTGGTGGCATGCCCGCACCCCGGTGGGCCCGTACGGCGCTGGTCCTGGTGAATCCGGTGGCCGGCGCGGTCGATTCGCGCCTCGTCGACGAGGTGACGCGCCGCTGCCGCTCCCACGTGGACGACCTGGACCTGATCACCACCCAGGCCCCGGGCGAGGCGGCGGACATCGCGGCGAAGGCCTGCGAGAACGGCATCGACGCGATCGTCGTCCTCGGGGGCGACGGCACGACACGGGACGTGGCGTCCGGTATCGCCCGCACCCGGCTGCGCAGCCCACGGAGCGCGGGCGCGGGCGGCACCGCCATGGTCAACCTGCCCGCGGGGACCGGCAACTCCTTCTACCGCGAGATCTGGTCGGACCACCCCTGGCAGGACGCCCTTGAGGGCGCGCTCGCCACGGGGCGTCCGCGGATCCGCAGCATCGACATGGCGCGGATCGTCGAGACGGACACCCTGGTCCTGCTCGGCGCCTGCTCCGGCCTGGTCGCCGAGGCCCTGGTCACGGCGGGTGAACTCCGGGATCTGACGGGCCGGGAGCGCTACCGCGCGGCCGTGGCCCGGACCCTGCGGACGTTCCGGCCGTATCCGGGCCGCGTGACGGTCGACGGAGTGATCGTCCACGAGGGCACCGCGGTGCTCGCCAACGTCGGCGGAGGCCGCTACCGGGGCGGTCAGTTCAAGGTGCTGCCGCGCTCCGTGCTCGACGACGGCCTGCTGGACGTGTGCGTCGTGGGCGGTGAGCTCGACCCCGCGGCGCTCCCGGGCCTGACGGCCGACGGAAGCCATGTGGACCGCCCCGAGACCGTCTACGCCAGGGGCCGCCGCATCGTCCTTGAGCGCACCGACGGCGCGCCCCTGACCTTCGAGCACGACGGTGAACTCCCCGCCACCGGCGCCGGTCGCCACACGATCGAGGTGCTGCCCGACATTCTGCCCGTCCTCGCCGCACCGGGCGCATGAGCGAGGGCCGGAGGAAAGCCGAACACGGAGGACTGGTCATGAATGCCAGCAACGTCCCCGATGGGACGTCGAAGAGCACGAACTGGACGTTTCCCACCGCCGGCGACAACTTCTTCACCTGGGAGTACGACACGGGACGTGAACGGCTGCTCAACCTCTACCAGAAGGGAAAGGACAAGCAGTGGGACAGCACCCAGCGCATCGCATGGGAACTTGAGGTCGACCCCTACGACGCCCTCGGAACACCGGAGAAGACCCTCGCGCTGTACGGGTCCCGGCAGTACGAGAAGCTGAACGCGCGTGAGCGGCAGGAGATGCGCCAGCACATGGCGGCCTGGGAGTTCAGCCAGTTCCTGCACGGCGAACAGGGCGCGATGATCTGTTCCGCCCGCATCGTCCAGTCGGTGCCCGACATCGACTCCAAGTTCTTCGCGGCGACCCAGGTGATGGACGAGGCGCGGCACGCCGAGATATTCACTCGTTTCCTCAACGAGAAGATCGGCATGACCTATCCGATCAACCCGCATCTCAAGTCGCTCCTCGAAGACTCCCTCAACGACTCCCGCTGGGACATGCCGTACCTGGGAATGCAGGTCCTCATCGAGGGACTCGCGCTCGCCGCCTTCGGGATCCTGCGCGACAGGACCGACAAGCCGCTGCCCAAACAGATCCTCGCCTACGTGATGCAGGACGAGGCACGGCATGTGGCGTTCGGCCGGCTCGCGCTGCGCGACTACTACGCCGAGCTGTCGAGCAAGGAGATCGCGGACCGCGAGGAGTTCGTCATCGAGGGATGTCATCTGATGCGGGACCGCTTCCGCATGCAGGAGGTGTGGGAGAACCTCGGCTTCGACATGAAGGAGTGCATGGAGTACATGAACCGAGGGCCGCGGATGCGCGCCTTCCGGTCACTGCTCTTCGCACGGATCGTGCCGTGCGTGCGGGACATCGGACTGTGGGGCCAGGCGGTCCGGGACGCCTATGACGGCATGGGGGTCCTGGACATGGCCAACAGCGACCTGGTCAAACTCATGGAGTCCGACGAGGCGCAGGCCGACGAACTGGACAGGGAGCGACGCGACACCCTCGCCCGCACGGCGGAGGTCCAGGAGAGCATCGCGCTCGGCGCGGCGGCCGCCGAGGACGCGCCGTCGGCCGCCCCGTCCGGGCAGCGGCCGTGAAAACGGCTCCCGGCACGGCCGACCGCAGCGGAAGGCCGCGTCCGGCGTTCCTGGTGGACTGGTCCCCGACCCGGTTCCGGCGCCGGCTGAGCCCGCTGTCCCGGACCCCGCACACCGGACGGATCGGTGAGGCCTGGCATCTCGCCGCCCGGCGCGGCCGGTTCGGCCCGGTGATCGTCGACCGGGCGCCCGACGTCGACCCGGACGGGCCCCTGGTCCGCGGCTACGCCGAATGGGCGTCGCTGGTGGACGAGTTGACGGCACGGCTCCACGCGCTGGGTGTCCGTGCGTGGGACCGGGTCGCCGTCGTGAAGCGCAACCACCTCGACGTGGCGCTGCTCGCCTCCGCCGCCGCGCGGCTCGGCGCCATCCCGGCGCTGATCACGGACAACCACCCCGCCGAGACCCTCGTCGTGCTGCTCGAACGTCTGGAGCGCCCCTTCCTGGTGGCGGACCGGAACACCCTGGAGCGGTTGGGCGTGGACGAGGAGCGCCTTGCCGCGCTGACGGAACGCACCGTCTGTCTCGGCGCGCCTCCGCCGGACCTGCCCCGGGTGCCCGACCTCGCGGATCTGGCCGGCGGCCCGGCGCCGAGGGTGAGCATGCGCAGGCCGCACGAACCGATGGTCATCACCCACACGTCGGGCACGACCGGGGTGCCCAAGCTGGTGCTCCACTCGGCCGAGTCCCTCTACTCCCTGGGTCTGGTCGAGACCGAGCGATGGCCGCTGTTCCGGCTGCGCCGGAACGACACCGTGGCGTTCTGCCACCCGTATGCGCACCAGCGCGTCATCACCGGTCTGCTGCCCCTGACCACCGTCGGACCGAAGCTCCTCATGCTGTCGGACCCGGAGTCGCCCCGCGCCCACGAGCTCCTCGCCCAGCACGCCCCGACGCTCGTGGAGACACTGCCGAACGCCTTCCTGGCCTGGGAGGAGCTGGCTCGTGACCCGCGTCGGCCGTTCCGCGACGTCCGCCTGTACGTCAACTCGTTCGACGCGATCCACACCCGTACCGTGCGGATCTTCCTGGCGGCCACCGACCGCAGGCTGCCCGTCTGGGTGCAGTCCTGGAGTCAGACCGAGGCCGGGGCCGTCGCCATCCGCCCGTACGTGCGCGGCTCGGTGAGGCGGCGCGGGCGCCGGCCGCCGCCGACGCAGAACGTGGGGTGGCCGGTACCGGGATTCGGCAAGGTGCGCGCCGTGTGCCCGGACAGCGGTGAGGCCGTGCCGGCCGGGCAGGTGGGTCTGATCCAGTTCTCGGCGCCCGGGCGCTGCCTCGGCTACGTCGGCGAGCCGAAGCGGCACGCCGACAAGTGCGAGGGACCCTGGTGGGACCTCGGTGACATGGCCGTCATCGGCCGCTGGGGAACGGTCCGTCTGATCGACCGTGAGATCGACCGCATTCCCGGCACGAGCGCGCTGGAGATCGAGGACCTGCTCCTGGACCGGTTGCCGCAGATCACCGAAGTGGTCGTGCTCGCCGTCCGGGACGGCAACCCCCAGCCCGTGCTCAGCGTGCGCGAAGGAACCGACATCACGCCCGGGCAGTGGCGTCGGGCGACCGCGGGCCTGCCGGTCATGGCGGCGCCCGTCCGCATCGGGTGGGACGAGTTTCCGCGCACCGCGACGTGGAAGATCCGCCGCACGATGCTGCGCGAGCAGCTCCTCGCGGGGACCTCGGGGATCGGCATCGGCCGGTGGACGTGACCGCGGGAACAGGGCACTTCGGGTGCCGGACAGGGGCTCCGTCGTGCTGATGAACCGCATCGAGAAGGCGGCGATCGACAACGCAGGGCGCCGGGCGCTGCAACGCCACTACGAGTTCCCCCGGTTGCTGCGGCTCGCGGGCGGGCCACTGGCGCCCGGCGCACACGCGGTGGAGATCGGCTGCGGCTCCGGCTACGGCACCCGGCTGATCCTGGAGAAGTTCCGCGCGGCGCGGGTGGACGCCGTGGACCTGGACCCCGGCATGGTCGCCAAGGCGCGCCGCCGACTGGCCCGGCACCACGCGGACCGGACGCGGGTCGCCGTGGGAGACGCGACGGACCTGCGGTCCGCCTTGGGCGCCACCGACGGTTCGTACGACGCCGTCTTCGATTTCGCGATCATCCATCATGTGCCGAACTGGCGTGACGCGCTGGCCGAGGTCGCCCGCGTGCTCAAGCCGGGCGGCCTGTTCGCCTTCGAGGAGGTCACGGCGCACGCGCTCGCCAGGCCCAGCTACCGGCTGCTGTTCGATCACCCCGACGAGGATCGCTTCACGGCCGGGCAGTTCCTCTCCGAGCTGCATCGGCACGGCCTGACGGTGCGCGACGCCCTGACCCGCGTCAGCGGGGACTACCTGCTCGGAGCCGCCGAGCGCCGGGCCTGACGAGGGCGTCCGCCCCCGTCGGCGCCCGCTGAGAAGGTCGTCTCAGCGCCGTGCAAGCCGGAACTGCCATGCTGTTGCTCGTCACCCGCCAAGGGTGGCAAGGAGAGATGCCCATAGCGGCCCAATGGGGACCGGAGCCTGCTCCGGTCAGGGGTTCTGCCCCACGCAGGTTCGAATCCTGCTCTCTCCGCCGACCAACTCGGAGACCGGACGCACCGCATTGCCGTACGCGGCAAGCTCGGTGACGGGATTGGGTGACGGGATTACGACGGTACTGCCGACGCCTGGCGGGTAATGCTGGTCCATGAGGATTGTCGTGCTCTGCGGAGCGGAGAGCCTCGAACGCTACGTCTCCCTGGAATCCGGCCTGTCGGTGGCCCGCGCGTTGACGGAGCTGGGGCACGAGGTCGAGGTGATCGACCCGGCCGCCCCGCACCCGGTCCTCGCAGGGCCGACGCGCGACTCCGGCGCACTGCCACGGTTCACCTCACCGGGCGGCCTCCCCGACAGGGACGAGGCGGAGGACCGACGGCGGATGTTCACCGCTCTCACCCGCGGCCCCGTCCGGGACGCGCTGCTCTCCGCCGACCTGGTCTTCCTCGCACTGCACGGAGGCTGGGGCGGCGACGGGCACGTGCAGTCCCTCCTGGAGATGGCCGGCATCCCCTTCACCGGTGCGGGCAGCGCCCAGTGCAGCCTCGCCTGGGACAAGCGCCGCACCCTGCAACTCCTTCCGCACGCGGGCGTGCGGGTCGGGCCGTGGGCGGCGCACCGCACCGACGACGGACAGCTGCCGCCGGAGTCCGTCGCGCTGCTGAAGGAGGGCCCTGTCGTGGTGAAGGCCGCGGCAGGCACGGCCCACGAGATGCTCCATCTGGTGTGCGTGGAGGACGAGTTGTCCCGCGTGCTCCACGGCACGCCCGGGGGCGAGGAGGTGGTGCTCACCCCCTATCTGCCCGGCCGGGAGTTCTCGGTGGGGGTGCTGGGTCGCCGCGTACTGCCCGCCGTTGAGTACATGTTCGACGGCCCCTTCCTGGACTACCGGGCGAAGTACGCCGAGGGCGGCGCGTCCCACGCCTGCCCCGCTCGGATCCCGCCCCGCCTCGAGCAGCACCTGCGCGAGCAGGCCCTCCGGGCCCACCGTGCCGTGGGCCTCGGGGACGGGGACTACTCCCGCTCGGACTTCCGCTGCGACCGGCGGGGAGAACCGCACTGCCTGGAGGTGAACGCCTGCCCGGGGCTGCGCACGGTCAGCGCCCTCGCGCACTCGGCCGAAGGCGCCGGCATCCCCTACGTCGGCCTCATCGACCAGATCCTGCACATGCGGCGGCACGGAGATCACAGCGAGCGCTAGGTCGTCCCGTTTCGGACCGGCGGAGGCGCGTATCGTCAGGAGATCTACGTGGTTAGGCTTTCACGGTGGTCAACTCGCCTATAGCTCCTGACGAAGTGGTGGTTCGGGTCTCGCGGTCGCATGCCCGGCTGCTCGAACTGGTCGATCGACTCGACGACCGGGAGAAGGACTCACCGTCCGCCCTGCCGGACTGGACCCGCGGGCACGTGCTCCAGCACCTCGCCGACAACGCCCGCGCCTTCGAGCGGCAGGCCCTGGCCGCCGCGCGGGGCGAACTCGTCGACATGTACGACGGCGGCCAGGCGGAGCGCGACCAGTCCATCGACCGGGGGGCCGCTCGGCCCGTGGCCGACCTGCGCGAGGATCTGATCCTCGCCCAGCAGGCGCTCGTCGCCACATGGGGCCGACTGACGGCGGCGGACTGGCAGCGCACGGTCCGCTTCCGCCACGCACGGGTCCTTGACACCGCGCTGGCGCGCTGGCGAGAGGCGGAGATCCACGCCGTCGACCTCGCGGTCGGCTACCGTCCCCGCGACTGGCCGCGGGAGTTCGCCCTGCACGCGCTGGACTTCCTGTCCGCTCGTGCCCCCGTCGGCACGCGGCTGGCGCTGCGGGCCACGGACGACGCGTTCTCCCGGGTGCTGGGCGCGGGCACGGAGGTCGAGGTCTCCGGTCCTGTGCGTGACCTCGCGGCCTGGATGGCCGGCCGGAGCACCGATGAGCGTCTGGAGACGACCGGCTCCCACATGCCGGACCTGGGGCCCTGGCCCCCTGACCCCGCGGACTGACGTGCAGGCGGCGCACCTGCCCGCGAGAGCGGATGCGCCGCCTGACGGCCCGGCCGTGCCAGGTGGGGGCCTGCGCCGGTCGGGTTTCCAGGCGGCGTACCAGCCGCGCCAGGCGTTGGACGTGTAAGTGCTCCGCCAGTGGGTGCCGTTGGCGGCCTTGACGACGAACGTGCGTCCCCCGTGGCCCCAGTAGGCGTGGACGGTGTCGACGGCGCGCCCGTTGTTCGGCATCTGCTTCCAGCCGCCGGAGGTCTTCCAGATGTGCCAGATCTTGTTGTTCGAGGTGATCGCGAAGACCTCGTCGGTGGTGCGGTCCTGGTGGGCGGTCCAGTTCACCTTCAGGACGTGGCTGTTGCACTTCACGACGGCTCTGTGCTGGAAGTAGGTGCCGCCGTGGCAACTGGCACTTGCCGTGCCCGCGCCGTGGTTCATAGCGTGGCTCGCGCATGCGGCAACGGTGGGGGCACACGGGGGGGGAACCGTGCGATGGGTCGACCGGAAACGCCTCTGGATCCCGGCGCGGGGCCGGTCCAGGAGTTCGCGTACGCGTTGCGGAAGTTGCGCCAGGAGGCCGACAGCCCCACGTACCGGCAGATGGCGCGGAGCGCGCGCTACTCGGTGACGGCCCTCTCGCAGGCGGCCGCGGGCACGGCCCTGCCCTCCCTCGCCGTCACGCTGGCCTATGTCCGCGCCTGCGGTGGGAACGTGCCGCAGTGGGAGGACCGGTGGAAGCAGGCCCACGAGGCGACGGCGCTCGCGGAGCCGCGCGACGACAAGATGCAGCCGCCCTACCAGGGTCTTGCCCGGTTCGAGCCGGACGACCACGACCGGTTCTTCGGGCGCGACGCCCTGGTGGACGTCGCACGGGCCCTGGTGGGTGAGCACCGGTTCACGGCCGTGCTCGGCCCTTCCGGCAGCGGCAAGTCCTCCCTGCTGCGCGCCGGGCTGATCCCCGCGCTGCGGGCTCGGACGGACGGCGTGGCGGCGATCCGTATCCTCACCCCCGGCGAACACCCCTCGCGCACCCACGCCCCGGCCCTGCAGCCAGCCGACGGCGACGGCGACACCGTCGTCCTCGTCGACCAGTTCGAGGAAGTCTTCACGCTCTGCCACGACCCGGCAGAACGCGCCGCCTTCATCGACCGACTGCTCGCCGCCCGCGAACCGGCCGGCAGGCTGCGCGTCGTGATCGCCGTCCGCGCCGACTTCTACGGCCGCTGCGCCGAACACCGCGCCCTGGCCGACGCCCTCACCGCCTCCAGCCTCCTGGTCGGCCCCATGAGCGAGACGGAACTGCGCGAAGCCGTCGTCCAACCGGCCAAGGCCGCGGGCCTGATCGTCGAGCGCGACCTCACCACCCGGCTGATCAGCGAGACCAAGGACGAACCGGGCGGACTGCCGCTGCTGTCCCACGTGCTCCTGGAGACCTGGCGCCGCAGCCGCGGCCGCACCCTGACCACGGCGGCGTACGAGGCAGCGGGCGGCCTGCACGGAGCGATCGCCCAGACCGCCGAGACCGTCCACACCCAACTCACCGCCACCCAGGCGGACCTCGCCCGACTCATCCTGCTCCGCCTCATCACCCCCGGCGAGTGCGCCCCGGACACCCGCCGCCCCGCGCCCCGCTCCGAACTCGACCTCACCGAGGACACCGGAGACGTCGACCAGGTCCTGGACCGGCTCGCCCGTGCCCGCCTCATCACCCTCGACGAGGACACCGTGGACCTCGCCCACGAAGCCCTCATCACCGCCTGGCCCCGCCTCCGCGGCTGGATCGACGCCGACCGGGAACGACTGCTCGTACACAGGCGACTGACCGAGGCAGCGCACGCATGGGCCCAACTCCATCACCACCGCGACTCACTGTGGCGGGGCCCTCGCCTGACTGCCGCCGAGGAACACTGGACCACCCCGTCCCAGCAGCAGTCCCTGACCTCCCTGGAGAGAGACTTCCTCCGCGCCGGCACAGCGGCCCGCCGCCGCGCCCGCAGACTCCGGCGCGTCCTGGTCTCCGTCGTGTCGGTCCTTGCCGTACTCGCATCGCTGGCCGGCGGCCTGGCCCTGCAACAACACCGCACCGCGGAGCGGCAGTACGAGGAACAGGAGGGCCGCAAGGCCGCCATGGCCGCGGTCAGCCTCATGGCGTCCCCTTCCGGGCGCGACCGCATCCTGGGGATGAAGCTCAGCGTCGCCGCCTGGCGCATCGCGTCGGTGGAGGAGACCAAAGCCGTACTCAGCCAGGCACGGTACATCCAGTACACGTCCGAGCGGCTGTCCTTCCCCCGTGATCCGGCCACCGCCGACCCCGAGGAAGGAGAGGAACTGCGCCGCACCCTCTTCAAGGGACGCCAGACCTTCAAGATCTTCCTCGCGGACGACTACGACGGCGGCAAGGGCTTGGCAGGCATGGCTGACGCTCTCTGCGCCTACTTCGGTGGCCCTTCTCGCCAGGAGTGGAACTCGATACTGCGTGCTCCTTATCGGGACGTCTGCTGATGCCGCCGTCCGCAGGGCACACCACGAGGCAGGCCTGGTGCGGGCCGGTCGAGCAGACGCGGCCCGGCGGTGAAGTTCCCGTCCCCGCCGAGGCCTACGGGGCCCTCTGGCTGTCCGCGATGCGCTCGACCTCGATCAGCTGGGCCGCGCCGATGCGGCCGTCGTCCAGGGAGAGCAGCCAGGGCAGCAGCTCGGGCGTGACGTGCAGCTCGTCGTAGAAGCCGAGATGGAGATCGGCGAGATCGTCCTCGATGAGCCAGCGGTCGAGTGCGTCGCGCAGGTGCAGGTCCGATGCCTCGGTGCGGGTCTCGGCCCAGATGGCCAACCAGGGTACGGACGTGCCCTCGGTGGTCGAGAGTACGCCCAGGATGTCAGTGACATGCCCGATGCCTGGGTGGGTGTGCAGGGCCGAGCGCCACCAGGCGTGCCAGAGCCGCTCCAGAGCTGTGCGCTCCGGCGCGGGCCAGTTCTGCCAGTCGGCGGTGAGCAGGCGTGAGGCGACCAGGCTGTGGTCGAGCTCGTCCGCGGTGAGGAGGCGGACGATCCGGGGCGTCAGCCGTCGGTACAGGCCGGGGAAGTCGTCCCAGTGGTTGAACGCCTCGTGCGCGACGCAGGAGATCAGCTCGTCGGAGACCCGGGGCACGGGACCGGCCAGGGCTTCGAGATCAGCGGCGCTGTAGCAGTAGGTGCAGCCGCCCACGGAGACGGACAGCTCCGCCAGCGGTGCGAAGGCAGTGTCCAGAGCGTCGAGTGCGTCGTGGAACTGCTGGTGCGGGTCGATCATGACGTGCCTGACAGGACTCCGTCCGGACGTGCCGGAGAAGAGAGGGACGCTATCACGGACCAACCGTGGGACTGCCGGGACTCCGTACGTCACGTTGAGCAGGACGGCGCGCAGTGCCGTGTCGCCTGCGGACCGGCCAGGACATCGAATCCGTACCCGAAGGCGGCGGTCCCGCCGAGCACCAGGACCGGCAGGCCCAGTCGGAGCAGGTCCTCCTTGGCCTCGCCCTCGAACCCGCCGAAGAGGCCCCTCAGTACCACCAGGAACTGCCTCCAGCACCAGGAACCGCCCCCGGTCGATGTGGCGTCCACCACCGCGACAGGAGTACGGGAAGCGTCGCGCGCAGCGTGGAAGGGGAGGCGGCCGTGTGGGTTGCGATGTCGCTCCTTGCCGGTCTCACCCTCCTCGGGTTCGGCACCCATGAGGCCGTGCTCCAACGCCGCCTCCAGCGCGACGGCGTCCGTGTCAGGGGCCTGGTGGTCCGCCATCACAGGGAAGGCTCCGGAATGGACGGTGACCCCGTCTACTTCGCGATCGTCGAATTCGCTGACGCGCGGGGCAGCCGGCACACCTTCCAGGCCGGGTCGTCCGGAGTCAAGGGCTTTCCCGTGGGCGGCGGGGTCCCGGTGCGCTACCTTCCCGACGCCCCGAAGAGCGCGCGCATCGACCTGCGCGGACGGCGAATCGGGGAGGTCACGGCACTTCTCGCGGGCAGCGCCGTGTTCACCGCCATCGGCATCTGGCTGCTCGTCACCGGTCGTTGAGCCCGTCCCTCGGACCGTGTGCTTCCGCCGTCGCCGTCTTCGACTGCTCGAAAGGCCTTCCGCACAGGCCGACCTCTCCTACTTCTGCCCGGCCGAGCCCCGGCACGTCACGTCCTCGGCGGGCAGCCTGCCCGTCGTCAGACAGACCGTCGCGGCCCTGTCCGCGCAGCGGTTGCCGTCGGGCGCGTAGAGGACGCCGTGTCCCTCGCCGCCGACGACGGTGAGCATCCGGGAGCCGCGCAGGGCCCGGTGCATGGCCCGGGCGGCGAAGAGGGGCGTCTGGGAGTCCCACTCGTTCTGTGCGATCAGCACGCCGCCCTTGTTGTCGATCCTGGTCTGCGGCTCGCTGCCCCGCGCCCATACGGCACAGGGTCGGACGGCGGCCTTCCGTACGTGGAAGAACGTGCTGTTGTCGGCCCGGTGCGGGAACAACTGCATGTAGACGGCGCCGAGGTAGGTGCCGTACGAGGCCCCCCAGACTTGTACGGGGTGTCATTCTGCTCGTCCGCGGTGAGACCGCAGCTGACGGGGCTGCTCCGCCCGACGCCCCGCGGGTCGAAGCCGACGAGGTCGTAGCGCCGCTTCACCTCCGCGGGGAACTTCATGAGCGGGTCGGCCGGCAGACCCAGTCCCGGCCCGCCGGGGCCGCCCGGCTTGAGCAGCAGAACGCCGCAGCGTTTCCAGCGGAGCTACCGCTGCGTGAACTGTCGCAAGGACTCCTTGGCGGTCGAGGTGTCGGATGCCTTGGACGGGGCGGAGAGCGTTTCGGGCGCAAACGCCGCGAGGGAAGCTGCCGCCAGGCCCGCGGAGAGCACGACGGCCATGCGGGCTTTCTGTTTCGCAAGGTGATGCTCGTCCTTACGGTGATGCTCGTCCTTGTCGAGAAGGGCGGTCCTTGTCGAGAAGGGCGGTCCTGGTCGAGAAGGGCGAGGGGGCGAGGAGGAAGAGGAGAATGCAGGGGGCGAGGAAAGTCGGCTGCCGGTCCGCCGGTGCGGGAAGGCCGGTCAGTTTCCGTTCAGGTGCTCGCGGACGCACTGCGTGTACTGGTGGAGGCTTTCGGGCTGGTAGCACTCCTGCGTCTTGTTCGCGTACCAGACCATGAAGACGGCGACCAGCCCGGACATCACGATCGCGAGGGACGACGTCACCACGGCGGTGACGGCCTTGCCCCGGCCGACGCCTGTCCGCCCGTACGGCGTTGTTCTGCCGTACGGCCTGGTGCTGCCGTACGACCTTGTGCTGAGCGGACACCTGGCGGTCCGGCGGCGTCTCGATTTCCTGGGCGTTCATCAACCCGTCCTTCCGTCCCGTCGATTGCTGAGGCCCTGATTCTGGTTTTCGGGGCGCACGCGCACATCGCGGAAAGGCAGGAGAATTCCCTCCCCCGATCGAGGGAGGCCGAAGGTGGGCCGACCGGTCATGCTTGCCTGGCCATGTCCAGAGGAATCCGGCCGCTGCTGCGCGGGTCCACGTATTCGGGTGCGCTCTTCGCCTCTTGCGGCGCGTTGGCGAGCCTTCCCCTGTTGCCGTTCGCAGCACTGCCGGCGATGGCGTTGTCGTCCGCGTCACTGGGAGTGCAACTCGCTCTGACCCTGCTGGCCTGGTCCGTACTGATCGGCGTGATCGGGCTGGCCCGCACCACGCGGCGGGTGCTGGTCGCCTGCGCCCGGCGGATGCTGGGGGTGCCGCTGCCGGACCCCGTGGACGGACGTCGACGCGCGGGTTCGCCCGATGACGGGACGGCCTCCTCGACGGCGTCGGGCGCCGACCGCCTGCGGACCCCGCTCTGGCTCCTGGCGCACGTGGCGCTGGGGTGGGCGGGGGCGCAGCTGAGCGTCCTGCTGTTCGTCGCGGGCCTGCTCCTGCCCGGCGGTTGGGCCGGCGCGGAGGCCGGGGTGAGTGTGAACGGCTGGACGCTGCGGGCGGAGAGCGGCTGGCAGAGCTGGGCAGCGGCGCTCTGCTGCCTGCTCCTTGCGGTGGCGCTGTGCCCGGCGGTGACGTTCGCCCTGCGGTGGCTTGCGCCCAGGCTCCTCGGCCCGTCGTCGGCCGAGCGGCTCGCGCTGGCGGCCGAGCGGGAGCGGGCCCTCGCCGCACGCAACCGGCTGGCCCACGAACTGCACGACTCGATCGGGCACACCCTGACGGCCGCCACGATCCAGGCAGCCGTGGCGGGCGAAGTGCTCACCGCCGACCCGGTGGCGGCGCGCGCCGCCCTGCGCAGCATCGAGGAGTCGACCCGGGCCGCCCTCGAGGACCTCGACTATGTGCTGGGCATGCTCCGCGAGGAGAAAGCGGGGACGGCGCCCGCCCGCACCCTCGCCGACCTGCCCGAGCTGCTCGACCGGCTGCGGCACGCGGGCGCGGTCCTCGAGCCGGAGCTGTCGGGCGACCGCGCGCAGGTGCAGGGCACGCTCTCCCGGGCGGCGTACCGGATCCTGCAGGAAGGCCTCACGAACGCGCTGCGGCACGGGGCGGGCGGCCCGATCCGGGTCACGGTGGCGGCCGCGCCGGACTCACTGGAGCTCGAGGTGGTCAACCGGACCGGAACCGGAACCGGAACGCGCCCGGGTGCCTTCCCGACGTCCGGGCACGGACTGCCCGGCCTCATGGAGCGCGTACGGCTCCTGCACGGCGAGATCGCGGCCGGACCCGACGGACCGGAGCACCGGCGGCTCGCGGTCCGGCTGCCGGTACGCTTGCCCGCATGACCGGCTCACCCGCGAGCGCGGCGGTCATGACCGGCCCCGACACGAACGCAGCCGTCACCCCCGGCCCCGACCCGAGCGCAGCGGACCCCGCCGACGCCTCCGGCCGCACCACCCTCCTGATCGCGGACGACGACGAGGTGACCCGCAGCGGCCTGCGCACCCTGCTCGCCCTGCAGCCCGGGATCGACGTCGTCGGGGAGGCCGCCGACGGCGTCGAAGCGGTCGAGCGGGCGCGGCAGTTGCGGCCGGACGTGGTCCTGATGGACGTACGGATGCCGCGCCGCAACGGCATCGAGGCCACCCGGCAGCTCCTCGCCGGTCCTGCCGAACCACCGAAGGCCGTGGTGATCACCACCTTCGAGAACGACGACTACGTCACCGCCGCACTCGGCGCCGGAGCCAGCGGCTTCGTCCTCAAACGGCTTCCCGTCCCCAAGATCGCGGAGGCGGTGCGCGTGGTCGCGGCGGGCGAGGCGATCATCTTCCCGGCGGCCCTGCGCCAGATGGTCACCGCCCGCCCGCGGGGATCCGCCGAGGCGCTGCCGCAGGCCGCGCTGACGGGCCGGGAGGAGGAGGTACTGCGCCTGATGGCCACGGGCCGGTCCAACCCGGAGATCGCAGAGTCCTGCAGGGTGAGCCTGGAGACGGTGAAGACCCACGTCGGGAACGTGCTGACCAAGCTCGGCGCGCACAACCGGACGCACGCGGTGGTGATCGCGTACGAAACCGGTCCTGTCGTGCCCGGGGTCACGGGCTGACGCGACATCAGGTGGTCAGCCCCCGGCCTGCCGGTGCCGCTGGACCCGCCTCGCGGGCGATCCGCCCCTGCCCCGAGAAATGTGGCGCCCTGGAGCCCGCTCCATCCTGCACAATCCCGGCATGAAGACTGCTGAGCACATGGAACTCCTGGAGCGCGAAGGCACGTTGCTGGCGGACGCGGCGCGGGAGGCGGGGCTGGACGCGCCCGTGCCGACCTGTCCCGACTGGCGGGTTCGCGACCTGCTGCGGCACACCGGCACGGTGCACCGCTGGGCCACCCGGTTCGTCGCGGAGGCGCTGCCCGGGTTCGAGCCGTGGCAGGAGCGGCTCGACCTGGACGGCGACGCCCTCCTCGACTGGTTCCGGGAGGGGCATGCCCGGCTGGTCGCCGCGCTGCGGGAGGCGCCCGCGGACCTGGAGTGCTGGACGTTCCTGCCCGCGCCGTCGCCGCTCGCCTTCTGGGCACGGCGGCAGGCCAACGAGACGGCTGTCCACCGGATCGACGCGGAGTCGGCGCGCGGCGGTGCGCTGTCGGCGCTGGACGCGCGGTTCGCGGCCGACGGGATCGACGAGTTGCTGCGGGGGTTCCACGGACGCGCGAAGAGCCGGGTGCGGACGGCCGAGCCGCGCGTACTGCGGGTGCGGACGACGGACACGGAGGGGACGTCGACGTGGACGGTACGCCTGTCCGCCGACGTCGCCGTCACCGAGCAGGGGGAGACGGCGCCGGCCGACTGCGAGGTGTCGGGCGCGGCCGCGGACCTCTATCCGGCCCTGTGGAACCGGCGGTCGTTCCCGGAGGTGTCGGGGGACGCGGACCTCGCGGCGCTGTGGAGCGAGAAGTCGGGGGTCTGAGGCACCGGCCCGACCGCGTGCGCCGGGTGTGACGTCGGGCGTCCACGCCCCGGCCAGGCGTCAGGCGCCCGCCCCCGGAAGCATCCGGGCGAGGACCGCCCGCTGCACCGGCCGTGCCTCGGCGTGCACCTTGCGCCCCTTGTCGGTGAGGCAGACCCGGACGCCGCGGCGGTCCTCGTTGCACATGCCGCGCTCCACCAGGCCGTCCTTCTCCAGGCGGCCGATGAGGCGGGACAGGGCGCTCTGACTGAGGTGCACGTGGCAGGCGATCTCCTGGACGCGGAAGGCGTCGTCGCCGTCCTCCGCAAGGCCCGTGGCCAGCACGTCGAGCACCTCGAAGTCGCTCGCGCCCAGGCCGTGCTGATGCAGCTCGCGGTCCAGCTCGCACTGGGTGCTCGCATGCACCGCGAGGATCTCCCGCCACTGCTTCACGAGCCGCTGCTCGGCGTCAGTCGCCGCGGGCCCGGCCTTGGTCGCCGCCATGGACGCACGGTAGCAGGAACAGGACCTTTATTGCACATGAATTAAATGCACTTGCATTGAATGCATGTGCATGCGAGCCTCCTCGGCATGACTTCTCCGCTCCCCTCCGGCTCCACCGGCCTCCCCGGCCAGGCCGGCCCCGCAGGCTCCGCCTCCCCGTCCCAGGAGCGCTGGACCCCGCGCCTGTGGGGCACGCTGCTCGTCCTGTGCGCAGCGATGTTCCTGGACGCCCTCGACGTCTCGATGGTCGGCGTCGCCCTGCCCTCCATCGGCTCCGAACTCGACCTGTCCACCTCGTCCCTGCAGTGGGTGGTCAGCGGCTACATCCTGGGCTACGGCGGTCTGCTGCTGCTCGGCGGACGCGCGGCCGACCTGCTCGGGCGCCGTGAGGTGTTCCTGATCGCGCTCGGCGTCTTCGCCCTGACCTCGGTGCTCGGCGGGCTCGTCGACTCCGGTCCGCTGCTCATCGCGAGCCGCTTCGTGAAGGGCCTGAGCGCCGCGTTCACCGCCCCCGCGGGCCTGTCGATCATCACCACGACGTTCGCCGAGGGCCCGGTCCGCAACCGCGCCCTGTCCATCTACACCACCTGCGCCGCCACCGGCTTCTCCCTCGGCCTCGTCCTGTCCGGCGTGCTCACGGAGGTCAGCTGGCGGCTCACCATGCTGCTGCCCGCGCCCATCGCCGTGATCGCGCTCATCGCCGGTCTCAAGCTCATCCCGCGCTCGGCGCGCGAGGAGAAGCGCGGCGGCTACGACGTGCCGGGCGCCGTCACCGGCACGGCGTCGATGCTCCTGCTCGTCTTCACCGTCGTGCAGGCCCCCGAGGTCGGCTGGGCCTCCGCGCGCACGCTGCTGTCGTTCCTCGCGGTCGCCGTCCTGCTCGCCGTCTTCGTCCGCATCGAGCTGCGCACCCCCAACCCGCTCATCCGCCTCGGCGTGCTGCGCTCCGGGCCGCAGATCCGGGCCCAGCTCGGCGCGGTGACGTTCTTCGGCGGGTACGTGTCGTTCCAGTTCATCGCCACCCAGTACCTCCAGTCGCTGCTCGGCTGGTCGGCCCTGGAGACGGCGCTCGCGTTCCTGCCCGCGGGCGTGATCGTGGCGCTGTCCGCCACGAAGATCGCCGGTGTCATCGACCGGTTCGGCACCACCCGCGTCATCGTGACGGGCTTCGCGCTGCTCGTGGCGTCGTACGGCCTCTTCCTGCGCATCGACCTGACGCCCACGTACGTCGCGGTCATCCTGCCGTCGATGGTGCTGCTCGGCATCGCGTGCGCGCTGGTCTTCCCCTCGCTCAACATCCAGGCCACCAACGGCGTCGACGACCACGAGCAGGGCATGGTCTCGGGCCTCCTCAACACCTCGATCCAGGTCGGCGGCGCGGTGATCCTCGCCATCACCACCGCGGTGATCACGGCGTCGGACGGCGGCTCCGCCGAGGGCACCGCCTCGCCGCAGGCGGTCCTCGACAGCTACCGGCCCGGCCTGGTCCTCGTGACGCTGTTCGCACTCGCGGGCCTGCTCATCAACCTCACCGGGCTGCGGGCACGCCGCAAGCAGCAGACCGTCGTCGTCGCCAAGTCGCCGACCGCGGCGCCGTCCCGGGAGAGCGCGGACGAGCGGGTGGCCGTGGGCGACTGAGACGAGCCGGTTCGTCCTTCAGGTGTGGAACGGCCCGGCGTGGATCCCACGCCGGGCCGTCTCCTGCCTCCCCGGACGCCCGGAGATTTCCTTGCCTACCGGGCATTCGGCTGTGAGACTCCCCGTACAGGACGAACTGCGGGGGAACGGGAATCATGGACGAGGCAGTGGGCCAGGGGCGGCGCAGCCAGGCCGAGCGGGACGCCATCACGGTCGAGATCGGGTACGCGCTCGCGAGCGCGACGGCCGTGGCGCTCGCCATCATCGGCGTCGTCGTGGCCGGTCCCGCGATCGCGTTCAGCCTGTCGGAGTCCACCGAGCGCGCCCTCCTCGGCGTGGGCGGTTCGCTCGCGGCGACCGCGTTCGTGGCGCGGCTCGTGACGGTGCTGTGGCGCTTCACCACACGCCAGCGCGAGCGGCGGGCCCTCGGCGACACGGGTGTCACCGGGGGCGGGATCGCCGACGGCGGCCGTGACAGGGGCGGCGCGGGCCTGTCGTGACGGGGGCGGTCGGTCCGGTGGCGGATCAGCCCAGCCAGCCCGGCCTGACGAGGCCCGCCTCGTAGGCGAGCACGACCAGTTGGGCCCGGTCGCGGGCGCCGAGTTTCACCATCGTGCGGCTGACGTGCGTCTTCGCGGTGAGCGGGCTGACGACGAGGCGGCGGGCGATCTCCTCGTTCGACAGGCCGATGCCGACGAGGGCCATCACCTCCCGTTCCCTTTCGGTGAGTTCGCTCAGGGTCTCGGCTGCGGCGGGCTCCTTGGAGCGCGCGGCGAACTCCCCGATGAGACGGCGCGTCACACCGGGCGAGAGCAGCGCGTCCCCGGCGACCACCGCACGTACCGCGCGCAGTAGTTCTTCGGGCTCGGTGTCCTTGACCAGGAACCCCGAGGCACCGGACCGGATCGCCTCGAAGACGTACTCGTCCAGCTCGAACGTGGTCAGCATGACCACCTTCACGCCGTCCAGGGCCGCGTCCCCCGTGACGCGCCGGGTCGCTTCGAGGCCGTCGAGCACCGGCATCCGGATGTCCATCAGGACGACGTCGGGCCGAAGTTGCCGCACCAGACGCACCGCCTCGTCGCCGTCCGCCGCCTCACCGGCGACCTCGATGTCCGGCTGCGCGTCGAGCAGGGCCTTGAACCCGGCGCGGACCAGCGACTGGTCGTCGGCGAGCAGTACGCGGATCACTGGGTCTCCTCGGGTGCGGTGCGGGTGGGCAGGACCGCCGTGACGCGGAAGCCGCCGTCGGGGCGCGGGCCCGCCTCGATCGTGCCACCGAGGGCGGCGGCGCGCTCCCGCATTCCGGCGAGTCCGTTGCCGCTGCCGCCCGCCTCCGCCCCGGTCGCGGGCCCCTCGTCGTCGACGCGCAGGGTGACGGCGTCGGGAGCACGGTGGACCAGGACAGTGGCTGTCCTGGATTCCGAGTGCCGTACGACGTTCGTCAACGCCTCTTGGACGATGCGGAACGCGGCCAGATCCGCGCCGGGCGGCAACGAGGCGCGGCGGCCCTCGGTCGTGACGGTGACGGTGAGCCCGGTGCTCCGGGCCTGCTCGACGAGTTCGGGGAGGCGGTCGAGCCCCGGGGCGGGGGCGCGCGGGGCGGCGCCGGGGGCGCGGAGGGTGTCGAGGACCTGGCGGACCTCGCCGAGCGCTTCCTTGCTCGCGGCCTTGATGGTGGTCAGGGCGGTGCGGGCCTGCTCGGGGTCGGAGTCGAGCAGGGCGAGGCCGACGCCCGCCTGGACGTTGATGACGGAGATGCTGTGGGCGAGCACGTCGTGCAGTTCCCGCGCCATGCGCAACCGCTCCTCGTCGGCGCGCCGCCGGGCCGCCAGCTCCCGCTCGGCGCGCTCCTTGGCCCACTGCTCGCGGCGGGTGCGGGCCAGCTCGGAGACGGCGGCGATCGCCACGACCCAGACGGCGATGACGACTTCCCCGCCCCAGGAGCTGGGGCCGTCGTCGCCCGGCGGGAGGTACTGGTAGAGCCAGTGCGCGATCAGCAGGTGCCCGGCCCACAGCATGCCGACGGCGCCCCACGCCGCGTACCGGTGCCCGGCGACGACCGCCGCGAAGCAGCCGACGGCGACGGTGATGAGGACCGGCCCGTACGGGTATCCGGCGCCGAGGTACACCAGCGCCGTCCCGGCGGTGGCGTACGCCACGAGGACCGGGTGGCGGTGCCGGAACAGGAGTGACGCCGTGCCCGCGAACAGCAGCGCCCGCGCGAAGCCGTCAGGTGACTCGCGGTCGGACTGGCCCTCCGCGGCGAAGGTGGTGCCGACCTGCACGAACACGGTCAGCACCGCGGTGGTCAGCCACGGCAGGCGGCGCGTGGCCGCGTCCCCGATCCGCCACCACGGCGGGCCCTGGTGCCACCACGGCGGCCCCTGCCGCCAGGCCGCCGGTCCCCGGCGCGGCGGCGGCCCGCCCGCTGTCCGGGGCGGGCCGCCGCCGTCGCGCTGATGCTGCTGTTCCATGGCAGTCACGCTAGACCGGGGCGTCCGCGGAGGGCGTCCGCCAGGCGTGGCGATCAGGCGTACTCCCGGTGGAGTACGAGAGGGGGTGCGCGGTGGGGTGCGGGAGCCCTGGCCCGGCGGCCGTCAGGGACCCGGCCTGACGGCCCGGGCCTCCGCCAGGGGCGGGTCCCGCCGGACTACCGGTCCAGTCGGCTCAGCGCCCGTCCCGCCAGCGGATGCGTCCGGACCAGCTCGGCCAGCGTCATCGAGCCGCGGGTGATCTTGGCGAAGGCGTTCCACGCCGGGCGGAAGCCCGTGATGGCCGTGTGCAGCAGGCCGGGGCGGCGCTCGAAGACGTTCAGCATGCGGCGGCCGACGCTCATCTCCACGCCGAGGCCCGCCTTGATCGCGAACGCGTAGTTCAGGGCCTGGCGGCGGGCGTCCACCGCGTCGTGGGCCTCCGCGATGCGCACGGCCCACTCCCCCGCGAGCCGCCCGGAGCGCAGCGCGAACGAGATGCCCTCGCGGGTCCACGGCTCAAGAAGGCCCGCCGCGTCGCCGCACACCAGGACGCGCCCGCGCGAGAGCGGCGAGTCGTCGCTGCGGCAGCGCGTGAGGTGGCCGGAGGACAGGCTCGGCTCGAAGCCCGCGAGGCCGAGGCGGGCGATGAAGTCCTCCAAGTACCGCTTCGTGGCGGCGCCTTCGCCGCGCGCGGAGATCACGCCGACGGTGAGGGTGTCGCCCTTGGGGAACACCCAGCCGTAGCTCCCGGGCATCGGTCCCCAGTCGATGAGGACGCGGCCCGCCCAGTCCTCCGCGACGGTCTCGGGCACCGGGATCTCCGCCTCCAGGCCGAGGTCCACCTGGTCGAGCTTCACGCCGACGTGCGCTCCTATGCGGCTGGCGCTGCCGTCGGCGCCGATGACGGCGCGGGCCAGGACGGTCTCGCCGCCCTGGAGGACGACGGCGACGGTGCGCCGGTCGGGCACGGCGGGGCCGTGCTGCTCGACGCGGCTCACCGTGGCGCCCGTGCGCAGCTCCGCGCCCGCCTTCTGGGCGTGCTCGACCAGCTGCTGGTCGAACTCCGGGCGGTTGATCAGCCCGAACAGCATGCTCCTGGAGCGCCGGGTGCGGGCGAACTTGCCGTCCAGGGAGAACGTCACCGCGTGCACGCGGTCCTTGAAGGGCAGCTCGAACCCCGGCGGCAACGCGTCGCGCGAGGGGCCGATGATGCCGCCGCCGCACGTCTTGTACCGCGGCAGTTCGGCCTTCTCGAGGATCAGTACGCTGCGTCCGGCGACGGCTGCCGCGTACGCCGCCGAGGCGCCCGCGGGGCCCGCGCCGACCACGACGACGTCCCAGACCTGCCGCGCGTCGTCCGCTGAGTTCTCGCTGCTCACGTTGGTCTTCCGCTCCCGATCCCGCTCTTGGCCGCGCTCTCTTGAGGCATCCTACGGCGCACGCTTCCGCGATCCGCCTGTGGGAGGATCACGTACACCCCGCACAACGTCGCACCCACGAGGAGCGTGCCCATGTCGCCGCATCCGATCGCCGAGACCGTCGCCTCCCTCATGCCGAAGGCGAAGGCGGAACTCACCGAACTGGTGGCGTTCAAGTCGGTGGCGGACTTCGAGCAGTACCCGAGGAGCGAGAGCGAGGCCGCCGCGAACTGGGTCGCCGACGCGCTGCGCGCCGAGGGCTTCCAGGACGTCGCGCTGCTCGACACCCCCGACGGCACCCAGTCGGTGTACGGCTTCCTGCCGGGCCCCGAGGGCGCGCCGACGGTTCTGCTGTACGCGCACTACGACGTGCAGCCGCCGCTCGACGAGGCCGGGTGGGCCACGCCCCCGTTCGAGCTGACGGAGCGCGACGGCCGCTGGTTCGGGCGCGGCAGCGCCGACTGCAAGGGCGGCATCGTCATGCACCTGCTCGCGCTGCGCGCCCTGAAGGCGAACGGCGGCGTCCCGGTGCACATCAAGGTCATCGCCGAGGGCTCGGAGGAGCAGGGCACGGGCGGCCTGGAGCGGTACGCGGAGGAGCACCCGGAGCTGCTGCGCGCGGACACGATCGTCGTCGGTGACGCGGGCAACTTCCGCGTCGGCCTGCCGACGGTGACCGCCACGCTGCGCGGCATGACTCTCGTCCGCGTCCAGATCGACACCCTGGAGGGCAATCTGCACTCCGGTCAGTTCGGCGGCGCGGCGCCGGACGCGCTGGGGGCGCTGGTGCGCGTCCTCGACTCGCTGCGCGCCGAGGACGGCTCGACGACGGTCGACGGCCTGGACAGCGACGGCGTCTGGGAGGGCCTGCAGTACAGCGAGGCGGACTTCCGCAGGGACGCCAAGGTCCTCGACGGCGTCGGACTCATCGGCGAAGGGTCGGTCGCCGACCGCATCTGGGCCCGCCCGGCCGTCACGGTCCTCGGCATCGACTGCCCGCCGGTGGTCGGCGCGACGCCGTCGGTGCAGGCGTCGGCGCGTGCGCTGATCAGCCTGCGGGTGCCGCCGGGCGTGGACGCAGCCGCGGCGACGAAGCTGCTGCGCGCCCACCTGGAGTCCCGCACGCCGTGGGGCGCCCGGGTGAGCACCGAGCAGATCGGCCAGGGCCAGGCCTTCCGCGCGGACACCACGAGCCCCGCCTACGAGGCGATGTCCGGGGCGCTCAGCGAGGCCTACGACGGCGAGAAGATGCAGGCCGCCGGCATGGGCGGCTCCATCCCGCTGTGCAACACCCTCGCCGCGCTGTACCCGGAGGCGGAGATCCTCCTGATCGGCCTGAACGAGCCGGAGGCCCAGATCCACGCGGTCAACGAGAGCGTGTCCCCGCAGGAACTGGAGCGGATGTCGGTCGCCGAGGCGCTGTTCCTCCAGCGGTACGCGAAGAGCTGACGCGACGGCGACGGTACGGGGCCGGAGCGCGGTACGGGACTGGGGCGACCCGGCCCCCGGCCCCGGCCTCGTACCTGGAATTCCTCGGCGCCCGGCGGGCGTTGGCGCGAACACGAGCTTGATCGTGTTCGCGTCCACGTTTCTGGAGGGGTTCGATGACGGTACTGGTCACCACGCCGAACGGTGCGGTGGGGCGCCATGTGGCGGCGGCGCTGCGCGACCGCGACGACGTCCGGTTCTTCGTGCGTTCCGATGCCGGCGCGCGGGCGCTCGGCGCGGTGCGCGGTGCGGTCGTACGCGGTGACGCCACCGTCGCGGCGGACGTCCGGCCCGCGGTCGCGGGCGTGGACCGGATGTATCTGGCGCATCCCTTCGCGGTGGACCAGGTGGCGGCCGAGACGGGGCTCGTGGACGCGGCGCTCGACGCGGGGGTGCGCCGGATCGTCAAGCTCGGCGCCCGGCCGTTCGCGGGCGCGGGGATCGTGCCGGACGCCGTCACCGGCGCCCACGACGTCGTCACCGGGCGGCTGCGCGCGGGCGGGGTGCCCGAGCTGACGGTGCTGCGGCCCGACCGCTTCCTGCAGAACTTCCTGCCGTCGGCCGACGCGATCGCCCGCGGCACCTTCGCCGACCCGGCCGGGCCCGCCGGAGCCCGCGGCTATGTCGACGTGCGCGACATCGCGGACGTCGCCGTCGCCGAGCTCCTCGCGGAGCGACCGGTGGGCGGCGACATCGACCTCAGCGGCCCCGAGGCCCTGACCCTGCCGGACCTGGCCGACCGCTTCGGCGCGGCGCTCGGCAGGCCCGTCGCGTACGTCGACGTGCCGCTCGACGACGCCTGGCGCACGGGACTCACCGACGGCGGGGTGCCGCCCGGGGTCGTGGACGGACTGCACGACCTGTACGCGAACTACCGTGCCGAGGGCGTGGCGGGGCTCGGCGACGGCGTGCGCCATGTGCTCGGCCGCGCGCCGCGCTCGGCGGCGGACTTCGCGGCGGAGGTGCTTGTGCCCGCGGTGTCCGAGGGCTGACCGGACGGGCTGGACTCTGCTCACAGCAGCCCGCGGTCCCGGGCGTACAGCGCGGCCTGGGCGCGTCCGCGCAGGCCGAGGCGGGTGAGGATGCGGGAGATGTGGTTCTTGACGGTGCCCTCGCTGAGGTAGAGGCGGGAGGCGATCTCGCGGTTGGTCGCCCCGGCCGCGACCAGCCGGAGGATGTCGACCTCCCGGGCGGTGGGTTCGGGCTCGCCGTGCGGGGGTGGCGGTGGTGCGGCCGGGGCCGGTGGCGGCGCGGGCGCTGCGGCCAGGCGCCGGGTGACCGCCGGGTCGAGCTGGGCCACGCCGCGGTGCGCGAGGCGTACGGCGGCGGCCAGTTCGGCCGCGGGCAGGTTCTTCAGGAGGTAGCCGACGGCTCCGGCCCGCAGTGCCTGGACGACGTACTCCTCGTCGTCGAACGTCGTCAGCATGACCACCTTGCAGCCGGGCGCGCTGCTCCCGATGGCCGTCACCGCCTCGACGCCGTCCATGCCCGGCATGCGGACGTCCATGAGGATCACCTCGGGCGCGAGGGCGAGCGCCGCGTCGACGGCCTCGGCTCCGTCGGCCGCCGTACCGACGACGCGGATGCCCGGCTGGATGCCGAGCAGGGAGGCGATGCCTTCGCGGACCAGCTCTTGGTCGTCCACCACGAGGACGCGCACGGGGGCGGGGGCGCCGCCTGGGGGCTGTGGGAGTTGTGGCGGCTGTGGGGGTTGCAGAGGCTGTGGAGTCTCCGGGGTCTCTGAGGTCATGGCTCGCCGCCCGGCGTACGCGGCACCGTCACCGTGAGCGCCGTCCCCGCCCCGGCCTCGCTCTCCATGTGCAGTGCGCCGCCGAGGAGTTGGAGCCGTTCCCGCAGGCCGCGCAGCCCGACGCCCGAAGCCCCGCCCGAGGCCGCCGGGTCGGGCAGGCCGCGCCCGTCGTCGGCCACGATGAGGCGCGCGGCGGACGGGCCGTACTCCAGGGACACCGTGACGTGCCGGGCGTCGGCGTGGCGGCGGGCGTTGGTCAGCGCTTCCTGGGCGGCGCGGTACAGCGCGGTCAGCCGGTCCGCGTCGTACCCGGTCTCCGCTCCGGTGATGCCGAGGGTGACGCGGGGCCGGCCGGTGTCGGCGTGGCGGACGAGGTCGGTGAGCGCGGCCGACAGGGAGAACGGATCGGCCTCGGCGCGCAGGGCGCGGACCGACCGGCGCACCTCGTCGAGGGCGCGCGCCGCCGACCAGCGGGCGTCGGCGACGGCACGGTCGGCCGCCGCCGCGTCGAGGGCGCGGAAGGCGTCGGCCTTCTCCAACTGCACGGCGATGGCGGTGAGGTGGTGGCCGAGGCTGTCGTGGATGTCGCGGGCGAGCCGGTTGCGCTCCTGGGCCGTGGAGAGTTCGGCGACCCGCGCCGCGTACTCCCGCAACTGCCGGTGGGACGCGGTGAGTTCACGCACGGTCGACTCCAGGCTCCGCCGGGCCTCCTGCTCGCCCGTCGCGACGGCCGCCATCGACACGGCGAGCACCAGGCCGAGCCCGAACATCAGCAGGTCGGAGATCGCCCCGGCGTCCGCGTACCAGCCGTCTGCCGTCAGCGCGTACCGACCGAGCAGCGCGCCCGCGCAGCCCGCGCCGAGTGCGAGGCTCGCGCGCCGCCCGAACGCGAAGTACGCGGTGAACGGCACCAGGACGAACAGCACCCGGGACAGGCCCGCGCTGTCGCAGGCGGCCACGGCGAAGAAGAGTCCGACGCGCAGGATGAGGACGGCCGCCGCGACGATGCGGTGCCGCGCGCCCGTCCGGCACCAGTGGGCCTCGGCCGCATCCAGGGCGAACAGGGCAGCCACGGCGGCGATGAAACCCGCTGTGCGCGCGGGGTGTTGGGGGTCGTCCCCGACGATGTCGTAGTACACGCCCGCGAACAGCACGGCGGCGTAGAGCACGGAGGAGACCCACGGCACGGGGCGTGACGGCCGGCTCTCCGCCATGCGCGCTTGGGGCGCGCCCAAGGGGTGCACCGTCGCCGTCATCCGCGCCTCCCGGTGCGTGTCCGCCCCGAACGGGCTTGGCTGTCACGGTACTTGGGACGGCTCGGCCACAGCGAGGCTTCGGGGGCGTCCGGTCGACTGTGGCCGTTCGGCATGTGCCGTACGGCCAACTGCCCCTCGAAACCCGCCCGCACACATGGCCGCCGCCCTGGCCGGTCGGCACTTATGGCCGTCCCCAGCCGCTCCCTACGGTCGCCCTGCACCGCTCCGAGTACCGACTCTCCCGTCGAGCGGGGACGCACCCGCCCCGAGCGGGGGGCCGGACCACCGACCGAAGGAGCCCACACATGATGTTCCGTCACCTGACACTGGCCGCAGCGGCGTCACTCCTCATCACGCTCACCCCGACCACCGCCCTCACCCCGACCGCCGCAGCCACCCCGGACACCACCCCTTGCCCCGGCGACCGGCTCCGTGTCCCCGGCGCCGAGCGCACCGTGGCCGCCTGCCTCCGCGACCTCACCACGGCGGGCACCGTCGCGTCCGGCCACACCGACCCCGCGGACTGGGCGGGCCTGGTGGCGCCCGGCACCCGCAACCCGAGCGGGGTGCCCGGCGTCCAGCTCGACGGCTACTTCCCCGACTCCTCCACCACGAACGGCACCCACGGCTGGGACCACGACAGCCAGTTCGTGATCCGCCTTCCGGAACGCTGGAACGGCGGCCTGGTCGTGGCGGGGCCGCCCGGGGTCCGCGAGCAGTACGCCAACGACCGCACCATCGCCGACCACGTCCTCGCGCGGGGCTACGCGTTCGCGGCGACCGACAAGGGCAACACGGGCCCCACGCTGTACCGGGACGGAAAGCGCCCCGGTGACGCCATCGCCGAATGGCATCGGCGTCTCACCCAGCTCACCGTCGCGGCCAAGAGCGTCGCGGCCCGGCACTACGGCCGCGCGCCCCGGCACACGTACGCGGCGGGGATGTCCATGGGCGGCTATCTGGTGCGCTGGCAGCTGGAGAACGTGCCGTGGCTGTACGACGGCGGTCTCGACTGGGAGGGCGTCCTGCTGACCCGCAGGTCACCGAACCTCCTGGCGACGCTGCCGCCCGCGCTGCGTGCCTACCCACGGCTCCTGGCGGGCGAGCCCGGCGCACGCGAGGCGCTGCGCGCCGCGGGCTATCCGCCGGAGTCCGAGCCGCTGTGGGAGACGCACCACCGCACACAGTGGGACACCTTCCAGCGCCTCATCCGCGAAGAGGTCGACCCCGGCTACGACGGCGCCACCGAGGCCGGGACGCCGTTCTGCCGCGAGGGCACGGGCAAGGGCTGCGACACCGACTACGACTACGCGGCCCGCCCGCGCGCGGTCCACGACACCCTGGGCCGCCTCTCCCTGACCGGCCGCGTCCAGCGCCCCCTCGTCACCCTGCACGGCACCCTCGACGCCCTCGTCCCGATCGGCCCCGGCTCCGACCGGTACGCGCGCCTCGTGGAACAGGCGCACCGCGGGGACAAGCACCGCTATTACCGCGTCACCGGCGGCAACCACACCGACGGCCTGTACGGCGCGCACCCCCGCCTCGTGCGCCCCATGCTGCCCTGCGTACGCGACGCCTTCGACGCCCTGACGGCGTGGGCCGAGGACGGGACGGCCCCGCCGCGCAGCCGCACGGTGCCCCGCCCGGACGGCGACCCGGTGCAGGACTGCACGCTCTGACCAGCCGGTCGTCCCGCCGCGGCGCACGTCACGCAGCGGTGCTTTGCCCTGGGCAGAACGCGTACGCCCAGGGCGAAGCGGCCCTCCGTCGGCGGCGGCCGTCTCCGTACGGTCGCCGCATGAACGCCATCGAGATCATCGAACTCCGGCCCCGCCTCCACCTCTTCCGCTTCCCCGTCGGCCAGGCCTACCTGTGGCGGGACGACGAGGAGCTGACCCTCGTCGACGCAGGCCCGCCCGGCGGCGGCGCGGCCCTCGCGGACGCGATCACCGGACTCGGCCTGCGCCCCCGTGACGTGCGGCGCGTCGTGCTCACGCACTTCCACGGCGACCACGCGGGCGGCGCGGGCGAGTTCGCGGAACTCACCGGGGCGACGGTGTACGCGCACCACCTGGACGCGCCGATGGTGCGCGGCGAGGTGCCGGGTCCCCCGCCCGTCCTGGAGGACTGGGAGGTGCCGATCTTCGAGGAGGCGACGAAGCACGTGCCGGCGGCGACCGAGCAGCACGTGTACGCCCCCGACCTCCAGGAGGTGGCGGACGACGACGTTCTCGACTTCGGGGGCGGCGCGCGTCTGGTGAGCGCGCGCGGGCACACGGCGGGCAGCGTCGGCGTGCATCTGCCCCGGCACGGCGTGCTGTTCACGGGCGACGCCGTCGCCGCCGCACCCGGGCACGGCGTGCTGCTCGGCGTCGGCAACCAGGACCGCGACGAGGCCGTCGCGTCCTTCCACCGGCTCGCCGCGCTGGAGGCGGACGTGGCGTGCTTCGGGCACGGCGATCCGGTGGAGCGGGGCGCGTCGGCGGTGCTGCGGGAGGCGGCGGAGCAGTACGGGAACGCCTGAGGGCCGCTTGGGCGGTGGTCACGCGGTGGCGAGCACCGCCTCCGCCCGTTTCAGCGCCGCCGTCTCAAGGCACGCCCCGAAGCACCCGCCGGGCTCAACCCCCCACCGGCTCCCCGGCCTCCAGGTACAGCGTCGCGCCCCGCTCGCGCGCCCGCAGCGCCCAGCGCAGGCGGGCGTAGCGGACGGGCGGGAGCATCCGGGCGGCCTCGTCCTCGGTGGCGAAGCGCCAGTCGCGCAGTTCAGGGCCCGGCAACAGCAGTCGGCGCGCCTCGGCGCTGTCGAGGCGGCCGCCGTCGAAGAGGAAGCGCATGCCGCCGTAGCCGGGCGGCGCGGGCGGCTCCCAGTCGGCGACCAGGAGGCGCGGTGTGCCGGTGAGGCGGATGCCGGTCTCCTCGGCGACCTCGCGCACACCGGCGCGCGCGGGCGCCTCGCCGGGCTCGACGACGCCGCCGGGGAACTCCCAGCCCGCCTTGTACGTCGGATCCACCAGGAGCACCCGGTCCTGCTCGTCGAAGAGCAGCACGCCGGCGGCGAGGGTCTCGGCGGTGGGCTCGGGCGTCTGCACGATGTCGCTGACGGCGGCGGCCCCGGTGCGGACGGCCTCGGCGATGTGCTCGGCCGTCTCGGACGGCGTCAGGGCGCCGTTGTCGACGCGGTGGGCGTCCGCGTCCAGCCACGCGGAGAGCGCGGCGAAGTAGGGCTCGATGTGGTCGAACGACCACTGGCGGACGCGCAGTTCGCCGTCGGGCACGTCCGGGGAGACCTCGCGTCCGGCGATGCGCGCACGCAGGATCGTTTCGTCCGGAGCGAGCAGAACGTGGCGCACGGCTATGCGGCGGGCGGCGAGGCCGCCGAATATCTCGTCGCGGTACTCCTGGCGCAGCAGTGTCATCGGTACCACCAGTACGCCGCCGACCTCGGCGAGCAGACCGGCCGCCGTGTCCACCACCAAGCGCCGCCAGATCGGCAGGTCCTGGAAGTCGCTCACCTCGGCGAGGTGCTTGGCGGGCAGCAGCTGCGGCAGTTCGCCGCCGATGACCTCAGGGTCGAAGAGTGTGCTGTTCGGGATCAGCTCGATCAGTTCCCGTGCGGCGCTGGTCTTGCCCGCACCGAACGCGCCGTTGATCCAGACGATCACGGTTCCCCCTCTTCTGTTGGCCCCCAGTGGCTTGCCCGCAACACACTGCCACGGAAACCAGCGCCTGATGAGGGTGGCCGTTCTCGTACGAACAGCCAAGCCGTCTTGTCAAGAACCTTGAAGCAACTTCCCCCTATCGGGTGGCAGTGCTCTCCCGCGAATCGTTCCCGCACTCCGCGTCGCGGCCCTGCCCGATACGGTGATCCGCCAGGCACCCTGGCCCCTGGTGACCTCCTCGTTCCGGTTGCCGCACGGCAGCCGCCCCCGGCCGCGCGCACTGGCCGGGGCTCGCCCTGGGGGGATTGGTGCATCAGGACAAGTTGAGCGAATTCACGTGCGAGAACCCGGAGTTACCGCCTCGGGTGTACGAGGTCGGCAACGCCACCGTCGTGGAGCTGTACGGCGACATGGACCTCGTGGGGTTCCAGCGCACGCTCCCCCACCTCGACCCGGTGACGGCGGGCCCGGCCCGGGTCGTCGTGGTCGACCTGACGCGTGCCACCTTCCTCGACTGCTCCGGCCTCTCCCTGCTCATGCGGGCCCACCGCCGCCTCACCTCCCGGGGCGCGGCGCTGCGGGTGGTGTGCGCCGACCCCATGACCCTGCGCGTCATGGGCATCACCGGCGTGAAGGCAACGCTGTCCCCGGTCGCCTCGGTACGGGAGGCGCTGGCGCAGCCCCGCCGGGACCCTTGACCGGGGACGACCCGGGCCCCGGACCGCACGCCCGGGGCCCGCACGGCCGCGTCGCTCCCGCGAACCACCGGGCGGAATCGCGAGCCCCGCGACGGTGTGGAAGGGTGGAAAACGCCAGAAAACAGCGCAACCGGCGCCATCCCACCTCCGAGAGGAGCCCGGACATGTCCTCGAAGCGACGCCGCAAGAAGAAGGCCCGCCGCAAGCACGCGGCCAACCACGGCAAGCGGCCGCAGTCCTGACGGCAGGGCCGCCGCGAGCGGGGCGGCGCCGGGTTTCTGGTCCCCGTACAGGGACGGAATGGGGACACGGGCGTATCCCCGCACAGCCATGACTGGTAGTCCGCCCGCGGCGCCGGAACGAGCCGCGGCCCGACGACTGCCGTAAGCGCGGCGCGCGCCGTGCCGAGGTCCGGCCGCCGCCGTCCGTCGCGGCCGGGAAGGGATGCGGCGCGGGACAGCCCGGGTATTCGCCGGGGGCTCGGTCATCCCGCCCCGCCGTCGAGCAGCCAGTGATGGCGCAGCCGCAGCGCCCGCTCCGTGCTGGCCGCCGCGGCACCGAGCCCCACCAGGACGTTGCCCCACGCCGACAGG
The DNA here is from genome assembly GCF_045070545.1 of Streptomyces sp. RK9. Classification (NCBI taxonomy): domain Bacteria; kingdom Bacillati; phylum Actinomycetota; class Actinomycetes; order Kitasatosporales; family Streptomycetaceae; genus Streptomyces; species Streptomyces sp. RK9. The sequence goes on along the minus strand of NZ_CP173703.1, from coordinate 3,748,981 downwards.
CCCACAGGCGAGCTGAAGGCCCCGACGTGCCGGGCGATCTCCTCCGGCCGGGTGAGCTGCTCGACGAGCTGGGAGGCGAGCAGGAGCAGGGCGACGACGCCGCTCCCGTCGCGACCGTGCGGTCGTTCTCACTCGTGTTCAGCGGTGGCAGCCAACGGTGTCGGCGTACCCGTGGAAGGACCCTCTCCCACCGGCGCGACCGGCACATCGACCCGTCGGACGGAACCGTCCTCGACCAAGGGCGAGGCGGTCGTTCGACTCTGGTCGAAGGGCATACCCGCCTCAGGTCGGACGCGGTGATCGCGCGGTCCCGTGATACTTGCCGGGTGAACACGGACGTCGCGCCACCGCTCGGATGGTGGCAGCAGACCTGGCGCCTGGCGGCGGCCGTCGCCGTGGGCCTGTCGGCCTGGCTGTCCGTCGGAGTGCTGCTGCACCGGGAGACGGGTGGGACGGGTTCCTGGTTCCTCATCGGTGATCCGCTGGTGGCGCTCGGCTGCCTGACCGCGCTGCTGTGGCGGCGCCGGTTCCCGCGGGCCGTCGCCATGACCGTCGCGATCGCCGCGACCGCGTCGGCGCTCGCCGGCGGCACCGCGCTGGTCGCGCTCGGCTCGGTCGCCACCCGTCGCCGGCCGGTGGAGATCGGGGGCGTCGTGCTGGTCTACGTGGCCGCGTCCCAGTTGCCCTCGCCCTACCCCACTCAGGACGCACCCGGCTCGACGTGGGTCCAGATCGCGTTCCCGGCGCTGGCCGCGGGCATCGCGGTGGCCGTGGGCATGGCCGTCGGCGCGCGCCGCGTCGAGGTGCGGTCCCTGCGGGAGCGGGCGGAGAGCGCGGAACGGGAGCAGACCGCACGCGAGGCGCAGGCACGGGCCCTGGAGCGCAACCGGATCGCCCGCGAGATGCACGACGTGCTCGCGCACCGGATCTCCCTGGTCGCCCTGCAGGCCGGAGTCCTCGACCACCGCGGCGACCTCACCGCCGAGGAGAACCGCGTCCTTGTCCGCGGCATCGCCGAGGGCTCCCACCAGGCCCTGGAGGAACTGCGCGACGTCCTCGGCGTGCTCCGCGCGGAACCCGGCCGCCCCGAACCACCACAGCCCGACCTCGACCACGTCCCCGCCCTGGTCGAGGACGCGCGCGCCTCCGGCATCGACGTCACGCTCAGCACCACCGTGACGGGCAAGCCGTCCGACGTCGTCGCGCGCACCTGCTACCGGATCGTCCAGGAAGGACTCACCAACGCCGCCAAGCACGCGCCGGGCGCCCGCGTGCGCGTCGCCCTGGAGGGAGCGGCGGGCGACCGGCTCACCGTCAGCGTCCGCAACTCGGCGACCGCGGGCACGACGACGCGACCCCCGGCGTCGGGATTCGGGCTGCTCGGCCTCAGCGAGCGGGTCGGCCTCGTCGGCGGAGAGCTCGACCACCGCCCCACATCCGGCAACGGCTACCTCCTCACCGCCGCCCTGCCCTGGCCGCACCCCGTGCTCGAGAAGAGAACCTGAGTGGACACCGAACAGCCGAAGGTGCGTGTCGTCATCGTCGACGACGAGCAACTCGTGCGCATGGCCCTGCGACTCATCATCGACGGCGAACCGGACCTGACCGTCGTCGCGGAGGCAGCCGACGGCGACGCCGCGCTCACCGTCGTGGACGAACAGCGGCCGGACGTCGTCCTGATGGACGTGCGCATGCCCGGTCGCGACGGCCTCAGCGCGACCCGCGAACTCCTCACCCGACGGCCCGCGACCCGCGTGCTCATGCTGACCACCTTCGACTCCGACGATCTGGTGCTCGGCGCGCTGCGCGCCGGAGCACTCGGGTTCGTGCTCAAGGACACCCATCCACCCCAGATCCTCGACGCGGTACGGACCGTCGCGGGCGGCAACCCCGTCCTGTCCCCCGCGGCCACGGCACGAGTGATCGCCGCGGCCACGGGACCGCAGTCCGCGCACGCCGGCGACCCGACCCGCGAAGCCGCACGGGACCGGCTGTCCACCCTGACCGAACGGGAACGCGAAACCGCCCGGGCCATCGCGGACGGCCTCGGCAACCCGGAGATCGCCCAGCGGCTGCGCATCAGCGTGGCGACCGTCAAGGCACACACGACCAACCTGTTCGCCAAGCTGGCGGTCGAGAACCGGGTGCAGATCGCACTCCTGGTCCGCGACGCGGAGCAGTGACTCAGCCCTTGCTCGACCCCAGCGTGAGCCCCGCGATGAAGTGCCGTTGCAGCAGCAGGAAGACGAGGATCGTCGGCAGGGCCACCAGGACCGAGCCCGCCGCGAGCAGGTTGTAGTCCGTGAAGAACTGGCCGCGCAGGTTGTTCAGGGACGAGGTGATCGGAAGCTTGTCGGGGTTGGAGATGAAGATCAGGGCCCAGAGGAAGTCGTTGTAGATCCAGGTGAACTCGAGCGTGGCGAGGGCCGCGATCGCGGGGCGGCACAGAGGCAGGGTGATCCGCCAGAACTGGGTCCAGACCCCGGCGCCGTCGACGATCGCCGCCTCCAGGATCTCCTTGGGCAGCGTGCGCATGAAATTGGACAGGACGAAGACGCAGAAGCCCACCTGGAAGCCGATGTTGACGAGGATGACGGCCCAGTACGAGTCGTAGAGGGTCATCGAGTCGGACATCCACCAGGGCAGATCGATCTTGAGGAACAGTACGTAGAGGGGCGTGACCAGGACCTGCGGGGGCAGCAGGTTGCCCGCGGTGAAGAACATCAACAGGGCGAGGCTGCCGCGGACGTTGATGCGGGCGACGGCGAAGGCGACGAACGCGGCGAGGAAGAGCGTGATGATCACCGCGGGGACGGCGATGATCAGCGTGTTCATGAAGTACTTGCCCATACCGGATTCGGTGTAGGCCTCGCGGTAGTAGTCGAAGGACAGCTTCTTCGGGAACGAGAAGTAGCCGTGCTGGGCCGTCTCCTCGTACGGGCGCAGGCTGGCGTAGACGGCGAGCAGCAGCGGCGCGAGGAAGGCGAGCGACACCGCGGACAGGAAGATGTGGGCGCCGAAGCGGCCGCGGCGCGGGCGGCGGGGCGGGCCGGACTCCCGCGCGGGCGGCGCGGATCGGCCGGGGCGGGTGGTGGCACGGATGTCCGCGGTCATTTCTCGCGCGCTCCTCTCAGCTCCTGGACCAGGAACGTCACGATGAATCCCAGGGAGACTCCGAGCAGGACCACGGCGATGGCGGAGCCGAATCCGATGCGGCTCGCCTCCCCGATGATGTTGTCGGTGATGAGCACGGAGAGCAGTTCGAGGCCGTTGCGGCCCTTGTTCACCGCGTACACGATGTCGAAGGCGCGCAGCGCCTCGATGACGGTGATGACGCCGACGATGACGTTCACCGGGCGCAGCGTCGGCAGGGTGACGCGGAAGAACGTCTGGCGTTCGTTCGCGCCGTCGATGGCCGCCGCTTCCTTCAGGGCCGGGTCGACGGACTTCAGTCCGGCCAGATAGAGGATCATGACGTAGCCGGTGTGCCGCCAGCTCGCGGCCAGCATCATCATCCACAGGTTGATGTCGGAGTCGCCGAGCCAGTCCACGGGGTCGTCGGGGTCGTTCAGGATCGTGTTGACGACGCCCTGGTCGGTGCCGAGCAGGAGCTGTGCCATGAAGCCGACGACGGCGAGGGACAGCACGACCGGCATGTAGAGCACGGACTGGTAGAAGCGGCTGAAGCGGATGCCGCGGTCGATGAGGACGGCGAGGAAGAGCCCGAAGGGCGTCGCGACCAGGCCGAGGAAGGCGATCCACAGCAGGTTGTGGCGGACCGCCGGCCAGAACGCGGGATAGTCCTGGACCAGGTTCTCGTAGTTGTCGCCACCCACCCAGTGGATGTCGCCGATGCCGTCCCAGGACGTGAAGGACAGGCCGACGGAGGCCAGGGCCGGGCCCCAGACGATGACGATGTCCAGCAGGACGGGGATGCCAAGGAGCACGCCGAGCACGGCGATGTCACGGCGCGTGAAGCGCCGCGTCGCCCGCCGGCCGGCGCGCCGCGCGGTTTTCGGCACGGGGTGCGTTCCTCTCACGTGGAGAAGATGTTCTTCTTCTGGCGTTCGATGCTGTTGACGAGTCCGTCGACGTCCTTCGGGTTGTCGATGAAGTCCTGCAGCGCCTTGATCATCACGGTCTGCGCGAAGTCGGGGCGGGTGTCCCGGTCGAGGAACTGCGAGATGTGCTTGGCCTTGGAGACGAGTTCGGCGGACTTCTTCTGCAGCGGGCTGTACTTCGCGGTGTCGGCGCCGTCGTTGACCGCGACGTTGTTGGGGTCGCCCTTGAGATAGACGTCCTCGGCCTCGGCGGTGCCGAGCCAGGCGAGCAGGTCCTTGGCGCCTTCCACGTTCCTGGACTTCTTGGCGACGAGGAATCCGTCGATGGGCGCCTCCACCGCGTCCCGGCCGAACTGCGGGTCGATCTCCGGGAAGGGGAAGAAGTCGATGTCGTCGCGCTCGTTCACCGGGAACTGGGAGCCGGGGTGCGGCATGCCGAAGACGGCCATGGCGGTCTTGCGCTGCTGGAGGCCCTGCCCGGCCTCCTCCCAGGTCCGGCCGAGCGCGCCCTTCTGGTAGTACGGCATGAGTTCGCGCCACAGGTCGAAGACCTTCTTCACCTTCTGGTCGGTCCACGCCTCCTCGCCCGCCATCAGGTTCTTGTGGAACTCGTATCCGTTCAGGCGCATGTTGATGTAGTCGAAGGTGCCCATGGCGGGCCAGCCGTCCTTGTCGCAGAAGGCGACCGGGGTGCCGTCCTTGTGCATCTTCTTGGCCAGGGCGATGAACTGGTCCCAGTTCTCGGCCTGTTCGTATCCCTGCTTCTCGAAGAGGCTCTTCCGGTGGAATACGGCCCACGGGTAGTAGTAGTACGGCACGAAGTACTGCTTGCCCTCGTGGGTCGACTGTTCCTTCAGCGCGGGCGAGAAGCCCTTGAAGTCCTTCCAGACGTCACTGATCTCGATGAGCAGGCCCTTTTCGGCGAAGTACTGCATGCGGTAGCCGGCGAACCACATGAAGACGTTGTCCGGTGAACCCTGGAGATAGCGCGTGATGTTCTGCTGGAATTCGTTGTGCTCTGTGGTGTTGACCTTGACCTTTTTGTCGCTCTGCTTCTCGTACGCGTCGAAGGCCGCGGCGAACGCCTTCTTCGGTACGGCGTCCGAGGCGTTGGAACCCACCGTCACTTCGTTCTTGTTGCCGCCGGGCCCGTCGCCGCAGGCGGTGAGCAGCGCGGGCAGCGCGACCGCTCCGGCGCCCACGGCCGTACCGCGCAGGAGACTCCGCCGGGACATCGGATGTCCAGCCCCACCACGCGGGGTCGGTGGACCGGTGAACGATGACTGCGTCATGTCCCCTCCTCGGGGTGCAACCGAACACAACCGAACGCGAGGATTGGATCTCACTCCCACGAGTCCCCGCCGTCAAGGGTTTTGACGGGGACGGCCCGAACCGTTACCGCTCCTCTTCCAACAGAGTTCAACACGCCCTACCGTAAGCGCGCACGAGTGACACGTACACGAAGACATCCCATCTTCCGCGAGTACGGAGGAACGTCACGATGCGTCACCTTTCCAGCCGCACCATCCCCCGAAGAGTGGTCGGGTCGCTCGCCGCGGCGCTGCTCTGCGCGGCCGGGCTCGCGGCGCCCGCCGTCGCCAGCAGCGACACCCGGGACACGGACACCGCCCGGTCCCCCGCGGCGGACGGCGTCCGGGCCCGGGGCGGCGAGGGCCCCCGGCTGCCGGGCGGCCTCGCGCTCACCCCGCCGATGGGCTTCAACAACTGGAACGCCACGCACTGCCGCGCCGACTTCGACGAGTCCATGGTCAAGGGGATCGCCGACATCTTCGTCGAGAAGGGCCTCAAGGAGGCGGGGTACGAGTACGTCAACCTCGACGACTGCTGGGCGCTGCCGCAGCGCGACGCCGACGGCAAGCTGGTGCCGGACCCCAAGCGGTTCCCCGGCGGCATCAAGGCGGTCGCCGACTACGTCCACGCCAAGGGCCTGAAGCTCGGCATCTACACCAGCGCGGGCACGAAGACCTGCAACTCGGCGGGCTTCCCCGGCGCGCTCGGCCACGAGCGCAGCGACGCCCAGCAGTTCGCCGACTGGGGCGTCGACTACCTCAAGTACGACAACTGCAATAACCAGGGCGTGGACGCCAAGAAGCGCTACATCGCCATGCGGGACGCCCTCAAGGCGGCGTCGGAGACGACGGGCCGCCCGATCGTCTACAGCATCTGCGAATGGGGCGAGAACAAGCCCTGGGAGTGGGCCGCCGACGTCGGTCACCTGTGGCGCACCACGGGCGACATCAGCGACAACTGGGGCTCGATGCTCTCCATCATGAAGAAGAACCTGCCGCTCGCGCGGCACGCGGGACCCGGCCGCTGGAACGACCCCGACATGCTGGAGGTCGGCAACGGCGGCATGACGGCCACCGAGTACCGCACCCACTTCTCCATGTGGTCGATCATGGCCGCGCCGCTGCTCATCGGCTCCGACCTGCGCAAGGTCTCCCCCGAGACCTTCGACATCCTCGGCAACAAGGAAGTCATCGCCGTCGACCAGGACCCGCTGGGCAAGCAGGGCCACGTCGTCTCGTCCGAGGGCGGGCGCTGGGTCGTCGCCAAGGAGATGAAGGACGGCAGCCGCGCCGTCGCCCTGTTCAACGAGACCGGCGGCGCGAAGACCATCACGACGACCGCGAAGGCCGTGGGCCTGCCCGCCGCCGACGGCTACTCCCTGCGCGACCTGTGGAAGCACGAGAGCTACAACGTCGCGGGCACCATCTCCGCGACCGTGCCCGCGCACGGCACGGTCCTGGTCCGGGTCGCGGCCGACGGCCAGTGGCAGGACAAGCCGCCCGCCGTCGACCTCGGCGCCGCCGCCGACCCGCTGGTGGAGGCGGGCAAGGCCGAGAAGCTGCTCACCAAGGTCGCCAACCGCGGCAGCACGGACGCGCGCGACGTCCGCGTCTCCCTCACCGGACCCTCCGGCTGGCGCCTGAAGGCGACCTCCCCGACCCGTGCGTCGGCCCTGCGCACGGGCGAGGCCCTCGGCACGTCCTGGCAGGTGACCGCGCCGCGGAACGCCAAGCCCGGCACGTACGCCCTCGATCTGAAGGCGAGCCACCGCGCCCCCGGCGGCGGCCGCGTCCAGCTCCAACTGCCCCTGACCGCACGGGTCGTGGTGGCACCGCCCGCGGGCGACACCGCGCTCAGCGGCCTGCCGTGGCTGTCCACCACCAACGGCTGGGGTCCCGTCGAGAAGGACACCAGCAACGGCGAGAGCGCGGCGGGCGACGGCAAGCCGCTCACCATCGGCGGCAAGGTGTACGCCAAGGGGCTCGGCGTGCACGCGGAGAGCACCGTCGAGTACTACGCGGGCGGGGCCTGCGAGAAGCTGACGGCCCAGGTCGGCGTCGACGACGAGAAGCCGGACAAGGGCACCGTCGCCTTCCAGGTCTGGGCCGACGGCAAGCTCGCCGCCGCCACCGGCGTCCTCACCACCGCCGACCCCGCCGAGACGGTCTCGGCCGACGTGCGCGGCGCCGAGGTGATCCGCCTCGTCGTCACGGACGGCGGCGACGGCATCGACTCGGACCACGCGGACTGGGCGGAGCCGGTGCTGGGCTGCTGAGTTCGCGCCCTGGCACGGCTGGGGCCCGGCCCTGTCCCCGCGACTCGGCCGGGCCCACCCAGCGGGTCACGGGGTGCGACCGCGGGTCACGGGGTGCGGAAGCCCCGGAAGGTCACCGACTTGCGGCTCTCGAACCCGAGCCGCTCATAGAGGGCGATGGCACCGGTGTTCGCCTCGGCCACGTGCAGGAACGGCCGCTCGCCCCGGGCGAGAATGCGCTCGGCAAGGGCGAGCACCAGGCGGGCGGCGTGGCCCTGGCCGCGTGCCTCGGGGGCCGTGCACACGGCGCTTATCTCGGTCCAGCCCGGTGGCCGCAGCCGCTCGCCCGCCATCGCCACCAGGCGTCCTTGCACACGGATCCCGAGATAGGTGCCGAGTTCACAGGTGCGGGGCCAGAACGGTCCTGGTGCGGCCCGCGCGACGAGGTCGAGCATGTCCGGCACGTCCTCCGGCCCCAGCTCCAGGACCGCGGCATCATCGGCAGGACGGGGAGCACCGGCCTCGCGGCCGGGCCACACCATCTGCCGCCCCTCCAGCTCGAAGACCGGCTCCCAGTCCGACGGCGGGAGCGCCGGGCTGCTGAACATGTCGGCGAAACCGCCGCTGCCGAGCAGTCGCGCCAGATCGGCCCAGTCCGTCGCGTCGGGCTCGGCCGGTACCGCACAGAAGGTCGCGACATCCGGCAGATACGTGGCAGCCTGCCCGCACCGCCGGGCCAGCTCCGCGTGCTGCCCGAGCAGCGACTGGGCGACGGGATGGTCGAGCACGGCGGCATCACTGGTCACCGACCGATCCTCCCATCCCGGCGTCCCCCGGCCGCACGGGGGTCGAGGGTCATGTCCGGTCGCGACGACGCACACGGGGTCCTTCGCGGTGCCTCACCCGCCGTGGCGGAGCCTTCTTCGCAGCCTCGGCTTCGGCCTTTCTGCCGGAGCGACGCTGCCAGAACTCGTGGATCGTCACCCAGGCGACGCCCAGACCGAACACCGCGCCCATGAAGGCAAGCACCGCGAACGCATCGTCCTTGGCCTGCCGGGCCGTGTGCGACGCCGTCGCGCCGACACGGGCCTTCTGCATGAAGGGTGGTTTCTCGAAGAGGACGTTGTCCGTGTCCCGGTGGTACGCCGTGACCGTCAGGGCGACCGTCATGGTGCCCGTCGCAGACGGCTTGACGATCCACCGCCATCTCGCCTTGTCGTCGGGTGTGAGCACGTTCTGCCGCGCGGAGGAGAGTGCCGTACAGGTGACACCCGCCCCGCTGCAGTGCAGCTTGACGCCCACGAGTGTGCCGACCTGCAGCTCACCCGTGTGCTGCAGGTCCTTGCGCGCACCCTGCGATCCGGCGGCGCGGAACCCTGCCACTTCCGCCTGGAACTCAAAGGCACGACCGATCTTCGCCGACCGAAGACGCGTATAGCTGATCCTGCCTTCGAACATCTCCTTGCGGCTCTCGATGATTTCCTGTCCATAGAGAGCTTGGCTTTCCGGGTCGTCACCCCCAGTCGGCCGACCCGCACATGAGGTCACCAGCAGAGCGACGAGCGCGGCACCGACCGTCCACGCGGCCGCCCGAGGCGCTGTGACTCTTTTCCGGCCCGGATCCTTCTGTGCTGCCATCGTGATCGCCTGACGCTCCCCCCGTTGGCAGCATCGTGCCGCAACTGGGCGCAGGCCGCTGGCCGTTCACACGACGTCGACGAGATTCGGCCAGTCCCCACGGGCGGCGGCCTCCTGGAACCGCCGGAGCCACCGCGACCGGGCTCAGCGATTGGCCACCGGGCGCAGCTGTCCGACCGTCGCGTCGGGGAACGCCCGCAGCGCCGCCGCGGCCGCGCCCACGAGGCCCGCGTCGGTGCCCATCAGGGCGGGGGCGACGGTCAGGCCGCCGACGAACGACAGGGTGGCGTACTCCCGCAGGGCGCGGCGCAGGGGTGCGAACAGAAGGTCGCCGGCCATCGCCACGCCCCCGCCGATCACCGCGATGTCGATCTCGACGAGCGTGGCCGTGGCGGCGATGCCCGCCGCGAGGGCCTTCGCCGCGCGGTCGAAGGAGGCGACGGCGACCGGGTCGCCCGCGCGGGCCGCGCGGGCCACGGCGGCGGCGGAGGTGTCGCCGTCGGGTCCGGGGAGCCAGCCGTTCTCCAGGGCGCGCCGGGCGATGTTCGGGCCGCTCGCGATCCGCTCGACGCAGCCGCGCCCGCCGCACGGGCACGGGTCGCCGTCGAGGTCCACGCTGATGTGCCCGATGTGGCCCGCGTTGCCGGTGGGGCCGGGGTGCAGGGAGCCGCCCAGGATCAGGCCGCCGCCGACGCCGGTGGACACCACCATGCACAGCGCGTTGTCGTGGCCGCGGGCGGCGCCCTGCCAGTGCTCGGCGGCCGTCATTGCCACGCCGTCGCCCACCAGCTCGACGGGCCGGCCGCCTGCGGCCGCGCGCACCCGCTCGACCAGGGGATAGCCGCGCCAGCCCGGGACGTTGACCGGACTGACCGTGCCCGCGCCGGCGTCGACCGGACCCGCGCTGCCGATGCCGACCGCGCGGACGAGCCCCCACGGCTCACCGGCCGTCAGCTCGCCGATCACCTCTTCGACCGCGCGCATCACGGTGTCGCCGTCCTCGCGCGCGGGCGTCGGCCGCTGGGCGCGCAGCAGGATCCGGCCCCGGCCGTCCACGAGGGCTCCGGCGATCTTGGTGCCGCCGATGTCGAGTGCGGCGACGAGGTCCGTGGGCATCAGTGTCAGATCTCCTGGTGAAAGGGCAGGCCGGAGAGTGCGGTGCATAGTCTCTCGCGCATCTGACAACGTTGTCCAGGTCCTATGCTCGACGCCACATGCGAGGCACACGCATACGACCGGGCACGCACCGCCCCGGGCGGTCCCCGGGCGACGCGGATGCGGACCCCGGTGGACGAGGACGTACGACCCCCGATGGATAGTGGACGTCGCAGTACGGACGTCACCGTACACAGGGGGAAGCGCAGAGGTGGAAGTCTGAACTTCCGCACGTGAAGCACCGACGTTACGCAGACTGAGATCCGCACAGTGGACGACAGACAGGACAGCGCACCGTGGCAGAGACCGCCCGCACCCCCGTCTCCCGGCTCCGTACGGACGGGAGCACCTCGGACGGCACCGCGGACCCCAAGAGCCGCTACGGCAACAGGCCCACCATGAAGGACGTCGCCGCGCGCGCGGGCGTGGGCCTGAAGACGGTGTCGCGCGTCGTGAACGGCGAGCCCGGCGTCACGCCCGACACCGAACGCCGGGTCCAGGAGGCCATCGAGGCGCTGGGCTTCCGGCGCAACGACAGCGCGCGGGTGCTGCGCAAGGGCCGTACGGCGAGCATCGGCCTGGTCCTGGAGGACCTGGCCGACCCGTTCTACGGTCCGCTCAGCCGGGCCGTCGAGGAGGTCGCCCGCGCGCACGGGGCACTGCTCATCAACGGTTCCAGCGCCGAGGACCCGGACCGCGAGCAGGAGTTGGTGCTCGCGCTGTGCGCACGCCGGGTGGACGGGCTCGTGGTCATCCCCGCGGGAGACGACCACCGCTATCTGGAGCCGGAGATCGCCGCCGGTGTCGCCACGGTGTTCGTCGACCGGCCGCCGGGGCGGATCGACGCCGACGTGGTGCTCTCCGACAGCTTCGGGGGCGCGCGCGACGGCGTCGCGCACCTGGTCGCCCACGGCCACCGCAGGATCGGCTTCATCGGTGACCAGCCGCGGATCCACACCGCGATAGAGCGCCTGCGCGGCTACCGCGCGGCGATGGCGGAGGCGGACATCGACGTCGACGAGTCCTGGGTGTCGCTCGGCCCCACGGACCCCGAGCGGGTCCGGCACGCTGCCGAGGCGATGCTGTCGGGCCCCTCCCCCGTCACCGCCGTCTTCGCGGGCAACAACCGCGTGACGGTCACGGTCGTACGCGTCCTCGCGGGCCTCCCCCGCCCCGTCGCCCTCGTCGGCTTCGACGACATCGAGCTGGCCGACCTGCTGAGCCCCGGCGTGACGGTGGTCGCCCAGGACGCGGCCCAGCTGGGGCGGACGGCGGCGGAGCGGCTTTTCCGGCAGCTCGACGGCGCCTCGGACGCGCCGGAGCGCATCGAGCTGCCGACGCGGTTGATCACGCGGGGGTCGGGGGAGCTGCCGCCCTCCGGATGAGCGGCGACGCGACGCGGGCGACCGGGGCGGCCGTCCCGCGCCGGGTGCGCCGCCCGAGGCGCCCGCGCTGTGCCCGTGGAGGTCGCCCTACCCGTGAGGGTCGCTCGTGACGACCTTCCCCCGCCGGTCGAGCGCGTCGATCGTGCGGTACTCCCGCTCCGTCTCGGGCTGCCTGCGGGCGAACGCCAGGAACGTGCCGTCGGGGTTCAGGCGGACCGTGTGCCGCGCTCCGTCGGCCCAGGTGATGCGTACCGTCACGGCGGGCTCGGCGGCGCGCCCGAAGACGGTCTCGTAGCCGGGCATGTCGGTGGTGCCGCCGCCGGTCCACAGCGGGAGCCGGTCCAAGGGGGTCGCGCCCGCGCCGTTCGAGCACTCGGTGCCGCCCCCCTCCGACGTGCCGTCGTCGTCGGCGACGTACCGCGTGTACAGGCAGGTGCCGCCGCTCCCGTTGGGCGCCTGCCAGACCTGCATCGTCCGGCGGCCGTCCGGCATCGGGCCCGCCACCAGCATCCGGGCCCGGTCCAGGTCGACCTCGCCCAACTCGTCGTCCTGGATGCGGGTGAGCCCGTCGACCACTCCCGACGGGAGCACCCCCATGGCGTCCGCCATCGCCGTCACTCCTCCCAGGGCCATGACCGTGGCCGCGGCGACCAGCCGGCGGCGTCGTGCTCCCCGGGCGCGGCCGGGCGGCTCCGGCCGGTCCGCGAGGATCCGGGCCAGGACGGCCCGGCCCTCCGGTGTCCGTGCGGCGCCGGTGAACTCGTCCCCGCGCGCGGGATCGCCGGGGCCGAGGGCGTGCCGCGTGAACTCCAGCGACTCCTGTGTGATCCGCGTCCGCCGACCGCTCATGCCTGCCTCCCCTGCAGCGCCACGGCGGTCCGCGGCACCCCCTCGTCCGCGTACGTGGCCGCGAGCGCCCGCGCGAGGCGTCGCCGGGCCCGGTGCAGCCGGACCGCGAACGTGCGGCGGCCACAGCCCACGACCCGCGCGGCGTCCGCCACGTCGAGGCCGTCCCAGCCCACGAGCAGCAAGGTCTCCCGGTCCCGCGCGGAGAGCGTGCCGAGCGCCTGCCGCAGATGCAGTACGCCGACGACGTCCCCCGCGTGGTCGGGTCCGGCCCGGGGCGGGTCGACGCCGCCGATGCGGGCGGTGAGCCGCTCGCCCCGCCGGTCCCCGCGCCGCTGGTTGGCCAGCACGCGGCGCGCCACGGCGTACAGCCACGGCAGCGCCTCGTCACCGGCCGACGGCACCTCGGCCAAGCGCCGCCACGCGACGAGGAAGGTCTCGGCGGCCACGTCGCCCGCCGCCTCGTGCTCGACTCTGCGCGCCGCGAACCGCAGCACGTGCTCGTAGTGGGCCTCGAAGAGTTCCTTGAAGCGCTCCTCGTCGCGGCCACCGACGTCGTCGTCCCGGTCACGCCCGTGGTCCCGTTGATCCCGGTGGTCCTGCCGATCCCGGCTGCCCTGCTCGTCCCGGTCGTCCCCCCGCACGCCGTCCCCCTTCTCGCGCGGCCTGCCCTCCTGCGTCTGCATGCCTCTTCATGTCCGGCACGGGCGGCGGGGTTACAGGCTCGGGGCGGGTCTAGCGGGGTGCGGGCAGGGTGACCTCCCAGGTGTCCACGGCGTAGTGCAGGCCGAGGCCGTGGGCCGTGTACAGGTCCAGGGCGCCGGTGGCGTTCTCGGTGTCGACGCCGAGGCCGATGGTGTCGCGGCCGCGGGCGGCGTACACGGCGAAGGAGTGCCGCAGGAGATGACCGGCGATGCCCCGGCCGCGGGCGTCCTCGCGGACGCCGAGGTAGGGGACCCAGGCCATGGCCGCGCGGTCGTCGCGGGTCACGACGACGGCGACGTCGCCCGCCCCGGCGAGGGAGGCGACCCAGACCAGGGACCAGTCCATGCCCTCGCCGAGGTCGTCCAGCCACTGCTGGTAGGTGCGCGTCCGGTGGTCGTGGTGGCCGACGAAGGTCTCCTGGACCAGGGCGTGGGCGCGTCGCCGGTCGGCCTCCGCCGCGCAGTCGCGCAGGGTGAGGCCGGGCGGCGGGGTCGGGGCGGGGTCGGCGGCGCGGGAGAGCGGGCGGGTCAGGACGTGATAGCGCCGGACGGTGTGCCAGCCGCGCCGGGCGAGCGTCGCCCGGTCGAGGCTGGGGCGGATGTTGAGGTTGAGGTGGACGACCGCGCGGGTCGCGCCGTTCTCGGCGGCGCGTTCGGCGGCTCGGGTCTCGATGGCGGCGAGCACGCGCTCGCCCGCGTCCTGGTGGTCGGGAAGGACGTAGTGGTCGGCGTCGATGCGGTCGGCGCCGGAGTCGTCCCAGAGGAGTCCGTACGCGACCATGCTTCCGTCGCGGAAGGCCAGCCAGGAGTTGCGGGGCAGGTCGGCCTCGGGGTGGACCAGGTCGACCTCGACGATGCCCAGGTCGGTCTCCGCGTGCCCGAGCTCCAGGATGTCGATGGTGTTGAGCATGCGGCAGATCTCGGCCGCGTCCTCGGGGGTCGCGGCGCGTACGGTGAGGTCGTCCCCGTCGGCCGGGGCCTCCGGGCCGAGCAGGGCTTCCGTGGGCGTCAACTCGTCCATCCGGCAAGGGTCCGCGCCGCCGCGAGGGCCGCGCAACCGGATTATTCACGGCGTGCCCGCCGCGCCCCGGCGTGCGCGGCCACGCGCCCGGCACCCCTCAGGGGTCGGGCGGTCCCGCCCTCAGCAGGTCGGCAGCCCCGGAAGCGGCTTGTCGTTGTCGCCGCCCCGGATGTACACGTCGCTCACGAACACGTTCGTGTTGCCGCTGTCGTCGTCGGTCTTCGCCCACCAGACGTTGGTCCACTGGCCGTGGGTCTCGCGGCGGCCGAGGTTCTGCTGGCAGTAGAAGTAGTTGGTGCCCGCGTTGAGGATGCCCGCCTCGGCGCCCGACGCCTGGTACGACTTGGCGGTCTGCCACACCGAGCAGTTGTACTTGCCGCCGCCCGCGGGATGGCACGCGGGCTCCTCGTCGCCACCGGAGGAACCGCCGCCGGACGTACCGCTCTTGGGTGGCTTGGACGACTCCTTGGGGCGGCCGTCGGACTTGTCGCCGGAGTCAGATCCGGAACCGGAACCGGAGTCGTCGTCCGACGCCCCGTCGCCCTTCTTGCCGTCGCCGTCCCGGTCGTCCTCCCCCGCCTTGTCGGGGCGGTCGGCGTCCTTGGAGGGCTTCGCCTTCTTGTCGCCCTGCTTCGAGGGCTTCGAGCCGTCCGGGTCGAGCGCGCCCCGGCTCGCGTCCGAGCCCGGCTCGACCGTGCTCCCGGCCTCCTGCGCGTCGCGCGCGTCCCGTGCCTGGTCCTTCTTGTCGTCCCCGCCGGAGAGCACCGCCACGGTCACGCCGGTCACCGCGAGGACCACCGCCACGGCAGCGGCGGCGAGCAGGGCCTTGCCCCGGCGCGGCCGGCCCGCCCGCGCTCCACGGCGGCCCGAGGGCGCCGGAGCGGGCGCGGTTATGGACCCCGCGGGCGCCGCACCAGCCGCACCAGCCGCACCGAACGCCGCGGGCTCACCGGCGACTCCCGCCACCCCGTGCCCCGCCGCCACACCGGACGCACCGGGAGGCGGGCCGAACCCGGGCGGCGGCGTGGTCGGCACATGGCGCACCGTGGGCTCGCGCACCGCGCCCCCGACACCCTGGGACGACGGCTCCGCGTACCCGAGAGGCCCGGTGGCCCCCAGGGGCCCGCTTGCCCCGGCAGACTCGGCAGACTCGGCAGACTCGGCAGACCCAGGAGACCCCGTCGCCCCCGACGCCCCCTCCGAGATCGACTCCCCCGCAGCCACCTGCTCGAGGAGCCGCCGCGCGCCCTCCGCGTCCGGTCGTGCCTGCGGGTCCTTGTCCATGAGGAGCCGGAGGACCGGCATGAGCGTGCCCGCGCGCAGCGGCACGGGCAGGGGCTCGACGACGATCGCGGTGAGCGTGGACCACGTCGACGTGCGGCGGAACGGCGAGGCGCCCTCGACGGCCGCGTACAGCGTGGCGCCGAGCGCCCAGACGTCGGACGCGGGTCCCGGCTCCTGGCCCTGGGCCCGCTCGGGCGCCAGGTAGTCCAGGGAACCGACGAGTTCGCCGCTGCGGGTGAGGTGGGTGGCCGAGCCGTCGCCGGGGTCCTCCATGGTGGCGATGCCGAAGTCGGTGAGGACGACGCGGCCGCCGGTGCCGAGCAGGATGTTGCCGGGCTTCACGTCGCGGTGCAGGACGCCCGCGCGGTGGGCGGCGGCGAGGGCGTCCATGACCTTGGCGCCGATGGCCGCCGCCTCGCGCGGGTCGAGCGGGCCGCGCTCGCGCAGGACGTCGTCCAGGGAGGGGCCGTCGACCAGCTCCATGACGATCAGCGGCCGCCCGTCGACCTCCGCGACGTCGTGCACGGCGACGACTCCGGGGTGGCGCACCCGGGCCGCCGCGCGGGCCTCGCGCTGCATGCGCAGCCGCAGGTCGGCCAGTTCGGGCCCGCCCGTGTCGGTGTAGGTGCGCAGCTCCTTGACCGCGACCTCGCGGTGAAGGACCTCGTCGAGGGCGCGCCACACCACACCCATGCCGCCGCGTCCGAGCTGCGCGAGCACGCGATACCGCCCGGCGAGGACGCGGCCGACCCCGTCCGTCTGTCCCTGTTCCCCCGAAGACACCGCTGCCCCGTCCCTGTGATCCCTGTGCCGCCGTCGTGCTGATGTGCTGTGTGGCGTACAGAGTACGGGGCAGATGTGACAGGCGGTGCGGGACGTCTCGTGAAGACCGCGGGACGCCCGCGCCCCGTCACTTGGCCGACGGCGTCAGGTCCCCCCGGCGCGGTCCGGCGTAGACCTGGAGGCCCGCGAGCGTCAGGCCGGTGAGGCGGGTGACCTCGGCCGTGTCGAGTGCCCCGCAGTCCAGGCCGCGCAGCAGGTACCCGGCGAGCGCCTTCGCGGTGGCGGGCTCGTCCGCGATGTCGCCGCCGGTGCGGTTGGCGTAGGCGGCGAGGCGGGCGGCGGCCTGCGCGAAGCCCTCGCGGTAGAAGGCGAAGACGGCGGCGTACCGGGTGGGGATGTGGCCGGGGTGCATGTCCCAGCCCTGGTAGTAGGCGCGGGCGAGGGCGCGCCGGGTGAGGCCGTAGTGCAGCCGCCAGGCGTCGTGGACCTTCGCGGTCGGGCCGACGGGCAGCACGTTGGTGGAGCCGTCGGAGACGCGCACGCCGGTGCCCGCTGCGGCGACCTGCATGACGGCCTTGGCGTGGTCGGCGGCGGGGTGGTCGCTGGCCTGGTAGGCGGCGGAGACGCCGAGGCAGGCGCTGTAGTCGAAGGTGCCGTAGTGCAGGCCGGTGGCGCGGCCCTCGGCGGCGTCGATCATGCGGGCGACGGCGGCGGTGCCGTCGGCGGCGAGGATGGACTGGCTGGTCTCGATCTGGATCTCGAAGCCGATCCGGCCTGCGGCGAGGCCGCGGGCCTTCTCGAACTCCTCCAGGAGCCGCACCATCGCGGTGACCTGCTCGGCGTACGTCACCTTGGGCAGGGTCAGGACGAGGCCGTCGGGCAGCCCGCCCGCCTCCATGAGGCCGGACAGGAAGACGTCGAGGGTGCGGATGCCACGGTCGCGTACCGGCGCCTCCATGCACTTCATGCGGATGCCCATGTACGGAGCGGCGGTGCCTCCCGCGTACGCCTCGGCGATCAGGCGGGCCGCACGGGCCGCGTCGGCGTCCTCGTCGGCGTCGGTGCGCCCGCCGTAGCCGTCCTCGAAGTCGACGCGCAGGTCCTCGATCGGCTCGCGTTCCAGCTTGGCGCGCACGCGGGTGTAGACGGGCTCGGCGAGGTCGTCGGCGAGGCCGAGGACGGCGGCGAAGGACGCGGCGTCGGGGGCGTGCTCGTCGAGGGCGGCGAGGGCGCGGTCGCCCCAGTCGCGGACGGTGTCGGCGGCGAAGGCCTCACCGGGTACGTACACGGTGTGCACGGGCTGACGGGTGCCGGGGTCTCCCGGGTACCGGCGTTCGAGCTCCGCGTCGACCGGCGCGAGCGAGGCGCTGATGCCTTCGCTGACCGCACCTGCGAGGCTCGTGGACACCTTCTCCTGCTGACCCATCCGTGCACCCTCCACTGTTCAGTGACCCACACCGGTTCTCAGTGACTCACACCCACGGCGCTGCCGACGGTCTCCCGTACAGCATTTCCGCCTGACGGAATCGAACATCCGCATACTGAAGTTATCCGTGCACCTTCCCGCTGGTCAACACCTTCTCGCGTGCCGGTCCCCGCGTGTTCACGCATGTCTCAGATGGTGCTTCCACACTCCCGTGGGCGCACTCCACGCTGACCGTGGCCCGACCGCGACCGAACGCACCGACCGCACCATCCGCGACCCCACGAAGGAGAACGCGTGCCGACCGACAACCGAGTGACCCGCCGCTCCGGCCTGCGGACGGCGGCCGCGGCCGCCGCCGTCACGGTCCCGCTGCTCGCGACCGCACTGGCGGCGTCGCCCGCCCGCGCGGTGGAGCGTCCGGGCCGCCGCCTGGAGGTGATGTCGTTCAACCTGCGCTACGCCGGAACGAACCCGCCGAACACCTGGGCCGACCGCCGCCCCGTCACACGGGAGCTGCTGCGGCGCGCCCGCCCGCACGTCGTGGGCACCCAGGAAGGCCTCTACCAGCAGGTGCAGGACATCGCCGAGGACCTGGGGCAGCACTACGCGTGGATCGGCACGGGCCGCGCCGGCGGCAGCCGGGACGAGTTCATGACGGTCTTCTACGACACCCGCAGGCTGCTGCCCGTCGCCTACGACCACTTCTGGCTCTCCGACACCCCGGACGTGATCGGCTCCAACACCTGGGGCGGCGGCTCGATCCGCATGGTGACCTGGGTCCGCTTCCTGGACCGGCGCACGGACGGCGAGCTGTACGTCCTCAACACCCATCTGGACAACGCCAGTCAGTACGCCCGCACCCGCGCCGCGCACCTGATCACCGACCGGATCACGGCCCTCGACCGGTCCCTGCCCCTGATCGTCACCGGCGACTTCAACGTCGCGGCGCACAAGAACCCGGTGTACGAGACGATGCTGGGCGCCGGGCTCGTCGACACCTGGGACGCGGCGGACGAGCGCAGCAAGCAGTACGCGACGTTCCACGGCTACAAGCCGCTCGTGCCCGACGGCGACCGCATCGACTGGATCCTGGCGACGCCGGGCGCCCGGGTGCACGCCGCCGCCATCAACACCTTCTCGCTCGGCGGGCAGTTCCCGAGCGACCACCTGCCGGTGCAGGCGAGCCTGACGCTGTGACGCGCGAGGCCCCCGCCTCCGCGCGCGGCGGATGCGGGGGCCTCGTCCGGCCTCGGCCACGGGGCCGCCGGGAGCGCCGGTGTCCCGGAACTCCCCCGACCCGACGGGCTCAGCCCTTGCGCGACTTGACCTCGTCGGTCAGCTGCGGGACGACCTCGAACAGGTCGCCGACCACGCCGTAGTCGACCAGGTCGAAGATCGGGGCCTCGGCGTCCTTGTTGATGGCCACGATGGTCTTCGAGGTCTGCATGCCGGCGCGGTGCTGGATCGCGCCGGAGATGCCGGAGGCGATGTACAGCTGCGGCGACACGGACTTGCCGGTCTGGCCGACCTGGTTGGAGTGCGGGTACCAGCCGGCGTCGACGGCGGCGCGGGACGCGCCGACGGCGGCACCGAGCGAGTCGGCGAGCGCCTCGATGATCGCGAAGTTCTCGGCGCCGTTGACACCGCGGCCGCCGGAGACGACGATCGCGGCCTCGGTCAGCTCGGGGCGGCCGGTGGACTCGCGCGGGGTGCGCGCGGTGACCTTGGTGCCGGTGGCCTGGGCGGAGAACGACACGGACAGGGGCTCGACGGCGCCCGCGGCCGGGGCGGCCTCGACCGGCGCCGAGTTCGGCTTCACGGTGATGACCGGGGTGCCCTTGGAGATGCGGGACTTGGTGGTGAACGCGGCCGCGAACACGGACTGCGTGGCCACCGGGCCCTCGTCACCGGCCTCCAGGTCGATGGCGTCGGTGATGATGCCGGACTCGATGCGGACCGCGAGGCGGGCCGCGATCTCCTTGCCCTCGGCGGAGGACGGCACGAGCACGGCGGCCGGGGACACGGCGTCGTAGGCGGCCTGGAGCGCGTCCACCTTCGGCACCACGAGGTAGTCGGTGAACTCGGGGGCGTCGGCGGTGAGGACCTTCACCGCGCCGTGCTCGGCGAGCGTGGCGGCGGTGGCCTCGGCGCCGGAGCCGAGCGCGACGGCGACGGGCTCACCGATGCGGCGGGCCAGCGTGAGCAGCTCCAGGGTGGGCTTGCGGACGGCGCCGTCGACGTGGTCGACGTAGACGAGAACTTCAGCCATGGGACTTCAATCTCCTGCGATTACGAAGAAGTTGGGATGTGAGGGGTGACTGAAGCTCAGCTCAGATGAACTTCTGGCCGGCGAGGAACTCCGCGAGCTGCTTGCCGCCCTCGCCCTCGTCCTTGACGATCGTGCCCGCGGTGCGCGCGGGACGCTCGGCGGCGGAGTCGACCTTGGTCCAGGCGCCCTCGAGGCCGACGGTCTCGGCGTCGATGTCCAGGTCGTCCAGGTCGAGCGACTTCACCGGCTTCTTCTTGGCGGCCATGATGCCCTTGAAGGACGGGTAGCGGGCCTCGCCCGACTGGTCCGTCACGGACACGACGGCCGGCAGGGACGCCTCGAGCTGCTCGGAGGCGGTGTCGCCGTCACGGCGGCCCTTCACGACGCCGTCCGCGACGGAGACCTCGGAGAGCAGCGTCACCTGCGGCACGCCGAGGCGCTCGGCGAGGATCGCGGGGAGGACGCCCATGGTGCCGTCGGTGGAGGCCATGCCGGCGATGACGAGGTCGTAGCCCGTCTCCTCGACGGCCTTGGCCAGGACCAGCGAGGTGCCCATGACGTCGGTGCCGTGCAGGTCGTCGTCC
Organism: Streptomyces sp. RK9; assembly: GCF_045070545.1. NCBI lineage: Bacteria > Bacillati > Actinomycetota > Actinomycetes > Kitasatosporales > Streptomycetaceae > Streptomyces > Streptomyces sp. RK9. The sequence goes on along the minus strand of NZ_CP173703.1, from coordinate 3,728,260 downwards.
TCGACGTGGACGGCCTTGTCGGCGCCCATCGAGAGGGCCTTGCGGAGCGCGTCCTTGGCGTCCTCGGGGCCGACGGTGAGGACCGTGATCTCGGCGTCGTCGTCCGCCGCTTCCTTGATCTGCAGGGCCTGCTCGACCGCGTACTCGTCGAGCTCCGAGAGCAGACCGTCCACGTCGTCGCGGTCGACGGTCAGGTCCTCGGCGAAGTGCCGGTCGCCGGTGGCGTCGGGCACGTACTTCACACAGACAACGATCCTCAAGCTCACGCCGGCTCTCCTACTGCATCGTCATTACTGGGCTGCTGCCTCGGCTACAAACCACTGCCTTCTTGCAGGCAGCATAGGCGCCTGAAGCGGCGGGTCCCGGTTGGGGCGGCCCCCGCTCCAACCGGAATATTACTCATGAGTACACCCAGTACTTTCCCCCTGAGCAAGCGCTTTGAACTGTGACCTTCGCAACGCTCCGTAATCACGCGCACCCCGCGTCATCGGGAACTCTCAGTCACGCAGCGCGTTGAAGCGTCCCTGGTGGTACAGCAGCGGACGGCCCGCCCCCGCGGGGTCACCGGCGACCACCTCGGCCAGGACCACCCGGTGGTCACCGGCGGGCACCCGCGCCACGATCCGGCACACCATCCAGGCGAGCACGCCCTCGAGGACCGGCACGCCCTCGGGTCCGTCGAACCAGCGCGTGGGCGCGCCGAAGCGGTCGGCGCCGCTGCGCGCGAAGGTGGCGGCGAGTTCCTGCTGGTGCTCGCCGAGGATGTGGACGCCGACGTGCTCGGCCCGGGATATCGCGGGCCAGCTGGAGGCGCCGGTGCCGATGCCGAACGAGACCATCGGGGGTTCGGCGGAGACCGAGGTGAGCGAGGTGGCGGTGAAGCCGACGGGGTCCGCGCCGCGGGCGGTGATCACGGCGACTCCGGCCGCGTGCCTGCGGAAGGCGGAGCGGAGCAGGTCGGGCGTGGCGAGCTGGGGGGCGGAGAGGTCGGGCGTGGCCGTCATGGAGTTGTGTCCTTCTGCCGAGAGGTACGAACGGGTCCGTGGCTGCTCAGCGGGACCAACAGCGCGCACTGGCATGGCGCGCGAGGTCCACGTGGACACGCTCGTAGAGAAGGAGCTCCGGGGGCATGGCAGCAGGCTGACGATAGGTGGCGGGTGCAGTCAAGCCCGTTCCGTGAGGTGAAAGCACCACGCACCGTCCTGTACCGCTCATATCGCCGCCCCCAGGGCCGAGATCACATCGGCTTTCCGCGGCTGTCCGGCCGCGCGCCGCACCTCGCGCCCGGCGGCGTCGAGGACGAGGACGGTCGGGGTCTTGTCTACGCCGAGGGCGCGGACCAGGCCGAGGGCGGCCTCCGCGTCGATCTCCACGTGGGCGACGCCCGGGACCATGGCGGCGACGTCCGCGAGGACTCTGCGGGTGGCCCGGCAGGGCTGACAGAACGCGCTGGAGAACTGCACGAGCGTGGCTCTCTCGCCCAGCTCGGCGCCGAGTTCCGCCGACCCGAGCCGAGCCGCACCCGGACGGTCCGCACCGGCCCGTGCCGCGCCGAGCGACCCCGCGCCCTCGCCTCCGCGCACCCCTGTCACGCGCGCCCCGCCTCTCCCACCCCCACCGGGGGCCTCGCTCCGCCCCATCGGGGCTCCACATACGTCCATCCCTACAGCGCACGCGCGTACGGAAAGATTCCGACGTGACGAGAATCTCCCGCGATACGGGCACCATGGCTGGCCAGCCGCTCGTTCTTGGGGCACGATCTGGCGGAGCCGTAGACCCTACGGATCCGTAACTTAGCTTCCTGCCAAAGGCCCTCTCCTCTGGCAGAGACGAAGGGCCCTCCCCAGCCATGGCAGAACTCGTCTACCGACCGGTCATCGGCGTCGCCAAGACCTTCTTCAAGGCTCTCGACCTGAAGATCGACTGCAAGGGCTCCGAGAACATTCCGCGCTCGGGCGGGGCGGTCCTGGTCAGCAACCACATCAGCTATCTGGACTTCGTCTTCGACGGCCTCGCCGCCCTGCCCCAGAAGCGCGTGGTGCGCTTCATGGCGAAGGAGTCGGTGTTCCGGCACAAGATCTCGGGTCCGCTGATGCGCGGCATGAAGCACATCCCGGTGGACCGCAAGCAGGGCGAGACGGCCTATGCCCACGCCCTGGACTCGCTGCGCGCCGGAGAGATCATCGGGGTGTTCCCGGAGGCGACGATCTCGCAGTCGTTCACGCTGAAGTCGTTCAAGTCGGGTGCCGCGCGCATGGCCCAGGAGGCCGGGGTCCCGCTGATCCCGATGGCCCTGTGGGGCACGCAGCGGCTGTGGACGAAGGGGCACCCCCGCAACTTCAAGCGCCAGGGCCTGCCGGTGACGATCCGCGTCGGCGAGCGCATGGAAGCCCCCAAGGACCAGTACGCGGGCGCGATCACACGCCGTCTCCGCGAGCGCTGCCAGGAGCTCCTGGAGGCCGCTCAGCGCGCCTACCCCGTGCGCCCCAAGGGCCCCGAGGACACCTGGTGGATGCCGGCGCACCTCGGCGGCACGGCCCCGACGCCCGCCGAGGTCCGCGCCGCCGAGGCCGGCTGACCCCGAGCGGGCCGACTAGCCCACCGGCTCGTGGACGGTGACGCGGGCCCCCGGGCTGACCTTCTCCAGGAGCTCGGCGAGTTCGGCGCCCGCCGCCGCCAGGCCCGCGTCCGGGCCCATGCCCTCCAGCAGGAAGATCGCGTTCACGCTCGCCTCGGTGAGGCGGGTGCGCGGGCCCTGCCGCCAGTTCCAGCGACGGCACGTGACGCCCTCGTCGTCGCGCCAGACGACCTCGCCCGGCTCCGGGTGCTCGACGGCGCGCTCACCCCCCGCCATGGTGACGAAGTCCTCGTCCCCGGCCGCCCGCACCAGCCGCATGCCGCCCTTGATGTGGTCCAGGTCCTCGCCGCCGACCGGGATCAGATGGGCCACGCTGATCGCGTTGTAGACGTCGACGAGCGCGTTGATCCGGGGCAGCCCGCCGTCCGCGAGCGCCCGCTTGGCCAGCGCCTCCGCGGAGTTGCGGGTGCGCGAGGGCTTGGCGCCGAAGGCCGTGTACGCGGCGCGCCAGGCCACCATGTGCGGATCCTCGTGCGGGGCGCGGCCGTCCAGGCGCGCGGCGAGACGGCGGGCCGCGTCGTCGAGCAGGGCCGAGGTGGCGTCGGTACTGGGACCGTTGACGAGGTCGTACGCCTCGATGGTGACGTGGGTGAAGCCGGGCGCGAGCGTGCGCACCTCGTCGGACACGGTGAGGGTGAGCGTCATGGTCTGCGTCTGCCTTGGTTCGCGGGAATCGACGGAAGTACAGCATAGGGCACCACCGAGTGCATCATGATGGACTTCCGTTGTTTCCCGCACCTACGGCAGGCCCCAGGCGGGCTCCGTCCCGTTCGCCCGCACATCACGCGGGCGCAGCGACGGCGGCCTGGCCCCGTTGGGCGTGATCACCGCGGACTGCCCTCGCCGCAGCGGCACACCGATGACGTCCCGGCCCGTGTACGGCAGCGGCCGCCCGCGCTCGTCACGCACGTCGATCGCACCGGCGATGCCGTGCCGCAGCCGCAGCGGCTCCCCGGCCTCGCTCTCCACCCTGATCCACTCGGTGCGCCCGCCGCGCCGCGAGGCGTCGACGAGGAACGCGCCCTGTGCACGCACCCGTTGCAGGCTGGCGTCCGCCCAGGTGCGGGACACGGCGGGGAAGATCTTCACCACTCCCCCGTGGCTCTGCGTCAGCATGTCGAGCAGGGACTGTCCGGCGCTGATCGGGCTCTCCAAGGCGAAGTTGGAGCCCTCGCGGTACATCGTGTTGGGGGTCATCGCGCACTTGTCGGTGACATTGCCGTCCAGGAAGAACCGCAGGTGGGCGAGGGCCTCCTCGGGCTTGCCGAAGAGCGTCTCCATGGAGGATGCGGCCGCGTAGCTGTAGCCGTGCCAGCGGTCCTGGCGACTGGTCCAGTGGTCGAAGGTGCGCCGGTCCAGTTTCTCCTGGAGCGGATAGAGCCACAGCAGGTGCGAGTAGTGGCGGTGGGACTCGGCGAGCGGGACGCCGTCGCCGATCATCACGCCGTTCTCGTTCTCGTGGTACGGGACGAGCCGGTCGCGGATGTCGCGCCACCGCTTCTCGTGCGGATCGCGCAGGCGCAGCCTGCGCGCGGAGTCGAGGAGCGTGGTCACGCCCCAGCGCAGCAGCGAGAGGTCGTAGGTGCAGTCGGAGGCGTTGGCGTACTCCGGGGAGCGGGTCTCGGGCAGGTGGAGCCGGCCGTCGGAGCCCTCGGTGAGGTGGCGGGCGTAGTAGTGGACGGCCCGGGTGAGGACCGGGCGGATGACGTGCCGCAGGACGTCGTCGTCCATGTGGTGGCGGTAGGTGACCCAGGCGTTGTGCAGGGCCCAGGTGAGGTTGCCGGTGTGGTCGTTGGGGCTCTCGCCGGGGATGCCGACGTAGCGCGGGCCCGAGCGCAGCTTCCAGTCGCCGGGGTGGCACAGGGCGTAGGTCTCGCCGTCGCGCAGCCGCGGCCAGATGTTGGACTCCAGGTTCTCGTGGTACTTCGCGAACGTCGGCGTGACGGCGTCGAGTTCCCGGTGGTTGGAGCCGTTGGCGATCGGATATGTCACCTGGACGTTGGTGTTCCACCAGATGCTGGTCCAGTTGTTGCCGGTCTCGGGGAACCAGGGCCCGAAGACGGGCGTGACGGGCCCGTGGCTGCGGGTGGCGCAGGCCAGCTTGTAGAGCTGGATCCAGTAGAAGCGCTGCACCTTCTTGTCGGGTACCGACACGAAGCTGCGCCGGTAGAAGGCGTGCCACCAGTCCCGGTGCCGGGCGACGGCCGCGTCGGGCGGGCCGTCGAGGGCGCGCGCCACGGTGCGTTCGGCCTCCGTGCGGCCGGTCGAGCTGGGGTGGCCGTAGGCGATCGTGGCCGCGAGGAGCCTTTTCGTGCCGGAGCGCGCCTCGCGCCAGGCTGTGGTGTAGCCGCCGCCCGCGCGCAGGGGCTGTTCGACGACGCCGGGGGCGGTCGTCGGGTCGGGGTTCGCGGTGTAGTCGGGTGGGACGCGGGTGGTGCGGGTGGTGTGCGAGGGCAGCGCGGTGAAGCCCCAGGTGGCTGCCTCCTCGCCCGCGCTCGGCTCCAACGACACGAGGAGGACGTCTTCCTGACTGAGGATCAGGGCGGTGAAACGCACGCTGCCGCGGGCCGTGGTGAGGGTGCCGGTCAGTTCGGCGTTGTCGAGGTCGAGCCGCCAGTCGACGGCGGTGATCGTGCCCGCGAGGGTCAGCGTGAGGAAGCCGACGCCGAGCCGGGAGTAGCCGATCGCGGCCTCCCACTGGCCGCGCTGGTCCTGTACGTACGAGTGGTTGATCATGGTGCGCAGGACGTTGCCCTCGCCGGGCTTGACGTACAGATGGGCGGCGAGGAACCCGTTGCCGAGGAACGGGCCCTCCTGCCAGCCGCCGGGCAGGCGTCTCCACACCATCGCGGCGTCGCGAAGGAGCGTGCCGTGCACGTCGTCCGGTGCGGCGGCCGGGGCTCTGCCCCAGGCGACAGGTGACCCGGCCGCCACTAACGCTCCGGAGGTGCCTGCGACGAACGCGCGCCGCGAGATGGGGGACATGGCGAGGCCTTCCGACGGAGGACTGCGTGACAGCGCGCCAACACGACGACGCGACGTCGCGACGACTCGGACGGCACGCAGCATCGACCTCGGGACGGGTACGCGTCAAGGAATCCGACAGGAATAGGTCGGATGAATCTCCACCTTAGGTGCCGCACCAGGGACTTGAAGGAGCCTTGGCTTCACGTACGCGACCTGTCCTCCGATGAATGACCCCGCACGCTCACCGGGCGACCGGGAGCTCCGTCGGCAGCGTGTCCCACAGGTGCGGCCGGTCGGTGGCCTGTTGCAGGCTGGCGAGCACCGACGGGTGCGGGGAGGCGTGGAGTTCGGGGTAGTCGACCTCGCCTGCCGCGGCGTCCGGGATCCAGGCGAGTCGTTCGCCGTCGAGGCTGAACTGGGCGTCCACGCCCGGCTTGTTGCCGCGGGGGTCCTGCCGGTGCCAGGCGCCGTCGAGGCGCACGGCGACGAGTCCGTGGACGACGAAGCCGCTGCCGTCGTCGTGCAGGAGGCGCTGGTAGCACAGCGCGGTCGGGATGTCCTCGGCGCGAAGGAGCGCGGCAAGGGCGTGGGCCTTGGCGTGGCAGATGCCGGTCTTCTGTTCCAGGACGTCGGAGGCGCGCCAGGTGACGCGCGGGTCGCCGGAGTCCGCGGAGTGCGGGACGGCGTCCCGCACGAACTCGTAGGCGGCGCAGGCGTACGCGTAGGAGTCGGCCACGTTCTTGGCGAGCCGGGCCGCCGTCTCGCGCACCAGGGGATGCGTATGGTCGATGGCCTCGTCCGCCGCGAGATAGGCCGAGAGGTCCGGGGTCTGCTGGATCAGCTGCATGGCGAGCGAGCATAAGAAAGCGGCCGATCGTCAGTCAATGACTTTTCGATCGACCGCATACTTATGCGCCCTGCCGGAATCGGACGGTCGGCTAGCGCGCCATTTCTTCCTTCAGCGCCGCCACGAAGGCGTCCACGTCGTCCTCGGTGGTGTCGAAGGAGCACATCCAGCGGACGTCGCCTGCGGCCTCGTCCCAGAAGTAGAACCGGAAGCGCTTCTGCAGGCGCTCGCTGACGTCGTGCGGCAGGCGCGCGAAGACGGCGTTGGCCTGGACGGGATAGAGGATCTCCACGCCGTGCACCGCGCGGACGCCCTCGGCCAGGCGCTGGGCCATCTCGTTGGCGTGCCGGGCGTTGCGCAGCCACAGGTCCTTGGCGAGCAGCGCCTCCAACTGCACGGAGACGAACCGCATCTTGGAGGCGAGCTGCATGGACAGCTTGCGCAGGTGCTTCATGTGCCGCACGGCGTCCTGGTTCAGGACGACCACGGCCTCGCCGAACAGCGCGCCGTTCTTGGTGCCGCCGAACGAGAGGATGTCGATGCCGACCGCGTTCGTGAACGTCCGCATCGGGACGTTCAGGGACGCGGCGGCGTTGGCTATCCGCGCGCCGTCGAGGTGCACCCGCATGCCGAGGCCGTGGGCGTGCTCGACGATGGCACGGATCTCGTCCGGGGTGTAGACGGTGCCCAGTTCGGTGTTCTGGGCGAGCGAGACGACCTGCGGCATCGCGCGGTGCTCGTCCTCCCAGCCGAAGGCCTGACGGTCGATCAGCTCAGGGGTGAGCTTGCCGTCGGGCGTCGGCACGGTGAGCAGCTTGATGCCCGCGACCTTCTCGGGGGCGCCACCCTCGTCGACGTTGATGTGCGCGCTCTCGGCGCAGATCACCGCGCCCCAGCGGTCGGTGAGCGCCTGGAGAGCGACGACGTTCGCGCCGGTGCCGTTGAAGACCGGGAAGGCTTCCGCGCTCGCCCCGAAGTGGCTGCGGATCACCTGCTGGAGGGCTTCTGTGTACTGGTCCTCGCCATAGGCGATCTGATGGCCGCCGTTGGCCAGGGCCAGGGCCGCGAGCACCTCCGGGTGCGTGCCGGCGTAGTTGTCGCTCGCGAAGCCGCGGACGTCCGGGTCGTGGTGCCGGCGCGCGTCGGTCTTGGGTGGGTTCACGGCTTCTCGGTCAGCCACAGACGGTTTCCGTTCACTTCCTCGGCGGGCCGCTCCCAGACTCCGGCGATGGCCTCGGCCAGCTCCTTCACGTCGGTGAAGCCCGCGAACTTCGCGCTCGGCCGCTCCGCCCGCATCGCGTCGTGCACCAGCGCCTTGACCACCAGGATGGCAGCCGCCGCGCGCGGCCCCTCCTCGCCCCCGGCCTTGCGGAAGGCGTCGCCGAGCGCGAGCGTCCAGGCCTCGGCGGCGGCCTTGGCGGACGCGTACGCCGCGTTGCCCGCCGTCGGCTTCGAGGCGCCCGCGGCGCTGATCAGCAGATAGCGGCCGTTGCCGCTGCGCTGCAGGCCGTCCTGGAACGCGAGCGAGGTGTGCTGGACGGTGCGGATCAGGAGGTCCTCGAGGACGTCCCAGTCGCCGAGGTCGGTCTCGGCGAAGGAGGCGCTGCCGCGCCAGCCGCCGACGAGGTGGACCAGGCCGTCGATGCGGCCGAACTCCTTCTCGGTGCGGTCGGCCCAGGCGCGGGCCGCCTCCAGGTCGAGCAGGTCGACGGTGTCGCCCGTGACCGTGGCGCCGCCGTGGGCGTACCGCGCGGCGTCCACGGCCTCCGCGAGGCGGGCCGCGTCGGCGTCGGAGGCGACGACCGTGGCCCCGGCCTCAGCGAGCCTGAGCAGTGTGGCCCGGCCCGCGGGACCCGCGGCCCCGGCTACCGCGACTACGGCTCCGTCGAGTGCGGACATGGTCCTCGCCTCCTTGATGCGGTCGCTCACGCGGCGACCTTCCCGGCTCCCGAGCCCGCGGTGATCCCCTGGGTGGAGGCGATCACTGCCTTGAGCTTCTTGGAGAGCGCCTCATAGAACATGCTGAGCGGAAACTCGTCAGGAAGCACCTCGTCGACCAGTTTCCGCGGCGGCAGCGAGGTGTCCAGGGCGTCGGGACCCTTGGCCCAGCGCGAGCCCGGGTGCGGGGAGAGATAGGTCGAGACCAGGGTGTACCCGGCGAGCCAGTGGACGAGCTTGGGGCGGTCGATGCCGTCCCGGTACAGCTTCTCGATCTCCGCGCAGAGCTGGTTGGTGACCTGGGGCGCGCGCTCCCAGTCGATCTTCAGCTTGTTGTCGGTCCAGCGGACCACGTCGTGCTTGTGCAGGTAGGCGAAGAGCAGCTGGCCGCCGAGGCCGTCGTAGTTGCGCACGCGCTCGCCGGTGACCGGGAAGCGGAACATCCGGTCGAAAAGCACCGCGTACTGCACGTCGCGGGCCTGGGACACGCCGTCGGCCTCGAGCTTCACGGCCTCCTTGAAGGCCGTGAGGTCGCACCGCAGCTCCTCGAGGCCGTACATCCAGAAGGGCTGCCGCTGCTTGATCATGAAGGGGTCGAACGGCAGGTCGCCGTGGCTGTGCGTGCGGTCGTGGACCATGTCCCACAGGACGAAGGCCTCCTGGCACCGGTCCTGGTCGTCGAGCATCGCGCGGACGTCGGCGGGCAGCTCGATGCCGAGGATGTCCACGGTGGCCTCGGTGACGCGGCGGAAGCGGGCCGCCTCGCGGTCGCAGAAGATGCCGCCCCAGGTGAAGCGCTCGGGTGCCTCGCGCACGGCGATCGTCTCGGGGAAGAGGACGGCCGAGTTCGTGTCGTACCCGGGAGTGAAGTCCTCGAAGGTGATGCCGCAGAACAGCGGGTTGTCGTAGCGCGTGCGCTCGAGCTCGGCGAGCCACTCGGGCCAGACCATGCGCAGGACGACCGCTTCGAAGTTGCGGTCGGGGTTGCCGTTCTGCGTGTACATGGGGAAGACCACAAGGTGCTGCAGGCCGTCCTCGCGGTGGGCCGCGGGGTGGAAGGCGAGCAGCGAGTCCAGGAAGTCCGGCACCACGAAGCCCGCGTCGACCCAGCCGCGCAGGTCGCTCACCAGCGCCCGGTGATACGCCTCGTCGTGCGGGAGCAGCGGGGCGAGCGCCTCGACGCCGGATATGACGCGGTCGACCGCCGCCTCCGCGTCGACCCGGGTCGGGGCGCCCTCGCGCTCGAAGTCGATGGACCCGTCCTTGGACTGCCAGGGCCTGATCTCCTCGACGGCGCTCTTGAGTTCCGGCCAGGCCGGGTGATCCACCACTCGTCCGTCCCGGATGGCGTCGCCACCCTCCACCGCCGTGTGCACAAGAATTTCCGTCATAACCCATCCTCCACGGGAGAACCTCGCGTATGGACACCGTATGTGTGCGGGGTTCTCCGTTTCAAGAGGGGATCCGGGAAATTATCCTGCCCCACCCCCACCAAGGCCGCTGTTTTTCCTGCCGTCCAGCGTCGAGACGATCGCTTCTCTCACTGTTTCCTGTGCGGCGCGGGCGTCCGCGAGGAGCTCCGGGAAGCCGAAGAACCCGTGGAACATGGCCGGAAAGTGGCGCTCGACGACGGGGACCCCGGCGTCTCTCAGCCGCGTCGCGTAGGCCCTGCCCTGCGCGCACAGGGGGTCGTGGCCCGCGGTGACGACGACGGCGGGCGGCAGGCCGGAGAGGTCGGCGGCCAGGAGCGGCGAGACGCGCGGGTCCGCCGGGTCGCCGCCCGCGCGCAGGTACGCCCCCAGGTACTGCTCGCGGAACCAGCGGCCGTGGGCGGGGGTGAGGAAGCTGGTGCCGGGGTCGGCGTCCGCTCGGCCGGCGGGGCGGTCACGGCCGTCCACCGCCGGATAGACGAGGACCTGGAGCGCCGCTCGCGGGCCGTCGTGGTCGCGGGCCGTGAGCGCGGCCACGGCCGCGAGGTTCCCGCCCGCGCTGTCGCCCGCGAGCACCAACGGGCCGTCCTCGCCGCCGAGTTCGGCGCGGTGCGCGTGCGCCCACAGGACGGCTGCGTACGCGTCGTCGACGGCCGCGGGGAACGGGTCCTCCGGGGCGAGGCGGTAGTCCACGGAGACCACGGCGGCCCGCGCGGCACGGCACAGGCCGCGCGCGGTCGCGTCGTGGGTGTCCACGCCGCACAGGGACCAGCCGCCGCCGTGGAAGAAGACGACGGTGGGGCGGGGCGCGGGTTCCACCGCTGCCCGCGCGGGCGCGGCCTCGGGCAGATAGCACCGCACGCGCAGGTCCGGCGCCCCGGACGGCCCCGGCACGGACCGGTCGGACACCGAGCCGACCTCGGGCGGCGGGAACGGCGACGCGGGCGCGGCGGCCAGGATGCGGCGCGCCTCGGCGGCGTCGGTGACGGCACCGCCGATGTCGGGGAAGAAGGCGGTGAGCGCGGCGACGAGGGGGCGGGCGTCGGCGGCGAGGGGGACGGGGTCGGGCGCGGGCGGCTCGACAGGGGTCACGGCGGGCACGCAGCCGCCGCTCGGCGAACCGGCACCCGGCACACCGGAAGCCGCGTCGGGCCGCTCACCCGCGTCCGCCCCGGCCCGACCTCCCGCGTCCCCCACAGGGGGCTTCCCCGCATCCACCCCGGACCGCCTTCCCGCATCCCCCTCGGACTGCCTTCCCGCATCCCCCTCGGACCGCCTTCCCCCCTCCGCCCCGGACCGCCTTCCCGCACCCATCTCACGCCACCTCCCGACGTCGCGGACGAAAGTGCGGGATCACCGTCTCGCCCCACTGCCGCAGCGTCTCCAGGCACGCCTCCTGCGGCACCGTGCCCATCTGGACCAGGCACATCACCTCGTCCGCCCCGGCCGCCCGCAGCCGCTCGACGTAGGCGATGGCGTCGGCCGCGGTGCCGTAGGCGTGGTCGGCGTGGAACACGGCGGTGGCGGACGGGCGGACGGGGATGTCCTGCTCGTTCAGGCGCGCCACGACCTGCTCACCCGCGGTGCGCAGTGCGGCCGCCTCGTCGGTGCCGTCGACCACCGCCTCGTCGGGCAGCCCCGCGCCGCCGTACCAGTGCGCGATGGACTGCGCGAAGAACCGCTGGCCGCGCAGGCCCACGCGCCGGGCGGCCGTGCCGTCGTCGAGCACGATGGTCGGGCAGAGCACGGCGAAGTGGTCGTTGACGACGCTCGACACGAACCCCTCGGGCGTACGTGCCGCGATGGCGTCGTCGTACACGCGCCGCATCCCGGCGATCGACTCGGGCCCCGCGAAGCCCATCACCAGCGCGCCGACGCCGAGCCCGGCCGCCCGCTCCAGGGTCTCGGCCCTGCTGCACGCGAGGAACAGCGGCGGGTGCGGGGTCTGCGCGGGGCGCGGCAGGACCGGGTGCGGCCCGATGTCGAGCAGCGGGCCGTGGTGTTCCAACTCGTCGTGCTCCCAGGCCCTGGCGACGACGCGCAGCGCCTCCTCGACCTCCTCGGCCGTGCGGTCCGGGTCGACCCCGCAGAGCGATGTCTCCTGGGCCGTGCCGCCGCGGCCCGCGCCCAGGTCGAGCCGGCCGCCGGAGAGCAGGTCGAGCATGGCGGCCCGCTCGGCCACGCGCGCAGGATGGTTGAAGTTGAACGGCATGCAGACGACGCCGTGCCCGACACGGATGGTGCGGGTGCGGGCGGCCACCCAGGTCAGGAAGACCTCCGGCGCGGACATGTGCGCGTACCACTTCAGGGAGTGGTGCTCGACCGCCCAGACGCGGTCGAACCCCATCTCCTCGGCCAGGACGGCCTGTTCGACGCAGTCGTGGATGAGGCGGTGCTCGCGGTCCACGGTCGGATCGGCGAGTTGCGCTTCGAAGATGACGGAGAACTGCACGGTGCCTCCAGGGAGTCGGCCTCCGGGACGCTCGCATGTTTCAAACAGTCATATGACTAGTCGTCAGATCTTGAAGAGGCAAGGGGCACGGCAAGGGCGGTGCGACGGGGCGGCGACAGGTCAACTCACGCCAGACATAGCTCACATGAGACGCCATCCCTGGCTGATTACGCGTTCTCCCTCAAACCCCTTGAGACCACTAGCGTTCCCCGGCGCGGGGGCAGCCAAGGAGGAGGTCTCACAGGCATGTTCTACCGCTTCTTCAAGTGCGTCGTACTGGTGCCGCTGCTGCGGTGGCTGTTCCGGCCGCGGATCGAGGGGCTCGACCACGTGCCCGCCGCGGGCGGGGCGATCGTCGCGGGCAACCACCAGTCGTTCTGCGACCAGTTCCTGCTGGGGGTGACGCTGCGGCGGCGCATCAACTTCCTCGCGAAGATGGAGTACTTCACCGGCAAGGGGCTCAAGGGCCGCCTGGCCGCCGCGTTCTTCCGGGGCATCGGGGCGATCCCGGTGGACCGGTCCGGGAACGGGGCAGGAAGGGCCGGGGTCGAGTCGGGGCTCGCGGTGCTGCGCGGGGGCGGACTGCTCGGGATCTTCCCGGAGGGGACACGTTCGCACGACGGTCGTCTGTACAAGGGCCGGGTGGGGGTGGCGGCGATGGCGCTCCGCTCGGGCGCGCCCGTGGTCCCCTGCGCGATCATCGGCACGTTCGAGGCGCAGCCCGCGGGACGCAGGGTGCCGAGCCTCGTGCCCCTCACGCTGCGCTTCGGCGAGCCCCTGGACTTCTCGCGCTACGCGGGCCTGCAGGACCAGCGAGCCGCGCTGCGGGCCGTCACGGACGAGATCATGTACGCGATCCTGGTGCTCTCCGGCCAGGAGTACGTGGACCAGTACGCCGTCGACGCCAAGGCGGAGGCGCGGACGAAGGCGCTCGCCGAGCACGCGGCGGCCCCGCGCGCGGCCTGAGCCCCGGACACCCGGCCCGGCGGCCCGCGCACACGCCGAACCCGGAGGCCCGCGGGCGGACCCTTGCGCGCACACCGGCCCGTTCACTTCAATGCGGCTCATGGCAGCCCCGCTCCCGGCCCCGTCGCCCCCGCCCGCCCCGCTGCCGCCGACGGCGTGGGCCGTGCTCGGGCTGCTGTCCTTCCCGGGCGAGCGGACCGGCTACGAGCTGAAGAAGTGGGCCGACTCCTCACTGCGGTTCTTCTACTGGTCCCCGGCGATCAGCCAGATCTACGCCGAGCTGCGCCGCCTGGAGGGCCTGGGGTACGCCTCCTCGCGCCGCTCCGGCCCGGAGGAGCCGCGGGCGAGGCGGGCGTACACCATCACGGACGCGGGCCGGGAGGCGCTCGCGGGCTGGGCCGCGGGCGGGCAGGACGCCGGGCCGCCGGTGCTCAAGCATCCGCTGCTGCTGCGGGTCTGGCTCGGCCACCTCACCGAGCAGGACCGGCTGCGGGCCATGGTGGGCGAGCACATCGCGCACACCCGGGACGAGCTGACGCAGGTCCAGGGCGCCCTGGCGCACGCCCAGGGCGTCGAGGGCTGGGCCCACCCGCAGATCGCGCTGCGCTGGAGCGCCCGCCATCTGGAGGGCGAACTGGAGCTGGCCGAGGCACTGCTCACCGATCTCGAAGCGCTCCCGGAGGCGCCCGGCGAGCGTCCTGGTCAACGCCCGGACGACGCGCCCACCCACGGGTGAGACCACTCGCGATCAAGGGCTCCGCGGCGGTAGGACGGGCCGGGTCAGCCGACTCCACCGAGAGAGGCCGCGAACCCTTGAGCACCCGCGCCGTCCTTGTCGCCGCCCTCATCACCGGACTCATCCTGGGCATCGTAGGAACCAGACCGGACGACTCCACTCCGTCCCGCAGGGACGGTCCCATCGCGGAGGCGGGCCATTAGGCTGCGCCTTGCCGCGTGGTCATGAGCCGCCGAGCCGCGCGGAGCCGAGCCGCCGTCGACGGAAGCGAGTGAACCTTGAACTTCCTCACCATCGGTCATCGCGGTGTCATGGGGGTCGAACCCGAGAACACCCTGCGTTCGTTCGTCGCCGCCCAAGCCGCGGGCCTCGACATCATCGAACTCGACCTGCACCTCAGCAAGGACGGCGCCCTCGTCGTCATGCACGACGCGGACGTGGGCCGCACCACCGACGGCCGGGGCGCCATCGCCGACAAGACCCTGGCCGAGCTGCGCGACCTGGACGCGGGCAAGGGCGAGCGGATCCCCGTCTTCGAAGAGGTCCTGGACGCCGTGAAGGCGCCGCTGCAGGCCGAGATCAAGGATGTCGCGGCGGCCCGCGCGCTCGCCGACGTCATGCACGCGCGCGATCTGACCGGCCGGGTGGAGGTGCTCTCCTTCCACGACGAGGCCATCGCCGAGATCGCCCGGCTCGTCCCCGGCGTCCGGACCGCGCTCGTGGCCAGCCGCTACGGCACGGACGTCGTGGAGCGCGCCACCGCGGTGGGCGCCACCAGTCTCGTGCTGAACATCCGGCGCCTGACACTGGAGATCGTCGAGCACGCGCGCAAGGCCGACCTGCGGATCATCGGCTGGGTCGTGAACACCCAGGACGATCTGCGCCTGGTGCGCGCGCTGCAACTGGACGGCGCGACCACGGACTACCCGGAGATCAAACGCACGGGCCGCTTCACCGCCTGACGGCCCGCGCGCACCGCCCGGCGCCCCGGGGCACCGCTCAGCCGATCTCCTTCACCAACAGCTCGAACTGCAGGTCGTCGCGCTGCGGGATGCCGAAGCGCTCGTCGCCGTACGGGAAGGGGCTCATCTCTCCCGTACGGCGGTAGCCGCGCCGCTCGTACCAGGCGATGAGTTCGTCGCGCACGGAGATCACGGTCATGTGCATCTCGCGCGCCCCCCACGCCTCGCGCGCCACCCGCTCCGCCTCCGCCATGATCACCTTGCCGAGGCCCGCGCCCTGGAGCGCCGGGCTGACCGCGAACATCCCGAAGTAGGCGTGCTCGCCCCGGTGTTCCAGCTGGCAGCAGGCGACGACCCGGCCCTCGACCTCGACGGCGAGCAGCTTGCTCCCGGGCTTCTCGATGACCGCGACGACACCCTCGGGGTCGGTGCGCTGGCCCTGGAGGATGTCCGCCTCCGTCGTCCACCCGGCCCGGCTGTCGTCCCCGCGGTACGCCGACTCGATGAGCGCGACCAGCGCGTCGACGTCGTCCGTGGTGGCGTCCCGGAACGTCGGGTCGCCGTGGGTCCTGTGGCGCGGTGCCGTGTGCATGGGCGCGTGTCTCCGATCTCCGGAGCCGCGGCGCGTGCCGGGCCCCGGCTGCGGCGGGTTTCCGTACGGCGGCGGCGCCACTCCCGCACCACCGCGCGCACCGCCGAGGGTAACCCGGCACTAGCGTGCACAGGCATGGTGCACGTACTCAGCAGCAGGATCCTCCTGACCCCCACCGACCTCGAGCGCTCCCGCGCGTTCTACGGCCGTGACCTGGGTCTCGCGGTGTACCGGGAGTTCCGCACGGGCTCCGGACGCGGCACGGTCTACTTCCTCGGCGGCGGCTTCCTCGAACTGTCCGGCCGCTCCGACGCACCCGCGTCCCCGGCGGTGCGGCTGTGGCTCCAGGTCGCGGACGTGGCGGCCGCCCACGAGGAGCTGTCGGCGCGCGGCGTGGAGATCCTGCGGCCGCCGGTGCGGGAGCCGTGGGGCCTGATCGAGATGTGGACCGCGGACCCGGACGGCACCCGGATCGCGGTGGTGGAGATCCCGGAGGACCACCCGCTGCGCTACCGCCCCTGAGAACCCGCGCGCCACCTCCCACCACACCCCTTCTTCGCCCGGCGCGTCCTTGCGCCCACGAGCGCGCCCGGCGGCGACCCGCGCCCGCGATGTGCTCCCGCCGTACCTCCGTGCGCTCCCGTACGCCGACCCGGGGCCGGGCATCGACCCGACGACGGCGTGACGTCGATCGAGGAGGTGCCCAGATGCACGGACCGGGGTCGGCGAGCTGGCTGCTCGTGACGCTCTGCGCGGGGAGCGGCGCCTACTGCCTGCTGCGGCTGCGCAGCCGCGTCGAGGAACAGCGGCGCACGGCGGGCGGCGAGGCGCTGATGGGGTTCGGCATGGCGGTGATGGCCCTGCCCGCCACGGTGGTGCAGCCGTCGCGCGGCGTGTGGCTCGGGTACGCGGCGGTGTTCGCCGCCGCCGGTCTGTGGATGGCGTGGCCCGCGCTGCGCGCACCGCGCCATCTGCACCACGTCGTGGGGGCGCTGGCGATGGTGTACATGGCGGCGGCGATGGTGGCGGCACCGGGCGGCCACGCCGGTCACGGCGGTACGGGCGTGCCGGTGGTGACGGGCGCGCTGCTCCTGTACTTCGCGGGCCACGTCCTGCTCTCCGGCGCGCGCCTCGCGCCGGTGGGGGCGGCGGTCGCCGGGAGCGAGGGGGTTCCGGGCGGGGGCGGGGACCGGGCGGTGTGCCGCGCCGCGGAGCCGCCTCCGGACGGCGCCGTGGGCTGGGCCGACCGGCCGGAGCTGGTCCTCGTGTGCCGCCTCGCGATGAGCATGGGGATGCTGGCGATGCTGGTCCTGATGTCGTGAGGACGCCGGTGCCGATGGCGTGGAAGGGCGCTTCGGGGCGTCGCCGCGGAGGGCCCGCGCGCGCCGGGACACCTGATTCCGTCGTGGCGTACGTCACTTGCGGTGGCTGCCCATACCCCCGCGCGGCGCGGCCCTCATAGGGTTGACCCATGATGGTCCCCGTCGCGCTGTTGCTGCTCGGCGCGCTGACCGCCGTCGTCGCCCCCAGACTGCTCGCCAGGGCCGACTGGGTGGAGCGCGAACCGGTGGTCGCGCTGTGGGTCTGGCAGTGCGTGGTGGCGGGTGTCCTGCTGTGCTGCGCCCTTTCGATGACGTTCAGCGCGGCGTCCGCCTGGCAGGCGGTGCGCGGGCAGCTGTTCGCGCCCGCGCCGCGCGGCGTCGTGGAGGCGTACGCGCTCGGACCGACCCCGTGGGCGGCCGTGACGGCCGTGGTGCTCGCCTGCGGCGGCGTGTGGACCGCCGCGATGCTCACCCGGGAGATCGCCCGGGCCCGCACCCGACGCGCCCGGCGCCGCGCCGAACTCGTCGTGCGGGCACCGCTGTTGCCCGGCGAGGAGCCCGGCGCCGACCGGCTCGTGGTGCTCGAGGGCGAGCGGCCCGACGCCTGGTGGCTGCCCGGCGCCGCACCCCAACTGGTCATCACCACCGCCGCGTTGCGCCGCCTGAAGGGCCGTCAGCTGGATGCGGTGCTCGCCCACGAGCAGGGCCACGCACAGGCCAGGCACGACTGGCTGCTGCACTGCTCGGGCGCGCTGGCCGCGGGCTTCCCGCAGGTGCCGGTGTTCGCCGCGTTCCGCGACGAGATGCACCGGCTCGTGGAACTGGCCGCCGACGACGTGGCGTCGCGCCGCTTCGGCCGGCTCACCATCGCCCTCGCCCTGGTCGAACTCAACGAGGAGCGGGGCGTGTTCGGGCCCTGCCCGACCCCGCAGGCCCATGTGCCGCAGCGCGTGCACCGGCTGCTCTCGGCCCGCCCCCGGCTCACGGCGGGGCGTCGGCTGCGGCTGACGGCGGCCGCGGCGCTCGTCCCGGTCGTGCCCCTGCTCGTGGCCTTCGTCCCGGCGCTGCGCGCCCTCGGTTAGGTGCCGCCGCCCTCCATCGGCCAGGATCGACGCATGCCTTCCGCACCGCCCGGAGCGACCCGGAGCGCCACCCGCGCCCCGCGCGTCGCCGTGTTCCTCGCCGTCCCGTCCGTCCTCCTTCTCGTTCTCGTCGCCGCCGAGTGGCACCCGCTGCTCGCCCTGGACGACGACATCGCGCGGACCACCCACCGCTGGGCCGTCGAGCACTCGACCCTGACGCGGACCGCCCGCATCCTCACGGACTGGGTGTGGGACCCCTGGACCATGCGCGCGCTGGTCACCGTCGTCGTGCTGTGGCTCGTGGCGCGGCGATCGTGGTGGCTCGCGGGCTGGCTCGCGGCGACCTCCCTGGTGGGGACGCTGGTGCAGCAGGGGATGAAGGCCGCGCTGGACCGGGAGCGACCGGAGTGGCCGGACCCGGTGGACTCTGCGCGCTATGCGGCGTTCCCGTCGGGGCACGCGATGACCGCGACCGTGGTGTGCCTCCTGATGCTGTGGCTGCTGCGGCTGTACGGCGCCGGGGCCCTGGTGTGGCGCACGGGGCTCGTCGTCGCCGTGGTGTCCGTGGTGGGAGTGGGGTTCACGCGGGTGTGGCTCGGCGTCCACTGGACGTCGGACGTCGTGGAGGGCACGCTGCTCGGGGGCTTGACGGTGGCGGTGGCGGTGGCGGCGTACGAGCGTTTCGTGCCCGAGGATCAGCGTCCGGACCGCGCCGGACATCGCTGACCTGGCACCTCGCCCCTCGCCGCGCGATGCGCCCTTGACCCTCGTTCGCCGGGTCCCGGAGGATCGCTCCCATGGCGATCAAAGGCGTGCTCTTCGACTTCTCCGGGACGCTGTTCCGCGCCGAGTCCACGACGTCCTGGCTGCGCGGAACGCTGGCCGCGAGCAGGCTGACGCTGCCGGAGGACGAGGTGGCGCGGCTCGCGACAGCGCTCAACCGCGTGGGCGCGCTGCCGGGCGGCTCGCCGCCGACGGTCGACGTACCGGAGCATCTCGCGGACCTCTGGGCGCGGCGCGACGAGAGCGCGGAGCTGCACCGGGCGGCGTACACGGGCCTCGCCCGCACCGTGGAGCTGCCCGATCCCGCCCTGTACGACGCGCTGTACGAGCGGCACCGGACGCCGGAGGCGTGGCGGCCCTACGACGACGCTCGCGAGGTCCTGCGGGGGCTGCGGGAGCTGGGTGTGCGCGTGGGTGTCGTCAGCAACATCGGGTGGGACCTGCGGCCGATCTTCCGGGCGCACGGCCTGGACCCGTACGTCGACGTGTACGCCCTGTCGTACGAGCACGGCGTGCAGAAGCCGGACGCGCGGATCTTCGCGCAGGCCTGCGCCGGGCTCGGTGTGGCTCCGGAGGACACGCTGATGGTGGGCGACGACCGGCGTGCGGACGCGGGTGCGGCCGCGTTGGGCTGCGCGGTGCACTTCGTGGAGCATCTGCCGGTGGCTCGGCGGCCCGACGGGCTGCGGCCCGTGCTCGGGCTCGTCGAGGGCACGGGCGCGCGCTGAGGCCGGTCGTCGTCCGCCCGCGCCTCAGGACTGACCCGTGCCTCAGGACTGACCCGCGCCTTCAGGGCCGCCCCGCACCCTCAGGACTGATAGCCCTCGACCTGCGCCACCGGCCGCACCCGCACCGAGTCGGGGTCGCCGCCGAACTCCTCCTTGGCCCGCCGCCTGCGCAGCAGGTCCCAGCACTGGTCCAGTTCCCGTTCCAGGACGCCGAGGCGGGCCCGCTCCGTCGCCTCGTCGATCGCTCCGGACGCGAGCGATTCGCGCAGGGTCTTCTCGGCGTCGACCATCTCGGTGATCCGCGCCAGAATCTGCTGTTGGTCCATGTCCAAGCGCCTCCTCGGCCCCCGGCCCACTGTAAGGAGGCGGAGCCGGATCCGCGAGAAGAGCGCGGACGGGCGCGCGACGCCCCGGGTCCCCGGCTGGCCCCGGCTGTCCAAGGGCAGGCAACACTCCCCCGCGGTGTTGCCTGCCCCGGACCGCACCGGCCCATGACGGCCAGGGCCGGGTCGTCCTGAGTATATTGGCTGTGAGCCAGTCAACGCAGGAGTTACAGGATGTCCCCGCGTAGCCCATCGGTCAATGAAGAGTTGCGGCGACGTTCCCGCGAGCGGCTTCTGCAGGCCACGGTGGAGCTGGTGAGCGAGCGCGGTTACGAGGCCACGACCCTGGCCGACATAGCCGACCGGGCCGGCTCGGCGCGCGGCCTGGTGTCGTACTACTTCCCGGGGAAGCGCCAGCTCCTGCAGTCGGCCGTGCACCGCCTGATGCACAGGACGCTGCAGGAAGCGCTGGAGCGGGAGCCGCGCACGGAGGACGGGGACGAGCTGCTCGCCCGCGCCATCGACGCGATCCTGGGCCTCGCCCGCGACCAGCAGATGCTGATGCGCACGCACATGGCGGGCATCCTCCAGGCCGAGGGGTTCGTGCAGTGCCCCGAGCAGCAGCGTCTTGCCTTCCTGCTCCGCGAGGCGGTGTCCCGGCACGGGTCGCCGGAGGCCGAGACGGACTACCGCATGCTGCGCGCCCTGCTGATGGGCGCGGTGTTCGCGCTGCTCATCCCGGGCGCCCCGATGCCGTTCGACGTACTGCGGGCCGAGCTGTTCCAGCGCTACGACCTGGACTGGACGTGCGGCTTCCCGCCGGGCGACGAGCCGCCCGAGGGGTCGTTCAAGACGTGAGTCGCGTACGGGTCATCGAGGCGGGGGCAGGGGAACCGGGCGGCGGGCAGTCGGCCGAGCCGGGTGGTGGTGAGCGGGCGGCGGGCGTTCCGGAGCTGGTCTGGTACGCGGCCTACGGCTCCAACACGAGGCGGGGCCGCCTGATGCACTACATCGAGGGCGGCCGGCCGCCCGGCGCCGCCCTGGCCTCGCCCGGCTGCCGGGACCCGCGTCCGCCGCGGCAGTCCGTGCCCGTGGAGCTGCGGGGCGTCGTGTACTTCGCGACCGAGTCCGCGCTCTGGACGGGCGGCCGGGCCTTCTACGAACCCGACGCGCAGGGGCGGGTGTACGCGCGCGCCCATCTGGTGACGGCGGGGCAGTTCCGCGACATCGCCGCCCAGGAGATGTACCGCGCGCCGGGGACGGGCCCCGACCTGATGCCGGCGCTGCGGCACGGCCGGGCCCGGCTCGGCGAGGGGCGCTACGAGACGCTGGTGTGCCCGGGGACGCTGGACGGCCTTCCGGTGCTCACGTTCACCGCGCCGTGGGCGCTCGGGGACGTGCCCCTGAACGCCCCGTCCGAGGGCTATCTCCGGCAGCTGGCCACCGGGCTCCTGGAGGCGGACGCGTGGGACGGGGCCGCCGTGGCCGCGTATCTCGCGGGCTGCCCGGGGGCGGCGGGGCGGTGGACGGCCGAGCGGGTCACGGAGCTGCTCCGCGCCTGACCGCCCGGCCGTGGCGCGGCGGTTCGCGCGCCGGGCTCTCGGAGCCGGTTCGGTCGCCGCACCCCGGGCCGGCCCGGTCAGGTGCCGCAGATCTCCGCGAAGCGCCGGGCGTCGACGTTGCCGCCGGAGAGGATGATGCCGACGCGGGGCGGCACGCGGTCGACGCGGCCGCTGAGGGCGGCGGCGAGGGCCGTGGCGCCGCTCGGCTCGACGACGGTCTTCAGGCGTTCGAAGGCGAACCGCATGGCGTCACGGATGTCGTCGTCGGAGACGAGGGCGATGCCGTCGACGAGCCGCCGGTTGATGGAGAACGTCAACTCGCCCGGGATCTCGGCGGCTTGACCGTCGGCGATGGTGCGCGGCACGGGGATCGTCACGCGGTGTCCGGCCGCGAGCGAGCGCTTGGTGTCGTCGCCCGCCTCCGGCTCGACGCCGACCACACGCACGCTGCCGCTCAGCCCCTTCACCGCCGTGGAGCTGCCCGCGATCAGCCCGCCGCCGCCTACCGGCACGAGCAGCAGGTCCAACTCCCCGACCTCCTCAGCGAGTTCGAGGGCGGCCGTGCCCTGTCCCGCGATGATGTGCGGGTGCTCGTACGGCGGGATCAGGGCGAGGCCGCGCTCGGCGGCCAGGGCCGCGCCGATGGCCTCCCGGTCGCCGGTGTAGCGGTCGTACGTGACGATCTCCGCGCCGTAGCCCTCGGCGGCGGCGCGCTTGGAGGCCGGGGTGTCCTCGGGCATGACGATGACGGCGCTGCTGCCCAGCTCGCGGGCGGCGAGGGCGACGGCCTGGGCGTGGTTGCCGGAGGAGAACGACGCGATGCCCTTGGCCAGTTGCTCCGGCGAGAGGCGGGACACGGCGTTGTAGGCGCCGCGGAACTTGAAGGCGCCGACGCGCTGGTGGTTCTCGCACTTGAGGAACACCTCGGCGCCGACACGGGCGTCGAGGGTGCGCGAGCGCAGCACGGGGGTGCGGTGCGCGACGCCCTTGATCCTGGCCGCCGCGTCGCGTACGTCGTCGAGGGTGACCGGGGGTGTGCTGGTCATGCGGGTGCTCCCTGTCTCGTCATGCGGATGCCCCCGGTGCGGTGTCGGGCCCGTACTCCGGGGGCTCCTCGGCCCGGGCCTTGGCGAGATAGCTGTACGCGGAGGCGCGGGAGATGCCGAGGCGCTCCGCCACCTGTGGCACCGCGCGCCGGACCGCGAAGACCCCGCGCTCGTCGAGGCCCCGGAACAGCTCGACGCGTTCGGCGCGGTCGAGCTCGCCCCAGGGGCGGCTGCGCTTGAGCTGGTAGGCGTCCACGACGGACCCCACGACGGCGTCGACGACCTCGGCGGAGTCCCCGAAGGTGGTCGTGGGCACGTCCGCCGGGGCCGCCACACCGGCGAGCTCGCCGATGAGCGTGCCCACCTGCTGGACGGCAGTGATGTCGAGGTTGACGCACAGCGCGCCGAACACCGCGCCGCCGCTGTCGCGCAGCAGCACCGTGGACGACTTGACCAGCTTGCCGTCCTGAGTGCGCGTCAGATAGTTCAGCTCGTCGCCCGCCTCGTCGCCGCGGGCGAGCATGCCCATCCCGATCTCGCTCATCGCGCCGCCGACGCGGCGCCCGGTCACGGACCCGGCGATCGACACGACGGACTTCTCCGGCCGCCGGTAGTCGTGGACGACCACTTCGCACAGCGAGCCGAAGGTGGCGGCGATGCCGTCGGCGACGGGGACGAGCGCGGCGAGGATCGCGTCCCGCTCGTCGTCCCGGGGGGAACCGGCTGCTGTCGGGCTTTCCGCGGCACTCATGTCGGGCCTCGTGCTCCTCGCGCTCCTCGTGCTTCCCGGTCGCGACCGGGGTCCCGGCCCTCCGACCGGGCCGTCTGGACACAATGTACACGCCTTGGACGAAAATTCCAGACGCCCGATCGCCGCCGGAAACCGTTCGACGCGCGCGCGGCGCGCGGGCGAGACTCGCGGCATGCGCCTCCTGCCCGTCCTCTGGCTGTGCGGCCCGCCCGGGGTCGGGAAGACGACCGTCGGCTGGGAGATCCACTCCCGGCTCGTGGACGAGGGCGTCCCCGCCGGGTACGTAGACGTCGACCAGCTGGGGATCTGCCACCCCGACCCGGCCGCCGACCCCGGACGGCACGCACTGAAGGCGGCCAACCTCGGCGCGGTGATGACGCACTTCCGTGCGGCGGGCGCCCGCTGCGTCGTCGTGTCCGGTGTCGTCGAGGCCGACCACGGGGTCCGGGCCGACCGGCTCTCGGGGGTCGCGCTGACGGTGTGCCGTCTTCGTGCCGACCGGCGGGAGCTGCGGGAGCGGTTCGTCGGGCGCGAGGCGGCGAACGGGGCGTCGGAGGCGGGGAGTTCGGGCGACGAGGCGGTGGCCGCGGTGCTCCGGTACGCGGACGAGCTGGACGCGAGCGGCTTCGCGGACGTGTGCGTCGAGACGGGGGGCCTGTCGGTCGGGGAGGTCGTGGGGCGGGTGCGGGAGCGGGTGGGAGGGTGGCCGGGGGCGGCGGCCCCGGAGCAGGCCGGAGGGGCGTACGGGACGGCGACCACGGAACGGCCCCCGGCCACCGGGGCGCAGGACACCGTCCCGCCCGGCGGCACCCGCGCCCTCTGGCTGTGCGGCGCCACCGGCACCGGCAAGTCCGCGGTCGGCTTCCCGCTTCATCTGCGGGCCGCACGGGCCGGGTTCGGGTCCGCGTTCATCGACCTCGACCAGGTCGGCTTCCTCTCCCCCGCCCCGTCCGGGGACCCGGACCACCACCGGACCAAGGCGCGCGTGCTCGCGGACCTGTGGCGCAACTACCGCACGGCCGGGGCCCGTCGCCTCACGATCGTGGGCCCCGCGACGGACGAGGCCACCCTGCGGACGTACACGCGAGCCCTCGCCGGAACGCCGGTCACGGTGCGCCGGCTGCACGCCGGACGCGAGGAGTTGACGCGCCGGATCCTGCGGCGCGGGCAGGGGCTCGGCTGGGCGCAGCCGGGCGATCCGCTGCGGGGGAGGCCGACCGCGGAGCTGCTGCGGGTCGCGGGGCAAGCGGCGGCGGTCGCCGGGGAGTCGGCGCGGGCCGGGATCGGCGGGTCGCACGTCGACACGGACGGCGCGACGGTGGCGGAGGTCGCGGACGCGGTGGCCGCCACGGCCGACTGGCCGGGGCGGCCGTGACGCGGAAGGCCCCCGGCCCTCCGCAGGCGGGAACGATCCGCGTACGGAGGACCGGGGGCCCGAATCCGTGGGGGGGGAGGTGTCGGCGTCAGCGCACGGTGACCGTGAACACCGGGGACAGCGTGGCGCCGCTCTTCATCCGCAGCTCGTTCTTGCCCTTCAGGCCGAGCTTCACGCGCAGCGTGTACGCGCCGGACTTGTTGACGGTGGTGGACGCGGGCAGCGTCTTCCACGTGCCGCGCTGCTTCTGCTGGAGGCCCACCTTGGTGCCGGCCTTGATCCCGGTCGCCTTGCCGCTGACGCGCAGCTCCTGCCAGGCCTTCACGGAGGTAGCGGACGGCTTCGCGGTCAGCGCGGCCTTCACCTTGGCGGTGGGGCTGTTCTTCTGGGTGCCGAGGCTCTTGCCGGTCTTGACGTCCCAGATCGCGTACGGCGTGCCGCCGCCCTGCGTCTTGCTGTACAGCTTCTTGCCGTCGGCGCTGAGGTGCAGGTAGATGCCGTCCTGGACGGTCTGACCGGGCTTCAGGGCCTTGCCGTTGTAGTACGGCTTGCCGCCCTTGACCTCAAGGGTGACGCCGGCGCCGATGTCGATCTTCACCGGCTTGGGGGCGGCGGTCCGCACGGCGGCCTGCTGCGGGGCCGGGGCGCTCGCGAGGGCGGCCGCGGCCGGGGCCAGGAGCGCCGCACCGACGGCGACGGAGATGGTGGCGGTACGAAGGGCGCTGCGGCGGTGGGTGGTGTGACGCATGGTGGCGATGTTCCCCTTCACGGTACGGATATCTCGATATGCCCTCTGCCTTCCGGCGAGTGCTGAATCAACCTATTCGCCCGGCATTACGGATTTCCCGAGATCATGTAACGGCGCCCCATAGATCACTTCACGGGTCTGCCCGTACGGGGGTCGGCGGTCCGGTCGATTGACACTCTCAAACATGGGATGTTCCCATGTCTGTCACGATCCCGTCCGCCCAGGCAGATCCGCCCGGACCGAGAGGGCACCTCACCGATGCCGCTGCGCAGCACCGCCCGCACCAACCTCGTCGACCTCGTCATCGCCCAGATGGAGAGCCTGATCTCGGACGGCGAGTGGCCGGTCGGCACGAAGATCCCGGCCGAACCGCTGCTCGTGGAGCAGCTCAACGTCGGCCGCAACACCGTGCGCGAGGCGGTCCGCGCCCTGGTGCACACCGGCATGCTGGAGCCGCGCCAGGGCGACGGCACGTACGTGCGGGCCAGCAGCGACTTCGGGGCGGCCGTGCAGCGGCGGGTGCGCAAGGCGAGCGTCCTGGAGGCGTACGAGGTGCGGGCCTCGCTGGAGCGCGACGCGGCCCGGTACGCGGCCGAGCGCCGCACGCCGGAGGACCTGGCAGCGCTGCGCGCCGCGCTCGACGAGCGCGGCCGGGCCTGGGAGAGCGGCGACACGGAGGCCTTCGTCGACGCCGACATGACCTTCCACCGCGCCGTCGCAGCCGCGGCCCACAACGCCGTGCTCGCCGAGCTGTACGGACACCTGAGCGACGCCATGCGCACCACGGTCAAGGCCGTGATCGGCGCGGCCGTCCCCGACTCCGTGCGGCATCAGATCGACGCCCACAGCGCGATCGTCGACGCCATCGAGGCGCGGGACCCGGCCGCCGCGGAGGCCGTGGTGCTCGCCCATCTCGCCGAGGGCATGGCGGCGTTGCGCGAGGAGCCCTCGGCCGACTGAGACCCCGGCTCCACCCGGGCGGGCCGGTCCCCGCCGGGCCGGCCCCACACCCGTACCACCGCAGCACGACCCCCAGGAGAAACCTCATGCACAGCCGAACGCCCGCCCCCACGGACACCGTGGCGCGGGCGGACGCCGGTCCCACGGCGGCCGACCTGCCGACAGCCGCCCCGTCCGGCGTCACCGGGCGGCACGCACTCTGGCTCGGCCTGGGTGTCGTCCTGCTCGCCCTCAATCTGCGCCCGGCCCTCGTCGCGGTCTCCCCGCTCGCCGACACCATCCGTGACGACAGCGGCATGTCGGCGGCGGCCACGAGCCTGCTCACGGCGCTGCCCCTGCTGTGCTTCGGGCTGCTCGCGCCCGTCGCCCCACGCCTGGGCCGCCGCTTCGGCACCGAGCGGACGCTGCTCGCCACCATGGTGCTGATCTGCGCGGGCACGGCGCTTCGCATGCTGGACGCGGTGGTCGCGCTGTTCGCGGGCACCGTCGTCATCGGCGCGGGCATCGCCGTCGCCAACGTGCTGCTTCCGGGCCTGATCAAGCGGGACTTCCCCGGGCGTGCTGGGCTGATGACGGGTCTCTACTCGATGTCGCTGTTCGGCGGCGCCGCGCTCGCGGCGGGCGTCACTCTGCCGGTGCAGGAGGCGTCCGGCATGAACTGGCGGACGACGCTGGCCTGTTGGGGCGCGCTCGCGGTGGTGGCGGTCGTGGTGTGGCTGCCGCAGCTGCGTGCGCGCGCCCGGGACGGCGCGGCGGCGGCCCGGCAGGCGGCGCGTCCGGTGCGGGGTCTGTGGCGCTCGCCGCTGGCCTGGCAGGTCACCGGGTACATGGGCCTTCAGTCCCTCAACTACTACGCGGCGGCGGCCTGGCTGCCGACGCTCCTGAAGGACGCCGGGATGAGCGCGGGCGACGCGGGCTGGATGCTGTCGTTCTCGTCGCTGCTCGGCATCGCGGGCTCGTTCGTGGCTCCCGTGATCGTCGGCAGGCGGGTGCGGTCCGGCACGCTCGCCGTCCTCGGCGCGGTGCTCTGCGCGATCGCGTACGCCGGGCTGCTCGCCGCCCCGGTCGGCGCCGCCTATCTCTGGATGAGCCTGCTCGGGCTCGGCCAGGGCGCGGCCATCAGCCTCGCGCTCCTGTTCATCGTGCAGCGCGCGCCGGACGCCCGGCACGTCGCGCCGCTGTCCAGCATGGCCCAGTGCTTCGGCTACATCCTCGCCGCCACCGGACCCGCCGTCCTCGGCGCCGTACACGACGCGTCCCACGACTGGACGCTGCCGGTCGTCCTGCTGCTCGTCCTGCTCGTGCCGCAGGTCGCGGTCGGCCTGGGGGCCGCCCGCAACCGGCACGTGGCGGGGCGGTAGGGCGCGGCCGGGGTCAACGCGTCGCGGCGGGGGTCGCGGGCCGGGCCGCGGCGAGGTCGGCCCGGTCGGTGCGGCCGACCCGGTCGGCGAGGTCGGCCTGGCCGGCGGCGCCGGCCGGGGCTCCGACGGCCGCCTCCAGGGCCGGATAGTCGGTGTACCCCTTCTCCCCGCCCACGTACATGAGGCCGTGATCCCGCACCGGGTTGACGGGGGCGCCCGTGCGCAGCCGGTCGACGAGGTCGGGGTTGGCCAGGAAGGGGCGGCCGAGGGAGATCAGGTCGGCGCCCGCGGCGAGCAGACGGTCGGCCTCGTGGCGGCCGCCGTCGGCGGGGATCCGGTCGCGCGGCAGCATCGGGTTGGCGATGAGGGTGCCGGTCCAGCGCTTGCGGATGTCCTGGAAGACGGGGCTGTCCGGGTCGGCGTACACGAGGTGCAGATAGGCGAGCGGGACGTCCGCGAGCGCGTCGAGGAGCGCCGGATAGAGGTCCTCGGTGTCGCCCTCGTCCATGCCGTTGACCTTGATCCCGGGCGAGACGCGCAGGCCCACGCGCGCGGCGCCGATCTCGGCGACGACGGCGCGGACCACCTCGGCGACGAACCGGACCCGGCCCGCCGCGGAGCCGCCGTACGCGTCGGTGCGCCGGTTCGTGCCCTGCCCCAGGAACTGGTGCAGGAGATAGCCGTTGGCGCCGTGCACCTCCACCCCGGCGAAGCCCGCGTCGACGGCTCGACGGGCCGCGGCGGCGAAGTCGGCGACGGTCGCGCCGATCTCGGCCACGGTCATCTCGCGCGGGGTGACGGCCTGTTGGTGGCCGGAGGGCGTGAAGATGGTGTCGGGCAGCGGTATCGGCGACGGCGCGAGCGGCGTCAGGCCGCCGTTGTTGTCCGGGTGTCCGACCCGGCCGCCGTGCTGCAACTGGAGGAACATCCGCCCGCCCGCCGCGCGCACCGCGTCGGTGACGCCCCGCCAGCCGTCGACGTGCGAGTCGGTATGGATCGCGGTGATGTCGGGGTAGGTCTGGCCGACGGCATTGGGGGTCGCGGCCTCGGCGATGATCAGGCCCGCGGTGGCGCGCTGCGCGTAGTACGTCGCCATGAGCGGGGTCGGCGTGCCGTCGGCGGCGGCGCGGTTGCGGGTCATCGGGGCCATCACCAGGCGGTTGGGCAGGTCGAGGACGCCGAGGCGGGCGGGGTCGAAGAGGCCGCGCGGGGCGAAGGGGCGGGGGTTCGCTGCTGTGTTCGTCATGCCGGTACCGTAGAACCTGACATTGATGTCAGATTCAAGCCCGGAAGGCTCGGTGGGACATGCGGATCGGTGAACTGGCGCGGCGCACCGGCGTGAGCGAACGCTCCTTGCGCTACTACGAGAAGCAGGGGCTGCTGGCCGCCGAGCGCACGCCGGGCGGCCATCGCGACTACGCCGAGGACGCGGTGGACCGGGTCATCCGCGTCCAGGAGCTGTTCGCGGCGGGCCTGTGCAGCTCGAAGATCGTCCGGCTGCTCCCGTGCATGCGGGACGCGGACGGCGGCCCCTCCACGATCGCGACCCCGCACCTGGTCGCCGAACTGAGCGCCGAGCGGGACCGCATCAACCGCATGATCGGCGACCTGGTCCGGTCCCGCGAGGTCCTGGAGGAGGTCATCGACGCGGCGTCCGCGCCGGTCTAACGCCTGCTCGCGGCCACCGCGACGACGGCACCCAGGGCGGCGAGCGCCACGCACAGCGGCGAGTACAGGACCGTGTTCCACTGCCGGAACTCCGCGGCCGCCCCGGCGTTCATGAAGTATCCGCCAAGACCTCGGGCGAGCAGCACCGCCGTCAGGCCGTACATGCCCGCGAGGCGCAGCCAGTCCGGCCCGACCGCCGGGATCGACCCGTTCACCATCAAGGTGAGCGCGGCGCCGCCGATCAGCAACAGGCCCACGACGACGGTGCTCGACGCCGACGGCATCACGCCGTCGTCGCTGCCGCCGATCGTCCTGGTGAACGTCATCGCGTCCCTCAACGGCCAGGGGGAGAACGCCCAGACGAAGTGCAGCAAGCCGATCGCCGCGAGGACGACCGTCAGCACCGCGGGGACCACTGTGCGGACCATGAGTGAGTTCCTCCGACTCGAAGTGGCGCTCGGACAGGCGGACTTCAGCCCTCGGCGGCCTCGGGCCGCTCCGCGCCGGGACCGCGCGCGGCCAGGACGAGCAGCAACCCGACCGCCACCAGGGCCCAGGCCGGCGAGGCGGGAAGCAGGGCGGCGAGGACCGCGCCCCAGGCGGTCATGGCCCAGCCGAACGCGGCGGGCACCCGCGCCCCTCGCTGCGCCGCCCACAGCACGAAGGAGCCGAACAGGAGCACCGGCACGCCGAAGCTGGCCGGCCCGACCCAGAAGGCCTCGGAGTAGGCCAGGTTCTCGGACGTGACGTCCAGCGAGATGGTCCGCCACGGCCCCTGCTCGAAGATGTCCGACCAGACGGCCCGCTTGTCCAGCGGCGCCACGACGATGTGGATCGCGCCGAAGGCGACAGCGATCCAGCCTGCCGCCCGCGCGAGCTTCGGCCTGGTCGGATTGTTCGGACGTGACGTGCGCGTGGTACGTGGAAGTGCCATGACTGCCCCCATCCACCCTCGTCTATACGGGGTCGTATAGACACGACTCTAGCACCCATCTATACGATGTCGTATAGATGGGTGGCCGAAGGAACGGAGCAGATCATGGCGGTGGCTCGCACCCCGCGTCACAAGTGGATCGACGAAGGACTGCGCGCCCTCGCGAGCGGGGGCCCGGATGCCGTCCAGATCGAGTCGCTGGCGAAGGCCCTCGGCGTCTCCAAGGGCGGCTTCTACGGGTACTTCGCCGACCGGCGCACCCTGCTCGACGAGATGCTCGAGCGCTGGGAACGCGAGGTCACCGTCGACGTGGAGGCACACGTCGACATGCAGGGCGGCGACGCGAAGACCCGGCTGCGCAACCTCTTCGCCGTCGTCGACACCGGTGACGGGCTCGACCCGGCCATCACGACCGACCTGGCGATCCGCGACTGGGCCCGCCGCGATCCGGCGGTCGCCGCCCGCGTCCGCCGCGTCGACAACCGCCACATGGACTACCTGCGCTCGTTGTTCCGCGCCTTCTGCCCCGACGAGGACGAGGTCGAGGCCCGCTGCCTGATCACGTTCTCGCTGTACATCGCCGACCAGTTCACGTTCGCCGACCACGGCGGGCGCAGCCGCGCCGAGGTCCACGAACTGACGACCCGATGGCTGCTCCGCTCACCGCGCTGAGCGGTGCTCAGAGCACGGCGGCCCGCGGTCCGTCCGGCGTCTCCAGGCGGCCTTCGACCACCGTCCTGGCGATCTCCGCGACCTCGCCCTGCGGCAGTTGCCGGTAGCCGTCCGCGGTGACCAGGGCGACGCGCGGGAACAGACGGCGCGTCAGGTCGGGGCCGCCCGTCGCCGAGTCGTCGTCCGCGGCGTCGTACAGCGCCTGGACGGCGGCGAGGACGATGTCCCGCTCGGACATGCCCTCGTGGTAGAGCTTCTTCAACGAGCCGCGGGCGTACACCGATCCCGACCCGGTGGCCGCGACGCCCCGCTCCTCGCTGCGCCCGCCGGTGACGTCGTACGAGAAGATCCGGCCGACGCCCTTGGCCAGGTCGTACCCGGCGAACAGCGGGACCACGGCGAGGCCCTGCATCGCCAGGGCGAGGTTGCCGCGGACCATGGTCGTGAGGCGGCTCGCCTTGCCGACCAGGGACAGGGCCGTGCCCTCGATCTTCTCGTGGTGTTCCAGCTCCAGTTGGAAGAGCTTGACCAGTTCCACGGCGAGCCCGGCGGTCCCGGCGATCGCTATCGCGGAGTGGCCGTCGGCGGGGAAGACCTTGTCGTACTCGCGGTGGGCGATGACGTTGCCCCTCGTGACCCGCCGGTCGCCCGCCACCAGGACGCCGTCCGCGTACGTGGCCGCGACGATCGTGGTGCCGTGCGGTGCCTCGAAGCCGTCGTGCGCGGCGGGCAGGGCGCGCCGCGCGGGCAGCAGGTCCGGCGCCTGCTCGGCGAGGAAGTCCAGGAAGGACGAGGTCTCGGCGGCCATGAAGGCGGCCGGGAGACCTCCCGAACCCTGTGGGTCTGTGTGCATGCGCGCCCCTCCCGAGCAGCCCGACGCGTCCTGAGGCGGACCCTACCCCCCGCCCTCAAGACCTGAACCCCGAGCGGGAGTTGCGGGCGGCCGCCCGGTGAACCCGCGGCGACATCCCGTACAACCCTTCCGGTCCTGCCGCGGTCGAACAGGGCGCCGGACGAGGAACGGGCCCTTTCCGGACACCCCCGCGCCGCCCGGCCACCTTCCCGCACAGGAGTCGCTCGTGCGCAAGAACCGTTCCGCCGCCGTCGCCGCGGCCTCATTCCTTCTGCTCTCGGGTGCGGCCGTCGCCGCCGCGCCCGCCGCCGTCGCGGGCACCCCCGGAGGCACGCACGCCGACGACCGCAACAGTGACTTCGACGGCGACGGATACGAGGACGTCCTGGTCGGCGCGCCCGGCGCGACGGTCAGCGGCAAGAAGGGCGCGGGTCTCGTCACCGTGCAGTACGGTTCCTCCAGAGGCATCGGCACCAGCGACGTGGCGCGGTTCAGCCAGTCCACGGCCGGTGTCGCGGGCGCCGCCGAGGCCGCCGACGGCTTCGGCACGGCCGTCGCCACCGGCGACCTCGACGCCGACGGCTACGACGACGCGGTCGTCGGCATCCCGGGCGAGGACATCGGCGACCAGGCGGACGCCGGCGGCGTCGCGATCCTGTGGGGCTCCAAGGAGGGCCTCAAGGGGGCGGCGAGCGACTGGCTGCAGACCCAGGAGCCCACCAAGGGCGAGAAGTTCGGGTCCGCGGTGACGGCCGCGCGCCTCACCGGCGACACCCCGGGCGACGTCCTCGCCGTGCTCGACCGCGACGACCTCGAACTCTTCGTGTACGACGCGGCACCGCAGGCCCGCGCCGCGGCGCCGCTCAAGCGCCTCGCGACCGAGCGCCTGGCATCGGGGCGCACGGCCGCGCGCGCCGAGGAGCGCCACATCCTGCCCAAGTCCCTGACCACCGGCGACTACGACGACGACGGCTACGCCGACCTCGTGGTGTCCGGCGTGACCGTCGGCGACGAGGAGCCCGGGCACGGCTGGTCCGCCTACTTCAAGGGCGGCGCGGACGCCATCACGCACCAGGGCGACCTGCGCGGCGGCCCGGCGGCCGCGTCCGGCGACATCAACGGCGACGGCTTCGACGACCTGGTCACGGGCGAGCCCCACTCCCCCGACGACGGCGGCGAGACGATGACCGGCGGCCTGGTCGGCGTGCGCTACGGCTCCGCCGAGGGGATCTCGCAGGACGTGAAGTGGTGGACCCAGGACGCCCCGGGTGTGCCCGGCACCGCCGAGCGCGGGGACGGCTGGGGCGCCGACCTGTCCGTCGCCGACACGGACAAGGACGGCTACGCGGACGTGGCGATCGGCGCGCCCGGCGAGGACATCGGCACGGTCGCGGACGCGGGCGCGGTGTGGGTGCTCCGCGGCACGGCCGCCGGGCTGACCGGGACCGGCGCCAAGTCGTGGGACCAGAACTCCGCGGACATCCCCGGCGCCGCCGAGAAGGGCGACAAATGGGGCGCCCAGGTGCGCCTGACCGACCCCAACCGCGACGGCCGCTTCGGGCTGCTCGCGTCGGCGCCGGGCGAGAACACCGGCGACGGCGTGGTGTGGGTGCTCTCGGCGGGCGCGGGCGGGGTCACGGCCGCCGGGTCGTGGACGTACGGGGCGGGATCGCTCGGCGCGCCCGCGCAGGACGCGGCGTTCGGGGCTGCCGTCGACGAGTGAGCGACCGCGAGTCCCTCGCGGCAGCGGGGGTACGCGGAGAACGTGCCCGTTCACGGCCGGGGCAGCGGCCGTGAACGGGCGCGCCGAAGGGGCCGACGGCGGCGAACGCCGTCGGCCCCTTCGGCAGTTGGTCCGCACCAACGCCTTGACGGCCCCTGCGCACCTGCCTTAAATCAAGCAGTGAAGAAACCGTCGCGGAGGATCGCGTACCGCGTTCAACTCTCGACGTGATCTTGTCATGCACGCGACTAGCGGCATGCCCGCGACCGCACCGCGCACCACCACCATGCCCCCCACGGCATGCGTGCCCGCTCCCCCCACCCGAAGCGATGTGATGACCGTGTCCCTCTCCTGGCGCCGCCGCGCGGCGCTCTGCGCACTCTCCCTGGTCTGCTGCGCCACCGCCGCGACCGCCGCCCCCAGCGCCGCCGCCGCGCCCGAGCGCGAGCGCGAGAACGCTGCCCTCGCCTTCTCCGACGACTTCAACGGCCCCGCCGGGTCCGGCGTGGACGGCGGCAAGTGGCAGGTCGAGACCGGCGACAACGTCAACAACCACGAGCGCCAGTACTACACATCGGGCAACAAGAACGCGAAGCTCGACGGCCAGGGCAACCTGGTCATCACCGCCCGCAAGGAGAATCCCGAGAACTACCAGTGCTGGTACGGCCGTTGCGAGTACACCTCGTCCCGGCTCAACACCGCGGGCAAGTTCACGTCGACGTACGGCCGCGTCGAATCGCGCCTGAAGGTGCCGCGCGGCCAGGGCATGTGGCCCGCGTTCTGGATGCTGGGCGCCGACATCGGCAACGTGGGCTGGCCGAACTGCGGCGAGATCGACGTGATGGAGAACGTCGGCAAGGAGCCGAACACGGTCCACGGCACGCTGCACGGCCCCGGCTACTCCGGCTCGGGCGGCATCGGCGCCGCGTACTCCCTGCCGAACGGCGAGGCCTTCGCGGACAAGTTCCACACCTTCGCCGTGGACTGGTCGCCGAACAAGGTGACCTGGTCGGTCGACGGGCACGTCTACCAGACCCGCACCCCGGCCGACCTCGGCGGCAAGCAGTGGGCCTTCAACAAGCCCTTCTTCCTGATCCTCAACCTGGCCGTCGGCGGCTACTGGCCCGGCGATCCGGACGGCAGCACGACGTTCCCGCAGACGCTGACCGTCGACTACGTGCGCGTGACGACCGGCTGACCGCGACGGGTCCCCGGTCCCGCACGGGCGCCCCCTCGCACGGGCGCCCCGCCCCGGAAGAGCGCCCCGCCTTAAGTAGAAGCGCCCCTGGCCGAAAGTCGCGGCCGGGGGCGCGCCGGGCGCGACCCCGGTCCGGTGGACATGCGCCCCGGGAGTCTTGGCGGGGCACCCCCGCACGGGGCACGATGCCCGCATGAAGAGCGACCTTTTCTCCAAGGACCACGTGGCGCAGCCCGCGACGGCGCCCGGCATGAGCCTGCACAACTCGAAGTCCATCCGGTACGCCGTGAGCGGCGAGATAATGGCGCGCCAGGGCGCGATGGTCGCCTACCGCGGCAACCTGCAGTTCGAGCGCAAGGGCCAGGGCGTCGGCGGGATGCTCAAGCGCGCGGTGACCGGTGAGGGGCTGCCGCTGATGTCCGTGAAGGGGCAGGGCGAGGCGTGGTTCGCGCACGAGGCGCAGAGCTGCTTCGTCGTCGACATCGAGCAGGGCGACTCGCTCACCGTCAACGGCCGCAACATCCTGTGCTTCGACGCCTCCCTGTCGTACGAGATCAAGACCGTGAAGGGCTCGGGGATCTCCGGCGGCGGGCTCTTCAACAGCGTGTTCACGGGGCACGGGCAGCTGGGCCTGATGTGCGAGGGCGAGCCGCTGGTGATCCCCGTGTCGGCGCAGGCGCCGGTGTTCGTGGACACCGACGCCGTCGTCGGCTGGACCACCAGCCTGCACACGTCGCTGCACCGCTCGCAGTCGATCGGTTCGATGATCCGCGGCGGCTCCGGTGAGGCGGTGCAGCTGAAGCTGGAGGGCGAGGGCATGGTGATCGTCCGCCCGAGCGAGGCGACGCCGCACAAGCCGCAGTAGTACGGCGGTCGCCCCGCGCCCGTCGGCCGCTCAGCAGCCGACGGGCGTCGTCGGGTCCGCCGACGCGGTGGGCGCGGTGGGCGCGGTGGGCTCCGGTGTCTGCCGGTCCTCTCGCGACAGCCGCGTCCGCAGCACCGGCAGCGCGCACAGCGTCAGCAACAGCGCGACGGCGCCCGCGACGAGCGCCACCGAGACCCCGGCGGTGGCGCCGAAGCGGTCGTAGACGACGCCGGTGACGGCCGCGCCGATCGCCACGCCGCTCTGCAGGCCCGCGATCATCCAGGTCATCGCCTCGGTGAGCTGGTGCTCCGGCGTCACGCGCTCCACGATGCCCATGATCACCACCATGGTCGGCGCGAAGAACACCCCGGCGAGGAACACCACCACGCACATCCCCACCACTCCGTCGACGAGCAGGAACGGCAGGGTCGTGAGGGCGGTTCCCGCGACCCCGACGAGCAGCAGGCGCGGCAGCGGGACGTTCCACTCGCGGGCTCCGAAGAGCAGTCCGGACAGGCCCGAGCCGATCGCGTAGACGGTGAAGACGAGGCCGCCGAGCGACTTGTTGCCCTGTTCCTCGGCGAACGCGAGACCCATCGTGTCGACCATGCCGGGGATCGCCCCGCCGCAGAGCAGCACGAGTGCGAGCAGCAGCACCGGCGCCGAGCGGATCACGGAGGTGTCGCCGCCGCTCGCGGCGCGCGGCCTGACGGGCGGTTCGGTGCGCTTCTGCGGTACGAACAGGGCGACGCCCACGACCAGGAGGACGGCCGCGAACAGGGGTGCGGCCTGCGGGAACAGCGCCGTGGACAGGACCACGGCGAGCGCCGGGCTGATGACGTACGTCAGCTCGTCGACGACCGACTCCATGGAGTACGCGGTGGTGAGCCGCGGGGTGCCCCGGTAGATCTCCGTCCAGCGCGCGCGGACCATCGCGCTCATGCTCGGCATCAGGCCGGACAGCAGGGCGAAGAGGAACAGGGTCCAGCTGGGCGCGTCGGCGGTGGCGCAGAGCAGCAGCGCGGCGAGGCCGAGCACGCTGACGCCGGTGGCGAGCGGCAGGACGCGGCTCTGCCCGCGCCGGTCCACGGCCTTGGACACCTGCGGGCCGAGGAAGGCCATGGAGAAGGTGAAGGTGCCCGCGACCAGGCCGGCCAGGGCGTACTCGCCGGTCGTCTCGGACAGCATCGTCAGGATGCCCATGTGGGTCAGGGGCAGTGGCAGCCGGGCCAGCAGACCGGCGGAGCTGAACGCCTTCGTCCCGGGGGCGGTGAAGATCTCTCGGTACGCGTTTGCCATTGGTCGTCCTGTCGGTGGAATCGGCCCTCGGCCCGTGCGGGCATGCGCGGTCACCCGGTGTGCGCGGCCCGCACGGACACCTACCGGGACTATCGTTCCACTTTCTATCACGCCCGGCACGGGCCGACCATCGGCGCGCACATCCGACGGGCAGACCTTCTCCAACTGGCCCCGGCGCTACGTTGATTGCGCTTTCTTGCCGGTGGACGCGTTCTGGGGGACGGTGGGCGAACCACTTCAGGTGACGGGGACGTACACACCTCTCAGCTCCTCTCGCACGACGCACGGCGACTCGTGGATCCACCGCGTGCGCGTCGCGACAGCCCGCGATGGCCGCGGTCGCTGTCGAGAGGAGGTGACCGATGTGCCGAACCTCGGAGCCGGGCGGGTCGGGCACGGACACGGAGGGCGAGGAACCCCCCGCGTCGGACCCCGGAACGTCCACGAGGTGGGATCCGCGGAGGGTGAACTCGTACTGGACGGGGCTGCGGGCCGTGTTGTTCGTCGTGGACACGGTGGCGGCCCTGAGACAGCACGAGGCCCTTGCCCAAGGGGCAAGGGTCCTCATCGCGGTGGGTGACATGATCGTCGACGCCGGCAAGCACGAGCGGTCATGAACCCGGGGGGCCTGGTCGCCAGGAGGCGGTCGGGCCCTCCGCATCCAGGAGACCACGGACCGTCGGCCTCGGCCAAGGGGCGCTCTCCCCCTTGCACCCGATGGGCCGTCACAAAAACGGGTTTCGTGTCATGCTCGCGATCCGTTCGTAGAGAGGGCCGCGTCATGGGGACGGCAGACGGCGAGTGCCAGGAGTGCGGCGGGCCGTTGCCGCCCGCCTCCGGCACGGGCCGGCCGCGCCGCTACTGCTCGGACGTCTGCAGATCGGCGGCCCGGCGGTCCCGCGACCGGCGGCGGAAGTCCGCCGACGCCATCGCGTCGCGCCGGTGCGCGACGGACATCGCCGGACGCCGCTGCGAACGGGACGCGCGGCACGTCCTGGTGGTGCGGGGCACCGAGAGCCAGGTGTGCGCCGACTGCCGCGAACTGGCCCTGGCGTTCCTGGTCAACAGCGGAGTGCCCGGCTCCGCGGTCGAGGTGCGCCCACTGCCCGGGTACGTGGCCGAACGCGCGCCGGACGAGGGAGCGACGGCGGTCGCGCCGCCACCGGCGCCGGCCACCGCCGAACACCGCACACGCGTGCTGCTCATCGAGGACGATCCGTACGTCGCCGCGGCGCAGGCCGCGGTCCTGGCCCGGCACCGCTACTCCGTCGTCCACAAACTGTCCGGCTCCGATGGGCTTCGCGCCGCGCAAGCCGAGCGGCCCGACCTGGTGCTCCTGGACCTCGGGCTCCCCGACATGGACGGCTACGAGACCCTGACCCGGCTCCGGACCGTCAGCGACGTGCCCGTCATCGTCGTGACGGCCCGCGCCGACCTCCGGTCACGCCTGCACGGCTTCCACCTGGGTGCCGACGACTACGTGGTCAAGCCGTACGCCTCCGCGGAACTCCTCGCCCGCATGGAGCGCGTCCTGCACCGCACCGCGCCGAAACAGTGGGTGGACCACGTCTACGACGACGGCCTGCTGCGGCTCGACTCCCAGAACTTCGTGGCCGCCGTGGCCGACGCGCCGCTGCGGCTGACGCGCACCGAGTTCCGCGTGCTCGACCTGCTCGTACGGAACACGGGAGTCGTCCAGCCGTTCCGCAAGCTGCTCGCGCGTGCCTGGGACGACCCCGACGGGCGGGACACCGACAAGGTCAAGTTCACCATCTCGCGCCTGCGCGGGAAGCTCGACGCGACGGTGGTCGGCAGCGAGTCGATCGTGTCGGCCCGAGGCGTCGGCTACCTCTACCGGGCGCCGGGGCCGACGGCGCCCGGCACTCCTGCCGCGCCCGAGTCCCCCTCGCCCCGGCCGGGGTACGGGCACGCCGGCCAGGTGCTCAGCATCCTGGAGTCGCAGGACCCCGCCGCGGCCGGAACCGCCCCTGAGGCGGCCCTGCGGTTGGGCCCCCTGCGCATCGAATCGGCCGCCCAGCGGGTCAGCGTGGACGGATCGGTGGTCGAGCTCGCCCAGAAGGAGTTCGACCTGCTCACCCTGCTCGCCCAGCGCCCCGGCACGGTCGTCCGCCGGGAGGTGCTCATCGCCGAGCTGTGGCGGGCCGAATCGCCGGGCACCGCCCGCGCCCTGGAGGTGCATGTCGCCTCGCTGCGCCTCAAGTTGGGGGTGCGGAACCTGATCGAGACCGTACGCGGTGTCGGCTACCGGCTCGTCGTGCCGGCCGCGTAGCACGGGGGGCAGGGCGGGGCCCCGGACCGTGGTGTCGGCGCCGGGCTCGGCGGCCTCACGCGGCATACCGGCCACCTCGCCCTCGAAGCATCCGACTTGCTGGACTCGTTCCATGAACTCGCCGTCCAGTGTGGGCACGAGGTCTGGGCGCCGGAGCTCGTCCCACTGATCACCGACAGCCGCATCCCGCCGGTCCTGAGCTCCCTCCGCACCCTGCCGACCGGTCTCAACCGGGACACGAGGGCGCCCTCGCCCAACGGCCCTCTGCTGGAAGCCCGTTGGACGAGGGCGCGCGGTGCGCCTACTGCCGGGTGCGGCCGACGGCCGCGCAGACAGCCGCTGCCGCGGTGATCCATTCGGGGGTCACCCCGGCGCACGCGAGCACGATCACCACCGTGATCACGGTGATTACGACTACGTGCCACGCGTTCGCGCCGTGTGCCTGGCCGCCATCAGGGGCATCCACACACTGAGGTACGGTCACGTACTTCTCCTTCCGGGTTCGCCTGGTTGGCGTGGCTCCCTGGTGCGGGCTGGTTGGGAAGCCGGTGTCCCGCACCAGGGGGCTTCGGCGTTTCGCCGTGGTGTGTCCATTCCCCTCGGGCTGAGCGAGTAGCCGTGACCTAACCCACGGCGCCGCAGCATTGGGGGCGCACAGAACCACGGTGACCGTCATCTGGACGTGACGACGCGCCGTCCGAACCCGGTGAGTTGATCCGAGCAGCCTCCTGGGGCGCGTGCAGACTGCGGGGACAAGGAGCCCTACACGCCGGCGATCTGCTGGATCCAGGCGCGGCTGCGGGTGATGTCGGTGTAGCCGCTCCAGCCTCCCGACGGCTTGGGGCCTACCGCGCTGACGCCCGCCTGCACCCAGCGGCCGGACGGGCTCCACACCATCAGCGGTCCGCCGGAGTCGCCGCCCGCGGTGGTGCCGTTGCCCGCCCCGAAGCACAGGACCGCGGGACTGGCGGGGGTGCAGTTGGTGCCGGTCATGGCGCCCCGCGCGTACTTGAGCCTGGTGGGCAGGGGGCCGCCCCAGTCGGCCCGCTCGGAGCCCCAGCCGTACACCTCGGCCGTCTGGTTCCGGACGATGTCGCCTGCGCCCGCCAGCGGGGAGTAGGCGGTGTTCACGTTCCGGTCCAGTTGCACGAGGGCGATGTCGTTGCTCGGCCAGTTGTAGTCGGGGTGCTGGACGACGTGGACGGCCTGTGCGGTGGTGCCGCCCTGCGTGCGGTCCAGCGAGCCGATCCGGACGAGGGGGCGGTCGCCCGGGCGCACACAGTGGGCGGCGGTGAGCACCCAGCGCGGGGCGATGAGGGTGGAGGTGCAGCGGTGGTTCGCACCCCCGAGGGACGCGATGGAAGGCTTCTGCTGGGTGACGAACTGGCCGCCGACGATGCGGGTGCCGACGGAGCCGGGTGCGGCCGCCCGGCCGCCGTCGCTGTCGGCGGCGGCCGGTACGGCGAGCGCGCTGGTGGCCAGTGCGGTGAGCGCCGCACCCAGCAGTGCCCGGCGGCGTATGGCAGATCGCTCTCTCATGGCTGTGCTGCCTTTCGGTGGGGGTTGACGGTGCGGTGCTCGCTGCGGGAGGTGTGAAGTTTCCCTGACGGCACGTCAATTCGATTTGCGGCCATGTGCGTTCGATGTCCGGACACACGGAAGTACGGACACCCGCGGATCAGGCGCGCAGCCGCACCGGGGAGCGGTTGGGGGGACGCGGACCGCGCCGGTAATCAAAGCCAGCCTTGGATGTCATGCCCTCGACATCCTCTGGCATATAACATTTCACACGTCACACGACAGCAGGAAGTCCCGTACGCCAAACAGTTTCTGACGGGACATCAGGGCTGCGCCGGACATCTCTCCCGGGCCTTCGCCGGGCGGCGGCCCCGCACAGCGGTCCGGCGGGAGCGCGGCGCTAGGGCCGCGTGAGGTTGACGGGCGGTTCCGCGGAGGGACAGGCGGATGCGGATCACGCTACTGACGGCGGCGCGCCCCTGCCGTCCGTTGGATCCTTCCGTGGGCGGGGCGAGGTCAGACGCGGACCACGATCTTCCCCCGTGTGTGTCCGCGCTCCGCGTACGCGTGCGCTTCCGCGATCTGCTCGATGGGGTAGGTCCGCTCGACGCG
Source organism: Streptomyces sp. RK9 (assembly GCF_045070545.1). Lineage (NCBI taxonomy): Bacteria > Bacillati > Actinomycetota > Actinomycetes > Kitasatosporales > Streptomycetaceae > Streptomyces > Streptomyces sp. RK9. Next base: position 3,687,059 of record NZ_CP173703.1, on the reverse strand, counting down.
CGGTGTGTAGCGGCCTTCCCGGCCGAGTTCGCCCGCTTCGGCGAGGAGTGTGGAGTCGTTCTCGGCGTTGGCCGGCCATACGCCCAGGCGCTGCGCGTTGGCGTGGTCGGCGATCGTCGACACACGAGCGGGGTCGCCCACGATCGCGACGAGGTCGGCCAGGGAGCCGGAGGCCGCGGTGTCGAGCGCGACGTCCACACCGTCCGGGGCCAGCGTGGCGAGGCGCTCCGCGAGGCCGGTGCCGTAGGTGGTGGGAACGGCTCCGAGCGACGTGAGGAACGCGTGGTTGCGCTCGCTCGCCGTCCCGATCACGGTGGCGCCCCGGGCCACCGCGATCTCGACCGCGGCACTGCCCACGCCCCCGGCGGCGCCCTCGACGAGAAGGGTGCGCCCCCGCAGCGGACCGAGCGCCTTCAGCCCGCCCAGCGCGGTCACGGACGCCAGACCGGCACCGGCGGCCTCCTCGTCGGTCCACGCGGCGGGCGCGTGCGCCCAGGCCGAGAGCACGGCCAGCTCCGCCGTCGCGCCGGTGACACCCCCGAGCCCGAAGACGCGGTCGCCGACGCCGACCCCCCGCACCCCACCACCGACCTCGTCGACCACACCGACAACCTCACGCCCCGGAATCGCGGGCAGATCCACGGGGAGCACCTCGCGCACCGCGCCGGAACGCACCTTCCAGTCGACGGGGTTGACCCCGGCCGCCGCGACGCGGACGCGGATCTCGCCGGGCCCGGCATGCGGGTCCGGCACCCGCTCGACCACGAGGGTCTCCACACCGCCGTACTGGTGATACCGGACTGCGCGCATGACGTTCCGCCTTCCACACGGCCCGAGTCGGCCGTACGTGAGATCAGTGGGGTGAAGGGCCGGCGAGCGCCGACGCCCCCACGCTAAAAGCTGACGTCGGCGTCAGGTGCAAGTCGGACGGGCCGCCGGCTGCTCTCACGTGCGGTGAGGCCAACTCCCCCCTCCGCTGTTTCCGCCGTTCCGTCAGGAACCCTGCGGCTTGAGCCTGCTGAGGGTGTAGCCCTGGGCGGCCGGGTCGAGCGACTTGGTGGTCTGCTTGAAGAGGTACTCCGCCCGTTCGTACGAGAGCCTGCGGCGGCCGGTCTGCGGGCACAGGTCCGCCGCGGCGGGCGTCCGGGCGGGGGCGGGGCGGCGGTCGGCGAGGAACAGCGGGCCCCGGGTGCGGCCGGACAGCAGGGCGGGCAGCAGCCGGGCCGTGCCGGAACGCCAGGACACCCAGGTGCCGCCGGTGCGGGCGCGGCGGTCGTCCAGGTCCAGGTCTTCGACGTTCAGGGACAGGACGGTCGTCACCCCGGCCCCCGACTCGTGCAGGAGCCACCACAAGGTCCGTTCGCGCAGCGGCAGTTCGGTGCGGCCGAAGAGGGCGTCGAGTTGCGTCCGTGCCAGCGGTCGCGTGGCGCGCCCGGATCCGGTGCGCCGTTCGATGCCGACAGTGAGGTCGTCCAGGTCGGCCCAGGCGCAGAACGAGCGGACGGCCGAGCGGTGGCGGTTCCACGTCGTGGCCGCGGCGTCCGACCAGGTGGCCGCGAACACCTGCGCCACCTGCTGCGGGGGCATGGAGTGCAGGGGCTGCCCCTCGCCCAGGGCGCGGCACAGGCGGCGCAGCGTCTGGGCGTAGGAGCGGAGGGTGGGGGCGGTGAAGTCGTCGCACTTCAGGAAGTCGTGGGCCGCTTGCCCGAGCGTGGGGCCGGAGGTGTCGGCGACGGTGATCTCGTCGGCCCTGCGGAGCAGGAAGGCGCGCTCGGCGACGTTCCGGGTGAGCTGGGCGGCCCGTTCGAACTCGCGGCGGGCCTCGGCGGACCGGCCAAGGCGGAGCAGGAGGTCGCCGCGGACTCCGGGGAGCAGGTGGTAGTCCCGCAGGGCGGGGTCCGACGTCAAGGCGTCGACCAGGTCGAGGCCTTGCTGGGGGCCGTGCGCGTGCGCGAGCGCCACGGCCCGGTTGAGCTGCACGACCGGTGTCGGCAGCAGTCGCGCGAGGGCCTCGTACAGGGACGCGATCCGGGCCCAGTCGGTGTCCTCGGCGGATGCCGCCTGGGCGTGGCTCACGGCGATCGCCGCCTGGAGCACGTACGGGCCGGGTGCGGCACCGATCTCCCGGGCGCGCAGCATCGCGGTGAAGCCGCGGCGGATGAGCAGTTGGTCCCAGCGGCCCCGGTGCTGCTCGTGCAGGGGGATCGGCTCCCCGGAGGGTCCGGTGCGGGCGGCGGAGCGGGACTGCTGGATCTCCATGAGGGCGACCAGGCCGTGCACCTCGGCTTCCCGCGGGGCGAGTTCGGCGAGGAGCCGGCCGAGGCGCAGGGCCTCCAGGGTGAGTCCGGGGCGCATCAGGTCGTCGCCGGACGTCGCCGCGTAGCCCTCATTGAAGATCAGGTAGATGACTTCGAGCACCGATGCCAGGCGCTCCGCGAGTTCGGCGCCCGGGGGCAGTTCGAACGGCACGCGCGCGTCGGCCAGGGTGCGCTTGGCGGCGGCGATGCGCCGGGCGATCGTCTGCTCGCCCGTCAGGAAGGCCCGGGCGATCTCTCCGGCGGTCAGGCCGCCGAGCAGGCGCAGGGTGAGGGCCAGGCGTTCCCGGGTGGGGAGCAGCGGGTGGCAGGAGATGAACATCAGCCGCAGGACGTCGTCCTGCTCGTGGTCGCGCTCGCTGTCGGGGCCGGGCTGCCGGTCCTGGTCGTGGGCGAGGTCGTGGGCGAGCTGCTCCTGCTTGCGCTCCAGGCGCCCGGAGCGCCGGATGTGGTCGACGGCCCGGCGCTTGGCGATCGCGAGGAGCCAGGCAGCGGGGTTGTCGGGGACGCCCGCGGCGGGCCACTGTTCGAGCGCGGCGACCAGCGCGTCCTGTGCCAGTTCCTCGGCGAGCGCGACATCGCGCACCATCCGGGTCAGCGTGGCGATGATCTTGGCCGACTCCAGCTTGAAGACCGCGTCGACCGTGCGGTGCGTGTCGGTCACGGGCATGACGGCACCGCCTCCGCCGGTCGGTGACGGAGGCGGCGCCGTCGGCCGGTCACTGGCTGAACACCTGCCGGATCTCGCTCTCGCCGTCACCGACGATCCTGCGGAACCGGCGGGCCAGCTCGACCGCCTCCTCCTGCGAGCGGGCCTCGATCAGCGCGAAGCCCACCACGGCCTCCTTGGCCTCGGTGAACGGCCCGTCCGTCACCGTTATCTCGCCGTCGACCGAGGTCAGCCGCAGGCCGCCGGGCTCGAGGCCGCCGGTGGCCAACAAGGCTCCGGAGGCGGTCAACTCCTCGATGAACTGGCCCATCTCGGCGAACAGGCTCTCGTCGGGGGTCCTCGAAGAAGCCTTGGTCGTCATCAGGTAGCGCATGGCCGTTCCCTTCCACTGCGGGCTGCTGTCACGCCTCCACGTCGTACAAGCTTATGTGACAGGGAATTGCACCGTTCCCTGTCACATCGCCGGATCGACGTGAAGGCAGGAACAGCCGACGAACCGGGAAAGGCCCTCGCCATGACGACCACTCAGATCACCGCCCGCGCCGCCACCACGAGCGCCGCCACCTCCTCCCCCGCCCCCTCCACGATCGCCTCCGGCCCTGTCCGCGCCCTGCTCGCCGCCGGAGCCGTCGCCACTCCGCTGTGGACCGTGGCGGCGGTGACCCAGGCCCTCACCCGGGACGGCTTCGACCTGACCCGGCACCCGTTCAGCATGCTCGCCAACGGCTCGCTCGGCTGGATCCAGATCGTCAACTTCCTGGTCGTCGGGGCGCTGTTCATCGCGGCGGCGGCCGGCCTCCGCCGTGCGCTCCACGGCGCGACCGGCGGCATCTGGGTGCCGCGCCTGGTGCGGGTCGTCGGCGTCGGGATGGTCGCCGCGGGCGTCTTCGTCGCGGACCCGGGGGACGGTTTCCCCGCGGGCACCCCGGCCGGCAGGCCGGAGAGCATGAGCTGGCACGGCACGCTGCACCTCGTCGCCGGGTCGGTGACGTTCTTCGCCCTGATCGCGGCCTGCCTGGTCCTGGGCCGCCACTTCGGCCGCGCCGCGGACCGCCGCTCGGCCGTCGCCTGCCGCGCCGCCGCGGGGGCGGTCGTCCTCGGCAACGGGTGGGCGATGAGCGGCGGCCCGGCGGGCTCGCTGACCCTGGCGGTCGGGGTCATCGCGGGGATGGGCTGTGTCTCCTGGATCGCCGCCCGGTACCGCAAGGGCCTGTGACCCCGGGCGGAGCCGTCGGTTCGACACCCTGGACACCCCGACACCCTGGACACCTCGACACCCTGGACACCTCGACACCCTGGACACCCCGACGCCCCGGACGCCACGGCGCCCGGGGCGCCCTCATGCCCCCACGCGCGTCAGTGCCTCCATCGCCTCGCGCTCGACGCGCGCGAGCTCGTGGAGCAGGGTGCCCGCCTGCGCGAGGCACTCCGCGCCGCCGGATTCACCGGCTTTCTTGATCAGCGCTGCGACCTCCGTCCACCGGTCGGCGGCCTCCGTGTACAGCCCGAGGCCGGTGCGCAGATGGCTGTCGTCGAGCAGGTCGGCGCACTCGGCGAGGAAGTCGCGGTAGAGGTTGCGGAACAGGGCGCCGCCGGTTCCGGCCTTCTCCATCAGGAGGGCGGCCCGCGGCAGGTCGCGCCGCGGGTCGTCGGTGCGCCGGAACCAGGTGGGGACCAGCTTGCCCGCCTTGTCGATGCCCCGGTGGCCGAGGTTGGCGATGGGCGGGTGGAGGAAGGCGTCCGCGCAGGCGGTGATCGCCGGGACGATCCGGTCGCGCGGGGAGGGCGGATTCCGTGGCGCGGTGAGGGTGAAGGAGCGGTGCTTGGCGGTCATCGGGCCGCGCGCGGCCCTGGCGTCGGCCAGGCTCGTCAGGCTGGTGGAGACCGCTCCGCCCTGCTGTTCGGTGTCCACCAGGTACGCGACGCGGTCGTCGTAGCCGTACAGGGCGACGACATGGCCGCCGAAGTGCGCCTTCGCCCCGAAGTACGCCAAGTAGTAGCTGTCGAGCTGCAGTCCGACGGGGTGACCGGCCTCGACGGCTGCCACCACGTTCTCCCAGCCCTTGCGGGGCGAGGTGGTCTCCCGGACCGTCAGGTCGAGGCCGAGACGGGTGGCCAGGTTGCGGGTGAGGTCGAACGGCTTGACCCGTCCCCCGAGGAAGGGGAAGCCCATGTTCTTGCTGTCCCAGTAGACGAAGGACAGACCGGAGCCGAGGCCGAAGAGCATGGGCTCGGACAGATCGAGCCCCTGGTGCCGCAGCAGCACCCCTAGGGCCGTCGTCTCGCAGTGCTGCGTACCGCGCGCGTCGACGCCTGCCACCGTGGTCATGCCGTGCTCTCCTCGACGCCGATGATCAGCCGGGTCCTCAGCTCGTCCTGCGGTGCCTGCGCCGGTCCCCCGAGATAGGCCTCACGCGCGGGCGCCCGTGGCCGCAGCCCGCGCTCGTGAACGGTGGCGAAGAGGGCGTGGTACGCCAACGGCAACTGGGCGTAGGGCCCGACGTGCACCGTCTCGGCGACGAGCCCGCCGGGCAGCACCTCGCACTCCAGGCCGGGCGGCGCCCCGCACTCCGGTCCTGGCGACTCGGCACCCTCCCCCAGCTGGGCCCCGACGGCGATCTCCGTCCGCGCTTCCAGGTCCAGCGGGTACAGGCCCCACAGCGGCGGCTCCCACGCGACCCCCGTCCCGCCGAGCCCGGCAAGCAGCCGCCCCACGCACTCCCCGACCCGCTCCCCGATCTCCGTGGGAGCGCAGACGGCCCGCACCACCGCGAGCCGCCGCTCCGGCTCCCGGCCCGTCGTCACCTCGTAGCCGGGCAGCCCGCCCTCGGCGAGGCGCTCGAGGAGCTGCAGCCGGAGCTGGTCCCTGCTGATCCGCTCGGCCAGCCGCTCGCCCTCGGCGCGCAGGATCTCCGCCCGGGACTCCGGCTCGGCGGACAGGGCCCGGGCGATCACGGCCAGGGGCAGGTCCATGTCGCGCAGGAGGGCGATGGTCAGGGCGTCACGCGCCTGTTCGGGCGCGTAGAAGCGGTAGCCGGTGACGGCGTCCACGCGGACCGGGGCCAGGAGTCCCGTCTCGTCGTAGTGCCGCAGCTGCTTGACGCTGAGCCGGCACAGGCGGGCGAAGCGGCCGATGGTGAGGAGTTCGTCTCGCACGCCACCATGGTGGACTCTCCCACCGTGGGAGAGTCCAGCACCGCCCGCGTCGGCCCGGTCTCAGAGGTTCGGCCGCTCCCGGCCCCAGGGCGCGGCCGACTCCAGCTGCGCGGCGAGGGCGAGCAGCATGCCCTCGCCGCCGAGCGGCCCGCCGAACTGCACGCCCAGGGGCAGGCCTTCGGGGGTGCGGTACAGCGGTACCGACATGGCGGGGCGGCCGGTGATGTTGGCGAGCTGCGTGAAGGGGTTGGGCGCGAGATTCTGGACCACGGCCTGCCGCCACAGCTTGGTGCGGCTGAGCCGGCCCGCCACGCCCGCCTTGAGCAGCGCCTTGCCGACCTGCCGGGTCGGCCAGGGCGTGGCGAGCTCGCCGATCTTCACGGGCGGCCGGGCGAGGGTCGGGGTGAGCAGGATGTCGTACGTCTCGTGGAACGCGGCCAGCTGTCGGGCGTAGGTGTTCCAGCGCGCGTGCCGGACGGTGTGCTCGACCGCGCCGAGCGCGCGGCCCGCGGCGGCGAGGAGCCGGGTGTCCAGCTCGAACTGGTCGTCGTCCGCGCCGGTCCTGTGTTTCAGCTCGGCGAGGGTCGCGGCGTTCTCGGCGGCGTACATGGCCATGAAGTCGTCGGCCATGCGCAGGCCGTCGACGACGGGTTCGGCCTCCTCCACGTCGTGGCCGAGGCCGACGAGGAGCTTCACGGCCGTGTCGACTGCCTCGACGGCCTCGCGGGACACGGGGGTGCCGATGGGCGAGCGGGTGCTGACGCCGACGCGCAGCTTGGCCGGGGTGCGCAGGGCGAGCTCGGCGTAGGGCGCGTCGGGGCGTGCCGCGAGGTACGGGCCGCCGGGGTCGGCGTGGGCGGTGAGGACGTCGAGGAGGGCCGCGCTGTCGCGCACGGTGCGGGAGAGGACGCCGTCGCTCGCGGCGCCCGAGAGGAGTTCGCCGTACGCGGGGCCCGCGGGCACCAGGCCGCGGCCCGGCTTGAGGCCGAAGAGCCCGCAGCAGGCGGCGGGTATGCGGATCGAGCCGCCGCCGTCGTTGGCGCCCGCGGCCGGGACGATGCCCGCGGCGACGGCCGCCGCTGAGCCGCCCGACGAACCGCCGGGCGTGTGGCTGAGGTTCCAGGGGTTGCGGGTCGCCCCGCCGGCCTCGGGCTCAGTGATGCTCTTGATGCCGAACTCAGGGGTGTTCGTCTGCCCGAAGATGACGAGCCCGGCGTCCAGCCACCGCTGCACGGGCTCGCTGTGGCGTGCCGCGACGAGCCCCTGGGCCGCGCGGGAGCCGCGTCCGGTGGGGCGGCCCGCGTAGTCCTGCATCAAGTCCTTGATCAGGAACGGCACTCCGGCGAAGGGCCCGGCCAGCGGGCCCGCGGCGCGCTCGCGGGCGACGACCGGCATCGGGCGCACGATCGCGTTGATCCTGCCGTTCACCTCGTCGGCGCGCGCGAGGGCCGTTTCGAGGAGTTCGGCCGGTGTCACCTCGCCCCGCGCCACCAACTCGGCGAGCCCCACTGCGTCGTACGTCGCGTAGTCCCGGTAATCCACCGCGCACCCCACTGACTTGGCGTCAAGAATGCACCGGAGCGTAGATCGTCGGTGCGGCGAGCGGCAACGGGGCCGGGACGGGGCCGGCGCCTGCGTACGCCCGCACGCGAGGCGTGCCGCCCGGGACGAGGAGGCCGATCGGGCCGTCTTGCGGAAACCGCAAGATTGCGTGCCCGGTCGTGGGGTGCCTGGCAAGACTGCGTGCATCCCCACCTGAGGAGCCCTGCCGCATGAGCACAGCACCACGGCCGTCGCCCCACCGCTTCCGCCGGACCGCGTACACGACGGCGACCGTCCTGCTCGCCCTCCTCCTGACGATCGCCACCGCGGCCTGTGCCCCACCGACGACGGACGACGCGGACAGGGCCGTTCCCGCGTACGCGGCCGCCACCCACGACGATCCCGGGTTCCAGAAGACGTTCCGGCACAAGTTCGCCGACGTCGACGGCGTCCGCATGCACTACGTGACCGGCGGCAGCGGCCCACCGGTCGTGCTGCTCCACGGCTGGCCGCAGACCTGGTACGGCTGGCGGCGCATCATGCCGGAACTCGCCGAGCACCACACCGTCTACGCCGTGGACCTGCCCGGCCTCGGCGACAGCACCGGCCGGCCGACCGGCTACGACAAGGCCACGCTGGCACGGTACGTGCACCGGCTGATCGCCGGCCGGCTCGGGATCCACGACGCCCGGATCGTCGGGCACGACCTCGGCGCCGCGGTGGCGTTCCAGTACGCAAGCCGGTTCCCGAAGGACACCGCGCGCCTCGGCTACCTCGACCTGCCGCTGCCCGGGCCCGCGGTCGACGCGCCCACGTACCGCTCCCTGAGCTGGCACATCGCCTTCCACTCGCAGCGCAAGGTCCCCGAGGCGGTCGTGGGCGACGACGTCCGCGACTATCTGGCCCTGTTCTACCCCCAGGTCGCGTTCGGCGGCACGGCGTTCGGCGGCACCTCCCGGCGGTCCCCGTTCACCCGCGCGGAGATCGACGAGTACGCACGGACCTACCGCTTGCCCGAAGTCCTGTCCGGCGGCTTCGAGCTCTACCGGGCCCTCGACAAGGACGTGCGGGATACCGTGGCCGCGCGACCGACCCGGGTCCCGGCCCTGGTCATGACCGCCCAAGGCCAACTCGACGCGATCCGGCGCACCGTGGCCCCCCGCATGACCAACGTCGTACGGGCGGTGGACGTGCCGAAGGCCGGGCACTGGCTCGTCGAGGAGAACCCCCGGTTCGTCACCGCCGAACTCTTGCGCTTCCTCGACGGGTGACCACACCGCCGAACCCGTCAGGGACACCCGCCCCCACCCACTCCCAGGAGCCTTCTCTCATGCACAAGTACGACGTCACCGTGACCACCGCCGCCTCGCCGGAAGTCGTCTGGAGGCTGCTGGTCGACGCGAGGACCTGGCCGGAGTGGTCCAAGGTGGACAGCCTGGACACCGAACGGTCGGCGGGCCTCGACCCCTTCGGCGACGACGGCGTCGGCGCCGTCCGGGCCTTCCGGACGGGACGCACCGTGACCGGGGAGCGGATCACCGAGAAGGTCGAGCACCGCCTCCTGGCCTACGAGGACGCGTTCAACACACCGATCCACAACCTGAGCGCACGCATCGAACTGGAGCCGACAGCGAGCTCGGGCACCGTCATCCACTGGCACGGCGAGTACGAGACGAACTGGCTGATGGGCCTGATCATGCCGCGCTACCTCCAGAAGTTCATGCAGGGCATGGCGGACGGACTCGCCCGCCACGCCGAGCGGCAGAAGCCGACCGGGTAACGTCGGCGGGAACGGGTCATGGCCGACCCGCATCTGTGAGCAGTGGAGAGCCACCCTGAACGAGACGGGCACCGACACCAGTACGGGAACGACGGCCGGCGCGGAACCGGCGGCCGGGCCGGACGGCGCGGCGGGAGCCGCGCGCAAGGCCGCGCCGGACCTCGGGCGGACGGAGGGGGCGGCCGTGACGGACGGCCGCCGTGTCAAGGGCGAACGCCGCCGCCGGGCGCTGATCGAGGCGACCGTGCGGGTCATCGCGCGCGACGGCGCCGCCGGGGTCACGCACCGCACGGTGGCCCGCGAGGCGGAGCTGCCGACGACCGCGACGACGTACTACTTCAGCAGCATCGACGCGCTCCTCACCGCGGCGCTGACCCAGTGCATGGAGGAGGACTCGGCGCGCATCGAGGCGCTGGCCGCGGCGCCGGGAGACAGCGTCACCAGGCGCCGGTCCCTGGCGCTCCTGATGGCGGAGATCCTGACGCCGCCCGGGCATCTGCTCGCCGAGTTCGAGCTGTGCCTGCTCGCGGTGCGCCGCCCCGAGCAGCGCGCGGCCACCCGCCGCTGGAAGGAGGCCCTGGCCGCCTTCGCCCGCGCCTTCACCGACGACCCCCTGCGCGTGAAGCTCTTCGCGCACGCCTACGACGGGCTGCTCCTCCAGGGGCTGCTCGACGACGAGCCGCCCACGGCGGACGAGTTCGAGGAACTGCTCCGGGAGCTGCTGCCGGATCCGGCGGCGGGCGGGGACTCCTAGGTCCCCTCCCGCGCACCCCGGGCGCGGCCGTGGTCCGGTGCCCGGGCGGACCGGCAGCTTGGCTCAACGGGTCGCGCGGGCCCCGCCGTTGACGTGCAGGACCTGACCGGTGATGTGGCGGGCCGCGGGGGACGCGAGGAAGGCGACGGTGCCCGCGATGTCGGCGGGCGCCCCTGCGCGGCCCGTCGCGGTGGCCGCCACCAGCTGCTCGCGCCGCTCGCCCGGGAGCTTGTCGCGGAAGAACTCGGTGTCGGCGATGTAGCCGGGCGCGACGACGTTGGCCGTGACGCCGCGGCGGCCGAGCTGCTGCGCCAGGTCGATGTTCCAGGTGGCGAGGCCCGCCTTGGCGGCGCCGTAGGAACCGGCGCCCTGCTCGGCGGCGATCGAGCCGATGTGCACGACGGCGCCGCCGTCCGCGAGCCGGTCCTCAAGGGCCTTGGTGGTGAGCGCGGCGCTCACCAGATTGGCGTCGAGGTTGGCGCGGAAGTCGCGGGCGTACGAGGCCAGGTCCGTCTTGCCGTCGGCGTCGAAGGCGATGTTCCCGCCCGCGTTGTTCACCAGGACGTCGATCCGCTCGGGCAGCTCCGCGAGGAGCCGGGTGAGCGCGGCGGGGTCGGTGTGGTCGCAGACCGCCGTACGGACTCCGGCCTCGGCGGCGAGGTCGGCGAGCGGGCCGGGGCGGCGGCCGGTGACGGTGACGCTCTCGCCCGCCGCCGCGAAGTGCCGTGCGATCGCCCGGCCGATGCCCGTGCCGCCTCCGGTGACCAGGATGGTGCGTGCCATATGCTGAGCTCCGAATCGATCTCGTATAGGTCTAAATTTAGGCCTCAACATAACACCGGGGAGCAGCACGATGGCAAGGGAACCAAGGGCGGGGCGGCACCCCGACGGCCCTGACGGCACCACCGGCACCGACGACGAGGGCCCCGCGGACGACGGGAGCGGCGTCGACGACGGCGGCGCCTCGGCCGAAACGGCGCGGGCGCACACCGCTCAGGGCATCGCCGCGGCCTGGGAGCGCGAGCGTCCCGGCACGCCCGTCTCCTCCATCGGGATCCTCACGCCCGTCTGGCAGTTGGCGAAGCTGTTCGGCGACGACCGGCGCCGGGTGCTCGCCCGCGCGGGGGTGGACGCCGCGACCCTCGACCTGCTCAGCGTGTTGCGCCGCAGCGGGCCGCCGTACACCCTCAGCACCCGTGAGCTGGGGCGGCGTTCGCTGGTGACGGCGGGTGCCGTGTCGCAGCGCGTGGCCCGCGCGGAGCAGGAGGGCCTGGTGACCCGGGGGCCCGCCCGCGGCCGGTCCCGCACGGTCCTCGTCACCCTGACCCCGGCCGGGCACGACCTGGTCGAGGCGACCGTCGACCAGGTCCTGCACCGCGACGCCGAGCTGGTCGCGGGGCTCACGCCCGACCAGCAGGCCCAGCTCACGGGCCTCCTGGCGGTCCTGCTCACGGACGTGCAGCGGCGGCTCGGCGACGACCGGATCGGCCACGTCGGGGACCGGTGAGCGCCGGGCCCCCGTGGCCGCCGGGCGTCAGCCCCCGTCGGTCGCCAGCGCCTCCCGCACCAACTGCACCGGATGCCACGCGTTCCGTTCGGTGCCGTGGAAGATCTGCTGGCGGCACGAGGCCCCGGTGGCGACCACGACGGTGTCCTCGGACGCGGCCCGCACGGCGGGGAACAGCCGGTCCTCCCCCACGGTCATCGACACGTCGTAGTGCTCGGACTCGAAGCCGAAGGAACCCGCCATGCCGCAGCAGCCCGCGTCGATCTCGGTGACCTCGACGCCGGGGATGCGGCGCAGCATGGCGACGGTCGCGGCGGTGCCGACCTCGGCCTTCTGGTGGCAGTGGCCGTGGTAGAGCAGGGTGCGGCCGCTGAGCCAGGAGTCCTCGCGCAGGGCGAGACCGCCGTCGTCGATGGCCTCGGTGAGCAGTTCCTCCAGCTGGCGGACGCGGCCCGTGACGGCCTCGCGGGCCGAGTCGAGCGGCAGCAGGGCCTTGTGCTCGTCGCGGAGCGTCATCAGGCAGGACGGCTCGCAGCCGGTGATGGGCGCCTCGGGGGGCGTGGTCTCCGTGAGGCGGTGGACGAGCTGGAAGGCCTTGTCGCCCGCCTCGTCCAGGAGGCCCTTGGACAGGGCGGCCCGGCCGCAGCAGCCGGCGCTCTCCAACCGCACGTCCCAGCCCGCGCGTTCGAGGAGTTCCACGGCGGCCTGGCCGATCTCCGGTTCGGTGTACGTGGTGAAGGAGTCGGCGAGCATGACGACCGGGCCCCGGGACGCCGGGACGCCGGCCGCCGGGCGGCGGGTGAACCAGCGCACGAGGTTGCGCCGGGTGTAGCGGGGCAGCGGCCGGTGCGGGGTGATGCCGACCGTGCGGTGGAGCAGGCGGCGCAGCAGGGGGATGCGGCCGGGCAGGTTGGACACGGGGGCGGTGGCCGAGCCGAGGCGGTTCAGGAAGCGGATGGCGCCGAAGATCCGGGAGCGCAGCGGGGTGCCGTGCTCGTCGTGGTGGTGGGCGAGGGCCTCCGCCTTCAGGGACGCCATGTCGACGCCCAGCGGGCACTCGCTCTTGCAGGCCTTGCACATCAGGCACAGGTCGAGGACCTCGTGCAGGCGTTCGTCGCCGAGGGCCTTGTGCGGGTCGGGTGCGGACAGGGCCTTGACGAGGGCGCCCGCGCGGCCGCGGGTGGAGTCCTCCTCGTTGCGGGTGGCCATGTAGGAGGGACACATCGTGCCGACGTCGCTCTTGCGGCACAGGCCGATGTTCATGCAGCGGTCGGCCGCGGCCCGCATGCCGCCCGCGACCTCGAAGTCGAGCCGGGTGCGCAGTCCGGGCGCGGGCGGCAGCGCGGCGTCGCGCAGATGGTCGGTCATCGCGGGCGCGTCGACGATCTTGCCGGGGTTCAGCCGGTTGTCCGGGTCGAAGAGGCCCTTCACGCGCCGCATCGCCTCGTACAGCTCGTCGCCGAACAGCTCCCGGTTGAACTCGCTGCGGGCGAGGCCGTCGCCGTGCTCGCTGGAGTTGACGCCGCCGTACTCGGTGACCAGGTCCTTGATCTCCTCGGCGACCTCGCGCATGGTCTGCCGCTGCGCGGGGTCGGTCACGTCGAGGAACGGGCGGATGTGCAGACAGCCCACCGAGCAGTGTCCGTAGAAGCCCGCCGTGAGGCCGTGCCGGTCCAGGACCTTCTTCAACCTCGCGGTGTACGCGGACAGATGGACGGGGTCGACGGCGGTGTCCTCGATGAACGCCAGCGGCCTGCGGGTGCCCTCGCTCGCCGCCATCAGCAGGCCGAGGCTGGACTTGCGGACCTTCAGGAGGGCGGTCTGGTCGGCGGGGGTGACCGCGGCGAGGGTGTGGTAGCCGTGGCCGTGCCGCTGCCACAGCTTGGTCAACCGCTGGACGCTCGCGATGAGTTCGCGTTCGTCGTCGCCGGTGAACGACACGAACAGGAGGGCGTCCGGGTCGCCTTCGAGCACGGTGGACAGGGAGGCGTACTCGATCTTCTGGCGGGACAGGTCGAGGATGGTGCGGTCCATCAGCTCGACGGCCGCGGGGTCGCAGGCGAGGGCGTCCTGGGTGGCCTCGATGGCGCCGGCCACGGAGGTGAAGTGGCCGACGGCGAACACGGTGTGCTTCGGTTTCGGCACGAGGTCGACCAGGGCGCGGGTGCTGACGGCGAGCGTGCCCTCCGAGCCGACGACGAACTTCGCCAGGTCGAACGGGGTGTCCTCGCGGGCGAGCCGGTCCAGGCGGTAGCCACCCGCACGCCGCCAGTGCTGCGGGAATCCGGCGGCGATGGCGTCGGTGTGGGCGGCGACGAGCGCGGGCAGTTCGCGGTGGATGCGGGCGTCCAGGCCGGTGCCGCGGGCCCGGTCGGCGTGCTCGGTCGCGGTGAGGGGCGCGAGGTGGGCGGTGCTCGCGTCGGCGAGGACCACGTCGAGGGCGCGGACGTGGTCGATGGTCATGCCGTACCGCAGGGAGCCGCTGCCCGCCGAGTTGTTGCCGATCATGCCGCCGATGGTGGCGCGGTTGCTGGTGGAGGTGTCGGGGCCGAACATCAGGCCGTGCGGGGCGGCGGCGCGGTTCAACTGGTCCTGGACGACGCCCGTTTCGACCAGGGCGGTACGGCCGTCCGGTTCGAGGGCGATGATGCGGCGCATGTGGCGGGACAGGTCGAGGACGATGCCGGGGCCCGTGGTCTGGCCGGCGAGGCTGGTGCCCGCGCCGCGCGGCACGACGGACACGCCGAACTCGGCCGCCGCCGCGACAACGGCCTGCACGTCCTCGGCGTGCTTGGGGAAGACGACCCCGAGGGGGGTGATGGCGTACATGCTGGCGTCGCGGGCGAAGAGATGGCGGCTGTAGTCGTCGAAGCCGACCTCGCCGTCGAGGTCGGCGCGCAGCCGCCGCGCGAGGTCGCCGCCGAGCGCGTCCCGCTCGGCCTCCGTGGACTCGGTGCTTGTGGTCATGCGACACGCTCCTGGTGGTGAAGGGGCGTACGGGACAAGGGCTTTCGGGTCGTGCGCGGGGCGGCACGCTCAAGACGTGGAGGGTCGGTGACGTGGCGTCAGTCGACGCGGAGGTGGTCGAGCGCCGCCGCCACGCCGTCGCGGCCGACGGGGATCCCGGCGAGTTCGAGGCCCATCTGCACGCCGGCCAGGGTCCCGGCGAGGGTGAGGTCGTTGAAGTGGCCGAGGTGGCCGATGCGGAAGACCTTGCCCGCGAGCCGGCCGAGGCCGGTGCCGAGCGACATGTCGAACCGCTCCAGGACGATCTTCCGTACGGCGTCGGCGTCCTGGCCGTCGGAGAGCAGCACGGCGGTGAGCGAACCGGAGTGCTCGCGCTCGTCGGCGCACAGCACGTCCAGGCCCCAGCCGCGCACGGCCGCGCGGGTGGCGGCGGCGTGCCGGGCGTGCCGGGCCCACACCTGTTCGAGGCCTTCCTCGGCGAGCATCAGCAGGGCCTCGTCGAGGCCGTACAGGAGGTTGGTGGCCGGGGTGGAGGGGAAGAACCCGGCTTCGTTCGCGTCGATGATCGGCCCCCACTCCCAGTAGGACTTGGGCAGTCGGGAGGTGCGGGCGGCCGTGAGCGCCTTGTCGCTGACGGCGTTGAAGCCGAGGCCCGGCGGCAGCATCAGCCCCTTCTGGGAACCGGTGACGGTCACATCGACGCCCCAGTCGTCGTGGCGGTACTCGATGGAGCCGAGCGAGGAGACCGTGTCGACCAGGAGCAGCGCGGGGTGTCCCGCGGCGTCGAGGGCCGCGCGGATCTCCGGGACGCGGCTGGTGACGCCGGTGGACGTCTCGTTGTGGACGACGCAGACGGCCTTGATGTCGTGGGAGATGTCGGCGTCGAGGCGCTGGGCGGCGGCCTCGGGCGACGCGCCGTGGCGCCAGTCGCCGGGGACGAACTCCACCTCCAGGCCGAGGGACTCGGCCATGTCGCGCCAGAGCGTGGCGAAGTGCCCGGTCTCGAAGCACAGCACCCGGTCGCCCGGGCTGAGCGTGTTGACCAGGGCGGCCTCCCAGGCGCCGGTGCCCGACGACGGGTAGACGACCACCGGGCCCGCGGTGCCGAACACCGGCTTCAGGGCTTCGAGCACCCGGCGGGCGAGGCTCGCGAACTCGGGCCCCCGGTGGTCGACGGTGGGGGCGGACATGGCACGAAGTACCCGGTCGGGGACGTTCGTCGGTCCGGGTATCTGGAGAAAGTGGCGTCCGGTCCTGACAGTCATTGCGCGGATCTCCCCTCAGCGCTTGTGCCGTGAGGTGGCACAGCGTATCGTGGTGCGGCACGACGCAGCATAGAGTTCCGATCCGGAGGGGGTCAACGGTGCAGAACGTCCTGAACACCTTGCGCGTGCTGGAGGAGCTCGCGGTGCGCCAGCCCGTGGGCGTGGGGGACCTGGCCCGCGCCATGGAGCTGCCGAAGAGCACCGTCCAGCGGGCGCTCGGCACCCTGCACACGGCGGGCTGGATCAAGCAGACCGGCACCGCCCCCACACGCTGGACGCTCACCACGAAAGCCCTGCTCATCGGGCGACAGGCCACCGGCGAGCTGGACCTGCGGGACGTCGCCGTGCCGGTGATGGAGGAGCTGCGGCGCGCGGTGGACGAGACCGTGCACCTGGCCGTCGCGGAGGGCGAGCGGGTCGTGCTCGTGGAGCGCCTGGAGACGACCCAGCCGGTGCGGATCGTGCTGCCTCTGGGCCAGCACCTTTCCGGCCACGCGTCCGCCAACGGCAAGGCGATCCTGGCGGCCCGCTCCCCCGAGGCCGTCGAGCGCTACCTCACCCAGGGCCTGACGCGGTTCACGGACACGACGATCGACGACCCGGCCGCCCTGCGCGCCGACCTGGAGGCGGTCCGCACCTGCGGCTACGCCCTCAACCAGGGGGAATGGCGCGAGGACGTGTCCGCGGTCGCCGCCGCCGTGCTCGGCCCCGACGGCTCGCCGGTGGCCAGCGTCAGCATCAACATGCCGAGCAGCCGCTGCGACCGCGACCGGCTCGTCGAGCTGGGCGAACACGTGCGCACGGCGGCCCACAGGATCAGCACGGCACTCGGCTACCAGGCACCGGATTCCGCCCGCGCGAGCTGAACCGGACGCCGATCACCCCACAACCCGGATGTGTCCGCACCCCCTTGACGGGGCGTGACCGCCGTCACATACTCGCCAACGTCGCATTGGAGTTCCGCATGGCGGAACTTCAAGTCCACCCTGCGGACAGTCCGGGCTCTTGAGACTGCCCGCCATGGCAGGGGCGCGGCCGTTCTGTGCCCCTCTGCCCCCGGACGCCGCCACGGGTCCCTCCCGCATGCCCACAGTCGGACACAGCCCGCGCATCGACTCAAGCCCGCGCACTGTGACCGCCGTCCGAAGGCGAGGACGTGTCACATGGCAGACCATCTCATCGCGATCGGCGCACTGGTACTCATCTTCACCATCTCCACCTTCACCTCCGTCCACATGGGGGCGCTCGCCCTCGTCGCCGCCTTCGCCGTCGGCTCGTCCGTCGCCGGCGAGAACGCGGACGACGTCTTCGGCGGCTTCCCCGGCGACCTCTTCGTCGTACTCGTCGGCGTCACCTTCCTGTTCGCCATAGCGAAGAACAACGGCACCATCGAATGGCTCGTGCACGCGGCGACGCGCGCCGTCAGGGGGCGCATCGCGCTCATCCCCTGGGTCATGTTCCTCATCACCGCATCCCTCACAGCCGTCGGCGCGGTCGTGCCCGCGGCCGTCGGCGTCATCGCGCCCATCGGCATGAGCTTCTGCGTCCGCTACGGAATCAGCCCGCTCCTGATGGGCCTCCTGGTCATCAACGGCGCGAGCGCGGGCGGCTTCTCTCCCGCCAGCGTCTTCGGCAGCATCACCAACGGCGTGGTCGAGCGCAACGACCTGCCGGGCGACCCCGGACTGCTGTTCCTGATGTCGTTCCTGTTCAACGTCGCGCTCAGCGTCGTCGCGTACTTCCTGTTCGGCGGGCGGCACCTGCTCGGGCGGAGGGCCGAGGACGGGGGCACGGGCACCAAGGCCGGGGGTGTGCCGGACGCCGAGGGGGCCCCGGGTTCCGGAAGCGCGCCCGCGGTCCCCGTCGGCGCCCCCGAGCCCGGCGGCACCACCACGGTGGCGTTCGCACCCGCGACCACCGATGTCGGACCTCGGCTCGACCGGTCGCGCGCCCTGACCCTGATCGGGCTGCTCGGCATGGTCGCGGGCGCCCTGTTCCTCGACTACAACGTCGGCCTGATGGCCTTCACGGTGGTCGTCGTGCTCACCCTCGTCGACGCCGACGCGGCGAAGGGTGCCGTCGACCGCTGCGCGTGGTCGACCGTGCTGCTCGTCTGCGGTGTCGTCACGTTCGTCGGCGTGATGGAGCGCATGGGCACGATCAACTGGCTCGGCGACAGCGTCGCGAAGATCGACTCACCGCTCGTCGGCGCCCTGTTGATCTGTCTCATCGGGGCCGTGGTCTCCGCGTTCGCCTCCACCACGGGCATCCTCGGCGCCCTGATCCCGCTCGCCGTACCGTTCCTGATGGACGGTCAGGTCGGGGCGGTCGGCCTCATCATCGCCCTCGCCGTGTCCTCGTCGGTCGTGGACTCCTCGCCGCTGTCCACGAGCGGCGCGCTGGTCACCGCCAACGCCCCGGAGGAGCAACGCCCGCAGGTGTTCAGCGCGCTCATGAAGTGGGGCATGTCGATGGCGCTCATCGCACCGGTGGCCACGTGGGCGCTGTTCGTGGTGCCGGGGCAGGGCTGAGCGGTCGCGTTTGTGGTCCTCCGCCGGGCGGGGCCTCCGGGCAGAGCTTTCCCGGCGGGCTTTCCCGGCAGTCCTCAGCCGTCCTGTCCGGGCGGCGGCGGAGGCTTGGGCGCGCCCGGCGGCGGGGCGATCTTCGCGTACGTCGCCGCCGGGCCCGCCCCGGAACCGGCCTCGGCGTCCGCCCCGCCGTCGCCCTCCGTGCCCGCGGCGGCCGCGTGGCCGAGGAGCGCGTCGCGCCGGGCCCCGGGGTCCCAGCCGGTCTCCACCACCCGCTTCTGCATGACGATCGCGCCCGCCAGGACGACCGCGCCGATCACCAGCATCAGGATCGCGCCGCCCACGGTCCCCGCCTTGGCCGCGTTGCCCACGAGCGAGCCGAACCAGCCGAAGTCCGCGTCGCCGAACGTGGTGTTCTCCTTGCCGAAGGCGCCGAGGACCTTCAGGAGCAGCGCGGGCAGGAAGGTGATGAGCACACCGTTCAGGAACGCGCCGACGACCGCGCCGCGCCGCCCGCCCGTCGCGTTGCCGTAGACCCCGGCCGCGCCACCCGTGAAGAAGTGCGGCACGAGGCCGGGAAGCACCAGGGCGAGGCCGAAGGCGGGATCGAAGATCCAGGCGAGCAGGCCGAGGCTGATCAGGCCGCCGACGAAGCTGGAGATGAAGCCGATGAGGACGGCGTTCTGCGCGTACGGGAAGACGATCGGCGCGTCCAGGGACGGCACCGCGCCGGGCACGACGCGGTTCGCGATGCCCTGGAAGGCGGGCACCAGTTCACCGAGGATCGTCCGGACGCCGAAGAGGATGACGGCGACGGCGATGCCGAACTGCAGGCCCTGCATGACCGATTGCATGACGTACGCGCCGACGTCGGGCGCGGCGGGCCCGCCGTCGACGGCGAACGCCTTGAACGCGCTCTTTTTGCCGACCTTCGCGAGGAAGACGAGCGACATGATCAGGTAGATGAGGACCATGGACAGGGCCGTCGCCACCATGGAGTCACGCAGGAAGCGCAGGCCCTCCGGCAGCTTCATGTCCTCCGTGGACCGGCTGCGGCGCCCGACGACCTGCCCGGTCGCACCGGCGACGACGTACCCGGCGGTGCCGAAGTGCCCGATCGCGACAGTGTTGTTGCCGGTGACGCGCTTCGTCCAGGGGTGCGCGAAGGCGGGCATCGCGACCAGCATGATGCCGAGCAGCACACCGCCGACGACGACCACGACCCAGGAGCGCTGCCCCGCGGTCGCGAGCACCATCGTCAGGAGCGTCGCCATGAACAGCATGTGATGGCCGGTCAGGAAGACGTAGCGCAGCGGTGTGAAGCGGGCGAGGACCAGGCTCACGGCGAAGCCGAGGATCATCAGCCAGGCGACCCGGGAGCCGTACTCGGCCTGGGCGATGCCGACGATGGCCTCGTTCGTCGGGATCACGCCGTGCGCGCCCGTCGAGCCCTGGATCATCTCGCCGAGCGGGGCGAGCGCGGCCACGACGAGCCCGGCGCCCGCGCCGATCAGGAGGAAGCCGAGGGTCGCCTTGATCGCCCCGCCGAGCACCTGGCCCGCCGACTTGCGCAGGGCGATCAGGCCCGCGGCGGTGATCAGCCCGATCAAGTACGCGGGCTGGCTGAGGATTTCGTTGACCAGGAACTTCGCTACGGAGACCAGCCAGTCCACGGCTCTCCCCCCTCTTTCTAGACGTCGTAGGTGTCCCGCAGGACCCGGTCGGCCTCGGTGGTCGAGGTGAAGTCGTCGACGACCCGCACGGGGACGCCCACGTCGCCGAGGGTCTTGGCGATCTCCCGGGAGGTGAGGATGGCGACGGCCTCGGACGCCTTGCCCTTGGCGGAGATGGTGTCGGTGGCCTCGACGGTGACGTACCGGCTCCAGCCCCAGCGGTCCAGGACCTGCTCCAGGGTGTTCTTCAGGAAGAGGCTGGTGCCGAGGCCGTTGCCGCAGACGGTGAGGATCTTGTGCACGGCGGGCCCGGCGGCGGCTGCGGCCACGGGCGCGGAGGCGGCGGCTCCGGCTCCGGCTCCGGCTCCGGCTCCGGAGGCAACCCCCGCCCCTTCGTCAGCCCCCGACTCCCCCGACTCCCCTGCGAGAATCCCCCACACCGCCGCAGGAGTCGGAGCCACCCGCAGCGCCTCCGTCGTCTCCGGGTCCGCGAGCAGCCGGGCCAGGGACGCCATCGCCTCGGTGTGCGCGGAGGCGTCCTCGGCCGCGAGGGCCACGACGAGGCCGACGGGGTCGTTCGTCTCGTGCCCGAACTCCACCGGCCGCGCGAGCCGCACCCACGCCATGCCCGTCCGCAGCACCGCGGGCGAGGGCCGCGCGTGCGCGAACGCGAAGCCGGGGGCGACGACGATGTAGGGGCCGCTGTCGACCACGGTCCGGATCATCTCCGCCGTGTACGCGTCCGTGCTGCTGCCCGTCGCCACCAGCAGCTCGCCCGCGGCACCGATCGCGGCACGCCAGTCCTCGGCCGCCACATCCACGCGGATCGCCTCGACGGGCAGGAGATCACTCACAGACACCATGTGGTTGATCGTTTCACAGACCTCCTGGGGCGGCAGGGGCTGCGGCGCCGAACGGCGCACCCGTCGCATCGGCGGGTTGCGGGGCGCGCCTCCGCGGAAGGATGGCCATGGCAAGGAAAGCGCTCGACACCACGACGAAAGAGAAGGTGCACCACGTGTTGATCGACCTCGTCGGAAAGTCGGCCCTGGTCACGGGCTCGACCCAGGGAATCGGAGCCGCGATCGCCGCGGGCCTCGCCCGCGCCGGAGCACGCGTCTCGGTGAACGGACGGACGAAGGACTCCGTCGAAGCGGCCCTGCAGCGGCTGCGCGCGGCGGACCCGGAAGCGGACCTGGTGGCGGCCCCGGGCGACATCACCACCGACGACGGTCTGGAGCAGGTCCTGTCCGCGCTGCCACGGACGGACATCCTCGTCAACAACCTGGGCATCTTCGGGGCCGTGCCCGCCCTGGACATCTCCGACGCCGAGTGGCGCCGGTACTTCGAGGTGAACGTGCTGGCCGCGGTGCGGACCACGCGCGCGTACCTGCCGGGGATGAAGGAGCGCGGCTGGGGCCGGATCCAGAACATCGCCAGCGACTCGGCCGTCGTCGTCCCCGCCGAGATGATCCACTACGGCATGTCCAAGACCGCGCTGCTCTCGGTCTCCCGCGGCTTCGCCAAGGAGGCCGCGGGCACCGGCGTGACCGTCAACTCCGTCATCGCGGGACCCACGCACACCGGCGGCGTGGAGGACTTCGTGTACGAGCTGGTCGACCGGAGCCTCGCCTGGGACGAGGCGCAGCGCGAGTTCATGCGCCTGCACCGGCCCCAGTCCCTGATCCAGCGGCTCATCGAGCCCGAGGAGATCGCGAACATGGTGGTCTATCTCAGTTCGCCGCTCGCCTCGGCGACCACGGGCGGCGCGGTCCGGGTGGACGGCGGATACGTCGACTCGATCCTGCCCTGACCGCGCCCCGGGCGTGCCGGTCAGCGCGTCTCGGAGGCCTTGCGCAGCGCGGTGATGCAGGTGTTGATGGCCTGCTGGAGCTCCTCGAGGCGCTGGACCATGTCGTCCTCGTAGATGTCGTCGAAGTCGACGGCGTCGTCGAGGGTCAGCTCCTCGAAGACCTTCGTGGCCTTCTGCAGGCTGCTGTAGAACTTCGTGCGCCGCTCCTGCACGCGCAGCTCGGGGTCGGCCTCGACGGTCTCGGCGACGAGGGTCTTCACCGTGTCGTACGCCTCCGCGGCCCACTCGCCGGCCTCTTCGGAGTCGTCGAGTTCGTCGAGGAGGGACAGGTGCCGCTCGGCCTCGGCGCGCAGTTCGGCGGGGGCGTCCAGGGTCTGCCCGGCGGGCGTGCGGATCTGGCCCTCCTCGGCGACCTTGCGCACGTACTCGATGCGGTCCGCGGCCCTGGTCTCCCCCGCGACGGCCTTCTTCAGCTCGTCGGTGCGGGCGATGTCGCGGGCCAGCTCGGTCTGGAGGGCCGGGTCCTCCTTGAGGCGGTCGAGCAGCGCGTGCCGGGCGGCCTGGGCGGTGGAGGGGTCGGCGAGGATCGCGGCGCGCAGCGCGGTGGGGTTCTCGGCGACCTCCAGGGCCTTGGTCGGGCGGATGCCCTCCGCCTCGGCGGCGGCGGTGATCGCGGTACCTCGCTCGGAGGTGGCGCTGGAGCGCGGCACGTAGTAGGTCAGCCAGACGTCGGCGTCGGGGAGTTCCACGTCGCCGCCGGGCGTCAACGCCTCGAAGTGCGGCACGAGGCCGTCGTCGGCGGCCTTGTCCCAGGCCTTGTAGTAGCGCATGACGCGGTCGGCGGAGCACCCTGCGAGCTCGGCGAACTCCTTCGCGGAGACCTTCGGCGTGCCCTCGGCGGCCTGCCCGCCGGGCCGCACGCTGCGGGCCACCTTCAGGCCGAAGGTCCAGCCGCCGGTGCGGGCGTAGGCGCCGAAGTCGCGGGCGTCGCGCTCCACGAGTTCCCGAGTGCCGGCCGGGTCCGCTTCCCGGTGGTCGGCCGGTACGGCGGCTTCGGGCACGACGATGGCTACGCTCACAGATGACGCTCCGGGGTGGGTCACAGGCTGCCAGGAAGCAGCAGGAAACGGAACGTACATCCTATATCGGCCCTCGCGCTCCCAAGCCCCTTCCGGAGCCCGGGAGCGCGGCCGCTGCCGGACGGGCCCTAGTCGGCCCGCCTCAACGGACCGAAGAACGCCCGCAGTTCGGCGGCGACCTGGTCGGGCTCCTCGTGCGCCATGAAGTGTCCGCCGCGCTCCGGCGTGTTCCAGTGGCGCAGGTCGGCGAAGACGCGCTCGGCGAGGCTCTTCGGGTAGTCCCTGAACGCCGGTTCGTTGCTGAGGGTGACGGCGGCGGGCACGGCGATGCGCGGCACCCGCTTGTTCAGGTGGTAGTCGTAGTACTGCCGGAAGGACGAGCCGATGCTGCCGGTGGCCCAGTAGAGCGTGGCGACGGTGAGCAGGGTGTCCCGGTCCCAGCGGCGCGCGACGTCTCCGTCGCAGTCGCTCCAGTCCCGGTACTTGTCGACGATCCACGCGAGCAGCCCGGCGGGCGAGTCCATGAGCGCGGCGGCGACCGTGTCGGGCCGGGTGCACATGATCTCGCTGTAGCCCTGGTCCCCGATGTCGTACGCGGCGAGCGCGTCCAGGTACGTCTGCTCCGCGGGCGTCGGCGGCTCCTTCTCGAAGTCCGCGCTCACCACGGCGGACGTGATGTGCACGCCGGCGACGTGCTCCGGGTACAGGGCGCCGAGCCACTGGGTGACGCCGCCGCCGATGTCGCCGCCGAACGCCCCGTAGCGGTCGTAGCCGAGGGTCCCGGTCATGAGGGAGTGCCAGGTCTCGGCGACTCCCCGGCGGGTGAACGGGCCCTGCGGCAGACCGGAGTAGAGGAATCCGGGCAGGGACGGCACGACCA
The DNA here is from genome assembly GCF_045070545.1 of Streptomyces sp. RK9. Lineage (NCBI taxonomy): Bacteria > Bacillati > Actinomycetota > Actinomycetes > Kitasatosporales > Streptomycetaceae > Streptomyces > Streptomyces sp. RK9. The sequence continues at coordinate 3,663,130 of NZ_CP173703.1, read as the reverse complement.
CGTCGAAGGCGTCGGCGGGGTCGCCGCCGTGGGCGGCGGGGTCGGCGAGACGCCGGGCGACGCTCAGCATCTCCACGAAGCTGCTCGGCCAGCCGTGGCTGAGCACGAGCGGCAGCGGCGCGGGAGCGCCCTCGGGTCGCCGGGCGCGCAGGTGGATGAAGTGCAGCGGGGACCCGGCGACTTCGGCGACCTGGTGCGGGAACGCGTTCAGGGCGGCCTCGGCGGCGCGCCAGTCGAAGCCGTCGGCCCAGTACGCGACGAGGTCGCGCAGGTACGCCGGGTCGGTGCCCGCCGCCCAGGAGGTGGTGTCGGACGCGGCGGTGAAGCGGGTGCGGGTCAGTCGTGCGCGCAGGTCGCTGAGGACGTCGTCGGGCACGGCGATCCGGAAAGGCGTGACAGTCATGGGTTCCTTCGCTCAGGAGTGCTTCGATGCGATGACATGCGATGCCTGGGCCGGTGCGGGCCAGGCGGGGCGCTCCTGCGCGGTGTCCGTACGGTTCAGACGCGTACGGCGGTCAGGAGGGCCCGGGCTGTGGTGCGGTCGGCTGAGTGCTCGCGCATCGGGTCACCTCCTTCTGTGGGGCACGCGCGGGTCGGGTGCCGCGCGGCGTGGACCGACTATACCCACCGGGCGGCGGCGCGGGCCACGGGGATCGGCGGCACCTTGGACCTAGGTCCCGGGACGGGGGCCCGCCCCACCCCCGGTCGGTGGCCGCACCGGCGGGCCGCGGCGAGACTTGCGCCATGGATACCGCCCGGACAGCCGCCTATCTGCGCCGCATCGGCGCCGACCGCCCCGCAGCCCCGACCTCGTCGGCCCTGCGCGATCTGCACCTCGCCCATCTGCGCCGTGTCCCCTTCGAGAACCTCGCCATCCACCTCGGCCAGGAGGTGGAGCTGACGGAGAAGGACCTGGTGGCGAAGGTCGTCGACGAACGCCGCGGCGGGTTCTGCTACGAGCTCAACGGCGCCTTCGCGGCGCTGCTCACCGCGCTCGGCTTCGAGGTCACGCTGCTCCAGGCCCGGGTGTACGGGGACGAAGGACGCCCCGGCATCCCGTACGACCACCTGGCGCTGCGGGTGCGCACCGAGGACGGCGGGGACTGGCTCGCCGACATCGGCTTCGGCACCCACAGCCACCTCCCGCTCGACCTTGCCGAGCGCGGGGACCAGGACGACCCCGGCGGCACGTTCCGCGTGGTGGAGACCCCCGCCGGCGACCTCGACGTCCTCAAGGACGGCAAGCCGCAGTACGTCCTCGACCGACGCCCGCGCGAGCTGGCCGACTTCACGGCCGGGGCGTGGTACCACCGCACCTCCCCGAAGTCCCACTTCACCCGGTCCACGGTGTGCACGCTGGTCACGGAGACGGGCCGGGTCACCCTCAGCGGCAGCAAGCTCACCGTCACCACCGGCGAGCAGCGGAACGTCACGGAACTGGCCACGGACGCGGAGATCCTCGCGGCGTACGCGACGCACTTCGGGATCGCTCTGGACGAGGTGCCGCAGGTGGCGAAGCCGGTCCGCGTCGGCGGGCGCTGACGGGTCCGGGCGGTAGTACCCGGAGGACGATCTTCCGGGTGCGTCCGGCGCGGCCGCCCGGCGTCCTGTGACAAGACACGGGGCGGCCCGGCCAAGCACGCGGGGCCCCCTTTGTCCAGTCCCCTTGGCGGGAATCGAACGCGGATGCTGGCGGTGATGTTCATCGCGGCATTCGCGGCCTTCCCGGACGTAGGCTGCTGCACTGTGAAGAGACACATACCTTTCGAACGGCTGCACAACTTCCGTGACCTGGGCGGCCATGTCACTGAGGACGGCCGTGCGGTGCGCTGGGAGCAGGTGTACCGGTCCGACTCGCTGAGCAAGCTGCGGGGCGCCGACTGGGACCGCTTCCTCGCCCTGGGTGTCCGCACCGTCATCGATCTGCGCCGACCTTCGGAGATCGAGGCGAAGGGCCGGGTGCCCGAGCACCCGACGCTCGCCTACCACCAGCTGAACACCGAGCACCGCCCCCACTCCCAGCCGTCGCCGGGCCCCGACGCGCTGCTGGTCCCCCACCTGCGCGAGCGCTATCTGACGATGGCCGAGGATGGCGCGAAAGAGCTGCGCCGCGCCCTCGAAGTGCTCGCCGACGACGGCTCGGGCCCGGTGGTCTTCCACTGCGTGTCCGGCAAGGACCGGACCGGCCTGCTCGCCGCCCTCCTGCTCGCCCTGCTCGGCGTGCCCGAGGCCGACATCGTCGAGGACTACGCCCGCACCGAGCTCGCCACGGACCGCTTCCTCGCGGACTGGCGCGCCGAGCACCCCGGGGGCGAGCAGCCCTGGCTCGGCTTCGGACGCGCGCCCGCCGACGTGATGCGCCTCGTCCTCGTGGAGATCTCCGAGCGGTACGGGTCCGTGCGCGCGTACGCCGAGCAACTCCTCGGCGCCGACGCCGAGTTGGTGGCCACGCTGCGCCGCAACCTGCTCGAACCGGAGGCGGGGCGCGAGCTGTCGTTCCGGCGCGCCGACGAGTCCGACGTGCCCGTGCTCGTACGGCTGCGGGACGAGGCGGCCCGCTGGCAGATCGCGCAGGGCATCGCGCAGTGGAAGCCGGGCGAGCTGGGCGAGGAGCACTTCAGGGCGCGGCTCGTGGACAGCGAGATCTGGATCGCGACGCTCGGCCCGGACGGGCCGGTCGCGGGCGCCTGGGAGCTGTGGTGGGACGACCCGGCGGCGTGGGGCCCGCAGCCGCCCACGGCCGGGTACGTGCACCGCCTGATGACCGACCGCCGGGTCGCGCCGCCCGGCACCGGCCGCCGCATGCTGGAGCACGCCGAGCGCCGCGTCCGCGCCGCGGGGCGCAGCCTGTGCCGCCTCGACTGCCGCGCCAACAACCCGCGGCTGCGGGCGTACTACGCCGCCGCGGGCTTCGAGGTCGTCGGCGAGCAACCGTCGAAGGACGGCGGTGTCGGCGGACGCTTCGCGGCGACACTGCTGCAGAAGCGGGTCCGCGAGGACGAGCGGCGGCTCGGCGAACGCGCGGCCGACGGCGGGCAGTTGTCGGCGGACGGCGGCGCGGAGCTGTTCCGCGGCGGCGCGTGGCGGCTCAAAGCGACGCTTTGATCCTGCGGGGCGCGTCGGCGAGCCGGCTGACCAGCGAGACGACGCTCGGCGGCTGCCGGCTCGCGTCCCGGTCGGCGCTGAGCACGTAGTAGATCTGCTCCAGCGAGGGCGGACCCACGGCGACCGTGCGCAGCGCCGCCTGACGGGGCGTCGCCTGCCCGGTGCGGACCAGGTAGGCGGCGGTCATCGAGCCGGTGCGCCCGACGCCCGCGCCGCAGTGCACGAAGACCGGGCCGCGCGCGTCGGCGACGACGCGCAGGAACCGGTCGACCTGGCGGCCGTCGGGGGTCTGGCCGTCGCGGATCGGCATGCGGACGACGTGCAGTCCGGCGCGCTTCGGCTGCGCGAGCGCCGCGGCGCCCAGGTCCTCCGCGCGCAGGTCCACGACGGTGTGGATGCCGTGCGCGACGAGCGCGCGGTAGCCCGCCTCGCTGGGCGCGGAGCCGCGCCACACCCGGTCGTCGACCTGCTGGAAGTGCCGGATACCGGCCAACTCGCCGTCTTCCGGGGCGTGTTCGCCCGCCCACGCCGACACGGCGAGCACACCGAGGGCCGAGGTGAGCCAGAAGACGGTGTAGCCGAGGACGCACAGGCCGACGGTCTTCAGCGCCCGGCGGGCGAGGGGGCGGCGGGGCGTGAGTCCGTCGCGCGCTCGGACCCCTGCGGCCCGCGCGGCGGCGAGCACTGCGGCGGCGCGGGCCGGCAGCCCGGCAGGGGGCGGCGCAGAGGGAGCGGGCGAGGAAGGCCGGGAAGAGGGCGCGGAGGACAAGCGGTCACCACCTGATGGGGTACGCGACGGGCGCACACCAGCACGGGACGGGGAGGAAACGCAGACGCCTTTCAGGCTACCCGCGCGCGAGCGGCCCCGGGACCGCGTACGACCGCCCCACCAGGCTCGACAGCCTCCCTAACTCGCCCTCACATCAAGGGTGTTGGGCTCTCCAGGGACTTCGCCTCGTCTGCGCGGGGCGCCGCCCCAAGCCCCTCACCCCTCCCGATGAGCCGGTTCCACCTGGCTCTCGCCCAGGACCCGCGCGCGGGTTCGGTGGGCCGTCGCGTCGGTCAGGCAGCCGCTGAGGCGCATCGCGTCGTGGTCGGAGAGGGCGGGGCGGATCACTCCGGCCCAGACGTCCGTGTCGAGGCGGGTCAGCGGGGCCCGCACGTTGAGGGCGGCGGTCGAGCGGCGGCACCGCTCCCACAGTTCGCGCGCGGCCAGGGCGCGGGCGTTCGCGTTGTCGCTGCCGCGCACCTCGACCCGGTAGACGAGGGTGGTCGCGGCCGAGCCCGCCGCCTTGCCGGGGCGGGTCTGGGTGGCGTCGGACAGCGTGTCCACCAGGAGGCTGAGGAGCAGCCCGCACGCCGCGGCCACGACGGCCAGCAGGAGCGTCCGCGCGGCACGGGGGCGCGGCACGGCGGGCCTGGCCTCCAACTCCGGTGCCCGGCCGAGGCGTTCGGGCGGCGGCGCGGCCAGTGCCGTGAGGCGCCCGGCGAGCCTGCGCTCCGCGCCGGGCCCGGCGGTGGCCGCCGAGATCCGCTGCACGACCCAGGCGACACCGGACAGCAGCACCCCGGCCGCCATCAGGACGGGAACGAAGACGTACGTGCGGTGGGCGCCGTCGGGCGCGGACGGCTCCAGCCAGCGGAACCGCGCGCCCTCTTCCGGGCCCGATTCCCGCAGCCGCCGCCACACTTCCTCGGTGCGCTCCCCGGTGTCGGCGATCCTGCGCTCCAGGCGGCCGATGCGGCTCAGGAGCAGCGCGCAGACGAGCAGGCCCTCGACGACCAGGAGCAGCACGCCGCAGATGAGGGCGCGCTGCCACTCCCAGCGGGTGAGGTAGACGACGCTGTAGGTGGCGGCCGCGGCGGCGGTGAGGCCGCCGAGGAGATAGCTCACGTACTTCATGACGCCAGGCCCTCCTGGTAGTCGGGGCAGTCGGGCGGGACGGGTCCGCGCACACCACCACCGCCGTCGCCACCGTCGTGGGAGCACGGCGGCACGTCGGGTCCGGCGCTGGTCCTGGACGGTCCGCCGCCGCGGTCGGCGGACTGCCTGCCGCCGGGTCCCGCGCCACCGGTCCCCCTGCTGCCCGGCTCGACACCGCCCGGCCCCGCGCCGGGCACCTCCGCCCCGCTCGCGTCGGCGTCCGCGTCGGCTGCCATGTCCACGGAGTCCACGGGATCCACCGCATCCGCCACGGCCGCCACCCGCACCACGTCCACCTCCCCCGTCCCCCCGTCCACGGAGAGCCGCACCCCCTCCGGGAAGCGGCTCTGCGCGTCGGGGACGCCCACCGCCGTGGGCACCCGGTACTCGCGGGCGAGGACGGCGAGGTGGGACAGGACGCTGCCGGTCTCGGCGACCAGGCCGGTGAGCCCGGGAAGCAGCGGCGCGAAGGACGGGTCGAGGGTGCGGACGATCAGGACCGGGTGCCGGGGCGGTGTCCCTGTCCCGTGCCAGGCGGTGCCGGAGCCGAAGCCGCCGCCCGCGCCCTGGCCGGGGTTCTTCTTGCGGCGCCCGCCGGGTTCGGGCACCGGGCATCCGGCCGCGAGGCGGAAGGCGGCGGGCAGGGCGGGGCGGTGCGGGCGGGGACGGCGTTCGGGCAGGTCGGCGGGGAGGCCCGCGCCGTCGCTCGCAGCCGTCAGCTCGGTCCAGCGCAGCAGGGCCACACGGGACGGATCGTCGATGAGCCCGGCGACCGTGAAGCGGCGGGCTGTCTCGCGCACCATGGCGGCCTGCATCTCCTGCACCCAGCGCACCCGCAGCCGCAGCCCCTCGCGGACCGGCAGGGCCGCCGTGCCGCGCGGCACCCCGGCCCACGCGGTGCGCGCGGGCAGCGGCGGGCGCGGGCCGAGCGACGGCGGCAGCAGGGACAGGAGCACGGGGTGCCGGGCGACCAGGCGTACGTCGTCGGGTTCGGCGGCGCGCACCTCGGACAGGACCGCCAGGGCCTCGCCGACGGCGGTGGCACCGCAATCGTGCGCCAACAGGGCTCCGGCCAGGGACTCCTGGGCGTGCAGCGACGCCAGGACCGTCCGGCCCCAGGACACGGCGGCGAACAGCCGTCCGCTCAACATCTCATCGGGCGGCGGCAGTTCGCTCAAGTACCGGTCCACGTCGGCCATGAGGTCGACGGCGAGCATCGGCAGGGCGGCACGCAGGCGCCCGGTCCGCCAGGCCGACGCGGCGCGGCGGGCGCCCGGGGCGGGGTTGAGGAAGGCGAGGGCGGGCCGGCGTGCCGGGGCGGCCCCGAGCAGGCGCAGGTCGGCGGCCGCGCGCCCGTCGACCGTGGTGACGACGGGCAGTCGGCGCAGCTGCCCGCGCGGCGCGGAGCCGGTGAGGTCGAGGGCGAGCGTCAGGCCGTACGACATGGGGGCGAGCCACAGGTCCTCCTCCAGCGGCTGTACGACTCCGGGGAAGGTCTCGGCGACCGGGCCGGGGCCGAGCAGGCGGGCGCCGCGGGGCGGGGCCGTGGGCATCGCCGTGATGGGGCGGGTCTGGAACAGCCACAGCCGGTCGTCGGCGTCGAACCCGAACTCGATGTCCTGCGGGCCGCCGAACTCCCGCTGGGCCAGGCGTGCGAGGCGCACCAGGCGGCGCAGTCGGCCGCGGTCGAGGAGGCGGGCGCCGCGCGGCTCGGCGGGTTCGGTGCGGACCAGGCGGGCGTGGCGGGTGAGGTGGTAGCGGACGCCGTCGGCGCTGCCGTCGACCAGCCGGTCGGGGCCGCCGGGCACGGCGCTGACGAGTACCCGGTCGTGCCGCCCCGTGAGCGGGTCCGCGCCGAACATCACCCCGCCGACGACGGCCCGCACCATGGGCTGCACCAGGACGGCCATGTCCGCGCGGGCGGGGCCGTCGGCCTCCTGGCCGACGTGGGCCGGCACCTGTCGTACGGGGACGCGGTGCGCGGAGCGGAGCACCCGTCGCACGGCGTCGGTGAACGCGTCCCAGCCGTGCACGTCGAGGACCGTCTCGAACAGGCCCGCCAGGGACGACTCGGCGCCGTCCTCGTGCGCGGAGGACGACCGCACGACGAGCGGTCGCGCGCCGTTGTCGCTCAACTCGCGCCAGGCGCACCGTAGTTCACTCTCGCCGTGGTGCGCTTCGGTGTCCGCTGCCGCCACCACGAATCCGGGCAGCACCGGCAGGCCCGCCCCCGCGGCCCGTGCCAGATGTGCCGCCTTCGCCCCCGCGATCCGGACGTCCTGTGCCCGTCGGGCATCCAGAGCGACCACCGCGAGCCGGTCCCCGTCGACCCCGATCATGGTCAACCTCCTCCGCGCGACCGCGCCCCCGGGCCCTCGCCCGCGGAGCACGCGACACCGCTCCACGCGGGACGTAGGGCCTGGCAGCCGGGCTGAAAACGGTCCAGCCCTTAGCACGGACGCGTGTCGTCACGGCGAAGTTGACTTCGCGGACGCACGAATCGAGCCGAATCGCCTCTTCGGTGCCGTTCCTTGCCGTTCCTTGCCGTTCTTTGCCAAATCAGCGCCCTTCAGCGCGTTTTGGGGCCGATCGGGTCAGTCGGGGTCAGTCCCGCCCTGCCCGGAGGTGGTCGAGCACGAGGCGGCCGCGCGGCGAGAGGCGGTAGCCGACGTCGAGACTCTCGGTCAGGCCGCGGTCCTTCAGCTTGCGCACGTCGGTCTTGAAGGGGAGCGTCTCGCGGCCGAGGCGCGCGGCGAGGTCGGCGGCGCGGACGGCGGGGTGCGCGGCGATGAGTTCGAGGGTGGCGGTGGTCCACGGGCCGTGGCCGCTGCGGGCGTCCATGCGGGCGAGGGCGGTGGTGACGGCGTCCAGGTCGGCGGCGGACAGGTCCGTGTCCTCGCGCAGGCCGACGCGGGGGTCGGCGCCGACGCGGCGGAGGGCGATCCGGTAGAGGGCGCGGTCGGCGCCGGGGCGCTGGTCGGCGAGGAGTCTCGCGCGGTCGGCGTATCCGGCGCGGCGGGCGTCCCGGTCGCTGACGGCGCTCTCGTCGACGGCCTCCACGGCGTCGACGGCGAGTACACCGACGGCGGTACGCAGCTGGGTGCCGGGCCGGACGGCGGGTCTGACCCAGCGCCGGAACGCCAGGTCGACATCGCCGGCGGCGATCTTGGCCAGGGCGTCCTGGGTGAAGAGCACGGGCACCTCCGAGGTCGCGCCGAGGACAGTCTCCACCAGCGGGGCCGCCTGCGCACAGCAGAGCGGCCCGGTGACCGAGGAGGTCACCGGGCCGCCGTTGTCACTGCGGGGTCAGCGCACGCGCTGCAGTTCACGCTCCGGGTCGCTGTACGGCGCGGGTCCGCCGTTCACGTCACCGAGCTGCTTGTGCAGCTTCTCGCCCTCCACGTCCACGTTCGGCAGGATCTTGTCCAGCCAGCGCGGCAGCCACCAGGCGGACTTGCCGAGCAGCGCGAGCACCGCGGGCACGATCGCCATGCGGACCACGAAGGCGTCGAAGAGGACGGCCGACGCGAGACCGAAGCCCATCATCTTGATCATGTCGTCGTTCTCCATGATGAAGCCGGAGAACACGCTGATCATGATGACCGCCGCGGCGGCGACGACGCGACCGCTGTGCGTGAAGCCGGTCACGATGGCCTCGCCCGGGCGGGCCCCGTGGACGTACGCCTCACGCATACGCGTCACGAGGAACACCTCGTAGTCCATCGCGAGGCCGAAGACCACACCGATCATGAAGATCGGCATCATGCTCATGATCGGGCCGGGCTGGTCGACACCGAAGACGTCGGCGAGGTGGCCCTGCTGGAAGACCGCCACGACCGCGCCGAGCGCCGCGAGGACCGACAGGAGGAAGCCGAGGGCCGCCTTCAGCGGGACCAGGATGGAGCGGAAGACCAGCATCAGGAGCAGGAAGGCCAGGCCGACGACGAGAGCCAGGTACGGGATCAGGGCGTCGTCGAGGGTCTGCGAGAAGTCGATCGTCATGGCCGTGGAGCCGGTGATCAGGACCTCGGCACCGGTCTTGGACTCGACGTCGCTGATGTCCGAGCGGATCTTCTTGACCAGCTTTTCCGTCTCGGCGTCGCTCGGGCCGGTCTTCGGCACGGCGGTCATCGTCGCCGTGTTGTCTTCCTTGTTCGGCGCGGCCGGGGTGACGGTGACGACGCCGTCGAACTTCTTGAGCGCCGCGCCGACCTCCTTGGCCGCGGCGGCCGCACCCTTGTCGTCCTTGTCGACGACGACCGTGAGCGGACCGTTGAAGCCCTTGCCGAAGGAGTCCGACAGCATGTCGTACGCCTTGCGCTGGGTGGTGTCCGTCGCGAACGTGCCCTCGTCGGGCAGGCCGAGCTCCAGCTTGGCGGCCGGGGCCGCGATGGCGCCGAGGCCGACGACGGCGAAGAGCAGCACGATCAGCGGGCGGCGCAGCACGAACCGGGCCCAGCGGGTGCCGAGCTTCGGCTTGCCGTGCGGGTCGGCGTGCGGCGTGCCGAACGGCTTCTTGCGGTCCTTGCGGCGCAGCACCTTGCGGCGGCCGAAGCCGAGCAGCGCCGGGATCAGGGTGAGCGCGATCAGTACGGCGATCACGACCGTGCCGGCCGCGGCCATACCCATCTTGGTGAGCAGCGGGATGTTGACGACCATGAGGCCGGCGAGCGCGATGACGACGGTGAGTCCGGCGAAGACCACGGCGGATCCCGCGGTTCCGACGGCGCGGCCGACCGCGTCCTCGGGTTCCCGTCCTTCGGCTATCTCTGCTCGGTAGCGGGACACGATGAACAGCGCGTAGTCGATGCCGACCGCGAGGCCGATCATCATCGCGAGCGTCGAGGTGGTGCTGGACAGCTCAAGGGTGCTGGCGAGCGCCGTGATGCTGGAGATGCCGATGCCCACGCCGATGAGGGCGGTGAGGATGGGCATGCCCGCGGCGATCATCGATCCGAAGGTGATGAGCAGGACCACCGCGGAGACGCCGATGCCGATCAGCTCGGCGCTGCCGCCCATGCTCTGCTCGGTCGGAACGGCGTCGCCGCCCGCCTCGACGGTCAGGCCGTCCTTGCTCGTGTCCTTGAGGAGCTTTTCGAGGGCTTCCTTGTTCTTGTCACTCAGCTCGGTGCCGGTGACCTTGTAGGACACGGTCGCGTAGACGGTGGTCTTGTCCTTGCTGACGGCACCCGCCTTGAACGGGTCGTCGACCTTGGAGACCTTGGGGCCCTTGCCCAGGTCGGCGACGAGCTTGTCGACCTTGGCCTTGTTCTTCCCGTCGGTGATCTTCTGGCCGTCCGGGGCGCGGACCACCACGCGGGCGGTGGCACCGTCGGACTTGCTCTGCGGGAAGCGCTCGTCGAGCAGGTCGAAGGCCTTCTGCGACTCCGTGCCGGGCATGGAGAACGTGTCGGCGGGCGCAGCGGGGGCTGCCGAGGCGGCGAAGCCGGCGCCTACAAAGAGCAGCACCCATATGAGCGCCATCCACCAGCGCCGTCTGAACGCGAGACGGCCCAGCTTGTAGAGGAACGTAGCCACGGCGAAAGAGACCCCCGTCGGGATTGGCAGGCAAGGGTGACCATCCGGCGGCACGTTGATGCTCGTCGGTACAGGTCTTCAGGATCCCCTCCATCGTGCCGTCCGGTCGGGGCCCGGAAGTCAGACTGCGGGCCGGACTATCGGCCCACGACCGGTGTAGTCCTGACAGGGCCCCCTCATCCTCCGGTAGGAGACGCACAGAATCGGTGTAGGTCTCATGTACCAATGCCGCCGAACCGGTGTGATCTGCGTCTCTCGGGCATCAACTTGCCCGCATTGCACCCCAATTCGGGACAGAGTCCACGTCTTTGATCACGGAACGAGGATGATGCGGATACCCACGGTGCCGCGGACCCCTCTGCGCAGCCTGCTGCCGAGCAGGACCAGGGCCCCTGAGACGCCGTACTTCCGTGCGATGAGTCTGCGGTAACGCGCTGTCGTCGTCGAGTCACAGATTTCGGCGGTGGCCGGAACCTGATCACCCGTCGGATTGCCACGCAGGTCGCAGGGACCGACGAGAACGTCCGTCCGACGGCGAATCCGCTTCACCTTCCAGCTCTCCGTGACCGTCCAGATGCCGAGCGCGTCCCCGTCCCGCACCACCCAGACCGGCGTCGGCACTCCCGTGCCGTCCTTGCGGTAGCTGGTGACCAGCAGGTACTTGCCGTCGGCGAGGCGGTCGAGCCGCGTGGTGTCCATGGCCGGAGTCTAGGGAGGAGGCATCCGAGGGCCGCCCTGCCACGCGCGGGGCGCGCGCCGAGCAAAGCCTCCGATTCGCGCCCCACGCACGTCGCGTGCGCTTCTGCGCGCCGGTCGTCCCGGAGTCATCTTGACGCTTTGGCAACGGAGTTGAACGACGGGAGCGCCCCGGGATCGTCTCAATTGACCGGCTGAGCACGGGAGTCGGTGTTGCTATCGTGATGCGCACTCAGACCGGGGGGTAGCAGTCTTGGGGGATCATCTGTGCCGAAGTTCCGCCGTCTCGGCGCCTGGCTCATCGACTTCGCTTTGGTGGTGGCGGCGGCCTGGGGCCTCGCCGTCCTGACCTTCAACCGCATCTCGGCACTCATCACCGACGTGCCCGAGCTGGTGACCAAGGGAAGCTGGCACTTCGTCAAGTCCGGGGGCGACGCCCAGGGAGCGGCCGACAAGATGGTCGACTCGCTCTGGAAGGACGCCGTCGGCTACATCCAGCAGGGCTTCCTCGCCCTGATCGTGCTCACGTTCCTCTACCAGTGGCTCACGCTCAACTTCACCGGCCGCACGCTGGGCAAGGCCCTGATGGGGCTGCGCGTCACCCCGCGCACACCCTCGCGCACGGCGCTGCGGGCGGCCGTCACCACCTCGGCCGACGTCGCGGTGTACGCCCTCGCGTGCTGCATGCTGGTGCAGGGCTGGCTCTTCCTGTCCGTCCTGTGCTGGATCGCGGCGGTCGCCCTGTTCCTCCTGAACGTGTTCCCGGTGCTCTCGCGCTCCTCGCGCTCGCTCGCGGACCGGGTCGCCGGTACGTCGGTGGACTCCCCCGGATTCGGCGGTCTGCCCTCGGCCCGGCGTGCGCCCGAGCAGCCCCAACCGGATCTCACACGGAGCTGGTGAACACCGGTGGCGTCGGCCCTTGCGGGCCGACGCCACACCGTGTTCCGGGCGCCCGGCCGCCCACCGCCGCGGGCCCGCACGCCCGCGGCACCTAGGCCTTCGCCCCGCCCTTCCCGCGCATCACCTCGATCACGCTCGCGTAGCTGTCCCCGCCGTGGCCCGCCGCCTTCGCCTGCTCCATGCCGGCCTTCAGCAGCTCCGGCAGCGCGTTGTCGACACCCCGGTCGGCCGCCGCGTGGATGAGGTGGTCGATGGTCGCGATCTGTACGTCGACGGTCGCGTCGTCGCCCGGGTAGTGGCCCTCGTCCACCTGCGCCGCGTACCGCGTGAGGAAGCCGCTCACCGCGCCGCCGAGCCAGCGGTTCGCGAGCACCGTGTAGTCCGTGGCGGCCACCTTGTCGGCACCGACGAGCGCCGTGCCGTGCAGCCAGCCGTTGAACGTGGCCCACATCAGACCGAGCAGCGCGGCGTCGTACAGCGAGGCGACCGCCGGGTCCGTGCCCAGGAACAGCGCGTCGCCGAGGACGTCCAGGGTCTCCTTGTGCGCGGTGAAGGTGTCCTGCGAGCCGCTGTAGAGGAACATCATGTCCGGGCTGCCGACGCCGGGCGGCGTGGTCATGATGGCGCCGTCGAGGTAGGTGGCGCCCTGCTCCTTAGCCCAGTCCCTGAAGTCACGGGCCTGCTCCGGCGATCCGGAGGTCACGTTCACCAGGGCGCGGCCCGCGAGCCGGTCGGCGACCGGGTCGAGCACGGCGTGCAGCGCGTCGTAGTCGAGGACGCAGGCGATCACCAACTCGGCCGCGGTCACCGCCTCCTCGGGCGTCGCCGCGACCCGCGCGCCGCGCTCGGCGAGGGCCTTGGCCTTCTCCGGCGAACGGTTCCAGACGGTGGTGGGGTGGCCGCGCTCCAGGAAGGCGGCGGCCAGGGCCGTGCCCATGTTGCCGAGTCCGATGACGGTCACGGGGGCGCGTCGTTCTGCGCTCATTGTGTCGTAACTCCTAGAAGATCCGCCTTCGGGCGGCTGATCACGTTGATCACGTAGGACCACCTTCGCAGCGCGTCGATGGCCACGACAGTGACGGTGGTGACGGTGGCCACCAAATTCCTGCCAGCCCTGCGGGCGTCGTATCCTCGCCCGCATGAGCGCTGGAACCGTCGCGGTGGTCGTGACCGAGGAGATCGGGGTCCCGTCGTGGGACCTGTACGAACTGAGCATCCCGTGCACGGTGTTCGGCAAGCCCCAGCCGGATCTGGCCGACTCCTGGTACGACCTCCGGCTGTGCGGCATCAACGGCGGCGAGGAGGGCGGCGCGGCGCCGTCCGGCTTCTCGCTGCGCACCCCCTACGGCCTCGACGACCTCGTCGGCGCGGACACCGTCATCGTGCCGTCGGTGCCCGACGCCTGTGTCGACGAGGGCGCGCCGATGCCGCCCGGCCTCGTCGACGCGCTGCGCCGCGCCCACGCGGCGGGCGCCCGCATGGTGTCGCTGTGCACCGGCGCCTTCGCGCTCGCCGCCGCGGGCATCCTCGACGGCCGCAGGGCCACCGCGCACTGGCTGCACACGGCCCAGCTCGCCGCCCGCCATCCGCGCGTGGAGGTCGACGACTCGGTCCTGTACGTGGACGACGGCGACGTCCTGACCAGCGCGGGGCTCGCCGCGGGCCTCGACCTGTGCCTGCATCTCGTACGCCGTGACCTCGGCGCGCACGTCGCCAACCAGCTGGCCCGCCGCATGGTGGTGCCCGCCCACCGGCCGGGCGGGCAGGCCCAGTTCATCGACCTGTCGGTGCCGGCCACGGACGACGCGGGCCTGAGCCCGGTCCTGGAGTGGGCCCGGGAGCGCCTCGACCAGCCGTTGACGGTGACGGATCTGGCGCGCCGCGCGGCGATGAGCCCGCGCACCTTCTACCGCCGCCTCCAGGCCGCCACCGGCACGACCCCCCTCCAGTGGCTCCTCAACCAGCGCCTGGCCCGCGCCCAGAGCCTCCTGGAGTCCACCGGCCTGCCCGTCGAGAAGGTCGGCGAACTCAGCGGCCTCGGCACGGCGAACAACCTGCGCCACCACTTCCTGAAGCAGGTCGGGGTGTCGCCGAGCGATTACCGGCGGGCGTTCCCGCAGCCGGACGCCGCATCCGTCAGGAATCCGGCTCCGGCGGCGCCCGCAGTACCCGCCTGACGGCGTTCGGCGGGGCCGCACGCGGACGGACGAGCGCGCTCCGGGGTGCTCTCGCGCACGCCCCGCCCGCACCCCGCACAAGCCCGTCCACGCACCCGAGTCACCCGGCCTGACCTGGGATTTCCTGTGCGCCGTCGATATCCTGGCCCCCTCACCAAGGGGGTTCGGATGGACCGGGACATACGCACCGTGGACGACGTACTGCAGCTCCTCGACGGGCTGTTCGCGCCGGAGGCCGATCGCTGGACGGCGGGCGCGGCCGACTGGTGGGACGGCTTCTACGCCGACCGGTCCAAGCCGGTGCCGTTCTTCGTGGCGAAGCCCGACGCGAGCCTTGCCTCGTACGTCGAGCGCGGCCTGATCCGGCCGGGGCGCGCCCTCGACCTGGGCTGCGGGCCGGGCCGCAACGCCCTGCACCTGGCCGCGCTCGGCTTCGATGTGGACGCCGTCGACGTGTCGCCCACCGCGCTCGCCTGGGCCGAGGAGCGCGCCCGCGAGGCCGGGGCCGCGGTCCGCTTCCACCTCGGCGACGCGTTCGCGCTCGACCCCGCCGCGCTCGGCGGGCCGTACGACCTGGTCTACGACTCGGGCTGCTTCCACCATCTGCCGCCGCACCGCCGCGTCAGCTACCTCGCCCTGCTGGAGCGCGCGCTCGCGCCCGGCGGCCACTTCGGCCTCACCTGCTTCGCCGCGGGCGCCATGGGCTCCGAACTCCCCGACGCGGACCTCTACGGCGGCTCCGGACTCCAGGGCGGCCTCGCCTACACCGCGGAGTCGCTCCGCTGGATCTTCTCCGACCTCACCGAGGTCGAGCTGTGCCGCATGCGCGACGAGCCGCCCGAGTCCGCGCACTTCGGCGAACCGTTCCTCTGGACGGGGCTGTTCCGCAAGGACGCCCCTGACGGCTCCGCGCAGGACGCCCGGGGCGCTTAGGGCCCCTCGCCCCCGCCCGAGCCCCGGCGAAGCTGACTGTACCTACTAGTATGTACGGCAAGCGACCAGCGAGGGGAACACCGCCATGCCTTTTGTCCGCATAGACGCCCTGGAAGCCGGCCAGGACCGCCTCGACGCCCTCGGCAGGGCCGTGCACGACGCACTCGTCGAGACCATCGGCATCCCGGCCGACGACCGGTTCCAGGTGCTCGACGGCCACAGCGGCGGGGGCAGCACGCTGCGGTACGACGACTATCTCGGGGTGCGCCGCGACAGCGGCATCGTGTACGTGGCGATCACGATGCGCTCCGGCCGCACCCCCGACCAGAAGCGGGCCCTCTACCGGCGCATCGCCGAACTCGCCCACGCCTACGCCGGTACCGAGCCCCGGAACGTGTTCGTCACCGTGACCGAGAACGAGTCGATCGACTGGTCGCTCGGCGACGGAGAGGCGCAGTACGCGCGGGAGCCGCGCCGGAGCGAGGGCCCCCTATAGGGCACGCCGGTCCCCCGCGCGCGGCATTCGACCACTTCGTCATGCTCCCGCGTGACGCGGCCCGCGCGGGACGGCGCGAGTCAGGACAATGCACACATGCCTGACGACTGGAAGCGGCAGATCGACGCGCTGCACAGCGACTTGGTCCGCCGTGACGACCCGGCCGCATGGGTCAGCGAGGCCGACGCGGTGGACGCTTCGTACCTCTACCCACAACTGGCCGTGCGCGGGCCGGTCTTCGGGCTCGCCGCCCGGGAGACCGGCGCCGAGCAACCCTGGCGGCTGCTCGGCGACGTCACCGAGGGCACGCCCCAGCAGGCCCGGGACGGCCTCAACTCCCTGCTGTGGTTCAAGGCGAAGGACGACACCGAGGACCGCGAGGAGCGACGCGCGCTCCTCGCGGCCGTGACCCGGCTCGAACGCGAACCGGTCGACGAGGTCACCGTGCTCGGCACCCGCTACCGCGTGGTACGCGGCGACGAGTTCGCCCGCGCAGGCGAGGACGGCCTCGAACCGCCCCGCCCCACCGACCCCGAACCGGCCGACGCCTCCTGGGAGGACCGGCCGAGCCCGCCCTCGCAGGACGTGGGCTTCACCCTCGGCCCCCAGAGCACCGAAGGCCTGATGGCGGGGGCACTGCGCATCGCCCTGCGCGGCTTCACCTACGCCGACGGCCACCTCCCCGCCGCCCTCCGCGAGGACTCCGAGCGGGCCGCCCGGGACTACCCGGAGGTCGTCCTGCTCCCGGTCAGCTTCGGCGTCGCGGAACGCCGCGGCGACCACTGGCGGCCCCGCGGCGCCCTCATGCCCACCCCGCACGACGCCCGGCGCCTCCTCGTCCACGGCATGACCGAGCTGTGGCCGCTCCTGTACGACTTCGACGCCGCCGAGCGCGCCGAATTCCGCAGCGCCGCCGAGGAGTTCAAGTCCGCCGGACGCGCCAACCAGATCGTCGTGCGCGACCGCTGCTTCCGCATCTGCCGCGTGGAACGCATGGTCAGGATCGGCAGCGACGGACCCGAGTCGACACGCCCCTCGGACATGGAGACGACGGAGCCGATGAAGCTGCACCCGACGATGGACGAGGACGGGGTCATCCACTACGACGACTGAGGGCGGACGCGACAGGCGGACGGCGGACACCGGTGAGATCTGTCGGCTGTCGGCGTTCGCCGTCCGGGCGACCGGACATCTGTGTGTACGTGGCATCGGTGCGGGGTAGCGCTTGTGGCGTCGGCCGAAGCGCTACCCCGGGTTGCGGCAGTTGCCCCGCTTCTGGTTCCGTCGCGCGGGCGACCACTTGAACCGCGGCCCGACCGCCTAGCTGCTCGACGGAGTGCTGATGACCACCGAACCGAATCCCACCGCCCACCGCCCCGGTGGCAACTCGGCCGCTCCCACGCCCCGCTGGCTGCGCCGCACCCAGCCGCGCCCCGGCGCCCGCACCACCCTGGTGTGCTTCCCGCACGCGGGCGGCACCGCCTCCTTCTTCTCGCCGTGGGCGCGGCTCCTCCCGCTGGACGTGGAGCTGGTCGCGGTGCAGTACCCGGGGCGTCAGGACCGGCTCGCGGAGCGCCCGATCGGCACCATGACGGAGCTGGCCGACGCGGTCACCGAGGCGCTGCGGGCCGGTGTGCGCCCCGACCGCGAGCTGGTCTTCTTCGGTCACAGCATGGGCGCCGCACTGGCCTGGGAGGCGGCGCTGCGCCTGGAGGCGGGTCCCGGGCCCGCGCCCCGGCAGGTCTTCGTGTCCGGTCGCCAGGGTCCGCGCCGCCAGCGCCCCGGCACGGTGCACCTGCTGCCGGAGGAGCGGCTCGTCGACGAGATCAAGCAGCTCGGCGGCACCGACCCGCAGCTCCTCGACGACCCGGACGTGCGCGAGATGGTGCTGCCCGCGATACGCGCCGACTACCGCCTGATCGAGACGTACCGCCCTGACCTGACGGCCCGGCTGCGCTGCCCCATCGGCGTGTTCACGGGCGACCAGGACATCGAGGTGTCGCCGGAGGACGTGGAGGCGTGGCGGGACGCGGGCAGCGGCGACTTCTCCGCCCTGGTGCTGCCCGGCGACCACTTCTACCTGGCCGACCAGGCGGAGCGCGTCATCTCCTCGATGTTCGCGAGCCGGACCGTCTGAGACCGGCGCGGCGCCCCGGGACGGCCCCGGCCCGGCGGTGTCAGCCCGCGAAGGCCGTCCCCGGCAGCCCTTGGCCCGCGCCCCGGACGACGAGGACCGAGCCCGCCATCGGGTGCGGCCGCTCCTGGCCGGTCCGGGCCGTCGTGACGTACAGGTCACGCAGGTCCGGGCCGCCGAACGCGCACGCGGTGGGGCGCGCCACGGGAAGCCCCAGGACGCGGTCCAGCGTGCCGTCCGGGGTGTAGCGCCGCACCTGCCCGCCGTCCCAGAGCGCCACCCACACACAGCCGTCGGCGTCCACGGTGAGTCCGTCCGGGAAGCCGTCCGCGTCCGCGATCACCGCGAACTCCCGTCGCTCCACGGGGTGTTGCCCGTCCATGCGGCACACGTCGATCCGCCGCGTGGGGCTGTCCACGTAGTACAGGAGGGTGCCGTCGGGGCTCCAGCCGGTGCCGTTGCTGACGGCCACGCCAGGGAAGACCTCCGTCGCCGTGCCGTCCGCCGTGACGCGCGTGAGGGCGCCGCCGCCGGGTGCCTCGTCGTAGCGCATGGTGCCCGCCCACAGCGCGCCGTCGGGGGCGACGGCCGCGTCGTTGCCGCGGCGTCCGGCGACCGGGTCGCGCACCAGCCAGGAGAAGG
Organism: Streptomyces sp. RK9; assembly: GCF_045070545.1. Taxonomy (NCBI): domain Bacteria; kingdom Bacillati; phylum Actinomycetota; class Actinomycetes; order Kitasatosporales; family Streptomycetaceae; genus Streptomyces; species Streptomyces sp. RK9. Next base: position 3,644,585 of record NZ_CP173703.1, on the reverse strand, counting down.
CGCCGTCCGGGGCGTAGAGCCCGATGCCGTCGCGGAGGTTGACGACGAGGCCGCCGCCCGCGCGCGGCTTGGCAGCGCCGACGTGCTGTTCCGTGGCGAGCACCGTGCGGTGGCCGCTCGCCGGGTCGTAGGTGTGGACACGGGAGTTGAGGATGTCCACCCAGATCAGGCGGCCGGTGGCCGGGTCCCAGGTGGGGCCCTCGCCCAGCTCGGCCCACTCGCGCACCGCGACCTCGACGACCGGCTTGAAGTCCGTCACCGTCTCACCCTTCACCGCTGCTCCGCCTCTCGTCAGGGCCTCGTCAGGGCCTCGTTGCGGCTCATCCAACCCGTCCGCGCCGTCGACGGCGCGTACGCGGGCACGCCGAAGACCCGCTCGGCATGCGAACTCGTGGCGATCTCGCCCTCGTTCATCGATGGTGCGTCGATGAGGGCGGCATCGGCACGGTACTGGTCGCCGTCGTCGTCGGCCAGAGGTCCGGCGCGTACGACGACGGCAGGGGAGGTGTCGGTGGTGGCACCGACTACGGGCAGGTCGCCGAGGCGGTGGTCCTGCTCGTGGTGGTCGGGTTCGGTGTGCTCGGGGCACGGAGGGCGGGGTGGTGGGACCCCGTCCGGTGGGCGGGGCCCACGCGGCGTATCAGCGTCCGCGTGGTCGGTGCGCCCCGCCTGACACGCGGCGGTGTGGCCGTCGGCGCGCACATGCGGGCCGACGCGAGGTGGCCGGCCACTGCCGGACAGATGCATTCCACCCGGCCGCAGTACGGGCAGACAGGAACCATGGTTGTCATGCGTGTCAATATGCCCTGTCGAAGTCAAGATTCCGTTAGAACCGGGTGAGTATCGGCTAGGTCGGCGTGGCCATTGTCCCTTTGGTGTATGAAGCGCTCTGCGACCTGCGGCTGCGGGGCTGTTGGTTCGCCCGGAGCGCAACTCACGCCGTGCTGCCGCCTTTCTCCGTAGGGTGATCATGTGGCGAACCTTGGGAGATCATGTGGCTGAGACCTGGAGCGAGACCGCCGATGGTGTAATGCGGCTGCCCTCGGGCCGGCTCGTGCGCGGCCGGGGACTCCGCCGCCCGCTGCCCGCCGGGCCCGAGCCGATGTTCGCCGTCCACCTCCAGGGCAAGCAGCCGCCCGAGGTGCCGTGGGACGCGCGCTGGCTGCGCTGGCCGGACTTCTGGCTGCCCACGGACCGGATCGCGGCGCGCCAACTCCTCGGCGAGGCCTGGGCGCGCGCCGCCACGGAGCGGGTGGAGATCGCCTGCGGCGGCGGGTTCGGCCGCACCGGCACGGCGCTCGCCTGCCTGGCGGTGCTCGACGGCGTCCCGGCCGGGGAGGCCGTCGCTTATGTGCGCGCGCACTATCACCGCCGGGCCGTCGAGACGCCCTGGCAGCGGCGCTACGTAAGGGACTTCGGGACTGCCGACGCCGGCTGACGCGCGGCCGGGGCGCCCCGCCGTCAGTGGTTCAGGGCGGCGAGCGTGGCGTGCAGGTCGGTGTCGCGGGGGCGGTTGTGCGGCAGCCTGGCCAGCACGGCGGCGAGGCCGCAGGTGTCCGTGACCGCGGAGAAGACCAGGCCACCGGCGATGGCCGCGGACAGCCACAGGGCGTAGGGCCACAACAGCCCGAGGGCCAGTCCCGTCAGGACCAGCGCCCCCGCGGCCAGGCGGACTTGGCGCTCCATGGCCCACGTGGTGCGGGCCGTGCCCCGGGTGCGCTCGACGTCGTATCCGTGCCCGGTCCAGCCGGTGGTGCCGCCGGTGAGAGTCGTGGCGGGGACGCCGTTCTCGGCCAGGGTCGCGCAGGCCCGGGCGGAGCGGTTGCCGGAGGCGCACACCATGAGGAGTTCCCCGCGTGCCGCGGCGGTCTTCAGGGCGGGCAGGGCTTCGGCGAGGCGTTCCAGGGGGATGTTGTGGGCGCCCGGGAGGTGCCCGGAGGCGAATTCGGCGGGGGTGCGGACGTCGACGACGGCCAGTTCGTCCAGGCGGTGGCGGGCCTCGACGGCGGTGAGCGCGGTGGGGGACGGCACGGGGGTTCCCTTCATCGGATGCTTGGAGGATGCCTTCGTTGATGCGTGCACCACTCCCGTACGGTACCCATAGGGGTATCCAGATCGGAGTGAGCAGTGGAACTGACGATGGCGGCCGAGGAACTGAAGACCGCGGTCAACCGGCTGCGCCGGGCCCAGGGCCAGATCAACGGCGTGATCAAGATGATCGAGGAGGGCCGGGACTGCGAGGACGTCATCACCCAACTGGCCGCCGCGTCCCGAGCCTTGGACAAGGCCGGGTTCGCCATCATCGCGACCGGCCTCCAGCACTGCCTGACCGACACAGAGTTGGCCGAAAGTGGTGACCGGGAGCGGATGCGGGCGCGCCTCGAGAAGCTGTTCCTGTCGCTCGCGTAGGACGGCTCCCACGGCCCCCTTCACCCCCGGCCCGCGCTCTGGACGACCGCGTCCACCGCCATCGCGGCGGCCACCACGAGCAGCGCGACCGCGAAGGTGCGCCGCAGCGCGGCCCCGGTGAGCCTGGCGGCGAGCCGTTTGCCGTCCCAGGCGCCGAGGACCGCCGCGCCGGTGAAGGGCGCGACCACCGCCCAGTCGAGGCCGGTCGTCGTACTGCCGCGGGTGACCAGCGAGGCGAGGGAGTTGACGGCGATGACCAGCAGGCTGGTCCCGGTGGCGGCCCGCATCTCGAAGGCGAGGACGGTGACGAGGGCCGGTACGACGAGGAATCCGCCGCCGACGCCGAGCAGCCCGGTGAGCGCCCCGAGCCCGGCCCCGGCACCGGCGGCCCGCCCCGGTCGCGCGGCACGGGCTCCCGCACGGCTCTCACGGCCTGCCCTGCCGCCACGGTCCCCGCCGCCGCCCGCGCGCCGCGCCCGCCGCCCGGGGCGCCCGCGTCCACGCCCTCCGGACGACCGGCGCGGCCCGCCCCGACCCCGTGCCCCGGGCCGCCCTCACGCACGGCTCCGTCCACGGACTCCGGACCGACCTCGGGCCCCACCCCGTCACCACGCCCCCCGACCCTCAGCATCAACACCCCCGCCACCCCCGCGACCCCGGCGAACGCCGCCGTCAACACCGCCTGCGGCAGCCTGCCCGCCGCCGCCCCGGCCCCGGCGGCGGGCAGGATCCCGGTCGCCGCGAACAGCGCGCCCGCCCTCCAGCGGACCTGCCCGGAGCGGGCGTGGGCGTACAGGGCCGTGGCCGAGGTGACGGCGACGATGAGCAGGCTCGCGGTGGTGGCGGCGGCCGGGGTGAAGCCGAGGAGGTAGATGAGCGCGGGGACGGCGAGCATGCTGCCGCCACCGCCGAGCGCGCCGAGGGCGAGGCCGACCACGGCCCCGGCGACCAGGGCCAGGACGAGCGTGCTCACGCGCGGCCGCAGGTGTGGCCGTCGTGGACGGGCAGTCCGGCCCGGGCCAGCGCGTCCGCGTCGAACCCGTCGTCGACCACGACGACCGCGCGCCCGGCGGCGGCGAGGAGCGACGCCCCGATCGCCGCGCGCATCCCGCTGCCGCAGTGCACCCACACCTCACCGTCCGGCACCTCGGAGTGGCGGCCGTGGAGTTCGTGCAGCGGCACGTGCGCGGAGCCCTCGATGTGCGCGCCCGCGCGTTCCGATGCGCGGCGCACGTCGAGGACCACCACGTCGTCCCGTTCCTTGCGGGCCTCGGCCAGGGCGGCGAACGTGGCCAGGGGGAAGGTCCCGAGGCGCTCCCCCGCCCGCACCCAGCCCCCGGGGTCGCCCGTCGCGGCCGCCGCCGGTCGGTCGATGCCCACGCGCACCAACTCCCGCTGGGCGTCGGCCAGTCGGCGGGGCGAGTCGGAGAGCAGCGTGACCGGGGTGCCCCACGGGATCAGCCACGCCAGATACGTGGCGAGCTTGCCCTCGGCCTCGAAGTTGAAGGACCCGACGACGTGCCCGGCGGCGAACGCCACCCGGCCGCGCAGGTCGACCACCCACTCCCCGGCGGCGAGGCGCGCGGCGATCGCGGCGGCGTCGGCGGGTGCGGGCGGGGTCAGGTCGACGGGCGCGGGCCCCACCGCGTTGGCCGGGCCCATGTGGGCGTAGTACGCGGGCACGTCGTCGAGCCCGGCGAGCAGCTCGGCGACGAACGTGTCCTCGTCCTGGGTGAGAGCCGTGTTGGCCGTCCGCTCCGCGCCGATGGTGGTCGCGTCGCCCTCGGACCGCGTGGCCGAGCAGAAGCTGCCGAAGCCGTGCGTGGGCAGCACCCGCACCGCGTCGTCCAGTTCCTCGGCGAGCCGCTGCGCGGAGGCGTGCTGGGCGCGGGCCAGTGGCTCGGTGAGGCGCGGCTCGACCAGGTCGGGGCGGCCCACCGTGCCGATGAGCAGGGAGCCGCCGGTGAACGCGGCGGTGGCGCGGCCGCCGACCGTCAGGACGTACGACAGGTGGTGGGGGGTGTGACCGGGCGTGGCGACCGCGCGCAGCGCCACGGCCGCGCCCGCCCGGGACGCCCCGCGCGCCTCCTTCGCCCCACGTGCCTCCTCCGCCCCGGACACCCCGGACGCCCCGGACACGCCACCCGCCTCATCCACGCACACCACGTCGCCGTCCGCGACCGGCGTGTGCGGGAACGACACGGAGGCACCGGCGGGCACCAGGTAGCGCGCGCCCGTCACGCGGGCCAGCTCCCACCCACCGCTCACGTAGTCGTTGTGGAGGTGCGTCTCCGCGACGTACCCGATGCGCACCCCGCGCCGGGCGGCCAGGGCGATGACCCGGTCGATGTCGCGCGGCGGGTCGACGGCCACGGCGGTGTCCGGGCCTCCCGCCAGATAGCTGCGGTTCCCGAGCCCTGCGAGTTCGAGGGTGTCGACGAAGAACACGACTGTCACTCCTTCTCAGCTTCCGACCGTCCGGGGCCGCACCCCGGGATCATTACCCCCGGGGGTATTCGACCCTTACCCCCCACCATACCCAGGGGGGTATTTCCGACTCCGCGCGGCCCGGCACGATGGCCGGTAATGCACCGGCGGGCCCGCACCGGCCGCCGCGCCCAGGACCCCCACCCCCAGGAGGAACGACGAGCATGAGTGCCAGCGACGTGGTGACGAACTGGGCGGGGAACATCGCCTTCACGGCGCGTGAGCTGCGCCGTCCCGCCTCCCTTGAGGAGCTGCGAACGCTGGTGACCGGCTCCCGGCAGGTGCGGGTCCTCGGCAGCGGGCACTCCTTCAACCGGATCGCGGACACCGACGGCCCGGACGGCACGCTCCTGTCCCTGGCCGGGCTGCCGCCCGCCGTGGACGTCGACACGATGGCGCGCACGGTGCGCGTCGCGGGCGGCGTCCGGTACGCCGAACTGGCCCGCCACGTGCACGCGGCCGGGCTCGCGCTGCCCAACATGGCCTCGCTCCCCCACATCTCGGTCGCGGGTTCGGTGGCGACGGGTACCCACGGCTCGGGGAACGCACTGCCGCCGCTGTCGTCGTCGGTGTGCGCGGTGGAGCTCCTGGCGGCGGACGGCGGGCTCGTCACGTTGCGCCGCGGGGACGCCGGGTTCGACGGGGCCGTGGTCGCCCTCGGCGCGCTCGGCGTGGTGACGGCGCTGACCCTCGACCTGGAGCCCGCGTACGAGGTGGCTCAGCACGTGTTCACGGAACTCCCCCTGGCGGGGCTCGACTTCGACGCGGTGACGTCGTCGGCGTACAGCGTCAGCCTCTTCACGGACTGGCGGGGCCCGCGCTTCACGACCGTGTGCCTCAAGCAGCGGGCGGGTCGCGGCGTCGACTTCCCCTGGGCCGCACCGGCCACCGAGCCGAGGCATCCGGTGCCCGGCGCTCCCGCCGCCAACTGCACGCGGCAGCTCGGCGTCCCCGGCCCCTGGCACGACCGACTGCCCCATTTCCGCGCCGACTTCACGCCGAGCAGCGGCGCGGAGCTGCAGTCGGAGTATCTGCTGCCGCGCGCCGAAGCGCTCCCGGCGCTGCACGCGCTCGACGCCGTCCGGGAGACGATCGCGCCGGTCCTCCAGGTCTGCGAGGTCCGCACGGTCGCGGCGGACACGCAGTGGCTCAGTCCCGCGTACGGCCGCGACTCGGTGGCGTTCCACTTCACCTGGGCGCCGGACCCGGCCACCGTCCTGCCGGTGGTCGCCCGCACGGAGGAGGCCCTGGCGCCCTTCGCGCCCCGCCCGCACTGGGGCAAGGTCTTCCGCACCCCGCGGGCGAGCCTGCGCGCCGTCCATCCGCACCTCGCGGACTTCGCGGCGCTCGCCTCGGACCTCGACCCGGCCGGGACGTTCCGCAACGCCTTCGTGCGGAACGTCCTCGGCCTGGCCTGAGCGGCGGTCCTCAGCCGCGCCGGAACACCGCGACCGTCCGCGCCGGGACCCGGAAGGTCCCCGACCTCTTCGCGTACGCCGCCGACTTGACCACAGGGTCGGCTCCGCGCGCCTGCGTGGGATGCAGGGCGTACGCCGTCCCCTTCAGGGCCTCGACGTCCTGCGACTGCTCCCGCGGTGTCGCGTTGAAGACGACCACGAGGGAGCCGAGGCGCATGGTGATGACGCCGGGCTTCTCCCCCGGGGTGCCGGACAGCGGGAAGGACAGCTCCTTCTGGACCCGCTCGCCGGTCGCGAGGGAGAACTCCGGCGCGGTGGCGCGCAGCCGCAGCAGGTCCCGGTACGCGGCCGCCGCGCCGCGGATGTCCGCGCAGCCAGGGGCGAGCGCCGGATCTGCCAACAGGGGCTTGGCGTAGGGCCACTTGGGCTTGTTGTCGGCGGCGGGCGGCAGGCCGCGGCCGAAGCCGTTGCCGGCGCGGCAGTCCCAGTGGAGGGCGTTGAACCAGTCGCCGCTGTCGTAGGAGTTGCGGTCGAGGGACTTGGAGCGGAGCAGGTCGCTGCCCGCCTGGTACAGCGCCGGGCCCTGCGAGAGGGTCGCCGTCGCCGACGCGAGGACCTGCATCCTGGCCCGGTCGGCCGCCGGCGTGCCGCGCGGCAGCTTGAAGGCGAGGGCGTCGTACAGCGTCTCGTTGTCGTGGGCGTCGGCGTAGGCGAGGGCGTCGCCGGGTGCGGCCGCGTATCCGGCGGGCGCGCCGTTGTAGTCGACGTCGGCGCCGGTGACCCGGCGGCCCGAGGAGTCGGTGAAGGAGTAGTCGGCCAGGTTGCCGGTGAGGCCGACCTTGATCAGGTCCTGGTAGCGCAGGAGGCGGGCCTTCTGCTCGGCGGGCGTGCCGTTCGCCTTGGAGGTGTTGGGGTCGGTGTAGAGGCCGCTGGCGAAGCCCTGCACGCCGGGGTCCTCGTCGAAGGGGCCGCCGCCGCGCACGGCGTCGCGGGCGCGGTCGGAGAAGGTGGCGACGCCCGTACCCGCCATGTTGCGCTGGGTGGCCTGCTCGAAGCGGGCGTCGTCGGCGATCTCGCCGAAGTTCCAGCCCTCTCCGTAGAGCACGATCTTCTTGCCGTCGACGCCGTCCTTCTTCACGGTGAGGGCGTCCAGGGCCTTGCGGACAGCGAGGATGTTGGCCTTCGGGTGGTGCCCCATCAGGTCGAAGCGGAAGCCGTCGACCTTGTACTTCCTCGCCCAGGTGACGACCGAGTCGACGACAAGCCGACCCATCATGGCGTTCTCGGGCGCGGTGTTGGCGCAGCAGGTGGACGTGGCGACGGAGCCGTCGGCGAGCAGCCGCTGGTAGTAGCCGGGCACGATTCTGTCGAGGACCGACTTGTCGGCCTGGCCGCTCGCGACGGTGTGGTTGTAGACGACGTCCATGACGGTGCGCAGGCCCGCGTCGTTGAGTCCTTGCACCATCTTGCGGAACTCGACGGTGCGCCGGGGGCCTTCGGGGTCGGACGCGTAGGAGCCCTCGGGGACGGTGTAGTGCAGCGGGTCGTAGCCCCAGTTGTAGGCGTCCTCGGCGGCGGCCTCGCCCACGCAGGCCTGCTGTTCGTCGGAGTCCGGCGCGTGGGACCCCAGGTCGCAGTCGGGGGTGGCCTGTCCGGACTTCCGCTCGGGGACGGTGCCGATGTCGAACGCGGGCAGCAGGTGGACGTAGGACGTGCCGGACCGCGCGAGCTTCCGCAGGTGCCGCATGCCGTCGGACGTCCGGTCCGTGAACGCCAGGTACTCGCCCGGGTGCTCGGCCGTGCGGTCGGCGACGGAGAAGTCCCGGATGTGCAGTTCCTGGATCTGCGCGTCCCGCAGCGGGGTCGCGGGCGGCTTCTGCAGGGTCCGCCAGCCCTTGGGGGCGAGCGCGGGGTCGTCGAGGTCGACGAGGAGGCTGCGGGCGGAGTCGGTGGTGAGGGCGGTGGCGTAGGGGTCGGTGACCTTGTTGGTGACGACCTTCTGGACGCTCGGCGCCCACACCTTCACGACGTACCGGTACGGCTTCCCGGTCCAGCTCCTCGGCCCGCTCGCCGACCAGACGCCCGAGTCCCCGTCCCTGCGCATCGGCACGGTCCGGCCGCCGATGTCGAGCCGGACGTCCTGGGCGGTGGGCGCCCACACGGCGAGCGACGCCTTGCCGCGGGCGAAGCCGGGGCCGAGCGGGGTCTTCCTGGCGGCGGGGGCGTAGAGGTCGTCGAGGATGCCCTGTGTCTGGACGCCGGTGGCGGCCTTCAGGGCGCCGTCCGACCCGCGCTGGACCGCGACGAGCTGGCCGGTGAGGGCCGTGCGGATACGGTCGCGGTCGCGGGGGTCGACGCGGAAGGCCGCGTAGGTCTTCAGGTGCGGGAACTTCACCCGCTGCGCTTCGGTGAGGCCGCCGGGCACGGGGGCGAGGCGGATCCGGTGCCGCGCACCGGTGAGGTCGGCGCCGTCGACGGTGATGCCGCCGCGCCGCGCGTACGCCAACTCCGTGCTGCCGGGCGCGCGTTCACCGCCCCGTGCGGTGGGTTCGGCGCCGGTGTTCCAGGCGACGGTGTCGCGGTCGATCCACTGTGCCTCGGCCTTGGACAGGTCGAGGCCGACGGCCGGGGCTGCGGGGGCGCTCTGGCCGGGCGCCGCCGCCGCGCCCGTCAGGGGCACGGCGGCGGCGAGCAGGGCCAGGGCCATCGCGATGGCGGTGCGGCGTGCGGAGCCGGTCACGGGGGTGGGTTCTCCTTCGACATGGTCAACAGGACTCAGGGCGGTCAGCAGGACCGGGCGCACCAGGTGCAGTCGACTGCGGTGCGAAGTCGCCCTGAAGGGGCGCGGGGAACTGCGCGACCAGCCACGACGGACCCGCAGACGCACGACGGCCGGGTGCAGCTCATCCAGCGGCGCACTGTGCGCCGGTGTGCAGGGCGAGGGCGGTGTTCGGCGCCACCGAGGCGGTGAACCGACCCGAGCCGTCGACGGTGACGCTCCGGCCGCTCTGCACGTCGCAGTAGGTGCCCGCGGCCAGGGACGTCTGGAACGTCCGGTCGAGCGCGGCGCCTTCGTGGTTGACGACCACGTACGCCTTGTCCCCCCGGCCGAATGCAATGGCGTCGTTCCCGTTGTCCCACCAGTCGGTGACACCGGTACCGCCCGCGACGTTGCGGAACTTCACCATGCCCTTGATCTCGGGCCACGCGTGCTGGCACTTCCAGCCGTCGCTGTAACAGGCGTTCACCTGCCCGCCGTTGGGCGGTCCCGCGTCCCGGTCGGTGAACTCGTAGCCGGAGTGCACGTCCGGGGAGCCGTAGGGCCAGGCGAGCATGAAGACGTGCGCCAGGGTGTGGTCGGCGCCGTCCTTGTAGGTGAGGGTGTCGCCGCCGCGCTCGGTGTCGTGGTTGGCGACGAACACGGCGGACTTGCCGGAGGGCAGGTAGCCCCAGCCCTCGCCGTAGTTCTTCAGGTACGCCAGCTTCTCGCCGGTGAACACGCGCTTGAGGTCGCGGGCGTAACGGAACTCCTGCACGTCACCGCTGCCCAGGTACTCGTCCGGCGCGACGGCCTCGCCCGCGCCGAAGATGGCCTCCTGCTTCCAGTACGCGTTCGGGTCGCTCAGGCGCGACTTGATGTTCTTCAGGTCGGCCGCCGCCATGTGCTTGGCGGCGTCCACGCGGAAGCCGTCGACGCCGAGGGAGAGCAGGTCGTTCATGTAGGCGGCGATGCGGCCGCGGACGTGGTCCTCGCCGGTGTCCAGGTCCGCGAGGCCGACCAGCTCGCACTCCTGGACGTTCGTGCGGTCCTGGTAGTTGGAGATCTGCGCGGTGCAGTTGTCGAGGTCGGGGCGCGAGTAGATGCCGGGGTAGTTGTACTTCGTGTACGAACTGCCGCCGGTGCCGGTGCCGTCGCCCGCCGCCATGTGGTTGATGACCGTGTCGACGACGACCTTCACGCCCGCCGCGTGGCAGGTGTCGACCATGCTCTTGAAGGCGGCCCGGTCACCGAGCCGACCCGCGATCCTGTAGCTGACGGGCTGGTACGACGTCCACCACTGCGGGCCCTGGATGTGCTCCTGCGGCGGCGACACCTGGACGTAGCCGTACCCGTCGGGGCCGAGCCGGTCCGTGCAGGCCTTCGCCACCGAGGCGAACTTCCACTCGAAGAGCACGGCGGTGACGTCCTTGGTCCCGGGCGGGGCGGCGGCGGCCTGCGGCGCGCCGCCGACCATGCTCCCGCCGACTCCGGCGAGCAGGGCGAGGGTGGCGGCCTGGGCCTTGCGTCCTGGTGCCGGCTTCGTGCGCGTACGACGTGTCACGGGGGCCTCCTGCGCGGGTGAGGTGGGGGGCCTTCGCCGGCGCCGGGTCGTGCTCGTCAGGCCGTTGAAGGTTGTTGCAGCAAGATTGCGGCAGTGTTTTCGCCCGTGACCGTACGACCGTCAACCATGACGGTCAACCCTTCGGACGCACCTGGGCCGTTGAACCCCGTACGACGAGTTCCGGCTGGAAGACGAACTCGGTGCGTTGCACGGGGTTTCCGTTGATTTCTTCCAGGAGGGCGCCGACAGCGGCCGACGCCATCGACTGCACGGGCTGGCGCACCGTGGTCAGCGGCGGGTCCGTGAACGCGATGAGCGGCGAGTCGTCGAAGCCCACCACGGAGACGTCACCGGGCACGGTGAGGCCCCGCTCCCTGGCAGCCCGGACGGCACCGAGCGCCATCATGTCGCTGCCGCACACCACGGCGGTGCAGCCGCGGTCGAGCAGCGCACCGGCCGCCGCCGCGCCGCCCTCGACGGTGAACAGCGTGCGCCGCACGAACGGTTCGGCCTCCCCCTGTGCCAGGCCGACGTACTCGTGCAGCGCCGCCGCGAACCCCTCCGCCTTGCGCCGCGAGGGGACGTAGCGGGTCGGCCCGATGGCCAGGCCGATCCGTTCGTGCCCGAGGTCCACGAGGTGGCGCACCGCCATCCGCACGGCCGCGCGGTCGTCGGCGGAGACGCAGGAGACGGGGATGTGCGCGTTGTAGCCGTTGATGAGGACGAACGGCACGCCGCGGCCCGCGAGTTCCCGATAGCGCCCGTGGTCCGCGCCGGCGTCGGCGTGCAGCCCGGACAGGAACACGATGCCGCTCACACCGCGTTCCTCCAGCTGTTCCACCAGCTCGTCCTCGGTGGCGCCGCCCGGCATCTGGGTGCACAGCATGGGCGTGTAGCCGTGCCCGGCGAGGACCTGCTCCACGACCTGCGCGAAGGCCGGGAAGATCGGGTTGGTCAGCTCGGGGATGACCAGGCCGACCAGGCCCGCGCTGCGCCGCTTGAGCCGCACGGGCCGTTCGTAGCCGAGCACGTCGAGTGCGGCCAGGACGCGGCGCCTGGTCGCGGCGGCCACGCCCGCCTTGCCGTTCAGGACACGGCTCGCGGTGGCCTCGCTGACCTCCGCCTGGGCGGCGATGTCCGCGAGCCGCGGGGCGCCGCGCTCGGCGTCCCGCGGCGGGGAGGTCGTCACACCGCCCACCAGACGGTGGTGTCGGCGGGCAGCTCCACCTCGCCCCCGGTCACCTCGACGGGGCCGCTCGCGAGCAGCATCCGGCCGGGCGCCGCGACGCGCACGGGCGCCCCGGTGGTGTTCGCGGTGCACGCGAACTCCTCCCGCCGGAAGGCGAGCACGCCCGCCGGGGCGTCGGTCCACTCCAGGCCCTCGCCCGCGCCGAGACCCGGCTGCGCCCGACGGGTCCGCAGGGCCGCGCGGTACAGCTCCAGGGTCGACGTCGGGTCGCCGGTCTGCGCCTGGACGCTCAGCTCGCCCCACCCGTCGGGCTGCGGCAGCCAGCTGCCGCCCGTGCCGAAGCCGTACGACGGCCCGTCGACGGTCCACGGGATCGGCACCCGGCAGCCGTCGCGGAACCCGTCCTGCCCCTGCGCCCGGTGGAACGAGGGGTCCTGGCGGGCCTCGTCGGGCAGGTCGGTGACGTCGGGCAGGCCGAGCTCCTCGCCCTGGTAGAGGTAGGCGGAGCCGGGCAGGGCCAGCATCAGGAGCGTCGCGGCGCGGGCGCGGCGCAGGCCGAGGGCGCGGTCGCCGGGGGTGCGCAGCTGGGTGCCGAGTCCGGGCGGGTTGGCGAAGCGCGTCGCGTGCCGGGTCACGTCGTGGTTGGAAAGGACCCAGGTGGCGGGGGCGCCGACGGGGCGCATCGCGGCCAGCGAGCTGTCGATGACCTCACGCAGCTCGGCGGCGTCCCAGTGGGTGCCCAGGTACTGGAAGTTGAAGGCCTGGTGCATCTCGTCGGGGCGCACGTAGTGCGCGGTGCGCTCGACGGTCGGCGTCCACGCCTCGGCGACGAGGACGCGGTCACCCGCGTACTCGGCGAGGACCTCGCGCCAGCTGCGGTAGATCTCGTGCACGCCGTCCTGGTCGAAGAACGGCATGGTGTCGTTGCCCAGCAGCTTCAGCTGGTCGTGGTGGCCGATGTCGGGCAGCCCCTCGGCCTTCACCAGGCCGTGGGCGACGTCCACGCGGAAGCCGTCGACGCCCATGTCCAGCCAGAAGCGCAGGATGGAGCGGAACTCGTCGCGTACGGCGGGGTGTTCCCAGTTGAAGTCGGGCTGCTCGGGTGCGAACAGGTGGAGGTACCACTCGCCGGGGGTGCCGTCGGGGTCGGTGGTGCGGGTCCAGGCGGGGCCGCCGAAGATGGACTCCCAGTCGTTGGGCGGCAGTTCGCCGTCGGTGCCCTTGCCGGGACGGAAGTGGTAGCGCTCCCGCAGGGGCGAGCCGGGGCCGTCGGCGAGGGCGCGGCGGAACCAGTCGTGCCGGTCGGAGGAGTGGTTGGGCACCAGGTCCACGATGATGCGCAGGCCCAGTGCGTGCGCGTCCCTGATCACGGCGTCGGCGTCGTGGAGGGTGCCGAACATCGGGTCGATGGCGCGGTAGTCGGCGACGTCGTAGCCCGCGTCGGCCTGCGGCGACGCGTAGAACGGGGAGAGCCAGACGGCGTCCACGCCGAGGTCCCTCAGGTGCGGCAGGCGGGCCCGGACGCCCTCGAGGTCGCCCATGCCGTCGCCGTTGCCGTCGGCGAAGCTGCGCGGATAGACCTGGTAGATCACCGCGTCGCGCCACCAGTCCGTACGTGTGCCGGAGTCGGGGGCGGCAGGGGCAGCGAGATGCTGGGTCATGTGTTCCCTGGGAGGTCGAGTCTGGTCGAGTCGTGGTGCGGGGCGGGCGGGGCCCGCCGGACGCGGGGTCCGGCGGGGCGCCCGGGTCAGGACTTGGTCGCGCCGGCCGTGAGCCCGGAGACCAGGTGGCGCTGCACGAAGCCGAAGATCACGGCGGCGGGCACGGCCACGATCACGGCTGCGGCGGTCAGCGAACCCCAGTCGCTGGTGTACTGGTTGACGAAGGTCTGCAGGCCGCCCGCGAGCGTCAGGTTCTCCTCGCCCGTCATGAACGCGGAGGCGTAGGCGACCTCGGCCCAGCCGGTGATGAAGCTGTAGAAGGCCGTCACGGCGAGGCCGGGCTTGGCCAGCGGCATGATGAGCCGCCAGAAGGTGCCGAACGGGTTGAGGCCGTCGACGCGGCCCGCCTCGTCGATCTCCACGGGGATGGTGTCGAAGTACCCCTTCATCATCCACGCGGAGAACGGCACGGCGATCGTCAGATAGGTGAGGACCAGGCCCATGGGCTGGTTCAGCAGCTCCATGCTCGCGAGCAGGTTGTACAGCGGCACGATGAGCACGGCCACCGGGAACATCTGCGTGATGAGGAGCAGCCACATCAGGGGCCGCATGCCGGGGAACCTGAACCGGCTCACCGCGTAGCCCGTGGTCGCCGAGATGAAGACGCCGATGACGGTGGTCAGGCCGACGACGAACAGCGAGTTGACGACCCAGTCGAGGAACTTGGTGTCGTTCAGGACGTGGTCGTAGTTGCCGAACGTGAAGTCCTTCACCAGGGCGGTGGAGAACGCCTCGCTCTGCGGCTTGAACGAGGTGACGAGCAGCCACAGCGGCGGCAGGACCGCGATGAGGGAGGCGATCAGGAGCGTGGTGTGCAGGGCGACGGAGGCGAGCGGGCCGCGCTCGCCGCGTCCCCTGACCTTCTTCGGGGGCATCGTGGTCACCACACCTCTCCTTGCTTGCGGAGCGCGCGGCGGTAGACCACCGCGAAGAGCGAGAGGAGCAGCAGGATGAGCACGCCCCAGGCCGCGGAGCCCGCGAAGTCACGTGGGCTGACGACGAACGACAGGCGGTAGGCGTACGTCACGAGGATCTCGGTGGCGTCCCCCGGACCGCCCCGGGTGAGCAGGAAGATCACCGGGAACATGTTGAAGGTCCAGATGGCGCTGATGAGGATCACGGTCGTGGCGACGGACCGCAGCCCGGGCAGTGTGACGTGGCGGAAGCGCTGCCAGGCGCTCGCGCCGTCCATCTCGGCGGCCTCGTACAGCTCGCCGGGGATGGACTGGAGCCCGCCGAGCATGGCGACGAGCATGAACGGCACGCCGAGCCAGACGTTGACGGCGATCACGGAGAACTTCGCCCAGGTGGGGTCGTTCAGCCACGGGATCGCGTCGATGCCGCCGCCTTCGAGGACCTTGTTCAGGACGCCGCTCTTCTCGTTGAAGAGCAGCCGCCAGGTGAAGACGGAGACGAACGCGGGCACCGCCCAGGGCAGGATCAGCGCCATCCGGTAGAAGGAGCGGCCCTTGAGCCTGCGGTTGAGCATGTTCGCGAGGACGAGGCCGATGGCGAACGACAGGGCGACGCAGGAGACCGTCCAGATGACGGTCCAGGTGAGCCGGTCCCAGAAGACGCCGTCGTCGAGGATCGCCTTGTAGTTGTCCAGGCCGACGGACTCGTAGGTCGCCGGGATGTGGTTGACGCCGATGGTGCGCTCGACGTTCGCCTCGTTGGCGTTCGTCGTCGACAGGAAGACGCCGCGGGCCAGCGGGTAGCCGACGATGACGCCGATGACGGCCACCACGGGGGCGACCATCGCCCACGCGTACCAGTGTGTGCTCAGGGCCCTGCGCAGGCGTCCGGGGTTCTTGCCCGGGCGGGGGCCGCGGCCGCGGACACCGGTGGTGTCCGCGGCCTTGACCGCTCGGGGGCCGCTCTCGACAGCCATCGCTACTTGTAGTCCTTGAGGAGCTTGCCGTAGGCCTTGCCGATGCTCTTGGCGCCGCCCTCGGGCGAGGCCTTGCCGCTGAGCACCTTCTGCATCTCCAGGCGGATGGGCTCGAACAGCGAGTTGGCCTCGGGGATCCAGGGCCGCTGCACGGACTTGTCGACGGCCGGCTTGAAGAACTGGACCATCTGGTTGTCCTTGACGGACTTCACGTCGTAGACGGAGGTGCGGGTGGGCAGCAGGCTCAGCTTCTCGGTGGTCTGCTGCTGCACCTTCGCCGAGCTCATGTACTTGATGAACTCGTACGACGCGTCGAGGTTCTTGGACCCGGCGTACGCGGCGAGGTTCCAGCCGCCCTGCGGCGAGGCCTGCCGGGCGCTGCCGCCGGGCACCGGCGCGACGCCGAGGTTGGTCTTGTCGTCCTTGAACTGCTTGCCCTGCAGGGCGCCCTCGATCGACCAGGGGCCGTCGAGCGCCATGGCGACGTCGCCGTTCTTGAAGGCGTTCAGCTGGTTGTTGTAGCCGTCGCTGGCGTCGGTGACGGCGGCCTTGGAGTCGACCAGGTCCTTCATGACCTCGAAGGCCTTGCCGCCCTCGGCGTCGTCGACGGTGATCTCCTTCTTCTTGGTGTCGAGGAGGTCACCGCCCTCGCCGTAGAGGTAGGGGAGGTAGAAGTACGGGTCGTCGCCGCGCAGGTAGAGACCGGTCTTGCCGGACTTCGACTTGATCTTCTTGGCGGCGGACTTCACGTCCTCGAAGGTCTTGGGGACCTCGACGCCCGCTTCCTTGAGCATCTTCTTGTTGTAGAAGAGCGCGAGGGTGTCGATGGTCTGCGGCGCCGCGTAGGTCTTGCCCTTGAACTTGGTGCTCGCGGCGGCCTGCGGCAGGAAGTCGTCCGGCTTGTCGAGCGCGGCGGTGCCCTCCAGCGGCGCCAGGTAGCCGAGGTTCGCGAAGTCGGCGACCCAGGCGACCTCGGTGCGCATCACGTCGGGGGCGCCGGAGTTGCCGCCGGCGGCGTTCTTGAACTTGGCGTTGGCCTCGCCGAACGGCACGTTCACGTACTTCACCGTGACGCCGGGGTGGAGGTCCTCGAAGCCCTTGGCCAGCTTCTCGTACGTGCCCTTCTCGGCGTCGTTCGAGGTGTCCCAGAAGGTGACGGTCCCGGAGAGCTTGCCGCCGCTCTTCTTGCCGCCGTCACCGTCGTCGCCGCCGCACGCCGCCGCTGTCATCGCAAGGGCTGCGACCAGTGCGGTGGCCGCTATGCCACGCCGCATGTGTACTCCTTCAACTGGTCCCGGAATGACCCGGAATGAGGAGAGACGAAGAGGTGCCTCCTGCCGGCCGCACTCGAGGCGGCGCCGGGTTGGCAGGAACGTAACAGGCTTGAAAACCAGCCGAAAGACCTTGCGGGAATTTTCTGCAAGACGTGGTGATCGTTACCGTCGCGTGTCCTGTGTGTTGCGGCGGAGCCACGTCAGGGCTTGCTGCAAGCTTGCGCAACCGGTGGGCAAGGACGCGGTCGGCCGGTACAGTCCCGTGCATGACCGCGCGGCTCGTCGACATCGCAGCCCAGGCGGGAGTCAGCGAAGCCACCGTCAGCCGGGTCCTCAACGGCAAGCCCGGTGTGGCCGCGGCCACCCGCGAAGCCGTTCTCGCCGCACTCGACGTGCTCGGCTACGAACGGCCCGTCCGGCTGCGCAGACGTGGCAGCGCGGGCCTGGTCGGCCTGATCACGCCCGAGCTGGACAACCCGATCTTCCCTGCCCTCGCCCAGGTCATCGGCCAGGCCCTGACGCGCCAGGGCTACACCCCGGTGCTCGCCACCCAGACCCCGGGCGGCTCCACCGAGGACGAGCTGACCGAGATGCTGGTGGACCGCGGCGTCGCCGGGATCATCTTCGTCTCCGGGCTGCACGCCGACACCACCGCCGACATGGAGCGCTACGGCTCCCTGCGCGCCCAGGGCGTCCCGCACGTCCTCGTCAACGGCTTCTCCCCCAAGGTCGACGCGCCCTTCGTCTCCACCGACGACCGGACCGCGACGCAGCTGGCCGTGCGCCATCTCGCCTCGCTCGGCCACACCCGCATCGGCCTCGCGGTCGGCCCCCGGCGCTTCGTCCCCGTCGTCCGCAAGATCGAGGGCTTCCGGCTCGGCCTGCGCGAGCGGCTCGGCCTGTCCGGCGCGGCGGCGGACGATCTGGTCCAGCACTCCCTGTACACCCTGGAGGGCGGGCAGGCCGCGGCGACGGCGCTGATCACCAAGGGCTGCACGGGCATCGTCTGCGCGAGCGACATGATGGCACTCGGCGCCATCCGCGCCGCCCGCGAGCAGGGCCTCGACGTGCCCCGGGACATCTCGGTGGTCGGCTTCGACGACTCCCCGCTGATCGCCTTCACCGACCCGCCGCTGACCACGGTCCGCCAGCCCGTCCAGGCCATGGGCCAGGCCGCGGTCCGCACGCTCCTGGAGGAGATCGGCGGCACCCCGGCGCCGCACAGCGAGTTCGTGTTCCTGCCGGAGCTGGTCGTCCGGGGCTCCACGGCTTCGGGGCGGCGCGGCGGGACCGTCGCGTCCTGAGCCCGCGCCGCGGTGGCCCGCCTCCCCGCGGCGGCTACCCTATTTGCATGGACGCGCAAGGACAGTCGTGGGACGCGGCCGCCGCCGACCGTGCGGTGGCGGTGCTCAAGGCGGTGGCCGACCCCTCGCGCTACCGGCTGCTGTGGGCGCTCAGCGGGCAGGAGCTGCCGGTCAGCGCGCTCGCGGAGCTGCTCGGCGCGCATGTCGCCGCGACCTCGCAGCACCTGGCGAAGCTGCGGGCGGCCGGGCTCGTGGTGTCGCGCCGCGAGGGCACCCGCGTCTACTACCGCGCGGCGGACGTGCGGGGGCTCCTGGACGAGGCGGCGCTGGTGGCCCGCGCCTCCGCCGCCGCCGAGGGGACCGGCACGGCCGCGGAGGCCGCCGCGCAGGAACAGCCCGTCGCCGCGCCCGCGACGAGGGCCCGGGCGGTCCGCCGCCGCCCGGCCACCGGGCACTAGCCGGAACGGGGGCGCGCCCGCGGCGGCGGGCCCCGGGCCCATCGCCGTCACCCGCGTCCCGTCTCCCCCGGCTCCCCCACCTCCCCTTCCGCGCCCTCGTCGAGCCGGTACTCCTGCGGTTCGGCGTCGTACGCGTACAGCTCCGCGTACCGGCCCCAGTCGGTGGCCGTCTCCAGTTGCCGCTCCACCTGCTCGCTCGTGAAGTGGTGGGCGAGCAGGTCGCGGAAGAACCCGGCGCGGACGGCGCCGTCGGGCTGTTGCCGCAGGCTGTTGGTGATCAGCTTCACCAGCGGGATCTCGACGGCGGCGGCAGCGAAGATCGTCTTGGACGTCTGCACGTCGGCCTCCGCGAACGCCGTGCCCGGCGCGCTGAGGACCAGGTCGTCGCCGGTGATCGAGGCGAAGCCGAGCAGTTCGAGCGCGTCGACCTGCGGGAGCAGGTCGTCGACGTCCAGGCCGAGTTCGTCGGCGAGGTCGGCGAGGTCGCAGCGCCCGCCCCGGTGGGCGACCAGCTCCGCGAGGCCGGACAGGCCGTCGACGGTGGCGGCGGGCAGCGGGGTGCCCGCGACCGTACGCCTGTCCAGGTCGGCGCCTTCGGCGCGGCCGGAGATCCTGGACTCCTTGGGGCGGCCGGTCATGATGCGGTACACCCGGTCGATCAGCTCCTGGAAGGCGGGCGCTTCCCGGTCCCGGGGGCGGTCGAGGCCGACCTCGACGGTCTCCCGGATGGTGCCGTAGGGGCGGGAGCCGAGGACGACGATGCGGTCGGCCATCAGGACGGCCTCCTCGATGTTGTGGGTCACCAGGACCACGGCGCGGGTGGGGAACTGTCCCGACTCCCACAGCTCCAGCAGCTCGCCGCGCAGGTTCTCGGCGGTCAGGACGTCGAGCGCGGAGAACGGCTCGTCCATCATCAGCACGTCGGGCTCCACGACGAGGGCGCGGGCGAAGCCGACGCGCTGGCGCATGCCGCCCGACAGCTCCTTCGGGTACGCCGACTCGAAGCCGTCGAGGCCGATCAGGTCGATGGCCTGCCCGGCGGCGCGGGCGCGCTCGTCGGCGGGTACGCCCCGCGCCTCCAGGCCGAGTTCGACGTTCTGCCGCACGGTCAGCCAGGGCAACAGGGCGAAGGTCTGGAAGACCATGGCGGTGCCGGGGTTGGCGCCGGTCAGTGGCTCGCCCCGATAGGCGACGGTGCCGGAGCTGGCCGGGATGAGCCCGGCGAGGCAGCGCAGCAGCGTGGACTTGCCGGAGCCCGACTTGCCGAGCAGCGCGACGATCTCCCCGGCGCGGACGGTGAGGTCGATGCCGGACAGGACGGGCAGGTCGCCGTCGGCGCCCGCGTAGGACTTGGTCAGGCCGGCGGCCTCCAGGAGGGCGTCGCCGTCGGCGGCGGGCGGCGGGGCGACGGCCGGTCCCGTGGTGGGGGCGGCGGGGGTGCGCAGCTTGCGGAGGGCCTTGAGTGCCATGAGGGAGGCTCCAGTTCGGCAAAGGGAGAGGGAGGTCCAGGGGTGGGCGACGGCCCGGGCGCGGGTCACAGCGCGTACCGGGTGTCGGCGAGGCGGTAGAGGCGGCGCCACAGCAGGCGGTTGAGGCCCACGACGTACAGGCTCATCACCGCGACGCCCGCGATCAGGCGCGGGAAGTCGCCGTCGGCGGTGGCCTCGGCGATGTACGCGCCGAGGCCGGTCGCGGTCAGCGTGGTGCCGCCGAAGGTGACGACCTCGGAGACGATCGAGGCGTTCCAGGCGCCGCCGGACGCGGTGATGCCGCCGGTGACGTAGGAGGGGAAGACGCCGGGCAGGATGAGCCGGCGCCAGCGCTGCCAGCCGGTCACGCCCAGGTCGTCCATGGCCTCGCGCAGGTCCGTCGGGATCGACATGGCGCCGGCGATGGCGTTGAAGAGGATGTACCACTGGGCGCCGAGGGCCATCAGGAGGATGCCGCCGACGTCGATGGACAGGCCGGTCTTCAGGAAGAACCAGACGGCGAGGGGGAAGAGGAAGTTGGCGGGGAAGCTCGCAAGGACCTGGACGACCGGCTGGGCGATCCGGGTCAGGCGCGGCGAGAAGCCGATGCGTACGCCGATGGGCACCCACACGACGGTGGCGACGGCGACGAGCACGACGACGCGGGCGAAGGTGACGAGGCCGAGGAGCAGCGGCTCGCCGAACACGCCGAGGCCGGTGCGGTCGTCGAGGTAGCGGCCGAGGTCGACGAGGCCCCAGGCGATGAGGCCGCCCGCGACGATCCCGAAGGCGAGGTCGCCGGTGCGCCTGCGGGTCGGGTCGACGGTCAGGGGGCGGTCGTCGGTGCCGAACACGCGGGCGGCGCGGCCGAGCGCGCGGCCGACGGGGCGCAGCGACGCCCCGATCAGGCGCGGCCAGTGGGAGCGGCGCAGGAAGTTCAGGACGACGGAGCGCTGTACCTCGTCGGCCTCGGACTGCTCGTTCTTGAAGCGCTCGGCCCAGGCCGTGAGCGGGCGCCAGAACAGGAAGTTCACGCCGATGACCATGACGGCCATGGTGAGGACGGCCCAGCCGACCTTGCCGAGGTCGCCGTCGGCGACGGCGGCTCCGGCGTAGGACCCGACGCCGGGCAGGGCGTAGTCCTTGTTGTTGACGCTGATCGCCTCGGAGGCGACGAGGAAGAACCAGCCGCCGCCGAAGCTCATCATGCCGTTCCAGACCAGGCCGATCGTCCCCGCGGGGACCTCGACCTTCCAGAACCGCATCCACTTGGTGAAGCGGAACGACCGTGACAGCTCGTCGAGTTCACGGGGCAGTGAGGTCAGCGAGTGGTAGAAGGCGAACGTCATGTTCCAGGCCTGGGAGGTGAAGATCGCGAAGATCGACGCGCATTCGAGGCCGAGCAGGGAGCCGGGGAACAGGGCGATGAACCCGGTGACGGCGACGGTGAGGAAGCCGAGGACGGGCACGGACTGGAGGATGTCCAGGGCCGGGATGAGGATCCGTTCGAGGCGGCGGCTCTTGGCGGCCGCGTAGGCGTACACGAACGTGAAGACGACCGAGGCGGCCAGGGCGACGAACATCCGCAGCAGGGAGCGCGCCGCGTCGTACGGCAGCCGCGCGGGGTCGGTGTCGACGACGACCGACTGGTCGGTGGAGAAGCGGACGGTGGTGCCCTGGCCGACCCGCAGGACGAGGTAGAGCAGGACCAGGACGGCCGCGGCGACCACGACGTCCACCCAGGACATCCGGGAGAGACGGCCCCCGAGCCGGGAGGAGAGCGGGGCGCGCGGCGGGGCGCCACCGGTCTTGAACGACATCACAACAACCTCCGACCACACTCTGGGCACAGCGGTCCCCGGGCCGCGACCGCAGGGCGGCCGGGCAGGCGGGGGTCACACCGTGCGGAGAGTGCGCACGTGAGCGGGAAGAGGGGAGGGGCGGCGGCGGGCGTGGTGCCGCGCGGGCCGCGTCACGCCGGTCCCGTGCGGTGCCCGGGCGGGGAGCGGCGGATCAGGGGCTGCCGGGGAGGCAGCGGCTACTGGGAGGGTCGGCGCCCATGGCTGCCTCCTTCCGTGATGCCGGTCTGCCGGGTATGCCCGGGATGCGTCCGAGATGTGCCTCCGGCAGTGTGCGCCTCTTTGCGTCGATGCGCAAATAAGGAGCCCGGAGCCCGCCGGACGGGAATCATCTTTGCATACTTGCGCAACTATGCAAGCATCAGGAGTCGTACGAAGTACCGACGACAGCGGTACGGGAGTCACCTGGAGGTGCCGCCATGCAGTCCCTGACCACATTCGACTTCACCCTGCGCCTGGCCACCGGCGTCGGCTGCGGCGCCCTCATCGGCGTCGAGCGGCAGTGGCGCGCCCGCATGGCGGGCCTGCGCACCAACGCCCTGGTGGCCGCGGGGGCCACCCTGTTCGTGCTCTACAGCGAGGCGATGCACGACCCGACGAGCCCGACGCGCGTCGCCTCGTACGTCGTCTCCGGCGTCGGCTTCCTCGGCGGCGGCGTCATCATGCGCGAGGGCGCCTCGATCCGCGGCCTCAACACGGCGGCCACACTGTGGTGTTCGGCGGCGGTAGGAGTGCTCGCGGCCTCCGGGCGGCTGACTCTCGCCCTGCTCGGCGCCGCCACCGTCGTCGCCGTCCATCTGACCCTGCGGCCCACCAGCCGCCTGATCGACCGGGCCCCGCAGGGCAACTCCGACACCCCCACGCAGGTCACCTTCCACGTCACCTGCGACCGCCGCGACGAGGCCCATGTCCGGGCCCTGCTCATCCAGCTGCTCAGCAGCACCGACCCGCGCCTCGCGGGGCTGCGCATCCGGCGCGGCGAGGACGACGACAGCACCTCCCTGGAGGCCTCGGTCGTCCTGGACGGCGCCCCCGGCGCGGACATGGAGCAACTCGTGACGCGCCTCTCCCTGGAGCCGGGCGTCCGCGATCTGCACTGGCACCTCGCGGACCAGGACGAGCAGGCCCGCGCGGAGCGCGAAGCCCTCGTGTGAGCGGCGGCCCCGCCGGGCGTCACTCCCCGCCCAGCGCCCGCACGACCTCCTGCAGCCCTTCCTTCATGACCCGGACCTGGCTGTCGCTGAGGACGTCGATCAGATGGGCGCGGACCACCCGGAGGTGGCCGGGCGCGGCCCCCTCAAGGCGCGCCCGGCCCTTGTCGGTGAGGACGGCGTAGACGCCGCGGACGTCGGCGGCGCAGGAGCGGCGGCGCACCAGGCCCGCCTTCTCCATCTGCGTGATCTGGTACGTCAGACCGCTCTTGGTGGTGAGCACGTCGGCGGCGAGTTCGCTCATGCGCAGCTCGCCGCCCTCGGCCGCGGACAGCCGCACAAGGACCTCGTACTGGACGTGGGACAGCCCCGACTCGGCCTTCAGCTGTTCCTCGATGCGCCGGTCGAGCAGCGCCCCTGCCGTCAGGAAGGCCTGCCAGAGGGCCATCTCGTCGTCGTTCAGCCACTTCGTGTCGCCCATGGGAGCAGCGTACGCCTGTTGTTCAAATTCAAACCATCGAGTACGGTCGACCATGTGCTTCAAATTTGAACCACACTGCCGAGGAGGCGACCGACCATGACCACCGCACCCCTGGACCACCCGGCGTCGCGGATGCCCGCGCTCTTCATGAGCCACGGCGCCCCGACCCTCGCCGAGGACGCCGACTGGCCGGGTCAGCTCGCCCGGTGGGGCGCGGAGCTGCCCCGCCCGACGGCGATCCTGATGGTCTCCGCGCACTGGGAGGAGGCCCCGCTCGCACTCGGCGCGACCACGGCCGTGCCGCTGGTCTACGACTTCTGGGGCTTCCCCGAGCACTACTACCGCATCCGGTACGCCGCGCCCGGCGCCCCGGAGCTCGCCGAGCAGGTCCGGGGGCTCCTTCGCGCCCCGGGCATGCCGGCGCAGGACCTGCCCGAGCGCGGACTCGACCACGGCGCCTATGTGCCGCTCCTGGAGATGTACCCCGACGCGGACATCCCGGTGCTCCAGATGTCCCTGCCGACGCTGGACCCGCAACGGCTGATGGACATCGGCCGCAGGCTCGCGCCGCTGCGCGACGAGGGCGTCCTGATCGTCGGCAGCGGCCACTTCACGCACAACCTGCGCGCCATCAACCCCCACAACGAAGTCCCCGCCCCGCTGGCCGAGTTCGACGACTGGGGGCGGCGCGCCCTGGAGGCCGGCGACGTCGACGCGCTGCTCGACTTCGCGCACAAGGCCCCGGCCGCCCGGTACGCCCACCCCCGCGAGGAGCACTTCGTGCCCCTCGCGGTCACGCTCGGCGCGGCGGCGGACGACCTGGGCAGCCAGCGCAGCGTCATCGAGGGCTCGTGGCTGGGGCTTTCGAAGCGGTCGGTGCAGTTCGGCTGAGACCGCCCGCACCGGCTGCACACCCCGCCGAGGTCAGGCGTGGTCCCAGCCCCGGTCGGTCCGCACCAGCTCCCGGAACCCGAGCGCCGTCAGGCGCGCGATCGCCTCGGGGTCGTCGGCCGCTTCGTAGGCGAGCACCCGGTCGGCCCCGGCGAGGCGCAGCCACGCGGCGGCCTCGCCCAGGAGCCAGGCATCGAGGCCTTCGACGCCGTGACCGGGCTCGGTGTGGAAGTTGCCGATGTCGGCGAGCGAGCCGTTGCGGGCCTGGCGTTCGGCGCGGCCGAGGGCGGTGTCGACCTCGATGAAGCCGAGGTCGCGGCCGTCGGCGTGCGCGGTCAGGCGCGTGCCGCACTCGCCGAGGGTGCGGCGGACGGCGAGGCCCGGCAGCGGCGCCTCGGCACGCGGCAGGTCGGGCACGGCGGCGATCAGGACGACCTCGGTGTGTCCGGTGTGCCGGAATCCGGCGCGCTCGTAGGCGGCCCGGACGTGCGGCCAGGCGCGCGGCACGCCGTAGACGGCCGGGGCGGGCAGCGCGCCGTCGGCCGCGCGGGCCCGCACGTCCCAGCGGGCGAGCTGCGCCAGGCAGGCGCTCATCAGCAGGTCGGCCGCCTTGTCGGCGTCCGGCCAGAAGGACGCGGCCGGGTGGCAGACGAACCAGTTGATCTCGCCGAGGTCGCGGTAGTCGGGGCCGACGTCGGCCCCGCAGCGGTAGCGCAGCAGGTGCGCGGCGGCCACGACGAACGCGCGCTGCTCGGCGACGAGCGTGACGCGCTCGACCACCCACGGGTCGGTGATGAACTCGTCCGGCCGCCGCGTCAGTTGCCCGAGGACGGTGTTCACGGAGACGGAGACGCCCGGCACGACGGCGGCCACGTGGCTGTTCACCAGATCGGTGAGCTGGTCACGGTCGTCGCGGTGGAAGGGGCGTACCTGGAGCGCGGACATGCGGGGACCTCCCGGTCGGGGTGCGTGGTGCAGGAGGCCGCCATGCGATGCGGTACGTGACCGATCCTACGACAGGTGCCGCCGGCGCACCGGAGCGGGCGTACCGATGCGGCCACGCGGGCCCGGGCGCACGGCTGCGACGCGTGCGAAAGCGGCGCGGCCCGACGAGACTCGTACGGATCCGGCGCCGCCGGAAGGACGCAGCCTCGCGATCCGGCCGCCGCCGGAAGGATGGAGCCCCGCCCCGCATGCCCACCCCACCGCACCCGTCCGGTCTGCCGTCCGCCGCGCTCGCCATGTCGCCCGGCGCCGCCGACGCGCTGCTCGGGCCCGATGTGCTGGCCGCGTTCGCCGGAGTGTGCGCGCTCCGGCACCCGCCCGTCCTCGACGACTTCTCCGGCGAGCGGGCCCGGGACGTCCTCGGGCAGGCCGAGCTGCTCATCACCGGCTGGGGCTGCCCGCCGCTCGACGAGGCCGCCCTCGCCGCCGCCCCGAGGCTGCGGGCCGTCGTGCACACCGCCGGGTCCGTGCGCGGCCATCTCACGCCCGCCTGCTGGGAACGCGGGATCGAGGTGTCGTCGGCGGCCGCCGCGAACGCGCTTCCGGTCGCCGAGTACACCGTCGCGATGATCCTCCTCGCAGGCAAGCACGTCCTGGAGCGGGCCCGCGCCTTCAAGGCCGCGCGCGACCGCGACGACCCGCTGAGCACACCGCGCGCCATCGGCAACTACCGCCGCACCGTGGGGATCCTGTCCGCCTCCCACGTCGGCCGGCGCGTCATCGAGCTCCTTCGCCCGTACGACATCGAGGTGCTGCTGCACGATCCGTACGTGGACGGGGCCGGGGCGGCCGCGCTCGGCGTGCGGGCCGTCGGGCTCGACGAGCTGTTCCGGCACAGCGACATCGTGAGCGTGCACGCCCCGCTGCTTCCCGCCACGCGCGGGCTCGTGGGCCGCCGTCAGCTGGCCGCGCTGCGCGAGGACGGCGTGCTCATCAACACCGCGCGCGGAGCCGTGGTCGACCAGGACGCGCTCACCGAAGCGGTGGTCACGGGTCGGATCAGGGTGGTGCTCGACGTCACCGAGCCCGAAGTCCTGCCGCCGGGGCACCCGTTGTGGGACTGCGAGAACGCGCTGATCACCCCGCATCTCGCCGGCTCGCAGGGCAACGAGTGGCGGCGCCTGACCGATGTCGCGGTGAGCGAGGTCGCGCGCTGGGCGGCGGGCGAGGGGTTCGCGCATCCCGTGCGGGCGGACCGGGTGGCGTTCCTGGCGTGAGCGGGGCACCGCGCCGGGTGCGGGGGCCGGGCGGGCGGGGGCGAGCGTGGCCCGTCGGGCATCAGCCCGTCAGCCCGTCAGGTTCAGGGTGAAGTTCTCGTTGTCGCCCACGTCGAACAAGCGGAAGCCGCGCGGGTGGCCGCCCGAGACCGAGGGCCGCCAGCAGCGGTTGAACGCCTGGTCCGGCACCTGTGTGACGTACTCCCCCGCCCAGACGGGGCCGTTGTTCGCGGCCTCGCCGACGAAGAACCACATGCGGCTGTACTGGTTGACGCGGTTGGCGTACACCAGCGCGCAGCGGCCCGGGTCCAGGTTCCACCAGCCCATGATGTGCGGGCCCGTGTTGTACAGGCAGGTGTTGTCGTAGAAGCCGATCGACACGTGGACGCGGGTGTGGAAGCGGTTGCAGATCGTCAGGCCCATGGCGTCAGCCCTCCGGCGTCCGGGGCGGGGCCGTCGGCCCGGGTGCGGGCGGCGGGTCCAGCGGGGCCGACAGGTCCGGTGCGCCCGGGGCCTGCCACGCCTCCGCGTGGGACGCCGCCGGGTCCCGGGTCCGCGCGCACGCGTCCGGCGTCCTGCCCACCGGCGGATCCCCGATCGCACCGCGCGGGTCGGCGCCCGCGGGCTCTGCCGGAGCGGGCGCCGTGCTGTCGTCCTCGGACCCCATCTCGTACCCCCTGCCGGGAAGTCGACGGACCGCCGTCGCCTAGAGCATGGGGCACGGGAGGCGTCCCGGCCAGCCTCGCGGGGCATGTGCGGGGTCAGCCTCCGGTCGTGGAGCCCGGGCGCACGATCATCAGGACGGTGACGGTGGCCCAGAGGAGGTTGAAGACGCCGGTGAACATGGCGAGTTGGGCGCTGGTCCGCGCGTCGAGCTTCACCGCGACCGCGGAGTCGGTCGCTGAGTCGGCCGTGCCCTCGCCGTCGGCCTCATGGGCTTCCCCGGCCTTCGCCCCGGACACCGCCTCCAACGCCGTCTCCTGACGCGGCAGCACAAGGAGGATGAGGATCACCGCCGCGACGAACGTCAACGCGATCGACGTGATCAGCCAGGCGCTGCCGAGCACACCCATGCTGCTCGCCGTCAGGAAGCCGAAGACCACGACGGCGATGGCGGCTCCCGCGTAGACGCGGCAGATGCGGTGCAGCGTCCGCAGCGTCGTCACGGGGGCCGCGTCGCCGGGTCCGGCGAGGGCGTCGCGCAGGACCTTCGGGAACATGCTGGCCGCGACGGCGACCGGGCCGACGGCGAGGATGGCCGCGAGGACGTGGAGGATGAGGAACAGCTTCGTCATGGGAGGGCTTTCGCGTCGGGGAGGGCGGGCGGGGCGCGCTTGCGGCGGGGCGGTGTCAGATGTGTGCGGGCTCCGCGCCGGTCGCCCGCCACACCACCCCGCGCCGCTCGTGCGCGAACATCTCCTCGACCACATGGGCCACGCGCGGCCCGAACTCGCGCTCCAGCAGGTGCAGTCCGAGGTCGAGACCCGACGTCACCCCGGCCCCGCTGACCAGGTCGCCGTCGTCGACGACCCGGGCCCGCACCACGGTCGCCCCGAGGCCCCACAGGACGTCGAGCGCGTCGTGGTGGCCGGTGGCGTACCTGCCCTTGAGGAGCCCGGACATCGCGAGGAGCAGGGAGCCGCCGCACACGGTCGTCATGGTCACGCCGGGGCGCTCCATGGCGGTCGACAGGAGTGCGGGCAGGGCGGTGCGCTGGGTGCGGGCGATGCGGGAGGGGATGCTGTCGTCCTCGGGGCCGCCCTGCTCGGTGGCTCCGGCGGCGCCCGGCACCAGGATCAGGCCGTCGCGCTCCGGGTCGAGCCGGGCCGTGGCCCGGAGGGTGACGAGGTCCAGGCCGCTCGGGACGTCGCGGGCGCCCTCCGCCGAGACCAGCTCGACGGTGATCCCGCCGTTCGTGGCGATGCCCCCGGCGTACAGGATCTCCAGCGGGCCGAGGACGTCGAGCGGGTCGAAGCCGTCGAAGAGGACTGCTTGAACGTGCATACGAGGTTCCGTTTCCTGGCGGGGACCGCGGCCCCGGCGGGGCCCGGTGGTGTTCCCGTGCTGTTCCCGCCGCCGAGGCTAGCCAGCGCCGCTCCCCCGCCGACAGTGGCTGCAATGACAGCTTTCAACGGGATATCGCCAGGGTGGTGTCCGACCGCGAACGCCCACTCCGCGCACGTAAGCGCAGGTCGAACGCGCCTGGCGGGGGTTACGTGGCCCGGGCGGGTGCCGTGAGCGGCGGTTGGCGGGAGTCCGGCGATGTCGTACGTTGCCGCCATGCACACCGTCGCTTTCCTCGCCCTCGACGACGTCATCCCCTCCGACCTGGCGATGCCCCTGGACGTGTTCAGCAGGACCCGGCTGCCCGGCGAGCGGCCTGCCTACCGGGTGCGGGTGTGCGCGGCCGAGCCCGAGGTCGACGCGCGCGCGTTCTCGCTGCGGGCGCACCACGACCTGAGCGGGCTCGTGGACGCGGACACCATCGTCGTACCGGGCACTCACGACCCGACCGCGCCGGTGCCGGAGAAGACCCTGGCGGCGCTCCGCGAAGCGGCCGACGCGGGCACCCGCATCGCGTCCATCTGCGTCGGCACGTTCGTGCTCGCGCAGGCGGGTCTGCTCGACGGGCTGCGGGCCACCACGCACTGGTTCGCGACCGACCACCTCGCCGCGGCCTACCCGGAGATCGACGTCGACCCGGACGTCCTGTACGTCGACAACGGCCAGATCCTCACGTCCGCGGGTGCCGCCGCCGGGATGGACCTGAGCCTGCACATGGTGCGGCGCGACTACGGCTCGGCGGTGGCCGCCGACTCCGCCCGCCTGTCGGTGATGCCGCTCGAACGGGAGGGCGGCCAGGCCCAGTTCATCGTCAACCAGCCCCCGGCGATGCCCCGCGGCCGCGCCCTCGAACCGCTGCTGCGCTGGCTCGACGAGAACGCGGCGCGCGACCTCACCCTGGACGACATCGCCGACCACGCGGGCCTGAGCAGCCGCACGCTCCTGCGCCGGTTCCGCGAGCAGACCGGCACGACGCCGCTGCAGTGGCTGCACCGGGCGCGGGTACGCCAGGCCCAGCACCTCCTGGAGACCACGGAGCACCCGGTGGAGCGGATCGCCGCGCAGGTCGGCTTCGGCTCGCCGACCGCGTTCCGTGACCGCTTCAAGCGGGTCGCGGGGGTCAGCCCGCAGGCCTACCGGCGGGCGTTCAGCAGCGCGACGCGCTGACCGGGTCCACCACGACGGCAACCCGGGGCACGCACGAGCCGCCCCTCACGCCGCCTTGCGCGCCACCACGAGGCGCCAGTGCGGGCTCCCGTCGTCCCTGCGGCCGAACTCCTCCAGCGGCCGCAGCCCCACCGTGAACCCGGCCCCCTCCAGGTCGGCCCGCACCCCGGGCAGCGGGAAGGTGCGGTAGTACATGACGAAGGGCGGCTGCCGCAGCGCGTTGCGGGCCCGCATCGCCAGGTCGAAGCCGAGCATGCCCCAGTACCATGGTGACGTGAGTGGCTGTGGCGCGCCGATGGGGAAAGCGAACAGGCCGCCGGGGCGCAGCGCCCGGTGCACCTGGGCGAAGAGACCCGGCCGCTCGACGGGCAGGAAGTGCCCGAACGCCCCGAAGCTGACGGCCACGTCGAAGCCCTCGGCGAAGGGCAGCGCGCGGGCGTCCGCCCGCACCCAGTGGACCGCCGGGCCCCACTCCCCCGGCCCGTCCTCGGCGCCGAGCGCGGCCCGCGCCCGCGCCAGCATCCCGGAGCTGAAGTCGACGCCGGTCACATGCTCCCGGCACATGGGCCGCAGGAGTTCCACCCCGGCCCCGGTGCCGCAGCACACGTCGAGACCCGTGGCGAACGGGCCAAGTGGCCGCAGCGCCTCGGCACAGGCGTCGAGGACGCGCTCGGGCGTACGGAAGGGCGTGTGATCGAACTTGGGAGCCAGCAGGTCGTAGCCGTGCTCCGTGGAGGACAGCGCCTGGACGGCCAGTTCGCGCAGCGAGGGGCCCTGGGAGGTGAACACCGGCACAGCTTAGTGAGCGGCGTGGCCAGGAACCGCCTCGTGGCCTTCCGGGCCCGTCGAGCCCTCGGGTACAGCTTCAGCTGCCGCACACCCGAACCCACGTCACGGAGGTGCACCATGGGCGCACACAGGCAGCCGGGACCCGATGACCCCGCGGCCGGCGCCATGGCGGGCAAGACCCGGTTCGACGACATCTACGACCGGCCCGACCCACGGGCGTACTTCCGCCGCCTCGCCCCGTACGACTACGCGATCCCGCACCACGCCCAGAGCGTCTTCCGCCGCACGCTCGCCGACCGGCGAAAGGCCGCGCCGCCCGGCCCCGACGGCGAGCCCACGGTCCTCGATCTGTGCTGCTCCTACGGCCTGAACGCGGCGCTGCTCAACCACGACCTGACGCTCGCCGACCTGTACGCGCACTACGCCGGGGAGGCCACCGCGGACCTCACCACCAGCGAACTCGTCGACCTGGACAAGGAGTTCTACGCCGCCAGGCGCCGCCCGGACGCGGTCCGCCTGGTCGGCGTGGACACCGCCGCCAACGCCACCGCCTACGCCCTGGCCGTCGGCCTGCTCGACGAGGCGTACGCGGAGAACCTGGAACACGTGCCGCCCAGCCCGGGCCTCGCGCGGGCCGTGGCGGGCGTCGGCCTGATCACCGTCACCGGCGGCATCGGCTACGTCACGCACCGCACCTTCGACGCCCTGCTCGGCGCCGCCCGCCTGCCCCTGTGGGTCGACGCGTTCGTGCTGCGGACCGTCCCGTACGACCGCATCGCGCAGAGCCTCGCCGCGCACGGCCTGGTCACCACGACGGACCCCGACCGGCTCTACCCGCAGCGCCTGTTCACCGGCCCCGAGGAGCAGCACGACGCCGTCGCGCGGGTGCGGGCGGCGGGCGACGACACCACCGGCCTGGAGTCGGCGGGCCGCTACTACACGCGCCTGTACGCGTCACGGCCCGAGGCCCGCTGACCCGCGCCCAGGGGCTCGCCGCGGCCCCCGGTCCGGGCGTATCGTTGATTGACGGACGGCTCGGAGCGACAGGGGGTCGTCATGCTGCAGGAACTCCTCGCGGCCGGCGCGGTGACACTCTCCGCCGGTCTCATGTACGTGGTGTCGGCGGCCCGCGTCGTCAAGCAGTACGAACGCGGTGTCGTGTTCCGTCTCGGCCGCCTCTCCGGGGCGCCGCGCGCGCCCGGGTTCACCATGATCGTGCCGGGCGTCGACCGGATGCGTAAGGTCAACATGCAGATCGTGACGATGCCCGTGCCCGCGCAGGAGGGCATCACGCGCGACAACGTCACGGTGCGCGTCGACGCCGTCGTGTACTTCAAGGTGGTCGACGCCTCGCACGCGATCGTGCGGGTCGAGGACTACCGCTTCGCGGTCTCACAGATGGCGCAGACGTCGCTGCGGTCCATCATCGGCAAGAGCGACCTGGACGACCTGCTGTCCAACCGCGAGAAGCTCAACCAGGGCCTGGAGCTGATGCTCGACAGCCCGGCGATCGGCTGGGGCGTGCAGATCGACCGCGTCGAGATCAAGGACGTGTCCCTGCCGGAGACGATGAAGCGGTCCATGGCCCGGCAGGCCGAGGCGGACCGCGAGCGGCGCGCCCGCGTCATCAACGCCGACGCCGAACTGCAGGCCTCCAAGAAGCTCGCCGAGGCCGCCAAGGAGATGTCCGAACAGCCCGCCGCCCTGCAACTGCGGCTCCTGCAGACCGTCGTGGCCGTCGCCGCCGAGAAGAACTCGACCCTGGTGCTGCCCTTCCCCGTCGAACTCCTCCGCTTCCTGGAGCGGGCCGCGAACCAGCAGCCGCAGCCGACGGCGGCCCCGCCCGCGAGCGCGGAACCGCAGGCCGTGGCCGGGGCGCGGGACGACGCCGCGCCCCGCGAAGTCACCGCACCCACGGTGGAGTCGATCCCCCGGATCACCGGCAGCACGGCGCCGCCCGTGGAGGCCGACGCGGCGCCCTGAGCCCGGCCCGGACGCCGGGCGGACCCGGCCTCACCCCGGGTCCGCCCGGTCGAATCCTTGCGTCAGACCCATTGAGCCGGTCGGCGCACGCATGCTAGAAAGCGCTTACTGAAGGGCGGTTGCCCGCACCTCGGCCGCCCGCACCCCCGGGCACCCGCCCGCGCCCCCGAACACCCGCCCCCTCCTCTCCGGCCCTCCCTTCTGGCCCTCCCGACCTCCCGCCCCCTTGGCCCTCGGTCCCCCTGGAGCCCCCGCATGCCCTCTCCTTGGCCCCGCCGCGCCTTCCTCCTGACCACCGGCACCTCGGCGCTCTCCCTCGCCGCGCCCGCGGCCGCGCTTCCGGCAACCGCCCGCGACACCGCGACGACGGGCGCCGCGGGCGCGGCCACCGAGGCCGCCGCTGACGCCGACGCGTTCGCCGCCCTGCGCGCCAAGTGGCGCACCCTGATCCTGGGTACGGGATTCAGCCCGACCGCCGAGCCGTTCAAGAGCCGCCTGGCCCAACTCGGCACTTCCGCACGGCAGTTGAGGGACACCATGGCTCCGGCGGACGGCTCGCTGTGGCCCGACGCCTCGTACGCCGACCCCGAACCGGACACGGACCAGGAGTCGTTCGGCTACTCCGCGAACCTCGTGACCAGTTGCACGCGGCTCGCCACGATGGCCCAGGCGTACAGCCAGCAGGGCACCGGACTCACCGGGGACGCCACGCTCAGGACGGCGGTCGTGACCGGCCTCGACCACCTCTACGCGCAGGTCTACAACGAGCGGCAGAAGCGCTTCGGCAACTGGTGGAGCTGGCAGATCGGCGCCCCGCAGGCCCTCCTCGACACCTGCGTCCTGATGTACGACGCGCTGTCCGCCGACCGGATCGCCCGCTACTGCGCGGCCGTCGACCACTTCGTCCCGGACTCCGCCGTCGCCCAGTACACCGGCACCAGCACCGGAGCCAACCGCGTGGACCTGTGCCGGGTCCTCGCGCTGCGCGGCGTCGTCGGCGCGAACGAGGCGAAGGTCGCGCTGGCACGGGACGCCCTCTCGCCCGTCTTCCCGTACGTGACCAGCGGCGACGGCCTGTACACGGACGGCTCGTTCATCCAGCACACCACCGTGCCGTACACGGGCTCGTACGGGTCCGTGCTGCTCGGCGGGCTCGGCCTGCTGTTCGCGCTGCTCGACGGGTCGCCGTGGGAGGTGACGGACGGCGGCAGGCAGATCGTCTTCGACGCCGTGGAGAAGGCGTGGGCGCCGTTCCTCTACAACGGCCTGGTGATGGACTGCGTCGCGGGCCGTGCCATCAGCCGGGGCGTCGCCGCGTCCGACACGAAGCAGGTCCAGGCCGACGACCATCTGCGCGGCCACCCGATCCTGGCGTCGATCGCGCTGCTCGGCCTGGGCGCGTCGGCGGCCGAGAACGCCCGCTGGCGGGGCCTGGTGAAGGGCTGGATGCGCCGCGACTACTACAGTCCGCCGCTCAGCGACCCCCAGTTGAGCCTCGCCCACCTGGCCCGGCTCAAGGCCGTCCAGGACGACACCGCCGTCACGCCCGCGCCCGAGCCGACCGGGCACCGCCTGTTCACCAACATGGCGCGGGCCACGCACCGCCGCCCCGGCTGGGCCGCGTCGATCAGCATGGCCGACGCCCGCATCACGTACTACGAGACGGGCAACGGCGAGAACCTGCGCGGCTGGCACACGGGCTCGGGCCTGCTCGCCTGGTGGGGCGACACTTACGCCAACGGCCAGTACAGCGACGCCTTCTGGCCCACCGTCGACCCCTACCGGCTGCCCGGCGTCACCGCGTCCCGCAAGGTCCTCGCGGACGGGGCGGGCGGCGACTGGGGCGCGGCGCGGCCGGACGTGAGCTGGGTCGGCGGGGCCACGGACGGCCAACGGGCCGTGGTCGGGCAGCACTTGAAGGGGTTGCAGAGCACGCTGTCGGCCCGCAAGGCGTGGTTCTGCCTGGACGACGCGATCGTGTGCCTGGGCGCGGGCATCACCTGCGCGGACGGCGCGGTCGTGGAGTCCACCGTGGAGAACCGCAACCTCGGCCCGACCGGAGGCGCCCCGTTCCAGGCCGACGGCGTCACCAAGCCCGCGACCACGCCCTGGTCCCAGACCCTCACCGGCGCACGGTGGGCGCACATCGGCGGCCACGGCGGCTATGTCTTCCCCGGCGGCGCCACCGTCCGGGCCCGTCGCGAGCGGCGCACCGGCAAGTGGAGCGACATCAACAAGGGCGGCGCCACGACCCCGTTGACCCGCACCTACCTGACGCTGCACGTCGACCACGGCACCGACCCCACGGACGCGACGTACGCGTACGTCCTGCTGCCCGGCGCGAGCGCGGCCCGCACGGCCGAGCGGGCCGCGGCCACCGGCCGGCTGCGGATCCTCGCCAACTCCGGTGCGCGGCAGGGCATCAGCGTGCCCTCGCTCGGCTTCACCGGCGTGACGTTCTGGTCGGGCGGCACGGCCGGGGCGCTCACCGCGAGCGCGGCCTGCGCGGTGCTGGTCGGCGAACGGCCGGACGGGACGGCGGTGGTGTGCGTCAGCGACCCGACCCGGGCGGCGCGCGCGGGCCTGACGGTCACGTGGGACCGGCCGGTCGCCGCGGTCACCGCGAAGCCCGCCACGGTCACGTCGGCCACGACGGGCGCGGCCCTGAAGCTCACGTTCGCCGACCTCGGCCCGACGAAGGGCGCCACGCAGAAGATCACCGTGCGCCTCGGGTGAGCCGTGCGCCTCGGGCGAACGCTGCGCTTCACATGAGCCCTGCGCCTCGGCCGACCGTCCCGTGCCGCCGCCGTCAGTCCTTGCGCAGTCCCGCGACGAGCAGCGCGACCAGGCGGCGGGCGTCGTAGCGGGAGTCGGTCTCGGCGCCGATGCAGAGGTTCCCGATGCCGCGCATGAACGCGTACGCGGTGACGTCGGAGCGGATCCCGCCCGCGGCGGCAGCGGCGTCGAGGAGCCGGGCGCACACCGGCACGAGGCGGTCCAGGAAGTAGGCGTGCAGCGCCTCGAAGCCCGCGTCGTTGGACTGCATCGCGGCGGCCAGGCCGTGCTTGGTGACCAGGAAGTCGACGAAGAGGTCGACCCACCGTTCGAGGGCGGCGCGCGGTGCCGCCTCCGCCGCGAGGAGGGCGGGGCCGGCCTCGGCGCAGGCGTCGACCTGGTGGCGGTAGACGGCGATGACGAGGTCGGCGCGGGTCGGGAAGTGGCGGTAGACCGTGCCGACGCCGACGCCCGCCTCGGCCGCGATGTCCCGTACCGGCGCCTCCACGCCCGAGGTCACGAAGACGGCCGCGGCCGCGTCGAGGAGGGTCTGCTGGTTGCGCCGGACGTCCTTGCGCTTGGGCCCGGCGGCGCTGCCCGTGCCGGGAGTGCCGTCCGCACCAGGGGCGCTGTCGTTCACCGCGACGTTCCTTTCCTGAGGGGGCGCTCCTGACCGCGCCACGAGCACCCCGGGCGAGGGGACCGGCACCCGGGGGTTGTGAAACGGAACCATGTTCCGTATCGTCGGCGGAGCAACGTTCCGTTTTGCTCATGATGGCAGACCGGGGGCGCCGCGACCAGCTCGTCCGTGCTGTCCGCCGCCCACCCCGGCCCTGCCCGCGGCACCCCCGGCCGACCACCGGAACCGCCGCGCCCAGACACCGCAGCAGCCCCAGGGAAGGCACCTCCATGTCCGAATCCGCCGTCACGCCCCCGCAGCAGCCCGTGGACGCGCCCGCCACGGTCGTCTCCGCGAAGCCCGTCGTCATGCCCGACCCGGGCCGCGGCACGGACCTCCAGGTCCGCGTGTCCGCCCCCGCGACCGGCACCGGCCTGCCCGTCGTCGTCTTCTCGCACGGCTTCGGCTGGTCGTTGGACGGCTACGCCCCGCTGGCGGACCACTGGGCCGCGCACGGCTTCGTGGTCGTCCAGCCCACCCACCTGGACTCCCGGACGCTCGGCATCCCCGCCGACGACCCGCGTACGCCCGACATCTGGCGCATCCGCGTCGACGACCTCACGCGCGTCCTCGACGACCTCGACATCCTGGAGGCCGCCGTGCCCGGCCTGAGCGGGCGGGTCGACCGCGACCGCGTCGCCGTGGCCGGGCACTCCTGGGGAGCGCAGACCGCGAGCACGCTGCTCGGCGCGCGGGTCCTCGACGCCGACGGCGCCCCCGGCGAGGACCTGTCCGACCCCCGCGTCAAGGCGGGCGTCCTGTTCGCCCTGACCGGCCTGGGCGACGACCTCACCCCGTTCGCCGTCGAGCACCTCCCGTTCCTGCGGCCGTCCTTCGCCGCCATGACGACCCCGGCGCTCATCGTCGCCGGGGACAGCGACCGGTCCCACCTGTCCACGCGCGGACCGGACTGGTTCACCGACCCCTACGTCCACAGCCCGGGACCCAAGAGCCTGCTCACGCTGTTCGGCGCGGAGCACTCGCTCGGCGGCATCCCCGGGTACGAGGTCGCCGAGACGACGGACGAGTCCCCCGCGCGCGTCGCCCTGATCCAGCGGCTCACCACCGCCTATCTGCGCAGCGCCCTCACCGTCGACGACACGGGCTGGAAGGCGGCGGCCACCGCCCTGGAGGAGGACCCCGCGCCGCTCGGGAGGCTGCGGAGCAAGTAGCGCCGGGCCGAGCGGCACCGAGGCTCCGCCCGTGGGCCGGACGTCATCGGCCGAGCGGTGAGCCGAGGGTGTCGTCCCCGCCCGTGTCGCCGCTCGGGCCGTCCCTCGTGTCGGCGCCGGGCGGGTGCGGTGGTGCGGGCTTGCGCCGCAGGGCGCCGGGCGCGGGGCGGGCGGCGCGGAACCGCAGCCGCCGGGCCGCGCTCGCGCCCCGGCCGCTCCCCGGTCCTCGGCCCCGCCCGGGCGCTCCGCCGTCCGGGACTCGCGCCGCCACCCGCGCCGCAGCGCGCCCGCCAGGCGCGACCGGGGCTGCCACTCCAGGCCGCTGGGCAGCCCCCAGCCGCGCTTGTACGCGGTGAGCCTGAGAACCAGTGCCACGGTCACGCCGAGCACGATGCCGAGAGTGGGCTGCTCGGCGTAACTGCACACGACCGTGATCGCGGCGGCGACCACCGCGACGGACGCGTACAGCGCGTTCCCGCCGAGCACCGCGGGCACGCGGCGCAACATCATGTCGCGCAGCGCCCCGCCGCCGACGGCCGTGATGGTGCCGAGCAGCAGCGCGGGCAGCCAGCCGAGCCCCGCGGCGAGGGTCTTCTGCGCCCCCGCGACGGCCCAGAAACCGATCACGGCCGCGTCGAGGGCGGTGAAGAGCCGGTCCCAGGCCTCCTGGCTGATGTGGATCAGGAAGGCGATGAACGCCCCGGCGAGCGCGGTCGGCAGGTAGAAGACGTCGGTGAGCGCCACCGGCGTCCCGTGCTGGAGCAGGGTGTCGCGGATGAGGCCGCCGCCGAGCCCGGACACCACGCCGACCGCGACGAAGCCGAACAGGTCGAGCCGTTCGGTGCGGGCGATCGCGCCGCCCTGGAGGGCGGCGGCGAACACCCCGGCGAGGTCGAGGCCGCGCGTGGCCACGTCCACGCCGTGCGGCGTGAGGAGTTCGGCCATCGCCGCCCGCCTCCCTGCTCCGTTCCGCGCCCGGTGCGTCCCGTACGTCTCCTACGTTTCGTACGTCACCCGGCGGCGGACGGCGACCGGAGGCGGGCTCACGCCGGTCTCAGGACGTGGCGGCCGCGGGCAGGTCGGGGCTGACCTGCGGGCGCCCGGGCACCAGACGCAGCACGAGGACCATGGTGAGCCCGCCGCC
This sequence comes from Streptomyces sp. RK9, assembly GCF_045070545.1. NCBI lineage: Bacteria > Bacillati > Actinomycetota > Actinomycetes > Kitasatosporales > Streptomycetaceae > Streptomyces > Streptomyces sp. RK9. Next base: position 3,606,266 of record NZ_CP173703.1, on the reverse strand, counting down.
GGGGGTGTCCTCGGCGCTGAGGGTGCCGCCCATGGCCTCGGTGAAGCCGCGGGCGACGGCCAGGCCGAGGCCCACTCCGGCGCCGCGCGGGGAGTCGCCGTACCGCTGGAAGGGCTCGAAGATGCGCTCCTTGGCGTCGTCGGGCACACCGGGGCCGCGGTCGACCACGCGCAGCTGCACCTGGTCGGCCATGGTGCTGGCGGCGACCAGGACGCTCTCGCCCGTGGGGCTGTACTTCAGGGCGTTCTCTATGACGTTGGCGACGGCCCGCTCCAGGAGGCCCTTGTCGGCGGCGACCATGGGCAGGTCCTCGGGGATGTCGAGGGTCACGTGCTCGGCGGACGAGGCCATCCCTTCGAGGGCGAGCGGGACGACCTCGTCGAGGTCGATCTCGCGGACCATCGGCATCACGGTGTCGGTCTGGAGCCGCGACATGTCCAGGAGGTTGCCGACGAGGTGGTCGAGGCGGTCGGCGCCCGCCTCGATGGCGGCGAGGAGTTCCGCCTGGTCCTCGTCGGACCACTCGATGTCGTCCGAGCGGAGGCTGGAGACGGACGCCTTGATGCCGGCGAGAGGGGTGCGCAGGTCGTGGCTGACGGCGGCGAGCAGGGCGGTGCGGATGCGGTTGCCCTCGGCGAGGGTGCGGGCCTCCTGCGCCTGGGACTGCAGGCGCTGGCGGTCCAGGACCACGGCGGCCTGCGCGGCGAACGCGGCGAGGACACGGCGGTCCTCGGCGGGCAGGACACGCCCTATGAGGGCGAGGGACATGTAGTCGCCGACGGGCATGTCGACGTCGGCGTCCTCGGGGCGGCCGACGTGCGGGCGGGGGCCGACGCCGGCCACGCAGGTCCACAGGGCGATGTCGCTCTCGCGCTCAAGGAGGGCCACGGACTCCATGGCGAAGGTCTCGCGGACGGTCTCCAGGAGCGATTCGAGGCTGTTCTCGCCGCGCAGGACGCTGCCCGCGAGGTAGGACAGGATCTCCGACTCGGCGCGCAGCCGTGCCGCCTGGTGGGTGCGGCGGGCCGCCAGGTCCACGACCGACGCCACGGACACCGCCACCGCCACGAAGATCACGAGGGCGACTATGTTCTTCGGGTTGGAGATCAGGACGTGGTGGACGGGCGGAGTGAAGTAGTAGTTGAGCAGCAGGGAGCCGAACGCGGCCGACGCGAGGGCCGGCAACAGACCGCCGAGCAGCGCCGACGCCACGGTGAGCGTCAGGAACAGCAGCATGTCGTTGGCGAGGCCGAGGTCGGGCGCCACGCCGCGCAGCAGCAGGGCGAGCAGGATCGGCCCGCCCATGCCGACCAGCCAGCCCCAGATGATGCGGTTGCGGCCGAGGCGGGCGGCGCGCGGTGTGGCCGACAGGCTGCGGCCCTTGCCCGCCTCGTTGTGGGTGACGAGGTGGACGTCGAGGTCGGGCCCGGACTCGCGGGCGACGGTGGCGCTGACGCCGGGCCCGAACAGGTACTGCCAGGACCTGCGGCGGGAGACGCCGAGGACGATCTGGGTGGCGTTGACACCGCGCGCGAACTCCAGGAGCGCGGCGGTGATGTCCTCCCCTACGACCTGGTGGAAGGAGCCGCCCAGGTCCTCCACGAGGGTGCGCTGGATCGCGAGTTCCTTCGGCGAGGCCGCGGTGAGGCCGTCGCTGCGGGCGATGTAGACGGCGAGGACCTCGCCGCCCGCGCCCTTCTCGGCGAGTCGCGCGGCACGGCGCAGCAGGAAGCGGCCCTCGGGTCCGCCGCTGAGGCCGACGACGATGCGTTCGCGGGCCTGCCAGGTGGAGCGGATGTTGTGCTCGCCGCGGTACTGCTGGAGGTATTCGTCGACCCGGTCGGCCACCCACAGCAGGGCGAGTTCCCGCAGGGCGGTGAGGTTTCCGGGGCGGAAGTAGTTGGACAGGGCCGCGTCGACCTTGTCGGCCTTGTAGATGTTGCCGTGCGCCATCCGGCGGCGCAGCGCCTGGGGCGACATGTCGACCAGCTCGATCTGGTCCGCCCGGCGCACCACCTCGTCGGGGATGGACTCGCGCTGCCGTACGCCGGTGATCCGCTCGACGACGTCGCCGAGTGACTCCAGGTGCTGGATGTTGACGGTGGAGACCACGTCGATGCCGGCGGCGAGCAGCTCCTCGACGTCCTGCCAGCGCTTGGTGTTGCGCGAGCCGGGGATGTTGGTGTGCGCCAGCTCGTCGACCAGGGCTACGGTCGGGGCGCGTTCGAGGACGGCGTCGACGTCCATCTCCGTGAACGTCGCGCCGCGGTACTCCAGGTCCTTGCGCGGCAGCAGTTCGAGGCCGTGCAGCATCACCTCCGTGCGCGGACGGCTGTGGTGCTCCACGAAGGCCACGACACAGTCCGTGCCGCGTTCGACACGACGGTGGGCCTCGGACAGCATCGCGTACGTCTTGCCGACGCCCGGTGCCGCCCCCAGATAGATCCGAAGCTTGCCGCGTGCCATGGAACTCGTCTCTGCTCTCGGGGGTGATTGATACGTTCATCAATCAAAGGCGCTCAGAATGCCAGACGCCAGAGACCCGCGCACCGTTGACTTCGCGCACCCGTTCCGCGAACGGCAGGGACAGGACCATGGTGAGCCCGCCGCCGGGGGTGTCCTCCGGAGTGAGCGTGCCGTCCATCGCCTCGGCAAGCCCCCGTGACAGGGCGAGGCCGAGCCCGAGGCCCGTGGTGTTGTCGGTGTCGCCGAGCCGCTGGAAGGGCTCGAAGACGCGGTCGCGGTCGGCCGGCGGGAGGCCGGGGCCGCGGTCGACGACGCGCAGTTCCACCCGGCCCGCGAGGGCGCTCGCGGTGATCAGGACCTTGCCGCCGGCCGGGGTGTGGCGGGCGGCGTTGCCGACGAGGTTGGCTATCACCCGTTCCAGGAGGGGCGGGTCGGCGAGGACGGCGGGGATCTCCTCCAGGCTGCCCGTCTCGACCGGGCAGTGGTCGGGCAGCGAGTCGAGGGCGGGCGGCAGGACCTCTTCGAGCGCGGTGTCGCGCAGTTCCAGCTTGAGGGCGCCCGCCTGGAGCCGGCTCATGTCGAGGAGGTTGTCGACGAGGCGGTTCAGCTTCGCCATGGACTCGTCGGCGGTGGCGAGCAGTTCCTCCCGGTCGTGCTCGGAGAAGTCCAGGTCGCGGCTGCGCAGCGAGCCGATCGCGGCGAGGGCGGCGGCCAGCGGGGTGCGCAGGTCGTGGCCGACGGCGCGGAGCAGCGCGGTGCGCATCCGGTCGGCGGCCTTGACGGGCTCCACCTCGGCGGCGGCCTCGGCGAGCCGGGCCCGCTCGACGGCAGCGCCGACGTGCGCGGCGAACGCGGCGAGGACGCGGCGGTCGGCGGAGGGCAGCGGGCGGCCGCGCAGCACCAGGTAGGCGTCGGCGCCCGCGGGTACGGCGGTGACCGCCGCGTCCGCGGCGTCCGGCGGCTCCGCCACCAGCTCGGCGGCGTCCACGCCGAACGCCTCCCGGGCGCGTTCGAGCAGGGCGGGAATGGGCTGCCCGCCCCGCACGATGGTGCCCGCGAGGGACGACATGGTCTCGGCCTCGGCGGTGGCGCGGGCCGAGCGCCGGGACAGGCGAAGGGACCGGTCGACGACGGCGGCGACCGTGGCGGCGACGATCGCGAACACCACCAGCGCCAGCATGCTGTTCGGATCGCCCAGCGTGAAGTGCCCGACGGGTGGCATGAACCAGTAGTTGAGCAGCAGCGACGCGGTCACCGACGCCACCACCGCGGACAGCACCCCGCCGATGCAGGCCACGCCGACGACGGCCAGCAGGAACAGCAGCGCCTCGCTGGTGAGGTTCAGGTGCTCGCGCGCCACGTCCAGGTCGAGGAGCAGGGTGAGCATGCCCGGCAGGAGCAGCCCGGCGACGGGTCCGCCGACGCGCCGCGGGCCCGACAGCGTACGTCTGCGGGACGGCAGCAGCGTGCCCGCGCCCGCGCGTTCGTGGGTGACCGTGTGGACATCGATGTCGCCGGACGCCTCGACGACGGACTCGCCGGTGCCGCGTCCGGTGAGGAACCGTTCGACGCGGCCGCGGCGGCTGGAGCCGAGGACGAGCTGGGTGGCGTTCTCGGCGCGGGCGAACTCCACCAGGGCGGTCGCGACGTCGTCGCCGACGACCGAGTGGTAGCTGCCGCCCAGGTCCTCCACGAGCCGCCGCTGCCGGGTCAGGGAGGCGTGCGAGGTGCCCGCGGCGAGGCCGTCGCTGCGGGCGATGTGCACGGCGAGCAGCTCGCCGCCGACGGAGCGGTCGGCGATGCGGGCGGCGCGGCGGATCAGGGTGTCGCCCTCGGGGCCGCCGGTGAGGCCGACGACGACGCGTTCGCGGGTCTCCCAGACGCCGCCGATGCCGTGCTCGGAGCGGTACGCCTGCAGCGCCTCGTCGACGCGGTCGGCGACCCACAGCAGGGCGAGTTGGCGCAGGGCGGTCAGATTGCCGGTGCGGAAGTAGTTGGCGAGGGCCGCGTCCACCTTCTCGGGGGCGTGGATGTTGCCGTGCGCCATGCGGCGGCGCAGCGACTCCGGGTCGATGTCGACGAGCTCGATCTGGTGCGCGCGGCGCACGACGTCATCGGGGACCGTCTCGGCCTGCGGCACCTTGGTGATCTTCTCCACGACGTCCTTGAGGGACTCCATGTGCTGGATGTTGATCGTCGTGACGACGTCGATGCCGGCCGTGAGCAGCCGGTCGACGTCCTGCCAGCGCTTGGGGTTGCGGCCGTCGCCGGGCGCGTTGATGTGGGCGAGGTCGTCGACGAGCACGACCTGCGGGGCGCGGGCGAGCACCGCGTCCAGGTCGAGCTCGGTGAACTCGCCGCCGCGGCAGCGGACGCGGGCGCGCTCCACGACGTCGAGCCCGGCCGCCCTCGCCTCCTTGAGCAGGGCTTCCGTGTGCGGGCGCCGGTGGCACTCCACGAGGCCCACGACGACGTCGGCGCCGCGTGCGGCCCGTCGCCGTCCTTCGTCGAGCATGCGGCAGGTCTTGCCGACCCCCGGTGCCGCACCGAGGTAGATCTTCAGCTGTCCGGGTCGTACGTGCGTCATCGCGCCGGTGTCAGAACCTCTCCGGGAAGAGCCGCGCGAGAACGAGATAGCCGACCAGGCTGACGGCGATGACGAGTCCCACCACATTCTCAGCGCTCACGGTCCTCAACTCCTTGGCGTGCCGGGTGACTTCTCCACCGCGTGCCGGGTGACTCCTCCACCGAAGCCGCTCGCCGGACCTGCGGATACGCCCCTTGACACATCCTTGGCAGCTCTCATCAGGACGTTGACACCGCCTTGACATCCGGGCGCCGTACGGACGGACCGGGCGCCCCGGGGTGTGGTGCCGCCCTCCCCGGGGCCGACCCGTCCGGCGGGCCCTAGCGCAGCGACTCGATCGCGCGGGACATGCTCTCGGCGCCGTGGCCCTCGGACAGCTGCTGCTCGAACAGCGTGTACAGCGGGGCGAGCAGGTCGACGCCGACGCCGAGGTCCTTGGTCGCGGTGAGGATGTGGGCGAGGCCCACGGCGTTGATGTCCAGGTTGGACGTCTCGGTCCGGTAGTCCCCGGCGTCGATCTCGGCGGCGAAGCCGGGCAGCGCGGCGATGGCCTCCTTGAGCCAGCGCACCAGCAGCTCGGTGGCCTTCCCCGCCTCGATGCCGGCGGAGCGGCCGACGGCCACCGTCTGGAAGAACCCGGCGAACATCCCGTACATGCCGCTGAGCAGCGCCACGTCGTACACCGGCGCGAGACCCGAGTCGCCGCCGACGAACACCGCCGAGCCCAGCGTCTCCAGGAGTGTCCGGTACTGCGCGAAGGCCTCCTCGTCGCCGCTGTACAGGACGAACGCCTCCGGCGTCCCGACGGTCTGCGGGATCGCGTAGACCGCGCCGTCCACGTACGCGGCGCCCTGCCCGGTGACCCAGGCGCCCAGCTCGCGGGCCGGGTCGGGGGTGCCGGAGGTGAGGTTGACGACGACGCGGCCCGCGAGGGCGGCCGCGGTCGGCGTGAGCAGGTCGCGGACGGTCGTGTAGTCGAGTACGCAGACGACGACCAGGTCGCTCGCGGCGACGGCGTCGGCCGGGGTGGCCGCCAGGGTGGCGCCCCGGGCCACCAGGTCGTCCGCCTTGTCCTGCGAGCGGTTCCAGACGGTGACCTCGTGGCCCTGGTCGAGGAAGGTGCGGGCGAGGACCTGCCCGAGGTTGCCGAGCCCGATGACGGTGACGGTGACGGGCTCGGGGGTGGTGGTGTTCTCGCCGGTGGTGCGGGCGGTGTCGCTCATGGTGTGCCTCCGTGGGTCCGCGGCCGGTGCGGTGCGCCCGGCCTGTGGTCATCACCTTGGCCGCGGGGCCTTTCCGTTCACTGCCGGTCGGCTGTCGCTTCGCTGTCGGCGCGGTCGGCAGGGCGCTCACCTGCCGGGTTATCGTCTCGGCATGCGATTCGGGGTGCTCGGTCCGCTGGCCGTGTGGACGACAGACGGAGCGGAGGTCGCCGTTCCCGGCGCCAAGGTCCGTGCGCTTCTCGCCCACTTGCTGGTGCACCCGGGGCACGCGGTCTCCGCGGACCGGCTGATCGACGCCCTGTGGGGCGAGGAGCTGCCCGACCACCCCGCGAACGCCCTCCAGGGCAAGGTGTCGCAGCTGCGCCGGGCCCTGGAGCGGGCCGAGCCGGGCGGCAGGGCCCTGGTCGGGGCCGGGCCCGCCGGCTACACGCTGCGGGTGGCGGCGGACGCCGTCGACACGGGCCGGTTCGCGCGGCTCCTCGAGAGGGCCAGGGCCGCGGCCGCGCCCCGCGAGCGGGTCCGGCTCCTGGACGAGGCGCTGGGGCTGTGGCGGGGCGAGGCGTTCGCCGACTTCACCGACGACGCGTTCGCGCGGGGCGCGATCGGCCGCCTGGAGGAGGACCGGCTCACCGCCTGGGAGGACCAGGCCGAGGCCCGCCTGGAGTCCGGCGACCACGGACCGCTCGCCGCGGACCTGGCCGACCTGGTCGTCCGCCACCCCCTCCGGGAGCGACTGCGCGCCGCGCAACTCCGGGCCCTGTACCGCACGGGCCGCCAGACGGAGGCACTGGCCGCGTACGAGGAGTTGCGCCGACGCCTGGACGGAGAGCTCGGCCTGGTGCCCGGGGCCGAACTGACGTCGCTGCACGGGGCGATCTTGCGCCAGGATCCGGGGCTGGACGCGGGGGTGCCGGGGCGGGGGTCGGTGCTGGGTGCGGTGGGGGGCGGGGAGTCTGGTCCGGTGGGGGGCGGTGAGGGTGCTTCGGCGGGGGGCGGTGAGGGTGCTTCGGCGGGGGGAGAAGGGACCGGTCCGGCGGGGGCTGGGGGAACTGTCTCGTCTGTGGGCGGGGCGGCCGGTCCGGCAGGGGCCGGGAGAACTGTCTCGCCAGTGGCCGGGGAAGCCAGTCCGGCGGCGGCCGGGGGCACCACCTCGCCAGTGGGCGGGGCGGCCAGTACGGCAGGGGCCGGAGGCACCGTCTCGCCAGTGGGCGGGGAAGCCGGTCCGGCGGCGGTCGGAGGCACCACCTCCCCAGTGGCCGGGGAAGCCGATCCGACAGCGGCCGGAGGCACCACCTCGCCAGTAGCCGGGGAAGCCGGTCCGACAGCGGCCGGAGGCACCACCTCGCCGGTGGCCGGGGAAGCCGGTCCGGCGGTGGTCCGGTCGGCAGCGGCCGCGCTCGCGGACTCGGCGACCACGTCGCCAGCCGCCACACCCCCGTCGCCGTCGGCCTCGGCCCCGGCGTCCACGACATCGGCACCCGCGCCCACGGCTGCCCACTTCCCCGTCCCGGCAGCCGCCGCGCCCGCCCCGACGCCCCGCACCAACCTCCCCGCCCCCGTCGCCCCGCTCGTCGGTCGTGACGACGCCGTGGCCGAGGTGCGTCAACTCCTCACCGCCACCCGGCTGGTGACGTTGACCGGACCCGGGGGCGTCGGCAAGACGCGCCTGGCCGTCGCCGCGGCGTGCGGGGTCGCGGACGGCTACCCCGACGGGGTGTGGCTGGTCGAGCTCGCGGGTCTGGCGGCCGGGGCGGGGGTGGGAGCAGAACTCGGGGTGGGGGCAGGACCCGGGGTGGGGGCAGGACCCGGAGCGGGAGCAGGAGCAGGGCCTGAGACAGAGGCCAGGGCCGAGACCGGGACCGGGGCCAAGGCCGGGGCCGAGACCGGGACCAAGGCCGAGACCGGGACCAAGGCCGGGACCGAGACCGGGACCAAGGCCGAGACCGGGACCAAGGCCGGGACCGAGACCGGGACCAAGGCCGGGACCAAGGCCGGGACCGGGGCCAAGGCCGGGGCCGAGACCGGGACCGGGGCCGGGACCGGGGCCGGGGCCGGGGCCGGGACCGGGGCCGGGGCCGGGGCCGGGACCGGGGCCGGGACCGGGGTGGGGGTCGACCCCGTGGCCGAGGCCGTGGCGCGGGTGGTCGGGCTGCACGAGGAGCCCGGCGCGCCGGTGGCCGCGGTCGACCGGCTCACGGAGGCGCTGCGCGGACGGCGGCTCCTGCTCGTGCTCGACAACTGCGAGCATCTGGTGGACGCCGTGGCCGAGTTGGCCGACGGCCTGCTCCGGGAGGTCCCCGGGCTCACCGTCCTCGCCACCAGCCAGGAGCCCCTCGACGTGAGCGGCGAGCGGGTCCGCGCGGTGCCGCCGCTCGAACTCGCGGGCGCCATGGAGCTGTTCCGGCAGCGCGCCGGGCTCGGCTCCGGGGCCGACCTGGGCGCGGACGACGCGGAGGCCGTCGCCGAGTTGTGCGTACGGCTCGACGGGCTTCCGCTGGCGCTGGAGCTCGCGGCCGCGCGGGTGCGCACGATGGGCGTACACGGGTTGCTGTCCCGCATCGACGACCGGTTCGCCCTGCTCGGCCGCGGCTTCCGCGGGGCGCCCGCCCGGCAGCGTACGCTCCGCGCGGTCATCGACTGGAGCTGGTCGCTGCTCTCGGAGCCGGAGCGCACGGTGCTGCGGCGCCTCGCCGTGCACGACGGCTGCACCCTCACCGCCGCGCGGGCCGTGAGCGCGGGCGGCGCCGTGCGCGGCGCCGACGTGCTCGACCTGGTCTCCCGCCTCGTGGACCGCTCGCTGGTGGTGGCGTCCGACCGGTTGGACGGGCCCCGGTACTGCGTGCTCGAGTCCGTCCGGGAGTACGGCGCCGAACAGCTGCGGGAGGCGGGCGAGTCCGCCGACGTGCGCGAGCGGCACAGCGTCCACTACGCCGGGCTCGCCGTCACGGCGGGCCGTTCGCTGCACGGTCCCGAGCAGCGCCGGTGGCTGGATCGCCTCGACGAGGAAAGCGCCAATCTGCGCCGCGCCCTGGACACGGCGGTCGAACGCGGCGCGGTGGAGCGCGCGTTGGCCATGGTGAACGCGTTGGCCTGGTACTGGGTGCTGCGGGGGCGGATCGCCGAGGCGCGGAGGTCGCTGGACGCGGCCCTCGCGCTGACGCCGGGCGTCGCACGCGCCCCCGGGTCCCCCGATTCCCCCGCGACGCCCGAGCCCCCCACCTCGGCCTCCTTCGATCCCACCTCCACCTCCCCCGGTCCCACCTCAGCCGCCCCCTCCCCCGATCCCGCCTCAGCCGCCCCCTCCCCCGACCCCACCGCCGCCGCCCGTGCCCTCGCCCTCGCCTGGCGCACCGGCATCTCCCTGCGCGAGGGAGGCGACGACGCGGGCGTGGACGCGTACCCGGACGTCTGCACGGGCACGGACACCGGACCGACCACCAGCGCGGACACAGCCACAGGCCCGACCACCGCCACCGGCACAGACGCGCAGCCACCCGCCACCGGCACAGGCACAGACGCGCAGCCGCCCGCCACCGGCACAGGCACAGACGCGCAGCCGCCCGCCACCGGCACAGGCACAGACGCGCAGCCGCCCGCCACCGGCACAGGCACAGACGCGCAGCCGCCCGCCACCGGCACAGGCACAGACGCGCAGCCGCCCGCCCCCAACACCACCACTGCCACCGCAACCACCCCAACCCCCCACGACGACCCCACCCGCCTCCTCCGAGCGACCCTCGCCGCCCACCAGGACCTCGACGACCCCTCAGGCCGCGCCACCGCCCTGTGGATCCTCGGCTCCGCGCAGTTGGGCGCGGGCGCCGTGCGGACCGGGGAGCGCCTGGTGAACGAGGCGCTCGACGCGTTCTCCGCCCTCGGCGACACCTGGGGCACCGCGGCCGCGCTGAGCGTGCGGGCCCGGCACGCGCTCGCGCACGGCGACCTCGCCGCCGTACGCAGCGACAGCGCGCGCAGCGCCCGCCTGTTCCGCGAACTGGGCGACGAATGGGGGCAGTTGCAGACCGTCTTCCCGCTGGCAACGCTCAGCGAGATCGCGGGCGACTATGCCGACGCGGCCCGGCTGCACCGCGAGGGACTGGCCATCGCCGAGCGCCTCGGGCTCTGGACGGAAGCCTCCAAACGACTGTCCGGGCTTGGCCGGATCGCACTGCTCACGGGCGACTTCGACGAGGCCCGCGCCGCGCACGGGCGCGCCCTGCGGCTCGCGCGCGACCACAGCTTCCGCTCCGGTGAGCTGGACGCCCGGATCGGCCTCGGCCTCGGGGCGCGCAGGGAGGGCGACCTGGCGGGCGCGGAGGAGCACATGCGCGACCTCCTCGCCTGGTTCCGCAGGGCCGACTACGGGCCGGGCACGACGCTCGCGCTCGCCGAGCTGGGCTTCGTGGCGGAGCTGCGCGGCGACGCGGCGCGGGCGCACGCGCTGCACGCGGAGGGCTTCGACGTCGCCGTCGGCCTCGGGGACGCGCGGGCGCTCGCCCTGGCCCTGGAGGGCCTCGCGGGGGCGGCGGGCGCCGCCGGGGAGCACCGCACGGCCGCGACGCTGCTCGGCGCCGCGGCGGCCGCCCGCGCCTCCGTGGGCGCCCCGCTCCCGGCGGGCGAACGCCACGACGTGGACCGGGTGGCGACCGCAGCCGAGGCGCGGTTGGGCGGGGCGGCGTACGCGACCGCGTTCGATGAGGGCGAGCACATGGCCCCTGAGCAGGCCCGACGCCTGGTGGCGCGGACTCCTGGGAAGGCCGGGGATCCGCTCCCGTCGCACTGACCTCACCGGCCCCAGAAGCCTCTAACTCCTCCGCACCCACGCGGTCAAGCACTGGTTTCCGGTCGAACGCCGCGCCGAGAAAAACGACCAACCGCTCATTTTCCCAGGTCAGCGTGTTGTTCTTGGTTATACCACCTGGCGAAGTCCACATTCTGGACGGTCGCCGCGGACCGCGACTGGCCGCCCTGAGCTGCCCGAACGGTCATTCGGCCCTCGCTCAACGGACGCACTCATCCGGAAATCGACCATCCGCTTGCCGCTTACTCAGCGCACTTGCAAGACTCCCGACCGCAACCAAGAACGGCACACGCAATCTCCACGTAACACCTGGTTTAACCCACAAGAAACACAACTCTCGTACTTCCCAACCGCATTGAAGGAGCGTCAAAGTGCGTCACCTCCCGAAGACCGTGAGCGCGGCCGTAGCCGTGGCCGCAGGCGTCCTGACCGTCACGGCGGTCTCGACGGGCGCGGCCGGTGCTGCGACCCCGGCACCGACGGGCCTGTTCGCGCCGTCGGACCTCGTGCTCACCGTCGGCCAGGGCGACGACGCCGCCACGGCGACGGTGCAGCGCGCGGTCACCCTCAGCTGCGCGCCGAAGGCGACCGGCACCCACCCGGCGCCGCGCGCGGCGTGCGCCGAACTCTTCGCCGTCGAGGCGCGGTTCGAGAAGCTCGTCGACCAGGCCCCGACGGTCGCGTGCACCAAGGAATGGAACCCGGTCGTGGTCTCCGCGGCCGGCGTCTGGCAGGGCAAGCACGTCGCCTGGACGACCACGTTCGGCAACCCGTGCGCGATGAAGGCCGCCCTCGCGGACGGCGCCCTGCTCAACTTCTGACGGATCATCCGTCCACCCCCATACCCCTCGGCAACCTTTCGTGGGGGGAGGAAGCCGAGGTACGCGGCCCCCGATGTCCCGAGCATCGGGGGCCGCACAATTTCCCGTACGCGCGCGGCGGCTGTCCGGCCGGCGAGCCCATGCCACAACCCGCGGCCTCCCGACCGGGTCGTTCCGGCGGAACCTGCCCGATCCTGTCCGGGAACCGGATCCCGTCCGGCCCGAGGAGGCCCCCGCCGTGCACACCCCCGAGACGCCCCCGCGCCCCGCGACCGCGACCACCCCGGGGCCCCTGCCCCCCGCTCCCCGCGACCCCGCCGTATACGAGGGCCTGCCGGGCGGCATCGGTGTGTCCCTGCTGCGCGTGTACGACTGGCCCGCAGCGGACGGCCTGCGCGGCGGCACCCCGCACCTCCACCTCACCTGCACGGAGGGCTACGCGGTCGTCGGCGGCCGGGGCGCCGTGCAGACCCTGACGCCCGCCGGTTTCCGGCAGACCCCGCTGGCGCCGGGCGCGCTCGTGTGGTTCACGCCCGGGACGATCCACCGGCTCGTCAACGAGGGCGGCTTGACCCTCCACGTCCTGATGCAGAACAGCGGCCTGCCCGAGGCGGGCGACGCCGTGCTCACCCTGCCGCCGCACCTGCTCACCGACCCCGGGACGTACCGGGCCGCCACGGCCCTGCCGCCGCGCGGAGCCCACGGGAGCGACGGGGACGGCCGGGACGCCCCCGATGGACCCGATGGAGAGGACGGCGCCGACGCGGCCGTGGCACGTGCGGCCCGGCGCCGCCGCGACCTCGCCGTCGAGGGGTTCACCGCGCTGCGCGCCGCCACGGAGGCGGGCGACCCCGAGCCCCTCGCCGCCTTCCACCGGGCCGCCGCCGCGCTCGTCGCACCCCTGACCGCCGCGTGGCGCGAGCGCTGGCGCACCGGCGCCGCGGCGGCGGCAGCCGCCACCGGCGCCCAGCTCGACGCGCTGGCGAAGGGCGACACAGGCCACCTCGCCACCGCCGGGGTGCGTGCCGAACAGCCCACCGAGCGCGGCCGGTTCGGGATGTGCGGACGGCTCGACGTATACGAGGCGGGCTCCGCCTGAGCCGGGCCCGGGAAGGGTTCGCGGCCGCCTGTGGTTGACGAGCACCGGAGCGGCACCCCGGCCGTGTCCATGAGCCCCGCCCCACTCCCCCGACCCGAGGAGCCCGCGCATGAGCACCGCACACGACACCCTGGACGGCGAGTACGAGCCCAACGCCTGGGACTGGGTGGCCGAGCACGTCGCCCGCTACGAGGCCAGCGGCGGCACCGAGGGCCTGGAGATGCACGGCTTCCCGACCGTCGTCCTCACCACCAGGGGCGCCAGGTCCGGCAAGATCCGCAAGACCCCCGTGATCCGCGTCAGCGACGGCACGCGTTACATTGCCGTCGGCTCCGTGGGCGGCGCGCCCAAGCACCCGGCCTGGTACCACAACGTGCTCGCGCACCCGCGCGTCCGGCTCCAGGACGGTCCGGTCGTCAAGGAGTACGAGGCGCACGTGGCCGAGGGCGAGGAGCGCGCCGCGTGGTGGGAACGCGCGGTGGAGACCTTCCCCCGGTACGCCGAGTACCAGGAGCAGACGGAGCGGATCCTGCCCGTCGTGGTCCTGGAACCGGTCGCCGAGGAGGCCTGACGCACGGATGACACATCGATGAGTACGACAACGGGGGACGACACATGAACCGCGCAGGACACACCGTCGAGGCCGCACCCCTCACCACCGCGCGCCTCACCCTGGAGCCCCTGCGCGTCGCGCACGCCGATGAGCTGGCCCCGGTGCTCGCCGACCCGGCGCTGCACACGTTCATCGGGGGCGCCCCGGACGACCTGGCGACGCTGCGGGCCCGCTACGCGCGCATGGTCGCCGGGTCGCCCGACCCGCGGGTCTCCTGGTGCAACTGGGTGATCAGGGTGTCCGCCGACGGCCGTCCCGCGGGCACCGTGCAGGCCACCGTCGGGCCCCGCGAGGCCGCCGACGGGCTCGCGGCCGAGATCGCCTGGGTGGTGGGCACTTCCTGGCAGGGCCGGGGGATCGCGTCCGAGGCGGCGCGGGCCCTCGTGGCCTGGCTGCGCGGCCTGCCGGAGGTGACGTGCGTCCTCGCGCACATCCACCCCGACCACGGCGCGTCGGCGGCCGTGGCCCGCGCCGCCGGGCTCGCGCCCACCGAGGAGTGGCACGACGGCGAGGTCAAGTGGCTGCTCACGCTCGACCGCTGAGGACCGGGGCGCGGCCTGGCCCGCGCCCCGTCCGCGTCTCTCAGCAGGACCGGTCCCCTGCGTCCGTAGGACCGGTCCCCCGCGGTCAGTAGGGCCGGTCCCCCGCGATCGCGACGCGCTCCGCCACCCGCCGGTGCGGCGCGTAGTCGTCGACGGCGTAGTGCTGCGTCGCCCGGTTGTCCCAGAACGCGATGTCGCCCGGCTGCCACTGCCAGCGCACCTGGTACTCCGGCACATGGGCCTGGCGGACCAGATGCCCGAGGAGCCGGTCGCTCTCGGCGCGGTCCATGCCGACGATGTGCGTGGTGAAGGACGTGTTCACGAACAGCGTCCGGCGCCCGGTCTCGGGGTGCGTGCGCACCACGGGATGGGTGACGGGCGGGAACTCGTCCTGGTACGGGACCAGTTGCTCGGGGCCGTAGAAGCGCGCGAAGCCCGGGATGAAGTCGTGGACGGCCCACGCCCCGTCGATCCGGGCCTTGATGCCGTCCGGGAGGTTGTCGTACGCGGCGGCCATGTCCGCCCACATGGTGTCGCCGCCGACGGGCGGGACCTCGCGGAGCTGCAACACGGCGCCGAGCGCGGGCCGTTCGCGGAAGGTGACGTCGGCGTGCCACACGTTCTCGAAGGTGGGCGCCGCCGTGCCGCCCTTCTCGAAGCGCACGACGTCCTCGGCGGCGCCGCGCGCGAGCAGCGGGTTGGTCTCCAACTCGCCCCAGCAGCGGGCGAAGGCGCGCTGCTGGTCGGAGGTCAGGTGCGCGCCGCGGAAGAACAGCACCTTCCACTCCAGGAGGGCGCGGTGCAGTTCGGCGCGCACCGCCGGGTCGAGCGGCCGGGTGAGGTCGGCGCCCCGGATCTCGGCGCCGATGACGCGGCCCCGGGGCACCACGTCGAGGTGCGCGTAGGGCCGCTCCGTCCAGCCGTCGGGGAGGCGGCGCAGGGTGCGGCGGCCCTCGTACATGCCGTCGGCGGGGACACGGGCCTCACGGAGGGTGCCGGGCGGGTTCGGGGCGTGGTGGGGTGCGGCGGTGGACGTGGGCAGAGCCGTCATGGTGATGATCCTCGCGTCGGGCGAAGGGCCTGGACCGGGCCGGACACAGGCCGGGCGAACGGGGCTTCGGCGCGGGGCCCGACGCGTACGCGGGACGTACGGTCACAGGGGCGCGGCGCCGCGGGGTCGCGGTGGTCGCGTCAACAGCCCGATCGCTCGCACCCGCGCCGCCACGGGACGTTGAAACGCCCGAGGCCGGTGGTCAGGTGCTGGATCATGTCGGCCATTGTGGGTGGCGGTTCCCGTTCCGTCAACAGGTGTTGACGGGGCTCCCCCTTGCCCGCGGAATCCGCGCCGACCTGCGCGGAAGATTCGAGGACGCCGGTGAGTTGTACGGGCGGCGCTCCCGCGCAAGGCTGACCCGGCCGACATCGCGACGCCCGGATGACGGATGATCGACCCATCCGTACCAGGCAACTGTGCAACGCAGAGAGGACCACCCCATGGATGACCGCTTCGACGTCGTCGTGCTCGGAGCAGGACCCGGCGGATATGTCGCCGCCATCCGCGCCGCCCAGCTGGGCAAGCGGGTAGCGGTCGTCGAGGAGAAGTACTGGGGCGGGGTCTGCCTCAACGTCGGCTGCATCCCGACGAAGGCGCTGCTGCGCAACGCCGAGCTGGCGCACCTGTTCACGCACGAGGCGAAGACGTACGGCATCAAGGTCGACGGCGAGGTCTCCTTCGACTACGGCGAGGCGTTCCGGCGCAGCCGCACCGTCGCGGACGGCCGCGTCAAGGGCGTCCACTTCCTGATGAAGAAGAACAAGATCACGGAGTTCGACGGCCGCGGCACCTTCCTCGACGCGAACACCCTCCAGGTCGCGAAGTCCGACGGCACGACCGCCACGATCGGCTTCGAGAACTGCATCATCGCGACCGGCGCGACGCCGAAGCTGCTGCCCGGCACCCGTCGCAGCGAGCGCGTGGTGACGTACGAGGAGCAGATCCTCGCCGACGAGCTGCCGCGCTCCGTCGTGATCGCGGGCGCGGGCGCCATCGGCATCGAGTTCGCCTACGTCCTGCACAACTACGGCGTGAAGGTCACGATCGTCGAGTTCCTGGACCGGATGGCGCCCCTCGAGGACGTCGACGTCTCCAAGGAGCTGGCCAAGCAGTACCGCAAGCTCGGCATCGACGTGCTGACGTCGACGCGGGTGGAGAGCATCGACGAGTCGGGCGAGCAGGTCCGCGTCACCGTCACCGCCAAGGACGGCAAGCAGCAGGTCCTGGAGGCCGACAAGGTCCTGCAGGCCATCGGGTTCGCCCCGAACGTCACCGGCTACGGCCTGGAGGCCACGGGTGTGACGGTCACCGAGCGCGGCGCCATCGACGTCGACGGCCGCTGCCGCACGTCCGTGCCGCACATCTACGCCATCGGCGACGTGACCGCGAAGCTGATGCTCGCGCACACCGCCGAATCCATGGGCGTCATCGCCGCCGAGACCCTCGCGGACGCCGAGACCATGGAGCTCGACTACCCGATGATCCCGCGCGCCACCTACTCGCAGCCGCAGATCGCGAGCTTCGGCTGGACGGAGGCGCAGGCCCGCGAGAAGGGCTTCGACGTCCAGGTCGCCAAGTTCCCGTTCCAGGCGAACGGCAAGGCGCACGGCCTCGGCGACACCGTCGGCTTCGTCAAGATCATCAGCGATGGCACGCACGGCGAGATCATCGGCGCCCACCTGATCGGCCCCGACGTCACGGAGCTGCTTCCCGAGCTGACCCTGGCCCAGCAGTGGGATCTGACGGTGCACGAGGTGGCCCGCAACGTGCACGCCCACCCGACGCTGGGCGAGGCCGTCAAGGAGGCCGTGCACGGCCTGGCCGGGCACATGATCAACTTCTGACGGGTTCCGCCCCGCCGCCTGTGCGCGTGCGTCGGCCCCGCCCCCCGCACGAGGGGGGCGGGGCCTTCGCGCGCCTGGACGGCTTCCCGTGTGCGGGCAGGGCCGTCGGGCGCACCGCACGGTGCCTCCCCCACCCCCCAAGTGGCGGAGCCGGGCTCCCCGGAAGATCCTGGGCAGGATGTGACGTGCCTCGGGGGCCGAGGAGAGGCAGCTGCCGATGTTCTCTGGCCTGGGCCGATTCGTGGTCCGCCGCCCGTGGTGGATCATCCTCGCGTGGGTGATCGCCGCGGGAGCCGTGATCTCGCTGGCACCGAAGCTCACCTCCAGTTCGGACGAGGCGAGCTTCCTGCCCGACCACTACGAATCCATCCGCGCTTCGGACCTGCAGGAACGCGACTTCCCACAGCAGCAGAACATCGGCGCGATCATCGTCTTCCAGCGCTCCGACGGCGGGAAGATCACCGCCGCCGACTCCGCGGACGTCACCCGGATCGCCGAGGACCTGGCGGCGAAGAAGGTCGAGGAAGTCCAGGCGATCGACCCCGGTGAGGTCTCGCCGAACAAGCTCGTGCAGACCGCGATCGTCGCCATGCCGAAGGTCACCGACCCGGAGGACACCTCCCAGCAGGACGCGGTCGAGCAGCTCCGCAAGGACCTCGAGCCGGAGCTGAAGGGCACCGACCTGAAGGCCGGCATCACCGGCTCCGCGGCGCAGGCCCTGGACGAGAGCGACGCCTCCGAGCGGGCCGGGATCCTCGTGGGCGTCGGCACCATCGTGATCATCATCGTGCTGCTGTTCGTGATCTTCCGCAGCCCCATCATCGCGCTGCTCCCCGTCGTCCTCATCGGTCTGATCTCGCCGATGGCGACGGGCCTGATCGCCTCGGCCAACAAGGCCTTCGACATGAAGGCCGACTCCTCCATCCAGGAACTCCTCACCGTCGTCCTGTTCGGCGTCGGCACGGACTACATCCTGTTCCTGCTGTTCCGCTACCGGGAGGCGCTGCGCGCGGGCGAGGATCCCAAGGGCGCCATGGTGCACGCCGTGGAGCGGGTCGGCGAGGCCATCACCTCGGCGGCGGGCGCCGTCATCGTCGCGTTCGCCGCGCTGACGCTGTCCTCGCTCGGCATGCTCCGCTCGATGGGCCCGGCCCTCGCGATCGCCGTGTTCCTGACGCTGCTCGCGGGCCTCACCCTGGTGCCCGCCGTGGTGTCGCTGCTCGGCACGAAGGTGTTCTGGCCGTCGAAGTCCTGGCAGCGCGAGCCGCACGGCACGGGCTTCGCCAAGCTCGGCACGTCGATCGCCCGCAAGCCCGCCGTGTGGACGGTGGTCTCGGGACTCTTCATGGCGGCCCTGGCGCTCGGCGCGCTCGGCTACAAGGCGAACTTCGACCTCGCGGGCTCCTCGCTGCCCAAGGACAAGGAGTCCATCGTCTGGCAGGACAACCTGGAGAAGGGCTTCCCCGCGGGCAGCACCGACCCGACCTTCGTGTACCTGACGTCGACGGGCGACCGGCCGCTCGCGCCGGACCAACCCGCGGCCTTCCGGAAGCAGTTGGAGTCGGTCGAGGGTGTGGGCGAGGTGGCGGCCCCGCGCGTCGGCAAGGACGGCACGACGGCCGCGTACTCGGTCGTGCTCTCCGATCCGCCCGCCTCCGAGAAGGCCCTCGCGACGGTGAAGGACCGGCTGCGGCCCGCGGCCCACGACGACGCGCCCGGGGGCACGGAAGCCCTCGTGGGCGGCACGACGGCCGTGTACGTCGACATCAACAAGGCCGTGGACCGGGACTACTCGGTCGTCTTCCCGGTGGCCGCCATCGCCATCATGGTGATCCTGGGCCTGCTCCTGCGCAGCCTGGTGGCGCCCTGGTACCTGATGCTGTCGGTCGCGCTCGGCTTCGGCGCGACGCTCGGCGCGACCTCGATCCTGTTCCAGAGAATCGGCAGCCAGCCGGGCCTGATGTTCATGCTGCCCGTGATCATGTACTTGTTCGTGGTCGCGCTCGGCACGGACTACAACATCCTGATGGTCTCGCGGCTGCGCGAGGAGGCCCGCGAGGGCCGCGACCCGCACGACGCGGCGGGCACGGCGGTGCGCCACTCGGGGCCGACGATCGGCTCGGCGGGCGTGATCCTCGCGGGTACGTTCGCGACGCTGATGCTCGCCGGCAACTCCACGCTGTCCCAGATGGGCTTCTCGCTCTCCTTCGGCATCGTGATCGCCGCGTTCGTCATGGCGCTGATCTTCACGCCCGCGCTGACGGCCCTGATCGGGCATGCCGCGTGGTGGCCTGGGCACGGTGACGAGAAGCGGAACGGCGGGAGCGGGGGCGGGAGTCCGGGAGACGGCGGTACGGGGGAAGGCGGTACTCGGGGCGGGGCGGGTGAGCCCGCGGGGCCTGGGCCAGGGGTGGGCGCGGGCCCGCCGCGGTGAGCCGGGGGCCCGGTGCCGCCGGGGGCAGCGAACGGTCGGAGGCGGCACCGCGGGAGGGGCGGGCGCGGGCCGGACGCGGTGGACGGGGGACGGGGCGGCGGGCGGCGGGCGGCGGCTCAGGGAGCGGCCCGGTCGCCCTCCACCCGTCCGGTCCGGGCCCGCCCGATCCCCGTCAGCGTTCCGGTGAGCGCGATGACCACCGCGCACAGGCCGACCACCAGACACACCGGCCGCACGCCCCACACCCCGGCGGCCAGGGTCACGACGGCGGCGCCGACCGGGCCGAGGGCGTTGTGGATCGTCCAGAACGCCGAGGTGACCCGGCCCAGGAGATGACTGGGCGTCACCTCCTGGCGCAGCGACATGGAGTTGATGCCGCCGACGCCCGTGCAGAAGAGCATGCCCGCCGCGAGCAGCGCCACCACGGGCACGCTCCCCGAGAGGCCGAGGCAGGCCACGGCGACCCCGGCGAGGGCGTGCGCGCCGATCCAGCTGGCGCCGAAGCCGAGCCGTCCGCGCAGCCGGGCGACCACGAACGTGGCGGCGAGCGTGCCGAGCGTGCCCGCGGTCAGGACGTAGCCGACGGTCCCGTCGCCGTGACCGAGGTCGTCCTTCACGCGGTAGATGAGGACGTCGGTCACGCCGTAGGTGAGGAAGGTGAGCAGCGCGAGCAGGACGGTCAGGGGGCGCAGGACGGGGTGCCGCCACAGGAACCGGGCGCCGGCGAGGAACTCCTCGCGCACGCCGCCGCGTTCGGCCTCCACCGGGGCGGGCTCGCCCGAATCCCCTGAGCCGCCCCGGGCGCCCGCGGCCTCCGTCTCCGGGGGCGGGGCGGCGGCGCGGATGCGGACGAAGAGGATGCCCACCGCCGACACCGCGAAGGTCGCCGCGTCGATGCCGATGGCGGCCGCGGGCCCGAGCGCGGCCGCGACCAGGCCCGCGAGCATCGGCCCGCCCGCGCCCGCGACGGCGTACGTGCCGTACAGATGGCTGTTGGCCTTCAGGATCTGCCCGGGCGCGACGATGCCGGGCACCACGGTCACGTACGTCACCTGGAAGAGCATCGCGAAGACACCGGCGACGGGCACGACCGCGTACACCAGCCAGACCGGCGTCGCGAACAGCCACACCAGCGGGATCAGTCCGTAGAGCAGACACCGCGCGACGTCGGTGACCACGATCAGTCGGCGCCGGTCCACGCGGTCGGCGACGACCCCGGCGAACAGGCCGGTGACGATGGACGCGACGCCGGTAAGACCGGTGACGAGTCCCATCTGCGCGAGGGAGCCGGTCTCGTGCAGGACGAGCAGCGGGATCGCCACGTGCGAGAAGGAGTCGCCGAGCGCGGACAGGGCCTGAAGGGCCAGGAACAGACGGTAGTTGGAGTCGGACCACAGCGACTGTCCGGGCGCGGGTCCCGCAGCCGTGCGCGTACGCCGCGACATGTCGCGCCGGGCCATGCCTGTCCCCCGTCCCCGTCACCGCTCCCGTGAACCGCCGTGCCCCCTAGGGGACTTCACCCTCGTCCCCGAAGTCCGCCGAGAGCTCCTGCGCCTCAGCGTACGTCGGCAGCCCCTCCGGTCCCACCGTGCCGCGGGTGAACGCCCCCGCCACCTCGACCGCGTGCCCGACCGCCGCCCGGAACAGCAGCGACCCCGTGCTGACGCGGCGCACACCGAGGTCGGCCAGGCGCCGGGGGGTGAGGCCGCCGGGCACGTAGAGCGTGTTCAGCGGTACGTCGAGGGCGTCGACGAGTCCCGCGATGGCGGCCTCGTCATGGACCCCGGGCACGAACACGCCGTCGGCACCGGCCCGTTGGTAGGCGGCGGCGCGGTCGCGGGCCTCCTTCTCGCCCCCGGCGTCCAGCCAGTACGCGTCCGTGCGCGCGTTGAGGAACAGCGTGGGCGCGACCTCCTTCACGGCGCGGATCAGCTCGCACTGCGCGTCGACGGCGGTGAGCGTCCCGTCCGGCCTGCCGTCCTCGAGGTTCACGCCGGCGACGCCCGCGGCGGCGAGTTCGCGGGCGAGCAGGGCGACGTCGTCGGGCCGCTCGCTGAAGCCGCCCTCGATGTCGACGGTGACGAGCGCGGGCAGGCGGGCGATGCCGTGGGCGAGGCGCACCGTCTCCGTCCGCGCGGCGCCGGTGGCGTCCGGCTTGCCCGCGGCGGCGGCGACGCCGAGGCTCGTCGTGCCGACGGCGGCGAACCCGGCGCGGACGAGCGCGGCGGCCGAGGCGTGGTCCCAGGCGTTGGGCAGGAGCAAGGGGTCGCCTGTGCGGTGCAGGGCGCGGAAGGCCTCGTACCGGTCGGCCTGGTCGGCCTGGTCGGTCTGGCGGGTCCGGTCGTTCTGGGGCTCGATCGTGGGGTCGGTCATGGGCGCACTGTGCCAGAAGGCACTGTCAGGACTGCCAGAGGAACGCGGCGGAGCGGCACGCCCGGCAGGTGAAGACGTATCCGATGCCGCCGCCTCCGAAGTTCGCCGACGTGGCGAAGTCGAAGCCCTCCTCCAACTGGGCCACGAACGCCATCGGTTCGCCGCACCCCGGACAGGTCGGCGTCTCGTCGCCCTGGAGCCAGGCGGGCACGCCCCCGAGCTGGCCCTGCACCCGCAGCGTGGCCTCGTCGACGCCGTCCGACCACAGGTCGAGCGCGGCCGGGAAGTCCTCGGCCGCCACGTCCTCGGTACGCAGCGCGCTGACCGCTCCGAGCAGGGTCTCGCCCCGCTCCGGTACGGCGGCCGGGGTCAGGGCCGCGCCCTCGAAGAGGTACGCGCGGTTGCCGCCGCCGGTCGCGTCCCAGTCGTCGCACATCCCCGGGTCGTTCTGGCAGAGGAACACGGAGACGACGTCCGGGCCGAGCGGCAGGTGCAGCAGGAACTGCATGGCCCCGCCGCAGGCCCGGCAGTGCGGCCAGTCGAACCCGACCGGCACCAGCGGCACACCGCCCGTGCGCAGGGCGGTGGCGTGCGGGTCGGCCGCACCGTCGTGGATCATGAGCGTCGTCATGCCCCCGACCCTAGGCGCCCCGATTCCGGGCCCGGCGCCCGCACCCCTTCTCCGCCCGGCGCCCGGCGCCCGCGCCCTCGTCCGGCCCGGCGTCCCCGCCCCGGTTCCCGGGTCCCCGGCCCTTCCCCGTTTCCCGGTCCCTGATCGGACCCCAACAGGAACCTGACAGGTTCCTCATAACTTCACGCCAGCCTGTGCGACAGGCCCGGCGCCGCTCGACCAACGGTGCCGGGCTCTTCCGAGTCAGAGCTGGAATGGAGCCCCTATGTCCCACCGTGCCCGTCGTCCCCAGCGCAGCACGTCCTTGCGTGCCGCCTTCTTCGCCACCGCCGTGGCGGGCGGGGTGCTCGCCGCGCCGTCGGCCACGGCCTTCGCGAGCGACACCCCGCCGAAGCCGAAGCCGACCGTCAGCGAGCCCGCGCCCGAGGACGTGGTGAAGAAGAAGCGGGCCGCCGAGGACGCGAAGCAGAAGGCGCCGGGGGCCGTTCCGCGCGGCGGGGTGGCCGCCGGTGACAAGCCCGACAAGCCCGCCGTGCGCGACAAGGCCGAGCCGACGCCGAAGCCCGTCAGCGACGAGGCGCGCAAGCGTCTCGCGCAGCCGCCCAAGGGCGGTGTCGCGGCGGGTGAGCGCCCGGAGTCCGGCAGCGACAACACGGCCACGCTGATCGGTTCGGCCGCGGGCATCGGACTGCTCGCGGGTGCGAGCACCATGGTCCTGCGCCGCCGCGCCACGGTGCGCCAGCAGGGCTGAGGCCTCTTGGTCCGGTCGGCCTGACGCGCGCGGCCCCGGCCCGGCGCCTGCCGGCGAGCCGAGGCGCACGCCGTCAGGCCCGACCGGCCGACCCCGGTCCCGCCGGCCGCGCAGGTCCAGGTTCCGTCGAACCCGCCTGACGCCCGTCCCGGCGCCCCGGCCCGGCTCGGCGATCCACGCCCGGCACACCCCTCGGGCCCGGGGGCCCGGCCCGGCGCACCGCGCGGCCCCCGGCCCAAAGCCCCCGGGCGCACCCCGAGGCCACAGCCCACCGCACCCCGCGGGTCCCGCACCCCGCCCACTCCGCCCACCCCACCCTCGGGCCGACGGCCACCACCCCGTACGGCCCGACCCACCTCTCGGTGGCGCCGCCCCGGTCCCCCTTCACAAGCCCCGGGGCGGCGCCACCGTTCACGGAGCCCTCATGTCCCCTGCGCAGCACCGGACGTCCCGTTCCCACGACGGGGCGTCCCGTACGTCCCCCCGGCGCCCGTACGGCACCCTCGTGTCGATCGCGGGCGGCCTCGCCCTCGTGTGCGCCGCCGTGAGCGGCTGTTCGTCCGGGGGCGGCGCGCGGGCCGAGTCCTCGTCCACGTACACGGTGCGGTCGGACGACTCCCGCACCGAGGAGGGCTCCGCGGGCGGCTCCGGGCGGGAGGCCGAGCGCGGTACGCCCGCGAGGGCCGCCGCGCCCGTGCACGTCGCGGTGCCGTCCATCGGCGTCAGCAGTTCCCTGATGCGGCTCGGCCTCAACGCGGACCGTACGGTCGAGGTCCCGCCGCCGGACAAGGGGATGACCGCGGGCTGGTACACGGGCGGGGCCGTGCCGGGGCAGCGCGGCGCGGCCGTCATCATCGGCCACAACGACACGCGCCACGGCAAGGCCGTCTTCCACGACCTCAAGAAGGTGCGCACAGGCACGGACATCACGGTCCGCGACGCCCGCGGCAGGACGACGCACTTCGAGGTGACCCGCACCGAGACCGTGAGCAAGAAGGCCTTCCCGACCGAGCGGGTCTACGGCGCCACCAACTCCCGCGCCCTGCGCCTGATCACCTGCGACGGCGCCTTCGACGCGCAGGGCCACCCCGTGGACAACCTCATCGTGTACGCCATCGCAAATCGGTAGTCGATGTTCCGCACCCCGTCCAGGCTTCGATGCCCTGGGCAACCAACACGGGCGGCGCCCTGGCCACTTCAGGGCGCAAGGTAGGCTTCGTACGCAAAACTGTTCATGTGTGCGAAGTAGGGAATCAACGGTGTCCGATCCGGGGCGGCTTGTGGCCGGCCGCTACCGCCTCGTCGAGCGCGTGGGCCGGGGTGGCATGGGCACCGTGTGGCGGGCCGAGGACGAACTCCTCAAGCGTGCTGTCGCGGTGAAGAAGCTGCACGTCCCTCCGCACATGGACGACGCCGAGATCCAGACGCTCCACGAGCGCACACGCCGCGAGGCCCGCAGCGCCGCCCGCATCACCCACCCCCATGTGATCGTCGTCCACGATGTCGTGGACGACGAGGGTCTGCCGTGCATCGTCATGGAGTACGTCCCCTCACGCACCCTGGGCGACGCCCTGAAGGAGCGGGGCGCCCTGCCGCCCTGCGAGGCCGCCGAGATCGCCGTCGCCACGGCGGCAGCGCTGCGGGCCGCGCACGACGCGGGCGTCCTGCACCGGGACGTCAAGCCCGCCAACGTCCTGCTGGGGCACGACGGTCGGATCGTGCTCACGGACTTCGGCATCGCCGTGGAGAGCGGCACCCCCTCCTTGACCAGGACCGGCGAACTGGTCGGCTCTGTGCAGTACCTGGCGCCCGAGCGGCTGCGCAGCGCCGACCCCGGACCCGCGTGCGACCTTTGGTCACTCGGCGTGCTGCTGTACCAAGCGGTGGAAGGGCGTCATCCGTTCGAACGGGACACCGCGATGGAGACGGCCTACGCCGTCGCCACCGAACCGCACGATCCCCCCAGGGCCGCCGGGGCGCTCGCTCCCGTGATCGAGGGGCTGCTCGTCAAGGACCCCGGGCGCCGCATGGAAGCGCACGAGGCCGAGCGTCTGCTGCGCCGGGCCACGGAGTCGTCCACGGCGGTCCTCGACCCGGCCCCGCCCCCCGTGCGCCCCGCGCCCGGCGGCCGCGGCCGCCGGGCGGCCCTGTGGTGCGGGTCGGCCGCCGCCGTCGCCGGACTGGTGACGGGCGGCGTGCTGCTGTGGCCCGAGGACGCCGACACCGGCGCCCGGGCTTCCGGCACCCGCCCCGCGGAGCGCGAGCCCTCGCCCCGCTCCTCCGTGCCTCCGCTGCCGCCCGGCTATCACCTGGAGAAGCAGGAGGGCGGCCTCTCCCTGCCCGTGCGGGACGGCTGGAAGCGCAAGGACCTGCGGGGCGGCGACATCGCGTACATCGACCCGTCCGGGCTCGTCGGCCTGCGGGTCAACGTCGCCGAGTTCGCCGGATCGGACCCCCTGGAGCACTGGCGCCGGACCGAGGAGGCCCAGACCCGCCGCGACAACCCGGGATACGAGCGGGTGCGGATGACGTCCACGACCTTCCGCGGAACACCCGCCGGGTACTGGGAGTTCACGTTCGACGGCAAGGCACGCACCTACCGTGCGGTGGAGATGGCGTTCGCCGACGCCGACGGCACTCAGTACGTCGTGTACCTCTCCGCCCCCGACGCCGAGTGGAAGCGGCACCGGCCGGTCTTCGACGCCGCCGTGAAGGGCATACGCCTCAAGAAGTCGTGACGGCCACCACCGGCTGACCGGCCGCGCCGACCCATCGGACAGGCCCTAGCGCCCGCGCGCCGCCTGCACCCGTGCCTCGGTCCGCCCCTGAAGCACCGCCGCCCGCTCCCTGATCGCGGGCAGCTCGGCCCGCAGCGCGGCCCCGGGACAGTCCGTGGTGTAGCCGTCGGTGTGCCCGGCCACCGCGTGGAAGCCGGCGTGCCTGCCCTCCGGTACGCGGCTGAGGCTGTTGCTGGAGACCAGGCGTGCCGTCTGCCGGGGGTCGGTCCCGGCCAGGCCGAGCTTCCACGCGGCGAGCGCGGCGATCGCCTCCGCCATCGGCGCCGGGACGGGGCTGCCCGCCGTGAACGTACCGATCGCGGCGACGCCCGCCGTCCGGTGGTTGAACCCTTGCGTGTGGGCGCCGACGACGGGCTGGTCGACGCCGCCCCCGCGCCCCTCGTAGATCGTGCCGCAGCGGTCGACGAGGAAGTTGTAGCCGATGTCGTCGAACAGCCGGGCGCTGGTCTGGCCCTCCGCGAGGGCGCGGATGATGCGGGGCGCGTCGGCGCAGTCGTACCCGTTGGGCGAGTCGGTGTGGTGGACGAAGACCACGACGACGGGACCGCTGTAGTGCGCGGGCGGCGGCGTCGGCCGGGAGTCGCCCAGCCAGCGCTCGCGCGGCACGATGGCGGGCCTCGCCGCCCGGTGCACCACGGCCCTGGCCTCGGTGTGCCGCCCGCCGCCGCCGACCGCGTCCTCGACCCCGGCCACGCACAGCACGAGGGCGGTCACGGCGAGCAGCCCCGGCAGGCACGCGAGCGCCCAGCGCCCGGCACGGGGCAGCCGCCCCGCCACCGTCTCCCCCAGGGCCCGCAAGGCACGCATGGCCCCACTCTCGCGGCGCCCCGGGCGCCCCGCCCCGTGGACTGCTCCAGTCGAGCGAGCAGGGGCGCGGGCGTACGCGGAGCACCCGGCTCCGAATCACCGCCGAAGCGCCCTCGGAGCACCCCCGAAAAAACACCGGAAAAAACTTCGCGGGAGTTGTCGAGATCGAGTCGCCCGCTCCGACGTCCCCTGTGAGAGTTGCCCATGAGGGGCGACGAGACAGCCAAGGAGTGGCAGCCATGAAGTATCTGGTGATGGTGCAGGGGTCCCAGGCCGACTACGAGGCCATGAGCGGCAAGGCCTCGGAGCACAGCCCGGCGTGGAGCGAGCAGGAACTCCAGGCGATGTTCGCGTTCATGGGGAACCTCAACAACGACCTGTCGGAGTCCGGCGAGCTCATCGACGGCCAGGGCCTGACCGAGCCCGCGCAGACCCGCCACGTCAGCGTCGACGACAACGGCCGCCCGGTGATCACGGACGGGCCGTACAGCGAGACCAAGGAGGTCCTCGCGGGCTACTGGGTCCTGGAGTGCGAGAGCCTGGAGCGGGTCACGGAGATCGCCAAGCGCATCAACGAGTGTCCCGCGCCCGCGGGCTCCCCGAACCCGACGGTGGTCATCCGGACCATCCAGGAGGGCGGCGACGGCGGCGAGGGGTGCTGATCACCGCCGAGACCGGAGCGCCGGTCACCGGACCACCCGGAGTCCCGGTCACCCCACCGCCCGGAACGCCGTCGACCGCACAGAACCGACGCGCCCCCGCGAGGCCCGTGGCCGGCGATGAGCGCGACCGGTGACGTCGAGGACCTGCTGCGCCTGCACGCGCCGCAGGTCCTCGGCGCGCTGGTGCGGCGGTACGGCCACTTCGACGAGGCCGAGGACGCCGTACAGGAGTCCCTGCTCGCCGCCGCCGACGAGTGGCCCGGGCGGGGCGTGCCGGACAATCCGCGCGGCTGGCTGATCAGGGTGGCGTCGCGGCGCCTGACGGACCAGTTGCGCAGCGACGCGGCCCGGCGCCGGCGCGAGGAGAACGCCGCCCGGATGACGCCGCGCGACGCGTTCACCGCGCCCGCGCCCGGTGAGAGCCGCGCCCCGTCGGACGACGACACGCTCACCCTGCTGCTCCTGTGCTGCGATCCTTCCCTGGCGTCCGCCGCGCAGATCGCCCTGACGCTGCGGGCCGTCGGCGGTCTCACGACGGCCGAGATCGCCCGCGCGCACCTGGTGCCGGAGGCGACGATGGCCCAGCGCATCAGCCGCGCCAAGCAGAAGATACGGGGCGCGCCGTTCACCCAGCCGGGCCCGGCGGACCGCGACGGGCGCCTGGCCGTCGTGCTCCAGGTCCTGTACCTCATCTTCAACGAGGGCTACACGGCGACGTCGGGCGCCGCGCTGCACCGCGCCGACCTGGCCCGCGAGGCGATCCGGCTGACCCGCGCGGTGCGCAGGCTGCTGCCCCAGGAGGGCGCGGTGACGGGCCTGTTGGCGCTGATGCTGCTCACCGACGCGCGCAGTGCCGCCCGCACCGGGCCGCACGGCGAGCTGATCCCGCTGGACGAGCAGGACCGCACCCGCTGGGACGGCGAGGCGATCACCGAAGGCACCGCCCTGGTCGAACAGGCCCTGGGCCAGGGCCCCGCGGGCGTCTACCAGTTGCAGGCCGCCATCGCCGCGCTGCACGACGAGGCGGCACGCGCCGAGGACACCGACTGGCCGCAGATCCTCGCCCTGTACGACATCCTGGTGCGCCGCACGCCGGAGCCGATGGCCGAGCTGGGCCGCGCCGTCGCGGTCGCCATGGTGCACGGCCCACGCGCCGGCCTCGACGAACTGGCTTCGCTGGAGGAACGCTTGGCCGGCCACCACCGCCTGGAGGCGGTACGCGGCCACCTCCTGGAACGCGCGGGCGACCCCGAATCCGCCCGCACCGCCTACCAGTTGGCCGCCCAACGCACCCTCAGCCGCCCGGAGTCCCGCTACCTCCAAATGCGCGCGGCACGCCTCGCCCTCCCCCCGACCTGAGCCCCGTCAGGGGCGCGGGGAACTGCGCGACCAGCCACAGCTGAAGCCGCAGGCGCGTCTGCTGGGATCTCGGCAGACGCGTCTGCGGCTTTTCGCGCGCTGAGCGCGCAGTTCCCCGCGCCCCTGACGGGGCTGAGCCCGCCGCTCAAGGCGCCCCGCCAGAAACCGTGTCGGCGAACGCCCGAGCCAGCGGACTGAGCGCGTCCCAGCGGCGCACCGCCCAGCCGACGGACAGCGGCGGCAGGTCGGGGACCGGGAGCAGGCGCAGTCCTGGCGGGCTCTGGGTGCGCCAGCCGGGCAGGCCGGGCACGAGCGCCTGGCCGACGCCGAGTTCGGTGAGCAGCAGCGCGGTGTCCCAGTCGGCGACGCTGGTGTGCCCGTCGGGCCCCAGGTCGAGGTCGGCCAGGGCGGCGTCGAGGCGGGCGCGGGACGTGGCGGCCTGCGGGGGCCTGATGAGCCGGGCGGCCGCGAGGTCGGCGAGGTCGGCGTGCGGCTTGGCCGCGAGCGGGTCGCCGGACTGCACCGCGAGCACCCAGGGCAGCTCGGCGACGGGCCGCTGCTCGATGCCGCGCACGGGGGTGCCGATGGTGACCCAGGCCAGGTCCAGATCGTCGGCGGCGAGCGCGTCGAAGCAGGCCCGGCTCGAACTCGCCGTCTGGAACTCCAGCGTGACCTGCGGGAAGCGCTGCCGGAAAGCGACGACGGCCGTGGCCATGAAGTGTCGTACGGTCGTCGCGCCGGTGGTGACGCGCACCGCCCCGCTCTCGCCGCGCACCAGGTCGCGCAGGCGGCGCAGGGCCACGTCGATGCCGCCGAGGCCGTCGGCCGCGGCGGCGTGCAGGATGCGTCCGGCGGACGTCGGCACGACACCGCGCGCGTGCCGCTCCAGGAGGCTGACGGCCAGCTCCTTCTCCAGGCGTTTGACGTGCTGGCTCACCGCCGACTGCGTACAGGAGAGGTCGCGCGCGACGGCGCTGAGGCTGCCGGCGCGGCAGACGGCGAGGAAGACACGGAGGTCGTCGAGCGTCACGACCCCCAAGCTATCGCTCGGGTCACGGCGGCCGACGCCCGGAGCCGGATCCAGGCACCACGGCCCGGCCCTCTCCTCCCGCCCCCGCGCCTTCGCCCCCCCCCGGAAGCGGTCATGTAACGCGGATCACACATAACCGACCCGACCCACGGGAACGCACACCCCTATTTCACCGTTGAACTAGATGAGAGCCCCGACCGCGATTCCCCCGTCCGGCCGGGGCTCTCACCGTCTCCGAGGCCCGCACGGCGGCCTTGGTCACCCCGCGGCCGAATCCGCCACCGCTTCGAGCTCCCGCCACCCCTTCGAGGGCGAATATGCCAACCGCACCGCGCGCGGCCGGTCCGGGCGGCATCATGCGTCCATGGACGGTCCAAAGACTGTGCAGGTCCTGTTCCCACCCGACGAGTACGCCGCCGTGCTCCGGCACGCCGACCGCCTGGGGATCACGCCCGCGGAGTTCATACGCAGGGCGGCGGCCGTCCACACCGGACAGGAACCCGACACCTGCGGCTCCGGCGGCGCCCGGCGCACGGTGGTCGTGCCCCCGGTGCGCCGCGGCCTCGACGCCCGCGGCGCCCCCGCGCTCCAGCGGTTCCTCGACACCCTCGCGACCGCCGACCCCACCCGGGTCCCGCCCCAGCAACCCACGGTCCGCAGCTGCTCGGGCCCCTGAAACCCCGCCCCCGGGCCGCCCCCACGCCCACCTCAGCCCAGCGACACCTCGGGCCGGTACAGGTCGAACCACAGCGCCAGATCGAGCGCCCGCTCCAGACCCCGCCGTGAGGCCGGCCGCACCTGCGGGGTGTCGCGGTGCGCCAGGCGGCGCAGGGCCTCGCGGTCGACGAGATCGAAGACGGGATGCCCCGTCCGCGCGAGCAGATCCTTGGCGTGCTCCTGGAGCGCGAAGGCGTACTTGGGGTCCTGCGTCGACGGATAGGGGCTCTTGACCCGGTCACAGACGGAAGCGGGCAGGCTGTCCCTGGCGGCCTCCCGCAGCAGCGACTTCTCCCGGCCGTCGAAGGACTTCAGCGCCCAGGGCGCGTTGTACACGTACTCCACGAGCCGGTGGTCGCAGAACGGCACCCGCACCTCCAGGCCCACCGCCATGCTCGCGCGGTCCTTGCGGTCGAGCAGCGCGCGCACGAACCGGGTCAGATACAGGTGGCTGATGGTGCGCATGCGGTACTCGAAGTCGCTCTCGCCGTCGAGGCGCCGGACGGCACCCGCGGCCGCGGCATAGCTGTCGCCGACGTACGTCCGCAGGTCGAGCGCGTCCAGGACGTCCTGACGCAGCACGCCCGTCTCGTCGCCGAGGGTCTCCGCGTGCCGCACCAGCCAGGGGAAGGTGCCGCCCCGCCGGGCCCCCTCGTCGAAGAACTGGAAGTAGCCGCCGAACACCTCGTCCGCCGACTCGCCGGACAGCGCGACCGTCGAGTGCTCGCGGATCGCCTGGAAGAGCAGATACAGCGAGGCGTCCATGTCCCCGAAACCCACCGGCATGTCACGGGCCGTCAGCATCTTCGCACGCACCTCGGGATCGGCGAGGGCCTGCGCGTCCAGGACGATGTCACGGTGATCGGTGCCCGCGAGACGCGCCACGTCATGGGCGTACGGGGCGTCCGGCGTGCCGCGCAACTCGTCCGCCACGAAGTTCTCGCTCAGGCCCGCGAAGTCGACGGAGAAGCTCCGCAGGGTCTCCCCCGAGCCCGCGAGCTGCGCCGCGGCGAGCGCCGACATGGCGGAGGAGTCGAGGCCGCCGGAGAGCAGCACGCAGCGCGGCACGTCGGCGACGAGCTGACGGCGCACGATGTCGTCGAGCAGCCCGCGCACCGCGGCGACGGTCTCGTCGCGGCCGTGGGGGTGCGGACGGGTCTCCAGGCTCCAGTAGACGCGGCTGCGCAGGCCCTCGCGGTCGACGGTGACGACGGTGCCGGGCTCGACCTCGCGCATGCCGTCCCACACGGCGTGCCCCGGTGTCTTCACGAAGGCGAAGACCTCGCGCAGCCCGTCCACGCCGACGCGGGCCCGCGCCAGCGGGTGGGCGAGGATCGCCTTGGGCTCGGAGCCGAACAGGACGCCGTCGGGCGTCGGGTGGAAGTAGAACGGCTTGACGCCCATGCGGTCGCGGACCATGACGAGGCGCTGCCTGCGGCCGTCCCACACGGCGAACGCGTACATCCCGTTCAGCCGCTCGGCGACGCCCTCGCCCCACTGGAGGTAGCCGCGCAGGACGACCTCGGTGTCGGAGCCGGTGCGGAACCCGTGCCCGTGCCCGGCCAGTTCGGCGCGCAGCTCGGTGAAGTTGTACGCCTCCCCGGAGTACACCAGGGCGACGGTCCCGTCGGGCGTCGTCGCCGTCATGGGCTGGCGCCCGCCCGGCAGGTCGATGACGGCCAGACGGCGGTGCCCCAGCGCCGCCGGGCCCTCGATCCAGGTGCCGCGGTCGTCGGGGCCGCGGCAGGCCATCGTCTCCGTCATGGCGTCCAGGGTCGGCGCGTGCGACCGCAGGTCACGGTCGAAAGAGATCCATCCGGTGATGCCACACATGGGGTTTCCTCCTGCCGTCCGGCCGCCCTCCCGGTCGTACGCCCTGAACGGCCGAACTAGATGTAATGGACAGCTATCTCTTCAGGCTCCGCCCCGGAGCCCCGGAGGTCAACGCGCTCCCGACCCGGCGAAGCCGCGCCGCCCCGGGGATTTCGGCCGCCCGGAGGTCCGGGTCAAGGAATCGCCAGGAAGCCCCACCGGGCCGTATCCCGCCCCCGCCTGCCGCGCGGCCGCACGCAACGGCACCTTCCGGCCATCGGCAAAGACTTGCTCAACACATGTGCGCACCCTGGCACGTGAACGGCGGAGGCGGTCCGCCGTCAGTCCGCCGGAGCGGCAGCCCGGAGCAGCGCCTCGGCGTCCTGCCGGGCGTGCTCGATCGCGTCGGGGAAGATCCCCATGCTGTACGCGACGAGCCCGCCCTCGTGCAGCAGCATCAGGGACCTGCCCAGCGACGTCGCGCGACGCGACGCGAGCGGTCGGGCCAGCTCGGTGAGGAGATCCAGCATCCACGCCTTCTGGCCGGTGATCACGGCGTACGCGGGGTGCGCGGGGTCGGTGATCTCCGCATGGGCGTTGATCATGCTGCACCCTCGCGGCAGGCTTCGCTCCGCCCAGTCGCGGGAGGCGTCGAAGACGGCGAGGACGCGGGAGCGGGGCGAGCGGGAGCGCTCCAGGTACCCGGCGAGGAAGGCCCGCCAGCGCTCGTCGCGGTCCGCCAGGTACTCGACGACGATCTGGTCCTTGGAGCCGAACCGGTCGTACAGCGTCTTCTTGGTCACGCCGGCCTCGGCCGCGATCAGGTCGACGCCGACGGCGTGGATGCCGCGCTCGTAGAACAGCCGTCCCGCCGCATCGAGGACCTTGCACGCGCCCGGCGTCAGGAGGACGCGGCGCGGCCCCTGCCCGCGGGCGTCCGCCGCCCGCGCCACGTCCGGTCCACGCGTCCCGTGCTCATCCATGCACCCCACCTCACCACATCGAACCCACCGCCATAGTAAACCGATCTGTATACTCACTCGCAGGGAGTAAACAGATCGGTCTACTTCACTCGTCCATCAGGAGGCTCGCCGTGAACGTCCTGCTCTCCCTCGGATTCGTGGTGACCTGGAGCTCCGGCTTCATCGGCGCCAAGCTCGGCGCGGGCAGCGCGGACGCGATGACCGTCCTGATGTGGCGGTTCCTGCCGCTGGCCGCGGTCCTCGCGCTGCTCGCCGCGACCGTGGCCAGAGCGTCCTGGCGCGGCCTCACGGCCCGTGACCTGGGGCGCCAGGCGGTCGTGGGCGCCCTGTCCCAGAGCGGCTATCTCCTGACCGTGTACTACGCGATCCAGCTCGGCGTCTCCAGCGGTACGACGGCGCTGATCGACGGGACCCAGCCGCTGGTCGCGGGCGCGCTCGCCGGACCGCTGCTCGGCCAGTACGTGTCACGCACCCAGTGGCTCGGCCTCGCGCTCGGCCTGACCGGCGTGGCGATCGTCACGGCCGGGGACGCGGCGACGGGCACCGGCGCGCCCTGGTGGGCGTACCTGGTGCCGTTCCTCGGCATGCTGTCACTGGTCGCGGCGACCTTCCTGGACCGCCGCACGCGCACCGCCGTCGCGCCCTCGGCCGCGATGACCGTGCACTGCGTGACCAGTGCCGTCATCTTCACGGTGCTCGCGCTCGCCCTGGGCGCGGCGGCGCCGGTCGCGGAGACGTCGTTCTGGGCGGCGATCGGCTGGCTCGTGGTCCTGTCGACGTTCGGCGGGTACGGCCTGTACTGGCTGATCCTGCGCCGGGGCGGCGTCACCCGCGTCAACACGCTGATGTTCCTGATGGCGCCGGTGACGGCGCTGTGGGGCGCGGCGATGTTCGGGGAGCCGTTCGGCGTCCAGACCGTCGCGGGCCTCGCCGTCGGGCTCGCCGCCGTCGCGGTGGTGCACCGGGGCGGGGCCGGGCCGGGGCGCGGGGGCCCGCGCCGGGGTCACTCGGGGGTCAAGCAGGCCTGCACGGCGGGGGCGTAGCGGTCGGTGATGTCGGCTATCGCGGTCGCCCGCAGGTGCGGTCCGCGCGCGATGCCGTACATCACGCCGAGCCCGAGCAGCATTCCGACGGCCAGTTCGGCACGCAGACCCGCGTCAGGGCCCGCCAGGCGGTCGCCGAGCCTGCGCACCACCTGGGTGCGGAAGTTGGCGCGCAGGACGTAGCCGTGCTCGCGGTGCAGCGGTGCGTAGACGATGCGCAGGATGGGGTCGGCGCCGCGCTCGGCCTGGCTGGTGAGCAGGTGGTGGACCATGTGGCGGCCGAGGCGCTCCAGGGGCGCGTCGAGCACCTCCTCCGCGTCGGCCTCGAAGGACATGATCCCGGCGAACAGGGCGTCCTTGCTGCCGAAGTACTTCAGGACCAACGGCGGGCTCACCCCCGCGCGTTCGGCCACCGCCTTGAGCGTGATGTCGGTGTGCGCGTGCCGGGCGAGCAGATGGCGGGCGGCACGCACGATCGCGGCCTTCGTCGCCTCGGCGTCGCGGCGCGCGGGGCTCGGCGGGCACGGCGCCGGGTGTGAGGTCGAGCTGGTCATGGTGTCACTTTCCGTCGCTGGCTGCCTTTTTGGGCAACCGGGTCCGAGCGTATGGCGCCGGGCGCCGCGAGGACCACGAATCGGGCGGACGGGACACGGAGACGCCGATCACGGTCCGGTCCGGCGAGTACGCCATAACGCGCGCCATACCCCCTGGGGCACACCGACCGGCGCGCACCCGCCGGAATGCCGGATGTCGGGAACTCCCGGACAGTCCAGACAGGTTGCCCGCCCCCTTCCGGACGGCGGCAATCAGCCACAAGTGAATGCGAATTCACCCCGCACCGAACCCTGGCCACGAATTGCCATTCACCGACCGAGAGTTGACGGTACGTCGAGAAAAGAAGCGCGCCCGGGTGACTGGTCCGAGCCATCCACATGTTCTTCACCGGATACGTGCGAACACGCGCACAGGAACCACGGGAACACACGAGAGGGAACGCCGCGCACTCACGAGAGGGGGCGCGCGAAGAAAAGGTCCAGACCTTCGGCGCGGCGACGACTCCTCTCTTCTCCCCCGACTCTTCTCCCCCGACGCGTCAGAAGGCCGCACCGGTATCAGCCGCGTCCCGCCCCGCATCGCTGTCGCACCCGTACTGCCGCCACAGCGGGCTCCGCCATACTGCGCGCATGGAGAGACTTCGAGTGGGCTTGATCGGCACGGGTCCCTGGGCGACGCAGACGCACGCGCCGGTGCTCGCCGGGCATCCCGACGCCACGCTGTCGGGAATATGGGGGCGCCGCCCGAAGGCGGCGGCCGAGCTGGCGTCCGCGCACGCCACCACCGCGTACGAGGACGTGGACGAGCTGTTCGCCGCGAGCGACGCGGTCGCCTTCGCGGTGCCGCCGGACGTCCAGGCGCCGCTGGCCGAGCGGGCCGCGGCGGCGGGATGTCATCTGCTGCTCGACAAGCCGGTGGCCACCTCGCCGGCGGCGGCGCGGAGCCTCGCCGACGCCGTGGAGCGCGCCGGGGTGGCGTCTGTGGTCTTCTTCACGCTCCGCTTCGCCCCGCCGATGGCTCAGTGGCTGGCGCGCCGGGCCGACGAGGGGCCGTGGTTCACGGCGCGCGCCGACTGGTACAGCTCGTTCTTCGCGGCGGACGGCACCGGCGACTTCGACTCCCCCTGGCGGGCCGCCAAGGGCGGCCTGTGGGACGTCGGACCGCATGCGCTTGCTGTGCTCACGGCGGTGCTCGGCGAGGTCACGTCGGTGACGGCGGCGCCGGGACCCGAGGACACCGTCCATCTGATCCTGCGGCACGCGGGCGGCGCGTCGAGCACGGCGACGCTCACGCTGCGGGCGCCGCGGGCGGCCGAGGGCCTGGCGCTCGAGTTCCGCGGCGAGCGCGGGACGGCCGTGCCGCCGGGGTGGGGCGAGAGCGGCTGGGGCGATTCGACCGATGCGTTTCGGTCAGCGGTCGACGCGTTGGTGCGCTCGGCGGGCGGCGGGGAGCGGCACGCGTGCGACGTACGTTTCGGACTGCGGGTGACGGAAATCCTGGCTGACGCGGAACGACAGGCGGACGCACGAAGGGAGACGGAACTTCCGGCTCAGCCGCCGCCCCGGGCCTCTTGAAGCACACCCGGACACTCGCGCCGCCCGTAACAACACGGGCGGCCGGTACCGTGGCCGCTACGTAATGGCGAGTGACGGCACCGGCCGCAGCCAGTGAACCCAGGAACCGAACCGGGCGGTAACTGCCACGTGGGTACACACTGCTCAGTTTCCGACCACTCAGATCGGAATACGAACAACCGGTCCCGCGCACTACCCGACTGCGACCCCGTAGGCCTAGGGGGTGTCCAACGCCGAGGAATTTCAGCCAATTTCACGCCACTCGAACAGGACGCCCCTGAGTTGTGCCCACGAGCCCACCGACGATCAAACCTGCAGGTCGGTGGTCTCGCGTACTCCATGATGCCGCATCGACTGATCGTTTTCTTCAGGCAATGTTTATGCCCAAAGAAGATGCGAATATTTAGACTGCTGATGCTCAACTCGGCGTGCACGAAGAGGGATTACCCACCATGAACAAGACGGCGCTGCGCGCTCTGCTCCGCGAACGACGCGCCCTCATCGCCCCCGAATCGCACGGGTTCATCCGTTCGACGGGCCAGGGCCGCCGGGCTCCCGGGCTGTCCCAGCACCAGGTGGACCAGCTCCTCCACCGCACGCTCGGCACCTATCACCGGCTGGAGTCGGGCAATTACCCGAACCCGCCGGCCTCGCTCCTGCGGGATGTTGCCCGCCTGTTCGGACTGAATGAGCAGGAATGGGTTTCTCTGTGCCGTTATGCCCTGTTGCAGGATCCTCCCGGGCCGCTGCATCTGTCCTCGGGCAAGGAGATTCCCGGCGTCTGGCAGGAGGCCGTGGACGGCGTGCGGCACATGGCGTACGTCACGGACGCGTCCTGGGACATGCTCGCCCACAACGAGGCCTTCACCCGGATGTTCCCGGACGCCCAGGTCCCCGCGAACGTCATGCGCTGGATGGTCCTCGACCCGGTGGGCCGCGCGCACCTCCTCGACTGGAGTACCGCCTGGGCCCCGATGGTGCTCCCGCAGTTGCGCGCCGCCCTGGCGTCCCGACCTGAGGACGAAACGCTCCGCCAGATCGAGAAGGAGGTCGTGGCCGACCCCGAGACCGCGCCCTACTACGGCGCCGGGCGCCCCTTCCCGCACCCCGACGGCGACGAGCGGCCCCTGATGCACGCCGAACTGGGTCCCGGCTGGGTCACGATGTGCGCCGCTCAGCCCTTGACGGCCCCTGGCGCTCGGCTGATGATCCTCGTGTTCCAACCCGGGAAACAGCGCTCCCATCTGCGCGCGCCCATGCTCCGCTCCCATTGATCCTCCGGTCGGCCCGACCCTCCCATCGGCCCAGCGGGAGTAGCACGGCAGGACGCATGTTCGATGTGGTGCAGTACCTTGGCCCCAGATCCCCACATCGGATCGCGCCTCGTGGGAGCCCCTCCATGCCAGCTCATGTGCTCAGACCACTGACCGTTCTGGGTGATCACCAGGTCACCACCGCGGAGATAGCCGACGACGTCCGGAACCACCACCCGGACCATCCACGGCTGGGCGCGTTCCTCCGCGTGATCGGCAACTGCGGGGTCCAGACCCGTTACTTCACCCGGCCCCTCGGCTCCCCGACCGTCGCGGGCTCCGCCGGGATCGAGGAGCGCACGACCGCAGCTTTCGAGGACGTCCTCGCCATGGCCGAGAAGGCGGCCAAGGCGGCCCTCGACGAGGCCGGGCTCACGGCGCTCGACATCGATGCCATCGTGACCACGCACACGACGAGCTGGACTGTCCCGAACCTGGACATCAATCTGATCGACCGGCTCTGCCTGCGCCCCACCGTGCGCCGCGTCGCCCTGACGACCGTGGCCTGCCCTGGAGGCGCCCAGGCGCTGATCCGCGCCGCCGACCTGGTGGCCGCGCGGCCCGGCAGCAAGGTCCTCGTGGTGGCCGGGGAAGTCCTGTCCGGCATCTACCACAACGCCGACGACACCATCGAGTCGATGATCTACAAGGCCCTGTTCGGCGACGCGGCGGCGGCGACGATCGTCACCGACGAGCCGCTCGGCCCCGGCCTCGTCATCGAGGACAGCTTCGAGTACATCCTGCCGCACAGCGTCGACCGCCAGGCGGGCCGCATCGACCACGCGGGCATCCATTTCGTGTCCACCAAGAAAGCGCTGTCCGCGGCCGACGACGTGCTGCCGCAGCTCAAGGACTGGGTCGGCACGGACCGTCCCGGGTTCGCCGTCATCCACCCGGGCAGCCCGCGCATCATCGCCGACACGGGGGCGGCGCTCGGCCTCGACGAGCACGGCACGCGGCACTCCACGGACACCCTCGCCCACGAGGGCAACATCGGCGGCGTCAGCGTCCTGCGCGTCCTGGAGCGCACCCACGCCGACCCGCCCGCGGACGGCGAGCGCGGCTACACGATCGCGTTCGGCCCCGGCTTCGCCACGGCGGCGCTGCGCTGCCGCTGGCAGTCCTGACTCTCCCCCGGCACACCCCTCCCACCCGACGTCCCGCTCCCCTGCCCGCGTACGGCACTCCAGACCCTGGCCCGCCCGCAGCACCCCGACCACGCCGAGCACCCCCGAGCACACCGGCCCACCCGAAGCACTCTGCCGGACCAACGGGCCGCCGCCACCCCGCTTTGCTCCCCCTTTCCGCTATTTGCCATGCCTTTGCACAACGCACCTTTGTACGCAGTGGCTTTGCGCGACGCTGCCGCGCCCACCGCGCTGGTGGACGGCGTGACTTTGCGCGCTGTGCGTTTGCGCAACGCATCCCCTCGTCCTTTCGGCCATCCCGATCCGTCCACCTGACCGATGCGCGCCCCGGGCCGCGCCCGACAAGCTGGACGGATGTTCACGGCGCGCAATCCCAGGTGGTGGCTCAGAGCGGCGGGATCCTTCGGTGTGGTCGCGCTGACGGCGGTGCTCCTCACGGGCGCGTCCGGCCGGCGCGGGCGGACCCGTCCCGGTCCCGGCGACAGCGGGGCCGATCCCCGGCTCGACGCGGCCGCCCTGGCGATCGCCGTCGTCGTGTCGACGGCCGTCCTCCTGCTCCTTCGCCGCCCCGTCACGGACGAGACCGCGGCCGACCGCGAGGTCGCCCCCTGATGCTGCACACGCTGTACCTGATCGGCATCGCCGCCTTCGCCGCCAGTGGGGTGCTCGCCGCGCACCGCGCCCGGATGGATCCGTTCGGCGGCCTCGTGCTCGCCTTCGTCGCCTCCATGTCCGGCGGTACCCTGCGCGATCTCATCCTGGACCGGCACCCGCTGTACTGGACGCACGACTGGGTCCTGCTCACGGTCGTCGCCTGCACGGGCGTGGCCACCATGCTGTTCCTGCGCCACCGGGAGCTGCCCCAGCGCACGCTCATGGTGGTGGACGCCGTCGGCCTGGCCGTGGTGACCGTCATGGGCGCGCAGGCCGCCATCGACGCGGGCGTCACACCGATCGCGGTCGTCCTCCTCGCGGTCCTCACGGGGGTCACCGGCGAAGTCCTGCGCGATGTGCTGTGCGGCCAGTTCCCGCCGCTGCTGCTGCGCGAGGAGGTGTACGCGACCGCCGCGCTCGCGGGCGCCCTGTGCTACCTCGGCCTGCACCACGCGGGCGCGTCCCCGACCGCGACCACGGTGACCTCGGCCGGCCTCGTGCTCGCCCTGCGCCTCGCCGCGATCACGAAGTCCCTGCACCTGCCGCCGCTCTCACGTGCACAGAGCACGGACGCCGACCGGATACCGGCCCAGGACCCGGCCCCGGACACCGCAGGAAATCCCGTTGCCCCACCGGAACCGCCCTGCTGAAGTGACCGCATGGATCACGGCCGACAGCCTCAAAATGCCGCTTTGGCCCTGGAGTGGCGGAGGCCGAACCGGAGACGCTGCAGCCCCTGCTGCACAGCATCAACCCCGCAGAAGGCGCTGACGCGGTCGCTCGCGTCGTGGTGCGAGCCGCGGGGCTGATTCGCGTCCGCCGGAGCCGAGCCGAAGGGACGAGGCCGCCCCCTTCGGCTCGGCGAAGGGGGCGGCCGTTCAGGTCGGGGCGGCGCCCGTCAGGCCGCGCCGCCCGTGGAGATCACCACCATCTTCGTCACCGAGCCGTCATCACCGACCACGTCGCGCACGTGCCGGAAACCGACCCGTTCGCAGACGGCGAGGCTGACGGTGTTCCCGGCGCCGACCATGCCGTAGACCTCCTTGAGCCCCAGGTTGTCGGCGGCGTGCCGGAGCAGGCCGCCGATGATCTCCTTGCCGAAGCCGCGGCCCCAGTAGCGCGGTACGAGCGCCGCGATCATCTCGTGGCCGTCGACGTTGCCGGTCTTCTTCACCTCCGCGTGGCCGATGTACGTGCCGTCGTGCCACACGCCCCAGACGTCGAACATCTCCTTGGGGTACACGTCCGTGAGGACGAACTGGAACAGCTTGCGCAGTTCCGGCTCGGGCACCAGGTCCTGGCCCATCCAGTGGCACACCTCCTCGTCGCGGAGCAGGGCGACGAAGTGGTCCTCGTGCTCGGGCCGGTAGGGCGTGAACTCCAGACGTTCGGTGCGCAGTTCGGGTGTCACGGGCGGACTCCTTCCAGGCGGCCGGCGGGCGTTCCTGCCGGTGCCGTGCCGCCGGGTGACCGCCGTGCGTGCCGGTCCCCGTCGTCACGCCGCGTCAGATGGCGGGTGCGGTCGTTCATGTGCTGCTCTCCTGTTCCGTGTGCGGTGTCACCGGCCGGGGCGAGCGGTACCGGCCGGGGTGTCCTGCGGGGTGGTGCGCGGGGTGGGATGGGGGCCGTTTCAGGGGGTGGTTCTCCCGAGGGTCCGGTGCTTCTCCGAGCGGTGGGGTGGGGGTGCCGGTCGTCAGACGCTGTCCCGGGCATGTCGGGCGATGTGGTGCAGGGCTTCGGTGAACTCCTCGGCCGCCTCCCGTACGGCTTCGGTGTCGTGGTGGCCGGTGCGGTGGTGCCAGGTGAAGGCGAGGCGGCCGTCCTGCACGGCGCCGACCACCTCCAGGGGGTGCGAGCCGCTGTCCCGGGGGTCGTGGTCCTGGCCGAGGGAGCCGTGCTCGGTGCGGACCAGGCCGGTGCCGGGCTCGGCGGGCCGGGCGTCCCACTGGCCGAGGTAGTTGAACACCACCTGGCCGTGGGCCGCGGCGCCGAGCCGGGCGCGCACCTCCGGCGACCCGAAGGTGCGCAGGGCGCCGAAGCCGATGCCGTTGCCGGGGACGACCCGCAGCTGGCGGCGGACCGCCTTCACCAGGGCGCGCCAGTCGCGGGAGGCGCCGAGGTCGTCCGCGTCGGGCACGGTCAGGGCGACCGGGTGGACGGTGGTGAACCAGCCGACCGTGCGGGACAGGTCCACCCCGTCGAGCAGGTCCTCGCGGCCGTGGCCCTCCAGGTCGAGGCGGACCCGGTCCCGTCCGGTCCAGCGGGCGAGGGTGAGGGCGAGGGCGGCGAGGAGGACGTCGTTGACGCGGGTGCGGTAGGCGGTCGGTGCGGCGCGCAGCAGGGCCTCGGTGTCCTCCTCGGTCAGCTCCACGGTGAGCTGGCGGGCCTCACCGGCGTCGGGGGCGGGGCTGTCGGCGGCGGGCAGCTGCTCGGCGGTCACCGCCTCCTCCCAGTACGGCAGTTCGTGGTCGAGGCCGCCCTCGGCGACGTGGGCGGCGAGCTTCCGGGACCACGCCTGGAAGGACGTCGACCGCTCCCCCAGCGTGACCGGGCCGCCCTGGGCGGCCTGCCGGTAGGCGGCCTCCAGGTCGTCGGAGAGGATCCGCCAGGACACGGCGTCCACGACGAGGTGGTGGCCGACCAGGAGGAGGAACGCCGGGCGGTCGGCGGCGCCGGTGAACAGCGCCGCCCGCAGGAGCGGGCCCCGGCCGAGGTCGAAGCCGGTGTGCAGGTCGTCGGCGGCCTTCTCCATGGCCGCGTCGGCCGCCCCGGCGGCGAGGCCCCGCAGGTCGTGCTCGACGAGCACGACGTCGCCCGCGGCGGGCGGCGGGTTGAACTGCTGCCAGCCGTCGGCGCCGTGCGTGAAGCGCATGCGCAGCGCGTCGTGGTGTTCGAGGAGGGCGTCCAGGGCGGTGCGCAGCGCGGCCGGGTCGGGGTCGCCGTCGAGTTCCAGGAGCGCCGACTGATTGAAGTGGTGGTGGGCCGCGCGCGGCGTGGTGAGGAACCACTCCTGGATGGGGGTGAGGGGGACGTCGCCAGTGGCCGGGCCGTCGTCGGAGCGCTGCGGCGCGGTCCGCACGACGGTGGCCAGTTCGGCGACCGTCTGGTGGGTGAACAGGTCGCGGGTCGCCAGGTGCAGTCCGTCGCGGCGCAGCCGGGACACGACCTGCATGCTGAGGATGGAGTCGCCGCCGAGGAGGAAGAAGTTGTCGTCGGCGCCGATGTCGTCCACGCCGAGGACGTCGGACCAGATCCGCGCGATGTGGCGTTCGGTGTCGGTGCGGGGCGCGGTGCGCGGCCCGGTGCTGGTGTGCGCGGGGCCCGGGGCGGGCAGGGCGCGCCGGTCGGTCTTGCCGCTCGGGGTGAGCGGCAGCCGCTCCAGCGGGACGAACACCGACGGGACCATGTGCAGCGGCAGCAGTCCGGTGAGGTGTTCGCGCAGTTCCGCCGGGGGCAGCGGGTCGGGTCCGGGGTCGGCGGGGACGACGTACGCGACGAGCCGGCCGGTGCCGCCGCCGTCGGGCCGGTCGGGGGCGCGGACGACGACCACGGCGTCGCGCACCCGCGGGCTGCGGCGCAGCGCGCTCTCGATCTCGCCGGGCTCGATGCGGTAGCCGCGCAGTTTGATCTGGTCGTCGGCGCGTCCGGCGAACCGCAGCGCCCCGTCGCCGCCCCAGCGGACCAGGTCGCCGGTGCGGTACATGCGCTCGCCGGGCGCGCCGAAGGGATCGGCGACGAACCGCTGGGCGGTCAGGGCGGGTTGGTTCAGGTAGCCGCGGGCGAGGCCGGGGCCGGCGACGTACAGCTCGCCGGTGACGCCGGGCGGCACGGGCCGCAGACCGGCGTCGAGGACGTAGACGCGGGTGTCGGCGGCGGGGCGGCCGATGGGCGGGGCGGCGGCGTCCGGGGTGAGCGGGCCGGTCCAGGTCGCGACGACGGTGGCCTCGGTGGGCCCGTACGAGTTGACCATGCGGCGGCCGGGCGCCCAGCGTTCCACGAGGTCGGGCGGGCACGCCTCGGCGCCGACGATGAGGGTGCGCAGGTGCGGCAGGCCGTCCGCGGTCTCCGGGGGCACGGTGGCGAGGGCGGCGGGCGGGATCAGCGTGTGGCTCACGTGCCGCCCGGTGAGCACCTCGGCGAGGCGTTCGCCGACGAGGGGCCCCTCCTCGCCGGTCACGAGGGCGGCGCCGCTCAGCAGGGACACGCACAGCTCCAGGACGGAGGCGTCGAAGCTGGGCGAGGCGAACTGCAGGACGCGGTCGCCGGGGCCCGCGGCGTACTGCTCGGCGGCGCCCGCGGCGAAGGCGGCGAGGCCGCTGTGGGTGACCACGACGCCCTTGGGGGTGCCGGTGGAGCCGGAGGTGTAGATGAGGTACGCGGGGTGCGCGGGGGTGAGGGGCGCGGTGCGGTCGGCGTCGGCGGGCGGGGTGTCCCGGTCCGGTTCCCCGTCGTCCCCGGCCCACACGTGGGCCGGGTCCTCCAGGGTCAGGCAGGCGCCCGCGTCCCGCGCCATGAACGCTCTCCGCTGTGCCGGGTAGGCGGGGTCGATCGGCAGGAACGCGCCGCCGGCCTTGGCGACGGCGAGCTGGGCGACGACGGCGGCCGCCGCGCGCGGCAGGGCCACGGCGACGACCTGCTCCGGGCCGACGCCACGGCGGATGAGGCGGTGGGCGAGGCGGTTGGCGGCGCGTTCGACGTCCGCGTACGTCAGTTCCTGCTCGTCCTCGACGAGGGCGGGCGCGTCGGGTGTGCGAGCCGCCTGGCGTTCGAACAGCTCGGCCAGGGTCGCCGCGGCGGCCGGGGGTGTGGTGCCCCGCCCCTGGTCGAGGAGGGCCTGCAGTGCGGCGTCGGAGGACAGGGGCAGGGCGCCGAGCGGGCGGTGCGGGTCGTCGGCGACGGCGGTCAGGAGCGCGGCGAGCTGGTCGGCCATCCGCTGGGCGGTCGCCGG
This sequence comes from Streptomyces sp. RK9, assembly GCF_045070545.1. Classification (NCBI taxonomy): domain Bacteria; kingdom Bacillati; phylum Actinomycetota; class Actinomycetes; order Kitasatosporales; family Streptomycetaceae; genus Streptomyces; species Streptomyces sp. RK9. Next base: position 3,561,624 of record NZ_CP173703.1, on the reverse strand, counting down.
GTCGAAGAGGTCGGTGTGGTAGGTGAGCAGGCCCTCCAGCGCGCCGGAGTCGGTCTCGGCGAATTCCAGGGTGAGGTCGAACGCCGCGTGCTGCAGCTCGGGTTCGATGTCGGTGACGGCGAGGCCGGGCAGGTCGAGGTCGCCCTGCGGGGTGTTCTGGAGGACCACCATCACCTGGAAGAGCGGGGTGCGGCTGGTGTCGCGCACCGGCTGCACCTCGTCCACGATCCGTTCGAACGGCACGTCCTGGTGGGCGAAGGCGTCGAGGACGGTGCCGCGGACGTCGTCGAGGAACTCGGGGAAGGGGCGCCGCGGGTCGACGTGCGAGCGCAGGACCAGGGTGTTGACGAAGAACCCGACGAGGTTCTGGGTCTCGGGCCGGTCGCGGCCCGAGGTGACGGTGCCGACGGCGATGTCCGCCGCGCCGGACAGCCGGGCCAGGTAGGTCTGCGCGGCGGCGACGAGGGTGGTGAACAGGGTGGCGCCGCGGTCCCTGCCGACCTGGGCGAGGCGGCGGGCCGTGCGGGGCGGCAGGGCGAGCCGGGCGGTCGCGCCGTGGTGGGTGCGCACCGGCGGGCGCGGCCGGTCGGTGGGCAGGTCGAGCGGCTCGGTGTCGGCCAGCTGCTCGGCCCAGTAGGCGAGTTGGGCGTCGGTGTCGGGTGCTGCGGTGGTGCGCTGCCAGTGCGCGTAGTCGGCGTACTGGACGGGCAGCGGCGGCAGGTGCCCGGTGTCGTGGCCGAGGGCCTCGCGGTAGAGGTGGGCGAGGTCGCCGGTGAGGACGGCGGTGGACCAGCCGTCGGTGACGATGTGGTGCAGGGTCAGGGTCAGGACGTGGTCGTCGGCGGCGAGGCGGACGAGGGCGGCGCGCAGCAGCGGGCCGTGGCGCAGGTCGAAGGGGCGGGTGCGCTCGTCGGTGAGGAACCGGGCGAGCTGGTCGGGGCGGTGCTTCTCGGACAGCTGGGCCAGGTCGTGCAGCGGCAGCGGCACCGGCTGCGGCGGGTGCACGATCTGCACGCCGTGGCCGTCCACCGAGTCGAAGGTGGTGCGCAGCGACGCGTGCCGGGCCACCAGGGCGCTGAGGGCGGCGGCCAGGGCGCCGGTGTCGAGGCGTCCGCGCAGGCGCAGCGCGAGTCCGGTGACGTACTCGGCGCCTCCGGGGGCGAACTCGGCGAGGAACCACAGGCGTTGCTGGGCGTACGACATGGGGGCGGTGGCGCGGTCCACGGGCACGATCGCGGGGCGGGTCTCGGCGGCGGCCCGGCCGTCGGTGACGAGGGCGGCGAGCGCGGCGGGCGTGGGGTGGGTGAACACCGCGCGCGGTGACACGTCGGTGCCGAACTCCTCGGTGAGGCGGGAGGCGAGCCGGATGCTGAGGATCGAGTCGCCGCCGAGGGAGAAGAAGTCGTCCTCCACTCCGGGCCTGCCGATGTCGAGGACGTCCGCGAAGACGTCGGCGGTGCGGCGCTCGGCCTCGGTGCGGGGCTCGACGCGGGGTGCGCCCGCGTCGGTGTCCGGTGCGGGCAGCGCGGCGCGGTCGACCTTGCCGTTGGCGCTGAGCGGGAGCGCGGGCAGGGGGACGTACGCGGACGGTACGAGGTAGTCGGGGAGGGCGCGGTCGGCGTACACGCGCAGCGCGGCGGCCTGTTCGGCGTCGTCTCCGGCCGGGCCGACGAGGTAGGCGACGAGGCGGCGGGCGCCGGGCCGGTCCTCGCGGGCGACCACGGCGACGTCCGTGACGCCGGGGTGGGCGGCGAGGACGGCCTCGGCCTCGCCGGGTTCGACGCGGAAGCCGCGGATCTTCACCTGGTCGTCGGCGCGGCCGAGGAAGGCGACGGTGCCGTCCGGGTGGCGCCGGGCCAGGTCGCCGGTGCGGTACATGCGGGCGCCGGGCGGTCCGAAGGGGTCGGCGAGGAAGCGGGCGGCGGTGTCGCCGGAGCGCCCCAGGTAGCCGCGGGCCACGCCCGCTCCGGCGACGAACAGTTCGCCCGCGCACCCCGGCGGCACGGGCCGCAGGCGGGCGTCGAGGACGTAGGCGCGGGTGCCGTCGAGGGGGTGGCCGATGGGCACGGTGTCGGGGACGGCGTCCGCGTCGGCGAGGGCGAAGGAGGTGGCGAAGGTGGTGGTCTCGGTCGGCCCGTAGCCGTCGACGACGGTCAGGCCGGGGCAGGCGGCGAGCACGCGGCGCACGGCCGCGGCCGGGACCACGTCGCCGCCGGTCCACACCTGGCGCAGGCCGGTGAAGCAGTCCGGCGCGTCCTGCGCGAGGAGCCGGAAGAGGCCCGCGGTGAGCCACAGCGCGGTCAGGCCGTCGCCGTGACCCGGGCCGTCGGAGAACCGGCGCAGCAGCGCGGCGTCCACCGGCCCGTCCGGCGCCACCACCACGCAGCCCCCGGTCAGCAGCGGCGCCCACACCTCGAACGTGACGGCGTCGAAGGCGACCGGCGAGTGCAGCAGCACGCGGCGGCAGACGCCGTCGGCGAAGCGGCTGTCGGTGGCGAGCGCGGCCACGTCGCGGTGGCGTACGGCGACGGCCTTCGGGAGGCCGGTGGAGCCGGAGGTGAACATCACGTAGGCGAGCCGGTCGGGCCCGGCCTGGGGGGCCGCGGGTCCCCCGGCGGCGTCGGCGCGCGCGGCGGCGACGTCGGCGGCGGTGAGCCGGGCCGTGGCGCCGGCCTGGTCGAGCAGGGCGCGGCGGCGCTCCTCGGGGGCGCGGGCGTCGACGGGCAGGTAGGCGCCGCCCGCCTTGAGGACGGCGAGCTGGGCGACGACGAGTTCGGCGCCGCGGTCCATGAGCAGCGCCACCCGGTCCTCGGCGGTGAGGCCGTCGGCGAGGAGCCGGGACGCCACACGGTCGGACCAGTCGGCGAGCTGCCGGTAGGTGATCCGCCGGTCGCCGTCGTGCACGGCGACCGCGTCCGGGGTGCGCCGGGTCTGCTCGGCGAAGAGGGCGACCGGGGTGCGCGGCTCCGGCTCGGTGGTGGCGTGCCACCGCTGGAGGAGGTCCCGGTCGTCGGCGGTGAGCAGGTCGAGGGCGGACAGGTCGCCGTCGAGGCCGTCGGCGAGGCGGGTGAGGAGTGCGGCGAGGCGGGCGGTGGCGCGTTCGGCGGTGGCGCGGTCGAAGAGCGCGGCGTCGTAGGCGAGGTCGAAGCCGAGCCGGTCGGCCACGTGGGCGCGCAGGCACAGCGGGAAGGTGGTGGCGTCGTCGGCGCGTACGTCGGCGACCCGCACCCCGGTCCTGGCCTCCGCGGACTCGTCCACGGGGTAGTTCTCGAACACGACCATGCTGTCGAACAGGGCCTCGCCCGCCGGGAGCCCGCTGCGGGCCTGGATGCGGGGCAGCGCGACGAAGTCGTGGCGGCGGGCGTCGCTCTGCTGGTCCTGCAGGCCGCGCAGCCAGGGCAGCAGGCCGCCGTCCGGGACGCGGACGCGGGTGGGCACGGTGTTGATGAACATGCCGACCATGGCGTCCACGCCGGGCAGTTCGGCGGGGCGGCCGGAGACGGTGGTGCCGAAGACCACGTCGTCGCGTCCGCTGTAGCGGGCCAGGAGCAGCGCCCAGGCGGCCTGCACCACGGTGTTGACGGTCAGTCCGGCGTGTGCGGCCGTGCGGCGCAGGCGCCGGGAGACGTCGTCGTCGAGTTCGTGGTGGACGGCGTCCTGCGAGCGCGCGCGGTGCGCCTCGGCGGGTGCGCGGTCGTACGGGAGCGGGGTGCGGGCGGCGAACCCGGCGAGGGCGTCGGCCCAGAACTGTTCGGCGGCGTCCTCGTCCTGCTCGGCGAGCCAGCGGAGGAAGTCGGCGAACGGGCGCCGCAGGGGCGCGGCGGCGTCGGGGCCGCCGGTGAGGGCGGCGTAGCGGTCGCACACCTCGATCAGGAGCTGTCCGGTGCTCCAGCCGTCGAGGATCAGGTGGTGCGAGGACCACAGGAGCAGGATCTCGTCGTCGGGCAGGGCGGCGAGCGTGACACGGGTGAGGGGCGCGGTGGTCAGGTCGATGCCTTCCGCGCGGTCGGCGGCGAGCAACTCATCGGTCGCGGCCTCTTGCTGACCAGGCGTCAGGTCGCGCCAGTCGAGGTGCGTGACGGGCAGTTCGGCGCGGTGGTGCACGACCTGCACGGGGTGCGGCAGGCCCCGCCAGTGGACGCTGGTGCGCAGCGCCGGGGTGCGGTCGGCGACGTGCTGCCAGGCCCGGGCGAAGACCTCGGGGTCGGCGACGCCGGTGAGCCGGACCGCGGTGCGGTCGAAGTAGGCGCCCGCGGTGTCGACCAGGCCGTGGAAGAGCATGCCGGACTGGAGGGGGGTGAGCGGCAGGACGTCCTCGACGTGCCGTCCGTCGCCGACGAGGTGGTCCACCTCGCCCGGGGTGAGCGTGGTCAGCGGGTAGTCGGAGGGGGTGCGACCGCCCGCGTCGGGGCGGGCGCAGTGCGCCACGATGTCGGTGAGCGCCGCCCGGGTCTCCTCGGCGAGGTGCCGCACGGTGGCCTCGTCGTACACGGCGGTCGGGTACGTCCAGCCGAGCTGGAGCCGCCCGTCGTGGACGACGCCGGTGATGTCGAGGAGGTAGGGGCGGGGCGCGTCGGGGTCGGTGTCGCGTCCGGCGGACGGCAGGGAGGCGCCGTAGAGCGTGCCGCTGCCCGCTCCGGTGGTGTCCCACTGGCCGTGGTAGTTGAAGCCGACGAGCGGTGCGGGGGCGTCGGCGAGAGGGCTGTCCGGCAGCAGATGGCGCAGCGCGCCGTGGCTGAGGCCGCGCAGCGGCACCGCGCGGAGCTGTTCCTTGACGGAGCGCAGGGTGTCGCGCCAGCCGGCGTCCGGGTCGACGGTGAGGGCGAGGGGGAACTCGGCGGTGAACCAGCCCACGGTCCGCGACAGGTCGACGTGGTCGAAGAGGTCCTCGCGGCCGTGGCCCTCCACGCCGACGAGGACGCGGTCGCGCCCGCACCAGCGGGCCAGGGTGCGGCCCAGCGCGCTGAGCAGGACGTCGTTGACCTGGGTGCGGTAGACGTCGGGGACCTGCCGCAGGAGCGCGTCGGTCTCGGCGGCGCCGAGCGTGACGGTGACGGTGGCGGCGGTGCCGTGGGTGTTGGGGCCGGGGCGTCCGGCGGGGAGTTCCGCCGGGGCCTCGGCGGTGCGGGTCCAGTGGGCGAGGTCCGCGTCGAGGCCGCCGGAGCGGGTGTGCTCGTCGAGGCGTGCGGCCCAGTGGCCGTAGGCGGTGCCGACCGGGGGCAGCGCGACGGGACGCCCGGCCGCGGCGGCGCGGTGGGCGGTCTCCAGGTCGCCGAGGAGGATCCGCCAGGAGACGCCGTCCACGGCGAGGTGGTGCACGGTGACGGTGAGCTGCGCGGGCCGTCCGGGGCCGCGGTCGAAGACGAGGACGCGGAGGACGCGGCCCGCGGTGGGGTCGAGCGCGGCCTGCGCGGCGTCGGTGACGGCGTGCACCTCCGCCGCGAGGTCCGGGCCGTCGAGTCCGGCCACGTCGTGGCGCGTGAGAATGCCGTCCAGTGCCTCGTCGGCCTCGTCGGCCTCGCCAAGGGGCTCCTGCACCCAGCCGTCACCGGTGTGGCGGAAGCGGGTGCGCAGGGCCGCGTGGTGGCGTACGAGGGCGTCGACCGCCGGTTCCAGGGCGGTGAGGTCGGTGTCCGGGGCCAGCTCCATGCTCTGGGTCATGGTGAAGCGCAGCGGGTCGCCGGGGCGGCGGCCGTCGAGGTACCAGCGCTGGATCGGGGTGAGCGGCGCCTGGGCGGGCGGGTCCGCGCCCAGGACCTCGGCGGGGTCCGCGGCGGTGGCGCACAGGGCGAGTTCGGCGACGGTCGGGGAGCGGAACACGTCCTTGGTGGTGAGGGCGAGGCCCGCCCGGCGGGCGCGGGAGACGATCTGGATGCTGAGGATCGAGTCGCCGCCGAGCGCGAAGAAGTTGTCCCGCGCGCCGATCCGTTCCGCGCCCAGGACCTCCGCCCAGATCGCGGCCAGGCACTCCTCGGCACCGGGCCGCGGCGCCACGTACGCCGTCGCGGTGTCAGGACCCGCGGGCGGTGCGGGCAGGGCGCGGCGGTCGGTCTTGCCGCTGGTGGTGCGGGGGATGCGGGTCAGCGGGACGAACGCCTGCGGCACCAGGTGGTCCGGCAGGGTCCGGCGAAGGCGGGTCCGCAGGTCGTCGCCGGTGGGGGTGTGCTCCCCCGCGGGCACGACGTGGGCGACGAGCAGCTTGCGACCGGCCTGCTCGTGGACGGTCACCACCGCCTCGGCGATGTCCTGATGGACGGTCAGGGCGGCCTCGATCTCGCCGGGTTCGACGCGGAAGCCACGGATCTTGACCTGTTCGTCGACGCGGCCGAGGAACTCCAGGGCCCCGTCCGCGTCCCAGCGGGCGCGGTCGCCGGTGCGGTACATCCGCGTGCCCGGGGCGCCGTAGGGGTCGGCGAGGAAGCCGGCGGCGGTCGGGCCGGGCCGGTCCAGGTAGCCGCGGGCCACCTGGGCGCCCGCGAGGTACAGCTCGCCGGGGGTGCCGGGCGGTACCGGGCGGAGCGCGCCGTCGAGGACGTAGGCGCGCAGGCCGTGTCCGGGGCGGCCGATGGCCGGGTGCGCGGGCCGGTCGGCGCAGCGGCCGTAGACGGCGTCGACGGTGCACTCGGTGGGCCCGTACACGTTGTACGCGGTGACGCCGAGGTCCTCGGCCGCGCACAGGTCCCGCCACTGGTCGGCGCCGATCGCCTCGCCGCCGACGAGGAGCAGGCGCGGGTGGTGGCGGCCGGGCGCGAGGAGTCCGGCTGCGGTGAGTTCGCGCAGGAAGGAAGGGGTCACGTTCACCAGGTCGATGGCGCTGTCGGCGACTTGGGCGCAGAACGCCTCCGGGTCCAGGCGGACGTCCTCGTCGATCAGGTGGACCTCCTGGCCGAGGGCGAGCAACAGGGGCCCTTCCCAGGACGTGTCGAAGGAGAACGAGGCGCTGAGCGCGGCCCGCAGCCGGTGGCCGTCCGCGGTGTGCGGGGCGACGAGTTGCGCGCGGTGGTCGTGGCAGAGGTTGACGAGCTGGCGGTGTTCCACGGCGACGCCCTTGGGGCGCCCGGTGGAGCCCGAGGTGTGGATGATGTACGCGGTGTTGCCGGGGCGCAGGGGCGCGGTGCGGTCGGTGTCGGCGGGGTTGTGGGCGGGCAGCCGGTCCCAGGGCAGCGCGCGCAGGGCGTCGGCGGTGAGGACGGTGCGGGCCGCGGTGTCCGCGAGGAGGTGGGCGACGCGCTCCTCGGGCAGGTCCGGGTCGAGGAAGAGCAGGGTGCCGCCCGCCTTCAGGACGGCGAACACGGCGACGACCAGGTCCGAGGTGCGCGGCAGGCGCACGGCGACGGCCTGCTCGGGGCCGACTCCCTGGGCGATGAGGTGGTGGGCGAGGCGGTTGGCGCGGGTGTTGAGGGCGGCGTAGTCGAGGGTGGCGTCCCGGGCGACGAGGGCGGTGGCGTCCGGGGTGCGGGCGGCCTGCGCCTCGAAGAGCGCCGGGAAGGTGCCCTCCGGTGCGGGCGCGGGGCCGCCTTGCCACTCCCCCAGGACCTGGTCCCGCTCGGCGGCGGTGAGCAGCGGCAGCGCGCCGACGACGCGGTCGGGGTCGGCGGCGGCGCCCTCCAGGAGCAATGAGAGCTGGGCGGCGAGGCGTTCGGCGGTGACCGTGTCGAACAGGCCGGTGTTGAACTCCAGGTGCCCGGTGACGCCGCCGTCGTGCTCGACGAAGTCGAAGGCGAGGTCGAAGGTGGCGTGCCGGACCTCGGGCCGTACGGCTTCGACGTCCAGGCCGGTCAGGGCGGGGGCCTCGGCGCCGAGGTTGTGCAGGGCCACCATGACCTGGAACAGGGGGGTGCGGCTGGTGTCGCGTTCGGCCTTCACCTCGTCCACGACGCGTTCGAACGGCACGTCCTGGTGGGCGAAGGCGTCCAGGGTGGTGGCGCGGGCCCGGCCCAGGAGCTGACGGAACGTCAGTTCCAGGTCGATGGTGCCGCGCAGCACCAGCGTGTTGACGAACATGCCGACGACGTCGTGGAGTTCTGCGCGTTCGCGTCCGGCGGTGACGGTGCCGACGGCGATGTCCCGCTGTCCCGTCCAGCGGGCGAGGAGCACCTGGCAGGCCGTCAGCAGGGTCGTGTAGAGGGTGGTGTCGGCCGCGCGGCCGGTGGCGCGGAGCCGTTCGGTCAGCGCGGCGGGCAGGGCGAAGGTCACCAGGGCGCCGTCGCGGGTGCGGACGGCGGGGCGCGGTCGGTCGGTCGGCAGCTCCAGCGGCGCGATGCCCTCGAGCGTGTCGCGCCAGTACGCGAGCTGCTCGTCGGCCTGCTCGGTGCGGGCGCGCTGCCAGGCGGCGTAGTCGGCGTACCGCACGGGCAGCGCGGGCAGCTCGGGGGCGCGGTCGGCGCACGCCGCCGCGTACAGCTCGCCGAGGTCCCGGCCGAGGACGCCGAGGGACCAGCCGTCGGTGGCGATGTGGTGGACGGCGAGGACGAGGACGTGCTCGGCGGCGGCCAGGCGGACGAGGCGGGCGCGCAGCAGGGGGCCGGTGCCGAGGTCGAAGGGGGTGGCGGCCTCGCGCTCCAGGAGCGCGTCGAGGGCATCGGGGGCGTCCGGGGTGCCGGTGAGGTCGTCCGACGACACCTCGACCGCGTACGGCGCGTGCACGATCTGCCGTGCCTGGCCGTCCTGTTCGGCGAACGTGGTGCGCAGCGCCTCGTGCCGGGCGACGAGGCCGTCGAGCGCGACGCGCAGCGCGGCCTCGTCGAGCGGGCCGCGCAGGCGCAGCGCGGACAGCGTCGTGTACTCGGTGCCGCCGGGTTCGAAGCGGTCGAGGAACCACAGGCGCTGCTGGGCGTACGACAGCGGCGGCGCGGTGTCCGGGTCGGCGGCCGGGATGACGTCGGGGGCCGCGGTGCCGGCGCCCGCGTCGAGGGCGGCGGCCAGGGCGCTCACGGTGGGGTGGCTGAACAGCAGGCGCGGTGAGACGTCCGTACGGAAGGCCGTGCGCAGCCGGGAGGCGACCCGCACCGCGAGGATGGAGTCGCCGCCGAGGGCGAAGAAGTCGTCGTCGGCGCCCACGTCGCCCGCGTCGAGGGCGTCCAGGACATCCGCCCAGGCGGCGGCGACGAGGTGTTCGGCCGGGGTGCGCGGCGCGGTGCGGTCGGCGCCGGTGGCGAAGCCGTCGGCGCCGGGGGCGGGCAGGGCGCGCCGGTCGAGCTTGCCGTTGACGGTCAGCGGCAGCGCGGCGAGCGGCACGTAGGCGGCGGGCACCATGTGGGCGGGCAGCAGGAGCGCGAGGTGGGCGCGGAGGTCGGCGGCGGGCGGTGCGGTGTCCTCGCCGGTGCCGACGACGTGGGCGACCAGGCGCCGGGTTCCGGCGGCGTCCTCGTACACGCCGACGGCGGCGGCGCCGACGCCCGGGTGGGTGTGCAGCGCGGCCTCGATCTCGCCGGGCTCGATGCGGTAGCCGCGGATCTTCACCTGCTGGTCGGCGCGGCCCAGGTACTCCAGGGTGCCGTCGGCGCGCCGCCGGGCCCGGTCGCCGGTGCGGTACATGCGGCTGCCGGGCGCGCCGAACGGGTCGGCGACGAACCGGCCCGCGGTCAGGGCAAGTCGGCCGAGGTAGCCGCGGGCCAGGCCCTCGCCCGCCACGTACATCTCGCCCACGCCGCCGGGCGGCACGAGGGCCAGGTCGTCGTCCAGGACGTGGATCCGCAGGTCGGGGATGCCGGTGCCGATGGGGCTCGCGGCGCCCGCGGAGACCGTCGCCGCGTCCAGCGGGGCGTAGGTGACGTGCACGGTGGTCTCGGTGATGCCGTACATGTTGACCAGGCGTGGCGCGGTGTCGGGGTGCCGGGTGCACCAGTCGGCGAGCCGGTCCACGTCGAGGGCCTCGCCCCCGAAGATCACCTGCCGGAGCTTCAGTCCGCTGCCCAGCTCGGGGTGTTCGGCATCGGCACGGGCCAGGGGATAGAACGCGGAGGGGGTCTGGTTGAGGACGGTGACCTGTTCGTCGACGAGCAGGCGCAGGAAGTCCTCCGGGGAGCGGGCGGTGTCGTCGGGGACGACGACGAGCCGCCCGCCGTGCAGCAGCGGGCCCCACAGCTCCCACACGGAGAAGTCGAAGGCGTAGGAGTGGAACAGCGTCCACACGTCGTGCTCGTCGAAGCCGAACCAGTCACGGGTGCGGGTGAAGAGGCGGACGACGTTGGCGTGCGGGACGACCACGCCCTTGGGGCGGCCGGTGGAGCCGGAGGTGTAGATGGCGTAGGCGGGGCTTTCCGGCAGCGGGCGCGTCGTGGGGCCCGCGGCGGGGCGCCGGTCGAGGTCGGCTCGTACCGCCGGGTCGTCGAGGAGCAGCACCGGCACGTCGGTGCCGTCGGCGCGGACGTCCGCGTGCGTGCTGGTCACCAGGACCACCGGGGTGGCGTCGCCGAGCAGGTGGGCGACGCGTTCGGCGGGCAGCCCGGGGTCGACGGGCAGGTAGGCGGCGCCGGACTTGAGGGTGGCGAGGACGGCCACGACCAGGTCGGTGGAGCGGGGCAGGGCGAGGGCCACGAACCGCTCGGGGCCGGCTCCGGCCTCGGCGAGGCGGTGGGCGAGACGCCCGGCGGCGGCGTCGAGGGCCGCGTAGGTCAGGTGCTCGGCGCCGCAGGTGACGGCGGTGGCGTCGGGGGTACGGGCGGCCTGCGCCGCGAACAGGTCGACGAGGGTGGTGTCCGGGCGGCCGGGCGCGGCGCCGGTTCCGTCGGTTCCGTCGGTTCCGTCGGCGAGGATCCGGTGGCGTTCCGCGGCGGTCGTGGCGGTGAGGGAGCGCAGCGGCAGGCCGGTGGTGAGGGCGCCGTCGGCGATCTGGGTGAGCAGCAGGCACAGGCGTTCGGCGAGCGCCCGCGCGGTGCCGTCGTCGAACAGGCCGGGGTCGTAGGCGAGGTCGAAGCCGAGGCGTTCGCCCTGGTAGGCGCGGAGTACGAGGGGGTAGTTGGTGGCGTCGCGGGAGGTGACGTCGGTCAGGCGGACGCCGGTGGTGGCCGCGCGGGCCTCGTCGAAGGGGTAGTTCTCGAAGGCGACGATGCTGTGGAACAGCGGGGTGCCGGACGGCACGGCGCTCAGCGCGGTCAGCTCCGCCAGGGAGACCGCCGCGTAGCGCCGCGCGTCGGCCTGCGCCTCCTGGAGTGCGCGCAGCCAGGCGACGGCCGTGCGCCCGCCGTCGACGTGGACGCGGGTGGGCAGGGTGTTGATGAACATGCCCACCATGGACTCCACGCCGGGGAGTTCGTCGGGGCGGCCGGAGACGGTGGTGCCGAACAGCACGTCCCGTTCGGCGCTGTGCCGGGACAGCAGCAGCGCCCAGGCGCCCTGGACGACGGTGCTGACGGTGAGCCCGGCCTCCCGCGCGGTGCGGGCGAGGCGCGCGGAGGCCGCGGCGGAGAGCCCGGTGGTGTGGACGCCCGCGGACCGCGCCTGGTGGGCCTCGCGCAGGGGCCGGTCGACGGGCAGCGGCGTCGGCGTGGCGAAGCCCGCGAGGACGTCGCGCCAGTGGGCGCGGGCGGCCGTGCCGTCCTGCTCGGCGAGCCAGCGCACGTAGTCGCCGAAGGGGCGGCGCACGAGCGGCTTCGGCTCGGCGCCGCTCACGAGGGCCGCGTACCGCTCGCCGACCTCGGTGAGGACCTGGGCGAGGCTCCAGCCGTCGAGGATCAGGTGGTGGGAGGTCCACAGCAGGTGCAGGCGCGCGTCGGGCAGCCGCACCAGGGTGAGCCGCATCAGGGGCGCGACCGTGAGGTCGATGCCGCGTGCGAGGTCGTCGGCGCGCAGCCGCTCGAACCGCGTGGCGCGCTCCTCATCGGCCACGTCCCGCCAGTCCACGTGGGTGACGGGCACGCACGCCTCGCGGTGCACGACCTGGAGCGGCACGGGCACGTCCTCCCACACCACGGAGGTGCGCAGGGCGGGCGTGGCGTCGGCGACCTCCTGCCAGGCCCGCGCGAAGGCGTGCGCGTCGGCGACCCCTTCGAGGAGCAGGGCGGCCTGGTCCACGTACACGTCGTCCGCGCCGCCGACGAGCCGGTGGAAGAGCATGCCTTCCTGGAGCGGCGTCAGCGGCAGCAGGTCCTCAACGCCGCGGCCGTCGCCGGCGAGGCGGTCCACTCCGGCCTGGTCGAGGCGGGCGAGCGGGAAGTCGGAGGGGGTGCGTCCGCCGGCGCCGGGGCGGGCGCAGTGCTCGGTGATCGCGGTGAGCGCGGCGGTGAGGGCGTCGGCCAGGCCCTCGACGGTGGCGGTGTCGTGCACGTCCGGGCTGTAGTGCCAGGTGAACTCCAGCTCGCCGTCGGCGACGACGGCGGCGACGTCGAGGAGGTGGTCCAGGGGGGCGTCGGCTGCGATGTCGCGGCCGGGCACCTCGGCGGCCGGGGTGAAGTCGCCCGTGCCGGAGGTGTCCCACTGGCCGTGGTAGTTGAAGGAGACCTGCGGCAGCGGCACGTCCCGCAGGTCGCGGGCGGCCGGGTCGGGCGAGCCGAGGCGGGCGAGTGCCTCGTAGCTGAGGCCGCGCCGGGGCACGGCCCGCAGCCCTTCCTTGACCGCCTTCAGGGTGGCGCCCCAGTCGGGCGCGTCCGCGGGCCCGGCCGGGGTGAGCGTGACGGGGTACTGGGTGGTGAACCAGCCGACCGTACGGGACACGTCGAGGGCGTCGCCCAGTTCCTCGCGGCCGTGGCCCTCCAGCGCGACGGACACGCGCTCGGCGTCCGCCCAGTCGGCGAGGACCCGGGCGAGGCCGCTGAGCAGCACGTCGTTGACCTGGGTGCGGTAGACGCCGGGCACGCGGCGCAGCAGGGCGTCGGTGGTCGCGCGGTCCAGGCGGGTGCGGACGGTGCGGACGGATCCGGCGAGCGGGGTGCCGGGGCGGTCGACGGGCAGCGGTGTGCGCGGCTCCGCGGCCTCGGCGGTCCACGCGGGCAGGTCGCCGTCGAGGTCGCCGTCGCGTACCCGTTCGGAGAGCCGCGCGGCCCACTCGGTGAACGGCGTGGTGGCGGGGTCGAGGCGGACCGGCTCGCCTGCGGCTGCCTGCCGGTAGGCCCGTTCCAGGTCGGTGAGGAGGACGCGCCAGGAGACGCTGTCGACGGCCAAGTGGTGGGCGGTCACGAACAGTTGGGGCCGCTGTCCGGCCGGGGTCCGCAGCAGGGCCGCGCGCAGCAGGGCGCCGGTCGCGGGGTCCAGAGCGGCGCGGGCGGCGTCGGCGGCGGCCTCCCGGGTGTGCCGCGCGTCGGTGGCGGGCGGGTCGTGGCGGGTGAGGAGTCCGGTGGCCGGGCCCTCGCCGGGGTGCTGGCGCCAGGTGTCGCCGGTGCGGACGAAGCGGGTGCGGAGCGCCGGGTGGTGCGCGGCGAGGGCGTCGACGGCCCGTTCCAGGGCCTCCTCGTCGAGGGCGGCGGGCAGGTCGAGCAGCAGCGACATGCTGAACCGCCGCAGCGGCCCGTGGGTGGTGAGGAACCAGTCCTGTACGGGGGTCAGCGGGGCGGGCCCCTCGGCGGGCGCCCGCCGGGGCGCGGGCACGTCGGCGGCGCGCCGGGACGCGGCGGCGGCCAGGTCGGCGACGGTCTGGTGCCGGAAGACGTCCTGCGAGGTCAGCCGCAGCCCGGCGGCGCGGGCGCGGGAGACGGCCTGGATGCTGAGGATGGAGTCGCCGCCCAGCTCGAAGAAGTTGTCGGTGACGCCCACGCGGGTGGTGCCGAGGACCTCCGCCCAGATGGCGGCGAGGGTCTCCTCGTCGGGGGTGCGCGGCGCGACGAACTCCCGCTCCCGCGCGCCGGTGTCGAGGTCCGGCGCGGGCAGGGCGCGGCGGTCGAGCTTGCCGTGGGCGGTCAGCGGCAGCGCGTCGAGGACGGTGAACGACGACGGCACCATGTGGTCGGGCAGCACGCGGCGGCACTCGGCCCGCAGCGCGGCGGCCTCGGGCCGCGCCGCGCCCGCCGCCGGGGCGACGTAGGCGGCGAGGCGCAGGTGGCCGTGCGTGTCGGGCACGGCGACGACGGCCGCGGCGGACACCTCCGGCAGGTCGAGGAGCGCGGCCTCGACCTCGCCGGGCTCGATGCGGTGGCCGCGCACCTTCACCTGGTCGTCGGCGCGTCCCAGGTAGTCGAGTTGGCCGTCGGCGGTCCAGCGGGCGAGGTCGCCGGTGCGGTACATCCGGCTGCCGGGCGTGCCGTACGGGTCGGCGAGGAAGCGGGCGGCGGTCAGTCCGGGCCGCCCGGCGTAGCCCCGGGCGACCTGCTCGCCGGCGAGGTACAGCTCACCGCCCACGCCGGGCGGCACCGGCTGGAGCCGCTGGTCGAGGACGTACGCCCGGACGTTGGGCAGCGGACGGCCCACCAGGGGCCGCCCGTCGCCCTCGACGCGGCAGGCCAGCGCGTCGACGGTGCACTCGGTGGGTCCGTAGAAGTTGTACGCGGCGACGTCGCGGTGTCCGGCCAGCTCGCGCCAGAGGGCGGGGCCGATCGCCTCGCCGCCGAGCATCAGGACCTTCGGGTGGTGGCGGGGGTCGGTGAGGAGTCCGGCGGGCAGCAGCTGCCGCAGGTACGAGGGCGTCAGGTCGAGGAAGTCGACGCGGTGTTCGACGACGTACTCGACGAGGGCGGCGGCGTCGAGCCGCGTCGTCTCGTCGACGAGGTGCAGCGGGTGGCCGTCGGCCATCAGGAGGACGCCTTCGAGGGAGGTGTCGAAGGAGAACGACGCGGTGAGCGCCACCCGCAGCGGGCCGCCGCCCGCGTCGGCGACGAAGCCCGCGCGGTGGCCCGCGAGGAGGTTCGTCAGCGCCCGGTGCGGGACGGCGACGCCCTTGGGGCGGCCGGTGGAGCCGGAGGTGTAGAGGACGTACGCGGTGGTGTCCGGGTCGAGCGGCGTACGCGGGTACGGCTGCGGGGCGCCGGTGCCGGGGACGGCCCGCAGCGCCTGCTCGTCGAGGACGAGGGCGGGTCGCGCGTCGTCGAGCAGGAACCGTACGCGCTCCTCGGGCAGCGCGGGGTCGACCGGCAGGTAGGCGGCGCCGCACTTCCACACGGCGAGGATCGCCACGATCATGTCGGCGGTACGCGGCAGCCGCAGCGCCACCAGCCGCTCGGGCCCGGCGCCCGCGGCGGCCAGGTGGTGGGCGAGGCGGTCGGAGCGGGCGTCGAGCATGGCGTAGTCGAGGCGGTCGGCCCCGGCCACCAGGGCGGTGGCGTGCGGGGTGCGGGCGGCCTGCCGGGCGAAGAGGTCGGGCCAGGTGGCGGCGGGGACGGGTGACTCGGTGGCGTTCCACTCCTGGGTCACGCGCCGCGCCTCGGACGGGGAGAGCAGGGGCAGGGCGCCGAGGGGGCGGTCGGGTGCGGTGGCGGCGGCGTCCAGGAGGCGCAGGAGCTGGTCGGCCATGCGCGCGGCGGTGGCCGTGTCGAAGAGGTCGGTGCGGTACTCCAGGAGACCGGTGAGGCCGTCGCCGTCGGGGACGAACTCCACGCTCAGGTCGAAGGTGGCGGCCTGCCGGGGCACGTCGACCGGCGCGGCGGCCACGGCGCCGAGCGCGGACGCGGTGGGCGGGTCCGGGTGCAGCAGGACCATTGCGTCGAACAGCGGGTTGCGGCCCGCCTCCCGGGTCGCGCCCACGGACTCCACGATCCGCTCGAACGGCGTGTCGCCGTGCGCGAAGGCGTCGTTGACGGTGTCGGCCGCGGTGCCGAGCAGATCGCGGAACGACGCGTCGGCGGCGACGGGTGTGCGCAGCACGACGGTGTTGGCGTAGAAGCCGACGGCGCGTTCCAGGTCGGTGCGGGAGCGCCCCGGGGTGAGGGAGCCGACGGTGATGTCGTCCTGCCCGGACCAGCGGGCCAGGAGCGCCTGGCACACGGCGACCAGGGACGTGAACAGGGTGGTGTGCCGCTCGGTGGCGAGGGCGCGCAGCCGGGCCGTGGTGGCCGCGGGCACGGCGAAGGTGTGCAGGGCGCCCGCCCCGGACTCCGCTCCGGCGCGCGGCCGGTCCAACGGCAGCGCCGGCGCCACGGCACCGGTCAACTGACGGGTCCAGTAGGCCAGATCGCGCTCGAGGCGTGCCCCGGAGAGCTGCTCGCGCTGCCACACCGCGAAGTCGGGGTACTGCGTCGCCACGGGCGGCAGCTCCGGCTCCCGGCCCTGCGCGGCGGCCTCGTAGGCGGCGCACAGTTCGTCGAGGACGACGCCCATGGACCAGCCGTCGGTGACGATGTGGTGGGCGGTGAGGAGGAGGACGTGGGAGGCGGCGGGCGCTCCCGGCGTGTGCGGCGGTGCGGGGGTGCCCGGTGCCGCCGGTTCGCGCAGCAGCAGGGCGCGCAGCGGCGGCCCGGTGCGCAGGTCGAACGGGCGGTTGTACTCGGCGAGGAGCGCCTGATCGAGGGCGTGCTCCGGCGCGGGCGGGCTCGCGGGCCCGCCGGGCGCGGCAGCCCCGTCGGACGTGGCGGCAGCGGTCACGTCCCGTACGGGAAGCGGTACATGTCCGGCCGGGTGCACGACCTGCACGGGCCGCCCGCCGGTCTCGTCGAACGTGGTGCGCAGCGCCTCGTGCCGCCCCACGACGGTGTCCAGGGCGCGGGAGAGGGCGTCGAGGTCGAGGGGGCCGGTGAGCCTCAGCGCGACCGCGCTGTTGTAGCGGGCGTCGCCGGGCCGCAGCCGGTCGAGGAACCACAGCCGCTGCTGCGCGAACGACAGCGGCAGCGGCCCGGTCCGGTCGGCACGGGGGATGCCCGTGCGGGCGGGCGCGCCCGGGGTCCCGGCCCGCCCGGCGGTGCCGCCGCCGGGCGCGGTGCCTCCGGCGCGGCCCGCGAGGCGGCGGCGCAGCGCCTCCTGGAGGTCCTTCGGCAGGGCCGCGGCGCGGTCTCTCTTCTCGTTCGAAGACGTCATGATCGTTGCGGTCCTTACCGGTCGTCGTGGTCGCTGAAGTCGCGTGCGGCGTCTTCGAGTTCGCGCAGCACCTGTTCCTCCACCAGGTCGGCCATGGCGGCGACCGTGCGGTGGACCAGGACGTCGCGGGGGGTGAGGGCCACGCCGAAGGCGTCGTTGGCCCGTGAGGCGATGAGCAGGGCGCGCAGGGAGTCGCCGCCGACGGTGAGGTAGTCGTCCTCCACGCCGACGCTCGTGTGCAGGACCTCCTCCCACAGGTCGGCCATCACCTCCTCCGTGGGGGTGCGCGGAGCGACGTACCCGGCCGTCCCCTCCTGCCCGGGCACCGGCGCGGGCAGCGCGGCCCGGTCGGTCTTGCCGTTCTCGGTCAGCGGGAAGCGGTCGAGGACGACGAACGCGGCGGGCACCATGGGCCCGGGCAGCCCTCTCGTGGCGAGCGCCCGCAGCTCGGCGGCCGTGGGCGGTTCCGTGCCGGGTGCGGCGAGCACGTGGGCGACCAGACGCGGCAGCCCCGGCTCGTCCTCGCGCACGCCCACCACGGCGTCGAGGACGTCCGGGTGGCGGGCCAGGACCGCCTCGACCTCGCCCGCTTCGATGCGGTGGCCGTGCAGCTTGAGCTGGTGGTCGGTGCGGCCGAGGTAGTGGAGTTCGCCGTCCGCGTCGCGGCGTACGAGGTCGCCGGTGCGGTACATACGAGTGCCGGGTGCGCCGAAGGGATCGGCGGTGAACCGGGAGGCGGTCAGCGCCGAGCGGTTGAGATAGCCGCGCGCCAGGGACG
This sequence comes from Streptomyces sp. RK9, assembly GCF_045070545.1. Lineage (NCBI taxonomy): Bacteria > Bacillati > Actinomycetota > Actinomycetes > Kitasatosporales > Streptomycetaceae > Streptomyces > Streptomyces sp. RK9. Next base: position 3,543,971 of record NZ_CP173703.1, on the reverse strand, counting down.
GACCGCTCAGCCACAGCTCGCCGGCCACACCGTCGGGCACCGGCCGCAGCCGCTCGTCCAGGACGTAGGTGCCGGTGGAGGGCAGTCGGCGACCGATGGGAGGCGCGCTGCCGTCCGGGACCAACGGCGCCGACCAGGTGGCCACCACCGTCGCCTCGGTGGGCCCATAGGAGTTGATCAGCCGATGGTGCGGTGCCCAGCGGGCCACCAGGTCGGGGCCACAGGCGTCGGCGCCGACCGTGAGGGTCTTCAGGTCGGGCAGCGTGCCAGGACTCTCCGGCGGCAGGGTGGCGAGCGCAGCCGGGGGCAGCAACGTATGCGTGATGCGCTCCCCGCGCAGCACCTCCGCCAGTTCGGCGCCGAGGAGCGGACCCGGCGAGGGCACCACCAGGCAGGCGCCTTGGGGCAGGGACATGCACAATTCCAGGACGGAGGCGTCGAAGCTGGGCGTCGCGAACGCCAACACCCGGTCACCGGGCGCCACTTGATAGTGCTCAGCCTCCGCCGCAGCGAATCCGGCCAGGCCCCGGTGGGTGACCACGACACCCTTGGGCGTACCGGTCGAACCCGACGTGTAGATCACGTACGCCGGATCATCCACCCTCAACGGCCGCACCCGGTCGGCGTCCGTCGGCCGTGACGCACTGCCCGAAGCATCCGCGAGCAGCTCGGCGACGCGGGCCTCGTCAAGGGTGACCGCAGTCCCGGCGTCCTCCAGCATGAACGCCACCCGCTCGGCGGGATATCCCGGGTCGACCGGCAGGAACGCCGCCCCCGCCTTCGCCACCGCCACCTGCGCGAGCACCATGTCGGCCGAACGCGGCAGCACCAGCGCCACCAGATCACCCGGCCCCACGTCCTGACCGATCAGCCAGTGCGCCAGCCGGTTCGCACACGCCTCGACGTCCGCGAAGGACAGCTCACGGCCCGGCGCGACCAACGCCACCTCCGCAGACGTACGATCCACCGCCGCCTCGACCAGATCGGGAAGCAACACCGGCCCCGGCACGGCGAGTTCCGGCCGCACCGGCCCCCGCAGCAACCGCTCCCGCTCCTCCCCCGGCAGGGTGTCCACCGCGTCCAGCGGCGTCCCGTCCGGTACGGCGGTCAGGGCGCGCAGCGTATGGAGGAGCTGGACCGACAGCGAGTGGGCCGTCGCCTCGTCGAAGTAGCGGGAGTCGTAGCCGAGGACGACGCCCAGGCTTTCGCCCGGCAGCATCACCACGGTCAGCGGGTAGTTGGTGGCCTCGCGGGCGTCGAGGTCGTGGACTTGGACGCCGTGGTCGCCCGCCGTGGAGTCGCCGACGGGGTAGTTCTCGAAGACGAGGAGGCTCTCGAAGAGCGGCGTCCCGGCGGGCATTCCGCTCACGGCGTGCAGGTCGGTGAGCGGTACGTGGTCGAAGCGGCGGTCCTCGGCCCGTGCGGCCTGCGTCCCGCGCAGCCAGGCGCCGCAGTCGGCGGCGCCGTCCACGGTGACGCGGGCGGGCAGGGTGGTGATGAACAGGCCGGTGATGGTCTCGGCGCCGGGCAGGTCGGCGGGCCGGCCGGAGACCGTCGTGCCGAAGCACACGTCCCGTTCGCCGCTCCAGCGCGACAGGAGCAGCGCCCACGCGCCCTGCACCACGGTGTTGAGGGTGAGCCGGTGCCGCCGCGCGAACTCCTGCAGCTGCCGCGTCTCGGCCTCGTCCAGGTACTCCGCCCTCCAGGTCCCGGAGCGGGCCGGGGCGCCCGGCGCGGGCCTGCGGTCGTAGGGCAGCGGCGTCGGGGCGGTGAGGTCGGCCAGCGCGGCCGTCCAGTGCTCCTGCGCCTGGGTGGTGTCGCGGGCGGTGAGCAGGGCGACGTAGTCCGCGAACGGGCGTCGTTCCGGCAGCCGCGGCTCCTCGCCGCGGGCGAGCGCGGTGTGCGCGGCGACGACGTCGCCGAGGACGTGGAAGACGCTCCACCCGTCGAGAAGGGCGTGGTGGAAGGTCCACACCACCCGTACTTCGGCCGGTGCGATCCGGATCAGGGCGACGCGCAGCAGTGGCGCGCGGTCCAGGTCGATGCCGCGGGCCTTGTCCTCGGCGAGCAGGCGTTCCAGTTCCGCCTCGCGCGCGGCGGGGGCGAGGGCACTCCAGTCGTGCTCGGTGACGGGCACGGTGACGGCTCGGCGTACGGCCTGGAGCGGGACGGGTGTCCCGTCCAGGACGACGTCGGTGCGCAGGACGGGGGTGCGGTCCACGACGTGCTGCCAGGCGGCGGCCAGCGGGCGGGTGTCGGGCACGCCGTCCATGACGAAGGTGATCTGCTCGACGTACAGCCCTTCGCCGGGCTCGTCCAGGCCGTGGACGACCATCCCGGCCTGGGTGGGGGTGAGCGGGTAGAGGTCGGCGACGTCGCGGCCGGTGCCGACGACGCGGTCGATGCCGGACTGGTCCAGCGGGGCCAGCGGGAAGTCGGACGGGGTGCGTCCGCCGGCGCCGGGTGCGGCGCAGTGCCGGGCGACGGCCCGCAGTTCGTCGGCCATGTCGGCGGCGAGCCGAGCGACGGTGTCGCGCCGGTGCACGGCCCGTGAGTACGACCAGGTGAACTCCAGGCGCTTGTCCGTCACGCGCCCGATGACGTCGAGCAGGTTCGGGCGGTCGGCGGCCAGGTCCATGCCGCCGACGAGTTCCCCGTACGGGGCGTGCAGCAGGTCACCCGCGACGGTCCGGTCCTGCTGGCCGAGGTAGTTGAAGGAGACCGGTGGCAGCGCGGGCAGGTCCGCGCCCGCGGTGGGGTGCAGATGGCGCAGGGCGCCGTAGCCCAGGCCGCCGTGCGGCACGGCGCGCAGGCTCTCCTTGACGGCCTTCAGCGCGGTGCCGGTGTCCGCGTCGCGGGGCACGTCGAGGGCGACGGGGAACACGCTGGTGAACCAGCCGACGGTACGGGAGAGGTCGACGTCGTCGAAGAGTTCCTCGCGCCCGTGGCCCTCGAGGGTCACGGTCACGCGGTCCCGTCCGGTCCAGCGCGCGAGGACGCGGCCCAGGGCGCACAGCAGGACGTCGTTGACGCGGGTGCGGTAGACGTCCGGCACGTCCTGGAGGAGCTGCCGGGTCTCCTCGCTGTCGAGGGCGACCGTCACCGACTCCTCGCTCGTGGCGGTGTTCGCCCCGGGCAGGTCGGTCGGCAGGGCGTGGTCCGCGGGGACGTGCCGCCAGTGGTCGAGTTCGCCGTCGAAGCCTCCGGCGCCGGTGTGCGCGGCGAGCCGGTGGGCCCACGCCTGGAAGGAGGTCGTCTTCGGCCCGAGGTCCGGCCGGTTCCCGGCGCGTACGGCCCGGTAGGCGGTGTCGAGGTCCTCCAGGACCAGGTGCCAGGACACGGCGTCCACGACCAGGTGGTGGGCGGCGAGCAGCAGCACGGGGCGCCGCCCGTCGTCGAAGCGGCACAGCGCGGCCTTGAGGAGGGGGCCGGTGGCCGGGTCGAAGCCCGCGCACAGGTCGTCGACGAGGACGCCCGGCACCTCCCCCGGCAGGTCGTGCGTGTCCAGGTGGACCGGCGTCCCGGCCGCCGTGCCGTGCTGGCGGCGCGGTCCGTCGCCGCCCGGCGGGAACCGCAGCCGCAGCGCGTCGTGGTGGTCCTGGACCGCGGCCAGGGCGGCCCGCAGCGCGGTCTCGTCGGTGTCGGCCGCCAGGTGGTAGGAGACCGCCTGGGTGAGGTGCGCCGGGTCACCGGCGAGCGTGTCGAACAGCCAGTGCTGTACGGGGGTGAGCGGGGCGTCGCCGACGACGGCGCCCTGTTCGGCCGTGGCCGTGGCGGCGGGCAGGTCCTCGGCCGCGGCGGCCAGTTCGGCGACCGTCTGGTGCCGGAACAGGTGCCGCGGGGTCAGCGCCAGCCCGGCGCGGCGGGCGGCGGCGACGATCTGGATGCCGAGGATGGAGTCGCCGCCGAGCGCGAAGTAGTTGTCCCGCGGGCCGACGTCCGGTACGCCGAGGACGTCGGACCAGATCGCGGCGAGCGTCTTCTCGGTGGCGGTGCGCGGCGCTTCGGTGCCGCCGTCGGCCGTGGCGGGCCACACCGGTTCGGGCAGTGCCCGCCGGTCGAGCTTGCCGGAAGGGCCGAGCGGCAGCCGTTCCAGCGGCACGACGACGGCCGGGATGAGGTGGTCGGGCAGCGTACGGGCGAGGAAGTCGCGCAGGGCGACGGGGTCCACGGCGCCGGTGCCGCGCGGCACGGCGTACGCCACGAGACGGCGGTGCCCCTCGCGCTCCACCACTGCGGCGGCGGCTGCGGCCACGTCCGGGTGTCCGGCCAGGGCGGCTTCCAGCTCACCGAGTTCGATGCGGTAGCCCCGTACCTTCACCTGGTGGTCGGTGCGGCCGAGGTAGTGGAGTTCGCCGTGGCTGTCACGGCGTACGAGGTCACCCGTGCGGTACATACGAGTACCGGGTGCGCCGAACGGATCGGCGGTGAACCGGGAAGCCGTCAGCGCGGGCCGGTTCAGATAGCCACGGGCGAGCGTCGGGCCACTGAGCCACAACTCGCCCGCCACACCGTCCGGCACCGGCCGCAACCGCGCGTCCAGCACATACGCACCCGTCGACGGCAACCGGCGCCCGATCGGCGGCGCACCCCCATCTGCAACCAGCGCATCCGACCACGTCGCGACCACTGTCGCCTCGGTCGGCCCGTAGGAGTTGACCAGACGGTGATGCGGCGCCCACCGCGCCACCAGATCCGGACCGCACGCATCGGCACCCACCGTCAGCGTCTTCAGATCCGGCAGCGAACCCGGAGTCTCCGGCGGCAGCGTGGCCAACGCCGCCGGAGGCAACAACGTGTGCGTGATCCGCCCGGCCCGCAGCACCTCCGCCAGCTCCTCACCCAACAGGGGACCCGGCGGGGGAACGACCAGCGCGGCGCCCCGCGGCAGCGACATGCACAGCTCCAGCACCGACGCGTCGAAACTGGGCGTAGCGAACGCCAACACCCGGTCACCCGCCGCCACTTGATAATGCGCACCCTCGGCAGCCGAGAAGCCCGCCAACCCGCGGTGCGTGACCACCACACCCTTGGGCGTACCCGTGGACCCCGACGTATAGATCACGTACGCCGGATCATCCACCCGCAGCGGCCGTACCCGATCAGCGTCCGACGGCCGACGCGCCGTGCCCGATGCGCCCCCCAGCAGTACGGCGACGCGCTCCGTGTCCAGAGTGACGGCGGGCGCCGCGTCCTCCAGCATGAACGCCACCCGCTCCGCCGGATAACCCGGGTCGACGGGCAGGAACGCGGCCCCGGCCTTCGCCACCGCCACCTGCGCGAGCACCATCTCCACCGAACGCGGCAACACCAACGCCACCAGATCACCGGGCCCCACACCCTGCCCGATCAACCAGTGCGCAAGCCGGTTCGCCCGCGTCTCCACCTCCCCGAACGACCACTCCACCCCCGACGCCACCAAAGCAACCGCCGCAGGCGCACGATCCACCGCCGCCTCCACCAACCCCGACAACAACCCCGGCTCAGGCAGCACGACTTCGGGCCGCACCGACCCCCGCAGCAACCGCTCCCGCTCCTCCTCCCCCACCACATCCACCGCGTCCACCAACGTCCCGTCCTGCGCTTCCGCGAGGACGCCGAGGGTGTGCAGCAGCCGCGTGGACAGGGTGCGGACGGTGCTGTCGTCGAAGAAGCGGGCGTCGTAGTCCAGGACGACGGCCAGGGTCTCGCCGGGGACGACCACCACGTTCAGCGGGTAGTTGGTCGGCTCCACGTCGCGTTCCTGCTCGATGGCGAGGCCGTGGCGGGCCAGGGCGCCCTCGTCGAAGGGGTAGTTCTCGAAGACCACGATGCTGTCGAAGAGGTTGGTGCCGCCGGGCACCTCGCTCCAGGTCTGGATCTGGGCCAGGGACACGAAGTCGTGCCTGCGGGACTCCGACTGCGTGGCCTGCACCTCCCGGAGCCAGTCGAGGAGTTCACGGTGTCCGTCGATCCGGACCCGGGTCGGCAGGGTGTTGATGAACACACCGACCATCGAGGTGACGCCGGGCAGCTCGGCGGGGCGGCCGGAGACGGTGGTGCCGAAGACGACGTCGTCACCGCCTCCGTACCGGGACAGGAGCAGCGCCCAGGCGCCCTGTACGAGGGTGTTGACGGTCAGGCCGGACCGCTGAGCCGTCTCCCGCAGCCGGGCGGACACGTCGGCGTCGAGCGTCGCGCGGACGGAGCCCGAGGAGAACGTGCCGTGGGCCTCGGCGGGCCGCCGGTCCCTGGGGAGTTCGGTGGGCGCGGTGAATCCGGCGAGGCCCTCGCGCCAGTACTGCTCGGCGCCCGCGGTGTCCTGCCGCGACAGCCAGTCCAGATAGTCGCGGAAGGGGGCACGGCGGGCGGTCTCCGGGCGGCGTCCGGCGGTGCGGGCCGCGTACCGCTCGCACACCTCGTCGAAGACCTGGGCGGCGCTCCACCCGTCGAGGAGGACGTGGTGGAACGTCCACACCAGCCGTACGCGGTCCGGTGTCAGGCGGATCAGGGCGAGCCGCATCAGCGGGGCCGTGCCGAGGTCGATGCCCGCGTCGCGGTCCTCGGCGAGCAGCCGCTCGTTCTCGCGGGCGCACCGGTCGGCGTCCCAGCCGGTCCAGTCGTGGTGGGTGATGGGCACGGTGGCCCGGTCCTGGACGGCCTGGAGCGGTTCGGCGGTCTCCTGCCACACCAGGCGGGTGCGCAGCACCGCGTTGGCGTCGGCGGTGTGCTGCCACGCCTCGGCGAGGGCGTGCGGGTCGGTGACGCCGCACAGCACCAGCTGGACCTGGTTGACGTACGTGCGGGCGTCGGGGTCCATGAGGCTGTGGAACAGCATGCCCGCCTGCATCGGCGTCAGCGGGTACAGGTCGGTGACGGTACGGCCGTCGCCGACGACGCGGTCCAGGGCCGCCTGGTCGACGCGGGCCAGCGGGAAGTCCGAGGGCGTACGTCCCCCGGCGTCCGGGCGCAAGCAGTGGGCGACGATCCCGGTGAGCGCCGTCAGCATGGTGTCGGCGAGGCGCGCGACGGTGTCCTCGTGGTGCAGGGTGTGGCTGTAGTGCCAGGTGATCTCCAACTGGCCGTCCTCGACGCGGGCGATCACGTCGAGGAGGTGCGGGCGGGCCGCGTCGGGCGCGTCGGCGCCGCCGAGGCCGCCGGGCACGCCGCGCACCAGCGCTCCACCGTGGTCGGCCGACCAGTCGAACCGGCCCAGGTAGTTGAAGCTGATGGCGGGGGCCGGAGCGGCGGCCGGCCGGTCGTCACCGGTGAGCCGGGTCAGGGCGCCGTGGCCGATGCCCCGGTCCGGCACGGCACGCAGCTGTTCCTTGACCGACTTGAGCGCGGTCCCCCAGTCGGCGTCCGGCACGTCCAGGGCGACGGGGTACAGGCTGGTGAACCAGCCGACCGTGCGGGACAGGTCGACGTCGTCGAAGAGCTGGTCCTCGCGGCCGTGCCCCTCCAGCGCGACGGCGACGGTGGCACGTCCGGTCCAGTCGGCGACGGCGCGACCGAGCGCGGTCAGGAGGACGTCGTCGATCCGGGTGCGGTAGACGGCGGGCACCTTGCGCAGCAGGTCGTCGGTGCCCGGCCGGTCCAGGCGTACGGTGACGGCGCGCACGTCGGCCATCGTGGTGGCGTCCGCGTCGGCCCCGGTGTCCAGGGGCAGCGGCGCGGCACAGTGCCGGGCGGTCTCCTCCCAGTGGGCGCGCTGGCCCGCGAAGCCGCCGGACGCGGTGTGCGCGTGCAGCCGACGCGCCCACTCCTTGACGGAGGTGGTGCGCTCCGGGAGGCGTACGGGCGCACCGGCCCGTGCCTGCCCGTAGGCGGTGTCGAGGTCCTCCAGGAGGATGCGCCAGGACACGCCGTCGACGACGAGGTGGTGGACGACCAGGAGCAGGCGCGGGCGGGGGCCGGTGAACAGGCGGGCGGTCAGCAGGGGTCCGGTGGCGAGGCGGAACGCGGCGTGCGCGGCGGCGGTCACGCGGGCCTCGGCGGCTTCGGCGGCTGCGGGCTCCAGGCCGTTCAGGTCGCACACTTCGAGGAGGTCGCGTGCGGCTTCGTCGGGGCCGGGGCAGTGCTGGTGCCAGGTGCCGTCGGCGGCCTGGGCGAACCGGGCGCGCAGGGCGTCGTGGTGGACCCACAGGGCCGCGAGGGCGCGGCGCAGGGCGTCCGCGTCGACGTCCGGGTCGGTCTCGACGACGAGGGCCTGGTCGAAGTACTCGGGGCGGCTCGGCCCGGGGTCGAGGAACCAGTGCTGTACGGGGGTGAGCGGGACGTCGCCGGTCACGGGTCCCGTTCCGGCGACGGGCGCGGCCGTGCCGGTGGCGGCGGCGAGCGCGGCGACCGTGGGGTGGCGGAACAGGTCGCGCGGGGTGAGCCCGAGCCCGGCGGCGCGGGCGCGCGAGACGACCTGGATGCTGAGGATCGAGTCGCCGCCCAGCATGAAGAAGTTGTCGTCGGCACCGACCCGGTCCACGCCGAGGACGTCCGCCCAGATGCCGCTGAGGACGCGTTCGGCCTCGGTACGGGGCGGGCGGTACGCGGTGTCGCCGGCCGTCGACCAGTCCGGCGCGGGCAGCCTGCCCCGGTCGACCTTGCCGTTGGCGGTCAGCGGCAGCTCGGGCACCGTGACGAAGGCGGCGGGCACCATGTAGTCGGGGAGTTCGGCGGCCACGTGCGCGCGCAGCTCCGTCGCCGTCGGCGCTCCCGCCCCGGGTACGGGGACGAGGTGGGCGGCGAGACGCTTGCGCCCGGCGTGCTCGCACAGGGACACGACGGCCTCGGCGACACCCGCGTGCGCGGTGAGCCTGGCCTCGATCTCGGCGGGCTCCACGCGGAACCCGCGCAGCTTGATCTGGTCGTCCGCGCGGCCCACGAAGTGCAGTTCGCCGTCGCCGCTCCAGCGCACGACGTCGCCGGTGCGGTACATGCGTCCGCCGGGCGGGCCGAACGGGTCGGCGACGTAGCGGGCCGCAGTCGCCCCTGGCTCCCCCGCGTAGCCGCGGGCGAGCCCGGCCCCGGCGATGTACAACTCACCGGGGACGCCGGGTGGTTGGGGCTGGAGGGTGTCGTCGAGGACGTACACGCGGGTGTTGTCCAGGGGCCGTCCTATGGGCAGGACCGCGGACAGCTCGTCACCGGCGCGGTAGGCGCGCCGGGTCGCGAAGGTGGTGGTCTCGGTGGGCCCGTAGCCGTCGACGACGGTCAGGCCGGGGCAGGCATCGAGGACGCGGCGCACCACGGCGCCGGGCACGGCCTCGCCGCCGGTCCACACCTCGTACGCGCCGCGCAGGCACGTCGGGTCCTCCTGGGCGAGGAGGCGGAACAGGCCCGCGGTGAGCCACAGGTGGCGTACGCCTCGCTCGCCGACGGCGTGCCGGACGACGGCGGCGTCGACGTCCCCGGGTGGGGCGAGGACGGCGGTGCCGCCGCGCAGCAGCGGCACCCACAGCTCGTACGTGGAGGCGTCGAAGGCGTGCGGGGAGTGCACGAGGACGCGGTCGTGCCCGGCGAAGGCGCGGTCACGGGCGAGGGCGGCGACGTCCCGGTGGCGTACGGCGACGCCCTTGGGGGTGCCGGTGGAGCCGGAGGTGAACATCACGTACTGGACGGTGTCGGGGTGCACCGTCCGGGTCACGGCCGACGTGTCGGGGTGCACCGCCGGGGGCCCGCCCGTCGCGCGGTCGGCCCGCAACACGGCCCCGTCGGGCAGCGCGTCCCGCGCCGTCTCCTCCCAAGCCGCGTCGGTCAGGAGCAGCTCCGCGCCCGCCTCGGTGAGCATCCGCCGCAGCCGCTCGGCCGGGGCCCGCCCGTCCAGGGGGACGTAGACGCCTCCGGTCCGGGCGAGGGCGAGCTGGATGACGACGAGGGTGACGCAGCGGTCCATGAGGACGCCGACCGGCGTCTCCGCCGTGACGCCGTGGGCGGTCAGGCGGGCGGCGAGCGCCGCGGCCCGGGTGTCGAGGTCCCGGTAGGTGAGCCGGTCGTCGCCCGCTTCCAGGGCGACGGCGTCGGGGGTGCGCCCGACCTGCGCGGTCCACAGCTCGGCGACGGACGCCTCGGGCGTGTCGGTCGCGGTGGCGTTCCACTCCTGGACCACCTGGCGGCGGCGGGCGGGGGTGAGCAGCGGCAGCCGCGCGGGCGGCTCCTCGGGCCCGGCGGCGATGCCTTCGAGCAGCACCGTGAGGTACTCGGCCATCCGTGCGGCCGTGGCGGCGTCGAACAGGTCGGGGTCGTAGCCGAGGCGCAACGCGAGTTCGGCGCCCGGGTAGGCGACCAGGCTGAGCGGGTAGTTGGTGGTCTCGATGCCGTCGAGGCCGCTGAGCCGGAGGCCGTGGGCGGCGGCGAGGTCGTCGTCGACGGGATAGTTCTCGAAGACGACGATGCTGTCGAACAGGGCGCCCCGCTCGGGAAGTCCGGTGAAGCCCTTCATGCGGGTGAGCGGCACGTAGTCGAAGCGGCGGTCCTCGCTCTGCTCCTGCTGGAGCGCGGCGAGCCAGTCGCGGAGGGTGCCGTCGCGGGGCACGGTGACCCGGGTGGGCAGGGTCGTGATGAACAGGCCGGTCATGGTCTCGGCGCCCGGCAGCTCCGGCGGGCGGCCGGAGACGGTGGTGCCGAAGACGGCCTCGTCCCGGCCCGCCTGACGGGCCAGGAGCAGCGCCCAGGCGCCCTGCACCAGGGTGTTGAGGGTCAGTCCCGCCGTCCTGGCGAGGTCCTCCAGAGCCCGTGTCGTGGCCTGCGGCACCGTGACGCGGACCGCCGCGGTGGACTCCGCGCGGTGGGTCTCGCGCGGTTCGCGGTCGTAGGGCAGCGCGGTCGTCGCGGTCAGGCCGGAGAGGCGGTCGCGCCAGTGCTGTTCGGCCTCGTCCCAGTCCCGGTCGCGCAGCCAGGCCACGTAGTCGCGGAAGGGGCGCCGCTCGGGCAGCGGGGCGCCCTCGCCCTCGGGGCCCGACGGCCGCGCGTGGCAGGCGAACACGTCGGAGAGGACCTGGAAGAGGCTCCAGCCGTCCAGGATCAGGTGGTGGAAGGACCACACCACGCGGACGGCGCTGTCGGAGAGCCGGACCAGGACCAGGCGCTGGAGCGGCGCGCCCGCCAGGTCGACGCCCCGCCCGCGGTCCCGGTCGAGGAGGTCCCGCAGCCGCCGTTCCCGTTCGTCCTCGGCGAGTGCGCGCCAGTCCAGGTGCGTGACCGGCACGGGCGCCTGGTGCCGCACCACGAGGAGCGGTTCGGGCACGTCCTGCCACACCGCGCAGGACCGCAGCACCGGGGTGTGGTCCGTGACGCGCTGCCAGGCCGCCGCAAGCGCGGCGGGGTCGGGCACGCCGTCGAGGACGAACGACAGCTGCTGGAAGTACACGCTCCGGTCGTCCTGCGACAGGCCGTGGAAGAGCATCCCTGCCTGGGTGGGCGTGAGCGGGTGCACGTCCTCGACGGCGCCGGGGTCGCCCCCGGCGCTCGCGACGATCCGGTCCACGGCCGCCTGGTCGAGCGGCGCCAGCGGGAAGTCGGACGGGGTGCGCCCGCCGGTGCCGAGCCGGGCCGCGTGCCGGGCTATCCCGGCGAGGGCGTCCGCGAACCGCTCGGCCAGGCCGGTGACGGTCGCCTCCCGGTGCCGGGCGGCGGAGTAGAACCAGGTGAACTCCAGAACGTCGCCGTCCAGTTGGCCCACGACCTCCAGGGGGTGGGGGCGGGCGGAAAGCGGGTCGGCGTCCAGTTCGAGGGGGCGGCACGCGCCGCCGTAGAGGCCGTCGGGGGTGTCGGGCAGCCCGAACCGGCCCAGGTAGTTGAAGCTGACCTGTGCGGCGGGCGTCGCGGGCAGAGCGCCGGGCCGGGCAAGGTGGCGCAGCGCGTCGTGGCCCAGGCCGTGCCGGGGCACCGCCCGCAGCTGCTCCTTGACCTGCTTCAGGACGGCGTCCCAGTCGGCGTCCCGCGGGACGGCGAGCGCGACGGGGTGGCGGGTGGTGAACCAGCCGACGGTCCGGCTGATGTCGACGTCGGCGAACAGCTCCTCGCGGCCGTGGCCCTCGACGTCGACCAGGACCCGCTCGTGGCCGGTCCACGCGCACAGCACCCGGCCGAGGGCGCTCAGGAGCACGTCGTTGACACGGGTGCGGTACGTGTCGGGCAGGGTGCGGAGCAGGACGGCGGTGTCCTCGGGGGTGAGGCGTACGGTCACGGAGCGCGCGGAGGCGTAGGTGTCCGCGCCCGCGCCGTCCGCCGCGCCCTCGGTCGTCAGATCGGTCGGCAGGTCCGGCTCGGCGCCCGCGAGGGCCTGCTTCCAGTACGCCGTCTCGTCGTCGAAGCCGCCGTCGGCCGCGTGCGCGGCGAGGCGCCGCGCCCACTGGCGCAGCGGCGCGGACTTGGCGGGCAGTGCCGCCGCTCCGTCGCGGCCCTCGCGGCGGGCGCGGTACGCCCGGTCGAGGTCGTCGAGCAGGACGCGCCAGGACACGCCGTCGACGACGAGGTGGTGCACGGCCAGGTGCAGGACGGGCCGCCGGTCGGCACCCCGCTCGTGCAGGACGGCGCGGAGCAGCGGGCCGTGGCGCAGGTCGAAGGGGCCCAGGTGGGGGGCGTCGGTGTCGGGTCCGGAGTGGTGCGCGAGGCGCAGCCGCGGAGTGCGGTCGTCGATGTGCCACCGCGCCCCGGACGTCCCCGTGTCGTCGTCCGCGGCGGCGTCCTCGGTGCCGTCGGCGTCGGTGAAGCGGGAGCGCAGGGCGTCGTGGTGGGCGACGAGGTCGTTGAGGGCGTCCTCGAGGGCAGCGGCGTCGACCGCTCCGGACAGCTCCGCCGACAGGGTCTGCGCGAAGTGCCCGGCACGTGCGGCGGCGCTGTCGAACAGCCACCGCTGGATGGGCGTGAGCGGCGCCGGTCCGGTGGCGGCCACGGGGGCCGGGGCGGCGGGCCGGTGGGTGCCCGCGGCGTCCGCGTGGCGGGCGAGGGCGGCGACCGTCTGGTGCCGGTAGACGTCGCGGGAGGTGACGGTCAGACCGGCCTGCCGGGCCTGGGCGACGACCTGGATGCTGAGGATGGAGTCGCCGCCGAGGGCGAAGAAGTTGTCGTCGACGCCGACGCGCTCGACGTGCAGGACGTCCGCCCAGATCCCGGCGAGGGTCCGCTCGGTGGGCGTGCGCGGCGCCACGTGCCGGGCGGTGGTCCCGGCGGGGCCCGGCTCGGGGAGCCGGTCGCGGTCCAGCTTGCCGTTGGGGTTCAGGGGCAGCGCGTCCAGGCCGACGACGACGGCGGGCACCAGGTAGTCGGGCAGGGTGCGGGCGAGCGTCCGGCGCACCGCCTCCGGCTCCACCCGCGCGCCCGGCGCCGGGACGACGTAGCCGACGAGGCGCCGGTGGCCGTCGCTCTCGCGGGCGGCGGCGGCTGCCTGCGCGACGCCGTCGCAGCGCAGCAGCGCCTCCTCGACCTCGCCGAGTTCGATACGGAAGCCGCGCACCTTGACCTGCTGGTCGGTGCGGCCCAGGTACTCCAGTTCACCGGACCGGGTCCACCGCACCAGGTCCCCGGTGCGGTACATGCGGTCCCCGGGCGCGCCGAACGGGTCGGCGACGAAGCGGGCGGCGCTCAGGGCGGGGCGGCGCAGATAGCCGCGGGCGAGTCCGCCGCCGCCGAGGTACAGCTCGCCGGTCACGCCCGGGGGCTGCGGGCGGAGCAGGTGGTCGAGGACGTAGGCGCGGGTGCGGCCCACGGGCCGGCCGATGGGCGGGGCCTGGTCGAGCGCCGCGCCGTCGGCGAACCAGGCGGTGGCGTAGACGGTGGCCTCGGTCGGCCCGTAGATGTTGGCGACGGCGCAGGACGGCATGGCGCGCCGCAGGTCGCGTACGGTCTGCGCGGGCAGTGCCTCACCGGCCAGGACCAGGGACTCCGGGGCGACCGCGGCACCGTCGTCGGTGAGCAGCCGCGCGACCACGGACGGCACGCCGCTGACGAGTCCGGCGCGGCGCCGCGCGGGCGCGTCGGCGAGGGCCGCCAGGTCGGCGACGACCTCGACGCCGCCCCCGGCGAGCAGCGGGCACAGCAGCTCGAACACCGACACGTCGAAGTTGAGCGACGTCGAGGCGACGACGTGGGCGAGCCGCTCGGCCCCGAACTGGTCGCGGGCCCATGCGGCGAGGGCCACGACACTGCGGTGGGCGACCACGACGCCCTTGGGGCGGCCGGTCGAGCCCGAGGTGTAGATGACGTACGCGGGGTGGTCGGGCAGCAGCGGGCCGGCCAGGTCCGCCGCAGTGAGGTCCGTGTCCCCGGGCAGGTCGGCGCCGTCGGCCAGGCAGTCCTCCAGGAGGAGGGGTGCGCAGCCCGCGGGCAGCGCACCCGCGGTGTCGCGAGTGGCGACCACGAGGGCGGGGGCGGCGTCGGCGAGCATGAAGCGGACGCGTTCGGCGGGGTAGCCGGGGTCCACGGGCAGGTAGCCCGCGCCGGACTTCAGAACGCCCCACAGGGCGGGGAGGAGATCGGCTGAGCGCGGCAGGCACAGCGCGACCAGCGTCTCGGGTCCGGCGCCGCGGGCGACGAGCCGCCGGGCGATCCGGTTGGCCCGCCGGTTCACCTCCGCGTAGTCGAGGCGGGTGTCGCCGCAGACCACGGCGGTCCGGTCAGGGGTGAGGGCGGCCTGGGCCTCGAAGAGCACCGGCAAGGTGCTGTCGGCGGGGTCGTGCCCGGTGCGCGCGGGCGGGTTCCAGACGTCCAGGAGGGTGCGCCGCTCGTCGTCCAGGAGGAGGGGCAACTCGGCGAGGGTGCAGTGCGGGCCGTCGGCCATCGCGTCGAGCAAGCGGTGAAGATGACGGCTCATCCGGGTGACCGTGCCGACGTCGAAGAGGTCGGTGTTGAACTCGACGGTCAGCTCGTGGTCGCCGTCGGGGCGCGGCGCGAACTCCAGGACGAGGTCGAAGCGGGAGGCGGGGCGCGGCAGCGGATGCTCCTCGATCCGCATGCCGCCCGCCTCCCTGGGGTGGTCCGGGGCCGTCTGCTGCACCACGAGCGCCTGCACCAGTGGCGTGCGGCTGGGGTCCCGGGGCGGCGCCAGTTCCTCGACGACGCGGTCGAAGGGCACCCCCTCGTGGGCGAAGGCGTCCAGGACGGTGGCGCGCATGTGCTCCACGAACCGGTCGACGGTGACGGTGTCGTCCACGTCGGCGCGCAGCACCACGGTGTTGGCGAAGAACCCGGTGACGTCCTCCAGGTCGCTGCGCACGCGGCCGTTGGTGACGGTGCCGAAGGCCACGTCGCGCTGCCCGGAGTACCGCGAGAACAGCACGGCGGCGGCCCCGGCGAACAGCGTGAACGCGGTCGTGCCGCGGACCGCGGCGAAGTGCCGCAGGCGGGCGACGAGTTCCGCGGGAATCCGGTGCCGGTGGCCCGCGCCCGCGGTGGTGCGCACGGCGGGCCGGGGCCGGTCGGTGGGCAGCTCCAGCTGCTGAAGTCCCGTCAGATGCCGCTTCCAGTAGGCCAGGTCCTCGACGTCGTCGGCGTCGTCGCGGCCCTCGTGCTCCCACACGGCGAAGTCCGGGTACTGCACGCCGGGCGCGGGCAGGCCGTCCGGCGCGCCCGTCACCTCCGCGTCGTACAGGGCGACCAGGTCTCGGGCGAGGACACCCACGGACCAGCCGTCGGTGACGATGTGGTGCTGGGCCAGAAGCAGCAGGTGGTCGTCGGCTGCGCGGCGGACGAGCAGCGCCCGGGTGAGCGGGCCCGCCGCCAGGTCGAAGGGACGCTCCAGTTCCTCGGTGAGGAGAACGTCGGCGGCCTCGGCGGGCAGGTGGCTCACGTCGGCGGTGCGCAGCGGCAGTTCGGCGCGACCGCTCACGCACTGGACGCCCTGCCGGTCGACGGTGGCAAATGTGGTGCGCAAGGAGTCGTGGCGGGCGGAGAGCCGGTCCAGGGCGCGGCGCAGCGCCGCTGTGTCCGGCGCTCCGCGCAGCCGCAGCGCCAGGCCGGTGTTGTACTCGGTGCCGCCGTCGCTGAGGTCGTCGAGGAACCAGAGGCGGCGCTGCGCGCGGGACAGCGGCAGCGGGCGGTCGCGCGGGGCGGGCCGCATCGGGTCGGCGGGCGCGGCGACGGCCGGGTCGCTGAGCAGCGGCGCGAGGGCGGCGACGGTGCGGGCGGTGAACAGGTCCCGTACGGAGAGGCGGACGCCGAGGTCGTCGCGGATCCGGGCCAGGACGCGGACGGCGAGGATCGAGTCGCCGCCGAGGGCGAGGAAGTCGTCGTCCGCCATGACGTCGTCGACGCCGAGCACGTCGGCCCAGACGGCGGCGAGGGCGCTCTCGGCGGGGGTGCTCGGCCGGGTGCCGCCCGCTGCGGCGCTGCGGGCGGGGGCGGGCAGGGCCTGGAGGTCGACCTTGTGGTGGGAGGTCAGGGGCAGTTCGTCGAGGACGACGAGGGCGGCGGGGACCATGTGCGCGGGCAGGGCGGCGGTCGCGGTGGCGCGCAGCGCGCCGGGGTCCGGGGTCCGGGCGGGGTCGGTGGGGGTCACGTAGCCGACGAGGCGGCGGCGTCCCGGTTCGTCCTCGCGGGCCACGACGACGGCCTCGCGCACTCCGGGGTGGGTCAGCAGCGCCGCCTCGACCTCGCCGGGCTCTATGCGGTAGCCGCGGACTTTGACCTGCCGGTCGACCCGGCCCAGGAATTCCAGCTCGCCGCCTTCGG
The DNA here is from genome assembly GCF_045070545.1 of Streptomyces sp. RK9. NCBI lineage: Bacteria > Bacillati > Actinomycetota > Actinomycetes > Kitasatosporales > Streptomycetaceae > Streptomyces > Streptomyces sp. RK9. Next base: position 3,527,330 of record NZ_CP173703.1, on the reverse strand, counting down.
TCCATCGGGCCCGGTCGCCGGTGCGGTAGAGGCGGCTGCCGGGCGGGCCGAAGGGGCTGGCGACGAAGCGGGTGGAGGTCAGGCCGGGGCGGCCGTGGTAGCCGCGGGCCACTCCGGCGCCGCCGACGTACAGTTCACCGGCGGTGCCGGGCGGGACCGGGCGCAGCATCTCGTCGAGGACGTGCACCCGGGTGCCGGTCAGGGGCGAGCCGATGGTGGGGGTGCCGCTGCCCGCGGCCAGCGGCCCGGTCCAGGAGGCGACGACGGTGGCCTCGGTGGGCCCGTACGAGTTGATCATCCGGCGGCCGGGGGCCCAGCGGTCGACGAGGGCCGGGGGGCAGGCTTCGGCGCCGACGATCAGGGTGCGCAGGTGGCGTGCGACGCCGTTGTCCCCGGGGGCCGGCAGGGTGGCGAGGGCGGCGGGCGGGACCAGGGCGTGGGTGATGCGGTGCTCGTCGAGGACGGCGGCGAGTTCGTCGCCGAGCCACGGGCCGTCGGGCGGCACCACGAGGGTGGCGCCGGACAGGACGGACGAGCACAGCTCCAGGACGGAGGCGTCGAAGCTCGGCGAGGAGAACTGGAGCACGCGGTCGCCGGGCCGCACGGCGTACCGCTCGGCGCAGCCCGCGACGAAGCCGCCGAGGCCGCGGTGGGTGACGGTGACGCCCTTGGGAGTGCCGGTGGATCCGGAGGTGTAGATGACGTACGCCGCGTGGTCGGCGCCGACGAGTCCGGTCGCGGGTGCGTCGACGGTGTCGTACGCGGGGTCGTTCAGGATGGCGCGGACGTGGAGCAGGTCGTCGAGGACGACGGCGGGGGCGGCGTCGGCGAGCATCAACGCGCGCCGCTCGGCGGGGTAGTCGGGGTCCACGGGCAGGAACGCGGCGCCTGCACATGCCACCGCCAGCTCCGCCGCGACGAGTTCCATCGACCGCGGCAGCACGAGGGCCACCGTCCGGTCGGGTGCCGCGCCACGGCGTACGAGGTCGGCCGCGAGCCGCCCGGCCCGCACCGCCAGTTCCCGGAAGGTCCAGGTCCGCCGCCCGTCAGTGAGCGCGGGCGCCTCGGGTGTGCGGGTTGCCCACGCGTCGAACAGCTCGTCGAGCGTCGGGTACGGCACCGCGACGGCTCCGTCGGCACCGGTGGACCCGGTGGCCGTCGCGGGGCCGACGGGCCCCGGCCGGAACGTAGCGGTGGTGGGCTTGTCATGCGCGTCCGTCATGGGGACTGTCCTTCAGGGCAGGGCACAGTGCGCGGGCGTGGGGGCGCTCCGCGGCCGGTCTGACGGGTCGGCCGCGGAGCGGGTGGGGATCAGACGCTGCTGGTGCGGCGGGCGGTGCGGCCGGATATCTGCACGCGGTCGACGACGCCGGTGACGGGATCGCGATGGAAGCGCCCGCCGGGCTCGCGCCGCCCGGTGACCGGGTCGACGAGGTCGCAGGTGAGGTCCGCGTGACAGACGAGCGGCAGCGGCAGGTCGCCGTCGACGGACAGCGCCGGAGAGCCGTCCGCGTCGAGCGTGATCCGGTACTCCGTGGTGCCGTTGTGGTAGGTGCCCGCGCACTCGGGCAGCGCGACGGGGTCGCCGTGGCGTGGGGTGGCCGGAGCGGTCGGCACCCGGAGCCCGGTGATCCGGGTGAGGTCGTCGGCGAGGTCCTGCCAGAGGGCGGTGGCGCCGCCCGCGTTGCCGGTGAAGGCGACGACGACGCCGCTCTCGGGTTCGGCCCGCAGGTGGCAGGAGGTGCCCTGGGCGTTGCCGTCGTGGCCGCACCACCAGCGCCCGTCCTCCTGGAACAGTGCGAGGCCGAGCCCCCAGGCGTCGGCCAGGCCCTCGGACTCGGCGCCTTGTTGACGGCTGCGCATGAGGGCGGCGGAGGCGGTCGGCAGCACCGTGGAGCGGCCGACCAGGGCTCTGCCGAGCGCGGCCAGGTCGAGGGCGCTGGCCAGGAGGGCGCCCGCCGGGGCCTCGACGGGGGCGAGGTTCTGCCGGGCCGGGCGGAGCTGTCCGGTCGCGGTGTTCAGCGCGTGGCCGACGGCGGCCGGGCGGGCGGGCGCGGTGTCGTCGAGGAACGCGGGCGCGGTGCCGAGCGGGTCCAGGAGGAGGGCGCGGACGGCCTCCTGCCAGGTCATGCCGGTGACGGCCTCGACGAGGCGGCCGGCGGCGACGTAGCCCGCGTTGGAGTAGGAGAACCCGGCTCCGGGCGGGAACAGGGCGTTCCGGGCGGTGCAGACACCCGAGAGGTAGCGCGAGACGGGGGTTCCGGCGGCGGTGTCGGAGTCGGGCCCCGTCGGCAGGCCCGCGGTGTGACTGAGCAGGTGACGGATCGTTACCTCAGGTAACGCGCGTAGCTCGGGCAGGAACGAGGCCACGGGGTCGTCGGGGTCGAGGTCCCCGTCGTCGGCCAGGAGCATCACGGCGGCGGCGGTGTAGACCTTGGTGACGGAGCCAAGGGGTACGGCCGTGTCGGCGGTGAAGGGGGCACGGACGGCGGCGTCTGCGGTGCCGGTGTGGGCGCTGACGACCTCTGTCCCGGTGTCCACGGCCAGGTGGGCCCCGGGCACGCGGTGGGTCCGGGCGAGTACGTCCAGGCGGTCCTGTAACGCCTGGCGTATCGGGGACGGGTGCCGCTCGACGATCGGCGCGGCGGTGGGGTACGGCATGACGAGGTGACTCCTGTGAACAGTGGTTCATGGAAGGTGACGCGTCGGCCGCCTGGGCTCGGTCGGGCCGGACGCGGTGGCGCGCTTCCTAGGCCCGGACGACGTCGACCGGCAGGTGCCGTACGCCGACGAGGACGGCGGGGTTCTGGTAGGTGACGTCGTCGTACGAGGGGACCCCGAGGTCCCGGTAGCGGTCGAGCAGCATGCGCAGCGCTGTGCGGGCCTCCAGGCGTGCCAGGTGCGCGCCGAAACAGAAGTGGATGCCGTGGCCGAAGGTCAGATGGGGGTTCGGGCTGCGGGCGATGTTCAGGGTGTCCGGGTCGGTGAACCGTGCGGGGTCACGGTTGGCGGCGCCCAGGTGGGCCATCACCAGGGTGTTGGGTTCCAGTTTGTTGCCGCCGAGGACGACGGGCTTGTTGACGCGGCGCCCCAGTTCGGGGAAGGGCGGCAGCCAGCGCAGCACTTCCTCGATGGCCTCGGGGAGGCGTCCGGGGTCGGCGCGCAGCGCGGCGAGCGTGCCGGGGTTGCGGTCGAAGGCCACCAGGGCGTTGCCGAGGAGTGCCGTGGTGGTGATGTGGCCGGCGACGAGGAGGAGGGCGACGAAGCCGACCATCTCCTGGTCCTCCAGGCGGACGCCGTCGACCTCGGCGGCGATGAGCTTGCTGATGAGGTCGTCACCGGGGGCCGCGCGGCGGCGGCGGATGTGGTCGAGGACGTAGCCGTTCATCTCGCGCACGGTCGGCGCGATGGCCTCCAGGGCGCGCTCCAGGTCGGCCATGTCGGGCGACTCGCCGAGCTGGTCGCCGCCGAAGAGGGTGGCGGCCCACTCCTGGAACAGGGGCTGGTCCTCGACCGGGATGCCCAGGAGGTCGGCGATGACGATGATGGGCAGCGGGTAGGCGAGCGCGTCCACCATGTCGATGCGGTCGCGGTCCTCGACGGCGTCGAGGAGGCGGGCGCAGACGGCCTCGATGCGCGGCTCCAGGCCGTTCACCACCCGAGGGGTGAACGCCTGACTCACCAGGGTGCGGAACTTGCGGTGCTCGGGCGGGTCCATCCCCACGAAGTTGCCCTGCCGGAAGGCTTCGAAGTCCTCCTGGGTGGGGGCGATCGGGGTCATGTCGGAGGAGTACGTCGCAGAGTCGCTGAGCACGGCGGCGACGCCTTCGTGGTCCACGACGTGCCAGACACCCTGCGCATCGTCGTACCGGACGGGCCCGGCCTCGCGCAGGGACCGCCATCTTTCGGTCAGCGTGTCAAACAATAAGTGGCCCTGTGTGGATGGCTTGTTCGTCACTTTTCTCCCTTGGGTGGGGGCGTGGGGCGAGTGCCGTGGCCCGGGGGGCATCGGCCCCTGACAGGCGGGTGCCCCGCGCGCAGGGGGCGGCGATACGCGGTGCTGGTGCGCGCGGCGTGCCGGGAGGCCGCCTTGGGGGCGTCTCTCGCGCAGGGCAGGGCAGGCGGTAGTGACGGGCGGCGTCCTACGCCCGTGCGCCTGTCATCTGTCCGTCATCGGGGCCGCGCGGCCCAGCTCAACACGCCCGACTCATCGCACCGCGGCCTTCCGTGCCTCCATGAGCCAAGGGCGGCACCTCTTGCGCGAACCAAGCCGACATCACTCATCCCCCAGTGAAACGTTCCGCGCAGCCGTTGCGCGGGGCTTCCCCATGCGTCCAGCAGGCGTGGCACGGGTCCGCAGCGGCCCCGGCGTCCGGCGGCGGACGACCCCTTGAAGGGATACGTTCCGGCGCTTTGCACCACGCGCATTCAGAGCATCCGCGCCACAGTTTTCACGGTGGGTCACCCGGAAGCAACCCCCTGAAGTTGAACGGAGGGTGCTTCTGCCATGCGATTTCCGTAACTGCCGAGTAGCTTCGGGGCGCCCCAGCTGACATCGCAGCGGTCCCCGGTGGACCGCCGAGCCGCCGTGTACCCCGGCACCTCGCTACCAAACTCCTGACCGCCGGCAGTGCGCCGTACCGCTCGCGCCTTTCCAGCCAAACATGCCGCTCACCTGCGACGGAAGAAGAACTTCCGGAACCAGACGACGCCGCAATGAAGGAAGATGAACGGAAACGAACGGATGCGTTCCAGGTGCGCCCCGTCGGCGATCCGAGCCAACTGGGCATGATCAAGCGGCGAAGCACGCTCTACGCCGGTAGAGCGACGTGGCCGGTTTTCGCCGGGGGCACAGGGGGCGCACAGTCACTCACTGTGCGCGGGCACACGCTTCCAACAGGTGGGGAACTCGCCATTACATCCCGACGAATTACCATTGGCCAACGCTTGGCGCCCGACTGTCACATCCTGCGCCGGCACACGACGGCTCGGTCGATCTCGGCGACCAGGCGGATCAGTCCTGCGGAAGGACGATCGGGCGCACCGGTATCGGGTGCGGGAACAGGTCGCCGCCCCTCCAGGCCGATCAGCCGATCGAGGCGAGCCGGCTGGCTCGTGCCACCGCTCCCCCTTGCTCGGAGCAGGGTCAGCGCCCCTCGCGAAATCCCGTTGCCCCACCGGAACCGCCCTGCTGAAGTGACCGCATGGATCACACAGCGGTGCTCGCGGCGTACGACCGGCAGATTCGGCAGAACCTGGACCCCGACGGCCCCGGTGTGGTGGTCGAGCGGGCGGACGGTGTCGTACGCCGCGTGGGCGGCGCCCACGACTGGAACGGCGTCGTGTGGTCGGACCTGGACGAGAGCACCGCGGACGCGGCCATCGCCGCGCAGGTGCGCCACTTCACCTCGCGCGGCCTGGAGTTCGAGTGGAAGGCGTACTCCCACGACCTGCCCGCCGACCTGCCCGAGCGGCTCCTCGCGGCCGGGTTCACCCCCGAGGACCCCGAGACGCTGATGGTCGCCGCCGTGGACGAACTGCCCCTGGACGCAGGTCCGCCCGAGGGCGTCCGCCTTGCGCCGGTGACGGACGCGGCCGGCGTGCGGCTGATGATCGACGTGCACGAGCAGGCCTTCGGCACGGACGGCACCGCCCTCGGCAAGCAGCTGCTCGACCAGCTCACGACCGCGCCGGACACCATCGCCGCGGTCGTCGCCCTCGCCGGTGACGTCCCGGTCAGCTCGGCCCGCCTTGAGTTGTGCCCCGGCACCGACTTCGCGGGCCTGTGGGGCGGCGGCACCGTCACCGAGTGGCGCGGCCGGGGCATCTACCGCGCCCTGATCGCCCACCGCGCCCGCATCGCCGCCGACCGCGGCGTGCGCCACCTCCAGGTCGACGCGTCCAGCCAGAGCCGCCCGATCCTGCGCCGCCTCGGCTTCGCGGAGCTGGGCACGACGACGCCGTACGTCCACAAGCCGTGAGCCGGGCCCGGGCCGGGGGGGGCGCCGACGCCCCCCCGGCCCGGCCGGACCCGCCCCGCCCTCAGGTATTGGGCGGCGTCTCGTCCGGGAAGATCTTCGTGACGACCTTCCCGCCCTTCGTCAGATAGCCGTGCAGCATGCCCGGGCTGCTGTGCGGCGCGTCGAACTCGCCGTTCGGCGCGAGCGCGATCACCCCGCCGTCGCCACCGAGCTTCGGCAGCCGCTTGACGATCACTTCGTACGCCGCGGACGCGACGTCAGCGCCCTTGAACTCCACCAGGTTGGAGATCGTCGAGGTGGCGGCGCCCCGGATGAACACCTCTCCGGCGCCGGTGGCGCTCGCGGCGACCGTGCTGTTCTTCGCGTACGTCCCCGAGCCGATCAGCGGTGAGTCACCGACGCGGCCGGGCAGCTTGTTGGTCATGCCGCCGGTCGAGGTGGCCGCCGCCAGGTCGCGCCGTCTGTCGACGGCGACCGCGCCGACCGTGCCCTTGGACTGCGCGTCGGCGAGGGCGGCGGGCGAGTCGGTGCCACGGTCACCGCCCTTGGAGCCCCCGGCGCCCGGGGAGCCCTTCAGGCCCTTGTCCGCTCCCCCACCGCCCCCATCGCCCCCACCGCCCCGCTCCGCCGCCTTGGCGGCCATCAGGGCGTCCCAACGGGCCTGCGTCCAGTAGTAGTCCTGGGTGACGGTCTTCAGGCCGTGCCGTGCGCCGAAGTCGTCGGCGCCCTCGCCCGCGAGCAGCACGTGCGGGGACTTGTCCATCACCGTGCGGGCGCCCGCGACGGGGTTGCGCAGGCTCTTCACGCCGGCCACCGCACCCGCTTTCAGGTCCGAGCCGCGCATGATCGACGCGTCCAGCTCATGGCCCGCGTCCGCGGTGAACACGGCGCCCTTGCCCGCGTTGAACAGCGGGTCGTCCTCCAGCTCCACCACGGCCGCCTGCACGGCGTCCACGCTGGAGCCGCCCTTGTCGAGAACCTTCTGCCCGGCCCGCAGGGCCTTGCCGAGCCCGTCCCGGTAGGCCTTCTCGCGCTCCGGGGTCGTCTTGTCGCGGTCGAGCGCGGTCCCGGCCCCGCCGTGCACAGCGAGGACCACGTCCCGCGCGTCCGGCTTGCCCTTCCCCGCGGGGCGCTCCCCGTGCGCGGCGGGCACGGAGCGGCCGTCGGGCTCCCGGCCGTCTCCCTGGGGGACGGCCACCGCGGTCACGGTGACCGCGGCGGCGGTGGCGAGGACGGGAATCAGCCAGGTCAGGGGGCGTCTGCGCATCGGCACTCCTCGGCAGAGGGAACGCGGGCGTCCACGGTAATGGCATGGCCATGGCGCCTGCCAGAGCGCCTCCTCCGCCCCGGCCCGCACCCCCGTCACACGCCCCGCACCCCAAGGCTCGCCCCTGAGCCGCAGGCCCCCCGTCAGCGGATCGGCAGCCCCGACAGCGTGCGGGCGATCACCAGGCGCTGGATCTCGCTCGTGCCCTCGAAGATCGTGTAGATCGCGGCGTCCCGGTGCATGCGCTCCACCGGGTACTCCCGCGTGAAGCCGTTGCCGCCGAGGATCTGGATCGCCTGGGCGGTGACCTTCTTCGCGGTCTCGCTCGCGAACAGCTTGGACATCGAGCCCTCGGCCGACTCGAACTTCTTGCCCGTGGTCGCCATCCAGGAGGCCCGCCACACGAGCAGCCGGGCGGCGTCGATCTGCGTCCGCATGTCGGCCAGTTGGAAGGCCACGCCCTGGTTGTCGATGATCGGGCGGCCGAACTGCGTACGCGTCTTGGCGTACTCCAGGGCCTCCTCGTACGCGGCGCGGGCCGTGCCCACCGCCATCGCGCCGACCGCCGGTCGGGACGCCTCGAACGTCGCCATGGCGGCGTTCTTCAGGCGCGCCCCGTCCTTGTCGGCGCTCTTGGCGCGCTCACGCGCGCGGGCGAGGCGCTCGTCCAGCTTGTCCTTGCCGCCGAGCAGGCAGGAGCCGGGGACGCGCACGTCCTCCAGGACCACCTCGGCGGTGTGCGAGGCGCGGATGCCGTGCTTCTTGAACTTCTGGCCCTGGGACAGACCGGGGGTGTCCGGCGGCACGATGAAGGAGGCGTGCCCCTTGGAACCCAGCTCGGGGTCGACCACCGCGACGACCACGTGGACGCTCGCGATGCCGCCGTTGGTCGCCCAGGTCTTGGTGCCGCTCAGGACCCACTCGTCCTTGGCCTCGTCGTACACCGCACGGGTGCGCATGGAGGCCACGTCGGATCCCGCGTCCGGCTCGGAGGAGCAGAAGGCGGCGACCTTCACGTCGTTCACGTCGCCGTACATCTGCGGGATCCAGGTGCCGATCTGCTCCTCGGTGCCGTTGGCGAGGACGCCGACGGCGGCGAGGCCGGTGCCGACGATGGAGAGGGCGATGCCCGCGTCGCCCCAGAAGAGCTCCTCCATCGCCATGGGTATGCCGAGCCCGGTGGGGTCGAAGAACTGCTGGGCGTAGAAGTCCAGGGAGTAGATGCCGACCTTCGCCGCCTCCTGGATCACCGGCCAGGGCGTCTCCTCGCGCTCGTCCCACTCGGCGGCCGCGGGGCGGATCACATCGGCGGCGAACCCGTGGAGCCAGTCCCGGACCTCCTTCTGCTCGTCGCTCAGCTCCATGGTGAACTCGGCCATGACCCCTCCAGGACTGCGGAACCCTGCTACGTTACTTCCGGTAACTGGAGTGTGTTACCGGCCGGTAGCCGATGTCAACTCCCGGCAGCCCGTTCGATGCGCACCCTCGCGCGAGTGTTACGTTTCGCGTGCGTCAGGCATTTCGCACGGCGCGTGCGTCACGCAATCGCACGGGCGGAGAGACACCCCATGGAGACCACGCAGCGGACCGACCAGCAGCGGTCCGCCGAGCAACGGCGGCGCGAGCTTCTGGAGGCGGCCGACCGCGTCGTGCTCCGTGACGGACCCGGCGCCTCGATGAACGCCATCGCCGCCGAGGCGGGCATCACCAAGCCCATTCTGTACCGGCACTTCGGCGACAAGGGCGGACTGTACGCGGCCCTCGCCAAGCGGCACACGGACGCCCTGCTCGCCTCGCTGCGCGCCGCCCTCGACGCCCCCGCCGAACGCAGGGAGCGGGTGGAGGCCACGCTCGACACCTACCTCGCCGCGATCGAGGCCCGCCCGCAGGTCTACCGCTTCCTGATGCACCCCTCGGAGGCGGGCCCCGCCGGCGACCAGGGCGGCTTCGACGTCGGCCTGCACTCCGCCCCGCTCCTTCGCCGCCTCGGCGAGGAGCTGGCCGAGGTCATCGAGGAGCGCGTCGACCTCGGCCCGGAGAGCGCCCGTCTCGCCCGGGTCTGGGGCCACGGGATCGTCGGCATGATGCACGCGGCCGGGGACTGGTGGCTCGGCGAACGGCCCTGCTCGCGCGCCGAGTTGGTGGGCAGCCTGGCCGACCTGCTGTGGGGCCGGCTCGCGGCGGCGGGCAACCGCATGGGCGGGCCCGGCTTCTGAGAGCCTCCTGCACGCCCCTCTGACGAAAGCCTCCGCACGCACCCCCGAGAGCTTCCCGGGCGGCGGTGACCGCGGCTCAGGCCGTGGTCACCGCGGCTCCGGCGCGCGTCGCCCAGGGAGCCTTCGCCGCCTGCCGGAGCACCCGGCGGCGGCGCCACCCGGTGACGTGATCGGTGTACACCCCGCCCTCCAGGTGGTCGTACTCGTGCTGCAGGCAGCGCGCGAAGAATCCGGTGCCGTGCACCCGCACCGCGTCCCCGCGCATCGTGAAGCCCTCGAGGACCGCGTGGTCGAAGCGCGGGGTCGCCGCCTCGAGGCCCGGCAGCGACAGACACCCTTCCGGCCCCCGGACGCTCACGCCGTCCACATCGACAAGACGCGGGTTCACCAGGTGCCCGAGGTGGCGCACGTCCTCGTCGTCGGGGCAGTCGTACACGAACACCCTGAGACCCACGCCGACCTGGTTCGCGGCCAGGCCGACGCCCCTGGCCGCGTACATCGTGGCGAACATGTCCTCGACCAGCGCGGCCAGTTGGGGACCGAAGTCGGTCACCTCCGCGCCGGGGGTGTGCAGCACGGGGTCGCCGAGCAGGGTCAGGGGTCGTACGCGCCCTGAGGCGCCCGGGATCGAGCCGTGTCGCATGGCGGCAAGAGTACGGTCCAGGGGAGAGCAGCAGCGTGAGCAGGTGGTGTGATTCGGGCTTGTCCGCCGATCTCGATAGGCTGGCCCGACACGATGCCGGGCAGGCGCGGCGCCGTACGCAAGGAGGATCACGAGAGATGGCAGGACACCCTGGCAGTGCAGACCCGCTGTCGCCGCGGGCCAAGCTGGCCGTGACGGCGGGCAAGGCGGCCGCGGCGGTGTCGCGTGCGGCGGGCCGCGGCAGTGGATCGGTGATCGGCGGCAAGGTGGCCCTCCGGCTCGACCCGGAGCTCCTCGGCCGGCTGGCCACGCACCTGGACGTGGTGCTGGTCTCGGCCACGAACGGCAAGACCACCACGACGCGGCTGATCGCCGAGGCCCTGCGCGCCAGCGGCCCGGTCGTCTCCAACGCCCTCGGCGCCAACATGCCTGCCGGAATCACCTCCGCGCTCGCGGGCGGCTCCGACGCGCGGTTCGGCGTCATCGAGGTCGACGAGAAGTACCTGGCGGGCGTCGCCCGTGACGTCGACCCCAAGGCGATCGCGCTCCTGAACCTCTCCCGTGACCAGCTCGACCGCGCCGGTGAGACCCGCATGCTCGCCGAGAAGTGGCGTGAGGGCCTGGCCGGTTCCAAGGCCGTCGTCATCGCCAACGCCGACGACCCGCTGGTCGTGTGGGCCGCCTCCTCCTCGCCGAACGTCGTGTGGGTGGCCGCGGGCCAGGAGTGGAAGGACGACGCCTGGTCCTGCCCGGCGTGCGGCGGCGTCATGCAGCGCCCCGGCGACGACTGGTTCTGCGGCGAGTGCGGCTTCCGCCGCCCCGCCCCGAGCTGGGCCCTCTCCGGTGACTACGTCCTCGACCCGCACGGCTCCGCCTGGCCCATCCACCTCCAGCTCCCCGGCCGCGCGAACAAGGCCAACGCCGCCTCGTCGGCCGCCGTCGCCGCCGTCTTCGGCGTGCCCCCGCAGGTCGCCCTGGAGCGGATGTACCAGGTGCAGGCCGTCGCCGGCCGCTATGACGTCGTCCAGTTCCAGGGCCGTGACCTGCGGCTGCTGCTCGCCAAGAACCCGGCGGGCTGGCTCGAAACGTTTTCGCTGATCGACCCGGCGCCGGCCCCCGTGGTCCTGTCGGTGAACGCCCGCGGCGCCGACGGCACGGACACCTCCTGGCTGTGGGACGTCGACTACACCCGCCTCGCCGGGCGCCCGATCTTCGTACTCGGCGACCGCAAGCTGGACCTCGCCGTCCGGCTCGAGGTCGCGGGCCTGGACTTCCGTGTCTGCGAGACGCTCGACGAGGCCGTGCAGCTCGCGCCGCCCGGACGCATCGAGACGATCGCGAACTACACCGCGTTCCAGGACCTGCGCCGCCGCGTGGGCAACTGAGGCCGCCGGACTCCCCAGCACTTCGAGAGCTTCGTAGGGACCAATGAGCATGAGCGACAACAGCCTGCGTCTGGTGTGGGTCTACCCGGACCTGCTGAGCACGTACGGCGACCAGGGCAACGCCCTCGTCGTCGAGCGCCGCGCCCGCCAGCGCGGCCTCCAGGTCGAGCGGTACGACGTCCGCAGCGACCAGCCGGTGCCGACCTCCGGCGACATCTACCTGATCGGCGGCGGCGAGGACCGCCCGCAGCGCCTGGCCTCCGAGCGGCTGCGCCGCGACGGCGGTCTGCAGCGGGCCGTCGGCAACGGCGCCATCGTCTTCTCGGTGTGCGCGGGCTACCAGATCCTCGGCAACGAGTTCATCAACGACCTCGGCCAGCGCGAGCCCGGCCTCGGCCTGCTCGACGTGGTCTCCACCCGCGGCGAGGGCGAGCGCTGCGTCGGCGACGTCCTCGGCGACATCGACCCGCAGCTCGGCCTGCCCGAGCTGACCGGCTTCGAGAACCACCAGGGCATCACGCACATCGGCCCGGGCTCGCGCCCCTTCGCCCGCGTCCGCCTCGGCAAGGGCAACGGCACGGGCGACGGCACCGAAGGCGCGTACAACGGCACGGTCTTCGGTACGTACATGCACGGCCCCGTGCTCGCCCGCAACCCCCTCATCGCGGACCTGCTCCTGAAGCTGGCCCTCGACGTGAACGCACTGCCGCCGACGGACGACCGTTGGTACGAGGCGCTGCGCGGGGAGCGGATCGCCGCCGCCCAGCAGCCTGCGTAGCGCGGGGGGTTTCAGCCCGTCCGGCGATTGAGGACGAGCGCGGAGCGCGATCGGCGGGAGCCGGGGACACGTCCAGCACTCGGACGAGCTAGGGGGACAGTCCCCCGTCCCCGGTAGGGTGGCCGCGTTCCAGCCGGACGACGGGGTCCGGTCACCGACCCACGTGGCAAAGGTAATCCGTGCTATGCGCATTGGTGTCCTGACCTCCGGCGGCGACTGCCCCGGCCTGAACGCCGTCATCCGGTCCGTCGTCCACCGCGCCGTCGTCGACCACGGCGACGAGGTCATCGGCTTCCACGACGGCTGGAGGGGCCTGCTCGAATGCGACTACCGCAAGCTGGACCTGGACGCGGTCGGCGGCATCCTGGCCCGCGGCGGCACGATCCTCGGCTCGTCCCGGGTGCAGCCCGCCCATCTGCGTGACGGCGTCGAGCGCGCCAAGGGCCACCTCGTCGACCTCGGCCTGGACGCGGTCATCCCGATCGGCGGCGAGGGCACGCTGAAGGCGGCCCGGCTGCTCTCCGACGCGGGCCTGCCCATCGTCGGCGTGCCGAAGACCATCGACAACGACATCGCCGTCACCGACGTGACGTTCGGCTTCGACACGGCCGTCGGGGTCGCCACCGAGGCCCTCGACCGCCTCAAGACCACCGCCGAGTCGCACCAGCGCGTCCTGATCGTCGAGGTCATGGGCCGGCACACCGGCTGGATCGCGCTGCACTCCGGCATGGCGGCCGGCGCGCACGCCATCGTCGTCCCCGAGCGGCCCTTCGACATCGAGGAATTGGCGAAGAAGGTCGGCGAGCGGTTCGAGGCGGGCAAGAAGTTCGCGATCGTCGTGGCCGCCGAGGGCGCCAAGCCCCGCGAGGGCAGCATGGAGTTCGACGAGGGCGTCAAGGACGTCTACGGCCACGAGCGGTTCGCGGGCATCGCCCGGCAGCTCTCCCTCGAACTGGAGCAGCGCCTCGGCAAGGAGGCCCGCCCGGTGATTCTCGGCCACGTACAGCGCGGCGGCACCCCCACGGCGTACGACCGCGTGCTCGCCACCCGCTTCGGCTGGCACGCCGTGGAGGCCGTGCACCGCGGCGAGTTCGGACGGATGACGGCGCTGCGGGGCACAGACATCGTGATGGTGCCGCTGGCCGAGGCCGTCGAGACGCTGAAGACCGTGCCGCAGGAGCGGTACGAGGAAGCGGAGTGCGTGCTCTGAGCCGGTAGCCCGCATTTCACGTACTCGCCCCCGGTCGCAGGCGCGGCCGGGGGCGGTTCTACTCTGGTGCGGACACACAGCGCACAATCTGCACGAAACAGGAGCCAGCGGATGGATCACAGCGGGCACGGCATGCATGGCATGAACATGGATCTGCCGCCGTTCACGCTGGGGCGAGGCCTGGAACCCTCGGCCGACCCCTTCTTCCTCATCGGCTGCCTGGTGGCCCTCGCCCTGTACGGGTGGGGCGTCGTCCGCCTGGTGCGGCGCGGCGACAAGTGGCCGGTGGGCCGCACGGTCTCGTTCGTCGTGGGCGTCCTGACCATCCTGCTCGTGATGTGCACGAAGCTGAACGACTACGGCATGGTCCTGTTCAGCGTGCACATGGTGCAGCACATGATCATCAGCATGCTCTCGCCGATCCTGCTGCTCATGGGCGCGCCGATCACGCTGGCGCTCCGGGCGCTGCCGGTCGCGGGCCGCGGCCGCAAGGGCCCGCGCGAGCTGCTGCTCGCCCTGCTGCACAGCCGGTACGTACGGATCATCACGCACCCCGCGTTCACGATCCCGCTGTTCATCGCGAGCCTGTACGCGCTGTACTTCACGCCCCTCTTCGACACCCTGATGGGCTCCAAGCCCGGGCACATCGGCATGATGGTGCACTTCCTCGCCGTCGGCCTGGTGTTCTTCTGGCCGATCATGGGCGTGGACCCGGGCCCGCACCGCCCCGGCTATCTGATGCGGATGCTGGAGCTCTTCGCGGGCATGCCGTTCCACGCGTTCTTCGGCATCGCCCTGATGATGGCGTCCGAGCCCATGATCGACACGTACAAGAACCCCCCGGCCTCCCTCGGCGTCGAGGCGCTCGCCGACCAGAACGCCGCGGGCGGCATCGCCTGGGCGTTCAGCGAGATCCCCTCGGTGCTCGTGCTGCTCGCCCTGCTCTTCCAGTGGTACCGCTCCGACCAGCGCGAAGGCCGCCGCAAGGACCGTGCCGCCGACCGCGACGGGGACAAGGAGCTGGAGGAGTACAACGCCTATCTGGCGTCACTGGCGGCACGCGGACGCTAGCGGCCGGGTGGCATCGCGGGTGAGGATGGACTCAGGCCACGGTTCGGCGCCCGGGTGACCGGACGCCCGACCTGCGTTTGAGGAGGCAGGGCGATGCCTGGTTCTACGAAGACGATGGGCGCGTTCACCATCGGGGGGCTCGTGATGGTGACCGCGTACACGGTGGCGCTCGGGAGCAACGGCTGGCTGTGGTTCGGCTGGGTCGTGCTCGGGCTCCTCACGGTGGCGATGGTGCTCTCCCGCCCCACGTGAGCGGTGGGGCGTCGGCGAGGCGGACCGCGCCGACGGGCAGGTGCCGCTCAGAAGCTGAACACGTGCCCCGTCGACGCCGCCATCTCGCACGCGTTGCCGTACGTCCGGTGCCAGTCGACAGGACGCCCCTGGAAGCTGCCGGTCGCGCCGACGGTGACCGGGGCGTACTCCTTGGTGCAGATCCGGTCCTCCCGCGGCAGCCCGTCGAAGTCGCCACCCGCCCGGTCCAGCTCCGCGCAGGCCTCCCGGGCGAAGGGGTGGTGCCCCGACGGCTCGGGCACACAGCTCAGCAGCACCCCGCGGATCCAGGTGTCCGCGTCACCCGACACGGTCAGGAAGACCTCGTGCTTGCCGGGCGGAGCCTCGGCGGGCGCGGCCGCCGACGGCACGGCCCCCGCGGCGGCCGCGGCGCACGCGAGCAGGGCGGCCGAGGTGACGGTGAGCGAGCGCATGGGACCTCCGGGAGGCAACGACGGACGCCGGTCACGGACGGTGCCGTCAGGGACGTCGGGCACCGGCCAGAGCACCCCGCGGCCTCCCGCCCCGCAAGCCGCCGCGCCGGTCACTCCCCCGTACGGGGCCGACGTCTCCCCCGGACGGACGCACTCCGGGAACCGCACGTCCCACGATCCACAAGACCCGAACGGGCTCTCGCGCACGCGCCCGCGATTGACTACTGTGCGTCGGCACCACCCCCGGGGGAAGGCGGCACCCGCATGTTCTACCTAGTGCTCAAGTACGTGCTCCTCGGGCCACTGCTCCGGCTGATGTTCCGCCCCAGAATCGAAGGTCTGGAGCACATTCCGGAGCACGGCGCGGCCATCGTCGCCGGGAACCACCTGTCGTTCTCCGACCACTTCCTGATGCCCGCGATCATCAAGCGGCGCATCACGTTCCTGGCGAAGGCCGAGTACTTCACCGGGCCCGGCATCAAGGGACGGCTCACCGCCGCGTTCTTCCGCAGCGCCGGCCAGATCCCGGTGGACCGCTCCGGCAAGGAGGCCGGGCAGGCCGCGATCCGCGAGGGCCTCGGCGTGCTGCGCAAGGGCGAGCTGCTCGGCATCTACCCGGAGGGCACCCGCTCGCACGACGGCCGCCTGTACAAGGGCAAGGTCGGCGTCGCCGCGATGGCGCTCAAGGCGCAGGTCCCGGTGATTCCCTGCGCGATGATCGGCACCTTCGAGGCGCAGCCGCCGGGCAAGGTCGTCCCGCGCTTCCAGCGCGTCACGATCCGCTTCGGCGAACCCCTCGAATTCTCCCGCTACGCGGGCATGGACGGCGAGAAGGCGGTCCTGCGCGCGGTCACGGACGAGCTGATGTACGCGATCCTCGGCCTGTCCGGGCAGGAGTACGTGGACAAGTACGCGGCGGTGGTGAAGGCGGAGGAGGCCGAGGCGCGGGCGGTGGCGGGGCGGAAGTTCCCGAGGATGCCGCTGAGCTGAGGATGCTGCTGAGCTGAGGATGCTGCTGATTTGAGGCTGCCGCTGCGTCGAGGTGCGGCGCCGCGGGCCCGGCCCGTGGCGGGTTGCCCCGCGTCTGCCGACCGCAGAAACCGCGCGGCCTCCACCCGTCCCCGGCGTACCGTCCGGTCATGAGTCGAGCAGTGGTGATCGGAGCGACGGGGCAGATCGGGCGGGCGGCGGTCCGGGCACTGGCCGAGGACGGCTGGGCGGTGACCGCGGTGTCGCTGGGCGGCGGGCGCGACGGCTCCTGGCCCGGGGACGTGCGCGCGGCGCGCCTCGACCGCGCGGACGACGTGGCGTTCGCGGAGCTGGTCGGCGAGGGCTGCGACGTCCTCGTCGACATCGTGGCGCACGGGGCGGAGCACGCCCGGCAGCTCGGGGCCCTGGCCGGCCGGATCGGATCGGCGGTGGTGATCTCCAGCGGCGCGGTGTACGAGGACGAGCAGGGCCGCAGCTTCGACACCCAGGACGAGCCGGACGGCTTCCCGCGCTACCCGGTGCCGATCCCCGAGGGCCACCGGACCGTGGCACCCGGCCCCACGACGTACGGCACCCGGAAGATCCAGCTGGAGCGGGACCTGCTCGCGCTCGGCGACCGGCTGCCGACGACGCTCCTGCGGGCGGGGGCGATCCACGGCCCGCACTGCCGGGCACCCCGCGAGCTGTACTTCGTGAAGCGCGTCCTCGACGGCCGCCGCACCCGGGTCCTGAGCGAGGGCGGCACGAGCCGCTTCCACCCCGTGAACGTGCACAACCTCGCGGAGCTGATACGGCTCGCGGCCCGCCACCCCGGCGCGCGGGTCCTGAACGCGGGCGACCCGGACGCCCCCACCGTCGCGGAGATCGGCGCGGCCGTCGACGCCGTGCTCGGCTTCGAGAGCGAGACGGTCCTCATCGAAGGCGAGGCCCCGGGCAAGGGCGTCGGCCTCACGCCCTGGACGGCCCGGCACCCCGTCGTGTACGACATGTCGGCCGCGGAACGGGACTTGGCGTACAAAGCGGTCACGACGTACGCCGACTCGCTGCCGGAGACGGTGAGTTGGCTGGTCGACCGGCTCTCCGGCCGGGACTGGCGCGAGGCGTTCCCGGTCCTGGCGCGCGCCTATGATCCAGTGATCGATCTGTTCGACTACCGGGCGGAGGACGCCTGGCTGGCTCAGCGGGAGGCCTGAGGTGACCGAGCACGCCCAGTACACGAAGCTCATCGGACTGCTGGAGGAGCGTGGCGCGCACTACCGCGTCATCGAACACGCGGCGGAGGGCGCGACGGAGGCGGTGAGCGCGCTGCGCGGCCATGAGCTCGCGCAGGCCGCGAAGTGCATCGTGGTGATGGTGAAGCTGGACAAGAAGCGTAAGAGCTATGTCCTCGCGGTGGTCCCCGGCGACCGGCGCGTGGACCTGAACGCGCTCAAGGCCCTGCTCGGCGGGGTGTACGCGGGCTTCGCCACACCGGAGGTGGCGGAGCGGCTCTCGGGGAGCGTGAGCGGCACGATCCTGCCGTTCTCCTTCGACCCGGAGCTGGAACTCGTCGTGGACCCGGCCCTGCTGGCGCACGAGGAGCTGTTCTTCAACGCGGCCCGTCTGGACCGCTCGCTGGCGCTGCGGACGGCGGACTACCGGGAGATCGCCCAGCCGAGGCTGGAGTCGATCTCCCAGTAGCACCACTGACTACGAACAACTGCTGACCACGAACTACTGCTGACTACGAACCACTACTGACTACGGCTTGGGCGTGGCGTGCGGGGTGCACGTCACGTCACGGCTGTCGAGCTTGCCGTTGAGCAGGTAGTTGTCGACGCGCTGGTTGAGGCAGGGGTTCTCGAGGTTGGTGATGCCGTGCGAGCCGGCGTCCTTCTCCGTGATCAGACGGGAACCCTTGAGCCGCTTGTGCAGCTCGACCCCGCCCGGGTACGGCGTGGCGGCGTCGCGGGTGGCCTGGGCGATCAGCGTGGGCGGCAGGCCCTTGCCGGTCTTCACCTCGACGGGCTTGTGCTGCTTGCTGGGCCAGGTGGCGCAGGGCAGGTTCATCCAGGCGTTGGCCCAGGTCATGAACGGGTGGTCCTTGTGGATGCGGGTGTTGTCCCGGTCCCACTTCTTCCAGCTGGTGGGCCACTTGGCGTCGGCGCACTCGACGGCGGTGTAGACGGCGTTGCTGTTCTCCGACGCCTTGTTGCCGGCGGTGTCGGACAGGTCGGGGCTGGCGGCCTCGATCAGCGGCTTCGTGTCACCGGCGACGTACTTGCTCCAGTTGGTGGCGATGGAGACCCAGGCGGAGTCGTAGTACGGCGCGCTCTGGAAGTACGAGATGAGCTCAGCCGGGCCGACGACGCCGCCCAGCGGGTCCTTCTTCGCGGTGGCGCGGAGCTTCGTCCACTGCGCCTGCACCTTCTCGACGGTGTCGCCGAGGTGGAAGGTGGCGTCGTACTTGGCGACCCAGGTCATCCAGTCCTTGAGACGGATCTCGAAGGCGACGTCCTGGTCGAGGTTGGCCTCGTACCAGATCTTCTTCGTCGAGGGGTTGACGACCGAGTCGAAGACCATGCGGCGCACGTGCGTCGGGAAGAGGGTGGCGTAGACGGCGCCGAGGTAGGTGCCGTAGGAGACGCCCAGGAAGTTGAGCTTCTTCTCACCGAGTGCGGCGCGGATGACGTCCAGGTCGCGGGCGGTGTTGGGCGTCGTCATGTGCGGCAGCATCCAGCCGCTGCGCTCCTTGCACCCTTGCGCGTACTCGGCGGCGAGCTTGCGCTGGGCGCGCTTGTCGGCCGCGGAGTCGGGGACCGGGTCCAGCTTGGGAGCCTTGACGAACTCCTGCGGGTCGACGCAGGAGATGGGCGCGGAGTGGCCGACGCCGCGGGGCTCGAAGCCCACGAAGTCGTAGGCCTTGGCGGTCTTCTCCCACAGCTTGTTCTTGCTGGTGACGCGGGCGGGGAAGCGCAGGCCGGAGGCGCCGGGGCCGCCGGGGTTGTAGAGCAGCGCGCCCTGGCGCTCGCCCTTGGTCCCGGTGTTGCCGATGCGGTCGACGGCGAGCTTGATCTGCTTGCCGTTCGGCTTGGCGTAGTCCAGCGGCACGGTGACCCAGCCGCACTGGATGGGCTTGGCGATGCCCCAGTCCTCGGGACAGTCCTTCCAGGAGATGCCCTTCTTGGCGGCGCGCCGGGCGGCGACGGCAGCGCCGGCGGCCTCCCGGTCCTTGGCGGCCGCGGCCTTGGCGGGGCCCTTCTCGCCCCGGACATCAGCGCTCGCGGACGGCGCGGCAAGCGCCCCCGCTATCAACGTCGCCGCGACGAGTGTGCCCGCAGAACCGAACGTCACCGTCCGTCTGGTCCGCGTGGTCATCGGGGTACGACTCAAGTGGGGCCTCCCGCACATCGATTCGGTCGTTCGCTCGGTACGGGGATACTTGCGTCTGGGGGGTCCCTGACAACAGACGTGTTGGACGTTTTTTACCAATCCGATAAACGGATTGGTTTGTACCGGTGAGCGGCCAGGGCAGGCCGGAGGCCCGGTTCCTCCAGGCCTCGGCTGCTGCTCCTCGACGCCGACGGGCCGCTGACCCCGTTCGGGGCAGAGTCGCAGCAGGTCGGCGTCGTTGCCGTGACGACTACGGGGCAGGGCTGTCCGGTGGCGGGGGTCAGCGCCAGTGGTTGTTGCTGGTGTGGTCGCCGGCGAGCCAGCGGGCGAGGTCGGCGTGTGCTGTGGCGCGTCGCTCGGCGTCGATCTTCTCCACGTCGGGGTGGTCGACGGCGAATTCCAGGATGAGTCCGTTGGGGTCCGTGACGTACAGCGAGACGCAGAAGCCGTGGTCGAGGACGTGGGCGTTCGAATCGGCGTAGCCGGCCGAGGTGACCCGCTTGAGTATGGCTTCCTGGGTCTCCGTCTCGACCTTGAAGGCGATGTGGCGCAGAGGGGTGAAGTTGAGGTCCGTCTTGAACTCCTCCTGGTCCTTGGGGTCGGCGAACTGGAAGAAGGCGAGCGCGCTGCCGTCGGCCATGCCGTAGAGGGCGTGGCTGTAGGCGCGTTCGGCTCCGGAGAGCACCTCGCGTTCGGTCCAGGTGGCCACCAGGGGCAGGCCGATGACGTCCTCGTAGAAGTGCCGGTTGGCCTCCTGGTCGTCGGTGATCCATGCGTGGTGGTGAAGGCGGAGCGGCAGGGTCTGGCTCATGTGGGTCATCTCCGTTGATCGGCTGCGGTGTTGAACCGGGGACCGGGGCGGTCTCCATTGCTCCAATCAGCGTGCCCCATGCATCAGTTGAATGTTAAATCATAATGAGCCATTGTTCACGCACTGGAGCGTCGACCTCCCGGCGGTCGAACTGGGCGGTGGCGGCAGCACCGGCGCCGGCCAGGACGGCGCTCCAGGGGCGCGATGGCGCCAGGGGGATCCTCCACGTGGCGCGGTCGGGGATCTGGGACACGAGGGCTTCCGTCGGGGGTGACGCAGCCCTACCCTGCACCGACTTCGCGGCTCACCCTTGAGCGCGATCGACGCCGACCCACCGCGCGGGTCGCGGCCGAAAATGGTTGAACGTTGATCAATGCGAGGCGTCATCCTGCCGGAAACCTGCGACCTGCCTCCCGCCGGGCGGCCAGGGAACGGGAGCGATGTCGGTGTACGAGTCACGGCGGCGCACCGCGCCGGACCTTCGTCCCCTCCCGCGCCGCCCGGTCCGCACGCCCCGCAGGTCGATACTTTCGGACCGCACCCCGCGCCCTGCCATGTACCGACGACTAATACCCGTCCCGACCTGCGCTTTCTACGCTCGGGAGCATGAAAGGCATCCTTGGGTTCATCAGCTTCACGCTCATCGTCGGTGGCCTGCAGGGCATCGTCCACGAGGCATTCGACAAGTGGATTCCGCTCATGGGTTTCATGCGGCACCTGTACGTCGACGGCTACGAGATCTACCTCAGCATCGGCCTCATCGTGCTCGGCGCCGCCGTGGCGACGGCCGCGGCCAAGGCCCCGCAGAGCTGAGGGCCGTCCGGCGGGCAGGTCGCGCACGTCCTGGGTCAGGGTTGAGGGGTCTGGCGGGGGCAGGTGGGTCAGGTGTTCAGGCGCGCCAGGCGGGTCAGCGCTTCGTCGAGGATCCGGCGCAGGCGCAGGGCGTCGGGAGCCAGCGCTGTGACCAGGGCGCCCGGGCCTGCCAGGGGGGTGACGGCCGCTGAATCGCCCAGGGGTGTCGGGGGTGGCGGGTGGTGCGTGAAGTCCGGGTCCACGACGATGAGTTGGCCCACGGCGCGGTGGCCCGCCAGGACCGCGGGGCCGTCCCAGCCGCCCGGGGCTCCGGGGCCGCAGGACAGTTCCTGGTCGAGGAGGGGGCGGCCGGCGTGGTGCACGGTGAGTCGGGAGGACAGGAGGCCCGGGGACTCGGCCGTGCGGCCCAGTACCTGTTCCTCGCGCAGGACCAGGCGGCCGCCCGCGGCGACGTCCGCGCGGGTCGTGACGTGCAGTTCGCTGTCCTTCACCGAGATCAGTTGTTCCGGCAGCCAGCGCAGTTCCGCCCCGGCGGCGACCGTGAGGCGCACGTCGTAGTGCGCCGGTGCGCCGTCCTGCCCCGGCAGGGCGATCGTCGCCGCGGCCGAACCGACGTGCAGGCGCGCGCCCGCCCCGACCTCCGCCTCCACGGTGAGCCGGTCGCCGCCCAGGGGTCCGCTCATCGCCCCCACCAGCGTGACGTGGGCCTCGGGACCCGTGGTGCGGGTGCGGCGCAGGGCCAGGGGGGCCTCGCCGTGGAGCAGGGGCAGGACCGTGCGGCCGTGGGGGTCCGCGCGTGCGGTGATGCGGGCGCGGGCCCTCACCCCGGCGGGGCTCCACGGCTTCTGCTCGGCGTCGTCCTGGAGGAGCGGTGCGTGGGTCACTCGGCCGGGGCTTCCGTCCACTTCGCGCGCTGCTCCCGTACCCAGCGCGCGACCTCACCCACGTGCTCCTCCGAGCGCAACGACTGGAACACCACCGGCAGTTCCGCGCGCTGCGCCTTCGCGTCGGCCGCCATCCGGGCCAGGTCCGAGCCCACGTACGGGGCGAGGTCCGTCTTGTTCACCACGAGGAGGTCCGCCGTCGTCACGCCGGGGCCGCCCTTGCGCGGGATGTCGTCGCCTCCCGCCACGTCGATGACGAAGATCTGGGCGTCCACCAGGCCGCGCGAGAAGGTCGCCGTGAGGTTGTCGCCGCCCGACTCCACCAGGATCAGGTCCAGCGGGCCCACCTCGTCCTCCAGGTCCTCCACCGCCTCCAGGTTCGCGGAGATGTCGTCGCGGATCGCGGTGTGGGGGCAGGCTCCCGTCTCCACGGCCGTGATGCGTTCCGGGGGGAGGACCGCCTCGCGGAGCAGGAACTCCGCGTCCTCCCGGGTGTAGATGTCGTTCGTCACGACGGCCAGGGAGAGTTCGTCGCGGAGGGTCCGGCAGAGGGCTGCGACCGTGGCCGTCTTGCCTGAGCCGACGGGGCCGCCGAGGCCGATGCGGAGGGCTCGGCGGGTGCCGTCGGGGCGGTGCGCGTCCGCGCTGATCGCCTTGGACTCGTCGTGGGTGTGGTCGAGGTGCATGTCGCGCTCCGGTGGTCGGTCGTCGGGTGAGTGGGTGGATGGGGGACGTGGGTGGGCGAGTGGGGTGTGGGGGTGGAGGAGGGTGGGGCGCTGCGCGGAGGCTTCCCCGGTCCCGCCCCTTCCCGTGACCAGGGGCGCGGGCCCCTACGACGCGAACAACCGCACCCCCCACCCCGCATGCCCCTCCGCCCCCACCTCCAGCAACGGCGCCGACGCCGCAGGCAGTACGTCCGTCCCCTCCCCCACCGCCCGCCGAGCGGCCCCCGCCGCCGACCCCGCCACCGCGTCCAGCTCCGGCGCGAGCCGGGCCAGCACGGCCGTGGCGTCGAACGGGTCGAGGCTCAGGAGCCTGACCACCGCGGTGGCGGGCCCGCTGACGCTCTCGTACGCCGAGCAGTACGCCGCGTCCGCTCCGTCGAGGCCGGCCGCCCGCGCGGTCACGCCGAGGACGACCGGCTGGTGGGCGCCCTTGGGGAAGGCGCGGGCGAGGGCGTCCAGTTCGGGGGCGGGCCAGGCGATGCGGGCGGCACGCAGCAGTTGGCGGCCGAGTCTGCGGGCGGTGGTCCGCAGCGCGGCGGACGGGGTGCGCGCGTCGGCCGCCGCGTCCAGGTCATGGATGTCGACGCCCAGGGCGGCCGCGGCGGCGAGCGCGGCCGACACCGCGCCGGTGGTGTGCAGGCGGCCCCGGCAGAAGTCCTCCAGGGATCTCGCCCCGGTGATCCGTCCGGCCTTCACGGCCGCCTCGGCCCCGCCGGAGTGCGCGTGGCCCCCGGCGGGGAAGCGGCCGTCGGCCAGGACCATGAGTGCGGCTCGCGACATGTCCTGTCACCGGCTCAGAAGAGGAAGTACCGCTGGGCGAGCGGCAGTTCGGCGGCGGGTGCGGGTTCGACGAGTTCGCCGTCGATGCGTACGGCGAAGCTGTCGGGGGCGACCTCGACCCGCGGCAGGGCATCGTTCTCGCGCATGTCGGCCTTCGTCCGGCCCCGGGTGGAGGCGATCGGCACGAACTGCCGCTCCAGGGCGAGGCGTTCGGGCAGGCCGTCGTCCAGGGCGGACCGCGTGACGAAGGTGAGGGAGTTGCGGGCGGGCGCCCTGCCGCGGCCGCCGAACATGGGGCGTGGCAGGACCGGCTGCGGGGTCGGGATGGAGGCGTTGGCGTCGCCCATCTGCGCGTACGCGATCTGACCGCCCTTCAGGACCACTTCGGGCTTGACGCCGAAGAACGCCGGCTCCCACAGGACCAGGTCGGCCAGCTTGCCGCTCTCCACCGAGCCCACCTCACCCTCGATGCCCTGCGCGATCGCCGCGTTGATCGTGTACTTGGCGACGTACCGCCGGGCCCGGTGGTTGTCGGCCCGGGTGTCGCCGGGGAGCCATCCGCGCCGCTTCTTCATCACGTGCGCCGTCTGCCAGGTGCGGAGGATCACCTCGCCGACGCGGCCCATCGCCTGGGAGTCGGAGGACATGATGGAGATGGCGCCGAGGTCGTGGAGGATGTCCTCCGCGCCGATGGTGGTCGGGCGGATGCGGGACTCGGCGAAGGCCAGGTCCTCCGGCACGGCCGGGTTGAGGTGGTGACAGACCATCAGCATGTCGAGGTGCTCCTCGACGGTGTTGACGGTGTGCGGCCGCGTCGGGTTGGTGGAGCTCGGCAGCATGTTGGGCAGCGAGACCGCCGTGATCATGTCGGGGGCGTGACCGCCGCCCGCGCCCTCCACATGGAAGGCGTGCAGCGTGCGTCCGGCGACGGCCGCGAAGGTGGCGTCCACGAAGCCCGCCTCGTTGAGCGTGTCGGTGTGGACGGCGAGCTGGGCGCCCGTGTCCTCGCACACGTTCAGACAGGCGTCGATCACCGCCGGAGTCGCGCCCCAGTCCTCGTGGATCTTGAAGCTGACGGCGCCCGCGCGGAGTTGGGCGTGCATCGACTCGGCCGATGTGGTGTTGCCCTTGCCCAGGAAGCCGATGTTGACCGGGGCGTTCTCCAGGGCGGCGAACATCCGGGCCAGGTGCCAGGCGCCGGGGGTGATGGTGGTGGCCTTGCTGCCCTCGGCGGGTCCGGTGCCGCCGCCGATGAGCGTGGTGACGCCGGAGGCGAGGGCCTCGTCGACGATGGTGGGCGAGATGAAGTGGATGTGCGTGTCGATGCCGCCCGCGGTGAGGATCTTGCCGTTGCCGGACAGGATCTCGGTCTCGGGTCCGATGACGAGATCGGGGTGCACGCCGTCCATCGTGTCCGGGTTCCCGGCCTTGCCGATGCCGGTGATCCGGCCGTCGCGGATGCCCACGTCGGCCTTGACCACCCCCCAGTGGTCGATGATGACGGCGCCGGTGACGACGGTGTCGGGGGCTCCTTCGGCGCGGGTCGTACGGGACTGGCCCATGGACTCGCGGATGACCTTCCCGCCGCCGAACACGGCCTCGTCGCCGGAGCGTCCGGGGCCGCCGGAGCGGTCCTCCTCGATCTCCACGAGCAGCCCGGTGTCGGCGAGCCGGATCCGGTCGCCGGTCGTCGGGCCGAACAGGTCGGCGTACGCGGCGCGGGACAGCTCAGGCATCGAGAGCACCTCCGGTCTCGCCGCGCAGCCCGGGCACGACGCGGGCGCCCGCGAGGGGGACCAGCGTCACGTCGACGGGAATGCCCGGCTCGAAGCGCACGGCGGTGCCCGCGGCGATGTTCAGGCGCAGGCCGCGCGCGGCGGAACGGTCGAACTCCAGGCCGGGGTTGGCCTCGGCGAAGTGGTAGTGGGAGCCGACCTGTACGGGGCGGTCGGCGGCGTTGAGGACGGTGAGGCGGGTGGTGGGGCGGCCCTCGTTGAAGGCGACGGGTCCGTCCGCGAAGAGGATCTCGCCGGGGACGAGGCCGGGGCCGTCGAGGTCCGCGCCGATACCCGCGCCCGTGCTGTCTGCGGATTGCATACGTCCCGTACCCCCGTCAGACGATCGGGTCGTGGACGGTGACGAGCTTCGTTCCGTCCGGGAACGTCGCCTCGACCTGGACGTCGTGGATCATCTCGGGGATGCCCTCCATGACGTCGTCGCGCGTCAACACCGTGCGTCCCGACGTCATCAGATCGGCGACGCTGCGGCCGTCGCGGGCGCCTTCGAGGATGTGCGACGTGATGAGCGCGATCGCCTCGGGATGGTTGAGCCTGAGGCCGCGCGCCCGGCGCTTCTCGGCCACGTCGGCAGCCACATGGATGAGCAGTCTCTCCTGCTCGTGCGGTGTCAGTCGCACGTCCCCACCTCATCGTCCTTGCTCCGAACCATGCGGGGCCCGGCTGCCGCGGCCACCGCGACGGGAAAGATGTAGCGCACAGCGAATGGTGCGCCGAGGTACACCTTGGCGTACGCGATCCCCAGGTGGCGTGGCACGGCAGGCTAGTTGGACGGAGTTTCAGCGAGGTTAACCAGCCCTTGACCCAGCCATGACCGTCAGCTGGGCTCACCCATACTCATCAGGCCACGCACGCCGTCGGCCAGCGCGTCCACCGGCACCCCGTCGAACAGGGCGACCTGGGCCGCGAATCCCTGCGCCATGGCGATCATCGTCCGCGCCACGCGGTCCGCCGGCACGTCGGCGCGCATCATGCCCGCGGCCTGATAGCCCTCGACGATCCGAATCCAGGCCGCCCGCACCGCGTCGTACCCGTCCTGGATGAGGGCGCGCAGCTCCTCGTCGCGCAGCGTCTCCGTCCAGACCTGCACGAGGAGCCGCGGGAAGTACGGCCGGTCGTGCTCGACGAGGCCCGGCTTGAGGTCGAGCACCTGGCCGAGCGCGCGGCCGACGAGGACGTCCGGCGGCGGGGGCGGGGTCTGGCGGGCCGCGGACTCGAAGATGTCCCGGATCTCCGACAGCACCTCGGAGACGATGGCGCGGATCAGCTCGTCCTTGCCGCTGAAGTAGCGATAGACGGCACCCGCCGACAGGCCCACCTCCTTGAGCACGTCCTGCATCGACGTGGCGTGGAAGCCGTTGCGGGCGAAGCAGAGCGCGGCGCCGTCGAGGATCTGGCGGCGACGGGCGTCGAGGTGTTCCTGGGATACGCGAGCCATGACCTCAAAGTAAAACGAACATTCCTTCTTGACAACCGACACGACCCGTCTCACAGTGGGAGCACGCCAAAAACGAACGATCCTTCTTTTTAGAGGGTGCCTCCCAGGCAGGCGGCCTCACGAACCCCGGACGCCCCCGCCACCCCCCGTTCCCCCTTCCCTCTCACCTCTTTGCTCTGGAGAACCCCATGCCCACGCCGTCCCCTGCCGCGCCCCCGCAGGCCCGCCGCATGCTGACGGTCGCCCTGCTGGTTCCCTTCGTCGTGGCCCTTGCCCTGTGGGCCTTCGCCTGGCCCGCCGCCAGGAACGCCCCGCGCGACCTGCCGCTCGGCGTGGCGGGCCCCGCCCACGCCACCGCGCCGCTGCAGAAGCAACTTCAGGAGCGGGAGGGCGCGTTCGAGATCCATCGGTACGCGGACGAGTCGGCGGCCCGCGCCGCCGTCGAGGACCGGACCGTGTACGGCGCGGTCGTCGCCACCGGCCAGGGCCCCAAGCTCCTGACGGCCTCGGCGGCGAGCCCGGTCGTCGCCCAACTCCTCCAGCAGGCGGTGACGGCGGGCGCCCCGGACGGCGCGCGGGTCACGACGGTCGACGTGGTGCCCGCCCCGGCCGCCGACCCACGCGGGGCCGCCCTGGGGTCGAGCGTGCTGCCGCTGGCCATCGCGGGCGTCGCGGCCGGCTCGCTGGTGACGCTGCGGGGCCTGCGCGGGCTGCGCGCCGTGGGCACGCTGGTCCTCGCCGCGGCGCTCGTCGGCCTCGTCGCCGCCGCGCTCGCCCACAGCTGGCTCGGCATCCTGACGGGCAACTGGTGGGCGGAGGCCGGGGTGCTCGGCCTCTCGGCGCTCGCCGTCGCCGCGGCCGTGGCCGGTCTGGCGGCGCTGCTCGGCCCCGCGGGCATCGGCGTGGGCGCGCTGTTGATGGTGCTGCTCGGCAACCCCTTCTCGGGGGTGACGTCGGCGCCGCAGCTGCTGCCCGAACCGGCCGGTCTGATCGGCCAGTTGCTGCCGCCGGGCGCGGGCGGCTCGCTCCTGCGCTCGACCGCGTTCTTCGACGGGGCGGCGGCCACGGGCCCCGCGGTCACCCTCGCCCTCTGGGCGGTCGTCGGCCTCGGGGCCGTCCTCGCCGGGGCCCGGCGCGGCCGGAACGCTCCCCCGGTGACGGCGTCATCCCGGGTGCGTGAGCCCGCCCCGGTCGGCTGACGCCGCGCCCCACCGGACAGCCGTGTGCCCCCGCCGTAGCGGACGGGGGCACACGGCCTTTGTCATGTCTTCCGGCGTCACACCTTCCGGTGTCACTCCCTCCGGACTAGGTCACGTTCGGCCCGCGGTGCTCCGCCGCGATGCCGAAGCGCCGGTGCTCGCCGCCCGCGCCTGACGTGGACGACGAACCGAGCGAGGACACGGAGGAGATCACCGTCTCCTCGGCGGCGGCGCCGATCACCTCTGCCTCCTCGAGCTCGTCGAGTCGGCGCAGGTCATCGGCGGAGACAAGGGCCACGAGCGGCTTGCCGTGACGCGTGACGACCACGCGTTCGTTGCCGTAGACAACGCGGTTGATCAGGTCGGCGAGCTCTGCGCGGGCTTGCGTCACCGGAATCTCGTAGGCCATGGCCCCATCATAACGTCATGTACGTCCTGTACATTTTTTACAGAGACCGTCGCCAGCGACGGTGCCCGCACGCATGCCCGTGCGTCCGCACGCATGCCGTACAGATGGGGAGGCACGCCCATGCAGGAGCCGTTCGCCCGCCACGTCCTGCCGGAGTTCACCGAGCGCACCAGCTCGGGCCTGCGCACGCTCGATCCGTACTCCAAGCTCCTGGAGGAGCGCATCGTCTTCCTCGGCACGCCCGTCGACGACGTCTCCGCGAACGACGTCATGGCGCAGCTGCTGCACCTGGAGTACCTCGCGCCCGACCGGGACATCTCGCTGTACATCAACTCGCCCGGCGGCTCGTTCAGCGCGGCCACGGCGATCTACGACACCCTGCGGTTCACGACCTGTGACGTGGAGACCGTCTGCCTCGGCCAGGCCGCGTCCGCCGCCGCGGTGCTGCTCGCCGCGGGCACGCCGGGGAAGCGGTCGATCCTGCCCGGCGCCCGGGTGCTGCTCCAGCAGCCCGCGCTCGCCGAGGCGTTGCGGGGCCAGCCGACCGACCTCGTGATCCAGGCCGAGGAACTGCGGCGCACCCGCGCGCTCCTGGAGGAGATGCTCGGGCGCCACACGGGGCAGGACGCCGAGCGGATCGCGGCGGCCGTCGAGCGCGACACCGTCCTGGACGCCGCGGCCGCCGTGGAGTTCGGCCTGGTGGACCGGGTCGTGCCACACCGCAGGGCCACGACCACGACCGCCGGGTGAGGCCCGGGTGCTGCCCGAACTGCCGCCGCTGCCTGCCCTGACCCGCGCCGAGGGCGAGCTGATCGACGCCTACCTCGCGGTGGTGGACCTCGTCGGCCGCATCAATCCGGCGCGCGCGGAGCACACGTACGGCGGCCTGCGCGCCGCACAAGCCCTCGTGGTCAGGGCGACGGAGCTGCGGGACGCCCTGAACCTGATGCACCAGCGGGGCGAGGCGGAGGTCCACTCGGCGACGCTGGCCCGGGCGTTGCGCACGCTGGACGGCGAGCGGCGTGCCGCGCGCGTGGCCGTACCGCCGCCTGGTGTCGGCGAAGGGGCGCCGCCGACGGGCGGGTGACCGATCCGTCCGGGGGCGGGGCGACGGGACGACGGGAAGGCGGGAAGGCGGGAAGGCGGGAAGGCGGGAAGGCGGGAAGGCGGAGCAACACGACCACAAGTGGGGTGAGCACACCTATAAACGGCGAGTCGGCCAAGCGTTTCTGCTAGGAGTTGACGGGGCTCTTCGGCGCAGCTTCGGCCGATCCGCCGGAGCCCCGCCCCGAGCCGCCCCGCCTCTCTCGCGACCCCACACCCGAGGTGCGCCGTCTCACCGGCCGGCCTTCGGAGCGCCCCGGCCGCAGCGCGTCCGCGCCGTCCGCCCGTTGGGGGTGCGGACGGCACGGACGGGGGTCGCGCGGCTTCCGGTCCTTACCCGGGGTACGACCAGAGGTGGTAGCTCTTTCAGCGTAGGAAACACTCGCACGCGCGTGCCCCTTGAGTTGCACAACTCCCTTACGCGGCAGCCGGAACCGGACCTTCCGGCGCTGTTCGGGCAATCGTCTCCGACTGTGACCCAGGCCCCTTTCGGGCTCTGTCCACCCGAACAGGTCAGTCGTGAGGAGCCTCACATACGGCCGATTCGGCTCGGTTTTTTCGCCACTCTCGGGTGAAGATCCCTTCCGACGACAAGCCCCCGCCACAAGCGGCGGGGCGGTCCGGGCGGACGCCGAGTCCTGCCGCCACCCGGATGACCGGTCGACATCTGTGCATCGGCAGGAGTGGAGGACCCAGCAAGGCGGGCTGTCCGGGAGACCGGCCGGCCCTTGGGGTGAAGTCGTTGTACGACCGGGCATCTTCGCCTGCCCGAACCCGACAGGTCATCCTTCACAGGCGGCTGACGAAGGGTTGCGCATGACTGCGCTGAATCGTGTTCCGTCGCTGCTGACGAGGGCCGGTACCGCATCGGCACTCACGCTCGCCGCCGTGGGCGGCACCATCGTGGCCCCCGGACTCGTCTCCGAGGCCGAGGCAGCCACACACGGGACGAAGGCGCTCAAGATCGCGGCTTCCAAGAAGGGCTCTCCCTACGGCTACGGGGCCGTGGGACCGCACCGGTTCGACTGCTCGGGCCTCACGCTCTACTCGTACAAGCGCGTGGGCAAGAAGCTGCCGCGAACCGCCGCGCAGCAGTACAACAAGACCCGGCATGTCTCCAAGGCCAACCGCACCCGCGGCGACCTGGTGTTCTTCCACTCCGGCCGGAACGTCTACCACGTCGGCATCTACGCCGGCAAGAACAAGATCTGGCACGCGCCGAAGCGGGGCACCGTGGTGCGCCTGGAGAAGATCTGGAGCAACAGCGTCTGGTACGGCCGGGTCCGCTGACCCGGGTGCCGGGAGGGCGGTGCCTTCGGGCAGGCACCGCCGTCCGGGCGTGATCCGGCCGACGCGAGGAGTGGTTCGCGTCGCACCGGGATACTCGTAGTGCATGTCCGAGAACGATCCCGACGGCGGCCCCCGGTCATCGGGCACCGCCGCGCACGACCACAGCCGAGGCCGCGACGAGACCCCGCTGGAACGCGCCGACCGCAACTTCCTCGAGCTCCTCCAGGAGCTGAGGGTCACTCAGACCGGCGTGCAGCTCCTCTTCGCGTTCCTGCTCACCCTCGCCTTCACCCCCCGCTTCCCGTCGCTCGACGCCCTCCAGCGCGCCACATACGTGACCACGCTGCTGCTCGCCGTCCTCGCGGCCGCGCTGTTCACCGCTCCCGCCGCCCTGCACCGGGGACTGTTCGCGCGTGGCGCGAAGCCGCTCGTCGTCACGGTGTCGTCCCGGCTCGCCGGAGCCGGACTCGCCGTCCTCGTCCTGGCGCTCACCGGGTCGGTGCTTCTCGTCGTGGACGTGGCGGCGAGCCGGACCGGCGCCTTCTGCGCCGCCGGGGCCACGCTGCTGGTGTGCGGTGGCCTGTGGGGGCTGCTGCCGTGGGGGATCGCGCGACGGCAGGGGGACGAGCGCGGGCCCGTCTGATCGGGCTGCGTCGACAGGTCGGGCTACGCGACCAGCGGTTCCGCGAGCAGCACCACACCCAGCGCCGAGAGCACCACGCCGGTGCCGCCCTCGATCGCCCGGGCCACGACCGGTCGGCGCAGCCAGCGGCCGAGCCGGTCCACGAGCAGCGCGACGGCCGGGAACCACAGCAGCGCGAAGGCCACGACGATCGTGGCGAGCAGCAGCGTGCGGGGCATCGCGGGGCTCCCCTCGGGCACGAACTGAGGCAGCACGCTCAGGAACGTCAGGGACGCCTTGGGGTTGAGGGCGTTGGTGAGGAAGCCCTCGCGCAGGCCGCCGCCACGCCCGCCGCCGGGGTCCTGCACGGCCGTCACCCCCTCGGGCCGCTCCCCCACCGCCCCCACCGCCTCCACCCCGGGCGGCCGCACCGCCGATCGCAGCGCCCGCACCCCCAGGTACAGCACATAACCGCCACCCACCACCTGCAGCGCGCGGAACAGCGCGGGCACCGCCGCGAGCACGGCCGCGACGCCCGCGACGGCGAGCGCCGTGTGCACCAGGAGTCCCGCCGCGATGCCGAGCGCACACAGGACTCCGGCGCGGCGGGAGGCGAGCGCGTTGCGTACGACGACGGTGAAGTCGGCGCCGGGCATGGCGACCATGCCTGCGGCGACGCCGGTGAAGGCGACCAGTTGAGCGTCCATGACGGCCACTGTGCCGTGAGTCAGCCTTCAGCAGGTATGTGAGATCTTCTGCGTCTTCCTTAAGCATCTGTTTATGCTGGGCTCCCCGTAAGATCCGGCGGCGGTCCCGGAAGGCCGGGGCCGGGGCGTTCGCGTACCGCCGCAGGACCGCGGTCCACAGCCACAGGAAGAGGCACGTCATGTACGACCCGACGCGGCTCGCGGCGCTCGTGGCGGTCTCCGAAGCCGGTTCCATCACCCGCGCCGCCGAACGGCTCGGCTATACGGTGCCCGCGCTCTCCCAGCAGCTCGCCAAGCTGGAGCGGGAGGCGGGCGCGGCCCTGCTGGTGCGGCACCACCGGGGTGCCCGGCTCACCGGCGCGGGCGAGCTGCTCCTGGCGCGCGCCCGCCGGGTCCTGGACGAGATGGAGCTGGCCCGGCACGAGCTGGCGCAGCTCGTGGGCCTCGGGGGCGGGCGGCTGCGGGTCGCCACGTTCACGACGGCGGGCATCCATCTGCTGCCGCCCGCGCTCACCGCGTTCCGCAGGGCGCATCCGGACGTCGAGCTGACGGTCACCGGCCACGAACCACCCCTGGGTGTGGCCGCGGTGGCGGCGGGGGACGCCGATGTGGCCCTGACGCACACGTACGAACCCGCGGAGCTGCCCGCGCCGCCCGCGTCGGTCACCCTGGAGCCGGTCCTCGTCGAGGAGTTGGTGCTCGTGACGGCGCCGGGGCACGCGCTGACGGCGGGCACCGGGCGGCTTCCGCTCGGGGAGCTCGCCGGTCAGCCCCTGATCAGCATGGCGCCGGCGCATCCGGCGCGCCATGGGGTGGAGGCGGCGCTCGCGCGGGCGGGGGCGGCGCCCGCGGTGCTCGTGGAGACGCCGGACTACGCCCTGGTGTGCGCGATGGTCAGCGCGGGTCTCGGCGCCGCGGTGGTCCCGGAGATGGTGGCCCGCACGGCGGCGACCCCGGTCGGCTTCCGGCCGTTGGAGCCGGGGGAGCTGCGGCGCACCATCTGGGTCTGCCATCGCACGGACGAGTCGAGCCCGGCCGCGGACACGTTCCGGGCCCTGCTGCGGGGGACGTTCGGCCGCTCGGCCACCTGACCGCGAGACGTCAACTCTGGACCGGCACCGACCACGGCAGGGTGATCCAGACCGTCTTGCCGCCCTCCGCCGTCGGACAGATCGAGAGTCTGCCGCCGCACTCGGCGGTGAGCCAGCGGATGATGACCATGCCGCGGCCGTTGTCCTGCTGGACGGCGGCGGGCAGGCGCCGGGGGAAGCGCGGGTGGCTGTCGGTGACGCCGATGCGCAGCCGCTCGTCCCGGTCGAGCTGCACGTCCACGGTGAAGGTCGGGGACTGGCCGAGGGTGTGCTGGACGGCGTTCGTGGCGAGTTCGGAGACGATGAGCCGCACCGTGTCGGCGACGTCGGCGTCGGCCGGCAGGCCCCACTCCGACAACGTGTCCGCCACATACCTGCGGGCGGCTGCGACCGAGACAGGATCGCTCGGCAGAGTGACTGATACTTCCTGGAGGTCTGCCATGGCGACACTGTCCCTTTCCCACCGGGACCGGACTCCGACTCGTGGCGGAAGAACTCGAGGACAGTCCCGGAACTGGTGCTTCGCGCCAGAGTGCCACTCCTGGGCCGGTGACGCGCGGCGATCCACCGAGATGTGCATATATCTGTCGCTCGAAGCGGTGAACTCTGCGACGGCAGACCGTATTTGGGCGCAACACTGGCGCTTCCTCTACAGTCTCCCGCTGTCCCGTACGGTTGGCGCGGACGTCCGGAAGGAGACGGACATGCAGTACGGTCCCGCGGTGCGGCGCCGCAAGCTCGGCGCGGAGTTGCGCGCGCTGCGCGGGCAGGCCGGACTCACCAGCGGTGAGGCGGCGGCCCGGGTCGGCTGGCACCAGTCGAAGGTGAGCCGCATCGAGACCGGGCGCTCCGGGGTGCGCGCCTCGGACGTGCGGCTGCTCCTCGAGGCGTACGAGGTCGACGATCCGCAGTTGCGCGAGCTCCTGGTCGTGCTCGCGGGCGGGGAGGACGAGAACGGGCGGCCGCACTGGTGGCACGCCTACCGCGGTCTGCTGCCTCCGGCGTACCGCGACTTCATCAGTCTGGAATCACAGGCCTGCCGGGTGCGCACCCTGGAGACCACTGTGGTCCCCGGTCTGCTGCAGACGCCGGACTACGCCCGCGCGGTGACACGTGCCGCGCTCGGCGGGCTGCCCGAGGAACAGGTGAGGGCCCTGGTGCAGGTGCGTCTGGCGCGCCAGGACGTGCTGCGCAGCGAGCCGCCGCTGCGACTGAGCGTGATCCTCGACGAGGCGGTGCTCCGGCGTCAGATCGGCGGTCCCGAGGTCCTCGCCGGGCAGTTGCGGCGGCTTCTCGAGGCGGCGCGCCTTCCTCAAGTGCGAATCCAGGTGCTGCCGTTCGTCTCCGGCGAGCACATCGGCCTCATCGGACCTTTCGTTATTCTCTCCTTTCCGAACATTTCTGATCTGGATGTGGTTGTTCTCGACCACTTGACGAGTAGCCTCTACCTCGAACGGAAAGAAGACCTTCAGGCGTACACCGACGCCTTCAACTCTCTTCAGGGACAGGCGCTTTCCGTTCAGGATTCAATGGATTTCATCGCCGGGTTAGGTGACGGCGCGTAAGGAGGCACCATGACTGCACTGCCTCGGTCCGTTCCCTCCAGCACGTCTCTCAGGGACGCGCGGTGGCGGCGCAGCAGCCGCAGCAATGGAATGAACAACTGCGTGGAAACAGCGCCGCTCGGCTCCGGACCGCTCGCCGGTCTGTTCGCCGTGCGCGACTCGAAGGACACGGCGGGCCCAGCCGTGCTCTTCTCCCCTGCCGCCTGGGAGGACTTCGTCGACGCCCTTCGATGAAGCCCGGGTGAGAGCGCCGGACCCTGGACCCAGGTCTCAGGTGCCAGATCTCAGGAGTCAGGGTGCGGTGCGGCTGATCGTGGCGACGGCTTCGGCGACCTGTGCGTCGCTCAGGTCGGCACGTGCGGTCAGCCGCAACCGTGAGACGCCGTCGGGAACCGACGGCGGGCGGAAACAGCCGACGGCCAGACCCTCGTGGCGGCAGTCGGCCGCCCAGCGCACCGCTGCTTCCGGCGACGGCGCGCGCACGGAGACGACGGCGGCGTCGGGACGTACCGCCGAAAGCCCTTCCTCGGTCAGGAGTTCGTGCAGCTTCGCGGCCACCGCCCGCGCGCGGGCCGCCCGTTCCGGCTCGCGGCGCAGCAGGCGCAGGGCGGCGAGCGCCGAGCCCGCGGCGGCCGGGGCGAGCCCGGTGTCGAAGATGAGGGTCCGGGCCGCGTTGACCAGGTGCGCGATGACCTTGGCCGGGCCGAGGACGGCCCCGCCCTGGCTGCCGAGCGACTTCGACAGGGTGACCGTGACCACGGTGTCGGCGCTCCCCGCGAGCCCGGCGGCGTGCGGCGCGCCACGGCCGCCGTCCCCGAGCACCCCGAGCCCGTGCGCGTCGTCGACGAGCAGGCCCGCCCCGGCCTCGCGGCAGACGGCGGCGAGCTCGGACAGCGGCGTCGCGTCCCCGTCGACGGAGAACACCGAGTCGGTCACCACGACCGCGGGTCCCTCGTGCGTGCCGAGCGCCTTGCGCACAGCGGCCGGGTCGGAGTGCGGCACCACCTGGGTCGTGCCGCGGGCGAGGCGGCAGCCGTCGATCAGGGAGGCGTGGTTGCCCGCGTCGGAGACGATCAGCGAGCCGTGCGGGGCGAGCGCGGTGACGGCGGCCAGGTTCGCCGCGTAGCCGGAGGACAGGACGAGGGCCGCCTCGAAGCCACAGAAGTCGGCCAGCTCACGTTCCAGTTCGGCGTGCAGTTCGGTGGTGCCGGTCACCAGGCGGGAGCCCGTGGCGCCCGCGCCCCAGCGCCCGGCCGCGGCCGCCGCGGCGGCGGTGACCTCCGGGTGGCGGGTCAGTCCCAGGTAGTCGTTCCCGGCGAGGTCGAGCAGATGGGATTCGGCCGGGCGCGGGCGCAGCGTGCGCACCAGGCCCGCCTGGGCACGCAGCCGCGCCTGCTCGTCGATCCAGTCGAACGGCGAGCCAGCCATGGGACCTCCGGGGCATCACGGGTCGACGTACGTGCCGTGCTCGGACGGGACGTACGGACCGGGGTGTTTGTAGACAGTGCACAGACCCTAGCGGCCGCACCACCGGGCCATGGTGTGGCAATACCCACACCTCCCGATGCTTCTGTTGTACGGAATCTCCATGGTCAGAAAGTCCGGCGTGCGTCAGGATCGGCGCCATGGATCTGCTCAACACGCTGGTGGACAAGGGGCTTCGGCGGGAACTGCCGAGCCGTGACGAGGCGCTCGCTGTGCTCGCGACCTCCGACGAGGACCTGCTCGACGTGGTGGCGGCGGCCGGAAAGGTGCGGCGCCACTGGTTCGGCCGACGGGTGAAACTCAACTATCTGGTCAACCTCAAGTCGGGTCTGTGCCCGGAGGACTGCTCGTACTGCTCGCAGCGGCTCGGCGCGGAGACCGGGATCCTCAAGTACACCTGGCTGAAGCCGGACGAGGCGTCCAAGGCGGCGGCGGCCGGGCTCGCCGGGGGCGCCAAGCGGGTCTGCCTGGTGGCGAGCGGGCGCGGGCCCACGGACCGGGACGTCGACCGGGTCTCCGACACCATCAAGACGATCAAGGAGCAGAACGAGGGCGTCGAGGTCTGCGCCTGCCTCGGCCTGCTCTCCGACGGCCAGGCCGAGCGCCTGCGCGGCGCCGGCGCGGACGCCTACAACCACAACCTCAACACGTCCGAGGCGACGTACGGCGACATCACCAAGACGCACACCTACGCCGACCGTGTCGACACCGTGCAGAAGGCGCACGCGGCCGGGCTCTCCGCCTGCTCGGGCCTGATCTCGGGCATGGGCGAGACGGACGAGGACCTGGTCGACGTCGTCTTCGCGCTGCGCGATCTGGACGCGGACTCCGTGCCGGTGAACTTCCTGATCCCCTTCGAGGGCACCCCGCTCGCCAAGGAGTGGAACCTCACGCCGCAGCGCTGCCTGCGCATCCTCGCCATGGTCCGGTTCGTCTGCCCGGACATCGAGGTCCGCATCGCAGGCGGCCGCGAGCTGCACCTGCGCACGCTCCAGCCGCTCGCCCTGCACCTCGCCAACTCGATCTTCCTCGGCGACTACCTGACCAGTGAGGGCCAGGCGGGCAAGGCCGACCTGGAGATGATCGCGGACGCCGGGTTCGAGGTGGAGACCACGGACCAGGTGACGCTGCCGGAGCACCGCAGGGGCGGTGGGTGCGGCTCGGTCTGCGGCTCCCAGGACGCCGCCGCCGACACCGCAGTCGAGGCTCCCGCCGGGACCGCGAAGCCCGCCGCGAACACCGAGGCTCCCGCCGCGCCGGGCCCGCGCACGGACCTGGTGGCGGTACGCCGCCGCGGCGCCGGAACGGACGTGGCGCCCAATGCCTGACGCGTCCACGGCGTCCGGCCTGGACGTCAAGGAGATCCTCGACCTCGACCGGGCGCACGTCTGGCACCCCTACGGCCCGATGCCCGGCCGCCAGGACCCGCTGGTCGTGGAGTCCGCGCACGGGGTGCGGCTGCGCGTCGCGGGCGTCGGCGAGCTGGTCGACGGCATGTCGTCGTGGTGGTCGGCCATCCACGGCTACAACCACCCCGTCCTGAACGACGCGGTGCGCGAGCAGTTGGACAGCATGAGCCACGTCATGTTCGGCGGGCTCACGCACGAGCCCGCCGTCCGGCTCGCGAAGCGACTTGTCGACCTCACGCCGGACGGCCTGGAGCACGTCTTCCTCTCCGACTCCGGTTCGGTGTCCGTCGAGGTCGCCGTCAAGATGTGCCTCCAGCACTGGCGTTCCCTCGGCAGGCCCGAGAAGCGCCGGATGCTGACCTGGCGCGGCGGCTACCACGGCGACACCTGGCAGCCCATGGCCGTGTGCGACCCCGACGGCGGCATGCACAGCCTGTGGCAGGGCGTGCTCCCCCAGCAGGTGTTCGCGGACCAGCCACCGGCGGGCTTCGACGCCTACGACGAGGCGTACGCCCAGCATCTGCACGACGTGATCGGACAGCACGCCCACGAGCTCGCGGGTGTCATCGTCGAGCCGGTGGTGCAGGGCGCGGGCGGCATGCGCTTCCACTCCCCCCGTTATCTGCGCGCGCTGCGCGAGGCGTGCGACGCGCACGACGTGCTGCTCGTCTTCGACGAGATCGCGACGGGCTTCGGCCGCACGGGCGCGCTGTTCGCGGCGGACCACGCGGGCGTCACGCCGGATGTGATGTGCCTCGGCAAGTCCCTGACCGGCGGCTATCTGACGATGGCGGCGACGCTGTGCACGGCGCGGGTCGCGTCGGGCATCGCGCGGGGCGAGGTGCCGGTGCTCGCGCACGGGCCGACGTTCATGGGCAATCCGCTCGCCGCGGCGGTCGCCAACGCCTCCATCGACCTGCTGCTCGGCAAGGACTGGCAGACGGACGTCAAGCGCGTCGAGACCGGCCTGCGGGCGGCGCTCGCCCCGGCCGCCGAGCTGCCCTTCGTCCGTGACGTGCGCGTCCTCGGCGCGCTCGGCGTCGTGCAGCTCGACCATCAGGTCGACATGGAAGCGGCGACGAGCGCCGTGGTGCGCGAGGGCGTGTGGGTGCGGCCGTTCCGCGACCTCATCTACACGATGCCGCCGTTCGTCACGGGCGACGCGGACGTGGCGCAGATCGGCCGCGCGGTGTGCGCGGCGGCGCAGGCGAGCGGGGAGGTCTCGGCGTGAGCGTGCTCGTGGTGTCCGGTACGGGCACGGAGATCGGCAAGACCGTGACGACGGCGGCCGTCGCCGCGGTGGCCCTCGCGGCCGGGCGCAGCGTCGCCGTCCTCAAGCCGGCGCAGACCGGCGTCGGCCCCGGGGACCCGGGCGATGTCGACGAGGTGCTGCGGCTCGCGGGCGACCGGGTGACCCCGGTGGAGCTGGCGCGCTTCCCCGAGCCCCTCGCGCCCTCGACGGCCGCGCGCCGTGCGGGCCTTCCGACGGTGTCGCCCGCCGAGGTGGCCGAGGCCGCGGAGAAGCTGGCGGTGTCGCACGACCTGGTCCTGATCGAGGGGGCCGGGGGGCTGCTCGTCCGCTTCGACGAGGCGGGCACGACCCTCGCGGACGCGGCCCGGCTCCTCGCCGCCCCCGTCCTGATCGTGGCCACCGCGGGCCTGGGCACCCTCAACATGTCCACGCTCACCACCGAGGCCCTGCACGCCCGCGGCCTCACCCCCGAGGGCATCGTCATCGGCAGCTGGCCCACCACCCCCGACCTCGCGTCCCGCTGCAACCTGGCCGAACTGGCCGACGCGGCGGGGGCGCCCTTGCTCGGCGCGATCCCCGAGGGGGCGGGTTCCCTGCCGGCTCCGGAGTTCCGGGCGGCGGCCGGGGGCTGGCTGGGACCGGGGCTCGGCGGGAGCTGGGCCGGGCCGGGGGCCTTGTCAGGGGTGTGAGCCAGGTGCGGGATCGGGTTCTCGCCCCGGTGAATCAGGGGTGTCCCCGTGGAGCGGGGGTGTCCCCGGGGGGACGGCCCGATCCCGCACATGACAGCCGGGCCGGACCATTTCAGCCCGTCCGGCGATTGAGGACGAGCGCGAAGCGCGATCGACGCCCACCCCGGCGCAGCCGAGGGCAGCCCCGACCCCCGGGGCCTGGGGCGAGAGCCCCAGTTTCGGGAAGGGGCGGGTTTGGGGAAGAAACCCCCACCCACCCTTGGAGGCACCATGCCGCCCTCCGCCCGCCCCGCCCCGCGCGACGCGGTCCACCACCCCCTCTTCGCCCGCTTCTACGCCCGCCTCAGCGTCTCCGCGGAACCGGCCATCGCCCCGCACCGCAAGGAACTCCTGCGGGGCGTCGAGGGCCGCGTCATCGAGGTGGGCGCGGGCAACGGCCTGAACTTCGCGCACTACCCGAGCAGCGTCGCCGAGGTGGTCGCGATCGAGCCGGAGAGCGTCCTGCGCCGCCTGGCCGTGTCGGCGGCGCTGCGCGCGGACGTCCCCGTGGACGTGGTGCCGGGCGCCGCGGAGGCCCTGCCGGTGAAGAGCGAGGCGTTCGACTTCGCGGTGGCGTCGCTGGTGCTGTGCAGCGTGCGGGACGTGCCGAGGGCGCTCGGGGAGCTGCGCCGGGTGCTGCGTCCTGGCGGTGAGCTGAGGTTCTTCGAGCACGGCCGGGCGCCGGGCGGCGCGATGGCGACGGCGCAGCGTGTCCTCGACCGCACGGTGTGGCCGCGGCTGTTCGGCGGCTGCCACGTCAGCAGGGACACGGTGGGCGCGCTGCGTGCGGCGGGGTTCGAGGTGGGGTCGTACCGCGCGATCGTGGTGCCCGAGCGCGGCCCGAAGTTCCCCACGTCGTACTGCGTCCTGGGTTCGGCGCGCCGCCCCGCGGAGGACGGGGCGGCGGGCTGAAGCGCCGGTCAGATCGGCTGTGCGAGGTTCACCGCGTTGCCGTCGGGGTCCTGGATGTGGGCGACGCGCTGCCCCCACGGCATGTCGTTGGCGGGGCCGCGCACCGTGCCGCCGAGGGCTTCGACGCGCGTGAGGAGTTCGTCGACGTCGTCCACGGTCACGCTCAGGAGCGAGCGCTGCGGGGTGCCCCGCTCGACGTTCTTGTCGGCGACGATGCCGAGGTCGGACTCCTTGACCCGCAGGTTCAGGAAGAAGACGGGGCCCTCGTCCGGCACGCGTTCGGTCTCCTCGGCGCCGAGGAGACCCGTGTAGAAGGCGACGAGGCGGTCCAGGTCGGGGGTGATCAGCATCGGCTGGATGGTGGCGGGCATGGCGGGGTCCTCCTGGTGGTCGCGACCGGTTGCCTCATGCTGACCGGCGGACGGGCCACAACTCATCGGCCGCGCGCCGCGCGATGTCGCACCGCGCCCGCGTCACCTCACCGGCCGACCGCACCGGATCACAGGCTCCACTGCCGCAGCTCACGCGCTATGTCGTGCACGCTCGCCCCGTCCTCCTTGATGAGGCGGGCCAGATCCCGCACCTGCTCGGGCGAGGTCACGACCTTCACGCCGCTGGCGACGAGGTAGGCGTAGGCGACCGAGGAGGCGAAGAGCGCGTTGGAGCGTTCGAGGGCGGGCAGGTGCAGCAGGAGCTGGAGGAGGGCGGCGGCGCGGTCGTGCGGACCTTCGTAGACGGGAACGCCGAAGATCTCCGCGTGGTGACGGGCGACGGCGGCCACCAGGGCGCCCCAGTCGGTCACTTGTGGATCACCCGGCGTCTTGTGCTCGGCGACCATCAGGAGCCAGGCGAGGTCGATTCTGAGGTTCAAGGGTCAGCGACGACCCTCGCGCTCCGCGCCGAACTCCTCGGCGAAGACGGTCTCGTACTGCTTCATGAAGTCGGCGGCGGCCTCCACGAACGTGTGGCCGAGCTCGCCCGCGTCCTGTTTGACCAGCTCTTCGATGTAGCGATTCACGCTCACGCCGCGGGCCATGGCGCGTTCGCGCGCGGCCCGGGCGGTGTCCTCGTCCACCCGCACGTTCAGCTGAGTCTTCGCCATGTCCACAAGCTAGCGCCGATCCGCTAGCACCGGCAAGAGGTACCGGGCCCGGAGGGTCAGGTGCCCCTTACACGCTCCTCACTCATCGACCTGCGAGGGATACCAGCCAGCCGCTCCGACCCTTTACTCTTCGCTGGCATACGCGAGTTGGGACGGCCACGACCCGGGAGGCGGCCTTGTCCACACCTGCTTCGACACCGCAC
Organism: Streptomyces sp. RK9; assembly: GCF_045070545.1. Taxonomy (NCBI): domain Bacteria; kingdom Bacillati; phylum Actinomycetota; class Actinomycetes; order Kitasatosporales; family Streptomycetaceae; genus Streptomyces; species Streptomyces sp. RK9. Next base: position 3,485,388 of record NZ_CP173703.1, on the reverse strand, counting down.
ACGGAGCGCGCCGAGCCCTCCGGATCCGCGGCCCGCGCGCGCGGGCTCACGAAGGCGTACGGCTCGGGCGAGACGGCCGTGCTCGCCCTGGACGCGGTCGACGTGGACATCGCGCGGCAGCGCTTCACCGCCGTGATGGGTCCTTCCGGTTCCGGCAAGTCCACGCTGATGCACACCCTCGCCGGGCTCGACTCGGTCTCGGCGGGCCAGGTGTGGCTCGGCGACACCGAGATCACCGGACTCAAGGAGCGGGAGCTGACCCGGCTCAGGCGGGACCGGATCGGCTTCATGTTCCAGTCGTTCAACCTCATCCCGACGCTGAACGCGCGCGAGAACATCACCCTGCCCATGGACATCGCGGGGCAGCGCCCCGACGCCGAGTGGCTGGAACACGTCATCGACACGCTCGGCCTGCGCGACCGCCTCCGGCACCGGCCCGCGCAGCTCTCCGGCGGGCAACAGCAGCGCGTGGCGTGCGCGCGTGCGCTGGCCTCCCGCCCCGAGCTGATCTTCGCCGACGAACCGACCGGCAACCTCGACTCGCGGGCCGGGCTCGAAGTCCTCGGGTTCCTGCGCGAGGCGGTGGACTCGCTGGGCCAGACGGTGGTGATGGTGACCCACGACCCGGGCGCCGCCGCCCACTCCGACCTGGTGCTCTTCCTCGCGGACGGCCGGATCGTGGACGAGATGGCCCGGCCCACGGCGGAGGGCGTCCTGGAGCGGATGAAGCGGTTCGACGTCCTGCACGGCGCGGGCGCCGACACGGCCGACGGGACGACGGACATCACCGGACCACCCGGCCCCGCCGCGCCCCCGGCCGAACCCGCCGGCGACGCGCCCGCCGACCCCCTCGCGAAACCCACCCGCGACGACCCGTCCCCCAAGGACTGAGGCGGCACCGTGCTGAAGGCCACCCTCCGCAGCTTCCTCGCGCACAAGGGCAGGCTCGCCCTGTCCGCGCTCGCCGTGATCCTCTCCGTGGCGTTCGTCGCGGGCAGCCTGATCTTCTCGGACACCGTCGCCCGCACCTTCGACCGGCTCTTCGCGTCCACGTCCGCCGACCTCTCCGTCGGGCCCAAGGACGACCTCGACGAGAGCGTGCCGACGGGCCGGACCCCGACCGTGCCCGCCGACCTCGCCGAGCGGGTCGCGAAGGTCGACGGCGTCGCGGCCACGCACGTCGACGCGACCGTGGAGAACATCACCGTCGTCGACCGCGACAACGACCCCGTCGGCCCCACCACGGGCGCGCCCACCGTCGCCGGCAACTGGTACGAGACCGAGCGCTCCCCCGTGGAGATCACCTCGGGCCGGGCGCCGCGCGCCGCCGGGGAAGCCATGATCGACGCGGACACGGCCGACAAGAAGGACGTGGAGATCGGGGACACGCTCAAGATCCTTGCCGCCCCGGGCTCGTTCGAGACGAAGGTCGTCGGCGTCGTCACGTTCACGACCACCAACCCCGGCGCCGCGCTCGTCTTCGTGGACACCCCGACCGCGCAGACCAAGCTGCTCGGCGGCGCGAACCGCGCGACCAGCATCTCCGTCGACGCCGCGCCGGGCGTCAGCGACACCGAGCTGAAGCGCCGCGTGGCCGCGGACCTGGGCAGCCGCTACGACCTGGAGACCGCGGACGAGCAGGCCGAGTCCGCCGCGTCCGAGCTCGGCGGCTTCCTGGACGTCATCAAGTACGTGATGCTCGGCTTCGCCGGGGTCGCCGTCCTCGTCGGCATCTTCCTGATCGTCAACACCTTCTCCATGCTCATCGCGCAGCGCACCCGCGAGCTGGGCCTGCTGCGCGCGCTCGGCGCCGACCGCAGGCAGGTGCGCCGCTCCGTGCTCATCGAGGCGGTGCTGCTCGGCGTGGTCGGCTCCACCCTCGGGCTCGCCGCCGGGATCGGGCTCGCCGCCGGACTCATCGAGCTGATGGGCCTGTTCGGCATGAACCTCAAGTCCACGGAGATGGTGATCGCCTGGCCGACGCCCGTCGCGTCGTACGTCGTCGGGGTGGGTGTCACCTTCCTCGCCGCGTACCTCCCGGCGCGCCGGGCCGCGCAGGTCTCGCCGATGGCCGCGCTCGCGGACGCCGAGATCGCGGGCGTGGGGCGGCCGCTCCGGGTGCGGGCGATCGTGGGCTCGGTCGTGGCTGCGGGCGGCGCTGCGGCGCTCGTGGGGTGCGCGACCTCGTCCGACACCTCCACGTCGGCCTCGCTGCTCGGGCTCGGCGTGGTCCTCAGCCTCCTCGCCACGGTCATCGCGGGCCCGCTCCTGGTGCGGCCGGTGATCCGGGTGCTCGGCGGCGCCTTCCCCGCCGTCTACGGCTCCGTGGGCCGCATGAGCCAGCGCAACGCCCTGCGCAACCCGCGCCGCACCGGCGCCACCGCGGCCGCGCTCATGGTCGGGCTCGCCCTGGTCGGCGGCCTCTCCGTGGCCAGCGCCTCCATGACCAAGTCGTTCGACGACCAGATCGACAAGACGCTCGGTGCGGACTTCGTCGTACAGAACAACGCGTTCATGCCGTTCCCGACCGAGGTCACCAAGAAGGTGGAAGCGACCGACGGCACCGGGCTCGTCGTGCGCAGCCGCTTCACGCCCCTGAAACTGCGGATGCCGGACGGCAGGACCGTGGAGACGACGGCGGCCGGGTTCGGCAATCAGCTCGACGAGGTCGTGAAGACCACGTACACGCAAGGGAGTTCGGCGCGGGCCCTCGCCCCCGACCGGCTCGCCATGGACCGGGACTACGCCAAGGACCATGACGTGCGCGTCGGTTCGGTGCTGCCCGTGGAGTTCCCCGGCGAGCGCAAGGTGGAGCTGACGGTGGCCGCGCTCACCGACAACGAGGGCCCCGAGGGTCCCGGCATGCAGGGCGGGCTGTTCATGGGGCTCGGCACGCTGGAGAAGTACGTGCCCGACGGCCAGGACTCCGCCGTCTACGTCAACACGGCGCCCGGCACGGACGCGGAGGCGCTGCGCGACCGGCTCGACACCGCGCTCGACCCGTACCCGCAGGTGCAGGTGCGCGACCAGGCGGACTACAAGAAGCTGATCCGCGAACAGATCGCCGTGATGCTCTACCTCGTGTACGCGCTCCTCGGCCTCGCGATCGTCATCGCGGTGCTCGGCGTGGTCAACACCCTTGCCCTGTCGGTCGTCGAGCGCACCCGGGAGATCGGGCTGCTGCGCGCGATCGGGCTCGCGCGACGGCAGCTGCGGCGGATGATCCGGCTGGAGTCGGTGGTGATCGCGGTGTTCGGCGCGGTGCTCGGGCTCGCGCTCGGCCTGGTGTGGGGCGTTTCGATGCACCAGGTCCTGGAGCTGCAGGGCCTGAAGGCGTTCGCGGTGCCGTGGTCGACGCTGGTGGCGGTCGTGATCGGGTCGGTGGTGGTCGGGATCGTGGCGGCGCTGCTGCCCGCGCTGCGGGCGTCGCGGATGAACGTGCTGGAGGCGATCGCGCACGAGTGAGGGGGCGTCGGGCCGCGCGGGGTCGGGGTGCGCGTCGGCCCGTGCGGGGCCGGAATGCGGTGGCTCGCGGGCGCGGGCGGGTGGTGGAATCGGGTCTCGCTCCCGTGTCGCCGTGTCCCGCCCGCTCCCGTACCACGTCCCGCTCACTCCCGTACCTTCAAGGAGAGTTCATGTCTCACCGGCCCTTCCGCTTCGGCGTCAACATGGTCGAGCCGAGCCCGCGCGCGCAGTGGCGGGCCAAGTGCCGCACGGCGGAACAGCTCGGCTACGACGTGATCCTCGTGCCCGACCACCTGGGCATGGCCGCGCCGTTCCCGGCCCTCGTCGCCGCCGCGGAGGCCACCGAGCGGCCCCGGGTCGGCACCTTCGTCCTCAACGCCGGCTTCTGGAACCCGACCCTGCTCGCCCGCGAGGTCGCCACCACGGACCTGCTCACGGACGGCCGCCTCGAACTGGGCCTCGGCACCGGCTATGTGCGCGCCGAGCACGACGCGGCCGGGCTGCCGTGGGGGTCGCCGGGCGAGCGCGTGGACCATCTGCGGCACACCGTCGAGACGCTGGACCGGCACTTCGCCGAGGCCGGGTTCGTGCCCAAGCCGGGCCAGACGCCCCGGCCGCCGCTGCTCATCGGCGGCAACGGCGAGAAGATGCTGCGGCTGACGGCCGAGCACGCGGACATCGCCGCGTTCACGGGGGCGCGGTCGGTGCCGGGCCGCACGGACGGCAAGATGCTCCACCTGACGGCCGAGGAGATGGACGAGCGGGTCGCCTCCTACCGGCGGCACGCGGCCGGGCGGCACGCGGCCGCCGAGCTGAACCTGCTGATCCAGCTGGTCGACATCACCGACGACCGGCGCGCCAAGGCCCGCGAGGTCGCCGACTTCGTCCCGCATCTGTCCGTCGACGCCGCCCTGGACGTACCGATCCTGCTCATGGGCACGGTCCGCCAGATCGCCGACCAGCTGCGCGCTCAGCGGGAGCGGTACGGCTTCTCGTACATCACGGTCCTTGAGCCGTACTTCGAGGTGTTCGGGCCGGTCATCGAGGAGCTGCGGGGCGAGTGACGCGGGCGCACCGACACCTCAGCGGCACGGCATGGTAACAGTGAGTTACGTGGAGCGCAGAGTTTTGCCGATCCTTTAACATGGGTCCACCACTCGAATCCCGACGGAAAGGTGTGAGCGTCCGCCCATGGGCGAGCCTCCCAGTACCCCACATCGCGCATTCACCACGCCCCTGGCCGATCATGGGACGGAGGTGACCCGATGACTGAAGTGCTCCTGCTCCTCGTGGCGGTGCTGCTCTCGCTGGCCTGCGGAATCTTCGTGGCGGCGGAGTTCTCGCTCACGACCGTCGAGCGCAGCGACCTGGAGCGCGCCGTCGAACGCGGCGAGCGCGGCGCGGCCAGCGCCCTCAAGGCCGTCAAGAACCTCACCTTCGAGCTCTCGGGCGCGCAGCTCGGCATCACCGTGACCGGCCTGGTCGTCGGCATGCTCGCGAAACCGGCCATCGGCGACCTCATCGAGGGCCCGCTGAACGCCGTCGGCGTCCCCGACTCGGCGTCCTCGACCGTCGCCCTCCTCCTCGGCACCGCACTGTCGACCGTCTTCCTGATGGTCGTCGGCGAGCTGGTGCCGAAGAACTGGGCGATCTCGTCGCCGCTGCCCATCGCCAAGCGGGTGGCGACGCCCCAGCGCGTGTTCAGCGCCGCGTTCCGCCCCTTCATCCGCCACCTCAACAACACCGCGAACCGCGCGGTACGCCGCTTCGGCCTGGAGCCCACCGAGGAGCTGGCCTCCGCGCGCGGCCCCAAGGAGCTGCTCGCCCTGGCCCGGCACTCCGCGAAGGAGGGCGCCCTGGAGGCGGAGACGGCCGAGCGGTTCATGCGCACGCTGAACCTGGCCGACCTCACCGCGGAGAACGTGATGACGCCGCGCGTCCAGGTCGTCGCCCTGGACGTGGCCGCCACCTGCGAGGACGTCGCCAACGCCACCCGCGCGACGGGCCTGTCCCGGTTCCCGGTCTACCGCGGCAACCTCGACTCGGTCGTCGGCGTCGTGCACATCAAGAACGTCCTGGCCGTGCCCGCCGAGCTGCGGGCGCGCCGCCCCGTGAGCGAGCTGATGCGCGAGCCGCTGCTCGTACCGGAGTCGCTGACCGTGGACCGGCTCCTGGACCGGCTCTCGGGCCGGCGCACCATGGCCGTGGTCATCGACGAGTACGGCGGCACGGCCGGGGTCGCGACCCTGGAGGACATCGTCGAGGAAGTCGTCGGCGAGGTGCACGACGAGCACGACCCGCACGAGACGCCCGACCTGGCCCCGGCCGGGACCGACGAGGACGGCCGGGTGCTGTACTCGGCCGACGGCGCGGCCCGCACCGACCAGCTCGCCCGCGTGGGCCTGCGGGTGCCGGACGGCCCCTACGAGACGCTCGCCGGCCTGATCGCCACCGAGCTGGGCCGCATTCCCGCCGTGGGCGACGGCGTCGAGGTCGCCGGCTGGCACCTGGACGTCGTGGACGCCGCGGGCCGCCGCGCCGCCCGCGTGCTGCTGCACGCCCCCGCCAGGACCGCCACCGACGAACCGGAGGAGGACGACCGATGACCGTCATCCAGTTGCTGATCGGCCTCGCGACGCTCGTCGTCAACGCCTTCTTCGTGGGCGCCGAGTTCGCCCTGATCTCCGTGCGCCGCAGCCAGATCGAGCCGTATGCGGAGGACGGCGACCGGCGCGCCAAGAGCGTGATGTGGGGCCTCAAGCACGTGTCCGCGCTGATGGCGGCCGCGCAGCTCGGCATCACGCTGTGCACCCTGGTGCTCGGCGTGGTCGCCGAGCCCGCGATCGCACACCTCCTGGAGCCGCTGTTCGACGCGGTGGGCGTGCCGCACGGCCTGGTCCACCCGATCTCGTTCGTCATCGCCCTGGCCGTGGCGACGTATCTGCACATGCTGCTCGGCGAGATGATCCCCAAGAACATCGCGCTCGCCGAGCCGGTGCGCAGCGCCCTGCTGCTCGGGCCGCCCCTGGTGGCCTGCGCCCGGGCCGTGCGCCCGGTGGTGTTCACGATCAACGCGTTCGCCAACGCGATCCTGAAGCTGCTGCGGGTCGAGACGAAGGACGAGGTCGCGGCGACGTTCTCGGACGCCGAGCTGGCCCGCCTCGTGCAGGACTCCAGCGACGCGGGTCTGATCGACGACCGCGCGCAGGAGCGTCTGCACGACGCCCTGGAGCTGGGCCGCCGCGCGGTGCGGGACGTGGTGCTTCCGCTGGAGCGCGTGGTCTACGCGCGCGTGGGCGTCACGCCCGAACAGCTGGAGCAGCTGTCGTCGCGGACCGGCTTCTCGCGCTTCCCCGTCGTCGACGAGGGGCGGCGCATCGTCGGCTACCTCCATGTGAAGGACGCTCTCGACCTGTCCCCGCGCGACCTGCCGTTCCGGGTGACGGACATGCGGTCCATCGCCCGGGTGCGGGAGACCACGTCGCTCAACGACGTCCTGACGGCCATGCGGGGCAGCCGCACCCATGTGGCGGCCGTGCTCGGCGAGGACGGCAGGCTGGCGGGGATGGTCACCATGGAGGACGTGCTGCGGGAGCTGTTCGGCCAGCCCGCGTGACTCCTGGGGGAGGCGCCACCTGCGGCGCCTCCCTCCACAGCGCGGCCCGTCAGAGGACGGGCTGGTGCCCCCGGCCCTCGGGGACCTCGGTGAGGCCGGGGCCGGGCGGGCCGATCTTCGCGGAGCCGAGCGCGGTCAGGACGGCGAGCAGCGCGGCCATCCCCGCCGTGCCGAGCGCCGCGCCCCACGCCACGTCCAGGAGGTTCGTCGCCCCCGCGACGAGAACGGCGGCGAGTGCCTGGGCGAAGGTGCGCACGGCACGCTCGGCGGTGGCTTTCCAGAAGGCAGCGGTCCACATGACGGACCCCTCTCCGGTCGTGAGGAGCCGTTCTGTGAGTCCTCAACTACCGCTATGTTCGCGGTGGTCGGGGAGGCGCGTCGAGGGTGGGGGCGACTCGGACACGAGGTGCGGGACGGCTCGCACACGAGCTGCGGGGCGGCTCGGATCCGGGGGTGCCTCCGCGTGTACGGGCAGTGCGGCCCGCAAGCGCGTCAGGAACGCGCGGGCCGCGGGTCCCGCCGGGCCGTCCGTGCGCCAGGCCAGGCCGATCCGCCCGCGCGGGCAGGGCTCCTCGAACCCGATCACCCGCAGGCCCCGCGCCGCGGCGATCCGCGCGCCCGGCGCCGGGAAGACGGCCGCGCCGAGGCCGCGTGCCGCGAGCTGGACCAGCAACTGCGGCGAGGCCGCCTCGAAGGCGACCTGCGGCGTGAACCCCGCCCGCGTACAGGCGCGTTCGAGCACGGCGCGAAGGCCCGTGCCGCGCGGGAGGCTGATCAGGGGGCGGTCGGCGAGGGCCGTCAGGGGGACGACCCCGTCGGGTGTGCCCACATCGCCGCTGCCCCTACCCTCACCCTCACCCCTGCTCCTGCTCCCGCCACCGCCGTCCGGCGGCGGCACGGCCCGCGCCACCAGCGGGTCGTCCGGTGCCACAAGCGCCGCCAGGGGTTCGTCGACCACGACCTGCCAACTGACGCCCTGCGGCGGGGTGTCGTCGGCGAGACCGGCCAGGGCGATGTCGAGCCGGCCCTCGCGCACGGCGGCCAGCATCCGGTCCGAGGTGTCCTCGGTCAGCGCCATCTCGACGTGCGGGTGCGCGTCGTGGAAGTCGGCGAGGACCGACGCGACGTCGTACTCGTGCGTGGCGGCGCCCGACACGAGGCCGATGGTGACGCGCCCCCGCAGCAGCCCGGTGAACTCGTCGGCGGTCTGCCGGATCCCGTCGACGGCGGCCAGCGCCGCCCGCGCGTACGGCAGGACGGCCGCGCCCGCCTCCGTCACGGTCACCGACCGGCCCGAGCGGTCCAGGAGCCGCTGCCCCAACTCCCGTTCCAGCTGCCGGATCTGGGCGCTCACCCCCGGCTGCGCCACGTGCAGCGCGGCGGCCGCACGCGTGAAGTTGGCCTCCTCCACGACCGTGAGGAAGTACCGGAGCTGGCGAAGTTCCATAACGCGGAATGCTAGCCACGAGACGTACTGGCTCTTGGACTTATGACGGCAACGAGCCGATCTTGGCTTCATGGGGAACTCACAGGGGAACTCACCAGGGCATTCACAGGGACATGCGCAGGGACGTGCGCAGGGGCACTCGCAGAGGAACTCGTCGCCCGCACCGGACACCTCCACCCGCCGCATCCGCACCGCCATCGCCGCCGAACGCCGTGACCTGGCCGACCTGCTCGACGACCTGGCACCCGCGCAGTGGGACGCGCCGTCGCTGTGCGCGGGCTGGCGCGTGCGCGAGGTCGCCGCCCACATGTCGCTCGGCTTCCGCTACCCCCTCCCCCGCGTCCTGTGGGAGTTGCTCAGGGCGGGCGGAAGCCTGCACCGCATGACGGACCGCCGGGCCCGCGCCGACGCGGCGGCGTTCTCCGCGCGCGACCTCGCCGCCTTCCTGCGGGACCACGCGGACCACCCGTGGACCCCGCCGGTCGGCGGCTTCGCGAGCGCGCTCGGCCACGACGTCGTCCACGGGCTCGACATCACCGTGCCGCTCGGCCTCACCCGTCGCGTACCGGAGGACCGGCTCCGCATCCTCCTGGACCACGTCACACCGAAGTCCGCGAAGTTCTTCGGTGCCGACCTCACCGGCCTGGAGCTGCGGGCCGACGACACCGACTGGTCCTTCGGGTCGGGGTCGCCGCTGTCCGGTGCCGCGCAGGACCTGCTGCTCGTGGCATTCGGGCGGCGGGTGCCCGCGGGGCGGCTGCGGGGCGAGCAGGCGGAACGCTTCACCGTGGCCGGGCAGGCGCACTGACCGAGGGCTCGGGTGGGGCCCGCGCGGACGTGGGTGCCCCGGGATACCATCGCATCGCCATGCAGATCAATCCGCGCTACACGAGCCTCGTCGCCGTCGGCGACTCCTTCACCGAGGGCATGTCCGACCTGCTGCCCGACGGCAGCTACCGCGGCTGGGCCGACGTACTGGCCGAGCGGCTCGCGACCCGCACCCCGGGCTTCCGGTACGCCAACCTCGCGGTGCGCGGCAAGCTCATCGGGCAGATCGCCACGGACCAGGCGCCGATGGCGGCCGCGCTGGGCGCCGACGTGATCACCCTGGTCGGCGGTCTCAACGACACGCTGCGGCCCAAGTGCGACATGGGGCGGGTGCGCGGCCTCCTGGAGCAGGCCGTGGAGACCCTCGCTCCGGCGTGCAAGCAGCTGGTCCTGATGCGCAGCCCCGGCCGCCAGGGCCCGGTCCTCGAACGGTTCCGCCCGCGGATGGAGGAGCTGTTCGCCCATGTCGACGACCTCGCGGCACGGCACGGGGCGCTCGTGGTGGACCTGTACGGCTCCCGGACGCTCGGCGACCAGCGCATGTGGGACGTGGACCGGCTGCACCTGACGGCCGAAGGGCACCGCCGGGTCGCCGAGGCGGTCTGGCAGGCGCTCGGGCACGGGCAGGAGGACGACTGGGACAGCCCGCTGCCGCCGGCCGTCCTCGCGGCCTGGGCGACCCGCCGCGTCGACGACGTCCGCTTCGCCCGGCAGTACCTCGGCCCGTGGATCGGCCGCCGCCTCACCGGCCGCTCGTCCGGCGACGGCCGCTCGGGCGCCCAGGTGGACCCGGTGACGGGACGCGCGTTCTGGGTGACGCCCCACGACTCGGCGGCGCCGGGACCCGTACAGACGTGGCGGCGCGTGGAGCCGGACGCGGGCTGACCGCGCCCGGCACGGGAAGCCGGACGCGGCCTGCCGCCTCTCCCAGGCCCCGCTCACTCCTTCTCCCGCCAAGCCCCGCTCACTCGTTCTCCCGCGCCACCACCGTCTCGACCTCGTCCTTCAGCTCCGCCAGCCAGTCGATGAGGGACTGGGCGAGGAGCGCCCGCATCCCGTCGGGGTCGGCGTCGACCGGCGCGCCGGTCCAGTACTCCTCAGTGACCACCGACGTGCCGCCGTCGGCGGTCGGCGTGAACGTCCAGCGGTGCATGCCGTCGATGCCGGAGGTGGGGCCGCCCCAGGTGATCGAGCGGTACTCGTCGACGGCGGCGACCGTGGACGTGATGTCCAGGCCGTGCGTGAGCCACCTGAAGGACATGCCGACCTCCAACTCGCCCGAGGTCTCGGCCCGTTCGATGGCGCTGTGCCACAGGGGCCAGGCGGCGATGTCGGTGTGCAGCCGCCAGACGGTCTCGACGGGCGCGGCGACGGTGATCTCGTGACGGGTGCTGATCATGCCGCACCGCCTGCGGCGGAGAGGGCGTCGGCGTCCACGTCTACGTCCGCGTCCGCGTCCGCGATCCAGGAACCGTGGATTCCGCTCGGCACCCGGCGCGGCAGCTCGACGACGGCGAGCGGCCCGGTGCCGGGGGCGGAGGCGTCGATGACGAGCAGCTGCGAGGCGTCCTCGACGAGGTCGCTGACCACGGTGAGCAGATAGCCCTCGTCCTCGCCGGTGGCGCCCTCGGCCGGTACGAACACGGCCTCGCCGGGCATCCGGCCGCGGCCCATGGGGACCAGCTCCCGACTGCCCGCGGTGAGGTCGTGTTTGACGATCGCGTACTCGTCGAGGTCCGGTCCCGGGAACGCCACGGCGTAGCTGTAGCGGTGGAAGCGGCCCGTCAAGTCCTCGTTGACGGTGGGGAATTCGGTGATGAGGTCGTCCACGGGCTCCTCGACGGCCTTGCCCGTGGCCGGGTCGAGTATCCACCGGTGGCCGACCGCGCCGACCATGGGCTGCGGCGCGTGGCCCGGCGCGCCGATCCAGAACTTCCAGGTCTGCTCCCACGCGCCGCGGTCGTAGCGCGGCCCGGTCAGGACGACACGGCCGCGCTCGTCCTCGTACGCGTTCGCGACGTGCAGGAGCACGCCGGGCTCCACCTCGAACCAGCGCACCGTCGCGGGTCCGGTGCGCGGCATCACACCGATGCGCGGCGTGTACGTGTCGCTCCAGCGGTACGGGATGCCGGAGTGCTCCTCGGCGTTGAAGACGACGGGCAGGTCCAGCCACACCACGTACCGCTCGGTGATCCCGAAGTCGTGCATCAGGGACGGCCCCGCGCCCTCGACGACCTCGCTGCGCACGATCTCGCCCTTGGCGTCGGCCACGTAGTACGTCAGGTGTGGCGGGAACGGCCCGTACCCGAAGAAGTGCAGTTCGCCGGTCGCGGGGTCGGTCTTCGGGTGCGCCGTCATCGCCGTCTTCAGGCGGCCGCCGAAGTCGTGGGCTCCGACGGTGTCCAGCTCGGGCGTCAGCTCGTAGGGGAGGTTGGCCTCCTGGAGGGCGAGGATGCGGCCGGCGTGCTCGATGACGTGGGTGGCGGCGTCGCTGGCGCGGAGGTTCGGGACGCCGTCGGCGCCCAGGTAGGGCACGCCGTCGAGGGCCGGGGTGTGCACCCATCGATTGCGGTACCACTCGGCGCGGCCGTCGCGCAGCCGGACTCCGTGGATCATTCCGCTGCCCTTGAACCAGTGGGTGGGGGTGATGCCGGGCTTGGGGTTGTGGCCGTTGCGGAAGTAGCGGCCGTTCAGCTCGGGCGGGAGGGTGCCGTGCACGGTCAGGCCGTGTGCGGTGGTCTCGTCGGTGACGGGGGTGTAGTGGCCGGTGAGGTAGGGCTTCTTGGTCATGACGGGTTCCTCCTGGTGCGGTCGGTGGAGCCGGTGAGGGTGGTCAGTGCCGCGGCTGTGGTGAGCAGGGCGATGAGGGCCGTGGTGGCGAACGCGGTGCGGTGGTCCCCCGCCGTGGGGGCGAGGGCGGTCAGCAGGGCGAGGCCGAGGGCGCCGCCGATCTGCCGGGTGGTGTTGACGAGGCCGCCCGCGAGCCCGGAGTCGGCGGCCGGTACCCCGTCGGTGGCCAGCGTGGTGAGCCGGACGAACGCGACGCCGAGGCCCGCGCCGACCAGGACCGAGGGGCCGAGCAGGTCGACGGCGAAGGTGCCGTCGGTCCTGGCCAGGGCGAGCAGGGCGAGGCCGAGGGTGAGGGCGGCGAGGGCGGCGCCGAGGCCCGCGCGGTGGGGCAGGCGAGGGGCGAGGGTGGACGCGACGACGACGGTCAGCGCGAGCGGGAGCTGGGTGAGGCCCGCCGCGAGGGCGCTGTATCCGAGCACTTGTTGCTGGTACAGCGGCAGGAAGTAGAAGAGTCCGACCCAGACGGCGCCGAGCAGCGTCATGGCGAGGTTGGCCGCCGCCACCCGTCCGGTACGGAGCAGGCGTGGCGGTACGAGCGGGGCCGTGGTCCGGCGCTGGCGGTCGGCGAACAGGGCCAGGAGCGCGAGGCCCGCCGCGGCGGCGAGCGGCTGTTCGGCGGTGAGGGCGTAGACGAGCGCCGTCAGGCCGGCGGTCGAGGTGATCGCGCCGACGAGGTCGAGGCCGCCGCCCGTCGGCCGGTCGGCGGGGACCAGCAGGAGGGTCGCTCCGAGCGAGGTGACGGCGATCGGCACGACGACGAGGAACACGGCCCGCCAGCCGTACCACTCGGTGAGTACGCCGCCCAGGATCACCCCGGCCGCGCCGCCCGCCCCGGACACCGCACCCCACACGCCGAGCGCCGCTCCGCGCGTCAGGCCGCCACCCTGGGGTTTCGCGCCCGGCGGGAAGATCAGCAGGACCAGCGCGAGCGCGGCGGGCGCGAGGAGCGCGGCGCCGACGCCCTGGGCCGCGCGGGCGGCGATCAGCGCGGTGGCGTTCGGCGCGAGCCCGGCGGCGAGCGAGGCGAGCGCGAACACGGTCGTCCCCGCCACGAACATCCGCCGCCGCCCGAAGAGATCCGCGAACCGGCCACCGGGCAGCAACAGCGCTCCGAACGCGAGCACATAGGCATTGACCACCCACGACAGCACCCCGGACGACAACCCGAGCCCTCCGGAGACGGCGGGCAGCGCCACATTCACGATGGACGTACTGAGCACGACGACGAACTGCGCCGTCGCGAGCGCCACCAGAGCGGGGCCCTGCTCCACCCCGGACGCCCGGGCCGGCCGGGGCACCCGCCCCACCCCTCCTGTCCGCCACTGTCCCCTCACGATCACACCCCCAATTCCCTGGTCCCTGATCTCTGGTCCCTGATCCCTGACCCGACTCCGAGGAAAGAGTGGTTAATCACTCACACCTCACCCCGAAAGAAGGGCCACGCATGCGTGGCCTTCCATTCCGCTACGGCGGCTCAGTAATGCCTGATGCCCGCCAGGAGCGTCCTCGTCCACGGCGCGTCCACTTCCAGCGCCCCGATCGAGACCGCCACATTGCACAGGAATCCCCTGGCGAAGAACTCCTGCACCTCGTCGTCCCGCGCACCGGACGCGGACCGCACATACTCCACAAGGCGTGCGTACATCCCCTGCACCGCCTCCCTGATCTCCGGCTCACTGACCGCACAGTTGGCGTGCATCAGCACTTTCAGCAGGTCCTCGCGGTCCGCGATCAGGCGGGCGTACTCATCCCCCATCGCATACAGCACCTCCGCCGGATCCGCGCTCCCCACCTTCGCGACCGACTCGCCGAGCCGCTCACGGATCAGCCGCGAGACGTCCTCGACCACGGCCACGAACAGCGCCTGCTTGTCGGGGAACAGCCGGTACAGATACGACTGCGAGATCCCGGCACCCTTGGCGACCTCCGTCGTGGACGTCCCGTAGTACCCGCGCCCCGCGAACACCTTCGCCGCGGTGGCCAGCACCTCACCTCTGCGCGCCTCCGCCGTGGACAGTTGCCGCGCCTTCGTCGTACCCATGTGAGTAATAGACCACTCACACCAGCGCCTCGTCAACCCTCTCCTCGCCCACGGCACCCAGAGCACACCCGGACCACGCCCCAACCGCCCCCGGGCCGCGCCCGGCCAGCTCCTCCCTCTCGACCTCGCCCCCACCCGCTCCTTGTAGCTTCCGACGACGACAGCCATGGCGCTGGCCTGCAGAAACCGCCAGCTAGAATGGCCGACTGTGACTGCCGCGCCTGCAAAGCCCCGTATCCCGAACGTCCTCGCCGGGCGTTACGCCTCCACCGAGCTCGCCCTGCTCTGGTCGCCCGAGCAGAAGGTGAAGCTGGAGCGCCGCCTCTGGCTCGCCGTCCTGCGTGCGCAGAAGGACCTCGGCATCGACGTGCCGGACGCCGCGATCGGGGACTACGAGCGCGTGCTCGACCAGGTCGACCTTGCCTCCATCGCCGAGCGCGAGAAGGTCACGCGCCACGATGTGAAGGCCCGCATCGAGGAGTTCAACGCCCTCGCCGGTCACGAGCACGTCCACAAGGGCATGACCTCGCGCGACCTCACCGAGAACGTCGAGCAGCTGCAGATCCGGCTCTCTCTCGAGCTGGTCCGCTCCCGCACGGTCGCCGTCCTCGCCCGCCTCGGCCGCCTCTCCGGTGAGTACGCCGAGCTGGTCATGGCCGGCCGCTCCCACAACGTCGCCGCCCAGGCCACCACCCTCGGCAAGCGCTTCGCCACCGCCGCCGACGAACTGCTCGTCGCCCACCGCCGCCTGGACGACCTCCTCGGCCGCTACCCGCTGCGCGGCATCAAGGGCCCCGTCGGCACCGCCCAGGACATGCTCGACCTGCTCGGCGGCGACGCCGAGAAGCTCACCGAGCTGGAAGGCCGCATCGCCACCCACCTCGGCTTCGACCGCGCCTTCACCTCCGTCGGCCAGGTCTACCCCCGCTCTCTCGACTACGAGGTCGTGACGGCGCTCGTCCAGCTCGCCGCCGCCCCGTCCTCCCTGGCGAAGACCATCCGCCTGATGGCCGGGCACGAGCTGGTCACCGAGGGCTTCAAGCCCGGCCAGGTCGGCTCGTCCGCGATGCCGCACAAGATGAACACCCGCTCCTGCGAGCGCATCAACGGCCTCACCGTCATCCTGCGCGGCTACGCCTCCATGACCGCCGAGCTGGCCGGCGACCAGTGGAACGAGGGCGACGTCTCCTGCTCCGTCGTGCGCCGCGTGGCCCTGCCCGACGCGTTCTTCGCGCTGGACGGCCTCCTGGAGACCTTCCTGACGGTCCTCGACGAGTTCGGCGCGTTCCCCGCCGTCGTCGCCCGGGAACTGGACCGCTACCTGCCGTTCCTCGCCACGACCAAGGTGCTCATGGCGTCGGTGCGGGCCGGTGTCGGCCGCGAGGAGGCCCACGAGGCCATCAAGGAGAACGCCGTCGCCTCCGCGCTCGCCATGCGTGAGCAGGGCGCCGAGCGCAACGAACTCCTGGACAAGCTCGCCGCGGACTCCCGTATCCCGCTGGACCGCGCCCAGCTGGACGAGCTGATGGCCGACAAGCTCTCGTTCACGGGCGCCGCCAGCGACCAGGTCGCCGCGGTCATCGCCCAGATCGAGGCAGTCGTCAAGGAGCACCCCGAGGCTGCGGCCTACACGCCAGGCTCGATTCTCTGAGGCATTCCCAGCTCCGAGGCTTTCCCCGCTCTCGGAGCCTTGCTCGCGCGGGCCGTGGCTCGCGCACCCGGTGGGGCTAGCTCCTCGCCCGGTGCGCGCCGCGGCCCGCCTTGCGTATGCGGACCACCACGAACGCGATCACGGCCAGGGCGACCACGCCGAGGACGCCCTTCGAGTACAGCCCGACGGCATCCGTGACCTCGTGCCAGCGGGAGCCGAGGCCGTAGCCCAGCAGGACGAACACGCTGTTCCACAGCAGGCTGCCGAGCGTCGTCAGGCCCAGGAACAGGGGCAGCGGCATCCGTTCTATGCCTGCCGGTATCGAGATCATGCTGCGGAAGATCGGGATCATGCGGCCGAAGAACACGGCCTTCGTGCCGTGCCGCTCGAACCACGCCTCCGTCTTCTCTATGTCCGCCGTCTTCACCAGCGGCAGGCGCGCCGCGATGGCGACGGTGCGGTCACGGCCGAGCAGCGCGCCCACCCAGTACAGCGCGAGCGCCCCGACGACGGAGCCGACCGTGGTCCACAGCAGCGCCGCGAGCAGGCTGAACTTGCCCTGGCTCGCCGCGAAGCCGGCGAGCGGCAGGATCACCTCGCTGGGCAGCGGCGGGAACAGGTTCTCCAGCGCGATCGCCACACCGGCACCGATCGCGCCGAGGGAGTCCATGAGGTCGGCTGCCCAGCCCGCTATACCGCCCGCGGGGGCGTCGGCGGGCGCGGCCGCGTATAGAGCGGAGCGGACGGGCCGAGCGGGCCCGGACGTGGCCGAGGACACGGTCACAGTCGCGGATGAGACCGTGGCCGAGGCCGCTGCCGCGGCGGATTCGTACGCGGCGCTGAGGGTGTGTGAAGCAGTGAGGATCATGTCTTCGACGGTACGAAACCCGCAGGCCACGGCGGTATGGGGGCGGCCGCACAGTTGCGCTGCGGACCGCCGCAGACCCTCCCTGCGGACTGCCGCAGCCAGGTTTGCGGTTTTCCGCAGTCCGCTCGGCTCGCCGCTCGGCTAGCGTCATTGATCATGCGAAACTTTCTCGCCCGCCGACTACGCGTCGCCGCCGGGGTCCTGCTCGGATCCATCAGCGCCGTCGCCGAGTTGGCCATGACGCTCGCGTCCGGACTGTGGCTGCTCGTCACGCTCGGGCGGTCCGCCGACGACCGCCGCGGCGAGACACAGATACTCGCGGTCGCCCGCTGGTGGGCCGAGGTGCAGCGCCGCCGGATGGCCCGCTGGTACGACACCGGCACCGCGGACCTGGCCGCGCCGCTGACCGGCATGGCCGCCCTGTCCTATGTGGCCACGCGCTGGACGGTGGGACTCCTTGGCGGCGTGGTGCTGCTGGCCGCCGCGATCGGCGCCGGCTATGCGTCACTGCTGGTGTGGGGCTGGTTCCTGGTCGATCTCGACCAGTGGCCGCTGGTCATCGCGCCCGCCACGTTCGGCGGTCTCTTCCTGCTCTTCCTGTGCATACAGGGCGTGCACGCGGTGGCGCTGATGGACGAGCAGCTCATACGCCACTTCCTCGGCCCCAGCGACCGCCAGACCCTGGAGCGCCGCATCGGCGAGCTGGCGAAGAGCCGGGCGGGCGTCGTGGAGGCCGTCCACGACGAGCGGCGGCGCATCGAGCGGGACCTGCACGACGGCGTCCAGCAGCGCCTGGTCGCTCTCGGCATGCTGCTCGGCCGGGCCCGCCGCACCCCGGACCCGGAGAAGTCGTCGGAGCTGCTGCGCCAGGCCCACGAGGAGTCGCAGCAGGCGCTGGTGGAGCTCAGGGACGTGGCGTGGCGGGTGTATCCGGCGGCACTCGACGAGGGTGGTCTTGCCGCCGCGCTCGAAACGGTCGCCGAGCGGGCCGCGATACCCGTCCGGCTCTCCTGCGAGCTGCGGGACACCCCGCCGCCGACAGCCCACGCGGTCGCCTACTTCGTCGCCGCCGAAGCCGTGACGAACGCGGTCAAGCACTCCGGCGCCGGGCAGGTCACCGTGCGGGCCGACCGGGCCGATGAGCTGCTGCGACTGCGGGTCGAGGACGACGGCCGGGGCGGGGCCGACGCCTCCGGCAGTGGGCTGCTCGGCCTGAGCCGGAGGATCGCGGCGCTCGACGGTACGTTGTCGGTGGCCAGCCCGGCCGGAGGCCCGACCATCATCACAGCGGAGCTGCCATGCGCGTAATACTCGCCGACGACTCGACACTGCTGCGTGAGGGCCTGACCCGCCTGCTCGTCGAAGAGGGGCATGAGGTGACGGCGTCCGTGGGGGACGCGGAGGCCCTGCTCGAAGCGATAGCCGCCGATCCGCCGGACGCCGCCGTGGTGGACGTGCGGATGCCGCCGACGCACACCGACGAAGGACTCCGGGCCGCGCTGGAGATCCGCAAGAACTGGCCGGGCACAGGTGTCCTGGTGCTGTCGCAGTACGTCGAACGGCGTTACGCCACGGACCTGTTGACCACCGCGACGGAGGGGGTCGGATATCTGCTCAAGGACCGGGTCGTGCAGGTCGACGAGTTCCTGGACGCGCTCGACCGCGTGGGCTCGGGCCGGACGGCCTTCGACCCGGAGGTCGTACGCCAGTTGCTGACGTTCAGCCGCCAGGTGGACCCGTTGCAGCGGCTGACCGACCGGGAGCGGGAGGTCATCGCCATGATGGCGCAGGGGCATACGAACGCGGCCATCGCGGACCAGTTGCACGTCTCGCAGAGCGCCGTCGAGAAGTATGTGAACGCCATCTTCGACAAGTTGGAGCTGACCGACGTCACCGGCTACAGCCGCCGTGTGCTGGCGATCCTGCGCTTTCTCGGCACGTGACGCCGACGGGGCGGGTGCCTCGGCCACGGGGCAGATGCCTCGGCCGCGCCGCCGTCCGGCCTTGAGAGCGCAGGACCGCGCCTAGAGGCCGACGTCCCGGCTGCGGAAGTCCTCCAGGGACTCGCGGCGCACGAGGAGTCGGGCGTGGCCGTCGGCGACGGCGACCACCGGGGGCCGGCCGACGAGGTTGTAGCCGGAGGCCATCGACAGGTGGTAGGCGCCGGCGACGGGGACGGCGAGGAGGTCTCCGGGTCGGGTGTCGGCCGGGAGTTGGATGTCGGCGGCGAGTACGTCACCGGCCTCGCAGTGTCGGCCGACGACGGTCACGGGTGCGGGTGCGGCGGTGGAGCGGCGGCCGATGAGGCGCGGCAGATAGCGGACGCCGTACAGCGCGGGCCGAGGGTTGTCGCTCATGCCGCCGTCGACGGCGACGAAGGTGCGGTCGCTGGTGCGCTTGACCGAGAGGACTCGGTAGAGGGCGACGCCCGCGGGGCCCGCGATGGCGCGGCCTGGTTCGACGATCAGGCGGGGTACGGCGAGGCCGGCGGCGGCGCAGCTCTCGGTGAGTTCGGCGCGGATCTTGCGGGCGAGGGTGGTGATGTCGAGGGCGTCCTCGCCAGGGCGGTAGGCGATGCCGTGGCCGCCGCCGAGGTCGAGTTCGGGGAGCGTGAGGCCGTGGTGGTCCTTGATGCGGGCCATCAGGCCGACGAGGCGGCGTACGGCGCAGAGGAACGGCTTGTCGGAGGTGATCTGGGAGCCCAGATGGCAGTGCAGGCCGACCAGTTCGAGGCCGGGCTGGTCGAGGATGCGGGCGATGGCGTGCTGGGCGGAGCCGTCGGTGATGGACAGGCCGAACTTCTGGTCGTCCGTGCCCGTCTGGATCTTGCTGTGGCCGCCGGCGGCGATGCCGGGGACGACGCGGACCAGGACCTTCTGGCGGCTGCCGGGTGGTACGGCCGCGGCGAGGCGGGCGATTTCGGAGGCGCTGTCGATGACGATGCGTCCGACGCCGAGGCGCAGGGCGGCGCGCAGATCCTCGGGGCTCTTGGCGTTGCCGTGCAGGACGATGCGGGCGGCGGGGAAGCCGGTGGTGACGGCCAGTTCGAGTTCGCCGGCGGAACAGACGTCGAGGCCGAGGCCCTCCTCCTCGACCCAGTGCGCCATGGCGCGGCACAGGAACGCCTTGGCCGCGTACAGGACGTCGGTGTCGGGGAAGGCGTGGAGATAGGTGCGGCAGCGCTCGCGTACGTCGGCCTCGTCGAGGAGGTAGGCCGGGGTGCCGAAGCGGTCGGCGATCTCGGTGAGCGGTACGCCGCCGACGGCCAGGTCTCCGTGCGCGAGCCGCGTGGTGGAGAGCGGCCACACGGTCAGGTCGTCGGACGCGGCCAGGCGCGGCGCGTCGACGGCGACCGGGGGGTGGCCGGGTGTCGCGGGGATGTCCGCAAGGGTCATGGCTGGCTTCTCTTTTCGCCTCGTCGTCTTCACGTCGTCGTCTTCACGTCGCCCTCGTCGCGGGCGCCGGGTGCTCTCGGCGGGGGTGCGGGCCGTGCTCGGCGCGCGCGTCAGGTGGCTCACGTCCGTCAGGCTGTCGGCTCACGCCCTGTCGGGCTTTCCGCTCACGCCCGGCGGGGCGGCACCGTCGCACTCGGTCGAGTTGTTCGGTCGCGGGCGGCCGGGCTGCCCCGTCGCAACTGGTCGCACTCGGTCGAGTTGTCCGGTCGCGCCGGGCGGGGCGGCCCTGCCGCAGTTGGTCGCACTTGGTCGAGTTGTTCGGTGGCGCCCGCCGGGGCGGCCCTGTCGCAGCCGGTCGAGCTGTTCGGTCAAGCCCGGCGGGACTACCCCTTCGGTCAAGCCCGGCGGGACTACCCCTTCGGTCAAGCCCGGCGGGACTGCCCCTTCGGTCAAGCTCGGCGGGACTGTCCAGTCACACCTGGGTGGGAGTCTCCGGTCGCGCCTGGCGAGAGCCTCGGGTCGCACCCGGCGGGACTCTCTGGTCGCGCCCCGGAGAACTGCCCGGCGCCGAGAGCGAATCCGGCGCCTGAGGTGCGCTGCTCGTCGCGGCCCCTCGTCGCCCACTCGGGCTGCCAGATCGCGGGCGCCGCTCGGGCTTCCAGCTCCCGGGTGCCCAGTTCCCGGGCGTCCAGTTCGTGGGCACCCAGTCCGTAGGCACCCAAGTTCGTTGGCACCCGGTCCGTGCGCACCCAAGTCCGTGCGCACCCAGTTCCCACGCCCCCAGCTCCCACGCCCCCAGCTCCCGGCCCGCCGCCGCGTTCGTTCAGCCGATCCAGGCCGTCAGCGCACCCACGAGCGCCGCCGCTCCGGTGACGCGCAGCGCTCCGACGGCCTGGGGGTCCCAGTCCCGCCAGCGGGAGACACGCGCGGCGGTACCCGCGGAGGCGGCGACGGGCCGGGGCGCGGCGGGCGTGAGCCGGGGCGCGGACGAGGCGGATGGGCCGGACGGGGCGGGGGTGTGCCGGGGAGCCGGGGAGCCCGGGGTGTGGTCGGTGGTGGAGGTGCGGCCCCTGGGTGCCGAGCCGGGCGTGAGGCGGGGGTCGACGGTGACCCGGGGAACGCCGAGCGGTTCGGTGAGCGCGCGCAGGGCGGGTTCGGAGAGCCGGATCCAGGGCTGCCGGGCGCCGAGTTCGTCGGTGAGGCGTTGTGGTGTCGTGAAGGCGACGGCCGTGCGGCCGCCGACCGGGGTGCGGAACAGGCGGGCGACACAGCCCGCGGGTCCCGGCCGGACGGGAACGAACAGCGGTCCGGCCGGGCCGCGTTCGGAAGGCTCGGGGTCTTCTCCGCACACCAGCTGCTGCGTCATGGGATTCCTCCTTGAGGAGCCTCGGCAGGCCCTCGTAGGGTTGGGCGGTCGCCGTGGGCCCGGCGGTGAGCACCGGGCACACAGTGACGGTATGCCCGGCACGGGGTGTCAACCGACCGGAACTGACGAGCCGTTGACGGTGATTCCGCGCACGCTGACACTCTGCTGACGCGTGGCCCGGCTCGGAGACCCGGACGAGTGAGGACGTACGTGCGCATAGCGACGTGGAACGTATGGTGGCGATACGGACCCTGGGAGCAGCGGCGGATGGCGATTCTCGCGGTGCTGCGCGAGCTGCGGCCGGACGTCGTCGGCCTGCAGGAGGTCTGGGAGCGCGGCGGCGAGAACGTCGCCGGGTGGCTCGCGGACGAGCTGGGCCTGCACTGGACGTGGGAGCCGTCGCGGGCGCCCGGGCGGTGGCAGCGGCGGATCGGCGATCCGGACGTGGCCATCGGCAACGCGGTCCTCAGCAGGTGGCCCGTCCTGGACCGGGCCGTCGCGCAGCTGCCCGAGCCGGATGGGGAGGAGGACGACGGCCGTCTCGCGCTGTACGCGCGGCTCGCGGCGCCGGGTCAGGAGGTGCCGTTCTTCACCACACATCTGACGTCGGCGCCGAGCCAGTCGGCGACGCGGTGCGCGCAGGTGGCGCGGCTCGCCGGGTTCGTGGCCGAGCACCGGGGCGGCACCGCGTTCCCGCCCGTGATCACGGGCGACTTCAACGCCTGGCCGGACTCGGACGAGATCCGGCTCCTGGGCGGGTATCGCACGGCGCCCGCCGTGCCGGGGCAGTCGCTCCTGGACGCGTGGGAGTACGCCGAGCCGGGCGCGGCGGCCGCCACCTGGGACGCGGCGAACCCGTATGTGGCGCCCTCGTACAACCCGAGCGTCCGGATCGACTACATCCACGTCGGGCCACCGGGCCCCGAAGGCCTCGGCGCGGTGCGCTCGGTGCGGCGCGCGGGCGACGGCCCGGTCGAGGGTGTCTGGCCGTCCGACCACGCGGCGGTGGTGGCGGACCTGCGGGACAGCGGACCCTCGTCCGGCACCGCCTCATAGGCCCGACCGCAGCGGCGTCACCAGCCTCACCCCACGCGCCCGGGGCGGCCTCCCTACCCCTCGAACCGATACCCCATCCCCGGCGCGGTGATCAGATGCCGCGGATGCGCCGGGTCGGGCTCCAGCTTGCGGCGCAGCTGGGCCATGTAGACGCGCAGGTAGTTGGTCCGCGTGCTGTGCGAGGGACCCCACACCTCGCCGAGCAGCTGCTGCTGGCTGACCAGGCGGCCGCGGTGGCGCACCAGGACCTCCAGGAGGTGCCACTCGGTGGGGGTGAGGCGTACGGCGCGGCCGTCCCGTAAGGCCTTCTTGGCGAGCAGGTCCAGGGTGAAGCCCTCGGTCTCGACGAGGGCGGCGGCCTCACCGCGCTCCACGGAGCGGGTTCTGCGGGCGGCGGCTCGCAGCCGGGCGAGGAGTTCGTCCATGCTGAACGGTTTGGTGATGTAGTCGTCGGCGCCCGCGTCGAGCGCCGCGACCTTCTCGTCGGAGGCCTGGCGGGCGGACACGACGAGGATGGGCGCGCGGCTGAAGCCCCGCAACCAGCGCACCACGTCGATGCCGTCCATGTCGGGCAGCCCGAGATCAAGGAGGACCACGTCCGGCGGACGCGCCGCGGCCAGACGCTGGGCCGTGCCCCCGTCGACCGCCGCGTCCACCTCGTACTTGCGTGCCTTCAGATTGATCTCCAGAGCCCGTACGAGCTGTGGGTCGTCCTCGACCACCAGCACCCGGGTCATCGGTGTGCCGCCTCCTGAAAGTGCGTGCGGGCCGGGCCCACAAGATTGTGCGGTCCTCTGAAGCAAAGCGCCCACCAGCGGGTTCGCCGTCTCTCTTGACGTCTCTCATACGGCGTCCTGGACACCGTTGACGCCTCTCTTACGTTTTGGCCACGACTCGTTCACCGGGTCACCGCACACCGCGGGAGCTGATCATTCCGGTGCGCCGCGCCCCACCGGGTGCCGGGTGGCGCCGAGTTGGGCGAGGGCGCGGGTGCCGACCTTGTCGAGGCCGACGGCAGGACGACGGTGACCGCGTCCTCGGCTCCTTTGCGGGCGCCAAGGTGACGTCAAGATCACTCGGGCGACTGGACGACCGTCGGGCCGGGCAGTCGGGGACGTCCCGGCCCGCAGCCCCCCTCTGAGCCGCGGGTCGGGACGTCCCTCTGGACGGACGACCGGATCCCGATGTGTGGCGGGCACAGTCCGGGCCCCCGCATCTGGACTGTGCGTACGGCCGGCGGTGATCGTCACGCGACCTCCGGCCTCACATCGCGGACTCGTTCGTCCGTTCCCCCGTGGTGATCAGTCTTGGGTCCGCCGTGGCGCTTCCCGGTTTTGTTGACGCCCTCCTTATGCGTCACCAGGGCTTCTTGACGGAGGCTTGACGGATCGTCGGGAGGGCCTGTCAGGAGGACGTAAATTCCCTGCTGCGAAGGTGATTCGGTGAGGTTGGGACCGCTAGCTTCCTCTCCGCACGGCCGCGCTCCGTGGCCGCTCCCCCACCAGAAAGTCACCTTCACCGATGCTTCCCGCCGCCCCGCAGCAGGCTCCCCCGGCGCCCGAGAGCCAGTCGTCCGGGCGCAGTCCCGAGAGCCGTCACGGCCGCCGACGTGTCCGCCCCGGCGGCCTCGTCGATCCCGTGCAGGCCCTGAAGTCGTTCCCCGACGCGCTGCACAAGCTGCGCCCGCGGGCGCTGGTCAAGAACCCCGTGCTGTTCGTGGTGGGCTGCGGCGCGGTGATCACGACGGGGACCGCGGTGTTCGACCCGTCGGTGTTCTCGTGGATCATCAGCGTCTGGCTGTGGCTGACCCTCGTCTTCGCCAATCTCGCGGAGGCGGTGGCGGAGGGCCGGGGCAAGGCGCAGGCGCTCGCGCTGCGCAAGGCGCGCACGGACACGGTCGCCCTGCGGCTGCGGCACAACTGGCGGGTGGGCACGGACCTCCAGGGCGCGGAGACCGAGGCGGTGGCCGCGACCGAGCTGCGGCCCTTCGACTTCGTCCTGGTCGAGGCGGGCGAGCTGATCCCGGCCGACGGCGACGTGGTCGACGGGGTCGCGGCGGTCGACGAGTCCGCGGTCACGGGTGAGTCGGCGCCGGTCATCCGGGAGTCGGGCGGTGACCGCAGCGGTGTCACGGGCGGTACGACGGTGCTGTCCGACCGGATCGTCGTGCGGGTGACGTCGCGCGCCGGGCACTCCTTCCTGGACCGGATGATCTCCCTCGTCGAGGGCGCGTCCCGGCAGAAGACGCCGAACGAGATAGCCCTCAACATCCTGCTCGCGGCGCTCACCATCGTGTTCGTGCTGGTCGTCGTGAGCCTGCAGTCGATGGCTTCGTACGCGGACGCCGCGCAGCCCACGACCGTGCTCGTCGCACTCCTCGTGACGCTGATCCCGACGACGATCGGCGCGCTGCTGTCCGCGATCGGCATCGCGGGCATGGACCGGCTCGTGCAGCGCAACGTGCTCGCCATGTCCGGCCGCGCCGTCGAGGCCGCGGGCGACGTGAACACCCTCCTCCTCGACAAGACCGGCACCATCACCCTCGGCAACCGCGAGGCGGACGCCTTCATGCCGCTGCCCGGCATCGACGAACTGCACTTGGCGGACGCCGCCCAGCTGTCCTCGCTGGCCGACGAGACACCCGAGGGCCGCTCGATCGTCGTGCACGCCAAGAAGAAGTACGGCCTGCGCGCGCCGGCGCAGGGCGAGTTGGCCAACGCGCGGTTCGTGGAGTTCACCGCGCAGACCCGGATGAGCGGCATCGACCTGCGCTGGGACAACGGCGCCGCCTGCACCATCCGCAAGGGCGCCGCCGCCCAGGTCATCACCTGGGTGGAGCTGCGCGGCGGCCAGGTCCCGCCGCAGGCACGGATGTTCGCCGACTCCGTGGCCGCGGCCGGCGGGACTCCGCTGCTCGTCGCGGTGCACGACTGGGACGGGCCGCGGGTGCTCGGCCTGGTCCAGCTCAGGGACGTGGTGAAGGACGGCATCCGGGAGCGGTTCGCGGAGCTGCGCCGCATGGGCATCCGCACTGTCATGATCACCGGCGACAACGCGCTCACGGCCCGCGCCATCGCCCGGGAGGCAGGTGTGGACGACTTCCTCGCGGAGGCCACGCCCGAGGACAAGCTCGCCCTGATCAAGCAGGAGCAGGAGGGCGGCAAGCTGGTCGCGATGACGGGCGACGGCACCAACGACGCACCCGCGCTCGCGCAGGCCGACGTCGGCGTGGCCATGAACACCGGCACCTCGGCCGCCAAGGAGGCCGGGAACATGGTGGACCTGGACTCCAACCCGACCAAGCTCATCGAGATCGTGGAGATCGGCAAGCAACTCCTCATCACCCGGGGCGCCCTGACCACGTTCTCGATCACCAACGACGTCGCGAAGTACTTCGCGATCATCCCGGCGATGTTCGCGGGGGCCTATCCGGGCCTGGAGTCCCTGAACATCATGGGCCTGCACAGCCCGAAGTCGGCGATCACCTCGGCGATCATCTTCAACGCCCTCATCATCGTCGCGCTCATCCCCCTCGCCCTGCGCGGCGTGCGCTACACGCCCGCGTCGGCGCACGATCTGCTGCGGCGCAACCTGGCGGTGTACGGACTCGGCGGGCTCGTGCTGCCCTTCCTCGGCATCAAGCTGATCGACCTGGTGGTGTCGACGATCCCGGGCCTCAGCTGACGCACACCTGAGACCCGCACCCCGAGGCCCGTGCTCAGAGACGCGCGCCCTGGTGGGAGACCTCGCATCAGGGCCCCGTCAAAGCCCGTGAGCAGCGCTTGAAGCGCAGCTCACGGGCCCGTTAGATGGTCGACGTGAACAGCTTCGTGCGCCATGACGACCGGCCGCCTCATACGGCGGTGCCGGTCTCGCGCCCTGTTCACAGCACGGTGCGCTGACGCCGCACCGCACCCTCCTCCGCCGTGACCGGCGCTCCTGACGAGCGCGCACGGCCTTTTCGTATCGCATGCCGCAAGCCCCCGTCGGGGCTGCCCCGGCATGCCTCCACCACAGGATCAGACATGTCTTCTGCCTCTCTGTCCGGGCGCACCGCTCTGTCCGGGCGCACCGCGCTCGTCACCGGAGCCACCTCCGGCATCGGCTACGAGACCGCGCGCCTCCTCGCCGAGCGCGGCGTCACCGTGCTCGTGCACGGACGCACCGCCGACGAGGCCCAGGCCGCCGTCGACAAGCTCATCGCCATGGCCGGCGTCGACGCCTCGAAGCTGCGTGCCCTGGGCGCCGACTTCACCCATCTGGAGGAAGTCGAGCGGCTCGCCGAGCGTGTCGTCGCCGAGCACCCGCACCTGGACGTCCTGGTGAACAACGCGGGCATGGCCGCGCCGGAGCGCCACACCATCACGGCCGACGGCAACGAGATCGCCTTCCAGGTGAACTTCCTCGCCCACTTCCTCCTCACGGGCCTCCTCGAACCGTCCCTCACCAGCGAGCCCGGCGGCCGCGTCGTCAACGTCTCGTCGTCGCTGCACCGCACCGCGTCCATCCAGTGGAGCGACCCGAACCGCGCCCGCCGCTACTCCCGCCTGGCCGCCTACGCCCAGTCGCAGCTCGCCCTCACCGTCTTCGCCGCCGACCCGCGCGTGACCGCCGTGTCCGTGCACCCCGGCGTGTGCGACACCGCGCTGTTGTCGCTGTACGCCCACGAGGGCACGTCGGCCGCCGAGGGCGCCGGGCACGTGGTGCGCCTGTGCGACCCGGCCACCGAGATCGTCAACGGCGCGTACTACGACCGTTCCGAGCGGGTCGAGCCGGCCGCGGCCGCCCTGGAGGACCGCACCGTCAAGCGTCTCAACAAGCTCGCCGCCCTGCTGGTCGGCCACGGTTCTTGAAGGAGTCGAACGCCTGGATGTCCAAGCGCGCACGCAAGAAGAAGGCCCGCCGCAAGAAGAAGGCCAACCACGGCAGCAAGGCGGGGAGCTAGCCTGCCGCCACCTGGTCAGCGGTGCGGTCCTCCCCCCACCCGGAGGACGGGCACCGCTGACCTCGTGTCGGCCCCGCACCGGCACACCCTCGAACGCCCGCACCGCCATCCTCGAACGCCCGCCCCGCCACCCCGGAGGACCGTCCCGTGATCCCGCTCCCGCGGCACCGACTTCCCGCCCTCGCCGACTGGTTCGCCGCCGGGGCGCCCGGAACGGCCGCGCTGCCCGAGCACGTCCGCACGCACGGCACCGGCCAGTGGTGGGCCGACGACGCCGACGCGCCGCGCGCCCTCGCGGTGTCCTGCGCCGGACACGTCCTGCTCGGCGGCGACCCGCGCGCGGTGTCCCCGGACGGCCTCGCGCGGTTCACCTCCAGCCACGTCGTGGCCTCGGCGCGGTTCCTGCCCGTGCTCGGCGCCGCCTTCGACCGCCTCGTGCCCGACGAACGCATGGTGTACGTCCACCGGGAGCCCGTCGCCACGCCCCGGCCGCCGCGCGGGGTGCGGGTGCGCCGGGTGACGGGAGACGACGCGCTCGCGGCGCTGTGGCCGGACTCCGACTGGATCCACGCCAGTTGGGGAACTCCCGCGGCGCTCGCCGCGTCCGGGCACGCCGTCGCCGCCTTCGACCGGGGCGGGCGGGTCCTCGCCGTCGCGTGCTCCTACTTCGCGGGCGACGCGTACGAGGACGTGGCCGTGGCCACCGCGCCGGAGCACCGCCGCAAGGGCCTCGCGCACGCCTGCGTCGCCGCCCTCACGGCGGACGTCTCGGCCCGCGGCCGCACCGCGAGCTGGTCCTGCGCACGCGACAACCGCCCCAGCCGCCTGCTCGCCTGGACGGCCGGATTCCGCTTGCACCGCGAGTACACCCACTACGTCACCGGCGGCGCCCGGCGCGGCGTCGGCGCCGCCGTCCGTGCTGATGTCCGCGAAAGCGCCGTACAGGGGTCGGCCCCGGCCCAGGCCACACCGCGAATGCCGACGAAAACCCCTGCTTGAGGGCGTGCGGCGGACAGATACGACCCCTATGAAACCCCTATATATTACCTGCGGGTAATAACTTGCGGGCCGTCCGAGTTCAAGACCGACGGGGAGAGTGCAAGGTCACAGCGGTGCCCCGGCACCGGGCCCTGATTGAGCCCTAGCATCGGAACATGACGGTCCTGCCTGACGACGGGCTTTCCCTGGCCGCCGAGTTCCCTGATGCGACCCATGAGCAGTGGCAGCGCCTGGTGGAGGGCGTACTGCGGAAGTCGGGTAAGGACGTATCGGGGGCGGCGGCGGAGGAAGCGCTGTCCACCGCGCTCGAGGACGGGCTCAGCACCCGCCCCCTGTACACCGCCCGTGACGCCGTGGCCGATGTCGGCCATCCGGGTTTCGCCCCGTTCGTACGCGGCGGGCGCGCCGCGGGCGGTGCCGCGACCGGCTGGGACGTACGGCAGCGGCACGCGACAGGCGACCCGGCCCGCACGAACGAATCGATCCTCGCCGACCTCGAGAACGGCGTGACGTCGCTGTGGCTCACCCTCGGCCCCGACGCGCTGCCCGTCTCCGGCCTTGAGCGGGCGCTCGACGGCGTCTACCTGGACCTGGCCCCGATCGTGCTCGACGCCGGAGCCGATGTCGAGCCCGCCGCACGGGAGTTGCTGAGCCTGGTCGAGGCCGCGGGCGTCGCCAAGGACGCGGCGCACGGCAACCTCGGCGCGGACCCGCTGGCGTACGAGGCGCGCACGGGCACGGAGTTGGGCACGGACGCCGCCGTCGATCTCGCGCGGCTGTGCGGCCGTGAGTACGGCGGCCTGCGCGCGCTCACGGTCGACGCCCTGCCGTACCACGAGGCGGGCGGCTCGGCCGCGCAGGAGCTGGGCGCGTCCCTGGCGACGGGCGTGGCCTATCTGCGGCTGCTCACCGGCGCGGGCCTGACCCTGCAAGAGGCGTGCGCCCAGCTGGAGTTCCGGTACGCGGCCACGGCCGACCAGTTCCTGACCATCGCCAAGCTCCGCGCGGCCCGGCGCCTCTGGGCGCGGGTTGCGGAGGCGAGCGGCGACGTCGACGCGGGCGCGCAGCGCCAGCACGCGGTGACCTCGCCGGTGATGATGGCGCGCCGCGACCCGTGGGTGAACATGCTGCGCACGACCGTGGCCTGCCTGAGCGCGGGCGCGGGCGGCGCGGACGCCGTGACGGTGCTGCCGTTCGACCACTCCCTCGGCCTGCCGGACGCGTTCGCGCGCCGCATCGCCCGCAACACCTCGACGATCCTCCTGGAGGAGTCGCACCTGGCGCGGGTCATCGACCCGGCGGGCGGCTCGTACTACGTGGAGCGGCTCACCGCCGAACTGGCGCACGCCGCCTGGGACTTCTTCCAGGAGATCGAGCGCGCGGGCGGCCAGGCGGCGGCCCTGCGCTCCGGCATGCTCGGCGACCGCCTGGCGGCGACCTGGGCGGAGCGCGGCAAGAAGCTCGCCAAGCGCCGCGAACCCATCACGGGGGTCAGCGAGTTCCCGAACCTCGCCGAGAAGCCCGTGGCGCGCGAGAGCGCGCCCGCCGGGCCGACCGGCGGCCTGCCGCGGGTGCGGCGCGACGAGGCGTACGAGGCCCTGCGCGCCCGCTCCGACGCCCACCTCGTCGAGACCGGTGCCCGTCCGAAGGTGTTCCTTGCCGCGCTCGGCCCGGCCGCCGCGCACACCGCCCGCGCCACGTTCGCCTCGAACCTGTTCCAGGCGGGCGGCGTCGAGGCCGTGCACGACCCGGTCTCCGTGGATGCCGCGAGCGCGGCCGACGCCTTCCGGGCCAGTGGCGCGCGCGTCGCCTGCCTGTGCTCCAGCGACGCCCTGTACGAGCAGGAGGCGGCCGCGGTCGCCGCCGCGCTGAAGTCGGCGGGCGCGGAACGGGTATTCCTGGCGGGACGGCCCGGCGAGTTCGGGGATGTCGACGCCTATGTCTTCGCCGGCTGCGACGCCGTGGCCGTGCTCACCTCCACCCTCGACCTCATGGGAGTGGCGCCATGACGATCCCCGACTTCTCCGGCATCGGCCTGGAGCCGGACGCGGCCCCTCGGGGCTCCGCCCAGCAGTGGCGCGCCGCGGTCGAGTCGGCCACCGGCAAGGACGCGGACGACCTGCTGTGGGAGACCCCGGAGGGCATCGCGGTCCAGCCGCTGTACACCGGCGCCGACCTGGAGGGCCTGGACTTCCTCGGCACCTACCCGGGCGTCGCGCCGTATCTGCGCGGCCCGTACCCGACGATGTACGTCAACCAGCCCTGGACGATCCGGCAGTACGCGGGGTTCTCCACCGCGCAGGAGTCCAACGCCTTCTACCGCCGCAACCTGGCGGCGGGCCAGAAGGGCCTGTCGGTCGCGTTCGACCTGCCGACCCACCGCGGCTACGACAGCGACCACCCGCGGGTGACCGGTGACGTCGGCATGGCGGGCGTGGCCATCGACTCGATCTACGACATGCGGCAGCTGTTCGACGGGATCCCGCTGGACAAGATGACGGTGTCGATGACGATGAACGGCGCGGTGCTTCCCGTGCTCGCGCTGTACATCGTCGCCGCCGAGGAGCAGGGCGTGCCGCCGGAGAAGCTGGCGGGGACCATCCAGAACGACATCCTCAAGGAGTTCATGGTCCGCAACACCTACATCTATCCGCCGAAGCCCTCGATGCGGATCATCTCCGACATCTTCTCGTTCACCTCGCAGAAGATGCCGCGCTACAACTCCATCTCGATCTCCGGCTACCACATCCAGGAGGCCGGTGCGACGGCCGACCTGGAGCTGGCGTACACGCTCGCCGACGGCGTGGAGTATCTGCGGGCGGGCCGGGAGGCGGGTCTGGACGTGGACGCGTTCGCGCCGCGCCTGTCGTTCTTCTGGGCGATCGGCATGAACTTCTTCATGGAGGTCGCCAAGCTCCGCGCGGCGCGCCTGCTGTGGGCGAAGCTGGTCAAGCAGTTCGACCCGAAGAACGCCAAGTCCCTCTCGCTGCGCACGCATTCGCAGACCTCGGGCTGGTCGCTCACCGCCCAGGACGTCTTCAACAACGTGACGCGCACCTGCGTGGAGGCGATGGCGGCGACGCAGGGCCACACGCAGTCCCTGCACACGAACGCCCTGGACGAGGCCCTGGCCCTGCCCACGGACTTCTCGGCGCGCATCGCCCGCAACACCCAGCTCCTGCTCCAGCAGGAGTCGGGCACGTGCCGGGTCATCGACCCGTGGGGCGGCAGCGCGTACGTGGAGAAGCTGACGTACGACCTGGCGCGCCGGGCCTGGCAGCACATCCAGGAGGTCGAGGCCGCGGGCGGCATGGCGCAGGCCATCGACGCGGGCATCCCGAAGCTGCGCGTCGAGGAGGCCGCCGCGCGCACGCAGGCCCGCATCGACTCCGGGCGGCAGCCGGTGATCGGCGTGAACAAGTACCGCCCTGAAAGTGGCTCCGGCGACGAGCAGATCGAGGTCCTGAAGGTCGACAACTCCTCGGTGCGGACCCAGCAGATCGAGAAGCTGCGGCGACTGCGCGAGGAGCGCGACGAGGCCGTGTGCCAGGACGCGCTGCGCAAGCTGACCGCGTCGGCCGAGCGCGGCTCGGGCCCCGGCCTGGAGGGCAACCTCCTCGCGCTCGCGGTCGACGCGGCCCGCGCGAAGGCGACGGTCGGCGAGATCTCCGACGCCCTGGAGAAGGCGTACGGGCGGCACGCGGGCCAGATCCGTACGATCTCCGGTGTGTACCGCACCGAAGCAGGCCCGTCGCCGTCCGTGGAGCGCACTCGCGCGCTGGTGAAGTCCTTCGAGGAGGCCGAGGGCCGCCGTCCGCGCATCCTGGTCGCCAAGATGGGCCAGGACGGTCACGACCGCGGCCAGAAAGTCATCGCGACCGCCTTCGCCGACCTGGGCTTCGACGTCGACGTCGGCCCGCTGTTCCAGACGCCCGGAGAGGTGGCGCGGCAGGCCGTCGAGGCGGACGTGCACATCGTCGGCGTGTCCTCGCTGGCGGCGGGACACCTGACGCTGGTCCCCGCGCTGCGCGCGGAGCTGGCCGCCGAGGGCCGCGAGGACATCATGATCGTCGTGGGCGGCGTGATTCCCCCGCAGGACGTCGAGGCTCTGCACGAGGCGGGCGCCGCGGCGGTGTTCCCGCCCGGAACGGTCATCCCGGACGCGGCGTACGACCTGGTGCGGCGGCTCGCCGTCGGGCTCGGCCACGAACTGCCCGGCGAGGCCGCTTCCGGCAGTGGCGAGCTGTGAGCCGCTGAGCCCATGGCACCGAGGATCGATCTCGACACCTATGTGAAGGGCGTACTCGACGGCAAGCGCGCGCACATCGCGCGGGCGATCACGCTCGTGGAGTCCACCAGGGCCGAACACCGCGTGCTCGCCCAGCAGTTGCTGACGCAGTTGCTTCCGCACTCGGGGCGGGCGCGGCGCATCGGCATCAGCGGCGTCCCGGGAGTCGGCAAGTCGACGTTCATCGACGCGCTCGGCACGATGCTGACGTCGATGGGCCACCGCGTCGCGGTGCTCGCCGTCGACCCGTCGTCGTCGCGCACAGGCGGCTCCATCCTGGGCGACAAGACCCGCATGGAGCGCCTTGCGGTGGACCCGATGGCGTTCGTGCGGCCCTCGCCCACGGCGGGGACGCTCGGCGGCGTCGCGAAGGCGACCCGTGAGTCCGTCGTGGTGATGGAGGCGGCCGGGTACGACGTGGTGCTCGTGGAGACCGTCGGCGTCGGCCAGTCCGAGACGGCCGTCGCGAACATGGTCGACACGTTCCTGCTCCTCACCCTGGCCCGCACGGGCGATCAGCTGCAGGGCATCAAGAAGGGCGTCCTGGAGCTGGCCGACGTGATCGCGGTCAACAAGGCGGACGGACCGCACGAACGGGACGCGCGCTCGGCGGCACGGGAGCTGGCGGGCGCCCTGCGGCTCATGCATCCGGCGGACGCCTCCTGGACGCCCCCGGTCCTGAGTTGCAGCGCCCGCGAGTCGAAGGGCCTCGACACTCTCTGGGACCGGCTCGAACAGCATCGCGCGCTCCTGGACTCCACCGGCCGCCTCGCCGCGAAGCGCCGCGACCAGCAGGTCGACTGGACGTGGACGATGGTCCGCGACGAACTCCTCGGCCGGCTGCACGCCCACCCCGACGTGCGGCGCCTCGCACCCGACCTGGAGCAGCGGGTCCGGGAGGGGACGCTGACGGCGACGACGGCGGCGGAGCGGATCCTGGACGCGTTCCAGGGGCCGACCGACGACAACGACAAATCCGACGGCAACGACAAGGAGGGCTCGGCTCAGTGAGTGTCGACGCACCGCCGGTGCTCACGCGGGTCGAGGGCCGCGCGGGCCACATCGTCCTGAACCGGCCCCGCGCCCTGAACGCGCTCGACCACCCCATGGTCCGTCTCGTCGACGAGGCGCTCACCGCGTGGGAGCACGACGACGAGGTCCGCACGGTGGTCGTGACGGGCGCCGGTGAGCGCGGTCTGTGCGCGGGCGGCGACATCCGGGCCGTGCGCGAGGACATCCTCGCGGGCGGCGGCGCGGCGTCGGCGGCTTTCTGGCACGACGAGTACCTGCTCAACGCCCGGATCGCGCGCTACGGCAAGCCGTATGTGGCGGTGATGGACGGGTACGTCATGGGCGGCGGCGTCGGCGTCTCGGCACACGGCGACGTGCGCGTCGTCACCGAGCGGTCCCAGGTCGCCATGCCGGAGACCATCATCGGCTTCGTCCTCGACGTCGGCGCCACGTATCTGCTGACGCGGGCGCCGGGCGAGCTCGGCACGCATCTGGCGCTGACCGGCACGTCGGTGGGCGCGGGCGACGCGCTGCTGTGCGGCCTCGCCGACCACTACGTCCCCTCGGAGCGCCTCACGGACTTCACGGCGGCGCTCGCGGACACCGACGCGGCGGACGCCGTGCGGGCGTTCGCGGCGACCGCCCCGGAGGGCGAACTCGCCGCGCGCCGCGCGTGGATCGACTCCTGCTACGCCGCCGACTCGGTGGAGGAGATCGTCGACCGCCTCCAGTCCTGCGGCGAGCGGGCGGCGAAGGAGACCGCCGAGGTCCTCCTCGCGCGCTCCCCCACCGCGCTGAAGGTCACGCTGGCCGCGCTGCGCCGCTCCCGTGCGCTCGGGTCCCTGGAGGAGGCGCTCGACCAGGAGTACCGCGTGTCGTGTGCCTGTCTGACGGCGCCCGACTTCCCCGAAGGCGTGCGGGCCCAGGTCGTCGACAAGGACCGCGCCCCGAGGTGGGTGCCCGCCGACCTCGCGTCGGTCACGGAGGCGGACGTGGAGCGGTTCTTCGGGCCGGGTGCGTACGGGGAGTTGGGGCTCGGCTCCTGAACGGCGGGCGTGGACGACGGCCGCTCCCACCCGGGCGGCCCCGGCCCGTACTACGGCGGGGCGACCTCCGTGACCACGGCGAGGAGCTGGACCGCGAGGCGCTCGCCCCAGCGGGCCACCCCCACGGCTATCCACTGCCCGTCGGACCGCCACAGGTGGACGTCGGGCACGGACTCGCTGAGTGTGGCCCACGGTTCGGGGACCGGCGCGCCCGAACCGTCGGCCTCCTGGGCCATGACGCGGATGAGGACGCTGGTGAGGCCGAAGGCCCGGGGCGCGCCCCAGCGCTCGGTGAGGAGCGCCCGCAGGGCGTCGCGCTCGGCCTCGCACCGCGCCTCCGTCTCCTCGTGCGCCGTGCCGTCGTCGTCCCACAGCTGGTCGTACGTCGACAGCTCCGCGACGTGGAAGCCGGGTCCGCCGTAGCCGTGCTCCGACCTGCCGGGCGCCCGGGGGAAGTCCCGGGCGCGCAGCAGGTCGATCGCGGCGAGGTGGTCTGCGCTGCTCATGGCATCCAGTAAAGCCGTTGCCACCGACCATTGGCTGTCCGTCAGGCGTCGGACGACTGACGAGGCCTCAGCGGCTGCACGCCTCAGGCGTCCCGCCTCCGCACCGCCCACCACCCGGCGCCCAGCGACGCCACCGCCCACAGCGCCGTCACCCCGAGCCCCGGCCAGGGGCCGAGCATCCCGTCGGGGGCCTCGTGCAGGATCTGCTGCCCGGCCCGGTCGGGCAGGAACTGGGCCGCGCCGCCCGCCATGTCCCCGAGCACGAACGGGACGATCAGGGTGAACGGGATCAGCACGCCGAGCACGACGGCACCGCTGCGCAGCACCGCCGCGAGGCCCGCCGCGAACAGGGCCATCAGCGCCAGGTAGACGCCGCCTCCGACGCACGCGCGCACCGCCCCGGGGTGACCGAGCCCGATGGCGTACTCCCCGAGGAAGGCCTGTCCGCCGAGGAACGTGGTGAAGCTGGTGACGAGCCCCACCAGGAGCGCCGCCGCGCCCAGGACGGCGATCTTCGCGCCGTAGAAGAGGCCGCGGCGCGGCACGGCGGCGAGCGAGACCCGCAGCGCGCCGTTGACGTACTCGGAGCTGACGGCCGTGGCTCCGAAGCTGATGGCGGCGACCTGCCCGAAGTTGAACGCGTAGAAGGCGTCGAAGAGGGGTTCGGCGTCGGCGTTGTCGGCCTCCGCGCGGCCGACGGTGGCGAAGACGAGGACGGTGATGGCGACGGTCGCCACGAACACCGCGACGAGCGAACCGACGCTCCCTCGCAGCGACTTGATCTTGATCCACTCGGAGTGCAGCACGGCGGACGTGGACATCGTCAGGCCTCCTGGAGAGGTGTGGGAGCACTGGAGGACGCGGAGGACGCCGCGGGCGCGGCGGACGCGGAGAACTCCGTCTCGGCGGCGGTGAGGGCGAGGTAGGCCTCCTCCAAGGAGGCCTCCTCGTCGGCGAGTTCGAGGATCGGCACGCCCGCTCCGGCGGCGAGCCTGCCGACCTCCTCGGCCCGGATCCCGTCGACCGTCCAGCGGCCGTCGTCGGCCTCCGCCAGCTCGTGTCCCGCGCGGGCGAGCGCCGCGCGCAGCCGGGCCGGGTCGGTGGTGCGCGCCCGGACCCGCGGGCGGCTGCGGGCCTCGATGAACTCGCGCATCGGGGTGTCCGCGAGCAGCCTGCCGCGGCCGAGGACGACCAGGTGGTCGGCGAACGTCGCGGTCTCGTTCATGAGGTGGCTGGACACCAGGACGGTGCGGCCCTCCCGGGCCAGACCGCGCATCAACTCACGGATCCAGATGATCCCTTCGGGGTCGAGCCCGTTGGACGGCTCGTCCAGGAGCACGACGGCGGGGTCCCCGAGCAGCGCGGCAGCGATCCCGAGGCGCTGCCGCATGCCCAGGGAGTACGTCTTCACCCGGCGCCCCGCGACGGCCGCCAGGCCGGTCTCCTCCAGGACCTCGTCCACGCGCGCCGAGGCGATGCGGTTGCTCACGGCGAGCGCGAGCAGGTGGCTGCGGGCGGTGCGGGAGCCGTGGGCGGCCTGCGCGTCGAGCAGGGCGCCGACCTGGCGGAGCGGTTCGTCGTACGCCGCGTACGGGCGTCCGCCGACGGTCGCGGTCCCGGACGTGGGCCGGTCGAGGCCGAGGACGAGGCGCAACGTGGTGGACTTTCCGGCGCCGTTGGGGCCGAGGAAGCCGGTGACCTGGCCGGGGCGGACGCTGAACGTCACGTCGTCCACCGCGCGGGTGGTGCCGTACTCCTTGGTGAGCTGCTTGACGTCGATGCTGGTCATGGGGACAGCGTCGCGGTGCGGGCGGGTCCGTGGCCTCCCCCGCCCGGGGAGATCGTCTCCCCCGTACGGGGGAGACGTGCCCCGCGCGGGTGCTGGCACGATGACGGCATGCCCCGCTTCCTGCGACCGCTCACCCGCGCGGTCACGTACACCCGTTGGCTGCACGTGCTCGTCGGCTGTGTCGCCGGTCTGACGTGCGCGTCGGTCTACGGCATGTCGGACGCGAGGGTCCTCGACCTGGTCGTGGGGTTCTTCGTCCTGCCGGTCCCGCTGGGGGTCGCGGCCGGTCTGGTGCCGGCGATGCGCAGGGCCGAGGGGCTGCAGGCCCGGCTGATGCTGTTCCCCGGGCCCCACGCACGCGGGGCGTCCGGTCCGCACGAGGCGGAGCCCACCGGTTCCGGTGTCTCCGTCGCCCCGTCGGCGTCCTGGAACGAGCGCCTGCGCACGGCGCTCTGGCTCGTCGTGCGGATCGAGGCGGGATCCGCGACGGGCTTCGTGACCTTCTTCCTCATGGGTCAGACCCTGGCGTCGATCGGCGCGGCGGCGCAGGAGCGCACGACGGACCCGGCGCTGTTCCTCCCCGCGCTCGCCGACGGCCCCTGGTGGACGGACGCGCTGCTCGTACCCGTGCCGCTGCTCGTCCTGCTCGGCTTCGTGGGGGCGGTGGGGCACTCCATGACCGCCGTCGCCGGGCGCCTCCTCGGCCCCTCCCACGCCCAGCGCCTCGCCGCCCTGGAGGAGCGCACCGAGCAGCTCCTTGAACGCAACCGGATCGCCCGCGAACTGCACGACTCCATCGGGCACGCGCTGACCGTCGCCGTGGTGCAGGCGGGCGCCGCCCGGGCCACCGCCGACCCGGCGTTCACCGAGCGCGCCCTGGAGGCCATCGAGGACACCGGCCGGCACGCCCTGGAGGACCTGGAGCGGGTGCTCCGGGTGCTGCGCGAGGACGGCAGGGCCGGGCGGCAGCGGCCGACGCTCGTGGACGCCGACCGGCTCCTGGACTCCGCGCGCACGTCGGGCGTGAAGGTGGACGCCGAGGTGACGGGCCCGGTGGACCGGCTGCCCGGGCCGGTGTCGCGCGAGGGCTACCGCATGCTCCAGGAGTCCCTGACCAACGTCCTGCGGCACGCGGGCCCGGTGCCGGTACGCGTCCGGGTCGCCGCCGACGAGGGCCTGCTCACGCTCGACGTGCGCAACGCCCTGTCGGGGCCCGCGGCACCCACCGGGCGCGGCGGCAGCGGCCTGCGCGGGATCCGCGAGCGGGCGACGCTGCTCGGCGGCCGGGCCCACACGGGACCGCACGACGGCGAGTGGCGGGTCCGCGTCGAACTGCCCCTGACGTAACGGCGGAAAGCCACTGGCCTGCTTCGGCCCGCGGCCTCGGTACTCGGCGTCGGTACGCGGCCTCGGCACTCGGCGTCGCACCGAACAGCTCGTGATCTACGCTGACCGGATGCCGGTCACCGTCCTGCTCGTCGACGACGAGCCCCTCGTCCGCGCGGGTCTGCGCGCCGTCCTGGAGGCGCAGCCCGACATCGAGGTCGTCGGGGAGGCCGCGGACGGCGCCGCCGTGATCCCCCTGGTGCGGGAGCTGCGGCCGGACGTGGTGGCCATGGACGTGCGCATGCCGCTGCTCGACGGCATCGAGGCGACGCGCGCGGTCCTGCGCACGGTCACCGACCCGCCCAAGATCGTCGTCATCACGACCTTCGAGAACGACGAGTACGTGTACGAGGCGCTGCGCGCGGGCGCCGACGGCTTCCTGCTGAAGCGCGCGCGGCCCGCGGAGATCGTGCACGCGGTGCGCCTCGTCGCCGAGGGCGAGTCGCTGCTGTTCCCGGCGGCGGTGCGGGAGCTCGCGGGCTCCCACGGCCGGCAGCGGGGCAATCCGGACGCCCGGGCGGCCCTGGAGCGGGCCGCCCTGACGGGGCGCGAGGAGGAGGTCCTGCGGCTCATGGCGCGCGGTCTGTCGAACGCGGAGATCGCGGCGCGCCTCGTCGTCGGCACCGAGACCGTGAAGTCGCATGTGAGCTCGCTGCTCGCGAAGCTCGGGGCGCGCGACCGGACCCAGGCCGTGATCACGGCGTACGAATCCGGTTTCGTCGCGCCGGGCTGAAGCGGCCCCCTGCCGGGCGGCCTGATCGGCACTCGCCCCGATCGGTGGCTTCCGAGTACTCTTCGCCCATCATGCGCATGGGATGGAAGGACGGACGTTGGGGCGGCTGACCGGCGGAGATCCTTCTCTGCTACGGCGGATCAACTCCGCGGTCGTGCTGCACGCGCTGCGTGCGGCGGATTTCGCGACACTCACCGAGATCACCCGGGTGACGGGGCTTTCGCGGCCCACCGTCGAGGGCGTGGTCGAGGGGCTCAGCGAGGCCGGGCTCGTCGTGGAGACGGACGCGGACGAGGGCGGCGCGAGACGGCAGGGCCGACCGGCGCGGAAGTTCCGGTTCCGGGCGGAGGCGGGACATCTGCTCGGTCTGGAGATCGGTCCGCACCGCGTCGCCGCCGTGCTGTCCGACCTCGACGGCAAGATCCTCGGGACGGCGGCGAAGGACGTGTCGGAGACGGCGTCCGCCGACGAGCGCCTGGAGCGGATGCGGGGTGCCGTCGCCGACCTGCTGCGCCGTGCGGGCGTCTCACGCGGCTCGCTGCGCGCCGTCGGCGTCGGCAGCCCGGGGATCGTGGAGGCCGACGGTTCGGTGCGGCTGAGCACGGCGCTGCCGGGCTGGACGGGGCTGCCGCTGGGCGAGCGGCTGCGGCGCTCCTTCAAGTGCCCGGTCCTGGTGGAGAACGACGCGAACGCGGCGGCGGTCGCCGAGCACTGGAAGGGCGCGGCGACGGAGTCGGACGACGTGGTGTTCGTCCTGGCCGGGCTGAGCCCGGGTGCCGGTTCGCTGATCGGCGGGCGGCTGCACCGGGGGTACGGCGGCGCGGCGGGCGAGATCGGCGCGCTGCATCTGCTGGGCCGCGAGGTGACGCCGGAGACGCTGCTCTCGACCACGGACGAGCCGCTGCACCCGCTGGACGAGCAGGCGGTCGCGGAGGTCTTCGCGCATGCGCGTGAGGGCGACGAGCGTGCCCTTGCCGCGGTCGACCGTTTCATCCGCCGCCTGGTGCACGACGTGGCCGCGCTGGTCCTCGCGCTCGACCCGGAGCTGGTCGTGGTGGGCGGCTGGGCGGCGGGCCTCGACGGCGTCCTGGAGCCGCTGCACCAGGAGCTGGCGCGCTACTGCCTGCGGCCGCCCCGGGTGACGCTGTCGATGCTCGGCGAGGCGGCGGTGGCGACGGGCGCGCTGCGGCTCGCGCTCGACCACGTGGAGGAGGAGCTGTTCGCGGTGGAGGGCACGGTGACCGCGCGGCAGTAGGGTGCGGCGGCGCCGTCAGGTGCCGCCGGAAGACAGCAGGACATCGTGAAGGCGGGGCCTTCCTCTCGATCCGTCGAGAGGAAGGCCCCGCCTTCACGATGTCCTGCTGTCTGCTGTCCTGCTGCCCTGCCGCTTCTTGCCGCTCAGGAAGCCTGCTGCTCCGGCCCGTGGTGGATCTCGACCGCGCCCTGGTCGCCGAACGTGAGGCGGCAGGTGTCCGCGCGGTACGTCGCCATGGAGAGCGCGGCCGTGCGCCCGCCGGCGAGGAAGCGCGTGGTGACGACCAGGACCGGGGCGCCGGGCAGGCGGTCCAGGGCCTTGGCGTCGTCCGCGCGGGCGGAGCCGAGCTCGACGGAGCGGTCCTGGCCCTCCAGGGCGAGGCGGCCGAGCTCGCGCAGCACGGCACGCGCGCGTGCGGCGCCCGCGGGGGCGTCGATCGCGGTGAGGTCGGGGACGGAGCCCGCCGGGACGTACAGCAGCTCGGCGGCCACGGGCTGGCCGTGGGAGACACGGGTGCGGCGCACCGTGTGCACCGGCTCGTCCGGGTCGATGTCCAGGGCGCGGGCCACCTCGGCGGGCGCGGGCGCCAGCTCGCTGTCCGCGGGCTGCCAGGCGTCCCCGGCCGCGCCGGGCCAGGTGCCCTGGGCGGAGCCGACGGCCACGCCCATCCGGGGCGGGGCGACGGTCGTGCCGACGCCGCGGCGGCGCTGCAGGCGTCCTTCCAGCTCGAGCTGCTCCAGTGCCTGGCGGAGCGTCGCGCGGGCGACGCCGAACCGGGCGGCGAGGTCGCGTTCGTTGGGCAGGATCTCGCCCACGGCGAACTCGGAGTCCAGTGCTTCGCTGAGCACGGTCTTGAGGTGCCAGTACTTCGGCTCCGGCACCGATTCCAGCTGCGTGGTCCCCACCCTGTCCTCCGCAATCGCCGTGC
Source organism: Streptomyces sp. RK9 (assembly GCF_045070545.1). Classification (NCBI taxonomy): domain Bacteria; kingdom Bacillati; phylum Actinomycetota; class Actinomycetes; order Kitasatosporales; family Streptomycetaceae; genus Streptomyces; species Streptomyces sp. RK9. The sequence goes on along the minus strand of NZ_CP173703.1, from coordinate 3,443,919 downwards.
GCAGGCGGCTTTTTCGCGCCTTGTTTATTAAAGGTTCCTGCACTATCTCAGCGACGATAGAGCCGCGCTCACCCTTGGTCAAGACCAATCCTGAGTCCGTTACAGCCCGCAGTGAAGTGGTGCCACAGAGCATTCACGCGCTGTTCGCGCGTGGTCGACACCTGACGGGCGGGCGTGACGCAATCCGATACGTCCCCACCGGGCGCGCACACGGCACAGCCCCCGCCCGGTGCACGGGCGGGGGCTGTTTCGCGCGGAGGGGCGCGCTAGACGCCGAGCCCCCCGAGCTTGTCCGGATTCCGCACGATGTACACGCGCTGGATACGTCCGTCGGAGATCTCCAGCTGGATGACGCTGTCGGGCTTGCCGTCGGCGAAGAAGAGGACGGACTCGACTCCGTTGACCTCCAGGTGGCGGATCTCGAAGTCGGTGTGCTCCGCGAGGCCCTTGCGCGCCGCGCCCACGATGAAGCGGCCCACCTTGTCGGCGGACTCGACGACCCGCAGGGGCGCCCTGACCTTGCCGCCGCTGTCGCCCACCAGGTCGGCGTCCGGCGCGAGCACCGACATCAGCCCCTCCAGGTCGCCGTCCACGGCGGCGGCGAGGAAGCGCTCGGTGAGGTCACGGCGCTCGGCCGGGTCGACCTCGAAGCGCGGGCGCCCCTCCTCCACGTGCTTGCGGGCACGCCCGGCGAGCTGGCGCACGGCGGCCTCGCTGCGGTCGAGCGTCTCGGCGATCTCCGCGTACGGGAATCCGAAGGCCTCGCGCAGCACGAACACCGCGCGCTCCAGCGGCGACAGGGACTCCAGGACGACGAGGACGGCGAGCGACACGGAGTCGGCGAGCACGGCCTTCTCGGCGGTGTCGGGCACGGTCGGCCCGAAGTCGGTGACCAGCGGCTCGGGCAGCCAGGGCCCGACGTACGACTCGCGGCGCGACTGCGCGTGGCGCAGCCGGTCGATGGCGAGGCGGGTGGTGATCCGCACCAGGTAGGCGCGTGGTTCGCGCACGTCCTCGCGCTCGCCGGCGGACCAGCGCAGCCAGGCGTCCTGGACGACGTCCTCGGCGTCGGCCACCCGCCCGAGCATGCGGTAGGCGACGCCCATGAGGACGGGCCGGTGCTCTTCGAAGACGTCGGTCGCGATATCGGTAGCCACGACTCCATCCCAGCCGACGGATCTGCTGGTGTCCACCTCCGTCGGCCAAGCCGACGAGGATCACACCGGGCCCCCGGCGGACCCGGCTCCGGACCCGGTGGCAAGTCGGTGACGCCGCACCCTTGAAGTCGACGCTACTGAGCGGTAATTGTTGCTGACAAGGTGTCTAAGTCAGGAGCAGTCATGGCCGCACGGGTGGCAGGGTCCGCAGAGGCCGCAGAGGTGTCGTTCAGCGTCGATGCGCCCCGCGGGCCGCGCTCGGTGACGGTCTCCTACCAGCGCTCGGGCACCGGGGCCCCGCTGCTCCTGCTGCACGGCATCGGCCACCACCGCCAGGCCTGGGACCCCGTCGTCGGCATACTCGCGGCCGAGCGGGACGTGATCGCCGTGGACCTGCCCGGCTTCGGCGCCTCCCCGGCGCTGCCGGACGGACTCGCGTACGACCTGTCGACGGTGGTGCCCACGCTGCACGCCCTGTGCGGGGCCCTGGGCGTCGAACGGCCGCATGTGGCGGGCAACTCGCTGGGCGGCCTGCTCGCGCTCGAACTGGGCCGGGAGAAGCTCGTACGGTCCGTCACCGCGCTGTCCCCCGCCGGGTTCTGGAGCGAGGCGGAGCGCCGGTACGCCTTCTCGACGCTGCGCGCCATGCACGGGATCGCGCGCCGCATGCCCCTGCCGATGATCGAGCGCCTCTCCCGGAGCGCGGTCGGCAGGACCGCGCTCACCAGCACCATCTACGCCCACCCCGGCCACCGTTCGCCGGAGGCGGTGGTCGCGGAGACGCTGGCGCTGCGCGGGGCCACCGGCTTCCACGAGACGCTGGCCGCAGGGCGGGACGTGCGCTTCCGCGACGACGTGCCGGGGCTGCCGGTCACCGTCGCCTGGGGCACCCGCGACCGGCTGCTGCTGCGCCGCCAGGGCATCCGGGCCAAGCACGCCATCCCCGGGGCCCGGCTCGTGCGGCTGCCCGGGTGCGGGCACGTCCCGATGCACGACGACCCGGCCCGGGTGGCGCGGGTCATCCTCGACACCAGCCGCTGACCTCGACGGGCGGGCGCGGGCCGAAGGCCTCCCGAGGCTCAGGGACCTCGGGAGCCGGGCCACGCGCGCGTGCTGAGCTCGGACCACGCGCGCATACCGAGTCGGACCTCGCGCGCGTACCGAGTCGGACCTCGCGCGCGCGTTGAGCACCGGGTACCGGTGCTCGGCACGCGCGAAACCGGTGTCCGGCGCGGCTGTTCCCCTCGTCCCATGGGCGGTTGTTCACTTGTGGTTCGCGTGGGCGCCGTGGCGCAGCAGTACACGTGGCACTGCACATCCGATCGATTCGCCGTCCCTGGAGGCGTCTTCATGTCACACCGTCCGTCGAGCCCGTCCCCGCGCCGCCGCAGTCTGCTGCGCGGTTCGCTCGTCGTGCCCGCGGCACTCACCGTGCCCGCGCTGTCCGGCGCGGCCCCGGCGCTGGCCCTGCGGGGGCGCCCGAGCGCCGACTGGGGGGTGCAGGCCGGTGACGTGGGCGCGCACTCGGGGCTCGTGTGGGTGCGCTCCGACCGGCCCGCCCGCATGATCGTGGAGACGTCCGCCACGGAGTCGTTCCGGCGGCCGACCCGCTGGCACGGCCCGCTGCTCGGCCCCCGCACCGACTTCACCGGCACCACGCGCCTGCGCGGGCTGCCCTCCGGCGAGCAGATCCACTACCGCGTACTCCTGGCCGACCCCGACGACCCGCGCCGCACGGGAAAACCGGTGACCGGCACGTTCCGCACGACCTCGCTCAGACGCCGGGACGACGTGCGCTTCCTGTGGTCGGGGGACATCGCGGGCCAGGGCTGGGGCATCAACCCGGAGCTCGGCGGCTGGCGGGTCTACGAGGAGATGCGCGGCCGCAACCCCGACTTCTTCCTCTGCAGCGGTGACAACATCTACGCCGACGGGCCCATCCAGGCGAGCGTCAAGCTGCCCGACGGCCGGGTGTGGAAGAACATCACCACTCCGGAGAAGTCGAAGGTCGCCGAGACCCTCGCGGAGTTCCGCGGCAACTTCCGCTACAACCTGCTCGACGAGCACGTACGCCGGTTCAACGCCCAGGTGCCGTCCATCGTGCAGTGGGACGACCACGAGGTGCGCAACAACTGGTACCCCGGGCAGATCCTGGAGGACCCGCGCTACACGGAGAAGGACGTCGACGTCCTCGCGGGGCGCTCGCTGCGGGCGTTCAGCGAGTACTACCCGATCTCCACGCAGCGCCCCGGCGACCGCGACGGTCGGGTGTACCGGGTGCTCAGGCACGGCCCGCTCCTCGATGTGTTCGTGCTCGACATGCGCACGTACCGCAACGCCAACTCGCCGAACCGGCAGCCCGAGGACGCCACCGGCATCCTGGGCGCCGAGCAGCTCGCCTGGCTGAAGCGGGAGCTGTCGCGCTCGCGCGCGGTGTGGAAGGTCATCGCCTCCGACATGCCGCTCGGCCTGGTGGTCGGGGACGGCCAGACGAACTTCGAGGCCGTCGCGCAGGGCGACCCGGGCGCGCCGCTCGGCCGTGAGCTGCAGATCGCCGAGCTGCTCCGGCACATCAAGCACCGCCGGATCACGGGCACGGTGTGGCTGACGGCCGATGTGCACTACACCTCGGCGCAGCACTACGACCCCTCGCGCGCCGCCTTCAAGGACTTCGCGCCGTTCTGGGAATTCGTCTCCGGGCCGCTCGCCGCGGGCGGTTTCCCGGCCGTGAAACTCGATGGAACCTTCGGCCCGGACCAGACGTTCGTCAAGGCGCCGGACCGTGCCAACACATCGCCGGCGGAGACACCGCCCTACTACGGAGAGGTGGACATCGACGGCGACAGCGGCGAGTTGACGGTGCGACTGCGGCAGCAGGGCGGAGGCGTGCTCTTCACCAAGGTGCTGCAGCCGGGACGCGTGGGCCAGTGACGACCCGCGCGGGTGCGGACCGGCCACCTCCGGTCGGCACCCGCGCGGACCGTTGCGGGCATACGGGGGACAGCAACGGACAACCGGGGTGAGCAAAGAGTAATGAAACGGACAGAACCGCTCTTAACCCATCAGTCACAAACCGTTCGTGATCACGCAACACCCTTCGGCCAGAGTGACTGCATGAGTGCTGACATGTCTGATGTGACGCGCAAGAGGCACGGCAGGCCGGTACACCACTGGCGCCGGGACCTCGTCGAACTCGCCGCCCTGTTCACGGCCGTGGCCGTGGCGGACGCGGTGGCCAATCTCGTGGGGCACGGCCCGGACGGGCCCGAGCTCCTCCTGGTGTCCGCCGTGATCCTGGCGGCCACGGCCGGGTTCCACACATGGTGGGCACGGCGCCACACGCATGCGCCGCCGGACGCGGACGGACCCGATACGGGCACCCGGTCGCTCCCGGCCCAGGACCGGACCGGGGACACCACCGACACCGACACCACGACTGCCACAGCCGCCACGATCGCACCGGGAGCCACCGGCGCGGCGGCCGGTCCACGGCCCGAGCCGACGACGCTGTGGCGCATGCGCACGACCGTGCGCGACGCCCCCGGCTCGCTCGCCGTGCTGTGCACGGCGCTTGCGGGGGACGGCGTCGACATCCTGAGCCTGCAGACCCACCCGCTGGCCGACGGCACGGTCGACGAGTTCCTGCTGCGGGCCCCGGCGGCGCTGCCCGCCGCCGACCTCACCCGCACGGTCTCGCGCGCGGGCGGCTCCAGCACCTGGGTCGAGCGGGCCGACGCCCACGACCTGGTGGACGCGCCGACCCGGATCCTCGGCCTTGCCACGCGCACGGCCCTGGACGCGGCGGAACTGCCGCTCGCACTGCGCCAGTTGCTCGGCCGGTGCACCATCCGTTCCCTGCCCGCCAAGGCGGCTCGGACGGAGCGGGCACAGGAGGAGGCGCCCGTCGAGGGCGTCCTCGACGGGACCGTGCTGCGGCTGCCGGCCCCCGAGGGCGGAGTGATCACGGTCGAGCGCCCCTATCTCCCGTTCACCCCCACGGAGTTCGCCCGCGCGCGGGCACTCGTGGAGCTGGACACCCGGCTCGGCCCGCGCATCCCGCGCGGCCAGGACGTCCTGACCCTCCCCGAGGGCAGCGACATCACGGTGAGCCGCGCCGACACGGGCGACCTCGACGCCGCCAAGGACATGCACGAGCGCTGCTCGAAGCGCACCCTGAGCATGCGCTACCACGGCCCGGTCAACGACGCCGACCGCTATCTCAACCACCTCCTGAGCCCGCGCTTCGGCCGCACGCTCGCCGCGCGCACCGCGTCCGGCCGCGTCGTCGGCCTCGGCCATCTGCTGTGGGACGGCGACGAGACGGAGATCGCGCTGCTCGTCGAGGACGACTGGCAGCGCCGCGGCATCGGCGGCGAACTGCTCGGCCGGCTGGTCTCGATGGCGATCGAGGCGGGCTGCGAGAGCGTGTACGCGGTCACGCAGTCGTCCAACACCGGCATGGTCGCCGCGATGCGCGGTCTGCGCCTCCCCCTGGACTTCCAGATCGAGGAGGGCACGCTCGTCATCACCGCCCGCCTCGACGCCACACCGGTGCGGTCGCAACTGCCGTACGACAGCCACCAGTAGCGTCCAGGGTCACCGGGAAAGCCCCGGCGGTCCGGGGCCGCCGAAGAGCCCGGCCGCGCAAGACGCCCGCACCTCCCGCCTCGCGCGGTCGGGGTGCGGGCGTCCGCCGTACGGGACCCTCAGTCCCCCGCGCCCGGGTTCCGCCCCGCGCCTGCCGGGGCCACGAGGTAGGAGGCGGCCATGTCCTTGTCCCCGTGTCCGGCGTCGGCCGCGCGCCGGAACCGGGCGAGTCCGGCCGCGCCGACATCGACCGCGACCCCCGCCGACTCCGCCGCCGCCACGACGAGTTCCGCGTCCTTGACGGAGTTGCTCACGGAGAAGCTTGCCGTGTAGTCGCCCGCGCGGATCGCGGCGGCCTTGGCCTGGAAGAACGGGCTGTCCAGCGGGCCGCCCGCGACCGCGTCGACGACGAGCGCCGGGTCCACGCCCAACGCCTCGGCCAGGGCGAGGCTTTCGGCGGCGCCGTGCGTGAGGGCGAACACGAGGCTGTTCAGGGCGAGCTTGAGACGGCTGGCCGCGCCGGGCTCGTCGGAGACCCAGACCGTGCGCGAGCCGATCGCGTCGAACACGAGCCGGGCGAGCTCCAGCGGCTCCCCGGCGGTTCGCGGCCCGGAGGCGAGGACCACCAGCGCGCCGTTCTCCGCGGGCTGCCTGGTGCCCTGCACCGGCGCGTCGTACAGCACGAGCCCGTACGCGTCCGCGAGCCGCGCCAACTCGTCGATCTCCTCCGCGCCGACCGTGCTCAGCTGCACCCACGCCGCGCCTTCGGCCAGCGCGGGGGCGGCCGCCGCCAGCGCCTCGCGCACGGCGGGGCCGTCCTTGAGGACGGTCACGACGACGTCGGCGCCCGCCACCGCCTCGGCCGGGGTGTCGCACACCACGAGACCGTCGTGGGCGGCGAGGGGCTCCGCCCTCGCGCGGGTCCTGTTCCAGACGCGCACCGCGAAGTGCGCGCGCAGATGGCGCGCCACTGGTGCGCCGATGATCCCGGTGCCGAGTACGGCGACCTTCTTCTGCGCCATGTGCGTCCTCCTCGAAGAAACTGTCATAATTGACCGATCGTTCTTGTATTGAGGCGTGAGAATCCGTCGCCCGGGCACGGTGCGCCAGGGCGGGGAGAGTCGGGGCGGTGACCGCCCGTGCCAACGGCGCCTACGCCAGCAGCGCCAGCGCCTGGTGCGCCGCCGCCCGCACGCGGGCCTCGCCGCCGGAGACCTTGCCGACCACCCTCATGCCCTGGAGCAGGACGAGCAGCATGCGGGCGAGGGCGCGCGGATCGCGGTCCTCGGGGATCTCGCCCTGGGCCCGCGCGCGGGTGAGCGCGGCGTGCAGCAGGGTCTCGAACTGCTCCCAGTTCAGCTCGACCCGGCGGTCGGCCGCGGGGTCGTGCGGGGCCAGCTCCGCCGCCGTGTTGGTGACGAAGCAGCCCGCACGGCCGGTGTCCGGCGCGGACGACTCGGCGACGAACCGGTCGAGCAGGGCGCGGACCCCCACCAGCGCGGGGCCGGGCCGGGAGAGCTCGTCGAGCAGCAGCGGATCGTTCAGTTCCGTATAGCGGTCCATGGCCTTCAGATACAGCTCGCGCTTGTTGCCGAAGGTCGCGTAGATGCTGGCGCGGCCGATGCCGAGGTGCTCGACGAGGTCCGCCATGGACGTCGCCTCGTAGCCACGGCTCCAGAACAGGTCGAGCGCGGCCCTGAGCGCGGCGTCGGGGTCGAATTCCTTGGTCCTCGCCATACGGCAGACGCTAACCCCAACTGGAACGACCGGTCAACTAAAGGACGGATGATCGCCGTCGCGCCCCGTGCGGCCCCGACGCGCCAGTGACGTGCGGCCCTGTCCCGTACCAGGATGTCCGCATGTCAGACACGAACATCACCCCCACAGCGGCGGGCCCGGGCCCGCTGCCCCGCCAGGTCGCCGACACCTACGTCGACGAGCTCATCGCCCTGGACCCCGTCACCGGCACCTACCTCGGCGTCAAGGAGAGCCACAGCGAACTCCCCGACCTCTCCCCCGCGGGCCTCGACGCCCTCGCGGCGCTCGCCCGCACCACGCTGGCGCGGCTCGACGAGGCCGAGGCGCGCCCGGGCGCCGACTCCGACGTGGAGCGGCGCTGCGCGCGGCTGCTGCGCGAGCGGCTCACGGCGGAGCTCGCCGTGCACGACGCCGACGAGGGCCTGCGCGCCGTCGGCAATCTGCACACCGCGCCGCACGCGGTCCGGGAGATCTTCACGGTGACGCCGATGGACACCGACGAGGACTGGGCGGCGATCGCCGAGCGGCTGCGGGCGGTGCCCGGCGCGTACGAGGGCTACCGGGCCTCCCTGGAACTCGGCCTGGAGCGCAAGCTGTTCGCCGCGCCCCGGCCGACGGCGACGTTCATCGAGCAGCTGACGCAGTGGGCGGGCGCCGAGGGCGGTCCCGGCTGGTACGAGGAGTTCGCGGCGGACGGGCCGCAGGCGCTGCGGACCGAGCTGGACACGGCGGCGAAGGCGGCGACCGGCGCGGTCGTGGCGCTGCGCGACTGGATGCGGGACGTGTACGCCCCCGCGATCGAGGGCGCGCCCGAGGTCGTGGGCCGGGAGCGCTACGCCCGTCTCTCGCGCCACTTCAACGGCACGGACCTGGATCTGGACGAGGCGTACGCGTACGGCTGGGCCGAGTACCACCGGCTGCTCGGCGAGATGCGGACCGAGGCCGAGAAGATCCTGCCGGGCGCGGCCACGCCGTGGGCGGCGCTCGCGCACGTCGACGAGCACGGCGCGCACATCGACGGCGTCGACGAGGTCCGGCAGTGGCTGCAGGACCTCATGGACGAGGCGATCGAGGCGCTGGACGGCACGCACTTCGAACTCGCCGAGCGAGTGCGGAAGGTGGAGTCGCGGATCGCCCCGCCCGGCGGCGCGGCGGCCCCGTACTACACCGCCCCCTCCGAGGACTTCTCGCGCCCCGGCCGGACCTGGCTGCCCACCATGGGCGAGACCCGCTTCCCCGTGTACGACCTGGTGTCCACCTGGTACCACGAGGGCGTGCCCGGCCACCATCTGCAGCTCGCGCAGTGGGCGCACGTCGCCGAGGACCTGTCCCGCTACCAGGCGACCGTGGGCATCGTCAGCGCCAACGCGGAGGGCTGGGCGCTGTACGCCGAGCGCCTGATGGACGAGCTGGGCTTCCTCACCGACCCCGAGCGGCGCCTCGGCTACCTGGACGCGCAGATGATGCGCGCCCTTCGGGTCATCGTCGACATCGGCATGCACCTGGAGCTGGAGATCCCCGCGGACTCCCCGTTCCACCCCGGCGAGCGCTGGACCCCCGACCTCGCCCAGGAGTTCTACGGGGCGCACTGCAGCCGGCCCGCGGACTTCGTCGAGAGCGAGATGACCCGCTATCTGACGATTCCCGGCCAGGCCATCGGCTACAAGCTCGGCGAGCGCGCCTGGCTGCTCGGGCGCGAGAACGCGCGGCGGCGGCACGGGAACGCGTTCGACGCGAAGGCGTGGCACATGGCGGCGCTTTCGCAGGGGTCGCTGGGGCTCGACGACCTGGTGGACGAGCTCTCGGCGCTCTGAGGCGAGCTCTCGGCGCTGTGAGGCGGGACGGGGCGGGCGCCTTCGCGGCTCCCGCCCCGTCCTGCTCCCCGGCCCTGGGCCCGGCTCCGGCCCAGGGCCCGCCGTCACTGCCGGATGCCGCCCTCGGAATCGATGACCTGCCCCGTGATCCACTCGGCCTCGTCCGTCGCGAGCCACGCGATGAGACGGGCCGGGTCGTCGGGCATGCCCCAGCGGCCCGCAGGGAAGAGGGCGGCGATGTCGTCGTACGCGTCGCCCGTCATGTAGTCCGTGTCCACGGGGCCCGGGTTGACGGTGTTCACCGTGACGGCGAGTTCGGCGAGCGTCGTCGCGAGCGACCGCGTCGCCGAGGCCAGCGCGCCCTTCTGCAGGCCGTACGCGATCTCGCCCGGCATGCCGCCCGCGTTGTCCTGGCCGGACGTCATCATCATGACGCGGCCGCCGGGCGTGCGCGGCGGGAGCCCGGCGCGCAGCCGCGCGTACGCCTGCACGAGCAGGATCACCGAGCGGGTGTCGACCGCCCAGTGCACGTCGAGCATGGACGCGTCGATCTCGTCGAGAGTGCCGTCCATGCCGCTGCGGGCGTGGTTGGCGACGAGGATGTCCAGGCGCCCGCCGAGGGCTTCGGCCGCCGTGGCGACGAGTGCGGCGGGCGCGTCGGCGTCGGAGAGGTCGGCCGGGCCGTGACGGACGAGGGCGTCCGGGTCGGCCCGCGCCGCGCGCACGGAGGCGGCGACGTCCTCCGGCCGGTCGGCGCCCCAGGGCATCTCGGCGTCGTGCGGGACGTGGTGGTGCAGATAGACGCTCGCCCCGTACGCGGCGAGGCGGCGGGCGACGGCGTAGCCGATGCCCCCGCGACGGCTCGCGCCGGTGACGAGGGCGGTGCGCCCCCGCAACGGCAGCGGGTCACGGCGGAGTTCGGCTGCGGTGGGCTGAGGAAGCTGAGGCATGACAGATCATGATGGGGCTCGCGGCTCACGGGCGCACGCGATTAACCACGGGACGGGCAAGATCGGCCAGGCGCCGGGCTCGGTCGTGTGCGAGGCGAGCGCCCGTTGTCAGTGGCTGCTGCCACGATGCCCGTCATGACACCTACGGAGATCGTCACGGCGTTGTGGGACCGCATGCAGGCACGGGACTGGACGGGCGTGGAGGCGCTGCTCGCCGAGGACGTCGTCGTCGAGTGGCCGGTCAGCGCCGAGCGCATCGTGGGCAGGGACAACTACCTGCGCGTGAACGCGGAGTATCCGGAGGGCTGGTCGATCCGGCTGCTGCGGACCGTCGCGGCCGGCGACACGGTGGTCTCGGAGGTGGAGGTGCCGCACGAGACCATGGGGACACACCGCGTGGCGTCCTTCTGGACGGTGTGGGACGGGCGGATCGTGGCGGGCCGCGAGTACTGGAGCGAGCTGGGCTCGGACCCGTCGCCCCCGTGGCGGGCGGACTTCGTGCAGCCGATGTGAGCCGGGGCCCGCCCTCCGTCCGCCCGGCTCAGCAGCCGCAGTCCGCCCCGTCCTCGGGAGCCGTCAGCGGGTCCGCGGCGCGCCGCTCGGGTCCCTCCCAGTTCTCGTACGCGAAGCCCTCCCTGACCCAGTACTCGAAGCCGCCGAGCATCTCCTTGACCTGGAAGCCCAGCTGGGCGAGGGCCAGGGCGGCGCGGGTCGCGCCGTTGCAGCCGGGGCCCCAGCAGTACGTGACGACGGGGACCGACTTGTCCAGGATCTGCTCGGCCTGGGCCGGGATGAGCGCGGTGGGCAGGTGGACGGCGCCGGGGACGTGGCCCTGGTCCCAGGACGCGGTGGAGCGGGAGTCGAGGACGACGAAGCCGGGGTCGCCGTCGGCGGCGAGCGCGGAGGCGACGTCGGACACGTCGGCGTGGAAAGCGAGGCTCGCGCCGAAGTAGGCGGCGGCCGCTGCGGGGGCGGCCGCGGGGACGCGCAGGACGGCGTTCGTGACGCCGGGGTTCGCGGCGTTCGTGCTGGTCGCTGCGTTCGTGGGGACTGCGGAAGCGATGTGGTTCATGGCCAAAAATCTATGGCCGTGGCCTCCTGTCCTGAAGGGGCGATTCCCTGTCCACCTCTTGATCAGCCGGGGTTTTCCCTGTTTCCTCTCGGACATGACCGCTTATTCCACGGACGCCACCGACTGGCGCATCCTCGACGTCCTCCAACGGCAGGGCCGAGCCAGTTACGCCGAGCTGGCGCGCGCCGTCTCCATGTCCCCGAGCGCGGTCACCGAGCGCGTGCGGCGCCTGGAGGAGGCCGGCGTGATCCAGGGCTACGCGGCCGTGGTCGACCCGGAGCGCCTCGGCCTGCCGGTGCTCGCGTTCGTACGGCTCCGCTATCCGAACGGCAACTACAAACCGTTCCACGACCTGGTCGACGCGACGCCGGAGATCCTGGAGGCGCACCACGTGACCGGCGACGACTGCTTCGTGATCAAGGTCACCGCACGCTCGATGCGGCACCTGGAGGAGGTCTCCGGCAAGATCGGCGCCCTCGGCTCGGTGACGACGAGCGTCGTCTACTCCTCACCGCTGACCAGGCGGCCCCTGGGCCAGTGAGGCACCGCGCGGCACCGCGTCGGCCGACGTCCCGCCTCAGCCCGCGCCCCGCTGCCGCACCACCGACCCCGCCCTGCCCTTCACGACCTCCAGCTGCGCGTGCACCCGGCGCCGCAGATCCGCGACGTGGCTGACGATGCCCACGCTGCGGTCCCGCTCCCGCAGGGCGTCCAGGACGTCGAGGACCTCGTCGAGCGTCTGGTCGTCCAGGGAGCCGAAGCCCTCGTCGACGAAGAGGGTGTCCAGGCGCACGCCGCCCGCCTCGTCCGTGACGACGTCCGCGAGGCCGAGGGCGAGCGCGAGGGAGGCGAAGAACGTCTCACCGCCGGAGAGTGTGCTCGCGTCGCGCTCCCGGCCCGTCCACGCGTCGACCACGTGCAGGCCGAGGCCCGAACGGCCGCGGCCGGTGCGGTCGTCGGAGTGGACGAGGGTGTAGCGGCCCGACGACATGCGGTGCAGCCGGGCGGTCGCCGCCGCGGCGACCTGCTCCAGGCGGGCCGCGAGGACGTACGACTCCAGGCGCATCCGGCGTTCGTTGTCCGCGGATGTGCCCGCGGCCAGCGTGGCGAGGCGGGCCACGCGGTCGTGCGTCTCGCGCAGCGGGGCGAGCCGCCGGGCGGCGGCGGCCGACCGAGCGGAGAGCCGGTCGAGCTCGGAGCGGCGGCGGGCGGCGGCGTCGCACGCGGACGCGACCGTACGCACGCGCGCTGCGGTCGCCTCGGCGGCGGACTCGGCGGCGGCGAGCCGCGCGGGGGCTGCTGCGCGGCGGCGGCCGCGTCGGGCTCGGCGAGCAGCGCGCGCACCGCGGCCTGCTCGTTCTGCCAGGCGTCGATGCGGTGCTGGAGCTCGCGGTGGCCGGAGTCGTCGATGAGGGCCGCCGACGCGGCGGCCGGGGTGTCGAACCCGGCGCGGTAGGCGGCGTCGGCGAGCCGGGCGTCGGCGTCCTTGAGGCGCTGGGCGGACTCGTCGGCGGCGCGCGCGGCATCGGCGGCGGCGGTGAGGAGGGAGGCCTGCCGCTCCAGCTGCGCGGCGCGCTGGGCGACGCTGGCGGCGGTGCCGCGCGCACGGGCCAACTCCTCCTCCAGGCCCGTCTGTTCGGCGGCGATGGCGTCCCGGAGGGCGGCGCGCGAGTCCACGCGGCGGGCGGCCTCCTGCTGCGCGGTGACCCGGCGGTCGTGCTCGCGCTCGGCCTGGGCCAGCCCCTCGCGGGCCGCGTGCAGCCGCGAAGCGCGGTCCCGGGCCTCCGTGTGCGCGGCGCGCAACTCCTCGACGGCCGCGGCGAGTTCGGCGACCGGCGTGCCGGAGGCGGCCGCGGTGGCGGCGGCGAGCGACTCCCGTACGGCGGCGAGCTCCCGCTCGGCCGTGCCGCGCGCCTCGTCCGCGCGCTGGTGGGCGGCGAGGGCGGCCTCCTCGGCGGCGCGGTCGACATGGCCCGCGGACTTCCGCGCGGGGGCGGGGTGTTCGGTGCCGCCGCAGACGGCGCAGGGGGCGCCGGGTGCGAGGTTCGCGGCGAGTTCGGCGGCGATGTCCGCGAGGCGCTGCTCCTTGAGGCCGAGCCAGTGCTCGCGGGCCGATCCGGCGCGCTCGCGGGCGGCGAGGGAGCGTTCGGCGGCGGCGTCGGCCTCCTGGGCGAGGCGGTCCCGGCTGCGGGCGGCGTCGAGCTTCTCCTGCGCGGGCTGGAGCCGTCCCGCGAGGTGCTCGGTGCGGGCGGCGGCGTCCTGGGCGTCCTCGATGGCGTCGCGCAGCCGGATCCTGCGGGCGTCCCAGTCGGCGAGCCAGCCCTCGGCCTCGGCGAGGAGTTCGTCGTCGGACCGCTCCTGCTGGTCCAGGTCGGCGCGCTGGGCGGTGAGTTCGGCGAGGCGCGGCTCGGCGCGACGGGCGGAGGCGAGGCCGCCCAGGTCCTCGCTGGCCCGGCGGGCGGCGTTCGCGAGGCCCGCGGCGCCCTCGTCGGCGTACGTGGCGGGGAGGTACGTCCGCGCCCGCGCCTCCTCGGCCGTGGCGCGGTGGTGCTCCTCGTCGGCCTCGGCGCGCAGGGCGAGGGCCGGGGCGACGGTCTCGGCCTTGCGGGCCCGCTCCATGCGGGCGGTGCGCTCGCGGTGTTCGTCGGCGCGCTCCTCAAGCCGGGCCGCGCGCTCCGTGGCGTCGGCGAACCGCCGTTGCAGCCGCGCCAGTTCGCGTACGTCGTCGAGCTCGGCGGCCGCCTCGGCGTGCGCGGACTCGGCGTGGGCGAGGGCGCTGCGGGCGACGTCGAGGCGCTCGCGGGCGCCCGCGCGGGCCACGGCGGCCCACCCGAGCACGGCGTCCGCGAGCCCCGGGTCACCGGGGGCCGCGTCCGGCAGCGGCAGCTCGGCACCCGCGCCCCCTGCCTCCGCCGCCTGCTGCATGCGGTGCGCGTCCGCGAGCAGTTCCGCGTCGCCCTCGCGCACCCTCGCCTCCGCCGCGCGCCGCTGCTCGGCGAGGCGTGCCTCGACGGCGGCGAACCTGCGGGTGTCGAAGAGCCTGCCGAGGAGCTTGCCGCGGGCCTCGGCGTCGGCCCGCAGGAAGCGCGAGAAGTCGCCCTGCGGCAGGAGGACGACCTGGCAGAACTGCTCCTTGCTCATGCCGAGCAGCTGGCTGATCTCCTCGCCGATCTCCTGGTGGGAGCGGCTGAGGTCCCGCCATCCGCTCGCGTCGACGGAACCGGCGGACGCGGCCGCCTCCATGGCGGCGCCCGCCTCCGTGGGGGGACCCGGCTCCATCACGGCGCCCAGCTCCGTGGCGGGGTCCGGCTCCGTGGCCCGGCCCGCCCCGGCCGAGGCACCCCCGGCCGAATCGCCACCCACGACGACAGCCCCCTCGGCCCCCGCGCCAGCAGCACCACCGGCACCCGCACCCGACGTCCGGTCGGCCCGCGCCCCACCCCCGTACTCCCGCAGCCAGCTCTGCGCCTTGTCCGTCGTCGTGCCCGTGCCGCGCTTCTTCGGGCGCTCCCAGGGCGGCTGCCGGGTGATCTCCAACCGGCGTCCCGCGACGGTCAGTTCGAGGCGCACCTCCGTGCGGGTGCCCGGGCTCGCGTGGTCGCTGCGCAGGGTCGCGCCCTGGCCGCTGCCCTGGCGGGGGCCGGGGACGGAGCCGTACAGGGCGTAGCAGACGGCGTCCAGGACGGATGTCTTTCCCGCGCCGGTCGGGCCGTGAAGGAGGAAGAGCCCGGCGGCCGAGAGCTCGTCGAAGTCGATGTCCTGGGTGGTGCCGAAGGGACCGAAAGCGGTGATGCGCAGCCGGTGCAGCCTCATCGGGCCACCTCGCGCAGCACGTCGTCGGCGCGGACGGCGTCGAAGGCGTCCCGGAGCACGTCCCGCTCGCGCGCGTCGGGGCCCGCGCCGCGCACATGGGTCACGAAGTCCTCCGCGATCTGCTGGTCGTCGCGGCCCTTGAGCCGCTGGGCGTACGACACGTCGGGGTCCTCGGGGGCGCGGTCCGGGTCGAAGGCGAGGCTGAGTGTGTGCGGGAAGCGCTCGCAGAGGCGGGCCATGGGGTCGTCGGGGCGCACCGGGTCGGTGAGCGTCGCCTCGACCCAGGCGTCCTCGTGGCGGGCGAGGTCCGGGTCGGCGAGGAGCGTCTCGATGTCTCCCCGGATGCGGGCGAGGGGCCGCGGCACCGGGCAGTCGATCCGCTCGGCCTCGATCTCCCCGGCGGCGCCGAGGTCGAGCAGCCACATGGTCTTGCGGTGGGCGGACTCGGAGAAGGAGTACGGCAGCGGGGAGCCGCTGTAGCGCACGCGCTCGCTGATGGCCTGGCTGCCGTGCAGGTGGCCGAGCGCCACATAGTCGACGCCGTCGAAGACTCCGGCGGGCACGGCGGCCACGCCGCCGATCGTGATGTCCCGCTCGCTGTCGCTGGCCTCGCCGCCGGTCACGAAGGCGTGGGCGAGGACGACGGAGCGGGTGCCCGGCGTCCGGGCGGCCAGGTCGGCGCGGACCCGCTCCATGGCGGCGCCGAGCACCGCCTCGTGGCCCGCCCTGCGCACCCCGAACTCGTCCTTGACCAGAGCCGGTTCGAGATACGGCAGGCCGTAGAACGCCACGTCCCCGTGGGCGTCGGACAGGACCACGGGCTGCCCGCAGCCCGCGGGGTCCGTCCGCAGGTGGATGCCCGCGCGGTCGATGAGCCCGGCGCCGACGCCGAGGCGGCGCGCCGAGTCGTGGTTCCCGGAGATCATCACGGTCGGCACGCCGAGATCGGCGAGCCGGTGCAGCGCGTCGTCGAACAGCTCGACGGCGGCGAGCGGCGGCACCGCCCTGTCGTACACGTCTCCCGACACGACGACGGCGTCCACCTCGCGCTCACGTGCCGTGGCGACGAGGTGGCCGATGAACTCGGCCTGGGCGTCGAGCATGTTCACGCGGTGGAACGCGCGGCCCAGATGCCAGTCGGACGTGTGCAGAATTCTCAAGACGCCGCTCCGGCCCGCATGCTCGCTCATCCCTCCCGTGCCTCGGATCGAGGACCGCCGGATCGCGGACCGTCCCAGCACGGGCCCCGCCGACAGCACCCACCACGCTAGCGCCTGTCGGCACCTGCTCGATCACGGACCTCAATATGCCCCGGGCGACGGCTGCTCTTCCGGGGACCGGTACTCGGGCGGCTGCTCCTGCTCGGCGGAGGGCGAGGCGGACGAGGGGGACGGCGAGGACGGGGAGACGGACGGCGAGGGGGACGAGGGTGAGGGGGACGAGACCGAGGGGGACGGGGACGACGAGGACATGGACAGGGACGGCGACGGGGACGGTTGGTCCGGCGGCGGCTGCGTCTCCTTGTCGCCGGCGCCCGTGTCGCCCTTGTCGCGCTCGAACCACTTGCCGCTCTTCGGGTCGTACATCACGAACACGTTGACGACGTGGGCGGCGGGCGCCACGAACACGACGTTCGACGGGCGGTAGCCGGGCCAGGTGTCGCCCGTCCGCTTCGGGGTGCCCTGCTGCGCGACGGGCGGCAGCAGCGGGTTGCCGCAGGCACAGCGCACCCGCGGCACGCCCCGGTCGTCGACGAGCACGGCGGTCCCGGCCTGCAGGACCGCCTGGTAGGCGGTGGGGGCGCCGTCGCGGTAGCCGTGGTTGGTGACGCGGGTGTCCATGCGCAGCTGCGCGGGTGTGAGGGCTCGCAGGTACGCGGGGACGGCGGCCGCGTCGATGGCGAGGACCGAGGCGAACGCCTTGTTCTTCGCCGGGTCCTTCCCGAGGACCTCGACCTGCTTCTCCACGTCGCAGGCCCCGACCTTGCGCGTCCCGCCGTAGAGGCCGGGCGCGGCGCCGTCGACGCCGCGCGTCACGTTGGCCGACGCCGAGGTGCTGGCCACGGGCGTCGGGGACGGCGGGGTGTCGTCGTCCCGGGCCGTCGACTCGGTGAAGGGGTCGGGGCCCGACTTGCCCGCGGCCTGGAGGAGGACCTCGCCGCGGGACTCCTTGGTGCCCTCGGGCCGGGTGAGGACGACGATCAGCACCACGGCGGCCACGACGGCGAGGCCGATCATGGCCACGCGCGGCGCCGACCGCCACCAGGGGCGCTCCGGCTCCGGGCTCCCGCCGGAGCCCTCGGGAGGCTCGTGCGATCCCCCGTCCCCGCCCGGTCCCCGGCCGCCCGGCGGACCCGAGGGCCGGTCCCCGCCGGGCGGCGGCGTCGCACCGGACGGGCCCGCGCCCGGGGTCCCGCTCTGCTGGGTGGCGCCCGGCTGCGAGGGGCCCGAGAGCGGGCCGGAGGGGGGTCCTGTGGGGCGACCTGACGAGGGCGGTTCGACGCTCACGAGACTTCTTCCCTGCGTAGGGGGCTGCGTAAGGGCTGTGTGCGGGCTGCCTACGGCCTGCGGACGGGCTGGGTGAAGGGCCTGTGGCGCGCGGACCTGATCCCGATTTCAACCGTTCCGCACGCTTCATTCCCTTACGCGCCTATTGTGTGTACCGGTTCATGGGAGCCCGCAAGCCGACGCGGTCGGCCCTCCCGAGGGGCGCGCCGACGCGGTGCTGCTTAGCGTGACAACGTGAGTCACCAGACACCGCCCGGCCGGGCGGGCACGCCGGGCGCCCCGCAGAGCCGACGGGACCCCCACGGCTGGCCGCACGCCGTACTCGCCGTACTCGCCTCACTGGTGGCCATGGCCGTCGTCGCCGGGCTCGGCCTGTGGGCCGCCGGGGCCGGGGACCTGCCGGACGGCGCGTTCCCCGCCGTCGTCGCCGCGGTCGTCGTCATGGCGGTCGGCGGCTCCGTCGGGCTCTCCGGCGGCGCAGGGGGGATCGCCGACACGGACGCGGGACTTTCCGTGGTCCCGCTCTCGGTCTCCCTCGTCGGCGCGCTGGTGATCGCCGCCGGGTTCCTCAGGCCGCTGCGGCACCGGGCCGTCACCGACACCAAGGAACTGCTCGGCTGGGCCGCCCGGATCGCGCTGCTGTGGGTCCTGCTCCTCGTGGGCCTCGGCCTGGTGGCCGACCACCGGTTCACCATCGAGCTCGGCGAGGGGACGGCCGCCGACATCGGCGACCTCCTCGGCGCCTCGCCCGAGGTCGGGTTCGAGACGGACGTACTGCCGACCGTCGTGTTCGGCCTGCTGTGGCTCGCGGGTGTGTTCGCCATGGCGCTGCTGGTCTCGCGCGGGGCCCCGCTCCCCGCCCGTCTGGTGCGCTTCCAGGAGTCGGTGCGTCCGGCGGCGTACGCCATGCTGGTGCTGCTGCTCGCGTACGTCGCCCTGGGGCTCGTCATCGGCGTGATCGTGGCGGCGACGCAGGGGCACACCGCCGAGACCCTCGCGGTGCTTCTGCTCGGGCTGCCCAACCTCCTCTGGCTCGCCTTCACCCTCGGGCTCGGCGCGTCCTGGGAGGGCCGGGTGGACGGTCCTTTCGGGTTGCCCATGCCGCGCGTGCTCGACCAGGTCCTGCGGACGCCGAGCGACTCCACGCTCAATCTGCGCACGCTCTCCGACCACGACGACCGGGTGTGGCTGCTGCTGGTCGTCGCGGCGGTCATGGTCCTCGGGGCCGCGTTCCTGATGGCGGCACGCTCCCCCGCCCGGATGCGGGCCTGGCAGCACGCCGTGCACATGGCGGTGGCGCTGGCCCTCACCGTGTTCACCGTCTGCCTGCTGGCCGGCGTCTCCGCCCACGCCGGCCTGTCGCTCCTCGGCATCGGGGACCTCGGCGGCGGCCTGACCGGCCTCGTGAAGCTGCGGCCGCACCTGGGGACCGCGGTCCTGCTCGCGGTGGCCTGGGGCCTGGTCGCCGGGTTCATCGGGGGCCTGCTCGCGCGGCCGGTGCACCGGCGCGGCGAGGTGGGGGCGGAGAAGCGCTGACGGGCGCCGGCACGCCCCCGACCAACCCGGCGACCAGGCCCCACCCCCCTACGGCTGTCGCGTCGGTTGTGCGGCCAGGGCCCGGCGCCACTGCTCAGTGATCGACCGCCGCAGGTGTTCGGTGTCGATGGCGTCCGGGTCGAGCAGTCGTTGCAGCCCGATCCCGCGGAGCTGCGCGACGATCGCCGTGGCGACCTCCGCGGGCACGAGATCGCCACGGACGGTGCCGTCGGCGATTCCGGCCGCCACGTCGTCGCGCAGATCCGCCCGGAACGCTTCATCCCGTTCGCGGAAGACCGACGCGAGTTCGGGCGTGGTGAGCGCCTCGGTCCAGAGCACCAGGAACGCGCGCTGGGCCGTGGCCCCCCGGCCGATTTCGCCGATGTAGCCGTCGACAAGACCGAGGAGGCGGTCGAGGCCGGGGCGCAGCTCGTCGAGGCCCGGCACGAACCCGGCCTGCACGCTGCGGGCCAGGCGTTCCAGAAGAGCGTGCTTCGAGCCGAAGTGATGCGTGACGATGCCGCGGCTGTACCCGGCTCGCTCACCCACCCCCGCCAGCGTCAGGGCGCGCGCTCCCCGCTCGACGACGAGTTCGGCGGAGGCCGCGAGCAAGGCCGCCTCGGCCTGTTCGCGGCGCTGTTTCTGAGTACGACGGGGGGTCGGCATGCGGCATCCTCACTATCTTGCTTGCTGTCCAACAAGTTTATATGGTTCCGTTGATCCCCGAGAAGGTCCCGAGGATCAAGACGCACGACATGATCCGTGACCCTGCCTGAGAGGCAGTGACACATGGCGCCCGCGGTGTTCGTGCACGGAAATCCCGAGACGGCGGCCGTCTGGGGGCCGCTGCTCGACGAACTGGAGGCCGCCGGCGCGGCTCCGGACGGCCTGGTCCGGCTGTCCCCGCCCGGGTTCGGCGCGCCGCTGCCGCCCGGGTTCGGGGCGACGGTCCTGGAGTACCGCGACTGGCTCGTCGACGAGCTCGGCCGCTTCCCCGGCCCCGTCGACCTGGTGGGCCACGACTGGGGCGGCGGACACGTCCTCAACACGGTGATGAGCCGTCCGGACCTCGTACGCAGCTGGGTCAGCGACACGATCGGAGTCTTCGAGCCGGACTACGTCTGGCACGAGCTGGCCCAGCGATGGCAGACACCCGGAATCGGGGAGGCCGACGTGGCCGCGCGCTTCGGCGCCCCCGTCGAACAGCGGACCGCGACGCTCGTCGAGCGGGGCATGGCCGAGACCGTGGCCGCACACGTCGCCCAGGGCCAGGACGAGGCGATGGGCCGGGCCGTGATCGCGCTCTACACCTCCGCCGCACCACCGGTCATGTCCGGTCTCGGCAAGAACCTGGAGAACGCGGCGCGGCGGCCGGGTCTGGTGCTGCTCGCCACGGCGGACCACGTGGGGGGGATCCGTCGAGCAACGGCGCCGCGCCGCGCGCAGGGCGGGCGCCCGCGTGGAGGTCCTCGACGGCCTTGGGCACTGGTGGATGACGCAGGACCCCGCCCGCGGCGCAGCGGCTGTCGCCCGCTTCTGGGCGTCAGTGGAGCCGCGACAGGCCTAGGGCTCCGACGATGCGCCGGACGGGCCCTGGTCGGGCAGCCGCCGGAACACCGGCCGGGCCCAGCCGGGCGGGTCCGGAGGCGCCCCCGGGTCCGCCGGGGCCTCCACGACCTGGAGGTCGACCTGCGTCGGCGGGTGACCCTGGGCGCTGCCCGTGACGGCGGCGCGCAGCGCGGCCACGAACTCCAGGCAGGAGCCGTACCGCTCGTCGGGGCTCTTGGCCAGCGCCTTCGCGAGGACGCCGTCGAGCGCTCCGGGGCTGCCGGGGCGCTTCTCGGTCAGGCGGGGCGGCTGGTCGTACTGGTGGGCCCAGAGCAGCGCCATGTCGTCGTCGCGCTGGAACGGCGGCCCGCCGGCCATGGTCTCGTGGACGACGCAGGCGAGGCTGTAGACGTCGCACCTGCCGTCCACGGGGCGGCCCGAGATCTGCTCCGGCGCCACGTAGTCGAGCGTCCCCACGAACTGGCCCACGGACGTGAACCCGGTCAGCGAGAGCGACTTCTTCGTCAGGCCGAAGTCGGTGAGGTAGACGTGCTCCGGGTGATCGCTGTCCGTGCCCTTGGCCACCAGGATGTTGCCGGGCTTCACGTCGCGGTGGACGAGGCCGTGGTCGTGGGCCGCGTCGAGCGCGGACGCGACCTGCGCGGCGATGCGCAGGGCCGTGCCGACGGGGAGCGGGCCCGAGCGGTCGAGCAGATGGCGCAGGTCGAGCCCGGGGACGTAGCGCATGGCGATGTAGAGCACGCCGTCGGTCTCGCCCGCTTCGAACACCGGGACGATGTGCGGATGCTCGATCGCGGCGGCCACGCGTGACTCGTGCGTGAAGCGCTGCCGGAACGTGTCGTTGCGGGCCAGCTCGGGGGCGAGCAGCTTCAGCGCGACGGTCCGGTCGAGGCGCAGGTCCTTGGCGCGGTAGACGACGGCCATCCCGCCGCGCCCGATCTCGCTCTCCACCCGGTAGCCCGCGATCTGCTTCCCGATCAGGTCGGAGGGCCGCCCGGAGTGCGAGCTGCCGCTCGCCGGAGCCTCGCGCGGGGCGCCGCCCATCAGGCGTCACCGGGCCGGGCGGGCGGGTCGGGGTCGACCGTGACGGGCGGGATGCGGCGGGTGGGGTCCTCACCGTACGGATCGGGGGTGCCGCTTCGGCCGTACGGGTCGGGGGTGCGGCTCCGGCCGTAGGGGTCGGGTGCGGCGCCCCGGCCGTACGGGTCCGGGGTGCCGTTCCTGCCGTCCGGACGGTCCGCCGCACCCGGAACCGGACCCGCCCCCGGCTCCGGCACGGCCTCGACCACCTGCGTCGGCTCCGGCGCCCCCGCCTGCCCCCCGTTCGCCGGGGCCCCGTTCCGCGCGGCCCCGCCGCCCCCGTCGCCGTGCACGCTCGGCCCCTCCTCCGCCGCGTACGTGCTGAGCCGCGCCCCGTCGCAGTACACCCACCGCTCGTGTTCGGCGTCGTAGAGCCACACCGACTCGCCGTCCACGATCATGCCGACGCGCAGGCCGCGGGTCCGGCGGTGGAAGGACTCGCCGTCCGCCGTGCCGCTCGCCAGTTCCTCGGCCGCGCGCCGGTAGCGGGTCAGCGCGTCCTCGGAGCGCGCGAGGAGTGGGCGCGGGTCGGCCGTCCGGGTCAGGGGATGGCCCGCGGCCGGCGGGTCCTGCGGCACGGCGACCAGGAGGCGGCCGTCGACCCAGGCCGACCAGCCGTTGGCGCAGACGACGCGGCCCCAGTCGCCGAGCCGGTCGACCAGGCACACGGGCAGCAGCGCGTCGAGCGGTGTCGTCGGCCGGGTGGCGTCCGGCGCCTCCCAGGCGGGCAGCCCGTCCTGGGGGACGACGTGTGTGGGCCGGAAGTCCGCAGTGGTCATCTCGTCCGCTCCCGCTCCTGTTCGCCGCTCCCGCGCTGTCCCTGCTCGCCGGTCACTCGTCGTCGGCCGCTGCCCGCTACTTCCGCATGATCGCGGGTTCGTGCCGCCGCAGCAGCCTGGCGACGGCGTACCCGAAGACGACCGAGAGGGCCACCAGCGCGCCCATGTTCAGCAGCCAGACACCCGCGGAGTGCCGGAACAGCGGATCGGCCGTCAGCTCCCCCGGGACGATCCGGCCGAGCCCGATGGTCCCGGCCATCGCGCCGAGCGCCCACCGCGAGGGCACCAGCCACGCCAACTGCTCGACGCCGGGCACCCCGTGGAGCTTCAGGAGCGCGCCGCAGAACACGACCTGGACGATGGCGAGCAGCACGAGCAGCGGCATCGTCACCTCTTCCTTGCGCACCAGCGCCGAGACGAGCAGGCCGAGCATCATGGCCGTGAAGGCGAGCAGGGCCACCGCCAAGGTGATCTCGACCAGCGGCGGCAGCAGCACTCCCTCGCCTGCGGGCGCGTTGAGGTCGACGCCGAGCAGGGCCACCAGGGTCAGCACGACGGCCTGCAGCACGGTGATGGTGCCGAGCACGACGACCTTGG
Organism: Streptomyces sp. RK9; assembly: GCF_045070545.1. Classification (NCBI taxonomy): domain Bacteria; kingdom Bacillati; phylum Actinomycetota; class Actinomycetes; order Kitasatosporales; family Streptomycetaceae; genus Streptomyces; species Streptomyces sp. RK9. The sequence goes on along the minus strand of NZ_CP173703.1, from coordinate 3,420,700 downwards.
ACATCAGGTACGCCGATCTGGAGAGCCCCACGGCCCGTTCCCGCTGGTAGATCACGCGCTCCTTGACCAGTTCCCGCACGGCGTTGGCGGCGCCGGTCAGGACGCCGCCGACGCACAGGATGAGCAGCGCGTTCATCGCCGTCTCCTGGGTCAGCCTGCTCCCGGCGAGCGCGCGGGCCATGGCGCCCATGACGAACGGCAGCGCGATCATGATGGCGAGGAACGTCCGGTCCGCGCCGAGGGCGGCCGCGTACCGCCGCACCAGGGTGCGCAGTTGGGAGCCCCAGCTCTGTGCCTTCGGCGGCGGCGCGAAGGAGACGGCGGCCGCGCCGCCCTGTCCGACGCCGCCCTGCGGCAGCAGGTACGGCTGCGCCGAGGAGTTGACGATGTACTGCTGGTGGAAGGGCGACTGCCGGTAGCCCCCGGCCCAGTCCCGGTCGCGGTCCCCCTCGAAGGCCTCGAACGCCTCGGGCCACTGTGTGTAGCCGAAGAAGGGGAGCGCGTCCTGCGGCGGCCCGTAGTAGGCGATCCTGCCGCCCGCCGCGAGCACGAGGAGCCGGTCGCACACGTCGAGGCTGAGCACGCTGTGCGTGACGACGATGACGGTGCGACCGTCGTCGGCGAGCCCGCGCAGCATGTGCATCACGGAGCGGTCCATGCCGGGGTCGAGCCCGGACGTCGGCTCGTCGAGGAAGAGCAGCGACGGCTTCGTGAGCAGTTCGAGGGCGACGCTCACGCGCTTGCGCTGGCCGCCGGAGAGGCTGTGGATGGGCTGGTCGACGCGTTGTTCAAGGCCCAGCTCGCGGATGACCTCCTCGACCCTGGCCCGGCGTTCGGCCTTCTCGGTGTCCTGGGGGAAGCGCAGTTCAGCGGCGTAGCCGAGGGCTCTGCGCACGGTGAGCTGCGTGTGCAGGATGTCGTCCTGCGGTACGAGGCCGATGCGCCGGCGGAGTTCGGCGTAGTCGCGGTAGAGGTCGCGGCCGTCGTAGAGGACGGTGCCGCCGTCGGCGGGGCGCAGTCCGGTGAGGGCGTTGAGGAGGGTGGACTTCCCCGCGCCGCTGGGGCCGACGACGGCGAGCAGGCACTTCTCGCCGACGGGGAAGGAGATCCGGTCGAGCAGCGTCCTGCGGCCCCGGTCGACGGCGACGGTCAGCTCCTGCACGTCGAGCGACACCTCGCCCGTGTCGACGTACTCCTGCAACTGGTCCCCGACGAGGCAGTACGCGCGGTGGCCGACGCCGACGATGTCCCCGGGCATGACGGGGGCGCGGGCGACCGGCTGGCCGTTGAGGTAGGTGCCGTTGTGGCTGCCGAGGTCCACGATCTCGTAGCTGCCGTCGGCGAGGAACCGCAGCTCCGCGTGGCGGCGGGAGACGACCAGGTCGTCGACGACCACGTCGTTGTCGGCGGCGCGGCCGATGCGGACGGTGCGGGTGGGCAGCGGGCGCACGGTCGTCGGCTGCCGGAAGGTGCCGGTGGCCGAGGGCGTGCGGACGGCGGAGGGGCGCTCGGGGGCGGCGGGCGGGGGCGGCTCGCGGCCGACGAGCACCGCGCGCGGGCCGTCCGTGGCGTTGCCGAAGCGCAGGACGCTGCCGGGGCCGACGCTCCACTCCTGGACGCGGTGTCCGTCGGCGTAGGTGCCGTTCGTGCTGTGCTCGTCGGCGATCGTCCAGTGGTCGAGCTCGGCGTGCAGGACCGCGTGGTGCCAGGAGACGCGGGCGTCGTCGAGGACGACGTCGCTGAGCGGGTCGCGGCCGACGTGATAGTCCCGGCTCGGACTCATCACCGTGGAGCCGGTGTCGGTCTCGAGGACGAGTTCGGGCGCAGTCGGCTTCACGGGCCGCTTCCCCATGCCCGAATTCTACCTATTCACGCCCGTTCACGCCTGGGCGCGGGGGCGAGGTCGCCCGCCCCTGGGGCCGGACCCCACCCGGTGCGGGCCCCGGCCACCCTCAGGCGTCCCCGTACGCCTCTCCCCCGAGCTCGAAGGACGCGCTGCCCGCCGTGGCGTCCGCGAGCCACCCCTTGAAGGCCTCGACGTCGGCGTCGGGAAGGCCGATCTCGATGGTCACCGCGTCCCCGTACCGCACGTCGCGCACCTCGCGCCCCGCCGACCGCAGATCGTTCTGGATCTTGCCCGCGCGCTGGTGGTCGACGGTGACGGTGGCGAGCCGGAAGCGCCTGCGGGTCAGCGTGCCGATCGCGTCGAGCGCCTCGCCGACGGCTCCTCCATAGGCACGGATCAGGCCGCCCGCGCCGAGCTTGACGCCTCCGTAGTAGCGGGTCACGACGGCGACGACGTAGCGCATGTCGCGGCGCAGCAGCATCTGGAGCATGGGGACGCCCGCGGTGCCGCCCGGTTCGCCGTCGTCGCTCGCCTTCTGTACGGAGGCGTCGGCGCCGATGACGTACGCGAAGCAGTTGTGGCTGGCCGTCGGGTGTTCCTTGCGGACGCGGGCGACGAAGTCCTGGGCCTCCCGCTCGGTGGCGGCGGGTGCGAGCGCGCACAGGAAGCGCGAGCGGTTGATCTCGGTCTCGTGCACGCCCTCACGGGCCACGGTGCGGTACTCGTCCTGCATCAGGCCACCCTATGCGCTCCCCGCGCGGGCCCCCCGCGCGCCGGTCGCCGGGCCCGACGCGGGAGTCCCGGACCGCGCCGCGCGGGCCGCCGGTACAGTGATCGACTGTGACGTCACCCTCGAAGTCCACCGGCGAAGTAACCGACGAGACCGGCATATTGGGCGCGCTCCTGGCCGCGGAGCCCGTCGTCGTGGTCGAGACCCGCGAGGACCCGGCCGACGCCGTCCTGTTCCCCGAAGAGGTCGCGTACGTGGCGAAGGCGGTGCCGAAGCGCCAGCGCGAGTTCACCACCGCGCGGCACTGCGCCCGCACCGCGCTCGCCCGCATCGACGTGCCGCCCGGGCCCATCCTGCGCGGCGACAAGGGCGCGCCGGTGTGGCCCGAGGGCGTCGTCGGCAGCATGACGCACTGCCTGGGCTACCGCGCGGCGGTCGTGGCCCGCGCCGGCGCCGTCATCTCCGTCGGCGTCGACGCCGAGCCCGCCGAGCCGCTGTCCGACCCGGGCGTCCTGGAGCTGGTCAGTGACGAGAAGGAGCGCGCCGCGCTGGCCGCGCTCGCCGTCACGGAGCCCGCCGTCCCGTGGGACCGGCTCCTGTTCAGCGCCAAGGAGACGGTCTACAAGGCGTGGTTCCCGCTCGCCAGGCGCTGGCTCGGCTTCGAGGACGCGCACCTGGACATCCGGGCGGACGGCACGTTCAGCGCCGAACTCCTGGTGGAGGGCCCGGTGGTCGCGGGCGCGCGCCTGACGGGGTTCTCCGGCACGTGGCTGGTGCGGGACGGGGTCGTCGTGACGGCCATCGTGATGCGGGCGGGGCAGGCGGGCTAGGGCTCGAGGCGGCCTCCCCCGCGCCGCCGCGCGCGCCGGGGCACGCTCAGGCGAGCCCCGCCAGCGTCCCCCAGAACATCTCCTCGTAGTCCTGGAGCAGCCGCCCCTGGCGCAGTGCCGTCGCGGGCGTGAGGCGCTCCAGGTCGATGCCCTCCTGGAGCGCGGCGAGGATCGCGCGGTCGAGGTCGGGCGCGGGCCCGGCGAAGAAGTCGAAGAAGCCGCAGGCCTCGTCGGAGAAGCCGTAGTGCCCGCGCAGCGCCCGCGCGAGCGCGCCGCAGTAGCCGCCCCACGCCGCGAAGTTGGCAGTCAGGGCGAGCACGGCGTCGGCCGGTTCGGCGTTCAGGGCGAGCCACGCCACGTAGGCGGGATAGGCCTGGCAGCCCGCCGTCGGGACGTACGCCGCCGCCTGCTCCGCGTCCACCCCGCAGGCGACGAGCAGCGGGCCGAGCCGGTCGAGGGCCACCGACTCGCCCTCGGCGAGCGCCGCGAAGAAGGCCGCGCCCGCGGGCAGGCCCGCGTCGGCCGAGCGGGCGGCCAGGTGCAGGAAGGACCGGCGGTCGGCCGGGATCACGCGGCACTGCTCCAGGGCGAGTGCGGCGAGCGCGCGCCGGTCGGCGGCGCCGTCCGCGACGAGCGGGACCAGCGGGTTGGCGTGCGACTTCGGGGCGAGCTCCGCCGTCGCGCCGTCCAGGAGTTCGCGGGGCGTCGGTGTCATCGGTCGGCCTCTCCGTGCGTACGGATCTTATGGAACCTATGAAACACAAGTGACTTGCGTGACTCATGCGACCAACGGCGCTTTTCGGTACGGCTGCCGCGGATGCTAACTTCTACAGTGCTGTAGAACTTGGTCGGCGACAACCGCCGGCACCAACTGATGGAGTTTTTCCATGGCCCTGTGGGACCGCTTGAAGGAATCCGCGTCGACGATGCAGGCGCAGCTGACGGCGAAGAAGAACGACCTCACGAGCGGGGCCTTCCGCGACTCCAGCATGGCGATGTGCGCCCTTGTCGCCGCCGCCGACGGCACCGTGGACGCCGCCGAGCGCCAGCGCGTCGCACAGCTGATCGCCACGAACGAGGTGCTGCAGAACTTCGCCGCGGACGACCTGCGGGCCCGCTTCGACGCGTACGTGGACAAGCTGACGGCCGACTTCGCGTTCGGCAAGGTGAGCGTGTTGCAGGAGGTCGCGAAGGCCAAGAAGAAGCCGGCCGAGGCACGTGCCGTCATCCAGATCGGCATCGTCATCGGCGGCGCCGACGGCGACTTCGACAAGGACGAGCAGGCCGTGGTGCGCGAGGCGTGCTTCGCGCTCGACCTGCCGCCGCACGAGTTCGACCTCTGAGCCGACCTCTGACCGGCTGATGGGCCCGCGCGTCACAGCGGCGTGGCGGCCCGCAGGACGAGCACCATCGTCACCGTCGCGTTCGCCGAGGACATCGCGGACACGACGGTGCCGCACGCGGCGCCCCAGAGCGCGAGGCCCATCGCCGTGAACAGCGAGGGCCGGGTGCGGGCCGCGGGCGCCGGGCCGAGCAGAGCGGCGACGCGCCGCGGCACGGGGCCCGCCGCGGCGAGCCCCGCGAGCGCGGGCCCGGGCGTGCGCGGCCGGGCGAGCGCGGCCTTGCCGATGGCGCGCGCCACCACACGCCGGTCCCGTACGACCGCCGCGGCCTCCTCGTCGGCCCATCGCTCGGCGGTGTACGCGGTGGCCGTGCGCAGCGGCCGCAGGAACGGGTTGGCGCGCGCCGCCAACTGCGTCACCAGCAGGAACCGGTGGTGGCGCGCGGTGAGATGGGCCCGCTCGTGGGCGAACAGGGCGCGCCGTTCGGCGGGTTGGAGCCGGTCGAGCAGCGCGCGGCTGACGACGACGCGCCCGTGCGGCGCGCCCCGGCCGCTCCTCCCGGTCCGGCGCCGCCCCCGTGAACGGCCCTCGGCCCGCCGCTCCTTGCCGGGAAGCGCGTAGGCGTACGCCGCGGTCGCGTCCGGCAGCACGGCCACCGACGTACCGGGCAGCCCCGCGAGCGCCCGCCACCCCCGGCGCCGTACCGTCGCATGCCGCCACAGCGTGCGCGCGAGCGCCGCGCAGACGATCGTCAGCGCCGGGATCGCGGCCCGGCCCGCGACCTCGTCGTAGGGCAGCGCGGCGCGGACCTCGGGGTCCGACCAGCCGTCGGGCAGCGGGTTGCCGGGGAGTTGGGCGGTGCCGACGACCATGAGCAGGGCCAGGCAGAGCGTGCTGCACACGGCCATGACGGCGGCCAGCGCGGTCAGCAGGCGGGTCGCGGTGCGCGGGTGCAGATGCTGGGCGGCGAGCCGGGCGACCGGCCAGGCGGTCAGCGGCAGCACGAGCGGCAGAAAGACGAAGAGCCCCATGGCGAGCGGTCAGTCCTCCGCGCCCGCGGTGCCGCCGGCCTCGCCGAGCAGATCGCGCAACAGCCGCTCGTCGTCGGCGGACAGGGTGGTGACGAAGCTGGCGAGCACCGCCTCCCGGTCGCTCTCGCCGTCGAGGACCTTGCGCATCCGCAGCGCGGCGAGCCCGGCCTCGTCGGCGGTGGACCGCCACACGAAGGAACGGCCCGCGCGTTCACGTGTCACCACGTTCTTGGCGAGCAGGCGCGTGAGGATCGTCATGACCGTCGTGTACGCGAGGTCGCCGCCGATGCGCTCCTGCACCCAGGCCGCGCTCACCGGGCCGCGCGCGCCGTGCAGCGCCGCGAGCACCTGGGCCTCCAGCTCGCCCTGCCCGCGTCTGCGCGGACGCGGCTCCCGCGACCCTTCCATGTGCTGCGTCATACCGTGCCCTCGCCTCCCGTCGCGGTGTGCCGCGCCTGCCGCCGCCGCGCGCGCTTCCGTCGTCTCCCGCTCCCTCGCATCACATACCTCACGTATGTCGCGTACGTCTCATAGGGAGCGCCACATCGTAACGGCCGGAAGGGGCTGTACCCCCTTCGGACGCTTCTACACTCATGTAGATTCTAAGTCCCGGCCCTGACCACGGCCGGAAGCGATTCTCGGTAGCGGACCACAGGAGGACACGTGGGAGTTTCCCTCTCCAAGGGCGGCAATGTCTCGCTGAGCAAGGAGGCGCCCGGCCTCACGGCCGTGCTGATCGGCCTGGGCTGGGACGTGCGGACCACCACCGGCACGGACTACGACCTCGACGCCAGCGCGCTGCTCTGCGACGACTCCGGAAAGGTCGTCTCCGACCAGCACTTCATCTTCTACAACAACCTCACGAGCCCCGACGGCTCCGTGGAGCACACGGGCGACAACCTCACCGGTGAGGGCGAGGGCGACGACGAGGCCGTGAAGGTCAACCTCGCCGGGGTGCCCCCGCAGATCACGAAGATCGTGTTCCCGGTGTCGATCCACGACGCGGAGAACCGCGGCCAGTCCTTCGGCCAGGTCCGCAACGCGTTCATCCGCGTGGTGAACCAGGCGGACAACCAGGAGATCGCCCGCTACGACCTCTCCGAGGACGCCTCCACGGAGACCGCGATGGTCTTCGGCGAGCTCTACCGCCACGGCGCCGAGTGGAAGTTCCGCGCCGTCGGCCAGGGCTACGCGAGCGGCCTGCGCGGCATCGCATCGGACTTCGGCGTCAACGTCTGACGCCCGCCGGGGCGGCGCCGCGGACATCCCGGCCGGCCGCCCGGCCCGACGGCGGCGCGAGCCGGGAATCACCCGGCCCGCGCCGCCGTTGGCGTAGTGAGACCGACGACGCCCAGGAGGCCCGACATGCACGGCGACCCCGCCACCGTCCGCAAGATCCTCACCGGACTCGGTGACACCTGGGCCGTCGTCGGCCTGTCGAACAACGAGCGGCGTGCCGCGTACGGCGTCGCCGAGGTGCTCCAGCGGTACGGCAAGCGCGTCGTGCCGGTCCACCCCAAGGCGGAGACGGTGCACGGCGAGAAGGGGTACGCCTCGCTCGCCGAGATCCCCTTCGACGTCGATGTCGTGGACGTGTTCGTGAACAGCGACCTCGCGGGCGCCGTCGCCGACGAGGCCGTCGCCATCGGCGCGAAGGCCGTGTGGTTCCAGCTCGACGTCATCGACGAGGCGGCCTACGCACGCACGCGCGCCGCGGGCCTCGACATGGTCATGGACCGGTGCCCCGCCATCGAGATACCGCGGCTCGGGGCGTCGGCGTAGCTCCTGCGCACGTCCTGAGCGGATGAGTGGGAGCACTCAGGGCGTCTGAGTACCTGTTCGGTTCCCCGGACCCCCGGTCGCGCCTTGACTGGGGTCATGAACACCGAAAGCTCCGGCGTCGCCGCCGCGCGATCCGACGCCGGCGACCGGGCCGCCCGCGTCACGGCCCTGGTCGCCCTCGTGCTCCTCGTCCCGACCGCCATCGGCTCCCTCGTCCTGGCCCTGGCCTCCGAACGTGCCTCGGGGTGCGTGACGTACGGCGTCGACTGCGCGCAGGTGTCCCCGGCGCTTGTGGTGGCGGCCTTCCTCGTCTCGGCGGTGTCCGGCGTCCTCGCCGCCGCGTGGCCGCACCGCCGGGCGCCGTTCGAGGGCTGGCGGGGGCTGCTGATCACGGTGCAGATCAGCGCGCAGGTCACCCTGGCGGCACTGCTCCTCAGCTACGCCTGAGTCCGGGCGAACTGCCGTGCGCCCGACGTCAGAACGGCCGCTCGGGCCAGTCCAGGAGTCGGGCTCCGATCACCGCCGTCTGGAGCGTGTAGCGGTGCAGCGGATCGGCCGGGTTGGTGCCGGTGAGGCGGTGGATACGGTCCAGGCGGTACGTCAGGGCGCGCACGCTGAGGTTCAGGCGGCGGGCCGCCTGGGCCGCGACACAGCCGGTGTCGAAGTAGGCCGACAGGGTCTCGATGAGGGGTTCGGCGCCGCCCCTGGTGCCGCGCAGCGGGCCGAGGGTGTTCAGGACCAGGTCGGCCATGGCCTGCCGGTCCCGGGTCAGGACCGGGTAGACGAGGAGGTCGGCGGCGCGCAGGACGGGCGTGGCCAGGCCCAGGCGCGCGGCCAGGTCCAGGGCGCCCAGCGCCTCCTCGTACGACTGGACGACGCCGCCCGGTCCCGGCTGCGGGCGGCCGATGGCGACGCGACCGCCCTCGGTGGCGGTGTGCGCCTGCGCGGCGAAGAAGTCGAGTACGTCGTCCTGGTCGCCGGGGGCCACGCACACCAGGCGGCCGTCCTTGGTGGTGACCAGGACGCTGCGGTCCCCGAAGCGGCCCGCGAGCGCCTGCTCGACGGCGCGTGGCGCCCGGTCGCCCTCCTCGTAGGCGCCCTCGCCCTGCGCGACGGCCACGGCGTGGGCGAAGGAAAGGCGTAAGCCGAAGCGTTCGGCGCGCTCGGCGAGCAGGCCGAGGTCGCTGCGGCCGTGCAGCAGGTCGTCGATGAACTCGCGGCGCGCGGTCTCCTCCTGACGGATCGCCAGGCGCTGGGCACGTTCGTACCCCTCCGCGAAGGCGTCGACGGCCTGCTCCACGGCGGCGAGCAGGGACTCGGCGGACACCGGCGCGGCGGGGCCCGTGCCGTACGCCCGCGTCGCCGCGAGGTGCGCGCCGACCAGGGCACGCAGCCCGAACCCGGCGTCGGCCGCCAGCTCGCCGAGGGCGCGCCGCGACTCCAGCTCCTCGCGGGTCAGACCGCGGCCGGCCGCGGAGGCGTCGGCGAGTATCCGGGCATAGCCGTCCAGGTAGTCACCCGGTATGTCATGGCTCCCCATCAGCAACCCCCGTGCCCCGATCCGTTCCTGACGCCTTTTTAACGCATGTTCTTCACGCATGGCGGGTGGAGGGAGCGGGTTGGGGCTGGGGTTGGGTGGGCGTCGGAGTGTCGGCGAGGGTGGGAGGCCGGTGAGTGTCGACTCGGGCTCGGGTGCGGTCGAGCCCTGGCGCGGCGCGGCCGACCACGCCGCCTCCGGGGACACTCGGCCCCACCTGTTCGGCCAACGGCCGCCGGGGGCCGGGCGGGGCCGGGCGTCACGCGCAGTCGGCGTGCGGCCACGGGTCGTCCGCGGGGCCGGTGTCGGCGGGTGGGGCCTCGGCCGCGCGGACGGGGCGGGGGCGGCCCGGGGCGAGCGCCACCGCGCAGGGCACCGCCCAGAAGAACGCGCCGGTGGCGTCGTACGCGTGCAGCAGGGCGCTGCCGCCGACCGCCAGCGGCTCCCCCGGCGCGGACGGGTCCTGCCGGATCTCGACGACGGCCACGGTCCCGTCCGGTGCGGCCACTTCGGCCCGGCCGGACTCCCGGTCGACCCAGCCGGTGCGGACCGTGCACACGGAGCCGACGAGGTTTTGGGGCGACGGGTCGGCGCCGCTCGGGCCGCGCGCCGGCGCGCGGACGAGGGCACGCGTCGCTCCGTACGCGACGAGCGCGGCCACCGCGAGCAGCCCGAGGTCCCCCGCCGCGTGCGCGAGCCCCGTCCAGCCGGTCCGCGCGAGCGCGACGGAGCCCGCAAGGGTCACCAGCCAGCCCGTGCCCACGAGCAGCGACACGGCCACGGCCACCGGCACGCCGCCGAGCCCGACGGCGCCCAGGTCGGCGTCCTCGTCGAAGCTGTCGGCCCGGCCCAGGCCCACCGCGACGAGCAGCCAGAAGCACACCACCACCGCCATCGCGGAGGTGAAGGCCACTCCTGGGAACCCCACCGCCGCGTCGATCAACTCCCCCATGCCCCCGCCCCCTTGACCGGTCACGCACGGGAGCCGCACGCACCCGGGTGCCGGATCTCGTTTCCGTGATCCGGCACCCGGGCCCTCGCCCCCCGTCCCTGCGCTCCCATCCTGACGCGACCCGCCCCTTCGGCGCACTGCCATTTTCCGGCAATCTTTATGCGTTCTTAATGCCGCACCGGCGCGCGGCCGTCGGGCGGATGCCGACGGGGCAGGTGGGACGGGTGGGTCAGGGGCGGTTGCCGAGGGGCGGGGAGCGCGCGCAGTGGGCCGGGGGCGCGCGAAGAAGGTGGTGGGCGCGGGTGGCACGGGATGCCCCGAGTGGGGGGTTGGCGCCCCTGACGTGCGGGGGCGCAGAGCCGGGGCATCCCGTGCCGGTCTCGTACCGCGCGCCGCGCGCGGGCCTGCACGGCCTGCGGCGTCGCCGGAAGGCGGAACGTGCCGTGGACGCGGAAATCGCCGTCAGGCAGACTGCCGCTTCCGGCACGCGACTTCGGCGTTCATGACAACCGCATCCATGGCAGGCATGACCGTACCGGGGTCCGCGCCGAAGAGAGCGTCGGAGTTCCGCCAGTGTCGGCATTCCGACGCGCAGACGAGGGAAGACGGTGGCATGGACGCGACGCCGGAGCAGACCCCGCCACCCCCGCACGCCCCGGTCCTCGCCGGGCTCGGCGTCGGCCCCGGCGACGAGCGTGTGTACCGCGCGCTCCTCGCGGCCCCCGGCTCGACGCTCGGCGCGCTCGCCCGGGCCACGGGCCTCACCGAGGAGTCGGTGCGCGGGCACGTGCGCTCGCTGGCCGGCCTGGGGCTCCTGACGGGCGCCGCGGACGGCACGGAGCGGCTCACCCCGGCCCCTCCCGACGTGGCGCTCGAGGTCCTCGCGCTGCGCCGCCAGGAGGAGATCGCGCACGCCCGCCTCGCCGCGGCCGGGCTCGCCGAGGAGTTCCGGGCCGGGCGGCTGCGCGGCGAGGGCTCGCCGGTGCTGATCCTGCGCGGGCGCGAGGCCATCGCCCAGCAGTTCTTCCAGACCCAGCAGATGGCCAAGAGCGAGATGCTGATCCTGGACAAACCGCCCTACGTGGTGGAGCCGTTGCGGCGTCAGGACACCGTGCAGCGCGAGCGCCTCGACAAGGGCCTGCGCTATCGCGCGATCTACGACCAGGCGGGCCTCGACGGCCCCGGCCGCGTCGAGGCCACCCGGGATCTCGCCGAGCGCGGCGAGGAGAGCCGGGTCCTCGCGGACGTACCGCTGAAGCTGGTGGTCGCCGACCGCAAGGTGGCGCTCGTGCCGTTCGTGCTGCCCAGCGAGGAGGAGATCCTGGTCCTCCAGCAGTCCGCCCTGCTCGAAGGCCTCATCGCCCTCTTCGAACTCCTCTGGCAGCGCGCCACGCCCCTGTGGCCCGCGGCCCCGGCCGCCCACGCCGGGCTCTCCCCCGACGACGAACTGCTGCTCGCCCATCTGCGCGCCGGGCTCACCGACAGCGCCATCGCCCGCAGGCTCGGCGTGGCCCAGCGCACGGTGGAGCGCCGGATGAGCCGGATCATGGCGGTGCTCGGGGTGCGGACGCGGTTCCAGGCGGGGGTCCGTACGACGGCGCTGTACGGCCACGGCGACGACGGCCGTCCCGGGCAGGGTCTTACGGAACGGTGACACGGGGCCGCGGCGCGGTCCGTGCGGGCCGTCCGCTGCCTAGCGTGGGCGGCATGCGGGTACTGGTCACCGGCGGAGCCGGGTTCATCGGAACACACGTCGTCGACGCGCTCCTCGCGCGCGGGCACGAAGTCGTCTCCTACGACGCGGTCCTCGCGTCGGCGCACGGCGGACCGCCGCGCGCGGCCCGGCCCGGGGAACGGCTCGTCGTCGGCGACGTGCGCGACCCCGACGGCGTGGAGTCGGCGCTGGCCGGTGTCGACGCGGTGTGCCACCAGGCGGCCATGGTGGGGCTCGGCAAGGACTTCGCGGACGCGCCCGCGTACGTCGGGTGCAACGACCTGGGCACGGCGGTGCTGCTCGCCGCGATGGCGCGGGCAGGACTGCGGGACCTGGTGCTCGCCGGGTCGATGGTCGTCTACGGAGAGGGGCGGTACGTGTGCGCACGGCACGGCGTGGTGCGGCCGGGGCCGCGCGCCGAGAAGGACCTGGCGGCCGGGCGGTTCGAGCCGCTCTGCCCGTCCTGCGGCGCCGAGTTGGCGCCCGGACTGGTGGCCGAGGACGCGCCCGTCGACCCGCGCAACGTGTACGCCACGACGAAGCTGGCCCAGGAGCATCTGAGCGCGGCGTGGGCCCGCTCGACCGACGGCCGCGCGGTGTCGCTGCGCTACCACAACGTGTACGGCCCCGGCATGCCCCGCGACACCCCCTACGCCGGGGTGGCCGCCCTGTTCCGCTCCGCGCTCGCCCGCGGTGAGGCGCCCCGCGTCTTCGAGGACGGCGGCCAGCGGCGGGACTTCGTGCACGTACGGGACGTGGCGGTGGCCGCGGCGACGGCCCTGGAGTCCGTACGGGACACGTCGGCAGCCGGCACGTTCACGGCCTACAACACGGGCAGCGGCGACCCGCACACCGTCGGCGAGATGGCCCGCGCCCTCGCCGACGCCCACGGCGGACCCGCGCCCGTGGTCAGCGGGGAGTACCGGCTCGGCGACGTACGCCATGTGACGGCGGACCCGGCACGGCTGCGGGCGGCGCTCGGGTGGCGTCCGGAGGTCGGCTTCGCGGAGGGGATGCGGGAGTTCGCGGGGGCGGGGTTGCGGTGAGGGCGCCTGCGCGGAGCCCGCGGTGAGGGCGGCCGGGGCGGCGGCCCTCTCAGCGGCCCGGGGCCCGTCGGCGGGTCGCCCGTGCCCACGGCCCGGCCGAAGGCGACGGGCCCGCCCGCTCTACGCCGGTCCCGCCTGGGGCAGGACCACCTCGAACCGGCAGCCTCCGGAGACGTTGCGTACCGCCGCGCGGCCCTCGTGCGCCTCCACGATGCCGCGGACGATGGCGAGGCCGAGGCCCGCGCCCGCCGGGGGCGTACGGGCGTGGGTGCCGCGCCAGCCCGTGTCGAAGACCCGGCCCAGATCCTCCTCGGGGATGCCGCCGCAGCCGTCCGTCACCGACAGGACGACGCCGGCGTCCGAGCACTCCGCCGCCACGGCGACCGTGCCGTCGGCCGGGGTCCGCCGGATCGCGTTGACCAGCAGGTTCCCCAGGACCCTGCTCATCTCCTTGCTGTCGACCTCGATCGGCACCGCGTCGATGCGGCGCCCCACGAGCCGTACACCGTGCTCCCGCGCCAGCGGGTCCGCCCCGGCGAGCGCGTCGCCCACGAGGTCGTACACGGAGATCCGCGACGGCGAGAGGGCGAGGGCGCCCGCGTGGATGCGGGAGAGCTCGAAGAGGTCGCCGACCATGCCGTTCAGGCGCTCCACCTCCGTGCGGATCTGCCGCAGATAGCGGTCGGGGTCCGCCGCCACGCCGTCCTCCAGCGCCTCCGCCATGGCCCGCAGTCCGGCGAGCGGCGTCCGCAGGTCGTGCGAGATCCAGGCGACCAGCTCACGGCGGGAGCTCTCCAGGGCCCGCTCGCGCTCCCTGGACTCGGCGAGGCGCGCGCTGGTCGACTCCAGCTCCCGGGTGAGGGCCGCGAGTTCGGCGGTCGCGGGCTCGTCGGGCGCGGCGAAGCTGCCGCCCGTGCCGAAGGAACGGGCGGCGAGCGTCAGCGCCTTGCTGCGGGCCACCACCCACCGGCCGAGCAGCAGCGCGGTGGCCAGCGACACCACGGCGGCCATGGCGACGACCACGGTGACGACCGTCAGGTCGTGCGGGGACAGGAACATCTGCCACGCCACGGTCAGCGTCCCGGCGAGCATCGCGGTCACGGCGACCGCGACGACGACGGTCAGCGACACGACCAGGGAACGGTGCCGCAGCAGGCGCAGGACGAGGGCGCCGAGCAGCCCGGCGACGACGGCGCCGAGGAAGGCGTAGAGGGCGATGAGGAGGATGTCGGTCATGGGTGGGGGTGGCTCCCGCCGGGGTGGGGGTGGCTGCCGCCGGACTGGCTCCCGGCGGGCTGGGGGTGCCTCGCGTCGAGGTGGGGGTGCGGGGCCGCGACCAGGCCCGCCCCGTCGACCAGACCCACGCCGTCGGCCAGGCCCACGTCATCGGCCAGGCCCACGTCATCGGCCAGGCCCGCCCCACCGCGCGGATCCGCCCCGTCGAGGCGGTACCCGACCCCCCACACCGTCTGGATCAGCCGCGGCGCCGCCGGATCGTCCTCCACCTTCCCGCGCAGCCTGCGCACGTGGACCGTCACCGTGGACAGGTCGCCGAAGTCCCAGCCCCAGACCTCGCGCATCAGCTCCTCCCGGCCGAAGGCCCGTCCGGGGTGGCGCAGGAAGAACGCGAGGAGGTCGAACTCTCTTACCGTCAGGGCGAGTTCGGTGCCGTTCTTGGTGGCGCGGCGGGCCTCGGGGTCGAGGCCGATGCCCGCCGCGCGCAGCAACGAGCCGCCGGGGCGCGGGCGGGGTTGCGCGGACGCCTGGCTGCGGCGCAGCACCGACTCCACCCGGAGCACCAGTTCGCGCGGGCTGAACGGCTTGGTGACGTAGTCGTCGGCCCCGACCTCCAGGCCCAGGATCCGGTCGTCCTCGTCGCCCCGCGCCGTCAGCATGATCACGGGCACGGGCCCCCGCGCCCGGAGCCTGCGGCAGACCTCCAGGCCGTCCATGCCGGGCAGCATCAGGTCGAGCACGACGAGGTCGGGGCGGCGGGCGGCGGCGCGTTCGAGGGCGGCCGGGCCGTCCTCCGCCTGCTCCACCTCGAACCCGGCGCGCTCCAGATAGCCGGTGACGACCTCGGCGACGGTGCGGTCGTCGTCCACGACGAGGACGCGGGCGCCGGGGCGTGCGGGCTCGTGGGCGTCGGGCCCCGAGGGTGGTGTGTCCATGCGACAAGCCTCGCACCACGTGCCCGCGCGCGAGGACGGGGAGCCGCCGCGGCCTGCGGTTGTCCTCGTTTCGTAAGGAGTGGGCGGCCGACGGTGCGCAGGGGTGTCCACCGCCACCGAGGGCCCGGCGGCGCCCCGGTCCACGGGGATGCGGCGTCCGTGTTTCGTAAGGAACAGGCGCCCGTTTTGCCCGTTTTCGCTTCGTAGGGTGAATGCCGTGAACCACTCCTCCCCCGACGCCCACGGCCCGCACACCGCCCTCGGCGCCTCCGCGCCCCCGGACGGCCTCACGTCACCGGCCCCCACGCCCCCGGACCCGGCCGCGGCGCCCCCGCCCGCCACGGCCGACCTCGTCCTGCCCTGCCTCGACGAGGCTGCCGCGCTGCCGTGGGTGCTCGCGCACGTCCCGGCGGGGTGGCGCGCGATCGTCGTGGACAACGGTTCCACGGACGGCTCCGCGGAGTTGGCGCGCTCGCTCGGGGCGACCGTCGTGCACGAGCCGACGCGCGGTTTCGGCGCCGCCTGCCACGCGGGGCTCACCGCGGCGGACGCGGACGTGGTCTGCTTCTGCGACTGCGACGGGTCCCTGGATCCGCGCGACCTCGAACCGTTCGTACGCGACGTGGCCGCGGGCCGCGCCGATCTCGTCCTGGGCCGTCGGCGCCCCCGGACGCGCGGCGCCTGGCCCGCCCACGCACGCGCGGGCAACCTCGCCCTCGCCCGGATGCTGCGCCGCCGCACCGGCCTGCGCCTGCACGACCTGGGCCCGCTGCGGGCGGCCCGCCGCACGGACCTGCTCGACCTGGCCCTGACGGACCGGCGCAGCGGCTATCCGCTGCAGATGGTGGTGCGGGCCGCCGACACGGGCTGGCGGGTCGAGGAGCGGGACGTGCCCTACCTGCCGCGCACCGGCAGGTCGAAGGTCACCGGTACGTGGCGTGGCACGTGGCAGGCGGTACGGGACATGCGCGCCGTCCTCGCGGAACCTCCGGGCACGGGGGCGCGGCCGACGCGGGAGGGCTCGACACGATGACCCCCGGCCTCACCCTCCTGATCATCGCCAAGGCCCCCGTCCCCGGTCGGGTGAAGACCCGGCTCACCCCGCCCTACTCGCCCGAAGAGGCCGCCCGGCTCGCCGAGGCCGCGCTCGTCGACACCCTGCACGTCGTGCTCGACGTGCCCGCGCGGCGGCGGGTGCTCGTGCTCGACGGGGTGCCCGGGCACTGGCTCCCGGACGGGTTCGAGGTGGTGCCGCAACGTGCGGGCGGGTTGGACGAGCGGCTCGCCGGGGCGTTCGGGGTCTGCGCGGGGCCCGCGCTGCTCGTCGGCATGGACACCCCGCAGGTCTCCCCCGCGCTGCTCGCGCCCGTGCTCGCGGGGGACGCCTGGCGGGCCGCCGACGCCTGGTTCGGCCCGGCGGCGGACGGCGGGTTCTGGGCGCTCGGCCTGGCCGCGCCCGATCCAGCGTTGCTGCGGGGCGTGCCGATGTCCACGCCGACGACGGGCGCCGTCCAGCGTGCCCGTCTCACGGCCGCGGGCCTGCGCGTGCGCGACCTGCCGGTGCTGCGGGACGTCGACACGGCGGCCGACGCGGCGGCGGTCGCGGCAGCCGCGCCGGACACCCGGTTCGCGGGGGAACTCGCCCGCCTGGCCGGGGCCGGGCGCCGATGAGCACGGTCGTGCCGCCCCCGGACGCGGTCCCCTCGTGGTGCGCGGGTCCGTACGCCGACGCGCTGCGCGCCGGGCGCGGCCCGCTGTTCCTGCGCCGTACGGACGGCTGGCTGCTGCCGCTGGACGTGGAGCGCTGGTGCGCGGAGCCGGACCCGGCCGACCTGTCGGCGCTGCGCCGCTGCGCGGGGCCCGTCCTCGACATCGGCTGCGGCCCCGGCCGCCTGGTGGCCGCGCTCGCCGCGCTCGGCCGGCGCGCGCTCGGCATCGACGTGAGCGAGGCGGCGGTCCTGCACACGCTGGCCCTCGGCGGGACGGCCCTGCGCCGGTCGGTGTTCGAGACGCTGCCGGGCGAGGGGCGTTGGGGCACCGCGCTGCTCATGGACGGCAACATCGGCATCGGGGGCGACCCCGCCGCGCTGCTCGCGCGGGTGGCCGAACTCCTCTCGCCGCGCGGCCTCTTGATCGCCGAGACGGCGTCCGTCGACATCGACGAGCGGGTGCGCGTCCACCTCGACGACGGCCGGGGGCGGTCCGATCCCGGCGAGGTCTTCCCGTGGGCGAGGATCGGCACGCCCGCGCTGCTCGGCCACGCCCGCGCGGCGGGCTGGCAGGTCGCCGATCAGTGGTCGGCGGACGGCCGCCGCTTCGTGGCGCTGCGCCGCCGGGGCCCGCGTGAGGGGGCCGAAGGGCGCGCGGCGCGGGCCGTACCGGACGCGCGGAGGACGCGCACCGCGCACCGCCCCACCACGCGCAACCCCACCTCACGCACCCCGACCGCGCCCGCCCCCGCCTCACACAACCGCGCCGCGAAACCCGGCCCCACCCCGCCTCACCCCCGCCCCGTGCCCGCCTCCCGCCCCGACCGCGCCGCCGACCTCGACGTCGACCACGCGCGCAGCACGCACCACAGTGCCGACCCCGCGAACAGCGCCGCCGTCACGAGCAGCCAGCGCGTCAGGAACACGTCGGCGGGCAGTGTCGTCGACCGTTCGTAGCGCGGGACCTGACGGGTGATCAGCGGGTACCAGACCAGGAGGAGAAGGAGCGAGAGCGCCGCCGGGACACGGACGTACATCGTCCGCTCCCGGCGCCCGCCACCGCGCCCACCGTGGCCCCCACCGGCACGCCCACCGACCAACGCCGTCACCGCCCGGTCCGCTGCCCCGTACACCGGCACCAGGACCAGATCGTGCAGCAGCGCCGCCCCCACGAACCACACCGCGACCATGACCCAGTCGTCGGCGAGCAGCCGCACGCCCGCGTAGAGCGCGAGCGCGAACGAGGCGAGCAGCAGCAGGAAGTGGAGCGGACCCTCCCCGTACCAGCGCCGCACGAGGGTGGTCACGTGCTTCAGCGGGGCGGTCAACTGCCTGGTCGAGGCGGGCACATGCTTCATCACAGTTCTCCGAAAGTCAGCCGGGACACCCATTTCGTGTTCAGTACGCCGGGCGCGGCGGGCACGATGACGCGGGCCGGGTAGCCGTGGTCCGGCGTCAGGTCGGCGCCGTTGACGCGCAGCGCGAGCAGGGAGCGGGGGTCGCGGACCTGGTTGTCGCGCAGGGCCGCCTTGCGGAAGGAGCCCCGGAGCTGGAGGGATTCGACGAGTACGGCGGGTGCGTCGGCGGCGGTCCCGTCGTATCCGGCGAGCTCGGCGAGGTCCCGCAGCCGTACGCCGCTCCACGCCTGGTCGGACGTCGACCAGCCCTCGACGCAGGCGATGGGCAGGTCGGCGGTGTGCTGGGCGAGGCCGAGCAGGTCGGCGCGGGTCAGGCGCAGGGTGCGGCCGGGGCCCGCGACGACGAGCCGCCAGGACTCGCCGGTGCGGTCCGGGCCGACGCCCACGGACCGGGCGGTCTTGTTGACCTGGAAGGCGCCGGGCCCGCGGCCGGGTTCGGCGCCGCCGTGCGGGGCGAACAGGGCGGTGGCGCGGGGCCACCCGTCGAAGCTCTGCCCCGCCGTCGTGGCGAACAGGAGCAGCGAGCCGCCGCCGACGAGGCCGAGCGCACCGCGCCGGGACACGGTGGGCTCGGCGGGCCGGGGCGCGGCGAGGCTGTCCGCGTCGGCGGGACCGGCCTCGCCGGCGGGGCCGACCTCATCGGCGGGACCGGCCTCGCCGGCGGCACCACGCCCCGAACCGCCGTCCGGCCCACGCCCCGCCGAGCTGCGCAGCCCCTCGCGCAGCCCGCCCGCCCGCAGCACCCGCACCGTCTGCGGCAGCTTCAGCGCCGCGTGCGCGACGAAGGCGGCGAAGAACACCCACGCGCCGTAGAAGTGCAGCGGGTAGAAGGACCCGGGGAAGACGTACTCCAGCTGGACGTTGAGGACGCCGGTCGCGAACACGAAGAGCCCGCCGCCCACGAGCAGGAGCAGCGAGAGCCGTTCCAGGGCGTGGCCGAGGGACCGCGCGGGCGCCAACGCGAACAGCTTCGGGAGCACCGACCACAGCTTGGCGAGGAGCACCGGGATCAGGGTGATCCCGACGGTGACGTGCAGGCCCTGGGTGAGCCGGTACAGCCAGTGCGGGTCGGTGGGCCAGGCGAACAGGTAGAGGCCGAGCAGCCCCTTGTCGGGGGTCTTGTCGTTGACCGGCGCGAGGCCGGGGTTGTACGCGGCGTACGACAGCAGGCCGGTGACGAACAGGAGGGTCACTCCGAACAGGAGCACCGTGCCGAGCACGGCGGTGAACCACGTCCCGCGCACCGGGCTGCGCCAGAAGCCGGGCGCCGACGGCGCGTGCTCCTTGAGCCTCTCCGGCGCCTCGTGGACCAGGGTCCGAAGCCGGGTCCTGCGGGATGGTGGAGGTGCGTCGCGCATGCTGCGTCCTCGGCGGTCAACGCGACGTGGGTCCGTCGCCCTGTCCCGACCGTAAGCCGCGTGACCTGCGGTGAGGCGTGAGCGACAGATGACGAAACGCTGACGGGGCGCCTCGCGGCCTCAAGATCTGACGGTTCGGTGACGCGGCCCCGCACACCCGCTGTCCGCCGCCTCCGGCGACCTACCGTGCCAAGGGTGAACCACCCCGAACCACGCCCGCCCCACCCGCCCCGGACCGACCCGCTCCGGACCGCCCAACGCCGGTCCGGCCCCCGTCGTGACCTCCTCGCCACCACCCTCGCCGCCCTCCTCGTCACCGCGGCCGTCCTCATCGGCCGCCACCTGGAGGACCACGACGGCAGTCTGCACGTCAACTGGCCACCGTTGTACGCGAAAGGGGACCCGCACCTGGGCCCGGGCACCCCGGCCGCCCTCGCCGTGGCCGCGGCCGTCGTCCTGCACGGCCCCGCGCTCGCCGCGCGCCTGCCCTGGCGGGCGCTCCTCGCCGCCGCGTGGGCGGGCTCCACCGCGTGGATCTGGTCCCTCGCCCTGGTCGACGGCTGGCACCGCGGCGTCGCGGAGCGCCTCACCACGAAGTACGAGTACTTGCGGGTGATCGACCGGTTCGACGACATCCCGGCGACGCTGCGGGACTTCACGCACCACATCGTGCAGGTGCCCGGCGAGTACCACTGGCCCGCGCACACCGCGGGCCATCCCCCGGCCGCGCCGCTGACGTTCGTCCTCCTGGACCGGATCGGTCTGGGCGGCGGTGGCTGGGCGGGCGCGTTCGTCATCACGGCGGGCGGCACGGCGGTCCTCGCGGTGCTCCTCACCGTGCGGGCGCTGGCGGACGAGGCGACGGCCCGCCGCGCGGCGCCGTTCCTGGTGCTCGCGCCCGCCGCCGTGTGGACGGGGGCGTCGGCGGACGGGTACTTCGCCGCGGTCACGGCGTGGATGACGGCGCTGCTCGCGCTGGCGGCGACGCGCACGACCCGCCACCCCGCACTCGCCGCGACCGGCGCCGGCCTGCTGTTCGGCCTGACGTGCTACCTGTCGTACGGCCTGACGCTCTTCGCATTGGTCGCCGCGGGTGTCGTGGTCATCGCCCGGACACCGCGCCCGCTGCCGTACTTCGTGGCGGGCGCGGCGGTGGCGCCGCTGGTGTTCACGGCGTTCGGCTTCGACTGGTGGGAGGCGTACCGCCTGTTGGTGGACCGCTACTACCAGGGGGCGGCGGGCGTGCGGCCGTACTGGTACTGGGTGTGGGCCAATCCGGCGTGCACGGTGTTCGTCGTCGGGCTCGCGACGGTGGCGGGGCTGCGGCGGACGCTCACTGCGGCGCCGGGCGCGGTACGCCGCTGGCACACCCGGGACACCACGGCGACGGACCGGCTCGTGGGCCTGGTCCTCGTGGCCCTCCTCGCGGTCGCCGCCGCGGACCTGTCCGGCATGAGCAAGGCGGAGACGGAACGCATCTGGCTGCCGTTCGCGCTGTTCCTGCTGCCCGCGGCGGCGCTCCTGCCGCGCCCGTCCGCGCGGGCGTGGCTGACGGCTCAGGCGGCGCTCGCCCTCGCCGTCAACCACCTCCTGTTCACGGGCTGGTGAGCCCGGCCGGGCTCAGACGCGGTCGGTGATCCGCTCCAGCGGCACGAACTTGAAGTTCTGGTTGCCGCTGGAGCCGGGCGCGCCGTTGGAGCCGTCCTGGCAGATGAACACGCCCTTGGGGAAGGCGGACCCGAGGGCCGTGGCGGTCGCGTCGATGCCGTCGGTGTCCTCGCAGTCGTCGGCGGCGGTGCCGGACGCGACGCCGAAGCGGCCGAGGTAGGCGCCGCTGCGCCGGTCGTACACGGTGAAGTCGTCGCTGCCCTGCGAGGAGACGAACAGGCGGTTCCCGGCGGCGGCGATGCCCTCGGTGTCGGCGGTCAGGTGGCCGCCGGAGCCGGTGGAGTCGAGCTTGGTGCGGGCGGTCCCGGCGCCCGGCTCGGCGCCGTACACCCACACGCCGACGTCCTCCTCGCCGAGGTAGAGCTTGCCGTTGCTCTCGTCCGCGTAGCAGCCCTCGACAGCGGACCCGGCGTCGAAGAGCCGCACGGAGGTCGCCGTCACCGAGTCGCCGCTGACGGCGAGTTCCCACTGCTCGACGCGGCCCGAGGTGGAGTTCGGGTAGGCGTAGAGCTTCCCGGACTGCGGAGACCGGTACAGGCAGACGCCGTGCGCGGTGACCTCGGTCGGGACGTCCTTGAGGTGCTTGAGGCGCCGTGTGGCCGGGTCGATCCGGTACACGTGCAGCGCGCCGTCGCCGCCCGCCGCCTCGTCGTCCGCGGACACGACGACATCGCCGCGTACGTCGACGTTGTTGCCGTGGTCCCCGTCGATCCGCTGGACGCGCGCGCCCTTGAGGTCGTACACCTCGAGCGCGCCCTTCTTGTCCGTGCCCACCACGACGGACTTCGCCGGGTCGTCCGGGTGCACCCAGATCGCCGGGTCGTCGGCGGCGTCCCCGCTGTGCGACACCGGCGCGGTCTCCACGGTCGCGGTCACGTCGAAGTCCACGGCAGCCTGCGCGGGCAGCGCGGTCTGGAGGACGAGCGCGGCGGCGCCGGCGGAGAGCAGGGAGGTACGGAGCTTTCGGGTGACGGGCACCGGTGGTCCTCTTTCACTGGGGGGTGGGCGAGCGGGACGAGCGTGCCAGCGGTGCGCGAGCGCCCCGTGAACACGAGTTGAACGTACGCGGTCACACACCGTGGTCACGAGAGGGCGAACCGGCCGTGCTCCCCCGCCGCCGCGGCGTCGGCGGCTTCCCCCGCGCACACCGCCGCCCACGCCTGCGCCGCCAGCATCTTCCGGTCGTGCCCGTGCAGCGGCCCGTGCGCGGTGACCCGCACCGTGAGCCCCCGCGCGACCGCCACCCGCCGCAGCGACCCCCCGAACCCCTCGTCCGCCAGGAACGCCGCCGCCGTACTGGCCGCGCCGCCCTGCCGGTACGCCACCGTCACCGGCCGCACCGGCACCCCCGCGTCCACCGCCGCCTGGAACGCGGCCCGCCTGAACCTCCCGGAGCCGACCGAGCACCACGTGGTGGCCTGCGGGAACACCAGGACCGACCGACCGGACGCCAGCGTCTTGGCCAACTCGCCGACCATGAGCGGCAGTTCCCGCCGACCGCCCTCGCGGTCGATGAACTGCGTGCCCATGCGGCGGGCGAGCGTGCCGACCACGGGCCAGCGGCCGATCTCCTTCTTGGCCACGAAGGACACCGGCTCGACCGCGAGCAGCGCGACGACGTCCAGCCACGAGATGTGGTTGGCGACGATCAGCGTGCCGGTGTCGGTGCCCGGCACGCTCAGCGGCGCGAGGGCCGCCTCCAGGTCGACGCCGAGGGCCCGCAGGACCCGCCGTGCCTGCACGCGCGGCGCCGCGTCCCCCGCGAGGCGTTCGCCCATGAGCAGGCTGCGCCCGAGTTCCCGGGCGACGGCCGCGTACCGCAGCGCCTCCTCGGCGGGCCCGACCCGGGTCGCGGGCCGCACCGCGCAGGTCCGGGGACAGCCCGCGTCCACGGCCCAGGGGTTCACGCGCTCCTCCCCTGCGCGGCGTGGCCACGCTCGGCGTCGCCGAGGAAGAACCTGCGGTGCCGGTCGCTCAGGCGCTCGGTGTCGAGCAGCACGAAGAAGTCGGCGGAGTCGAACTCCGGGTCGTGCGCGGGTGCCCCGCACATCCAGGCACCCAGGCGCAGATAGCCGCGCAGGAGCGGCGGCAGGTCGGCGTAGCTCGGCCGGTGTCCGGCGCGCTCGCCGGGCGTCCACGGGCGGTGCGGGTGCACGCGCAGCTCGGGCGGCGAGACGTGCTTGGCGGTGCCGAGCAGCCAGGCGCTGGCGGCCGCGGTGCCGCCGTCGGCGAGCGGCACGGAGGCACAGCCCGCCAGGTAGCGGTGGCCGGAGAGCAGGACGTAGCGGGCGAGGGCCGACCACATCAGGTTGATCACGGCGCCGGAGCGGTGGTCGGGGTGCACGCAGGAGCGTCCGGCCTCGACGGTGGCGGAGCGCAGGGGCCGCAGCGCCGCGAGGTCGAACTCGCCGTCGGAGTAGGAGCGTTCCGTGCGTCCGGGCGGGATCAGGCGGTAGGTGCCGACGACGTCGCCGCTCGCGGTGTCGGTGATGATCAGGTGGTCCGCGAGCGCGTCGAAGGCGTCGATGTCGTGCCCGGGCACGGGGGTGTCGAGCGCGGCCCCCATCTCCTCGCCGAAGACCTGGAAGCGCAGCCGCTGGGCGGCCCGGATCTGGTCCTCGGAGTCGGCGATGGAGGGGACGTAGCGGGGGGCGTCGGGGGTGGCCGGGGCGCCGGGGGCGGGAGCGGCGGCCGGGGCGCCGGGCGCGGCCGGGGTCGCGGAGGCAGGGGTGAGGGGTGTCGCGGGCATGACACGTTCTCCGTTCGATGGGGACGGACGGGGAGTCCGCTGAAACCGACGGGCGGGAGTGACAGGAGCGGGGAGGCAGGAGAGGGGGAAGCGGGGCGACACGGGGAGCGAAGGGAGTGCGGCGATGCGGTGGTGCGGGTGAGCGTGCGGCCGACTGCGGGAAAGGCGCCTGTTCAGCACGGTGACCGCCCAGGCTGAACTGCGCACAAGGTTCGCGAGACCGATCGTGCCGACCCTCGTGAGCATCAGGTGAACGGCGGTGGTCGCGTCCCGGCCCGCGCTCCCGGGCACGGCCGCCGCGCCCCGGTCCGCGCCCCCGGGTACGGTCGTCGCACGCCCGGCGGCCGATCCGTCCGGCGCGGCCACGGGAGGGGCGTACCGCATGATGGGCAGCAAGCAGTTGAAGATCGGCCTGCGGGTCAGGGATCTCCAGGTCTCCGGCGACCTCTACGTGAAGCTCGGCTTCCGCGAGCTGCCGAACGACGAGCAGCCGCACCTGCGCTATCTCACCTTCGGCCACACCTGGCTGATCCTGACGGCCCGGGACGCGCACGGGTACTACGACGAGGAGCGCGGCGCGGCGGCCCGCAGGGGCCCGCTCGGCCTCGGCTTCACGCTGGCCGTGCCGACGCCCGACCTCGACGCGGCCCACGCCCTGTGGCGCGCCGAGGGCCTGCCGGTGCTCACGGAGCCCGAGGACACGGACTGGGCGCGGATCTTCGTGGGCCTGGACCCGGACGGCTACGAGGTGTCGTTCGAGCAGTTCCACGAGGAGTACCGCGGGACGAGGGGCTGAGGGCCGTGCCGCATCCGCTGCCGCTCGCCGGCATCACGGTCGTGAGCCTGGAGCAGGCCGTCGCCGCGCCCTTCGCGACCCGCCAGCTCGCCGACCTCGGCGCCCGGGTGATCAAGGTGGAGCGTCCCGGCGGCGGCGACTTCGCGCGGCGCTACGACACCACCGTGCACGGCGAGGCCAGCTATTTCGTGTGGCTGAACCGCTCCAAGGAGTCGCTCACGCTGGATGTGAAGTCGGCGGCCGGGCAGGAGGTCCTGCGCGAACTCGTCGCGGGCGCCGACGTGTTCGTGCAGAATCTCGCGCCGGGCGCGGCCGGCCGCCTCGGCCTTGCGGCACCCGACCTCCAGGCCCGCCATCCGTCCCTGATCACCTGCACGGTCAGCGGCTACGGCACCAGCGGCTCCTGGGCGGACCGCAAGGCGTACGACCTGCTCGTGCAGTGCCAGACCGGGCTGCTCTCGCTCACGGGCACGCCCGACGAGGCCGTGCGGGTGGGGATATCGGTGGCCGACATAGCGGCGGGGATGTACGCCTACAGCGGCATCCTGTCGGCACTGTTCACGCGCGCGACGACGGGCCGGGCGCCCGCCGTGGAGGTGTCCCTGTTCGACGCGCTCGCCGAGTGGATGAGCCAGCCCGCGTACTACACGCGGTACGGCGGCACGCAGCCCGCGCGCGTCGGCGCCCGGCACGCGACGGTGGCGCCGTACGGCGTGTTCACCGCGGCCGACGGCAAGGAGGTGCTGCTCTCCGTGCAGAACGAAAGGGAGTGGGCGGCGCTCTGCGAGGACTTCCTGGGGCGGCCCGAGCTGGTGGCCGACCCGCGCTTCGCCGACGGTTCGGCGCGGGTGGCGCACCGCGAGGAGCTGGACGCGGCGATCCAGGCGCGGTTCGCGGACCTCGACGGCGCGGCGGCGACGGCGCTGCTCGACGCGGCGAACATCGCCAACGCGGGCGTGAACTCCGTCGCGGACTTCCTCGACCACCCGGCGCTCACGGAGCGCGGCCGCTGGCACGACGTCGGTCTGCCCGGCACGGCACCCGGCATCCAGGCCCTCGTCCCGCCCGCCGACCTGTCCGGGGTGAGCCCGCGCATGGACCCGGTGCCGGGCGTGGGCGAGCACACGGAGAGCATCCTGGCGGAGCTGGGCCGGAAGGCGGCCGACATCGAGCGGCTGCGGGCCGAGGGCGTCATCTCCTAGCGCCCGCAGGGGTGTTGGCGCCGGGCTCGGGCCGACGCCAGGACGCCGACCCCGGTCCACGCGTCCCGTCAGACGCCGAGCCCCTCGATCACCGTCGCGTTCGGCAGCCCCGCGAACACCTTGCCCGGCACGATCAGCTTGCCGCGCCGGCTGCCGCTGCCGACGAGGACGTGCGGCAGGTCCGCCACCGCGGCGTCGACCAGCAGCGGCCAGGTGTCGGGCAGGCCGATGGGGGTGATGCCGCCGTACTCCATGCCGGTCTCGCCGACGGCGGTGTCCATCGGCGCGAACGAGGCCTTGCGGGCGCCGAGTCGGCGGCGGACGACGCCGTTGACGTCGACGCGCGCCGCCGACAGGACCAGGCACGCGGCGAGCGTCGTCTCGCCCCCGCGCTTCCCGGCGACGATGACGCAGTTCGCGGACTGGGAGAACAGCTCGGGGCCGTAGTGCTCGACGAACGTGGCCGTGTCGGCCCACTGCGGGTCGGTGTCGACATGGACCAGCTCCTCTGCGGGCACGTCCCCGCTCCAGCCGCGGACGGCGGCGGCGACGGGGGCCACGAGGAGGTCGAGGGCTTCGGGGGCGGGGCGGACTACGTCGAAGTCACCGAGAGGAGCGCGCATGGCGGCACCGTAACGCAGGGCGCGGGCGCGCGGGCCGGGAGGGCGGCCGCCGGGCGGCTCAGTACGCCCCCGCGTGGGCCGGAGGCACCGACACCGCCATCGTCATCTCGACCGGCTCCGCACCCTTGTTGTGGTAGCCGTGCGCCACGTTGGCCTCGAACGACGCCGCCGATCCGGCCGCCACCAGGTGCTCGTCGCCGTCCACGACCAGGGTCAGCTCGCCGGACCTGACGTGCAGCAGCTCCATCGTCCCGGGCGGGTGCGCGTCGGAGTCGCTGCCCTCGCCCGGCGTCAGGTGCCACGTCCACAGCTCGAAGGGGCCCCGCGACTCGGTGCCGACCAGGAGCGTCGTGCTGCTGCCCGCCTCCGTGGACCACATCCGCACGGCCTGCTCGGGCGGGACGAGGCGCACGTGCGGCCCCTGTTCGTAGTCGAGCAGGGTGGTGATGCTGACGCCGAGCGCGTCCGCGAGCTTGACCGTGATGCCCACGGAGGGGTTCGTACGGGCCTGCTCGATCTGGATGATCATGCCGCGGCTGACGCCCGCGCGGGCCGCGAGCGCGTCGAGCGTGAAGTTCCGTTCGGTGCGCCAGCGCTTGAGGTTGCGCGCGAGCGACTGAGTCAGCTGGTCGAGGTCCGACACATTCCGTCCAATATTCTGGATGACAGAGTTCACTGTACTGAACTACGGTGTGGTGCACCTGATGGTTCCCGAAGGTTCATCACACTGTACTGCGAGGCATCCCATGACGGGACTGACAGCACTGTTCGCCCTGGCCACCAGCCTGCTCTGGGGCCTCGCCGACTTCGGCGGCGGACTGCTGACCCGACGGATCCCCGCACTCACGGTGGTGGTCGCCTCCCAGTGCGTCGCGGTCGTCGTCCTCGGCGTGGTCGTGGTCTCCACCGGCGCCTGGAGCGAGTGGGGCCCGCAGCTGTGGTTCGCGGTCGGCGCGGGCCTCGTCGGCCCGGTCGCGATGCTCGCCTTCTACAAGGCCCTCGCGCTCGGCCCCATGGGCGTCGTCTCACCGCTCGGCTCGCTCGGCGTGGCCGTACCGGTGGGCGTCGGACTGATGCTGGGCGAGCGTCCCGGCCTCCGGCAGTTCGCGGGCATCGCGGTGGCCGTCGTCGGCATCGTCCTCGCGGGCGGGCCCGAGCTGCGCGGCGCCCCGGTGCAGCGGCAGGCGGTGCTCCTGACCCTGCTCGCCGCCTTCGGCTTCGGCGCGGTCATGGCACTCATCGCGGAGGCGTCGAGCAGTGTCACCGGCCTGTTCCTGGCGCTGTTCGTGCAGCGTGTGACCAACGTGCTCGCGGGCGGCACGGCGCTGTACGTCTCCGTGCGGCGAGGCGGCGCGGCACTCCCCGAGGGTCAGGGCATGGGCGTGATCTGGTCCGCGCTGCCCGCGCTCGCCTTCGTCGGCCTCGCGGACGTCGCCGCCAACGGGACCTACGCCATGGCGGCCCAGCGCGGCCCCATCACCGTCGCCGCCGTGCTCGCCTCGCTCTACCCGATCGTGACGGCGCTCGCGGCGCGCGGCCTCCTCAAGGAACGGCTGCGCGGGGTGCAGGCCGCGGGGGCGGGCCTCGCGCTGGTGGGCACGGTGCTGCTGGCGACAGGCTGAGCCACAGCCGCGCGCCGCACGCCGGCCACGGCCCCGCGCCCCTTCAGTGCGCCACCGGGACCGCTCAGACGTTCCCCTCGGCCTCGGCAAGGCGCGCCGCCTCCAGGTCGGTCAACTCGCCAAGGGCGAGGAGCTGTTCCGGCGTGATGCCCTCCGGTATCGGCACCGGCGCGGGCGTACGCAGCGGCGGCTCCCAGCCCCGCTCGGCGCACCACGTCCGCACGACCCGGGCGGGCGCCCCGGCCACCACCGCGTGGTCGGGCACCTCGCCCCGCACCACCGCGCCGGCGGCCACCACCACATTGCGGCCGATCCGGGCGCCGGGCAGGATCACCGCGCCGGTGCCGACCCAGCAGCCGGGCCCGATCTCGACCGGCTCCATCCGCGGCCACTGCTTGCCGATCGGCGTGTGCGGGTCGTCGTACGAGTGGTTCGTCGAGGTCACGTACACATAGGGGCCGAAGTAGCAGTCCTCGCCGATGGTCACCGCCGTGTCCGCGATGACGTGGCTGCCGCGGCCGAGCACCACCCCGTCGCCGATGCGCAGGATCGGGTCCGGGCCGAGGTCGAGGTCGGGCATCAACCCGGCGGTCAGCGTGACCTGTTCGCCGACGATGCAGTGCGCGCCGAGCCGGATCCAGGGCGCCCCGAAGACCGTGCCCTGCGGGAACGCGAGGCGCGTGCCCTCGCCGATCGCGCCGAACCGCAGCCGTCCGGGCCGCCGCGCGGTGACGGCGCCGGTGCGCTGCACCCAGTCCCACCCGGCGTGGACGGCGCGCTGCGCCACGCCGCGCCGCCAGGCGGCCAGCGATGAGAACACGTTCTTGTTCCTGGGCACCCGCTCACGTTACTCAGCCGGGCGCGCGCCGAGCACGCCGACGACCTGTGATCTTCACCCCACGCGGCCGCGGGCACCCGGCCGTCCCGTACGGTTCGCTCAGGCGCGACACGGGGACGACGACGCGACGACGCTACGGCGCCGCGGGAAGAGGGAGCGAGCCGATGAGCCAGCAGGCACTCGTCATGGGCTTGGCCGGCAAGGAGCCGAAGGTCGACCAGGAGGCCTTCACCGCACCCACGTCGGTGGTGATCGGCGAGGTGACGCTGAGCGCGGGCGCGAGCACCTGGTACGGCGCGGTGCTGCGCGCCGACTGCGGGCCCATCGAGATCGGGGCCGACAGCAACATCCAGGACAACTGCACCCTGCACGTCGACCCTGGCTTCCCGATGTCCATCGGTGAGCGCGTCTCGGTCGGCCACAACGCGGTCCTGCACGGCTGCACCGTCGAGGACGACTGCCTCATCGGCATGGGTGCCACGGTCCTCAACGGCGCGGTGATCGGCGCCGGTTCCCTCGTCGCCGCGCAGGCGCTGGTGCCGCAGGGGATGCGGGTGCCGCCAGGATCGCTGGTCGCGGGCGTCCCCGCGAAGGTCAAGCGCGAGCTGACCGAGGAGGAACGCGCGGGCATCTCCCTCAACGGCACGCTGTACGTGGAGCTGGCCAAGGCCCACCGCGAGGCGAACGCGGCCCGGGAGGGCCAGGGCCCGTCCGAAGGCTGAGAGACCCCCGGCAGGCGTGTCGCCCGCCAGGTCCGGGGTGCGGACCTGGCGGGCGGTGGGCGCGTCAGCCTTCCTTCTTGACGCCTTCCTTCTTGACGCCGTCCTTCTTGACGCCTTCCTTCTTGACGCAGGTCAGGTCCTTGCCCGGCAGCTTGCCGCTGGCGAGGTAGGCGTTGACCTTCGTGTCCACGCAGTCGTCGCCGTAGAAGCCGTAGACCCCGTGCCGGTTGGCGCCCTTCAGGGTGATCAGCCTGGAGCTGGGCAGCAGGCCGCGCAGGGCCACGGTTCCCGCGTAGGTGGCACGCGGGTCACCGGTCGCGCCCACGAGCAGGGCCGGGGCGTCGCGCGTGACCTGGGTGGGTTCCTCGCGGGGGCGGTCCCAGAACGCACACGGGGTGATGTTGTTGGTCAGCGGTCCCATGACGGGGTGCGCGGCGCGGCTGCGCTGGATGTCGCGCCAGTAGCGCTCCGGGTCACGAGGGGCCGGCTTGTCGCCGCACAGGATCGCCGTCTGCACGCTGCCGTAGTGCGAGTCCTCGCCGGTGACGTAGGACCGCAGGGCCGCGGCGAACTCCGGTGAGAGCCGGGTCGGTTGCCCCTCGGCCGCCTTGACGAGGACGGTCACCTGCTCCGCGAAGACCGCCCTTGCCTCTTCGGTGTCGTCGGCGATGCCCATGACGAGCAGGGTCGGCACGGTGGTGTCGTCGAGCCGGAAGGTGTCGGGAGCGGTGCCGACGGTCAGCCCGCGCGCGGAGGCCCCGACGGTGCGGTCGACGGCGGCGAGCACCTGGGCGCGGGTGCGGCCGAGGCCGTATGTGTCGTGCCGCTTCGCCGCCCACGCCGCCCAGTCGGACAGTGCCCGGTCGTTCTCGGGCTCGGCGCCGCGCAGCAGCCGGGGGTTGTAGCGGCGTGGGTCGATCGCCCCGTCGAGGACGACGCGGTCGTGGCGGCCGGGGAACATCTGGGTGTAGACGGTGCCGAGGTAGGTGCCGTACGAGTAGCCCAGGTAGGAGATCTTCCGCTCGCCGAGCGCGCCACGGATGACGTCCATGTCGCGGGCGGTGTCGCGGGTGGTGACGAACGGCAGCACCGACTTGTTGGTGGCGCGGCACTTGGCGGCCAGGTCCTTGTGCAGGGCGACCTGCCGGTCGAAGCCCGCGCGGCCGGCCCCGGCGGAGAAGACGGCGCTGGAGACGGGCCACCCGCAGTCCAGCGGGGTGCTGCGGCCGACGAAGCGCGGGTCGACGCCGATGATGTCGTAGCGCGCGGCGACGTCCTTCATCGCCTTGTGGATGTCCGGGGCGTCACCGAGCGAAGTGCCGCCGGGACCGCCGCCGTTGAGGAGCAGCGGGCCGACGCGGTGGTGGGTGTCGGTGGCCTTGATCCGCGATATGGCGACGGTGACGGTGCGGCCGCCGGGGTCGGAGTAGTCGAGGGGCACGGTGACGTCCGCGCACCGGGCGCCCGCCTTCTCCAGGGCGTGGCCCGTCTCGTCGCCCGGGCCGAGGACGCAGGAGCGCCAGTCGAGGCGCTGGTCGTGAAAGCGGTCGAGACCGGCGGCGGGAGCGGTTGTGCCCGCGCCGCGTTCGGCCGCGCGGGTCGTGGCCGCCGAGGCCAGGGTGGGGGTGGCCGCCGAGGCAAGGGCGGGCGCGGCGGTGAAGCAGGCGGCGAGGGCGAGGCCCACCGAGGTGCGGCGCACGGCGGCGCTGGTGCTTGTCACGGGTTCTCCTTGAGGCGCGGGGTGCGGTCGGGCGGACACAGGGCGCTGTCGACGACGGCCCGGAAGTCCTCTTCGGCGTGGTCGGTGGCGGGCACCTGGTTGAGGGCGAGGGCGACGGCGCGGCCACCGGGGCCGATCGCGCCGAGGGCGCGGTGCCCGCCGGGGACCGTGCCGGCGTGTCCCCACCAGCGCCCGCCGCACGCCAGCGGCGAGGAGATCAGGCCGAGGCCGTACCGGGCGCCGGGCCAGAGCCGGTCCGGGTCGGCGGGGACGGTGCGCTTCATCTCGGCGAGCCAGCGCGCGGGCAGCAGCTTCCCGCCGAACAGCGCGCCGAAGAAGCGGTTCACGTCGGCGGGCGTCGAGACCAGGGCACCGCCCGCGCCGCCGAAGGTCATGTTCCACTCGGTGCCGTCGACGCGGGAGGACGCCTTGCCCTGGGCCGGGGACGGCCGTGTGCCGTCGGGCCGGAGGAAGGCCCCGCCGTCCCGCCCGTCCTCCGGGCCGGGGAAGTAACTCCGCGAGTGCGCGCCCCGGATGCGCGTGCCGTCGCCCGGCCAGTAGGTGTCCCGCAGGCCGAGCTTCCGAATGACGCGACGGTCCACCTCCGCCTCGACGCGGTGCCCGGTGACCTTCTCGACGATGAGCCCGGCGACGACGGTGTTGGTCGTCGCGTAGTGCCACCTCTTGGCCGGGCGCGGCATCGTCAAGGCGGCGGCGATCTGCTCGTGGGGCTCGAAGTGGCGGAAGCGCCACTCCGCCACGGGCCGCTCGGCGAGGGCTTCGACGTAGTCGGGCAGTCCGCTGGTGTGCTGGAGGAGCTGACGCA
Organism: Streptomyces sp. RK9; assembly: GCF_045070545.1. Classification (NCBI taxonomy): domain Bacteria; kingdom Bacillati; phylum Actinomycetota; class Actinomycetes; order Kitasatosporales; family Streptomycetaceae; genus Streptomyces; species Streptomyces sp. RK9. The sequence goes on along the minus strand of NZ_CP173703.1, from coordinate 3,388,467 downwards.
CGGTGATCTTGCGACCGTCGTGGCCGTTGCCCCGGATCAGGCCCGGCAGATAGCGCTCGACGGGCGCGTCGAGGCCGATCCGGCCCTCCGCGGCGAGCTGTACGACGACGGTGACGGTGAACGTCTTGCTGACGCTGCCGATCCGCAGCCGGTCCCTCGCGTCCATCGGGCGACCGCTGTCCAGGTCGGCGACGCCCCGTGCGACGGACCAGCGCCCGCAGCGCCGGTCGACCACTTCGGCGGCGACGCCGGGGATGCCGTGGCGGTCGACGAAGGGGCCGAGGGAGCCCTTGACCGCTCCGCGCGCCGTGTCACAGTCGGGCGGCGGGGCGGGGGTCCGGGCGGGAGCCGGGGTGGGAGTCGGGGCCGCCGGGCGGGACCCCGCGCCGGGGCGGGCCGCCGCGCCGGCCACGGGGACGAGCAGCGTCAACGCCGCCGTCACCACGGCCGCCGCGGTCGCCCGCCCGGCTCGACGGCGCCCGGGTAAGGCCCGTACGGACGTTCTTTGCTCCGGGTGCGCTACAGAGGACGTTCTTTTCTCGGTGTGCTCTACACAAGTCATGCCGACCGACGCTAGGGACCCGGTGCCCCGCGCTCACTGGAGCCTGCCCCCGGAAGCACACGGGGGCAGACCCCCCGGATCCGGGAGGAGCGCAGGTCGCGCCCCGCGGAAGGGGACGTGGACGGACCCGAACGGCCAGGGGCGTGCGGAAGCACGGGCGGGAGCGACGGCAAGCGGAACGCAGGGCGCACCTGCGCGTACCCGCTCGCGCGCGACGCACGAGCGGGTACGAAAGGGGTGTGCGGGGCCGGTCCGTGGTGGCCCGGCGCGGCTCAGCTGCCGGTGGCGCCCTGGGCGGCCGCGAGCGCCGTCTCGCCCTCGGTGGCGGCGCCCGCGGCCCCGCCGTCCGTCCCGGTGGCCGCGTCGGCCCCCGCCTGCGCGGGCACTTCGGCGTCGGACAGCGCCGCGTGCTCCTCCGCCGCCTTCTTCGCCCGCCGCTTCACGAGCAGCATCGAGCCGATGCCGATGAGGACGGCGATGCCCAGGCCGACGTACGAGAAGCGCTTGAGCCAGTCCTCCGCGACCACGCCGATGTAGTAGATGACAGCCGTGGTGCCGCCCGCCCACACGATGCCGCCGAGAACGTTGGCGATGGCGAACTTCCAGTACGGCATCCGCAGCACACCGGCGAGCGGCCCGGCGAAGATCCGCAGGAGGGCCACGAAGCGGCCGAAGAAGACCGCCCACATGCCCCACTTCTGGAACGACCGCTCGGCGCTGCCGACGTTCGCCTCGCTGAAGTGCTTGGGGAACTTCCGCCCCAGCCAGGCGAGGAGCGGTCGGCCGCCCTTGCGTCCGATCGCGTAGCCGATGGAGTCGCCGATCACCGCGCCCGCGACGGCGCAGGCGCCGAGGATCACCGGGTTCACGTCGCCGTGCTGGGACGAGAGCAGCGCGGCGGAGACGAGGACGATCTCGCCGGGCAGCGGGATGCCCAGTGACTCCAGGCCGATCACGAGGCCCACGAGCAGGTAGACGCTGACGGCCGGTACGTTCTCCAGCCACTCCTGGACGTGCAACCCGGTTCCTTCCGCTGTGCTGGTGAATCCCCCGGCGTGCGTGTCCTTGTCGATCACGCACGACGGGGAAGCCTACCTGCTCAGCGGGGTGCGGCCGGGTCCCACAGAGCGCAGTGGTGGGCCCGGTGCACCCCCTTGTCGATGGTGGTGCCGCCCGCTGATCCGGTGCGCAGCGAGAGGGTGGCGCCGGGGTGAGTGCGCTGGTCGGGAGCGGGCGGGGCGCCGTCCGCGCGGGGCACTCCGGAGTGGATGAAGGAGCCCCAGTACGCGGTCATCTGCCGGGCGAGGGCGCGCTGTTCGGCGTTCAGGGGCGAGCGCAGGCCGAAGTGTTGGAACAGATATTGCACTTCGTTTACGTGCGTCGCACCGAAGGCGAAGTCCGTGCCGCGGTCGCGCAGGCTGGCGAAGGGCGGCGAGGTACGGTCCGCGAACTCGTAGGCGTAGACGGGGCCGCGCCCGGCAAGGGAGCGGTCGAGCCGCAGGGCCGGGCAGGCGAACAGCTGGTCGCCGATGGTCGCGGCGAAGGCGTGCGAGGGCGTGGAGTACCGCGCGAGCGGGTAGCGGCGCATAACCCGTTCCGCGAGCGCGGGCCCGTACGTCTCGTCGAGGACGGCCGGGTAGCGCTCGGCGGCCAGCGGTCTGCCCTGCCCGTCGAACTGCGCGAACGCGAACAGCGTGCCCTCGTCGGTGTTGGCGCCGTTCAGGACCGGCACCTTCGCCGCGCTGCCCCGCTCGAAGGCCGCCGCGGGCTGTACGGGCAGGAAGCGCCCGCCGACGACCGGCCCCCAGTCGAACCCCGCCTGCACCGCGAGCAGGTCCTTCGCGGGCTTGCGCCGCAGACACACGAGGGCGGCCGCCGGGTCCGGGCAGCCCGCCTTCCGCGCGAACGCGGCGCCGTCCCCGGCCGCCTGCCGCCGCGTGCGGCCCGCGCAGTCGTCGTACGCGCCGCTCTGGACGACGGCCGCGCGGAACAGGCCGCGGCCGGTCGGCGAGGCGAGGTGGGTGCAGACCGAGCGGCCGCCCGCGGACTCGCCCGCGACGGTCACGCGGCGCGGGTCGCCGCCGAACCGCCCGATGTTGGTACGCACCCAGCGCAGCGCGGCCTGCTGGTCGAGCAGTCCGTAGTTGCCGGACACCCCGTCGGACGCCTCGCCGTCGAGCGCGGGCGAGCCGAGGAAACCCAGGGCGCCCAGGCGGTAGTTGACGGTGACGACGACGGTGCCGGTGGCGCGGGCGAAGCGCTCCGGCACGACGTCCTCGCCCGCGCCCGCGGTGAGCCCGCCGCCGTGCAGCCAGACGAGGACGGGCCGCCGCACGTCCACCGGGGTCCGCGCGCCCGCGGCGCCCCGGTCCCCCGCGGGCGCGTACACGTTGAGGGCGAGGCAGTCCTCCGTGTGGCTGGGCTTCTCGTACCCCGGGTCCCAACTCGCCGTCTGCACACAGCGGTTGCCGAACCCCGTGGCCGCGCGCACCCCGTGCCAGGGGACGACCGGGCGCGGCTCCCGCCAGCGCAGCGCGCCGACGGGCTGTCGCGCGTACGGAATCCCCAGGAACCGCCGCCCCTCTTCCGTGACCCGCCCGCGCACCCGGCCCGCGTCGGTCCGCACCACGGCGGGACCACCCTCGGCCCTGTCCCCGGACCCGGCCCGCACGGCAGCCCCCGCCGCCCCCGACCGCCCGGGCCACGCTGCCGATTCCACCTGCCCGGCCCGCACGCCCGGGTCCGCCTGCCCCGCCCGCGCCGCCTCCGGCGCGAGCCCCACCGCCCCGGCCACGATCAGCACCCCGACGGCCACCACGAAACGCCCCGCACGCCGACCACCGCTCACACCCGCACCGCCTTCACGTCGATGACGCCGGAAAGGACCAACTCCTGGGCGGAGACGCCCACATGCACCGCACGCCGTCCGGTACCGAGCACCCAGCCGCCGCGCCGCCCGTCCCACAGCGACAGCGTCCGCGCCGCGATCCGCAGGGTCACCCGCCGCTCCTCCCCCGCCCGCAGCGCGATCCGCCGGTAGCCGCCGAGCACCCGCACCGCCTGGTCGAGCCGCACGTCCGGCGAGGCCCCCACGTACGCCTGGGCCACCGTGATCCCGTCCCGCGGCCCGGTGTTGCGTACCGTGAAGCTCACCTCGATCCCTCCGCCCGCCGCCGGGAGCACCGTGAGTCCGGCGTAGGAGAAGGTCGTGTACGACAGTCCGTGGCCGAAGGGGAACAGCGGCCGCACGCCGTGCGCGTCGTACCAGCGGTGGCCGACGTGGACGCCCTCCGTGTACTCCTCGGTGCCGTCGACGCCCGGGTAGCGGCGCGGGTCGCCCGCCGTCGGATGGCGGTCGTCGTCGACGGGGAAGGTCTGCGTGAGCCGGCCGCCGGGGTCGCAGTCGCCGAACAGGACGGCGGCGGTGGCGGCCGCGCCCTCCTGGCCCGGGTAGTACATCTGGAGGACGGCCGCGGTGCGCTCCAGCCAGGGCATCGAGGTGGCCGACGAGGTGTTGAGGACGACGGTCGTACGGGGGTTGGCGGCCGTCACCGCCTCGATCAGGGCCTCCTGGTGGCCGGGCAGGGCGAGGGTCGCCCGGTCCTGGCCCTCGGTGGCGTCCTCGTACGCGAAGAGCACGACGCTGTGCGCGTCCCGCGCGGCGCGCACCGCGTCGGCGACGTCACGGGCGCGGCTCGCCCCGGTGACGCGGCGGATCCGGAACGTCTGCCCGTTCCTGCCGCCGTGCGCGGAGATCTCCAGACGGTGTCGGCCCCGCCCGAGCGGCAGCGTCCTGCGGCGCACAGAGAGTCCGTCGGGGGCGGTCGCGACGAGCCCGCCCGTGAAGTACTCGCCGAAGCCAGGCGCGGGCGGGAAAAGCTCCACCCCGTCGAGCCGCACCGTCGGCCGGGCACCGGAGCAGTGGATGACGAACGTCCACTCGTCGTCCTCGTCACCCTCGTCACCCTCGTCGATGGTCAGCGTCCCCTCGTACGCCCAGCACTCGCCCGGACCGACCCACTGCCCCTCCGGGTCGAAGCCGCCGGGAGCGAGCGCGCCCGTCGGCATCGCGGAGCCGAACAGGTCCTCGCCGACGGCGTAACGGACCCGCGCGCCGCGCCCCGCACGGGACGCGAGGGCGTCCAGAGGGCTCAGGGCCCGGTCCGGGACGACGTGCGCGCTCCCGCCGCCGCTCACGAACGGCACCGCGCCGGTCGGTCCGATCACGGCGAGGGAGCGGGCGGCGGGGCCGGTCAGGGGCAGCGCCCCGTGCTCGTTGCGCAGCAGCGTCGCACCCGCCTTCGCGACCTCCAGCGCGAGGGCCGCACCGGCCGCGGCGTCGCGGCGCGGGCGCGGCGGCGCGCTCCCGTCGAGCAGACCGAACCGGTCGAGCACCCCGAGCAGCCGCCGCACGGACCGGTCCACCCACGCCTCGGGCACGCTCCCGTCCGCGACCGCCCGCCGCAGGGCCGCGCCGAAGTACCGGCCGTCCGGCATCTCCATGTCCAGGCCCGCGCCGATCGCGGCGACCGTGGAGTGCCCCGCGAACCAGTCGGTCATCACCCACCCGCCGAACCCCCACCGCCCGCGCAGCACCTCGCCGAGCAACTCCGCGCTCTCACAGGCGAAGACGCCGTCGACCTTGTTGTACGCCCCCATGACCGCGCCCACCCCGGCGGCGACAGCGGCCTCGAACCCACGCAGCTCCGTCTCGTGCGCGGTCCGCTCGTCGACCCGCACGTCGACGGACATGCGGTCCCGCTCCTGGTTGTTCATCGCGAAGTGCTTGACCGTCGCGACGAGCCCCTCCTCCTGGATGCCGACGATCTCGTGCGCGACCAGGTCGGCGGCGAGCAGCGGATCCTCGCCGAACGTCTCGAAGTTCCGCCCCGCGTACGGGGTGCGGACGAGGTTGACCATCGGCGAGAGCAGCACGTCCTGGCCGAGCGCCCGCCCCTCACGGCCGAGCACCCGCCCGTAGCGGCGCGCCAGTTCGGGGTCGAAGGCGGCCGCGAGGAGGATCGGCGCGGGCAGCGCGGTGGCGGGCGCGTCGACCCGCACCCCGGCGGGCCCGTCCGCGAGCCGGAGCGCGGGGATGCCGAGCCGGGGCACCCCGGGGACGTGGCCCGCCTGCCCGAGCCGTTCCGGGTCGGGGGCGCCGTGCAGCAGGGAGACCTTCTCGTCGAGGGTGAGCGCGCGGACCAGGTACTCCACGCGGGACACGGTGTCGGACACGGGCGCCGCCTCTGCCGTCTGACGCACCGTCGGATTCCATCGGCGCGGCGCACAAGCTACGGCCGGTGTTGACTCGTGTCAATCATCTCGGCGACGACCGTGGGCAACCCGTCCGTAAACCGCCTACCCCCTCTGCTTCGCCGGGAAGAGCCGGAGCTTCGCGGTGTCCCCGGTGATGGCGAGTACGGCGATCGACAGCTCGTTGACGGTGGAGGGCCCACCCTGTTCGGGACGCTGGCCGAGCAGGCTGGAAGTGAATCCGCTCGCGTCGACCGAGGTGAGGTCCACCCCTTCGGGACCGACGGCGCTCACCGTGAACGGTCCGGCCCGAAGGCTGTCGACGCCTGGAATCTCGGCACCTCTCCGCACCACGACCGTGCAGCTTCCGTCCGCGCACGCCCGCAGTTCGGCCCGCGTCGACGGCTTCATCGGCTTCTTCGGCTGCACCGCGGTCGGTGACGGCGACGGCGACTTGGCGGGCTTCGTGGGGGTCGGCGAGGCGGGTGACGATTGCGCGGAACGCGCGGGCGAGGACGGCGCGGACGCCCCCTCGTCGTCGCCCGAGTCGGAGCCGCAGCCGGTGACGGCGGCGGCCAGGGTCAGGAAGGCGCCCACGGCCGCCACCGCGCCACGCGCCGCGGACAGCCCGGCCGTGCGGCGGCGGATCGATGTTTCCGATGTGGTCATGGGACCGTTCTATGCGCGGGCGCCCGGGAGGGGTCCCGCACACGCGGGGTTCAGGAACCCGCGAGGCTCAAACCCGCCGGGTTCAGGGCCCCTTCATCGCCCCGTACCGGCGCACTCGTCGCTGTCGCCCCCGCTGCGGCACCCCACCTGCCCCTGCCAGGTGGACGCGGGCGCGGGCCGCTCGCGCTCCCGCGTCCGGTCCGGGTACGCGGGGCCGCACAGCACGGCGGCGGCGATCAGCACCGCCATGAACCCCTGACTCCACGCGGTCGCCGCGGCCCGCCTCCGGAAGGCGAAGGCAGCGGCCAGGACGGCGAAGAGCCCGACCGCCCCGGCGGCGACGAGATAGCCGCCGAGGGAGTCGGGCTCGACGTCGGCGCCGCCCGCGGGGACGAAGGAGACCCCCGACAGGAGCCACGCCCCGAACACCACGACGAGGACGGCCCCTTCGAGCAGGAAGAGGCCGACGGCGGCCGTGATGTCGGCGCGTCCGTCGGCACCGGTGTCGTTGGAGGCGTCGAAGGCGGGCGGCGCGCTCGGCAGGCTCATGCCGCCCATGCTCGACGCCGGACCCCGTCCGCACATGAGTACGGGTACTCAGTCACTCGGCGGGACGGCCACCGAGCCGTCCGTCCTGGCTACTTCGGGTCGTTGGGGCGCAGCGTCCACACGACGGTCATCTCGCCCGTCACGGCGCCGTCCTCACGCGTGATGGCGATGGCGACCGGGAACTCCGGGCGCTGACCCGCGTCCAGCTCGGCGACCACGTCGGCGACCGGGCGGCCGAGCGTCGCGGTGGCCGTGACCTTCCCCATCGCCAGCTTCTTGTACGCGATGTCGGCGCGCACCGCGAGCGGCACGGCACGCGAGAGGTGCGCACCGAAGGCGGCGAGCACGATGGCGCCGCTCGCGGACTCGCCCAGCGTGAACATGGCTCCGGCGTGCGGCCCGCCCACGTGGTTGTGGTACTCGCTCTGGTCCGGCAGCACGACCACGGCACGCTCGGGCGTGGTCTCGCCGAACTCGAGGTTCAGGGTCTTGGCCATCGGCACGGTGGCGGCGAGCATCTCGCCGATCGACATCTGGTCTGCGCTCATGCCAGGGATGTTACCCACGAGTAGCACTCCTTGGCCAGGGCTTCACGGGCCGGAGACCCCGCCCGCCCGACACCCCTCCCCGTACCGGACCGCCGTCCGCCGCCGCGCCCAATCCCCCCGCATCCGGGGCACTCTCGGCATCGGCGAGGGCACGCGCGGCCACCGCCACCCCGCACCCGTATCGTGATCCGCCATGAGCTCGCAGGACCAGAATCCTTACCAGCAGCCCGGGTACCAGCAGCCGAACCCCTATCAGCAGCCGGGATATCAGCAGCCCCAGCAGCCTGGTCACCCGCAGCCCGGCGCCTACCAGCAGCCCCCCGCGGGGCCGCAGGGGCCCTGGGCCGGCGCCCCGACCCACCCGGGCGCGCCGCAGCCGCCGGGCGGGAGCGGTGGCGGCGGTGGCGGGAACAGGACCAAGGTCATCGCGATCGTCGCCGCGGCCGCCGTGGTCGTGGCCGCGGGCGTCACCGGCTTCCTCATACTCGGCGACGACGACAAGTCCGACAAGGCCAAGTCCGACTCCTCGGAGCAGGCGTCCGACAAGCCGTCCTCGCCGTCGGACGGCGACGACAGCGACCGGGGCACGGACGACGGCGGGCCGAAGGCGACCGTTCCGGGCTGGAACGTCGTCGTGAACCCCAAGTGGGGCACCGCCTTCGACGTACCGCCCGACTGGCAGGTGGAGGGGCCGGGCCGGGCCATCAACATGGAGGACCACAAGACCGGCGAGCCGGTGGCGACGATGGGCTCGCCCGCCGTCCTCAAGCCCAAGTGGTGCACCTCCGACGAGGACAAGGACGGCCGGTCCGAGGACACCGAGCTGGCCGCCGCGGGCACCAAGGGCGGGCGCGGCGGCAAGAACACCGACGAGGTCGCGATCAACACCGTCGGCTGGTGGATCTACGGCGCCTACACGCAGCCGGACAAGAAGACCATGACGTACGACGAGAAGGCGAAGCCCTACACCACCAAGTCCGGGATCAAGGGCAGCATCGCGTGGGGCAAGTCGACGAACACCCCGCAGCGCGGCAAGTGCGCCTCGGACGGCAAGGCGATCACGTTCGGCTTCAAGAACTCCGAGGGTGAGTTCGTGTCCTGGAGCCTGTACGGCGCCCGGGGCGTCAAGGAGGAGATCCCGGACTCGACGATCATGAAGATCCTCGCCACGGTGCGGCTGCACGGCAAGCCGACGGGCTGACGGATCGCGGACGCGGTCGGCTGACGAGCCGACCACGCGGACAGCGGGCGGGGCCGAGGACGCGGCCGCCGGGGGCGCGGCGACGCGATCTCACGCCCATCAGTACTACTTCTTCACCACTTCGTCACCGCTTCGTCCGCCCCCGGCTCCGGTGCCGGTCCGGCAGCCGACCGGGCGTGGCACCCGGGGCCCCGGCCCATCTATGGTTACTGGCCATGTGGCCAGAACAGCAGCCGCCCGGGGGCGAGCAGAACCCGCAGGACCAGGGTCAGAACCCGTACCAGCAGCCCGGGTACCAGCAGCCCAATCCGTATCAGCAGCCCGGATACCAGCAACAGCCCGGGCCCCAGCAGCCCAATCCCTACCAGCAGCCGCCCGCCGGGCAGCCCCCCGTGGGCCAGCCCACGCAGCCCGGGCAGCCGCAGTGGGGCGCGCCGACGTTCCCGATGGGGACGCCCCAGGCGGGCGGGCCCGACCCGAGCGGCGGCGGGAGCGGCGGCGGCAACAAGACGAAGGTCACGGCCATCGTCGCGGCGGCCGCCGTGGTCGTGGCCGCGGGCGTCACCGGCTTCCTGGTCCTCGGCGGTGACGGCGACGACGACAAGGCGGACAAGGCGGCCCCCAAGCCGTCCAAGTCGGTCACCAAGAAGCCGAGCCCCACGGCGTCGGACGACGACAACCCGCGTGGCACGGACGGCGACCCCAAGCCGACCATCCCCGGCTGGCAGGTCGTGGTGAACCCCAAGTGGGGCACCGCCTTCGACGTGCCGGCGGACTGGACGATCAAGTCGCCGGACACCTTCATCGGTTTCGAGGACCGCAAGAAGGGCGACGGCAGCGCGCTGATCATCATGTCCGCGCCCGCGATCTACAAAGAGAAGTGGTGCTCGTCCGACGACGACAAGGACGGGCAGAAGGACGACACCTCGCTCGCGGTCGTCGGCACCAAGGGCCAGAACGGCGCCAAGAACACCAAGGACGTCTCCCGCAACGACTCGGCGTGGTGGGTCTTCGGCGGCTACACCAACCAGAAGAAGTCCGACAAGAAGAAGATCAAGATCGGCAAGGTCGAGTCGTACACCACGAAGTCCGGCATCACGGGCAGCGTGACGACGTCCACCACGGTCGGTGCCGAGAAGTCGGACAAGTGCGACTCCGACGGCAAGGCGACGACCTTCGCGTTCAAGAACGCGGCGGGCGACTACGTGGCGTGGTCCATGTACGGCGCCAAGGGCGTGAAGGAGGAGGTCTCCGACGCCCAGGTGAAGAAGATCCTCTCCACGGTGCGGCTGCAGGGCGACCCCGAGGAAACCTCCTGAGTCCTGAACTGACGCTCCGGCCGCCGTCACGGCGGCCGGAGAATCGGTTTGTCATGGCGGTGGTCCGCCGGGGATAGTCCCGTGGTGACCTCACCCACCGCCTCCCGCCGCCCCTCCTGGGCCGGTCGCAACTACACGCTCCTCACCGCCGCCGCGATCATCACGAATCTCGGCGGCCACGGTGCGCTCATCGCGGCGGCGTTCGCCGTCCTCGACGCCGGGGGCGACGGCGGTGACGTGGGTCTGGTCGCCGCGGCCCGCACGCTGCCGCTCGTGCTCTTCCTGCTCATCGGCGGCGCGGTGGCCGACCGGCTGCCGCGGCACCATGTCATGGTCGCCGCCAACACCCTCAACTGCGTCTCCCAGGCCGCGTTCGCCGCCGTCGTGCTCGCCGGTGACCCGCAGCTGTGGCAGATGATGCTGCTCACCGCGCTCGGCGGCACCGGCCAGGCCTTCTTCGGGCCCGCGTCCGAGGGCATGCTCCTGTCCTCCGTCACCGGCGAGCAGGCCGGGCGGGCCTTCGCCCTGTACCGGATGGCGATGCAGGGCGCGGGCCTCGGCGGCGCGGCGCTCGGCGGCCTCATGGTCGCGGTGATCGGGCCCGGCTGGGTGCTCGCCGTGGACGCGGTGGCGTTCGCCGCGGCGGGGGCGCTGCGCGCGTTCCTCGACGTCGGCCACATCCCGCGGCGCGCCCCCGGCGGCGGTCTCCTCGCCGATCTGCGGGACGGCTGGCGGGAGGTCGTCGGGCGGCCCTGGCTGTGGTCGATCGTGGCGCAGTTCTCCGTGGTGGTGGCGGTGGTCGGCGCGGCCGAGTCCGTGTTCGGGCCGCTGGTGGCCGAGGACGAACTCGGCGGCGCGGGGCCCTGGGGGCTCGCGCTCGGGGCGTTCGGCGCGGGCACGGTCGGCGGGGCGCTCCTGATGATGCGCTGGAAGCCGCGACGGCTGCTGTTCGCCGGTACGTTGTGCGTCTTCCCGCTGGCCGCCCCGTCCGCCGCGCTCGCGGTGCCGCTGCCGGTGGCCGGGCTCGCGGCGGTGATGTTCGTGAGCGGTGTCGCCATCGAGGTGTTCGGCGTCTCGTGGATGACGGCCATGCACCAGGAGATCCCGGAGGAGAAGCTGTCGCGCGTCTCGGCGTACGACTGGTTCGGCTCCGTGGCGATGGTGCCCCTCGCTACGGCCCTCGCAGGCCCCGCCGAGCAGGCCTTCGGCCGGTCCGCCTCGCTGTGGGGGTGCGCGGCGCTGGTGGTCGTGGTGACGGCGGCGGTGCTGCTCGTCCCGGACGTACGGAATCTGACGCGGCGTACGCAGGCGGTGGTGGCCGCGGAGGGGCCGGGGGCCGGGGAGGGGCTGATGGCCGGGTCGGCGCCCGTGGACGCCGTGGCGTCGGAGAAGCCCTCCGCCTGAGCCGATGCGGCGGCCAGGGCCGCGCCGGGCGGTCGGGCGGGGCCGGGCGGCCGGGCGGGGCCGGGCCTGACGCTCCCCCGCCGTTCCGCCCCGCTCCCCTGCCGCCCCGCTCAGCCGACGCTGAACGCCCCGTCCGGCGGCTGCGGCGAGGCCTCGGCGTCCGCGTCCCGTACGACCCGCGCGTTCCCGATGAACCTCCGCAGCGCCTCCCCGTGCACGACCCGTGCGGGGAACGCGTCCGCGGCGGTGCGCCGGACGAGGGCGTCCACGTCGACCGGTGCGTGGGAGGCGAGGAGCACGGCGTTGCCGAAGCGGCGCCCGCGCAGCACGGCGGGCTCGGCGATCAGCGTCAGCTCGTCGAAGACCGTGGCGAAGGTGGCCAGTTGGGAGCGGAGGAAGGCGAAGGGCGCGCCGTCGGCGAGGTTCGCGGCGTAGCAGCCGTCCGCGCGCAGCACGCGGCGCACGGCACGGGCGTACGCGTCCGACGTGAGGTGCGCGGGCACCCGGGAGCCGCCGAAGGCGTCGCCGACGAGCACGTCGGCGCTGGCCGCGGGCGCGGCCTCCACCCAGGCGCGGGCGTCCGCGCCGTGCACGGCGATCCCGGAGCCGGCGGGCAGCGGCAGTTCCGCCACGACGAGTTCGAGCAGCCCCCGGTCCGCGTCGACCACGTCCTGCCGGGACCCCGGCCGGGTCGCGGCGACGTAGCGCGGCAGAGTGAGCGCGCCCCCGCCGAGGTGCACGACGTCGAGCGGGCGGCCCGGCGCGGCAAGGGTGTCGAGGACGTGTCCGAGCCTGCGGGCGTACTCGAACTCCAGGTACGTGGGCTCGTCCAGGTCGACATAGGACTGCGGGGCCCCGTCGACGGTCAGGAGCCAGGCCCGCGCCCGGTCCACGTCGGGGAGCAGCTTCGCGGTGCCGTGGTCGACGGCACGGGTGACGGGGAGCGGGTCGGCGTCGGGGGGTGTGGGGCGCGGCGCGTCGGCGAACGTAGCCGCGGCGGGCGACGTCTCGGCAGGGGCTCGGGGAGTCGCCGCAACGGGCGCGGCCGGTATCGCCCCGACGGGCGCTTCGGGTATCGCCTCGGGGCCGGATCGCTCGGCAGGCTCGTTCACCGCTCCATTGTGCCCGTGTCCGTCCCTCTTTCCATGCCTCCGGCAGGGGTTGGGCCCGCTCCCTGACCGGAAGCGGACCCGACCCCGCACGGACGCGACGCACGCCGTCCGACGGCACGGCGTCAGCCGACCTCCGTCACCGTGCCCGCCCCCACGGTCCGCCCGCCCTCGCGGATCGCGAAGCCGAGCCCCGGCTCCAGGGGGATCTCGCGGCCCAGCTCGACGGTCATGGTGACCGTGTCGCCGGGCCGGGCGACGGCCGCGGCGCCGAGGTCGATGTCGCCGACCACGTCCGCGGTGCGGATGTAGAACTGCGGGCGGTACCCCGTGGACACCGGGGTGCTGCGGCCGCCCTCGCGGGTGGACAGGACGTACACCTGCGCGGTGAAGCGGCGGCTCGGACTGAGGCTGCCGGGGGCCGCGACCACATGGCCGCGGCGGACCCCGTCGCGTGGCATGCCGCGCAGGAGCACCGCGACGTTGTCGCCGGCCTGCGCGGAGTCCATCGGCTTGCCGAAGGTCTCCAGGCCGGTGACGACCGTCTCGGTGTCGCCGTCGGCGCCGAGCACCTGCACCCGGTCGCCGACGCGCACGGTGCCGCGCTCGACGGCGCCGGTGACGACGGTGCCCCGGCCGGTGATCGTGAGGACGTTCTCGACCGGGAGCAGGAAGGGCGCGTCGACGTACCGCTCCGGCATCGGGACGTAGGTGTCCACCGCGTCGAGCAGCGCCTCGATCGACGCCGTCCACCGCGGGTCCCCCGACAGGGCCCCGAGGCCGGAGACCCGGACCACGGGCACGGCGTCCCCGCCGTACCCGTGCGCGGACAGCAGCTCACGGACCTCCAGCTCGACCAGGTCGGTCAGCTCCGGGTCGCCCGCGTCCGCCTTGTTCAGGGCCACGACGATGTGGTCGACGCCGACCTGCCGGGCGAGGAGCACGTGCTCGGCGGTCTGCGGCATGATGCCGTCGAGCGCGGACACGACGAGGATCGCGCCGTCGAGCTGGGCGGCGCCCGTGACCATGTTCTTCACGTAGTCGGCGTGGCCGGGCATGTCGACGTGGGCGTAGTGCCGGGTGTCGGTCTCGTACTCGACGTGCGCGATGTTGATGGTGATGCCGCGCTGCGCCTCCTCCGGCGCCCGGTCGATGCGGTCGAAGGGCACGAACGTGCCGGTGCCCCGCTCGCTGAGGACCTTGGTGATGGCGGCGGTCAGGGTGGTCTTGCCGTGGTCGACGTGGCCCATCGTGCCGATGTTGAGGTGGGGCTTGGTGCGGACGTATGCCGTCTTGGACATGGTGGTTCCTTCTCCGGAACTCGAAAGGTGTGGTCCGCGGCACGGACGGCCTGCGGACGGGGACCCCCGGGGGCCTGGCCGACCCTCCCCCTGCGGGGTCCGCCGGAATGTCCGGGGAGGGTCAGCTTCGGGCGCCGTCGGAAGGAAGTGCGGCGAGTACGGCCGGCGGTGCGGTGGCCGCGAGCGGAGGGACGGCAGCCTCGACCGCGTCCGCGACTGCGGACGTGTGCGGGAAGGAGGCGTGCCGGAACATGTGGACGATCATTGCCGACGCCCTGGTCGGCGTCGAATCATTTTCCGTGACACACCGGCCACACAGGGAAGTTGCGGCGCTTCAGCCCCCGATGTTCTTCAGCGCCTCACGCACGGACAGGGGCGCGAGGGCCTCGCGGTGGCGCGCGACGAAGTCCCGTACGGCGTCGGGGTCGGTCTTCGCGTACTCACGCAGGCACCAGCCGATGGCCTTGCGGATGAAGAAGTCCGGGTGGCCCGCCCGGCGTTCGCAGTACGCGAAGAGGCGGGCGGTGTCCGTGGCGTCCTTGTGGCGCAGCTGGTGGAGGAGCGCGGTCCTGGCCGCCCACAGGTCCTCGTCCTCGATCCAGGCGTCCATGTCGGCCCTCAGCGCCGGGTCGGCGGCGACGAGGCCGCCCACCACGTGCGCGGCGAGCGCGTCGACGGTGTCCCACCAGGGGCGGGTCGTCACCAGATGCCGGGCGACGGGCAGGAAGCCGGACGAGCACCGCCGCACGTGCCGCCGCAGGTAGTCGACGGCGAAGTACTGGTACTCGCGCTCGGGCAGCTCCCAGCAGCACAGCGCGATCGCGGCACAGTCCGCCTCGTCGGGGCGCGGGGTCCCGGCGAGTACGTCGCGGTGCAGGGCGCGGCGCACGGGCGAGGAGAGGCCGAGGAACGGCGCGATGTCCTTCATGTACGCCCGCATCTCCGCGGCCCGGACCGGATCGGCCGCCTCCGCGTACCGTGCGACGAGCCGTTCCACGACGGTGTCGGCCAGGGAACTCGGCGGCACTGTGACGCTCATGAGACGCACCATACGGCGATCAGACACATGAGCCGGTTAGTCTCTCCGGATGCTCGACACCGCCGCCGCCCCGACGCCGGGCCTCGCCGTGCGCTGCACCCGGGTGCTCCTGTCACCGTGGTCGCGGCTGTCCCTGCTCGTCCTGATGCTGGCCGCGGCAGGCACGGGCGTGCTGCTCTTCGAGCCGCAGCGGCTGCTCTCGGAGGGCTGGCCGCCGCAGCTGAACGGCGCCGCCGCGGTGTGCGCGTTCGCGCTGGCGTACGGCATGTGCACGGTCGCGTTCGTGCCGCGGCCGCTGCTCAATCTGGCGGCGGGCGCGCTGTTCGGCTCGCAGGCCGGGATTCCCGCGGCGATCGCCGGGACGGTCCTCGGGGCCGGGGTGGCCTTCGGGCTCGGCCGGGTCCTCGGGCAGGACGCGCTGCGGCCGCTGCTCCGGGGCCGCTGGCTCAAGGCGGCCGACGGCCAGCTGAGCAAGCACGGGTTCCGCTCGATGCTGGCGGTGCGGCTCTTCCCCGGCGTGCCGTTCGTCGCCGCCAACTACTGCGCCGCCGTGTCCCGCATGGGCTGGCTGCCGTTCCTGCTCGCGACCGCGCTTGGCTCCGTCCCGAACACGGCGGCGTACGTCATAGCGGGCGCCCGCGCGTCGACGCCGACGTCGCCCGCGTTCCTGATCGCGATGGGGTTCATCGCGGTGACGGGCCTCGGGGGCGCGGTGGTGGCGTGGTGCAAGCGGCATCGGCTGCGGGGCGGACACTGAGACGTCGCGGGGCCTCGCCGGACGCCCCCAGGAGCCCCGAGCGGCGGCCCTCGCACGAGCACTTCATCTTGTGCCGCTACGCTGCCCCCCGTCGAGGCACGTGATCGTCCCTCCCGGCCCTCGCGCGACCCCGCGCACACCCGCATCACGCCTCGCCGCTCCTGGTCCCCCGCCCACGCTTCTGACCGCCACCGCACGGGTCAGCACCCGATCAGTTACTGGACGGCGCAGTTTTCATGTCTTGGCTCGAATCGTTCATCCTCGGACTCGTCCAGGGACTGACCGAGTTCCTTCCGATCTCATCCAGCGCTCATCTGCGACTGACCGCGGCGTTCGCGGGCTGGCACGACCCGGGTGCCGCCTTCACCGCGATCACCCAGATCGGCACGGAGACCGCTGTCCTGATCTACTTCCGCAAGGACATCGGGCGGATCATCAGCGCCTGGTTCGGCTCGCTGATCGGCAAGGTGCCGCGTTCGGACCACGACGCGCAGATGGGCTGGCTGGTGATCGTCGGCTCGATCCCGATCGGCGTCCTCGGCATCACGCTCAAGGACCAGATCGAGGGCCCGTTCCGCGATCTGCGCCTGATCGCCACGACGCTGATCGTGATGGGCATCGTCCTCGGCATCGCCGACCGCCTCGCGGCCCGCGACGAGACCGGCGGCAAGCACCGTGCGGTGCGCGAACGCAAGGGCCTCAAGGAACTGGGCGTCCGCGACGGCCTGATCTACGGCGTCTGCCAGGCCATGGCCCTCATCCCCGGCGTCTCCCGCTCCGGCGCCACGATCAGCGGCGGCCTCCTCATGGGCTACACCCGCGAGAGCGCGGCCCGCTACTCCTTCCTCCTCGCCATCCCCGCCGTCCTCGCCTCGGGCGCGTACGAACTCAAGGACGCGGGCGAGGGCCATGTCTCCTGGGGCCCGACGATCTTCGCCACGATCATCGCCTTTATTGTCGGATATGCCGTAATCGCGTGGTTCATGAAGTTCATCACCACGAAGAGCTTCATGCCGTTCGTCTACTACCGCATCCTGCTCGGCATCATCCTGTTCATCCTGGTGGGCGCGGGCACCCTGAGCCCGCACGCGGGCGAGTCGGCGGGGTAGCAGCAAGGCCCCGGTCGGCGACCTTCAACTGGTCACCGTGCGTAGTCACTTTGGCCACACATGTCCCTCTGCTACCTAAAACGGCGATCTGGGCACGTTGTGTAGGCAAGGGGGGCGCTTTTTCCGTCCGTTGGGTGCACGCTGGTCGTACGGGCGTATCCCCGGGCGGCCGCCGCCGGCTCGTCGGCGGGGGCGGCGGCCGCGAGGTGCGAGGACGTGGCGGCTCCCCCTCCGCCGGGCGTCCTCGCACCGCTGCCCTCTCCTCGGGGGCGGGCGGGAGCCTCCCCCGAGGAGAGGAGGAGCCGGGACCGCGGTGTCCGCTGCCTGGAGCGCGGCCCCGGCTGCCTCATCCCCTCTTTCGTGCGGCGTCCGTCACGAACAGCCGCCCGTCAAGGACCGTCGGCCCGCAGGGCAGCCGGTCACCGAAGAGCGCCGCACGACCGCGTCCCCCGGGGCGGGGAGAGCGGGTGCGGCCGCATGGTGAGTCCTGGGAAGTCCGTGACACGTCCTGGGAATTCCGTGAGCGGTCCGCGGGACCTCGTGGAAGTCCGTGGGAGGTCCGTGGGAAATCCAAGGGGCTGTACCTGGGCGGTGCCCATGCCTCGGTGGCCGCGTCCTGACCATGCCTGTACCCACGGTAGTCAAACCAGTCCACGCAGTGAAGACCGCTGCCGCAAACGGGAGGCGATTCCTCCGTGCGCGGGCGCCCCACGCGGGTTTCCGTCTCCAGCGGCCTCAACTCCCCCAGGAGTCGGCCCGGCGGCGCCGCCGTTGGCAGGGGCCTGCCCACCCGGCCCGCACCGCAGCACATGGTGCTCACCGCTCAGCACCGGCCCGGTCAGCGTGAGGAACCGGACGTCCACCGTGACGTCCAGGCCCCGCACCCCCGCGGCACGGCGGCACGCCCCCAGTTCGTCCGTCGCCACCACCCAGCGCGGCCGCCCCAGCGCCGTGACCGCCCGGACCGCACGGCGCACTCCCCCCGCGCCGTCGCCGTCATCGGCCCCGACCGCCTCATCGGCCTCCAGGACGACCAGTTGACGGGGAGCCACCACAGGAGGCAGCGCCCGCGCCACCGGCCCCTCCTCCGACACCAGCGCCACCGGAGCCCCGTCCCGGACCACCAGGCCGACCAGTTCCACGTACGGACGCCCGCGCCGGGCCACCGCGAGGCGTCCGGTCCAGGCCCGGGCAAGGACCTCTCGGCACTCGGCCTCCGTCATGCGGCGCACGGTCCCCACAGTCGACCTCCTCGTGCCGCCGCGGCCGGGAGGGGCGCGGACGGACCTCGCGTTCCTCACTTCTCTTATGCGCGGTCCGGCTCCGCTTATGCCCGCCGGGAGGAGACGGGCGCAGAACGGCGGAGACGCGTACGGGCCCGCCACCCGATGGCGGCGGGCCCGTACCGGTCGTACCGGGGCGGGACGGTCAGCAGCTCATGGCCCACGTGTGGGAGTCGCCGTCGTCGTTGGCCGCGCCGTTGTAGTTGACCTCCTGTCCCGGCGTGAGGCAGATGGTCATGTGGCCGCCCTGGCCGGAGCTGGAGTACACCTTGACGTGGTCCTTGATGCCAGGACCCGAGATGCCGTGGTTGGCCCACGAGGAGTCCTCGTCCGCGATGTAGCTCTCCCACCAGCTGTCGTCGCCGGACCAGTTGGCGCGCTGGCCCTTGTAGTCGGAGTGTTCCCAGGCGCAGAACTCGCCGCTGGGGCAGTCGGCGGCCCCGGCCGGGGTGGCGACGGCGAGGCTTCCGGAGACCAGGAGTGCCGCGGCCATGCCGAGGAGGGCCCGCCTGACGGTCCTCGCCCTCGGTGCGGTCGCGGCGGTGGCGGAAGAGTGCTTCAGCGTCATGTCGGGTTGGTGCCTTTCTGTTCGTGCGCCTGGGCTGTTCATGCGTCCGGGCGGTACGTCGGTTCGGTGCTTCGGGTACGAGGGGCAGTGGTCGCCGACCGGTGGCCGACGGTCCGTCAGGCGGCCTGGCAGCCCTCCGTCTTGTCGGAGACGCCGTCGATCCGGGAGCCCCAGGACCAGTTGTCGCTGAAGTCGTAGGGACGGATCACGCGGTAGTAGCAGTCGTGCCGACCCCAGTCGATCGCGTACAGGTTCTGGTTCGCGTCCGAGCGGAAGGACGCGGTCTTGTCGTGGTGGGATTCCGGAACGTCGGCGTAGCCCGGGGGCTTGTAGCACCAGCCCGTGCCGTGCTGGCCGGCCTGGGTCCAGAAGCACACCTCCCCGGGACCGCGTTCGACAGCACCGGTGCCGGGCGCGGACGCCGACGCGGGGGCTGTCGAGACGATCGCGGGGGCCAGGGCCGCGAGCAGGGCAGTGGACAGGGCGAGTCTGCGGAGCATGGCCACCTTCGGGTCGCTCATCGGGTCGCGCATCGCGTCGCTCAACGGGTCGCTGAGGAGCCCCCGCCCGTGGACCGGGAGGTGGGCACGGCGATGCTGCCCCGGTGCGGATTCGCGCATTCCGCCCTTCACCCGAAGGAGGGCGAAGCCGGTGTCGCCCGTTACGCCACGCGCGGCGTCCGGCCGTGGACCTGGCTGCCCCGCCGCCTGCCCCGGGCCGGATGCCGGCCCCGGTAGCTTCCGGCCGTCTGGGCGAGCGCGTCCAGATGCGCCTGGACGTAGGGCACGGCCACATGCTCCAACTCGCCCTCGATGAAGGCGGGCTGGACGTTGACCTCGAAGACGACCCCGCCGTTCTCGATGGCCAGGTCGACCCCGGCGAAGGGCAGTCCGACCGACGCGGTGGCGGCGACGGCCAGGTCGGCCAGGCGGCGCGGCAGGTCGCGCGGGGCGATGAAGGTGGCGGTCGCCCCCTGGCAGGTGTTGCAGGGGGTGTCCGTCGCGGGCTGGATGTGCTCGCGGGCGTGGATGACGCGGCCGCCGAGGACGAACACGCGGAACTGGTGCCGGTCGCCGTCGGCGGTGATGTTGCCCGCGTCCCGCGAGAGCAGCCAGGCGCTGCTCCGGCGGGCGTAGTACTCGGCCGCCTCCGCCAACTGCGCCTCGGAGGTGACGTGGAAGGTGTCGCTGCCGCCGGTGCCGACGACCGGCCGGGCCCAGGTGTCGCGGCCGAGCTTGTCGAAGGCCGCGGCCGCCTCCTGCGCGCCCGGCCGCGCCAGGACGACCGTGTCCATCTGTGCGATGCCGTCCCGCTGGAAGCGGTCGACCGTGCGGTCCTTCTCGGTGGCCGTCCGCCACGCCGTCACCCCGGCGCCCAGGGTCACCGCGCGGTGGTGGGCGAGGAGCCGCTGGAAGGCGGTGAGGGAGCGGCGCCGGTGCGGCGGGATCTCGTACAGGACGACCACGTCGGGCACCACCTCCAGGCCCTGTTCGGGCACGTCGAGGCGTAACCGGTTCCCGTCGCGGTCGCGGACGCGGCCGGTGCCGCACGGGGCGAAGTGGCGGGAGTCGATGCGGCGGGGCGGGGCGCCGGTGAGGAGTTCCACGGCGCGGGCCAGGTAATCCCGGCAGCCCTCGGGGGACGTGGGGTCGGTGATCAGGGCGACGCACGGTCCGGACACGGCTGCCTCCAGCGGCTCTCGGCGCGCACTCGGTCCGCGCGCACGTCGTGGCGCGGGCCCGGGCGGAGGTCACGGCGGGGCGGGGCCGGTCCGCGGCAGCAGGTCACCGGGTCCCGTACGGCGCCGCGTCCGCGCCCGCCGGTCGTCCCGGCGGTGGCGGGCCGGGGCGGCGCCCGGCCGGGGGTGTCGGTGACCACGGGACGGGGCTGCGCCCTCCCCCGACACGTGCCGCGGGGCCGTGGCCCCGTGTGCCGTTTCCGTACTCGGTTCCGTGTCCCTGCTCAGTGCCGTACTCGGATTCCGTGCTCGGTACCGCAGCGCCATGGGCCCCACACTGTAGGCGCGGGCCGGACCCCCGGCCAGTGCGCAGGCGCGCCGGTCTGCCGCGCCCGCTCTGCGCCGCGTGCGCCCGGTACGCGCCCCTCCCACACGCGGTCCACGCGGGACGTCGGACCCACCGCCACCAGCACCCCCGTCGGCGGACCGGGCGCCGGTGCGGCCGGGCGCCCCGCCGAGCCTTACGCCCCGCCCTCTCCGGTGGGACGCTCACAGCGACCGCCGTGCGGAGGCGTCCGGGCGCGCCGGCGGGACCGCACCTGTACTGGCACCTGTACTGGGGGGATCTGCCATGGATCGTCTGCTCGCCAGTCAACGGCTGGACGTCGGGGACGAATTGACCTCGCTCAACGGACGGATACGCCTCGTCATGCAAGGGGACGGCAACCTGGTCCTCCACCGCACCGACGACGGCGTCCCGCTGTGGGCCTCCGACACCTGGCAGCAGCCCGTCACCCACGCGGTGATGCAGCACGACGGCAACTTCGTCCTGTACTCGGAGGAGAACAAGCCCTACTGGGCGACGAACACCGAGGGCAACCCGGGCTCCCTGCTCGTGGCGCAGGACGACGGGAACCTCGTCCTGTACGCCGAGTCCGGGGCGCCGCTGTGGGCCTCGGACACCGTGCAGCGCTTCGGGCCGGTCGCCGTGCCGGGGTTCCTTCCCTCGACCAGGGCCCCGCTGTTCGGCAACAACCCGTGGCCGCCCGGGACCGCGCTCCGGATCGACGTGTTCGGCCTCCCCGTGGCCTCCGTCGACGTGACCGCCATGGGGCTGTGCGGCGGCATGTCGTTCCTGGCCAGGGACATCTTCGAGAGCGGCACCCCGCAGCTGCGCGGCAGGTCGTCGCAGGAGGTCCCCGTCGAGCTCGCCCAGCACATCCTCGCCAGGCTGATCGACAGCTTCAAGGGACCCGGCGTGGTCCAGCGCTGGCTCGGTGACACCCAGGGCCTCGGCCACGACACCCTGTTCTGGGGCGACGGCCTCTTCCGCCGCACCCTCGCCCGGGTCCCGGCGATCCTCGACGACCTCGACAACGGCGTCCTGTGCCCGCTCGCCCTCGTCCTGGTCCGGTCCTACGCGCCCTGGGACGTCTTCCTGAACCACGTGGTCCTGGCGTGGGGGTACGAGCGGCACGGCGATGTGCTGACGCTGCGTACGTACGACTGCAACCACCCCGGCAGGGACGACATCGTCATCCAGCTCGACATCAGCTCCCCCGTCCCCTCCAAGACGATCACCACCAACGGGACGAGCGACGACGCCACCCCCGGCGAGATCCGCGGCTTCTTCCGCCTCCCGTACACGCACGCCGACCCGGCCCCCGCCTACATCGACGACGCCACCGTCGGCGCCACCGCGCACCCGCCGCCCCGGATGACGCCGGGCGCCTCCGCCCAGGTGACGCTGACGGCGACGAACACCGGCTCGACCAGCTGGGCGGCGCGCGACTCCCACCGCCTCGGCAGCCAGGCCCCGCAGGACAACACCCTGTGGGGAACGGGCCGGGTGAACCTCCCGAAACCCACGGTGGATCCCGGCGAGCGGGTCCAGTTCCGGTTCACCGTGACGGCTCCGGGCGCGCCGGGACGCTACGCGTTCTGCTGGCAGATGCTCCAGGAGGGGGTCAGCTGGTTCGGCCGGGCGAGCCCTAGGATCCGGGTGGCCGTCGGCGCGACGTCCGGGGTGTGCGACCAGTTGCACGCGCGGTACGTGGACCTCGCCGAGCAACTCGACGACGTACGCGGGCAGATACAGCAGGTCGACTGGAGCGATCCGTACGAGGCGCGGCGGGAGCAGGGCATGCTCGTCCGGCGGGCCGAGAGTCTGCGGAAGGCTCTCGACACGGTGGAGCGGGACGAGCGGACGCACGGGTGCGCGCCGAGCTGAGCCCGGGCCGCACCTGCGCCCGCCCGGCGGGCCCCCCTCGCCCCGCCGACGGCACCGCTCACATCGGGAACGACAGCAGCCGCACCTCACCCACCGGCCACGGGGCCGCCTCGCGCCCCTCCCCCAGCGGCGTCCACATCGTCCGCAGCGGCATGACCACCGGCCCGTCGGGCTGCTCCACGTGGACGTCGCCCGTCAGGGCCCGCCAGCCGAGGCGGTCGTAGAGGGCGACGAGGGGCGGACGGCAGAAGAGGAGGGCGTGCCGGGGGCCCAGGGTGCGGGCGTGGTCGAGCGCCGCCGTGAGGACGGTCCGCGCGAGGCCCCGGCCCCGCAGGTCGGGCGCGACGGCCACGCCACCGACGCCGATCACCTCCGTGGCGCTCCCGTCGATCGCTATCGGCAGCCGCAACAGGCCCGCGTGCGCCACGAGTCGGCCCGCCTCCGATCTGACGCCGAAGTGCTCCTCCTTGGGCAGCCACGTCAGGCCGGTCCCCGCGACGCCGAACGGGTCGTCGCCGTCGCCGAGGATCTCGCTCTGGTCGGCCCGGGAGTACGCGTCGAGCCGGACGGCGGTCAGGGCCCCGAAATCATGATCATCCATCTCCGCATGATGCGCGGCGGACGGGCGCGTGGACAAGTGCGGACCAGTGAAGAGCGTGACACGAGGCAACCCCGGTACGCGTGTTGTCATCCTCCAGGTCCGGGGCCCAGTGATCTCTCCAGGGATCCGGGGTGAGTGACGAACAGCATGAAACCGGAGGAATGTCTTGATCCAAGTCCCGCGCTCGGTGACCGCCGCCGCGGCGGTCCTCGCGCTGGCGGTGGGGGTGCCGGGCCTCGCGCACGCGCAGCCGTCCGCCGACCGAATACCGCCCGCCCCACCGATACCCGCCGCGCTGTCGGGCACCTCCGCGTCGTCGGGGGATGCCGACGAGCAACTGCCCAAGGGCTGGCGGGTCGACGGGTCCGGCGACCGCAAGGAGCTGGTCTGGAAGGCCCCGGAGGCCGTGCCCATGGGCGACTCCCGGGTCGAGTTCTACTCCGGGGACCGGCTCATCGGCGTCCCCGTGCCCCACGACGACCAGCGGACCTTCCGGCTGCGGCTCGACAGCACGGACGTCGGTCCCGCCGCCGAGCTGCGGGCGCAGGCCGGCGGCCGGCGTCTGGACGAGGGCGCGAAGGAGGCGCCGCGGATCTCGCCGCCCGCCGCGTCCGCCGAGGAGTCGGCCCCGCTGCCCGCGAACCGCGTCGACCCTGGCGTGCCGGGCAAGTACCGCACGGTGAGCGGCGAGTACACGCAGAAGTCGGTGCGCCTGCCGGGCTTCCGGGCACCGGTGGAGATGCGCGGCACCGTGGTGGGTCCCGTCGACGCACCGGGCAAGCGGCCGATCGCGCTGTTCCTGCACGGCCGCCACTACACCTGCTACAACGCCCGCGGCGACCAGGACGGCGGCTGGCCCTGCAAGGGCGACATGAAGCCGGTGCCGAGCCACCGCGGCTATCTGCACGACCAGAAGCTCCTCGCCTCGCAGGGCTATGTGACGGTGTCGATCGCCGCCAACGGCATCAACGGCCAGGACGACGTGGCCGAGGACGGCGGTGCCGAGGCCCGTTCGTCGCTCGTGCGTCAGCACCTCGGCCGCTGGGCGGACTGGGCCGCGGGCCGCGGCGACGTGCCGAGGGCCGTGCGCGCGACCGCGCCCGCCGACCTGTCCCGGGTGCTGCTCGTGGGCCACTCCCGCGGCGGCGAGGGCGTCAACCGCGCCGCGCTCGACAGCCTGGCCCCGCCGCCCGCCGCCGAGGACGGGGCGCCGGGCCCGGCGCGCTGGAACATCCGCGGCACCGTCCTGATCGGCCCCACGATCTTCGGCCAGAACCCGGTCCCCGACGTGCCGTCGATGACCGTCCTGCCCGGCTGCGACGGCGACGTGTCCGACCTCCAGGGCCAGATCTACGCCGACGGGACGCGCGGCGTCAGCCGCGGCAAGGCCCTGCACAGCGCGGTCTACGTGGTCGGCGCCAACCACAACTTCTTCAACACCGAGTGGACGCCGGGGCAGGCCAAGGCGCCCGCGGACGACGACTTCAGCTCCGGCAGCAGGCCCGACGCGGTGTGCGCCAAGGGCAAGCCCACGCGCCTGACCGCCAAGCAGCAGCAGAAGGCGGGCTCCACGTACATCGCCGCGGCCGCCCGGCTCTTCGTCGACGGTGACGACCGGGTGCGCCCGCTGCTCGACGGCTCCGGCCGCCGTGCCCCCTCGGCGAAGCCCGCGCGCGTGCTCACCCACGCCGTCGGCGGCAACCGCACCCCCGCGTTCGTGCCGAACTCCTCGGCCACGGTGACCGGCGGGCGGCTGTGCGCCCAGGTGGACAACAAGGCCTCCCGCTCCTGCCTCGCCCCCGACGTGCGCGGCGCCTCACCGCACTTCGCGGCCTGGGGTCCCTCGCCCGAGGCCGGCCGGCACGCGGTCGCGATGCGCTGGACGCGGGCGGGCACCCCGACCGAGGTCCGGCCGAAGAAGCCCGTGTCCCTCGCGGGCGCCGACAAGCTGGCGCTGCGCGTGATCGTGCCGCCGAACACCACCGGCACCCGCTTCGACGTCGCCGTCACCGACGCCTCGGGCCACCGCGCGAAGCTCGGCCAGGTCCGCGTGAACGGCCTGCCGGGCACCGAGATGACCGCCTCCTACTGGGGGCGCGAGGTGCGTGTGCCGCTGTCCGCCGCCGCCCGCGCCGGAGTCGACCTCCAGCAGGTCGCCTCCCTCGAACTGACCCCGCAGAGCCGGTCCGGGCGCGCCTGGCTGATGGACGCGTGGGGCTGGCGCCCGGGCACTCCGGACGCCGGGACCGCCGACCTCGCGCGGGTCGACATCGGCCGGCTCAAGGTCGACGAGGGCGACTCCGGGGTGCGTAACTACCGCGTGCCGGTCCAGGTCTCCGGACACGGCACCGGCAAGGTCCGGCTCTTCGTGACCGACCCGCGTACGCAGAAGACCACGACCCGGACGGTCACGGTGCGCGCGGGCGGCGACACCGTCGAGGTGCCCGTCACCGTGCGGGGCAACAAGCGCTACGGCGCCGACGTGTCCCACGAGGTCATGGCCAAGGCGGTCAGCGGCACGATGGTCGGCTCCCACCAGGGCGGGGTGCTCGTGCGCAACGACGACCCGATGCCCAAGGTCACCGTCAAGCCCGTCGCGGACCGGGTCACCGAGGGCAAGCCCCTCAAGTGGCGCGTCACGCTGTCCGAGGCGGCCGACACCGACATCGAGGCCGGCTTCGAGCTCCGCCGGGTCACCAGCGGCACCGAACTGTCCACCAAGGACGTCAGCAAGCGCTGGCTGAAGGAGACCTTCGACCGGTCGCCGAACCCGGCCCGCCGTCTGTCCAAGGTGTCGGAGATGCCGTACATCCCTGCGGGCATCGCCGCGGGCAAGCGCAGCGTCGAGGTGACCGTGCCCACCGTCAAGGACCGGGTGCGGGAGTCCAAGGAGACCGTGCGGCTGCGCCTCGTCACCTACGACCAGTCGTGGCAGCAGCACCGCGGCCCGACGGTCACCGGGACGGTGCGCGACCCGGCGTGACCCTGCCGCGCGCCGCGTCCCAGGCGGCGGCGTCCGCGCCGCCGCCGAAGTGCACGTCGTACCGGTCCTGTTCGGGCAGGAGGCTGTCGAACGTGTCCAGGCCGTGCTGCACACGGCCCAGGACACGGAAGTAGCCGAACCGGTCGACACCCGGTGTCAGGACCGCGAGCAGTTCGGCGGTCGCACCGGCCGCCGCGCCGAACGCGTGCGGCGTCCCGGGCGGGATGACGACGAGACCCCCGCGGGTCACCGTCGTCATCCTGCCGTCCAGGGAGAACTCGACGGCTCCGTCGAGCACGTAGAACAGCTCCGTCGACCGCGCGTGGACATGCGGCCTGGCGCCGTCCGCGCCCGCGCCGAGGGCCAGCCGGTTGGCTCCCAGGGCGCCGCCGGTGTCCACGGCGTCGGCCAGCAGGTCGAAGCCGCCGCCGTGCGGGAGGGGGATGTGCTCGGCTGTCCCGGCCGGCACGACGAGGACGCCGGGCCGGTCGGGGGCGTTCGGGGCGTCTGGGGTCTCGGGGGCGCCCAGGGTCTCGGGGGCGTCCGGGTGCGCGCGGTTCGTCATGGTCGGCGGTCTCCCTGTTCTCTCTGATCTCTCGATCTCTCTGATCTCTCTGATCTCTCTTCCTGGCTCCCATTCGATCCGGGGAAGAAGCCGCGAACCAGAAGCAGTTGTTCCCTGCAGAAATCACCGATCGTGATGAATCGGCGCCGCAGGAGGAACCCGTGGAACTGCGCCAGCTCCAGTACTTCGCCGCCGTGGCGGACGCGGGCGGCTTCAGCCGGGCCGCCGAGCGGCTCGGCATCGTGCAGTCGGCGGTCAGCCAGCAGGTCCGGCGGCTCGAACGCGAGCTGGGCGTCACGCTGTTCGACCGGTCCACGCGCTACGTCCGCCTCTCGGCCGCGGGCGAGCGGCTGCTGCCGGAGGCCCGCGCCGTGCTCGCGGCGGCCCACCGCACCCGTCAGATCGCCGCGGACATCGCGTCCGGCGACGAGGGGCTGCTCCGCCTCGGCACCGTCCAGGGGCCGGGCGACCGGACGTACCGCCTCCTCGACGCGCTGCGGCGCACGGCCCCCCGGCTCCGGGTGCGGCTGCGCCGGCTGCCCCTCGCCGAGCGGCTCGCGGCGGTGCGTTCCGGCGAGCTGGACGCGGCGCTGGTGCGGGCGGCGGCGATCGCTCCGGGGCTCGAACTGCTGCCGGTGTGGCGGGATCCGCTGTACGTGGCGCTGCCCGACGGCCACCCGGCGGCGGCCGCGCCGGACGGCGGTCCCGGGGCCGCGCCCGGCCTCGCCCCGGCGGACGCCCCGCCCCTGCTGGTCGAGCAGTTGGCGGACCTCCCGCTGCGCCTGGCCCCGCGCGAGCACAACCCGCCCTTTCACGACCTGGTGACCGGCGCGCTGCGGGCCGCCGGGGCACAGCCGCCGCTCGGGCCGCCGTTCACCACCCTCCAGGAGACCCTGACCGGCATGGCCGAGCAGCACGCCGACTCCCCGTCCTGGACGGTCTTCTACGAGGTGACGGGGCTGCCGTCGGTGCCCCACGTGGCCGTACGACGCCTTGCCGCGCCCGAACTCACCACGTCGCTCGCCGTGTTGCCCGGTCCGCCGGGCCCACCGCTGCGCCAGCTCCTCCAGGCGCTGCGGACCTGAGGCTCAGCCGGTCGGCCCGCCCGGGCGCGGGTCGTCCTGGTGCTGCTGCTGGTAGTGGCCGCGCCAACGCGGCGTCGCCGCGCCCTCCATGAGCACCATCACGACGTCGTGGGCCAGTGAGTCCGTCACCGGCAGATGCCCGAAGAGCACCCGGTGGTACGTGGTGGCGCCGAGCATGTCCAGGAGCAGGTCGATGTCGGCGTCGGGCCGGATGTCGCCCCGCTCGATGCCCCGGCGCAGGGCCGCCTCGGTCGTGGCCCTGCGGGGGCGGAAGAGCGTCTCGGTGAAGACGCGGTCGAGCTCAGGGTCGTCGGCCAGTTCGGCCACGAGCGCGGGCAGCGTCCGGCGTCCCAGCGTCCCGCCGAAGGCCTGGCTCAGGGTCTCGACGCCGAGGATGAGGTCGCAGTGCGTGCAGCCGGTGTCGGGGGTGGGCGCGGTGCCCACGGTCTCCGCGAGCGCGGCGATGACCAGGTGCTGGCGGGACGGCCAGCGGCGGCGGATGGCCGGCTTGGTCGTACCGGCGCGGCGCGCGACGCCCTCCATCGTCAGGCTCGGGTAACCGGACTCCTCCAGGAGCGCCAGCGTCGCTTCCAGGATGGCCTCGTCGAGCCGCGCGTCGCGGGGGCGCCCCGTCCGGCCGGTCTCACGGGCGGAACGGGCGGTGGAGGCCACGGACTCGGGGGTTGCCATGACGGTCAGTATAGGTAGCATCTACTTTCGTTCCGTTCCGGATCGAAACGTAAAGAGGAGGGTCGACCTTGCCGTCCGAGCAGGAAGCGACCACGCAGGAACCGCCCGCCCAGGAGCCGTCCAAGCAGGAGCCGTCCGTGCACGATCCGTCCGTGCACGATCCGTCGACGCAGGGCACGTCGGCGCGGAAGCCGTCCGCCCGGGAGTCGCCCGCGCAGCCATCGGGTACGCGGCAGGCGCCCGCGCCGGACGCCCGCCCCGAGAGCGCCTTCCGCGCCCCCTACTCCGCCCTCACCTGGGGCATCGTGCTCTCCGTCGGGCTCGTCGCCTTCGAGTCGATGGGGGTCGCCACCGTGCTGCCCGAGATCGCGGGCCGCCTCGGCGGACTCAACGCCTACGGCTGGGGCCTGTCCGCCCTGATGCTGGCCAACCTCATCGGCACCGTCGCCGCGGGCGTCGCCGCCGACCGGCACGGCCCGGCCCGCCCGCTCGCCCTCGGCCTCGCGGTCTTCGCCGTCGGCTGCGCCCTCGCCGGGGCCGCGCCGAACTGGCCCGCCTTCCTGGCCGGGCGGTTCCTCCAGGGGCTCGGGGTCGGAGCGGTCATGGCCCTCGCGTACACCGCCATCGCGCTCGCCTATCCGCAGCACCTGCGTGCGCGCATGTTCGCCCTGGTCTCCGGCGCCTGGACCGTGCCGTCCCTGGTGGGACCGAGCATCGCCGCCGTGATCTCCGACCATGTGTCCTGGCGCGGCGTGTTCGTGCTGCTGCTGCCCCTGATCGCGGCCGCCGCGACGCTCGCGCTGCCGCAGCTGCGCCGCCTCGGCCGCCCCGGGAGCCCTGAGGAGCGGGAGGCCCCGGCCGCCGAAGCGACCCCGTGGTGGTCCACCCCCGTCGCCCGCAGCGTCCTGCTCGCCGCCGGGACCGGCCTCCTCCTCGCGGGCCTCCAACTGCGCCAACTCGCCCTCCTGATCCCCCTGGCCGCCGTGGGCGCCGCCACGGCCGTGCTCGCGCTGCGCCGGGTCACACCGGCGGGCACCCTGTCCGTGCGCCGCGGCGTGCCCACCGGCGTCGTCCTGCGCTTCCTGCTCTGCGGCGCCTACTTCGGCAGCGAGGCGTTCCTGCCCCTCGGCCTGGTCGAGCTGCGCGAACTGAGCGCCACGGAGGCCGGGTTGGGGCTCTCGGCGGGTGCCATCACCTGGGTGCTCGGGGCCACCTGGCAGGGCCGGGCCGACAGCCGCTGGAGCGGGCGGTCGCGGGCCGTGCCGATCGCCGCCGGGTTCGCGGTCCTGCTCGCGGGGATCGCCGTGATGGCGCTCGGCGTCCTGGTCGACGCGGTGCCCGCCCTGACGGCCGTCGCGGGCTGGGCCATCGGCGGCGCGGGCATGGGCGTCGCCTTCAACGCGGCGACCACCGACGCCATGGAGCAGGCGACGGCCGACCGGCAGGGCGAGGCAAGCGGCTCGATGCAGCTCGCGCAGACCCTCGCGGTGGCGGTGCTCAGCGGCCTCGGCGGCGCCGCCGTCACCCTGTCCGCGGCCCACGGCGGCTCGGTCTCCCTCGCCCTGACGGTGACCTTCGCCCTCACCGCCGCGCTCGCGGCCGCCGGAGTCCTCACGGCGCACCGCATCAGGCCGAGCGCCGCCTGACGCGCGCCGGACCCCGGTCCAGAGCCGGTGATGCCGCTGTCCGACGGCGGCATCACCGAACGCGGGCACCCGACGCGCCAAGTGACGTACGGAATCGTGCCGTCCATCACTGCCCGAGCCCGTCACACCGCGCCCCAACCGGCCTCAAAGGCCTCCCTCCGCCCCGCTGACCAGCGCTCCCGCCCCAACTCGCGCCGGACGCGCGCGCCTTGCGGCGCCCCGGCGCGATCACGTGCCGCAGGTGTGCGGTAGCTGACAGTTCCGATTGTCAGGGCTATCCCCTAGGCTTGACCCCATGCCCCTCACCCCTCAACCCCATGGTTCCGTGCGGTCGTCGGCCGAGTTGAACGAGCGGATACGCGGCCTGTGGCTGCGTGCGGGCGGCCGCCTCTCCGTCGAACAGCGGCGGGAGTACGAGCAGTTGGTGACCGAGTGGGCCGAGGCGGTACGCGCGGAGATCGTGCAGGCCGCGTAAGCGGCACACAACGGGGGCAGTACGCACGCGTCTTCCGCGCGTGAGCCGTCCATCGGCGTCACCGCACCGGAGGCCCGCCCTCCACCGAGGAATTCCTCAGCGCGCGAGCGACCACGCCCCGCTCGCGCGCACCCTCGCCCCCCTCTCACCCGCCGTACGGACACATCGCGCCACCCCGGCCCCTCGCGGCACAACGACTCGCGCCCGGCCTCTTGGCTCCGCACCCCCGGTGCCCAAGACTGATCCGATGACGCAGCGCGTGGAACTCGCCGCAGTCCTTGACCGGTTGGCCATCGACACCCTCATCACCGACTACGCCATCACCGTCGACGACGGCGACTGGGACGCCTACCGTCGGCTCTTCGCACCCGACGGACGCGCCGACTACCGCTCGGCCGGAGGCATCGAAGGCCCCGCGTCCGAGGTCGCCGACTGGCTCACGGAGTCCCTGCGGATCTTCGCGGTACGCCAGCACCTCATCGTCAACCGCAGGATCCACTTCGACATCCGCGACCAGGACGTCGGCGACACCGCCCGGATACAGGCCGACTACGCCAACCCCATGCGGCTCGCCGACAAGGCGGAGGGCTCCGACGGCACCGCACCCGACTTCGAGTGCGGCGGGCGCTACGCCTTCACCGCCGTCCGCACCCACAACGGCTGGCGGCTGCGTCAGGTCGTCGTCCAGGAGAAGTGGCGCAGACAGCACTGGTCCG
Organism: Streptomyces sp. RK9; assembly: GCF_045070545.1. Classification (NCBI taxonomy): domain Bacteria; kingdom Bacillati; phylum Actinomycetota; class Actinomycetes; order Kitasatosporales; family Streptomycetaceae; genus Streptomyces; species Streptomyces sp. RK9. The sequence goes on along the minus strand of NZ_CP173703.1, from coordinate 3,357,127 downwards.
ACCCGGTTACATGAACCAGGCGCCCCCTGTCCTAGATCGTCGGGGACGCGCACACTGAACGTACGACGGCGGGGGGGCACGGGCCGCGTCGGACGGATCGGGGCAGAAAGGCGCGCTGCATGGACACGCTCGGCAGCAAGCGGCGGCACCGATGGGTGCCCCGGTGGGCGGACGCGAAGGCGTGGCGGCGCGGTGACCGCTCCGCCCCCGGGCAGCGCACCGCCCCGTGGCGGCGCGTCGACCTCGCGTCGCCGTGGCAGCGCGGCGCCCTCGCCGCCCTCTGCGGCGCCCTGCCCGCCCTGGCGTTCCCCGCGCCGTCCTGGTGGTGGTTCGCGTACGTGGCGCTGGTGCCGTGGCTGCTGCTCGCCCGCTCGGCCCCGACGGGCCGCCGGGCCGCCCTGGACGGATGGCTCGGCGGACTCGGCTTCATGGTCGCCGTGCACCACTGGCTGCTGCCGAGTCTGCATGTGTTCACGCTGGTCATCGCCGCACTCCTTGGCCTGCTCTGGGCGCCGTGGGGCTGGCTCGTACGCCACCTCCTCGGCGGCACGCCCGCCCCGGCGCGCGTCGCCGCCGCGCTGCTCGTGCTGCCGTCCGGCTGGCTGACGGTGGAACTGGTGCGGTCCTGGGAGGGGCTCGGCGGGCCCTGGGGGCTGCTCGGCTCCAGCCAGTGGCAGGTCGAGCCCGCGCTGCGGCTCGCGTCGGTCGGCGGTGTCTGGCTGGTCAGCGCCCTGGTCATGGCCGTGAACACAGGAGTGGCCGTGCTCGTCGTCCACCGCGGCGCCCGCGTCCCCGCCGTCGCGGGGCTCGTCGCCGTCGGCGCGGCCACCACGGCGGCCTGGACCTGGTCCCCGCGCCCCGAGCCCGCGGGCCACATCCGCGTCGCCGTCGTCCAGCCCGGCGTCATGAACGGCATCGACAGCGCCGACCAGCGGTTCGCCCGCGAGGAGCAGCTGACCCGCTCCCTCGCGGGACGCGATCTGGACCTCGTCGTGTGGGGCGAGAGCAGCGTGGGCCACGACCTCACCGAGCGGCCCGATCTGGCCGCGCGGATCACCGCGCTGTCCCGGCAGGTCGGCGCCGACATCCTGGTGAACGTCGACGCGCGCCGCTCGGACCGGCCGGGCATCTTCAAGAGTTCGGTGCTGGTCGGCCCCGACGGGCCGACGGGCGATCGCTACGACAAGATGCGCCTGGTCCCCTTCGGCGAGTACGTGCCCGCCCGCTCCCTGCTCGGCTGGGCGACCTCCGTCGGCAAGGCCGCGGGCGAGGACCGCAGGCGCGGGGACCGGCCCGTCGTCATGACCGTCGGCCAGGGCCAAGGGCAGGGCAAGGGCCTGCGGGTCGGGCCGCTGGTGTGCTTCGAGTCGGCGTTCCCCGACATGAGCCGCCACCTCACCCGCGAGGGCGCGCAGTTGCTGCTCGCCCAGTCCGCCACGTCGACGTTCCAGCACAGCTGGGCGCCCCGGCAGCACGCCTCGCTCGCGGCGGTGCGGGCCGCCGAGACCGGCCGCCCCATGGTGCACGCCACCCTCACCGGCGTCTCGGCCGTCTACGGCCCGAGCGGCGAACGCGTCGGCCGGCCGCTCGGCACGTCGGCGTCGAGCACCGCGGAGTACGCAGTGCCGCTGGCCACCGGCACCACCCCGTACGTGCGGTTCGGGGACTGGCCGGTGCACGCGGCCCTCGTCGTGCTCGCCCTGCTGTGCGCGGCCGAGGGCGCGCGGGCGTTCAGGCGCCCTGCTCCTGAACGGCCCGCACCACCCGCTCGCACAGCTCATGGCTCGCCAGCGCGTCCCGCGCGCTGAGCACCTTGCCCGCGCGCACGGAGTCGAGGAAGGCGAGCACGACCTGCTCGATGCCGCGCTGCCGCGCCACCGGCACCCAGTCGCCGCGTCGCCGCACGGTGGGCTGGCCCTTGTGGTCCACGACGTCGGCGAGGTTCAGGACCTGCCGCTTGGTGTCCTGACCCGAGACCTCGAGGACCTCCTCGGTGGACCCGCTCAGCCGGTTCATCACGCCGATCGCGGTGAACCCGGCGCCCCCGAGCTGCAGCACGACGTGTTCGAGCAGGCCGTTCTCGACCCGGCCGCGCACACTCACGTCGTCGATCTGCCCGGGCACGAGGAAGCGCAGGGTGTCGACGACGTGGATGAAGTCGTCGAGGACCATGGTGCGCGGGTCCTCCGGCAGCCCCACGCGATTCTTCTGCATCAGGATGAGCTCGCGCGGGTGCTCGACGCACTGGGCGTAGCCGGGGGCGTAGCGGCGGTTGAAGCCGACGGCGAGGCTGACGTTCCGCTCCTCGGCCAGGTCCACGAGGCGCTCGGATTCGGCGAGTTCGTACGCGATGGGCTTGTCCACGTACGTCGCCACTCCCGCCTCCAGGAGGCGGCCCACGATCTCGGGGTGGACGGCGGTGGGCGCGTGCACGAAGGCCGCGTCCAGGCCCTGGGCGAGCAGGGAGTCCAGGTCGGTGTGGCGGCGCTCGCCCGGCACGTGGTGGACGGCGGCGACGCGCTCCAGGGTGGCGGGGGTGCGGGTCTGGAGGTGCAGTTCGACGCCGGGCTGCGCGGCGAGCACCGGGAGGTACGCCTTCTGCGCGATGTCGCCGAGTCCGATGCAGCCGACCTTCACCAGTGTCTCCCTACCGTCGTGCCGGTTCACGCTCCTGCGCCCCCGAGCCTGTTCCCGCAGCATACGGGGGCTGGGGCGGCCGCCAGTCGGCGATGGAGGCGAAGCCCCGCATGATCATGTCCGGGCCGAGCCGGGACGCCGTCCGCACCAGGGTGTCCCGCACCGCCCGCAGGGGGCCGCTGGTGAGGTGGTTGAGGCGGGCGGTGCGGGCGGCCCGGCGCACGATCGCCGTGGTCCGCGGCACGCGGACGGCGCTGTACGCGGCGAGGCCCGCGAAGAGGTCGGCGCCCGGTGCCGTGTGGTGGGCGAGCACGACGGCGTCCTCGATGGCCTGGTTGCCGCCCTGGCCGAGGGTGGGGGCCATGGCGTGCGCGGCGTCGCCGAGGAGGACGGTCCGGCCACGGTGATATGCGGGCAGCGGGTCGATCAGGTGGCGCACGTCGTTGCGCAGGATGTCCTCGGGGCGGGCGGCGGCGATGATCTCGGGGATCGGGTCGTGCCAGCGGGCGAAGCGCCGCTCCAGTTCGGCCTTCTCGTCGTCGGGGGCGCGCCCGCCCGCGGGGACGAGCGCGGTGGCGTACGCGTACACCCGGCCGTCCTTGAGCGGCTGGGTGCCCCAGACGCCGCCGCGCCCCCAGGTCTCGTGCGGCGCGAAGGGGCGCTTCGGCGCGGGCACGACGAGCCGCCAGGCGGTGAAGCCGGTGTACGCGGGCGCGGGGTGGGCGGGGAACAGTGCGGTGCGGACCGCGGAGTTGATGCCGTCGGCGCCGACGACGAGGTCGGCCTCCAGGGCGCCGTCGGGGGTGGTGACGACCGCCTTTCGGCCGGGGCCGCCGGGGTCGGTGAGGCGGGCGTCGACGCCGGTGCGCAGGCAGTCCGCGGGCAGTTCGGCGACGAGCAGGTCGACCAGCGTCGCGCGGTGCACCAGGACCAGCGTGCCGCCGAACCTCCGCGCCGTCGCGGCCGCGCTGGTCCGCACGATCCAGCGCCCGCCCTGCGCGCGCATCCCGCCCTCCCCCTGCCACGCGGCCAGGTCGCGCACCCGGTCGCCGAGGCCGAGCACGTCCAGGGCGCGCTGGGCGTTGGGCGCGAGGCCGATGCCGGAGCCGACGGGCTCCAGGGACTCGGCGCGCTCCAGGACCGTGACCCGCCAACCGGCCTTGTCCAGGCCGATGGCCGCGGTGAGACCACCGATCCCACCGCCGATGACGACGGCGTGGAGCTGGGGCGATTTCGCTGTTCCGGGCATGATCTCTCCTTGTCGCGCGCATACTTGACACAGGCGGAACCACGGGAAACTACAGGTGTAGTGCCCACGCCCAGACGCTACTACATCTGTAGTGAAACCGGTAGGCTGGGCCACATGCCTGTACGTGCCACGGGGACAGCCCGCACCGAACTCATCGCCGACACCGCCCTCTCCCTGCTCGCCGAGCGCGGCATGCGCGGCCTCACCCACCGGGCCGTCGACGAGGCGGCGGGGCTCCCTCCGGGGTCGACGTCGAACCACGCCCGCACCCGGCTCGCCCTCCTGGAGGCCGCGGTCCGGCGGCAGGCCGAGCGCGAGAACGACATCCTCACCCCGAGCGAGCTGCCCGACCCGGCGGGCGACCGCGACACCCTGGTCTCCGGCCTCGCCGTGGCCCTGCACCGCTTCCTCACCGGCGACGACCACCGCGGCCTGCTCCTGTCCCGCTACGAACTGGCCCTGGAGGCGACCCGGCGCCCCGAACTCCGCTCGTACTACGACTCCGCGGGCGCCCAGTTCCGGGAGCCGCTGCGCGAGCTGATGGTCGCCGCGGGCTCCAAGGAGCCGGAGCGGCACACCCTGTCCCTGGTGGCCTGGTGCGACGGCATGATGTTCTCGTGCGTCGCGGGTTCGTACCACGCGACGGCGCCGACGGTGGCCGAACTGCGGGACGGCTTCGCGGAGTTGCTGCGGGGGATGCTGGACGGGGACGCGCGGGGAGGGGTGTAGGGCGGGGGTCGTCGCCCGAGGCGGGGCTGGTCGCCCGAGGCGGCGCGCGTCGGTGTCACCCGTGCGGGGCATGCGGCGGCGTTCGGCGCCCCGGGGCACGCCGGGGGCAGCAGAGTGGCGCGGGTGCAGCGATCGACGACCGCCTCGGTGACCACCTCGGTGATCCTTGTGTCCACGTCCGTGGCCGTGCTGGCGCTCTCCGGGTGCATGGGGGTGGAGCGGGGCGCGGCCGGTCGGGGCGCGGTGTCGGCGGGCCCCGCGACGCCGGCCCGGGCACCGTCGAGCCGACCGCCGCGGGCGGTGCAGGACCCGGCGCGCGACTCGCTGGAGCGCGGCGGCCCGGCGGACGCGCCGTCCCACGCCGCGTCCCCGCGGGCGAAGCCCACCCCGTCCGACCGGCCCTCGACCGCGTCGCCCTCGCCCTCCGACGACGCCACCGCCCGCGAGCACGGCAGGCACAGCGGGCGCTTCGACCCGCCCCCGCACCACCGGGACGGCCGCCCGCAGGACCCCGCTCGCGACGACGGGCGGGCGCCCCGGTCCGATGCGCCGCCGCCCGCCCTGGTCGAGGTCGACCTGTGCGTCCTCGGCCGCGCGCACGGGGGCTGGGAGCCGGACAGCGAGGAGGCGGCCATCTGCCGGGCGGCGTACGGGCGTTGAGCCGACCGGGGCCAAGCCCGCGACGGAGCTTGTCCGAGCTTCCGGACTGCCCCCGACCGCCTCGGTCCGCCCGGCCGACCCCGGGCTCCCTGCCGACCCCGGCGCCCCGGACGCCCCGGCGAGCAACCCGTCCCGGCCGCGCCGCTACTCCGCTACTCCTCGATCGCCCCCTCCCCCACCTGCGCCTCAAGCCGGTCGAGTGCCGCCCTGATGCCGTCCCCATAGCCGTCGTCGCCGAGCGCGCCCACCGCGCCGCGAGCCAGTCGCAGATGGCTGCGGGCCGCCTCGGGGCGGGCCAGCTTCACATAGTCCGCCGCCAGGTTGAGGTGCAGCGAGGGGTAGAAGCCGCGCACCGCGAGGGACTGGTGGTGGGCGCCGACGCGCTCGTCGGTCAGCTCGTGGGCCGCCGACAACGCCCTGAGGTCCCAGGCCAGTTCGTCGGCCGGGTCGTCCTGGGTGTCGGCCATGTAGTGCGCGAGGGTGCAGCGGTGCAGGGCGTCGCCCTCCTCGCCGATCTCCGACCAGAGCACCAGGAAGCGGGTCCTCGCCTCCTCGCGGTCGCCCGCGTGCTGGAGCATGACCGCCTGCCCGATCCGGGTCATCATGGCGTCTTCGTCGTCCGTCGTCTGTTCCTGCCGCTCCGCCACCGCGTCGCCCTCCGCGCCCGCCGGACGTGCCGCGGGCCGGGCGGGGCCCCGCGGCAGGTCCGACGTCAGTCCGTCGTCAGCTGTCAGTCGATCCGTCGGTCGTTCGTCAGCCGTGGGGCCGCCCGCCCGGGGGCCGGCGGCGGCCCCCCCACGAGTCGGTTCCGACGCTAGCGGCCACCACTGACAATCGCGGTCAGGCGCGGTGCGGGGCGGGGCGCTCCCGCCTGCTCAGCCCAGGTCGGGGATGCGCCAGTCGATGGACTCGTGCCCCTGGGCCGCCACCGCCTCGTCGATCTGTGTGAAGGGCCGGGAGCCGAAGAACTTCTTCGCGGACAGCGGCGAGGGGTGCGCGCCCTTGACGACGACGTGCCGCTCGGTGTCGATGAGGGGCAGCTTCTTCTGGGCGTAGTTCCCCCACAGGACGAAGACCGCCGGGTCCGGCCGCTCGGCCACCGCGCGGATCACGGCGTCGGTGAACTTCTCCCAGCCCTTGCCCTTGTGGGAGTTGGCCTCGCCGGAGCGGACCGTCAGGACCGCGTTCAGGAGCAGCACGCCCTGCCGGGCCCACGGCATCAGATAGCCGTTGTCCGGCACGGGGTGGCCGAGCTCCTCCTTCATCTCCTTGTAGATGTTCCGCAGCGAGGGCGGGGTCTTCACTCCGGGGCGGACCGAGAAGCACAGGCCGTGGCCCTGCCCCTCGCCGTGATAGGGGTCCTGGCCGAGGACGAGGACCTTGACCTCGTCGAACGGCGTGGCGTCCAGCGCGGCGAAGACCTCGTCGCGCGGCGGGAAGACCGGCCCCTTCGCACGCTCCTCCTCGACGAACTCGGTGAGCTCCTTGAAGTAGGGCTTCTGCAGTTCCTCGCCGAGGACTCCGCGCCAGGACGCGGGCAGCATGGCGATGTCGGTCACGTCAACAACCTCCGGGGTGCGTTCAGTTCTGCACCACAGAACCTACCGGCGGCCACTGACAATCCCCCGCCACCGGCCCACCGCCCGGCCCCGCACCCGCGTGGCGGGCACCGCCTACCAGCTCGTCTTGCGCCCCAGCTCCCACATCATCATGATCGCCGAGGGGTCGAGGGCCCGCTCGGCGCCCGAGATCTCCTCGCTCGCCATGACGTACTGCTTGCCCTGCCACACCGGAAGCAGCCGCACGTCGTCGAGGAGGATCCGCTGGGCGCGCTCGAACTGGTCCACGACGTTGCTCCGGTCGGCCTCGCGGCGTGAGAGCGGCAGCAGGTCGTCGGTGAGTTCCTTCGACGGGTAGGGCAGGTTGTGGACGTTGCGCTCGCCCACGAAGGGCGCGATGAAGTTGTCCGCGTCCGGGAAGTCCGGGAACCAGCCGCGTCCGAAGACCGGGTACTCACCGCGCTTGTAGGCCGCGTCGAACTCCTTCCACGGCCGCCCCTTGACGGTGATCTCGAACAGCCTCGAGGCCTCCAGCTGCCGTTTGATCTCGGCGAACTCCGGCGCGGTCGCCGAGCCGTAGCGGTCCGTGGTGTACCAGAGGGTGAGCGGTACGCGTTCGGTGATGCCCGCCGCCGCCAGGATCCGCCGCGCCTTGGTCACGCTCGGGTTGCCGTAGGAGTCGAAGAAGCCCGTGCCGTGCCCGGTGACACCGCGCGGGACCATCGAGTACAGCGGCTCCACGGTGTCCTTGTAGATCTTGTGGGCGATCGCGCCCCGGTCGATCACCTGGGCGAAGGCCTTGCGCACGGCGGGCTTGCGCGCCCACGGGTCCTTCGGGTTGAACACCAGGTAGCGGATCTCGGTGCCCGCGCCCTCGACGAGCCGGATGTCGCTCTCCTTGTCGGGGCCCTGCTGCGCCACGATGTCCCGCGCCGCGAGACCGCGGAAGGTGACGTCGAGGTCCTTGTCACGCAGTGCCTCGACCATGGCGTCGGAGTCGCGGAAGTAGCGGATGGTCACGGCGTCGTTCTTGTGGTCGGCCGCGCCTTCGTAGTGGCTGTTCCTGGCGAGTTCGGCCCGGTCACCGGCCTGGTAGGACTTCAGGGTGTACGGCCCGGAGCCGTTGATCTCGTCGCCCTCGCGTATCTTGTCGGCCGGGTACTCGCGCGGGTCGACGATCGACATGGCGGGGGTCGCGAGGACGAACGGGAACGTGGCGTCGGGCTTGCGCAGCCGGAAGACGACGGTCCGGTCCCCCTTGGTCTGCACGGTCCGCAGCGCGCCCAGAAGTCCGGCCGGACCGCCCTTGACGTCGATGCGCCGCATCCGGTCGAAGGAGAACTTCACGGCCCGCGCGTCCAGCGGGTGACCGTCGGAGAACTTCAGGCCCGCGCGCAACGTACACGTGTAGATCATGCTGCTGCCGTCGGTGAAGCGGCAGCGCTCCGCCGCGTCCGGCTGGGGCTCGGTGGCGCCGGAGGGAAAGCTCAGGAGCGTCTGGAAGATGTTCCGGTACAGCTCCCACGAGCCGTCGTAGGCCGCGGCCGGATCGAGGGTGCTCGGCGCGCTCGTCGTACCGACGGTGACGGTGTCCCCGTCGCCCGAGCCCTCGGAGGACAGCACCCCGCAGCCGGCGACGAGGGACAGGGACGCGAGCAGGGTGACCGGCCGCCGACGACGCGGGGAAACTCTTCTGAACACGTGCACGCTCCTCGGTCCGCCGTGCCATGGATCGGCAGACCATACCGCAGTGCCCCGCCGTGCCAACCAGGCTCACCGACGGGGCACTTCATGCGGGAGAACATCACGTACGCACGGAAATCCCGGCCTTCCTCACGGTTCCTCCGGATCCGGTGACCGATGTCCGGTTCCGTCAGCCGACGCCCGCGTTGAGGAACATCCCGCCGTCGACCTGAAGCGTCTGACCGGTGATCCAGTCTGACTGCTCGGAGGTCAGGAACGCCGCCGCGCCGCCGATGTCGGAGGGCACCCCGAGCCGGCCGAGCGGGTAGGCCGCCGCGGCCTCCTCCTCGCGGCCCTCGTACAGCGTCTGCGCGAACTTGGTCTTGACCACGGCCGGGGCGATGGCGTTGACCCGCACCTTCGGCGCGAACTCGTGCGCCAGCTGCAGGGTCAGATTGACCATGGCGGCCTTGCTGATGCCGTACGCGCCGATGAACGGCGAGGGCGCGACGCCCGCGATGGAGGCGATGTTGACGATCGCGCCGCCGTGCTCGCTCTGCCAGGCCTTCCAGGTGAGCTGGGCGAAGCCGAGCGCGGAGATCACGTTGGTCTCGAAGACCTTGCGGGCCACGTTCAGGTCCATGTCGGCCATCGACCCGAACACCGGGTTCGTACCGGCGTTGTTGATGAGGAAGTCGACGCGGCCGAACGCCTCCATGGCGCGCTCGACGGCGACCGCCTGGTGGGCCTCGTCGTGGGCCTTGCCCGGGACGCCGATGACGCGGTCGGCGCCGAGCTTCTCCACGGCCTCCTTGAGCGCGTCCTCGTTGCGCCCGGTGATGCACACGCGGTCGCCGCGGGCGACCAGCGCCTCCGCGATGCCGTAGCCGATGCCGCGGCTCGCTCCGGTGATGAGCGCCGCCTTGCCGCTGTCCTGCACTGCCATCTGTCCTGGTCCTTTGCGCTTGATCCGGTGCCTGTCGGACGGGCCGCTAGTTGAGCGGCCCACCGGCCACGTACATGACCTGCCCGGACACGAATCCGGCCGCGTCGCCGGTGAAGAAGGCGATGGCGTTGGCGATGTCGTCCGGCGTGCCCACGCGCTGCACCGGGATCTGGGTGGCGGCCGCGGCCTGGAAGTCCTCGAAGCCCATGCCGACGCGCTCGGCGGTGGCCTTGGTCATCTCGGTGGCGATGAAGCCGGGCGCCACGGAGTTGGCGGTGACGCCGAACTTGCCGAGCTCCTTGGCGAGCGTCTTGGTGAAGCCCTGCATGCCCGCCTTGGCCGCCGCGTAGTTCACCTGGCCGCGGTTGCCGAGCGCGGAGGAGCTGGAGAGGTTGACGATGCGGCCGAAGCCCGCGTCCACCATGTGCGCCTGACAGGCGCGGGACATCAGGAACGCGCCGCGCAGATGCACGTTCATGACCGTGTCCCAGTCGCTCGCGCTCATCTTGAACAGCAGGTTGTCGCGCAGCACGCCCGCGTTGTTGACCAGGATCGTGGGCGCGCCGAGCTCGGCGGCGATCCTGGTGACGGCGGCCTCGACCTGGGCCTCGTCGGCCACGTCGCAGCCCACGGCGATCGCCTTGCCACCGGCGGCGGTGATCTGCGCGACGGTGTCCTTGCAGGCGGCCTCGTCGAGGTCGATCACGGCGACGGCGCGGCCCTCGGCGGCGAGCCGGACGGCGGTCGCCGCGCCGATGCCTCGCGCTGCTCCGGTCACGACCGCGACGCGCTGCTCAGTGGTGGACATGCTGGCTCTCCTCGCCCTTGGGGTGCGGCTCTCATGCCGTGCGGATCTTCTGGAGGTGCGGTGCCACGGCACACTCCCAGGTGAGCGACCGCTTAGTACCTTCAGCAGACGAGACGCTAGAAGCCCTGACACCCGGTGTCAACGGCCCCCCGGCCACTGTGACTCATTACGTCTCCCGCGAGCCCCGAACCAGTCGGCCCCACCCATCGGACAGGCCCTAGCGCACCAGCAGCTCCACCAGGCGCTCCACCTCGGCCTCGGGGTCGGCCGTGAGGCCCGTGTGCACCGGCCCCGGCTGGACGACGGTGGAGCGCGGCGCGATCAGCCAGCGGAAGCGCCGCCCGGCGTCGTCGCCGGCCGCCTGCCCGGCCGCCGTGCCGCCCGCGCAGACGCCCTCGACGGCCGACAGCGCCGCGCGCACGCCTGCCGCGTCGGCCCCGGGGTCCAGGGCGCGCAGCTTCGCCTCGTCCAGGTGCGTGCGGGCGGCCACGTAGGACTTGGCGCGGCAGTAGAGCACGACGCCCGCGTTGAACTGCTCGCCGCGCTCCACGCGCGGCACGACGCGCAGCAGCGCGTACTCGAAGACGTCCCGCGCGGGGGCGCCGTTCGGCTCGGTGACGTCCCGCGCGGGGGCGCGGTGCGGCTCGGTCGGTTCGGTCACTTCGCGGCGCCTTCCAGGGTGATGCGTTCGTGGATGCTCTCCGCGCGCGGGAGCAACGTCTCGGCGTACGCGCGCCGCACCTCGTCGGGCGTGTCGAAGCCCGCCTCGTCGGCGAGCCACGCGTCGGGCACGTCGGCGGTCACCTCGGCGAGCAGGTCCGCGGTGACCCGGGGGGCCAGGTCGGCGGCGGCCGCGGCGAGGTCGGGGGCGTACCGGGCGAGGACGTGGTCCTTGGCGTCGTACGGCTTGCCGGCCGCGGCCGGTGCGGTCGGCCAGTTGTGGTGCCAGATCATGCTCGCGCCGTGGTCGATGAGCCAGACGTCGCCGTGCCACACCAGGAGGTTCGGGTTGCGCCAGGAGCGGTCCACGTTGTTGATCAGCGCGTCGAACCAGATCACGCGCCCGGCCTCCAGCGGATCCACCTCGAAGGCCAGCGGGTCGAAGCCGAGGGCGCCCGGCAGGTAGTCCATGCCCAGGTTCAGGCCGCCGCTCGACTTCAGGAGCTGCTGCACCTCCTGATCCGGTTCGCCGAGGCCGAGGACCGGGTCGAGCCGGATGCCCGCGAGCCCGGGCACGCGCAGCCCGAGGCGGTCGGCGAGGCGCCCGCAGATCACCTCCGCGACAAGGGTCTTGCGGCCCTGGCCCGCGCCCGTGAACTTCATGACGTACGTCTCGTAGGCGCCGCGGCCGTCGTCGGTCTCGACGAGCCCGGGCAGCGATCCGCCCTCGCGCAGCGGCGTGACGTACCGGACGGCGGTGACTTCGGTGAGCATCGCCCCAGGTTACTGCCGAGGTCCGACACTCCCGCCGCTCCCCCGGAGCCCTCGCCCACCCCCTGCCGGACCGCCCCCCGTGGTGCCTACAGTCACCCCATGAACTCCCCTGACCTCCCGACCCAGTTCGCCCGCACCCACCGCTACGCGTTCGGCGTGCCCCGTGGCTTCACCGTGTCGCGGGACGGCGCGCGCGTGCTGTTCGTGCGCTCGACGGCGGGCGACGACCCGGTCAGCAGGCTCTGGCTGTACGACGTCGGGGCCGAGGCGGGGGAAGGGGGCGAGGGCGGGTCCGGGGGTGCGGGCGGGTCCCGGGGCGAGGCCGTGTCCGGGGCGGAGCGCATGCTCGCGGATCCGCTCACGCTCGGCGCCGCCGGCCCCGTGCCCGAGGCCGAACGCGTGCGCAGGGAACGCGCCCGGGAGGCATCACAGGGAGTGGTGTCCTTCGCCACCGACGACTACGCGCGCGTAGTCGCCTTCGCGGTGTCGGGCGCCCTGTGGACGGTCCGCACGGACGGCGGCGCGCCGCGCCGGATCGGCACCCCGGGCCCCGTGGTCGACCCGCGCCCCTCGCCCGGCGGCTCGCTCATCGCGTACGTCAGCCGGGGCGCCCTGCGCGTGGTGGGCACCGACGGCACGGGCGACCGGGCCCTGGCCGAGCCCGAGGGCGAGGAGGTGACGTACGGGCTCGCTGATCATGTCGCCGCCGAATCCATGGACAGGCACCGGGCGTTCTGGTGGTCGCCGGACGGCGACGCCCTGTTGGTCGCCCGCGTGGACACCGCGCGCGTACAGCGCTGGTGGCTCTCCGACCCGGAGCGCCCGGAGCGGCCGCCGCGCTCGGTGCCGTACCCGGCGGCGGGCACCGACAACGCGGAGACGACCCTGCACATCCTGCGGACGGACGGCTCGCGCGTCGCCGTCCGCACGCCGTCGAAGGCGTCGGAGCACACACGGGACGGCGCCGGGCCCACGTGGACGGACACCGCCTTCGACTACATCCTACGGGCCTCCTGGGACGCGCACGGGCCCCTGGTCACCCTCCAGACCCGCGACCAGCGCACGGCGTGCGTCCTGGCGGTCGACCCGAAGAGCGGCGAGTGCCATCTCGTCGACAAGCAGCACGAGAGCCCGTGGCTGGACCTCGTACGGGGCACCCCGGCCCGCCTCGCGAACAGCACGCCCCTGTTGCACCGGCTCGTCGACCCCGACACGGCGGGCCTCCGCGCGGGCAGCACACAGACGCCTCCGGGGCTGCACGTGCGCGAGGTGCTCGCCACCACGGGCGACCGGGTGTGGCTGACGGCATCGGACGAGCCCACGGAGGTGCACGTCTGGTCCTTCGCGGTGACCGGCGCGCCGGACGGACCGGTCCGCACCGCCGCGCCGGTACGCCTCAGTCAGGGCCCGGGCGTGCACACCGCCGCGGTCGGCGGGGACACCGTGGTCCTCGACAGCAGGACCCCGGGCGGGCACTCGGTGACGGTGCTGCGCGACGGGCGGCCCGTGGGGCGGATAGCCGTGCTCTCCGAAGAGCCCGTCGTGAGCCCGAAGCCCCGTCATCTCTCCCTCGGGGAGCGCGCGGTGCGCGGCATGCTGTTCCTGCCGTCGTGGCACGAGCAGGGCTCCGGGAAGCTGCCGGTCCTGCTGTGTCCGTACGCGGGTCCCTCCGTCCAGCTCGTCACGCACGCGCGCGCGTGGTGGACGGTCGTCGCCCAGTGGTTCGCCGAGCAGGGCTTCGCGGTGCTCGTCGCGGACGGGCGGGGCACACCTGGGCGCGGGCGGGCCTGGGAACACGAGGTGTACGGCGATCAGTTGACGCCCGCGCTCGACGACCAGGTGGACGCGGTGCGGGCGGCGGCCGAGCTGGTTCCCGACCTCGACCTGGAGCGCGTGGGCATCCGCGGCTGGTCCTTCGGGGGCTATCTCGCGGCGGGCGCGGTCCTTCACCGTCCTGACGTGTTCCACGCGGCGGTGGCCGGGGCCGCGCCCTCGGACATGCGGCTCTACGACACCCACTGGAAGGAGCGCTTCCTAGGGCACCCCGACGTACAGCCCGCGCACTACGAACGCTGCTCCCTGGTGGCGCACGCGCACCTCCTGTCACGCCCGCTGATGCTGGTCCACGGCCTGTCCGACGACAACGTCCTGCCGGTGCACACGCTGCGCCTGTCGTCGGCGCTGCTCGCGGCGGGCCGGCCGCACACGGTCCTGCCGCTGCCCGGGGCGAGCCATCTGGTGGCGCGGGAGGACGTTGCGGCCAATCTGCTGAATCTGGAGCTCGACTTCCTGAAAAAGTCCTTGAACGCCTGAACAACCCGGCGCCGCCGTCCGTACCATCCGGCATGACTGCTTCCAGGGAAGACAGGGCCGAGACCGCCGCGCCGCTCCTGCCGACGGCGGACAGCCCCACCACCCCCCTCCCCGCACGCCCTTCAGGCCTCTGCCTGAGCACCTCACCGAACCCCGCCGGATCCCCGAGCCCCACCCGTCGCACCGTCGTCGCCGCGGTGGGCGCCGCGGGCCTGGCCGCCGCGCTCGTCGCCTGCGGCTCGGAGGACGACAAGGGCTCGTCGGAGGAGCCCGCCGGCGAGGCCTCGGAGAAGGAAGAGGGAGGTGGGGGAGGCGGGGGCGGCGGTGCCGTGCTTGCCAGGACGGCGGACATTCCCGTGGGCGGCGGCAAGATCTTCAAGGACGAGAACGTCGTGGTCACGCAGCCGACAAAGGGCGAGTTCAAGGCCTTCTCGAACCGCTGCACGCACAAGGGGTGCCCGGTGACGAGCGTCGAGGGCGGCACCATCAACTGCCCCTGTCACGGCAGCAAGTTCGACATCACCGACGGCAGCGTCAAGCAGAACCCGGCGCCGAAGCCGCTGCCCGCGACGAAGATCACCGTCGAGGGCGACTCGATCAAGCTGGCCTGACGCGGGAACCCGCCGAAGCAGGGGGGAGGGGCCGCGCCGCCACGGGGACTCACCCGGAGCGGCGCGGCCCCTTCCACGCACCCAGGAGCTCATCCGTCGTGGTGACGGTGGCGACCAGTGCGAGAGTGTTCTGGACGACGGCGGGGGTGTACTCGGCGGGGACACCCGCGATGGCGTCGGCGGGCACGACGGCGGTGTAGCCGAGGTTCACCGCGTCGAAGACGGCGTTCGGTATCGCCACGTTGGCCGAGACGCCGGTCACGACCAGGGTGCGGCAGCCCAGGTTGCGCAGCAGCGCGTCGACGTCGGTGCCCGCGATCGGCGACAGGCCGTGCAGGCGGCGTACGACGAAGTCCTCCTCCGCGACCTCGATCGGCGGCGCGATCCGCACGGCCGTCGTGCCGGACAGCTGCCGCACGGGCAGCCGTTCGGCCGCGCGGAACAGCCGCGCGTTGCGGTTCGCGCCGCGTCCGTCGGGGCGGCGCTCGGCGACGGCGTGCAGGACCTGGACGCCGCCGGTGTGGGCGGCGTGCACGAGCCGGGCGACGTTGCCGAGCGCGCCGGACGAGCGGGCCTCCTTGGCGAGTTCGGGCAGCGCGCTGTCGGTCCCGACGACGCCCTGTTGGCACTCGACGGTCATCAGGACGGTGCTCGCGGGGTCGACGATCTCCTTGAGCTGTGCGTACGACGGCATGCTTCCCCCTGTCGCGGACCACGGGCCGACCGGTGCCGCGCGCCCTCGGGGCACCGGTGCCCCGCGGGCGGAGATCGCGGTGCGCGGGAGGCTAACCGGCATCGCGTCATGAAGGAACCGGCATTGCGTCACGAAGGAAGACGCCTCATGCTTCTCTGACGCTCAGTCAGTTTCGTGGTCGGCCATGCGGTCCGGTGGATACGGAGGCAGGCGTGCGGCCTGAGCGACGAGACGGACTCATCGGCAAGGGGAGGACGACGCATGGCCACCACACAGCGGCGCGGTCGCCGGATCATGATGACGCCGGACGAGGTGGACGCCTTCCTCGCCAGCGAACGCACCTGCCGGGTCGCGACGGTGTCCCCCGGCGGGGCCCCGCACGTCAGCGCGCTGTGGTTCGCGTGGGACGGCACCTCCCTGTGGCTGTACTCGATCACGCGCAGCAAGCGCTGGGCCGAGCTGCGCCGCGACCCGCGCGTCGCCGTGGTCGTCGATGCCGGTGAGCAGTACGGGGAGCTGCGCGGTGTGGAGCTGACCGGCACCGCGGAGGTCGTCGGCGAAGTGCCGCGCACCGGGGAGCCGTGCCCCGAACTCGACCTTCCGGAGCGGCTGTTCGCCCGCAAGAACTTCGGCCTGGAGGAGATGGTGCACGACGGCCGGCACGCGTGGCTGCGGCTCACGCCGGACGCGATCGCCTCCTGGGACTTCCGGAAGCTGGCGCAGCTCTAGGCGCCGACCCGGGCCGCCCCGGGCACCTTTCACCCAGCCCGACCGCACCCGGCCCGACCGCCCTCACGCAACGGACCGACACCCCCTCGCCCGGCCCGAACGCCCTCCCCGGCCGCCCGAAGCCCCCTCACCCCAGCCCCGCCCCCGCCACCCGCAGCGCCTCCACCGCCGCCCGGATCGACGGTCGCCGGTCGGCGTCGGCGCGCCACACCACGTACACATGCCGCCGCACCCGGTGTCGCACCGGCACCGTGCGCACACCCGCCGGCATCGGGTCGCGGCCGAGCCGCGGCGCCACGCACACCCCGAGCCCCGCGGCGACCAGCGCGAGCTGGGTGTGGTGCTCCTCCGCGCGGTGCCCGATGCGCGGCTCGAAGCCCTTCGCACGGAGCGTGAACATCAGCCACTCGTGGCAGAACTCGCCCTCCGCCCACGTGATCCACTCGTCGTCCGCGAAGTCCTCCAGGTCCACCTCGGCGCGGTCGGCCATCGGGTGGGCGACGGGCATCGCGACGTCCGCCGGGTCGTCGATGAGGGGCGCCTTCATCAGGCCGTCCGGCACCGGCAGCGGCTTGTTGTACCAATCCAGGACCACTGCCAGGTCCAGGTCGCCGCGCACCACGCCGTTGACCCCCTGCTGCGGCTCCAGCTCCTGGGCGCCGACGCGCAGGCCGGGGTGGCGCACGCGCAGGGAGGACAGCGCGGCAGGAAGGAGCCCGCGCATCGCCGTCGGGAACGCGGAGATGCGCAGCTCGCCGACCGCCTGGCCGCGCTGCCGCTCCAGGTCCGACTGGGCCAGCTCGACCTGGGAGAGGATGCGCGCCGCGTGCTCGGCGAGCAGCCTTCCGGCGTCGGTGAGGCGCACGCCGCGGCCGTTCTTCGCGAGCAGCTGCTGGCCCACCTCCCGCTCCAGCTTGGTCATCTGCTGGGAGACGGCGGACGTGGTGACGTGCAGGCCCGCCGCGGCGCCGCTCACCGATCCGTGCCGGGCGAGGGCGTCGAGGGTCCGCAGGCGCTCCAGATTCAACATGTAAGCGATGCTACGCGATACCGGGCAAGAAATCTCGCTTGTACTAAGACGTTGGATGCCCCAAGGTGGCGTTCATGAGCACCTCCGCGGCCCCTTCCGTGCCGACGTCCGTCCCCGAGCCGACCACCCCGTCGGACCCACGCACCACATCCGGCACGCGCGCCGCGTCCACCACATCCAGGGGGCCCGCCGGGCGCCGCGCCCTGGACTGGCGCGTCCGCTTCGCCGTCCTGTCCCTGATCTGGGGCTTCAGCTTTCTCCTGATCAAGGTCGGCACGGAGGGGTACGCCCCGTTCCAGGTCACCTTCGGGCGACTCTTCTTCGGCACGGCGGTGGTCGCGGCGGTCCTGGTCGTCAAGCGCGAGCGGCTGCCGCGCTCCGCGCGCACCTGGGCCCATCTGTCGGTGGCGGCCCTGCTGCTCAACGCCCTGCCGTTCTCCCTCTTCGCCTACGCCGAGCTGACGATCCCCTCGACGCTCGCGGGGATCTGCAACGCGACGTCGCCGCTGTGGGGCATGGTCCTCTCGCTCGCGGCGCTCTCCGAGGACCGCCCGACGCGGCGCCGGGTCGCGGGGCTCGCGCTCGGCTTCGTCGGGGTGCTCACGGTGCTCGGCGCCTGGCAGGGCTTCAGCGACCTGGAGCCGCGCGGAACGGCGATGGCACTGCTCGCCTCGCTGAGCTATCCGATCGGCTGGATCTACGTCCGCCGCACGCTGGCGGGCTCGGGCCACTCGAACCTCTCCCTGTCGGGCGCGCAGCTGCTCGTGGCCACGCTCGAACTGGCCGTCGTGACCCCCTTGTTCACGTCCATGCCGTCCCACCTCCCGGTGGTGCCGCTGCTCGCGATCGTCGCCCTCGGCGCGCTCGGCACGGGCATCGCGTTCCTGATCCAGTACGGCATCGTCGCCGAGGTCGGCCCGACGACGGCGCAGATGGTCACGTACTTCGTGCCGGTCATCGCGACGGCGGCGGGGGTCGCGGTCCTCGGCGAGTCGCTGACGTGGACGACGCCCGTGGGAGCCGTGGTCATTCTGGCGGGCGCGGCACTCACCCAGTCGAGGCCACGCGCCCGCACGCCCCAGGGACCGAGGGCCCGCCAGGGGACGTAGCGCACCCCGCGCCCTCCCCACCCCTTTCAGCTCTGCCTCCGCGCAGCCCTCTCAGCCGTACCTCCCGTATCTCCCCGCAGGCACAGGACCGACAGCCGCCCCGACCGCTTCGGCCACCGCCTCGAAGTCGTCGCCGGACAGCGTCGAGACGGTGATCCGCACCCCGGGAGGCGAGCCGAGGCGGTACCGCGCGCCGGGCGAGACCATCCAGCCCGCGTGCAGCAGGCTCGCGACCACGCCGGTCTCGTCCGGCACCGGCACCCACACGTTCATCCCGCTGCGCCCGTGTGCCGCGACCCCGCGCGCGGCGAGCGCGTCGATCAGCGCGTGACGTCTGCGCCCGTACGCCGCCGACACCTCCCGCGCGTCCACCGCCCCGTCCTCCCAGAGGCGCACGACGGCCCGCTGGAGCACCTTGCTGACCCACCCGGGGCCCAGACTGATCCGCCCCTGCACCCGGTCGACCGTCTCCGCGTCCCCGGTGAGCACGGCGAGCCGCAGGTCCGGGCCGTACGCCTTGGCGGTGGAGCGGACGAAGGCCCACGCGCGCGTGGCGCCCGACAGCGTGTGCAGCGGCAGGTCGACGATGCCGTGGCCGTGGTCGTCCTCGACGACGAGCGTGTCCTGGTGCCCGGCCAGGACCTCGCGCACGGCACGCGCGCGTGCGGCGCCGATGGCTGCCCCCGTCGGGTTCTGCGCGCGGCTGGTGACGACCAGGGCCCGCGCGCCGGACCGCAGCGCCCGCTCCACGTCGTCGGGCAACGGCCCGTCGTCGTCCACCCGGACCGGGACCTGTCGGAGCCCGAGCCCGGACACGAGGTCGAGCACGCTCCCCCAGCCCGGGTCCTCGACGGCCACCGCGTCGCCCATCTTGAGGCGCGCGGCGAGCACCCGCTCGATGGCGTCAAGGGCCCCGGACGCGAGGGCGACCGGTCCGTCCGGCACCCCGTCCGCGTCCAGCGCCGCACGCGCGCGGAGCTGGAACTCCGGCACCACCGGCGCCTCCCCGTACAGCGCGGGAGCGCGGTCCGACTGCGCCGCGGCCGCCGCGAACGCCCCGGCCAGGGGCGGAAGCAGGGCCGTGTCCGGATTGCCGCTCGCCACGTCGCGCACGCCGGGCGGCACGTCGAGGCGGACGTAGTCGCGGGCCGTCGTGGCGGGCTTGCTGCGCACGCGGCTGCCGCGTCGGCCCGCCGTCTCGATCACACCGCGCTCGCGCAGCGTGCGGTAGGCGGCCGCGACCGTATTGGGATTGACGCCCAGCTGCACCGCCAACTCCCTCATCGGAGGCAGCGATTGCCCCGGCTCTAGCGCGCCGCCGCTCACCGCGCGCTCGACGCTCGACGCGATCTCTGCTGCGCCGCGCCCCTCGATCGGATAGTCTCCTAGCACAAAGCACATTATGCACTAGTGCAAAAGCGTCCGCAAGGCGCAGCAAGACGACCCCGACCGCAGCACCCTGCGAAGCGATGGAGAAGGCCATGGAGACGACGACGCAGCCGGCCGCGCCGGCCGGCGCCCCCTACACCCCGACCGACCGCACCGTCCCCACGCGGTCCCGCGACCGCGCGGCGTACGACCGCGAGCTGGTGCACGCGATACTGGACGAGTCGTACGTCTGCCACCTGGGCTTCGTGCGCGACGGCGCCCCCGTGGTCCTTCCGACGCTGTACGGCCGGGTCGGTGAGCGGCTCTACGTCCACGGCTCGACCGGGTCGCGGCCCCTGCGGATGGCGGGCGCCACGGAGGACAGCGAGGCGGATCCGGGTCTTCCGGTGTGCCTGACGGTCACCCATGTCGACGGTCTCGTCCTGGCGCGCTCGGCCTTCCACCACTCGATCAACTACCGCTCCGTGGTGGTGCACGGCATCGCGCGGCAGGTCACGGACCCCGAGGAGAAGCGCACCGCCCTGGACGCCCTCGTCGACCACGTGGTGCCGGGCCGCGCCGCCGACTCGCGCCCCGCCAACGCGAAGGAGCTGGCCGCGACCGCCGTCCTCTACCTGGACCTGGACGAGGTGTCGGCGAAGATGCGCACGGGCGCGCCGAACGACGAGCCGGAGGACCTGGACCTGCCCCACTGGTCCGGTGTCGTCCCACTGCGCAAGGGCTACGACCCCGTCATCCCGTCGGACGACCTCGCCCCCGACATCGCCGTGCCCGACTATCTGCTCAAGGACTGACGCGGTGATGCTGGTCCATCCCTGGGACGCACCGGCCTCCGACGCCGAGTGGCAACGATGGCTGGCCCAGCACGACTTCGGCCAGCTCGCCGTGAACGGCCTGCCCGGCGAGCCGCCGCACCTCCAGCCGACCCACTTCGTGTACGACGCCGACTCCGGCCCGCGCGGCCGCGTCCTGCTCCACCTGGCGCGCCCGAACCCGCTGTGGGCGGCCCTGGAGGCGAACCCGGACGTCGTCCTGGGCGTGGTCGACGACTACGTCTTCGTGCCGGGTCCGTGGGGCGCCGCCCCTGACGTCCCGCCCGAGCACGGCGTGCCGACCAGCTTCTACGCCGCCGTCCAGCTCCACTGCACGGCCCGGATCGTGGACGACCCCGCCGAGAAGGCCGAGCTTCTGAACCGCCAGGTCGGCCACTTCCAGCCCGACGGCGGCTCGGCGCCGACGGCCGTGGGCGAGGAGCCGTTCGGCAGGTTGCTCCCCGGCATCCGCGGGGTGTCCCTCGACGTCGTCGACGTACAGGCGAAGTTCAAGTACGCCCACCACAAGCCGCTGGAGGTGCAGGACCGGACAGCGGCGGGCCTGAAGGAGCGCGGCGGCCCGCGTGACGCGGCCGCGCTGGCCCATCAGTTGGGCGGGCGTTCGGCGAAGTAGCCGCAGCCGGGCGGGAGGGACGAGGACCGGCGGGGGCGGGGCGCGCAGCACCCCGCCCCCGCTACCGCGTCACGCCCCTTCCTCCCGCCCGCGCGCGGCCCCTCGCGCCTCCGCCCCCGCGAGCCCCGTGACCGCCGCGAGCATCAGCAGGGTGCCCGCGACGGTCGCCGTGTTCGGCTCCTCACCGAGCAGGACGACGGCGATGGCGGCCGCGCTCACCGGCTCCAGGAGCATGATCACGGAGACGGTCGCGGACCGGACGACGGCGGCTCCGGCGAAGTACAGCGCGTACGCGAGCGCCGTCGGCACGGCGGCGATGTAGAGCAAGCAGACCAGTACGCGCGCGGGTTCGGCCGTGTGTGGCACGAGTCCCTCGGCGGCGGCGAGCGGCAGCAGGCACACCGACACGACGGCGAAGGACCACATGGTCGTGTCGCCGGAGGAGTCCGCCCCGCCGTCGCGCCCCCACCACCGGGTCAGCAGCGTCATGACGGCGTACCCGGCCGCCGACACCAGCGCGAAGGCGACTCCCCAGGGACGTACGGCCGCGTCCCCGCCGCCGACGAACAGCACGGCGAGCCCGGCGAGCGCGCCGCCCACCGCGCAGCTCCCGCCGAGCCCGAGCCGCTCCCCCAGGGTGAGACGGGCTCCCAGTGCGATGAGGACGGGCCCCGCGCCGAGCGTGACGACGGTGCCGACCGCGAGGCCGGTGGCCTCCACGGCGGCGAAGTAGGCGGTCTGGAAGACGGCGAGGGCCACACCGAGGGCGGTGACCCGCAGCGCCCGGCGGCGCAGCGGCAGACCGGATCCGGAGCGCGCGCCCCGGCGCGGCCGTGCGAGCCGTGCGCCGAGGAGCAGCAGGAACCCTCCGGCGCAGCGCCAGAAGGAGAGGGCGACGGGCCCCATGTCGCCGGCCGAGAAGACCAGCGACGCGGCGGCTCCTGCAGTGCCCCAGGCGGCACCGGCGATGCCCAGGTACAGGAGGCCGCGCCGGACGGAAAGACCGGAGGCGGCAGGTGAATCGGTCGACGCGGTGGACGCGTTCGACATGCTTGACACGCTCGACACGTGGAATTCTCCGCAGAGGTTCAGGAGGAAGACCGCGTCACGGGCGCACCGGCGCGCAGGCACCCGTACAGAGCTGTGGGTGCGTGGTCACGCTCGGGAGAGAGGCCCGGGGACGCAGGTCCTGGATGGCGTCTGCGGGCAGCACCGTCCACCCGGCCGATGGCCGGGCGTGATCCGTGGGAGGCCCGCGCGCTAGGCGGCGGGGGGCGGAAGGACGAGCGCTCGTGCGTGCATGATCGCCACCCTAGGCGGCGGTGCCGCTCGTCGACAACTCCTCTTCGGAGTCTGAGACGCGGACCACGGAGCTCTCCGTCCTCGCAGGTGTCGCGGACTGGGCGATGAACGCGCCCACCAGGACGACGGCGCCCCCGACGAGCTGCGGCGCCGAGAGCTGTTCGCCGAGCATGACCCAGGCGAGCACGGTCGCTATGACCGCTTCGAGACAGGCCACTACGCCCGCGACCTGCGGCGAGAGCCTGCGTACGGACACGACTCCGGTGAGGTACGCGACGACGGTGGCGATGAGCACGATCCAGCCGATGAGGGCCCAGGCGGGCACCGCGGAGCCGTCCATGTCGGCGCTCCCTGCGAGCACCTGCCAGTCCATGCCCCAGGGGCGTGCGATGACGGTGAGCAGGGCCGTGCCGACGAGCAGTCCGTAGGCGATGACGCCGAACGGGTCCGGTGCCTTCTCGCCCGCGTCGCTGCCCTGGTCGGACAGGACGAAGTAGCCGACCTGGCAGCAGGCGGCGCCGAGCGCGAGCAGCAGTCCTACGGTGTCGAAGCTCAGGCCCGACCACACCTCGACGACGCAGGCGAGCCCGCCCACGGCGAGGACCACGCCGAACGCGGCGGCCTTGGTGACGGGCCTGCGCTGCACGAACCGCACCCAGCCGAGGACGAGGGCGGGCGCCAGATATTCGACGAGCAGGGCCACGCCGACGGGGATGCGGGAGATCGAGGCGAAGTAGCAGGCCTGTACGCCGGCGACGGCGAGGAGCCCGAAGCCCGCGAGCAGCGCGGGCCGTTCCCGCACCAGCGCGCGGTGGCGCCAGGCGACCGGCAGCATCACCAGGGCGGCGCCCGCCACCCGCAGCCACACCACGTGCAGCGGGTCGAGTCCCGCCTCGATCAGCGGCTTGGCCGCGACACCCGAGCCGCCGAACGCGAACGCCGAGAGGAGCGCGAGGCCGAGACCGAGCCCCCGCCCGCTCCCGGCACGCCCCTGCGGGTTCCCCTGCGACTTCTCCTCAGACCCAAGCACCGGCACATGATGACAGGCGACGACATGACCGTCACCCACTTTGACAACTGTCTCAACGGGCGGACAGCGGGCGCCGGCGAGGGCCTCAAGCACTCCGGGCACCACGGGCATCCCAGGTCATCGAGCCCTGCGAGCGGGCCCTCGGCTCACCAGCCGGACTCGCGCCCCGTCTCGCACTCGTTCTCGATGCGCACGAGCAGCGCGTCCACGTCCACGCCCGCGCGCCGCAGCACCTCCACGGCCCGGCACTCGGCGTCGGCGGCCAGGGCCGCGAGCAGGTCCACGCCCTCGGCCTGCGCCTGCCCGCGCAGTGTGGCGCGGTCGGACGCGGCCTCCATGGCACCGGCGGCGGCGGGCGAGAGAACCGTTTCTTTGGCCGCGGCCACCAACGGCACGGCCCCGGAGTCCTCGACGGTGCCCTGCCACTGCAGTCCGTAGCCGATGCTGCGCTGGACGAGATAGCCGAGCAGCCGCGCGACCTGCGGGCCGCCGTCGAAGACGGACCGTACCGGCGGCTCCTGCTCCAGGAGCGAGTGCAGCAGATGCGCGGTGTCGACCTGCCGGTCCCCGTCGCGCACGGCCCGTCGGCGCGCACCGGCCATCACCGAGGCCAGCGCCACGCTCAGGCTGGATTCGATGTCTGCTCGGTTCGGGCCGGGTTCGGCGCCCTGGGGGGTACGGCTTTGCACATCCCCCACCCCATCAGTCCCCAGGGGCCACGGCATCGGCGGCGGGAAGCATTTCCCCGTCCGACACAGGTTGGGGATGGCCGAATGGGTTGTCCTCCTTACGGATGACATCTGACTGTTTTCCCAGGTGGGGCGCGCGCCGTCTTGCTTCACGCCGGGTGCGCAACCGCCACGCACCGGCGCTCGTCTGTCAGAGGCATGGAGAGCAGGTGCTGGATGGTCGCCCTCCTGGCCATCGACGGCAGGCAGTACGTGTACCGCGTGTACGCCCCCGCGGACGCGCTGCCCGCCGACTTGTTCTGGGACGCCTGGCACTGCCACGACGAGGGCCCCTTCCCGCGGGCCCTGGACCTCTTCGACGCGGCGGTGATACGGCGCGTGGGCTGAAGGCGGGGCGCGATGGCGGCGGCCCGGACGGGTCGGGACCGGCTGCGCGCGCCCGCTCGGCGACGCCCACGCCCGCACCCCACTGTCCGCGCCCACGCCCGCCCCTCACCACCCACGCGCCCGCTCCCCCACCACCACGGTCGCGTACAACTCCTCATCCGTGACCACCTTCGCCACGAGCCCCGCCGCCCCGACGGCCTCGACCGCCGACGGCACCTGGCGCTCGCTCGTCTCGAACAGCAGCCGTCCGCCCGGCGCCAGCCACTCCCGCGCGTCCGCGGTCACCCGCCGCAGCACGTCGAGCCCGTCCACGCCCCCGTCGAGGGCCACCCGCGCCTCGTGCTCGCGCGCCTCGGCGGGCAGCAGGGCGACCTCGTCCGTCGGGACGTACGGGACGTTGGCGAGCAGGACGTCGACGCGGCCCCGGAGCCGGCCGGGCAGCGCTTCGTAGAGGTCGCCCTCGTGGACGTGTCCCCGGGCGGCGGCGACATTGCGGCGGGCGCAGGCCACGGCGGCCGGGTCGATGTCGGCGGCGTGCAGCTCGACGTCTCCGAGGGCGGCGGCGAGCGCGGCGCCGAGCGCGCCCGACCCGCAGCACAGGTCGACGACCATGGCACCGGGCCCGGCGCGGGAGGCCGCCTCGCGCACCAGGAACTCGGTGCGGCGGCGCGGCACGAAGACGCCCGGGTCGACGGCGACGCGCAGACCGGCGAACTCGGCCCACCCGACGACGTGTTCCAGCGGCAGCCCACTCACCCGTCGCGCGACCATCGCGTCCAGCTGGTCCGGCGCCTCGGCGGCGGCGAGCAGCAGATCCGCCTCGTCCTCGGCGAACACACAGCCTGCGGCACGCAGCCGCGCCACCACGACGGAGTGGGCTGACCAGGGCATAGAGGGCCTTCCTGCGGTGCGGGCAAAGAAGCCAACCCTACCCGGGCCCACAGATCTGACGACCCATCAGTATTGAATGTTCCGAGGCCTGGGGATACGTTCCGCGACACCGTGGCTGCGCCCGGCGCAGCACCCGACGAGAAGGGGTGGTCGCAATGGCCGAAGTCAGCGCGGAGGCACGCATCGAGGCACCGGCGGAGAAGGTCTGGGCGCAGCTGACGGACTTCACCTCGTACGCGCAGTGGAACTCCACGCACACCAGCTTCCCGAAGGGCGGCCCCGAGACCCTTGAAAAGGGCGGCACCTTCACGGAGAACATGAAGCTCATGGGCTTTCCGGCCGAGGTCGCGTGGACGATCGTGGAGGTGGAGACGGCCCGCACCTTCGCGATCAAGGGCAAGGGCCCGATGGGCGTGGACGTCAGCACCCGCTACACGCTCGAACCGGACGGCGAGGCGACGACGATCCGCGCGAACGGCGAGTTCTCCGGCGCCGCGGTGAGCCTCATGGCGGGCAAGCTCAAGGACTCGGCGACGGCGGCCATGAACGAGTCGCTCCGCAAGCTGGGCGCGCTGGTGACCTGACCTCTCGCGCGCCGGGGGCACGACAGCGAAGCGCCCCGCGCAGCACGCGCGGGGCGCTTCACCAGCGGTGCGGGCGGCAGGCCCGCTCCGCGTCAGTCCTCATCGGCGAGGATCAGATACAGCTTCTTACGGGCGTCGTTGATGACCGTGAGCGCCTTCTCGCGCTGCTCCTTGGAGCCGGTCTTCCAGACCTGACCGAACGCCTCCATCAGGCCGAACCCGGCCTGCCGGATCTCGGTGAGCGCCTCGAAGTCGACGCCGCGCCCGGCCTCTTCCCAGGGGGCGTCCGGGCCCTCTTCCGCCGCTTCGCGGCCGGAGTGGGTGAGCGCGAACAGCTTCTTGCCGCCCTCGCTCTCGCTGGCGATCAGGCCCTCGTCCTCCAGGAGCTGGAGGGTCGGGTAGACCGAGCCGGGGCTGGGCTTCCACGCCCCGCCGCTGCGCTCGGCGATCTCCTGGATCATCTCGTAGCCGTGCATCGGCCGGTCCTTCAGGAGGGCCAGGATCGAGGCGCGCACATCACCGCGCCGCGCCCTGCCCCGGGGCCCGCCCCGGCCTCCGCGCCCGCCGCCCCAAGGGCCGCCGAACCCGGGACCGAAGGGCCCGAACGCGGCGCGCCCGCCCTCGAACCCGCCCCGGTCCTCACGACCGGGTCCGTACGGGCCGCGCCCGCGTCCATGTCCGTGCTTGTGCTCAAAACCGTGGGAACGCATAGCGATCTTTCCTTTCGTCGTCGCTCGCCGACTGGCGAGCCTTCCGCGACATCGTCGATCGGTGACATCGCTGATGAGTGACATCGTTGATCAGTCGCGATGCTTCAACGATATATCGGAACTGTTCGGTCAGCAAGCCTCGTGCGAAAGTGCGGCCACATCCGGGCACAGCAGGCACAGAGAGGTCCACTAGAAGTGAATTGGACTTGGCAGGATGTATGAGTGGCTCTCTAACGTCGTCCCATGACGACAGCACCGAGCACGCGGATCCGTATCGTCGACGCCTTCGCCGACCGCCCGTTCACCGGCAACCCCGCCGGGGTCGTACTCCTCGACGCGTTCCGGGACGACACCTGGCACCAGCACGTGGCCCTGGAGGTCAACCACGCCGAGACGGCCTTCGCCCACCCCCTGCCCGCGGGCGGCGAGGCGGACTGGGCGCTGCGCTGGTTCACGCCCGCCACCGAGGTCGACCTGTGCGGCCACGCCACGCTGGCCACGGCCCACGTCCTGCACGCCACGGGCGCCGCCACCGGCCCCGTGCGCTTCGCCACCCGCGCGGGCGTGCTCCACGCCACCGCCCACGCCGACGGCACCCTCACGCTCGACTTCCCGACGGCCCCGCTCACCCCGGCCGAGCTGCCGGAGGCGGCGGTCGAGGCCCTGGGCGCGCGGCCGGTCGCCGCGTACGACACGGGCCCGCACCTCGGCGATCTGCTGGTCGAACTGGCCGACGAGAAGGCGGTCCGCGCGCTCACGCCGGACCACCGCGGCCTCGCCCGGCACTCCGAGCGCGGTGTCATCGCGACCGCGCCCGCCGAGGATCCGCGCCAGGGGTACGACTACGTCTCGCGCGGCTTCTTCCCGCGCGTCGGGATCGACGAGGATCCGGTGACGGGCAGCGCGCACACCGCGCTCGCCCCGTTCTGGAGCGAGCGCCTCGGCCGTACCGACCTGACCGGACTGCAGGCCTCGCCCCGCTCCGGCTTCGTCCGCACCTCGGTGCGCGGCGACCGCACGCTCCTGACCGGCCGCGCGGTGACGGTCATCGAGGGCGACCTGCTGGCATGACGACGGCTCGCGCGCTCGCGGGCAGGACCGCGACGGGCGCGCGCCGCCGCGCGCCTCACGCCGTGGGGAGCCACCCCACCTTGCCCGCGAGCAGCGCGTAGCCCACGAACGCCCCGATGTCGAGCAGCGAGTGAGCCACCACAAGTGGCCCGACCCGGCCCCACCGCCGGTACAGGTACACGAACACCACACCCATCGCCATGTTCCCGATGAACCCGCCGATGCCCTGGTACAGGTGGTACGAGCCGCGCAGCACCGAACTCCCGATCAGCGCCTTCGTCGGGCTCCAGCCCAACTGGTCCAGCCTGCTCAGCAGATACCCGACGACGATCACCTCCTCGAGGATGGAGTTCTGCAGCGCGGACAGCACGAGGACGGGGTACTTCCACCACACGTCGGGCAGGTCCTCGGGCACCACCGTGAGGTTGAAGCCGAGCCCGCGCGCGGCCAGGTAGAACGCGATGCCGGTGGAGCCGATGACGGCGGCCACCGCCGCCCCCCGCCCGAGGTCCGGCCACGGGCGGCTCCGGTCGAAGCCGATGGCCCGCAGCCCCGAGCCCTCGCGCAGCAGGAAGTGCGCGACCAGGGCGACCGGCACCAGGGCGGTCGTGATGCCGAACAGCTGCCAGGCGAGATCGAGCCACGGACGTCCCGGCGCGGCCGACGAGTTGAGGGTCGCCGCCTGGTCCTTCAGACCGCCCGGCCGTGTGACCGAGCCGATAAAGCTGATCAGCGCGGACACTCCGCTCGCGCCCAGCGAGAGCGCCAGGACGAGCACCGTCTCGTCCCGCAGGATCCGCCGCGATGGCCCCGCCTCAGGAATAGAACCGGCCATTGGCCCCGGCTCCGCTTGCACTCCTGCCTCCAGTTGAGTAATCCCGCCTCATCCCCGCCCCCGTGCCGCTAGGGTCTCGAAAGAACTTACGAACCACGTGCGCGACAGGCCGAGGGGGACGGACGCCGACCGTGGCGCGCCGC
Source organism: Streptomyces sp. RK9 (assembly GCF_045070545.1). Classification (NCBI taxonomy): domain Bacteria; kingdom Bacillati; phylum Actinomycetota; class Actinomycetes; order Kitasatosporales; family Streptomycetaceae; genus Streptomyces; species Streptomyces sp. RK9. The sequence continues at coordinate 3,328,459 of NZ_CP173703.1, read as the reverse complement.
CCCCTCATCCTCGTTCATTCTCATTTGTTGCTTTTCATCGCTTCGTCGCAGCTTGATCGCACGGGGAGGGGAGCACCGCCATGGGACGTCACAGCTTGCCCGATGGACGCGGGACAGCGGCATCCGACCCACGTCCACGGGGTCGCGGGCGCGCGGTCGCCCTGGTCACGGCCCTCGTCCTGGTCGTCGCGGCGGGCGCGGCGGTGGCGGTGCGCGCCGGGTTCCTGCCGCTGGGCGCCTCCTGCCGCGACGACGCGGTCCGCCTCGACGTCGCCGCCGCGCCCTCCGTGACACCCGCGCTCAAGGCCGCCGCCGACCACGTGCGCGACCGGGACATCACCTCGGACGGCCACTGCATGGACATCCGCGTCGCCGCACGCGAGCCGTACGAGGTCGCCGACGAGATCCGCCGCGACAGCGCGAAGGCGACGTACGACGTGTGGGTGCCGGACTCCCAGGTGTGGGTGCAGCGCGCCGGGATCGGCGGCAGCCAGGCGTGGGTGTCCCCCGCGGGGAACGTCGCCTCCTCGCCGATCGGCGTCGGCATGCTGGAGTCCGCCGCGGAGGAGCTGGGGTGGCCCCGGAAGACGTACACCTGGAGCCAGTTGGCGGGCGCGTCGGCGCGCGAGGACGCGCCGCGGCTCGGCGCTGCGGATCCGGCGCGCAGCGCGAGCGGGCTGCTCGCCCTGACCAGACTCGGCGCCTCCGCGCGGGCGTCCGGCGCCGAGGACGCCGACACCCGGGCCGCCGCGACGGCCAAGGCCCTGGCGTCCCGCACGTCCGACAGCGACAGCAGGCTCCTGGACACCCTGGCCCGTGACTCCTCCGGCGCCGAGCGCGGCAACCCGCGCCGCAACGAGGCGCTGATCCTGTCCGAGCAGGCGTCGTTCGCGCACAACGCGTCCGCCGACGAGGAGCACGAGCTCGACCTCTTCTACCCCAAGGACGGCTCACCGGCCCTCGACTACCCGTACACGCTGATCCGCGAGAACGACCTCTCCACCGACGAGAGCCGGGCGGCGCTGCGCTTCATGACCTTCTTCGGCGAGCGGGCGGGCCTGCGCATCCTCGCGGAGCACGGCTTCCGCACGGACGGGGCACGGCCGTCGGCGGAGCTGGTCACGGCGGCGGGCGGCCGCACCCCGCAGCCGTACGCGCGGGAGCCGGGCGAGGCGCCCTCCGACAAGGAGGTGCAGGAGGCCCTCGGCATGTGGACGATCACGGTGCAGAGCGCGCGGTTCATCACCGTCGTCGACGCCTCGGACTCGATGCGCCAGCTCGTGCCGGGGCGCGGCGAGTCCCGCATGGACGTCACGAAGGCCGCCCTGCTCCAGGCCCTCGCGGGTTTCACGGACGACGACGAGATCGGCCTGTGGGAGTTCGCCGCCCGACTCGACGGCGCGCGCGACCACCGCGAGCTGGTGCCCACCGGACGCCTCGGCGACCGGAAGGGCGACGGCACCCAGCGCGACCGCCTCACCAAGGCATTCGGCGCGCTGCGCCCCGTCCCCCGCGGAGCGACCGGCCTGTACGACACGACACTGGCCGCGTACAAGAAGGCCCACGAGGGCTACGCGCCCGGCAAGTTCAACACGCTCGTCCTGCTCACCGACGGCGTCAACCAGGACCCGGGCAGCATCTCGCGCGCCGAACTGATCTCCCGCCTGCGCGCCCTCGCCGACCCGGAGAAGCCGCTGCCGATCATCGCCATCGCGGTAGGACCGGACGCCGACGAGCGGGAGGCCGACCAGATCGCCCGGGCCACGGGTGGCTCGGGCCACGAGGTCGACGACCCCGCCCAGATCCACTCGGTGATCCTCAAGGCGATCGTGCAGGCGGGCACGCGACAGTGAGGCACAGGTGAGACGCGGGAGCGGTGCGGCCCCGCCCGCCGCGCCCCCTAGCTCAGCGGCAACGCCGGTTCCGGCAGCCCCACGGGCCACGTGTGCACCGGCTCGCCCGTGTGCATCAGCTCGCAGTACCGCCGCGTGGTGGCCGCGAGCGCCGCGTCCCGCTCCAGGCCGCGCTCCAGGGCCCGGTGGTAGGTGGCGGACTGCCAGGAGGCTCCGTTGACCCGCCTGCGACATCGCTCCTCGATCACGCCGAGGTACAGGTCCCGGTCGGCCGGCTCCACCCCCCACGCGTCGAGCCCGGCGGCGGCCAGCGGGAGCAGCTCGTCGCGTACGAGATCGACGGCGGCCACCTGTGTCGTGCCGCCGTACCGCCCGCGGCGCGGCCACTCCAGGCGCGCCTCGATGCCGTAGCGGCAGGCGGTGTCGAAGTTCCGGGCCGCCGCGTCGAACGGCAGCCGCGACCACACCGGCCGCGCCTCCTCGGCGAGCGCCCGCACCACGCCGTAGTAGAAGGCGGCGTTGGCGATCACGTCGGTCACCGTGGGCCCGGCGGGCAGCACCCGGTTCTCCACGCGCAGATGCGGTACGCCGTCGGCGATGCCGTACACCGGACGGTTCCAGCGGTACACCGTGCCGTTGTGCAGCGCGAGTTCCGCCAGCTGCGGCACCCCGCCGGTGTCGAGCACGCCGAGCGGGTCCTCGTCCTCGCACAGCGGGATCAGGGCCGGGAAGTAGCGCAGGTTCTCCTCGAAGAGCTCGTACGCGCTGGAGATCCAGCGTTCGCCGAACCAGGTGCGCGGCCGCACCCCCTGCGCCTGGAGCTCGGGCGGCCGGGTGTCCGTGGACTGCAGGAACAGCGGCGGCCTCGACTCGCTCCACAGCTCGCGACCGAACAGGAACGGCGCGTTGGCGCCCACCGCGACCTGCGCCGCGGCGACGGACTGCGCCGCGTTCCACACATCGGCGAACTTCCCCGGCGTGACCTGGAGGTGCAGCTGCACCGACGTGCAGGCCGCCTCCGGCGCGATCGACGAGGACGTGCACGTGAGGCGCTCCACCCCCTCGATGTCGAGCGCGAAGCTCTCGCCGCGCGCCGCCACGATCTGGTCGTTGAGCAGGACGTAGCGGTCCACGTCGGAGAGGTTCGCCGACACCAGGTCCTGGCGCGAGAGCGTCGGCAGAATGCCGATCATCACGATGCCCGCGTCCACCTCGTTCGCTTTTCGGTGGGCATAGGCGAGGCCGGTGCGCAGCTCTTCGGCGAGCCGGTCGAGAACACGGCCGCCCAACCGGTGCGGGGCAATGTTCACTTCCAGATTGAACATTCCGAGCTCGGTCTGGAAATCACGACTCGCGATGCGCTCGAGAACTTCCGCATTCATCATTCTCGGCATGCCGTCGGGCCCCGCCAGATTCAGCTCTATCTCCAGGCCCATCAGATTCTTGGGCCGGTCGAACCGCTGCTCCTCGAGGAGCCGGGCCAGCGCCGCGAGGCACTGCCGGAGCTTGATGCGGTACTGGTGACGATCGGACAGGTCGAACGTTCCTGCCACGACCTTCTCGCCCATCGAAGCGTCCCTCCTCGGAGCGGCCGCCGGCGACCCGGCCGCTGTGTACGGGGGATGATGCCCAGCCGATGTGATCCATAACGCCCCGCGCGGGACCATGGACAAGTACCCTGGAGGGAGTTGCCGCGCGGCACATTCACCAGGCATGACGAAGTGCGCAGTTTCCGGTCCTCGTGTTGTGGTGAAGAAAACCGACGAGAATCGGCCGACCGCGGCCGCGGGGAATGCCGAGGTCATCGCTCGGCAAGCGATCCGGAATCGGGAGAAAAGCCTCGACAGGGCGACCGGAATGCGACTTGTCCGCGATATTCGGAGCGGCTAGGCGAAACACTCCCAGAACACCCGTCGTATAAACTCCGCGGTTGAGGCAGAGAGTTGGCGCTCGCGGTCCCCCTGCCCCCGCCCCTCTGACCCAGAGCTGACAGCGCCGTCCGCACCTGCCCCCGCTCCACTGTGCCTGTCGAATGAGAGAGGCGACCCACTATGCCCCTGTCTGTCCCCCCGGCTCCCGCGCCCGCCCTGCGCAGCGTCCTCGCGGCCCTCGGTTCCCCGACCGCCGTCCGCGGGGCCCGCACCCCGGTCCTGTGCGCCACCCAGGGCCCCACGCGTGCGGAACTGCCGCTGCCGGTCCACGAGCTGGACCACGTCACGGCGACGGGCACGTCCCCGACCAAGCTCACCGGGTGGCGCTTCCTGATCCGCTGCGGCGAGCGCGCGGTCGCCGCGGCCGACACGATGCTCACGCCGGACGGCTGGGCGTTCTCCCACTTCTGCGAAGGCCCGTACATCGCCTCCGCCGAACTGGCCCTGCGGCACGCCGAGGCCATGCCGAAGCCCTACCAGCCCCGGTTGCTGTCCGTACCCGAGCTGTACATGCTCACCCTCTGGCTGCACGCCGACTGCACGGACGACGGCGCCGACGGCCCGCTCGCGCCCACGGACCTCCTGGTGCCGCTCGCCCCCGCGCCCCCCGGCATCGCGGCCCACCGCCCGCACCGCGCCGCCGACCTGCTGCCCGTGCTCACCCACCGCCTGACCCCGGCGCCGCTCCTGGGCTCGCCCGCCTGACGCCGCCGACCTCAAGCTCCGCCGTGCCCCGCCGCCCCGCCCGGGCCGCGGGGCACGGCCGTGAACGGCCCGGTCGCCGCGGGTCAGGGCCTCGTCACCGCCCGTACCGCACCGCCCAACCGGACTAGCCCACTTCGGCTATCACGAACCACCCGAAGAGACAGGGGAGTTGGGCTGAACCGTCCGGGCGGGTGATACGTCATTAAGCAGTAGGAACCGCTGCAGCAAAATCCCTGCGGAAACACGCCCGTAGGGCAACACTGGACCGGACCGACAAAAAACGGGGGGCGGCGATGAACACAGCATCGAGCCGCGAGTCAGACGTCACGACCATCACCACGCAGCGAAAGAACCCTTCCATGTGCCAGCACCAGCCACCGTGCCCGACAGCCGAATCCGCCGACCGGGAAGCCGCGTTCCTCGTGGCACACCACCCGGAGCAGGGATGGAGTCTGCTGTGCAACGGCGTCCTTCTCTTCGAGGACACCGGTGAGCTGCTGCCGAACGGGGAGATCATCGCCCCGCACCGGCCGCTGGGCACCAACCAGGTGATGACGGCCGCCTGAGCCGTCCACCACGCACACCAAGGGCCGGCCCGGACTTCCGTCCGAACCGGCCCTGACTCATGTGCGCCGCATGTGCCGCGGCACCGCGGTTTCAGGCGGTATCAGTCCTCGTACGCATCCAGCGGCGGGCAGGAGCAGACCAGGTTCCGGTCGCCGTACGCCTGGTCGATACGACGCACCGGCGGCCAGTACTTGTCCGCCGCCACCACTCCGGCCGGGAAGACGGCCTCCTCGCGGGTGTAGCCGTGCTCCCAGTCGCCGCCGAGCGCGGCGGCGGTGTGCGGGGCGTTGCGCAGCGGGTTGTCGTCGGCGCTCCACTCGCCGCTCGCGACCTTCTCGATCTCACCGCGAATGGCGATCATCGCCGCGCAGAACCGGTCCAGCTCGTCCAGGTCCTCGCTCTCCGTCGGCTCGATCATCAGCGTGCCGGCGACCGGGAACGACATGGTCGGCGCGTGGAAGCCGTAGTCGATGAGCCGCTTGGCGATGTCGTCGACGCTCACGCCCGTGGACTTGCTCAGCGGACGCAGATCGATGATGCACTCGTGCGCGACGAGGCCGCCGGGGCCCGTGTAGAGCACCGGGAAGTGCGGCTCCAGGCGCTTGGCGATGTAGTTCGCGGAGAGCACGGCGACCTGCGTGGCGCGCTTGAGGCCCTCACCGCCCATGAGGCGCACGTACGCCCAGGAGATCGGCAGGATCCCGGCGGAGCCCCACGGCGCGGCCGAGATGGGCCCGACGCCCGTCTCGGGGCCGGCCGCGGGCTGCAGCGGGTGGTTGGGCAGGTACGGGGCGAGGTGCTCGCGCACGGCCACCGGGCCGACGCCGGGGCCGCCGCCGCCGTGCGGGATGCAGAACGTCTTGTGCAGGTTCAGGTGCGAGACGTCGCCGCCGAAGTGGCCGGGCTTGGCGAGGCCCACCAGGGCGTTGAGGTTGGCGCCGTCGACGTAGACCTGGCCGCCCGCGTCGTGCACCTGCGCGCAGATGTCGGCGACGTGCTCCTCGAAGACGCCGTGCGTGGACGGGTAGGTGATCATCAGGACGGCGAGCTGGTCGCGGTGCTGCTCGATCTTGGCCCGCAGGTCCTCGACGTCGATCTCGCCGTCGTCCGCGGTCTTCACCACGACGACCTTCATGCCGGCCATCACGGCGCTGGCGGCGTTGGTGCCGTGCGCGGAGGACGGGATCAGGCAGACGGTCCGCTGGTCGTCGCCGTTGGCCCGGTGGTAGCCGCGGACCGCGAGCAGTCCGGCGAGCTCGCCCTGCGAACCCGCGTTGGGCTGCAGCGACACCTTGTCGTAGCCGGTGACCTCGGCGAGCCGCTCCTCCAGCTCCCGGATCAGCGTCAGATAGCCCTGCGCCTGCTGGGCGGGCGCGAAGGGGTGCAGCTGGCCGAACTCCGGCCAGGTGACCGGCTCCATCTCCGTGGTGGCGTTGAGCTTCATGGTGCAGGAGCCCAGCGGGATCATGCCGCGGTCCAGCGCGTAGTCCCGGTCGGCGAGGCGGCGCAGGTAGCGCAGCATCGCGGTCTCGGAGCGGTACTGGTGGAAGACGGGGTGCGCGAGGATGTCGTCGGAGCGCAGCAGGGCGGCGGGCAGGCCGTCCGCGACGGACGTGTCGAGCGCCTCGACGTCGGCCTCGACGCCGAACGCCGTCCAGACCGCGGCGAGCTGCGCCCGCGTCGTGGTCTCGTCGCACGCGAACGACACCTGGTCGGCGTCCACGAGGTGGATGTTCACGCCGCCCTCGCGGGCCGCGGTCACGATGTCGGCGGCCTTGCCCGGCACGCGGACGGTCAGCGTGTCGAAGTACGCCTCGTGCACGACCTCGACGCCACCGGCCTCGAGGCCCGCGGCGAGGATCGTCGCGTAGCGGTGGGTGCGCCGGGCGATCGCCTTGAGGCCCTCGGGGCCGTGGTAGACGGCGTACATCCCGGCCATGACGGCGAGCAGCACCTGGGCGGTACAGATGTTGCTGGTCGCCTTCTCGCGGCGGATGTGCTGCTCACGGGTCTGCAGCGCGAGGCGGTAGGCCTTGTTGCCGTCGGCGTCGACGGACACGCCGACGAGGCGTCCGGGCAGGCTGCGGGCGAACTTCTCGCGCACCGCCATGTAGCCGGCGTGCGGGCCGCCGAAGCCCATCGGCACGCCGAAGCGCTGGGTGGTGCCGACGGCGATGTCCGCGCCGAGCTCGCCGGGCGAGGTGAGCAGCGTGAGCGCCAGCAGGTCGGCGGCCACAGAAACGATTGCGCCGAGGTCGTGGGCCTGGTCGATGAGCGCCTTGATGTCCCGTACGGCACCGGAGGCGCCGGGGTACTGGATCAGCACGCCGACCACGCCGCGCTCGGCGACGTCGGCCGGGATGCCGTCCGTGAGGTCCGCGACGACGACCTCGACGCCGGTCGGCTCGGCGCGGGTCTGGATCACGGCGATGGTCTGCGGCAGCACGTCGGCGTCGACGAGGAAGACGCCGTTCTTGACCTTGCCCAGGCGCCGGGAGAGCGCCATGGCCTCGGCGGCGGCGGTGCCCTCGTCGAGCAGGGAGGCACCGGAGGTGGGCAGTCCGGTCAGGTCGGCGACGACGGTCTGGAAGTTGAGCAGCGCCTCCAGGCGGCCCTGCGAGATCTCCGGCTGGTAGGGCGTGTACGCCGTGTACCAGGCCGGGTTCTCCATCACGTTCCGCAGGATCACCGGCGGCGTGAACGTGCCGTAGTAGCCGAGCCCGATCATCGAGTCGAGCACCTGGTTGCGGTCGGCGAGGGAGCGCAGCTCGGCCAGGACCTCGGCCTCGGTCCGCGCACCGGGCAGCTCGAGGGCCTCGGCGTTCTTGATCACATCCGGCACCGCGGCGGCCGTCAGCTCGTCGAGGGAGCCGTACCCGACCTGGGCGAGCATCTTGGCGCGGGCTTCTGCATCGGGTCCGATGTGCCGCTGTTCGAAGGGGATTCCCTGCTCCAGCTGCGAAAGCGGAGTACGAGGAGTGGCGGTCATTGCGGAGGCCTCCTGGTCTGACACGACCTGCGAGGGGCACCACGGCGCGGGTACCCGGACGGCCTCCCCCTCTGTCATCTCAACCTGAGAGCTTCACAGCACCGCCCGAGGACAGCACTGCTTTCACCGTCGGTGAGGAAGGGTTCCGGACGTGCCCGCCCGACGCCCGCCCTGCTTTCCAGAGTGACCTCGTCCGTGCGGTACATGGGCCTGAGAGATTCCGGGGAGGAGTTGCTCCTTCGGCGCCTCCGGTGCTGCCACCGAAGAGCTCTCCCGCACGGGGTCAACAGCCACTCGCCAGCCTACCAGCGAGGACCGCGACCGATCCCTCGAGTGGCCGCCCGCCTCGATGTGCTCTTTCGTAGTGATGACAAGCACATTCCGGACGAGTAAGTACGAGCAGGTACTAACAGGTACGACCAGGAACAAGTAAGCACAACCGGGTACGAGCGCGAACGAGCAGGAACGACGCGCGACCAGTTGGAGGGCCCGTGCAGACCGACATCGATCCGCGCAACCTGATCGGCCGCAAGGCGTTCGACCGCGACGGGGCCAAGATCGGCACAGTCGACGAGGTCTATCTCGACGATGCCACCGGTGCGCCGGAGTGGGCGGCCATACGGACGGGGCTGTTCAGCAGGGACGCCTTCGTCCCCCTGGAGCCCAGCGAGCTGGTCGACGACGGCACCCTCCGGGTCCCCTTCGAACGCGCCCTGATCAAGGACGCCCCGGACTTCGGCGTCGGCCGCCATCTGTCCCCGGAGCAGGAACTCCAGCTCTACCGCCACTACGGCCTGGACCTGGCCCCGCCGCCGCCCCCGCCGGACGCGGACTTCGGCCAGACGTCCGCGTAGCCGACGGGGCGGGGCTGCGGCGGTGGGCCGCCGGGGGGATGTCGAGGCTGTGCCGCTGGTCCGCCGTGGGGCACATCGACGCTGCGCCGCTGGGCCGCCGTGGGGGACGTCGACGCTGCGCCGCTGGTCCGCCCTGGGGGACATTGAGGCTGCGCCCGTCGACTCTCCCCTGGGGCACGTCGAGGCTGCACCGCTGGCCTGCCCGGGGGCACGTCGAGACCGCGCCCGTCGGCTCACCGTTGGGGGCACGCCTCACCTTGGGGGGTCACACACGCCCCGCCCCGGGGGCACACGGGTCTCCCCGGTGCCCCGGGCCCACCCCAGGCTCGCTCGGCTCGCCGTGGCCTGCTGCGGCCTGCTGCGGCCTGCTGCGGCCTGCCGTGGCGCATACCCCGAGCCCCAGAGCCCTCGGCACTCACGGCGCCCCCGACACCTCCGGCGTCCCGGCCACCCCAGGCTCCCCGGCACCCACAGCATCCTCAGCGGCACCGACCTCCGAGGCCGTCCGACCACCATCGGCATGCCCCGAAGCCACCAACGGCAACGGATCCGACGCCTCCAGCTCCGGATCGTCCGTCCGGAACGTCCGCACCCGCCCCGGCGCCGACCCCGGCGTCTCGAACCGCACCGTCACCCGCCCCAGACCACTCCCCTGCACCCACCCCGCCCCGTGCACCGCATGCCGCACGTCGTGCCCGGCCGACCACCTGCGCTCGGCCGGCGCGGGGTACTCCGCACCACCGGCCCCGTCACCACCAGCCTCACCCCCGCCCGCGACCTCACTCCGCCCGTCCCCGTCCAGCGCCTCACCACCACCCGCCTCCCCCGTCCCAAGCCCCACCCCGTTCCGGGCCCCCACATCCGCCCGCACGTCCGCCTCAGCCCTCACCACGCCCTCAGCACCCGTCCCAGCCGCACCGCCCCCCGCGCCCGCCTCCGCTTCAGCCTCCGCGTCGGCCTGTGCCTGTGCCTGCGCGAACAGATCCTCCTGCGTGTAGTCCGCGAGCCCGCTCACCCCGACCCCCAACAGCCGCACCCCGCCCGTCGTGTCCACGGACTCCAGGAGCCGCGCGGCCGCCTCCCGCACCACCCCGGGGTCGTCCGTGGGGCCGCGCAGCGTCTCGGAGCGCGTCAGGGTCGAGAAGTCGAAGCGCCGTACCTTCAGCACGATGGTCCGCCCGGAGTGCCCCGCGTCCCGCAGCCGCTGCACGCACCGGTCGGCGAGGCGCGCGACCTCCATACGCACCCGCACCCGGTCGTGGATGTCCACGTCGTACGTGTCCTCGACGCTGACCGACTTGGTGTCCCGCTCGGCCACCACGGGCCGCTCGTCCCGCGCCAGCGCCATGGCGTACAGCGACCCGCCGTGGGCCTTCCCCAGGAGCCGTACGAGCTCGTCCTCCCCGGCCTCGGCCAGCTCCCCGACCGTGGTGATCCCGGCCCGTCGCAGGTGGTCGCCGGTGGCGGGCCCCACCCCTGGCAGCGTCCGCACGGTCATGGGCGCGAGCAGCTCCCGCTCCGTGCCGGGTGATATCAGCAGGAGCCCGTCCGGCTTGGCCTGCTCGGAGGCGATCTTCGCCAGCATCTTGGACACGGCGAGCCCCACGGACCCGGAGAGCCCCGTGACCCGCAGGATGTCCGCCCGCAGCCGCTCCCCCACGGCCCGCGCGGCCGCCTCGTCCGCCGCGACGCCGCCCGCCTCCAGGTCCACGAAGGCCTCGTCCAGGCTCAGCGGCTCCACCAGCGGCGACAGCTCCCGCAGGAGCCGCATCACCTGGTCGCTGATCTGCCGGTAGAACGAGAACCGGGGCACGAGATACGCGGCGTTCGGCGCGAGCCGCCGCGCCTGCCCCATGGGCATCGCCGAGTGCACGCCGAACCGACGCGCCTCGTAGGAGGCGGTGGCGACCACACCGCGCGGTCCGAGCCCGCCGACGACGACAGCCTTGCCCCGCAGGCTCGGCTTGGCAGCCTGCTCGGCGGACGCGTAGAAGGCGTCCATGTCGAGATGCAGAATCGTCGGCGCGGTCCTCACACCACCGATGCTGCCTCAAGCCACTGACAATGCCCCTGAGCCACCAGGCACAACCGCCCCGCCAGCCCCCCGCCGGCCGTCGCCGACCGCCTCACACGGCCCGGTTGCGGCGCCTCGCGAGCTCGTCCCCGGGGTGGTGCCCCACCAGGGTCTCCCCCGTGTCGATGCGCTCCCCGTGGAGCTGCGAAAGGGCGGCCTCCACATCGCGCCACACCACGCCCACGGCGATCCCGAAGACGCCCTGCCCGCCCTGGAGCAGATCGTGGACCTCGTTGGGCGAGGTGCATTCGTAGACCGTCGCCCCGTCGCTCATCAGCGTCGTGCGCTCCAGGTCCCGGAATCCGCTGTCCCGCAGGTGCTGGACCGTGGTGCGGATGTTCTGCAGCGACACCCCGGTGTCGAGGAACCGCTTCACGATCTTCAGAACGACCACGTCACGGAAGCTGTAGAGCCGCTGGGTCCCGGAGCCACCGGCCGCGCGCACACTGGGCTCGACGAGCCCGGTCCGCGCCCAGTAGTCCAACTGGCGGTAGGTGATGCCCGCGGCGGCGCACGCCGTGGGACCCCGATAACCGACCCGCTCGTGCTCGGGGCCCTCCTCCTGACCTTCCGGTCCGGAGGTGCCGCCGGGCACTGCCACCGGGCGTTTCGGAGAGTGATCGGCCGAGCTGCTGTGATGCGGGTACGGACCGCCCACCGCTGTGCCGTCGCCGCTGCTTCTCACGCCGACCTCCGTCCTTGACCTGCCTCCTCGACGGTAGGCAGTCACCAGGGGCTCGTCAACGAACGCCACACTCGGCACGCCGGGTGATAATCACCCTGCGAGTGGTTTCCCCTCCCACGCTGCGGGGAAAGGCTAGCCGAATGATCCGGGGACGGCCTCCCGGAGGGGTCCTACGGGCCGACGAACGACGGCGCGCCATCGGCCGCCGACGGCCGGCCGGGGCACCGGACACGCCGCCCGAAGCGGCTCACTGGCTGTTGGTGCCGAAGTCCTCGGGCGAGATCTGATCGAGGAACTCGCGGAACTTCTCCACCTCGTCCTCCTGCTCGTCCGGAATGGCGATCCCGGCGTCGTCGAGCACCCCGTCACTGCCGAAGATCGGCGTTCCGGTGCGCAGCGCGAGCGCTATGGCGTCGGAGGGCCGCGCGCTCACCTCGACCCCGCTGGCGAAGACCAGCTCGGCGTAGAACACGCCTTCCCGCAGGTCGGTGATGCGTACTTCGGTGAGCTCCTGGCCGACAGCCTCCAGCACGTCCTTGAACAGGTCGTGCGTCAGCGGCCGTGCGGGCGCCATGCCCTGCTGTGCGAAGGCGATGGCGGTCGCCTCCCCTGGTCCGATCCAGATGGGGAGGTACCGGTCGCCTCCCACTTCACGCAGGAGCACGATCGGCTGGTTGGAGGGCATTTCGACCCGGACACCTACGACGTCGAGCTCGTTCACACAGCAACCCTAGGACGTGCCCGGCAGGTTTGGGTAGTCGGGCACCGATCGGGTCAGCGCACCCGGACGCCGAGCGCACTGTGCACGAGCGCCGCGTGCAGCCTGCCCGTGAGCCCCGCGAGCTCCTTCGTACGGGCTTCCGCATGGGTCCTGGTCTGCGGATTGCGGTGCCTGCGCAGCGGGGCGACGACCTGGTCGACGAGGCCCGCCTCCCGGTCCGCAGCCGCCTTCATGGCCCGCAGATGGCGGGGTTCGATACCGAATCGCCCCAGTTCGACGACCAGCGCGGCCACCGTCACGGCGTCCGCGTCGTAGCTGCCGTCGGGCAGAGGAGTGATCAGGCCGTACGTCTCCCACTCGGCGAGCTGCCCCTCGTCGGCCTCGGCGGCGGCCAGCAGGGTTTCGCGGCCCAGGCGGGCCGCCGTGCGCTCTTCGTCGGCCTCGGCGAGTTCGCTGTCGGCGGACTCGGGCGACTGCCCGGGCGCGGGTACGACGGGTACCTCACCGCGCTCCATGGCGTCCAGCTGCTCGCGGATCACCTTGAGCGGCAGGTAGTGGTCGCGCTGCATCCGCAGGACGTACCCGAGCCGCTCGACGTCATCCGGGCTGAACTTGCGGTAGCCGGACGGCGTGCGCTGCGGCTCGATGAGCCCCTCGGACTCCAAGAACCTGATCTTGGAGATGGTGACCTCGGGAAACTCGTCACGCAGCGCGTTCAGCACGGTGCCGATACTCATCAGCCGGTGGTCCGCGGCGGCGGTGCCGTTTCCGGCACCGCCCCTCGTTGTGTGCAGCATGGACCTTCCCTGGAGGTCCCCCCGGACGGAGTCTGGGGGAGGGTCAGATGCCCCGCTGGCTCGCGTAGAAGACCAGCCGGTACTTGCCGATCTGCACCTCGTCGCCGTTGGACAGGGCGACGGAGTCGATCCGCTCCCGGTTCACATACGTGCCGTTGAGGCTGCCCACGTCGGCGACGGTGAAGGAGCCGTCCGCCAGGCGACGGAACTCCACGTGGCGGCGCGACACGGTCACGTCGTCCAGGAAGATGTCGCTCTGCGGGTGGCGCCCCGCCGTCGTCAGCTCGCCGTCCAGGAGGAAGCGGCTGCCCGAGTTCGGACCGCGTCGCACCACGAGCAGCGCCGAGCCGAGCGGCAGCGCGTCCACGGCCGCCTGGGCCTCGGGCGACAGCGCCGGAGAAGGCGTCTGACCCGTGACCTCGGCGTCGTAGGCCTCGAGTCCGGAGATGGAGATCGTCGAAGTGGTCTCGGACGGACGCTCGGCGACCGCTCCGGCCCGCAGCGGCGCACCGCAGTTGGAACAGAACCGGCTCGCCTGCGCGTTGCGGTTCCCGCACCTCGTACACACCAGGGCCGACATGGACGGATCCTCCTGCCGCGGCTGCCCCCCGGGGGCATTGGACGCGTACGAGTCGGGGGTAAACCCTCCACCCGTACTTGAGGTTGACGGTTCCCCGAAACCTATGCGGCCGGAACTGGCAGGGTCAACAGACGACGCGCCCTGTCCGCCCGAAATGTCTCCGCCGACCTGGTCCCGGAACAGCGGGCGCTCGCCCACCTGCGTCTCCGGCACATCTCCAGCGCGCGGCGCACGGTGACGGGCGTCTTCACGTGCGCTCTTGCCGAACAACTTCGCAAACAACTTCACGGGCGATTCCCCTTGACCGAAACAGACCCGCCCGTGGGGCAGGACGAACCCTGATTGCACACACCGTCATACCGCGGCACCACGGACATCCTCACAACGTCCGGAGCCGCCAAACAGTTTCCACCACGCACCCCATCTGCGGTGCGCCGACCCCCCGCAACCTCATGCCCTGGACCAATGGCCCCCATGCGCCCCCGGCTCACTGGGAGGACGACCGAGCGTAGTCAGGCCGCTTCGCCGGTCGCAAGGCATCCACGACGATCTTCTCCGTACGTGCGACAGTGACCGTGGCCTGCTCCTTCTCCAGAGTCTGCACCACCCCTCCAGGGATGTTCAGAGCCGGCTCCAGGTCCTGCGGCTTGCCGATGACCTTGAAGCGGTAGGGCGCGGAGACCTTCCGGCCGTCCACCCGCACACCGCCGCCCGTCGCGTCCGACAGATGCGTGCTGGCCACCACCCTGACGTCATTGACCTGGATGGCCTCCGCACCGGCGGCGCGCAACTCCTGGATGGCGTCGAGCAGCATGTCAGCCTCAACCGTCCCCTTCTTGTCGTCGATCGTCAGCGTGATGCCGGGGCCCTGCGCGGCCACGGTGCCCGCCAGAATGCCGAGCTGTCGTTCCCTCTCGGCGGTCTGCTTGCGGGCCTCCTCGGCCTGGTCCGAGCTGTTCTCGAGACCGGTGCGCTGTTCCTCCAGTCTCCGCTTCTCATCTTCCAGACGCTGAGTTCGGTCATCCAGTTCATCGAGAATACGTACGAGATCTTCCTGACGTGCCCCGCGCAGCGCACTGCTGTCGTTCGTGGACCGCACCTGGATGGCGAGCCCGAGGCCGAGGACGAACAGCAGCAGGGCGACGATGAGTTGCGCCCGCGTCAGGCGCGGCGGCCAGATCCCCTGTACGAGCCTCTGACGCCCGGTCAGGGACCGTCCCCCGCCCTGCTCGCCCGGCGGCCCGTCAGCGGCCGCGCGGGGCGTCACCGGGACCTCGGCGGGCAGTTCCCTGCGCCGGCCGTCGCCAGGCGGGGCGGCCCGGTGCTGGGGGTGCTCGGAGCTCGCTGAGTTCTCGGCGTTCTCAGGGTTCTTGGGGTCCATGGGACCGACGGGGCTCATCGGCGTCACGCCCGGAAGACGTGCCGACGGATCGCCGCGGCGTTGGAGAAGATCCGGATGCCGAGGACCACGACGACACCGGTGGACAGCTGCGCGCCCACCCCCAGCTTGTCGCCGAGGAAGACGATCAGCGCCGCCACCACCACGTTCGACAGGAACGACACCACGAAGACCTTGTCGTCGAAGATGCCGTCGAGCATCGCGCGCAGACCGCCGAACACCGCGTCGAGCGCGGCCACCACGGCGATCGGAAGATACGGCTCGACCACCGCCGGAACCTCGGGCCGAACCAACAATCCGGCCACGACTCCCACGACGAGGCCCAGTACGGCGATCACGATGTGCCCTTTCCTGCCTTCGGCTCTGCTGTTCGTACGGTCACACTGGGCGCGGCCGGGAGCCGGACGTCGTCCACCGCGGAAATGCTGGTCCGGACGCCGAAGTTCTCCTGCAGACCGTGCAGGTACTGGCCGTCGACGCTGTTCTGGAACCGCGTGCTCAGCTTCTGCCCGTCACCCACCGCGAGCACCGTATACGGCGGCACGAGCGGCTTGTTGTCGACCAGTATCGCGTCACCGGCGGCCCTGATCGCCGACAGCGCGGTCAGCCGCTGATCGTTGATCGCGATGGCCTCGGCACCCGACTCCCACAGGCCGTTGACGACCCGCTGCATGTCGCGGTCCCGCACCCGGCCGTTGTCGGAGAACCCGGAGCTCTCCCGCGGCCCGCCGCCGCCCTGGTCGGCTTCCTTCTTGTCGTCGACCACGAGCTTCACACCGGGCCCGTGCACTTCCGTCGCACCGGACAGCAGCGACACCAACTCGGCCCGGCCGCCGCCGTGTTTCTCCAGCGCGGCCCGCTGACGCGCGCTCACATCGCCGCGCAGATCGTCGACCTCGTCCTCGAGCTCGTCCGCGTCCGCGGTCGCCGACTCGACCCGTTCGATCAGCTCGGAGCGCTCCTTGGCCAGCTCCGGCGCCGCTATCCGCGCCTGCGCCGCGCCCACGGTCACCACGAGCGCGGCGAGCACCAGGCCGACCGCGAGCCCCAGCTTGGCCCGCAGCGTCTTGGGGACTCCACCTGTGCCGGTTTCCCTCTTGCGCGCGGCGGCCTCCGCGTACCCCTCGTCCAGGCTGTGGTCCATGACCGTGGTGAGCAGCGACATGGAGGCGTCCGGGCGCCGGGGGCGCGAGACGGTGCTCCGAACGGGGGGCTGCTGCGGCATGCCGCACATCGTCGCACGTCGCGGGCACTACCTCCGAACGGCCCCACCGGCGTGCCGGACAGCGCCACTTACGGGTGCTGTCCGGCACATATGCGCCATCAGTGCCCGGCGCTGTCCACCACCGCGGCCCACTCGTCGAGCAGCGCCTGGGCGGACGCGTCGTCGGGACCCTCGGCCCACAGGTGCGTGACGGCCTCCGCCGGGTCGGGCAGGACGAGCACCCAGCGCCCGTCGGTCTCCACCACCCGTACCCCGTCCGTCGTGTCCACGGACCGCTCCCCCGCGGCCTCCACGACGTGCCGCATCACCAGGCCCTTGACGGCCCAGGGAGTGGCGAGGTCCCGCTTCAGGACGTGCGCGCGCGGGATCCTGGCGTCGATCTGGCTGAGCGTGAGCTGCGTGCGCGCCACAAGCCCGATGAGCCGCACGAACGCCGCCGTGCCGTCGAAGACGCTGCTGAACTCGGGCACGATGAACCCACCGCGCCCGTCACCGCCGAAGACCGTCGAATCGCCGCGTCCGACCCGGGTCAGATCGTCCGGTGACGTCGTCGTCCACTCCACCTGGGTGCCGTGGTACGCCGCGACCTGCTCGGCGATACGCGTGGTGGTCACCGGCAGCGCGACCCGGCCACTGCGCCGTTCCGCGGCCACCAGGTCCAGCATCACCAGCAGGGCCCGGTCGTCCTCGACGATCCGCCCCTTCTCGTCGACGAGCGAGAGCCGCTCGCCCACGGGGTCGAAGCGCACTCCGAAGGCCGCGCGGGCCGACGCCACGATCTCGCCGAGCCGCATCAGACCGGACCGGCGCGCGTCGGCCGACTCGGTGGGACGTGACTCGTCGAGCCCCGGGTTGATCGTCAGCGCGTCGACGCCGAGCTTCCCGAGGAGGCTGGGCAGGACGAGCCCGGCGCTGCCGTTGGACGCGTCCACGACGACCTTGAGCTCCGACTCGGCGATGCCCGTCGTGTCGACGTTGCGCAGCAGGGACCCGGTGTAGGAGTCGAAGACGCTGGCGGGGAAGTGCAGGTCCCCGATCTCGCCGGGGAAGGCACGCCGGTACTCCTGGCGCGCGTACACCCGGTCGAGCTTGCGCTGACTGGCCTGCGAGAGGTCCGCCCCGCGCCCGTCGAAGAACATGATGTCGACGGAGTCAGGCACCCCCGTCGTCGTACGGATCATGATGCCGCCGGCGCTACCCCGCGCGGTCTGCTGCCGCGCGACCGGCAGGGGCACGTTCTCCAAGTCGCGTACGTCGATGGCGCTGGCCTGAAGGGCGGAGATCACGGCCCGCTTCAGGGCCCGCGCGCCACGGGAGTGGTCACGTGCCGTGGTGACGGTGGAGCCCTTCTTGAGCGTCGTCGCGTACGCTCCGGCGAGCCGCACGGCGAGTTCCGGGGTGATCTCGACGTTCAGGATGCCGGAGACGCCTCGGGCTCCGAAGAGATGCGCCTGTCCGCGGGACTCCCAGATGACGGAGGTGTTGACGAAAGCTCCGGCCTCGATCGTCTTGAACGGGTAGACCCGCACATTGCCCTGGATGATCGATTCTTCGCCGACGAGGCATTCGTCGCCGATGACGGCGCCGTCCTCGATGCGGGAGGCCCGCATGATGTCGGTGTTCTTACCGACGACGCAGCCTCTCAGATTGCTGTGCTGGCCGATGTAGACGTTGTCGTGCACGACCGCCTTGTGCAGGAAGGCACCGCTCTTCACGACCACGTTCGATCCGATGACTGTGTGCTCACGGATCTCGGCATCCGCTTCGATCTTCGCGTAGTCACCGACGTACAACGGGCCGCGGAGTACGGCGTCGGGATGTACTTCTGCGCCTTCGGCGACCCATACTCCGGGTGAGATCTCGAACCCGTCGAGTTCGACGTCGACCTTGCCCTCCAGGACGTCCGCCTGGGCCTTCACGTAGCTCTCGTGGGTACCGACGTCCTCCCAGTAGCCCTCGGCGATGTAGCCGTAGATGGGCTTGCCTTCCTTCATGAGCTGCGGGAAGACATCACCCGACCAGTCGACCGGCACATCCGCCTCGACGTAGTCGAAGACTTCGGGCTCCATGACGTAGATGCCCGTGTTCACCGTGTCGGAGAAGACCTGTCCCCAGGTCGGCTTCTCCAGGAAGCGCTCGACCTTGCCGTCTTCGTCGACGATGGTGATGCCGAATTCCAGCGGATTCGGAACGCGTGTCAGACAGACGGTGACAAGCGCGCCTTTCTCCTTGTGGAAGCGGATCAGATCGGTGAGGTCGAAGTCGGTCAGAGCGTCACCGGAGATGACGACAAAGGCATCGTCCTTCAGAGCCTCTTCAGCGTTCTTCACGCTGCCGGCGGTGCCGAGTGGCTTCTCCTCATTGGCATAGGTCAGCTCCATCCCGAGCTCTTCACCGTCGCCGAAGTAGTTCTTGACGAGCGACGCCAGGAACTGGACTGTCACCACGGTCTCGGTGAGCCCATGCTTCTTCAGCAGGCGCAGCACATGCTCCATGATCGGCCGGTTGGCCACCGGCAGGAGCGGCTTGGGCATGCTCGAGGTCATGGGGCGCAGGCGGGTGCCTTCGCCCCCGGCCATCACGACGGCCTTCATGTCGGAAACGTCCTCCTTGATAGACGACGATCTAGCCGACTCAGCCTGCCAGGATTGGCCCGTTCACTCAGGTACGAGCCTTCCGGCCGCCCCGCCCGTCATTTGACGGGCTCAATCGGCCATGGCATCCGTCTTGACAAGTCGGCGGACCTGAACCACGTAGAGGATCCCTGCCCACCAGTACAGCGTTGTACCCCATCCGGCGAACGCCCATCCGAAAATAGCAGCGAGTGTGTGGATCCAGCCACTTCCGTCACTGAGCAGCAGCAGCGGAAAGGCATACATCAGGTTGAAGGTCGCGGCCTTGCCGAGGAAGTTCACCTGCGGCGGCGGATAGCCGTGCCGTCGGAGGACCCAGACCATCACCAGCAGAACCAGCTCACGCAGCAGGAGCAGCGCTGTCACCCACAGCGGAAGAATCTCCCGCCAGGTGAGGCCGACAAGTGTCGAGAGGATATACAGCCGATCGGCTGCGGGGTCGAGGAGCCGGCCCAGGTTGCTGATCTGGTTCCATCGCCGCGCCAGTTTGCCGTCGAGATAGTCGCTGACGCCGCTGAGCGCGAGCACGAGCAGCGCCCAGCCGTCGCTGTTCGGCCCGCCGAACTCCGGCCTGAGGATCAGCCACAGGAAGAGGGGCACGCCGACGAGACGCGCCATGCTGAGGATGTTCGGGATGGTGAGGACCCGGTCCGTCTGGACGCGAGTCTCCTGGACCTCCACCCGGGGGCCTCCTGTGGGGAACGAGCCAATGATGCCCCCTGACCTTACCGTCAGTTGTCAGACGGCTGTGCAGAGGGGGTGGCGCGGCTCCAGAAAACGTGGAAATGGTGCCGGAAAACAAAAAAGCCGTGGTTCCCTGACATCTGTCAGGGAACCACGGCTATATCAATTTTAGTTCGGCGGCGTCCTACTCTCCCACAGGGTCCCCCCTGCAGTACCATCGGCGCTGTAAGGCTTAGCTTCCGGGTTCGGAATGTAACCGGGCGTTTCCCTCACGCTATGACCACCGAAACACTATGAAACTGTCAACCGCACCATGCCGTGACCATGGCATGGGGTTGTTCGTGGTTTCAGAACCAACACAGTGGACGCGAGCAACTGAGGACAAGCCCTCGGCCTATTAGTACCAGTCAACTCCACCCCTTACAGGGCTTCCATATCTGGCCTATCAACCCAGTCGTCTACTGGGAGCCTTAACCCCTCAAAGGGGGTGGGAGTCCTCATCTCGAAGCAGGCTTCCCGCTTAGATGCTTTCAGCGGTTATCCTTTCCGAACGTAGCCAACCAGCCATGCCCTTGGCAGGACAACTGGCACACCAGAGGTTCGTCCGTCCCGGTCCTCTCGTACTAGGGACAGCCCTTCTCAAGACTCCTACGCGCACAGCGGATAGGGACCGAACTGTCTCACGACGTTCTAAACCCAGCTCGCGTACCGCTTTAATGGGCGAACAGCCCAACCCTTGGGACCGACTCCAGCCCCAGGATGCGACGAGCCGACATCGAGGTGCCAAACCATCCCGTCGATATGGACTCTTGGGGAAGATCAGCCTGTTATCCCCGGGGTACCTTTTATCCGTTGAGCGACGGCGCTTCCACAAGCCACCGCCGGATCACTAGTCCCGACTTTCGTCCCTGCTCGACCCGTCAGTCTCACAGTCAAGCTCCCTTGTGCACTTACACTCAACACCTGATTACCAACCAGGCTGAGGGAACCTTTGGGCGCCTCCGTTACCCTTTGGGAGGCAACCGCCCCAGTTAAACTACCCATCAGACACTGTCCCTGATCCGGATCACGGACCCAGGTTAGACATCCAGCACGACCAGAGTGGTATTTCAACGACGACTCCACGAACACTGGCGTGCCCGCTTCACAGTCTCCCACCTATCCTACACAAGCCGAACCGAACACCAATATCAAACTGTAGTAAAGGTCCCGGGGTCTTTCCGTCCTGCTGCGCGAAACGAGCATCTTTACTCGTAGTGCAATTTCACCGGGCCTATGGTTGAGACAGTCGAGAAGTCGTTACGCCATTCGTGCAGGTCGGAACTTACCCGACAAGGAATTTCGCTACCTTAGGATGGTTATAGTTACCACCGCCGTTTACTGGCGCTTAAGTTCTCAGCTTCGCCACCCCGAAGAGTGACTAACCGGTCCCCTTAACGTTCCAGCACCGGGCAGGCGTCAGTCCGTATACATCGCCTTACGGCTTCGCACGGACCTGTGTTTTTAGTAAACAGTCGCTTCTCGCTGGTCTCTGCGGCCACCCCCAGCTCAGACCGTAAAGATCATCACCAGGTGTGGCCCCCCTTCTCCCGAAGTTACGGGGGCATTTTGCCGAGTTCCTTAACCATAGTTCACCCGAACGCCTCGGTATTCTCTACCTGACCACCTGAGTCGGTTTAGGGTACGGGCCGCCATGAAACTCGCTAGAGGCTTTTCTCGACAGCATAGGATCATCCACTTCACCACAATCGGCTCGGCATCAGGTCTCACCCTCATGAACGACGGATTTGCCTATCGTTCGGGCTACACCCTTACCCCGGGACAACCACCGCCCGGGCTGGACTACCTTCCTGCGTCACCCCATCACTCACCTACTACCAGATCGGGCCGGCGGCTCCACCACTCCCCTCAACTCCGAAGAGATCAGGGCGGCTTCACGGCCTTAGCATCACTGGATTCGATGTTTGACGCTTCACAGCGGGTACCGGAATATCAACCGGTTATCCATCGACTACGCCTGTCGGCCTCGCCTTAGGTCCCGACTTACCCTGGGCAGATCAGCTTGACCCAGGAACCCTTAGTCAATCGGCGCACACGTTTCTCACGTATGTATCGCTACTCATGCCTGCATTCTCACTCGTGAACCGTCCACCACTGCCTTCCGGCGCAGCTTCACCCGGCACACGACGCTCCCCTACCCATCCCAGCCGCCGTTGGGCGTATATGCTGGAATGACACGACTTCGGCGGTACGCTTGAGCCCCGCTACATTGTCGGCGCGGAATCACTAGACCAGTGAGCTATTACGCACTCTTTCAAGGGTGGCTGCTTCTAAGCCAACCTCCTGGTTGTCTCTGCGACTCCACATCCTTTCCCACTTAGCGTACGCTTAGGGGCCTTAGTCGATGCTCTGGGCTGTTTCCCTCTCGACCATGGAGCTTATCCCCCACAGTCTCACTGCCGCGCTCTCACTTACCGGCATTCGGAGTTTGGCTAAGGTCAGTAACCCGGTAGGGCCCATCGCCTATCCAGTGCTCTACCTCCGGCAAGAAACACACGACGCTGCACCTAAATGCATTTCGGGGAGAACCAGCTATCACGGAGTTTGATTGGCCTTTCACCCCTAACCACAGGTCATCCCCCAGGTTTTCAACCCTGGTGGGTTCGGCCCTCCACGAAGTCTTACCTCCGCTTCAGCCTGCCCATGGCTAGATCACTCCGCTTCGGGTCTTGAGCGCGCTACTAAAACGCCCTATTCGGACTCGCTTTCGCTACGGCTTCCCCACACGGGTTAACCTCGCAACACACCGCAAACTCGCAGGCTCATTCTTCAAAAGGCACGCAGTCACGACTACACAGCAAGCTGCATAGCGACGCTCCCACGGCTTGTAGGCACACGGTTTCAGGTACTATTTCACTCCGCTCCCGCGGTACTTTTCACCATTCCCTCACGGTACTATCCGCTATCGGTCACCAGGGAATATTTAGGCTTAACGGGTGGTCCCGCCAGATTCACACGGGATTTCTCGGGCCCCGTGCTACTTGGGTGTCTCACAAGCAAGCCGCTGACGTTTCGACTACGGGGGTCTTACCCTCTACGCCGGACCTTTCGCATGTCCTTCGCCTACATCAACGGTTTCTGACTCGCCGACCGGCCGGCAGACCGGTCAAGTGAGATCCCACAACCCCGTATACGCAACCCCTGCCGGGTCTCACACGCATACGGTTTGGCCTCATCCAGTTTCGCTCGCCACTACTCCCGGAATCACGGTTGTTTTCTCTTCCTGCGGGTACTGAGATGTTTCACTTCCCCGCGTTCCCTCCACACTGCCTATGTGTTCAGCAGCGGGTGACAGCCCATGACGACTGCCGGGTTTCCCCATTCGGAAACCCCCGGATCAAAGCCTGGTTGACGACTCCCCGGGGACTATCGTGGCCTCCCACGTCCTTCATCGGTTCCTGGTGCCAAGGCATCCACCGTGCGCCCTTAAAAACTTGGCCACAGATGCTCGCGTCCACTGTGCAGTTCTCAAACAACGACCAACCACCCATCACACACCGCGCAAACGCAGTGCTGCACTGGGGTCGGCATTGAGGTCAGGAACAAGTCCGTACCCTCAGATACCCAACAGCGTGCCCGACACCCTTACCCTCTCCATCTCGCTTTCCACGCCGAAGCAGTACTTGCGACCAGATCAGGTCAAGTGTGCCGAGTAGTCAACGTTCCACCCATGAGCAACCAGCATCAGACATTCGCTGATGTACTGGCCTCTGAACCAGGCAAGCCTGGCTTAGAAGTGCTCCTTAGAAAGGAGGTGATCCAGCCGCACCTTCCGGTACGGCTACCTTGTTACGACTTCGTCCCAATCGCCAGTCCCACCTTCGACAGCTCCCTCCCACAAGGGGTTGGGCCACCGGCTTCGGGTGTTACCGACTTTCGTGACGTGACGGGCGGTGTGTACAAGGCCCGGGAACGTATTCACCGCAGCAATGCTGATCTGCGATTACTAGCGACTCCGACTTCATGGGGTCGAGTTGCAGACCCCAATCCGAACTGAGACCGGCTTTTTGAGATTCGCTCCACCTCGCGGTATCGCAGCTCATTGTACCGGCCATTGTAGCACGTGTGCAGCCCAAGACATAAGGGGCATGATGACTTGACGTCGTCCCCACCTTCCTCCGAGTTGACCCCGGCGGTCTCCCGTGAGTCCCCAACACCCCGAAGGGCTTGCTGGCAACACGGGACAAGGGTTGCGCTCGTTGCGGGACTTAACCCAACATCTCACGACACGAGCTGACGACAGCCATGCACCACCTGTACACCGACCACAAGGGGGCGACCATCTCTGGCCGTTTCCGGTGTATGTCAAGCCTTGGTAAGGTTCTTCGCGTTGCGTCGAATTAAGCCACATGCTCCGCCGCTTGTGCGGGCCCCCGTCAATTCCTTTGAGTTTTAGCCTTGCGGCCGTACTCCCCAGGCGGGGCACTTAATGCGTTAGCTGCGGCACGGACAACGTGGAATGTTGCCCACACCTAGTGCCCACCGTTTACGGCGTGGACTACCAGGGTATCTAATCCTGTTCGCTCCCCACGCTTTCGCTCCTCAGCGTCAGTATCGGCCCAGAGATCCGCCTTCGCCACCGGTGTTCCTCCTGATATCTGCGCATTTCACCGCTACACCAGGAATTCCGATCTCCCCTACCGAACTCTAGCCTGCCCGTATCGACTGCAGACCCGGGGTTAAGCCCCGGGCTTTCACAACCGACGTGACAAGCCGCCTACGAGCTCTTTACGCCCAATAATTCCGGACAACGCTTGCGCCCTACGTATTACCGCGGCTGCTGGCACGTAGTTAGCCGGCGCTTCTTCTGCAGGTACCGTCACTTTCGCTTCTTCCCTGCTGAAAGAGGTTTACAACCCGAAGGCCGTCATCCCTCACGCGGCGTCGCTGCATCAGGCTTTCGCCCATTGTGCAATATTCCCCACTGCTGCCTCCCGTAGGAGTCTGGGCCGTGTCTCAGTCCCAGTGTGGCCGGTCGCCCTCTCAGGCCGGCTACCCGTCGTCGCCTTGGTGAGCCACTACCTCACCAACAAGCTGATAGGCCGCGGGCTCATCCTGCACCGCCGGAGCTTTCAACCCCCCACCATGCGGTGGAGGGTGTTATCCGGTATTAGACCCCGTTTCCAGGGCTTGTCCCAGAGTGCAGGGCAGATTGCCCACGTGTTACTCACCCGTTCGCCACTAATCCACCCCGAAGGGCTTCATCGTTCGACTTGCATGTGTTAAGCACGCCGCCAGCGTTCGTCCTGAGCCAGGATCAAACTCTCCGTGAATGTTTCCGGGTAATCCCGGTGACACACACGAGAGCGGAACCAGGAGAGGAATAATCCCCCGGTTCACAGCGTCCTCGCTGTGCGCCTGCACGGACATGCCGTACAGGACTTTTTCAAAGGAACCTCAACTCACCGAAGTGAGTCGGGGTATCAACATATCTGGCGTTGACTTTTGGCACGCTGTTGAGTTCTCAAGGAACGGACGCTTCCTTTGTACTCACCCACAGAACATTCTCTGGGGCTTTCCTCCGGGCGCTTCCCTTCGGTGTTTCCAAACTCTATCAGGTCGTTTTCGGCTCTCTGACCACGATGCTCTGTGGGCATGCAGAACCAAACCCCAAGATAGGATCCGACTCGATAGTTGCTGCCTGGCCCCGACGCGTAGTGCGTCGTTCGGCGCTGGGCAGGAGTCCGACTCTACAACGGCGTTCGGGTCGGCGCAAATCGTTTGTGCAGTGCTTCTACACCTGCCAACCGGGACCTCTCATGCGGAACCGGGACTTCCTATGACTTACCCTTCTGAACAGTGCGTCGTCCAGGACAGGTAGTGACGGCGGTAACGATTCTCCACCCCCTGGGAGGCTTGCCATGACCAGCGTTTCGTCCCCGCTTGCTGGACGCGCCATCGGACTCGCCGCGGTACCCGACCCCGTCTTCTCAGGCGCGATGGTCGGCCCCGGCACGGCCATCGACCCTGTTCGCGAGCCCTCCGAGGCCGTCGCTCCCGTTGACGGCATCGTCGTATCCCTTCACCCGCACGCCTTCGTCGTCGTGGACGACCAGGGCCACGGCGTTCTGACGCACCTGGGCATCGACACCGTTCAGCTCAACGGCGAGGGCTTCGAGCTTCTCGTCAACAAGGGGGACACGGTGCAGCGCGGTCAGACCGTCGTGCGCTGGGACCCGGCCGCGGTCGAGGCCGCCGGCAAGTCCCCCATCTGCCCCATCGTGGCGCTCGAGGCGACGAACGAATCCCTCAGCGAGCTCATCGAGGACGGCGAGGTCAAGGCCGGCGACGCTCTCTTCAGCTGGAAGTGACGTCGGTGCCGTCGGCGACCGACGGCAGGTAGGACAACCACCGCGGCGGCTGGGCCCGTCGCACTAGCGGAGACGGGTGTAATGGAGACAACGCTGCGAGGCGTCGGCGTGAGCCACGGGGTGGCGATCGGCGAGGTTCGGCACATGGGCACAGCGGTCCTCGAGCCGCCGGCCAAGCAGATCCCGGCGGAGGACGCGGAGCGCGAACAGGGGCGCGCCCGCAAGGCCGTCGAGGCTGTGGCCGCCGACCTGATGGCGCGCGGCAACCTGGCGGGCGGCGAGGCCCAGGCGGTCCTCGAGGCCCAGGCGATGATCGCTCAGGACCCGGAGCTCATGGCCGACGTGGACCGACGCGTCGCCGTCGGCAGCACGGCCGAGCGCGGCATCTACGACGCGTTCTCCCACTACCGCGAGCTCCTCGCGGGCGCGGGTGAGTACATGGCCGGTCGTGTCGCGGACCTCGACGACGTGCGGAACCGCATCGTCGCGCGACTGCTCGGTGTTCCCATGCCCGGCGTCCCGGACAGCGACGAGCCGTATGTGCTGATCGCCCGTGACCTCGCGCCCGCGGACACCGCGCTGCTCGACCCGGCGCTCGTGCTCGGCTTCGTCACCGAAGAGGGCGGGCCGACCAGCCACAGCGCGATCCTGGCGCGGGCGCTCGGTGTGCCCGCCGTCGTCGCGCTGCCCGGTGCCGGTGAGCTCGCCGAGGGCACGGTCGTGGCCGTGGACGGCAGCACCGGTGAGATCTTCGTCGACCCCAGCGCGGAGAAGCGTGCCGAGCTGGAGGCCGCCGCTGCCGCGCGCAAGGCCGCGCTCTCCGCGTCGACCGGCCCGGGCGCCACGTCGGACGGACACAAGGTGCCGCTCCTCGCGAACGTCGGCGGCCCCGCCGACGTGCCCGCCGCGGTCGAGGCCGGTGCCGAGGGTGTCGGTCTGTTCCGTACGGAGTTCCTCTTCCTCGACGACAGCACCAAGGCGCCGACCGAGGAGAAGCAGGTCGAGGCCTACCGTCAGGTCCTCGAGGCCTTCCCCGAGGGCCGTGTCGTCGTGCGGGTGCTCGACGCCGGTGCGGACAAGCCGCTCGACTTCCTGACGCCGACCGACGAGCCGAACCCGGCGCTCGGTGTGCGCGGCCTGCGTTCGCTCCTCGAGCACCCCGAGGTGCTGCGGACGCAGCTGACCGCCCTGGCCAAGGCCGCCGAGGGGCTGCCCGTCTACCTCGAGGTCATGGCTCCGATGGTCGCGGACCGCGCCGACGCCAAGGCCTTCGCCGACGCGTGCCGCGAGGCCGGGCTGCGGGCCAAGTTCGGCGCCATGGTGGAGATTCCGTCCGCCGCGCTGCGGGCCCGCTCGATCCTGCAGGAGGTCGAGTTCCTCTCGCTCGGCACCAACGACCTCGCGCAGTACACCTTCGCCGCCGACCGGCAGGTCGGTGCGGTGTCCCGGCTCCAGGACCCGTGGCAGCCCGCGCTGCTCGACCTGGTCGCCCTGTCCGCGGAGTCCGCCAAGGCCGAGGGCAAGAGCTGCGGCGTGTGCGGCGAGGCCGCGTCCGACCCGCTGCTCGCCTGTGTGCTGACCGGTCTGGGTGTCACCTCCTTGTCGATGGGGGCGGCGTCGATTCCTTACGTCCGAGCGACGCTGGCCAAGTACACGCTGGCCCAGTGCGAGCGCGCCGCGGCGGCGGCCCGTGCCGCCGACAGCGCCGAAGAGGCGCGCAAGGCGGCGCAGGCGGTGCTGTCCGGCGAGTAGTCGGCTTCGGCCGTCGTGGCGTTGCCGTTCGGCGGCTGAACCGCGTCGGTCCCGCTGTGCGGAAGGGGCGCTCCACCCGTGAGGGTGGGGCGCCCCTTGCCGTGTTCAGTGGTGGTGTCCCCCTTCTTGTGGGTCGTCGCCGCCCAGGTCGGGGGCGGCGCAGTAGTCGACGCCGGACTCGGGGGCGATGAGGTCGCCGGAGAGTGCGTCGGTGCAGTAGGCGTCGAAGACCTCCGCGGCCGAGAGCGCGTGCAGTCGCTCGCCCTCCAGGCGCCAGCCGTGGACGCGGTCACGGGTGCCGTCGTGGGTGCGCATCACCAGGCCGCCCGCGCTCGCCGTGGCGATGCCCACCGCGAGGACCGTGGTGAACTCCAGGGCTTCCGTCTCGTCCAGTTGGGGTGTGCCGTCGTCGTCGCACTCGACGTGCAGTGCGGCGAGGAGGGTCTGGCCCTCGCACGGGACGCTGCACACCAGGTGGCGGGCGACCGGGCTGCCGCTGCTGATCGCGCGCATGAGCAGGTCGGATGCCTTGGCGAAGGCGGCGCGTCCGATGTCCACACCGCAGTCCGCGCACGCGCCGATGCGGGCCAGGAGCATGGTCCCGTATTCCCAAGTGCTCTGTCGGACCGTCTCGTCGACGAGGTCGGGGACGATGTCGGCCAGGGCCTGGCCCTCGTACGGCATCGTCGGGCCCGTGGTCGCCAGTTCCGCGGTGAAGCGGGTGCGGCTCGCGGAGGTGTCCGGGTCGAGGCCCGTCTCCGCGCAGAACTCGTCGTACGCCTCCGGGTCGAAGAGGGCGACGCTGGTCAGTCTGCCCTGGGCGGACAGGGTCTTGAGCAGTGCCTCCACCTGCTGCAGATACGTCACGTGGTCGTCGAAGGTGAAGCTGCGGTAGCGGCGCATCGCCGCGAAGTCCTCGGCGTCGGCGAGCAGGCCGATGGTGCCGGCGACTTCGCGGCGCAGGGCGCGTCGCATCGTGTCGTGCTGGGTGTGCCCCATGGTTCCCCCTGCGGTCAGTCGATCAATGCTCACTCACCGTAATGGGAGGCACTGACAATGGCCGCTGAGAGTGAGGGGCTCAGCTGCGTTCGCGGGCCAGCCGCTCGTAGAAGCGGAGGAGTTCGATGTTGTCGACGGAGCCCGCGTTGACCGCCTTGTCGAGCGGGGTGCCCTGGAGGAGGCGCTTGACCGGAACTTCGATGCGCTTGCCCGTGAGGGTGTGCGGGATGCCGGGGACCTCGATGACCTCGTCCGGGACGTGCCGGGGCGAGAGTTCGGCGCGGATGGTCTGCTTGATGCGGCCGCGCAGGTCGTCGTCGAGGGCGGCGCCCGGGGCGAGGTGGATGAACAGCGGCATCCAGTAGCCGCCGTCGGGCTGTTCGACTCCGATGACCAGGGACTCGCGGATTTCCGGGAGGCGCTCGACGGCTTCGTAGATGTCGGCCGAACCCATGCGTACGCCCTGGCGGTTGAGCGTCGAGTCGGAGCGGCCGTGGATGACGACGGAGCCGCGTGACGTGAGGGTGATCCAGTCGCCGTGGCGCCACACGCCGGGGTAGGTGTCGAAGTAGCTGTCGTGGTAGCGGCTGCCGTCCGCGTCGTTCCAGAAGTGGATCGGCATGGACGGCATGGGGTTGGTGACGACGAGCTCGCCGACCTCGTCGACGAGCGGCTTGCCCTGGGGGTCCCAGGCCTGCAGGTCGGTGCCCAGACAGGGGGCCTGGAGCTCGCCGATGTGGACGGGCAGCGTCGGCACGGCCCCGGCGAAGCAGGAGCAGACGTCGGTGCCTCCGCTGACGGAGGCGATCCACACCTCTCCGGAGGCGTCGGCGAACTCGTCGTGCAGCCAGCGGAATCCGTCGGGCGGCAGCGGTGATCCGGTGGTGGCGACACACTGCACGCGCGAGAGGTCGAAGTCACGAGCGGGGTGCACGTCCGCCTTGCGGCAGGCCATGACGTACGCGGCCGACGTCCCGAAGAGGGTCGCTCCGGTGCGCTCGGCCACCCGCCACTGAGCGGCCGTGTCGGGGTAGCCGGGGCTGCCGTCGTACAGGACGATCGTGGTACCCGTGAGCAGGCCGGAGACGAGGAAGTTCCACATCATCCAGCCGGTGGAGGTGTACCAGAAGAAACGGTCGTCGGGGCCGAGGTCGCAGTGCAGGCCGACCTGCTTGAGGTGCTCGACGAGGATGCCGCCCTGGGACTGGACGATCGCCTTGGGCAGGCCGGTCGTGCCGGAGGAGTAGAGCACCCACAGGGGGTGGTCGAACGGCACGGCCTCGAAGACGGGGGCCGTGTCGGCCGAGGTGAGCGCGGACCATTCCAGGGCGCCCTCGGGGGCCGGAGTGCCGAGCTGGGGGATGTGCACGACGGCGCGCACGGTGGGCAGTTCGCGGCGCAGTTCGGCGACAGTGTCGCGGCGGTCGTGCTCCTTGCCGCCGTAGCGGTAGCCGTCGACCGTGAAGAGCACGACCGGTTCCACCTGCTGGAAGCGGTCAAGGACGCTGCGGGCGCCGAAGTCGGGCGCGCAGGAGGTCCAGACGGCGCCGACGGCGGCGGTGGCGAGGAGGGCGACGACGGCCTCGGGGACGTTCGGCACGTAGCCGCTGACGCGGTCTCCGGGGCGCACGCCGAGGCCGCGCAGCTCCGCGGCCAGGGAGCCCACTTGGCGGCGCAGTTCGGACCAGGTGAGGGGCGTCGGGCCGTGCGACTCGTCGACGTGCAGGATGGCCGGGGTGTCGGCGCGCGCGGGGTCCTCGCCGGCGCGCAGGGCGTGCTCGGCGTAGTTGAGGGTGGCGCCCGGGAACCACTCGGCGCCCGGCATGGAGCGGTCGCCGAGCACGCGCGTGTAGGGCGTGGTGAAGCGCACGTCGAACCATTCGGTGACGGCTTCCCAGAAGGTGTCGAGCTCGTCGACGGACCAGCGGTGCAGGGCCTCGTATCCCCCTGCGGCGGGCGCTCCGTGGTGCTCGGCCGCCCATGCCTGGAAGCGCGTGACCTGTGCGCCGGCGATCCGCTGCTGGTCCGGCTGCCAGAGCGGCGAGGGGTTCGCTGAGGACATGGGGCTGCTCCTGGGCTGTGCGCGTCGTGGGCGGCTGTCGTGCGCACGGGCTGGGTGTGCGCGTGACACGGCTGACACGGACGATGCCACGTGATCGACTTCCGCACCAGGGTGTCCCGGCACAGAGGCGCCGGTGTCCGTGTGGGGCGATGCGCTACGTAGTGCGCGCCGCCGACTCCGGAGAGGCATGGTGGTGCGCTCCTGGGAGTGCCTTGCGGGCTGTTTCCGCAAGGGGCTCGCTGTGTGTCTACGGAGAGGGTTGGTAACGCTAGTCGGCGCACGGGATGAACGGCAGTTGAACGCGGTACTCCCGCTCCGCCTTCGATGGCAGGGTGAGCAGCATGAACGGTCGTGACCTGGTGCGTTCGGTGAAGGCGGTCGGCCTGTCCGACACGGCCCAGAGGTTGCGCATGGTGCGCTCGGCGTGGCGGCGGCGCCGGACCGACGCGACGGGGTTGCCGCCCCGGGGCGCCGAGCGGGCCCGGACGCCCGGTCCCGTGACCCTCGTGGAGCCCGGTCCCGGCGGTGGCGTGGTGCGGTTCGCACGGTCCGAGCTGCGGGTGCGGGTCACGTTGGGCGGGGCGGTGTTCTGGGGCTGGGACGGGGCCGAGCCCGATCCGTCCTATGCCTTGGCGGGAGGCAGCCCCGAGGCGGATCCGCGGGCCGTTCTGGAGCCCGACAAGGCGGGTGGCTGGCGGGTGGTCTCGGAGCGGGCGACGGTGGTCGTCTCGCGGCACGGCGCGGTGGAGCTGCACACTCCCGGCGGGGTGATGCTGCGGCGCGATCTGCCGCCGCGCTGGTGGGAGCCGGTGGGCGGCGGCGCGGCCCGTTGGGTGCAGCGGTCGGAGGTGGCCCCGGACGCGCGGTTCTTCGGTCTGGGCGGCCGGGCGGCCGGGCCGCGGCTTCGGAATGGGACGTACCGGTTGTGGAACACCGATCCCGGGGGTTCCTTCGAGCCCGGGGACGATCCGCTGTACATCACGATGCCGGTGCAGTGGGTGGTCGCCGACGTGGGCACCCATCTGGTCTTCCACGACAACACGTGGGACGGCTCGGTGACCGTGCGCGAGGGCGAGGAGGGGGCCGGGTCCGGGCACGACAGGGCGGGGTCGTGCGAGGTCCGCATGGACGGCGGCCCGCTGCGCTGCTGGGTCATGGTGGGCGCCCCCGCGCGCGTGCTGCACTCATGGGCCGCGCTCACGGGTGCGCCCGCGGTGCCGCCGGCGTGGGCGCTCGGTCACCATCACGCGCGGTGGGGCTTCGGCAGTGAGCAGGAGGTGCGGAGGATCGTCGCGGGCTACCAGGAGCGCGGTCTGCCCCTGGACGCCGTGCACTTGGACATCGACCACTTCGACGCCCACCAGGTGTTCACGGTCGACGAGGAGCGCTTCCCGTCCCTGCCGAAGCTGGCCGGTGAGCTGCGCGGCGCGGGGATCAGGCTGGTGTCGATCGTGGATCCCGCGGTGAAGGCCGGTCCTGGCAACGCCGTGTACGACGGCGGGGCGGCCGCTGACGCGTTCGTGCGGGACGCGGCGGGGCGGACCGTGCGGGGCTTGGTGTGGCCCGGTGAGGCGGTGTTCCCGGACTTCACGGCCGGGCGGGTGCGCAAGTGGTGGGGCGGTCTCTACGACGAGCGTCTCGCGCAGGGCTTCGCGGGGTTCTGGCACGACATGAACGAGCCGGTGTCGTTCGCGTCCTTCGGGGAGACCACCCTCCCCCGCTCGGCTCGGCACGCCCTGGAGGGCCGCGGTGGCGACCACCAGGAGGCGCACAACGTGTACGCCTTGGGCATGGCCCGCGCGGGCTACGAGGGCATGCGCGAACTGCGGCCCGGGGATCGGCCGTTCCTCTTCTCCCGCTCCGGGTGGGCGGGGATGCAGCGCTACGGCGGGACCTGGTCGGGCGATGTGGCCAGCACGTGGCCGGGGCTGCGGGCCTCGCTCGCGCTGGTGCTGGGGCTCGGCCTGTGCGGGGTGCCGTACTCGGGCCCCGATGTCGGCGGTTTCGACGGCAGTCCGTCGCCCGAGCTGTATCTGCGGTGGTTCCAACTCGGTTCGTATCTGCCGCTGTTCCGTACGCATGCGGCGCTGCACGCCGGTCGCAGGGAGCCCTGGGAGTTCGGCCCCGAGGTGCTTGAGCACGCGCGCGTGGCGCTCGTCGAGCGCGAACGGCTGCTGCCGTACTTCGTGACGCTCGCGCACTTGGCGCGGCTCACCGGCGCGCCGTATGCCCGCCCCTTGTGGTGGGGGTCCCCCGAGGACAGATCGCTGCGGGACTGCGAGGACGCGTTCCTGCTCGGGGACTGTCTGCTGGTCGCGCCCGTGCTGCGGGAAGGGGCCACTCAGCGGGCCGTGCGGCTCCCGCCGGGCCGGTGGTACGACACGGTCACCGAGCGGGTGTACGAAGGCCCGGGACGGGCCCTGCTCGACGCTCCGCTGTCCCGCATACCGGTCCTCGCGCGCGCGGGCGCGGTGCTGCCGGTCCGTGGGGAGGACGGGCAGCTCGCGCTGGAGGTGTGGGCGCCCGCGAAGGGGCGTTCCGGCAGCGGTCTGGTGATCGCGGACGCCGGTGACGGGTGGGAGGAGCCGGAGCTCCAGCGCTTCGGCGTGCGCTGGAGCGGTGGGCGGCTCGTGGTCGAGAAGGAGGGCGACGAGCCAGGGGCCGCGGTGGAGTACGCGGTGCGGGTACGCGGCGTGTGAGGCGGGACCTCGTGTCACGCCGCCGCGTACGGCGCCCCCTGCGGCCGTGACGGCCACCGCCGGGCACCCTGCGGTCTCAGATGTAGCGCCCTTCGAACCACGCCCGCACCACGGACGTGTGCAGGGGGAAGGCGAGTTCGGCGGGCCGGTGCAGGAGGTCCCAGCCCTCGGTCTCGTCCGTGGGCGACGACTGCGGCAGGTCGGCCGCCGGGCGTTCCGGCAGCAGTCCGAAGAGGAGCACGTGGCCGTCGGGCGAGCTGAGCACCTCGACGATGCGCACGTCGTGGCTCGCCGCGCTGATGCCGGTCTCTTCCTTGAGCTCGCGGACTACGGCGTGCCGCCAGTCCTCCCTGTGGTCCACGTAGCCGCCGGGCAGGGCGGTGCCTCCGCGCGCGGGGGCGATGGACCGGGTCACGACGACGAGGCCGGTGCCCTTCGTGTCGTACACCGGCTGGAGGGCGATCGCGACGGGCAGCGGATTCCGGTAGGCCACTGTCTCGCAGGCCGGGCAGGTGCGGGGCCAGCCCGTGACGTGGTCTCCGTAGAGCGCGCCGCAGCTGGCGCAGTGGGAGTCCGGGGCCGGTTCGGTGGGGTGCGGGGATGGGGACACGCGGCGGACTGTATCCGATCTCGACGCGGTGGTCTTCCGCGGAGTGCCAACCTCCTGATAGATGCGGGTACATGACACGATTCGCGCCAGCACTGCGGAAACTCACCGTTGCCGCCGCCACTCTGCTCGCCGTGGCCACAGCCCCGTCGCCCGCCCCGGCGGCCACCGAACCGCAGGCCCCGAAGGGCTTCGTCGCGTTGAGCGACGTGGACCCGACGATCATCCAGGAGATGCGCTACATCACCCGGCACAACTTCGTGGGCGACCGCATCGACGGCTACCGCAAGCCGATGTGCATCCTCACCGAACCCGCGGCGAAGGCGCTGCGCAAGGCCCAGCGCGGCCTGCTGCGCGCGGGCTACTCCCTCAAGGTGTACGACTGCTACCGGCCGCAGCGGGCGGTCGACCAGTTCGTGCGGTGGGGCGAGGACCTCAGCGACGAGCGCATGAAGGCCGAGTTCTACCCCCGGGTCGCCAAATCGAGGCTCTTCGAAGACGGCTACATCGCCAAGAAGTCGGGACACAGCAGGGGCTCCACGGTCGACCTGACGATCGTGCGCCTGCCGGCCAAGCCGACGCGGCCGTACGTCCCCGGGGAGCCGCTCAAGCCCTGTTACGCGCCCCGTAGTGAGCGATTCCCCGACAACTCCGTCGACATGGGCACCGGGTACGACTGCATGGACACGCTGTCCCACACCGACGACCCTCGCGTGAGCGCCAAGCAGCGCGCGAACAGGGACCGGCTGCGCGGCGCCCTGGCCAAGACGGGCTTCGTCAACCTGCCGGAAGAGTGGTGGCACTTCACGTACAAGCCCGAACCGTTCCCGGACACCTACTTCGACTTCCCCGTGTCGCGCCGGGCGCTGCCCGTGGCACACTTCTGACGTTCCGTCAGATCCTGGGTGCGGGAGGGACCATGTCGCGAGTGCGTACGCCCGTGGTGACGCGGTGGTTCGACGGGGAGGGGGAGGACTTCCGGCTGCTCGGCACGCGGTGCGGGCAGTGCGCGGCCGTCTTCTTCCCGCGTGAGGACGGCTTCTGCCGCAATCCGGGCTGCGCCGGCGGCGAGCTGGTCGAGACGGCGCTGTCGCGGCGCGGGCGGGTGTGGTCGTACACCGACGGGCGCTACCGCCCGCCCGCGCCGTACCTCTCGGACCCGGAACTTCCCTGGGAGCCCTACACGTTGATCGCTGTGGAGCTTGCCGCGGAGCGCATGGTGGTGCTCGGGCAGGCGGCTCCCGGAGTGACCGTCGCCGACCTGGAGGTCGGCATGGAGGTGGAGGTCGTCCCCGGCGTGCTCGGCACGGACCCCGAGAACCCGTCGACGACGTGGACGACGTGGAACTGGCGGCCGGTGGGGGTGACGGCATGAGCGGCGACGTGGCGGTGCTCGGCGTGGGCATGCACCCCTGGGGCAAGTGGGGACGCGGCTTCGTCGAGTACGGGACGGTGGCGGCGCGAGCGGCGCTCGCCGACGCCGGAGTCGACTGGCGGGACGTCACGTCCGTCGTCGGCGCGGACACCGTGCGGGGCGGCTATCCCGGGTACGTGGCGGGGGCGACCTTCGCCAAGGCACTCGGCTGGCAGGGCGCGCGCGTGGCGAGCGTGTACGCGGCATGCGCCTCGGGGGCCCAGGCGATCGGCACGGCGCGCGCCCAGCTGCTCGCGGGCCTCGCCGACGTGGTGCTCGTGGTCGGCGCCGACGCCGCCCCGAAGGGGTTCTTCCGGCCCGCCGGGGGCGATCGGCCCGACGACCCCGACTGGCTGCGCTTCCGCGTCCTCGGCGCCACGAACCCGGCGTACTTCGCGCTGTACGCCCGCCGCCGCATGGCCGTGCACGGCGACACCCTGGACGACTTCGCCCACGTCAAGGTGAAGAACGCGGCCCTGGGGTCGCTCAACCCCCACGCGCGCTACCGCAAGGCCGTCACGCCCGAAGAGGTCGCCGGTTCCGCCGTCGTCGCCGATCCGCTGCGGCTGCTCGACATCTGCGCGACCTCGGACGGCGCCGCGGCGCTCGTGCTGTCCACCCTGGAGTTCGCCCGGCGGCACAGCACGGCCGCCCCGGTGCGCATCCGCGCGGTGTCCACCGTCACGCCGACGTACCCGAACACGGTCCTGGACCTGCCGGACATCGCCACGGACTCCGCGGCGGCCGTGCGTCCCGCCGAGCGCCCGTTCCGCGCGTCCGTCGCGCACGCCGCGTACGAGGAAGCGGGGATCGCCCCGGAGGACCTCTCCCTGGCGGAGGTGTACGACCTGTCGACGGCCCTGGAGCTCCAGTGGTACGAGGACCTGGGGCTGTGCGGCGAGGGCGAGGGGGCCAAGCTCCTGCGGGACGGCGCGACCGCGCTCGGCGGGCGCATACCCGTGAACACCAGCGGCGGCCTCGCCTCCTTCGGAGAGGCCGTCCCGGCGCAGGCCATCGCTCAGGTCTGCGAGCTGACCTGGCAGTTGCGGGGGACGGCGGGCGCGCGGCAGGTCGAGGGGGCGCGGGTGGGGATCACCGCGAACCAAGGGCTGTTCGGGCACGGCTCGTCCGTGGTGGCGGTGCGCTGACGCCCGCGCGGGCAGCTCGGCGGGGCATCGCGCGGGGTCCCGGGAGAGGGCGCCCGGCGGCCTTCCGGGCGTCCCGCTCGGAAGGCGTCGCGCCGGTTAACCGGTGGCGTCCGCGACCTTGACGCTCCATCACCACCGGTGAACACTTCCCGGTGTCAGTCGGCATCGCCGCTCTTCGGCACTCCGCCGCTCAGGGCCCGTGCGCTCCATGGCTCCGCGCAACGAGCCAGTTCAACGGGCATCCCCCATGGGCGATTCGACTGTGACGGCACGCTCGTCACCGAGGCCGGGCGGGGCGCGGGACTCCCCTGCCTTCGGCTGACGCGGCTGGCGCTGGCCGGGCAGTAGTCGTGGGAAACGAACCCTGCACGGAGTACCGGGGCCCACCACCCCGGGCGAAGGCCTAGGAGCCGCCATGTACTCGAATGGGGACATCTTCGTCGGTGAGATCATCGGCACCGCGATTCTGATTCTCTTCGGCGCCGGCGTGTGCGCCGCCGTCACCCTCAACCACTCGAAGGCCAAGGCCTCCGGGTGGATCGTCATCGCGTTCGGCTGGGGCTTCGGCGTGATGGCGGGCGCGTACACTGCCGCACCGCTGTCCGGAGGCCACCTCAACCCGGCCGTCACCCTCGGCATCGCCGTCGACACCGACAAGTGGGACAAGGTCTGGATCTATCTGGCGGGGCAGATGATCGGCGCCATGCTGGGCGCCGTCCTCGCGTACCTGGTCTATCTCGCGCAGTTCAACGCCAACGTGACCCGCGGGACCAAGGCCGCGCCGGGCACGGACAGTCCCACGCCGACCCTCGGCATCTTCTCCACCATCCCGGAGATCAGGAACCCGGTGGCGAACCTGCTGACCGAGATCATCGGGACGGTCGGCCTGGTCCTACCCATCCTCGCCTTCGGGCTCACCAAGGGCCTCGGCACCTCCGGCACCCAGATCCTGATCGTCGCGTTCCTCGTCGTCGGCATCGGTCTCTCGCTCGGCGGACCCACCGGCTACGCCATCAACCCCGCGCGTGACCTCGGTCCGCGCATCGTGCACCACTTCCTGCCCATCCCGAACAAGGGCACGTCCGACTGGAGTTACGCCTGGGTGCCGGTCGCCGGGCCGCTGATCGGCGGGCTCCTCGCGGGACTCATCTACAACGCAGCCTTCTGAGCAGCCTTCCTCCAAGGGGTAGCCATGACGGACAGCTCCGAGAAATTCGTCGCCGCAATCGACCAGGGCACCACCTCGAGCCGCTGCATCATCTTCAACCGGGACGGCGCGATCGTCGCCGTCGACCAGCGTGAGCACCGGCAGATCTTTCCCAAGCCCGGCTGGGTGGAGCACGACGCCACCGAGATCTGGTCCAAGGTGCAGGCGGTGGTCGCGGGCGCCGTCGCCAAGGCAGGGCTGCGCGCGGACCAGCTGAGCGCGCTCGGCATCACCAACCAGCGCGAGACGACGGTCCTGTGGGACCGCGCCACGGGCAAGCCGGTGCACAACGCGATCGTCTGGCAGGACACCCGGACGTCGGCGCTCTGCAACGACCTGGGCGGCGCCGACGGCCAGGACCGCTTCCGCGAGCAGACCGGGCTGCCGCTGGCGAGCTACTTCTCCGGTCCGAAGGCGGCCTGGCTGCTCGACAACGTCCCCGGGCTGCGGGCGCGCGCCGAGCGCGGCGACATCGCCTTCGGCACCATCGACTCCTGGCTCATCTGGAACCTCACCGGCGGCACCGACGGCGGTGTGCACGTCACCGACGTCACCAACGCCGGACGCACGATGCTGATGAACCTGGAGACCCTGCAGTGGGACTCCTCGATCCTGTCGGCGATGAACGTCCCCGAGAGCGTCCTGCCGGAGATCAGGTCGTCGGCCGAGTGCTACGGGACGGCCGTCGGGCAGCTCGCGGGCGTGCCCGTCGCCTCCGCGCTCGGCGACCAGCAGGCGGCGATCTTCGGACAGGCCTGCTACGACACCGGGACGGCCAAGAACACCTACGGGACGGGCAGCTTCCTGCTGCTCAACACCGGCAACCGGCCCGTGCCGTCCAAGAGCGGCCTGCTCACGACCATGGGCTACAAGATCGGCTCTGAGGCTCCCGTGTACTGCCTGGAGGGCTCCATCGCGATCACCGGAGCCCTGGTGCAGTGGTTCCGCGACCAGCTCGGGATCATCCGCAGCGCCGACGAGATCGAGTCCCTGGCCGCGAGTGTGGACGACAACGGCGGCGCGTACATCGTGCCCGCGTTCTCCGGCCTCTTCGCGCCGTACTGGCGCTCCGACGCGCGCGGTGTCGTCACCGGCCTCACGCGCTACGTCACCAAGGCCCACCTGGCGCGTGCGGTCCTGGAGGCGACGAGCTGGCAGACCCGTGAGGTCGTCGACGCGATGTACCAGGACTCAGGGGTGCGCATCACCACCTTGAAGGTGGACGGCGGCATGACCAAGAACAATCTGCTGATGCAGCACCAGGCCGACGTCCTCGGTGTGCCCGTGATCCGGCCGCGGGTGTCCGAGACGACGTGTCTGGGCGCCGCGTACGCCGCCGGGCTCGCGACGGGCGTGTGGAACGACTTGGACGAGCTGAAGGCCCACTGGCAGCGCGACGCCGAGTGGACGCCGCAGATGGCGGACACCGCGCGCGAGAGCGAGTACCGCAACTGGCGCAAGGCGGTCGAGCGCAGCTTCGGCTGGCACGACGACGGCGAGGGCTGAGGCGCCCGCCGAGGCCGTTCGCCCCGGCTCAGGCGTGCCCGGTGCGCGGCCCGTACCCCGGTCGGCGAGGGTACGGGCCGTCCCGGCCGCTGCCCGGGCGGTCGTCGCGTCAGGTCGCGACCGGCTGCCTGGCAGCCGCACCGATCGCCATCGCGTGCTCGACCACGTCGATCAGGACCTCCTTCACCGACTCCTTCTCGCGGGCGTCGCACAGCACCACAGGAGTGCTCTCGTCGAGGTCCAGGGCGTGGCGGACGGCGTCGGACGGGTAACGCGTCGCGCCCTCGAAGCAGTTGACGCCGACGACGAAGGGTATGGAGCGGCGCTCGAAGTAGTCGACGGCGGCGAAGCAGTCCTCCAGGCGGCGGGTGTCGGCGAGCACGACGGCCCCGAGCGCCCCGGTCGCCAGCTCGTCCCACAGGAACCAGAAGCGGTCCTGGCCCGGGGTGCCGAAGAGGTAGAGGACCAGGTCCTCGCGCAGGGTGATCCGGCCGAAGTCCATGGCCACGGTGGTGGTGTGCTTGCCCGGGACGCCGTTGGTGTCGTCGACGGGCCGTCCGGCCTCGCTGAGGGCTTCCTCCGTGCGCAGGGGCTTGATCTCGCTGACCGCGCCGACGAGGGTCGTCTTGCCGACGCCGAAACCGCCCGCGACCAGGATCTTCAGCGTGACCGGCTCGACAGGGGCCGTACCGCGCTCAGAACGCTTGAAGATCATTGCTCTCTTCTCCTGCATCAGTCATCAGTGGTGTCGCGTGCGTCAGTTGGGGTGAGGTGCTTCGGGGGCGGCCGCTGGGCCGGATGGTTCCTGGGCCGGTGGCCCGTACCCGCCGCCTCCGGGGGTTTCGATCACGAGTACGTCGCCGGGGCCCGCGTCGGCGGAGTCGCTGCCGTCGAGCCGTACGACGCTGCCGTCGGCGCGCTCCACGCGCCCTGAGCCGAGCGCGCCCGGCTCGCCGCCCGCCATCCCGTAGGGCGGCACCACGCGGTGCTGGGACAGCGTGGAGACGGTCATGGGCTCGCGGAAGCGGATGCGGCGCACGGCGCCGTTCCCGCCCCGCCAGCGTCCGTCTCCGCCGCTGCCGGCGCGGACCGCGAACTCCTCCAGGACGACGGGCAGCCGCCATTCGAGGACTTCGGGGTCGGTGAGCCGCGAGTTCGTCATGTGGGTCTGCACGACGGACGCGCCGTGGAAGCCGTCGCCCGCGCCGGAGCCGGAGGCCACGGTCTCGTAGTACTGGTACCGGTCGTTGCCGAAGGTGATGTTGTTCATGGTGCCGGAGCCCTCGGCCTGTACGCGCAGCGCTCCGTAGAGGGCGCCGGTGATGGCCTGCGAGGTCTCCACGTTGCCCGCGACGACGGCTGCGGGCGGCTCTGGCGACAGGAAGGTCCCTGTCGGCACGATGATCCGCAGGGGGCGCAGACAGCCGTCGTTCAGGGGGATGTCGTCGGCGACCAAGGTGCGGAAGACGTACAGGACGGCGGCGTTGACCACGGCGAAGGGGGCGTTGAAGTTGGTGGTCAGCTGCGGTGACGTGCCGGTGAAGTCGACGGTCGCCGTGCGTTGTTCGCGGTCTACGGAGACACGCACCCGGATCACGGCACCGGAGTCGGTCTCGTAGGAGAACTCGCCCTCCTCCAGAGTGTCGATGACGCGGCGCACGGAGTCCTCGGCGTTGTCCTGGACGTGCCGCATGTAGGCCTGGACGACGTCGAGCCCGAAGTCGCCGATCATGCGGGCCACTTCGTCGACGCCCTTCTGGTTGGCGGCGATCTGGGCGCGCAGGTCGGCGAGGTTCGTGGCGGGGTTGCGGGAGGGGTAGCGGGTCTCCGTGAGCAGGCTCAGGGTCTCGGCCTCGCGGAAGCGTCCGGCCTCGACGAGCAGCCAGTTGTCGAAGAGGATGCCCTCCTCGTCGATGGTGCGGCTGTGCGCGGGCATGGAGCCGGGCGCGATGCCTCCGATCTCCGCGTGGTGGCCGCGCGAGGCCACGTAGAAGAGGATCCGCTCCCCGGGGGTGTCGAAGACGGGGGTGATGACGGTGACGTCAGGGAGGTGCGTGCCTCCGTGGTACGGGTCGTTGACCGCGTAGGCGTCGCCCGGCCGCATGGCGGTGCCGCGGCGGCGGATGACCTCCTTGACGCTGGTGCCCATGGAGCCTAGGTGGACGGGGATGTGCGGGGCGTTCGCGACGAGGTTGCCGTCCGGGTCGAACAGGGCGCAGGAGAAGTCAAGCCGCTCCTTGATGTTCACCGACTGGGCGGTGGACTCCAGGCGGGCGCCCATCTGCTCGGCGATGGACATGAAGAGGTTGTTGAAGACTTCGAGGAGGACCGGGTCGGCTTCCGTCGTCGCGTCGGAACTCGCGGGCGCTGCCACCCGTTCCATGACCAGGTGCCCGTCGTCGGTCGTGGCCGCGCTCCAGCCCTCGTCGACGACCGTGGTGGCGCTGGACTCCGTGATGATCGCGGGTCCGGTGACCCGCTCCCCGGGCGGGAGTTCCTCGCGCCGTTGCAGGGGCACCTCGCGCCAGGAGCCGCCCGTGTGCAGGCGCACGGTCCGCGTGCCGCCGCGCGCGGTGGTCGGGCCGAGCACCGACAGGTCCGGGGGTTCGGTGCGGCCGGTGGCCTCCACG
Source organism: Streptomyces sp. RK9 (assembly GCF_045070545.1). Taxonomy (NCBI): domain Bacteria; kingdom Bacillati; phylum Actinomycetota; class Actinomycetes; order Kitasatosporales; family Streptomycetaceae; genus Streptomyces; species Streptomyces sp. RK9. Next base: position 3,286,367 of record NZ_CP173703.1, on the reverse strand, counting down.
GAGAGGGCTTCGACGACGACAGGGCGGTCCAGGGTGAAGGAGTAGGTGGCGCGGTGCTGTTCTTCGAAGGCGCGGGTCATGGCGGCGGGGTCGGTCAGCTCGACGGTGAGCGTGGTGTCGGTGCCGTCGTAGCGCAGGTGGGCCCGGCGTGTGACGTGCACGTGGTCGGCCGGCACGTCCTCGGCGGCGAGCTGGGCGCGGGCGGCGGTCTCCAGGTCGTCGGCGGTCTTGTGGACCTGGGGCATCGCGGAGGGCTCCAGGGGTGCCTCCACGGACTGTTCGCGCATGGCCGTCGTGTCGGCGAGGCCGATGCCGAGCGCGGAAAGGACACCCGCCATGGGAGGTACGAGGACGGTGCGGATGCCGAGCGAGTCCGCCACCATGCACGCGTGCTGGCCGCCCGCGCCGCCGAACGTCGTCAGGGCGTAGCGCGTGACGTCGTGGCCCTTCTGGACCGAGATGCGCTTGACGGCGGCGGCGATGTTGGCGACGGCGATCCGGAGGTAGCCCTCGGCGACCTGCTCCGGGGTGCGGTCGTCCCCGGTCCGCTCGGTGATCTCCCGCGCGAGTTCGGTGAACCTGCGGCGGACGAGCGCGTCGTCGAGCGGCTGGTCGCCGTCGGCGCCGAACACCCGGGGGAAGTGGGCCGCCTGGATGCGGCCGAGGGCGACGTTGGCGTCGGTGACGGTCAGGGGCCCGCCGCCGCGGTAGCTCGCGGGTCCTGGGTCCGCGCCCGCCGAGTCGGGGCCCACGCGGTAGCGGCTGCCGTCGAAGTGCAGCACGGAGCCGCCGCCCGCGGCGACGGTGTGGATGTCGAGCATGGGGGCGCGCAGGCGTACGCCCGCGATCTGTGTCGTGAAGACCCGCTCGTACTCCCCGGCGTAGTGCGACACGTCCGTCGACGTTCCGCCCATGTCGAAGCCGATGACCCGGTCGAACCCGGCGAGCCTCGACATGCGGGCCATCCCCACGATGCCGCCGGCGGGCCCGGAGAGGACGGCGTCCTTGCCGCGGAACTGTCCGGCGTCCGCGAGTCCGCCGTTGGACTGCATGAACATCAGCCGCACGCCCTGGAGTTCGGCGGCGACGTGCTGGACGTAGCGCCGCAGGACGGGCGACAGATAGGCGTCGACGACCGCGGTGTCGCCGCGCGGGACGAGCTTCATCAGGGGGCTGACCTCGCTGGAGAGCGAGACCTGCGGGAATCCGGCGCGGCGCGCGAGGTCACCGGCCGCCTGCTCGTGGGCCGGGTACAGATGGCTGTGCACGCACACGACGGCGACGGCGCGGATGCCGTCGGCATGGGCCCCCCGCAGGGCTTCGGCGAGGCCGTCGAGGTCGGGGGCGCGCAGGACCTCGCCGTCGGCGCCGACCCGCTCGTCGTACTCGATGACGCGGTCGTAGAGCTCTTCGGGGAGAACGATGTCACGGGCGAAGATCCGGGGGCGGTTCTGGAAGGCGATGCGCAGCGCGTCCCGGAAGCCGCGGGTGATGACGAGGGCGGTGGGCTCGCCCTTGCGCTCCAGGAGGGCGTTGGTGGCGACGGTGGTGCCCATGCGGACGGAGTCGATGCGGACGTCGCCGGCTCCGCGCGCGGGGTCGGCGCCCTGCTCGCCCGCCCGGGCGAGGAGTTCCCGGATGCCCGCGACCGCCGCGTCGGCATAGCGCGCGGGGTTGTCCGACAGGAGCTTGTGGGTGAGCAGTCCGCCGTCCGGGCGGCGCGCGACGACGTCCGTGAACGTACCGCCCCTGTCGACCCAGAACTGCCAGCCTGTCACGTCTCAATCCCCGCTTTCGCGCTGTTCAGAGCGCCCGGAGGCCGTTGATCACGTCGCGCAGAATACTCTCGTCCGGCAGCTCGGCGGGGGGTACGGGGCGGGTCACGTGCACCAGTTGGTCGTCCACCAGATCACCGATGAGGACGCGGATCACGCCAATCGGAAGGTCCAGTTCCGCCGCGAGTTCCGCGACGGACTGCGGGGTGTCGCGGCACAGGCCGACGATGTCCACGTGCTCCGGGGACAGCGTCTGGTCGGCCTCCGTCTCCTCGGCGTGCGACTCCGCGATCACGACCGCGATCAGGTCGAGGCGGTGCTGGGCGGGGCTGGTGGTGCGGCCCCGTGTCATGGCATACGGGCGCACCACCGGACCGGCGTCGTCGTCGAACCAGTGAGGCATAGCGGCCTGACCGTCGTCGCTCATGCCCTCCCACTACCCTCCCGTGGGCAGGTCCGTGCGCGGCGCCGAACCCAAGTGCACACCCACCCTCTTGACCAGCAGCGTCATCTCGTACGCCACCAGGCCGACGTCGGAGTCGGCGTCCGCGAGGACGGCGAGACAGCTGCCGTCGCCCGCCGCCGTGACGAAGAGGAAGGCGTCGTCCAGCTCGACCACCGTCTGGCGGACCTTGCCCGCCTCGAAGTGGCGCCCCACGCCCTTGGCCAGGCTGTGGAATCCGGACGCGACGGCGGCAAGGTGCTCGCTGTCCTCGCGGGTCAGGTTCTTCGACACGCCCGTGGGCAGGCCGTCCCCGGAGAGCACGAGTGCTTTGCGGATGCTGGCGACGCGCTCCACCAAGTCGTCGAGGAGCCAGTTCAGCTCTCCCGATCCCCCGGTCGCGGTGGTGCGTGCGTCGGCCTTCGGTGCGGTCATCGACCGTCCCCCTCAGATGTGGTTCCTGGTGCTGCGCCGTCCGGGACGTCATCGCCCACGGCGTTCTCTTCACGGCCGCGCTGCCAGCCGCGCTGGAGCGAAGCCATTCGGCTGCGTACCTCGTCGGCGTCGCGCTCCTCAGCTCCGGCCCTCGCCGGGGTCGTGTCCAGCTCTGTGCGGCGGTCCGGGCTGTCCTTCAGCTGCGGGGCGAGGTTCGCCTGGCGGACCCTGCGGGGCAGCCCGCCGGCGGTCGGCGCGCCCTGATCGTTGCCCGCCGTCCGGGGCGGCGTGTCCGTGCTGCCTGCGGCCCGGTCCATGGGTCCTCTGTCCGTCCTTGCCGCCCGGTCCGCACCGGGCGCTGTCTCGGTGCGGGTGGTGGCACGCGGCGCGTCCGTCATCGGGCGGCGGCGGGGCAGGAGCGGCTGCGGGTCGGACGGGGTGTCCGGGCCCAGAGGGCGCGGCGGTGTGAGGTCGGGCCAGCCCGTGTCCGTCCTGGGGCGGCGCGGCAGGTCGACGCCCGCGCCGCCGTTGGAGTCCGAGGTGTCCCGGGGGGCGCGCGCCGGGGTGCCGAGGCCGTCCCGTACGCGCTTGTCGAGTGCCTCGCGCGCGGGGCCGACGTCGGACCGGGTGTCGGTGGGTGCCTGGCCCAGGGGCCGGGATTCCCGGGCGGGGCCGCGGCCGGGCCACCCGGTGTCGCGGCGGGCGTTGTCGCTGTCCGGGTCGGCGGTGTCGGTGTCGCGGGCAGGGCCGACGTCGGTGTCACGGGTGCGGGCGGGGCCCACGCGGCGGCCGTGCGAGGAGACCAGCTTCGGGGTGCGGCGGCGTGCCAGGGGCACGGTGCCGCCCGGGGCGGGCTCGTCGTCGAGGGGCTCGTCGGGGTGCAGGGCGTCGTGGCCCGCGGAGTCCGTGGCGCGGACGGGCTCGCCGAGGTCGGGCTCGCGGGCGTCACGGGCCTGCTGGTGCTGCTCCCCGGCGGTCTCGCCGACGCGGCGGCGCGGGCGGAACAGGCCGCCGCGCTCGCTGTCCTCGTCCTCCAGGGCGCCCGGGAAGCCGTCGAGTCCCGCCATGCCGACGGGCGCCTCCAGCTCGACCGGTCCGTCCAGGAGGGATGCGGGCAGGCCGGGCAGTTCGACGGGCGTCTGGGCGAGGGCGGCGTCGCGGTCGTGCGTGGTGCCGCCCACGGCCTTCTGCGGCTGCGGCCGGTCGAGGCGGAAGCCGACGCCTCCGGTGTCGGGCACGTCGTCGGTGAGCAGCGACTCCGGTATGAACACGACGGCGGTGGTGCCGCCGTACGGGGAGGGCTGCAGCGAGACGCGGACGCGCTGGCGCTGGGCCAGGCGGCTGACCACGAAGAGGCCGAGGCGGTCGGTGTCGGACAGCTCGAACTCGGGGGTCTCGGCGAGGCGGAGGTTGGCGTCGAGGAGAGCTTCGGAGGCCATGCCGAGGCCCCGGTCGTGGATCTCCAGGGTGAAGCCGTTCGCGACGTGCTCCCCGAGGACCTGCACCGCGGTGTGCGGGGGCGAGAACACCGTGGCGTTCTCCAGGAGTTCGGCGAGCAGGTGCGTGAGGTCGGCGACCGCGGGGCCGGTGACGGCGATGCGCGGGAGTCGGCGCACCTCGATGCGTTCGTAGTCCTCGACCTCGGCGACGGCGGCGCGGACGACGTCCATGAGCTGGACGGGCTTGCGCCACTGCCGGGACGGGGCGGCGCCGGAGAGGATGACGAGGCCTTCGGCGTGCCGCCGCATACGGGTGGTGAGGTGGTCGAGACGGAAGAGGTCGGCGAGCTCGTCCGTGTCCTCGGTGCGGCGCTCCATGGCGTCGAGGAGCGTGAGCTGCTTGTGCAGCAGGACCTGACTGCGGCGGGCGAGGTTGACGAACACTTCGGAAACGCCGCGGCGCAGGTCGGCCTGCTTGACGGTGGCCTCGACCGCGGCGCGCTGCAGGGTGTTGAGGGCCTGGCCGACCTGCCCGATCTCGTCCTTGTCGTAGGTCAGGCGCGGTGCCTCGGTCTCCACGTCGACCTGCTCGCCCGCCGCGAGACGGCGCAGCAGTCCGGGCAACCGGACACCGGAGGCCTCGTGAGCCTCCAGGCGCAGGCGGCGCAGGTCACGGATGAGGCTGCGGCCGATGCGTACGGAGAGGAAGAGCGACAGGAGCACGGCGAGCAGGCCGAGCACACCGGCGACGGCCAGTTGCACGATGACGCTGATGGCCTGAGGCCGGGCGCGGTCGCGCAGCCGGTCGACGGCGTCGTCGGTGCGGTCGGCGAGGCCGGTGAGGACCTTGTCCGACTCGCGGTCCCAGTCGCTGGACGTGACCGCGCGGGGGGTGCCCCCGCCGGAGTCCATCAGCAGTTGCTCGGCGTCGCGCAGACGGCTCGTCTCGGCGCCGTTCCAGTAGCGCTCGAAGCGGGCCCGCTCGCTGTTCGGGAGCTGGGTGAGGCTGTTGTCGAGGAGCACACCGCGCTGCGCCACGAGGTCGGAGACCTGGCGGACCTCGCCCTTGGTGACAGTGCCCGCGACCAGGGCGGATCCGATCAACGCGTCCTCACGGGACAGCAGTTCACGGACCTGGCCGACGCCGACGAGCGCCCGGCCCTCCGCGGTGACGCCCACGTCGTCGAGGGCGTTCAGCGTCATCAGGAAGCCGAAGCAGGGGTCGGTCAGGCGCGTGTACATCTTCAGCGCCTTGTCCCGGCTGATCGTGCCTTCCTCGACCGTGCGGCGCAGCGCGTCGAGTCCCTTGAAGGAGTCGAGGGCGACGCTCAGGCGCTCCTCCGACTGACCGTCGAGGACCTCACGGGCGTCGGAGTTTCGGGCCTTGGACTCGATCTTGGCGACGAGCTTGTCGGTGGCCCCTCGGCTGCGGCGCAGCGCGGCGAGCGCGTCCGACGCACGGGGGTCGGCCAGATAGACGAGGGTCTGGCGCCGCTCCTCCTGCACCACCTCGACGGTGTCCTGGAGCGGTCTTGCCAGGTCGTCGAGGATGTACGCCGTGTCGATGAGCTTGTTCGCCTCGCGCCCCGTGAGGAAGGTGGCAAAGCCCCAGATCGCCGTGAGGGACACGAGCGGCACGAGCAGCAATGCCACGATCTTCCGGCGGATTGACTTCCCGCGAAAGCGCATGGCCTCCCCCAGATCGGGCCCCTCACAGCCGCGCTTCGGCCGGGGGCACGCATGTGCGTCAACAAACGGCGCGAGCCTACTACTGAGACACGTGCAACTCGAAGGGACGTCCGGACGCTTTTCAGCCGTGACGCGAAAGGGGCATCCATAGTTGTCCGCCCATTGGGGGAGATTGTCTCCCGCATGTGCCACATGCCGGTCGAGCCCATCACCCGTACCACCAGGCCCAGTTGGCCTGAACTGTTCGCTGTGCGGAACCGATCGCGCCGAATGGGGATCTCTACATCCGGGGGGATCTGTCGTCGAAGGTGGGAATCTTCCGTGGCGCTCATTCGTCGATCAGTACGAGAGCGGGTGCACACGGGGGCTGGGTGGTGCGGGCGCCGGAAGGTGCGAGGGCGCGAGGGCCGGACAGAGGCGACGAGTACGGCGACACGTACGGGGACGGCGGACGGCTGCGCGGCCAGGCCCTGGCGGCATGGCGTAAAGCAGCGTAAAACGGGCAGCAAGCGGAGAGTCGGACATGAGAGCTCTCGATCGGCCGGCCGCGAGGCACGGGCAGGGCAGCGGCTGGGGCAGGACAGCGGGGGGAGTGACAAGTTGATGGGTACGACAGAGCGCCGGCGGGAGTCGGCGAGCGGGACGTCCGAGAAGTCCACGAGCACCGAAGCGGCGGACAAGGACAAGGAGTCGGCGGGGCGGCGGTCAGCCGGGACGGCTTCCGCCACACGGCTCGCGGAGAGAACGAGCGACGGCTCCCGGGACGGCCGGGCCGGAGCGGCCGAGGGGCGCGGGCAGTCGAAGGGTTCGGGGCGGCGCGCCGAGGCCAAGGCCCTGGAGCGGCGCGCCGAGCCGAGGAGCGCGGACCGGACTGCGGGGTCCGGGAGTTCGGACGGCCGCGAGTCCGGGGAGGGTCGTGACCCTGCGGACGGCCGTGACTCGGCGGAGGTGTGGGAGCGGCGGGGCCACTTCGAGGCGCTGGACGACGGTGAGTACGCAGAGCGGCGGCCGCTGTGGGTGGACGAGCCCGCGCGGCGGCCGCGACTGCCCGACCCCGTCCGCAAGGCGGCCGTGCGGGCCGTGCTCATCGTGTCGTTGACGCTCATCCAGGCGATGACGGCGTTCTTCTGCGCGATGGCCGAGTCCTGGCTGGCCTTCCCCATGGTCCTGAGCAGCGTGGCCAGCACGGTCGTGGCGACGTGGGGCGTGTGCGACGTCTGGGTGACCCGCCAGGTGTGGAACCAGCGCAACGGCGTGGTCTCCACGCCCAGCAGCACGGCACGCAGGCTCCGGCGCGAGCGGCGACGCGCCCGCCGCCAGGCACGCGTGGCCGGCCGCGCCAAGGAGGGCATACGGAGCCCGGGCGGACAGGGGCAGTTGTCGCACTCCTGAGCGCGGCGGGTCGGCGGGTCGGCGGGTCGGCGGGTCGGCGACAACGGTCGGGGCTGTTGGCGGTGGGTGGGGCCGGGGTCAGGCAGCTGTTGCCTGTCGGGCGCGCAGCTCTCGTCGCGTCCTCATGAACGGGCGGGCGCAGTCGACCGCGAGCGCGGCCGTCACCCGGCCCGCGTGTTCGTACAGCGCGAGGAAACCGCCGTCGTCCGGACCGCCCTCCGCGATCCGTACGGTGGCGTCGGCGGGGCGATGTCCGGCGAACTGGATGCGGGAGCCGTACTGGTCGGACCAGAAGTACGGCAGCGCGCTGACGGACTCCACGGTGCGGGCGGCGAGCAGGTTGCGGACGGCGACGCGGGGTTGTTCCGTCGCACTCGTCCAGTGTTCGGCGCGGACGCCGCCGACGCGGGCGACGTCTCCCACGGCGACCACCTGCGGGAGCGAGGTGACGCAGCCGTCGTCGCACAGGACGCCGTCGCCCACGGCGAGCGAAGTGCCGGAGAGCCAGCCGGTATTGGGGGTGGCACCGATGCCGACGACGACCACGTCGGCGGGGAGGACGCGGCCGTCGGACAGCTCGACCGCGGTGACGTGGCCGGAGGTGTCGGGCCGGGGGTTCCCCGGGACGGTGGCGCCGGGCGGGGCGGCGGGGGCCATGCGGTGCAGGCCCGCCACGCCCGTGCCGGTGAGCAGGCGGGCGCCGCCCTTTCGGTGCAGGTCGGCGCAGAACAGGGCCATTTCGGGGCCGAGTTGGGGAATCAGGGGCAGAGGGGCGGCCTCGACGACGGTGACGTCATGGCCGAGGGCGACGCACGACGACGCGGTCTCGGCGCCGATGAAGCCGCCGCCGATCACCACGACGCGGCGTGGGCCACGGGTCAGGTCGGCGCGCAGGGCGTGGGCGTCGGCGAGCGTACGCAGGGTGTGGACGCCCGCGGGCCGGGGGCCCGGCAGGCGGCGGGCCGACGCTCCGGTCGCGACGACCACGCCGTCGGTGACGACCGTGCGGCCGTCGTCGAGGAGGACGGCGCGGCCGTGCTGATCGAGGCCGGTCGCGTGCACGCCGAGCAGCCATTCGGCGGCCAGGTCCGCGATCTCCTCGGGGTCGGTGAGGGCGAGTTGGTCGGTTGGGGCGGATTCGTATGCTGCGGAGGGTGCGGGGGCGGGGCCGGTCATGAGGCCGGGCTTCGCGCCCGGGCCCGGGACGGGGCCGGTGGCGCCGTCCGTGGCGCTGGTCTCGGACGCGCCCGTGGCCGTGCCCGCGTCCGCGCCTGCGCCTGCGCCCGGGGCGCTGTACGTGGCCCTGGCTGCGGCTGTGCCCGCAGCCGTGAGGAATGACTTCGAGAGGGGTGGGCGGTCGTACGGCAGGTGGGGTTCGGCGCCGACGATCACGAGGCGACCGTCGAAGCCTTGGGCTCGCAGCTCGCGGGCCGCGTAGAGACCGGCGAGGGAGGCGCCCACGACGGTGATGGTGTTCATGCGGCGGACCCCTCACCGGTCGACGAGCCTCGCCCGGGGCCGGAGGCGGCGAGGGAGGCGGGGGCGGAGGCCGCGAGGGAGGAGGGCGCGGACAAGGAGGCGGCGGCCGTGAGGGGAGCGGAGGCCGGGACGGGGGTCTCGGTCGGGTCGGTCAGGTGGACATGGATGGTTCCGTCGACCACGCTCACGCGGTGGGTGCGCACCGCGCGGCGGGCCGGCAGACACGTCGGCTCTCCGGTCCGGAGATCGAATGAGGCGGCGTGCAGCGGGCATTCGACCAGACAGCCCTCCAGCCAGCCCTCGGAGAGGGAGGCGTCCTGGTGACTGCAGGTGTCGTCGACGGCGTACAGCGCGCCGTCGGCGTTGAACACCGCGACGGGGGGTGTGGTGTCGAGACGGACGGACTCGCCCGCAGGGAGGTCTTCAAGGCGGCAGACGGGAATCACGGGCCCTCCTCTGGATCTGTCGGCCCGGTGGGATCTGTCGGCACGGTCCGGGACCGTTCGGGCCAAGGACTCTTCGGTAGCATGAAGTTTCATATGGCGCACCAGAGAGCGCTATGCGCAACAGAATCCGGTGGGATGCCCATCGCGTCAAGGGGCTCCCTGGGACGCGGCTCCGAGAGGCCGCCGAGTGGTGAGAGTTGAGATATGACCCGCACGCGGAAACAGCCTGGCCAGAACGAGGAGCCGCACCAGGGAGCAGCCCAGGAGGAGCGCCGGGAAGGGCGCGAGGAAGAACCCGGGAAGCCCCGGGAGGCGCGTGAGCCACAGGCCAAGGCTCCCGCCGGTTCCGTGCAGTCCGTCGACCGCGCGGTGAGCGTCCTCGAGATCCTCGCCCGGCACGGCGAGGCCGGGGTCACGGAGATCGCCGACGAGCTGGGCGTGCACAAGTCGACGGCGTTCCGGCTGCTCGGCGTGCTGGAGAACCGCGGTCTCGTCGGGCAGGCGAAGGACCGCGGCAAGTACTTCCTCGGCGCGGGCGTCCTGCGCCTCGCCGGGGCGGCGGCCGTGCGGATGGACATCTCCCAGGAGGGCGGCCCGGTCTGCCGCGAGCTGGCCGACGAACTGGGCGAGACGGTCAACATCGCCGTCCTCGACGACGACGCCGCGGTCAACATCATGCAGGCCCGCGGGCCCGCGTCCGTGACCGCCCAGAACTGGCTCGGCCGACGCACCCCGCTGCACGCCACCTCCAGCGGAAAGGTCCTGCTCGCGCACCTGCCGACGACCCTGCGCGAGGGCCAGATCGCCCGCACGCTGCCCCGCATCACCGAGCACACGGTGACCGGGACGGTGGCGCTGCGCCGCGACCTGGAGGCCGTCGTCCAGCAGGGCTTCGCCATCGCCGTGGAGGAGCTCGAGGTCGGACTCGCCGCCGTGGCCGCGCCGGTGCGGGCGCACGACGGCAAGGTCATCGGGGCGCTGAGCGCGTCCGGGCCGGTGTACCGGCTGACGGAGGACCGGCTCACCGAGCTGGCCAAGCGCACGGTCGCGGCGGCGGTGGAGCTGTCGCGGCGGATGGGCTACGGGTTCTGACGGCCGCGGGGCAGGGGGCCGCGGAGGGGCGCGGCCCACCCCCGTCCGCCCCACGGTCCGCCACGCGCCCCGCCCGTCCTCCTTGTCGCCACGTCGCGGCGCGCGCCCGCCGGAGTCCGGACGCCACGCCCCCCCGCCCACACACCGCACCACCGCGCCGCACATCGCATCGCCGCACCACACACCGCACCGCTTGCCGCGCGCCACCCCGCCGCGCCGCACATCGCGCCGCAGCCCGCCACCCCGCCGCCCGGGCCCGCGCCACACCGCGCCCAGCCGGGCCGAGCCGGGCCGGGCCAGGCCAGCGCCCCCATCCCCGCAGGCCCGCCCACACCTCCGCCGGACCCGTTTCGCGACACGCATAGCGTTTTGCCGAGGGTTCACTCCGGCCCCTTGACGGCTCCTTGATGTCGCTCTCACGATGTCTCTCATAGCGCAACCGATCGTGGAGTACGCAACAAGACGACCCAAAGTCGAGGAGCCTGGCCGTGCCACACGAGGTCCGTGGCGTCGTCGCCGCGAAGAAGGGCGCACCCGTCGAGGTGCAGACGATCGTCGTGCCGGATCCCGGACCGGGAGAGGTACTTGTCTCCGTGCAGGCCTGCGGGGTCTGCCACACCGATCTGCACTACCGGGAAGGCGCGATCTCCGACGACTTCCCGTTCCTCCTCGGCCACGAGGCCGCCGGCACCGTCGAGGCGGTCGGCGCCGACGCCGGGGGCCTGGTGCCCGGCGACTACGTGGTCATCGCCTGGCGCGCCCCCTGCGGAACATGCCGCTCCTGCCTGCGCGGGCGTCCCTGGTACTGCTTCGACTCCCGCAACGCGGCACAGCCCATGACCCTGCTCGACGGCACTCCCCTCAGCGCCGCGCTGGGCATCGGCGCCTTCGCCGAGAAGACCCTCGTCGCCGCGGGTCAGGCCGTGAAGGTGGACCCTGCGGCTCGGCCGGAGGCGGCCGGACTGATCGGCTGCGGCGTGATGGCCGGGTACGGGGCCGCCGTGAACACGGGGAATGTGGGCCGCGGCGACACGGTCGCCGTCATCGGCTGCGGCGGCGTCGGCTGCGCCGCGATCGCCGGGGCCTCGCTCGCCGGAGCCCGGCGCGTGATCGCCGTCGACATCGACGACGCCAAGCTCGACGGGGCCACCCGCTTCGGCGCCACGCACACCGTCAACTCCCGGGGCACCGATCCCGTGGAGGCGGTGCGCGGGCTCACCGGCGGCTTCGGCGTCGACGTCGCCATCGACGCGGTCGGGATCCCCGAGACGTACAAACAGGCGTTCTCCATGCGCGACCATGCGGGCGTGCTCGTCCAGGTCGGCGTGCCCGACCCGGCGATGGCCGTCGAGCTGCCGCTGATCGACCTGTTCTCGCGGGGCGGCGCGCTCAAGTCCTCCTGGTACGGCGACTGTCTGCCCACGCGGGACTTCCCCCTGCTCGTCGACCAGTACCTCAGCCGCAGGCTCGACCTCGGCGCCTTCGTGACGGAGAAGATCGCCCTCGACGAGGTCGAGGAGGCGTTCGCCAGGATGCAGCGCGGCGAGGTGCTGCGATCGGTGGTGGTCCTGTGACCGGCGTACGACCCGCCCCGCACTCCCCCGGCGTGCACGACGCCCCGGACCCCAGCCGCACGCCAGGAACCGGCGGCGCCCAGGGACTCACCGGCACGCGCGCCCCCACCCCCAAAGTCGTCATCATCGGAGCCGGAATCGTCGGCTGCTCCCTCGCCGACGAGTTGACGGCCCGCGGCTGGACCGACGTCACCGTCCTCGAACAGGGGCCGCTGCCCGCCCCGGGCGGCTCCACCTCGCACGCGCCCGGGCTCGTCTTCCAGACCAGCCCGTCCAAGACGCTCAGCGAGTTCGCCGCCTACACCGTGCGGAAGTTCGGCGAGCTCACCGTGGACGGGCTCTCGTGCTTCAACCCGGTCGGCGGTCTGGAGCTGGCCACCACGCCGGAACGCTGGGCTGACCTGCACCGCAAGGCGGGCCTCGCCGCGTCCTGGGGCGTGCGCGCCGAGCTGGTCGACCCCGCGCGCTGCAAGGAGCTGTGGCCGCTGCTCGACACCGGCCAGGTCCTCGGTGGCCTGCACACACCCGACGACGGCCTGGCCCGCGCCGTGCTCGCCTGCCGGGCGCAACTCGACCGGTCGACCCGCCGAGGCGCCCGCTTCCTGGAGCGGCACACGGTCACCGGTGTCGAGCACGCGGAGGGCCGCGTCACCGCCGTCGTCACCGACCGCGGCACCTTCCCCGCCGACCACATCGTGTCGGCCGCGGGCTTCTGGGGGCCTGTGATCGGCCGGATGGCGGGCGTCGACGTACCGCTGCAGCCGCTCGCCCACCAGTACGCACGGACCCGCCCCCTGCCGGAGCTTGCGGGCCGCAACGACCCGCGGACGGAGGCGTCCCGGCCCATCCTCCGCTTCCAGGACCGCGACCTGTACTTCCGTGAGCACACGGACCGCGTCGGCATCGGCTCGTACGCCCATCGCCCGCTGCCCGTGGACCCGTTCGCCGTGCCCGCGTACGACGACGCGGTGGCCCGCGGCCTGGCGATGCCGTCCTCGTACCCCTTCACCGAGGAGGACTTCGCGCCCAGTTGGCAGGACTGCTGCGGGCTGCTGCCCGCGCTCAAGGAGTCGGCCGTCGAGGAGGGCTTCAACGGTGTCTTCTCCTTCACGCCGGACGGCATGCCGCTGCTCGGTGAGGCCCCGGCGCTGCGCGGCTTCTGGCTCGCCGAGGCCGTGTGGGTCACGCACTCCGCGGGCGTGGCGAAGGCCGTCGCCGAGTGGATGGTCGACGGCAGGCCCGCCGTCGACGTGCACGACTGCGACCTGACCCGCTTCGAGGACGCCCAGCGCTCCCCCGCCTACGTGGCCGAGCGCGGCGCGCGGCAGTTCGTCGAGGTGTACGACGTCATCCACCCGCACCAGCCGATGGACGAGCCTCGTCCCCTGCGCGTCAGCCCCTTCTACGCGCGCCAGCAGGAGCTGGGCGCCGTCTTCCTGGAGGACGGCGGCTGGGAGCGGCCGCACTGGTACGAGGCCAACGCCGCGCTCGCCGCCGACGTGGACGTGCCCGAGCGGGACGGCTGGTCCGGCCGGTACTGGTCGCCGCTCGCCGCCGCCGAGGCGCGCGCCACCCGCGAACGGGTCGCGCTGTACGACATGACGCCGCTGCGGCGCCTGGAGGTCACCGGTCCCGGGGCCCTCGGCTTCCTTCAGCGCATGACCACCAACAACCTTCGCAAAAAGCCTGGTTCGGTCACTTACACCCTCCTTCTCGACGAGGCGGGCGGCATCCGCTCCGACCTGACCGTGGCACGGCTCGCCCCCGGCCGCTTCCAGGTCGGCGCCAACTCCCCCGCCGATCTCACCTGGCTACAGTCGCACGCGCCCGCCGACGTGCACATCAGGGAGATCACCCAGGGGACGTGCTGCGTCGGTGTCTGGGGACCGCTGGCCCGCGCCCTCGTCCAGCCCCTGACCCGCGACGACTTCTCGCACGAGGCCTTCGGCTACTTCAAGGCCCGCGAGACCCACGTCGGCCATGTCCCGGTGACGGCCATGCGCCTGAGCTACGTGGGTGAGTTGGGCTGGGAGCTGTACACCAGCGCCGACCTCGGCCTGCGTCTGTGGGACACGCTGTGGGAGGCGGGGCGGGACCTGGGTGTCGTCGCCGCCGGGCGCAGCGCCTTCAACAGCCTGCGCCTGGAGAAGGGCTACCGCGCCTGGGGCCAGGACATGACCGCCGAGCACGACCCCTACGAAGCGGGCGTCGGCTTCGCCGTCCGCATGGACAAGGGCGACTTCGTGGGCCGCACGGCGCTGGAGCGGCGCGGCCCCCTCACCCGCAGGCTCACCCCGCTCCTCCTCGACGATCCGGCCGCCGTGGTCCTCGGCAAGGAGCCGGTGTACACGGCCCCGGGCGACGCGGCGCCCGCCGGCTACGTCACCAGCGCCGCCTACGGCTACACGCTGGGCCGCTGCGTCGCGTACGCCTGGCTGCCGCCCCTGGCGGCCGGGACGAGCACGCACATCGAGTACTTCGGCGAGAAGGTCTCCGCGACCGTCACCGACGAACCGCTCTTCGACCCCGAGATGACCCGGATCCGGAGGTGACCGTCGTGTCTCCCACCACCCCCACCTACGACGTGATCGTGATCGGCCTGGGCGGCATGGGCAGCGCCGCCGCCCACCATCTGTCCGCGCGCGGAGCCCGCGTCCTCGGCCTGGAGAAGTTCGGCCCCGTGCACCAGCGGGGCTCCAGCCACGGCGGCTCCCGGGTCACGCGCCAGTCGTACTTCGAGGACCCCGCGTACGTACCGCTGCTGCTGCGCGCGTACGAGCTCTACGACAAGCTCGAACAGGACACCGGCCGTGACATCGCCACCCTGTGCGGCGGCGTGATGGTCGGCAGCCCGGACGGGCGGGTGGTCTCCGGGGCGCGGCTCTCCGCCGAGACCTGGGGGCTTCCACACGAGATGCTGGACGCCCGCGAGATCCGCCGCCGCTTCCCGACGCTGACGCCGCGCGACGACGAAGTGGCGCTCTACGAAGAGCGCGCGGGCCTCGTCCGACCGGAGAACACGGTCGCCGCGCATCTGCAGCTCGCCACCCGCCAGGGCGCGGACCTGCACTTCGAGGAACCGGTGACCCGCTGGGAGCCGTACCGGGACGGCGTGCGCGTGCACACGGCCGACGACACGTACACCGCCGGGCAGTTGGTGATCTGTCCGGGCGCGTGGGCGCCGGGGCTGCTCGCGGACCTGGGGGTGCCGTTCACCATCGAGCGGCAGATCATGTACTGGTTCCAGCCGACGGGCGGTGTCGGCCCGTTCCTGCCGGAGCACCATCCGATCTACGTGTGGGAGGACCGGGCGGGCGACCAGGTCTACGGCTTCCCTTCGATCGACGGCCCCGACCTCGGGGTGAAGGTCGCGTTCTTCCGCAACGGCAGTGTGTGCACTCCGGAGACCATCGACCGCACGGTCCATCCGCACGAGGTCGCGGCGATGGCCGAGCACATCGCGCGGCACATACCGCTGCTCCCGGGGCGCCTGTTGAAGGCCTCCACCTGTATGTACACGACGACGCCCGACGAGCACTTCGTCATCACGCGCCATCCGGCGCACCCGGAGTCGGTGACGGTGGCGTGCGGCTTCTCCGGGCACGGCTTCAAGTTCGTGCCGGTGGTCGGCGAGATCGTCGCCGACCTGGCGCTCGACGGCACCACGGAACACCCCATCGAGCTGTTCGACCCCCGCCGGATCACCGGCCCGCTGGATCCGGCGCCCGCCACGGCACCGGTCTGACCGAAACCGCGCCCTCCGGGGCGCACGTCAGAGCGACCCGCGCCCGCCGCGGCGCCCGTCTGAGGAGTACGGACGTGACGACAGAGGTCTCCGCGAGCCTCATCGCGACGCTGCCCGGCCACTACTACACCGACCCCGATGTCTTCCGCCAGGAGCAGGAGCGCCTGTTCGAGGCCCTGTGGTGCTGCGCCGTGCGCTCCGCCGACCTCGACCGTCCCGGCGCGTACCGCACCGTCCAGGTCGGCCGGGAGAGCGTCCTGGTCACCCGCGCCCGCGACGGCGGCCTGCGCGCCTTCCTGAACGTGTGCCGCCACCGCGGCGCCCGCCTGTGCGCGGACGAGGCGGGCCAGGTCCGGCGCAGCCTCCAGTGCCCGTACCACGCCTGGACGTACGACCTGGAAGGACGGCTGATCGCGGCGCCGAACCTGACGCGGATGCCGGACGTCGACCGGTCCGCGTACGGCCTGGTCGAGGTCGCGCTGCGGGAGTGGCTCGGCTACGCCTGGGTGTGCCTGGCCGAGGTGCCGCCTTCCTTCGAGGACACGGTGATCGGCGAGGCCAGGGAACGCCTCGGCGACCCCGCGTCGATCGAGCGCTACCGCACGCAGGACCTGGCGCTCGGCCATCGCGTCCGCTACGAGGTGCGCGCCAACTGGAAGTTGATCGTCGAGAACTTCATGGAGTGCTACCACTGCGCGACCATCCACCCCGAGCTGACGGACGTCCTGCCGGAGTTCGCCGACGGCTTCGCGGCGCAGTACTACGTAGGCCACGGCGCCGCCTTCGGGGATGACGTCAGCGGCTTCACTGTGGACGGTTCGCCGGGCTTCGGGCGGCTGCCCGACGTCGCCGACGAGCAGGACCGCCGCTACTACGCCATCACCGTCAAGCCGGCCGTGTTCGTCAACCTCGTCCCGGACCACGTGATCCTGCACCGCATGTTCCCGCTGGCCGTGGACCGCACGGTCGTCGAGTGCGACTGGCTGTACGCGCCCGACGTCGTCGCCTCCGGAGCGGATCTGTCGAAGTCGGTCGAGCTGTTCCACCGGGTCAACGAGCAGGACTTCGCGGCGTGCGAGCGCACCCAGCCCGCGATGGGCTCACGCGCGTACCGCCACGGCGGTGTGCTGGTGCCGACCGAGCATCACATCGGGGTGTTCCACCACTGGCTCATCCAGCGGCTGGCTTCTTGAACATCCGTGTCGCCGTGATCTCCCCGTGCACCGTCTCCCCGGCCGGGGCCTGCTGCTCCTGCGGCAGCCCCGGCCGCAGGTGCTCCTCGACGCTGATGTACTTCAGGCCCGCGCGCAGGTCCGCGTCGTTGCGCAACCGGATGACGAGCGGGAACTCCGCGAGCGCCGTCGTGTCGAACAGACCGGTGGTGTAGAGCAGCTGGACGCCGAGGGCGTCCGACACGGCCCGCTGGAGCTCCAGGAGGTACGTGGCGTTGGCGCGGCCGATGGGGTTGTCGAGGAACAGCGTGCCCGCGTGCCGGTGCTTGTCGCGGCCCCGGTCGTTCGAGCGCAGGGCGGCCATCGTGCAGTAGAGGGCGATGGCGGCGGTCAGGAGCTGGCCTCCGGAGAACACGTCGCCCATCTGCCCCACCGGGACGCGCTCGGCGCGCAGGACGGCGTCCGGCTTGAGGATCTCCACCGCGATGCCGCGCGGTTCGAGGGCGGCCTGAACTCCCCTGAGCAGCAGGGACATGCCGTCCCTGCGCAGGTCGGAGTTCTTCTTCACGGCCGCGCGGGTGGCCTCGTCGATGACCTCGCCCAGGCGCTCGGTGAGCGTCGCCTGATCGGGCTCCTCGAAGCGGACCCGCAGGAACTCCTGGCCCGACCACTCCCCCAGGCCCTCGGGCAGCCGGGACAGGCGCTGGGCGGAGCGGAGCGTGGCGAGGGCCGACTCGACGAGGCCGCGCAGCCGGTCGACGATGCTGTCGCGGTTGCGCTCCAGCTGCTCCAGCTCGTCGGTGAGCACGCGCAGGCGGGGCGCGAAGGCGTCGGCCCACTTCTTGGCGTGCTCGGGCAGGGCGGAGGCGGGCAGTTCGCGGATCTGCTGCCGGGCGGGGGTGCGGACCTGCTCGTAGCGGGTGGAGTTGGCGTGCCGGACGAGGACGTCGCCGGCCTCGCGGACGGCCGACTCGGCGGCGGACAGGTCGGCGGCGCAGCCGCGCAGGGAGCGACGGGTCTCGGCGGCGGCCTGGCGGGCCTCCTCCAGGGTGCCGGGATGCGGCGCGGGCTGCTCGTCGTCCTCGGTGTCGTGGTGCTCGCGCAGCAGGTCGCGCAGGAGCGCCGCCGTCTCGTCGAACCCGCCGGCCGCGTCCTCGGTGGCGCGGTGCGTGTGCAGGAGCGCGGCGTGCGCCTCCTTGGCCTGGCTCAGGGCCTCCGTGTGGGTGGCCAGTTCGGTCGTGGCGGTGCGCAGCAGGGTCTGGGCCTGCTCGACGTCGGCCGGGACGAGCTCTTCGGGGAGGTCGGTGTGCGCCTCGCCGTCCTCGGGGGCGTGCCGCTCGGCCTCGCCGCGCAGGCGGCCGAGCTGTTCGCTGGCGGTGGCGGCGCGGGACTCGATGAGCTGGACCTGAGCCTCCGCGCGGGCGGCGGCGGCCTGCCGGGAGGGTCCGTCGGCGCCGTCGGTGCCTTCGAGGAGCTGGGCCGCGCGGGTGCGCACCTTGTTGCTGAGCCGGTCGAGCTCGGCGAGCGCGGCGCTCTCGTCGCTCTCCGCTCGGGCCTGTTCGGCGCGCAGGTCGGCGCCGACGCCGACCTTCTCGTACAGCTGCGAGGCCGCGCGGTAGGCCTCCCGGAGGGCGGGCAGGGAGGTCTTGGGTCCTTCCTGGTCCAGCGGTACGTCCTCGGGGGCGCCGGCGATCTCGGCGCGCTCGGCACGCAGGGCGCGCGCGGTGCGGCGGGCGTCGTCGGCCGTGCGCTGGGCGGCGCGGCGGTCCTCGTCGGCGGCGCGGGCGCGGTCCAGGCAGGACTGGGCTCGGGCCTCCGACTCGACGGCGTCGTCGGCCAGTTCGCGCAGCTTGGTCTGCCAGCCCGCGCGCTCGCGCAGGCGGAACGCGAGCCCGGCGAGCGCGTCGGCGGCGCGGCGGGCGCGCTGGGCGCCTTCCTGGCGCTCGTCGCGCACGCGGGCGGCGTCGGCCGCGATCTCGTCGGCCTCGGCGCGCGCGGTGCGGGCCTCGGCCAGCTCGGCCTCCGCCTCCTCGGCGAAGGCGCGCGCGTCCCGGGCGGCGGTGGCCAGCTCGGCGAGGCGGCCCGCGGGGCAGCCGGAGCGCCAGGAGGCGAGCCGCGCGGCCAGCTCCCGGTCCTTGGCGAGGCGCAGAGCGAGCGCCCGGATCTCCTCGTCGCGCCGGGTGGTGCGCGCCCGCAGGGCCTGCCGCTCCTCGTCGGCGGCGTGCTCGTCGTGCATGGCCGGGTTCGGCGGTACGAGGAAGACGGCGCCGGAGTCGTCGGCGGCGCTGTCGGCGTGCGGCACCGGGGCGAGCAGCGCGGCGGCGGTGCCGACGGCGACCGTGGAGCGCGGGAGCAGCGCGGCGCCGGTGAGCGCTTCGCGCGCGCGGGCGTGGGTGTCCGGGTCGGTGATGACGACGCCGTCGACCAGCTCGGGGCGTGCGGCGAGCACGCGCGCGTGGTCCGCCGGGTCGACGGCCTGGGCCAGATAACGCCATCCCGGGAGGGCCGGGATGCCGTGCTCCCCGAGGAACTCGACAGTGGCGAGGACGTCGGGCCCGGGCGGAAGGAGACCGCCGTCGCCGAGCGCGCCGAGGATGCGGGAGTCGTCGGCGGCGGCGGTCCGCAGCTCGAACAACTGCCGTTCGGCGGCGGCCACTCCGTCGTCGAGCAGGGTCTTCAGGTCGTCGGCGCCGCGGTCCAGCTCCGTGGCGGTGAGACCGGGGGCGACCGGGGCGAGGGCCTGTCCGGCTGCGGCCGGGGTGGCGGCGCCGGGCGCGGGGCCGTCGTGGGCGTCGCCCAGGGTGCGCGCGCCACCGCCCGGAGCGCCGTGCGCCCCCTCGGCACCGCGCAACCCCGGAGCGGCGGCCTCCACCCCGTCGTCGGCGCCCTCGCCCGCCCCGGCTCCGGCGTGCCGGGGCTGCGGCACCCCGTGCCCGATCCCGCCGGATGCGCTCGGCAGGCCCAGGAGTTCGGCGATGCGCTCGTCCTGCGCGAGGGAGTCGGCGGTGCGGCTCTCCGCGTCGTGCGCCTGCTCGGCGGCCGTCGCGGCGTCCTCCGCGCGGGCCGCCGTCAGCTCGGCTCGGGCCTCGGCGGCGGCGGCCTCCTTGGCCTGGTCGGCGGCCCGGCGTGCGGACTCGCGGGCCTCGTCCCAGGCGGCGACCGCCGTCTTCTCGGCGTCGCTCGCGGCGAGCGCCGCGCGGGCCGGGTCGGCGTCGGGGGTGCTGTCGTCGAGCCAGCCCGCGCGGACGGCCTCGGCGGTCTCCTGCTCGACCTCGGTGAGGCGCTGGCGCAGGTGCCCGGCCTCGCTGCGGGCGCGCTGCGCCTCGGTCGCGGCGGTGGTGGCGTCGCGGTGCGAGGCCTCGCCGGTCTCCTGGAGGGCGGCGGAGCGCTCCTCCTCCTCGTTGGCGTGCCACTCGGCGCCCTCGGCTGCGGTGTGCAGGGCGCGGACGAGGTCGGCGGCGGCCTTCGCGCGGGCGGCGAGCGCGGGGGCGGCGTCCCGCTCGGCCTCGCGGATGGCGACGGCCACGCGCGCGGAGCGGTCGGCGGCGGCACGGTGGCGCAGGACGGCCTCGGCGGCCTGCCAGGCGGAGTGCAGCGTGCGTGCGTCGGCCAGCTCGCGGCGCTGGGCGGCGGCGGCCTTCTCGGCGACGGTGAGGGCCAGGGAGGCGTGCCGGTAGGCGAGTTCGGCGGCGATGAGGGCGGAGCGGCCGCGGGCCTGCTCGGCGGCCGTGACGGTGTGGGCGGCGGCGGTGACCTGCTCGGCCAGTTCGGCGGCGCGGCCCCGCTCCTCGACGGCGCGGGCCGACAGGCGGCGGGCGAGGGTGCGGGTGCGGCGTTCGGCGCCCGCGTGCACGTCACGCGCGCGTGCCCGGGTGTCCGCGGCGTCGACGATGCGGCCGAGGAGGTCCACGGAGCCCGCGGTGAAGTCTCGCTCGGCGATCAGCTCGGCGCGCCGGCCCAGCTTGTTGCCGAAGCCGTGCACCAGGTCGGCGAGGCCGTCCGTGTCCCGGGTGTCGGTGACGGCGCGCAGCAGCAGGTCGGTGAAGTCGGAGTCCTTCTTGACGGCGAAGAGGCCGGCGGCCTCGCCCTCGTCGGCGTTCATCTCGCGCTGGTAGCGGAACAGTTCGGGGTCGAGGCCGAGGTCCCCGAGGTGTTCGTTCCAGCGGTCGTGGATCTCCTCCCAGTGCACTTCGAGGTGCGGGTAGGCCTTCGTGGCCTCCATGAGGGCGTCCCGGAAGCCCTTCATGGTGCGCCGCCGCCCCTGTGCGCCGGACGCGCCCTCGACGGACGGGCGCACGGCGGTGGCCTCGGCGACCGGCAGCGAGTCCAGGCTGAGCCCGGGACCGGGGCGGAAGGAGTACCAGGCCTCCGCGAACTTCCGCGGGTCGTTGGAGACCTGCCGTCCGCGCCACTCGCTGACCTTGCCGACGACGACGCACTCGCCGGTGAGCGTGTGCTGCCACTCCAGGGCGACGTGTCCGCAGTCGTCGGCCAGGAGGAACTTGCGCAGCACTCCGGAGCTGGCGCCGCCCAGCGTGTTCCGGTGGCCCGGCAGCATCACCGAGAAGATCAGCTTGAGCAGGACGGACTTGCCGCCGCCGTTCTCCAGGAAGAGCACTCCGGCGGGCGCCGGGCGGCGCGGCGGGCCGACGGGCTCCTCCTCGAAGAACTCCGCCTGCGCGGGCGCGGGGTCGGGCACCACGTCGCCGACGCCGCGCAGGTCCAGCACGGTGTCGGCGTAGCGCGCACCGGCGGGGCCGATGGAGTAGAGGCGGACCCGGGACAGCTCGTACATGGCGGCGGACTCTCGTCGTAAGTCGTGCGGGACGAAGAAACGGAACGTGGCGGAACGTCGGTGGACGCGGGCGGGGCGGCCGGCTGCCGTCCCGCGCGGGTCAGGAGTGGAACGGCAGGCCTGCGTCGGCCGCAAGATCCAGGTCGTCGGTGTCGTCGGGGGGCAGCAGCGTCGCGGAGCCGTCGGTGACGGGCACGACGCCGAGCTCGAGGAGTTCGGCCATGGCGGCGGTGCCCGCCATGTCGCGGACCTGGAGCTGATAGCGCGCGGTGGTGCGGTAGGTGCCGCCGGAGTCGTCGCCCGTGCGCTGGAGGAAGCCGGAGTCGGTGAGGAACGCGGCGGCCTTGCCCACGATGCCGGTGGTCGAACCGGCGAGCCTGCGCGCGTCCTTGGTGGCGCCCGTGGAACTGCGGCGCGCCCAGATCCGCCAGGCGGACTCGAGCCCCGGCGCGTCCGACGCCGGGTCGGTGTTCTCGCCCTGCTCCTCGGCGCGCTCCTCAAGGCGTCGGCAGGCCTGTCGTACGAAGGCGTCGACGCCGTTGACCGTGACGCGGCCGATGTACCCGTCGTCGGCCAGGTCCTCGGGGCGCGGAAAGGCCATGGCGGCGACGGCGAGGTGCGCGAGACCGTGCAGGAAGCGGTCGGTGGAGTCGGCGGCGGCACGGCGCGCGTAGTCGCCCATGCGGACGGCGAACACGGAGTCCTCGGCGGCGGTCACCGCCATCCCCGCGCGCGGGGACACCTCGAGGACGACGAGTCCGAGCCCGGCCGCGACGGCGTCGGCGAGGCGGGCGAAGGGCGGGTCCTCGCGGTACCTGCGGAGCAGTTCGCCGTACTCCTGGTCGCGGGCGGGCTGGAGCTTGGGCTGGAGTCCGAACGCGACGAGGCGGGCCGCGTCGGCGGCGTCGGCCGGGGTGACGGCGGCGCCCGCGGGCGCCGGGGCCGCGGCGGCGTCCGGCTCGCCCCACGCGGCGTGCTCTGCGGGGTGATCGGTCACGGCTGGGGCTCCTTGGTGCGGTCGGTCGGTCGTACGGGGTGCGGGGGCGTACTGGTGGCCACCTGAGCGTGCCGCGGGAGCGCGCCGATGGTCCCCGGAGAGTGCGGCCTGCGTCGTGCGGGCCGCGTGGTCGCCGTCATCAGGCCGCCTCCGTCCGGTCGGCCGCCATCCCCACCGCGTCCAGGAGCGCCGTGCCGACGATGAGGTCGGCGCCGCCGAACTCCGGGTCGTCGAGGTCGGTGCCGTCGTCCACGGCGAAGAGCAGCTGCTGCTCGCCCTGGCGGTAGGCCGTGCCGACGGGCGGGCTCGCGGCGTGGACGGCTAGGAGGGCGACCAGGTAGGGCAGTTCGGGGTCCTGGCGGCGGGCGTCGGCGAGCAGCCCGGAGAGCCTGCGGGGCGCGTCGTGCGGCAGCGCGAGCAGTTCCATGGCGCTCGCCAGCTGCTCCTCGCTGAAGCGGCTGTCGTCGGGCGTGGCGATGAGGTCGGGCTCGGGCATCTCCGCGCCCAGGTGCTCGCGCTCCTGCGGCGGCGTGAGCAGTATGTCGACGAGGTCGCCGACCCGCACCGACACCGGCGTGCGCAGGCCCGTCCCGCGCGCGAAGAAGGCGTCCGTCACGCGGATCGCCTGCTCGGCGGGGAGCGGCAGGATCGGGGCGACCAACTGGCCGTACAGGTCGAGTCCCGTGCGCGCGGTGGGGGTGGCGAAGGCCTGCCGGTCCTGCTCGGCGCGGAACAGGGGGCCCGCTTCGAGGAGGCGGGACTGGAGCTGGGTGTGGCGGCGGATGCAGTCCTTGACGATGTCGACGAGTTCGGCGGCGCGGCGCTTCTGCTCGGGGTCCTCGGACTCGTCACGTGCCTTGCGGATGTTCGTCAGGATCGCGTTCTCGTGGCGGTACCGGTCGGCCACGTGGTCCAGGGCCTCGGCGATCATGTCCGGCACGGACTGGAGCCAGTCCACCGCGCGGACGTTGCGCCGGGTCGCGTCGAGGGCCCTGCGGAGCGTTTCCGAGTACTGCACGGTGCGGTACCGCGCCTGTTCGGCGGCGAGCTGGGCGTCGGCGAGGCGGCCGCGGCTGATCAGGACCTCCAGCTTCACCTCGGCGGCGATCTGGGCGCTGGTGACGTCGGTGTCGAGGGCACCCACGAGGACGTTCACGGCCTCGTCGGTGGTGCGCAGACAGACACCGCCGCCGTAGCCGGGGACCTCCTCGATCAGCTTGAAGTCGTAGTCCCTGCGGACGTAGGTGCCGTCCGGGTCGAAGGTGCCGTACACCGCGCGGAAGCCGCGGTCGACGCTGCCCACGTTGATCAGGTTCTCCAGGACCCAGCGGGCGACGCGCTCGTGCTCGGCGGTGGGGCGGCGCGGGGCCTGGGCGGCGACGCGGGGCAGCAGCCGGGAGACGACCTGGTCGTGGTCGGCGCCCGTGTCGAAGTCCATGTTCAGCGTGACGAGGTCGATGGCGGACAGGGCCACCTCCGCCATCGCGTACACCGAATACTCCCCCGCGAGGTTCGCCTTGCGGGCGTCCAGGTCGTGCAGCGGGGCCGTGCACGCGAGCGCGCGCAGGCGCCGTGCCAGGCCCTCGTCGGCGGCCGGGCCCGGCGCGGGCCGCGGCCCCGCGCTGAGCTGGGACGGAACGGAGTCCGGTACGGCAGGCGAAGTCACGGTGCACAGACTAGGTCCTCGGTCTGACAACGGTCGAAACGACGCAGATGCCCCGCCGCCCCGGCCTGCCCCGCCTTGCCCCGAGGGAGGCTCAGCCCGCCCCGGCCCCGCCCGCCGCGACCCGCCGCGCGTACGTGTCGACGAGCCCCTGCAGCGAGTCGTCCAGGTAGATCCCGAGCAGCCGCTCGGCCTTCGGGCCGAGGCCGGACTGAAGTGCGTCCAGAATCTCCTGGTTGCGCACCAGATAGGGCTCGTGGAGGCGGCGCGGGTCGTCCACCACGTGGAAGGCGAGCCGCAGTTCGGCGAAGACGCTGCGCATCAGCTCGTCGGTGCGGGCGCTCCCGGCGAGCGCGACGAGCTCGCGGTGGAAGTGGATGTTGGCCGTGGAGACGCCCTTCCAGTCCCGGCGGCTCGCCGCCGCCCTGCCCTCGGCGACGGCTGCGGCGAGCGCGTCGACGGCGTACGGCGGGCGGCCGAGGCCGTGCACGACGGCGCACTCCACCAGGCGCCGGGTGCGGTAGATGTCCTCGACGTCCTCGACGGTCAGGACCCGCACGAAGACGCCGCGATTGAGTTCGTGGACGAGCAGCCGCTCGTGGGTGAGGAGCCGGAAGGCCTCGCGGAGGGTGTTGCGGGAGACGCCGAGCGCGCCGCCGATGCTGTCCTCCGACAGCCGGGTGCCGGGTGGGAAGTACCCCTCGGCGATGCGGCTCCGGAGGATGTCCGCGACCCGCTCCGCGGTGCTCGTGCGTCCCAGCAGCGCGCGGTCGTCGGCGAGACCGGTCAGTTCAGCCATGATCAGCCATCCCCTCAGCCATGCCCGGATTCAACCGCAGATACAAGAACGAGACAACATGGGTATTGAGGGATCGTTGAACAATCCTCTACGTTGTCCGGCAGGCGTCACCCCGCCCCCGTCCCCAGAGGGCACCGGCCACGCGCCGGTCAGCACACCCCCGCTCCTCAGAAGCACCCTCCAGCTCCGCCGACTCCTCTGTGAGGTGCCCATGAGCACGACTCCCCCGCCCTCCGCGACAGCGCTGGACGACCAGCCACGCGGGGCTCAACCACCCGACGACGACGGCGCGTTCGGCTGGCTGCGCGCGCTCGGCCCGCGCGGTCGCCGCGCCTTCGCCGGCGCCTTCGGCGGGTACGCGCTCGACTCCTACGACTACTTCACGCTGCCGCTCAGCATGGTCGCGCTCTCGGCCTACTTCGGCCTGAACAGCGGCCAGACCGGTCTGTTCACGACCGTCACGCTGGTCGTCTCCGCGGTGGGCGGCGCCGTCGCGGGCGTCGTCGCGGACCGCATCGGCCGGGTGAAGGCCCTGATGATCACCGTGATCACGTACGCGGTGTTCACCGTGGCCTGCGGCTTCGCGCCCAACTACGAGACCCTGCTGGTCTTCCGCGCCCTCCAGGGCCTCGGTTTCGGCGGCGAGTGGGCGGTCGGCGCGATCCTGGTCGCCGAGTACGCGACCGCCAAGAACCGCGGCCGTACGCTCGGCGCGATCCAGAGCTCCTGGGCCGTCGGCTGGGGGCTCGCCGCGATCGTCTACACGCTGGTCTTCCAGTTCATGGACGACGACATCGCCTGGCGTGTCATGTTCTTCACCGGGGCACTGCCCGCGCTGCTGGTGATCTACGTACGCCGGAACGTGCACGACGCCCCCGAGGCGGCGGCCCAGCGCGAACAGAGCACGGAGAAGGGCTCGTTCAAGGCGATCTTCAAGCCGGGCCTGCTGCGCATCACCCTGTTCGCGGTGCTGCTGTCCACGGGTGTCCAGGGCGGCTACTACACGCTCGCCACCTGGGTGCCCACGTATCTCAAGGAGGACCGCGGGCTCACGGTCGTCGGCACGGGCGGATACCTGACGTTCCTGATCTCCGGTGCCTTCATCGGCTATCTGACGGGCGGATACCTCACCGACAAGCTGGGCCGCAAGCGCAACATCACGCTGTTCGCGTTCCTGTCCGCGGCCAGCATCGCCGCCTACACGAACATCCCGGACGACGCCAACGGCCTTCTCCTGGTGCTCGGTTTCCCGCTGGGCTTCTGCATGTCGGCGATCTTCAGCGGCTTCGGCTCCTTCCTGAGCGAGCTGTACCCGGCCGCCGTGCGCGGCACGGGGCAGGGATTCACGTACAACACCGGCCGCGCGGTGGGCGCCGTGTTCCCCACGACCGTCGGCTTCCTCGCGGACAGCTGGGGCGTCGGCGGAGCGCTCATCTTCGGAGCGTTCGGTTACGCGCTCGCCGTGATCGCCCTGTTCGGGCTGCCCGAGACGCGCGGGAGGGAGCTGCTGTGAGCCCCGAGACCGTGAGCCCCGAAGAGGCACGCGCGGCGTTCCGCTCGGGCCACAGCGTGCCGACGACCGGCTGGGCGCCCGGACGCACCCAGGCGAACCTGGTGTCCGTCCCCGCCGACTGGGCGTACGACATGCTCCTGTTCTGCCAGCGGAACCCGAAGCCCTGCCCGGTGCTCGACGTGACGGACACGGGCTCCTGGACCACGCCACTGGCCCCAGGGGCCGATCTGCGCACGGATCTGCCGCGCTACCGCGTGTGGCAGGACGGCGAGCTGGTCGACGAGCCCACCGACGTGGTCGGGCACTGGCGCGGCGACCTGGTGTCGTTCCTCATCGGCTGCAGCTTCACCTTCGAGTGGTCGCTCGCGGCGGCCGGCGTGCCGCTGCGCCATGTCGCGCAGGGCCGCAACGTCGCCATGTACGTCACCGACCGCCAGTGCCGTGCCGCGGGGCGGCTGCGCGGCCCCCTGGTGGTGTCGATGCGCCCGGTGCCGCCCGGCGACCTGGCCACCGCGATCCAGGAGACCTCCGTGCTGCCCGCGGTGCACGGCGCGCCGGTCCACTGCGGCGACCCGGCGGGCCTCGGCATCGCGGACCTCGCCGAGCCCGACTTCGGCGACCCGGTGGACGCCGAGCCCGACGACATCCCGGTGTTCTGGGCGTGCGGGGTGACGCCCCAGGCAGCCGTGATGGCGTCGCGGCCGCCGTTCGCGATCACGCACGCGCCGGGCCGGATGTTCATCACCGACGCGCGCGACGAGCAGTACCGCGTCGCCTGACCGACGCACCCGCGCCCCGGGCACAGCCCCCGCGCGCGGGACACGGAACCCCACCGCGCGGGGGCCCGACCACCCCCGCGCGGAGCACACGAACTCACGGGAGCGATACGCACATGACCTGGGCCTCGATCGACCTCAACGCCGACCTGGGCGAGGGCTTCGGGCGGTGGCGGCTCACCGATGACGAGGAGCTGCTGTCCGTCGTCACCAGCGCCAATGTGGCCTGCGGCTTCCACGCGGGCGACGCGGCCACCATGCGGCGCGTGTGCGAGCGCGCGGCGGAGCGGGGGGTGCGGATCGGCGCCCAGGTGTCGTACCGCGACCTGGCGGGGTTCGGGCGGCGCGCGATGGACGTGCCGGCCGCCGAGCTCGCGGCCGAAGTGGCGTACCAGATCGGCGCCCTGGAGGTGTTCGCGCGCGCGGCGGGCGCCGGTGTGGCGTACGTGAAGCCGCACGGCGCGCTGTACAACCGCGCGGTGCACGACGTCGAGCAGGCGTCCGCCGTCGTGGACGGCGTGCTGCTCGCCGACGCCGCTCTGCCCGTCCTCGGCCTTCCCGGATCGCGTCTCCTGGAGGCGGCGGAGAAGGCCGGGCTCCCGGTCGTCACGGAGGCGTTCGCGGACCGGGCGTACACCGACGAGGGCACTCTGGTGCCGCGCGGCACCGACGGCGCCGTCGTCACGGAGGCGGACGCCGTCGTCGAACGGTCCCTCGGCATCGCCCGGTTCGGCACCGTCGTCTCGCACGGCGGGCGGCGCATCGACGTCCGGGCGCGCTCCCTGTGCCTGCACGGCGACACCCCCGGAGCGGTGGAGCTCGCGCGGCAGGTCAGGGCACGCCTCGAAACGGCGGGCGTGCGGGTGGAGGCGTTCGCATGAGCACCCGCCCGACGCCACCGCCACCGCCACCGACACCGACACCGACACCGACACCGACACCGACACCGACAGCATCACCGCCGCTGCCTGCGCCGACTCCGTGCTCGGCGCAGGCCGCGAACGTCCTGCCCATGAAGGTCCTGCCCATGGGCGAGCGCGCGCTGCTCGTCGAACTCGCCGACGGATCGGCCGCCGCGGCCCTGCACGCCGAGCTGCTGCGCCGCCGGGCGGCCGGAGACCTCGTCGTACGCGAGATCGTGCCCGCGGCCCGCACGGTGCTCCTGGACGGCCTCGACGGCCCTGACGGACCCGACACCCCGCTCCGGCTCGCCGTGCGCCTGCCC
This sequence comes from Streptomyces sp. RK9, assembly GCF_045070545.1. Taxonomy (NCBI): domain Bacteria; kingdom Bacillati; phylum Actinomycetota; class Actinomycetes; order Kitasatosporales; family Streptomycetaceae; genus Streptomyces; species Streptomyces sp. RK9. Next base: position 3,257,919 of record NZ_CP173703.1, on the reverse strand, counting down.
ACCTGGGAGATCCCGCCGCCGGCCGCGCGCGCGGACGACGTCCTGGAGATCCCGGTGCGGTACGAAGGGCCGGACCTGGCGGACGTGGCGGCGCTGTGGGGCGTGCCGGTCGGGGACGTGGCGCGGATCCACTCGGCCGCCGAGTTCCGCGTCGCCTTCTGCGGGTTCGCGCCCGGTTTCGGCTATCTGACGGGCCTCGGCGGAGTGCCGGACGTGCCGCGCAGGGCGACGCCGCGGACGGCGGTGCCCGCGGGCTCCGTCGGCCTCGCCGGGCCGTACACGGGCGTCTACCCGCGCTCCTCGCCCGGCGGCTGGCAGCTGATCGGGGCGACGGACGCCGTGCTGTGGGACCACACGCGCGTACCGGCGGCGCTCCTGTCGCCGGGCGCGCGGGTCCGCTTCGTGCCGGAGGGCCGATGACCGACCGGGCCTTCGCGGTCGTACGGGCCGGGGCGCTCACCACGGTGCAGGACGAGGGCCGCCCCGGACACGCCCACCTCGGGGTGCCGCGCTCCGGCGCCCTCGACCGGCCCGCCGCCGCCCTGGTGAACCGTCTCGTCGGCAATCCGGCCAGCGCGGCCGTCCTGGAGACCACCCTCAATGGCTGTGCGCTGCGGCCCCGTTGCGACGTCACAGTCGCCGTGGGCGGTGCGCCCTGCCGGGTGACGGTCGACGGGCGCGCGGTGGCATGGGGCACGCCGGTGCGGGTGCCTGCCGGTGCTCTCCTTGAGGTGGGTCCCGCTGTCTCCGGAGTACGCGGTTACGTCGCCCTCGGTGGCGGCGTGGCCGTCGAGCCGGTCCTCGGCAGCCGCTCCACCGACCTGCTGTCCGGGCTCGGCCCGCCCCCGCTCACAGACGGCGCGGTGCTTCCGCTGGGTGCCGCACCCGTCGCCCCCGCGCGCGTGGACACCGTTCCGCAGCCCGGCCCGCCGTGCGAGCTGATCCTGCGGGTGACGCCGGGGCCTCGCACCGACTGGTTCACGGCCACGGCCCTACGGACGCTCACCACGCGCGCGTACCGCGTGTCCTCGGCGAGCAACCGCATCGGCCTGCGCACGGACGGGCCACCCCTGGAGCGCGCGGTGAGCGGCGAACTGCCCAGCGAGGGCATGGTCCTGGGCGCGATCCAGGTACCGCCCGACGGCAGACCCGTGGTGTTCCTCGCCGACCACCCGACGACGGGCGGCTACCCGGTCGTGGGCGTCGTCAGGGAGCGCGACCTCGCGGCAGCGGCACAGGCGGTGCCGGGGACGGTGGTGCGGTTCGTGGGGGTGGGGGCTGGTCTGGGGCGGGGGGTGGGTGAGGGGCGAGTGCGGCGCGGCGCCGGAGGCGGCGCGGCTCGGGCGCGGCGCGGCTCGGGCGCGGCACGGCTCGGGCGCGGCACGGCTCGGGCGCGGCGCGGGCCTGTGCGGCGCGGGCCCGTGCGGCGCGGGCGCAGTGCGGTCCGGATACGGCACGGAGGCACGTGCGGCACGGAGGCGCGTGCGGCACGGAGGCGCGTGCGGCACGGAGGCGCGTGCGGCACGGCCCGGATGCGGCGTGGGCGCAGTGCGGGTGCGGCGCGGGCTACGCCGCCTCCACCTGCCGCCCTGCGGTTCCGAGCCCCGCGAGTGCCGCCGCCGCGGCGTGCGCGTCCCGCACGTCGAGCCCGCCGCTCGTGCCCTGCACCTGGTGCCGTACCTCCTCCACGGCGAGGCCGAGCAGCTGCGGCAGCAGGTCGGTGCAGCGCCGGGCGACCCAGCCGGTGCCGGCCGTGGCCAGCCACAGCAGGCTCGCCGACGCGGCGGGCGGCGGCAGTTCGGGCTCGACGGCGGGGGCGGGGCCGGGTGCCAGGCCCGCCGCGGCGAGCAGTGCGTGGAAGCGGGCGGCGAACACCCGGTGCCCGCGCTCTGAGGGGTGCAGCCGGTCCGCGCTCCACAGGGTGCGGTCGGCGACCCACTCCTCGTCGGCGGCGTGCAGGTGGACGGCGCCGTGGCGTTCCGACAGGGCGTGCACGACGGCGTTGACCGCGCGCTGCCGCCGGGCCAGCGGGCGGCCGAGCGCGCCGGGCAGGCCCAGCATGGCGCCGGGGTCGGGCATGCAGGCGGTGAGCAGCACCGCGCCGTCCGCCGTGACGGCGCCGTAGACCTCGTCGAGGCGCGCGGCGACGGCACGGATGTCGAAGGTGCAGCGCAGGGTGTCGTTGACGCCGACGACGACGGACACGACGTCGGGCCGCAGGGCGACCGCCCGGGGCGTCTGGCGGGCGTGCACGTCGCAGGTCTGCGCGCCGCTGACGGCCAGGTTGTGGAATTCCACGGGCCGTTGGGGTGTCCCGAGGCCCTCGGCGAGCAGCGCCGCCCAGCCCCGCCACGCACCGTCCACGGGGTCCCCCACGCCCTGCGTGAGCGAGTCCCCGAGCGCCACGAACGTCACCGGCCTCATCCGGCACCGCTCCCGTCCGACGCGGCGCCGGGCCCCACGACGAGGCGCAGCGCGCGGACGCTTTCCCTGGCGGCTGCCGCGTCGCGGGCCGGTACCGCGTCCGGGACCGGTACAGCGTCCGGAACCGGTACCGCATCCCCGGCAGGCGCCGCGCCCCTGGCCAGTGCCCCATCGCTGGCAGGTGCTTCATCTCTGGCCAGTACCACGTCCCCGGCCAGTGCCCCGTCGCCGGCCGATGCCACGACCCCATCCGTGGCGGCCGCCACCCCCGCACCGCTCCGCCCGGAGTCGGAGCAAAGCCCCTGGCTGACCGCCGCACCCGGGCCATCCCCCACAGTGCCCCCGTCCACCACGGCCATCTCATTCCTCACAGTCGCCCCATCCCTGACGATCACCCCGTGTGTGGCAGCCACCCCACCCCCAACAGCCATCCCGTTCGTATCGGCCATCCCAACCCCAACAGCCGCCCGACTCCTCACAACTGCCCCACCCCCAACAGTCACCCCAAATCCCGCATCGACCGGGTCCACCGCACCCACCGCACCCACTCCGTGCACCCCATGCACCCCACCCACCCCATGCGCCGCCAAGAACGCCCCCACCGCCGCATCCCACCCGAAGCACTCCGCACGCGCGCGTGCCATCGCCCGGCGGATGTGCTCCGGGCGTTCGAGGACCGCCCGCACGGCGTGGGCGAACGTATGGGGCGTGTCGGCGGCGGCAGCCCCCGCGCCGCCCACGATCTCCGGCAGCGCGGACGAGGCGCTGGCCACGACCGGGGTGCCGCAGGCGAGGGCTTCGAGCGCGGCCAGGCCGAAGGTCTCGCAGGGGCCCGGGGCCAGGCACACGTCGGCCGCGGCCTGGAGGGCCCCGAGCACGGCGCGGTCCGCGACATGGCCGAGGAACGTCACCGGAAGCCGCCGCTCCCGTGCCCGCTGTTCGAGCCGGGAGCGCAGCGGACCGTCACCCGCGACGACGAGCACGGCCGGTACGCCACGCCCGCGCAGGGTCTCCAGGGTGTCGAGCGCCATGCCGGGGCGCTTCTCCACGGAGAGGCGGGAGCAGAGCACCAGGAGCACGTCGTCGTCCCCGCGCGCGTAGCGCTGCCGTGTCCGCCGGTCCCACAGCCCCGGGTGGCGGTCGGCCAGATCGACGCCCAGGGGGGCGCGTACGACGTTGCCCGCCCCGACGCGTACGAACTCGCGCTCCGCCCAGGCCGTGGTGCACACCACGCGCGCGTAGGCGTGCGCGGTACGGGTGTTGAGGGCGTCGGCCGCGCGGCGTGCCAGGCCCGGCGGCAGCCCCCAGGTGCGCATCACGGCGTCCGCCGCCTCGTGGGAGACCATCACGGCCGGGACGCGGGCGCGGCGCGCCCACTCGCCGGTCCAGCGCAGGGAGGTGCGGTCGGAGACCTCGAGGCGGTCGGGGGCGAGGCGCTCCAGGAGGCGGGTGAGGCGCCGCCGGTCGGCGATGACGCGGTAGCCGCCGGTGCCGGGCAGTTCGGGTCCGGGCACGGTGATGACGAGCCCCTGTTCCGTGCGGGCGGTGTCGGCGCGCTCCCCGGGGACGATCAGTACGGGGTCGTGGCCCGCGGCGAGGTAGCCGCGGCCCAGTTCGCGCAGGGCGGTGCGCAGTCCGCCCGACGAGGGCGTGACGAAGTTGGCGAGGCGCACGATGCGCAGTGGCCCGGCGGTGCGCGCGGCACGTGCCGTGGCGAGGGGGTCCATGCCCAGGGCCGCGCTCATGCCGCCACCGCCGTGCGCTCGGCGAGCACTTCTTCGTAGTGCGCGATGAGCTGGTCCCCGATGGCGTCCCAGGTCCGTCCCTGGACGGCGGCGCGCCCGGCGGCCCCGTACGCGGCCCGCAGCGCCGGGTCGGCGGCCATGACCCACACCGCGTCCCGCACGGCGGCGGCGTCACCGGGCGGGACGAGGATCCCGGTGCTCCCGGGGACCACCAGGTCGAGCGGTCCACCGACGGCGGGAGCGACGACGGGAACGCCGCTGGCCATGGCCTCCTGCACGGTCTGGCAGAAGGTCTCCAAGGGCCCGGTGTGCACGAAGACGTCCAAGGAGGCGAAGATCCGGGCGAGTTCGTCGCCGGTGCGGCGGCCGAGGAGCGCGGCCCCGGGCAGCGCCGTGCGCAGGGCGCCCGCACTCGGCCCGTCGCCCACGACGACGACCCGGACGCCGTCCAGGCCGCACACCTGCGCCAGGAGTTCGACGTGCTTCTCGGGGGCGAGCCGCCCTACGTAGCCGATGATCAGTTCGCCGTCGGGGGCGAGTGCGCGGCGCAGGGCGGGGTCGCGCAGCGTCGGCCTGAAGCGTTCGGTGTCCACGCCGCGCGGCCACATCCGCACCCGGGGCACGCCGTGCGCGACCAGGTCGGTGAGGGCCGCCGTGGAGGGCGCGAGGGTGCGGTCGGCGGCGGCGTGCACCGTGCGGATGCGTCGCCACGCGGTGGCCTCGCCCCGGCCCATGTACGTCCGCGCGTAGCCGCCGATGTCGGTCTGGTAGACGGCGACGGTGGGCAGGTGCTTGCGGGTCGCCGCGGCCATGCCGCGCGCGCCGAGCACGAACGGGCTGGCCAGGTGGACCAGGTCGGCTTGGTGCGCGCTCAGCGCCGCCGCCAGCCGTCGACTCGGCAACGCGACCCTGACCTGCGGATATCCGGGGAGTGGCAGGGAGGGTACGCGGACGACGGGGCACGGGGAGAGAGGGTCGGCGTCGGCGTCGGTCCCCGCCGCGGTTGCGGGGGCGACGACGAGGGGCTCGTGACCGCGCGCGACGAGTTGCCGGGCGGTCTGCAGGGCGCAGTGCGACACGCCGTTGATGTCGGGCGGGAAGGATTCGGTGACGATGACGACACGCATACCCGTGTTGTCGTCAGGCGGGGCGTGCCCACGTCAACGTGGATCTTTCCTGATGAGGAACGTCCCATGAGCGTTGCGCTCCACGGGATCCGGCCATTTCGCCGCAGGCGGGGCGTTACGCACCGGGCGGGGGCGGTCAGCTGGGCCTTCGGGGGCGGGGCGTGCCCGCGCGGGGAGGGTGCGGCACCGGCCGCGCCCCCGGGTCGTGCGGGGTCTCGGTCCCGGCTGCGCGGTGTAGCGGACGGCAAGCGTCCCGGGACTCTGCGCCGGGCAGAGGCCCGGCTCACGCCTCTGCGGGCGGCGGGGAAGGCTCACCCCGCGAGCGCCCGGCCTGCCGAGAGGCACATCCGGAGCCCGTCCGGAGCCCGTCCGGAGCCCGTCCGGGGCACATCCGGAGCCCGTCCGGAGCCCGTCCGGAGCACATCCGGAGCCCGTCCGGAGCCCGTCCGAGGCCTGCCCAGGGCCCACCCGGGGCCACCAGGAGCCCGTCGGAGACCCACCCCTCGCATCCAGCACCGCCGACAGACCTCCCAACCGCGCCCCAAGGCTCACACGGCAGGCGCGTCCGGCCCGATCCGGCTGCGTACCGCCGACTGCACGTCGTCCTCCTCGGCGGGATCCGCGGCGAGCCGGCGGAGGCGGTTGACCACGCGGGCGTCACCGGTCTCGGCGTGCCGTGCGGCGACTTCGCGGGTGGACTCCTCGCAGTCCCACAGGCACTCGACGGCGAAGCCCGCGGCGAAGGAGGGGTCGGTGGCGGCGAGCGCGCGGGCGGCGCGGCCCCTGAGGTGGGAGGAGGCTGTCTCGCGGTAGACGTGGCGCAGGACGGGCGCCGCGCAGCCGATGCCGAGGCGGCCCGCGCCGTCGACGAGCGGCCACAGGGTCGGCGCGTCCGGGCCTTCGCCGCGCACCGCCTCGCGCAGCGCGGCGAGCACCAGCTGGCTGTCCTGGGCGCCGCCTCTGCAGGCGAGCACGCGTCCGGCGGCCGCGCCGAGCGCGTCGGGGCGCCCGGCCCACTGCCGGGCCCGCTCGACGGCGGCGACGGAGCGCATCCGCTCGAACGTCTCGGCCGCGATGTCGGCGACGGCGCGCGACGGGCTCTGCGCTGCCTCCTCCAGGAGGTCGAGCACGCCGGGATCGTTGGCGTCGGCCAGGTAGCACAGGGCCGTGCCGCGTTCGGCGTCCGCGCCGTGGCGGGCGGCCTCGAGGATCTCGGCGCGGTCCTCGGGCCCGGCGACGGCGGTCAGACAGCGGGCGGCGGGCACATGCAGGGCGGCGCCGCGCTCAAGGCCTTCCTGGGCCCAGGCGAGCACGGCCCGCACGCTCCAGCCGGGGCGCGGCCCCGCGGGTGCGAGCTGGCGCTGCCAGCGGTCGAAGGAGCCGCGCTCGGCGGCGGCGCGCACGCGGCCGCCGATCTCGGGCCGCGGATCCTCCGCCCACAGCCGCCAGGGCCGGGGCTCGAAGGCGTCGCGCACGGCCTCGGTGAGGGCGGCCTCGCCCTCGGCGTCGGCGGGGAAGCGGGCCAGGACGGGAACGGCGAGGGCGCGCAGGCCCGCGTCGTCGTCGCGTAGGGCGAGCTCGTCCAGGGCCCAGGCCCAGTTCGCCCCGTACTCGGCGTAGCTGCGCAGCAGGCGCAGGGCGTCCAGCCTGTCGTACGAGGCGAGGTGGCCGAGGACGGACAGCGCGAGCCCGGTGCGTGAGTCGTCCGGGTCGAGCGTGTCGTCGGGGTCGAAGAGATGGCGCTGGATCGCGCCGAGCCCGCCGTTCAGATCGAGGTAGAGCCGCGCGTAGTACAGCGAGCGGTTCTCCACCTGCCAGTCGTGCCGCGGGTCGTGCAGCACACAGTGGTCGAGGGCGGAGAGCGCCTCGGACCGAGGGGCGGTGAGTGCGTGCAGGGTGCCGTCGCCGCGGCCCCGCTGCAGCAGGCCGAGCAGCGTACCGCTGGGCGCTATGACCGGTTCGAACATGGGAAACAGCCTCACATCAAGCGTCGACGCAACCGGGAATCCGCACTACCTGGCCGCGCGCCAACACGTCGGGCCGCCCCACGTCTCTTGCTTGCTGAAGACCATCTTCCTCTGCCTCTCGTCGGTGACCCGGAGGGTCCCGGACGCCATGTCCGGGGTCGGGCCGCTCACGGTCCGCGCGCTGCGGCAACACCTGCCCCGACGTCGCGTCCGTGAATCACGTCGTCATGATGACCCAGCGGTTCTGCCCGCCGCGACCACATTTCCGGCGCCCCCGTGCTGCCGGACCGCCTACCCGCTCAGGCGGCGCCGAACAGTGCGAGCAGTTCGGTCTTCTCGAACATGCGCGCGGTGTCGATCGCCGAGGGCGTGCCCGCGGCCGGATCGGCACCCCCGTCGAGCAGCGCCCGGATCACGTCGTCGGAGCCCTTGAAGACGGCGCCCGCGAGCGGCGTCTGCCCCTTGTCGTTGACGCGCCCCGGGTCCGCGCCGCGCTCGATCAGGGCACGCACGGTCGCCGCGTGGCCGTGGTAGGCGGCGAGCATGACGAGCGAGTCGCCGCTGTCGTTGGTGAGGTCCGCGGACACGCCCGCGTCGACGTACGCGGCGAGCGCGTCGGTGTCACCGGCCCGGGCGAGGTCGAAGATCCTGCCCGCGAGGGCAACGACTTCCGGGTCGGGAACGGCCGCGCTCCCCGTCTCGGGGACTTCATCGCTCACAGTGACGATCGCCTTTCGTGTTCCGCGCACACAGGGTCGAGACTTCCGCGCGCACAGGGCCGAAACGAATGCGCGGCCGGTCCGGATCGTTCCCGGTGTCCCAGCCGTGCAGCCGTACGAGTGAATCGACAGGGTACTGCCCGTCACGGCACATGACCGACCGCGCACACGGCAAAGATCACGTCGGGTGACGACCCCCACCCCGGCCCCCGCTTCGAAACCGCCTCCGACGTGCACAGTCGGCCCATCAGGCCGCCGCCGTTCGAGGTAAATATCGGAAATTTACCCCATTTGCACCCTTTATCGTATGGATACATGCTGTGAGCCTGGAAGAACTCATGGTGACTGTCCCCATCGACCAGGAGAAACCTCATGATCCTGTCCATCTCAGGCGTCGTGCTGCTCGGAGTCATCGTCTTCCTCTTCTTCCGCAAAGACGGGCTGAAGGCCTCGCACGCGCTGGTGTGCGCGCTCTTCGGCTTCTACCTCGCGGGCACCGCCATCGCCCCGAGCATCAAGGCCGGCGGCGCGAGCCTCGCGAGCCTGCTCGGCGGCATCAAGTTCTGACGGTTTCCGACGGTTCACCGCTCACCACCACCCCCAGGAGAACGACGTGGCTCGGCGCCCTCTCCCCCGCATCCTGAGCAACGGCACCGCCCAGATCGCCCGGGGCCGGGAGCACATCGCGCGCAGTCGCGAACTCGCCCGGTCGGCCGCCGACAGTGCCACCGACGTCCTCCACCCGCTGATCACGATCACACGCGGGCTGCGCCGCCTCGCCGGAGCCGGGCGGCGCAAGTGGTCCGAGACCCCCAAGGACCGCAGGGGCCCCCTGCTGTTCCTGGTGGCCTCCGTGGTCCTCGTCGTGGCGCTCATCCCCTACGGTCCGCTGCTCGCCGCCATCAGCCTGATGGCGGCCGCCGCCTGGACCGGCCGTGAGCGCACCGCGCCGGCCCCCTCCGGCCCGGACGACGCCCAGGTCCAGCGGTTGCAGTCGCTCTACGAAGCACTCGTGCCGTACTTCTCCGTCCCCGACGACCCGAGCCCGCTGTTCGCGCACGGCGGCGAGTGGGACAAGGCCTTCAGCGACTACGCGTTCGACGACGACGGCCGGGTCTCCCACCTGGTGCTGCGCTATCCCGCGTACTTCACCGACGGCGAGGCCGAATCCCGCGCGCGCATCGAGCAGTTGCTGCACGCCAAGTCGGGGCGCGGCCGGGAGTACCACTTCACGTGGGACGAGGAGGGCAACACCCTCACCGTGACCGTGCTGCCGCCGCTGCCCACCGACATCGCGGCCCAGCGCTTCGTCACCGCACCCGGCGAGACCGTGCTCGGCTTCACCGACCCCTCCGCCGTGCAGCGCACCCTGCCCGTGGCGGACGGCGACGAGCAGCGCGACGTACCGCCCGTCGTGTGGCGCACCGGCGGCCGGTCCACCGAACCCCATCTGCTGGTCCTCGGCCACCCCGGCAGCGGCACCACCACGCTCCTGCGCTCGGTGGCCCTGCAGGCGCTCCGGTACGGCGACGTCGTCATCATCGAGGGCAGCGGCACCGGCGACTTCGCGTGCCTGACGGGGCGCGACGGCGTCCTCGCCGTCGAGTGCGGGCTCGCCGGGGCGCTCGCCAGTCTGGAGTGGGCCGCGCACGAGACGGAGCGCCGGCTCATCGCCGCGAACCGCGCCCGGCAGGCGGGCCACCCCCCGCCGGACGACATCAAGCGGCCCCTGTGGATCCTCCTCGACCGCCCCAGCACCCTCGGTCACCTCGCCGCCGCCGACGGCCACCGCGATCCGCAGACGCTGCTCCAGGTGCCGCTGCGGCACGGGCGCGCCGCGGGCGTCACCGTCGTCGTGGCCGACCAGCTCGACAGCGCGGACGCCCTCACCGACGCCGTGTGCCAGCACACCCGCGCGCGCGTGGTGCTCGGTCCAGCCACCCCGGGACAGGTCGAGGAGGTCCTGGGCGCGCGGCCGCACACGACCCCCACGGCGGACATGCCCCCCGGGCGCGGCTACGCCCGCCTCGGCACCGGCCCCGTGCTCCGCCTCCAGGTCCCGGCGACCCCCGACCCGTACGACGACGCCACGAGCGACGCGCACCGGCGGGCCGTCCTCGACCTGCTCCCGGCCCGCACGACACCGGCGGACACGGCCCTCGCCCCGGCGGTCGCCGAGGGCTGAGCACGCCGGACGGAGGTGCCCTCACGGACCCTCACGCCACGAACGTGTGCGGCCCCTCCGCCCCGGAGCCCGCGCCCGACCCGGACTCCACCAGGCGGGCGGCCGCCGCGAGCCGCACCGCCGCCTCCTCGGCGACGGCACCGCCCACGGTGAACGGCAGGCGTACGTAGCCCTCGAAGGCGCCGTCCACACCGAAGCGGGGGCCCGACGGCACGCGCACGCCCACGCGTTCGCCGACCTCGGCGATGCGCGAGCCGGAGAGCCCGCCGGTGCGCACCCACAACGTGAGCCCGCCGCGCGGCACTTCGAACTCCCAGCCGGGCAACTCGCGGCGCACGGCGGCGACCAGGGCGTCGCGGTTGTCGCGCGCCTGCTCCCTGCGCACGTCCACGGCCTGCTGCCAGCCCCCGGTGCTGAGCAGCCAGTTGAGGGCCAACTGCTCCAGGACGGGGGTGCCGAGGTCGGCGTACGCGCGCGCGGCGACCAGGCTGCGGATCACGTCGGGCGCGGCGCGCACCCAGCCGATGCGCATGCCCGCCCAGAAGGCCTTGCTCGCCGAGCCGACGGTGATGACGGTGGAGCCCGCGGGGTCGAACCCGCAGACCGGGCGCGGCATGTCAAGACCCTCGTCAAGGCGCAGCTCACTCATGGTCTCGTCGACGACGAGGACGGTCCCGGCGTGCCGGGCGGCGTCGACCAGGCGGCGGCGCTGGTCCTCGTCGGCGAGCGCTCCGGTGGGGTTGTGGAAGTCGGCGACGACGTACGCGAGCCGGGGCGCCGCGTCGCGCAGGACCTGGCGCCAGCGGTCCATGTCCCAGCCGCCGAGTCCCTCGGCCATCGCCACGGGCACCAGGCGCGCGCCCGCCTCACGCATCAGCTGGAGGATGTTGGCGTAGCTGGGCGACTCCACGGCGATCCGCTCGCCGCGGCCCGCGAAGAGGTGACAGATCGCGTCGATGGCGCCCATGGCGCCGGTGGTGACCATGATCTGTTCCGGCATGGTCGGTATGCCGCGCGCGGTGTAGCGCTCGGCGAGCATGGCGCGCAGTGCGGGCAGTCCGGCCGGGTAGTCGCCGTGGGTGTGGGCGTAGGGCGGGAGCTCTTCCAGGGCGCCCTGGACGGAGCGGGTGAGCCAGGGCTCGGGCGCGGGCAGGGCCGCGCAGCCCAGGTCGATCATGGAGCCGAGCGCCTCGGGGGGCAGCGGTTCGAGGCCGCGCGCGGGCAGCGGGTTGCCGGCCGGGACGGCGGTCCAGCTGCCCGCTCCCCTGCGGGACTCCAGGAAGCCTTCGGTGCGCAGCGCTTCGTAGGCGGCGGCGACGGTGGTCCGGCTGACGGCGAGCGCGACGGCCAGCTCGCGCTCGGCGGGCAGACGGGCCGCCACGGGAACGCGTCCTTCGAGGACGAGGAGGCGGATACCGTCGGCGAGGGCGCGATAGGCGGGCGGGCGACGGGTGCCCGCGCTCGCGGGGCGCGCCTGCTGGGAGGTGAGGAGCCGGGCGAGCTGGGTCGAGCCCACCGCTGATGTCCACTGAGGCATGATCCCAGTCCACCTTCGTCGAATTGGCCATGGTTGGCGTCCGCCACCAAGCCACAGAGTGTCATGCGTCAGGCCACTACCACCATGGGGGGCTTCTCTTGTCCAGGGCGAAATCAGGTCGGCCCACTACGGGAACGCGCGCCGAGCGCCATCTCACGCGACGGCTGTTCCAGCTGTACGTCGGTCTGGCGCTGTACGGCGCCAGCTCCGCGCTCCTGGTGCGCTCGGGGCTCGGCCTGGAGCCGTGGAACGTGCTGCACCAGGGCATCGCCGAGCGCACGGGGATGTCGATCGGCGTCGTGTCGATCTTCGTGGGCGCCGCCGTGCTGCTCCTGTGGATCCCGCTGCGCCAGCGCCCGGGCCTCGGCACGGTGTCGAACGTCTTCGTCGTCGGCCTGGCGATGGACGGCACCCTGGCCCTGGTACCGGACGCGCACGCCCTGGGCATCCGCGTGCCGCTCCTGGTGGCGGGGATCGTGCTCAACGGCGTGGCGACGGGCCTCTACATAGCGGCCAGGTTCGGCCCCGGACCGCGCGACGGGCTGATGACGGGTCTCAACGAGCGCACCGGCCGCTCGATCCGCCAGATGCGCACCCTCGTGGAGGTGGCGGTCGTCGTCACCGGCTTCGTGCTCGGCGGCACCGTGGGCGTCGGCACGGTCCTCTACGCCCTGTGCATCGGCCCGCTCGCCCAGTTCTTCCTGCGTTTCTTCGCCGTCCCCGCGTCCACCACGGGCCGCGTCGTGGCCTCCGGAGAGCCATCGGAGCAGGCGATACTGCAGCGGTGACCCCGCGCGTACGCCACCCCTACCTCGACCACCCAGGACCGCTCGCGTTCGCCCACCGCGGCGGCGCGGCGGACGGACTGGAGAACACCGCGGCCGCCTTCCGCCGCGCCGTGGACGCCGGCTACCGCTATATCGAGACCGATGTGCACGCCACGTCGGACGGCAGGCTGGCCGCGTTCCACGACGCGACGCTCGACCGGGTCACGGACGCCTCGGGCCGGATCGCGGACCTCCCCTGGAGCGAGGTGAGCCACGCGCGCGTGGCGGGCAGCGAGCCGGTCCCCCTCTTCGAAGAGATGCTGGAGGCCTTCCCCGACGTCCGCTGGAACGTGGACGTCAAGGCGGAGCCCGCCCTCCTGCCGCTCCTGGAGCTGATCGAGCGCACCCGCACCTGGGACCGGGTGTGCGTCGGCTCGTTCTCGGAGGGCCGGGTCGCACGCGCCCAGCGCCTGGCGGGGCCGCGCCTCGCCACGTCGTTCGGCACGCGCGGCGTCCTCGGGCTTCGGCTGCGCTCCCTGGGGGTGCCGACGACACCGCGGGTGTCCGCGGTGTGCGCCCAGGTGCCGGAGGCGCAGTCGGGGGTCCGGGTGGTCGACCACCGCTTCGTCCGCACCGCCCACGCGCGCGGGCTCCAGGTCCATGTGTGGACGATCAACGACGCCGACCGCATGCACGCCCTGCTCGACCTGGGCGTCGACGGCATCATGACGGACCACATCGAGACGCTGCGCGACGTCCTCAAGGACCGGGGCACCTGGGTCTGACGGGCACCCCGAGGAAAAAGAAGGAAAAGCAGCCGAACGCTTCCGCGTACGACCACGACGACCGGCGCAGGCCACAGCCCAGGCCACCCCTCCGCGGGCCGACGTACCAGCTCACAGGGCCGCAGCCGGGCGCGATCCGGCCCCTGGCGGCGTTCCCCGCACGAGGCCGCGGGCCGCTCGCGCAGGTTCCGGTACGGCGCGCGAAGCACGACCCGACCCGTTTCGGACCCGGCCGGATTTAGCAACCAGCGGCGAAGGCCGGTAGTGTACGCGTTTGGCCTGCCAGGCGGACCGTTACTGCGCGCTGAGGATTCAGAAACGCTGGGTGACATCTGCTGCCAGATGTGACAAACCGGGCGCTGGTGGGTACAACAAGGGGCGGCATACGACGGCGACGCATGACCCTGAACGGGAATCTTTACCGCCGACCGGACGTTGACCGGATGACGACGACAGCGACACCTGTCCTGTGGGCGACAAGCCCGGGAGGCACGATTCATGAGTGAGCGAGCTCTTCGCGGCACGCGCCTCGTGGTGACCAGCTACGAGACCGACCGCGGCATCGACCTGGCCCCGCGCCAGGCCGTGGAGTACGCATGCCAGAACGGACATCGCTTTGAGATGCCGTTCTCGGTGGAGGCAGAGATCCCGCCCGAGTGGGAGTGCAAGGTCTGCGGGGCCCAGGCACTTCTCGTGGACGGCGACGGACCTGAGGAGAAGAAGGGCAAGCCCGCGCGTACGCACTGGGACATGCTCATGGAGCGCCGCACTCGAGAAGAGCTCGAGGAGGTACTTGAGGAGCGCCTGGCGGTTCTCAGGTCCGGTGCGATGAATATTGCGGTGCATCCGCGTGACAGCCGCAAGTCCGCGTAAGCGCGCGGACCGCGGAGCGGATTGACAACGAGGGCGGGCCCGCTGCTTCGGCAGCGGGCCCGCCCTCGTTTCTACGTGCGGGTGGGTCCTCGCGGTGCGCCCCAGTCCCGCCCCTTTCCCGAAACTGGGGCTCCGCCCCAGACCCCGCTCCTCAAACGCCGGAGGGGCTGAAATACAACAGCAGCACACTCTCTAGCCCGTCCGGCGATTGAGGACGAGGCGCGAAGCGCCGATCAGCGGGGTCCAGGGGGCGCAGCCCCCGGTTTCGGAGAAGGGGCGGGACTGGGGCGCCCCCGCGAGGCCGCAACCCTCACCTCGGCAGCTGCGGATCCTCCGGCCCCCGCGCCGACCCGGGCGGCGGCGACGCCGAGGGCCCGTCCTCGCGGATCACCTCACCCTGGACCACCTTCCCGCCAGGGTGCTGCATCCGAGCCTGCTGGAAGGCGTCCCCCAACCCCCCGGGCGCCGCGGCGGCGGCCGCACGGACCTTGCGCTCGAAGGCCCGCTCGGCACTCCGGCTGAGAACCTTCTGCAGCGGCGGCACGAGCAGCAGCAGCCCGACGGCGTCGGAGATCAGTCCGGGCAGGATGAGGAAGAGCCCACCGAGCATCGTGAGGGCACTGCCGCCCCCGGAGTCGGGCGCAGCCGCAACGCCCCGCTGCTGCTGTTGCACCGCCTCGCTGAGGTTCTTGAAGGCGCGCCGCCCGGCCCGCTTGATGACGAAGGAGCCGAGCACGAGCCCGCCCACGAGGAGCAGGAAGACGGTCAGGCCACTGGTGGCCCCGGCGACGACGGTCAGCAGCCAGATCTCCAGGACGAGCCAGGCGGCGAGTCCGAGCGGCAGGAACCTGAGGACGCGCGAGCGCCGGGGCCGGGCGGGCTGGGTGGGAGGCGGTGCGCCAGTCGTCATGCTCCCAGTGTGCCTGGGCGCGGCTCAGACCGGCATAAGGGGGTGATCAACAACGCGCGGATCAAGGAGTGCGGGATCAAGCGGAGCACGGAGTGCGGGATCAGGGAGAGGGTTTGCGGCCCAGGACCTTGCCGACCCGCTCCCCCACGCCCCACGCCGTGACCCGCCACAGCGCCTCGGCGACGATGTCACGGCTCATCTTGCTGTCGCCCAGCTCCCGCTCGACGAAGGTGATGGGCACCTCCACGACGTGGTAGCCGGCCTTGATGGCACGGCGGGCCAGGTCGACCTGGAAGCAGTAGCCCTGGGAGGCCACGTCGCCGAGGCCGAGGCCCTGGAGGGTCTCGCTGCGGAAGGCGCGGAAGCCGCCGGTGACGTCGCGGATCGGCACGTCGAGGAGCAGCCGCGAGTACGTGCTGCCGCCGCGGGAGAGGAACTCACGGGACCGGGGCCAGTTCACGACCCGCCCGCCGGGCACCCAGCGCGAGCCGAGCACGAGGTCGGCGCCCTTGAGGGCGGTGAGCAGGCGCGGCAGCTCCTCGGGCTGGTGGGAGCCGTCGGCGTCCATCTCGACGAGGACTCCGTAGCCGTGCTCCAGGCCCCAGGAGAAGCCCGCGAGGTAGGCGGCGCCGAGGCCTTCCTTGCCCTTGCGGTGCAGGACGTGGACCTGGTCGTCGTCGGCCGCGAGCTCGTCGGCGATCTTCCCGGTGCCGTCGGGGCTGTTGTCGTCGGCGACGAGGACGTGCGCCTGCGGCACGGCGGTGCGCACCCGGCCAACGATCGCCTGGATGTTCTCCGCCTCGTTGTAGGTCGGGATGATCACCAAGGCCTCGCCGAGCGGGCCGAACTGCCGCTCCGCGTCCGCTGCTTCGCTGATCCCGCCGCCGTTGCTCACTACTGCCCCTTCGTTCGTACGCAGGGAACCACCATAGTGGCCCGGGCCTGGGGTGTTGCGACGCCACGGACCCTGGGCCCGGCAGGGACACGGCGGGCGGGGCGCCATGTCCGGAGCGCGACTTTCGTCCCCCCGAGGATCACGCAGGAGCGATCCTGCGGATCGGGCCCGGCGCCCTTCGGGCCGGCCTGGGACCCGCTGGCTGCGGATCGACCGAGAGCCGTTGTCTACTGAGCGGCCGGGCCCTACCCGGGTCGCACCTCCCCCGAGCTCCTGGGAGCAGGAGGGACGACCCCCTTCCGGCGGATGCGTTCCCGCGCCTGAGCGTCGTGGGCGCTGGACCTGGCTCCCGGTGGCGGTGCGCCGGGGTGGCGCACCGCCATGATCCAGCGGCGGTCGACGGCTGTGTGCGGGTTCGCCGGTCGGACGTCCTGTGGTGGACGCGGCCGAAACTACCCGCCGACGGCCGCCGTCTGTCAATAGCCCTCTGACCTGCGTCTTCTACGCAGATCAGCAGGTCAGTGGCGAGGCGCCGCAGGTCGCGCGACGCGCCGTGTGGCCCCGTTCGGAGCCGCGCCGCACCGCTGACGTCACTCGTTGGGCCGTACGAACACCGACTGTCCGCCCACCACGGTCCGCAGACAGCGGGGCAGTTCGGCACCGGGGCCGAGGTCCGGAAGGCCGGGGGTGCCGGAGCGCGGGTCGGTGGACCAGCGGGCGACCCGGTCGTCGGGGGCCTGGACGACGAGTTCGCCGGTCTGCCACACGGCGTAGTCGGCGGGGGCGCCGGGCACCAGGACGCCCGCGTCGTCGCGGCCGATGGCCCGCCAGCCGCCGCGCGTGTGCGCCGTGAAGGCGGCGCGCACGGACACCCGGTGCTCGGGCGTGCGGTGGAAGGCGGCGGCCCGGACGGTGCCCCAGGGGTCCAGGGGGGTCACGGGGCTGTCGGAGCCGAAGGCGAGCGGGACACCGGCGCGCAGGAGGGCCGCGTACGGGTTGAGGGTCCGGGCGCGTTCGGCGCCGAGGCGCTGGACGTACATGCCGTCCTCGCCGCCCCACAGGGCGTCGAAGGCGGGCTGCACGGACGCGGTGAGGCCGAACTCGGCGAACGCGGCGACCGTCTCGGGGGTGAGCATCTCGACGTGCTCGACGCGGTGTCGCGCGGCCCGCACCCGGGCCAGGCCGACCTTCTCGGCGGCGGCGCGCATCCCGTCCACGACGGCGCCGACGGCGGCGTCCCCGATGGCGTGGAACCCGGCCTGGATCCCCGCCTCCGCGCAGGCCACCACGTGCGCGGCGACGTCGGTCGCGGTCAGGTAGGCGTTGCCGACGGCGGCCTCGTCGGCGTAGGGCTCGCACAGCCAAGCCGTGTGCGAGCCGAGCGCGCCGTCCACGAAGTGGTCACCCGCGGCACCGGCCGCGCCCAGCTCGCGCGCGCGGGCGACGCCTTCGGCGCCCTGCTCGGCCCAGTAGCCGACGACGCGGGGCCCGGCCTCCTGCTCGGCGAGGCGCAGCAGCGAGGTGAAGTCGTCCTCGCCGGAGATCACGGGGCCCGCGCACTCGTGCACCGAGCCGATGCCGAGCGAGGCCGCGCGGTGGAGCGCGGCGCGCTGGGCGTCGGCCCGCTGCCGGGGCGTCACGGCGGCGTGGGCGGCGGTGCGCACGGCGTGGTGGGCGTCGGCGGTCAGCGGCGCGTCGGAGTGGAACCCGGCGGCGTCGGCGACCCCGGGGACGAGGTCGAGGAGCGCGGTGCTTGCGACGGCGGAGTGCACGTCGATGCGGGACAGGTAGAGCGGGCGGCCGCCGGTGGCCTCGTCGAGTTCCGCGCGGGTGGGCGCACGGCCGCCGGGCCAGCGGGCGGCGTCCCAGCCGTGGCCGAGCAGCACACGGTCGTGCGGGTGCGCGGCGGCGTGTTCGCGTACGAGAACGAGCGCGTCGTCGAGGCTCCGGGTGCGGGACAGATCGAGTCCCGTGAGCGTGAGCCCGGTGGACGTCGTGTGCACATGGGCGTCGGTGAACGCCGGTGTGACCAGGTTGCCTTCGAGGTCGACGATCTCGTCGACACCGTCGGCGAAGCCGTCGGCGGCGCCCTCGGAGCCGACCCAGGCGATATGCCCGCGCTCGACGACCATCGCGGTCGCGAAGGGGTCGGCGGGGCTGTGGACTTCGCCGCCGCGCAGCAGAACGGTGCGATGCCCGGTTTCGGGGGTGATGGGCTCACTCATGCGGAACAGTCTCGCGCCTGCGCGCGGGGCTCCGGTTCGCGGGGTCGCCCAGGCGCTCCCGGCCCGCCCCGGGGCCGGGCCGCACAGGGGTGCGCCGGGGCGCCGACCAGGCCCGGGGCGCGGGTCAGACCTGGGGCGGCCGTGACTCGTAGGGCGTCGAGAGGACCACCGTCGTATGCGTGGAGACCCCGGCGAGCGTGCGCAGCCTCGCCAGCAGGTTCTCCAATTCGTGCGGGGTCGCCACGCGCACCTTGAGCAGGTAGTTCTCGGCGCCCGCGACGCTGTGGCAGGCCTCGATCTCGGGCACTCCGGCGAGCCGCTCGGCGATGTCGTCGGGGGCGCTGGGGTCGAACGGCTTCACCGCGATGAAGGCCGTGAGCGGCAGTCCGACCGCTTCGGGGTCCACTACGGCGGCGTACCCGCGGATCACTCCTCGCTGCTCCAGCCTGCGCACCCGCTGGTGCACCGCTGACGTGGACAGGCCCGTGGCCTTGCCCAGGTCGGTGTAGCTCATCCGCCCGTCCTTGACGAGCAGCTGCACGATTTGTCGGTCCAGCTCCTCCATGCGCCGAACCTACAGGCCTCTTGATCCTCACCGATACCTGAGGGACGCAAGGGATGAGGCAAAACGCGCGCCCCGGCCCCGGGAGGCCCCCGCCCGCCGGCTCGCAGGCGCCCCTCCCCGCCCCCGGAGGGCACGCGCCCCGCGCCGACGCCCCGGCGGCCACCCCGCGCGAAACGGCATCTCCATCTGGCATGTGACGAACACCACAGACATATGGCCGTGTCCGTCGGGCAGGAGCGATTACCCCCGGGACCGGACGGGAAGTGCTTGCTGTGGTCGAGGCCGCAGCGCCTTGTCGGCCCACCCGAGGGGGAGATTCCCATGCAGAACCTGAAGCGCCCCGGTCGTTCCACGCGCCGCAAGCAGCAGCCCGTCGAGCTCGAGCCCGCACCGGAGGGTGTCGAACAGACCGTCACCGACGACGGCACGGCGGACGAGCCGGACGCGTACGACACCTTCGAGATGTACCGGGTCATCTGCCCGGACTGCCGACAGCCCATCGCGCTCCTCGCGGACGAGGACGCCCTGCCCGAGCACGCGCTGTGTGCCACTCCGTGGAACCCGTTCGGGCTCACCGTGTGCGCGGGCACGGGCCGCGCCGCCTCCGAGGCCAGTGCCGCCGACGAGTCCCTGGAGGCCCAGGAGCAGGACACCGCCCTGCTCCTGACGCTGCCTCAGGGCCTGGACTGGCGCACCCAGCCGTTCTCGCACGTCGGCGGGCCCGGCTCGCGTCCGATCCGGGTGCCCCGCCAGGCCACCCGCCGCGCGGCCGCCTGAGCCCCCGGCCCGCGACGACCCCGTGCCGCCGGGCCGAGCCCCGGCGCACCGGCACGCACCACCGCCGTCACCAGTAGCTGCCCTGCACCATCGCCGCGAGGCTGGCGTGGTGCAGGATCAGCGTGTCCGGGTCGGCCGGCACCGTCGCCTCCCCGAAGTGCACCTGCCGGTAGGCGACGCGCAGCATGACGACGGCGTGCCGCAGCGCCGCGTACAGCGTGTAGAAGTCCATGTCGCGGGGCCGGTGCCCGGTGAGTTCGGCGTACCGCTCCTCGATCCGTTCGCGGCGCAGGAAGTCGGGCAGTCCGTGCTGCCCGAAGCTCACCGTGAGGTCCTGGAAGAACCGGTGCAGATAGACGGTCCAGCCGAGGTCGACCTCGCGGGGGGCCAGGCACGCCATCTCCCAGTCGAGCACGGCGGCGGGCTCGAAGCCGTCGTAGATGATGTTGCCGATGCGCGCGTCGCCCCAGTTGAGGACCGGCGCGCCCTCCTCGGTCGGCCAGAGTTCCGCCAGTTTCGCGAAAGCGCTTTCAATGAGTGCGGAGCGCGAGAGTCCGGTCACCACCCAGTCGTAGTAGGCGCGTTGTGAGGCGACATGGCGGCGCAGCGCGCTGCCCTGGCCGGGGAGCGCGAGGAACGCGGCGTCGGCGGCCGGGACTTGGTCGTGCAGCCGCGCGACGACGGAGACCGTGGCCTCCTCAAGCCGCGCGCGCTCCGCGTCGCTCGCCTCGTACAGCCAGTTCCCCTCGTACGTATAGGGCATGACGTCGGGCGGCACCCGCCCCGCGACCCGCTCCATGACGAAGAACGGGGCGCCGAGCGGCCCGGGGTCCTGCTCCAGCCACAGCACGCGCGGCACGGGCACGTCGGTGCGGTCGGCGACCAGACGCAGGGTGCGGTGCTGGCGCTCCATGTCGTACACGGGAAAGATCGTGTACGCGGCCGGGTCCGCCGCGAGGCGCAACGCGCACCGGGCGAGCGGCGGTCGGGGGTGCTCGATGTCGAAGAGGAGCGTCTCGCTGGACATGCCGTTCGACTCGGGCACCGCCACGTTGACGGCTTTCGCGCCCGGCAGATGGCCGCCGAGCCAGGCCGTGAGGCGCCGGGCCAGGTCGTCCGGGTCCCGGGTCGTGGTGCGAAGTCGGGGCCGGTCGGGTTCCGTTGCCATGTCCGTACTCCTCCCTCGGTGACGCTCAGGGCGCCATGGAGCCGAAGTCCGCGAAGCCGCTCGGGTCGTGGCGGCCGAACGTGCCGTGCTCGAAGATGCCGTGGCCGACGCGGCCGTCCAGGGTGAAGCGGGCCGCGTGGTCGATGACGCCGTACGCGGCCAGCGGGTGCGCGGCCGGGTCGGAGAGGTCGTAGGTGCGCCGGTCGACCCAGTCGCGGCCGCGCCAGGTGCCGTGCTGCCAGTCGTCGGCGGGCGGATACCCGGCGCCGACGGCGAGCGGCAGCGACATGAGCGTCTCGACGCCCAGCTCAAGGGGCTTGCGGGTCTCGGGGTCCATGAGGTGGACGACGGCGCGCTCGGGGTGGCGGGTGCCGGAGCGGTAGGTGATGTCGGCCTGGGGCCAGCCGAGTTGGCGGTCGGGGTGGCCGGGGCGGACGAGGGTGGCGTCGTTGAGGGTGCGGTAGCCGTCCGCGTCCTCCTGGGTGATGACCATCAGGAAGCGGTCGTCGAACCGCACCGGGCACCAGATCCAGTGGAAGCCCTCGGTCGGGAAGTCCTCGTCGAGACGGCCCGCTCCCTCGCCCGGGATGGGCCGCACCCCCCAGCTCCGGTCCCGGGTCGCCGTCCACTCCCCCGCCGTCACCGCGATCTCGTCCCCGCCCGCGCGGATCACCCCGGCAGCCCCGCCCGCCTGCACGAACCGACGGCCTTCGAGGGTGAGCCTGCCGCCCCGGCGCTGGATGTGGTGCGGCTCCCACAGCGCCGGGAAGTCGGCGCTCCACTCGATGTCGTACGCGAGCGAGTCCGCGTCGTCCGGGTCCGCCGCGCAGGTCAGGCGCAGCCTGCGCAGGGGCTCCTCGACGGTGATGCGCAGCGGCCCCACGGACAGGTTCGACCGGTCGTCGCCGAGCGCGTCGGAGGCGCGGACGGCGTGCAGGGTGTCGCCGGTGCGCAGGGTCGCGTAGGCGTCGATGACACCGGTGTTCGGGTAGACGCCGAGGCCGAGGATGAGCAGGGCGCGGCCGCTGTGGTCGAAGAGGTGGAAGATACAGCGGTCGTAGGCGTTCCGGTCACCGGTCGCCACGTGTTTCATCGACAGTGGCACCTGGTGGACGGGGTACTCGTCGAGCGGTACGGGGCGGTCGTCCGGCACGGTACATCTCCCTGGACGCCGGGGAGTTGACGTCGCCCGGTGTGCGGTGGACCCCGGCGTGGAGGTGACGGTACGTCAGTTGCCGTGCCGGGGCCAGACGCGTGCCGAGGTGAACGGAGTCGGGTCCCGGCGCCCGTCGGACCGCGTCCGCCCGGAGGCGCGGGCGCCGAGCGCCGTGCGCGCCGCGGCCGGACGGGGCATGAACGCACGCACGATTCGACCCGACGGTGACCTGCCCTCCGCGCCGACCGTTGGCCCGGCATGACCACCCCCACCCACGCTCCGGCCGGCCACCGCAGGCGCCCGCTCGCGACCGCGCCCGCCCCCGCCGCAGAATCGGTTCCTCACAGGCCCCAGTACACCCACTACCCCCAGCCGAATCCCTACGCGCAGCCGTCGCAGTACCCCCAGCAGCAGCCGTATCCCCAGCAGCCCCAGTACCCGCAGGCGACCCCGACGGCCCCGCCCCCGCCGCAGCCCGTCCCGCCGCAGGACCCGCCGATCTACCGCGCCCTGCTGCGGCACTGGGCCGAGCGCGGCCGGACGCTGCCGGGGCGGCACGACCCGGAGTGGGTGCGGCTCGCGGCGCCGACCGTGCGCAGCGGCCAGTTCGGCGGGCAGTACGGGGCGGAGCGGCCCTTCGGGGCGGACGGGGGGTTCGGCTCGGAGGGGGCGTTCGGCGCGGTCAGGGACACGCGGTTCGGCACGGACCGGGAGACGCGCTTCGGCACGGACCGGGACACGTCCTTCGGCCTGGACCGTGACACCCGGTTCGGCAGCGACCGGGACGCGCGGTTCGGCACGGACCCGGACACCCGGTTCGGCCCCGTCCCCGGCGCTCCCCCCGACCCGCGGCTCAGCGCGAGTCGGGACCCGCGAGATGGCGGGCGATGACCATGCGCTGGATCTGATTCGTGCCCTCGACGATCTGGAGCACCTTGGCCTCGCGCATGAAGCGCTCGACCGGGAAGTCGAGGGTGTATCCGTAGCCGCCGAGCACCTGGACGGCGTCCGTCGTGACCTTCATCGCGGTGTCCGTGCACAGCAGCTTGGCCATCGCCGCCTGCTTGGAGAACGGGCGGCCCGCGTCCCGCAGCCGGGCCGCCGCCAGGTACAGCGCCCGGCCCGCCTCGATCTGCGTCGCCATGTCCGCGAGCATGAAGCGCAGGCCCTGGAAGTCGGCGATGGGGCGGCCGAACTGCTTGCGCTCGGTCGCGTACGCCACCGCCTCGTCGAGCGCCGCCTGGGCCACGCCGATCGCGCACGCCGCGATGCCGAGCCGCCCCGAGTCGAGCGCAGAGAGCGCGATCGCGAAGCCCTGCCCCACGTCCCCGATGCGCCGGGCGTCGGACACCCGGACGCCGTCGAAGTGGAGCTGCGCCGTCGGCGAGCCCTTCATCCCCATCTTCTTCTCCGGCACCGCGGCCGTGAGGCCCTCGGCGTCGCCCGGCACCAGGAAGGCGGTCACGCCGTGCGCGCCCTCGCCGCCCGTGCGGGCCAGGACGGTGTAGAAGTCGGCGATGCCGCCGTGCGTGATCCACGCCTTGGTGCCGGTGATGACCCATGCGTCGCCGTCCCGCACGGCCTTGGTACGCAGGGAAGCGGCGTCGGAGCCCGAGGACGGCTCGGACAGGCAGTAGGCGCCGAGCAGGCCGCCGCCGAGCATGTCGGGCAGGTGCTCGGCCTGCTGCTCCTTGGTGCCGTACCCGGCGAGCCCGTGGCAGGCGAGGGAGTGGACGCTGACGCCGAGGCCGACGGTCAGGCGCGCGGCGGCGAGCTCTTCGAGGACCTGGAGATAGACCTCGTACGGCTGGTCGCCGCCGCCGAACTCGGAGTCGTAGGCGAGGCCGAGCAGGCCCGATTCGGAGAGCAGGGTGAAGAGTTCGCGCGGGAAGTGGCCGGCCTCCTCCTCGGCGGCCGCGTGCGGCGCGATCTCGCGCTGGACCAGTTCACGCACGAGCGCGAACAGATCCCGGGCCTCTTCGGTGGGCAGCTGACGCTCGACCGACTGTGCGGCTCCCTCGGGCATGGCGCTCTCCTCTCCCTGTCGGGCGCTGCGACGGACTCGCGCACGGGGTGTGGCGCCGCCGTCGGGGACACTGCCGAGTCGATGCTGCCCTTCCGGGTCTCGGAAGCGGCTGACCAGCGACTGTGGCGGGTTGAGTATGCCCGATCGGCGGCATGGCGTCACGGGTTCACGGGCCGTCCGGCCGATCTTCATCGGCCTGTGTCCGACACGGCCCTGCCGGGTGCCGCGGAGCGGGAATTGGTCCGAACCATTGACGCAATGGTCTAGTCCTCCTAGAGTCCAGCGGCACAAGACGTCTTCGCGTTCATGCCAATTCAACGCGCGACTACGGAGGGGGCGTTGCCGCGTCCCACACCCGGTCGTGCGCCTCCTGCCCGCAGGGGCGCGAAGGGTCCGCAGGTCAGTAGGTCAGCACCACCCCCACATGCTCCCCTCTCCCCCCACGAGGAGACAGCGATGCCACGACCGAACCGTCCCCGCGCCCGCTTCAAGGCGCTCCTGGCCACCGCTTGTTGCGCCGTGCTCGGCGCGGGTCTGCTCGCCGGCGCGGGCACCGCGGCCGCCGACCAGAACACGGGCGCCCCCGCCAAGACAGAGGCCAAGGCGGGCTCCCGCGTGGTCGGCTACTTCACCGAATGGGGCGTCTACGACCGGAACTACCACGTCAAGAACATCGACACCTCGGGCTCGGGCAGCAAGCTCACCCACATCAACTACGCCTTCGGCAACGTCCAGGGCGGCAAGTGCACGATGGGCGACAACTTCGCCGCCACCGAGAAGACGTACACCGCCGACCAGAGCGTCGACGGCGTCGCCGACACCTGGGACCAGCCCCTGCGCGGCAACTTCAACCAGCTGCGCGAGCTGAAGAAGAAGCACCCGAACATCAAGGTGCTCTGGTCCTTCGGCGGCTGGACCTGGTCGGGCGGCTTCACGCAGGCCGCGCAGAACCCGGCGGCGTTCGCCCAGTCCTGCTACGACCTGGTCGAGAACTCCAAGTGGGCGGATGTCTTCGACGGCATCGACATCGACTGGGAGTACCCCAACGCCTGCGGTCTGACCTGTGACACCAGCGGCCGCGCCGCCTACAAGAACCTGATGTCCGCGGTGCGGGCGAAGTTCGGCTCCAAGAACCTGGTGACGGCCGCCATCCCGGCCGACGCCTCCTCCGGCGGCAAGATCGACGCCGCGGACTACGCGGGCGCCGCCCAGTACGTCGACTGGTACAACCCGATGACGTACGACTTCTTCGGCGCCTGGGACGCCAAGGGACCGACGGCACCCCACTCGCCGCTCAGCTCCTACTCCGGCATCCCGAAGGCCGAGTACCACTCTCAGGCGACCATCGCCAAGCTCAAGGGCCTCGGCATCCCCTCGGACAAGCTGCTCCTCGGCATCGGCTTCTACGGCCGCGGCTGGACGGGCGTCACCCAGAAGGCGCCGGGCGGCACCGCGACCGGGCCCGCCCAGGGCAAGTACGAACAGGGCATCGACGACTACAAGATCCTCAAGACCAAGTGCCCGGCCAACGGCACGGTCGGCGGGACCGCGTACGCGCACTGCGGCAACAACTGGTGGAGCTACGACACCCCGGCCACCATCGCGGGGAAGATGAACTACAAGAACCAGCAGGGCCTGGGAGGCACGTTCTTCTGGGAGCTGAGCGGTGACACCACCAACGGTGAGCTGATCAAGGCCATCAACTAGCGGTCACCGCACGACAGTTTGAGGGTCGGGAGCCGGCGGGCTCCCGACCCTTCGTCATGCCGCGGGCGGGGCGGGGAACGCGGGCTCGAACTCCTCGATGACACTCAGCGTCTCGCGCAGCATGCGCACCAGGTAGTCGCGCACGGTGTCGCGCTCCAGCGCCTCGGGCGCCCCGATCCAGTCGAGCGTGACGCCCTCCACGCTGCACAGCCAGCCGAGCAGCGCCGTGCGCACCAGGGCCGGGATGTCGCGCCGTCCGTACGCCCCGTCGGCGATGGTGCCGATCATGGCCTCACGCACGCCGTCGCGTATGGCGTGCACCTCGGTGTCGAAGCCGACGCCGCCGCTGACGATGGTGCGGTAGGCCTCCTGGTGGTGCTCGGCGTAGCGCAGATAGCCGTCGATCGTGCGGTGCACCCGCTCCGTGGGCGGCAGTTCGGTGCCGCTGGCCGCGCGTTCGACCAGGTCGGCGACCGAGTCCTCGATGATCGCGAGGTAGTAGCCGCGCTTGGACTTGAAGTAGTAGTAGATCAGCCCCTTGGCGACGCCCGCCTGTCTCGCGATGTCGTCCATCGACAGCGCGTCGTAGGACGTGTCGGCGAACAACTTGCGGCCGATGACGATGAGTTCGGCGCGGCGCGCCACGGATCGGTCGGTGCCGCGCGCCTGCGGGCGGTCCGCGCCGCGGGAACGATCGGTACCGCGCTGTTGACTATTATTCAATTTCGGCCCTAGTCTCCAACTGCCTCGGGATCAGCCGCAGTATGGCAGACCCACGTCGCCTGCCCGGACGGGCGCGACCCGCGACGGCGCTCTGCCACGCACTCCCCTTACGCACCGGACGACGTACGGGAGGAACCAGTGAGCACGGCGAAGAGAGCATTACGCGAGGGCAGAACCAACTGGAAGAAGACGGCTGTCGTCGCACTGCCCGCGGTCCTCGCGGTCGGCGCGATGGCGTCCGTGATGGCCGAGGGCGCGCTCGCCGCGTCCTTCGCGGTCAGCGGCACCAGCTTCCAGGTCTCCTCGGGCAAGCTGACCAGCCAGGGCCTGGCGAGCTACGTCCAGGTCGACCGGGACATCGACGGCAAGGGCCACCCGGTGGCCCTGCTCGGCATCGGCGACGCCACGCTGTCCGACATCTGCCAGGCGGCCGAGGTCAAGACGCCCGTCGGCACGGTGGTGTTCAAGCTGACGGCGGGCGGCGACGCGGGCAACGTGACCGCGAGCAACCTGATCATCGACGGCGAGGACCTGGTGGGCGACGCCCGCTTCGGCACCGCGCAGATCGGCCGGGACGCCTCGACCCTCGACGAAGTCCCCGGCGTCAAGGGCGAGAAGGGCAAGTTCGGCCTCCAGGCCGGCGACATCGAGGTGGCCAAGGTGCGCTCCAACGCCTGGTCGGCCACCGGCGGGAACTTCCGCCTCAAGGGCATGAGGGTCGACGTCAGCCTCGGCGGCAAGAAGTGCTTCTGAGCGGGCCGGGAGCCCCGCGCGCCGGGGGCTGGCTCGATGCGCGCCTGCCGCTGCCGGAGCTGCGGCGCGGCCTGCGCAGATGGCGGCGCACCCGGCCCTTCTGGGGCGGGCTCCTGCTGATCCTGGGCGGGGCGGAGCTCCTCGTCGTGCCGCTGTCGCCGCTGACGGTCCTGGTGAGCCTCGGGCTCGGCGGGATCGCCGCGATCGGCATCGGGATCGCACTGATGGCCGCCGGGTTGTTCCTGTGGCTCCTGCCGCACGCCCATCACTACGTGTCCGTCAACGCCCTCATCCTGTCGGTGCTCTCGTTCGCGGCGACGAACCTCGGCGGGTTCCTGATCGGCATGCTGCTCGGCATCGCGGGCAGCGCGATGGGCTTCGGCTGGACGCCGGTCCCTGACGACGACCAGGAGCGGCCCCGCCGGCCGAAGGTGCGGGACGGGCAGGGCACGCGGACGCTGGCCGTCCTGCTTCCGGTGGTGCTCGCCGGGACGGTGCTGTGGGGCGCCGTCCCGGCGCGGGCGGCGCCCGGGGACGACGGGATCGTGGCGGCACGGACGCCGCCGACGATCACGACGACGCTGTTCGCCCCGCAGGGCTTCATCGTCGCGGGCGTCACCGACATCCCCACCGCCGACGGGCCCCTGAAGGTGATGGTGCTGCGCATGAAGGCGGCCTCGCTCACCGACTACCGCCTGACGACCCGGGACGGCAGCCGTGAACTCTCCCTCGGCGCCGACACCTTGGACCTCAGCGGGGCGGTCACGCTCTATCTGACCAAGTTCAAGGGCTGCATCGAGGGCATCCTCTGTCTGACCTTCACGCCCGACAAGCTCCCGGTGCCGCCGCTGGTCCCGCCGTTCGTCTTCATGACGGAGGTCAGCGCCGAGCAGGCCCTCGTCACCTCCGACTCGATCGTCGCGGGCGGCCTGAAGCTGGGGGCCCGGGCATGATCCGGGCAGCCCGGACCCCGTGATCCGGAAGGGAGCGCCGCCGTGATCCAGATCCAGGCCGCGCTGTTCTGGGCGTACGCGGTGGGCGCGACCTTCGCGCTCGCCGCGGGCCGCCAGCTCCAGGTGTGGGAGCGGATCAACGCGGGTGAGGGTCCGCGCACCCGCAGCCGCGCCGCCAACCCCTACCTCGCCCTGACGGTCCTGTTCGCGGCCGTCCTGATGGTCCCGACCGGCCTGTTCCTGCTCTGGCAGAACCCGTCCTGGGCCACCATGCACGTCGCCGGCGGCCACGAGGGCGTGTGGGCGGGCTTCGTCCTCTTCTACGCGGGCGGCGTCCCGGTCGCCGCCGTCCTCGGGTTCCTCGCCGCGCAGATGCTGGTCCTCGTGGGTGCGGGCTACTGGGCGTACCTGCAATGCGTGGGCGGCTATTTCCTGCTCTTCGGCACGCTCGTGCACGGCTGGGACGGCAGCGGCTACGAGCGCTTCCTCTCCCCCGGGGCGCGCGACTGGGCGGACTGGCCGCAGGACAGCGTCGTCAACAACGCCCTGGACTTCCTCACGTCCGGCACGTTCCTCGCGCTGCTCGTGTTCGGCGCGGCCGTCATCGGCACGATGCTGATGACGGAGATCGGCTGGCTCCTGGAGGGCTGGTCGCTGCCCGGCGCGGACGAGGACCGCAAGGTGCACCCCGTCCTCGCCGTCGCCATCGCGGGCGCCGGGGTCTACGGCCTGCCGTTCCTCGGCGCGGTGACCGCGAGCGTGCTGGTGCGGCTGCTCGGCGGCTGGCTGGGGCTGCCGCTGTTCGCGGTGCTCGCGGGGGTCGTGCTGCTGCCGGGGCGGTCGCCGGTGCGGCGGTTGTACGACCTGGTGGGGGTGCCGCACCGACACTGGCGGGCGGACCTGGACCTGGCCGCTCGGCCCGGCGAGGACGGCGGCACGGCCGATTCCGGCGCGAGGCCCGGCCCCGGCGGCCCGCCCGACCCCAGCGGTGAGACTCAGCTCACAGAAGGCCGACCTGGCTGACGAGCATCGCGAGCACGACGACGAGGGTCCAGCCCGCGAGGTGCTCCAGGACGTTCGGGCCGTCCTTGGGGCCACCCGTGCGGGCCTTGGTGCGGACTGCGGTGGCAGAGGTCGCGGTCATATGGCTTCTCGCTGACGTTTTCCGGCCGACGGCGGCCTCCCCCGGCCGCACTGGCAGTGGACATTCCCCCCACTGGCGTCTTCCACCTTGCCAGCCGTGCCCGGAATTGTGGGAGAGACGTTGGTCACCCGTCACCACAACTGCCGCGGATCGCCGTGCGTCTAAGTCGGCGTACGTCCGCGCAGCATCCGACCGAAAGGTTTCCGATGAGCTCGACCAGGACGCCCCGCCGCAGAAACACCGGAGCGCGACTCGCCCTCGCGGCAGCCGTGACGGCGGCGGCCGCCCTCACCGGACCGGTCTCGTACGCGACTCCCGCCGCGGCGGAGAAGCCCTCCCCCGGGGCCCCGGGGCTCGGCGACCCGATGTTCCCCCTCGACGGCAACGGCGGATACACCGTCGACCGCTACCTCCTGGACTTCGACTGGCAGGCCCCGAAGACCCCGTTCGCGGCGTCGGCCACCATCAAGGCCACCGCCACCCAGGCCCTGTCCCGCTTCAACCTCGACTTCGGCGGCAACACCCTGCGCGCGGTCACCGTCGACGGCAAGGCGGCCACCACCTCCCGCGACGGCGACGAGCTGACCGTGACGCCGAAGTCGCCCATCGCCGAGGGCCGCGCCTTCACGGTCGAGGTCACCTACACCGCCGACCCCACCCAGACCCGGCACCGCGACGACGCCATCGAGGACTACGGCTGGATCCCCACGCCCGACGGCACGGTGGTCTACCCCCAGCCCAACGGCGCCCGCCTGATCTTCCCGGCCAACGACCACCCGAGCCAGCGCGCCCCGATCACCTTCCGGATCACCACGCCGAAGGACCGCACGGCCGTCGCCAACGGCAAGCTGACCAGCAAGAAGAAGGTGTCCGGCGACCGGGTGCGGTGGACGTACGACTCCGAGCAGCCGCTGTCCACGCAGCTCGTGCAGCTCGCCGTCGGCAAGTTCACGATGGTCGACAGCACCGGACCCGGCGGTCTTCCGCTGCGCGACATCGTCCCGGACGCGCTGGTGGAGCCGACCGCGAAGTACCGCAAGCTCACGCCCGACCACCTCACCTGGCTGGAGCAGAGGCTCGGCAAGTACCCCTTCAACCGGTACGGCCTCCTCGTGGGCGACACCGACCTCGCCGTCGCCCTGGAGACCCAGACGCTCTCCCTCGTCCCCAAGGCCGACCTGCTCGGCACGCAGGTCGACGCCGAGCGGAACCTGGTGCACGAGCTGGCCCACCAGTGGTTCGGCGACAGCGTCGCCCTCGCGAGCTGGTCCGATCTGTGGGTCAGCGAGGGCCACGCCCGCTTCTACGAGCGCATGTACTCCGAGGAGCACGGCGGCGACAGCTTCGAGGCCGCGATGAAGGCCGCGTACAAGGCGCACGACCAGTGGCGCCGCGACTTCGGCGCGCCCGCGGAGCCCACCGAGCCGAACCTCTTCAAGCGCATGCGCTACGACGGCTCGGCGCTCGTGCTCTACGCGCTGCGCGAGAAGGTCGGGGACGCCACGTTCCAGAAGATCGAGCGGGCCTGGGTGAGCGAGTACCGCGGGCGGACCGCGAGCACCCAGGACTACATCGACCTCGCGTCGAAGGTCTCGGGCCAGGATCTGGAGGGCTTCCTGAAGCCGTGGCTGTACGGCGCGAAGACCCCGCCGATGCCGGGCCACCCGGACTGGGTGGTGGACCCGGCGACCTGAGCCGGGGGCTTCCCCGGTCGTTCTGCGTACGGGCCCCGTCCCACCGGGACGGGGCCCTCCCCCTTCAGCTCACGCCGACGGCGAGCAACGCGCGCACCTGCTCCTTGGTGCGGTGCACGGGGAAGTACAGATAGCAGACCCCGCCGGTCCCGGACACCACCGTCCCCTGGGCGTTCCTGCGCTTGGTGCGGAGCCAGATGTTCTCGAACTCCCGCCTCTTGTAGACGCGGCGGACCGCCGGGTTGCTCGGCGACGCCGGATCGTTGGCGATCACGTCGCCGCTGCGGGTGAAGCCGATGACGGTCATGAGGTGGCCCGCGGTGCCGTAGCCCGCCCCGGTCAGCTCCTCCTTGAGGAAGGACTGCGAAGTGATGGCCGGAATGCCCGCCCTGATCAGCGTCTCCAGGTCGGTCAGCGAGCCGAGCCGGGTGACGACGCCCTGCATGTCCTCGTACGTCGCCGCGTAGGCCGCGTTGAACGGCCAGTTCCCGCAGCCGCCGTACTGGTAGTCGTAGGTGAACCGGGCCGCGTGGCACACCTGCGGGTCGGCGAAGGCGGGGTCGACCCAGGCCAGGTCCCCGGCCGTCGGCTTCCGCCCCCAGTACTCCAGGATCATCTGCGACGAGGTGGGGCTGCACCAGGCCTCGCCGCCGTTGTCGTACTCCGGGTACTGGCCCTTGTGGATCTCCTGCGAGTAGCGCGGCACCTTCAGCTCCTTGGCGAGCCCGGGTGCGGCGGCGGGCACCGTGAAGCGGTCGGGCACCGCGGAGGCCATCGCGCCGAGCCGCCACACCGTGGGCGTGAGCGCGCTGCCCGGCGTGCGGTACAGCGTCAGCCGCAGGCGGTACGCGACCACGCGCGGGCCGGTCGCGGTGTCGTCGACGGACAGCGTGTCCGTCCAGACGGACGTCTTGCCGTCGGACTGGTCGTCCACCGAGGTGCGCCGGATGACCGCGGCCCCGGCGTCCTCCCGGTCGTCGCCCGAGTTCCAGCGGCCGAGGACGTACCAGGGGGACGTGGTGCCGTCCGAGTAGGTCGCCTCGATCTCCACCTGGATCCAGGTGCCGGTGGGGGTGCGGGCGTTCCAGGAGGCGACGGCCTCCGTGGCGGGGGTCGCGGGGCGGTGCGCGGGCCCGGTCCACTGGGCGTACTCCCAGGTGGTGGCCCTGCCGGTGTGCGGGTCTGTGTAGTCGGTCGTTCCCGCCGACTCGGCTATCTCGACCCCGGCGCGGCCCCTGGCGACGACGCGGGTGCCGTGCGACGTTCCGGAGCCCCAGTCCTTGCGGGAGACCCAGAAACGGTTGTCCACCAGGCGCTCCGCGCGGGGCGGACGGCGCCGGGACGCGGGGGCGGCGCCCGCGGGCGTCACGGTGGCGGCCGTGGCCGCGACGGCCGCCAGGGCCGCGGCTCCGGCCGCCGTGGTGAGAATTCTTCTGCGGGACATGCCTTCAGCTTGGTCCATGGACGGGGACCCCCAGTCGATGGGTTCCGGCCGCGGCCGGAGGGTGATGGTCAGGTACACGACAGTGCGCCAACTATGGCCGTACGCCGAGGGGTTCTGCCAGAGATCAGCACCCGGCAGCGCCGACCAATATTGGCCTCTACCACTGGTATGACCTGCGACAGCGCACTGAACCGCGCCCGCGCCCCACGATCCGCGCCCCGTGCGCCCCGGCCCGTAGGCTGGCCCGCGATGACCGACACCCGCCGCCCCGCACCCCTCCCCGACCGCCCCGGCCGCCCCGATCACCCCGGCCTCGCCCACCTCGCCCGCGCCGTGCGCCGCCTGCCGCCGTCCTGCGGCCCGGTCCGGCTGGTCGCGGTCGACGGCCACGCGGGCTCCGGCAAGTCGACCTTCACCGCGCGGCTCGCCGAGGCACTCGACGGCGCCCCGGTGCTCCGCCTCGACGACATCGCGAGCCACGCCGACCTGTTCGACTGGACGGACCGGCTGCTGCGCCAGGTCGTGGAGCCGCTCTCCCGGGGCGAAACGGCGCACTACGCGGCGTACGACTGGCACGCGCGCCGCTTCGGCCCTGCCGACCGCCCACTGCCCGCCGCCCCCGTCGTCCTGATGGAGGGTGTCGGCGCGGGCCGCCGGGTGCTACGGCCGTTCCTGGCGGGCCTGCTGTGGATGGACCTGCCCCGCGACACCTCCTGGGCCCGCGGGCGCCGGCGGGACGGGCCGGCCCTGAGCGGCTTCTGGGACGGCTGGGAAGCGGCCGAACGACGTCATTTCGCCGAGGACCCGTCCCGGCGCTTCGCTCAGTTGCTCGTACGCGAGTTGCCCGTGGGGTACGAGTTGCTCGCGGGGTCCGACGAGACGGCAGCACTGACCCAAATCGTCACTCAGGGTGAAGGTCCGTCGGCAGCGCGCTGAACCTGTCGACGACAGCTTCAGGACCGCGTGGCCAGTTTCCGAGAGTGCCCCAACTCGGCTTGACCCAGGGGCCTTACAGGACTTACGTTCTCAATGTGCGGCCTTTCGGGTCGCCCACAGACGCGAAGCCCCCGGTTGTTCCCCCGTGATCGGGGGCTTCGTTCTGCCCGCAGCCCCTCATTTCCCGGCGCCATGAGCCGCCGATCGCTCACCCTGGGTCACCATCGGGCCTCGCCTTGTCGGCCACCCCCAGAAGCCCCCGCCGGAGATCCAACGCTGCGGCACCCTACGGCCGACCCCTGCCACGCAGGTACGATGCATCGTGGTGCGACTTCGGACGGCTGCTAGCGCACTGCGTCAACTCCCGTCCGCAGCACGGCGGTTCAGCTCAGTTGCCGGCGGGCACCGGCCCGGCGGTACACAAACGGGGGCACGGTTTGTGGGGGACGTGATGGACTTCGGCACCCAGGGCTCTACGGCCCCGGCCGACCTCGCCTGGCTGCGGGGCGTCGACGCCTACACCATGGGCGCCTATCCGCAGGCCGAGGAGGAGTTCCGGGCCGCGGTGCGCATGGACCCGGGCATGGCGGACGGCTGGCTCGGGCTGCACGCGCTGCGCATCGACACGACGACCGCGCTGCTCAGGATGTTCCAGCACCGGGACCGCTTCGGCGAACAGCGCGCCCGGCATGTGCGCACCCTCAACTCCTGGTACTGGCTGGGCTGGTGGGTGCAGCCCGTCCTTGAGTCCACCCGCGACCTGCTGCTCGCGCACGCCTCGCACTGGCTGGACGGCCGCCATGTGCCGGAGCTCGACCGGGCCCTCGCCGGGCTGCCGCCGGTCGACGCCGACGCTCAGGTGCGCTTTCTGCACGCCTGCCGCGCCTACCTGGTCAAGGACTGGGAGCAGTTGGTGCGGCACACCGACCCGCTGATCGACGACGCGATGCTCGGCATCGAGGCGGGCCTCTTCGGCGGCATGGCGCGGGTGCGCCTGGAGATGTACGGCCAGGCCGAGCCGCTGCTCTCGGCCGCGCTGATGCGCTGCCGCAGTGAACAGCCGCAGCGCAAGGAGCTGCGCTACTGGCTGGCCCGCGCGCACGAGGGCACCGGCAGGTCCGCCGCCGCGCTGCCGCTGTACCGCGCGGTGCACCGCGTCGACCCCGCCTTCATGGACACCTCCGCGCGGCTCGCCGCCATCTCCGAGGGCGACGGCTACGACGACGCCGCCGACCTGGCCGCGATCTCCCTCACCGGCGTCGGCCAGGACGCCCTCGACGGACCCGACGGCGTGGACGCGCTGTTCGGCGCCGAGGGCCGCGACCTGAAGGTGACCGAGCCCGAACTGCCGCCCGGCGGCGGCCCGCCCGACGCCGACACGGTGCGCGAGAAGGCCGTCATCCCGATCAAGCCCGCGCCCCGGCAGCCCCCGACGGGGCCCACCGACCCGGCCCTCCTGGAGCAGGCGCTCGCCGAGCTGGAGCGGATGGTCGGCCTCGAACCCGTCAAACGCCAGGTCAAGGCGCTCTCCGCGCAGCTGAACATGGCCCGCTTCCGGGCCGCGCAGGGCCTTCCGGTGCAGCCGCCGAAACGACACTTCGTCTTCTCGGGCCCCTCCGGCACCGGCAAGACCACCGTGGCCCGCATCCTCGGCCGGGTCTTCTACGCCCTCGGCCTGCTCGGCGGCGACCACCTCGTGGAGGCCCAGCGCGCCGACCTGGTCGGCGAGTACCTGGGCCAGACCGCCGTGAAGG
Source organism: Streptomyces sp. RK9 (assembly GCF_045070545.1). Taxonomy (NCBI): domain Bacteria; kingdom Bacillati; phylum Actinomycetota; class Actinomycetes; order Kitasatosporales; family Streptomycetaceae; genus Streptomyces; species Streptomyces sp. RK9. The sequence goes on along the minus strand of NZ_CP173703.1, from coordinate 3,222,960 downwards.
CCAACGAGCTGATCGACTCGGCGATCGGCGGCGTCCTCTTCGTCGACGAGGCGTACTCCCTGTCCAACTCCGGCTACGGCAAGGGCGACGCGTACGGCGACGAGGCCCTCCAGGTGCTCCTGAAGCGGGCCGAGGACAACCGCGACCACCTCGTCGTGATCCTCGCGGGCTACCCCGAGGGCATGGACCGGCTGCTCGCCGCCAACCCCGGACTCTCCTCCCGCTTCACGACGCGCGTCGACTTCCCCTCGTACCGGCCCCTGGAACTCACCGCGATCGGTCAGGTCCTCGCCGCCGACAACGGCGACGTGTGGGACGAGGAGGCCCTGGACGAGCTGCGCTCCATCAGCGGCCACGTGGTCGACCAGACGTGGATCGACGAGCTGGGCAACGGACGCTTCCTGCGCACGCTGTACGAGAAGAGCTGCGCCTACCGCGACCTGCGGCTCTCCGGCTACCCCGGGGCACCGACCCGCGCGGACCTGTCGACCCTGCGACTGCCTGACCTCATGCAGGCGTACGGGGAGGTCCTGTCGGGGCGGGGGCCGACCGACCCGGCAGGCGCCTGAGCCGAGCGCGGGGCCCAGCACCTGAGCGCGCCCGGGACGGCGGCGAGGCCGAGACGCTCTCCCCGACCGCCCCGGCCCGCCCGTCCACCGGCCTCAGCCGACCAGTTCCTTCCCGCGGACGTCCCCCGCGCCCCGGCTCCGCACCGCGTGCGCCGCCGGGGGCACCGCCACCCGGTGCGCCGGGTCGCGGACCTCGCCGACCAGGAGTTCCAGGACGTCCTCCAGGGCGACGAGGCCGAGCACCTTGCCGGACGCGTCGGCGACCTGCGCCAGGTGCGTCGCGGCGTGCCGCATGACGGTCAGGGCGTCGTCCAGGGGGAGTTCGGCGCGCAGGACCGTCATCTGGTGCCAGACGTGCTGGGGCACCGCGCGGTCGGTGTCCTCCAGGTCCAGGACGTCCTTCACGTGCAGATAGCCCATGAAGGCGCCGGTCTCCGCACGCACCGGGAACCGGGAGTAGCCCGTGCGCCCGGTGAGTTCGACGACCTGTGCCGGGGTGACCGAAGGGCCGACCGTGACCAGGGAGGCGCGGTCGAGCAGGACGTCCGTCACCGGCCGCGAGCCCAGTTCGAGGGCGTCCTCGAGGCGCTCCTGCGCATGCGGGTCGAGGAGACCCGCCTGCCCCGCGTCCTCCACCAGACGGCCCAGCTGCACGCTGGTGAAGACCGCCTCCACCTCGTCCTTGGGCTCGACCTTGAACAGCCGCAGGATCAGCCGGGCGCAGGCGCCGAGCGTCACCGTGACCGGCCGGCACAGGCGCGCGAACGCGACCAGGCCGGGGCTGAGCCACAGCGCGGTCCGCTCGGGCGCCGCCATCGCGAGATTCTTCGGGAGCATCTCGCCGATGACGAGGTGCAGGAAGACGACGACGGCGAGCGCGATCACATAGCCGAGGGGGTGGATCATGCCCTCGGGCAGGTGCACCGCGTGGAAGAGCGGTTCGAGCAGCCGCGCCACGGTCGGCTCCGCGACGGCGCCGAGCGTCAGCGAGCAGACGGTGATGCCGAACTGGGCGGCGGCCATCATCTGCGGCAGGTGCTCCAGGCCGTACAGGACCTGGCGGGCCCGCTTGGAGCCCAGCGGCTCGATCTGGCTGCGGCGCACGGACACGAGCGCGAACTCGGCCCCCACGAAGAAGCCGTTGGCGAGCACGAGCAGGAGGGCGAACAGGAGTTGGAGGGCGCTCATCGGACGGCCTCCGCGACCATGGCGCCCACCCGGTCCGCGGCCCCGTCGGCCGCGTCGGCCCCATCGCCCGGAGCCCCTGCCGGGTCCCCGGTCCGCACCAGGCGCACCCGCTCCGCGCGGTAGTGCCCGACCTGGCGGACCGCGAGCCGCCAGCCCGGGAGTTCGGCGCGGTCGCCGGGCGCCGGGATGCGGCCGAGCAGATCGGCGACGAGTCCGGCCACGGTCTCGTAGGGACCCTCGGGCACGTCGAGTCCTATGCGCCGCAGGGTGTCGACGCGGCAGCCGCCGTCGGCGTCCCAGGCGGGTCTGCCGTCCTCGGGCGGGGCGGCGGCGAGGTCGGGCAGGCCGTCCTGGTGGTCGTGCTCGTCGCGGACCTCGCCGACGAGTTCCTCGACGATGTCCTCCAGGGTGACCACCCCGGCCGTGCCGCCGTACTCGTCGACGACCACCGCTATCGGCTGTTCGCTGCGCAGCCGCTCCAGGAGGGGCTGCACGGGCAGCGTCTCCGGGACGAGCAGCGGGGACTTGGCGATCCTCCCCACGGGGGCGCGCAGCCGCTCGTGCGCGGGGACCGCGAGGGCGTCCTTGAGGTGGACCATGCCGACGACCTCGTCGATCCGCTCGCGGTAGACCGGGAAGCGGGACAGGCCGGTGGCCCGGGTCAGGTTCACCACGTCCTCGGCGGTGGCGGAGGACTGCAGGGCGCTGACCTTCACGCGGGGCGTCATCACGTGCTGCGCGGTGAGCTCGCCGAGCGAGAGCGTGCGCACGAACAGGTCGGCGGTGTCCTGCTCCAGGGCTCCGGCGCGGGCCGAGTGCCGGGCGAGGGAGACCAGTTCACCGGGGGTGCGGGCGGAGGCCAGCTCCTCGGCGGGCTCCACCCCGAGCGAGCGCACCAGGCGGTTCGCGACGGAGTTGAGCCCGGCGATCACCGGCCGGAACAGGCGGGAGAAGGCGGCTTGCGGGCCCGCGACGAATCGCGCGACCTGCAACGGCCGGGACACGGCCCAGTTCTTGGGCACCAGCTCGCCGATCACCATCTGCACCGCGGAGGCCAGGAGCATGCCGATGGCGACCGCGACCCCGGAGACCGCCCCTTCCGGTATGCCCGTCGAGGTGAGCGGGCGGGCGAGGAGGTGCGCGAGGGCGGGCTCGGCGAGCATGCCGATGACGAGTGAGGTGATGGTGATGCCGAGCTGGGTGCCCGACAGCTGGAAGGACAGCTCCTTCAGGGCGCCGACGACCGTGCGCGCCCGGCGGTCGCCGTCGGCTGCGGCCTTCTCGGCGTCGGGCCGCTCGACGGTGACGAGGCCGAACTCGGCGGCCACGAAGAAGCCGTTGGCGAGGATCAGCAGGAAAGCCGCTCCGAGGAGCAGCAAGGGGATGGTCATGATGCCGCCGCCTCGCCCGGTGCTCGGGTCCCCGTATGTCGGGAGGGGGCGGCGCAGGTACTACAGGACGATCCGTCCATCGCCGGAGAGGGTCACTCCTCGGTTAGCAGGAGCCCCGTACCGGCCGCGCCGGCCGTCCGGGGCGGGGCGGCACGTGGTGTCCGCCCCGCATCCAGATTAATCAAGACAGGCGCCGACGCGTCAGTTCGGGATCCCCCGAGTCCTCCCGGATTCCGGCCCTTGGGGGATTCCCCGGTCGGGGCCCCTCAGCCGGTCTCGCTGCCGGAGCGCGCCTCGACCAGGGCCCGCAGCGCGCGGGCGTCGCTGATGGCGCGCTGCTTGGCGATGCCCGGCTGGATGCCGAGGGCGGGCAGGCTGGTGCCGTCGGTGAGGTCGAGGAACACCCAGGGGTCGCCGGGGCGCAGATTGACCCGGACGATCTCGGCCCACTCCAGGCGGCGGCTCGTGGCGATGTTGACGACGGTCACGCCCGTCTCGTCGGCGACCACCTTGGGCCTGCTCAGCAGGACGAGCGCGCCGAGCAGCAGCGCGCCGGTGAAGACGAAGCTGGTCCGCTCCCCCGGGCTGAGGTTGGGCAGCAGCACGGAGATCACGACGAGGGCGACGAAGACCGCGGCCCCGGCGGTGAGCAGCACCGCCCGGGTGCGGGCGGGCCGGAACGTGACGGGCAGGGCCTGCGCCGGGGATGCGGCGGGCCGGTCGGACTTGGCAGTCATGGCAGTCATGTCGGTGGGCGCGGTCAGAGGCGACAGGCGTGGATGGCCGTGGTCAGGATGGCGCGCGCCCCGATGGCGTACAGGTCGTCCATGACCCGCTGGGCGTCCTTGGTGGGGACCATGGAGCGGACCGCGACCCAGCCTTCGTTGTGCAGCGGGGAGATGGTCGGCGACTCCAGGCCCGGGGTGAGCGCCACGGCCTGCTCCAGGTGCTCGGCGCGGCAGTCGTAGTCCATCATCACGTACGTCCGGGCGACCAGGACGCCCTGGAGACGGCGCAGGAACTGCTGCACCTTGGGGTCGTCGGCCTCGGCGCCGGTGCGCCGGATGACGACGGCCTCGGACTTCATGATCGGGTCGCCGAAGACTTCCAGGCCCGCGTTGCGCAGGCTGGTGCCGGTCTCGACGACGTCCGCGATGACCTGGGCGACACCCAGCTCGATGGCGGTCTCGACGGCGCCGTCGAGGTGGATGACGGAGGCGTCGATGCCGCTGTCGGCGAGGTGCTTGGCGACGATGCCCTCGTAGGAGGTGGCGACGGTGCGTCCGGCCAGGTCGTCGATGCCCTGCGCGGTGCCGGGCTTGGCGGCGAAGCGGAAGGTGGAGCGGGCGAAGCCGAGCGGCAGGATCTCCTCGGCGTTGGCGCCGGAGTCGATCAGGAGGTCGCGTCCGGTGATGCCGATGTCGAGCTTGCCGGAGGAGACGTAGATGGCGATGTCGCGCGGGCGCAGGTAGAAGAACTCGACCTCGTTCTCGGGGTCGACGAGGACGAGTTCCTTGGACTCCTTGCGCTGCTGGTAGCCGGCCTCATGGAGCATCGCCGACGCAGGTCCGGACAGTGAACCCTTGTTGGGGACGGCGATGCGCAGCATGAGGTCGGATTCCTTTGCGTGAGGAAGTGCGTGCGGACGTGCGGAGAGGGAGATCGGTGAAGGGGACGTGCGCTCCGGAGCGGCACACCCGGCGCGCGCTCCGGAGAACGCGCTCTAGAGATGGGCGTACACGTCGCTGAGGGAGATGCCGCGGGCGACCATCATCACCTGTACGTGGTACAGGAGCTGGGAGATCTCCTCGGCGGCGGCTTCCTTGCCCTCGTACTCGGCGGCCATCCAGACCTCGGCGGCCTCCTCGACGACCTTCTTGCCGATGGCATGGACGCCCTTGTCCACCAGCTCCGCGGTGCGGGACGTGGCGGGGTCACCGTTGGCGGCCTTGTGTTGGAGCTCGGTGAAGAGTTCCTCGAAAGTCTTCTTGGACATGATGTCGTTCACTCTACGCGCCCACGCCCCGGCCCTGCCGCCAGGGTTCGGCGATCGTGCGGAGCGTGGCCGCCGTGGCCACCGCGGCGGTGACCGCTTCGTGACCCTTGTCCTCGGTCGAGCCCTCGATGCCCGCGCGGTCCAGGGCCTGCTCCTCGGTGTCGCACGTCAGCACGCCGAAGCCGATGGGCACACCGGTGTCGACGGACACCTGGGTGAGGCCCTGGGCGACGCCCTGGCAGACGTACTCGAAGTGCGGGGTGCCGCCGCGGATGACGACGCCGAGGGCGACGATCGCGTCGTAGCCGCGGCCCGCGAGGACCTTGGCGACGACGGGCAGCTCGAAGCTGCCGGGCACGCGAAGGAGCGTCGGCTCGTCGATGCCGAGCTCGTGCAGGGCGCGCAGGGCGCCGTCGACGAGGCCGTCCATGACCTGCTCGTGCCACAGGGCGGCGACGACGGCGACGCGCAGGTCACCACAGTTCTTCACGCTCAGTTCGGGGGCACCCTTGCCGCTCACGCGCTTCTCCTCGGGGTGTGTCGGGGCTCTGTTCGGATGACTTGTGCTACTGGTTGCCGCAGGCGGACATCTCCGGGGTGTCCAGCCAGGGCAGGTCGTGGCCCATGCGGTCCCGCTTGGTCCGCAGGTAGCGCAGATTGTGCTCGCCGACGGTGACCGGCATGGGCTCGCGCGCGGTGACCTTCAGGCCGTGCCGGGCGAGGGCCTCGACCTTGTCCGGATTGTTGGTGAGGAGCCGCAGGCTGCGGACTCCGAGGTCGTCCAGGATCTGGGCGCCGGCGCCGTAGTCGCGGGCGTCGGCGGGCAGGCCCAGTTCCAGGTTGGCGTCCAGGGTGTCGCTGCCGCGCTCCTGGAGCTCGTAGGCGCGCAGCTTGGAGAGCAGTCCGATGCCGCGCCCCTCGTGGCCGCGCAGATAGACCACGACGCCGCGCCCGGTGTCGGTGACGCGCCGCATGGACTCCTCCAGCTGCGGCCCGCAGTCGCAGCGCAGGGAGTGGAAGACATCGCCGGTCAGGCACTCGGAGTGGACGCGGACGAGGACGTCCTCGCCGGTGCCGATGTCGCCGTGGACGAGGGCGACGTGCTCGACGCCGTCGACGGTGGAGCGGTAGCCGTACGCGGTGAACTCGCCGTATGACGTGGGCAGTCGGACCTCGGCCTCGCGGCGGACGGTGGGCTCGGCGGTGCGGCGGTAGGCGATCAGGTCCTCGATGGAGATGATCGTCAGGCCGTGCCTGCGGGCGAACGGCACCAGTTCGGGCAGCCGCAGCATCCGGCCGTCCTCCCCCGCGATCTCGACGATGGCCCCGGCGGGCCGCAGCCCCGCGAGCCGGGCGAGGTCGACGGCGGCCTCGGTGTGCCCGTCGCGCACGAGGACGCCGCCCGCCTTGGCGCGCAGCGGGAAGATGTGGCCGGGGCGGACGAAGTCGCTCGCGTCGGCCTTGCCGCCGGCGAGGAGCTGGAGGGTGGTGGCGCGGTCGGCGGCGGAGATGCCGGTGGTGACGCCGTGCGCGCCGCTCGCGTCGACGGAGACGGTGAAGGCCGTGCTCATCGACTCGGTGTTGTTCTCGACCATCTGGGGCAGGTGCAGGCGTTCGAGCTCGTCGCTCTCCATGGGCGCGCAGATCAGGCCGCGGCACTCGCTCATCATGAAGGCGACGATCTCGGGGGTGGCCTTCTCGGCGGCGATGACGAGGTCGCCCTCGTTCTCGCGGTCCTCGTCGTCGACGACCACGACGGGGCGGCCTGCCGCGATGTCGCGGATGGCCATCTCGACCGGGTCGAGGGAGAGGTCCAGGACGAGGTCCTCGGTGCGGGCGGCCGGGCGCGCGGGCGTCGGCTCCTGGTCCTCGGGCGTGGGCGTGGGCTGAGCGGTCATGCCGGGGCTCCTTCCAGAGCGGGCCGCTGCTGGGTGGCGGGCTGCCGGGAGCGCAGCCACCAGTCGCGCAGGCCCCACAGGACGAGGGCGAGGTAGACGACGTACACGAACCCGGAGAAGGCGAGTCCGCTGGAGAAGGCGAGGGGCACGCCGACGATGTCGACGAGCAGCCAGGCGAACCAGAACTCGACCAGGCCGCGGGCCTGGGCCACCATCGCGGCGAGGGTGCCGACGAAGATGTAGGCGTCCGGCCAGGGGTTCCAGGAAAGGTCGGGCAGGGCGGTGAAGAGCGCGCCGACGGCGAGGGTGCCGGCGGCGGTGCCGGCGAGCAGGACGCCGCGCTCCTTCCAGGTGGCGAAGCGCACGGCGATGGAGCCGTCCTGCGCGGCGCGGGCGCCCCGCGTCCACTGCCGCCAGCCCCACAGGGCGACGCCGATGACGAGGAGCTGCTTGCCGACGCCGCCGGAGAGCTGCGCGGAGGCGTACGCGGCGACGAGGACGACGCCGGAGAGGAACTGGGCGGGCCAGGTCCAGATGGAGCGGCGCCAGCCGAGCGCGAGGGCGATCAGGCCGATGCTGTTGCCGACCATGTCGGACCACATGATGTGCTGGCCGAAGGCGGTGAAGGCCTCGGAGTTCAGCCAGTCGAACGTGCTCACTGCGCCGCCTCCCCTTCCGTCGCCCCGGCGTCGGCGGCCTGCGCGGACGGCACGACGCCCGCGCCGAGCAGCCGCTCCACGTACTTGGCGATGACGTCGACCTCGAGGTTGACCGGGTCGCCGGGCTGCTTGACGCCGAGCGTGGTCAGGGCGAGGGTCGTCGGGATCAGGCTGATGGTGAAGTGGTCGGCCCCGGCGTCGACGACGGTCAGGCTGACGCCGTCGACGGTGATGGAGCCCTTCTCGACGACGTAGCGGGCGAGTCCTTCGGGCAGGGAGACCTTGACGATCTCCCAGTTGTCGGACGGCTTGCGGTCGACGATGGTGCCCGTTCCGTCGACGTGCCCCTGCACGATGTGCCCGCCGAGGCGGTCGCCGACGGCGGTGGGGCGCTCCAGGTTGACCTTGGAGCCGGGGACGAGGGCGCCGAGGCTGGAGCGGTCGAGCGTCTCGGCCATCACGTCGGCGGTGAACTCGTCGTCCTCGTGCTCGACGACCGTCAGACACACGCCGTTGACGGCGATGGAGTCGCCGTGCTTCGCGCCGTCGGTGACGACGGGGCCGCGCAGCCGGAAGCGGGACGCGTCGCCCAGGTTCTCCACGGCGGTGACTTCGCCCAGCTCTTCGACGATTCCGGTGAACACTCAGTGCTCCTTCGTTCCGGGTCCCGCGACGGTCGCGGTGATACGCAGATCGGGTCCGAGCGCGACGCACTCGCGCACGTCGAGGCGCAACGCCTCGGTGAGGGTGGTGATTCCGCCGCCGGTGAGGGCGGTGGGGCCCGCGCCGAGCAGCGTGGGCGCGAGATAGCCGATGACGCGGTCGACGGCGCCGGCGGCCACGAAGGCTCCGGCGAGCGTCGGACCGCCTTCGAGCAGCACGGACCGCACGCCGCGGGCGTGCAGTTCGGCGAGCAGCGCGTCGATGTCGAGGCCGCCCGGGGTGCCCGCCGGGGGGCGGTGCGGGGCGGGGGCCGCCGGGCGCTGTGCGCGGTAGGCGCCGCCGCTCGCGGTGAAGCGGTGTTCGAGGCGGTCCTCTTCGTCGTCGGTGTCCGGCCGCCCGGACGGCGCCGAGGCGCCGCCGCCGTTCCCGGCCGCGTACGACGGGCGCGGGGTGCGCTCGACGTACGGCAGGTGGTCGGCGTCCGCGTGCTGGTCCGCGTACGGGAGGTGCACCGTGTCCACTCCGGGCAGCGGCTCCACGCCCTCCGCGACGGCCACCAGGGTGGGCGCCGCGTCGTCGAGGACCCGGGCGCCGGGCCGCACGGCGGTGCCGTGGGTGTCGACGACGACCCGCAGCGGCTGGGCGGCGCCGTCGACGCCGCGCACCGCGAGGTGCGGGTCGTCGGCGCGCTGGGTGCCGGAGCCGACGACGACGGCGTCGCACTCGGCGCGCAGCCGGTGCACGTCGGCGCGGGACGCGGCGGAGCTGATCCAGCGGCTGGTGCCGTCGGCTGCGGCGACGCGGCCGTCGAGCGTGGCCGCGTACTTCCAGGTCACGTGGGGGCGGCCGGTGCGGACCGAGGTGAGCCAGGCGGCGTTGACCGTCTCGGCCTCCTCGGTGAGCAGGCCGGGCTCGACGTCGACTCCGGCCGCGCGGAGGGTGGCGGCGCCGCCGGTCGCGTCGGGGGTGGGGTCGTCGACGGCGTACACGACGCGGGCGATCCCGGCGTCGAGGAGGGCCTGGGCGCAGGGGCCGGTGCGGCCGGTGTGGTTGCAGGGTTCGAGGGTGACGACGGCGGTGCCGCCGCGGGCCTTCTCGCCGGCCGCGCGCAGGGCGTGCACTTCGGCGTGCGGTCCGCCCGCCCGCTGGTGGTAGCCCTCGCCGACGACGGCGCCGGTGGCGTCGAGGACGACGCAGCCGACGACGGGGTTGGGGCTCGTGAACCCGAGTCCGCGCGCGGCGAGCGCGACGGCGCGTCGCATGGCGACTGCTTCGGCTGCGGTGGCCACCGGGTCCTCCTGCCTCTTCGGGCACGGACTCCGGGGCTGTCGATGACGACGACTACGTACGAGCGGAACACCGGCATGGATCGTCGCCGGGGTCGCCGGACGTCGAAAGAGACCGGTCCCCTTGGCGGAACCGAGCAAAGACGACGAGGCGACACACATGACACATGTGTCCGCTCGCCGCGCACTGCCTCCCATCCGGACTTTCACCGTCGGTCCAGGAGTTTCACCTGGTCAACCGACCGCTGGAGGCGGCCGGGTCGCGGACTTTAACCGCCGGTTCGGAATTGCACCGACCCCGGAGTGCGCTGCTTCTGGTACCCGACCAGTGTGCCACGCCTGGTCACAGCCGTGCAGGGGAGATCCTGTGGGCTGGCTCACAGGCGCCTGCCACCTCCTCCGGCCCTCCGGCGGCCCCCTCTTTACCCCATCCACGGCGGCACCGGGCCCGCGCAAAGGGATTGGTCCATACCTATTGACGCACTGGTCTAGTCCTCTTAACGTCTGCGTCACTCCGAGGAGAGGCCCGCCCGGTGTGCGCACGCCGTGGGCCGCCGTCCCCGTTCGTTGTGCGACACCGAGCCTCCCCAGGAGGAACCGACGTGCCCACCCCCACCCGAGCGAGAGCCACGCTCCTGGCAGCCGGCGCAGCGGTCGCCGGACTGCTGATGAGCACCCTCGCCGCGACGACCTCGCACGCCGCCGACAACGAGTCCTGCCGTCCCGACGGCCTCTACAAGACCCCCGGCGTCGACGTCCCCTACTGTTCCGTCTACGACGCCGACGGCCGCGAGAAGATGGGCGCCGACCACCAGCGCCGCGTGATCGGCTACTTCACCGGCTGGCGCACCGGCAAGAACGGCGAGCCCGCCTACCTCGCGTCCGACATCCCCTGGGACAAGGTCACCCACCTCAACTACGCCTTCGCGCACATCGGGAGCGACAACAAGATCTCCGTGGGCGGTGACGGCGAGAAGAACGCCGCCACCGGAATGACCTGGCCGGGCGTCGCGGGTGCGGAAATGGACCCCGCGTACTCCTACAAGGGTCACTTCAATCTGCTGAATAAGTTCAAGAAGAAGCACCCGAACGTCAAGACCATGGTCTCCGTGGGCGGTTGGGCCGAGACCGGCGGTTACTTCGGCGACGACGGCAAGCGCGTGAACTCCGGCGGCTTCTACTCGATGGCCACCAACGCGGACGGCTCGGTGAACCAGGCGGGCATCGAGACCTTCGCCGACTCCACCGTCGCGTTCATCAAGAAGTACGGCTTCAACGGCGTCGACATCGACTACGAATACCCGACGACGATGAAGGACGCGGGCAATCCGCTGGACTGGCAGCTCGCCAACGGCCGCCGCGCGGGCCTGGTCAAGGGCTATGCCGTCCTGATGAAGACGCTGCGCGAGAAGCTGGACAAGGCCGGCGCCGCCGACGGCAGGCACTACCTGCTGACCGTGGCCGCGCCGTCGTCCGGATATCTGCTGCGCGGCATGGAGACCTTCCAGGTCCAGAAGTACCTGGACTACGTCAACATCATGTCGTACGACCTCCATGGCGCCTGGAACGAGTACGTCGGCCCGAACGCCTCCCTCTACGACGACGGGAAGGACGCCGAACTCGCGGCGGCGGGGGTGTACGGCAGCCAGCAGTACGGCGGGATCGGGTATCTCAACACCGACTGGGCCTATCACTACTTCCGCGGTTCGATGCCCGCGGGCCGCATCAACATCGGCCTGCCGTACTACACCCGCGGTTTCAAGAACGTGCAGGGCGGCACGGACGGGCTGTGGGGCAAGGCGGCGTCGACCGACTGTCCTGCCGGTTCCGGGCTCACCAAGTGCGGTGACGGGGCCGTCGGCATCGACAACCTGTGGCACGACAAGGACGACAAGGGCAAGGAGTCGCCCGCCGGGTCGAACCCGATGTGGCACGCCAAGAACCTGGAGAAGGGCGTCGTCGGCGACTACGTCACCAAGTACGGCTTCCCCGCCGACACCAAGCTCACCGGCACCTACGCGCGCAAGTACGACTCCAGGCTCGTCGCGCCCTGGCTGTGGAACGCCGACAAGAAGGTCTTCCTGTCCACCGAGGACGAGCAGTCGGTGAAGGCCAAGGCCGACTACGTGGTCGACAAGGGCATCGGCGGCACGATGGTGTGGGAGCTCGCCGGTGACTACACGTACAACTCCGCCAAGGGGCAGTACGAGATCGGTGACACGCTGACCACGGCGATGTACGACAAGTTCAAGTCGGCGTCCCCGTACGGCGCGAAGGTCGCGGGCAAGGACCTGCCCGCCAAGGCCGTCGACATCGGCGTGGAGTTCGGCGACTTCAAGCTCGGTGACTCCAACTATCCGATCACGCCCAAGCTGAAGATCACCAACAAGACGAAGACCACGCTGCCCGGCGGCACGGAGTTCCAGTTCGACTACGGCACCTCCGCCCCCGCCAACGCCTCCGACCAGTCCGGCTTCGGCACGAAGGTGATCGGCACCGGGCACACCGGCGACAACATCGGCGGCCTCAAGGGCGACTTCAACCGGGTCTCGCTGAAGCTGCCGGCCTGGCAGACGCTGGCGCCCGGGGCGTCCGTGGACCTGTCGTTCAACTACTACCTGCCGGTGTCGACCCCGTCGAACTGGACCGTGAACATCAGCGGTACGACCTACGGGCTCGCCGGTGACCTGGCGCGCGGCACGACCGTCGTCGAACCCGGCACGGGCACCGGACCCACCGACCCGCCGGACCCGACCGACCCGCCCGGCAAGTGCACCGCGCCCGCGTGGAGCACGTCGTCCGAGTACGGCTCCGGGACGACCGTGTCCCACAAGTCGCACAACTGGAAGTCCAAGTGGTGGACGAAGGGCGAGGAGCCCGGTGCCACCCAGTGGGGCCCGTGGCAGGACCTGGGAGCCTGCTGACCCCTCCCCCAGGCACCCGGCGGCGGGAAGAACTGCCCTTGCCCCGCCGCCGGGCTCACACCGGCACGGCTGGGGCCGCGGGTCCGTACCGATGTGCGGCGCGGCGGAGGAGCGCCCCACAGGGGCGCGGGGAACTGCGCGACAGGACCCAGCCACCCCGCAGAGCCCAGAACAGCCCAGCCAAAGCGGCGCTACGTCGAAAAAAGCTCCTCCTGCGCCGCGTCCCGGGCGGTCAGCAACGCCCCCCGCAGAACGGCCGCGCCCCCCAGCGCACTGGCGCGAACCTCCGTGCGCAACGGAGACATCACAGCAACCCTCTCGGCGACGCGCTGAGCGAGCGCGTCGCCGCCCGCCCGGCCCACCTCACCGCCGAGGACCACACAGCCCGGATCAAGTACCGCCGCGACGGACGCCGCGCCGATGGCCACCCGGTCGGCAAGCTCGGCAAGGAACGGCTCATGGCCCGTCTCCACGGCGTGCCGCACGAGCGCGGCAGCGACCAACTCCCCCGCTCCGGGGTCCACCTTGAGCCCGTGCTCCGCGGCGAGGTCGGCCACCGCCCCCGACCCGGCGAGCGAGTGGAAGCCGCCGTCGCAGGCGGTGGCCGACGGCAGCTCCCCGGTGCCGGGCACCGGCAGGAAGCCGATCTCCCCGGTACCGCCGGACGCGCCGCGCCGCAGAGCGCCGTCCAGGACAACGGCCGCACCGGTACCCGCACCCAGCCACAGGAGAACGAACGTGCCGCGGTCGTGCGCGGCCCCGTCGCGCTGCTCGGCGCGGGCGGCGAGGTTGGTCTCGTTCTCCACCAGGACGCGGGCGGGCAGCCGTTCGGTGAGGGCGGCCACCAAGCTCCGGTGCCAGGAGGGCAGGCCGGCCGAGTCGCGCAGGTCGCCGGTGGCCGGGTCGATGAGGCCGGGCGCGCCGACGCCCACCGTGTGCAGCCTGCTCGCGCCGCCCGCGCGCGCCGTGCGCTCGACGAGGGCCACGGCCCGCTCGACGGCGCGGCCGGTGCCGGTGCCGCCGCCGATCGGCACGGTCGCCTCGGCGAGCTGCGTCCCGAGCAGGTCGGCCACGACCACGGAGACGCTCTCGGTGCGCACGTCGAGCGCGGCCAGGTGGGCCCGGTCGGCGACTATCCCGTAGACCCGGGCGTTCGGGCCGCGGCGGCGCTCCCCGGTCTCACCCACGACCGTGATCAGACCGGAGCCCTGGAGGCGTTCGACGAGGTCGGCGACGGAGGGCCGGGACAGGCCGGTGAGCTGCTTCAACTGTCCCGCCGTCAAGGGCCCTTCGCGCTGCAGCAGGCGCAGCGCGAGCCGGTCGTTGATGGCCCGAGCGGTGCTCGGAGATGCGGGCATGGCCGGATCCTTCCACAGCGCTCCCGTCGGTCCGCCCTCCGCCGGGGAGAGGCCGCTTTCGGACGCGCGCGATATTCGGTTCCCCGGCCCTCTTTTATCAGGCAGGGTTCCTGATAGTTTACTGCGGCGGTTCCGAACGGGAGCGTGGAGGGGTGGAGCGGATGAGTGAGCAGCACCAAGTGGGGCAGGACAAGCGGCGGTTGAGCCGGGCCCGGATCGCCGTCGCGGTGATCTTCTGCGTGCACGGGTCGGTCGCGGGCTCGTTCGCGACCCGGGTGCCGTGGATCCAGGACCACGCGGACATCAGCGCGGGCCTGCTCGGCCTCGCGCTCGCCTTCCCCGCGATCGGCGCCTCCGTGGCGATGCCGCTCGCGGGCTGGGTGAGCCACCGCTTCGGCGCCCGGACCGCGCTGCGCGGGCTGCTCGCCCTGTGGACGCTCGCGCTCACGCTGCCGTCGCTCGCGCCGAACCTGGTCACGCTGTGCGCGGCGCTGTTCGTGTACGGCGCGACGTCGGGCATGGCGGACGTCGCCATGAACGCGCTCGGCGTCGAGATCGAGCACCGCATGGACAAGTCCATCATGTCCGGCCTGCACGGCATGTGGAGCGCGGGCGCCCTGCTCGGCTCCGCGGGCGGCACCATCGCGGCCCATCTGCACGTCGACGCCCGTGTGCACCACGTCGTCGCCGCCGCGGTGCTCACCGTGCTCGGCCTGATCGCCTGTCAGGGCGTGCTCGACCTGCGCAGCGCGCCCGAGGAGGAGGCGCCGCCGCGGTTCGCGCTGCCGCCGAAGTCGGCGCTGCTCATCGGCGCGGTCGGCTTCTGCGCGGTGTTCGCGGAGGGCGCGAGCCTGGACTGGTCGGCGGTGTACCTGAAGGACGTGCTCGACTCCTCCGCGGGCCTCGCCGCCGCGTGCACCACGGGCTTCACGCTCACCATGGCGATCGCGCGGTTCGCGGGCGACAAGGTGGTCGACCGGTTCGGCGCGGTCCGTACGGTGCGCGCGGGCGGGGCGTGCGCCGCGCTCGGCGGGCTGCTCGTGGTGACGGCGCAGCACGCGGCGATGGCCATGACCGGGTTCGCGCTCATGGGTCTCGGCATCGCGGTCGTCGTCCCGCTGGCGTTCGCCGCGGCCGGGCGCAGCGGCCCGAACCCGAGCCAGGCCATCGCGGGCGTCGCCACCATCACGTACACCTCCAGTCTGGTCGCCCCTTCGGCGATCGGCGCGCTCGCGGACGCGACCAGCCTGGTGGCGTCGTTCTGCCTGGTCACGGCGCTGGCCTGCGGGCTCATGGCGTTCGCGGGGGTGCTGCGCACGGCGGGCCGTCCGGCGCCGTCGGCGGGGGCCGGCGCGGCGGAGGCCCAGGCGGCACCGGCGGACCGCAAGTCCTGAGGGGCCCACGCGCCCCGCGCGCCCTGCGAGCCCCACCGCCTCCGCGGGCCCCCGGGCACTCCACCGACCACCCCCGGGCGGGAGCCGCCGCTTCCGCCCGGAAGCACGCTCCGGCCCGCGCACCTCACCCCGCGATCGAGTCCAACTGCTCGGCCGCAGGGCGCAGCTCCCACAGGTCCCCGCCGGGCGGCCGCTCCAGCTTCGGCACCGCGGCCTTCGCGGCGGCCGACCCCGCGTCGGCGGCGGCGCGCACGACGTCGCTGGCCGCGTACCGCAGGAACTGAAGCTCCGGATGCGGCCACTTCGCCGCGCCGGTCGCGGCGGGCAGCAGATAGTCGACCGCCTTGAACAGGCTCTGCCCGTCCGGGCCCCGGTACTTCCAGAGGTCCACGCCCACGTGCCTGCCGATGTCGGCGAGGCGGGTGTAGGCCACCAGGTCGAACGTCGAGTAGTGCCAGCTGCGGGTGCGGGTCAGCTCCTGCGGCTGGCTGCCGTCGGCGGCGATCTGCGGGTCGATGCGCTGGGCGCGGGCGTTCAGGACGGTCCTGCGGGCGAGCGCCTTGTCTCCGTTCGCGTACGCGAGGGCGGCGAGCTGCATGTCGTAGAAGGTGCCGTGGTTGTTCTTCGCGGCGGCCTCGTCCTTGCCGAACTGGCTCTCCACCAGCCATTTCTGGAAGCTCTTGGTCCAGGACGACATCTTCGCGCGGTCGGACGTCGTCCAGCCCGGCGCGCCCGTGCCGAGGATCGCGAGGGCGTCGACGACGGAGGTGTACGACTGCGAGAAGTCGATGATGCCGATGGCGCGGCCGTCGTACTTGCAGGGGATGAACTGCCCGTGGTTCAGGTTCGGGTTCATCCGCGTCGCCGGGTCGAGGAACCAGGTGCGCAGGACCTTCGCGGCGTGCTCGGCGTACTTCCTGTCGCCCGTGTAGTACCAGGCGAGGGACAGCTCGTAGGTCGAGTCGAAGACGTTCTCGACGTCGCGGCGGTCGGTGCCGGTGTCGACCTCCGGGTTGCGCTCGCCGTCGCGCTGCTCGTACGGGCAGCCCCAGGGGTTGTCGGGGGTCTTGGGCCCGGTCGGCCACCAGTAGGGGGCCTGGCTCAGGTAGTCGTGCGGGTCGCCGCTCGGTGCGGGCCTCGGCTTGTCGACGACCGTCCAGGGGCCCTTGCCGAGCCACTTGTCCGCGCGTGCCGTCAAGTGGCCGAGGGCCTCGCGCAGTCGGGGGTCGCCCCGGTCGAGCCGCCGCTTGGCGTCGGCCAGACGCCTGCCGTCGAGGACGGCGGTGTCGGGGGCCTTCACCTTCGCGGCCTGCGCGTCCTGCGCGGCCGCGGCCACCGGCGGCGGACCCTGGGCCGGAGTCGCCGGTACGGCCGTCACCAGGACGGCGGCGACGGCGGCCGCCGCGGTGAACAGGGCGCCTATGCGGGTACGGGCACTCATCACGCTCCCATCAGATATGTGAACTCCGTTCAGTGACTTGGCCATGTCAACGTACCGGAAGCGCGTCGGAAAGGAGCCACCCTTACGTCGCACTAACATGTCGACGCTGATCGTCGACATGACGACACGGCTCGTCCCCGCGACGGCACAGCTCGCCCCTGCGACGACACCGCTCGTCCCCGCGCACAGAAAGCGAACTTCACCATGGATCTCGGCGTGCGCTGGAGACTGCACGGCGACGGGCGCACCCCCGCGCCCGGAGCCGTCGTCCGCCCCGATGAACGGCTCTCCTGGCCCCGCACCTTCGGACTCGGCGCCCAGCACGTGGTCGCGATGTTCGGGGCGTCGTTCGTCGCGCCGGTCCTGATGGGCCTCGACCCGAACCTCGCGATCATGATGTCGGGCGTCGCGACGGTCATCTTCCTGCTCGCCACGCGCGGCCGGGTGCCCAGCTACCTCGGCTGCTCGCTGTCCTTCGTGGGCGTGGCCGCGGTGATCCGGGCGCAGGGCGGCTCCAGCGCGACGGTCACGGGCGCGGTGCTCGTCGTCGGCGCGGCGCTGTTCGTCGTGGGGCTCGCGGTGCAGCGGTTCGGCGCGCGGATCATCCACGCCGCGATGCCGCCGATCGTCACGGGCGCGGTGGTGATGCTGATCGGCTTCAACCTGGCGCCGGTCACGGCCGCGACCTACTGGCCGCAGGACCAGTGGACCGCGCTGTGCGTGATGCTGTTCACCGGGCTCGCCGTGGTGTGCCTGCGCGGATTCTGGTCCCGGGTGGCGATCTTCCTCGGCCTGATCTTCGGGTACGCGCTGTCCTGGGTGCTCGACTCGGTCTTCGGCAAGATCCACTCGCAGGACGGCTCCGGCCAGGTCACCGACCACTGGCGCCTGGACCTGTCGGCGGTCGGGAACGCGGACTGGATCGGCCTGCCGTCCTTCCACGGGCCGAGCTTCGAGTGGTCGGCGATCCTGGTGGCGCTGCCCGTCGTGATCGCCCTGGTCGCGGAGAACGCCGGACACGTCAAGGCCGTCGGCGAGATGACCGGCGACTCCCTGGACGACAAGCTCGGCACCGCGATCTCCGCGGACGGCGCCGCGTCCGTGCTCTCCACCGCGGTCGGCGGCCCGCCCAACACGACGTACTCCGAGAACATCGGCGTGATGGCCGCGACCCGCGTCTACTCCACCGCCGCGTACTGGGCGGCCGCCGCCTTCGCCCTGCTCTTCGGCCTGTGCCCGAAGTTCGGCGCGGTCGTGGCCGCGATCCCCGGCGGCGTCCTCGGCGGCATCACCGTCATCCTGTACGGCATGATCGGGCTGCTCGGCGCGCAGATCTGGATCAACGCCGACGTGGACCTGCGCAATCCGCTGAACCTGGTCCCGGCCGCCGCGGGCATCATCATCGGCGTCGGCAACGTCTCGCTGAAGTTCACCGACAACTTCTCGCTCAGCGGCATCGCGCTCGGCACGATCGTCGTCATCACCGGCTACCACGTGCTGCGGGCGTTCGCCCCCGCCCACCTCAAGTCCCAGGAACCGCTGCTGGATTCGGGCACGTCCACGTACGACGACGGCGACGACACGCACAAGGACTCGGACGGGTTCCCTCGTTCTGGGTAAGCCCGAGCCCGGCGCGCCCGGCTGCCGCACCACGGCTGGGACGCTGCCCCCATGGCCCAGTCCGAGCGGATCGCCGAGCGCGCCCACCCCGCGCGCGAGGACAGCGGAACCGGCCGCCTCACCGAGGGCGGCGTCGACGGCGTCCTCGCGCGGATGCGCGCCCTCGACGCCACGTGGCCGCGCCGCGACGGCGTCGCCGTCTTCAACCGCGTGTACCTGGCGGTCACCCAGGAGGTCGCCCGGAGCGTCGCGGCGGGCGCCTTCCCCGACGTCAGGGCGGCGGTCACGCTCGACGTCCGGTTCGCGGAGCGCTATCTGCGGGCCGTGGACACCGCCGCGGCCGACGGGTACCCGCCCGCGTGCTGGCGCCCCCTGTTCCAGCTGCGCCGCCACCCCGGCGTGCGCGGCCTGCAGTTCGCGCTCGCCGGCATCAACGCCCACATCGGCCACGACCTGGCCCTCGCCGTCGTGGACACCTGCCACGGCCTCGGCTGCGCGCCGACCGACCTGGAGGACGAGTTCGACCGCGTGGGCGACATCCTCGTCTCGCTGGAGGAACGCATCCGCGAGGACCTGATGCCGGGCCCCGACCTCTTCCAGGTCGCCGACCCCCTCACCCACCTGCTCGGCTCCTGGTCCCTGGACCGCGCCCGCGACGGCGCCTGGTCGGCGGCGCGGGCTCTCTGGGCGCTGCGCGACTTCCCTGGCGTGGCGGAGGAGATGCGGGCGCGTCTGGACGACACGGTCGGGCTCGTGGGCCGGATGCTGCTCACGCCTCTGCCGGACTGATCCCGCGCCGACCCATCGGACAGGCCCTAGCGTGGTCGGGTCCCGCCCCGGACCCGCTGCGGGACCCGTCCCGGACCCACAGGAGCTGTCGTGCCCTCTTGCCGACTCGGCCTCGGCCTGCCGCAGATGAAGCACTTCGCCATCGGACGCGATGTCCCGCAGGTGGCGCGGGCCGCCGAGGAGACCGGGTTCGACAGCCTCTGGGTCTTCGAGCGCGTCCTGTTCCCCGATCCCCCGACCCAGGGCCTGTGGGGCATCCCGGGCAGGCCCTGGCCGGACACCTACCGCTCGGTCGCCGACCCCCTGGTCACGCTCACGCTCGCCGCCGCCGTCACCGAGCGGGTGCGCCTCGGCACCAGCGTCCTGGTGGCGCCGCTGCACGTGCCCTTCCAACTGGCCTGCTCCCTGGCCTCGTTGGACGCGGCGAGCGGCGGCCGGGTGGTCGCGGGCCTCGGCACGGGCTGGTCCCTCGACGAGTACGCGGCGGCGTCGGTGGCGCCGTACGAGCGGCGCGGAAAGGTCCTCGACGAGACGCTCGACGTGTGCCGGGCGGTGTGGGGCCCGGACCCGGTCGCGTACGAGGGGCCCGAGGGGGCGCTGACGACGATCCCCCCGTCCGAGGTGGGCCCGAAGCCGGCCCGCCCGATCCCGGTGCTGCTGCCCGCCAACTCCCCGCGCGCCGCCCGCAGGCTCGTGGACCGCGCCGACGGCTGGATGCCCGGCGCGGCGGGCCCCGCGCGCCTCGCCGAGGAGTGGCGGCGGCTGACGGACCTGGCCGCCGAGCGCGGCCGCACGGCCCCGATCCAGAGCGTCCTGCGCGCGAACGCCCGCTTCACGCCGAAGCCGTACGACGGCCCCGACCGGGCCCCCTTCCGGGGCGACGCCGAGCAGATCGCCGAGGACCTGCTGGCGCACGCCGCAGTCGGGGTGGAGGAGATCCTCGTCGACCTCCAGGCGAGCGCCCGGGACGCCGGGGAGCTCGTCGACGTGGCCGCCGCGGTGCACGCGGCGGCCAGGGAGGCCGGGCTCTGAGAAGCCCTCAGTCCTCCGGCAGTTCCACCGGCGCGATCTCGTCGTACAGGTCGCCGGGGCCGGGGTTCGTCGCGTCCGTCGCGCCGCCCAGGTGGTGCATGACGCCCCACACGGCGTTCAGCGCGGTCGTCACGGCGCCCTCGGCCCAGCCGGCCGTCCAGGAGATGTCGTCGCCCGCGAGGAAGATGCCGCGCTTGTCCGTGGGCAGGTCGTCCTGCATGAAGTGCGTGAACAGGCGCCGCTGGTAGCGGTAGTGGCCCGGCAGGTTCGCCTTGAACGCGCCCATGAAGTAGGGCTCGTTCTCCCAGGACACGGTCACCGGGTTGCCGATGATGTGCTTGCGGATGTCGACCTTCGGATAGATCTCGCCGAGCGACTTGAGCATGACCTCCATGCGCTCGTTCGCCGACAGCGGCAGCCACTTCAGGCTGTCGTCGCACCAGGTGTAGGAGAGGCAGATGGTGGCGGGCTTGTCCGGGCCGTCGTCGAGCAGGTAGGTGCCACGCGTCATGCGGTCGGTGAGCGTCATCGACATGACGTCCCGGCCGGTCTCCTCGTCCTTGTCCAGCCAGAACGGCCGGTCCACGGGCACGAAGAGCTTGCTGGACTCCATGTAGTGGGTCCGCTCCATCGCCGTCCAGTGGTCGATGGGGAACAGCGAGTCATCGCACTCGATCTTGGAGAGCAGCATCCAGGACTGGGCGGTGAAGATCGCCGTCTGGTAGGTGCGGATGTCGCCCGAGGCGTCCGTGACGGTGACGCGGTTCCCGGCGGTGCGGTGCAGCCGCGTCACGGCGGGCTTCGGCGCGCCGCCCTCGTGCAGCGAGCTGAGCGACGTGCCGAGCGCCCAGTGCACGATCTTCTGCGGCTCGCGGTCCCACAGGCGCAGCGGGAGCTGCTGGCTGCCGCCGACGATGCCGCGGTGGTGGTCGTCGGCCTCGGTGTAGACGACGCGCAGGATCTCCAGGATGGAGTTCGGGAAGTCGGTGTCCCAGCCGCCGGTGCCGAAGCCGACCTGGCCGAAGATCTCGCGGTGCCGGAAGGACTTGAAGGCCTCGGACTCGCACAGGAAGCCGTAGAAGGTCTGGTTGTCAAGCTTCTCGACGAGCTTCGCCCAGATCTCCCGGATCTTCGGCACGTCGCGCTCGCGCAGGGCGCGGTTCATGTCGGAGAAGTCGGCGCCCTCCTCCAGACAGGCGTTCCAGGCGTTCATCACGTCGCGGTAGACCTGCGGCAGGTCGTCGACGGACGTCGCGTAGTGGGACTCGCCCTTGAGGTCGACGACCGTCGAGGGGGTCGACTCCGCGAGCGGGTTGGGGAAGGGCTGGGTCTTGAGGCCCACCAGGTCGATGTAGTGCTGCAGCGCCGTCGAGGACGGCGGGAAGCGCATCGCGCCCATCTCGGCGGTCAGGGACGGGTCGCAGCCCTCGAAGCCGACGGTGCGCAGGCGGCCGCCGATCTGGTCGGCCTCGTAGACGACGGGCTTGAGGCCCATCTTCATCAGCTCGTACGCGGCCACGATGCCCGAGAGCCCGCCGCCGATGACGGCGACCTCGGTGCCGTGCTCGGTCGCGGGTATCTGTCCGAGGCCCGCGGGGTGCGCGAGGAAGTCGTCGTACGCGTAGGGGAAGTCCGGCCCGAACATGGTGATGGGCGGCTGCGCGTCGGTGTGCTGGACGGCGGTGGGCACCGTGGACGTCATGGGGTACGGACTCCTTGCACAGTACGGAACGTTGGTGCGGGCGGGCTTCGCCCTCGGCGGCCTTGCGGCCCGGTGCGGTCAGGCCTGGACGAGGGGTCCGTACAGGCCGGGGCGGCGGTCGCTCAGATAGGGGTTGGCCTCGCGGGACGCGGCGAGGAAGGCGGGGTCGGCGTCGGCGAGCACCAGGTCCTCGCCGCGTCCGGCGCGGGTGCGGGCGATCCCGTCGGGGCCGGCGAGCGTGGACAGGCCGACGAACTCGAACTCTCCCTCGGGGCCGACGCGGTTGACGTACGCGACGTACATCTGGTTCTCGAAGGCGCGCACCGGCACGACGGACTCGGCGACGAACTGGAACGGGTGCATCTGCGCGGTCGGGACGAGCAGCAGGTCGGTGCCCGCGAGGGCGTGGGCCCGCACGTTCTCCGGGAACTCCACGTCGTAGCAGATCATCAGGCCGATCCGGAGGCCGTCGAGGTCGGCCTGGACGACGGCCTGCTCGCCGGGGGTGAAGTGGTCGCGCTCGAAGCAGCCGAAGAGGTGGGTCTTGCGGTAGTTCGCGAGGCGGGCGCCGTCCGCACCGATGAGCTGGACGGAGTTGAAGACGTCGGCGTCCGCGCGCTCCGGGTAGCCGTAGGCGACGGCGAGGCCGTGGCGTACGGCGATGTCGGCCACCGCGTCCGCCGCGTCGCCGTCGGCGGGCTCGGCGAGGCGGGGCACGTCGTCGCCGATGGCGTACCCGGTCAGGAACATCTCCGGCGTCACGAGCAGCCGCGCCCCGGCCGCCGCGGCCCGCTCCGCCGCCTCGTCAAGGACCTTGAGGTTGGCGGCTACGGAACCGGGACGTCCCGAGCTCTGGAGCAGGGCGGTGCGCAGCGGCGACATGGCTGTCCTCGGGGCGTGCGTAGGGAGACGGACGGGCGTCAGGGGTTCGCAAAGACGGTACGTTCCGCGGCCGTGGCCGGGCAAGGCGCGACCGTTGCACCCCTCTGGGCGATTTGTTGCGCGTGGGGAGGGGGTGGCGGCGATTCGTTGCGTGGCGCCCGGGGCGGCGCGTACGCCTGCGGGCGCATCCGCCGCGCCGGCCCCTCCCCCGCGCGGCGGAAACACAGTGCAGACCTGGGCCGGACGCCCCGACGGGCCCTTCCGCGGGATCGTTTTCTCACCCGGGAACGCCGGGTGACCAGCCTGAACGAAAGACGGAGGGCTTCCCGTGAGCCGTAACGCCTTCACCCGCAACCGTGCCGTCGCCGTGGGCGCCGCGCTCCTGATCACCGCGGGCGCGGCCGGAGTGGCCGTGGCGTCCGGGGAGGACGTCACGCACCCCGGCAAGAAGGTCGGCGGGCACGCGGCCACCGAACGGGCCGAGCCCCGTGAGGCGGCCGCGCTGACCGGCAAGGCCAAGCTGTTCCGCAAGACCACGGAGGACATCACCTTCACGTTCGACGCGCATCTGGCCAAGAAGAACGTCAAGCGTCCCGACAAGGCGACCGGCACGTTCAAGTTCGTGCACCTGGAGAAGCCGGGCGGCAAGGGCGGCTGGGCGACGGGCCGCATCGACTGCCTGCTGACCGGCGGGAAGGTGGCGTCGGCGACCGGCATCATCACCAAGACCAACATCAAGGAGATGAACGGCAGCCGCGTCGGCTTCAGCGTCCACGACCAGGGCAAGAACGACCGGCTCGGCTACAACTGGGCCGCGACGGGCGGCCCCGACGGCACGAAGAAGCTGACGAAGTGCAACAGCGCGGCCCCGTTCGAGAAGGTCAAGAAGGGCACGGGCGACTTCCACGTGGTGCCGTGGAAGGTCCCGTACCCCACGTCCTAGTCACGGCGCGGGCCGCCCTCACGGGGGTGGGGCGGCCCGCGCCCCCGAAGGGGCGCGGGGAACCGCGCGACCAGCCGCAAAGCACCCGCAGCCGCAAAGGACGGGCCGTGCAACGGCGAGATCGAAGCAATGCCGCAGCCGCGGGCTAGGCGGGCGACCCGGAAGAAAACCTTCGCATCAGCGGCGAAAGCACCAGCACGGACTTCGTCCGCTCAACGAACGGCTCCCCGGCGATCCGCTCGAGGACCCGCTCGAAATGCCGCATGTCCGCGGCGAAAACCTGGACGATCGCGTCCGCCTCACCGGTGACGGTGGAGGCGGACGCGATCTCCGGGTACCGCTCAAGACCTCGCTGGATCGCCTCGGGCGAGGTGTTCCGGCGACAGTAGATCTCGATGAACCCCTCGGTCTCCCAGCCGAGCGCGGCCGGGTCGACGCGGACCGTGAATCCGGTGATGGCTCCGGTGGCCCGCAGCCGGTCCACGCGCCGTTTGACGGCGGGCGCGGACAGGCCGACCAGCTGGCCGATGTCGGCGTAGGAGCGGCGGGCGTCCTCGGCGAGGGCGTGCACGATGCGTTCGTCGAGATCGTTCAGTCGCACAGGGGGTCGTTCACTTTTCTGCGTGTCACTTCACGCGTGTCACTTCACTGCGGAGACCTCCGCGGCGGGCGGTTCGGTCTCCAGGCGGGAGCGGCGCATCCCGTACAGGAAGTAGAACACGAGCCCGACGACCATCCAGACACCGAAGACCTTCCAGGTCGCCGCGTCGAGGTTGTACATGTTGTAGGCGCAGAAGCCGAAGCCGAGGACCGGGAAGAGCCAGCCGAGCGGCACCCGGAAGGTGCGCGGCATGTCGGGACGGGTCCGGCGCAGGATGATCACGGCGACGTTGACCAGGCCGAAGGCGAACAGCGTGCCGATGCTGGTGGCGTCGACGAGCTTGCCGAGCGGGATCACGGAGGCGAGCGCGCCGCAGAACAGGGACACCAGGACGGTGTTCACGCGGGGCGTGCCGGTCTTGCCGCTGACCTTCGCGAACGTCTTGGGCACGAGGCCGTCGCGGGACATCGCGAACAGCACGCGGGTCTGGCCGTAGAGGACGGTCAGGACGACGCTGGCGATGGAGATGACGGCACCGGCGGCGAGCAGCGTGCCCCAGACGTTCTGACCGGTGACGTCGTTCATGATCGCGGTCAGCGACGCCTCGGAGCCCTCGAAGTCCTTCCAGTTCCAGGCGCCGACGGCGACGGCGGCGACCAGGACGTAGAGCGCGGTGACGATGATCAGCGAGAGCATGATCGCGCGGGGCAGGTCGCGCTGCGGGTTCTTGGCCTCCTCACCGGCGGTGGAGGCGGCGTCGAAGCCGATGTAGGAGAAGAACAGGCTCGCTCCGGCCGCGCTGACCCCGGCGACGCCGAGCGGCATGAAGTCGGAGTAGTTGCCGGACTTGAAGCCGGTGAAGCCGACGGCGCAGAAGAGCACGAGGGCGGCGATCTTCACGATGACCATGATCGTGTTGGCGCGCGCGGACTCCTTGGCGCCGCCGAGCAGGAACACCATGGCGAGCAGCACGACGATCAGGCCGGGCAGGTTGATGATCGCGCCGTCGACCTCACCGGGGGCCGCGGACAGCGCGTCCGGGATGGTGACGCCGATGGTGCCGTCGAGCAGCTCGTTCAGGTACTCGCCCCAGCCGACGGCGACGGCCGCGACCGACACGCCGTACTCCAGGACCAGGCACCAGCCGCACACCCAGGCGACGAGTTCGCCCATGGTTGCGTACGCGTACGAGTACGAGGATCCGGCGACCGGGATGGTGCCGGCCAGCTCGGCATAGGAGAGGGCCGAGAAGAGGGCGGTGAGGCCGGCGATCACGAAGGAGATCGTGACGGCGGGGCCCGCCTTCGGGACGCTCTCGCCGAGCACCACGAAGATGCCGGTGCCGAGGGTGGCGCCGATGCTGATCATGGTCAGCTGCCACATGCCGAGGGTCCGGCGGAGCGTGCCGCCCTCGCCCTGGCCGCCCTCGGCGACCAGGCGGTCCACCGGCTTGCGCCGTGTTATTCGGCTGCCGAAACCGCCGTCGCCCTGGGGGCGTGGGCGGGTCTTCGGGGGTGCGCCCTGGTCGAGCACGCGCTGGCTCCTTCATCGCTGCCGGTAGAGGTGGCAGGAAGCCGCGGCAGCCCACAAGGAAGAACGGGAGCCACCGAGCAGGCAGTCCCCGCCACGCCACGTACAGCGCCCGACTCTACGAGGCGCTGGTTCCCAACCGTAATGCAGCAACGTTGCGCATCGGCACAAGATCGTTGCGTGCGACGCGATGATGCGTGCGTTCGTTGCGCCGTCCGTTTCGTCCGTTGCGTCATGCCCGTTTTGCCCCTGCTTGGCCGGAGGGCCGCGGAGGCGCCTCCGGAGGCCGGAAAACGCGGACGGCCCCCGCGATGAACTCGCGGGGGCCGTCCGGGCGTTGGGGTCGGACTAACTCCAACTGGCGTGCAGCGGCTTGCCCTCGGCGTACCCGGCGGCGCTCTGGATGCCGACGGTCGCCTTCTCGGCGAACTCCGCGAGGGACGCGGCGCCCGCGTAGGTGCAGGAGGAGCGGACGCCCGCGATGACCGAGTCGATCAGGTCCTCGACGCCCGGCCGTGCCGGGTCGAGGAACATGCGGGAGGTGGAGATGCCCTCCTCGAACAGCGCCTTGCGGGCGCGGTCGTAGGCCGACTCCTCGCTGGTGCGGTTGCGCACGGCGCGGGCCGACGCCATGCCGAAGGACTCCTTGTACGCACGTCCCTGCGCGTCGTGCTGGAGGTCGCCCGGGGACTCGTAGGTGCCCGCGAACCAGGAGCCGATCATGACGTTCGACGCGCCGGCGGCCAGCGCCATGGCGACGTCGCGCGGGTGCCGGACACCGCCGTCGGCCCACACGTGCTTGCCGAACTTCGCGGCCTCGGCGGCGCATTCGAGCACCGCGGAGAACTGCGGGCGGCCCACGCCGGTCATCATCCGCGTGGTGCACATGGCGCCGGGGCCGACGCCGACCTTGATGATGTCGGCGCCCGCCTCGATCAGGTCGCGCACGCCCTCGGCGGCGACGATGTTGCCCGCGACGATCGGCACCCGCGGGTCGAGCGCGCGCACGGCCTTGACCGCGGCGATCATCGACTCCTGGTGGCCGTGCGCGGTGTCCACGACGAGCGTGTCGACGCCCGCGTCGAGGAGCTGCTTGGCCTTGCCCGCCACGTCGCCGTTGATGCCGACGGCGGCGGCGACGCGGAGCTTGCCGTTCGCGTCCACGGCCGGGGTGTACAGCGTCGCGCGCAGGGCGCCGGTGCGGGTGAGGATGCCCGCGAGGCGGCCGTCCTTGTCCACGGCCGGGGCGTAGCGCCGGTTGGCGCCGTCCAGCTTGTTGAAGGCGTCGCGCGGGTCGATGTCCGCGTCCAGCAGGAGCAGGTCCTTGGACATGACCTCGGACAGCTGCGTGAAGCGGTCGACGCCGCTGAGGTCGGCGTCGGTGACCACGCCGACCGGCTTGTGGTCCGCGTCCACCACGACGCCCGCGTCGTGCGCCCGCTTGGGCAGCAGCGCGAGGGCGTCGGCGACGGTCTGCGTGGGGGCGAGGACGATCGGGGTGTCGAGCACGTGGTGACGCGTCTTCACCCAGGAGATGACCTCGGTGACGACGTCGATCGGGATGTCCTGCGGAATGACGACGAGGCCGCCGCGGCGGGCGACGGTCTCGGCCATGCGGCGGCCCGCGATCGCGGTCATGTTGGCGACGACCAGCGGGATCGTGGTGCCCGTGCCGTCCGGCGACGAGAGGTCGACGCCCTGGCGCGAGCCCACGGCGGAACGCCTCGGCACCATGAAGACGTCGTCGTACGTCAGGTCGTACGCGGGCTGGATGTCATTGAGGAAACGCACGTGCTGCTCATCCCAGTCGATCAGAGGTGGCCCCCGAACAGGACAGCCGGGGGAAAAGCACGTACTTCATTGTCCCATGCCGCGGGGATTGCGCTGCCTGGGACGATCACCCAGGCGCCCCCGAACGCCCTGGTCGGATCGTCCAAGCCGGACGGGTTCCGCTCGGGCCGGGTGCGCCCCGCCCAGGCCGGGCACGCTCCCCTTCAGCCCGACAGCGGCCCGACGACGAGCACGACCTCAAGGCCCCGCTCCCGCCCCTGCCAGTACGTGACCGCGTCGGCGAACACCTCCTGCGCGACCGCCCAGTCGCCCGGCGCCGCCTCGGCGTACTCCCGCCACCCGGAGACGACGAGCAGCCGCCCCGGCGCGTCGGTCGTCCAGGACAGGTCGGTGAGGCAGTCCGCGAGCGCATCCCAGTTGCGGCCGAACCAGTCCGGCAGCTCCAGTGCCCCCGCGCACCGGTCCATGAAGGCGTCCTTGTCGAGCACGCCGGTCAGATCGAGCGCGAGCGTGGCCCAGCCGCTGCCGCGCACGGCGTCGAGCACGGGCCCGAGCGCCTCGCCCCCGCCGTCCGCGTGGACCCGCTCCCCGTCCTCGTGGAGCCGCTCCCCGTCCGCGTCCGCCATCACGCCTTCGCCTCCCGCGTCACGCCCGCCGTACCCACCACGTCCACCACTCCCGCCGCCGTCGTCACCGTGGACCTCCGCCTTCCCTCGCCGCGCCGCCCCATCCCCGTACCGCCGCCGTCATCTCAGCACCGCCCTGAAGGAGGCGTAGTGGTCGTCCGTGTAGTACGTCTCGTGCTCGCGGCCGGTCACGATGCGGCGGGCGCCGCGGTTGCGGGCGCCGGGGGTGGGGACGGTGTACTCGCGGTAGTAGCCGCGTGCGTGCCGGGGCAGCTCGCCCTCGAAGTTGCCGAAGACGGTGCCGTCCTTCTCGTAGGGGAAGGGGCCGCCGCTGTCGATGAGGCGCAGCGTCCGCCGGGCCTCGGCGGGGAGCCGGGCGGCCTCGACGGTCTCCATGCCGCGTGCCCACGCGGGGGTCCGCGCGGCGCTCGGGCTGCTGCGCCGGTCGGCGGCGCTCTGCCGGTCGGGGGTGTCGTTCCCCTCCGTGCCGCAGCCCGCGAGCAGCACCGCGAGGCAGATCAGGAGCGCGCCGAGAAGCGCTCTCCGCAGCTGGCCGGAGGCCCGGAAGATCATGGGGCCGATGCTGCCACAGCTTCCGCGCACCGGCGCGCGCCGACGTCCACGCGCCGGTCGGTCACCACCCCCGCGTCGGCCCCCGGCTGTCGCACCGGTCCCCGACCGTTCCCCGTCCCCCCGGCCCCCCGGCCGCCTTGCCCCGCGCGCCCCACGTGCGCCGCGCGGGCCCCGTGCTACTCCCCGTCCGGATCCGCCCGGTCGAGGGCCGGCCGCGGGGCCGAACCGGCGACCAGGAGCTGGTCCGCCGCCGCCGTGTCCGTGACGAGGCTCGTGACGAGCCCGGAGCGGAGCACCGCGTCGATCGCGGCGGCCTTGCGCTGGCCCCCGGCGATCGCGACGACCTCGGGGATGCGGCGCAGCCGGTCCGCCTCGACGGTGATGCAGCGCTCACCCAGGTCGCGGCCGACCCTGCGGCCCTCGGCGTCGAAGAGGTGCGC
The DNA here is from genome assembly GCF_045070545.1 of Streptomyces sp. RK9. Taxonomy (NCBI): domain Bacteria; kingdom Bacillati; phylum Actinomycetota; class Actinomycetes; order Kitasatosporales; family Streptomycetaceae; genus Streptomyces; species Streptomyces sp. RK9. The sequence continues at coordinate 3,193,664 of NZ_CP173703.1, read as the reverse complement.
CGACATCTCCGCGGCGACGCCGAGCGAGGCGTAGTGCGCGCGCTCCTCGTCGGTGAGCATGTCGTGGACCGTGGAGATGCCGGGCTCCCAGGAGCCGATGGACACCGCCGCGACGGTGACCTTGTCGAAGTACTCGAAGGCCCGCGCGATCCCGGTCTGGTGGCGCAGCGCGGCGGCGGTCGCCGCGTCCGGAAGCAGCATCGGGGCGTAGATCGGGTGGGCGTCGCCCCCCGAGACCTGTGCGGCCCTGCGGACCGCCTCCACCGAGCCGCGCTCGGCGGTCCCGGCGTCGTACACACCCGTCAGCTGCACGACCGTGCAGGGCGGCAGCGCGTCGAGCGCCGCCGCCATGTTGATGGTCGAGCGGCCCCAGGCGAGGCCGAGCACATCGCCCTCGTTGACCAGCTCGCCCAGGAGTCCGGCCGCGACCTCGCCGAGGTTCTCCGGGTCCGGGGAGTCGTCGATGTCCTCGGTCGCCGCCGGGGACTCGACGACGACGGCGTGCCGCAGGCCGTAGCGGGCGCGGAGCGCGTCGGAGCGCTCGGCGTCCAGCTCCGCGGGCACGCGGATCTCGATCCGTACAAGATCACGTTCGAGAGCGGTCTCCAGGACCCGGGCCACCTTGAAGCGGCTGACGCCGAACTCCTCGGCGATCTGGATCTTGGACTTGCCCTCGAGATAGAAACGGCGGGCCATGGCCGCCGCCTGCACCAGCTCCGCGGGTCCCATCCGCATGGCTGACCGACCCGCCGACATGGCCGACACGGCGCTCTCCTCACTGCTGTTCACCACATACGTACACCTGGATTCGCTGTTCATCCTTGCAGATCCGGCGTACTTGATCAGCCCTGATGGGCCGCGTTCACGTTCCCGTGGCCAAGCCGTTGGCCAAGCGGCGCCCCCGTCGTGCCCGGTCCGCGCCTCAGTGGGCGCACGCCCACCCCGCGGTCCCGGTGGCCTCCTCCGCCTGGGTGCGCAGTGCACGTACCGCTGCTTCGGGGTCGTCCGCCCCGTACACGGCCGACCCGGCGACGAAGACGTCGGCGCCGGCCTCGGCGCAGCGCTCGATGGTGGCGGCCGACACACCGCCGTCGACCTGGAGCCACAGGTCGAGTCCGTGCTTGCCGATCAGCTCACGGGTGCGGCGGATCTTGGGCAGCATGATGTCGAGGAAGGCCTGGCCGCCGAAGCCCGGCTCGACGGTCATGATCAGGAGCATGTCCAGCTCCGGCAGCAGGTCCTCGTACGGCTCGATGGGCGTCGCGGGCTTCAGCGCCATGGACGCGCGGGCGCCCTTCGCGCGGATCTCACGGGCGAGCCGCACCGGCGCCGCGGCCGCCTCGGCGTGGAAGGTGACCGATCCCGCGCCCGCTTCGACGTACTGCGGGGCCCAGCGATCGGGGTCCGTCATCATCAGATGGCAGTCCAGGGGCGTGTCCGTCGCCCGCGCCAAAGACTCTACGACCGGCACCCCGAGGGTCAGGTTCGGTACGAAGTGGTTGTCCATGACGTCGACATGGAGCCAATCTGCGCCGTGGACGGCACGCGCCTCCTCGGCGAGGCGGGCGAAGTCGGCGGAGAGGATGCTGGGGTTGATCTGCACGGCCATGCCCCAAGACTGCCATGCCGGACGGCGGTTGCCCGCGCCGGTCCCGCCAAGGTCACCGAGGGGCGCGTGCCGGGAGTGAAAGCGACCTCCCCGGCCCGCGCACCGCGTGCCATGCTGTCCGTCCACCGCCAGCGCGTGGGACAGCAGGGGGACAACCATGCCCATGTCTCGGTCTGGGACGCGGTCCGACAACGAGCGCCGGGAACGCCGGGGAGTGGCCTGGCTGGTCTGCGGGCCACGCGCCAAGTGGCTGGTCCTGGTGTTCTGGCTGATCGTCCTGGTGCTGGCCGCGCCGCTGGCCTCGAAACTCGCCGACAAGCAGGACAACACGGCGTCGTCCTGGGTGCCGCGGTCCGCGGAGTCCACCCGGGTCCTGGACACCTCCGAGGGCTTCCGGCCCGAGACCATGCCGATGGTGATCCTCTTCGCCCGCGAGGACGGCCCGCTGACCGAGCGGGACCGGACGCGGATCGCGGACGGCGTGGCCGAGGTCAAGCAGTTGCGCTCGCACTTCATCCGCGGCGACGAGACCCGTGGCCCCGCCTTCGACAAGCCGGGTGCCAAGGCGCAGGCGGCGCAGGTGTACGTACCGCTGACGATGGCCAACGACCTCTGGAACGACCTGCCGGAGGCCGTCGACGACGTCAAGGACAAGGTGGGCGACGGCGAGGACGGCCTGGAGGTCTACGTCACCGGGCCCGCCGGCGTCTCCGCCGACCTGTCCGAGGCCTTCGCGGAGATCGACTCGACGCTGCTGCTCACGGCGGGCGCGGTCGTCGTGGTGGCCCTGCTGATCACCTACCGCAGCCCGATCCTGCTGTTCGTCCCGCTGCTCTCGGCGTTCGTGTCGCTGTACGCGGCGCAGGCGCTGATCTATCTGCTCGCCGAGCACGCGGACCTGACCGTCAACGGCCAGAGCGCGGGCATCCTGACCGTCCTCGTCTTCGGCGCGGGCACGGACTACGCCCTGCTGCTCGTCGCCAGATACAGAGAGGAACTGCGCCGCCACGCGGACCGGCACGAGGCGATGGCGCTCGCCCTGCACCGGGCGGGCCCTGCCGTGCTCGCGTCCGGCGCGACCGTCGTCCTGAGCATGCTGGTGCTGCTCGCCGCCGAGATGAACTCCACCCGCGGGCTGGGGCCCGTCGCGGCGATCGGTGTCGCGGTCGCGGTGCTCGCCATGCTGTCGCTGTTCCCCGCGGTGCTCGTGATCTGCGGCCGCTGGCTGTTCTGGCCGCTGGTCCCGCACGAGGGCAGCGCCGACCCGGCCGAGCAGGGCGTGTGGGCGCGGATGGGGCGCCGAATCGCCGACCGTCCCCGCAAGACCTGGATCGTCACCTCGCTGGCCCTCGCGGCGCTCGCCCTCGGCCTGCTCCAGCTCCGCGCGGCCGGGGTCAGCAACGAGGACTCCTTCATCGACAAGCCGGACTCGGTCACCGGCCAGGAGGTGAAGGCCGACTACTTCCCCGCGGGCTCCGGCGATCCCATGGTCGTCATCTCGGACAAGGCGCAGGCCGACGAGGTCAGCCGCGCCGTCCAGGGCACCCGCGGGGTGCAGCAGGGCAGCGTCTCGGTGCCCCCGGGCACGAAGGCCGAGCACGACGGCAAGGTCCTCGTCGAGGCGACCCTCACCGATCCGGCCGACGGGAAGGCGGCCAAGGACACCGTGGAGCGGGTCAGGGACGCGGTGCACGCCGTGCCGGACGCGGACGCGCACGTGGGCGGCGGCACGGCGACGCTGCTCGACATGGACAAGGCGACCATCCGCGACGACAAGCTGGTCATCCCGCTCGTCCTGCTGGTGGTGCTGCTCATCCTCGGCGCCCTGCTGCGTGCCGTCGTCGCCCCGCTGCTCCTGATCGCGACGGTGATCCTGTCGTTCTCGGCGGCCCTCGGCATCAGCGCGCTCGTCTTCCGCCACGTCTTCGACTTCCCCGGCGAGTCCACGGACTTCCCGCTGTTCGTGTTCGTCTTCCTCGTGGCGCTCGGCATCGACTACAACATCTTCCTGTCGACCCGCATCCGCGAGGAGGCGGCCCGCCAGGGCACCCGTCCCGGCGTGCTGACCGGCCTCTCCGCGACCGGGGCTGTCATCACCTCGGCGGGTCTGGTCCTCGCGGGCACCTTCGCCGCCCTCGCCACGATCCCGATGGTGGCGTTCGTCGAGATCGGCTTCGCGGTCGCGCTGGGCGTCCTCCTGGACACCTTCATCGTCCGCTCGGTCCTGGTCACGTCCCTGTTCCTGGACGTGGGCCCGAAGGTGTGGTGGCCGCACGCGCTGGCGCGCGAGGACGCCCGGCGCTGAGAGGCCCCACGCCGGGGTGCGGCCACACGGTCCGGCGGCGTCACCCGCGGGCGGTGTTGAGCCGGGCGGCCTGCCGCGTCAGGTGGTCCCGCTCGGCGAGGTTGGACGCCTGGTGGGCCGCCTCGGCGTACAGCCGTGCCGCCGTCGTCAGGTCGCCGTCGCGCTCGTGGAGGTACGCGGCCACCGCGGCGTGGCGCGGGACGGTCTCGTCGACCTCCTTCAGCGCGGTGAGCCCGGCGCGCGGCCCGTCGGCCTCGCCGACGGCCACCGCGCGGTTGAGCCGGACGACGGGGCTGTCGGTCAGGCGGGCGAGTTCGTCGTACCACTCGACGATCTGCACCCAGTCGGTCTCCGCCGCGGTGGGCGCGTCGGCGTGGAGGGCGGCGACGGCGGCCTGGGCCTGGAACTCGCCGAGGCGGTCGCGGGCGAGGGCCGCCTGGAGGATCCCGATGCCCTCGGCGACGGCCGTGGTGTCCCACCGGGAGCGGTCCTGCTCGGCGAGCGGCACCAGGCCCCCGTCGGGGGTGGTCCGGGAGGCGCGCCGGGCGTGGTGGAGCAGCATGAGGGCGAGCAGCCCCGCGACCTCGGGGTGGTCGATGGCGGCGGCGAGCTGTCGGGTGAGCCGGATGGCCTCGGCGGCGAGGTCGATGTCGCCGGAGTAGCCCTCGTTGAAGACCAGGTAGAGGACGCGCAGCACGGTGGCGACATCGCCGCTCCGGTCGAGGCACACGCCGGAGACCGTGCGCTTGGCGCGGCTGATGCTCCCCCACTGCCTTGAAGACGTGGGGGGACCCCCAGCGCCATGGTCGCCTCGGGCACCAGGTAGGCCCGGGCGATCTGGCGGGTGGTGAGGCCGCCGACGGCGCGCAGGGTGAGCGCGACGGCGGAGGACGGCGTCAGCGACGGATGGGCGCACAGGAAGTAGAGCTGGAGCGTGTCGTCCACCGCGGTCGCGGGTCCGGGCGGGGGCTCCTCGTCGAGGCGGTCCTCACGGCGGCGGCGGGCGGTGTCGGACCGGGTCGCGTCCAGGAACTTGCGCCAGGCCACGGTGACCAGCCAGCCCTTCGGGTCCCGGGGCTCGTCGTCCTGCCAGGCGCGGACCGCCTCGACCAGGGCGTCCTGCACGGCGTCCTCGGCCGCCGCGAAATCTGCTCCGCGGCGGACGAGGATGCCGATGACGCTCGGCGTGAGGCTTCTGAGCAGGGCCTCGTCCATGGGCAGGGTCACTCCGTGACGGTGGGCGACTCGCCCAGGAACGGCCGCAGCTCCAGCCACTCGTGGATCGGCCGCCCGCCCGCGCCGGGGGCCGCCGACAGCTCTCCGGCGAGGGCGAGGGCGCGCTCGTAGCTGTCGACGTCGATCACCATCCAGCCGGCGATGAGGTCCTTGGTCTCGGCGAACGGGCCGTCGGTGACGGGCGGGCGGCCCTCGCCGTCGTACCGGACGAACGTGCCGCCGGGGGCGAGCGCCTGGCTGTCGACGTACTCGCCGGTCTCCTCCAGGCGGGCGGCGAAGTCGTTCATGTACTGGATGTGGGCGGTGATCTCCTCCTGCGTCCACTTCTCCATCGGCACGTGGTTCACGGACTCCGGGGCGCCGCGGTAGTGCTTGAGCAACAGGTACTTCGCCATGGTGTTCTCCTCGGTGCTGTGCGACCCGTTCTGGTCGCGTTCACCCCGGGGACGGAGCCGGTCACGGATTCTCGACAGCACCGGCGAAGTTTTTTCGCCCACGTCGGCGAACCGGTCGGCTACAGGCCGTCGAGCTCGGCGTTCGCCCTGGTCGTGACGTGGGCGAGGGCCCGGGCCGCGATCTCGCGGTCGGCCTCCGGCAGGTCCCCGTAGAGCCGCTCGGCCGTCTCGGCCACCGCGTCCGCGAAGGCGCGCTCGGCGCTCTCGCCCCGGTCGGTGAGGGACGGCCGGGCACCCTCGACCAGCCCGGCGTCGGCGAGTTCGTCGAGAAGGACAAGCCCCGCCGACTCGCCGATCTTGAGCTTCGCGGTCAGGTGGCCGACGGCACCGTCACGGTCGAGCCCGTCGGCGACGGCCTTGAGCGCCACGGACTGGTGGAAGGTCAGCCCCGAACCGGCGAGGAGCCGATCCCGCACGGCGGCGATCGCGTGGTACGCGATGCCGATGACCTGGCCGTTGAGGAGGGGCGCGGACGGGGTGGAGCCGGCGGGGGCCGGGGCGGGAGGGGCGGGAAGGGTGGCACGGGCGGCGGGAGCGGCGGAGACGGCAGTCATGGCGTGGATCTCCTTATGGGCGAGGCCCGTTGAGGTTCCGACCACCAACCGGAGACTTCTCCGCTTGGCGTGACGCAACTCTAAGCGGAGCCTTCTCCGGTTTTCAAGAGACAACCGGAGAAGTCTCCGCTGCGACCGCTACGCTGCTCCGCATGACCACCCCCGCAGGACGCGCCCCCACCGAGCGCGCCGACGCCGCCCGCAACCGCCTCCGCATCCTCGACGCCGCCCGGCGCCTGCTCGCGGCGGACGGCTTCGCCGAGCTGTCCCTGGACGCGGTGGCCAAGGAGGCGGGGGTCGGGGTGGGCACGGTCTACCGGCGCTTCCACAACCGCGCGGGGCTCGTCTACGCGCTGATCGAGGACAACGAGACCCGCTTCCAGGAGGCGTTCGCGCGCCACTGCGAGGACGGGGCCCCGTCGGCGCACGAACGACTGCGCGCCTTCCTGCACGGCATGGCCGAACTCGTCGACGACAACCGGGAGTTGCTGCTCCTCGCCGAGGCGAGCGCACCGGCGGGGCGCTATCGCAGCACACCGTTCCGGCGGCACCACGAGCAGATCGTCGCCATGGTCGCCGAACTCGCCCCCGGCGTGGACGCCGCGTACCTGGCGGACCTGCTCCTGATGGCGTACACACCGGGCCTGTTCGACTTCCAGCGCACCGAACGCGGCTGGGACGTGGACCGCGTCAAGGGCGGCCTGGACGCGCTGGTCGCGGGCATCGGGGCGGCGGCGCGAACCGACCGGCCGGCCTGACCCGCGACGCGCCGCCGCTCACCCCGTGCGCCGGATGACCGCCAGATACATCGCGTCCGTCCCGTGCAGATGCGGCCACAGCTGGACGTCGGGCCCGTCCCCGAGCGCCGGCACGCCGGGCATCAGGTCCCGCGCGTCCACCAGTTCCGCGTCCCCCCACTGCTTGAGCACGTCGTCGACGACAGCGCGGGTCTCGGCGAGGTGCGGCGAGCACGTGGCGTACCCGACGACACCGCCGACCCGCACCGACTCCAACGCCGTGCGCAACAGAGCGCGTTGCAACGGAGCAAAGCCTTCGAGGTCCTCGGGGCGGCGCCGCCAGCGCGCCTCGGGCCGCCGCCGCAGCGCGCCAAGTCCCGTGCAGGGAACGTCCATCAGGACCCGGTCGAAGCTCCCGGGCCGCCACGGCGGCCGGGTGCCGTCGGCGGCGACGACCTGGTAGGGGCCGGGGTTCCCGGCGAGGGCCTGGCCCACGAGGCGGGCCCGGTGCGGCTGCTTCTCGGCGGCGAGGAGCACGGCCCCGCGCTCGGCGGCGAGGCCCGCGAGCATGGCGGCCTTGCCGCCCGGGCCCGCGCAGCCGTCGAGCCACTTCGTGTCCGACCCCTCGACGGGGGCGTTCGCGAGTGCGAGCGCGACCAGCTGGCTTCCCTCGTCCTGGACCCCGGCGCGCCCCTCGCGCACCAGCTCCAGCGAGCCGGGCTCGCCACCCTCGCTGAGCCGCACGGCGTACGGCGACCAGCGGCCAGGAAGCGCCGAGTCCGGGTCGAGCGAGTCGAGGAGTTCGGCGGCCGTGGACCGTCCCGGCCGGGCCACGAGGGTCACCTCGGGCCGCTCGTTGTCGGCCTCCAGGAGGTCCTCGATCCCGGCCCGGCCGCCCCCGAGGGAGTCCCAGAGCGAGGAGACGACCCACCGCGGATGCGAGTGCACGACCGCGAGATGGTCCTCGGGGTCCTCGTCGTAGGGCGGCGCGACCTTCTCCAGCCAGCCGTCGAGGTCGTCCCGCGCCACCTTCCGCAGCACCGCGTTCACGAACTTGGCCCGCCCGTCGCCGAGCACCACCCGCGCCAGCTCCACGGACGCGGACACGGCGGCGTGCGAGGGGATGCGGGTGCCGAGCAGCTGGTGGACGCCCAGGTTCAGGACGTCGAGGACGGGCGGGTCGACCTCGCGCAGCGGCCGGTCGATGCAGGCCGCGACGATCGCGTCGTACGTCCCCTGACGGCGCAGCGTCCCGTACACCAGCTCCGTGGCGAGCGCCGCGTCCCGCGCGTCGAACTTCTCCGGCCCCTCCTGCTCACGGGCCTTGCGCAGCAGCGGCGGCAGCACGAGGTTCGCGTACGCGTCCCGCTCGTCGACGGCCCGCAGCGCCTCGAAGGCGAGGAAGCGGACCGGGTCCTTCTGCGGGCGGCGGTACGGCTTGTGGGGCTTGCCGGAGTTCCCGGGCCGACCCTGGGAGGCGGGCTTGCCCTGACCTGAGGACTTGCCCTGGGTGCGGGGACGCCGGTTCGGCTGGTCGTTCAAAGGTGCTCCGCTGCTGGTGATGGGGCGAACCATGTCAGCGTACGTCGCCCGCGCCCGACCCCCCACCCGCACCCTCCCGGACGGCGTCCCGCACGCACCCCGCACGGGCGGCGTCAGGCGCCGAGCCGCTCCCCGGAGGCGATCCGCACCCCGCGCGCCCAGTCCGCCGCGGCCATCGGCTTCTTGCCCTGCGCCTGCACCCACAGCAGCTCCACGGCGTACGAGCCCGTGCCGACGTGCAGCGTCTTCTTGCCCGCGGCGATCTCACCGGGCGCGAGGTCGGTGCGGTCGGGGACGGGCGTGGCCTGGATCAGCTTCAGGCGCTCACCGCGGAACACGGTCCACGCGCCGGGCGCGGGCGTGCAGCCGCGCACCACGCGGTCGACCCGCAGCGCGGGCGCCGACCAGTCGATGTGCGCGTCCTCGACGGTGATCTTCGGGGCGAGGCTGACGCCGTCGGCGGGCTGCGGCACGGCCGTCAGGGCGCCGTCCTCGATGCCGTCCATCGTCGCGGCGAGCAGCCCGGAGCCCGCGAAGGCGAGCCGGGTCAGGAGGTCGCCGCTGGTGTCGGTGGACCGGATCTCCTCGGTGACCGTGCCGTACACCGGCCCGGAGTCCAGGCCCTCCTCGATCAGGAACGTGGAGGCTCCGGTGATCTCGTCCCCGGCCATGATCGCGTGCTGCACCGGCGCGGCCCCCCGCCAGGCGGGCAGCAGCGAGAAGTGCAGATTGACCCAGCCGTGCGCCGGGATGTCCAGGGCGGACTTCGGCAGCAGCGCGCCGTAGGCGACGACCGGGCAGCAGTCGGGCGCGATCTCCCGCAGCCGCGCCTGGAACGCCTCGTCACGCGGCTTCGCGGGCTTCAGGACCTCGATCCCGGCCTCCTCCGCACGCTCGGCAACGGGGCTCGCGACCAGCCTGCGGCCGCGGCCCGCGGGCGCGTCGGGGCGGGTGACGACGGCGGCCACCTCGTGCCTGCCGGATGCGATCAGCGCGTCCAGGGCGGGGACGGCGACCTCGGGGGTGCCTGCGAAGACCAGCTTCACTGGGTGGTACCTCGGTTCTCTGGGGGTCGGCGACGGATTCGGGTGGTCGGCGACGCACCAGTCTATGGGCCCTGCCCAGAGGTTTCCCGGGGGCGTACGCATGGCTGTGCGCCCTGCGCATATGCGCATACGCCCCTGGACCGTGACCCCTCACGACGTAGCGCGTTGGGTCAAGAGAAAGTTGACCACAACGGGCCGCACGCGCGGCCCGCTCCTCATTGCACCGCACCACCAACCCCCCACCGCCGCAGCGGAACCGAGACACGGACCGCACCGCACGCCCCACTTCCCGTACGCAGCCCGTCCCCACCCGACGCGATCCCCGCGCCCGTCCCCGCCCTTCCCCTCCTCGTCCTTCTCCACCCCGCTCCTTCCGCCCTTCCCCTTCCGCTCCTCCCCCACTTCCTTCTTCCTTCAACTCCTTTCATCCCGATCCCTCAACGCCGGTTCGAGAGGCTTGTTCATGGCCGACCACGCAACCCACGACGCCCAGGCACGGGCCAGCCTGCACCTGCTGGTGCGGGACATCGAGCGGGTCCGCCGGCAGGTGGACGCACTGCGCACCCTCACCGCCCAGCTCGGCAACGTCTACCGCCCGCGCCGCTCCAGCCCCTCCGCGGGCTTCGTCGTGTACGGACGCGCTCCCGCTCCGACCGTCCGCCTGGCCCAGGAACTGCGGGACAGCGTCGAGACACTGGTGACCGCGGCCGTCGACTTCGACCGCTCACTCGGCTTCTCGTGGGACGCGGTGGGCTCCGCGCTCGGCGTCACCAAGCAGGCCGTGCACCGCCGCTACGGCGCACGCCGCACCACGGCCCAGGCCACCGCCGAAACCGAGCGGACGCCCGAGCCGACCACCGCCGCGACCACCACGACGGCCCCCGCCCCGCCCCGCACGGTCCCGGTGGGCGCTCCCCTGCCCTCCGTCCCCGCGGCCCGCACCATGCCGACCCAGCCCTCAGCGGGCAGCCCCGGCCTCCGCGACGACATGCGCCCCGGCGCCTTCCCCGGCCCGCGCAACGGCTGACCCGGACGGCAGCCGCCCGCCTGCCCCCTGCCCACACCGGGCAGGGGGCAGCCGTGCTTCCGGACCACCCACCACCCGGCCCACCACCCGGCCCGGCGCCCGTCGGCGCAGCCGACTCCCGCCGAATCAGCCGATGTCCGCAGGATCAATCCGCACCCGAACCGCCTCCTGCTGCCCCGCCCCCCGCGCCATCCGCGCCGCCTGCGCCGTCTTCAGGGCCCGGGCGAGCGCCGCGCCGCTGCCGGGCGGAACCCGGACGAGCGCGCGCTCCCAGTGCTCGCCGGGCGGCGCGTCGCCGGGCCTCCGGGGCCGACCGGCCGCCGGGTTGGCGACCGGCACCGGGCCCAACACCTCGGCGTCCGGTGGCAGTTCAGCACCGCGCAGGAACTCGGACAGCGCGTCCGGGGCCCCGGTCACCGCCGCCATCCGCGACACCGGCGGAAAGCCCAACTCGGCGCGCTCCGACAACTCCCGGACCGCGTGCCCCACCGGGTCCCACCGCACCAGCGCCTGCACGGGCCGGAGCGTCGGCTCGGCGACGATCACCACCGTGCCGCCCGCGCCCTGGTCGCGTACCAGCGCGGCCGCGCCGATCCAGCGCCGCAGGGCCTCCTCGCCCGCACGCAGGTCGGGGCGGCCGAGCATGGCCCAGCCGTCGAGCAGCAGGGCGGCCGCGTAGCCGCCCTCGGCCACGGGCTCCGCGCCCGGGGTGCTCACCACCAGGGCGGGCGCGCCGCCCACCGTGTCGAGGACCTGCTCCCGCCCCGACGTCCGCACCGGCACCGCGGGGAACGCCCGCCCCAACTCCTCGGCGGTCCGCCGCGCCCCCACGACCTGCGCCCGCAACCGGAACCCGCCGCACTCGGAGCAGTGCCAGGCACCCTCGTCCCGCCCGCACCAGGCGCAGCACAGAGCACCGCTGTCGCGGGCCTCCAGCGGCCCGGCGCAGTGACGGCAGCGCGCGGGCTCCCGGCACCGCTCGCAGGCGAGGCGCGGAACATATCCGCGCCGGGGCACCTGCACAAGCACGGGCCCGTGCTTCAGGCCTTCGCGGGCGACCTGCCAGGCCAGTGTGGGCAGCCGCGCGGCCCGCGCGGCCTCGTCGCGGGCGAGGTCGCCGTCCCCGACGGTCCGCACCAGCGGGGCGGCGCCCCGCACCTGCTCGCGCCCGGCGACCAGCGGCAGCGCCCACCCGCTCTCGACCAACTGCGCGGCCTCGACCGTGCAGCCCCAACTTCCCAACAGGAACCCGCACTTGTCCCGAGCGGCACGCAGCTCGAGCACCTCCCGCACATGCGGGAAGGGGGCGTTGTCGTCGCTGTGGCTGGCGTCGCCGTCGTCCCATATGACAACGAGCCCGAGGTCGCGCACCGGGGCGAACATCGCCGCCCGCGTCCCGACGACGGCCCGCACCGAGCCGCGCCGCACGGCCAGCCACTCCCGATACCGCCGCTCCTGCCCCGCGTCGGCGGTGAGCACGGCGTGCCGCCCCTCCCCCAACCGCTCCCGCAGGGCCGCGTCGACGCGTGCGGCGGGCCGCCCGGCCGGTACGACGACGAGGGCGCCGCGCCCCGAGGCGAGCGTCGCCTGCACGGCCCGGGCGATCTCGTCGGCCCACTGCGGCCCGGGCAGCGCCGTCCACACGGCCCGGGGCGCGCCCCCGGAGGCGAGCGCCGCCACGAACTCCGCGCCGCGTCCGTACCGCGCCCACGACCCCGGTTCGGGCGCGGGCGGCGGCGGAGCGGCGGGCGGCGAGGGCCGGGACTCAGCGCGGGCGTGCCGCGGCGGGACGGCCAACTGCAACACGTCGGCCAGGCTGCCCGCGTACCGGTCGGCGACGGCGCGGGCGAGGCCGAGCAGCTCCTGGTCGAGGACGGGCTCCGGCGACACGACCTGCGCGAGCGCCGCCAGCGGCCCGCTGTAGTCCGACTCGGCGCACCGCTCGACGACGAACCCGTCGATGAGCCCGCCGCCCTCGCGCCGCCCGTGCCGCACGTTCCGCGCCCCGGCGCCGAACCGCACCCGCACCCGCACCCCGGGCTGCGCGGCCTCGTCCAACTCCTGTGGCACCGCGTAGTCGAAGTACCGGTCGAGATGCAGCACCCCCTTGTCGACCACCACCCGCGCCACCGGCAACTCCCCGGCCAACGCGGCCCCCCGCCACGTACGCGGCTTCGCCTTGGGCACCTTGGCCTTGCGCACACTCTCCCGAATGAGCGCGAGCTGCTCGGGCGCGGCGCCCTCGCCGCCGTCCGACTGTCCGTTCTCGCTGCTCACAGCCAAATTCCTACCAGACGGCAGTGACAGCGCCGACCGGGGCGGGGGCCACGGGCAGTCCGCGACGCCCCGGCACGCACCGAGGCCCGGCCTCCCCGAAGGGAGCGCCGGGCCTCAGTGACCGGAAGAGCGTCAGCCGTGCCTACAGCCCCACAGCCTTCCGCAGCGCCTCCACCCGGTCCGTCCGCTCCCACGTGAAGTCGGGGACGGCGCGGCCGAAGTGGCCGTACGCGGCGGTCTGGGAGTAGATGGGGCGCAGCAGGTCCAGGTCGCGGATGATCGCGGCCGGGCGGAGGTCGAAGACGTCGCCGATGGCGGCCTCGATCTTGTCCGTGTCGACCTTGGCGGTGCCGAAGGTCTCGACGAACAGGCCCACCGGCTCGGCCTTGCCGATCGCGTAGGCCACCTGGACCTCGCAGCGGGCGGCGAGGCCGGCCGCGACGACGTTCTTGGCGACCCAGCGCATGGCGTACGCGGCGGAGCGGTCGACCTTGGACGGGTCCTTGCCGGAGAAGGCGCCGCCGCCGTGGCGGGCCATGCCGCCGTACGTGTCGATGATGATCTTGCGGCCGGTCAGGCCGGCGTCGCCCATCGGGCCGCCGATCTCGAAGCGGCCGGTCGGGTTGACCAGGAGGCGGTAGCCCTCGGTCTCCAGCTTGATGCCGTCGTCCAGGAGCGCCTTCAGCTCGGGCTCGACCACGAATTCGCGGATGTCGGGCGCGAGGAGGGAGTCCAGGTCGATGTCGCTCGCGTGCTGGGAGGAGACCACGACGGTGTCGAGGCGGACGGCCTTGTCGCCGTCGTACTCGATGGTGACCTGGGTCTTTCCGTCGGGACGCAGGTAGGGGATGGTGCCGTTCTTGCGGACCTCGGACAGGCGCCGCGAGAGGCGGTGCGCGAGGTGGATCGGCAGCGGCATGAGCTCGGGGGTCTCGTCGCAGGCGTAGCCGAACATCAGGCCCTGGTCGCCCGCGCCCTGCTTGTCGAGCTCGTCCTCGTCGCCCTCGACGCGCTTCTCGTACGCCGTGTCGACGCCCTGCGCGATGTCGGGCGACTGGGCTCCGATGGACACCGAGACGCCGCAGGAGGCGCCGTCGAAGCCCTTCTTCGAGGAGTCGTAGCCGATCTCGAGGATCTTGTCGCGCACCAGCTGCGCGATCGGCGCGTACGCCTTAGTCGTGACCTCACCGGCGACGTGCACGAGGCCCGTGGTGATGAGCGTTTCGACGGCGACCCTGGAGGTCGGGTCCTCGCGCAGAAGCGCGTCGAGGATGGTGTCGCTGATCTGGTCGGCGATCTTGTCGGGGTGACCCTCGGTCACGGACTCCGAGGTGAAGAGACGGCGGGACACATCGCTCCCTGTGGTTGCAGCGGCTGCTGGCTGATCATTGGCGGACGTGCCGAGAGCTGCGCTCGGCGTCGTCCTCGACCAGTTTATCGGTCGCACTCCCCCGCGCGGTCACCTGTCTCGCCACATGGAGCCCTGTGACCTGCGGCACTGCATTGTGCGATACGACGATCGGTCTCCACCAGAGGGCCTGCCGCCCGAATTCGCGGGGTTTGAGCCCTCCACTGGGGCGAAAGTGATGTTCGCCCCAGTTTTCGGCGTGGACGTGCACCGATTCACGCCAGTCGCTGAACCACCAGGTCCCAGATCGTGTCCGCCAGGTCTTCCTTGGGCCCGTACGGCACAGGAGTCTCACTGCCGTCGGCCCCGAGCACGATCGCCTCATTCTGCTCAGAGCCGAATGTCTTGCGCTCGCCGACTTCATTCACTACGAGAAGGTCGCAGCCCTTGCGGGCGAGCTTGGCGCGTCCGTTGGCGAGGACGTCGTCCGTCTCGGCGGCGAACCCGACGACGACCTGACCGGGGCGGGGCCGCTCCCCCGCGATCTCGGCCAGGATGTCCGGATTGCGGACAAGGGTGATCGAGGGCGGGGCCTCGCCGTCCTTCTTCTTGATCTTTCCGGCGGCGTACGTCTCGGGGCGGAAGTCGGCCACGGCGGCGGCCATCACCACCGCGTCCGCGTCGGCTGCGGCCTTCAGGACGGCCTCGCGCAGCTGTACGGCGGTGCCGACGGGCACGATGTCGACGCCCGCCGGGTCCGGCAGCGCGGTGTTCGCCGCGAGGAGGGTGACGCGGGCGCCGCGGGCCGCGGCGCTGCGGGCGAGCGCGTAGCCCTGCTTGCCGGAGGAGCGGTTGCCGAGGAAGCGCACCGGGTCCAGGGGCTCGCGGGTGCCGCCGGCGCTGACGACGACGTGCCGTCCGGCGAGGTCCTGCTCGGGCTTGCCGCCGCGGGCGAGGACGCGGCGTACCACCTCGAAGAGCTCGGCGGGCTCCGGGAAGCGGCCCTTGCCGGTGTCGACGCCGGTGAGGCGGCCGACGGCGGGCTCGACGACGAGGGCGCCGCGGCGGCGCAGGGTGGCCACGTTCTCCTGGGTGGCGGGGTGCTCCCACATCTCCGTGTGCATGGCCGGGGCGAAGACGACCGGACAGCGGGCGGTGAGGAGCGTGTTCGTGAGCAGGTCGTCGGCCAGGCCGTGGGCGGCCTTGGCGAGCATGTCGGCCGTGGCGGGCGCGACGATCACGAGGTCGGCGTGCTGCCCGATCCGCACGTGCGGCACCTCGTGGACGTCCGACCAGACCTCCGTGGAGACCGGGTGGCCCGAGAGCGCCGACCAGGTCGCGGCGCCGACGAAGTGCAGCGCGGACTCGGTGGGGACGACGCGCACGTCGTGTCCGGACTCGGTGAGCCGACGCAGCAGCTCGCACGCCTTGTAGGCGGCGATGCCCCCACTGACCCCCAGAACGACCTTCGGCTTGTCCACCTTGTCCACCTTGTCCACCGTGCCTCCCCACACTCGGAAACGTACGACTCCATGACACACCACGGGCCCGGCAGGTGCTCTGCCGGGCCCGTGGTGAAGGACTGGGTGCTTACTGCGCGGGGGCCTCGACGGCCTCGGACGTCAGCAGACCCGCGTTGATCTCGCGGAGCGCGATCGAGAGCGGCTTCTCGTGGACGTGGGTGTCCACCAGCGGGCCGACGTACTCCAGGAGGCCCTCGCCGAGCTGCGAGTAGTACGCGTTGATCTGACGGGCGCGCTTGGCGGCGTAGATCACGAGGCTGTACTTCGAGTCGGTGGCCTCGAGCAGCTCATCAATCGGCGGGTTGATGATGCCCTCGGGCGCGGTGATGGAAGAGGACACTCTCTGCCTTCCGAAGGGGGTCAAGATCAAAGGTGGTGAAGATCAAACAACTTTCATCAAGGCTAGCAGCTCGCGAGCCACATCCTCGACCGAGGTGTTGACCAGGGTGGTGTCGAACTCGGCCTCGGCGGCCAGCTCGACGCGTGCGGCCTCCAGCCTGCGCTCGATGACCTCGGGCGGCTCTGTGCCCCGGCCGGTGAGTCGGCGCACCAGCTCCTCCCAGCTCGGCGGGGCCAGGAAGACCAGCTGGCCGTCGGGCATCGACTCGCGCACCAGGCGGGCACCCTGCAGATCGATCTCGAGCAGGACGGGAACGCCCGCCTCCAGGTGCTCCAGAACCGCGTTGCGGGGCGTGCCGTAGCGGTTTCCCGCGAATTCCGCCCACTCCAGGAGCTCGCCGTTGGCGATCAGCTTGTCCATCTCGTCGTCGGAGACGAAGAAGTACTGCACGCCGTGACGCTCTCCGGGGCGCGGCTTGCGGGTCGTCGCCGACACCGAGAGCCAGACCTCGGGGTGTTCCTTGCGCATATGGGCGACGACCGTGCTCTTGCCGACCCCGGAGGGGCCGGAGAGCACGGTCAGCCGCGGACGTACGTCCGGGGGTACGGGGGTCGTCCCCCGGGGTGAAGCAGCCATGCAGCGATTATCCAGCCTCTTGGGACTGCCTGAGACCAGGAGCCCCGGGAAGGCCGGGACCGTCAGGCCCCGCTGCCGCCGAACTCGCGCTCGAGAGACGCGATCTGGTTGGAGCCGAGTCCGCGCACGCGGCGGCTCTCGGAAATGCCGAGGCGCTCCATGATCTGCTTGGCGCGGACCTTGCCCACGCCCGGCAGGGACTCCAGGAGGGCGGAGACCTTCATCTTGCCGATGACGTCGTTCTCCTGGCCCTGCTTGATGACCTCGTGAAGGGAGGCGCCGGAGTGCTTGAGTCGATTCTTGACCTCGGCCCGCTCCCGGCGAGCCGCGGCGGCCTTTTCGAGCGCGGCTGCGCGCTGTTCAGGGGTAAGGGGCGGAAGAGCCACGCCTACGTCACCTCGGATGTCGAACTGTCGGATACGGACCGGTGAGGAACCTAGTCGCCCCACACCAGGGGAGCAACGTGCAACGCGCTTGCCCGTCGTCCCCCCACTACCTCAAGGGTGTGGGGGGTGGCCCCCACTCGTCGGAGACTAGCGGCCATGGCCGCCGGAGTCAGCGAGAACAGACGAAAAGTCCTGGTCAGCCTCTGCTGAGCCCGACATTTCAGGCATTTCACCCCTGTTTTGGCCGGGTGTCGCGTAAGCAACGCGTCAGTTCTGCGCGCGCACGCCCTCCTCGGCGTCTCGCGGAAACGCGAATCCGCACCCGGAAAAGCCTTTCTGTCCCCCCGACGTGCGCGCTCTCGGCGAAAGAAGTGGCGGACGAACCGGCGGCAGAAGTGGCGGCTGCAGAAGCGCGTCCTAGGCGGCGTCCACCGCGGCCCGCACCTCGTCCGCGAACCGCGCCGCCGCGAACCGCAGCGCGCCCGCGTCGGGCCCCGCCTTCAGGACGCCCCGGCTGACGTTCGGCACGACGTTGCGCACGGCCGCGCCGAAGACCCGGGGAAGGTCGGCCGGGGTCGCGCCCTGCGCCCCGATGCCCGGCGCGAGGAGCGGCCCGTTGATGTCGAGCTCGAACGTCGACAGATCCCCGAGGGTGGCGCCGACGACGGCCCCGTACGACCCCATGGGCGCCGCGCCGGCGTTCTCGGCCGTGAGGTGCCCCAGCATCGTGGCCCCGATGCTCCGGCCGTCCTCGCGCACCGCGCGCTGCACCTCGGCGCCCTCCGGGTTGGAGGTGAGGGCGAGCACGAAGAGGCCGGCGCCGCTCTCCCGCGCCAGGTCCACGGCGGGCTTCAGGGAGCCGTAGCCCAGGTAGGGCGAGACGGTCAGGGCGTCCGAGAAGAGCGGGGCGCCCTTGTGGAGATAGGTCTCGGCGTACGCGGCCATGGTCGAGCCGATGTCGCCGCGCTTGGCGTCCATGACGACCAGGCCGCCCGCGGCGCGCAGGTCGGCGACCGCCCGCTCCAGGACGGCGACGCCCCGCGAGCCGAAGCGCTCGAAGAAGGCCGACTGCGGCTTGAAGACGGCGACCTGGTCGGCCAGGGCCTCGACGACGGTGCGGGTGAAGGACTCCAGGCCCTGGATGTCGTCGTTCAGGCCCCAGGCGGCGAGCAGCGAGGCGTGCGGGTCGATGCCGACGCAGAGGGGGCCGCGGGTGTCCATGGCGTGGCGCAGCCGCGCGCCGAAGGGTTCCTGGGGGCTCATGCTGCGGAGGCCTTTCGGGTGTCGGCGCCGACCGCTTCGGCGAGCGTGGCGTACGGCGATGTGGCGAGGCGGGCGGCGAGGCCCTTGTGGATCCCGCGCGCCCAGAACGGGCCCTCGTAGATGAACGCGCTGTAGCCCTGCACCAGCGTGGCGCCCGCGAGGATGCGCTGCCAGGCGTCCTCGGCGTTCTCGACGCCGCCGACGCCCACGAGGGTGATCCGGTCGCCCACGCGCGCGTAGAGGCGGCGCAGGACCTCCAGGGAGCGCTCCTTGAGGGGCGCGCCGGACAGGCCGCCGGTCTCGGCGTACAGCTCCGGGTCGGAGGCGAGGCCGAGGCTCTCGCGCGCGATGGTGGTGTTCGTGGCGATGATGCCGTCCAGGCCGAGCTCGACGGCGAGGTCGGCGACGGCGTCGATGTCCTCGTCGGCGAGGTCGGGCGCGATCTTCACGAGGAGCGGGACGCGGCGGCCCTCGACGCTGCGGTCGGCGGCCTCGCGGACGGCGGCGAGCAGCGGGCGCAGGGACTCGGTGGCCTGGAGGTTGCGCAGGCCGGGCGTGTTCGGCGAGGAGACGTTCACGACCAGGTAGTCGGCGTGGCGGGCCAGGCGCTCGGTGGACTTCACGTAGTCGGCGGCGGCCTCGGCCTCGGGCACGACCTTGGTCTTGCCGATGTTGACGCCGACGACGGTCCTGAAGACGGGCGTGCGGGCCGCGAGACGGGCCGCCACGGCTGCGGAGCCCTCGTTGTTGAAGCCCATGCGGTTGATCAGCGCGCGGTCCGGCACGAGGCGGAAGAGGCGCTTCTTGGGGTTGCCGGGCTGCGGCTCGCCCGTGACCGTGCCGATCTCGATGTGGTCGAAGCCGAGCATGGCCATGCCGTCGATGGCGACGGCGTTCTTGTCGAACCCGGCGGCGAGCCCGAAGGGGCCGTGCATGCGCAGGCCGAAGGCCTCGGTGCGCAGCTCCTTGTGGCGCGGGGCGAGCGCGGCGGCGGCGAACGTCCGCAGGACGGGGACGCGGGCGGCGAGCCGGATCCAGCGGAAGGCCATGTGGTGGGCCCGCTCGGGGTCCATGCGCGTCAAGACCAGGCGGAAGAAGAGGTTGTACATGGGTGGAGTCCTCGGAGTCCTCGGTGTCCTCGGTGTCCTCGTTGCCCTCCTGCGGCATCAGGTGTGCGGCACGAGGCGCATGAGGAGGGGGACACCGGATCCGGTGTCCCCCTCGTGGGCTGCTAGTCGCGGTCCGCAGACAGGCCCGTCAGGTGCTCCGCGTGTTCCTGGAGCGAGCGCACGCCCACGTCGCCGTGGTTGAGCGCGTCGATGCCCTGGACGGCGGCGGCGAGGCCCTGCACGGTCGTCAGGCACGGCACGGAGCGCGCGACGGCGGCCGTGCGGATGTCGTAGCCGTCGAGGCGGCCACCGGTGCCGTACGGGGTGTTGACGATGAGGTCGACCTGGCCGTCGTGGATGAGCTGGACGATGGTCTTCTCACCGTTGGGGCCCTCGCCCTCGGACTGCTTGCGCACGACCGTGGCGTTGATGCCGTTGCGCTTGAGGACCTCGGCCGTGCCGGAGGTGGCGAGCAGCTCGAAGCCGTGGGCGACCAGCTCGCGCGCCGGGAAGATCATCGAGCGCTTGTCGCGGTTGGCGACCGAGATGAAGGCGCGGCCCTTGGTCGGCAGCGGGCCGTACGCGCCCGCCTGCGACTTGGCGTACGCCGTGCCGAACACGGAGTCGATGCCCATGACCTCACCGGTGGAGCGCATCTCCGGGCCGAGCACCGTGTCGACGCCGCGGCCCTGGATGTCGCGGAAGCGCGACCAGGGCATCACGGCCTCCTTGACGGAGATCGGCGCGTCGAGCGGCAGCTCGCCGCCGTCGCCGGTCGCCGGAAGCAGGCCCTCCGCGCGCAGCTCGGCGATGGTCGCGCCGAGCGAGATGCGGGCGGCGGCCTTCGCGAGCGGCACCGCGGTCGCCTTCGAGGTGAAGGGGACGGTGCGCGAGGCGCGCGGGTTGGCTTCGAGGACGTACAGGATGTCCCCGGCCATCGCGAACTGGATGTTGATCAGTCCGCGCACGCCGACGCCCTTGGCGATGCCCTCCGTGGAGGCACGCAGGCGCTTGATGTCGTGGCCGCCGAGGGTGATCGGGGGCAGGGCGCACGCCGAGTCGCCGGAGTGGATGCCGGCCTCCTCGATGTGTTCCATGACGCCGCCGAGGTACAGCTCGTGGCCGTCGTAGAGCGCGTCCACGTCGATCTCGATCGCGTCGTCCAGGAAGCGGTCGACGAGGACCGGACGGGACGGGCTGATCTCGGTCGACTCCTCGATGTACGCGGAGAGCCGGGTCTCGTCGTACACGATCTCCATGCCGCGCCCGCCGAGCACGTAGGAGGGGCGGACGAGGACGGGGTAGCCGATCTCGTCGGCGATGGCCTTGGCCTCGGCGAAGGTCGTCGCGGTGCCGTGCTTGGGCGCGGGCAGGCCCGCCTCGGCGAGCACGCGGCCGAAGGCGCCGCGGTCCTCGGCGGCGTGGATGGCCTCGGGCGAGGTGCCGACGACGGGGACGCCGTTGTCCTTCAGGGCCTGGGAGAGGCCGAGCGGGGTCTGGCCGCCGAGCTGGACGATGACGCCCGCGACGGGGCCCGCCTGCTGTTCGGCGTGGACGATCTCCAGGACGTCCTCCAGGGTGAGCGGCTCGAAGTAGAGCCGGTCGGAGGTGTCGTAGTCGGTGGAGACGGTCTCCGGGTTGCAGTTGACCATGACGGTCTCGTAGCCCGCGTCGCTGAGCGCGAAGGAGGCGTGCACGCAGGAGTAGTCGAACTCGATGCCCTGGCCGATGCGGTTCGGTCCCGAGCCCAGGATGATCACGGCGGGCTTCTCGCGCCGGGCGACCTCGGACTCCTCGTCGTAGGAGGAGTAGAAGTACGGCGTCTTGGCGGCGAACTCCGCCGCGCAGGTGTCGACCGTCTTGTAGACAGGACGGACGCCGAGGGCGTGCCGGACCTCGCGGACGACGTCCTCGCGCAGGCCGCGGATCTCGGCGATCTGGGCGTCGGAGAAGCCGTGCCGCTTGGCCTCGGCGAGCAGCTCCGGCTCCAGCTTCTCGGCGGCCGCCAGCTCGTCCGCGATCTCCTTGATGAGGAAGAGCTGGTCGACGAACCAGGGGTCGATCTTCGTGGCGTCGAAGACCTCCTGGGGCGTGGCGCCCGCGCGGATGGCCTGCATGACGGTGTTGATGCGTCCGTCGGTGGGCCGCACGGCCGCGCGCAGGAGCGTGTACTTGTCGCCGGGCTTGCCGGTGAAGGAGAACTGGCTGCCCTTCTTCTCCAGGGAGCGCAGCGCCTTCTGCAGGGCCTCGGTGAAGTTGCGGCCGATGGCCATGGCCTCGCCGACCGACTTCATGGTCGTGGTCAGCGTGGAGTCGGCCTGCGGGAACTTCTCGAACGCGAAGCGCGGGGCCTTGACGACGACATAGTCGAGGGTCGGCTCGAAGGAGGCCGGGGTCTTCTCGGTGATGTCGTTGGGGATCTCGTCGAGCGTGTAGCCGACGGCCAGCTTCGCGGCGATCTTGGCGATCGGGAAGCCGGTGGCCTTCGACGCGAGCGCGGAGGAGCGCGAGACACGCGGGTTCATCTCGATGACGATGACCCGGCCGTCGTCGGGGTTGATGGCGAACTGGATGTTGCAGCCGCCGGTGTCGACGCCGACCTCACGGATGATCGCGATGCCGACGTCCCGCAGGATCTGGTACTCGCGGTCGGTGAGCGTCATCGCGGGCGCGACCGTGATCGAGTCGCCGGTGTGCACGCCCATCGGGTCGAAGTTCTCGATGGAGCAGACGACCACCACGTTGTCGTTCTTGTCGCGCATCAGCTCCAGCTCGTACTCCTTCCAGCCGAGGATGGACTCCTCCAGGAGCACCTCGGTGGTCGGCGAGAGCGTGAGGCCCTGGCCCGCGATGCGGCGCAGCTCGTCCTCGTTGTGCGCGAAGCCGGATCCGGCGCCGCCCATGGTGAAGGACGGGCGCACGACGACGGGGTAGCCGCCGAGCTCGTCGACGCCCTTGAGGACGTCGTCCATGGAGTGGCAGATGTAGGAGCGGGCGGACTCGCCGTGGCCGATCTTCTTGCGGACCTCTTCGACGACGTCCTTGAAGAGGTCGCGGTCCTCGCCCTTGTTGATGGCCTCGACGTTGGCGCCGATCAGCTCGACGCCGTACTTCTCCAGGACACCCTGCTCGTGCATGGAGATGGCCGTGTTGAGGGCCGTCTGACCGCCGAGGGTGGGCAGGAGCGCGTCGGGGCGCTCCTTGGCGATGATCTTCTCGACGAACTCCGGGGTGATCGGCTCGACGTACGTGGCGTCGGCGATCTCCGGGTCGGTCATGATCGTCGCGGGGTTCGAGTTGACGAGGATGACGCGCAGGCCCTCGGACTTGAGGACGCGGCACGCCTGGGTGCCGGAGTAGTCGAACTCCGCGGCCTGGCCGATGACGATCGGGCCGGAGCCGATGACCAGGACGGACTGGATATCGGTGCGCTTAGGCACGCTGGCCCTCCATCAGGGTGGTGAAGCGGTCGAAGAGGTACGCGGCGTCGTGCGGGCCGGCGGCCGCCTCGGGGTGGTACTGGACGCTGAACGCGGGCTGGTCGAGGAGCTGGAGGCCCTCGACGACCTGGTCGTTGAGGCACACGTGGGAGACCTCGGCGCGGCCGTAGGGGGTGTCGGAGACCCGGTCGAGGGGCGCGTCGACGGCGAAGCCGTGGTTGTGCGCGGTGACCTCGACCTTGCCCGTGGTGCGGTCCTGCACGGGCTGGTTGATGCCGCGGTGGCCGTACTTCAGCTTGTACGTGCCGAAGCCGAGGGCGCGGCCGAGGATCTGGTTGCCGAAGCAGATGCCGAACAGCGGCGTCCTGCGCTTCAGGACCTCCTGCATGACGGCGACGGGACCGTCGGCGGTGGCGGGGTCGCCGGGGCCGTTGGAGAAGAACACGCCGTCCGGATTCACCGCGTACACGTCCTCGGCGGTGGCGGTGGCGGGCAGCACGTGCACCTCGATGCCGCGCTCGGCCATGCGCTGCGGGGTCATGCCCTTGATGCCGAGGTCGACGGCGGCGACCGTGAACTTCTTGGTGCCGATCGCGGGGACGACGTACGTCTCCTTGGTGGCGACCTCCGCGGACAGGTTCGCGCCCTTCATCTGCGGGGCGGCCTGCACCTTGGCGAGCAGCTCGGCGTCCGCGGCGACGGCGTCCCCGGAGAAGATGCCGACGCGCATGGCGCCGCGCTCGCGCAGGTGGCGGGTGAGGGCTCGGGTGTCGATGCCGCTGATGCCGACGACGCCCTGGCGCTCCAGCTCCTCGTCCAGGGAGCGCTGTGCGCGCCAGTTGGAGGGCACGCGGGCGGGGTCACGCACCACGTAGCCGGAGACCCAGATCCGGGCGGACTCGGGGTCCTCGTCGTTGACACCGGTGTTGCCGACGTGCGGGGCGGTCATCACGACGACCTGGCGGTGGTACGACGGGTCGGTGAGGGTCTCCTGGTAGCCGGTCATGCCGGTGGAGAAGACGGCCTCGCCGAAGGTCTCCCCCACGGCCCCGTAGGCGCGCCCGCGGAAGGTGCGGCCGTCCTCCAGGACGAGTACGGCGGGAGTCTTCGCGGCTCCCCGAGTGGAGGTCGTCATCGTGCGCCTTCCGTTTGCGTCGTGCTGTCGACCTCGGCGTCGGCGCCGTCGGTCTGCGTGCTGTCGATCATGTTGTTGACGGTGGTGACCCACTCGGCCTGCTCGGCGGCGTGGTCCGAGCGGAAGCCGGAGTCGAGGAGCTTGTCGCCGTGCGCCCAGGTGACGATCAGCAGACCGCCCTCGGCGAGGACCTTGCCCGCGATGCCCTTGTCGAGCCGGGCCTCGCGCAGCGCCTCCTTCGGGATGAAGAAGTCCCGCGCCCCGGGGCGTACGACGTCCAGACCCGCGTCCGTGAGGGTCAGCTCCACCCGGCTGCGGGTGCCCAGGCCGTGCGCCACGATCCGGTCGAGCCACTGGCCCGCGGTGGTGGAGCCGTGGTACCGGCCGGTCAGCTCAAGTGTGGCCGGGCCCGGGTCGGACGGCGCGCTGGGGAGCTCGGGCAGGTCGGACTGGAGCGTGCCGCGCCACTTCCAGCCCTCGCGCATCAGCCAGTAGACGAGCGCGATGAAGAGCAGCAGACCGACGACCCAGCCGATGCGGGCGGCCCAGTCGGTGACCTCCGCCGACTTCTCCTCGGCGGCCAGGTGGGTCAGGTGGGTGGCGAGAACGTGTGTAGCGGTCACTGGAGCTTCCCGTCGACGAGCGTGGCCCGGCCCCGCAGCCACGTGTGCGTGACGCGTCCCGGCAGCTCACGGCCCTCGTAGGGGGTGTTGCGGCTGCGGGAGGCGAATCCCGCGGGGTCCACGGGTCCACGGTATGCCGGATCGACGAGCGTGAGGTTCGCGGGCTCGCCTGCCGAGACGGGGCGGCCGTGTCCTTCGGCCTGCCCGATGCGGGCCGGGGTGTGGGACATCCGGTCGGCGACGCCCGCCCAGGTGAGCAGGCCGGTGTCGACCATCGTGTGCTGGACGACGGACAGGGCGGTCTCCAGGCCGACCATGCCCATGGCGGCCGCGCCCCACTCGCAGTCCTTGTCCTCGTGCGGGTGCGGGGCGTGGTCGGTGGCGACGATGTCGATGGTGCCGTCGGCCAGGGCCTCACGCAGCGCCAGGACGTCGCGCTCGGTGCGCAGCGGCGGGTTGACCTTGTAGACCGGGTTGTAGCTGCGCACCAGCTCGTCGGTGAGCAGCAGGTGGTGCGGGGTGACCTCGGCGGTGACGTCGATGCCGCGGGACTTGGCCCAGCGCACGATCTCCACGGAGCCGGCGGTCGACAGGTGGCAGATGTGCACGCGCGAACCGACGTGCTCGGCGAGCAGGACGTCCCGGGCGATGATCGACTCCTCGGCCACCGCGGGCCAGCCGCCGAGCCCGAGCTCCGCGGAGACGACGCCCTCGTTCATCTGGGCGCCCTCGGTGAGCCGCGGCTCCTGCGCGTGCTGGGCGACGACGCCGCCGAAGGCCTTCACGTACTCCAGGGCGCGCCGCATGATCACGGCGTCGTCGACGCACTTGCCGTCGTCGGAGAAGACCGTGACCCCGGCCGCCGACTCGTGCATGGCGCCCAGCTCGGCGAGCTTCTTGCCCTCCAGGCCGACGGTGACGGCGCCGATGGGCTGCACGTCGCAGTAGCCGGACTCCTTGCCGAGGCGGTAGACCTGCTCGACGACGCCGGCGGTGTCGGCGACGGGGAAGGTGTTGGCCATCGCGAACACGGACGTGTAGCCGCCGCTGGCGGCCGCGCGGGTGCCGGTGAGGACGGTCTCGGAGTCCTCGCGGCCGGGCTCGCGCAGGTGGGTGTGCAGGTCGACCAGGCCCGGCAGGAGCACCTTGCCGTCGGCCTCGACGACGGTGGCGCCCTCGGCGCCGAGGCCCGTGCCCACCTCGGCGACGGTGTCGCCGTCGATCAGGACGTCCTGCGGCTCGCCGCCGAGCACCTGCGCGCCACGGATCAGGATCTTGCTCATGGTCTTACTTCTCCTCGTCCGAGAGAACGGTGTGCGCGGGGCGCTCGGTGGCGGGGCGGGTGTGGGTGACGGCGGGCTCGTTGCCGCCGAGAAGCAGGTACAGCACGGCCATGCGGATCGAGACGCCGTTGGCGACCTGCTCGACGACCGTGCAGCGGTCGGAGTCGGCGACCTCGGCGGTGATCTCCATGCCGCGGACCATCGGTCCGGGGTGCATCACGATGGCGTGCTCGGGCATCCGCGCCATCCGCTCGCCGTCGAGGCCGTAGCGGCGGGAGTACTCCCGCTCGGTGGGGAAGAACGCGGCGTTCATGCGCTCGCGCTGCACGCGCAGCATCATCACGGCGTCCGACTTGGGCAGCACCCGGTCGAGGTCGTACGACACCTCGCACGGCCAGTGCTCGACGCCCACCGGGACCAGGGTGGGCGGGGCGACGAGGGTGACGTCGGCGCCGAGGGTGTGCAGCAGGTCCACGTTGGAGCGGGCGACGCGGCTGTGCAGGATGTCGCCGACGACCGTGACGCGCTTGCCGGCCAGGTCCTGGCCGAGCCCGGCGTCCCGGCCGACCAGGCGGCGGCGCATGGTGAAGGCGTCGAGGAGGGCCTGGGTGGGGTGCTGGTGGGTGCCGTCGCCCGCGTTGATGACGGCCGCGTCGATCCAGCCGGAGTTCGCGAGCGTGTAGGGCGCGCCGGAGGCTCCGTGGCGGATGACGACCGCGTCGACGCCCATGGCCTCCAGGGTCTGGGCGGTGTCCTTCAGGGACTCGCCCTTGGAGACGCTCGACCCCTTGGCGGTGAAGTTGATGACGTCGGCGGAGAGGCGCTTCTCGGCGGCCTCGAAGGAGATCCGGGTCCGCGTCGAGTCCTCGAAGAAGAGGTTGACGACGGTGCGGCCGCGCAGGGTCGGCAGCTTCTTGATCGGCCGGTCGGCGACGCGGGCCATCTCCTCCGCGGTGTCGAGGATGAGAACGGCGTCGTCGCGGGTGAGGTCGGCGGCCGAGATGAGGTGTCGCATCATCTGGTGGGCTCCGTAAGGGAATTCAGGTGTGCGGGTGCCCGGGTCGGGGGTGTCCCCCGCGGGGCACGGCGGGCATGCGGGCGCGCGTCGGCTCGCGCACGGACCAGGGCCACGGGGGCCGGTCGTGCGGGAAGGAGCTAGCGCTCGCCGGCCGGAGCGGTCGGCTTGGCACCGAGCAGCACGGCGTCGCGGCCGTCCTCCTCGGCGAGCTGGACCTTGACCGTCTCCCGCAGCGACGTCGGGAGGTTCTTGCCTACGTAGTCGGCGCGGATGGGCAGTTCTCGGTGGCCGCGGTCGACGAGAACGGCGAGCTGCACCGCGCGCGGGCGGCCGATGTCGTTCAGGGCGTCGAGGGCGGCGCGGATGGTGCGGCCGGAGAAGAGCACGTCGTCGACGAGAACGACGAGGCGGCCGTCGATGCCGTCACCGGGGATCTCGGTGCGGGCGAGGGCGCGCGGCGGGTGCATCCGCAGGTCGTCGCGGTACATCGTGATGTCGAGGGAGCCGACCGGGACCTTGCGGCCGGTGATCTCCTCGAGCTTCGCGGCGAGCCGCTGGGCGAGGAAGACACCCCGCGTGGGAATGCCGAGCAGGACCACGTCCTCAGCGCCCTTGGCGCGCTCGACGATTTCGTGCGCGATACGGGTCAACACCCGCGCGATGTCCGGGCCTTCGAGAACGGGCCGCGCGACATCGGAGTCATGCGTGTCCATGTAAAACGGACCTCCTTCTCCGCCTCACGGGACGGACCTTAAAGGACGTCTAAATTGCGCCAACTGCGTCAGCAGCGTTTCTCACGGTACCAGCAACGGCAACGCGGGCCGTCACCACCCCCACGGAAGGGGCCCTCGGACCCATTCGGCTTGACGCAGCCAAGTAACGCTGCGTAACCTCACAGTGAGTCACAAGGAGCGCGGCGGAGCCGCACGTTGTCACAGCGTCCGGGGAGCTATATGTCCAGCGAATACGCCAAACAGCTCGGGGCCAAGCTCCGCGCCATCCGTACCCAGCAGGGCCTTTCCCTCCACGGAGTCGAGGAGAAGTCCCAGGGTCGCTGGAAGGCGGTAGTGGTCGGGTCGTACGAGCGCGGCGACCGTGCCGTGACCGTGCAGCGCCTTGCCGAGCTGGCGGACTTCTACGGCGTTCCGGTGCAGGAACTCCTCCCGGGCACCCCGCCCGGCGGTGCCGCCGAGCCCCCGCCCAAGCTGGTCCTCGACCTGGAGCGGCTCGCCCACGTCCCGGCCGAGAAGGCAGGCCCCCTGCAGCGTTACGCCGCCACGATCCAGTCCCAGCGCGGCGACTACAACGGCAAGGTCCTCTCCATCCGCCAGGACGACCTGCGCACCCTCGCCGTCATCTACGACCAGTCGCCCTCGGTGCTCACCGAGCAGCTGATCAGCTGGGGCGTTCTCGACGCCGACGCGCGCCGCGCCGTGGCCCACGAAGAGGTCTGATTCTCCCAAGGGAGAGTTGAGCAGAAACGTGCCGCCGGGGTGGCCGGAACCGATTGGGTTTCGGCCACCCCGGCGGCGTTTTTGCGGGCTGCCCACAGGCGACATGTCCCCCGGAATCGGTCGGCGCACGGAAAACGCCCGGCCATGCGCGCCGGCGCGGAATGGAAAACGCCGTAGGGCCCGCAGCCAAACGGCTGCGGGCCCTACGGAGTCCGAGAAAAGAGGCGGCGGCCTACTCCCCCCGGCGAAGACTCGGCTTCAGCTCCTTGAAGCGGCCGAGCAGCCCATTGATGAAGGCCGGCGACTCGTCCGTGGAGAATTCCTTGGCGAGCTGGACGGCCTCGTCCAGAACCACCGCGTCGGGCGTTCCGTCGACCCAGACGAGCTCGTACGCGCCGAGACGCAGGATGTTCCGGTCGACGACGGGCATCCGGTCGAGCGTCCATCCGACGGCGTACTGCGAGATCAGCTCGTCGATGCGGGAAGCGTGCTTCTCGTATCCCTCGACGAGTTCCATCGTGTACTCGCTGACCGGCGGCTGCCGGGTGTCGGAGCGCGCGTGGCGCACCCAGTCCGCGAGGACCGTCAGGACGTCTGCACCGCGCTGGTCGGCCTCGAAGAGGATCTGGAAGGCGCGCTTGCGGGCCGTGTTACGGGCGGCCACGGTTAGCTGTTCACCCGGCCGAGGTAGCTGCTGTCACGCGTGTCGACCTTGATCTTCTCACCGGTCGTGATGAAGAGCGGCACGTTGATCTGGTGGCCGGTCTCCAGGATGGCGGGCTTGGTGCCACCGGTGGAGCGGTCGCCCTGGACGCCCGGCTCGGTCTCCTGGATGACGAGCTCGACAGCGGCCGGCAGCTCGACGAAGAGCACCTCGCCCTCGTGCTGCGCGACGGTGGCCTCGAAGCCCTCGATCAGGAAGTTCGCGGCGTCGCCGACGACCTTCTTGTCGATGTGCAGCTGGTCGTAGGTCTCCATGTCCATGAAGACGAAGTAGTCGCCGTCCATGTACGAGAACTGCATGTCGCGCTTGTCGACGGTGGCCGTCTCGACCTTGACACCGGCGTTGAAGGTCTTGTCGACCACCTTGCCGGAGAGCACGTTCTTGAGCTTGGTGCGCACGAAGGCCGGGCCCTTGCCGGGCTTGACGTGCTGGAACTCGACGACGGACCAGAGCTGGCCCCCGTCGAGCTTGAGCACCATGCCGTTCTTGAGGTCGTTCGTGGAAGCCACGGTTGCGGAATCTCCTGGACTGACGTGGACGACCCCGGGGCACGCGCACGCGCTAGAGCGCGAGCAGCTCCTTGGTCGTGATGGTGAGTAGCTCGGGTCCGCCGTCCGCTTCGCAGCGGACGACGAGCGTGTCATCGATCCGGACCCCGCCCCGGCCCGGGAGGTGGACCCCCGGTTCGACGGTGACCGGCACGCAAGCGTCCAGTTTACCCATGGCCGCGGGCGCCAACTGCGGGTCCTCGTCGATTTCGAGTCCGACGCCGTGTCCGGTGCGCGGAGGGAGCCCGTCCGCGTAGCCCGCGGCGTCCAGTACGTGACGTGCCGCGCGGTCCACGTCACGGCAGGCGGCGCCGGGGGTCAGGGCCTCGCGACCGGCCCGCTGAGCGGCGAAGACGAGGTCGTACAGCTCGATCTGCCAGTCCGCGGGCGAGGTGCCGATGACGAAGGTGCGGCCGATCTCGCTGCGGTAGCCGCGGTAGCAGGAGCCGAGGCAGACGGAGAGGAAGTCGCCCTCCTCGACGCGCCGGTCGGTGGGCCGGTGCCCGCCGCGGCCCGAGTTCGGCCCGGTGCCGACGGATGTCGCGAACGCCGGTCCGTCGGCCCCGTGGTCCACGAGGCGGCGCTCCAGCTCCAGCGCGAGGTGCCGCTCGGT
Organism: Streptomyces sp. RK9; assembly: GCF_045070545.1. NCBI lineage: Bacteria > Bacillati > Actinomycetota > Actinomycetes > Kitasatosporales > Streptomycetaceae > Streptomyces > Streptomyces sp. RK9. The sequence goes on along the minus strand of NZ_CP173703.1, from coordinate 3,163,433 downwards.
GCGGCCCACCAGGATCGACTCCAGGAGCTCCCCCAGCGCCTGGTCGGCGATCTCGGCGGCGATCCGCAGACAGGAGATCTCCTCCTCGTCCTTCACCAGGCGCAGCTGCTCCACGCCCTGCCCGAGGTCCGTCAGGCGCACCCCCGGCGCGACGGAGGCCAGCGCGTGGTGCCGGGCCACGGTGAGGTGGTGCTCCTCCACGGCCAGCGTCTCGGCCCCCTGCGCGGCGGCCTGCCCCGCCCCCACGACGGCCGGATCGCCCCCGGGGGCCTCGAGGACGTGCGCCCGCAGCCCCGCGTCGGCCAGCTCCGTCCCCGGCTCCTCGCCCGGCGGCCGGCCGCACACCAGTACGTCCTCGGTCCGCCCGAGAAGCAGTACGGCCCCGGTCGGCGCCGTGCCCGCGAGATAGCGCACGTTGGCGGGCCGCGACACGAGCGCGGCCGCGCTTCCCCCACCGGCACAGCGCTCCCTGAGCCGCTCCCTGCGCGCGGCGTACACCTCTGACATGGGGCGAGCCTATGAGCGCGGAGGGGGCGCGGCCGGTTCAGCGCGTCCGGATGGGGTCCGCCCACCGCGAGGGCGCCCCGTGTGGCCGGGGCCGGGGTCGGGCCCCGTCAGGGGTACCCCGTGCGCGACCGGGCCCCGTCAGGGGCACCCCGTGCGCGACCGAGCCCCGTCAGGGGCACCCCATGTGCGACCGAGCCCCGTCAGGGGCGCGGGGAACTGCGCGACCAGCCACAACAAAGCCGCAGCCGCATCTGCCGGGATCTCAGCAGACGCGTCTGCGACTTCTCGCGCGCTGAGCGCGCAGTTCCCCGCGCCCCCTACAGGGCGCACCACCCCCGGACGGCGGGGGCCGTCCCAAGAAGCGGCCAGCGATCACGTGTCGCGCCGCACGGGCAGCGGTCGCGGTGACCGTGGACCGCGCCGCGGCCTGCGTGGACTTCGTGTCGCCCCCGGCGAAGCGCTTGCGGGCCCACCCGCAGAGCCGTACCGGCGGATGTGAAGGAGCTTCGGGGACGGGGTGACCTACTCGTGGCTCATGGGCCGGGAGACTCAGGCCTTACCACTGCGGCGGGCTCGCGATCGCGCGGGCCAGGACGTCGTCCAGGAGCCGGGCGGTGGCGGGGACGTCGAGCTGGGAGTTGTCGATGATCGGCAGCCCCGAGCCGTACCACCCGGCCATGCGGCCGTGGATGCGGGCCACCTCTTCGTCGGTGAGCCTGCGGTTGCCGCTGCGCTGGGCGTTGCGCTCCAGGACGACCTCGAGGCCGGGCAGCAGGACGACGGGCAGCAGGCCGGGGCCGACGTGCCGCTTCCAGCCGCCGAGGCCGACCACGGGCCGGTCGGGGAAGACGGCGTCGTCGAGGATGCAGGAGATGCCGTTGGCCAGGAAGTTCCGCGCGGCGAAGCCGCAGGTGCGGCGGGCCAGGCGGTACTGCGCCTCGGAGTGGTCGTTCCAGCCCGACTGGGGGTCGGCGAAGCCCGAGCGCACCCATTCGCGGACGTCGTCGAGGCTGATGTGGGACGTCGGCACGCGCCGGTGCTCGGCCCAGAACTTGGCGACGCTGGTCTTGCCCGCGCCCGCGGGGCCGATGAGGAGCACGGCGAGCGTGGTGGAGCCCGTGTCGGCCCGGGCCGTGCCGGGCGGCGGGCTCGGCATGGCGACGGGGCCGCCGGGCGGGAGCTGGATGTGGCCGGTGGTGTCGCGGGCGGGCGGCGCGGGGGCGTGGTGCGCGGCGGGGCCGGTCTGGGCGTGCCCGGTGGCCGCGGGGTGCGGGGCATGGCCGGGCGCGTGCGGGGCCGGTCCGGGCGCGTGCGACGTCGGGCCCGGGGCGTGCGGGGCCTGCGGCGCCCCCGGTGCGTGCGCGGGCCCGGGGCGTGCGGCCCGCCCGGGACATGCGGGGCCGGTGCGTGCGAGGCGCCCGGTGCCCCGGGCACGGGCGGCGGAGGGGAGCCCGGAGCCGCACCCGGCGGCGGACCGCTCGGGTGGTGTGCGGCCGGGGACCAGCCGGTGGCCGGTCCGTGCCCCGGCTGAGGGGGCGGCGGCAGCGGAGACCCCACTGCGTGCTGCATCCGGTGCCACTCCGTCTCGTACGACTGCTGATGCGGGCGGCAGCCGGGGCCACCCTTACCGAACGGTACCGTCCCCGGCCGATGTTGTGTGAACGGCCGGGGCGGCCGAGAAGTGCCCATGGCTGATTCATTCCGCCCCGAACAGGGCGGAACGGGCGGTCAGTCGGCGACTTCCCCGTACGCGGCGAGCAGCATCGCCGGGTCCGGGCCCTCAAGCACGGTGGGCTTGGCGAGACCGTCGAGGACGATGAAGCGCAGCAGGTCACCGCGGGACTTCTTGTCGACCTTCATGGTCTCCAGGAGCTTGGGCCACTGGTCGTAGCGGTAGCTCAGCGGCAGCCCGACGGACTCCAGGACGGTGCGGTGACGGTCGGCGGTCGCGTCGTCGAGGCGGCCCGCCAGGCGGCCGAGTTCGGCCGCGAAGTGCATGCCGACGGCGACGGCGGCGCCGTGCCGCCACTTGTAGCGCTCGTTCTTCTCGATGGCGTGCGCCAGCGTGTGCCCGTAGTTGAGGATCTCGCGCAGGCCGGACTCCTTGAGGTCGCCGGAGACGACCTCGGCCTTGACCTTGATGGAGCGCTCGATCAGCTCGGAGGTGTGCGGCCCCGCGGGCGTGCGGGCCGCCTCCGGGTCGGCCTCGATGAGGTCGAGGATGGCCGGATCGGCGATGAAGCCCGCCTTGATGATCTCCGCGAGCCCGGAGACATAGTCGTGCACCGGCAGCGAGTCGAGCGCCGCCAGGTCGCAGAGCACGCCCGCGGGCGGGTGGAAGGAGCCCACCAGGTTCTTGCCCTCGGCGGTGTTGATGCCGGTCTTGCCGCCGACCGCCGCGTCCACCATGCCGAGCACGGTCGTCGGCACGGCGATCCACCGCACCCCGCGCAGCCACGTCGCGGCCACGAACCCGGCCAGGTCGGTGGTGGCACCGCCGCCGACGCCCACGATCACGTCGGTGCGCGTGAAGCCGGACTGGCCGAGCGCCTTCCAGCAGTACGCGGCGACCTCGGCGGTCTTGGCCTCCTCGGCGTTGGGCACCTGCACCGCCACGACCTCGTAGCCCTGGTCGGCCAGGTCCTGGCGCAGCGCGTCGCCGGTCTCGGCCAGCGCCTCGGGGTGGATGACGGCGACGCGCTTGGCGGCGTCGCCGATCAGGGCGCCGAGTTCACCGAGCAGCTGCCGCCCGACGAGCACCTCGTACGGCTCGGTGCCCGCCGTGCCGCCGACGTGGATGCGCGTCACTGCCTCGCTCATGCTTCTTTCAACTCCAGTGCGTCGAGGACCGCTTCCGCGACCTCTTCGGGGGTGCGGTCGTCCGTGGCGACGACGGCGCGGGCGACTTCTTCGTACAGATGGCGGCGCGCGTCCATCAGCTCGCGCCACTGCTTGCGCGGGTTGACCAGGAGCAGCGGCCGGGCGGCGTTGAGCCCGACCCGGCGGACCGCCTCCTCGACGTCCATCGCGAGGTAGACCACGGGCAGGCCGCGCAGCAGCGCGCGCGTGCCCTCGTCGAGGATCGCGCCGCCGCCGAGGGCGAGGACGCCGTCGTGCCCGGCGACGGCGGCCCGCACCGCCGCACGCTCACGCTCGCGGAAGTACGGCTCGCCCTCGTCGAGGAAGAGGTCGGCGATCTCGCGGCCCTCGGCGGCCACGATGTCGGCGTCGGTGTCCCGGTAGGCCACGCCGAGCCGGTCGGCCAGGAGCGCGCCGACCGTGGACTTGCCCGAGCCCATGGGGCCCACGAGCACGACGCGCGGCCCGCTCACCGGTCCGGTCGCGTCGGCCGTCACCGGATCTGGAGGTTGTCGAGGTACGAACGGACGTTGCGGCGGGTCTCGGTGACGCTGTCGCCGCCGAACTTCTCCGCGACCGCGTCCGCGAGCACCAGCGCCACCATGGCCTCGGCCACGATCCCGGCCGCGGGGACGGCGCAGACGTCGGAGCGCTGGTGGTGCGCCTTGGCCGCCTCGCCGGTGGCCACGTCGATCGTCGCGAGGGCGCGCGGCACGGTCGCGATGGGCTTCATCGCGGCGCGCACCCGCAGCAGCTCGCCGGTGGAGAGGCCGCCCTCGGTGCCGCCGGAGCGGCCGGTGGCGCGCTTGACGCCGTCGGCGGTGGCGACGATCTCGTCGTGCGCCTGCGAGCCCGGCACCCGCGCGAGGTCGAAGCCGTCGCCGACCTCGACGCCCTTGATCGCCTGGATGCCCATGAGCGCACCGGCGAGCCGCGCGTCGAGGCGCCGGTCCCAGTGCACGTGCGAGCCGAGGCCCACCGGCACGTCGTACGCGAGCACCTCGACCACACCGCCCAGGGTGTCGCCGTCCTTGTGGGCCTGGTCGATCTCCGCGACCATCGCCTTCGACGCGTCGGCGTCGAGGCAGCGCACGGGGTCGGCGTCGAGCTTCTCGACGTCGGCGGGGGTCGGGTACACGCCGTACGGGGCCTTGGCCGCGGCCAGCTCCACGACATGGCTGACGATCTCGATCCCGGCCGTCTCCTTCAGGTAGGAGCGGGCGACCGCGCCGAGGGCCACGCGGGCCGCGGTCTCGCGGGCGGAGGCGCGCTCCAGGATCGGCCGGGCCTCGTCGAAGCCGTACTTCTGCATGCCCGCGAGGTCGGCGTGGCCGGGCCGGGGGCGGGTCAGCGGGGCGTTGCGGGCCAGGTCGGCGAGGACGCCGGGGTCGACCGGGTCGGCCGACATGACCTGCTCCCACTTGGGCCACTCGGTGTTGCCCACCATGACCGCGACGGGCGAGCCCATGGTCAGGCCGTGCCGGACGCCGCCGATGAACGTGACCTCGTCACGCTCGAACTTCATCCGGGCGCCGCGCCCATAGCCGAGGCGCCGCCGGGCGAGGTGGTCCGCCACCATGTCCGTGGTGATCGGGACGCCGGCCGGAAGGCCCTCCAGCGTCGCCACCAGTGCGGGTCCGTGGGACTCCCCCGCGGTCAGCCAGCGCAACCTGCTCAACGGTGCTCCTCATGCTCGCGCCTGGAACTGCTTGCGGCGCGACCGGGTGCGCGGCCCTGGCCCGCCACCCCGATCCTCCCACGTCTGGGGGCGTGACCCGGCGCCCGGTCCATCTGACGGACGCCAGGACGGGGGTCGGGGCGACACCGCGGCAGCCCGCGCCCCGTCCTGCGGCCGTCAGCGCCCCGCGAGCGCCCGCTCCCCCGCCTTGCGCATCACGTCGAGCGGTCCGGGCGTCCGCCCCGTCATCTGCTCGACCTGAAGCACCGCCTGGTGCACAAGCAGGTCGAGCCCGCTGACGACGGCGCCGCCGTACGCCGACCAGCGCGCCGCGAGCGTCGTCGGCCAGGGGTCGTACAGCACGTCGAAGAGCGTGGTGGGCCGCTCCGGCACGGCGTGGGACAGCGCGTCCGTGGTGCCCGCCGGGGTGGTGGCGATGACGAGCGGCGCGTGCAGGGCCCGCGCGGCATCCGCCCAGTCGGCGGTGCGCACCTCGACGTCGAGCCGCTCGCCCCACTGCCGCATCTCGGCGGCGCGGGCCTCGCTGCGTACGTACGCGACGACCTCGCCGGTGCAGATCCGGGCGAGCGCGGCCAGGGCGGAGGACGCGGTGGCGCCCGCGCCGAGGATCGCGGCGGACTCGACCTGCTCGATGCCGCGCTCCCGCAGGGCGGCGACCATGCCGGGGATGTCGGTGTTGTCGCCGGTGAGACGCCCGTCGCCGGTCCGCACGACCGTGTTGACGGCCTCCACGGACGCGGCGGTGTCGCTGACCGAGTCGAGCAGCGGGATCACGGCGCGCTTCAGCGGCATCGTGAGGGAGAGCCCCGCCCACTCGGGCCCGAGCTGTTCGACGAACCCGGGCAGCGCCTCCTCGTCGACCTCGAAACGGTCGTACGACCAGTCGTCGAGGCCGAGTTCGGCGTACGCGGCGCGGTGCAGCACCGGGGAAAGGGAATGAGCGATGGGCGAGCCGAGTACCGCGGCCCGCCGGTTGTTGACGCTCACTGTCCGTTCTGCTCCTTCAGGTATTTCTCGCGGTTCCGGTTCTGCTCCTCGTTCGTCTCCGCGAAGAGCGTCTTGTCTGCGCTGACGGAGACGAAGTAGTACCAATTACCCTTCGCCGGATTCAGCGCGGACTTGATCGCGACCTCGCCCGGGTTCCCGATCGGCCCGGGCGGCAGGCCCTTGATCTTGTAGGTGTTGTACGGGTCCTTCAGCTTGCGGAGCTCGTCGACGGAGCCGATGGCGAGCTTGGACTGACCCTTCAGGTAATTCACCGTCGAGTCGAAGTCGAGGAGTCCGTACGTCTCGGTGTTGCCGGGCTTCAGTCGGTTGTAGACGACCGTCGCGACCTTCTCGAAGTCGTGCTTGTACTTGCCCTCGGCCTGCACGAGGCTCGCCACCGTGACGACTTCGAGCGGGTTCTTCAGACCCAGCTGCGAGGCCTGTTCCTCGACGCCCATCGCGTCGTACTTGGCGGTGGCTTCGGCCACCATCTTCCGCAGGACGTCCGCGGGCTTCTGCCCCTTGGCGACGGGATAGCTGGCGGGGAAGAGGAAGCCTTCCAGCGGGTCCATGGCCTCGCTGGACATGTTGGCCGTGGCCCACTTGGGGAGGCCGAGACTCTTCCATTCCTTGTGGGCGATGTCCTTCGTGGTGCCCTTCTTCAGCTGCAGCCGCTCATCGATCTGGCTGTACACGCGCACATTTCGCGTACCTTCCGGAATGATGAGGTTGCTACGGCTCTTCGGGCTGAGCATCAATTCTACGGCGGACGCGGCCGACATCTGTTTCTTGAGGGTGTAGACGCCCGCCTGGATCTTCTGTCCGTCCGGGTTCTTGCCCTGCGCGGAGACGAATGCGTCGACGCTCTTGACGACCCCGGCGGCCTTGAGCCGATTGCCGATGTCATAGCCGCCGGAACCCTTTTCGATGGTGACGGTGACATTCGATGCGGTGCCGTCGCCGGAATAGTCGGGGGCCGTGCCGAAACGATCCTGGTAGAACTGGTAGCCGAAGTAGCCGATGCCGCCGAGGCCACCGGCGAAGACCACGGTCACGACCAGGCAGGCGCAGCCGCTGCGGCGTTTCTTGGGTTTCTTGCCGCCGCGCCCGCGCCGGTCGCCGCGACCGGAGCCGCGCCCCGGTTCGTCGTCGTCCTCGTCGGCGCCGTCCGCGAAGAAGGCGTGCTCGCCCTGGTCGGGCCCGGGGTCCCAGTCGGTCTCGGGCTCCGGTTCGGGCGCGGGGCGCCGACGTCCCGGCGGCTCGGGCGGCGGGTAGGCCTCCGGCGTGCCGTAGTAGTCGGGGCGCTCCTCGGCGTAGGACCCGGGCTGGCCGCCGTAGGGGTCCACCGGGTCGCCGCCGTACGGGACCTGGCCGTGCTGTCCGCTGTCCCAGCCGCCGTCGCCGGGCCGGCCGCCCCCGCCGCCGTACTGTGCCTGGGCGGGCGCGTATCCCTGCTGGTCATAGCCCTGCTGGTCGTATCCCTGGGAGCCGTAGGCCTGCTGCTGGCCCGAGTTCCAGTCGCCGTAGGGAGCCTGCTGCTGCGGATGCTGGGGCTGCTGGGCCCCCTGAGAGTGGGGCTGCTGGTGCGGGTACTGCCCTTGCTGCGGGTGGTGCTGGTGGTGCGACTGCTGGGGGTGCTGCTGGTGCGGCTGCTGCTGGTGAGACTGGTGCGGCTGCTGGGAGTGGTACTGCTCCTGGCCGCCGTAGGGGGACGAGCCGTCGGCCTGCTGTCCTCCCCATCCGCCGTCCCCGTACAACGGGTCCTCGGGATGCCACGGTTCGGAGCCTGGGCCCCGGCCATACTCAGTCATCGATCCCCTACGAGCCGCGAGGCGGGGGCCGCCGGCTGGATGTCAGGGCAACCGTTCCGCCTCTTGATGCTGTGCGGCAGCTGTTCGAACGCCGCCGCATCGCGCGGAACGTTACCGTATCGCGATCAGATGACCACTTCGACGCCCTCGCCGGGGGCCCTTCCTGACGCCCGTTCGGACTCCAGCGCCTGCTGCAGGATCACGACGGCCGCCGCCTGATCGATGACAGACCTGCCCTTTTTGGACTTCACACCGGAGGCGCGCAGGCTCTGACTGGCCGTCACTGTGGTCATCCTCTCGTCCACGAGTCTCACCGGAACGGGGGCGATCCCGGCGGCGAGCTCCTGGGCGAAGCCGCGGACCTTCACGGCGGCCGGGCCCTCGCCCCCCTTGAGGGAGCGAGGGAGCCCGACGACGACCTCGATCGGCTCGTACTCCTCGACGAGTTGCCGCAAGCGACGCTGCGCGGCCGGGACGTCGCGTCCCGGCACGGTCTCCACCGGTGTGGCGAGGATCCCGTCGGGGTCGCACGAGGCGACCCCGATCCGGGCGTCCCCGACGTCGATCGCGAGCCTGCGCCCGCGACGGATGCCTTCGGTCATCGGGACGGGCTTCAGACCGTCTCGGTGACGAGGCGCTCGACGGCGGCGACCGCGTCGCCGATGGCGGCCACGTTCTGGCCGCCGCCCTGGGCGACGTCCGGCTTGCCGCCGCCTCCGCCGCCGAGGGTCTTGGCGGCGGTGCGCACCAGGTCACCGGCCTTGAGGCCGCGCTCGCGCGCGGCCTCGTTGGTGGCGATGACCGTGAGGGGCTTGCCGTTGGCCGAGGCGAACAGGGCGACCACGGCCGGGCGGTCGCCCGCCCCAGACAACTGATTCAGCCGGCCGCGCACGTCGAGGACCAGCTTGCGCAGGTCGTCGGCGCCGGTGCCGTCCGGGACCTGGCCGGTGACCAGGGCGACGCCGTGGACGTCCTTGGCGCCCTGGGCGAGACCGGCGGCGGCCTGAAGCACCTTCTCCGCGCGGAACTTCTCGATCTCCTTCTCGGCGTCCTTCAGCTTGGCGAGCATGCCGGAGATCTTCTCGGGCAGCTCCTCGGGACGGCCCTTGACCAGCTCCTGGAGCTGGGCGACGACCGTGTGCTCCTTGGCCAGGAAGTTGTACGCGTCGACACCGACCAGGGCCTCGATGCGCCGCACGCCCGAGCCGATGGAGGACTCGCCGAGCAGCTTGACCAGGCCGAGCTGGGCGGTGTTGTGCACGTGGGTGCCGCCGCACAGCTCCTTGGAGAAGTCGCCGATGGTGACGACGCGCACGCGCTCGCCGTACTTCTCGCCGAACTCGGCGATGGCGCCCTGCTTCTTGGCCTCGTCGATCGACATGACCTCGGCCTGGACGTCCAGCTCGCGCGAGAGCACGTCGTTGATCCGCTGCTCGACGTCCGTCATCACGGTCGTGGGCACGGCGGACGGCGAGCCGAAGTCGAAGCGGAAGCGGCCGGGCTGGTTCTCGGAGCCGGCCTGGGCGGCCGTCGGGCCGAGCGCGTCGCGCAGCGCCTGGTGCGTGAGGTGCGTGGCGGAGTGGGCGCGGGCGATGGCGCGGCGGCGGTGGGAGTCGATCGAGGCCCACACCGGGGCGCCGACGGTGATCTCGCCGACCTGCACGACGCCCTTGTGGACGTGCACGCCCGGCACCGGCTTCTGGACGTCGCGGACCTCGACGACGGCGCCGCTGTCCAGGCGGATGCGGCCGGTGTCGCCGATCTGGCCGCCGCCCTCGGCGTAGAACGGGGTGCGGTCGAGGACGATCTCGACCTCGTCGCCCTCGGTGGCCGCGGGCGAGGACACGCCGTCGACGAGGAGGCCGACGATCACGGCCTCGTTCTCGGTGGCCGTGTAGCCGGTGAAGTCGGTGGCACCGGCGTTGTCGGCGATCTCGCGGTAGGCGCCGAGGTCGGCGTGGCCGGTCTTCTTGGCCTGGGCGTCGGCCTTGGCGCGCTCCCGCTGCTCCTTCATCAGGCGCCGGAAGCCGTCCTCGTCCACGGTCAGGCCCTGTTCGGCGGCCATCTCCAGGGTGAGGTCGATCGGGAAGCCCCAGGTGTCGTGGAGCAGGAACGCCTTGTCGCCGGGCAGCACCGTGGAACCGGCGGCCTTGGTGTCGGTGACGGCGGTGTCGAGGATGTTCGTGCCGCCCTTGAGGGCCTTCAGGAAGGCGGCCTCCTCGGCGAGGGCGACGGTCTCGATGCGCTTGCGCTCGGTGAGCAGCTCCGGGTACTGCTCGCCCATGGTCTTGATGACCGTGTCGACCAGCTCGGCGACGACAGGGCCGGTGGCGCCGAGCAGGCGCATGTTGCGGACGGCGCGACGCATGATGCGGCGCAGGACGTAGCCGCGGCCCTCGTTGCCGGGCGTGACGCCGTCGCCGATGAGCATCACGGAGGTGCGCATGTGGTCGGCGACCACGCGCAGCGAGACGTCCGTGCCGTGCTCGGCGCCGTAGCGCACGCCGGTCAGCTCGGTGGCCTTGTCCATGACGACGCGCAGGGTGTCGGTCTCGTACATGTTCTGTACGCCCTGCAGGATCATGGCGAGGCGTTCCAGGCCGAGGCCCGTGTCGATGTTCTTCGACGGCAGGTCGCCGAGGATCGGGAAGTCCTCCTTGCCCGTGCCGGCGCCGCGCTCGAACTGCATGAAGACCAGGTTCCAGATCTCCACGTAGCGCTCGTCGTTGACGGCCGGGCCGCCCTCCTCGCCGAACTCGGGGCCCCGGTCGTAGTTGATCTCCGAGCACGGGCCGCAGGGTCCGGGGACGCCCATGGACCAGAAGTTGGGGCCCATGCCGAGGCGCTGGATGCGCTCGGCGGGGACGCCGATGACGTCGCGCCAGATGCGCTCGGCCTCGTCGTCCTCCTTGTAGACCGTGATCCAGAGCTTCTCCGGGTCCAGGCCGTAGCCGCCCTTGTCCTGGGGCGAGGTCAGCAGCTCCCAGGCGAGCTGGATGGCGCCTTCCTTGAAGTAGTCGCCGAAGGAGAAGTTGCCGCACATCTGGAAGAACGTGCCGTGCCGGGTGGTCTTGCCGACCTCTTCGATGTCGGGCGTGCGCACGCACTTCTGCACGCTGGTGACGCGGGGGGCGGGCGGCTTGGCCTCGCCCAGGAAGTAGGGCTTGAAGGGGACCATGCCCGCGGGGACGAGGAGCAGCGTCGGGTCGTCTGCGATCAGCGACGCCGACGGCACGACCTTGTGCCCACGCTCCTCGAAGAAGCTCAGCCAGCGGCGGCGGATTTCAGCCGACTCCATCAGTGGTCCTCATTCCGGTTGTACGAGTACGTCGTGTCCGTCGACTTGGCGAGGGACTTGGGGTTCTTCTTGGTCACGGGCTCGACGAGCGCGAAGCGACGCTGTGCGGGCAGTTCGGGGTCGACCGGGGCGTTCACGCCGAGGGCCTCGCCCAGCTCGGCCTCGCGCTCGGCCATGCCGTCGCGGACGTCGAGCGCGAAGTCCTTGAGCCGGTGGCCCGCTTCGAGTGCCTTGTCGGCGGCCCGGGCGGCGAGGCTCTCCGGCGTCAGCTGCTTCAGCTTGCGGTTGACCTTGGTGGTGGCCCAGACGCCGGCGGCTGCGCCCGCGGTGAACCAGAACGTACGTCGGAACATCGCTGCGTCAGTCCTTCTTCCGCTTGCCCCGCCGTGCGGACGGGAGGGTGCGGCCCACGATCACCGTACGACGTGACGGCTTGGCGGGCACTTCCTTACGACTGAGGGCCTGGCGCACTCCGTAGCCGAACGCCGCCACCTTGACCAGGGGGCCGCCGAAGGTGGAGGCCACGGTCGTGGACAGCGCCGACGCGTTCGACGTGACTTCCTGGACATCCGTGGCGATGGCGTCCACGCGGTCGATCTGGGTCTGCGCCGAGCGCACGGCCGTCGAGGCGTCGGCGAGCAGCGGCACCGCCTGCTCGGTCACGTCCGCGACGAGCTTGGTGGTCGCCCTGAGCGTCTGCGCGAGCCTCGCCAGCGCCACGGCCAGGAAGGACACCAGAATCGCCCAGAAGACGGCCACCAGGATCCCGGCCACCTCGCCACCGGACACCGCTCACCGCTCCCTGAGACATCGCCTCGGATCCGCTGGGGATCCCGAGGTCGTCGAACGTCGAAAAGTCGTCCTCCGACCCTATCGCGCCGGGGCCCCGGCTCCGTACCGCATTACCGCACGCGGTACTTGAGCGCGGCAGGACACGCAAGCTCGGGCGAACTGATTGTACGGAATGCTTACGCCTGAGTACGCTCCGTACCCCATGCGACGCTCTCAGCGCCCCGACGACCGTCGGAACGACTCCGCACGCTCCCACGGCTGCCCGCCCGTCGCGGGCAACCTCCCGGCCGAGCTGACCGCCTTCGTCGGGCGCACCGCCGAACTGGCGACGCTGCCCGCGGCCTTGGCCTCGGCCCGTCTGGTGACCGTGACGGGCGTCGGCGGCGTGGGCAAGTCACGGCTCGCGGCGCGGGTGGCGGCGGCGGTCGGGCCGCGGGACGGGGCCTGGCTGGTGGAGCTGGCGGGGGTGCGCGACCCGTACCTCGTGGAGCACGCCGTGGCCGGTGCCCTGGAGCTGACGGACCACACGAGCCGCTCGCCGCGGCAGGTGCTGCTCGACCGGCTCGCGGGGCGTGAACTGCTTCTCGTCGTGGACGGGTTCGAGCACCTGGTGGACGCGACGGCGTCGCTGGTGCGGGACCTGCTGCTGCGCTGCCCGGGTCTGCGGGTGCTCGCGGCGGGCCGCAGGCCGCTCGGCACGGCCGGTGAGCGGGTCCTTCCGCTCGCGCCGATGCCGGAGTCGGACGCGGCCGCGCTGTTCACCGACCGGGCGGCGGCCTGCCTGCCGGGCTTCGCGCCCGAGGGGCGCGACCTCGCGGACGTGCGGGAGCTGTGCCGCCGCCTCGACGGCATCCCGCTCGCCCTGGAGCTGGCGGCGGGGCGGCTGCGGGTGCTGTCCCCGGGGCAGCTCCTGGCCCGTCTCGACGACCGGTTCCGGCTGCTCGCCGGTACGCGCCGCGATGTGCCGCCGCGCCATCAGACGCTGCGGACGGCGATCGGCTGGAGCCATGAGCTGTGCACGGCGCGGGAGCGGCTGCTGTGGGCGCGGCTCTCCGTCTTCTCCGGGCCGTTCGACCTGGAGTCGGTCGAGTACGTGTGCAGCGGTGCCGGGCTGCACGCGGACGACGTCCTCGACGTGCTCGACGAGCTGCTCGCGCAGTCGGTGGTCTCCCGCGAGGAGAGCCCGACGGGGGTGCGCTACCGGATGCTCGACACGGTCCGGGCGTACGGCTCGGAGTGGCTGGAGGCGGCGGGCGACGCGGCACGGATGCGGCGCAGGCACCGCGACTGGTACATGGGGCTCGCCACCTGGTGCGAGCTGGACTGGTTCTCGCCCCGGCAGCAGGAGGTGGCCACGCTCGTCGAGTGCGAGCTGCCCAATCTGCGCACCGCCCTGGAGTTCTGTCTGACCGAGCCGGACGAGACGCACCTCGGCCAGTACCTGGCGGGCACGCTGTGGTTCTGCTGGGTGGGCTGCGGGCGCCTCGCGGAGGGCAGGCACTGGCTGGAGCGGGCCGTCGAGCTGGAGGGCGCGCACGAGGAGTCGCGGCTGAAGGCGCTGTGGGTGCTCGGGTACGTGGCGATCCTCCAGGGCGACACGGTGCCCGCGCTGTGCGCGCTCCAGGAGTGCAAGGACACGGCGGAGCGCACGGGCAGCGACGTCGCGGCGGCGTACGCGGTGCACCGCATGGGCTGTCTGGCCCTTGTCACGGACGACATGCCGCGCGCGGAGCAGCTGCTGCGCACGGCGCTCGAGCAGTACCGGCGGATCGGGGAGCTGAACAGCAACGTCCTGATGGGCCAGGTCGAGCTGGCGATGGCGCTGGCCTTCCAGGGGGCGCTCGGGGACGCGGTGGAGCTGTGCGAGGACGCGCGCCAGGTCTGCGAGGACCACGGGGAGCGCTGGGCGCTCGCGTACGCCCTGTACGTCCTCGGCTACGCGGCCTGGACGCACGGCGAGCACGGGCAGGCGCGGGACCTGGTGACCCGGTGCCTCGACCTGGACCACGCCTTCCACGACCTGCTGGGCACGGTGCTCGCCGTCGAGCTGCTCGCACTCTTCACGGTCGCGGAGGGCGACGCGGCGGAGGCGGCGGTGCTTCAGGGTGCCGCGGCGCGGATCTGGCCGTCGGTGGGGCTGCCGCTGTTCGGCTCGGAGCACTTCGGCGGGCCGCACGTCCTGTGCGAGACGCAGGCCCGGGAGCGGCTCGGCGACGAGCGGTACGAGGCGTGTGTGCGGGCGGGCGCCGAGCTGAGCCCCGATGTGGCGGTCTCGCGGGCGCTGCGCCGCCGCGTGGAGACGCCCGGGACGTGCCACCCGGGCCGTGGTGAGGCGCCGGGCCCGCCGGGGGCCCCGGAAACGCGCGAACCCGCCGTCTCCCCGACCACGCGGGGCGGGGAGACGGCGGGCTGAAGCAGGTGAGGCTACGTCCGGGTCAGCGGGCGTAGTACTCGACGACGAGCTGCTCGTCGCAGATCACGGGGATCTCCTTGCGGTTCGGCTCGCGGTCCAGGCGGAAGGCCAGGGCCTTCAGGTTCACCTGGAGGTAGCGCGGGGTCTCGCCGTCGGCGGCGAAGCCACCCTCGCGCGCGACCTCGAACAGCGGCTTCTGGCGGCTGCGCTCACGGACCATGACGACGTCGTCCGGCTTCACGCGGAAGGACGGCTTGTCGACCTTCTGGCCGTTGACCTCGATGTGGCCGTGGACGACCATCTGGCGGGCCTGGTAGATGGTGCGGGCGATGCCCGAACGCAGAACCAGGGCGTCGAGACGACGCTCCAGCTCGATGACCAGGGCCTCACCGGTCTTGCCCTGGGTCTTCGCGGCACGCTCGTAGGCGCGGACGAGCTGACGCTCGGACACGTCGTACTGCGCGCGCAGCCGCTGCTTCTCGAGCAGACGGACCTTGTAGTCCGAGTTCTGCTTGCGGCCACGGCCGTGCTCGCCCGGCGGGTAGGGGCGGGCCTCGAAGTACTTGACGGCCTTCGGGGTCAGCGCGATGCCGAGGGCACGCGACTTCTTGACCTTGGGGCGGGACTGGTTCGGCATGAACCAAACACCTCTGTTTTCTGTACGGAATCGGCTTCACCAGGGTTAGGGGAGGTCGCATCCGCAGCCTGGGAAACCCGATGGGTCCGGTCGGTCGGACTCACCTGGCAGCCGTTCCCTGGTCTGGGCACTATGTGCAGCACGCGAGTGGCCCACCGACCGTGTCCCGGGATCCGGGAGGGTGGTGGGCTGCCCGCGACACCTTCGACGGTGCGCGACGCTCCTGGAACTTCCCTGCCCTAGGGCGGGGGCTCCGGCTGGATGTCCCGTTCTGGTGGTGCCGGTACGAGACCGGACACGGGACGCAGCACTTCGAGGGATTCTACAGGGCGGTCGGGACCGCTTGCGACACAGGTCGCGGCGCAGGGCTGTCAGGGCCGCTTGCGGCCGAGGTGCTTCCTGGTCCACTCCACGGCGTCGGCGTACCGTGCCTCGGCGCCGTGCCGGGTGGGGGTGTAGTACTCGCGGTCGCGCAGGGCCTCCGGGGCGTACTCCTGGGCGGCGATGCCCTCGGGCAGGTCGTGCGGATAGACATAGCCCTGGGCGTGCCCCAGCTTGGCCGCGCCCTTGTAGTGGCCGTCGCGCAGGTGTGGCGGGAC
This sequence comes from Streptomyces sp. RK9, assembly GCF_045070545.1. Lineage (NCBI taxonomy): Bacteria > Bacillati > Actinomycetota > Actinomycetes > Kitasatosporales > Streptomycetaceae > Streptomyces > Streptomyces sp. RK9. The sequence goes on along the minus strand of NZ_CP173703.1, from coordinate 3,147,831 downwards.
GGGGCCCGCGTGGCCCTTGCGGACGTCTTCGAGGGCGGCGCCTATGGCCGTCGTCGCGGCGTTCGACTTCGGGGCCAGGGCGAGGGCGATGGTGGCGTGGCTGAGGGTGAGGGCCGCCTCCGGGAAGCCGATCATGGCGACGGCCTGGGCGGCGGCGACGGCGGTGGGCAGGGCCGTCGGGTCGGCGAGGCCGATGTCCTCGCTGGCCGAGATCATCAGCCGGCGGGCGATGAAGCGGGGGTCCTCGCCCGCCTCGATCATGCGGGCCAGATAGTGCAGGGCCGCGTCCACGTCCGAGCCGCGGATGGACTTGATCAGCGCGCTCGCGACGTCGTAGTGCTGGTCTCCGGCGCGGTCGTACTTGACCGCGGCCCGGTCGACGGACTCCTCGAGCGACTGGAGCGTGATCTCCTTCTCGCCCTTGGAGAGGGCCGAGCCCGCGCCCGCTTCGAGGGCGGTGAGCGCACGCCGGGCGTCGCCGCCCGCGATCCGCAGGAGGTGCTCCTCGGCGTCATCGGGCAGGGTGACGGCGCCGCCGAGGCCGCGCTCGTCGGTGAGGGCCCGCTTCAGGAGTCCGCGCAGGTCGTCGTCCGTGAGCGGCTCGAGGGTGAGCAGCAGGGAGCGGGACAGGAGCGGGGAGATCACGGAGAAGTACGGGTTCTCCGTCGTCGCGGCGATCAGCGTCACCCAGCGGTTCTCGACGGCGGGCAGCAGGGAGTCCTGCTGGGCCTTGCTGAAGCGGTGGATCTCGTCGAGGAAGAGGACGGTCTCCTTGCCGTGGCCGCCCATCGCGCGGCGGGCGCCGTCGATGACCGCACGGACCTCCTTGACGCCCGCGGTGATCGCGGACAGCTCCACGAAGCGCTTGTTCGTCGCCTTGGAGACCACGTACGCCAGGGTCGTCTTGCCGATGCCGGGCGGGCCCCAGAGGAACACCGACGACGGTCCGGCCGGGCCGCCACTGCCCTCGACGAGTCTGCGCAGCGGCGATCCGGGCCGGAGCAGATGCTGCTGTCCGACGACTTCGTCAAGGGTGCGCGGGCGCATCCGGACGGCCAGGGGACTGCTGGACGGGTCCTTCTCCTGGCGGTCTTCGGCTGCGGCGGTGAACAGGTCGGGCTCCACGTCGAAAACCCTATGTCACCCCACTGACAACCGGCCCCGGCCGCCTCGGATCCAGCCTCAGATCCAGAGGTCGGAGCCCCAGCGCGTGAGGATCAGCATCGCGATGATCCCGACGTGCACGACCGGCAGGGCCCAGGAGAAGTCCTCGAAGAAGGACTTCAGCCAGCCCGGCGCGGGCAGGAAGCCGTGGCGGACGTTGAAGGACGTGACGTACCAGAACATCACGATCGTGGCGACCCAGGCCAGGCAGCACCACAGGCACAGCGCGTTGATGCGGTACAGCGACTGGAACTGCAGCCAGGTGCAGAAGCCGACGCCGAAGAGCGTGCCCGCGTTGAAGGTGAGCCAGTACCAGCGCGGGAAGCGGGCGCGGCCGAGCAGGCTCATGCCGACACCGATGACGACGGCGTACGCGGCGAGGCCCAGCATCGGGTTCGGGAAGCCGAACGCCTCGGCCTGGTCGCTCTTCATGATGCTGCCGCAGGCCACGACCGGGTTGATGCTGCAGCCCGGCTGGAAGTTCGGGTCCTTCAGGAGCTCGAACTTGTCGAGCGTGATGACCCAGGAGGCGAGCAGCCCGGCGGCTCCGGTGATCACCAGGAGCAGCGCGAGCGCCCTGCTGCCACCGACGGCTCCCGGCGCGTCCTCGTGGTCCTGGCCGGCCGCGGCGCCGTCCTTCACTGGCTGCTTCACCGAGGTGGGTTTACTCATCACGCCGTTCCGTCGCTCGTGGTGGCCTGCGGGCAGGGACATTGTGCCGTACGTAGCTGTGTGTCCACCGATCGGTGGACACAAGCAGATACGTATGGGGGTCCCGCCGTGTTCGCCGCGGCGGGAGGCTCGATGTCATGACAACGCATCAACTGGCCGTCGACGTCCGTGGGCTGCGCAAGAGGTACGGCCCCGTGACGGCCGTGGACGGCATCGATCTGACGGTGACGCACGGCGAGGTGTTCGGCATCCTCGGGCCGAACGGCGCGGGCAAGTCCACGACCGTCGAGATCCTCCAGGGCCACCGCACGCGCGACGGGGGCGAGGTGTCCGTCCTGGGCGCCGACCCGGCGACGGCGGGCCGCGCCTGGCGGGCCCGCGTCGGCATCGTCTGGCAGGACGAGTCGGCGCCCGCCGAACTGACGGTGCGCGAGACGGTGAGCCACTTCGCGCGGTACTACCCACGACCGCGCCGACCACAGGACGTGCTGGATCTGGTCGGCCTCCGGGAGAAGGCGGACAGCCGCATCAAGGCGCTCTCCGGTGGGCAGCGCCGCCGACTCGACGTGGCGCTCGGCATCATCGGCGACCCGAGCCTGCTGCTGCTCGACGAGCCGACGACGGGCTTCGACCCGGCCGCCCGCCGCCAGTTCTGGGACGTCATCCGGGCCCTGGCCGACGAGGGCACCACCGTCGTCCTCACCACGCACTACCTCCAGGAGGCCGAGGCCCTCGCCGACCGCCTCGCGGTGATCGCCCGGGGCCGGGTCGTGGCCGAGGGCGACCCCGCGGCCCTGCGCAGGGAGTACGGCAGCGAGGCCGTCGTCGAGTGGACCGAGCCCGACAGCGGCCCCCGCGACCTGCGCACCACCACCCCGACCCGGACCGTCGCCGAGCTGATGAGCCGCTTCGACGGCGAGATCCCCGGCCTGCGCGTCAGCCGCCCCAGCCTGGAGGACGTGTATCTGCGCCTGACCGGACAGGAAGACGGGCCGAAGTCCGAGGAGGACGAGCGATGACCACGACGACCTCGCACGGCACACCCGGGACTCCGCGGACCCCGCGTCTCCCTGGGCGCACCCGGGCCGCGTCCGGTGCCGAGCGGCTTCCCGGCGCCTGGTGGCTGGGGCTGCACCAGGGCACGCTGGAGCTGAAGCAGTTCTTCCGCCAGCGCGAGCAGGGCGTGTTCACGTTCGCGTTCCCGGTGGTGCTGCTCTTCCTGTTCGCGTCCATCTTCAAGGACGACGTGCAGGGCGCGGGCATCACGGCGTCACAGTTGTACGTCGCCGCGATGATCGGCGCGGGCATCATGTCCGTCAGCTTCCAGTCGCTCGGCATCGCCATCGCGATGGAGCGTGACGAGCAGGTGCTGCGACGCCTGCGCGGCACCCCGATGCCACCGGTCTCGTACTTCCTCGGGAAGGTCTGGCTCGTCCTGATCACCGGCCTCCTGGAGACCCTGCTGCTGCTCGTCGTCGGCGCGGCGCTGTTCGACCTGGACCTGCCGACGTCCCCGGAGAAGTGGTTCACCTTCGCCTGGATCTTCGTGCTCGGCCTGACGGGCTGCGCGCTGCTCGGTGTCGCCGTCAGCAGCGTCCCGCGGTCCGGCCGCAGTGCCTCGTCCGTGGTCGTCCTGCCGTTCCTGGTGCTGCAGTTCATCTCCGGTGTCTATATAGCCATCGACACGGTCCCGGACTGGATGCTCACGCTCGGCGCCCTGTTCCCGCTCAAGTGGATGTGCCAGGGCTTCCGCGGAGTGTTCCTGCCGGAGTCGGCCCAGGTCCTTGAGCAGGCGGGAAGTTGGGAGTACGGGCGCATCGCGCTGGTGCTCACGGCCTGGTGCGTCGGAGGATTGGCGCTGTGTCTGTTGACCTTTCGTTGGAAGAGCCGCCGGGACGGGTGAGCGCGGAGCCCGGTCCCCGGGACGGCGACCAGTGGGACCGCGGCTTCCTGCTCTGGGACTGCTACTTCGCCGTCGTGTGGGTCGGCACGCTGGTCCTGACGTTCAGCGTCGAGGAACCCGGCGGCGCCGCCCGCGCGGCGGCGGCCGCACTGGTCGTCCTGCTCCTCGCCTGGTACGTGGTCAGCGGCCGCGCGGTGCTGCTCACGGAGGGCGCCGACCAGCGCAGGGCGGTGCGGTATCTCACCGTCGCCACGGCCCTGTTCGTGGCGTCCGGCGCCCTCATCACCGAGACCCGGCTGCTGACGTTCGCCCTGGTTCCGCAGTGCTTCATCGCGCTGCGGATCCGTCGCGCCCTGGTCACCCTCGCCGTGATCAACGTCGTGCCGGTGGCGGGCTGGGCGCTGCTGTGGCGACCGGACCCGCAGGACGTCTTCCTCAACTCGGTGGGCGCCGTGGTGTCCCTGGTGTTCGGCACGGCGGTCGGCACCTGGATCATCCGCATCATCGCCCAGAGCCAGGAGCGCGCCGACCTCATCGCGGAGTTGGAGGCGAGCCGCGGGGAGGTGGCCCGTCTCTCCGCCGAGCGCGGCGCCCTCGCCGAGCGCGAACGCATGTCCCGCGAGATCCACGACACCCTCGCCCAGGGGTTCACCAGCCTCCTGATGCTGGTCCAGGCCGTCGACGCGGAGCTGGACCACGACGTGGCGGCGGCCCGTCGCCATCTGGAACTGATGCAGGCCACGGCCCGGCAGAACCTCGCGGAGGCCCGGTCCCTCGTGGCCGGGCGCGCTCCGGACGACCTGCGCGGCGGCTCCCTCCCGGACGCCCTGCGCCGGGTCGCCGCCCGCCACGGCGCCGCCGTCACGGTCACCGGCACCGCCCGGCCGCTGCCTCCGGGCCTGGAGGTCGTCGCCCTGCGCTCCTGCCAGGAGGCGCTGGCCAACGCGGCGAAGCACGCGGGCGCCGACGCCGAGGTGCGGGTCGCCCTCGGCTACCGGCCGGGCGAACTCACGCTGGCGGTCACCGACTCCGGGTGCGGCTTCGACACCGGCGCCCCCCACGAAGGCTTCGGGCTGCGCGGGCTGCGCACGCGGGCCGCCGAGGTCAGCGGCACGGCCGAGGTGGTCAGCGCTCCTGGCGGGGGCACGACGGTCACGGTCCGGCTGCCGCTCCCCGAGCCCGACGGCACACCTGCCGCCCCCGAACCGCCGCACCCCACCGCCGCGCCCGCCCCCACCCCCGCAGCACCCTCGGAAAGGACCGCGCCGTGATCCGTGTCCTGCTCGCCGACGACCACCCCGTCGTCCGCGAAGGCCTGCGCGCCATGCTCAGCGCCGAGCCCGACCTGGACGTCGTCGCCGAGGCGGCCAACGGACCGCAGGCCGAGGCGCTCGCCGCCCGACTGCGCCCCGACATCGTCCTGATGGACCTGCGGATGCCCGGCGGCGACGGCGCGGACGCGATCGTACGGATGACGGAGGCGGGCCTTCCGTGCCGGATCATCGTGCTGACCACGTACGAGACCGACCGGGACATCCTGCGTGCCGTCGAGGCGGGCGCGGCGGGCTATCTCCTCAAGGACCTGGCCCGCGGTGAACTCGCCGACGCGGTACGGGCGGCGGCCCGCGGCGAGACCGTCCTCGCCCCGTCCGTGGCGGCCCGGCTCGTGGACCAGTTGCGTGCCAGGCCGGAGCGGCCGCGTCTTTCGGAACGTGAGACGGCCGTCCTGCGGCTCGTCGCGGAGGGTTGCACCAACGCCGAGATCGGCCGTCGGCTGCACATCGGCGAGTCGACGGTGAAGACGCATCTGCTGCGCGTCTTCGGCAAGTTGGAGGTGACCGACAGGACGGCGGCGGTGACGAGCGCGATGCGGCACGGACTCCTGGAGGGCTGACCCGGACGCCGACCAGGCCCGGAGGGCTGACCGGAAAGCCTCAGCCCGCGCGCCCCGGGACATGGCTGGGCCCCGGGCGCGCATCCGCACCCGGGGCCCACCCAGAGCATCAGACCAGCTTGCTCTTCACCACGGCCACGACCTCGTCCACCGCGACCGCCTCCTGCTCACCGGACTCCATGTCCTTGAGCTGCACGACGCCCTCGGCGAGATCACGCTCACCGGCGACGACGGTGAAGCGGGCGCCCGAGCGGTTGGCGTTCTTCATGGCGCCCTTGAGCCCCTTCCCGCCGTACGAGAAGTCGGCGGCGACCCCGGCCCGGCGCAGCTCCGTCACCTTGGCGAAGAGCACGCGGCGCGCCTCCTCGCCGAGCGGCACAGCGAACACGGTGGTGGCCGCGGGCAGGTCGAGCGTGATGCCCTCGGCCTCCAGGGCGAGCACCGTGCGGTCCACGCCGAGCGCCCAGCCCACGGACGGCAGCGCGGGGCCGCCGATCATCTCGGACAGGCCGTCGTAGCGCCCGCCGCCGCCGACCGCGGACTGCGAGCCGAGGCCGTCGTGGACGAACTCGAAGGTGGTGCGCGTGTAGTAGTCGAGCCCGCGGACCAGCTTCGGGTCGTCCTCGTAGCCGACGCCCGCCGCGGTCAGGAGCTCCCGCACCTGCTCGTGGTACGCCTTGCAGGCGTCGCACAGGTAGTCGGCGAGCATCGGCGCGCCCACGAGCTGCTTCTGCACGTCGGCGCGCTTGTCGTCCAGGACGCGGAGCGGGTTGATGTCGATACGTCGACGGGTCTCCTCGTCCAGGTCGAGGCCGCGCAGGAACTCCTGCAGGGCGGCGCGGTAGACGGGGCGGCACTCCTTGTCGCCGAGGGAGTTCAGCAGGATGCGGAACTCCTTCAGGCCGAGCGAGCGGTAGGCCTGGTCGGCCAGGATGATCAGCTCGGCGTCGAGCGCCGGGTCCTCCGCGCCGATGGCCTCGGCGCCGACCTGGGAGAAGTGGCGGTAGCGGCCCTTCTGCGGGCGCTCGTAGCGGTAGTACGAGCCCGAGTACCAGAGCTTGACGGGAAGGTTGCCCGCCTTGTGCAGGTTGCCCTCGAGGGCGGCGCGCAGCACGGATGCGGTGCCTTCGGGGCGCAGCGCGAGCTTGTCGCCCCCCTTGGTCTCGAAGGCGTACATCTCCTTGGTGACGATGTCGGTCGACTCGCCGACACCGCGCGCGAACAGCTCGACGTTCTCGAAGCCGGGCGTCTCCACATAGCCGTACCCGGAGTTGCGCAGCGGCTCGGCGATGGCCTCGCGGACGGCGAGGTAGGTCGCGGAGTCCGGCGGCAGCAGGTCGTACGTGCCCTTGGGGGCCTGGAAGGTACTCACGGGTTTTCTCTCGTCACATTCCTCGTCGGGGAGCGTCGGCTCCCAGGCCGGCGGCCACCTGGCGCAGATACGGGTTGGTGGCGCGCTCACGGCCGATGGTCGTGTGCTCGTTGTGGCCGGGCAGGACCACGGTCGAGTCGTCGAGCGGCAGGCACACGCGTGCCAGCGACTCGAGTATGTCGGCGTGCGATCCGCCGGGCAGGTCGGTGCGTCCGATGGAGCCGGCGAACAGCAGGTCGCCCGAGAAGAACACCGAGGGGACCTCGGCGGACTCGGGCAGCCGGAAGGTCACCGACCCCTTCGTATGCCCCGGCGCGTGCGCGACGGAGAAGTCGAGCCCGGCGAGCTTCAGCTGCTCGCCGTCGGCCAGCTCCCTGAGGTCGGAGGGCTCCCCCACGGTGAGCTCGCCGAGCAGCTGCGCGCCGAAGGAGCGGCCGATGGCCTTCTCCGGGTCGCTCATCATGTACCGGTCGTCGGGGTGGATCCAGGCGGGCACGTCGTGCGCGCCGCAGACCGGGACGACCGACGCCACATGGTCGATGTGGCCATGGGTGAGGATGACGGCGACGGGCTTGAGCCGATGCTTCCGGAGCGCTTCCTCGACTCCTTCGGTGGCCTGGTGCCCCGGGTCGATGATCACGCATTCCTCGCCCGCGGCGGGGGCGACCAGGTAGCAGTTGGTCCCCCAGGCCCCGGCGGGAAACCCGGCAATGAGCACGATCGTCCTTCGTTTCGTCGTCCGGCGGAGGTGGCAGCGGAGATTGCGGCAGTTCAGAGCCTACCGGCGCTGCCGATTCCACAGCTAACCCATATACGGTACGGGGCACACGCGGCCGGTCACGCCGCGCGACGACGACCCAGGCGACGTACGACGGACGCGCCGACCGAGACGTACAAGGAGTGCACCCGGTGGTCAGCCAGGAACAGCGGCGCAAGCAGCTCGCGCGGGAGAAGTTCTTGCGGCAGCAGCAGCGGCGGGAGGCCGCGCGACGTCGGCGGCGGATGCGCAACGCGGTGATCGCCGGTGCGGTCGCCTTGGTGGTGGCGGGCGGCGCGGTGTCGTACGCGGCGGGCGCCTTCGACGACGGTGGCTCGACGAAGGACGACGCGGCCCCGACGCCGACGCCCAGCAAGCCCGAGGACCCCTGCGGCAAGGCCGCGCCGGGCAAGATCAAGCCGCTGTCCTTCAAGAAGGAGCCGGCGCTCACGGTCGACAAGTCGGCGTCGTACGAGATGAAGCTCGCCACGACGTGCGGCGACATAGGCATCGACATGGACGCGGCAAAGGCCCCGCACACCGTGAACTCGTTCAAGTTCCTGGCCGACAAGGGGTACTTGGACCACACGAGGTGCCACCGCCTCACCGCGGGCAACGTCAACGTCCTGCAGTGCGGCGACCCCAAGGGCACCGGCGAGGGCGATCCCGGCTACACCATTCCGGACGAGAATCTGAAGGACAAGCGGCTCAAGGGCGGGGTGTACCCGGCGGGCACGGTCGCCATGGCGAACAAGTACAAGCCGGACACGAAGAAGGGCCGCGACACCGGCGGCAGCCAGTTCTTCCTCGTCTACCAGGACAGCCAGTTGCCGCCCGACTACACACCGTTCGGGACGGTCTCCGACGCCGGCATGAAGGTCCTCAAGAAGATCGCCGCGGCCGGTGAGAGCAGCGGCCAGGGAGACGGCGCGCCGAACGCGACGGTCATCATCGACAAGGCCACCGTACGTAAATCCTGACCACCGGCGGGCGAATTTCGCTCGCGCTGGATGCGGACAGCCGCCCCGCCGGTCGCCTATGTTGGCGGTGACGAAACTGTGGACGATGCCGGGGGCCCGTGGCCTTGTGCAGGCATCATGTGGAGGAGGCGCTGTGAGCAGCGACCCGTGGGGCCGCGTCGACGAGACGGGGACCGTGTACGTGCGTACGGCCGACGGCGGCGAGCGAGTGGTCGGATCGTGGCAGGCAGGTTCTCCTGAGGAGGCCCTGGCCTATTTCGAGCGCAAGTACGACGGTCTGGTCGTCGAGATCGGACTTCTCGAGCGCCGGGTGAAGACGACCGACCTGTCGGCCAAGGACGCGACGACCGCCATCGACCACCTGCGCCAGCAGGTCGACGAGGCGCACGCCGTCGGCGACCTGGACGCGCTCGGCAAGCGGCTCGACAAGCTGGTCGAGACCGTCGAGGCGCGCCGTGAGGAGCGCAAGGCCCAGAAGGCCAAGCAGTCGGACGAGGCACGGCACTCCAAGGAGGCGCTGGTCGCGGAGGCCGAGGAACTGGCCCAGAGCGAGCAGTGGCGTGCGGCCGGTGAGCGCCTGCGGGCCCTGGTGGACACCTGGAAGGGGCTGCCCCGCCTCGACCGCAAGTCCGACGACGAGCTGTGGCACCGCTTCTCGCACGCCCGCTCGGCGTTCTCCAAGCGCCGCAAGGCCCACTTCGCGTCCCTGGACGCGCAGCGCGAGGACGCCCGCAAGGCCAAGGAGAAGCTGGTCGCGGAGGCCGAGTCCCTTTCGGGCTCCACGGACTGGGGCCCGACGGCCGCGCGCTACCGCGAGCTGATGTCCGACTGGAAGGCGGCGGGCCGCGCCCAGCGCGAGCACGAGGACGACCTGTGGAACCGCTTCCGCGGCGCCCAGGACGTGTTCTTCGCGGCGCGCAGCGCGGTCTTCGCGGAGCGCGACGCCGAGCAGGGCGAGAACCTCAAGCTCAAGGAGGAGCTCGCGGACGAGGCCGAGAAGCTCGTCCCGGTGACGGACCTGAAGACGGCCCGTGCGGCGTTCCGGTCCATCAACGAGCGCTGGGAGGCCATCGGCCACGTACCGCGCGACGCCCGGCCGAAGGTCGAGGGCCGGATGCACGCGGTCGAGCGGGCGCTGCAGGAGTCCGAGGAGGCCGAGTGGCGCCGGACGAACCCGGAGGCGCGTGCGCGCGCCGAGGGTCTGACCGGTCAGCTCCAGGCCGCCGTGGACAAGCTCCAGGGCCAGATCGAGGCGGCACGCACGGCGGGCAACACCGCCAAGGCCGACAAGCTCCAGAAGGAGCTCGACGGCCGTCAGGCGCTGCTCGACCAGGCGCTCAAGGGCCTGCACGAGTTCGGCGGCTGAAGCCCCTCTTTGCGGCTGAACCGCCGCCGCTCTCGCGGAGCTGGTGGCTCGCCGCTGTGGTTCCTCAATTGATGGCTGATGTGCCATCACACGAAGCGGCCCCGGTACGGATGTACCGGGGCCGCTTCGCATCAGGGCCTACGGCCTGCGCGCCGACGTCACCCGGTACACGTCGTAGACGCCCTCCACTCCCCTGACGGCCTTCAGGACGTGCCCCAGGTGCTTGGGGTCGCCCATCTCGAAGGTGAAGCGGGAGGTGGCGACGCGGTCGCGGGAGGTCTGCACGGCCGCGGACAGGATGTTGACGTGCTGGTCCGAGAGGATGCGCGTGACGTCGGAGAGCAGTCGGGAGCGGTCCAGGGCCTCCACCTGGATGGCCACCAGGAAGACCGACGACTGCGTGGGCGCCCACTCGACCTCGAGGATGCGCTCCGGCTCCCGGGACAGCGAGTCCACGTTCACGCAGTCGCTGCGGTGAACCGATACGCCACTGCCGCGCGTGACGAAGCCGATGATGGGGTCGCCCGGCACCGGCGTGCAGCAGCGGGCCAGCTTGACCCACACGTCGTCGACGCCCTTGACGACGACTCCGGGGTCGGCGTTGGAGCGGCGCTTGGACCGGCTGCGCGAGGGCGGCGCGCTCTCGGCGATGTCCTCGTTGGCGGCCTCCTCGCCGCCGAGCGCCTGGACGAGCTTCTGCACGACGCTCTGCGCGGTGACGTGGCCCTCGCCGATCGCCGCGTACAGCGAGGAGATGTCGGGGTAGCGCATCTCGTGCGCGAGGGTGACCAGGGAGTCGCCGGTGAGGATGCGCTGGATCGGCAGGTTCTGCTTGCGCATGGCGCGCGCGATGGCGTCCTTGCCCTGCTCGATGGCCTCCTCGCGGCGCTCCTTGGAGAACCAGGCGCGGATCTTGTTGCGGGCCCGCGGGGACTTGACGAAGCCGAGCCAGTCGCGGGACGGGCCCGCGCCCGCGGCCTTGGACGTGAAGACCTCGACCAGGTCGCCGTTGTCCAGGGTCGATTCGAGCGGCACGAGCCGGCCGTTGACCCGGGCGCCTATGGTGCGGTGGCCGACCTCGGTGTGCACCGCGTAGGAGAAGTCGACCGGGGTCGCGCCCGCGGGCAGCGCGATGACGTCGCCCTTCGGCGTGAAGACGAAGACCTCGTTGCGCGACAGGTCGAAGCGCAGGGACTCCAGGAACTCGCTGGGGTCCTCGGTCTCCTTCTGCCAGTCCAGGAGCTGGCGCAGCCACGCCATGTCGTTGAGGTGGTCGTCCTTGCCGGTCTTCTTCGGCACGTCGGTGCGCACCTTGGAGGCGCCGGCGACGGCCTCCTGCTTGTACTTCCAGTGCGCGGCGATGCCGTACTCGGCGCGGCGGTGCATGTCGAACGTGCGGATCTGCAGCTCGACGGGCTTGCCGTTGGGGCCGATGACCGTCGTGTGCAGCGACTGGTACATGTTGAACTTCGGCATCGCGATGTAGTCCTTGAACCGGCCGGGGACCGGGTTCCATCGCGCGTGGACGGTGCCGAGCGCCGCGTAGCAGTCGCGGACGGTGTCCACGAGGACGCGGATGCCGACCAGGTCGTAGATCTCCGCGAAGTCACGGCCGCGGACGATCATCTTCTGGTAGACGCTGTAGTAGTGCTTGGGCCGCCCGGTGACGGTGGCCTTGATGCGGGCGGCGCGCAGGTCGGCCTGGACCTCGTCGGTCACTATGGCCAGGTACTCGTCGCGCTTGGGGGCGCGCTCGGCCACCAGACGCACGATCTCGTCGTACATCTTGGGGTAGAGGATCGCGAAGGCGAGGTCCTCCAGCTCCCATTTGATGGTGTTCATGCCCAGGCGGTGCGCGAGCGGAGCGTAGATCTCCAGCGTCTCGCGGGCCTTCTTCTCCTGCTTCTCGCGCTTGAGATAGCGCATGGTGCGCATGTTGTGCAGGCGGTCGGCGAGCTTGATGACCAGGACGCGGGGGTCCTTGGCCATGGCGACGACCATCTTGCGCACGGTCTCGGCCTGCGCGGCCTCGCCGAACTTGACCTTGTCGAGCTTGGTGACGCCGTCGACGAGCAGGGCGACCTGGTCGCCGAAGTCCCGGCGCAGGGTGTCGAGGCCGTACTCGGTGTCCTCGACGGTGTCGTGCAGGAGGCCCGCCATCAGGGTCGCGGGGTCCATGCCGAGCTCGGCGAGGATGGTGGTGACGGCGAGCGGGTGCGTGATGTACGGGTCGCCGCTCTTGCGCTTCTGGCCGCGGTGCCAGCGCTCGGCGACCTGGTAGGCGCGCTCGATCTGGCGGAGCGTCGCGGTCTCGATCTTCGGGTCGTTGCTCCGCACTATGCGGAGCAGGGGCTCGAGGACCGGGTTGTACGGGTTGGAGCGCTGGACGCCGAGGCGGGCGAGGCGGGCGCGCACGCGGTTGGAGGAGCCGGAGCGCTCGGTCTTGCCGCTGACGGGGGGCTTGCTCGGGGCGGGGGTCCGACCCGAGGGCGGACGGACCGGCGGGGCGGCGGGCACCGGTGGGGCGGGCTGCGGCTCGGCCGGCGGCTTGGGGCGGGTCTGCTCGCCCGACCGCGTCTCGGCCGGTCGCGGAGCACCCTGCTCGCCCTGTGCGGACGTCCCGCCGGGCGCGCTCGGTGCCTTCTTCGCGGGCGCGACAGCGGGCGCCGCGGCCCGCTCGGCCTGCTGGGCGGACTTGGCGGCGGCAAGTGGCTGGGACTCGTCTGGCAAGAGCGCTCCCTGTGCGCGATCGGGTCCCCCGGTGAGGTCCCGAAGTGCCCATGGTATCGATCCTGGGCCGACGGCTCGCCCTCGGCCGGTGAGACGGCTCTGTACTGGAGAAACACCAGAGGCGGGCGCCGGATTCCACCGGGCCCGCCTCTGGTGTCGCTGGGGTGCTGCCGGAGTGCCTCGCGCCGGCCGCCGCGGCCGGGCACTCCCTTCCGGGCCTCTGGGGCCCTCTCCCGGGTCCTCAGACCGTGAGCAGGGCCTCCAGGGGCGCGCCGTCCAGAGCGGGATTCAGCCGCTCGCGGCCGTTCAGGAAGCCCAGCTCCATCAGGACCGCCACACCGGCCACCTCGGCCCCGGCACGGCGGATGAGCCGCAGCGAGGCCTCGGCGGTGCCGCCGGTGGCGAGGACGTCGTCGATGACCATGACGCGGTCGTCGGGCTTGAGGTCCTCGGCGTGCACCTCGATCTCGGCGCTGCCGTACTCCAGGTCGTAGCGCTGGCTGAGGGTCGCTCCGGGGAGCTTGCCCGCCTTGCGTACGGGAATGAAGCCGACCCCGGCCTTCAGCGCGACGGGGGCGCCCAGGATGAACCCACGCGCCTCCAGGCCGACGACCTTGGTGGCCCCGTGCCGCACGCTCAGGTCGGCGAGGGCGCCGGTCAGAGCGGTGAACGCGGCCGGGTCCGCGAGCAGCGGCGTGATGTCCTTGAACAGCACGCCGGGCTCGGGGTAGTCCGGCACGTCACGGATGCGGCTCAGGAGCAGCGCGTTGACGTCGACGAGCTCGGTCATCGGCGCTTCCCCGACGGGCGGCCGCGGCCGCGGTTGCGGGTGGGCTGCGCGCGGGGGCCCGAGCGCGGGCCGACCACGGCCGGGGCAGAGTCCTCGTCGGGCTCCGCGTCCTCGGGGCTCTCGGCCGCGGACACCGGGGTCTCGGCGGACTCGCCCTTGGCGGCGGCCGCCCTGCGCTTGGCGAGCACCCGCTTCTTGAGCGCCTTCATCGCCGGGTCGGTCTCCTTGAGATCGGCGACCAGCGGGGTCGCGATGAAGATCGAGGAGTACGCGCCCGCGGCGAGGCCGACGAACAGCGACAGCGAGATGTCGTTCAGCATGCCCGCGCCGAGGAAGCCGCCGCCGATGAACAGCAGACCGGCGACCGGAAGCAGCGCCACCACCGTGGTGTTGATGGAGCGCACCAGGGTGCTGTTGATCGAGCGGTTGGCGACCTCGCTGTAGGTGAAGCGGGTCTGCTTGGCGAGGTCCTTCGACTGTTCCTTGAGGCTGTCGAAGACCACGACCGTGTCGTACAGCGAATAGCCGAGGATGGTCAGCAGACCGATCACCGTGCCCGGTGTGACCTCGAAGCCCACGAGGGCGTACACACCCACGGTGATGGTGATGTCGTGGATGAGCGCGATGAGGGCGGCGAGCGCCATGCGCCACTCGAAGGCGATCGCCAGATAGACCACGACCAGGATCATGAAGATCGCCAGGCCTTGCCAGGCCTTGTTGGCGATCTGTTCACCCCAACTCGGACCCACCAGGTCCGCGTTGATGTCGTCGGCCTTCATGTCGAACTCCTTGGCGAGCTCGACCTTGATCTGGTCGGACTTGGCGGTGTCCACGCCGGCGATCTGGATGCGCAGGGTGTCGTTGCCGAGCTTCTGCACGAGCGCGTCGTGGCCGGAGGCCTCTTCCGCGGCCTCTTCCGCCTTGGCGACCGACACGCTGGTCTTCGGCGTGTTGAAGACGGCGCCGCCCTCGAACTCGATGCCCATGTTCAGGCCGCGCACCGCCAGGCCGACGATGGCCGTGATGGTGATCAGGATCGAGATGCCGTACCAGATCTTGCGCTTGCCGACGAAGTCATAGCCGACCTCGCCGCGGTAGAGCTTGGCGCCGAGATCTCCGAGTTTCGACATCTCACGCCTCCTTCGGGGTCGAGTCGACGGGGGCGGCGGTCGCGGCGGCGCGCGAGCGGCGCAGCGGCGGCTTGGCACCGAGACGCTTCGGGTCGAGCCCGGACCACTTGCCGCCGCCCGCGAAGAACTTCTTGCGGGCCATGATCGTCATCAGTGGCTTGGTGAAGAAGAACACCACGACGACGTCGAGCAGCGTGGTCAGACCCAGCGTGAACGCGAAGCCCTGGACCTTGCCCACGGTGACGACGAAGAGCACCGCGGCGGCGAGGAAGGACACGAAGTCGGACACCAGGATGGTGCGCCGGGCCCGCGGCCAGGCGCGCTCGACGGCGGGCCGCAGCGTGCGGCCCTCGCGGATCTCGTCCCTTATGCGTTCGAAGTAGACGATGAACGAGTCGGCGGTGATACCGATGGCGACGATGGCACCACAGACCGCCGGCAGGTTCAGCGCGAACTTAATCGTCGGGCCGAGCAGCGTCATGATCGTGTACGTCAGCGCCGCGGAGACGCCGAGGGACGCGATGGCGATGAAGGCCAGGCCGCGGTAGTACGCCACCAGGTAGATGATGACGAGCGCGAGGCCGATGGCGCCGGCGATGAGGCCGGCGCGCAGCTGCTCGCCGCCGAGGGCCGCGCTGACGGTCTGGACGCTCTGCTCCTTGAAGGTCAGCGGGAGCGCGCCGTACGACAGGATGTTGGCCAGGTCCTTGGCCTCGTCCTGGGTGAAGCTGCCGGAGATCTCGGCCTCACCGGAGGTCAGCGCCTGCCGCACGTACGGCGCGGAGACGACCTCGCCGTCCATCACGATGCCGAACTCGTTCTGCGGCGGCTGCTTGCTGGCGAGCTTGCCCGTGATGTCACCGAACTGCTTCGTGCCCTTGCCGGTGAACTTCATCGTGACCTTCCAGCCAGCGGCACCCTGGGTGTCGTAGACGGCCTTCGCGTCATCGACCTCCTTGCCGTTGACCTCGGAGGGTCCGAGGATGAACTTGTCCCAGCCCTTGCCGTCGCCGCTCTTGCCGCAGGCCACGACCGGGTCGGTGGGCTTGACGCCCTCCTTGACCTTCAGGCGGGCCTTCTCGTCGGTGCAGTCGAGCTTGGTGAACTGCTCCTGGAGCTCGGCGGTGGGGTCGGGCGGCGGCGGGGCCTTCACGCCCTTGCCCTTGTCGGCATCGTCCTTGGCGTCGCCCGTGGGCGTACCGGACGGGGTGGGCTCGTCCTTCAGGCCGTCGGTGACGGAACGGCCCTGGGTCGTCGGCGTCCCGGTCGGCGAGGTCGCCTTGTCCTCGGGCTTCTCGCTCTCCTTGGGCTTGTCGCCCTTGTCGCCGCCCGTGCCGTTGTCGCCCTTGTCGCCCTTGTCGGAGGACGACGGCTTCGGCTTCGGCTTCTCGGCCGGGCCGGTGCTGGGCTGCTGGGCGAGGACAGGCCGGAAGTAGAGCTGAGCGGTCGTGCCGACCTGCTCCCGCGCCTGCTTGGCGTTGGTGCCCTTGGGGATGTTGACGATGATGTTCCGGTCGCCCTGGGTCTGCACCTCGGCTTCGGAGACACCCAGACCGTTGACTCGGTTGTTGATGATGTCAACAGCCGTGTTCAGGTTGGTCTGGTTGATCGCGTTCTTCTGGCCCGGCTCGTTCTTCGCCTCGAGCGTGATGCTCGTACCCCCGGCGAGGTCGATGCCCAGGCGGGGGGTGGTGTGCCCGGAGAGGAACATCCCTCCGGTGAGCGCCACCAGGGCGATCATGATCAGGACCAGGGTGCGGCCCGGTTTCCCCTGGGCGGCCTGCCTACGGCCCTTCTTGGGTGCTGCCACCTTCTCGTTCTCCCTGTCCAACCGTCCGGCCTGCGGGGTGCCTCCCCGTCACCTGCGCTGAGCGGAGGCCTGAGCGGGAGAGGCCCCGGGCGGGCGGCCATGAAGTTGTGTCGAGACGCGGCGCGAAATCACCTGGGGCGGGGGCCGCGATGCGCGAGCGGGCGCACGGCGGGCCCCCGGCCGTGACTACTTCGCGCCGGACTCGCCGTCGGTCTTCTTCGGCTCTGCGTCTGCGGCCTCGGGGGCCTCGTCGACCGTGTCGGCCGTGTCCTTCTTGCCGAGGTCGATGCGCAAGTCGTCCGAAGCGTCCGCGGCCTCGTCGGTCTCGGTGAGGGAGGAGGCGTCGTCGGGCACCACGGGGGCGTCGTCGGACTTCAGGTCGTCCTCGGTGCCGTGAACGATGCGGTTGTACTCGTCGTCGTCGAGGACGGCGCCGATGGAGTTCTTCGCGTACACCGCGTGGACGCCGGGGGCCACCTCGAGGAGGACCGCGTCGTCGTGGACCTCCTTGACGGTGGCGTACATGCCTCCGATCGTGCGGATGCCGGTGCCAGGCGTCATGTCGTTGCGCATCTGGGCGGCCGCCTGCTGCTTCCGCTTGGCGGACCGGGTCATCAGGAACATGGCCCCGATGAGCACGATGAAGGGGAGGAGGGTCACGATATTCACGGGACGGAGTTTCCTTCGCACGACCGCGTTCTCGAGCGGCCTGATGGATGGGGGTGGGCGGCGCCGCCCACAAGGGCGGCATCGGCGGAGTCTAAGCGAGTCCGCACCATACGAACAACGCTCAGCATGGCACCGCAGTTCCGGATGGTGCGACTCTCCGCGCCGCCGCTTCTTCAGGTCACGACCCGAACAAGTCCTGTTGTCCAGTTCCCGCTCCCTGCCGGGGCGGTACGAGACCCAGATGGGCCCATGCCGCGGGCGTCCCCACCCGGCCCCGGGGCGTCCGGGCGAGCAGCCCCTCCCGGACCAGGAAGGGCTCGGCCACCTCCTCGACGGTCTCCCGCTCCTCCCCCACGGCGACGGCGAGGGTGGACAGGCCGACGGGGCCGCCGCCGAACAGCTTCAGGAGGGCTTCGAGGACCGCGCGGTCCAGGCGGTCCAGGCCGCGGGCGTCGACCTCGTAGACACTCAGGGCGGCGCCCGCGATCTCGCGGTTGATCACGCCGTCGGCCTTGACCTGGGCGTAGTCCCGGACGCGGCGCAGCAGGCGGTTGGCGATGCGGGGGGTGCCGCGGGAGCGGCCGGCGATCTCGGCGGCGCCGTCGGTGTCGATGGCCACGTCGAGCAGGTTCGCGGAGCGGTGGATCACGCGCTCCAGCTCGGCGGGTTCGTAGAACTCCATGTGGGCCGTGAAGCCGAAGCGGTCGCGCAGGGGCGGCGGGAGCAGGCCCGCGCGCGTGGTGGCGCCGACGAGCGTGAAGGGCGGCAGTTCGAGCGGGATGGCCGTGGCGCCGGGGCCCTTGCCGACGATCACGTCGACGCGGAAGTCCTCCATGGCCATGTACAGCATTTCCTCGGCGGGCCGCGACATGCGGTGGATCTCGTCGAGGAAGAGGACCTCGCCCTCCTGGAGGGAGGACAGGATCGCCGCGAGGTCGCCCGCGTGCTGGATGGCCGGGCCGCTGGTGATGCGGATCGGGGCGCCCATCTCGGCGGCGATGATCATCGAGAGCGTGGTCTTGCCGAGGCCGGGGGCGCCGGAGAGCAGCACGTGGTCGGCGGTGGCGCCGCGCGCGCGGGCGGCGCGCAGGACCAGGTCGAGCTGCTCCCTGACCTTCTCCTGGCCGATGAACTCGCCCAGGTCCTTGGGGCGCAGGGCGGCCTCGACGGCCTGGTCCTCGCCGTCGGCGGACGCACCGACGAGACGCTCGGCCGCCCCGGCAGCGTCGTCGGTCGTGTCGTCCCAGTTCATGCGGTGTGCCTCGCGATGCGGATCGGGGGTGGCTGTCGGGGGGCTGTCGGGGGTGGCTAGCGGGTGCGGTTCAGGGTCTGGAGCGCCGCCTTCAGGAGCCGGCCGACCTGCGGCGACTCCATGGCCTCCGCCTGCGGGGCGACGGCGGTGACGGCCTCGTCGGCCTCACGCGTCGCGTACCCGAGGCCGATCAGGGCGGCGTGCAGCTGGTCGCGCCAGCCCTGGGTGACGGGGGCGCCGATGGCGGGGCCGCCGGTGCCGAGCGGCTCGCCGAGGCGGTCCTTCAGCTCCAGGAGCAGCTTCTGGGCGCCCTTCTTGCCGATGCCGGGCACGGCGGTGAGGGACTTCTCGTCGCCCGTGGAGACCGCGCGGCGCAGGGCGTCCGGGCTGTGCACGGCGAGCATCGCCTGCGCGAGCCGGGGGCCGACGCCGCTCGCGGTCTGGAGCAGCTCGAAGGTCTGGCGCTCGTCGTCGTCCGCGAAGCCGTAGAGCGTGAGGGAGTCCTCGCGCACGACCAGGGACGTGGCGAGCTTGGCCTGCTGGCCGATGCGGAGCGTGGAGAGGGTGTTCGGCGTGCACTGGACGGCCATGCCGACGCCCCCCACTTCGACCACGGCGGTGTCCGGGGCGAGGGCGGCCACCGGGCCGCTCACGAAGGCGATCATGGCGTACGGCCTTTCGGTGCTTGCTGGGCTTGCGGTGTCCGCTGGGCGGGGCGGGCCCGCTGGAGCTGCTGCGCGTGCCGGGCGGTGGCCTGCTGGAGGCGGCTTTGGGCCACGGCCTGCTGGAGGCGGTTCTGCGCGGGGGCGCGCCAGATGTGGCAGATGGCGAGGGCGAGGGCGTCGGCCGCGTCGGCGGGCTTGGGCGGCGCGTCCAGGCGGAGCAGTCGGGTCACCATCGCGCCGACCTGGGCCTTGTCCGCGCGGCCGCTGCCGGTGACGGCGGCCTTGACCTCGCTGGGGGTGTGCAGGGCGACGGGGATGCCGCGGCGTGCGGCGCACAGCATGGCGACGGCGCTGGCCTGGGCGGTGCCCATGACCGTGCGGACGTTGTGCTGGCTGAACACGCGCTCCACGGCGAGGACTTCGGGCTGATGCCGGTCGAGCCACTCCTCGATGCCCTGCTCGATGGCGACGAGGCGGTGGCCGAGCTCGGCGTCCGCGGGGGTGCGCACGACGCCGAC
Organism: Streptomyces sp. RK9; assembly: GCF_045070545.1. Taxonomy (NCBI): domain Bacteria; kingdom Bacillati; phylum Actinomycetota; class Actinomycetes; order Kitasatosporales; family Streptomycetaceae; genus Streptomyces; species Streptomyces sp. RK9. Next base: position 3,128,159 of record NZ_CP173703.1, on the reverse strand, counting down.
GCCGCGCATGGTCAGGGGACGTCCCGCGACCCCGTCGACCACCCCCACGCCGCACCGGGTCAGCCCCGGGTCAACGCCAAGTACCCGCACTCCCATCCCCCTCTTCGATCGCCTGTTTGTGCAGGCTATCGGGTGCCACTGACAAAGCGACGGGCCGACGGGGTGTGTCCCGTCGGCCCGTTCGCCCGTTGCCGTGGTGCGCGACTCAGGCGTCGACCTTCGCCATGACGTCGTCGGAGACGTCGAAGTTGGCGAAGACGTTCTGCACGTCGTCGCTGTCCTCCAGGGCGTCGATGAGCTTGAAGATCTTGCGGGCGCCCTCCTCGTCCAGCTCGACCTGCATGGTCGGGACGAAGTTGGCGTCGGCCGAGTCGTAGTCGATGCCGGCCTCCTGGAGCGCGGTGCGCACCGCGACCAGGTCGGTGGCCTCGCTGAGGACCTCGAAGGACTCACCCAGGTCGTTGACCTCTTCGGCACCGGCGTCCAGGACGGCCGTCAGGACGTCGTCCTCGGTCAGCTCGCCCTTGGGGACGATCACGACGCCCTTGCGGTTGAAGAGGTACGACACCGAGCCCGGGTCGGCCATGGAGCCGCCGTTGCGGGTCATCGCCACGCGCACGTCGGAGGCCGCGCGGTTGCGGTTGTCGGTCAGACACTCGATGAGCACCGCGACGCCGTTCGGGCCGTAGCCCTCGTACATGATCGTCTCGTAGTCGGCGCCACCGGCTTCGAGACCGGCGCCGCGCTTGACCGCGGAGTCGATGTTCTTGTTCGGGACCGAGCTCTTCTTGGCCTTCTGGATGGCGTCGAAGAGGGTCGGGTTGCCGGACACGTCGGCGCCGCCCGTACGGGCCGCGACCTCGATGTTCTTGATCATCTTCGCGAAGAGCTTGCCGCGCTTGGCGTCGATCACGGCCTTCTTGTGCTTCGTCGTAGCCCATTTAGAGTGGCCGGACATCTGCCTGTCTCCTTCGCGTAACCAACCAGTACGAACGCCAGAGATCCTACAAGGACCGCGGCGCCTGCTTCGCCCGCACCATGTCGACGAACAGGGCGTGCACCCTGTGGTCGCCCGTCAGCTCGGGGTGGAAGGACGTGGCGAGCGCGTCTCCCTGGCGTACGGCGACGATGTGGCCCTCGTGCTCGGCGAGCACGTCGACGTCGGCGCCGACCGACTCCACCCAGGGGGCGCGGATGAAGACGCCCTCCACAGGGTCCCCCGCGACGCCCTTGATGTCGACGGTCGCCTCGAAGGACTCGTTCTGCCGCCCGAAGGCGTTGCGGCGCACGATCATGTCGATGCCGCCGAGCGTCTCCTGCCCCGAACGCGGGTCGAGGATCTTGTCGGCGAGCATGATCATGCCCGCGCAGGTGCCGTAGACCGGCATGCCGTCACGCACGCGCGCGCGAAGCGGTTCGAGCAGGCCGAAGAGGGCTGCCAGCTTGGAGATGGTGGTGGACTCGCCGCCGGGGATGACCAGGCCGTCCACCTCGGCGAGTTCTTCGGGGCGCCGCACCGGCCTGGCCACGGCGTCCGCCGTGGCCAGGGCGACGAGGTGCTCCCGTACGTCGCCCTGGAGGGCCAGGACGCCGATCACGGGGGTGTCGTTCATGGGTTACCAGCCGCGGTTGGCGTAGCGCTCGGCCTCGGGCAGGGTGTCGCAGTTGATGCCGACCATGGCCTCGCCGAGGTTGCGGGACGCGTCCGCGACGATCTTCGGGTCGTCGAAGAAGGTGGTGGCCTTCACGATGGCGGCGGCGCGCTTGGCCGGGTCGCCGGACTTGAAGATGCCGGAGCCCACGAAGACGCCCTCGGCGCCGAGCTGGCGCATCAGCGCGGCGTCGGCGGGGGTCGCGACACCACCGGCGGAGAAGAGGACCACGGGCAGCTTGCCCAGCTCGGAGACCTCCTTGACCAGCTCGTACGGGGCGCGCAGCTCCTTGGCGGCGGCGTACAGCTCGTTGTTGTCGAAGCCGCGCAGCTTGGCGATCTCGTTCTTGATCTGGCGCAGGTGGCGGACGGCCTCGACGACGTTGCCGGTGCCGGCCTCGCCCTTGGAGCGGATCATGGCGGCGCCCTCGGCGATGCGGCGCAGGGCCTCGCCGAGGTTGGTGGCGCCGCACACGAAGGGGGTCGTGAACGCGAACTTGTCGCTGTGGTTGACCTCGTCCGCCGGGGTCAGGACCTCGGACTCGTCGATGTAGTCGACGCCGAGGGACTGGAGCACCTGGGCCTCGACGAAGTGGCCGATGCGGGACTTGGCCATGACGGGGATGGAGACGGCCTCGATGATCTCTTCGATCATGTTCGGGTCGGACATCCGGGCCACGCCGCCGTCCTTGCGGATGTCGGCGGGGACGCGCTCCAGGGCCATGACGGCGACCGCGCCCGCGTCCTCGGCGATCTTCGCCTGCTCGGCGTTGACCACGTCCATGATCACGCCACCCTTGAGCTGCTCGGCCATGCCGCGCTTCACGCGGGCGGTGCCGGTCGCGGGGGTGGCGGCCTGGTTGGTGCTGGGGAGCGTGCTGGACACGGGTGACCTCACTCGGGACAGAAGGCTGTGGCTGGGGAAGCCGGGGCTTGAGGGAGCCGGGGCTTCGGGAAGCTGTGGCTCGGGCGCGCGGAAGGGCGGCTTCCCGCTTTCTTCCGTTCCGACCCGTTCTGGCTTCCCTCGCGTTTCCGCTGTACCGAGGAAACGTCGCCGGACCAGGCCACAGCAAGGGCCAATGGTGAGGCTGTGGATCGTTTTCGGGTGCTCCAGGGGCTGCCGTACGTGACGTCGCACGAGGCGGTAGCCGTGCCGCTACGTTCGGCGACCTCTCCCTGGGGGCGGCACTATGCCCCATCCTCGGGGGATGGGGAGAATCTGGGCTTGGGTGCGGGCCGTGGCAGCACCCGTCAGGAGGTCGGGGGAACGGTTCGACAAGTGGTGGGACCGGCACAAGCTGGTCACACTGCTGGTCCTGCCGATGTTCGTCCCCTGGTCCCTCGTGGTGTACGGATTCCGCTGGTGGACGGTGCCGTTCGGGGTGCTCGCGGCCGTGGCCCTCATGCAGTGGGTGCAGGTGGTGGCCAGACGGTTGCGCGGGACGCGCCGGGGCTAGGGCGTCCCGCCCACCCCGGGAGGTCAGGTGCCCGGCCGGTCCGCCAGTGCCTCGGGGGCCACGTCGTCCATCTCGAAGGCCATCGGGAACGGGGCGTGTCCGGCCAGCCGGAACCAGCGGACCTTGCGGTGGCGGCGCAGGGCGCGGGCCGCGCGCACGGCGTCGTTGTGGAAGCGGCGGGCCATGGGGACCCGGCGGACCGCCTGGGCCAGCTCGACCGCGGCCCCCTCGCCGCCCGGGGCCTCGCGGACCGCGTCGACCTGGGCCGCGTCCTCGAAGACCGCCCGCAACGCCTGGCTCAGCTCGCTCTCGGCGACCTCCCGGTGTTCCTCCTCCGCCTGCCGGGCGGCGTGCGCCGCCTCGTACAGGACGATGGACGCCGCCGGGTCGAGCACTCCGGAGGTCGCCACCTCCTGGGTCACCGAGGCACGGCGCAGCAGTTGCGCGTCGAGAGCGGCACGGGCCGCGTCGATGCGCGCGTGCAGCCGGTCGAGGCGGCCCGCGGTCCAGCTCAGGTACAGGCCGATCGCGAAGAGGGCTACTGCGATCCAGATCAACGTGGAGGTCACGGCCGCAAAGGTACCCGGCGGGGGCGCTGGGGACGGCGGGGGCTGGTCGGCCTCCGCGCCCGGGGGCCCGGGGTGCCCGTTCGTCGGGGGCGCCCTTGATCGGCCTTCGGCCTTGTCCTCAAGCGCCGGACGGGCTGAATCGTCCCCGTCCGCCGGTGGGGGGTTGTCGGCCTTCGGCCTCGTCCTCAAACGCCGGACAGGCTGAATCGTCCCCGTCCGCCGATGGCGGGGCTGTCGGCCTTCGGCCTCGTCCTCAAACGCCGGACAGGCTGAATCGTCCCCGTCCGCCGATGGCGGGGCTATCGACCTGCGGCCTCGTCCTCAAACGCCGGACAGGCTGAATCGTCCCCGTCCGCCGGGCCGGATCTCTCCCTCGCACGCGCCCCGAGGGCTACAACTTGTCCTTTGCCAAGCCGAAGCGTGCCCGCAAGCCCGTGCGTTCGTCCGTCGCCACCGCTGCGGCGCCGTCCGTGACCGTCTCGTAGACGGAGAGGATGTCGGCGCCGACCGTGGACCAGTCGAAGCGGCGTACGTGCTTGGTGCCGCGTTCGCGGAGTTCCTCGCGGCGTTCGGGGTCGCGCAGGAGGCGGATGGCGGCGTCGGCGAGCGAGTAGGCGTCCTCGTTGGTGAAGAGGTCGCCCGCCGCGCCCTGGTCGAGGACCTGGGCGAAGGCGTCGAGGTCGCTGGCGAGGACGGGGGCGCCCGCCGACATCGCCTCGACGAGGATGATGCCGAAGCTCTCGCCGCCTGTGTTCGGGGCGACGTACACGTCGACGCTGCGCAGCAGCCGCGCCTTGTCCTCGTCGCTGACCATGCCGAGGAACTCCACCCGGGAGCGCAGCTCGGCGGGCAGGGAGGCGACGGCCTCCTCCTCGTCCCCGCGGCCTGCCACCAGGAGGCGTGCCTCGGGGCGCGCCGCGAAGATCCGGGGCAGCGCCCGCATCAGGACCGGCAGGCCCTTGCGGGGCTCGTCGATGCGTCCGATGAAGCCGATCGTCTGGCCCTGCCACTCGGGCTTGGGCTCGGCGCGGGCGAAGAAGTCGACGTCGACGCCGTTGGGGATGACCACGGCGTCGCCGCCCAGGTGCTCCACGAGCGTGCGGCGCGCGTACTCGCTGACGGCGATGCGCGCGCTGATCTTCTCCAGGGCGGGCTGGAGGATCGGATACGCGGCGATCATGGCCCGCGAGCGCGGGTTGGAGGTGTGGAACGTGGCGACGATCGGCCCCTGCGCCGCCCAGCACGTGAGCAGCCCGAGCGACGGCGAGGTCGGCTCGTGGATGTGGATCACGTCGAAGGTGCCGTCATGGAGCCAGCGGCGTACCCGCGCGGCCGAGATGAATCCGAAGTTCAGCCGCGCCACGGAGCCGTTGTAGGGAACCGGAACGGCCCGGCCCGCCGACACCACGTACGGCGGCAGGGGGGTCTCGTCGTCGGCGGGGGCGAGGACGGAGACCTCATGCCCGAGGCGGATGAGGTGCTCCGCCAGATCGCGGATGTGGAACTGGACGCCGCCCGGCACGTCCCACGAGTAGGGGCAGACGATGCCGATCCTCACGGCGACCCCTCGGCCGCCGGGGCGTCCGGCGCCTTGGCCGGGTCCAGGTCGGCGAGCCACAGGCGCTGGAGCATGTGCCAGTCCTGCGGGTGGTCGGCGATGCCGGTGGCGAAGGCGTCGGCGAGGGCCTGCGTCATGGCGGCCGTCTTCTCGCCGCGCGTCCCCGTCTCGGGCACGTCGACCGGCGGGTGCACGCGGCCGCGCATGACCGGCGAGTCGTCGTACCAGAGCGTCACCGGGAGCAGCAGCGCGCCGGTCTGCTGGGCGAGCGCGGCGGGCCCGGCCGGCATCCGCGCGCTCTCGCCGAAGAACTTCACCTCGACGCCGGACGCCGACAGATCGCGGTCGGCGACCAGGCAGACGAGGCCGCCCGCGCGCAGCCGGCGGGCCAGCGTCCCGAAGGCGGAGCCGCCGGTGTGCGGCAGGACCTCCATGCCGAGGCCGCTGCGGTAGGCGACGAAGCGGTCGTACAGGGACTCGGGCTTCTGCCGCTCCTGGACGGTCGTGAACGGCGTCTCCAGCTTCGTGGTGACCCACGCGCCCGCCAGATCCCAGTTGCCGAGGTGCGGCAGCGCGAGGATCACGCCACGGCCCGATGCCAGGCCGTCGGTGAGGTGGTGCAGATCGTCGGGGACGAAGCCGTTCCTGATCCGGTCCTTGCTCCAGGCGGGCAGCCGGAAGGACTCCATCCAGTACCGCATGTACGACCGCATGCCCGCCCTGGACAGCTCGGCGAGGCGCGCCGGGGTGGCGTCGGGCACCACGCGCGCGTAGTTCGCCTCCAGGCGCAGGACGCCCTTGCCGCGCCGCTTCCAGGCGAGGTCGGCGATGGTGCGGCCGAGGCGCACGGCGGCGGGCTCGGGAAGCTTCTTGACGGTGCTCCAGCCGAGGCCGTACAGCGCGTCCGTGAGCTTCTCCGTAGTAGGGCTCATGAAGCCGTCTCGCTCTCCTGGGGCGTCTCGCTGGCGGCCTCCTGGTCCGCCTCCTCCGCCTCACGGCGCACGGTGACCACGCGCTGCACCAGCGTCACGAGGCTGCCGACGGCGACGATCCACAGGGCGACGGGAAGCAGCACGTCGATGCCGGGCACCCCGAACTTGTGCAGTCCGGCGAAGCCCGCGGCGACCAGCGAGATCACCAGGCGCTCGGCCCGCTCGACCAGGCCGTTGACGGCGACGGGCAGCCCGATGGCCTCGCCGCGCGCCTTCGTGTACGACACGACCTGGCCGCTGGCCAGGCAGAAGATGGAGACCGCGCACAGCACGTTGTTGTCGCCGGACCCCGCGTACCAGAGCGCGAAGCCACCGAAGATCGCGCCGTCCGCGACCCGGTCGAGCGTGGAGTCGAGGAACGCCCCCCACCGGCTGGACCGGCCGAGCTGGCGCGCCATGTTCCCGTCGACCAGGTCCGAGAACACGAACAGCGTGATGACGACCGTGCCCCAGAAGAACTCGCCCCGGGGGTAGAAGACCAGCGCTCCCGCCACGACACCGGCCGTGCCGATGAACGTCACCGTGTCGGGGCTGACCCCGCGGCGGATGAGAAACGCGGCGAACGGTGTGAGGACACGCGTGAAGAATGCACGCGCGTACTTGTTCAGCATGGCCTTCCCGAGGGTCGGTGCCCATGGCGGCCCCGTTGGCCACCGGCTGGCCCATCGTAGTCACGCCCGCGACACACCGGCTCGCCCCCTCACGATCGCGTACGACGTATGGACGCACCGTGACGCGAGTGCAAAGCTCGAAAGCACCGCGGGCGTCGCCGGAGCCGCCTCCGCACGCGGGTCCCGTGTGTCCGCGCACAGCCAGCATCCCTGAGGGGGCTGAGCCTCCTCATCCATGCGCGTAACCGGGAGGCCAAGGCATGGGCGACAAGGCGAATGCACACCCCGGAGCCGCCGGCAGGGCAGCGACGGCCGACCATCCCGCGTCCGTACGGAATGTGGTGCTGGTCGGCCACAGCGGATCGGGCAAGACGACTCTGGTGGAAGCCCTCGCGCTGACCGCGGGGGCGGTGAACCGGGCGGGCCGGGTGGAGGACGGCACCTCGGTCTCGGACTACGACGACATAGAGCACCGCCAGCAACGCTCCGTACAGCTGTCCCTCGTCCCCGTCGAATGGGGCGGCTACAAGATCAATATCCTGGACACCCCGGGATACGCCGACTTCGTCGGTGAGCTGAGGGCCGGTCTGCGTGCCGCGGACGCGGCCCTCTTCGTCGTCTCGGCGGCCGAGGGCGCCGAGGGCATCACCGGGGCGACCCGCATGGTGTGGGAGGAGTGCGCCGCGGTCGGCATGCCGCGGGCCATCGTGGTCACGCACCTGGAAGCGGCGCGCGCCGACTTCACCGACATCACGCGGTGCTGCGCCGAGGCCTTCGGCGCGGACGACCCCGACGCCGTGCTTCCGCTGTACCTGCCGCTCCACGGCGAGCAGGGCCCCGACGGGCACGCGCCCGTCACCGGCCTGGTCGGGCTGCTCTCGCAGCGGATCTTCGACTACGCGTCGGGCGAACGCAAGGAGTCCGAACCGGGCGCCGACCAGCTGCCGGTGATCGAGGAGGCGCGCAACAAGCTCATCGAGGGGATCATCGCCGAGAGCGAGGACGAGTCCCTGATGGACCGCTACCTGGCCGGCGAGGACATCGACTACGAGACCCTCGTCCAGGACCTGGAGCGGGCCGTCGCGCGCGGCATCTTCCACCCGGTCCTCGCCGCCGCCCCGGCCGCCGAGGGAGCCCGCCAGGGCATCGGCACCGTCGAGCTCCTGGAGCTGATCACCGGCGGCTTCCCCACCCCTCTGGAACACCCCGCCCCGGCCGTCACCACCCCCGCGGGAAAGCCCCGCCCGGCCCTCACCTGCGACCCCGATGGCCCCCTCGCCGCCGAGGTGGTCAAGACCGCGTCCGACCCCTACGTCGGCCGGATCTCGCTGGTCCGCGTCTTCTCCGGGACCCTGCGCCCCGACGAGACCGTGCACGTGTCGGGGCACGGCCTCGCCGACCGCGGCCACGAGGACCACGACGTCGACGAGCGCGTGGGCGCCCTGTCCTCGCCGTTCGGCAAGCAGCAGCGCACGCTCAGCCAGGCCATCGCGGGCGATCTGGCCTGCGTCGCCAAACTGGGCCGCGCCGAGACCGGCGACACCCTCTCCGCCAAGGACGACCCGCTCCTGATGGAGCCCTGGGACATGCCCGACCCGCTGCTCCCGCTCGCCATCGAGGCGCACAGCAAGCCCGACGAGGACAAGCTCTCGCAGGGCCTGTCCCGCCTCGTCGCCGAGGACCCGACGATGCGGCTCGAACAGAACCAGGACACCCACCAGGTGGTCCTGTGGTGCCTGGGCGAGGCCCACGCGGACGTCGCCCTGGAGCGGCTGCGCCACCGCTACGGCGTGCAGGTCGACCTCGTGCCGCACAAGGTCTCGCTGCGGGAGACGTTCGGGGGCAGGGCCTCCGGGCGCGGCCGGCACGTGAAGCAGTCGGGCGGCCACGGGCAGTTCGCGATCTGCGAGATCGAGGTGGAGCCGCTGCCCGGCGGCAGCGGCATCGAGTTCGTCGACAAGGTCGTCGGCGGCGCGGTGCCCCGGCAGTTCATCCCGTCCGTGGAGAAGGGCATCCGGGCGCAGGCGGCCAAGGGGGTCGCGGCCGGGTATCCGCTCATCGACGTGCGCGTCACGCTGCTCGACGGCAAGGCGCACTCGGTGGACTCCTCCGACGCCGCGTTCCAGACGGCGGGCGCGCTCGCGCTGCGGGAGGCGGCCGCGGACGCCACCATCCATCTGCTCGAACCCGTCGCCGAGGTGCGTGTCCTCGTCGGCGACGAGCACGTGGGCTCGGTCATGAGCGACCTGTCCGGGCGGCGCGGCCGCGTCGTGGGCACCGAGCAGGCCCCGGGCGGCCGCACCCTGGTCCGGGCCGAGGTGCCCGAGATCGAGATCGGCCGGTACGCGGTGGACCTGCGCTCCCTCTCCCAGGGCACCGCACGCTTCAGCCGGTCCTACGCCCGGCACGAACCGATGCCCGCCCAGCTGTCCCAGAAGATCCGTGAACAGGCGGAGCACGGCGTCTAGTTGACCGTGAGTGCCCCGATGCCGCCCGCCCGGAGCCCGTCCGGCGGGCGGCATTCCACGGCCCCCTGCCGGATGTCAGTGCGCACCTATACGCTGATGACCTGATCAAAAGCTGTATCGGCCGGCTCAACAGGTGTGCCTGGCAACGCAGTCGGGAATCTCGGGAAACAACGCAGTCGGGAAGAGTCGCGGCGCCAGGGGCGGTGCGGCGTTGGGGGCGGCAGGTGGCGGACGACGTATTCGACTTCAGGCCGGGGGCCCAGGTCCCGCTGGCCGGAGCCGCAGGGCAGACCGCGGCGACCCACGCCCTGGCGTCGGCGGCGTATCGCGACGGCGAGGTCGACGACATCCTGAAGGCCAACAGCGACTGGCACAAATCCGTGGTCAAGCCCGGACTGTGGTCGCTCTGCAAGCCCAGCCTGGGCGAGGCCTTCTCGCGCACCGTGCAGGTGCGGATGCTCGGCGGCGCCCGCCCGGCGCTCATCCAGTCCTTCGGCACCGAGCCGCAGGCGGTCGTCGAGCACTGCCTGGCGGCCAACCGCATCCGCAGGCAGCGCGACAGCTGGCTCACGGCCGTGATGGCGATCTGCGGGCTCCTCTTCCTGCCGGGCCTGCTCGCCTGGCTCCTGGTGTTCACCGCCCGCAGGTGGATCTCCAAGCAGAAGGACAAGCGCACCCAGGCCGTCGCCACGGCCGTGCTCGTCGCCCTCGGCGTGCTCGTCGTGCTGCTTCTGATCAAGCTGCCCTTCGGCGGCTTCTGGGCCTGGTATCTGCGGATCTGCCCCATCGTGCCCGTGCTCGGCTGGTTCTGGGCCAAGCATGTCGCCGAGGGCACCGCCAAGGACCTGCGGGACCGCTGGGACAGCCTGCTCGCGGGCGGCGGCATCGGCGCCAAGATCCCCGAAGCGGTCCCCGGCAGCCCCGGCGAGACCGCGGCCGAGCGGCTGCGCCAGGGCCTCGCCCGGCTCTCCGCCGAGCAGCAGTCCAACTCCGTCTTCTACGCGGGCCCCAAGGGAATACTGGGCATGGGCACCCGCTGGGGCAGCTGGCAGCTCGCCGAGGAGCTGACCCCCCGCGACGAGGGCAAGGAGATCAACCCGTTCCGCAGCTGGGACGTCATACGCGCGGTGCACGACCAGCTCCGCATGCTGGAGCGCGGCCCGCTGCACACCGGCGGCTTCCCCAAGCCGTCGATAAAGCACTGGGTCGTCACCCCCATCGGCGAGAACGCGGGATCGGTCTCCCGCCCTTCGGGCACCGACGTCGACGCCTTCCAGATCAAGGGCCACGAGATACAGCGCATCTGCAACGAGCAGCAGTTCGGCAGCGGCGACCGGCACTATCTGGGCGTCCAGTTCACCCTCTGGGACGGCCAGTTGGTGATCACGATGCTGATCACGGTCACCGTGCTCCACGAGACCCTGCGCATCGAGGTCACCGGGCACGCCCTCGGCCCCGTGCACTCGCTGTTCACCAGCAAGCCCTCCCCCAAGACCAAGACGGTCAGCAAGACCGTGAAGTTCTGGGAGACCAAGACCCAGCAGCTGCCGCTCGTCGACGCCCAGGAGGTGGTGCGCCTCGCCGTGCGCGCCCCCTTCACCTGGTATCCGCCGATGCTGGACTACCTGGGCGGCAAGCTCGTCCTGCCCGAGCCGTTCGGCCTCCGGCACGCCTGGGCCGACAAGCCGTGGCGGCACCGCTTCATGGCCGACGACGCGCTGCGCGCGGCCACACCGGTGCTGCGCGTGGTGCACTCGGCGGCCATCAAGGTCCTGGAGGAGAACGGCGTGAACACCGACCGCTTCAGCGGCCGCGCCACGTTCCTCAGCGGGGCGGTGCAGGACCCCATGCCGCGCAACGCGGACGTGTACGGCACCTAGACCCGGCCATGGCGAAGGGGGCGGCGCGATCCAGACCGCGCCGCCCCCTTCGCGTCCACCCGGGCACGCGTCCCGGCAGCCGGGCGTCACGCCACCGGCCACGCCTCGGCGAGCATCTTGCGGGTGTCGGCGAGGAGTTGGGGCAGCACCTTGGTGTGGCCGACGACCGGCATGAAGTTGGTGTCGCCGCCCCAGCGCGGCACGATGTGCTGGTGCAGATGGGCGGCGATCCCGGCGCCCGCGACGGTGCCCTGGTTCATGCCGATGTTGAAGCCGTGCGCCCCGGAGGCGGTGCGCAGCGCCGTCATCGCCTGCTTGGTCAGCTCGCCGAGCTCGACGGTCTCCGGTCCTGTCAGCTCCGTGTAGTCCGCGACGTGGCGGTAGGGCACCACCATCAGGTGGCCGCCGTTGTACGGGTAGAGGTTGAGCACCGCGTAGACATGCTCACCCCGGGCGATGACAAGACCGTCCTCGTCCGATTTCGCCGGGATCGAGCAGAAGGGGCAGCCGTCGTCCGCCCCTGGACCGGTGGGCTTGTTCTCGCCCTGGATGTACGCCATCCGGTGAGGCGTCCACAGGCGCTGGAACGCGTCCTGCGTCCCCACTCCGATCTGCTGCTCCGGCTCAATCGTCATGCTGTGCAGCATATGACTTCGCCCGTTCGCAGCGTGTCGCCGGGGCGGACCCCGGACCGCTCTTCCTCGTCGCGTACGCGGTGCGGTCCTGGCCCATGGCCTGCCCCCGGCCTGCCCCGTGCTCGCGTCGGCCACGTGGGCGGTCTACGCGGTCGGCTAAGCGGTGCGCCGGCGTCTGAGCGGGCAGCGGTTCGGCTTCGTCCGCGGCCATCTGCCCGCCACGTCGGGTACGGGGACGTGGCGCCGGTGACGCCGCTCGGCAGGCTGGTCGCGGTCGGCCTGATGGGGTGCGGGCTCGCGCTGCTCGGCACGGTGACGGGGTCGTTCTCGTCGTGGCTGCTCCAGGTCTTCGCCCGCGAGGACGACGAGGCCCCCGGGGGCCCGGGAGGGGCGCCCCCGGGGGCCTCATGAAGCGTCCTGCGCGGCGTCAGACCTGCACGCGCTCCTCGACGACCTTCACGATCTTCGCGATGGCCTCGTCGACCGGGATGCCGTTCTCCTGCGAGCCGTCGCGGTAGCGGAAGGACACGGCGCCGTGCTCCATGTCCTCGTCGCCCGCGATGACCATGAAGGGCACCTTGGCCTTCTGCTGGTTGCGGATCTTCTTCTGCATGCGGTCCGAGGAGGCGTCCACCTCGACCCGCAGCCCCTGGGCGCGCGCCTTCTCGGCGAACTCGCGCAGGTAGGGGATGTGGGCGTCGCCGATCGGGATGCCGACCGCCTGCACCGGGGCGAGCCAGGCCGGGAAGGCGCCCGCGTAGTGCTCCAGGAGCACGCCGAAGAACCGCTCGATGGAGCCGAACAGGGCGCGGTGCAGCATGACGGGCTGCTGGCGCGAGCCGTCCGCCGCGGTGTACTCCAGACCGAACCGCTTGGGCTGGTTGAAGTCGACCTGGAGGGTCGACATCTGCCAGGAGCGGCCGATCGCGTCCTTCGCCTGGACGGAGATCTTCGGGCCGTAGTACGCGGCGCCGCCCGGGTCGGGCACCAGCGGAAGCCCCTGCTTCTCGGCGGCCAGACGCAGCGCCTCGGTGGCCTCGGCCCAGTCCTCGTCGGAGCCGATGAACTTGTCCGACTCGGGGTCGCGGGTGGACAGCTCCAGCTCGAACTCGTTCAGGCCGTAGTCGCGCAGCAGGTCGAGGACGAAGGTGAGGAGCTTGTCCAGCTCGTCCGCCATCTGCTCCTTGGTGCAGTAGATGTGCGAGTCGTCCTGGGTGAAGCCGCGCGAGCGGGTCAGGCCGTGCACGACGCCCGACTTCTCGTAGCGGTACACGGTGCCGAACTCGAAGAGGCGCAGCGGCAGTTCACGGTAGGAACGCCCGCGCGACTTGAAGATCAGGTTGTGCATCGGGCAGTTCATGGCCTTGAGGCGGTAGTTCTGCCCGTCGAACTCGATGGGCGGGAACATGCCCTCGGCGTAGTGCGGCAGGTGCCCCGAGGTCTCGAAGAGGTGCTCCTTCGAGATGTGCGGGGTGTTCACGAACTCGTAGCCGGTCTCCTCGTGGCGGCGCCGCGAGTAGTCCTCCATCACCTTGCGGACCACGCCGCCCTTGGGGTGGAACACGGCGAGGCCCGGGCCGAGCTCCTCGGGGAAGGAGAACAGGTCCAGCTCCGCGCCGAGCTTGCGGTGGTCGCGCTTCTCGGCCTCGGCGAGGAACTCCAGGTGCGCCTTCAGCTCGTCCTTCGACGGCCACGCGGTGCCGTAGATGCGCTGGAGCTGGGGGTTCTTCTCGCTGCCCCGCCAGTAGGCGGCGGCGGAGCGCATCAGCTTGAACGCGGGGATGTTGCGGGTGGTGGGCAGGTGCGGACCGCGGCAGAGGTCCTTCCAGCACAGCTCGCCGGTCTTGGCGTCGATGTTGTCGTAGATGGTCAGCTCGCCGGCGCCCACCTCGGCGTCCGCGCCGTCGGCGGCGTTCGCGGCGTTGCCCTTGAGGCCGATGAGCTCCAGCTTGTACGGCTCGTCGGCGAGCTCGACGCGGGCGTCGTCGTCGTTGGTGACGCGGCGCGCGAAGCGCTGGCCGCGCTTCTGGATCTCCTGCATCTTCTTCTCGACGCGCTTGAGGTCCTCCGGGGTGAAGGGCTCGGCGACGTCGAAGTCGTAGTAGAAGCCGTCGCGGATGGGCGGCCCGATGCCGAGCTTGGCCTCCGGGAACAGCTCCTGCACGGCCTGCGCCATGACGTGCGCGGTGGAGTGCCGCAGGATGTTCAGGCCGTCCTCGGAGGAGATCTCGACGGGCTCGACGACCTCGCCGTCGGCGACCGCGTACGTCAGGTCCTTCAGCTCGCCGCCCACGCGGGCCGCGACGACGGTGCGCTCGCCGTCGAACAGGTCGGCGGCCGTGGTGCCCGTGGTCACCACGCGTTCATCCCGCTCGGAATCGCGTTGGATGATCACACGGACGTCTGACACCGGTTTCTCCTGCCTGAAGGGGGCTGCCCTGCTGGAAGCGGGCCGCGCAGATCTGCCCCTGCGCGCGCAACGAATCGTACCGAGCCCCCGGGGCGCATCGCGAAACGGATAAGCGCGGCGCCGGACCGCCCCGGCTCCGCAGCGCCCTCAGCGACGGCCGACTCAGACCCGCCCAGTCCCCGCCACCCGGCCCCTCCGTCCCGCCGCGCGCCCCCTCAGTCCCCGCTGCACGCCTCCTCGAAGAAGTCCAGATTCTCCTGGAGCGACTTCATCAGGCGGTCCCGCTCGGCCTCGTCGACCTGCACCGGCACCACCTCGGCCGCCTCCGTGAGCCTGCGGAAGCCGCCCCTGCTCTCGAGCCGCCCCTGCACCCGGATCGGCAGGCCGACCAGATGCGCGTGCCCCGCGATGCGGTAGTCCTCCTCGTCCAGGGCCATCCGGACATGCGGGACCTCCGCGCCCGCGAGCACCCGCACCCGTACCGTCCCGGCCCCGCGCGGCCCCGACCGCCGCATCCGCACCACGGTCCCGGTGATCCGCACCGGCACCGACGGCTCGGCGCGCAGATAGCGGGCGCTGGCCTCGCGCAGCACGGGCAGGTCCCCGGGCGAGAACTCGACGGGCCCGGCGGCCGCGGCGCAGCCCTCGGGCACCCCGGCGGCGGGCGACCAGGACACCTCGACCCGGGCGCCCTCGGTGCCGCGGACCAGGGCGACGACGGCCTCGACCAGTTCGTGGCTGACGCCCGCGGCGACGGCGCCGTCGAAGGCGTCCATGCCGCCGGTGGCCCGCCGGTAGTCGACGGCCTCGCGGGCCGCGTAGAGCGCCTGGTGCAGCCGCACGGCGAGCGGCCGGCCCGCGGCGACCGGGACGAACGCGGTCAGGCGGCGCCCGCCGGGGGCGGGTCCGACGAGGATGTCCTCCAGTAGGGCGGTCGCGGGGCGGCGGTGGCGCGCGCCGTAGTACCCGGCCCGGGCCCGTGCGGCGAGCGCCCCGGCGAGCAGCATCTGGCGCGCGGCGGCGCGCAGGCGTTCCTCGACGGTCCAGGACGCGGTGTCGGCCGGCCCGCTCGGCACGTCGCGCCACCAGCGGATCTCGTCGCTGGGCACGGTGAGGGAGACCAGCACGTCGCGGGCGGACGGCGAGGAGCTGCGGGCGAGTGCGGTCAGGGCCTCGCCGATCAGGTCCTCGCAGTCGGGGAAGGAGCGGCTCTCGGGGACGAGCAGGCTGGTGCCGCCGTTGCCGGGTCCTGGCGGGGTCCAGCGGGAGTAGCGTCCGGCGGCGCCGCCGCGGCGGTTCCAGCCGTGCCGGTCGAGCAGCGCGCCGAGCACGGCGGGGTCGACCTGGCCGGGTGCGGGCGGGTCGGTCCAGAGGGCGGAGGTGTGGACGGGGTGGGGCCGGGGGCCGCGTGGCGGCGCGGGGTCGTCGATCGGGCGGTGCATCAGGGTCTCCCTCCCGTCCCGACCCGCGTCATGATCTCGCAGAGCGCGCGGTCGTCGAAGATCCGCGAGGTCGGGACGCGGACGGTGGTCCTTCGCCTGCCCGTCACCGGGTGTCCGGCGAGGTTGGTCCAGTAGCAGCAGTGCCGCAGGTCGAGCCGGTCGTGCCCGGCACGCAGCCAGTCGTCGCGGGAGCGGGGCACGATCATCACGACGAGGATCTTGTGCACCGACACGGGGGTGCGGGCGAGCTTCTCCAGGTGCGCGTTGTCCAGGGTGAAGGAGAAGGCGGGCCCCGCCGGCCGGGGCGGTATCTGGTACGTGCACTTGAGCTGCACCTTGATGGTGACTTCGTCGTCGACCGTGTGCCCGGGGGCGCTGTGGCTGACGTGCCAGTCGATGCCGTTGTCCGGAAAGGGCTGGGAGAGCGAGCACCCCGCCGCCGCCGCGACGGCGTGCAGGTAGCCCACCTGAAGGGTCTCCATGCAGGCGGTGGTGGCGAGTGTGCCGCGCGGCGGTGCGATCCGCTCGGGCAGCAGCCCACCCTGTTCGGGCTGCGCGAGCGCCATGTTCAACAAGCCTTCCGAACCAGACGTTTCCCCGCTCGGGCCGGTCGATGTCCATGCCCTGTACCTCTGTTGTCTCCGGGCCGGGTTCGGCGCAAACGGCCCGGGTATCACCAGCGTGGGCAGTTACGCAGGTCAACTGCCGGAGCGACACGAGGAGTTGCGTCAGGATGACGTGCTGGTACGAGGGGCCATTGGCCGCATTCGACACGGAGACCACGGGTGTCGACGTCGAGACCGACCGGATCGTGTCGGCCGCCGTCGTCGTTCAGAACGGCGCGGGGGCCCGGCCCCGCGTCACCCGCTGGCTGGTGAACCCGGGCGTTGTGGTGCCCGCCGCCGCGACCGCGGTGCACGGGCTCACCCAGGAGCATCTGGAGCGCAACGGCCGCTGGCCGGCTCCGGTGATGGAGGAGATAGGGCGCGAGCTTGCGGAGCAGGGCGCGGCGGGCCGGCCGCTCGTGGTGATGAACGCTCCGTTCGATCTGACGCTGTTCGACCGGGAGTTGCGCAGGCATCGCGCCTCGTCGCTCGCGCGGTATCTGGAGAGCCGACCGCTGTGCGTGCTCGATCCGCGGGTGCTCGACCGCCATCTGGACCGCTACCGCAAGGGCCGCCGCACCCTGTCGGACCTGTGCGAGCACTACGAGGTGGAGCTGACCGGCGCGCATGACGCGGCGGCCGACGCGCAGGCCGCGCTGGATGTCGTCCGCGCGGTGGGGCGCCGTTTCTCGGCCCGCCTCGACCGGCTGTCCCCCGCCGAGCTGCACACGCTGCAGGCGGTGTGGCACGCGGCCCAGGCGCGCGGGTTGCAGGCGTGGTTCGCACGCAGTGGTACGCCGGAGGCGGTCGATCCCGCGTGGCCGCTGCGGCCCGAACTGCCCGCCGCCGCCTGAGCGTCGGGGCGTCGCCCGCCGATGCGCGGGCATGAAAAAACCGGTCCGTCGGGGACGGACCGGCATTCTCCGGGTGGGCGATACTGGGTTCGAACCAGTGACCTCTTCGGTGTGAACGAAGCGCTCTCCCACTGAGCTAATCGCCCGGGAACGCACTGAACAATACAGGTCCAGGCGCGGTTGGTTCAAACCGCTTCCAGGTACGCGACGAGCCCCCGCCGCCCCGACCGCATCATCAGGGCGTGGTTGACGAGGAACAGGGGCCGGCCGGGTACGGCGAGGCGTCGCATCAGGGCCTTGCGGACGTCGACCTCCTGGTCGTAGCGCGCCCTGGTGCCGCCGTCGACCGCGGTGAGCGTCCAGCGCGCCCAGCCGTCCAGGTCGCCGGTCATGGTGATCTCCAGGACCCCGCGGCCGGGGTCCCGGCGGCTCTCCTCGGCGGTGACGACGAGGTCGTACGGGAGCAGCGAGCGCAGGCGGGCGGTGCCGGTGCGCCCGTCGAGGGCGGTCACGGAGCGCACCTGTGGCCACCAGCGCGGGTAGTCCTCGGCCCGCTCCAGGACGGCGTACACCGTCTCGGGTGCGGCGGGCAGATTCCATACGCTGCGGAAGCGGTAATGGCACCAGTCCATGGGACCAGTCTGCGGTCCGGTCGATTTCCGCGCGACAGAGCGGACGGATCGTCAACTCGCAGAAATAGGAACGAGTTATTCCGGAAGGCTCGCACGGGATGCGAATTCCATGAAAGGCCGTCACATACGGCCGCGTATGCGATCCGGCGGACTTCCGGACATACGACAGTGGCCCGGAGGCTGTTTCCAGCCTCCGGGCCACAATCCCGGGTGGGCGATACTGGGTTCGAACCAGTGACCTCTTCGGTGTGAACGAAGCGCTCTCCCACTGAGCTAATCGCCCGGGCGCAGAGAGAACATTACCCCATGTCAGAGGGTGCCTCCGACCACCCCGACCGGGGCGCCGCGCACCCCGACGGAGCCCGCCTCACTGATCGTTGATCTTCCAGGGCATCTGGATGCCGAACTTCCACAGATAGATCCCGCCGAGGGCCCCGACGATCACCAGGGCGATGCTCGTGAGGATGATGTTGCGCCGGCGGACGCGGGGGTCGAGGGCGCGCTGCGCGGCCTCGGTGACCTTCCGCTTCGTCCAGCGGAGCACCAGCTGCGCCCACACGAACTCGGTCGCCCAGATCGCCATGCCACCGAAGATCACGACCCAGCCCGGTCCCGGCAGGGGCAGCATGATGATGCCGGCGACGACCACCGCCAGGCCCACGATGAAGACGCCGACCTGCCAGCTGAGGTGCAGCGTCCTGCGGGCCTTGATGAACTCAGGCGCCTTGGACCCGAAGGGCTTCTCGGCTTTGACCTGCTCGGCCACGTCGTCGACGGCGTCGGCCACCTTCGACTCGTCACTCCCCGTATTCATGCCGCCAAACCTTACCGGACAGAAACCCGTCACCGGAATGGCCGTACGAACCAATCGGACAGTCCGCCATACGAGCCACCTAAAGACACCCAAAACTCCCAGAGGGGTTTACAACGGCACCGTAGGTGGCATGTCGATTTCGCCGACGTGCGAATCCCCGAGCGCACACTGAGCGAAAGGCCCTGGCGCTTATGAACACCACGGTCAGCTGCGAGCTGCACCTGCGCCTCGTTGTGTCGAGCGAGTCCTCACTGCCTGTACCCGCAGGACTGCGGTATGACACGGCCGATCCCTATGCCGTGCACGCCACCTTCCACACCGGAGCCGAGGAGACTGTCGAATGGGTGTTCGCCCGCGACCTCCTCGCCGAGGGCCTGCACCGGCCCACCGGCACCGGCGACGTCCGTGTCTGGCCGTCCCGCAGCCACGGTCAGGGCGTCGTCTGTATCGCCCTGAGCTCCCCCGAGGGTGAGGCTCTGCTCGAGGCCCCGGCGCGGGCCCTGGAATCGTTTCTGAAGCGTACCGACGCGGCCGTGCCGCCCGGCACCGAACATCGTCACTTCGATCTCGACACGGAGCTCTCGCACATTTTGGCCGAAAGCTAGTCCGGCCACGGTCCGGGAGCGCAGGGCGCCGTCCGACTCGGGGCGACGGCGCGGGTACGACAACGACATATCGGCAGGCAGCAGGCACCGGCGCCGGTGTCGCGGATTTCCGCGGCGCCGGCGCCGTGGCGTGCGCGGCGCGAGCCGCTAGCATCGGCCAGCATCGGGCGGGCCCCAGCCCGACCCCCAGGCCAGGGAGCGAATCGTGCTGATCACCCACGACACCCGGTGCGCGCTCGACGCCGTGGTCGATCTGGTGAATTCCGCGCCAGACGAGGAGGGCGCCGAGGGCGCCGGGAGCGGCGCCGCGGCCGACGGGCTCGCGGACGTCGCGGCGCTGAACGAGTTCGTGAAGCGCAACGCGATCAGCGACGTCGGTGTGCTCACGGAGCGGGACCTCGCGGGCGTGCACCGCATCCGCGGCCGCTTCGCCGAGGTCTTCGCGGCCACCGAGCCGCATGTGGCGGCGACCCTCATCAACGAGCTGATCGCGGCCGCGGGCACCACGCCGCGCCTGACCGACCACGACGGCTACGACTGGCACGTGCACTACTTCGCGCCGGGCGCCTCCGTCGCCGATCACCTGGCGGCCGACTGCGGGATGGCCCTCGCCTTCTTCGTCGTCGCGGGCGAGCAGGAGCGGCTTCGCCGGTGCGAGGCGCCGGACTGCCGCCGCGCCTTCATCGACCTCTCCCGCAACCGTTCGCGCCGCTACTGCGACAGCCGCACCTGCGGGAACCGGCTGCACGTGGCCGCGTACCGGGCCCGCCGCAGGGAGGCCGCGGGCCTCGAACAGGACGGGCAGGCGCCCCCAGCGTCCGCGGCGTCCGCGGCGTCGTCGCGGCTAGAGGAGCAGCAGGTCGTGCAGTGAGGCCATGAGCAGCAGGCCGCCGATCACCGCCAGGAAGATCATCAGCGGTGGCTGGGAGAGCGCGAAGAGGCAGCCTCGCGGTTCGTCGGCGGCCTCGCGCCGCTCGGCGGCGGTGTCCCGCTCGTCGGGCGGGGCGGGATCGCTCTGTGTGGTGGTGTCCAGCATCTCGCGGTGATGATGACGCAGCGCGGGGGGTGCCGCTGACCAACACGCGCGGATCGCTGGGGAGTTCGCCGCATTCCGTGACCTTCGCGGGCCCGGCGTGGCGCACCTGCGAACGGTGTCCGTCGATACGCTCGAACGAGGTCCCGGAATGTGGAACGCGGCGCGGAGAGCGCGCCGCGAGCCGTGCTGGTTCCGTGCTGGTTCCGTGCTCCCCCGCGCCTCTCCGGCGCCTCAGATGCCGTGCTTCTTCAAGATGGCCTCGATGTCGCTGAAGTCCTCGCCACCCGCGGCCTTCTTCTGCTTCTGCTTGGCGGCGGGGGCGACCTGCGGGCGTCCGGCCGCCCCGGACGGGCCCAGGGAGGGCGCGGACGCGGCGGGGGCGACGGCCTCGCGCTGGGCGGCCTTCGCCGCCGCCCGGCGCTCCTTGCGGGTGCCGCCGGAGCGGCGCTCCGCGGCGCGGGTCGCCAGGAACAGCAGCCAGGCCGCCCCGAGGACGCCGAAGCCCGTCCAGGCGACCGGGCTGAAGGCCGTCTCGGCGGCCCACTCCACGGCTCCGGTCATGACCAGGCCGAGGGGGACCAGGGAGTACGCGGCGAGGCGGGCGGCGGCGAGGAATCGCTTGCGGTAGGCCGTGACGGCCGCGATGCCGAGGCCGGCCGCGGCTACGGCGGAGCAGATGGTCTCGGCAATCATCGCGGTCCTCCAGGCGTGCGGGCGCGGTGCTGTGTCGCTGGTGTCCCCTCCATCCTGCACCTGGTGGGGCGCCGGAAGCCATGGTCACCGAGGACATCAGGGAGATATCCGGGTCACGGCTCCTCCCCAGGTGCCGGTGGGCGGCGCCCCGGGTCCCGGTTGGGGCCCGTTCCCCGGGGCTGGGACACTGGGCGCATGAGCGACTCCTCCCCCGCGGCCCCCGCGGGCCCCCTCGTCATCGACATCTGGTGCGAGCTCCAGTGCCCCGACTGCCGCACCGCCCTGGACGACGTGAGCACCCTGCGCGCCCGCTACGGCGACCGAGCCGAGCTGCGGCTTCGCCATTTCCCCCTGGAGAAGCACAAGCACTCCTTCGCCGCCGCGCAGGCCGCCGAGGAGGCCCTGGCGCAGGGCAAGGGCTGGGAGTACGTCAAGGCGGTCCTGGACCGCGTCGAGGACCTGGACCGCAAGGGTGAACCCCTCCTGGTCGAGGTGGCGCGGGAACTCGGTCTCGACGCCGAGGAGTTCGACACCGCGCTGGTCGACGGCCGGCACATCCTGATCGTCGACGCCGACCAGGCCGAGGGCAAGGCGATCGGGGTCACGGGGACGCCGACGTACGTCGTGGGCGGGGAGCGTCTGGACGGCGGCAAGAGCCAGGACGGCCTGCGCGAGCGCGTCGAGGAGATCGCCGACCGCCTCCTCGCCGGCTAGCGGCCGCCCGGCCTGGAGCAGCGGCCTGTACGGCCTAGAGCAGCGGCTTGTACAGGGAGTACGCCGTCGTCTCGTAGCCCAGCGACTCGTACAGGCGCAGGGCCGGGGTGTTCCCCGCGAAGACGTTCAAGGCGACGCGTTCCCTGCCCGCCTCCAGGCACTGCCGCTCGGCGAGGAGCATCAGGGCACGGCCGTACCCGCGGCCGCGGTGCTCGCCGCGGACCTCGACGTCGTGGACGGAGATCTCGCTGCCGCGCTCCACGACCCACAGGGTGCCGACGACCTCGTCCGCGTGGATCAGGACGCTGAGCCGGGCGCCGGGGGTCGCTAGGCCGTCGGCCAGGGAACTGTCCATGTCCGCATCGGCCTTGGCGCGCGCCTGCGCCTCGGGGACGCCCCGGTCGATCCAGTCCTGCGCGTAGGCGTCCTTGGAGTGCGCGATCCACGCTGCGTACTCCTCCTCCGTCATCGCGCGTGCCGTCGTGTCCCCCGGCAGCTCGGGCGGACTCAGGGGCAGCGGCTTGCTCATCTGGCGGTTGCGCTCCACATAACCCAGCGCCGTCGCCAGGGCGAGCGCGCCGGGGGCGCCCGCGGGCACGGACGCCTCGATCCGGGTGCAGCCCCAGCCCCGCACGACCTCCTCGGCGGCGAGCGCCGCCACCGTGGCGCGGCCCCGCCCGCGGTCGGGGGCGTCGATGCGCAGGTCCAGGATCTCGGCGACGTCCGCCCCGAAGGCGGCGCTCGTGGCCAGCTTGATCCGGCCGACGGGGCGGCTGTTCACGCAGACGTCGTAGTCGCGCGACTTGGCGCCCTCGGAGCTCTCGTGGAGCGGCCCGGACGGCCGCAGGGTCGTGGTCATCACGGGAGTTGTACCCACTGAGCGCCCCCGCGTCATCCGGATTTACGCCCCGCGCGCGCTCCGCGCCGTCCGCCCCCGCCCGGGACCGCTCGTCCCCTACGGGTCGAGGTCGTCGCCCGCGCGCTCGTCGAAGACCCGCATCGCCTTGGCCGTCACCGGGCCCGGCGCGCCCGGCAGTTGACGGTCGTCGACGCGGTGCACACCCTGCACGTCGCGCAGCGTCGAGGTCAGGAAGACCTCGTCGGCGCGGTCGAGGACGTCGAGCGGAAGGTCGGTCTCGTGGGCGCCGGTCCACTCCACGGTCAGCGCGCGCGTGATCCCGGCGAGGCACCCGGAGGACACCGGCGGCGTGTGGATCTCGCCGTCGAGCACGACGAAGACGTTCGACCCGGTGCCCTCGCACAGCTGCCCCACCGTGTTGGCGAACAGCGCCTCGGTGGCGCCCTGTTCGGTGGCGCGGGCGAGGGCGACGACGTTCTCCGCGTACGAGGTGGTCTTCAGGCCGGTCAGGGCACCGCGTTCGTTGCGGGTCCAGGGGACGGTGATCACGGCGGTGGAGTCGGGGCGGCGGGCGGCCTCGCCGAGGGCGACGACGAGCGTGGGGCCCTGGTCGCCGCGGTCGGAGCCGAGCGGCGAGAGGCCTCCGGTGTAGGTGATCCGCATCCGCCCGAGGGCCATCGGGTTGGCGTCGAGGACGGCGGCACAGGCGCGGCGCACCTCGTCCAGGTCCGGCTCGGGCAGACCGAGGCCGCGCGCGGAGCGGGCGAGCCGGTCCAGATGGCGGGTCAGCGCGAACGGCCGCCCGGCGACCGCCTTCACGGTCTCGAAGACGCCGTCGCCGACGGTCAGGCCGTGGTCGAGCACGGAGACCCGCGCGGAGTCGAGGTCCTGCAGGCCGCCGTTGAGCCAAATCTTCACTGTGTCTCACCTTGCGATGTCGTTCCGTGTGCCCCGTCCTGCCCGCTTGCTCGGCCGGGGGTCCGGGGGTTGTCCCCCGGAGAAGCACAGCACGAGGGGGATCCTTCGCTGGGTGCGTACGTGCCCGAGGCTACCTTCAGGAGCCGTTCGGCCTTCAGCTCCGTCTCGCGCCACTCGCCCTCGGGGTCCGAGCCCCAGGTGATCCCCGCCCCCGTGCCGAACCGCAGCACGCCTTCGCCCCGGTCGATCCAGAACGTCCGGATGCCGACGGCCAGCTCGCCGGTGCCCCGGTCCGCGTCGACCCAGCCGATGCCGCCGCAGTAGGGGCCGCGCGGCGCCGTCTCCAGGGCGTCGATGACGCGCAGGGCGCTGGACTTCGGGGCGCCGGTGACGGAGCCGGGCGGGAACGTGGCGGCGAGCAGCTCGGGCCAGCCCGCGCCGGGGCCGAGCTCGCCGCGGACGGTGGAGACGAGGTGGACCAGGCCCGGGTGCTTCTCGACGACGCACAGGTCGGGGACGGTCACCGTGCCGGTCCCGCAGACGCGGCCCAGGTCGTTGCGGACCAGGTCGACGATCATGACGTTCTCGGCGTAGTCCTTCTCCAGGAGGTCCGCCTCGGTGCGCCCGGTGCCCTTGATGGGCCCCGACTCGACGACGCGGCCCGCGCGGCGCAGGAACAGCTCCGGGGAGGCCGTGGCTGTCTCCACGCCGTGGCCGGGCAGGCGGATCGTTCCGGCGTACGGAGCGGGGTTCCCGCGGGCGAGGAGCGCCGTGAGGGCGTCCACGTCGGCGCCCTCGGCGACCGGCGCGGAAAGGACGCGGCAGAGGTTGGCCTGGTACACGTCCCCGGCCGCGATGTGCTCGCGGACTCGGCGCACGCCTTCCGTGTACGCGGCGCGGTCGAGCGACGACGTCCAGTCACCGGCGGCCGGGCCGCGCCAGGCGCCCGGCACCGGCGCGGGGACGGGTTCTTCGCGCACCCGCCCGAAGCGCGCGCACACCAGACGGCCCTCGAAGTCCGCGGACACCGCCCAGAAGCCCGCGGAGTCCAGGGCGGAAGGGTCGCTGGTCACGTCCCGGAGATCGGTCGCGACGAGGCCGCCGAAGCGCGCCAGAGGAGACAGGTCGTGCACGGCTGCGAGTCTATGGCCGGTGTCCCGAGCGCGCCCCGGGCCCCGGCGAGGAGGTGACCAGCGCAGCACGCTGCGCAAACGCGTTTTTGTACTGGCCCAGGAATCCGCTAGAGTTCAACACGTCGCCGGGACGCGGAAGCGGACCGGGAAAGACAAGCGGACGTAGCTCAGTTGGTAGAGCGCAACCTTGCCAAGGTTGAGGTCGCCAGTTCGAACCTGGTCGTCCGCTCGCAGGAACCGCGGGGGATCTTCCCGAACCCCCCGTAACTCCTGGTGGAGTGGCCGAGAGGCGAGGCAACGGCCTGCAAAGCCGTCTACACGGGTTCAAATCCCGTCTCCACCTCCAAGGACGATTAGCTCAGCGGGAGAGCGCTTCCCTGACACGGAAGAGGTCACTGGTTCAATCCCAGTATCGTCCACTGGAATCTCTGATCATGGACTTTTGATCATGCAGAGGTTTCCCCGCGCGATTAGCTCAGCGGGAGAGCGCTTCCCTGACACGGAAGAGGTCACTGGTTCAATCCCAGTATCGCGCACGCAGTACGCCCCACCAGCTTCTGCATCTGCAGGTTGACCTGCGCGATTAGCTCAGCGGGAGAGCGCTTCCCTGACACGGAAGAGGTCACTGGTTCAATCCCAGTATCGCGCACCAGCTCCACGAAGCCCCCGGCCGTCTCCACGGCCGGGGGCTTCGTCGTGTGCGCTCCCAAGGAGCAGTCCTCAGGAGGAGAAGAGCATGTGCCCGAAGCTCTTGTGCCGCTTGTGACCGTGGTGGCCGTGGCCGTGGTGGCTGCCGTGCGGGGCGCCCCACGCGGGCGCGGGCGCCGCCGGGTACGCCGGTGCCGCCGGTGGGGCCTGCGGGGGCTGGTGACCGCTCCACTGGCTCTCGAGCCGGGTCAGCGCCTCCAGCTCGCCGTAGTCGAGGAATATCCCGCGGCAACCACTGCACTGCTCGATCTGGACGCCATTGCGGTTGTACGTGTGCATCGGTGCGTGGCACTTGGGACACTGCATGGTCGGCTCAACTCCTCGCCGGTCGTTACTGCTTCGCCGGATGTCTGCCCGGCGGTGGTGCAGTGCACCCTACTTCGCGCAGGTCGGCGCCAAGTCGGGCGGGACGGCGGCCATCCGGCGGCAGGCGTCCACGAGGGTCTCCTCGACCTCGTCGAGGGCCCGCTCCCCCGCCACCGCCTTGGCGATCGCCAGCCCCGCCGTCTGCACGGTCAGCGCCCGCGCCGGTACGTCGAGGGCGGGCCAGGGGTCCGCGCCGTCGGCGGGCACGGCGGGGCCGCCCGCCGCGCGGTAGGCGTTCAGGAACGACGTCCACTCCTCGGGGAGCAGCAGCCCGCAGGCGTACCAGGCCGCGGGGCGGGCCAGGTCCCAGGCCGGGTTGCCGGTGCCCAGGTCGTCGATGTCGATGAGCAGCCACCGGCCCTCGGGCGCCCGGACGAGCTGGCCCAGGTGCAGATCGCCGTGGCACAGGTGCGGCGGGCCCGGGTAGGGGGCCTCGTCGCGGGCCCAGGGCGGCAGGACCGCCCACGCCCGCTCCACCGGGGACGCGGCCGGGTGCGGGGCGGCGGCGCGCATCCGGGCCACGGCACGGGCCGCCTTCTCGGGGCCGCGCATCGGCGGGAGCGCGGCCTGGAACCGGGTGGGCGGGGTGCGGTGCAGGCGGGCCAGGAGGGCGGCCACCGCCTCCCAGGGGGCCGCGTCCGGGTCGTCGCGGTCCACCGGGGTGCCGTGCGGCCAGAGGGTGACCAGGCGGTCGTGGAGGCGGTCGGGCCGGGGCGACAGCGGGGCGAGGAGGGTGTCGGCGAGGTCGGGGTGAGCGGCCGCGGCGAGGCGGGCCGTCAGGGTGGGTTCGGGGGTGCCGGGGGCGTGCGCCTTCGCCACGACCTGGGCGTGCCGGACGACGGTGGCGTCCGGGCGGTCGGCGAGGACGCCGTGCGGGTCGCTGCAGGCGCAGTCGTCGCTGTGGCGGGCCCTGAGTCTGGCCTGGGCGGTCAGGGCGGGCAGCAGGGCGGTCACGGGTCCCCCGGGGTGTGTCTGTACGTCTCGCGTGAGAGTACGGGACTCCGGCGGGGTGAACGGCCCGGCGAGGAGCAGGAAAAGAAACAGCCCGCGCAGCTCCCCAGCTGCGCGGGCTGTCGTGCCGTCCGCCGCACCCCCGTCCCCACGGGGTTTCATGGCCGGATGTCCCCGCCCGGACCGCTCTTCCGGGCCTGGGGCGCCGCTCAGCGCCCCAGCATCACGCCCACGGACGACGCTTGTGTGACCACTGCCTCCCAGCCGCCGAAGGCGACCGTGAGCAGGGCTGCCAGGGGGAGGACCATGAGCGTGGCCACCAGCGGGTGGCGCGTTCCTGAAGGCCGCACGCCCAAGCTGGAGAGCTTCCGCCCCTGGGTGCGGATCATCGTCCGCGGCGCGGTGTCAGCCATGGTTCTCTCCCTTCCTGACCTGTTGGTGAAGCTGGCAGCGGCGGGTGTCTGACCTCGGGGGACGAGTGCTGCACCCGCCGCTTGACCTCAAATCTAGGTCCAGCGGGAGCGTCGGGCGTCATGCCCTCGTACCGATTGGCTGGCCTCCCCGAGGATGACCGGTCGTCACACAAGTACTCCCGTGGGTGGAGACGAGGTCCTAGGACTCAGGGTCTTCCCCGAGGGGACGTCCGGGCCGCTCGGAGCTGTCCTCCCTCGGGACGGGCTGCTCCACCAGGGCCAGGACGCGGGTCGCCATGAACCGCGCCGTGCGGACCACGGAGCCTCCCCCACGGCCTAAACGGCGTGGGGGCACCCCCGCCGGGTGACTTCGCTCACTTCCACCACTCCCCTGCGGACGGCCGTCTCGACCCGGCGGCCCGCCCGGCTCGCCACCACTTCGTACGTACGCGTCGTGTCGCCGGCGTCCACCACTATCTCCACGCGGTCACCCTTCACGCGATCAATCCCCCTTCAGCGACGGCTGGTTGGGCGGTCGGGCGGCGGCGGGCGCCCGGTGCGCCGCGTCACCTGACCACTTTTCAAGTTTCCCACCCGGCACTGACAATCGGTCGGCCCGCGAGGGCGCGGCCTCTGCACGTGCCCGGCCGCGGAAACGTAAGCTGTGGCTCGTCAGACGGACCGGGCAGCGGGGATGAACATGGCGATGATGCGCCTGAGGCGCGAGGACCCGCGTGTCGTCGGCTCGTTCAGGCTGCACAGGCGGCTGGGTGCCGGCGGGATGGGCGTGGTCTACCTGGGCTCCGACCGCCGTGGCCAGCGCGTCGCCCTGAAGGTCATCCGGCCGGATCTGGCGGAGGATCAGGAGTTCCGGTCCCGCTTCGCCCGCGAGGTCTCGGCCGCCCGGCGCATCCGCGGCGGCTGCACCGCCCGGCTCGTCGCCGCCGATCTGGAGGCCGACCGCCCCTGGTTCGCGACGCAGTACGTCCCCGGGCCCTCGCTCCACGACAAGGTCGCCGCCGAGGGTCCGCTGGCCGCGGCCGAGGTCGCCGTCGTCGGCTCCGCGCTCTCCGAGGGGCTCGTCGCCGTGCACGAGGCCGGTGTCGTGCACCGGGACCTCAAGCCGTCCAACATCCTGCTGTCCCCGAAGGGGCCGCGGATCATCGACTTCGGGATCGCCTGGGCGACGGGTGCCTCGACCCTGACCCACGTCGGCACGGCCGTCGGCTCGCCCGGCTTCCTCGCCCCCGAGCAGGTGCGCGGCGCCGCCGTCACGCCCGCCACCGACGTGTTCGCGCTCGGCGCCACGCTGGCGTACGCCGCGATGGCCGACTCGCCCTTCGGGCACGGCAGTTCCGAAGTGATGCTGTACCGGGTCGTGCACGAGGAGGCGCAGCTCCAGGGGGTGCCGGACGCGCTCGCTCCGCTGCTGCGGGCCTGTCTCGCCAAGGACCCGGAGGAACGTCCCAGCACGCTCCAACTGTCGCTGCGACTCAAGGAGATCGCGGCGCGCGAGGCGCAGGGCCTCAGCGATGTGCGGCCGCCCGCGCCGCGTCAGGACCAGGACCGCCCGACGCTCACCGACACGTACGGCGGTGTCGACACGGAGCACGGGGAGTTCGGGACCGGCTCCTCACGCCCCGGCGCCCCGCGCACCGGGGGCTCACGGACCGGCGGGTCCCGCACGGGTGGGCCCCGCACGGGCGACCCGCGCACCGGCGACCCGCGCACCGGCGGCTCGCGGACCGGGGGCTCACGGACCGGCGGGTCCCGTACGGGCGGCTCCCGCACCGGCGGTCCGCAGTCCGGCTCGCGGCCCTCGGCCCCGCGTGACACCTCGCGTCCTGGTGGTCGGCCCGGGCCTCGCAGCGGCACCGGGCGGAAGGGGCCCAACGGCACGGGCACGCGGCTTCGGCCCGCCAATCCCCGACTGCTTCGGCAGCGGCTCTTCGTCTTCGTCGTCGTGACGCTGCTGGTCGCCCTGGGGATCGCCGCGGCGCAGGGGTGCCAGGGGCCCGCGCGTGGGCTCGGCGCCGAGCGTGACGGGCACGGCGGCGTGAGCGCCGTGGTCGTACCGGAGCGAGGGCAGCACCCCGAGCGGCTGGACGGAGCCGCGCGGGACCGGACCGCGGACGGGCCGCGGGGCTGACCCGGCCGGGAGGACCGCGAGGCGGCCTCCCTGACTCAAGCCTCTGACTCAAGCCTCTGGCTCAGGCCCCCGGGCGCCCCGTCGCCACCGCGTAGAAGGCGACCGCGGCCGCCGCGCCCACGTTGAGCGAGTCCACGCCGTGCGCCATCGGGATGCGGACCCATTCGTCGGCGGCGACCAGGGCCTGCCTGGACAGGCCGTCGCCCTCCGCGCCGAGCATCAGCGCGACCCGGTCCATGCGGTGGGGCGCCGCCTCGTCAAGGGTCTTCGCCTTCTCGTCCGGGGTGAGGGCGAGCAGGTTGAAGCCCGCCTCGCGGACGCCTTCGAGGCCCTTGGGCCAGGCGTCGAGGCGGGCGTACGGCACGGAGAAGACCGCGCCCATGGAGACCTTCACCGAGCGGCGGTAGAGCGGGTCGGCGCAGTCCGGTGAGAGCAGGACCGCGTCCATGCCGAGGGCGGCGGCGGAGCGGAAGATCGCGCCGATGTTCGTGTGGTCGTTGACCGCCTCCATCACGACCACGCGGCGGTGCGACCGGAGGAGTTCCTCGGCCGTGGGCAGCGGCTTGCGCTGCATGGACGCGAGGGCGCCGCGGTGCACGTGGTAGCCGGTGACCCGCTCGGCAAGGTCGGGGCTCACCGCGTACACGGGCGCCGGGACCTCGTCGATGACGTCCCGCATGACGTCGACCCACTTGGCGGAGAGCAGCATCGAGCGCATCTCGTAGCCCGCGAGCTTGGCGCGCCGGATCACCTTCTCGCCCTCGGCGATGAACAGGCCCTCGGCGGGCTCGCGCTTGCGGCGCAGCTCGACGTCGGTCAGGCCCGTGTAGTCGCTGAGGCGGGGGTCGTCGGGATCTTCGATGGTGAGGAGATCGGCCACAGGGTGATACTGCCTTGTCCTGGGTGAGGTGCCAACGGCTGGGAACCAGTTCCGTTACCGGTGGTTACGTTGGTGTGGGCGGGGTGGTCGGTGTGATCGGGGGGCCGGTCCTCGGCCTCGGTCAGGCGGGCGGGGCGGAGGTCAGCGCGGCCACCTCGCCGATCACGATGACCGCGGGCGGCCGTACCTCGTGGGTGCGCACGGCGTCGGCGACCGTCGCGAGGGTGGCGTCGACGCGGCGCTGGGCGGCCGTGGTGCCCTCCTGGATCAGGGCGACCGGGGTGTCCTGCGGCTTGCCGTGGGCGGTCAGGGTCTCGGCGATGCGGCCGATCTTGTCGACGCCCATGAGGATCACCAGGGTGCCGCGGAGCTTCGCGAGCGCCGCCCAGTCCACGAGGGACCGCTCGTCGTCGGGGGCCACATGGCCGCTGACCACGGTGAACTCGTGGGCCACGCCCCGGTGGGTCACGGGGATGCCCGCGGCGCCCGGCACCGAGATCGAGCTGGAGATGCCCGGTACGACCGTGCAGGGGATGCCTGCCTCGGCGAGCGCGTGGGCCTCCTCCATGCCGCGGCCGAAGACGAAGGGGTCGCCGCCCTTGAGGCGCACCACCGCCTTGCCCTGCTTGGCGTGCTCGATCAGGGCGTTGTTGATGGCCTCCTGCGCCATGAAGCGGCCGTACGGGATCTTCGCCGCGTCGATCACCTCGACGTGCGGAGGAAGTTCGTCGAGGAGGTCGCGCGGGCCGAGCCGGTCGGCGATGACGACGTCGGCCTCGGCGAGCAGGCGGCGGCCGCGGACCGTGATCAGGTCCGGGTCGCCGGGGCCGCCGCCGACGAGGGCCACGCCGGGGGTGCGGGTGCGGTGGTGCGGGGCGACGAGGGTGCCGTCGCGCAGGCCCTCCACCACGGCGTCGCGGATGGCGGCCGTGTGGCGCGGGTCGCGGCCCTTGGCCTCGGTGGTGAGGACGGCCACGGTGACGCCCTCGCTGTGGCCGGTCGCCGGGGTCCAGGCGGTCGCCGCGTCGGCGTCGTCGGAGCGGACGCACCAGACGCGGTGGCGTTCGGCCTCGGCGGAGGCGGCGGCGTTGGCCGCGGGGTCGCTGGTGGCGATCAGGGCGTACCAGGCGTCGGCGAGGTCGCCGTCCGCGTACGCCCTGCGCTCCCAGGTGATCTCGCCCATGTCGGCCATCGCCTCGACCGAGGGGGTTGCCTCCGGCGATACGAGGAGGAGGTCGGCGCCGGCCGCGATCAGGGCCGGGAGGCGGCGCTGGGCCACCTGGCCGCCGCCCAGGACGACTACGCGGCGGCCGGTGAGGCGGAGGCCTACGGGGTAGGCGGGGTGAGCGGTGGCCATGGGGTGCGCCTTTCCTTGGTGCGGGGTGGGTGGCTCGGGTGGTGGGGGGGGGTGGGCCCTGCCGGGGGCTCCCCAATCCCACCCCTTCCCGAAACCAAGGGGCTCCGCCCCCTGGCACCCCCGTTTGTCGCGCTTCGCGCTCGTCCTCAAACGCCGGACGGGCTGAATGGTTGGAGGAGCGGAGCCCGGAGGGCTACTTCTCCGTCACGCCCGCCGAGTCGAACGTCGCCACCTCGTGCATCGCCCTGGCCGCGCTCTGCACCACCGGCAGGGCGAGCAGGGCGCCGGTGCCTTCGCCGAGGCGGAGGTCCAGGTCGACCAGGGGGCGCAGGCCGAGCTTGTTGAGGGCGGCCACGTGGCCCGGTTCGGCGCTGCGGTGGCCCGCGATGCAGGCCGCGAGGACCTCGGGGGCGATGGCGCGGGCGACCAGGGCCGCCGCGCCCGCGCTGACGCCGTCGAGGATGACGGGGGTGCGCAGGGAGGCGCCGCCGAGGAGGAGGCCCACCATCGCCGCGTGTTCGAGGCCGCCGATGGCCGCGAGGACGCCGATGGGGTCGGCCGGGTCCGGCTGGTGCAGGTCGAGGGCGCGGCGGACGACCTCCACCTTGCGGGCGTGCATCTCGTCGTTGATGCCCGTGCCGCGGCCGGTGACCTCGGCGGGGTCGGTGTCGGTGTAGACGGAGATCAGGGCGGCGGACGCGGTGGTGTTCGCGATGCCCATCTCGCCGGTGAGCAGGGCCTTGTTGCCGGCCGCGACCAGGTCGCGGGCCGTCTCGATGCCCACCTCGATGGCGGCCTTGACCTCTTCGCGGGAGAGCGCGGGCCCGGTGGTCATGTCGGCCGTACCGGCGCGGATCTTGCGGGGCAGCAGCCCGGGCGTCGCGGGCAGTTCGCTGGCGACGCCCACGTCGATGACGCAGACCTCGGCGCCGACCTGGTTGGCGAAGGCGTTGCAGACGGCGCCGCCGCCGAGGAAGTTGGCGACCATCTGGGCGGTCACCTCCTGGGGCCAGGACGTGACGCCCTGGGCGTGCACGCCGTGGTCGCCGGCGAAGATCGCGACGGCCGCGGGCTCCGGGATCGGCGGCGGGCACATCCGGGACAGGCCGCTGAGCTGCGCGGAGATGATCTCCAGCATGCCCAGGGCGCCCGCGGGCTTCGTCATGCGTTTCTGGCGTTCCCACGCCTCGCCGAGCGCCTTGGCGTCCAGCGGGCGGATGTTGCCGACGGTCTCGGCGAGCAGGTCGTGCGGGTCCTCGCCGGGCAGCGCGCGGCGGCCGTACGTCTCCTCGTGCACGACCCAGGACAGCGGGCGCCGCTTGGACCAGCCCGCCTGCATCAGCTCCGGCTCCTCCGGGAACTCGTCGACGTACCCGACACACAGGTACGCGACGACCTCCAGGTGCTCGGGCAGGCCGAGGGCGCGCACCATCTCGCGCTCGTCGAAGAAGCTGACCCAGCCGACGCCGAGGCCTTCGGCGCGGGCGGCGAGCCACAGGTTCTCGACGGCGAGCGCCGAGGAGTACGGGGCCATCTGCGGCTGGGTGTGCCGGCCGAGGGTGTGGCGGCCGCCGCGGGTGGGGTCGGCGGTGACGACGATGTTCACCGGGGTGTCGAGGATGGCCTCGATCTTCAGTTCCTTGAACTGCTTGGCGCGGCCCTTGGGCAGGGACTTCGCGTACGCCTCGCGCTGGCGCTGGGCCAGTTCGTGCATGGTGCGCCGGGTCTCGGCGGACTTGATGACGACGAAGTCCCAGGGCTGGGAGTGGCCGACCGAGGGGGCCGTGTGCGCGGCCTCCAGGACGCGGAGCAGCACCTCGTGCGGGATGGGGTCGCCGCGGAAGCCGTTGCGGATGTCGCGGCGCTCGCGCATCACGCGCAGCACGGCCTCGCGTTCGGCGTCGGCGTAGCCCGGGGCGGGCGGCTCCACCGCGGTGTCGGCGGCGGGGGCGAGGGGTTCGGCGAGGCCGGAGTCGAGGTCGGCGGCGTCGGCGGCGTCGTCGTCCACGAGCAGCAGCGGCTGCGGGGTGCCGTCCTGGTCCGCCTGCTCGGCGGGCGTGGACAGGTCCTCGGGCGCGTCGGCGTCGACGGGGACGGCCGGGGCGGGCTGCTCGGGGTGGCTTGCGGGGTCGGTCGGTCCGGCCGGGTGAGGTGCGTGCATCGGCTCGTCGGGGTCGGTCGTCTCCGGGGCGGACGGGAAGGGGGTGCCGTCCTCCGCCGCGTCGACGGGTGCGGGTGCCGCCGTCCCGGCGGGCTCGGCGGTGGGCCGGGCTCCGTCGCGGGGTGCGGGCACGGTGGCTGCGGGCTGCTGCCCGGTTTCGGAGGGCGTGCCGGGTACGGGTTCCGCTTCCGGCTCGGTGCCCGGGGTGGTGTCGGCCTGCTCCGGGGTGACGTCCGCGGGGGCGGGCCCGGCCGCGGGGGCCTCGTGGCCGCCGGTCTCGTCCGGCTGCTGCGGCGCGAAGTACTCCGGCGGTACGGAGAGGGGGCGCGGCGGGGTCGGGGCGAGGTGCGGCGTGGTCGGCACCTGGCCGTCGACCGGGACGAACTGCCCGATCGGCGCGGCCTCCTGGACCTCGACGAACGGCTGCGCGGAGCCGTCGCCGTCCGGCATCCAGGTGGCCCCCGCGATGTGGGGTCCCTGCCCGGCGTGCGCGTCCGGCCACGGCTGGGCGGCGTCGGGCGCCTGCGGGGCGACGGCCGCGTGCGGGGCCGCGGCGTGCGGGGCGGCGAGCTGGTCCTGCGCGGGCGCGCCGGGCGAGCCGAGGGTGCCGACGGGGGTCGGGGTGCCCGGGTGGGCTCCGGGTGCGGCGGCTTCCCCGGCGGGCGCGGCCTGCGGGAGCGGGGTCGCGGCGGACGCGGACGCGGGGGCGGGCGCGGTCAGGAGTTCGGGGCCTTCGGGTGCGGTCGGGGACTCCGGGGCGGAGGGGGTCGCCACGGCGTCCTGAGCTGCGCTGCCGATACCAGACGCGTCCGCTCCGGTATGTGGCTCGGCCGGGGGTACGGACGGGGGTGTCGGCTCGGCCGACGGCAGCGGCTCGGTCGTGGTCGCCGCGACGGCGGGGGTGACCGGGGTGTCGACGGGGCCGTTGCCCGCGACCAGGGCGTCCGCGAGGGCGGGCACAGGCGCGGCGGGGGTGCCGGGACCGTCGGCCGGGGTGGTGGCGAGGGCTTCGGTGGCACCGGCTTCCACCGCGGCGGGGTCGGGCACCAGCGCCTGGGAGACGTGCGTGGCCGCGTCCGCGGTGGGCGCGACGGCCGACGGGTCCGGGGCTCCGGCCGCTCCCGGGGTGCCGGGTGCGGACGTGGCGCCCGGAGCGTGCGCCGGCTGCGGGGCGTGCGCCTCGGCGGCGACCTGCGCTTCCGGGGTCGCGTGCGGGGCACCGCCGGCGTCGAGTGCACCCGATGCCTCCGGCACGCCGGGGGCGTGCGGGGCGGGCGCGGGGGTCGAGGTGCCGGTGGGGCCTGCCGGGTCGGCCTGCGCCGGGCCGTCGGCCGTCGCATCGGGGCCCACGGGTGCCGCTGAACCGTCGGCCAGGGCAGGGCCGTCGGCCAGGGCAGAGCCGTCGGCCAGGGCAGAGCCGTCGGCCAGGGCGGGGCCGTCGGCCGGGGCAGAGCCCTCCCCCGGAACGGAGTTGTCGGCCGTTACAGGGCCGCCCGGCTGCGCGCCGCCGTCCACGGCGACCGCGCCGTCCACAGGAACGGCGCCGTCCAACGGAACCAAACCATCCGCCGGAACCACACCGTCCATCTGGGCGGCACCGTCCGCCGAAGCGTCGCCGCCCGCGGGAACACCAGCCACCGGAACGCCGCCGTCCGCCAGGACGGGCCCACTCCCAGGAACAGAGCCACTGCCGGGAACGGGAACACTGCCCGGTACAGAGCCACTTATCGACCCGGAGCCGTCCACCGGCACGGCGCTGTCCATGGGAACCAGGCCGTCCATCGGCCCGGCACCGTCGCCGGTCACCGGCACATCAGCCGGCACCTGCGCGTCACCATTCGCCGGTCCGCCGCCCGGAACCGGAGCGGCGCCCTGCCCTCCGGATACCCCGGATGCACCTGTGACGTCTGTGGCGCCAGAGTTCCCAGTGACGCCCGGGTTCCCAGCAACGCCGGAGCTCTCCGTGCCACCGGAGTCTCCCGTGACCACGGATGCCCCTGCGCCCACGGAGGCCCCCGCGACCCCCGCGCCCACGGGGACGACCGTTTCTGCTGCCACCCCCTGGGGGTTCTGCGGCTGCGGTGTCCACGGCGCGGCCGCCTGCGGCGGGATCTCGCCGAGCTGCGGTCCGGGCAGCGCGCCCGCGTCGTCGCGCGGGATGTCGAGGTATTCGGGTCCTGCGGTCGGGGGACCGGCGTGCCGGACGGGCATCGGGTGCGGCGTGCCGCCCGCGGGGCCGCGGTCGGCCAGCGAGCGCACGGGGCTCCCGGCGCCGTCGGGCACGGCGGGTGCGGCCGGGCCGCGGTGCAGCGGGCGCCGGGTGGGGCTGTGCTGCGCGGCGGGGGCGGCGCCGTGGGAGGCGTGCAGGGGAACGCCGGTGAGGTCGACGGAGCCGCTGTCCCGGCCCGACGTCTCGTGCGGTCCGGGCTGGTGAGCGACGGCCGGACGGCCGACGGCGGCCTGGGCCGCGTACGCCTGACCGGCGTTCGCGTCGGCGTACGACTGGGCGGCGGCCGACGGGTCCACGGGGCCCTGCGCGACGGCCGCCTGCGCGACCGGCTCCTGGGGGAGCTGCGCCGCCTCGGCCCCGGGCTGCGCGGTCTGCGCCTCGCTCCACGCGCCCTGGGCACCCGGCATCAGCAGCAGGTCGTCGTCCTCGGCGGGGTTCTCGGAGGGGTCGGCGAAGGTGTACGCCGCCGGGGCTGGCACGCCCGGCTGCTCCACCCTGCCTGCGCTCTCCGGCAGTCCCTCGCCCGGGACCTGGCCGGTGTCGGTCATGCGTACCCCTCGCCCATCGGTTAGTCCTTCTTTGACCGCCCGTCATCAACAACGAGCGCACGTGCCGCGCGGCACGCATCGCGTACGGTCCACAGGCATTGTCGCGGTAGCGCCGCCGCCGTGGCAGCTTGATCGGCCACGGTCCGCTGTGGACTGCGCCACGTCGCGCGCCCCGCGGTCCGCCGTACCACACGCGCCCCCCAAAACGGGCGAGCTTTCCGGACTTTGACGGACACAGACCA
This sequence comes from Streptomyces sp. RK9, assembly GCF_045070545.1. Classification (NCBI taxonomy): domain Bacteria; kingdom Bacillati; phylum Actinomycetota; class Actinomycetes; order Kitasatosporales; family Streptomycetaceae; genus Streptomyces; species Streptomyces sp. RK9. The sequence goes on along the minus strand of NZ_CP173703.1, from coordinate 3,091,618 downwards.
ACGAATCGCCGGGCGCCCAGGTGCGGTACAACGATCGGCCAGCCTACCGCGCACGGCACCGCGAGGGGGTCGCCAGGGTCACGGGGTTCGGTCGAGCAGCAGTGCGGAGACCAGGAAGACGACGGTCCGCTTCCGCTCCGTCCAGGCGCGGGTGTCGAGTTCGACGGACTGCAGGAGCGCGCACTCGACCGCGTAGCCGTGCTCCGACAGGTCCCGGCCGAGGAGTTCGGCGTCGTCGCGGGTCGCGGCGTGCGTGACGATGCGCTCGGGACGGCGGTCGGCGACGGCGGAGACCACGGCCACTCCCCCGCCGCCGACGCGTACGACGTCGGGCTCGGGCAGGTCCTCCAGGATGTGGGGCGCGGTGCCGTGCACGATCTGGGCGTGCACTCCGTAGCGGCGTACGACGGCGGTGGTGCGGGCGCAGGAGTCCGCGTCGCGGTCGACGGCGATGACGGCGGCGCCGAAGCGGGCCGCCTCCGCGGCGAAGGCGCCGGTGCCGCAGCCGATGTCCCAGACCAGGTCGCCCACGCGCGGGCCGAGGCGGGCGAGTTGGGCGGCGCGGATGCGGTCGCTCTCGCCCTCGCCGAGTTCCTGCTCGCCGCCGTAGCTCGCCGCGGGCAGCGCCCAGCCGCGTGGCTCCGTGCCCGGTTCGCGGCCCGCGATCCAGCCGGTGTCGTGGACGACGGGGCCGCCGGTGCCACCAGGGCCGCCGATGACGATGACGACGTTCGGGTCGCGCCAGGAGTGGTCGGCGGCCTTGTCGGAGGTGACGACGGTGACCTGCTCGCGGTCGGTGCCGAGTTCCTCGCAGATCACGAAGGTGCGGTGGACGCCTTCGAGGAGCAGGCCGAGTTCGGCGGGGCCCGCGCCGGGCGAGGTGAGCACGGCGACCTTGCTGTGCGCGCGGCAGACGTTCACGGCGCGGCGCAGGGTGCGGCGGTGGGCGACCACGATGGCGGCGTCGTCCCAGGGCATCCCGGCGCGGGCGAAGGCCTGGGCGACGGACGAGACGGCGGGCACCACCTCGACCTCCAGGCCGAATTCGGGGGCGCGCAGGGTGCGTACGACGCCGAAGAAGCCGGGGTCGCCGTCGGCGAGGACGACGGCGGTGCCGCGGTGGGCTGCGATGCGGCGGGCCGCTAGGGCGACGCTGCCGAGGCGGACGCGTTCGGCGGTGGGCGGGACCTCGGGCAGGGCGAGGTGGTGGGCGGCGCCTGCCACGAGGGTCGCGGCGCTCAGGGCGGAGCGTGCCGCGGCGGTCAGCGGCGAGCCGTCCCAGCCGATCACCGTGACCCGGTCGGCCATGGTCGTCTGTCTCCTGGGGTCTCGGGTCCTGCGGTGCGGGGGCCGCCGCGTGCGGCCAGGAGGGAGCGTACCTGGTGCCCTGCCGGGAGGCCCCCAGCCCCACCCCTTCCCCGAAACCATGGGCTCCGCCCCTGGACCCCGGAGGGGGTGGGTGTCCCCTTCGGGTGGGACAGCCCGCCCCCGAATCGGCGCTCCGCGCCTCGTCCTCAATCGCCGGACGGGCTGGACAGTGGCGGAGCAAGCCGAAATGTGCGGGTGGGCTGAAGGCGCACCGGGCAGGCAGTGCGGACGACCCCAGCCGAAGCACTGGCGGGGGCGGGCGGGTGGGAGAAAGCCCGTCCGGCACTTGAGGACGAGGCGCGAAGCGCCGATACCGGGGGCGACCCCGGCAGGGCTGACGGTGCCGGGCTGTCGGGCAGGCCGGTGCAAGTCCGGGCGGGCGGGTGGGAGAAAGCCCGTCCGGCGCTTGAGGACGAGGCGCGGAGCGCCGATATCGGGGGTGCCCCCGGCAGGGCTGACGGTGCCGGGCTGTCGGGCAAGCCAGCGCAAGTCCGGGCGGGCGGGTGGGAGAAAGCCCGTCCGGCGCTTGAGGACGAGGCGCGAAGCGCCGATGGCGGGGGTGCCCCCGGCGGAGCTGAGGGTGCCGGGCTGTGGGAGAGAGCCCGTCGTCACCCCCGTCCAAGGCGCCCCGCCAGAATCAGTTCCAGTCCGAGAACGACGTGAAGCCGCTCTCCGCCAGCTGGTCCGACACTCCCTCCAGGTCCTCGGGGAGGAGGCTCCAGACGATGAGGTCGGTGCGCAGGTCGATCCAGCCGCCGAGGGGGTCGCCGCCGTTTCTGACACGTGCTATCCACGCCCCGCGCAGGACGCCCTCGCTGATGCAGCCGATCTTCTGGGCGACCTGCTGGGCGGCGGTGTTGTCGGCGGCCGTACGCAGTTCGATGCGCTCGAACTTCTGGTCGTGGAAGAGCCACTGGGCGGTGGCGAGCGCGGCCTCGGAGGCATAGCCCTCGCCGCGGGCCCAGGGGGCGGTCACATAGCTCAGCTCGCTGGAGCGCACCCGCCAGTCGGTGTGGCGCAGGCGCACGGACCCGACCAGGCGCTGGGTGAGGAACTCGGTCACGGCGAGGACGATCCCGCGGCCCTCGGCGCGCTCGGCGGGGGCGACCTCGGTGATGTAGGCGCGGGCGTCGGCCTCGGTGTAGGGCTGGGGCGCGGCGGTCCAGGCGGTGACGAGCTCGTCGTTCATCATCTCCGCGTACGCCGTGATGTCCGCTTCGTCGAACGGGCGCAGCACCAACCGCTCCGTGCTGATGGAGATGTCGGGGAACCCCGAGGCTGTAGTCATGCGCCGCTCCGTAAGCTTCATGGGCCTGTCGCTCTGTGAATTCTCGAACCGTCGAGCTGTCGAACCGTCGAATCGTCAAGGACCTCAAGGACCTTCAGGCCTGCCGAAGTGCCCAGCATGCAGCATGGCGGCGCGAGGACGCACCACGGGGTCCGCTCCGGCAGGTGGAGCGGACCCCGTGGGTGGGGACAGGGCACGGGTGTGCGTCAGCCTCCCGTGACCGGAAGGACCGACCCCTTGTACTTGTCCTCGATGAACTTCTTGACCTCGGGCGAAGTCAGCAGCTCGGCCAGCTTCTTGACCTTCGGGTCGTCCTCGTCGCCCTTCTTGACGGCGAGCACGTTGTTGTACGGGTTGTCCTTCGCGGACTCCAGGAGGACGGCGTCCTTCTTGGGGCTCAGGCCCGCGTCGAGCGCGTAGTTGTTGTTGATGACGGCCGCGTCGACGTCCTTGAGGGAGCGCGGCAGCTGCGCGGGCTCCAGGGCCTTGATGGTGAGCTTCTTGGGGTTGGCCGCGATGTCCTCGGGGGTGGCGTTCGCGCCCGCGCCCTTCTTGAGCTCGATCACGCCCTTGGAGGCGAGCAGTTGGAGCGCCCGGCCCTCGTTGGTGGTGTCGTTGGGCACGGCGACGGTCGCGCCGGAGCGCAACCCCGTCACGTCCGTCAGCTTCTTGCCGCCGTCCGCGTACACGCCCATGGGTGGCAGGTACACCTCGGTCACCGGCACCAGGTCCGTCTTCTTGGACTTGTTGAAGTCGTCGAGGTACGGGGTGTGCTGGTAGAGGTTGGCGTCGAGGGAGCCCTCCTGGAGCGCGGTGTTGGGGGTCACGTAGTCCGTGAACTCCTTCACCTCCAGGTCGAGGCCCGCCTTCTTCGCCAGGTTCTGCTGGATGTACGCGAGGACCTCACCGGCCGGGGTCGGGGTGGCCCCGACGACGAGCTTGTCGCCGTCGGAGCCGGAGCCCGCGCCGCAGGCGGTCAGGCCGAGGGACAGGGCCAGGGCCCCGGCCGCCGCGGCGATGACAGGCCGGCGCATGTCAGAAGGCCGCGACGATGGAGCCGTCGTACTTGTCGTCGATGAACTTCTTGACCTCGGGCGAGGTGAGGAGCTTGGCGAGCTTCTTCACGCGCGGGTCGTTCTCGTCGCCCTTCTTGACGGCGAGGAAGTTGCCGTAGGGGTTGCCCTTGGCCTTCTCGGCGACGATGGCGTCCTTCGCGGGGCTGAGGTCGGCCTCCAGCGCGTAGTTGCCGTTGATCACCGCGGCGTCGACGTCGTCGATGGAGCGCGGCAGCTGGGCCGCCTCCAGCTCCTTGAACTTGAGGTTCAGCGGGTTCGACACCACGTCCTTGGGGGTGGCCGCGAAGCCGACGCCCGCCTTGAGCTTGAGGACGCCGTTGTCGGCGAGGAGCTTGAGGGCGCGGGCCTCGTTCGTGGTGTCGTTCGGGACGGCGACCGTCGCGCCCTTCTTGAGGTCGTCGAGCTTCTTGATCTTCTTGGAGTAGACGCCCAGCGGCTCCAGGTGCACCGTCGCGCCCGGGACGGGGACGATGTCCGTCTTGTTCTTCTTGTTGAAGTCGTCCAGGTACGGCTTGTGCTGGAAGTAGTTCGCGAAGACCTCGCCCTGCTGCACGGCGGTGTTGGGCGTGACGTAGTCGGTGAACTCCTTCACCTCCAGGTCGAGGCCCGCCTTCTTCGCCAGGTTCTTCTTGACGTAGTCGAGGATCGCGCCCTGCGGGGTGGGGGTGGCGGCGACGACCAGCGGGCCGTCCTTGTCGCCCGCGGACCCCTTGTCGGAGCCGCAGGCGGTGAGGCCGAGGGTGAGGGCGCCGGTGGCGAGGACAGCAGCGGTGATCTTGGTGGTGTTACGCACGAAAAGTGCCTTTCTCCATGGGTGGTACACCCCCGCGTTGGTGGTGCGGGGTGGTGCTGGGTGAACTCGGAGGACCGAGAGGTCGGGCTCAGGCGGCCTTGACCGGCTCGGGGTCGGCCGCGGGCGCCTTGGCGCGCAGGAACTTCAGCCGCGGCGCGGCCCCCGCGCGGCCGCCGCGCCGGTGCAGGCTGCGCGCGGCGTAGTCGCCGACGAACTGGATGATCGAGATGACCACGGCGAGGACGCCGACGGTGATCCACATCAGCTCGGTCTCGAAGCGCTGGTAGCCGTAGCGGACCGCGAGGTCGCCCAGGCCGCCCGCGCCGACGGTGCCGGTGATCGCCGAGTAGCCGATGAGGGCGACGACGGTCGTGGTGGCGCTGGAGATCAGCGACGGCAGCGACTCGGGCACGAGGACCTTGCGGACCACGGTCCACGTGTTGCCGCCCATCGACTGCACGGCCTCGACCAGGCCGTGGTCGACCTCGCGGACGGCCGTCTCGACCAGGCGCGCGAAGAACGGGATGGCGCTGATCGCGAGCGGCACGATCGCCGCGTCACGGCCGATGGAGGTGCCGACGATGGAGCGCGTGAAGCCCATCAGGGCGACCATGAGGATGATGAACGGCATCGACCGGCCGATGTTGACGACCTGCCCGATCACCTTGTTCACGATCGTGTTCTGCAGCAGCCCGCCGCGGTCGGTGAGGACCAGCAGGATGCCGAGCGGCAGGCCGGCGGCGACGGCGATGAGCGCCGACCAGCCGACCATGTAGAGGGTGTCCCAACAGGCCTGCTCCAGCAGGGGCTGCATCTCCGACCAGGTCACTTGGCACCTTCCTTGACCAGCGTGGCGGCGGTCGCGGACGCGTCCGGCGCCGAGAGGGCGGCGGGTGCGTCGGCGACGTCGACCTGGAGGCCCTGCTCGCGCAGGAAGCCGATCGGGACGACGTTCTCCTCGAAGCGGCCCGGCAGCTCGATGCGCATCCGGCCGACCTGCTTGCCCGCGACGGTGTCCATCGCGGCGCCGAGGATCGAGATGTCGATGTTGTACGTGCGCGACAGCTGGGAGATGACCGGCTGGGTGGCGGCCTCGCCGTGGAAGGTCACGTCGACGACGGTGCGGTCGATGCCGGTGGCGTCGCCGCTGACCGGGAAGAGCGCGGCGGCGAGCTGGGAGCCCGGGGTGCCGAGGAGTTCGGTGACGGTGCCGGACTCGATGATCCGGCCCCGCTCCATCAGGGCGGCCGAGTCGCAGACCGTCTTCACGACCTCCATCTCGTGCGTGATCAGCAGGACGGTCAGGCCGAGCTGCTGGTTGAGGTCGCGCAGGAGCTGGAGGATGGAGCGGGTGGTCTCCGGGTCGAGGGCGCTGGTGGCCTCGTCGGAGAGCAGCACCTTCGGCTCGCCCGCAAGCGCGCGGGCGATGCCGACGCGCTGCTTCTGGCCGCCGGAGAGCTGCGCCGGGTAGGCCTTGGCCTTGTCGGCGAGGCCGACCAGGTCCAGGAGTTCGAGCGCCTTGCGGGAGCGCTCCTTGCCGGACAGGCCGAGGATCTCGAGCGGCAGCTCGATGTTCGCCTGGACCGTGCGCGAGGACAGCAGGTTGAAGTGCTGGAAGACCATGCCGATGCGGTTGCGGGCGGCGCGCAGTTCCTTGCCGGCGCGCGGGCCGCGGCCCGCGAGCGCGGTGAGGTCCTGGCCGTCCACGGTCACGGTGCCGGAGGTGGGGCGCTCCAGGAGGTTCACGCAGCGGATCAACGAGGATTTGCCGGCACCGGACTGGCCGATGACGCCGTACACCTCGCCTTCGCGCACATGGAGATCGACTCCGTCGATGGCGGTTACTTCACGACCGCGTGAGCGGTAGACCTTGGTCAGGCCGGAAGTGGTGATCACTGGGTTTCCGTCACTGTCGAGTGCGCGGCGCGGTGACGCCGGGCACGGGGCATTCGTTCGGAACGCGGCACGGTTCTCGCGGTGGCGATGGAACCGGAGGACGTGTGCGCGGGGCCGGCTCGCGCCCTGCCCGTGTACGTGACTCTTCGAGGTACGTACGGGGTGTGGTGGCGCGGCACAGCGGCTTCGCTTCGGGGCGCGAGGCTCTCAGTGGTGCGGGGGCCCTCAGAAGGCGCACATTCGACACATACAACGAGCACCGGGCGTCGTGATCGCCTCGGTCGCAAGGGTGCGGCTGCTCGTCGTGGTCATGCGGACCAGTAAAACACGCGTGCGGGCGCGTCCCGCCACCGCTGTCCGAATAGCGGACAAACATTGGTCGACAGGAGAGACGGTCCACCCCGTCCCGCACCGCGCTCAGACGCCGGTGACGATCTCCACTCCACCCGCCGTGGCCTGCACGGACACCGCCGACAGGTCCTCGACGACGACGTCCGCGGACAGCTCCGCCACCTGGTGCGTTGTGGTCAACGCCACGGTGGTCATCCCGGCGGCCCGGCCCGCGGTGAGACCCGCGGGGGCGTCCTCGAAGACCACGCAGCGGGCCGGGTCCACGCCGAGCACCCGGGCCGCGAGCAGGAAGGGCTCGGGGTCGGGCTTGCCGCGGGTGATGTCGTCGGCGGCTATCAGCGTCTTGGGGCTGATGCCGACCTCGGCGAGCCGGGCCTCGGCCAGGCGGCGGGTCGCGGAGGTGACCACGGCCCAGCGCTCGGGCGGCAGGGCGGCGAGCAGGTCGAGGGTGCCGGGCAGGGCGAGCACGCCGCCCGCGACGTCGGACACCTCCAGCTCCTCGATCCGGGCCACGGCCTCGGCCACCCGCTCGGCGGGCAGCAGGTCGGCGACGATCTCGACGGCCGGGCGGCCGTGCAGCTCGACCCTGGCGAAGTCCTCGGCGGTGATGCCGTACTCCCCCGCCCACCGCGTCCAGCAGCGGCGGACGGACTCCATCGAGGAGATGAGGGTGCCGTCGTTGTCGAACAGGAGGGCGTCAGCCTGGATCTTCATGTCTTCGACCCTACGCGGGGGCCACCCGCGGATCCCGGGCCCCCGGGGCCGAGGGCACCGGGTCTTTTGGCCCGTAATAGGGTCTCGGCATGCTTGTTGCCCTGACCGTCGCGACCTCCGTGGCCGCGCTCGCGCTCGCGGCCTGGTGCGGTTTCGCCGCCTACCGGGACCAGCCGACGAAGGACTGGCACTTCATCGGCATGGGTGTGGTCACCCTGCTGACGCTGGTCCAGCTGATCGTCGGCATCGTGCAGCTGGCGCGGGGCGAGGACCCCGAGCAGGGCACGACGATCTTCGTGGCCTATCTGATCGGCTCGTTCGCGTGCGTTCCCGCGGCGGGCTTCATGTCGCTCGCCGAGCGCACGCGCTGGGGCTCGGTGACCGTCGCCGCGGGCGGCGTGGTCCTCGCCGTGCTCGAGGTCCGGCTCTTTGACATCTGGGGAGGCTGAGGTGGCGGTGACGGACGACGAGCCCCGCGCGAAGCGGAACGAGCGGAACAAGCAGGAGAAGCAGCCGAAGCCGCAGCGGCAGAAGCTGATCACCGGCCCCGGCATCCTGCTGGTGTGGCTGTACGGCGTGATGGTCGTCGGCGCCGTGTCCCGCTCGGCGGTCCAGATCTCGACGGACTTCCACAAGGCCCCGCTCGCGTACACGCTGTCGGCGCTCGCCGGTGTCGTCTACGGCTTCATCACGTACTCGCTCGTACGCGGCGGGGAGACGGCCCGCAAGGCGGCGCTGGTGTGCTGCGCCGCCGAGCTGGCCGGTGTGCTCGCCGTCGGGGCCTGGACCCTCGCGGAGCCGTCCGCGTTCCCCGACGCCACGGTCTGGTCGGACTTCGGCATGGGCTATCTGTTCATTCCGGTGCTGCTGCCGGTGACCGCGGTGTTCTGGCTGCGCAAGTCCCGCGCGCACACCCGCCCCGCCGAGCCCTCCGGCGCCTAGGCGCTCGCCACGTACGCCTCGGCCTGCGCGTCCTTGGAGAGGGTCACCACCGTCAGGCGGTCGTCCACGCGCTGCGTGCTCACCGGCGCGTAGCCGTGCTTGCGGTAGAGCTGGAGGTTGCTCTCGCTGCGGTGGCCGCTGAACAGCTCGAAGCGCTTGGCCACGCCGCCCTCGGCGAGCCGGCGCTCGATGGCCTCCAGGAGGCGGCCGCCCAAGCCGTGCCGCTGCATCCGCGGGTGCACGATGAGCTTGCCGATGCGGGCCGTGGCCGCCGTGTCGACCGTGCCCCGCACGGACGCCACGACCTCGGTGCCGAGGCGCGCCACCAGGACGCTGCCCGCGGCCAGCTCGGCCTTGAGGGAGTCGAGGGTCTGCGTCAGCGGCTCGATGGAGTAGTCGCCGTACAGCTCGGCCTCGCTCTGGTAGCAGAGGTACTGCAGTTTGAGGATCTGCTCGGCGTCCGTGTCGGACGCCTCCGAGATGGTCACGCTCATGCCCATGTGTGCACGCCTCCCGCTCACCTGCTCCGCCGGTTGTCCTTCACTCCTTTCCCCACGGGTCCGGAGTCCCAACCTCCTGCGCGAGCATTCTGCGCAGGCATCCCAGGCATCGGGAACGTTCCGGCCCCAAAGATCCTTGTGACATTCCCAACTCCCCTGCGATTTCGCGGTAAGTCAGGTCCTTCGGCGACAGAAGTGCAGCCATGAGACGGGGGCAGCGTCCGGGCAGTTTCCGGACGGCGGCGTACAGGGTGCGGTGCCGGTCGGCCGCGAGGAGCCGCTGTTCGGGTCCGCCGCGCGGGTCGGCGGGCTCACCGGCGTAGGGCCGCTCCCGGCGGGCGGTGCTGCGGGTGCGGTGCGCCTCGTCGCGGACGGCGGCCCGCAGCCAGGCGGCGGGGTCGGCGGGCGGCCCCCCGGCGTCCAGATGTTCGAGCAGGCGCAGCCAGACGGCCTGCTCGATGTCGCCGGGGTCGGCGGCGCAGCCGTGCGCCTCGGCCGATGCCTCTGCGGCGAGGAGCGGGCGCAGGGTGGTGACCAGGTCGTACGAGAGCGACGGCCGTGCGGAGGGGGACGGGGCCGACGGGGGCGTAGGGGTCATGCCGACGGGGACGCGACCATTCCGGTTATCGGTTTCCGGAACGGCCGCGCCTCACCCCAACCGGGGCTTCACGCGCCGTCGTTGACGAGGCCGGCCAGCCGCCGCCCGCCGCCCGTCAGTCGTCGTTGAAGTCCGCCGCGGCGAGCAGCGCCGTGTCCGGGTTGTCGGAGAAGATCCCGTCGATGCCGGTGGCGAAGTACCTCTTGAACGCGCCGAAGGCGTCGCCGTAGGCGTTCGGGTCCGTGCCCTTCTTGAAGTCGGCGGGCAGGAAGGTGTTCTCGTTGCGCATCGTGTACGGGTGCAGGACCAGGTCCTCGGCGTGCGCGTCGCGGACCAGGGTGGTGGGCTCCAGGAGCCTGCCGTCGGGGCCCTTGGGGATGATCAGGTCCAGGGTCGGGCCGATGCCCTTGGCGTACGAGGAGATCCACTTCAGGCCCTCGGGCTTGATGAGGTCGGCGACGGTGCGCGGGTCGCCCGCCTCGACGAAGTCCCACGGGCGCGAGGCGGCCGTGGAGAGCAGGACCACGCCGGGCGCGTCGACGAGCTTGCGCAGGCGCTGGATGCTGCTCGGCTCGAAGGACTGCAGGAAGTTCGGGGAGTTCCTGCGGTGGCGGTTGTAGCGGCGCAGCAGCTTGGCGAGCGGCTCCTCGAGGCCGAGGCCGAGCTTGCGGAAGTACGTGGGGTGCTTGGTCTCGATGTGCAGCCAGACGCGCTCGCCGCGCTTGCGGCCCTCCTTCTCCGCCCAGCGGAAGACCTCTTCGAGGGTGGGGACGTCCCAGCGGCCGTCGTAGAGGGTGTTGCGCTGGCGGGTGCCAGGGATGCGCTCCTTGGCGCGCAGCGTCTTCAGCTCGGCGAGCGTGAAGTCCTCGGTGAACCAGCCGGTCAGGCTGACGCCGTCGACGCTCTTGGTCGTCTTGCGGCCCGCGAACTCGGGGTGCGCGGCGACGTCCGTCGTCCCGGTGATGTCGTTCTCGTGACGGCATACGAGATGGCCGTCCTTGGTGGGCACCACGTCCTGCTCGATGACGTGCGCGCCCATGTCCAGGGCGAGTTGGTACGAGCCGATCGTGTGCTCGGGCCGGTAGCCGCTGGTGCCGCGGTGCGCGACCACCGTCGGCACCGGCAGGTCGCGGTAGCCGCCGCCCCCGTGGCCGCCGTGGCCGTGGCGTGCGTCGGCTCTCGCCACGCCGGGCGCGCCGACGACGGCCGTGCCCGCCCCGAGCACCGCGGCCCCGAGCACCGCGCGCCGCCCCGGGCTCGTCCCCGTCTCCTGCCGCCCCGATTCCTGCGTCGCCATTGAGCGCTCCCTCCCTGTGTACCGCCGTGTAGCGCCTTGCACCTGACAAAGCGGCACCGATCGTAGGTGGCGTTGCGTGACGGGTGGGAGACCCGGGGCCGAACGGGTGGCCGACGCCGGGTGTCGAGTAGGGCTCGCGGGGTACTCGGCGGGGGCGACCGGCGCGTGCGCCCGGGCTCGCGGGCGCCGGTGCGGTTCCGGCCGTGAGATGCGTCGCGCGTGAGAAGCACCACTCGGACAAGCCTCGCAGTTCGCACAGCGCTACGGTCGTCACAGTGAGGTTGTCGCGGGGGCAACTGCAGGCAAAATCAGGTCAACTCTGCGTATCGGGCACATGAACCCGATGTGCAATCAACGGGGACCCGCGAGTATGGTCCTCACCTGCACAGACTCGTCGTCGACCCGTTGACACCGGAGGACCCGTTGTCCCGTCTAGCGCTCATCAAGGCAGTGCTCGGACCGTTCCTGCGCCTGATGTTCCGCCCACGGGTGGAAGGCGCGGAGAACATCCCCGGGACCGGTCCCGTCATTCTGGCCGGAAACCACCTGACGTTCATCGACTCGATGATCCTGCCTCTGGTGTGCGACCGGCCCGTCTTCTTCATCGGCAAGGACGAGTACGTCACCGGCAAGGGTTTCAAGGGCCGCCTGATGGCCTGGTTCTTCACCGGCGTCGGCATGATCCCGGTGGCGCGTGACGGCGGCCGGGGCGGGGTCGCCGCGCTCATGACCGGCAAGCGCGTCCTGGACGAGGGCAAGATCTTCGGCATCTACCCGGAGGGCACCCGCTCCCCCGACGGCCGCCTCTACCGCGGCCGCACCGGCATCGCGCGGCTGACCCTGATGACGGGCGCGCCGGTGGTGCCGTTCGCGATGATCGGCACGGACAAGCTGCAGCCCGGCGGCAAGGGCCTGCCCCACCCGGGCAAGGTGACCGTCCGCTTCGGCGAGGCGATGGAGTTCTCGCGGTACGACGGCATGGACCGCGACCGCTATGTGCTGCGCGCGGTGACGGACTCCGTGATGACGGAGGTCATGCTGCTGTCCGGGCAGGAGTACGTGGACATGTACGCCACGAAGGCGAAGGCGGCGTAGCCGCCCGGGTTCGGACGTCACGGTGCGCCCGCACCGGCGCCGGGGTGAATCCCCGGCACCGGGGCGGGCGTTGCCGTTGGCGGCACCCGGCACCCGGCACCCGGCACCCGGCACAGCGGTAGCGGCAGCCGTAGCGGCGGTTTCGGCTAGTGCTCCACGCCGTCTTCCAGCTTCTGGCCCTTCAAGAGGAACCACGCCGCCACCGCCGTGGCGAGGAGCACCGCGGCGCCGATGCCCGCGGCGAGGCGCAGGCCGTCCACGAAGGCCTCCTGGGCCGCCGAGATCAGCGGCTCGGCGGTGCGCGCGGGCAGTCCGGCGCCCGCCTCGACCGCGCCGCCCAGGGAGTCGTGCGCGGCCGCCGCGGCGTCGGCCGGGGTGCCCGCCGGGGCCGTGAAGTTCTGGTACACGCCGGTCACGATGGAGCCGAGCAGGGCGATGCCGAGGGCCGCGCCCAGTTCGTACGCCGTCTCCGAGACCGCGGACGCCGAGCCCGCCTGTTCCTTCGGCACGCTGGAGAGGATCACGTCGGCGGTCACGGTGAAGGAGAAGCCCGCGCCGACGCCGACGACCAGGAGTGCCGCGCCGAGCAGCGGATAGCCCGTCTCCTGGCTCAGCACGGTCAGTGAGGCGAGCGCGAGGCCCACCGCCGCGAGTCCGCCCGCGACCACCGCCCGCACCGAGTACCGGCGCGCCACCGTACCCGCGATCAGGCCCGCCGTGACCGCGCCCACCGCCGCGGGCAGTTCGGCGAGACCGGCCTCGAAGGGCTGCCTGCCCTGTACCAGTTGGAGGAACTGGGAGAGGAAGAAGACGAGCCCGGACAGGCCGAGGATGGTCAGCAGGTCGGCGAGGACAGCCGCCGAGAAGCCGCGGTTGCGGAAGAGGCGCATGTCGAGCAGCGGTGCGGGCAGCGTGAACTGCCGACGCACGAACCAGGTGAGCGCCGCCACACCGATCACGGCCGAGGCCGCGACACCCCAGCTCAGGCCGTGTGCCGCCGCCTCCTTGACGGCGTACACCACTGCGATCATGCCGATGAGCGACAGCGCGACGCTGATCAGGTCCCAGGGGCCCGGCGCCGGGTTCTTCGACTCGGGGATCATCTTGACGCCGACCACGACGAGGACCGCCATCACCGGCAGGTTGATCAGGAAGACCGAGCCCCACCAGAAGTGCTCGAGCAGGAAGCCGCCGACGACCGGGCCGACCGCCGCGCCCGCCGACGCCATGGCGCCCCACACGCCGACGGCGATGCTGCGCTCGCGCGGGTCGTGGAAGATGTTCCGGATCAGCGCGAGCGTGGACGGCATCAGGGTCGCGCCCGCGACACCGAGAAGCGCGCGGGCCAGGATCATCAACTCGGGCGTGGTGGCGTAGGAGTTGAGCACGGACACCGCGCCGAACGCGACGGCACCCGTGAGCAGCAGCTTCTTGCGGCCGATGCGGTCGCCGAGGCTGCCCATGGACACCAGCAGGCCCGCGATCACGAACGAATAGACGTCGCCGATCCACAGCAGCTGGTTGCCGGACGGCTTCAGGTCCTCGCTGATGTACGGCGTCGCGAGGCCGAGGACGGTCGCGTCCACGGCGACGAGCAGCACGGCCAGCGCGAGCACGGCGAGGGCGAGCCAGCGACCTGGGTGCCGCTCCACCTCCGCGGGCCGTACGCGCTGTTCGGTGCTTGTCATGATTCCACTCTCCGTTGTGCGCCGCCGATCAGCAGTTCGGCGATCATGTATGAGAAGTCCTTGGCCGCGACGCGGCCGTCGAGCACGGCCCAGGCGGCGGAGCCGATGAGGCCGTAGAGGGCGTCGGTGAGCCAGGCCGTGCTCAGGTCGATGCGGAATTCCCCGCTCTCCTGGCCGCGCCGGAACAGCTCCGCCATCCGGTCGTCGATCCGGGACCAGCCCTCGTGCCGGTCCTCGCCCTCGAACAGCTGGTTCTCCGTGACGAGGAACGCGAGCAGGCCGGCGGCGGGTTCGATCTCCTTGATCAGGCGCCGCAGCGCGTCCTGCGCGCTGTCCTCGCCGAGCCGCGCGGCGTCGAGCGCCGTCTCGCACTCCTGGAGGCCGAGGTCCTCCAGGGCGCGGATGAGCGCGTCCCGCCCGGCGAAGTGCCGGTGCAGGGTGGCACGGCTGATGCCGGAGGCCCTGGCCACTTCGTCCAGGGTCGAGGAGCCCTTGCGGGTGAGCTGGGCGGCGGCGCTGCGCAGCACCTGGTCACGGTCGACTGACATGAGACAACCATAGACCACGTGAGACAAATTTGTCTCATGAGAGGCGTGTGACGCTCACGGAACGGGGACGCGGGGGCTCAGTGACTCGGTGACTCGGACGGTCCGGTGGCTCGGCGGCGCCTCAGGGCCTCAGTGCCAGGGCAGTCCGGCCCGCGTGCGCCAGTACGCGGCGGGCTCCTCCACGAGGTCCGCGAGGCGGTCCAGGTGCTCCTCGCCCAGGTCGACGGCCGTCGCGTGCAGGTTCGACACGAGCTGTACGGAGGTGGCGGCGCCGGAGAGGACGACGCCCGCCCAGGGTTGGCGGAGCACGAGGGCGAGGGCCACCGCGTCGCAGCCGAGGCCGGTGGCTTCTGCGGCGGCGCGCAGGGCCGCCGGTGCCTGCGGTCCGGCCAGGCGGCCATTGGCCATGCCCTCCTTCACCAGGACGGTCAGGCCCGCGTCGTGGGCCTCGGCGAGCGCGGGCCCGGCCGAGGTCTCCAGGGCGTTGTACGTCGCCTGGACCGTCCGGAACAGCCGCTCGCCGCCGACGGTGACCTCGACGGCGGCGCGGATCGCCGCCGCCTGGTCGGGGCCGCTCACGGAGAGGCCGACGGTGACGCCGCTCGCGGCCAGGTCGGCGAGGCGGGCGTGCAGCTCCGTGTCGGTGAGGGCGGGGCTCTCCGGGGTCACCGAGTGGATCTGGTAGAGGTCGAGCCGGTCGCCGAGGACGTCGGCGGTCTCGGCGCGCTGGCGGTCGTACGCGGCGACGCTGTGGTCCTTGACCTCGTGCGCGTCGGCGTCGGTGCGCCAGTCGGCGGTGTACGTGTAGCCCCACTTGCTGCCGACGACGACGTCCCGGACGTCGGGGCGGGCGCGCAGCCAGTCGGCCAGGAACTCCTCGGAGCGGCCGTAGGAGCGGGCCACGTCGAGGTAGCGCACGCCGAGGGCGTAGGCGGCGTCGAGGAGTTCGAAGGCGCGCTCGCGCAGGGCCTCCACGCTGCGCGCGGGCAGGTCGTCCGCGCGGCCCAGCGTGATGTAGCCGGGCCTGCCGACGGCGGCGAGGCCCAGACCCAGGTGGGCGGTGGGGGTGGTCGCTGTGGCGAGGCGGGCGAATGGCATGTGGGGCTCCACGCTGCGAAGGGGTGCACGCGGGTAACGTGCACCCCTTCAACGTAGCTCGCGGGCGGTGGTGCAGGTGAGGTGGGGCCTCGCGGTGCGCCCCAGGCCCGCCCCTTCTCCGAAACCTGGGGCTGCCGCCCCCTGGACCCCCGCTATCGGCGCTCCGCGCCTCGTCCTCAATCGCCGGACGGGCTGAGAACTTCAGCCCCTCCGTGCCGTCGCCCACTCCCGCTGCCTCGCCACGTCCGCCTTGATCTCCGCCAGCTGTGCCGCCACCGCCGACGGTGCCGTGCCACCCCGGCCGTCGCGGGACGCGAGCGCGCCCTTGACGTTCAGGACGGTGCGGACCTCGGGGGTCAGATGGGGGCTGATCTTCGCGAACTGGTCGTCGGTGAGCTGGTCGAGTTCGATGCCCGTCGCCTCGCACTCCTTGACGCACTCGCCCGCGACCTCGTGCGCGACCCGGAACGGCACGCCCTGCTTGACCAGCCACTCGGCGATGTCCGTGGCGAGCGAGAAGCCGGCCGGGGCCAGCTCCTCCATCCGCTCGCGGTGGACCGTGAGCGTCGCCATCATGCCGGTGAAGGCGGGCAGCAGGACCTCCAGCTGATCGCAGGAGTCGAAGACGGGCTCCTTGTCCTCCTGGAGGTCGCGGTTGTACGCGAGCGGGAGCGCCTTCAGGGTCGCAAGGAGGCCGGTCAGGTTGCCGATGAGGCGGCCGGACTTGCCGCGCGCCAGCTCCGCGATGTCCGGGTTCTTCTTCTGCGGCATGATCGACGAGCCGGTCGAGAACGCGTCGTGGAGGGTGACGAAGGAGAACTCCTTCGTGTTCCAGATGATGACCTCCTCGGCGATCCGGGAGAGGTTCACGCCGATCATCGCCGTGATGAAGGCGAACTCGGCCACGAAGTCACGCGACGCGGTGCCGTCGATGGAGTTGGCGGCGGAGCCGTGCTCGAAGCCGAGGTCCGCGGCCACGGCCTGCGGGTCGAGGCCGAGCGAGGAACCCGCGAGCGCCCCGGAACCGTACGGCGAGACGGCCGTCCGCGTGTCCCACTGCCGCAGCCGCTCGGCGTCCCGCGCGAGGGACTGCACATGCGCGAGCACATGGTGGGCGAAGAGCACCGGCTGGGCGTGCTGGAGGTGGGTGCGGCCCGGCATGGCGACGTCCGGGTGCGCCTCCGCGAGGCCGATCAGGGCCTCCTGGAGCTCGGCGATCAGGCCGCCGATGATCCGGGCGTGGTCGCGCAGGTACATCTTGAAGAGCGTCGCCACCTGGTCGTTGCGGGACCGGCCCGCGCGCAGCTTGCCGCCGAGGTCGGCGCCGAGCCGCTCCAGGAGGCCGCGCTCCAGGGCGGTGTGCACGTCCTCGTCGGCGACGGTCCCGACGAACGAGCCGTCGGCGACATCCGCTTCGAGCTGGTCGAGGCCGGCCAGCATGCGGTCCAGTTCGTCGGCGGTGAGCAGGTCCGCCTGGCGGAGCACCCGGGCGTGGGCTCGGGAGCCCGCGATGTCGTACGGCGCGAGGCGCCAGTCGAAGTGGACCGAGGCCGAAAGCTGGGCCAGGGCCTCTGCCGGGCCGTCGGCGAACCGTCCGCCCCAGAGCCGGACGTCACCGCTGTTGCTGCTCACTGCACGCGCTCCTAGAAGAAAGGGGGATGTGCGCCCGCCTCCCCGGCGCCGCGCGCTTCGGGGAGGCGGACCTCACGCTACTGCTCGGGCCCTCAGGCCAGATCCCGCTTGGCGGCAATCTTCGACGAAAGCCCGAAGATGTCGATGAACCCCTGCGCCTTCGACTGGTCGAAGGTGTCGCCCGAGTCGTACGTCGCGAGGTTGAAGTCGTAGAGGGACTCCTCGGACTTCCGGCCCGTGACGACGGCGCGGCCGCCGTGCAGGGTCATCCGGATGTCACCGGTGACGTGCTGGTTGGCCTCGTTGATGAAGCCGTCCAGGGCCCGCTTGAGGGGGGAGAACCACAGGCCGTCGTAGACCAGCTCGCCCCAGCGCTGCTCGACCTGCCGCTTGTACCGGGCGAGCTCCCGCTCGACCGTGACGTTCTCCAGCTCCTGGTGGGCGGTGATCAGGGCGATGGCGCCCGGGGCCTCGTACACCTCACGGGACTTGATGCCCACGAGCCGGTCCTCGACCATGTCGATCCGGCCGATGCCCTGGGCACCCGCACGCTCGTTGAGCTGCTGGATGGCCTGGAGGACCGTGACGGGCCTGCCGTCGATGGCGACCGGCACGCCCTCCTTGAAGGAGATGACGACCTCGTCGGCCTCGCGGGGCACGGCCGGGTTCGAGGTGTACTCGTAGACGTCCTCGATCGGGGCGTTCCAGATGTCCTCCAGGAAGCCCGTCTCGACGGCCCGTCCGAAGACGTTCTGGTCGATGGAGTACGGCGACTTCTTGGTGGTCGCGATCGGCAGGCCCTTGTCCTCGCAGAAGGCGATGGCCTTGTCCCGCGTCATCGCGTAGTCCCGGACGGGCGCGATGCACTTCAGGTCGGGGCCGAGGGCCTGGATGCCGGCCTCGAAGCGGACCTGGTCGTTGCCCTTGCCGGTGCAGCCGTGGGCCACGATGCCGGCGCCGTGCTTGTTCGCGGCGGCGACGAGGTGCTTGACGATGGTGGGCCGGGACAGGGCCGAGACCAGCGGATACCGGTCCATGTACAGGGCGTTGGCCTTGATCGCCGGGAGGCAGTAGCCCTCGGCGAACTCGTCCTTGGCGTCGGCGACCTCCGCCTCCACGGCACCGCAGGCGAGCGCGCGCTTGCGGATGACGTCCAGGTCCTCGCCGCCCTGGCCGACGTCCACGGCAACGGCGATGACCTCGGCGCCCGTCTCCTCGGCGATCCAGCCGATGGCGACGGAGGTGTCCAGGCCGCCCGAGTAGGCGAGTACGACGCGCTCGGTCACGGGTTTCTCCTCACAGTGCATTCGCTCGCTCAGTGCAGTGCAGTCACTGACATGCATGAGTATGCATTGCTCTGCATGCTTCGTCAATCCAGCCCCGGAGCGAAGCGGAGGACGCCCTCCCGGCGGGCGGGGCGGCGCACGAAGTAGTTAGACAGGCGAACTAAAGGAGTCCATAATCCTTGGTCATGGGAAAGACCTATGAGCGCATCGACGGCAGACTCCGCACCTTCATCGAGTCCCAGCCGATCTTCTTCACCGCCACGTCCCCCCTCGCCGGGGACGGCACCATCAACCTCTCCCCCAAGGGCGTCACCGGCTCCTTCGCCGTCCTCGACGACCTCACCCTCGCCTACCTGGACTTCGCGGGCAGCAACGCGGAGACCGTCGCCCACCTGCGGGAGAACGGCCGCATCACGCTCATGTGGTGCGCCTTCCAGGGCCCGCCCAACATCGTCCGCGTGCACGGCCGCGGCGAGCCCGTCTTCCGGGACGACCCGCGCTTCCCCGGCCTCCTCGCCCGCTTCCCCGAGGTCGACACCTCGCTGCACGGCCTGCGCGCGATCATCGTCGTGAACGCCGAGCTGATCCGCGACACCTGTGGCTACGCGGTGCCCTTCATGACGTACGACGAGGACCGCGATCTGCACGCCAAGCGGTTCGCGCGCGAGGACGACGCCTCCCTCGACGCGTACTTCACGAAGAAGGAACACGTGGCGACGAGCATCGACGGACTGCCGGGGCTGCCGCTGCCGCTGCCCCCGACGCCCGCCTGAGGGGGCTCGCGCGGTGCCAGAATGGTGCTCCGGCCCGGAAGCACGGCCGGTGGGAGGGACCACATGGCACCGGCGCGCACGGCGCTGCTGATCGGAGTCGGGCACGTGCCCGCGGCGGACGGGCTCCTGGAGCCCCTGGACGACGCGGTGGACGCCGACCTGCGGCTGATGAACTCGGCGCTGCAGGCGGCGCGTTACGACGTCACCGTCCTGCACAACGCCGGGATCAGCCAGATCAGAGCACGGATACACGAGACCGCCCGCGCCGTCCCCGAGGGCGGGACGCTGCTGCTGTACTTCAGCGGGCACGGCGTCCGCGTGGGCGACATCGACTATCTGGTGCCGTTCGACGCCGTGACGCCGCCCGACGGCGACTGGCAGGAGCCGTACCTGGACTCCTTGTTGCCCACCGCCATCAGCCCCTGGCTGAAGTCGTCGAGGGCGGGCACCGTGCTGTGGGCCATCGACGCCTGCCGCACCGAACTGACCGGCGGCGACGTGCCGTTCGGCAACAGCGTCGACAACGGCCCGCCCGGCGGCGGCTTCGCCGTCCTCATGGGCTGCAAGGAGGGCGAGCGCAGCGGCTACACCGGCGAGGGCAGCTTCTTCACCCGCGGCCTCGCCGAGGCCCTCGGCCCGCTGACGCCCGACCGCTCCGTCGAGGACGTGTTCGCCAACGCCGCCGCCCGCGCCAAGGCGGTGGCGCACCGGCAGGGCCTCACGCAGAACGCGCGCATCCGCTACGGCACCAACTTCGAGGACCGGACCAAGACCACCGAGATCTGCGAGGGCCGGCCGCTCCTGGAGGCCTGGCAGGAAGCCGTGCGGACCACGCCCCTGTGGGAGCGCGTGGAGCCCCGCGACGGCGTCCAGCGCGTCGACGACGGCGTCCAGCGCTTCAAGGACTGCCTGAGCGCGTTCGTGGAGCGCAGCGCCCACACGCTGCACCTCGCCCAGAGCCGGCTGCCGTTCGAGGACCCGTGGGCCGACGACACCTACCCCGTGCGGCTGCTCTGCGACCGGCTGCCCGCCCTGCTGCCGGACGGGGCGAAGCTGTCCGCGGTCGAGGTGGCCGTGCTGGTGGCGGCGCCGTTCCTGCGGGAGGCGGCCTGGGCGGAGCGGCTGAGCCAGGCCGCCGAGTTCGGTCCCGGGTCGCTGGAGCGCGTGCCCGGCGCGGACGCCCACCGCAGGCACTACGAACAGGTCGGCGACCAGTACGCGCGCGTGGCGCGGAAGGTCGCGGAGTGCCACGCCCGCGAACGGCCCCAGGACGCCGTCGCCGTCACGATGTGGCTGGTGCACCGGTGGGTGGCCGACCGGTTCGAGACGGACGACGAGGCGGTGCCCGCTCCGTGCGCGGACGCCCTCGCCACCGCCCTGCTCGGCGGCGCCGCGCCCGCGCAGGACCGGGTCGCCGAGCTGTCGGGGCTGATGCGGGCGGCCGCCGAGGGCATCGGCCTCGACGAGCCGCTCGACGACTCCGGCGCCCCGCGCGACGTCGAGCGGGGCCCCGCGAAGGTCCTGCTGCCGGGCGGCTACCAGCCCTTGCGGATGCGCCCGCTGGCCGCGCTGCTCCGGCTCGCGGGCGTGCTGTCCCTGGACGTGCGGACCTTCCCGGAGGTCGTGGCCGAGCACCTGGCCGTGTCCGACCCGGTCCTGCCGCAGGAGATCGTCGGCCTCGTCTCGCACCCCGACCTGCTCAGCTGGCAGCCCGAGGGCACCACGCTGCACCTGGACGTGCCCTGCCCGCACCAGGCCGTGCACGCCGCGCTCGTCGAAGTGGCGCACCAGGCCGACCAGTTGGCCACGCAGGTCGCCGACCTGGCGGGCACGCTGCCGGAGGCGGAGGCCTGCCTCCTGTCGGCCGTGCCCACGCGGGTGACCGACCGCGACCTGAGGGCGAGCCAGCGCGGCGGCCAGGCCACGTACGAGGTGCCGCTGCTGCGCTTCCACCTGGCGCAGACCGAGGTCCGTGAACTGCTCATGGGCGAGCAGCTGTACGGCGGCGAGCCCCACCTGGCGCTGCGGGAGCTGTACCAGAACGCGATGGACGCCTGTCGGTACCGGCAGATGCGCTGGGACTACCTGGACAGCGCGGGCCCGCAGCCCGCGCCCTGGCGCGGCCGGATCTCGATCACCATGGGCGAGGACGCGCGCGGCCGGTACGTGGAGTGCCGCGACAACGGCGTCGGCATGAGCGCCGAGCAGCTGAAGTACACCTTCACGCGGGCCGGCAGCCGCTTCGAGCAGTCCAAGGCGTTCCGGCGCGAGCAGTCGCGCTGGCTGCGGCACGACCAGAAGCTACGCCTGTTCCCCAACAGCCGCTTCGGCATCGGCGTGTTCAGCTACTTCATGCTCGCCGACGAGATGACGATCGTGACGCGGCAGGTCAGCCCGGACGGCATCCCGGCCGCGCACGCGCTCAGCGTCGAGATCCCGAGCAGCGGCAGCCTGTTCCGCATCCAGCGGCACGAGGGCGCGGGCGACGGCCTCCCGGAGGGCGGCACCCGCGTCCGCCTCTACCTGCGGGCGGACGGCACGGCCGACGGCCTGTCCTGTGTGGGCACGCTGCGGCCGCTGGTGCGGGTGAGCGAGTTCGAGCTGGAGGTGCGGGACCTGGCGGGGCCTGGGCACGAGTGGGAGCCGGGGGTGCTGCAGTCGGGGGTCGGTCTCGACCGCCTGGAACCGCTGGAGGCCGTGCCGGGAGTGCTGTGGTGGGTGCGTGACAAGGGCGGTGTGCTGTGCGACGGCATCGCCACGGACAAGGCGCCCTACGGCTACGTACTGAATCTGACGGGGCTGCACGCGGGCCAGCTGAGCGTCAGCCGCAAGGAATTGCAGGCGTACGACCGGACGTGGGAGGAGCACAACTGGCGCGCGGGCGCGGTGCCGCTGGCCCAGTGGCCGGGGCTCTCGATGGAGTGGCTCTGGGAGCTGGAGCGGCAGAACCTGCCGGTGGCGCGGGTGCTGTGGGAGGAGTGGCGGGGCAAGGGGGTCACCGCGGCGCGGGATGGGGGCGGTCGGCACCGGCTCGACTCCGAGGGCTGGTTCCACCCGGACCGGGGAATCACGACCCGCGCCAGGCACGTCCACGACGCGGGGCACCTCGCCCCCTGGCGGACCGCCGCGATGCGCCTTGAGCACACCCATCACTCGGCGTCGTCCCCCAGGAGCCTGTTGGGATACCCCGTGCCCGAGCCGGGGGATTCGGCCCTGCGCGGCGCCAAGGGCTGGTGGCATGTCTGCGAACAGGCCGCCCGGCAAGGCGTGTCGGTGGCCGATGCCCTGCGGCGCAAACGGCGGTTCCGTGTCGCGCACCCCTCCGAGGCTCCCCCGGCCCTGAGCCCGGGGGGCTTCGACCGGGCGCCCGACGCGATGGACATCGAGTTGGCCAGAGTCCTCGCGGGCTCCGCCCAGATCAGCGCGGTGCAGGGCAATCGCCACGTCAGCCATGGTCGCGGCAGCCTGGTCCTGGCCTCCCACAGGTTCAATGAACCCCTCGGCGCCGTCGTCGACCACTACCGGAGCTGGGTGGCGCTGCACGGCGAGACCCTGCCTCGTGTGCCCCCACACCACGAGGACCACGTGTGCACGGACGACGAGGTCGAGGCTCTCTTCCTGCAGTCCACCCTCGAGTTCGAGGAGAAGATGGTGCCGGTGACGCGCCCGGACCAGGTGCTCCGGGTGCAGCGGGCCACCGGCAGAACACCGACGGAGATCTTGCGCGTGCTGTCCGACTTTGCCTGGCTCGGCTGGGTTCCGCCCGCCGCCGACACGGTCCGGTCCTGGGCGGATCTCGACGAGACACTCCAGCAGGTCCTGACCGAGTTCGCCCCTCCGGCCGAGGACGGAAGCCGGACGCTGCGCTGGGGCGCAACGGTGGTCATGGCCGTGCGGTGGGAGACCGATCTCTCGGCGGCCTCGGAGCGCCTGGCGCTCATCGCCGCCGCGACAGGCCTCACGCATGAGCGCAGGTACACGGACGAAGACGGCCGCTTCGTGCCCTCCAGCGACACGGCCGCGCTGGTGGACGGGCTGAACAGCGTCGGCGCCCGCCTTGAGGACGGCATCGGGTACGAAGCGCTGGCGAGGGGCGCCAAGGAGGCGCCGCACAGCTTCGACGTCGCGCGGGCCGTCGCCGAGCTGCGGGCCGCCGGGGCCCGTCTCCCCGACAACGTGGACATTGTCGCCGAGTGGTCCGCGCTGCCGCTGCGCAGTCGCTTCGCGCTCTCGGGCAAGGAGGTCGTGCACAGCCCGGAGGACGACCCGGCCGACGAACTGACCGCCTCCGGGCTCTTCTACACCGCGGAGCGCCTCCACGAAACACTGGCTGACATGTGGGCAGTCGCCCACCAGGGGGCCGACCGGTTCGGTCTGGTCGTGCCTCCCCTGCCCGAGGATCTCGCCTCCTATCGACCCAGTTCCCACGACGTCGCCGCCCTCACCGAGCAGCCATACAGCAGCTTTCTTGAACAGCCTCGCGTCGAGAACCAGCTTTCGGCCGCCGTGTGGAAACCTCTGACGCCCGCCGCGCTGGCCAGGTACACCTACGGACTGGAGATCTCTCCCGCCAAGGCCTACACCCTGCTCGCCCTCCTGCGCCCCCTCGGCGCCCTGGTCCCCGAACTCACTGCGGCCGCCCTGGCGGCCCTGCCCGCCTCCCCCCTCTCGGCCCGCGACATGGTGGCCCTCGACGAGAACCAATGGCTGTCCCCGACCAACAAGACCTTCGGCCCCCTGGACCTGGTGAGCATCGCCGGCCGCCTCGGCGAACCGGTCCCCCGCACCCTCGCCCGCGTCGCCCCCTTCCTGCCCCTGCTGCCCGAATCCCCGCCCCTGCCCGCCCCGCCGGACACCGTCCCCCTCTGGCAGGACCTGGCGATCCTCTCCGTGGGCCTCGACGGCCGGCTCCCCGCCCTCACCGGCAAGGTGGACGGGCGGCACATCGCGCGGGCCGCCGACGCCACCGGCGAGTCCGAGGCCTGGGCCACCGAGCGCCTGCGCCTGTACGCCACCCTGTTCGACCTCGATCTCGACCTGGACGACGCCTCATGACCCAGCCCCCGCCGCCCTCGCACCGGTTCGACACCACCTACGCGGACGCGGACCTCGGCGAGGTGAGCGACGAGTTCACCGTCGGCCCCTCGCCCGACGGGCACACCCTGGTGCGGGGCCACTGTCCCCGCTGTCTCGGCCGGACGGCCACCGAGTACCGGCACGGTGTGCCCGGGACCGGGACGGGTGCGGGGACCAAGGGGCCGGCCTCGGACGCCGCGCTGCTCGCCCAGGAGCGGCACTTCTGCGAGTGCGGGCACCCGCATCCGCAGCTCCCGGCGAACGCCGTGTTCGTCGGGTGCGGAGCCAGCTGGCGCGTGCGGGCGCTGGTGACGCCCGCGCCGAGCGGCACCCCGAACGGCACGCCGTGACCGCCCAGTCCGACCGCCGCTGGGCGGAGCTGGCGCGCGAGCTGGAGTTCACGCAGCTCGACGAGTTGCGGCGGCAGGCCGAGGGCTGGCGCACGGGTCTGACCGGTCTGACGGCACTCCTCGCCGTCCTTGTCGTCCTCAAGGGCCGCGACGACCTGAACGGCCTGCCGGACACGGCACGCCTGGTGGCGTCCGGCCTGGTCGGCCTCGCGTTCCTGCTGCTCGTCGCCGGGTCGGTGCTCGCCGTGCGGGCGGCGCACGGGCGGCTCGGCGACCGCACGCTGCTCGCGGGGCAGGCGTTGCGGCGCTGGACGGAGGAGGAGGTCCGGCGCGTCGTCACCTCGCTGCGGTGGGCGTCGGTGTGCTGCGTGGCCGGCGTCGTGTGCGCCGCCGGGGCCATCGGGGTCGCCTGGGTCGAGACGGAGTCCCCGAAGGACCATCTGGTGCGGGTGAGCACGACGTCCGGGGAGCGGTGCGGGGAGTTCCTGGGGTCGGGGCGGGACGGGGTGTCGCTGCGGGCGGAGGGCGGGGACGCCGGGGAGGGTGCGAAGGCGAAGCGGGTGACGCTGCCCGCTCGTACCGTCATCTCCGTGGCACCGGTGGGGAGTTGCGGCGCCACCAAGTGAGGACGGTGCCTCCGCCGCGTACACCCCAGGACACATGTAGCGACCACATATCGAGACGCGGTTGCGTGCCCGGCGCACCGGCACGTTGCATCGCCGGGTGCAGACCGAACCGACACGTCCCGGCCCGACGGCGGCCCCCGGGCCCGTGACAGCCGCCGACCGCGCGGCCCGCCGCGCCGTCACCGTCTTCCCCGTGCTCGTCCTCGCCGCGGGCGCCGTCGGCCTCGCGACGCCCGGCACCTTCGGGGGCTGGAAGGAGAGCGTGCCGTATCTGCTCGGCGTGGTCATGTTCTGCATGGGCCTGACGATGACGCCGCAGGACTTCCAGGGCGTCGCACGCCGCCCCTGGGCCGTGGCGCTCGGCCTGGTCGCGCACTATGTGATCATGCCGGGCCTGGGCTGGCTCATCGCCCACGCCCTGGACCTCTCGCCCCAGTTGGCCGCCGGAGTGATCCTCGTGGGGTGCGCGCCGAGCGGCACCGCGTCCAACGTCGTCACCTATCTCGCGCGCGGCGACGTGGCCCTTTCCGTGTCCGTCGCGACCGTGTCGACCGTGCTCGCGCCGCTCGTGACACCGCCGCTCACGCTGCTGCTCGCCGGTGAGTACCTGCCGGTGGACGCGGGCTCGATGGTGACGGACATCCTCAAGACCGTGCTCCTGCCCGTCGTCGGCGGCCTCGCCGTCCGGCTGCTCTTCGGGGGTTACGTCGATCGCGTGCTCGGCGCGCTGCCGTGGCTGTCGGCCGTGACCATCGCCGTCATCGTGGCCGTGGTCGTCGCGGGCAGCGCCGCGGCCATCAAGTCGGCGGCGGCGCTCGTGCTCGTCGCGGTCGTCCTGCACAACGGGCTCGGGCTCGCGCTCGGTTACGGCGCGGGGAAGCTGGCCCGGCTCGGTCCGCCCGCGTCCCGCGCGATGGCTTTCGAGGTCGGCATGCAGAACTCCGGGCTCGCCGCGTCCCTCGCGACCGCCCACTTCAGCCCGCTGGCCGCGCTGCCCGCCGCCGTGTTCTCCGTGTGGCACAACGTGTCGGGGGCGGTGGTGGCGGCGTGGATGGCGCACCGGGCGCGGCGGGCGGAGTGAGACGCTGACGGAGCGGCGCAGGGGCGGGATGAGGGCCGCGTCCACGGGGGTCACGCCAAGTCCGGTCCGGCGCCGCCCCGTTCACCCTGAGGGTTCCGGCCGTCGTCCTCGCCCGGAAATGCGACGATAAGGCCTCGCACAGGGGGAGAGGGCATGGCACAAGCACGGACGGCGCTGCTCATCGGCGTCGGCGACACTCCGGACGCCGCACACCGCTTCGGCTCGCTCGACGCACCGGTCACCGCCGACCTGCGGGCCCTCGGCGCCGCGCTCAGGGCAGCCGGTTACGAGGTGCGGACGGTGCCGGGGGCGACGCGCGCCCAGATCATCACGACCGTCGACGAGGTGTCGCGGGACGTCCCCGAGGACGGCACCCTCCTGATCCACTTCACCGGCCACGGCATCCGCGTCGGCGACACCGACCACCTGGTCCCTGCCGACGCGCGCGCCCCGCACGCCCCCGACGCCGAGTGGACCCAGCCGTACCTGGACACTCTGGTGCCCGCCGACATCAGCCCGTACCTCACCCACTGCCGGGCGGGCACCGTGCTGTGGCTGATCGACGCCTGCCGGGGCGAGTCGGCCGACGGGGTGTTCGGCAGCAGCGTCCTGAAGGGGCAGCCGTCGGGGCGGTTCGCGCTGATGACGGCCTGCGCGGCCGGGCAGCGCTCCGGGTACTCGGCGGAGGGCAGCTTCTTCACGCTCGGGCTCGCGGAGGCCTTCCGGCCGCTCACGCGGGCACGGACCGTGCAGGAGGTCTTCGACACGGCGCGGCAGCACACCCTGCGCGCCGCCCGCCTGCACGGCGCCGCCCCGCAGGAGCCGAGGCTGCACTGCGGCGCGGAGCTGGACGCCGAGGCCCGGGCGGCGGTCGTGTGCGAGGGCCGCCGGCTCCTGGAGGCCTGGCGGGAGGCCGTCGCCGACACCGCCCTGTGGGAGCGGGTCGCCGAGGACGACGCGAGGAGCGTGCCGCGGCTGCGGGACTGCCTGGGGGACCTGGTCGAGACGTGCGCGCAGGTCGTGCACCTGGCCCAGGAGCGGATGCCCGACCCGTGGGCCGACGACGACTTCCTGGTCCGTGTCGTACGCGACCAGTTGCCCCGCCTCGTCCCCAAGACGCAGACGCTGTCGGCCCTCGAGGCCGCCGCGCTGGTCGCCGCGCCGCTGCTGCACGAGGCCGCGTGGGCGCGGCGGCTGAGCCACGCCCGCGACATCGGGCCGTACACCGTCTGGCACCAGAAGGACGGCGACGCGTGGCGACGCCACTACGAACAGGTCGCCGAGCACCACCCGCACATCAAGAAGAAGCTCTCGGACTGCTGGCGGACGTCCCGCCCCGACGAGGCGCGCGGGGTCGCCCTGTGGCTCGTGCACCGGTGGATCGCGGAGCGGTTCGTGACGGACGAGCAGCCGGTGCCCGAGGCCGACTCGACGGCGCTCGCGGACGCGCTGTGCCCGGGCCCGCGCGCCCGCGAGCTGTCGGCCGCACTCGCCGCCCTCACCGCGGGCATCACGCTCGGCCCTCCGGCGCAGGACCGCGCCCCGCGCCCCGACCTGGCCTTCCCGCTGCCCGGCGGCGCCCGGCAGCCCCTGCGCGCCGACGAGCTGGCGGGCGTCCTGCACCTGGCCTGCGTGCTCGCCCTCGACGTCCGCACCCTCCCCGACGTCCTCGCCGAGCACCTGGCCGTCCGCGACGCCCTGCTCCCCCAGGACGCCGTCAACGCGGTGCGTGCCGCGGACTGGCACGCCGCCGACGGCGAGCTCCACCTGGACGCGGCCTGCCCGCACCCCGCGCTGCACGCCGCGTTCGCGGGCGTCGTCGAGCAGGCCGACGAACTGGCGGGCGCCCTGCGGGACACGGCCCGCAGGCTGCCCGCACCCCGGGCGGCCCTGCTCGCGGGCCTGCCCGCCCGCGTGACCGACCGCGGCCTGCGCCCGGTCGAGGACGGTGGCCGCAGGGCGTACGACGTGCCGCTGCTGCGCTTCCAGCTCGCCCAGACCGAGGTCCGCGACCTGCTCATGGGCGAGCGCATCTACGACGGCGAGCCGGACCTCGCCCTGCGCGAGCTGTACCAGAACGCGATGGACGCCTGCCGCCACCGCGCGATGCGCCACCGCTACCTGGAGAGCAGGGGCGCGCGTCCGGCGCCGTGGGCGGGCCGGATCACCTTCGTCGAGGGCGAGGACGACCGGGGCCGCTACGTGGAGTGCCGCGACAACGGCGTCGGCATGGGCCTCGACCAGCTCAAGAACACCTTCACCAAGGCGGGCCGCCGCTTCGAGCAGTCCCGCGCCTTCCGCCAGGAACAGGCGACCTGGCACCGCCACGACCCGGCCCTGCGCCTCTACCCCAACAGCCGTTTCGGCATCGGCGTGTTCAGCTACTTCATGCTGGCCGAGGAGATGACGGTGGTGACCCGCCCCGTCGGCACCGACGGCATCCCGGCGCGGTCGGCGCTGCGCGTGGACATCCCGGGCAGCGCGAACCTGTTCCGCGTCCAGGAGCACGACGACGCCTGCGCGGAGGACGGGGACGGGCTGCTCGAAGGCGGCACCCGGGTGCGGCTGTACCTGCGGGACTCGGCGGCCGTGTCCGCGGTCTCGGCGGTGGAGACGCTGGACCGTCTCGTCAAGGTGAGCGAGTTCGCGGTGCAGGTGCGGGACGCGGCGGGGCGAGGGCGGGAGTGGGAGCCGGGGGTGCTGCGCCGCGCTCCGGCGGACGACGGGCGGCCGAGGTGCGTCGAGGCCGTTCCCGGGGTGCTGTGGTGGGTGAACGGACCGGGCGCGATCCTGTGCGACGGCATCGGGACCGACAAGCAGCCCTTCGGCTACGTACTCAATCTGACGGGCCCGCAGGCGGGCACGCTCAGCCTCAACCGCAAGAAGCTCCAGTCGTACGACGCGAGCTGGGAGGCCGAGCAGTGGGCGCGGGGCGCGGAGGTGCTCGCCGGCTGGCCGGGGCTGACCATGGCGTGGCTGTGGCGTCTTGAGCACGAGAACCTGGCGGCGGCCCGCGCGGTGTGGGAGCGGTGGCGCGGCCGTGGCGTTGCGGTGCGCGACACCACGCCCTGGGGCACGGCCCTGGACCTCGACTCCACGGGCTGGTTCCGCTGGGACGAGTTCGTCGAGGAGCGCAGGGCCCGGGGCAGCTTCTCGCAGGACTGGCCGGAGGCCGTGCGTCCGTGGCGGGCCGCGGTGCTCGGAAGGACGCCGCCGCCCCGTGAGGCGCTGCCCGCGTCGACCGCCGGACACCCGGTGCCCGAGCCCGGCTGGGCGGCCGTCGCCCACGGGGTGCCCTCGGGCTGGGACAGCGGCGTCCTGGTCGACCGGAGTCCGCTCGACTGGCGGGCGGCCGTCGCGCTCGCGGGCGAGACGGACATGACGGTCCGTGAGGTGGTGCGCGCGGCGCGGGCGCTGCGGCTCGTCCACCCGGTCCTGAAGCCGCCCCCGGTCCTGCGGGGCGCCGCCGGCGACGACCTGGACTGGACGCCCGACTGGCGCGACATGAACATCGTCCGGGGCCTGCTGCCCCGACGCACGCGCCGGGGCTGGGGGAAGACGACGGAGGAGGAGAGCGACTACGAGCACGCGCCGGACGACCTCGGCGGCCTGGTCCGTGCCTCGCGCACCCTGGGAGAGCCGCTGGGCCGCCTGGCCGAGAGGTGTGCCCGGTTCGCGCCGTTCCTCACCTCCGCGCCGCCCGCCGCACCCGACCACCACGCCGACCACGTGTGCGACCGGTCGGACCTGTCGCTGCTCTACCGGAAGGGCCCGCGGGGCTGGCGCCGCGTCCAGTGGCCGTGGGACGTCGTCGCCGTCGCGGACACGCGAGGACTCCCGCCCGAGGAGGTGCGGCAGCGGCTCGCGCGGTTCGCGTGGCTCGGCTGGTCGGCCCCCGACGCGGAGTCCGTGCGGCGGTGGACCGACGTGCCCTGGGAGATCTCCGGGGTGCTGCAGAACTACTGCGCGCCGGGCCCGGACGGCCGCCTCGCGCTCCCCTGGGCGGCCACGTTCGAGCTCGCCGCGGAGTGGGAGATCCCGCTGCGCAAGGCGGAGAAGGAGATCGCGCGCTGGGCGGACCACCTCGGCATCGCCTGCACCCGGCACCACCGGGAGAAGTCGGCGGCGGGCCGGGTGGTCCCGGTCCCGGAGACCACGAGCGTGCTCGCCTCCGCCCACGCGGAAGGGCTCGTCCTCGAGGACGGCCTGACGCTGCGCGACCTCGCGTTCACCCGGCCGCGCGAGGTGTCCTGGGACGACCTCGCCGTCGTGGTGGAGGACCTGCGAGAAGCGGGGGCGGACGTGCCCGCGTCAAGCGAACTCCTGCGGGCGTGGGAGGAGCTGCCGGTGCCGAGCCAGTACGCGTTCTCCGGCACCGACCCTTCATTCGTGGGCGCCGACTACCCGGTCCTGCCGACCGCCGACATCCTCTTCGCGTCGTGCGTCAACCTGAAGTCACCCCTGTCGGCCATGTGGAAGACGGCTCGCCGGGAGGCGAAGCGCGTGGGCCTGACGGTGCCCGAACTCCCTGCGACGCTGGCCGGGTTCCGCCCGGAGCACGGGGAGGGCACCGCGCTGCTCGACTGGGGCGAGGAGTACGACGAGTGGTTCGAGTCCCCGCGCTGGACGGCGCTCACCGCCGAGCGCCTGGTCACGTACGCCCGAGACCGCCACATCAACGCCCGCTCGGCGTACGAACGCCTCGCGCCGCTCCGGGAGCTGGGAGCCCAGATCCCCCAGCTGACCACGGCCGAGATCGAGAACCTGCCCGCTGCCGAACCCGACCCCTGGGACGCCGTCGCCGTCGGCGCCGACCACCGCGTCTCCGCCCCGGGCGCCCCGCTCTGCCCCCTGGACCTGGTGAGCCTCGCCGGGCGCCTGGGCGAGCCGGTCACGCGCACCTGGGAGCGCGTCGTCCCGTACCTCCCCCTGGAGGCCGCTCCCCCGGACCTCGACCCGGCCGCGATCCCGGACGAGCTGCCCCGCTGGCAGGACCTGATCGTCCTGTCCGTCCACGCGGACGGCGCGCTCCCGGCGCTCGGCGGACGGGTCACCGAGGAGCAGGTCCGGTTCGCCGCCGACGCGGTGGGCGAGAGCGCGGAGTGGGTCGGGGACCGCCTCGGGCGCTACGCGGCGCTGTTCGGCCTCGGACTGCCCGAGGAGTCACACTCCCCGGGAGGTCACGGGGAACCGTCCGCCGGGGCCCGCGACACCACGCCCTAGTGCTCGTTCGAAGCCAGCCGCAGCAAGTGGTCCGCGAGGGCCTGTCCCCCGCTCGGCTCCCTGCTGATCAGCATCACCGTGTCGTCGCCCGCGATCGTCCCGAGGATGTCGTGGAGCTCGGCCTGGTCGATGGCGGAGGCGAGGAACTGGGCGGCGCCGGGCGGGGTGCGCAGGACGACGAGGTTGGCCGAGGCCTCCGCGGAGATGAGGAGTTCCACGGAGAGGCGCCGCATGCGCTGCTCCTTGGCCGACTCGCCGAGCGGCGCGCGGGGGGTGCGGAATCCGCCCTCGCTGGGCACGGCGTAGATCAGGTCGCCCTCGGTGTTGCGGATCTTGACGGCGTTCAGCTCGTCGAGGTCCCGGGAGAGGGTGGCCTGGGTGACGGTCAGGCCGTCGTCGGCCAGGAGCTTGGCCAGCTGGCTCTGCGAGCGCACCGGCTGCCGGTTGAGGATGTCCACGATCCGGCGGTGGCGTGCGGTGCGGGTCTGCGGAACGGCGGGTCCCGCGTGCTCGGCCGGCCCGTTGTCCTGCGCGTGGCTCATCGTCGTCTCATTCCCCGGATCGTCGGTCCCCGTTGGCCCCGTTGGCCGCGTTGGCCGTGTTGGCCGCGGCTGCCTGGTCGAGGACGCCGGGCAGGGCCCGGAGGAAGGCGTCCACCTCGTCGTCGCGCACGTTCAGCGGCGGCATCAGCCGTACGACATCGGGGGCGGGCGCGTTGACCAGGAAGCCGGCGTCCTGAGCCGCCTGCTGTACCTGGACTGCCAGCGGCTCGGTGAGCACGATACCCAGCAGCAGGCCCGCACCCCTGACATGGTCGACCGACGCGTGCCCCGCTGACTCGATTCCGTCGCGCAGCTTCTCGCCCGCGCGCTTGGTGTTCTCAAGGAGGCCCTCGGCCACGACGGTGTCGATGACGGCGAGTCCGGCGGCGCAGGCGACGGGGTTGCCGCCGAACGTCGTGCCGTGGTGGCCGGGCTTCAGGAGTTCGGCCGTCGGGCCGAACGCCACGGTGGCGCCGAGCGGCAGGCCGCCGCCGAGGCCCTTGGCGAGCGTGACGACGTCCGGGTCGACGCCCTCCTGCGCGAGATGCGCGAACCAGTGGCCGGTACGGCCGATTCCGGTCTGCACCTCGTCGAGGACGAGCAGCGTCCCGGTGGCGCGGGTGATCTCGCGGGCCGCCTTCAGATAGCCGGCGGGCGGGACGACGGCGCCGTTCTCGCCCTGGATCGGCTCGATGATCACGAAGGCGGTGTCCTCGGTGACGGCGGCGCGCAGGGCCTCCACGTCGCCGTACGGGACGTGGGTGACGTCGCCGGGCAGCGGCAGGAACGGCTCCTGCTTGCCGGGTTGGCCGGTGAGGGCGAGGGAGCCCATGGTCCGGCCGTGGAAACCGCCGTCGGTGGCGACCATGTGCGGGCGGCCCGTCAGGCGGCCGATCTTGAACGCGCCCTCGTTGGCCTCGGCGCCCGAGTTGCAGAAGAACACCCGGCCGTCGCGGCCGAAGAGGTCGAGCAGCCGCTCGGCGAGCGCGACGGGCGGCTCGGCGACGAACAGGTTGGAGACGTGGCCGAGCGCGGCGATCTGCCGGGACACGGCCTCCACGATCGCGGGGTGGCCGTGGCCGAGCGCGTTCACGGCGATGCCGCCGACGAAGTCGGTGTACTCCTTGCCGTCGGCGTCCCACAGCTTGCTGCCCGCACCGCGCACCAGCGGGATGCGGGGCGTGCCGTAGTTGTCCATCAGCGCGCCCTGCCAGCGCCGGGTCAGCTCCTGATTGGCGGTCATTCCGGTTCCCCCTCTTTACGGCTCGCTCAGTTCGTCCGGCACGACCATCGTGCCGATTCCCTCGTCGGTGAAGATCTCCAGCAGGATCGAGTGCTGGACGCGCCCGTCGATGACGCGCGCGGTGTGCACGCCGTTCCGCACGGCGTGCAGGCAGCCCTGCATCTTCGGCACCATGCCGCTGGACAGCTCGGGGATGAGCTTCTCCAGCTCGGTGGCGGTCAGCCGGCTGATGACGTCGTCGCTGTGGGGCCAGTCCTCGTACAGGCCCTCCACGTCGGTGAGCACCATCAGCGTCTCGGCACCAAGCGCCGCAGCGAGTGCCGCAGCCGCCGTATCAGCATTGACGTTGTAGACATGCCCCTTGCCGCCTTCGTCCTGGGAGCGGGCGATCGAGGAGACGACCGGGATGCGGCCGTCCGCGAGCAGCGCCTCGATGGCGCCGGTGTCGATCTCGGTGACCTCGCCGACCTGGCCGATGTCGACCAGCTCGCCCTCGATCAGCGGCCGGTGCCGGGTCGCGGTGATGGTGTGGGCGTCCTCGCCGGTGAGGCCGACGGCGAGGGGTCCGTGTTCGTTGAGCAGCCCCACCAGCTCGCGCTGCACCTGCCCGGCGAGGACCATCCGGACGACGTCCATGGCCTCGGGCGTCGTCACCCGAAGCCCCGCCTTGAACTCGCTGACCAGGCCCTGTTTGTCGAGCTGGGCGCTGATCTGCGGGCCGCCGCCGTGCACGACGACCGGGCGCAGTCCGGCGTGGTGCAGGAACACCACGTCCTGGGCGAACGCGGCCTTGAGGTCCTTGTCCACCATGGCGTTGCCGCCGAACTTGATGACGACGGTCTTGCCGCGGTGACGGGTCAGCCAGGGCAGCGCCTCGATGAGGATCTCGGCCTTGGGCAGTGCGGTGTGCTTGCGGGTGTTCATGGGGCTTTCCAGGTGGGGAGGGCGTACCGCGCGGAGGGGGACGGGCGGGCTGCGGGGTACGCGCTACGAGGAGTACGCGCTGTTCTCGTGGACGTAGTCGGCGGTGAGGTCGTTGGCCCAGATGACGGCGGACGCGGACCCGGCGGCGAGGTCGGCGGTGATCCGCACCTCGCGGTAGCGCATGTCGACCAGGTCGCGGTCCTCGCCCACGGAGCCGTTCTTGCAGACCCAGACGTCGTTGATGGCGACGTTCAGGCGGTCCGGTTCGAAGGCGGCCGACGTGGTGCCGATGGCGGAGAGCACGCGGCCCCAGTTGGGGTCCTCGCCGTGGATGGCGCACTTGAGGAGGTTGTTGCGGGCGATGGAGCGGCCCACCTCGACGGCGTCGTCCTCGTCGGCCGCGCCGATCACCTCGATGCGGATGTCCTTGCTCGCGCCTTCGGCGTCGCCGATGAGCTGGCGGGCGAGGTCGTCGCAGACCGTGCGGACGGCCTCGGCGAACTCCGCGTACCGCGGGGTCACTCCGGCGGCGCCGGAGGCCAGCAGCAGCACTGTGTCGTTGGTGGACATGCAGCCGTCGGAGTCGACCCGGTCGAAGGTGAGGCGGGTCGCCTCGCGCAGGGCCTTGTCCAGGTCGGCGGCCGGGACGTCGGCGTCGGTGGTGAGGACGACGAGCATCGTGGCGAGGCCGGGGGCGAGCATGCCCGCGCCCTTGGCCATGCCGCCGACCATCCAGCCCTTGCCCTCGGCCACGGCCGTCTTGTGCACGCTGTCGGTCGTCTTGATGGCGATGGCGGCCTTCTCGCCGCCGTGCGCGGACAGGGCCGCGGCCGCCGTCTCGACGCCCGGCAGGAGCTTGTCCATGGGGAGCGTCACGCCGATGAGTCCGGTGGACGCGACGGCGACCTCGCCCGCGTTCAGGCCGAGCGTGCCGGCGACCTTCTCGGCCGTGGCGTGCGTGTCCTGGAAACCTTGCGGGCCCGTGCAGGCGTTGGCGCCGCCGGAGTTGAGGACGACCGCGGAGACCTGGCCGCCCTTGATCACCTGCTCGGACCACAGGACGGGCGCGGCCTTCACGCGGTTGGACGTGAAGACGCCCGCGGCGGCCAGGCGGGGACCGTCGTTGACCACGAGGGCCAGGTCCGGGTTGCCGCTCTCCTTGATCCCGGCGGCGATGCCCGCCGCCCGGAATCCCTTGGCTGCCGTGACACTCACTGCGTCTCCTTGCTCGCGGTCGTCGGATGCGGCCCGGCGGCCGCGGGCGCGCCGCTCACGGCGCGACCCCGATGGTGGGAAGGCCCAGCTCCTCCGGGAGGCCCAGGGCGATGTTCATGCTCTGCACCGCGCCACCGGCGGTGCCCTTGGTGAGGTTGTCGATGGCGCTGATCACGATCACGCGGCCGGACGCCGGGTCGTGGGCGGCCTGGACGTGCACGGCGTTGGAGCCGTACACCGAGGCGGTGGCGGGCCACTGGCCCTCGGGGAGCAGGTGCACGAACGGTTCGTCGGCGAAGGCCTTCTCGTACGTCGCGCGGACGCTCTCCGCGGTCACGCCCGGCTTGGCCTTGGCGCTGCAGGTGGCGAGGATGCCGCGCGGCATCGGGGCCAGGGTCGGTGTGAAGGAGACCGTGACGCGGGTGTCCGCGGCGGCGCTCAGGTTCTGGATCATCTCCGGCGTGTGCCGGTGCGCCCCGCCCACGCCGTACGGCGACATGGAGCCCATGACCTCGGAGCCGAGCAGGTGCGCCTTGGGCGCCTTGCCCGCGCCGGAGGTCCCGGACGCCGCGACGATCACCGCCTCGTCCTCGACGAGCCCGGCGGCGTACGCGGGGAAGAGCGCGAGCGAGACGGCCGTCGGATAGCACCCCGGGACCGCGATGCGCTTGCTGCCCGCCAGGGCGGCGCGGGCGCCGGGCAGCTCGGGCAGTCCGTAGGGCCAGGTGCCCGCGTGGGCGCTGCCGTAGAACTTCTCCCAGTCGGCCGCGTCCTTGAGGCGGAAGTCCGCGCCCATGTCGACGACGAGCACGTCCGGGCCGAGCTGTTCGGCGACGGCGGCGGACTGGCCGTGCGGCAGGGCGAGGAAGACGACGTCGTGGCCGGCCAGGCTCTCGGCGGTGGTCGGCTCCAGGACGCGCTCGGCGAGCGGGGCCAGGTGCGGCTGGAGCGCGCCCAGGCGCTCGCCCGCGTTCGAGTGGGCGGTGAGGGTGCCGATCTCGACCTCGGGGTGCACGGCGAGGAGCCTCAGCAGCTCGCCACCCGCGTATCCGCTCGCTCCCGCGACCGCTGCGCGTACCGTCATGGATTCCTCCTGCGTGGATGGCATGAATATACATTGCGCCGCACGTTTATACAATGGGGATCCGCGCCGCCCGCTGACACCGGCTGTCGGTGAGGCGCCGCCCGGGCCCGCTCCGCGGGCCGCGTCCCGTCCCCCCGGGTGATCGGCGCCCGCCCATCATGGCACCGGGGCGGCGCGGACCGGCAGGAACGGCTGACAGTTCAGATGCCTGAAGGAACAGCGCGGTCCGTGCACAGCGAGCCCCCGGGGCCCGGGCGGACACCGACGGCTCCCGGGCCACCCCACACGCACGACCGCCCCGGTCGGCGGCTGCCGACCGGGGCGGTGCACACGCGGTGCGTCGGGCGCTCGGGGGCGCCGGACGCGTCAGGCGAGCGAGGCGATCGCCTGGTTGAACGTGGCCGAAGGACGCATGACCGCCGAGGCCTTGGCCGGGTCGGGCTGGTAGTAGCCGCCGATGTCGGCCGGCTTGCCCTGGGCGGCGATCAGCTCGCCGACGATCGTCTGCTCCTGCTCGGTCAGCGTCTTGGCGAGCGGGCCGAACGCCTCGGCGAGCTGGGCGTCGTCGGTCTGCTTGGCCAGCTCCTGGGCCCAGTACAGGGACAGGTAGAAGTGGCTGCCGCGGTTGTCGATGCCACCCAGCTTGCGGCTCGGCGACCTGTTCTCCTCCAGGAAGGAGGCCGTCGCGCGGTCCAGGGTGTCCGCGAGGACCTGGGCGCGGGCGTTGCCCGTGGTCTGCGCGAGGTGCTCGAAGGACACCGCGAGCGCGAGGAACTCACCGAGGCTGTCCCAGCGCAGGTAGTCCTCCTTGACGAGCTGCTGCACGTGCTTGGGCGCGGAGCCGCCGGCGCCGGTCTCGAACAGGCCGCCGCCGTTCATCAGCGGGACCACCGAGAGCATCTTGGCGCTGGTGCCGAGCTCCAGGATCGGGAACAGGTCGGTCAGGTAGTCACGCAGGACGTTGCCGGTGACGGAGATCGTGTTGAGGCCCTCGCGGATGCGCTCCACGGACAGCTTGGTGGCCTCGACCGGGGACAGGACCTTGATGTCCAGGCCCGCGGTGTCGAACTCCGGCAGGTACGCCTCGACCTTGGCGATCAGGTTGGCGTCGTGGGCGCGGGTCGCGTCCAGCCAGAAGACGGCCGGGTCGCCGGTGGCGCGGGCGCGGCTGACGGCCAGCTTCACCCAGTCCTTGATCGGGGCGTCCTTGGTCTGGCAGGCGCGGAAGATGTCGCCCTCGGAGACCTGCTGCTCGATGAGGACGTCGCCCTCGGCGTCGACCAGGCGGACCGTGCCGGTGGTGGCGATCTCGAAGGTCTTGTCGTGGGAGCCGTACTCCTCGGCCTTCTGCGCCATCAGGCCGACGTTCGGGACCGAGCCCATCGTGGACGGGTCGTAGGCGCCGTTGGCCCGGCAGTCGTCGATGACGACCTGGTAGACGCCCGCGTAGGACGAGTCCGGGATGACCGCGAGGGTGTCGGCCTCGCCGCCGTCCTTGTCCCACATGTGGCCGGAGGTGCGGATCATGGCCGGCATGGAGGCGTCGACGATGACGTCGGACGGCACGTGCAGGTTGGTGATGCCCTTGTCGGAGTCGACCATGGCGAGCTCGGGGCCCTCGGCCAGCTCGGCCTCGAAGGACGCCTTGATCTCGGCGCCGTTCGCCAGCGCCTCCAGGCCCTTGTAGATGCCGCCGAGGCCGTCGTTCGGGGTGAGACCGGCCGCGGCCAGGTCGGCGCCGAAGGCCGCGAACGTCTTCGGGAAGAAGGCGCGTACGACATGGCCGAAGACGATCGGGTCGGAGACCTTCATCATCGTCGCCTTGAGGTGCACCGAGAACAGCACGCCGTCGGCCTTGGCCTGGGCGACCTGCGCGGTCAGGAACTCGCGCAGGGCGGCGACGCGCATCACGGAGGCGTCGACGACCTCGCCGGCGAGGACCGGCACGGACTCGCGCAGGACCGTGGTGGAGCCGTTGTCGCCGACCAGCTCGATCTTGAGCGCACCGGCCTTCTCGATCACGACGGACTTCTCCGTCGAGCGGAAGTCGTTCTCACCCATGGTGGCGACGTTCGTCTTGGAGTCGCCGGTCCAGGCGCCCATGCGGTGCGGGTGCGCCTTGGCGTAGTTCTTGACCGACGCGGGGGCACGGCGGTCGGAGTTGCCCTCACGCAGGACCGGGTTGACCGCGGAGCCCTTGACCTTGTCGTAGCGGGCGCGGATGTCGCGCTCCTCGTCGGTCTTCGGGTCGTCCGGGTAGTCCGGGAGCGCGTAGCCCTGCTCCTGCAGCTCGGCGACGGCCGCCTTCAGCTGCGGGATGGACGCCGAGATGTTCGGCAGCTTGATGATGTTCGCCTGCGGCGTCTTGGCCAGCTCACCCAGCTCGGCGAGGGCGTCGTCGATGCGCTGGCCCGCCTCCAGGTGCTCGGGGAAGCTCGCGATGATCCGGCCCGCCAGGGAGATGTCACGGGTCTCGACGCTCACACCGGCGGTGGAGGCGTACGCCTGGATCACCGGCAGGAAGGAATGCGTCGCGAGGGCGGGGGCCTCGTCAGTGTGTGTGTAGATGATGGTCGAGTCAGTCACCGGGTGCTCCGCTCCACGTCTGCAACATTGCTCGACATCAAGATATCTCGTGCGGGCGGGGGCGCTGACAGGGCCCTCGTCCGAGTTCCGGACACGGTGCGCAGCCGCGCCCACGGCGTCCGGTCACCGGGACGGCGTCGGCGCCCACACCCCCGCCGCCGTGCCCTCGCGCACGTGCTTCTCGTACGCGACGACCTTGCCGTGGATGATCTCCAGGCTCGCGTCGAGCTCGGCGATCCGGGCGCGGACGGCCCGCTCGTGCGCCTGGAGCAGGGCGAGCCGTTCGGCCTCGTTCCCCGGGCCCGAGCGGACAAGTCCGGCAAACCGCTTCAGTTCGGCGATCGGCATGCCGGACTCCCGCAGCCGGTTGCAGAGGCCGAGCCACTCCACGTCGGCGGGCTCGTACACGCGCCGCCCGCCGCCGGTCCGGGGAACGGGCCGCAGGAACAGCTCCTCGCGCTCGAAGAAGCGCAGGGCGTGCACGCTGAGGCCGGTGGCGTCGGCGACCTCGCCGATGGAGAGTCCGGCGGGCGCACCGTCGCCTGCGTTCGCCACGCGCACATTCCTTCCAGGTCGAGCTTGATCTAGATCGCAGTCTAGGTTCTAGCGTCCTGCGCATGACGAAGAGCACCACCGCCCAGCGCCCCCTCGGCTCCGGCCACGACGCCCGCAGCACCGCCGACGACGTCCTGAGGGGCGTCGACCTGACCGGCAGGACCGCCGTGATCACCGGCGGCTACTCCGGGCTCGGCCTCGAAGCCACCCGCGCCCTCGCCCGCGCCGGGGCCCATGTGATCGTCCCGGCGCGCAGGCCGGAGACGGCGGCGGCCGCCCTGGCCGCCACCCCCGGCACGGAGGTCGCCCCGCTCGACCTCGCGGACCTCGACAGCGTCCGCGCCTTCGCCGACGGCGTCCTCGCGAGCGGCCGCCCCGTCGACCTCCTGATCGCGGGCGCGGGCATCATGGCCTGCCCCGAGACCCGGGTCGGCCCCGGCTGGGAGGCCCACTTCGCCGTGAACCACCTCGGCCACCACGCCCTGGTCAACCGCCTCGCCCCGGCCCTCACGCCCGGCCGCGCCCGCGTCGTGTCGGTGGCGTCGTCGGGCCACTTCCTCTCCGACATCCGCTGGGACGACCCGCACTTTTGTCGCTCCCCCTACGACCCGTGGCTCGCCTACGCCCAGTCCAAGACGGCGAACGCCCTGTTCGCCCGGCACCTGGACACCGTCGCAGGCGACCGCGGCCCGCGCGCCTTCGCCGTGCACCCGGGCAGCATCCTCACCCCGCTCCAGCGCCACGTCCCGCGCGAGGAGCAGATCGCGCAGGGCTGGATGGACCGCGACGGCAGGCCCGCCGACGGCTTCAAGTCCCCGGCGCAGGGCGCGGCGACGGCCGTGTGGGCGGCGACGTCCCCGCTCCTCGAGGGCCACGGCGGCGCCTACTGCCAGGACTGCGACATCGCGGGGCCCGCCACGACCGACGACA
Source organism: Streptomyces sp. RK9 (assembly GCF_045070545.1). Lineage (NCBI taxonomy): Bacteria > Bacillati > Actinomycetota > Actinomycetes > Kitasatosporales > Streptomycetaceae > Streptomyces > Streptomyces sp. RK9. The sequence goes on along the minus strand of NZ_CP173703.1, from coordinate 3,051,240 downwards.
TGCTGATCGGCGGCGTCAAGCCCTGGGCGGTGGACCCGGCCGCCGCGGCCAGGCTGTGGGAGCTGTCCGCGGAACTCACCGGGCTCGACGCCTTCGCGTGAACCCCGCGGGTCAGCCGACGCGCGGAGCCGGGCACTCCCGGTCGCGGTCCGGCAGCTTCCCGCCCCCGAGGTAGTCGTTGACGGCGCGGTCGGCGCACGGCACGGAGGTCAGTCCGTCGACCTCGCGGCCGTACACGCCGTGGCCGCGGATGTCGGTGGCCACCAGGCGGGAGCCGCGCAGCGCGCGGTGCATGGCGAGCGCGTCCGCGAAGCGCGTGTGGTCGCGCTTCGCCTGGAGCATCAGGACGGGCACGTCGTTGTCGACGGTCACGGCGGGCTCGCGCGGCGGCTGGGCGAAGAACGGGCACGGTGCCGTGATCCCGTTCACGAACGGGCCGAAGACGGGCTCGGTGGCACGGCTGCGCACGCTGTTGCGCCAGTACGTCTCCGTGGCCATCGGCCAGCCCCCGGCGGGCCAGCCGCCGTCACCGCACATGAAGAACATGCCGCCGAGCATGCTGTCCGCGGCCTCGGGCGAGTTCAGCATCTTCAGCATCGCGGCGAGTTCGGGGCCGGGGTCGGTCAGTTCGCCGCGGTCGGCGGCGACGAGGTCGCGTACCAGCGAGGCCACCGTCGCGTCGTTCTCCGCCTGCGTCAGCGGCTGCTTGAGGATCATCCGCAGCAGCGGCGCGGTCAGGCGCTGCCCGGCCACGGGGAGCGGCCGCCGCTCGGCGTGGGCGAGGACCTCTTCGACGTGGGCGCGCACGCGGTCGGCGGTGCGGCCGAGCCGGTACGTCGTGTGGTGTCGCGCCGTCCAGGCGGCCCACTCGTCCAGGGCCCGCTCGGCGGGCGCCCCCGACCGCTGGAACTGCTCGTACTGCGTGGCGGCCGGGTCGGTGACGGAGTCGACGACGAGGCGGTCGACGCGGCCCGGGAAGAGCTGTGCGTACGTGGCGCCCAGGTCGGCGCCGTAGGACACGCCGTAGTAGGAGAGGGTGCGCTGCCCGAGGGCCGCCCGGATCACGTCCATGTCGCGGGCCACGTTGCGCGACGAGGCGTGCGGCAGGAGGGCGGCGTTGTCGCCGCGCGCGTGGCAGCGGCGCGCGTCCCGGCGTGCGTCGCGCACCGCCGCGTCGAAGTCCGCACGCGGGCTCGTCGTCGCGGGCGGGGCGGGCTTGCGGGCGGGGTCGCAGGTGATCGGGGTGCTCTCGCCGAGGAAGCGCGGGTCGAAGCCGATCAGGTCGTAGCGGCCCGCGACGTCCTTGAGGACGGGGCGCAGCGCGAGGGTGTACGCGAGTCCGGTGCCGCCGGGTCCGCCCGGGTTGGAGAGGAGGACGCCGCGGCGCTCGGCCTTGGGGGCGGTCGCCTCGATCCGGGACACGGCGACGGTGAGGGTGCGGCCGCCGGGGTCGGCGTGGTCGAGCGGGACGGTGACGTCGGCGCAGCGGGCGCCGGCGGCGTTCAGCTCTTTCTGGGAGGCGGGGCAGCGGGTCCATGTGAGGTGCTGGTCGCGGTACTTGGGGAGTGCGGCGGCTCCTGCGGGGACTGCCCCGGACGGCGCCGACGGTCCGGCCGACGCGGCGCGACCGGCGGGGGCCGGTTCCGGGGGCCGCTCCGCCAGGGCCTGCGCGGGCAGGACACCCGTGAGGACGGCGGCGAGGCCGAGGCCGGCGGTGGTCGTGGTTCTGGCGCGCATCGTGCTCCTCGGGGCGGCGTGCGGGCGGTGCTCGCGGTCCGGTCGACCGGTCGGCGGCGGTCCGGCGGCGGTCCGCTCATGACGCTACGAACCCGCGCCGCGGACGACCATCCGGCGAGCCGCAGCCCGGCCCCTGGGGACAGCCCCCGTACGCCCGCCCCCACCCCCCGGAATCTGTTTGCGCTGAAGCGCACTCCAACTCCTAGGGTCACGCCCAAGAAAACCGCTCCACCAGGAGGTACGACATGACCGGCATGCCCACCCGCAGGCTCGGCGCCCTCACGGTCTCCGCCCAGGGACTCGGCTGCATGGGGATGAGCGACGCCTACGGCACCTCGGACGACGCCACGTCGATCGCCACCGTCCACCGCGCGCTCGACCTCGGCGTCACCCTGCTCGACACCTCCGACTACTACGGCAACGGGCACAACGAGGAGCTCCTCGGCCGCGCCCTCGCGGGCCACCGGCGCGAACAGGCCGTCCTCGCCACGAAGTTCGGCTTCGCCAACCGCCTCGGCGAGCCCACGCGGATCCGGGGCGACGCCGCGTACGTACGCGAGGCCTGCGACGCCTCCCTGCGCCGGCTCGGCGTCGACCACATCGACCTCTACTACGTGCACCGCGTCGACCCGGACGTGCCGATCGAGGAGACCGTCGGCGCGATGGCCGAGCTCGTCGCCGCCGGGAAAGTGCGCCACCTCGGTCTCTCGGAGGCGAGCGCGCGCACGATCCGGCGCGCCCACGCCGTGCACCCCATCGCGGCACTGCAGAGCGAGTGGTCGCTGTGGACGCGGGACCTCCAGGACGAGATCGCGCCGGTCTGCCGGGAGCTCGGCATCGGCGTCGTGCCGTTCTCGCCGCTCGGCCGGGGCTTCCTGACCGGCCGGCTGACCTCCGTCGACAGCCTGGAGGAGGGCGACATGCGGCGCACCCAGCCGCGGTTCGCCGACGACAACCTGAAGCGCAACCTCGCGATCGTCGACGCCCTGAACGACCTCGCGGCCCGGCGCGGCGTCACGGCCGGGCAGCTCGCGCTCGCCTGGGTGCAGCACCGCGGCGACGACGTGGTGCCGATCCCGGGCACGCGCCGCCAGAAGTACCTGGAGGAGAACGTGGCCGCCGCCGCCCTCGACCTGTCCGCCGACGAACTGGCCGCGATCGAGGCGGCGGCCCCGGCCGACCGCGTCGCCGGGACCCGCTACGACGAGAACAGCCTGTCGATCGTCGACAAGTAGACCGGAGTAACCTGCGGGCATGCCCCCTGCCCCCGGCCCCGCCTCCCGGCCCGACGCGCACACGGCGTCCATGGCATCCGCGGCGGACACCGCGCACACCGGCACCGCGCGGGCTCCCGTGCACGCGGTGCCGGACGCGCTGGCGTATCTGGCCGGGGCCTGGCGGGTCGAGCGGACGGTGCGGGACTTCGCGCAGGCCGCCGAGGCCGGGACGGCCGCGGCGGGCGGTGCGGGCGCGGACGGGGAGCCGGTGGCGGGCCGGTTCGAGGGCACCACCCTGTTCACACCGCTCACGGACGTGGAGCCCGAGGCCGGAACGCCCGGGCCCGCGGGCCTGCTGCACCACGAGTCCGGCACCTTCACCTGGCTCGGCGTCGCCCGCCCCGCCGAGCGCACGCTCCGCTTCCTGCCGGGCACCCCCGCGGGCACCGCCGTCGTCCACTTCGCCGACGGCCGCTTCTTCCACGACCTGGACCTGCGCTCCGGCCGGCACACCGCCGACCACCCGTGCGCGGCGGACCTGTACCGGGGCGAGTTCGAGGTGTACGACGCGACGCGCTGGCGCACCCGGTGGCGGGTGGCGGGCCCCGCCAAGGACCTGCTCCTGACGACGGACTACACCCGGCTGCGCTGAGCGCGGCCGCGCCGGCCCCGACTACACCGGTGCCCCGATCCGCAGGCTCCAGCGGCGCCCGTCCCCGGCGAGGCCGACCGTCGACAGCGGGCCGACGTCGATGTTCCAGTACGTCGACGGGGGCGCCTTCAGGGCGTACACGAGCGCAGCCCGCACCACCGCGGGTTCGGCCACCGCGACGACGCGGACGCCGTCCCCGGCGGGCCGGGTGTCGAGCCAGCCGCCGACCCGCGAGATGAACGCGAGCAGGGACTCGCCGCCGTGCGGCGCCGACCGCGGATCGCGCAGCCAGGCGTCGACCCCGCCGGGCTCCGCCGCGGTCACCTCGGCCGGCGTGTACCCGCGCCGACGCCCCATGTCGCAGTCGCTCAGGGCGGGTTGGGCCAGCGGCGCGAACCCCGGGGCGTGGCCGGTGGCACGGCTGCGCGGGGTCGGCGAGCAGTAGCGCAGCTCGGCCACGCCCAGCGGGAGCAGCGCGGACGCGGCGCGCCGCACCTCGCGCCAGCCCGCCTCGTCGAGGGGCCGGTCGTCGTCGAACCGCTCGGCCGGCAGTGCGGCGCCGCGCGCGGCCGCTATGAGCGTCACGCCAACGTGCATGCGGTGATCGTGGGGCGCGTGGTGCTCGCGGTCAAGAGGGGGCGGGCGGGGCCGCGACAGGACTCCGCCAAGGCATCCGGCGCCGTCACTGCTCGCCGAGCACCATCCACTGCCGGGGGTTGTCGATCGGGGTGAACCCGACCTTCTCGTACACCCCGTGCGCGTCGCCGGTCGCGAGCAGGATCCTGCGCATCCCGTACGGGGCGAGGTGGTCGCGGACCCCGGCGGCGAGCGCGACGCCGATGCCCTTGCCGCGCACCGACCGGTCCACGTACACGTCGCAGAGGTAGGCGAACGTCGCGTGGTCGGTCACCACGCGCGCGTAGGCGACCTGTCGGCCCGAGGCCTCCTCGTACACCCCGAAGTTGAGCGATCCGGCGATGGCGGCGTCCTGCTTGGCTCGGGGTCTGCCGAGGCACCAGTAGGCGTCCGTGGAGAGCCACGCGTGGATGCGGACGAGGTCGAGGCGGGCGGGGTCGGTGGACAGCTGGTACCCGTCGGGGAGGGCGTGCTCGCTTCCGTCAGGGGCAACGTACTCGTCGGTCATGACGTGAGACTCGCAGGGACGACGGCTCGCGTCGAGCGTCTTTCCCTGCTCGTTCGCCACTCCCCCACACATCGCCCGCTTCTCGCCCCTCCCGTTCGCCGCCCGCCCGTGGCCTTCTCAGCACCCCTCCCCCGTCACACCAGCACCTCGTCGCACGCCTGGCGCAGCCTGCGGACCCCCTCCGTGATCTCCCCGACGCCCGCGAGCGCCGCGAAGCTCAGCCGGATGTGGGCGGCGGGCGGCTCCGCCGCGAAGTAGGGCCGGCCGGGCGCGACCGCGACCCCGGCCCGCAACCCCGCCGCCGCGAAGGCCAGTTCGTCGGTGCCGTCGGGCAGCCGCAGCCACAGGTGGTAGCCGCCGACCGGGATGTGCGGCAGCGCGACTTCGGGCAGGCGCAGCCGCAGCGCCGCCGTCATCGCGTCCCTGCGGCCCTTCAACTCGACGGCCACCGTGCGCAGATGGCGCGGCCAGGCCGGTGACCCGACGAGTTCGAGGGCGGCCTCCTGGAGGGGGCGGGGCACGAAGAAGTGGTCGACGACCTGGATGGCGCGCAGCCGTTCCAGGACGGGCCCGCGCGCGGCGAGCGCGCTCACGCGGAAGCTCGGCGAGGTCGCCTTGGTGAGCGAGCAGACGTGCACGACCACGCCGTCCCGGTCGTCGGACGCGAGGGGCCGGGGCAGCGGTCCCGCGTCCTCGTGCACGAGACGGCGTGCGAAGTCGTCCTCGACGACGAACGCGCCCGCCTCCCGCGCGATCCGCAGCACCTCCGGGCGGCGCGCGGCGGACAGCACGGCGCCGGTGGGGTTCTGGAACAGCGGCTGACACACGAACACCCGCGCCCCGGTGGCCCGGAACGCGGCGGCGAGCAGCTCCGGGCGCACCCCGTCGGTGTCCACGGGCACCGGCACCGGGCGCAGTCCGGCGGCCCGCGCGATGGCCAGCAGGCCCGGGTAGGTGGGCGATTCGAGCAGGACGGGCGCGCCGGGCGGGGCGAGCGCGCGCAGGGCCGTCGTCAGGGCGCTCTGTCCGCCGGAGGTGATCAGGACCTCCGCGGCCGTGATCGCGCCGCCGATGCCGCGCGCGAACCACTCGCGCAGCTCGGGCAGCCCCTCGACCGGGGGCCGGTCCCAGGCGCCGGGGCGGCGGCCCGCCCGGGCGAGCGCGGCGGCCATGGCCCGCTCGGGCTGGAGCGTCGGGTGCAGATAGCCGCTGTTGAACTCGACGACGCCGGGCGGGGGCGCGGCGAGCGTGGCGAGGACGCCGGAGGCGTCGACGGATCGCGGCACGACGTCGGTCATGGCATCCGCGCTGAGCGTCACCTCCTGCCAGGAGGTGTCGCCGACGGCGGTCTCGCTCGCGCGGGGCGGCTGCGCCCGGAACGCCCCGGCACCGGGCCGGGTGACGACGAGCCCCTCCGCGGCGAGCTGCCCGAGGGCCCGCGACACGGTCACCGGACTCACACGGAACCGCTCGACCAGCGCCCGACTCGACGGCAGCTTCTCACCTGGAGAGTAGCGGTCCAGCTCTCCCCGCAGCTTCTGCGCCAACTCACCCACACTGCTACGCTCATGCATGAGAGCACAGGATAGCGCTACTGCCCCCGGACGGATAGCGGTCGAAACGCGGGACACCTCCGGCGCCGGACCCGAAGAGGCGGTCGCGCCCCGCACGCCGACCGACACCATCACGGCCACCACGGCCACCACGGCCACCACGGCTGCCGCGGCCGCGGGACCCGCACCCGACCGCCGCCGCGCGGGCACCATCCAGGCCGCCCTCGGTGTCATCGCCTTCTCCCTCACGTTCCCCGCCACCGCCTGGGGCCTGGAGGGCATCGGGCCCTGGAGCCTGGTGGCCCTGCGCTGCGCGCTCAGCGCCGTCGTGGCAGGCGGCTGCCTCCTCGCCCTGCGGGTGCCGCTGCCGGCCCGGGCGCACTGGGCCGGACTCGCGGTCGTCGGCGGCGGCGTCGTGGTCGGCTTCCCCCTCCTGACGTCCCTGGCGCTTCAGACGTCGAGCACCGCGCACGCGGCGGTCGTCGTCGGACTGCTCCCGCTCACCACCGCCGCCCTGTCCGCGCTGCGCACCGGAACGCGACCCTCGCGCACCTTCTGGGCGGCGGCGGTCGCCGGGGCGCTCGCGGTCGCCGCGTTCACGGTGCAGCAGAGCGGTGGCGCCCTGTCGACCGCCGACCTGTACCTGTTCGGCGCGCTCCTCGTGTGCGCGGCCGGGTACACCGAGGGCGGCCGCCTCGCCCGCCACATGCCGGGCTGGCAGGTCATCGGCTGGGCGCTCGTCCTGTGCCTGCCGCTGAACGTCGTCTGGGCGGTGATCGCGCTGCGCCACGAGCCGTTCCAGCTCACCTGGCACAGCACGGCGGGCCTGCTCTACCTCGCGATCGGCTCCCAGTTCCTCGGCCTGCTCGTCTGGTACCGGGGCATGGCCGCCATCGGCATCCCCAAGGCCAGTCAGCTCCAGCTGGCCCAGCCGCTGCTCACCCTCGTCTGGTCGCTGTTCCTGCTCGGCGAGCACCTGACGCCCGCGGCACCGCTGACCGCGGTGGCGGTGCTCGTCTGCATCGCCGTCACGCAACGGGCACGCGGGTAGGGCCAGGCGGCCACCACCGGTCGTACACTGACGGCCACGCACCGCCACCACTGTGATCCGGACGAGGAGGGCACTCCCCATGCATGCATCCGTGGGCGACCGGCTGCTGATCCACGGCAGGATCGTCGGACAGCAGGACCGGACGGCGGAGGTCATCGAGATCCTCGGCGAGAACGGCGGCCCGCCCTACCGCGTGCGGTTCGAGGACGGGCACGAGACCCTCATGTCGCCGGGCCCCGACACCGTCGTGCGCCCCTTCGCCGCGGACGACTGAGCCGAGGACCCGGGCCGGAAAGGCCCGGGTCCACCGCTCCGCCCGGGGCCGACGCGCCGCTCAGCCGCCGGCGCGGTACGTGTAGTGGTCGTCGACGACGCGCTGCATCGCGCCGATCCGGTCGGCGACGACGTGCTTGGCGGAGTAGAAGACGTGCCCGCGCACGCGCGGGAAGTCCTTCGCGTACGTGAGGTGCCGGGACAGCTCGGCCGGGTCCTGCCAGGGGGCGGGCTGCGCCGGGTCGCCCGCCTTGTACAGGGCCTCCCCCACATAGAGGCGCACGCCGGTGCCGCGCGCCACCTCGTCCCACCAGGGCACCAGCTTGGCGTAGTCGGCGGCGGCCAGGCCGATGTTCCAGTACAGCTGCGGGCAGATGTAGTCGATCCAGCCCTTGCGCACCCAGCCACGGGTGTCCGCGTACAGGTCGTCGTAGGTCTGCACGCCCGCCCGCGTGTCCGAGCCCGTCGGGTCGGTCGCGATGTTGCGCCACACCCCGAAGGGGCTGATCCCGAACTGGGTGCCGGGGCGGATCCGGTGGATCCGGCGGCCCATCTCCCGCACCAGGCGGTCGATGTTGTCGCGCCGCCACGAGGCCCGGTCGGGGAAGCCGCCGCCGTACCGCGCGAACGCGTCGTCGTCGTCGAAGGTCTGGCCCGCGACGGGATAGGGGTAGAAGTAGTCGTCCCAGTGCACCGCGTCCAGGCGGTAGCGGCGGACGGCGTCGAGCATCGCGTCCTGCATGAAGCGGCGCACCTCGGGCAGGCCGGGGTTGTAATAGAGCTTCCCGCCGTACGGCACGACCCACTCGGGGTGCAAGCGCGCGGGGTGGGTGGGGACGAGGCGGGTGGGGTCGGTGTGCATGGCGATCCGGAACGGGTTGAACCAGGCGTGCAGCTCCAGGCCCCTGCGGTGCGCCTCGCGCACGGCGGTGCCCAGCGGGTCCCAGCCCGGGTCCTTGCCCTGGGTGCCGGTGAGCCACTCCGACCACGGCTCGTACCGCGAGGGCCAGAAGGCGTCGGCCGTCGGGCGCACCTGGAGGACCACCGCGTTCAGCCGTCTGCGGACCGCCTCGTCGAGATAGGCGATCAGTTCGGCGCGCTGGTCCTTGGCGGAGAGGCCCGGCTTGGACGGCCAGTCGATGTTCACGACCGTCGCCACCCACATGCCCCGCATCTCACGCCCCCGGCGCCCCGCCGAGGGCAGCGCCGCCGCGTCCCCCGCCATCGCGAGCCCGGCGGCCACCGATGCCGCCGCCATCGTGAACGCCCGCCGCGACATCCGACGCGACCCCTCACGTGACCCCTGACGTGACAAATGCCTCATGAAGTCGCCCCTCGAGTCCGGATTCAACCGACAACCGCTGGTCGTTCGGGGACAGCATGCCCGACCCGGCCCTGATCGCACCGCAGGTTGCGGAGTAACGTTCACCGGCGAGGCAGGCACCGACTCGTACGGGGGACCCTGCCGGTCCGTTGATCAGCGAAAGGCACGAGGTGACCGACTCTATGGCCGACATTGCGCGCGTCGGAGTGGTGGGCTGTGGACAGATGGGCGCGGGTATCGCGGAGGTCTGCGCCCGCTCCGGCCTGGACGTGAAGGTCGCGGAGACCACCGGCGAGGCCCTGGAGATCGGCCGTACCCGGCTGCACAACTCCCTGTCCAAGGCGGCCGAGCGCGGCAAGATCTCCGAGGCGGAGCGGGACGAGGCCATCGCCCGCCTCAGCTTCACCACCGACCTGGGCGAGTTCGCCGACCGTGACCTCGTCATCGAGGCGGTCGTGGAGAACGAGCAGGTCAAGACCGAGATCTTCCAGGTGCTCGACCAGGTGGTGACGCGGCAGGACGCGATCCTCGCCTCCAACACCTCCTCCATCCCGCTGGTGAAGCTGGCCGTGGCGACCTCCCGCCCGGACCAGGTCATCGGCATCCACTTCTTCAACCCGGCCCCCGTGCAGCAGCTCGTCGAGCTGATCCCGGCGCTGACCACGTCGGAGGGCACGATCAGCCGGGCGCAGACCCTGGTGGAGAAGGTGCTCGGCAAGCACGCGATCCGCGCCCAGGACCGCTCGGGCTTCGTGGTGAACGCGCTGCTCATTCCGTATCTGCTCTCCGCGATCCGGATGTTCGAGTCGGGCATCGCATCGCGCGAGGACATCGACAACGGCATGGAGATGGGCTGCGCCCACCCGATGGGGCCGCTGAAGCTGTCCGACCTGATCGGCCTGGACACCGTGGCCTCGGTGGCGGACAGCATGTACGAGGAGTACAAGGAGCCGCTGTACGCCGCTCCCCCGCTGCTCCAGCGGATGGTCGACGCGGGCCGCCTGGGCCGCAAGACCGGCTCGGGCTTCTACACGTACGCCTGATTCACGCCACCTCCGCACGACCCGCGCGCAGGTACCCGTGATCGCCTTCCGCTTCGCCGCTGGCGAGCCGGGAGCGACTACTCTCCGTACCTGAACTCGAGTCAACTTTCGGCCAGTTCACGGGCCCGGTGCTCTTCGAGCGCCGGGCCCGCGCCGTTCACACACCGTGTGCGCCGGGGGCTCGCATATGCCCTTCGCACACTCTCCCGCCCCGACCACCAGGCGAGTTGACTTTCCGTGCGCACAGGGGGGATGTGACGACTACCGAAAGGAGCGGACTCGTGACCACCGACCCCGAGCGTCCCGTGGTCCCGGAAGAACTCGCAGAGTTACGTCGCAGCCTGGACGTGGGCCTCGCCCGCGTCGACGGACGGCTCGCGTTACTCACCCAGAGCGACACACAGCACACCAAGGACCAGGACGACCTGTCCCTCCGGATCACGGCCCTCGAGCACAACCGGTGGCCACTGCCTGCCCTCGCCGCCCTCACGTCCATCGGGGCACTCGTGGTGGCGGTGTGGCAGGCCCTCGGGCGCTAGCCCGGGGACACCGGAGGCCTGACAGGCCGGCTAGCGCGCGTCCTGGCCAAGACGCAGATGGTGCAGCATGAGGAGTGCCGCCGCCATGTTGGCGGCCGGGACCTCGCCCCGCGCCACCATGTCGGGGACGAGCTTCAGCGGGACCCACTCACGGCGGTCCGACTCGAAGTCGTCCACGGGGTGGCCGATGTAGGTCCCCTCGTCCGACCAGTAGATGTGGTGCCGGGCGTCGGTGAGACCGTTGGACGGCTCCACGCTCATCAGGTGCCGCAAGGGTCCCGGCCGCCAGCCGGTCTCCTCCTCCATCTCGCGGGCCGCCGCGTAGGCGATGTCCTCGCCGTCCTCGACGACGCCGGCGGCCAGCTCCCAGCCCCAGCTGTCGGTGATGAAGCGGTGCCGCCACAGGAGCAGCACCTCGTTGGCCTCGTTGACGACCGTGGCGATCGCGACGGGCCGCAGGCGTATCAGGAAGTGGTCGAGGTGTCGCCCGTCAGGTAGCTCGACATCTGCGAGATTGACGGTGAACCATCGGTTTCCATACACAGTTTGTTCGCTCTGTTTCGTCCACTGCACGGTTCTGCCACCTTCCGCTGAGTAGATGGCAATATCGCAGCAGGAGGGTGTTCAGAGCACTCCGCGCACGGCAGAGCGAAGTAGCACGTGTCAGGCCTGGCTTCGCCCCCGCTCGTCGCGGCAGCACAGAGGTCGCGCGTCGCCGCGCCGCACTCCTACAGCGGGACCCGCAGTGCACCGTCGATGAGTTCGGCGGCCTCGGCCGTGCCCGCGCAGTCGCTGCGCACCAGGTGCTCACGCACCGCCCGCAGCCGGTCGCGCAGTCGCTGTGACTCCATCCCGCGCACCTGTTCGGCCATTTCCACCGCCGTGGCCACCGCCTCGTCGGTGTTGCCCTGGCGCAGCTCGATCTGGCTCAGCATGGCGAGCCGGTGCACCCGGCCCCGGTCGTGCGCCGGGGTGTCCACCGCCGCCGCGGCGTGCTCGTGCGCTCCGGTGAGATCCCCGAGGCTGAGCAGCGCCTCCGCCACCTGTACGTTCACCAGGCCGGGCTGGACATAGCCCGTCTCGTCCGGCTCGCGCCCCCGCCGGATCCGGTCGGCCGCGGCCTCGGCACGCCGGATGCAGGACAGCGCGCTGCTGCCGTCACCCAGGTGTGCGTACGCCTTGGCCTGCATCGCGTACAGGTCGGACGCGAGCGCCGGGGTGATGTCGCGGCCCGCGGCGCGCAGCGCGGCCTCCGCGAAGGCGACCGCCTGGCGGTACTCCCGCATGAACAGCGACTGGTTGACGAGCAGCGCGATGACGTACGCGCCGAGTCCCCGGTCCCCGCTGGCCTTCGCCAGGCGCAGCGCCTGGTGGAAGTAGCGCTGGGCCAGGCCGTGCGCGTCCGAGTCGTACGCGCAGATGCCCGCGATGGCCACCAGGCCGCCGGTCGCGCGGTGCAGCTGACGGCCCATCGCGTCGGTGTAGCTGCCCCGGAGCAGCGGCGCCGCCTCGGCGTTGAGGAATCCGACTATGCGGGTGCGCATCGCCACGCCGCCCGTCTTGCGGTACATCTGCTCGTAGTGCGTGCGGGCCGCGCGCATCATCTCCACCTCCGCCATGCTGACCGGGTGGCGTCCGCCGCGGGAGACGTCCACGTCCTCGGGCGGGTTCTCCCACTCCCAGACGGGCATCACGGCGGGCGTGCCGGTGACGGCGGGGGCGCCGAGGAGGTGCGGGCGCTGCTGTTCGTCGGAGCGCCACAGCGCGGTGGCCCGCTCGACGAACCCGGAGAGCGTGGAGGCCATCGAGCCCTGCCGGGCGGCCGGGATGCCGGGCACGCCGAGGCCGATGTCGTCGAGCGCGACCGTGCGTTGCAGGCGGGCCGCGAGGACTTCGCAGATCAGGTCGGGCACCTGGCCGCGGGGGCGCTGGCCCTTCAACCAGCGGGCTACGGCGGTGTGTTCGTATCTCAGCGAGAGACCTCTGGCCTTTCCCGCCTGGTTCACATGGGCGGCGAGGCCCGCGTGCGAGATGCCCGCTTCGTCGAGGATCGCGTCGAGCAGGGTGTTGGGCTGCATGGATGCCCTCCGGAGGCTCGGTGCTGTCAAGCCTAGTGGAGCTGTCTTCACACGGGGTGTGAACGGAGTGCCCGCATCCGGGGAGCGCGCGCTCTGCCGCGCCGGGCGCGTGGTCGGTTGACTGAGAGCCCTCACCAGGAGGCGGCCGGGCCGCCGGCTCCCCCTCATACAGTGCGGCGGCCCCTCTGTGGCGCCGTCCGATCGGCCGTCGTCTGCCCGGCAGTTCCGCGACGGCCCGGACGGCGCAGGCCGCATCGGGCCGGGCGGTGTTCAGCTCATGGTGCGGGCGCGCCGTCCGGTCTCGGTCGCCTGGGACGGCACCCGCGAGCGGTCGTTGCGCAGGACCAGGAGCGCGGCGTCGTCGGACGTCAGCCGGCCGATGTGGCGCAGGAGTTCGCCGTACACGGTGTGGATGACGCGGTGCGGGGCGACGGGCGGGGTCCTTGCGGCCTCGCTGAGCACGGACCGCAGCGGGAAGAACCGGCCCGCGTTGTCACGGGCGTCCTCCATGCCGTCGGTGTACAGGACGAGGGCGTCGCCGGGCAGCAGCCGTCCCAGGTGCGCGGGCGGCAGTTCGGCCGGGAGCGGGAAGGGCCCGAGCGGCGGCAGCGGGTCGCCGCCCGGCATCGGCTCGGCGCGGCCGCGCAGCCGATAGGGCCACGGATGGCCGCAGTTGAGCGCCATGACGTCGCCGTCCGGGCTGATCTCCACCAGCAGCACGGTCACGAACTCCTCGGCGAGCGGGCTCTCCGGCGGGGCGGACCCGCTCGCGGGGTGCTCGGCGCGGGAGCGCTCCCGCAGGTGCCGGGCGAGCGCGCGCTCCAGGCGGCGCAGGACCAGCGGCAGTTCGGGCTCCTCGTGGGCGGCCTCGCGGAAGCTGCCGAGGACCGCGGCGGCGGTGCCGATCGCGGCGAGGCCGTGGCCCCGGACGTCCCCCATCACCAGGCGCACGCCGTGGTCGGTGGCCGCGACCTCGTACAGGTCCCCGCCGACGGAGGCGCCGTGCGTGGCCGAGAGTCGTCCGGCGGCGAGCGCGAATCCGTCGACGCGTGGCGGCAGCGGCCGGAGCAGGACGTTCTGCGCGGCGCCCGCGACCTCCCTGAGCTGGCGCAGCTCGCGCAGCAGCGCATGGCGGACCTGCAGGACCAGGCCGGTGCCGACGGCGAAGAAGACGGCGCTGGTGACGATCCGCGCGCTCAGGCTGTGCTGTTGGGCGAGCGGGCAGGTCAGTTTGTACGTGACGGCGACGGCGCCCCAGACCGTGGGCAGGCCGAGCGCGAGCGCGCGGCGCAGCCGACGGGTGCGGGGTCGCTCGAACGACGTGGTGGCTCCGGGGCAGTCTCCCTGGGGAGTTCGTGCCCGAAGTCTCGCCGTGCGGTGGGCCCCGGCGCTGCCACGGGGCGCGCGAGGCTTGATCCGGATCATGCCGACGGCCCCCTAAGGCCCAGTCCAGCGTGCGGGCCGTGTGCGGGACCGGCCCCTACGGCCGAACTGATTCTGTCGACCGCATGGGCGGATCGGGTCAGATCACCGGAAGTTGTCACCCTAACGAGTGAGGGGCGCATCCGTGTCCACGGATACGCCCCTCAACTGCGCCTTCGCGCACCGGCGATGCCTTCGCGCCGCCGTTCGACCCCGCCGCCGAGGCGCCGGGGCCCGCGGGGGTCACGCCCCGCGCAGCACCGCGCCGGTCACCTCGGCCGCGCGCGCCACGGCCGCGTCGCGCGCGGCGGTGGCCTCGTCGACGGTCAGCGTGCGGTCGGCGGCGCGGAAGCGCAGCGCGTACGCGAGCGACTTCTTGCCCGCGCCGACCTGCTCGCCGGTGAACACGTCGAACAGGCGGATGTCCTCGAGGAGTTCACCGGCGCCGTCGCGCAGGAAGGCCTCGACGACGGCCGCGGGCACGTCGGTGTCCACGACGAGCGCGACGTCCTGCGTGGCCACCGGGAACGCGGAGATGCCCGGCGCCTGGAGGGTGCCCTCGCCGGCCTTGGCGAGCACGTCCAGGTTCAGCTCCATCGCGCAGCTGCGGGCGGGCAGGCCGAGCGCCTTGATGACGCGCGGGTGCAGCTCACCGGCGTGGCCGACGCTGACGATCTCGCCCTCGGTGCCGTCCTCTGCGACGCCGTCGGCGTGCTCGACGAACACGTTCAGCTCGGCGCAGCGGCCCGGATGCCAGGGGCCGTACTGCCCTTGCTGGACGATGAGTTCGGCCCCGGCCGCACGGGCCACGGTGCGCGCCGCCTCGACGGCGTCCGCCCAGTCGGCAGGACGGCCCTTGCCCCACCAGCCGGCCTGCTCACGGGCGCCCGCGAGGACGACCGCGACGTGCCGGGGCTGGTCGGGCAGCGCCCGGTTCTGCGCCGCGATCTCCTCGTCCGTGGGACGGCGGTCGACGGGCAGCCGGGCCGGGAGCGCGGCCTCGTCGCCGTCGGAGGTCTCACGGGGGTGGAAGACCAGGCCGGTCTCGAACAGCGCCAGGTCGTGGCTGCCGCGCCCGTCGTTGCGGCGCAGCGTGGCCAGCAGGCCCGGGAGCAGCGTCGTACGGAGCGCGGGCTCCTCGTCGGACAGCGGGTTGACGAGCTTGACCACGCGGCGGTTCGGGTCGTCCTTGTCGAGGCCGAGCTGGTCGAAGACCTGCTCGCCGACGAACGGGTAGTTCGGCGCCTCGACGAAGCCGTCCCCGGCGAGCGCGCGGCCCACCCGGCGGTGCAGCCGCTGCCGCTCGGTCAGACCGCGCCCGGCGGGCGGGCGGGGCAGCGTCGAGGGCAGGTTCTCGTACCCCTCGAGGCGGATGACCTCCTCGGCGAGGTCGTTGATCTCGGCGAGGTCGGGCCGCCAGGACGGCACGGTGACGGTCAGGGAGTCCTGGCCGTACACGTCGCAGCCGACCTCCTGGAGGCGGCGCACGACGGTCTCGCGGCCGTAGACCACACCGGCGACGCGGTCCGGGTGGTCGGCGCGCATGGTGATCGTGTGCGGTGCGGAGGGCGCGATGACCTCCGTGACCCCGGCCTCGGCGGTGCCGCCCGCGAGCAGCACGAGGAGGTCGACGGTGCGCTGCGCGGCGGCGGACGCGGCCTGCGGGTCGACGCCGCGCTCGAAGCGCTTGGCCGCCTCGGAGGACAGCTTGTGGCGGCGCGCGGTGCGGGCCACGGAGACCGCGTCGAAGTGCGCGGCCTCGATGACGACGTCGGTCGTGCCCTCCCCCTCATCGTGGTCGGCGATCTCCGTGTTGGCGCCGCCCATGACGCCCGCGAGGCCGATCGCGCCGCGGTCGTCGGTGATCACCAGGTCCTCGGCGTCGAGCACGCGCTTGGTGCCGTCGAGGGTGGTGAACTTCTCGCCCTGCTCGGCCCGGCGCACGCCGATGGTGCCCTGGACGCGGGAGCGGTCGTAGGCGTGCAGGGGCTGGCCGAGCTCCAGCATCACGTAGTTGGTGATGTCGACGGCCAGCGAGATCGGGCGCATGCCCGCCTTCTGCAGACGGCGGCGCAGCCAGATCGGCGAGCGGGCGTCGGGGCGCAGGCCGGTGACGGTGCGCGCGGTGAAGCGGTCGCAGCCGGCCGGTTCGCTGACGCGCACCGGGTAGCCGAAGGAGTTCGGCGCGGGCACGTCGAGCAGCGCCGGGTCGCGCAGCGGCAGGCCGTAGGCGGTGGCGGTCTCGCGGGCGACGCCGCGCATCGACAGGCAGTAGCCGCGGTCGGGCGTGACGGCGATGTCCAGGACCTCGTCGACGAGTTCGAGCAGCTCGATGGCGTCGGTGCCGACCTCGTGCTCGGGCGGGAGCACGATGATGCCCCCGGTGCCGTCGTCGCCCATGCCCAGCTCGTCGCCGGAGCAGATCATGCCGTGCGAGGTCTTGCCGTACGTCTTGCGCGCGGAGATCGCGAAGTCGCCGGGCAGGACGGCGCCGGGCAGGACCACGACGACCTTGTCGCCGACGGCGAAGTTCCGGGCGCCACAGACGATCTCCTGCGGCTCACCGGTGCCGTTGGCCTGACCGACGTCCACGGTGCAGAAGCGGATGGGCTTCTTGAAGCCCTCCAGTTCCTCGATGGTGAGGACCTTGCCGACGACGAGGGGGCCCTTGAGGCCCGCGCCGAGCTGCTCGACGGACTCGACCTCGAGTCCGGCGGCGATCAGCTTGGCCTGCACGTCGCGGCCGGTCTCGGTGGCGGGGAGATCGACATACTCCCGCAGCCAGGAAAGCGGGACCCGCATCAGATCTCCATCCCGAACGGCCGGGTGAAGCGCACGTCACCCTCGACCATGTCTCGCATGTCTTCTACGTGGTGGCGGAACATCAGCATCCGCTCGATGCCGAAGCCGAAGGCGAACCCGCTGTACTTCTCGGGGTCCACGCCACAGGCGGCGAGCACCTTGGGGTTGACCATGCCGCAGCCGCCGAGCTCGATCCAGCCCTCGGAGGAGCAGGTGCGGCAGGGCTTGTCGGGGTTGCCCACGGACTCGCCCCGGCACACGTAGCAGACCATGTCCATCTCGGCGGACGGCTCGGTGAACGGGAAGAAGTTCGGCCGGAGCCGCGTCTTCATGCCCTCGCCGCCGAAGAGCGCCTGCACCATGTGGTCCAGGGTGCCCTTGAGGTCGGCCATGGTCAGGCCCTCGTCCACGGCGAGCAGCTCGACCTGGTGGAAGACGGGGGTGTGGGTGGCGTCCAGCTCGTCGGTGCGGTACACCCGGCCGGGGCAGATCACGTACACCGGGGGCTCGCGGTCGATGAGCGAGCGGATCTGCACGGGCGAGGTGTGGGTGCGCAGGACGACGCCGGACGCGTCGTCGGCGGCCTTGGCATCGCCCGGGGCCCCCAGGGACGCGGCGTCGACGAAGAAGGTGTCCTGCTCGCCGCGGGCCGGGTGGTCGGGGCCGATGTTCAGGGCGTCGAAGTTGAACCACTCGGACTCGACCTCGGGGCCCTCGGCGACCGCGTAGCCCATGGCCACGAAGATGTCCTCGATGCGCTCCGACAGCGTCGTCAGCGGGTGCCTGGCACCGGCGGGGACGCGGTCGTGGGGCAGCGAGACGTCCACGGCCTCCTCGACCAGGACGCGCGCGTCGCGCTCGGCCTCGAGCTCGGTCTGGCGGGCGGCGAGCGCCTTGTTCACGGCGCCGCGGGCCATGCCCACGCGCTTGCCCGCGTCGGCCTTGGCCTGCGGGGGCAGCGCGCCGATCTCGCGGTTGGCGAGCGCCAGCGGCGAGGTGCCGCCGGTGTGGGCGGTCTTCGCCTCCTGCAGCTGGTCGAGGTCGGCGGCGGCCGCGAAGGCGGCGAGCGCCTCGTCCCGCATGCGCTCGATCTCTTCAGGTTTCAGTGCCTCGACCTCGACAGGGTCGTACGACTTGTTCGGTGCCGACATCTCTTCCCGTGCTTCCGTTGGCTGGCGGATGGTCCCCGTCGACCGGGTCGAACTGGGTCGACTAGTCGGAGACGACTGGTCCTGAGATCGTCCCGAGAATGGGGACACAAAGGTGCCAACGACCGAGTCTAACGGGGGTGCGGTGAACGCATGCGCCCGCGGGCGGCCGCGGCGATGATCACTGGAGATACGCCGGGGCCCCCACGGGCAACGTAAATCGGAACCGGGCGCCGCCGCCGGCCGCGCGGCCCACGGTGATCGTGCCGCCGTGCGCTTCGACGATGCCCTTCACGATGTACAACCCCAGTCCCGTCCCGCCGCGTTTGCTGCCCCGCCAGAAGCGGGTGAAGACGCGGCCCATGGACTCCTCCGGAATACCGGAGCCCTCGTCGCTGACGGTGACCGCGGTGTCGGCTGCCCCCCGCACCCGCAGGGAGGGCGAGGGCGCCACGTCAATGGTGACCGTTCCCTCACCGTGGCGCACGGCATTTTCCAGCAGGTTGCTCAGCACCTGGTCGATCTTGTCCGGGTCGGCCCAGAGGTCGGGCAGCGGTTGCTGCACCCGCACCAGGAAGCGGTCCGCCTCCTGCCCGGCGGCGACGTGGGCCTGGATGTGCCGTCCGACGGCCGCGCCGATGTCGACGGGCTGGCGCCGCAGTTCGAGGCGCCCGGAGTCGATCCGGGAGATGTCGAGCAGTTCGGCGATCAGCCGTGTGACGCGGTTGGCGTCGGCGTCCACCGTCTCCAGCATCAGCTTCTTCTGGTCGTCGGTGAACCGCTCCCACTTGGCGAGCAGCGTCGCCGTGAAGCCCTTGACGGACGTCAGCGGGGAGCGCAGTTCATGGGCGACGGTGGCGATCAGCTCGGCGTGGCTGCGCTCGGTGCGGCGGCGGGCCTCGGTGTCGCGCAGGGAGACCACGAGGCGGCGCAGCGGTCCGGTCGGCCGGGTGCGGACGTACCGGGCGGACACGAGGACTTCACGGCCGCCGGGCAGGAGCAGGTTCCGCTCGGGCTGGGCGACCCGCGTGGCGAGGCCGCCGTAGGGGTCGGTGAGCTGCCACCAGCGGCGCCCTTCGAGGTCCTCGAGGGGCAGGGCGCGCTCGATGGAGGCGCCCATGGCGTCGCTGGCGCGGACGGCGGTGATCCTGGCCGCGGCGGCGTTGAAGCAGATCACGCGCCCCGTCTCGTCGGCGACGACAAGGCCGTCGGGCAGGTCGTCCGGGTCGATGCCGAGCTCGCCGGGGCCCGGGGTCGCCTGGCCCGGCTGGCCCGACTGGCCCGCGGGAGGGCACAGGATGTCCCGCACTCCCGGTGGTCTGCTCGTGCCGACAGTCATTCCCCGTATCCCCGCCTCTCGGAACCGGCGCAATGGGCCTGTGAGCCCGACACACTACTAGCCGGGGGTGACGGAGCGGCACCCTCCGGCGGCGCGCTGTGCACGGGCGGACGCATAGAGGCATACGGCTGCCGCCGTCGCGAGGTTCAAGCTCTCGGCGCTTCCGTGGATCGGAACGCGCACCACCGCGTCGGCGAGTGCGCGGGTCTCCTCCGGCAGGCCCCAGGCCTCGTTGCCGAAGATCCACGCGGTCTCGGTGCCCATGGTGCCCTGGTCCAGCTCGGCGTCCAGGTCGTCGGCCCCGGCCCCGTCGGCGGCGAGCACGCGTACGCCCGCGCCCTTCAGGCCGCGCACGGCCTCCTCGACGGGCACGCCCACGGCGACCGGCAGATGGAAGTGCGAGCCGACCGAGGCGCGCACGGCCTTGGGGTTGTAGAGGTCGACGGAGGCGTCGGTGAGGATCACGGCCTCGGCGCCCGCGGCGTCGGCGCAGCGCAGCACGGTCCCGGCGTTGCCGGGGTCGCGGACGTGGGCGAGCACGGCGACGAGCTTGGGCCGCCCGGCGAGGATCTCCGTCAGCGGCACGTCGAGGAACCGGCACACCCCGACCAGGCCCTGCGGGGTGACGGTGGTGGAGATGTCGGCGATGACGCTCTCGTCGGCGAGGTGCAGGGTCGCCCCGGCGTCCCGGGCCGCGCCGACGATGTCCGCGTACCGCTCGGCGGCCTCGACGGTCGCGAACAGCTCCACGAGCGTGGCCCGCCCGTTCCCGCGGTGCCCGGCGGCCTCCCGTACGGCCTGCGGCCCCTCGGCGAGGAACAGCTGTTCCTTGCCGCGGAAGTTCCGCTTGGCGAGCCGCCGCGCGGCGCTGACGCGCGGGGACCGCGGGGAGATCAGGTCCGGACTGATGGCCATCAAGTCGCCTTAGGGGGTACGGGGTCGGGACGTGGCGCCGCCAGGAGAGGCGGCCGGTCAACCCGCCGCGGAGCGGGCTGTCGGC
The DNA here is from genome assembly GCF_045070545.1 of Streptomyces sp. RK9. Classification (NCBI taxonomy): domain Bacteria; kingdom Bacillati; phylum Actinomycetota; class Actinomycetes; order Kitasatosporales; family Streptomycetaceae; genus Streptomyces; species Streptomyces sp. RK9. Next base: position 3,030,918 of record NZ_CP173703.1, on the reverse strand, counting down.
ACGCCGCCGCGAGGCGGGTGTTTCTTCCCCGCCGCGACGGCGCTGGGCCGAGACGGCGGATTCCGGCGGTGCCGAACCGCCCGGAGCGACGCGCGGCGAAGAGCCGGGCCGCAGGCAGAACGCGACGGGACCCGCAGGCCCGATGGCCTGCGGGTCCCCTCACAGCTCAAGCCGAGTGCGAACGTCAGGCGGCCTTGGGGGCGTTGACGTCCGACGGCAGGGCCTTCTGCGCGACCTCGACCAGCGCGGCGAACGCGTTGGCGTCGTTCACGGCCAGCTCGGCGAGGATCTTGCGGTCCACCTCGATGTTGGCGGCCTTCAGACCCTGGATGAAGCGGTTGTAGGTGATGCCGTTGGCGCGGGCAGCGGCGTTGATGCGCTGGATCCACAGCTGACGGAAGTCGCCCTTGCGCTTCTTGCGGTCGTTGTAGTTGTAGACGAGGGAGTGGGTGACCTGCTCCTTCGCCTTGCGGTACAGGCGCGACCGCTGGCCGCGGTAGCCGCTGGCCTGCTCGAGGATCGCCCGACGCTTCTTGTGGGCGTTGACTGCCCGCTTGACGCGTGCCACTTGTTAACTCCTTGTAGCGGGGCCGTGGTTGGACTCACACGACCCGGTATCGATTGGGTCCCGGTCAGAGTTCAGGCGCGCGCCGCGCGCCCGGACTCACTTGCCGAGAAGCTTCTTGATCTTCGCGGCGTCGCCCGGGGCCATCTCGGCGTTGCCACTGAGGCGACGCGTCAGACGGGACGACTTGTGCTCGAGCAGGTGGCGCTTGCCGGCGCGCTCGCGGAGCACCTTGCCGGAGCCGGTGACCTTGAAGCGCTTCTTGGCACCGCTGTGCGTCTTGTTCTTCGGCATAGCGCCGTTCTCTCCTCGTCAGTGGCACTCCGATGCCCGGTCGTGAGACCGGGCATCCCGGAGCGTCATGTGTTCGATTGGCGATCCCTGGACTCGCGTCCGGGGATCAGGCCTCGGCGGGAGCCTCGGCCGGGGCCTCGACGGGGGCTTCGGAAAGCTCCTCCTCGGCGGCGTTCTGCGACTTGCCCGGATTGGCCTTCGCTTCCGCCTTGCGAGCCGCCTGGGCCTCACGGGCCTCGGCCATCGCCTCGGTCTTCTTCTTGTGCGGACCGAGGACCATGATCATGTTTCGGCCGTCCTGCTTCGGGTTCGACTCGATGAACCCGAGCTCCTGGACGTCCTCCGCGAGCCGCTGCAGCAGCCGGAAGCCGAGCTCCGGACGGGACTGCTCGCGACCACGGAACATGATCGTGATCTTGACCTTGTCGCCCTGCTTGAGGAACCGGACGACGTGACCCTTCTTGGTGTCGTAGTCGTGCGGGTCGATCTTCGGCCGGAGCTTCATCTCCTTGATGACCGTGTGCGCCTGGTTCTTGCGCGCCTCACGGGCCTTCATGGCCGACTCGTACTTGAACTTCCCGTAGTCCATGAGCTTGCACACGGGCGGACGGGCGTTCGCCGCGACCTCGACCAAGTCCAGGTCGTACTCCTGCGCAAGCTCCAGGGCCTTGGCAAGCGGGACAATCCCGACCTGCTCGCCGCTGGGACCGACAAGTCGCACCTCGGGAACGCGAATCCGGTCGTTGATGCGGGGCTCGGCGCTGATGGATCCTCCTCGGTAGCACCACGCGACCGTCTGGCGGACAGCCGCGTTACGTCTGTTTTCTCGACCAACCGCGCCGGAACACAAAAAATGCCCCGACTGATCACAGAAGGGGCTCCAACGAATACCGGAGCACCTCCGTGGTGATCACGGGGCGCATCGGGCGGTGCATCACGCGCTGCGCGGTGTCCGCCTGACCGGTGACCCGCCGCTCCATGGAGCGGCCAGGTGGGAGATCGGAGCCTCCACTTGTGGGCCGGACGCTTGCGTTGGCACGCGGGTGTCCAGCCGGTCGTTACACAAGGTTAGCAGGTCCCGGGGGGTGGGGCTAACCGCCGGGACGCGGCTCTAGGGTGAGGGGCATGAGTGACACGAGTCCCGCGGCGACCCCCGCCCCCCACGACGCACCCCGGAGCCCCGGCTTCGACGCCATGACCCGCGACATCGCGGACGTTCCCGCGGTCGAGGTGATCACGACGGTCGCGGTGCACCTGATGAGCGCGGCCGCGGTGAACCTGGGCCTGGCCGAGGAGGGCGAGGCCCACAAGGACCTGGACGAGGCCCGCAAGCTGATCCAGGCGCTCGCCGGTCTGATGGACGCGAGCGCGACGGAGATCAGCTCCTTCCACGCGGCGCCGCTGCGGGACGGTCTGAAGTCGCTGCAGCTGGCCTTCCGCGAGGCGTCCCTGGTGCCGGACGAGCCCGGTCAGGGTCCCGGCGAGAAGTACACGGGCCCCGTCTTCGGCTGACGGCCCACGGGAGCACACGCACACACGCGTCAGCGTACGTAGAGGGGCTCGCCCGGTGGCGTCGCCTCGGCCGGCAGGAGTGCCAGGTCGAGGCCGCGCACCAGGCGGGCCCTCAGTGTTTCGTCGGCCGCGAGCGCTTCGGCGACGCGCTGGGCGGCGGCCTGCGGGGCGGTGGGGTCGAGGACCAGGGCGAGGGTGCCGTCGGCCGTGCCGGGGCCGAGGTGGGCGCGGAGCACGGCGGGCTCGGCGGCGACGACGGCGCGCACGGCGTCGACGACGGCCGGGTCCGTGAGCGGGTCGGCGCTGCGGCGGCCCTCGGCGAGGGCGATCAGGGCGGGCCGGTTCAGCTCGTACGGGACGGGGCCCGCGAGGTCGAGCACGATCGTGTCGGCCTTCTCGTGCGCGGCTGCCTGCAGCGCCTGGTGCAGCGGTACGGCGACGGGGCGGGCCTCGGGGTCCCACAGGGCGAGCGCCTCGGTGGAGGTGAAGGCGGGCAGGGCGGTGCGGTGCCCCGCCTTGAGGGTGGGCACGGCCATGTCACTGGTCTTCTCGCGCCGCAGTCCCTTCTCGTCCTCCTCGACCTCACCGAGCACGGCGACGACGGGTACGAGGAGCCGGGTCCCCGCCAGCGCTTCGAGCACCGGCCCGTGCGCGGTCCTGTCCTCCGCCCAGGCAGCGAGCGCGGCCCGCAGGGCGGGGTCGGCCGACCCGTCGTCGTCGGAGAAGGGAGAGTCGGGAATGTTCTTGTTCGCCACGGTCCGACCCTAGCCCGCCGTGGGACGGCGCTCGCGGGCCGCCCTCCCGCGCCACCGGTCTCCCGCACCGGCACACGAGGCCACCCGCGCCCGACAGCACCCGCCCTACCGCCGGGCCGAAGCCGCCCGCCCCCGCCACAGCCACACGCCCGCCGCCAGCAGGGCCACTCCCAGGCCGCCGGCCACGGGGCCGACCCAGCCGGCGGGGCCGTCGTCCTCGGGGGCGTCGTCCGGGCCGGGGCCGAAGTACTTCTCGGTGCGGGCCGTCGTCCGCAGGGACTGGGGCTTGATCTTGTCGGCGCGGGCGAGTGCCGCGACCGGGTCGACGAGGCCGAAGCCGCGGGAGTCGTCGCGGCCGCCGGCCGGGGTGTCGCGTGCGGTGTCCCGCAGGAGCTTCTTGATCTCGGCGGGGCCGAGGCCGGGGTGGGCGGCGCGGATGAGGGCGACGGCGCCGGAGACGAACGCGGCCGCGGCGCTGGTGCCCCAGCCCTCGTAGTACCTGCGGTTGGGGTCGGCGATCACGACGTCGTCGCCGGGCGCGGCGACGGTGGCGTACCAGCGGCGGGTGGAGAAGGGGGCGCGTACGCCGTTGCTGTCGACGGCGGTGGCGGCGATGACGCCGGGGTACGCCGCGGGGTACGAGATGTGGTCGCCGCGTTCGCCGCCGTTGCCCGCCGAGGCGACGACGACGGCGCCCTTGCGCAGGGCGTACTGCACGGCGGCGTCCTCCGTCGGCTCCGGGTGGGCGGACTTGGAGTCGTCGCCGAGGGAGAGGTTGATGACGTCGGCGCCGTGGTCGGCGGCCCAGCGGATGCCTTCGGCGAGGGCGTTGCCGCGGGTGGAGCGGGCCTTCCTGCGGGCGGGGTCGCCGTCTTCGAGGATCACGCGGACCGGCAGGATCCGGGCTTCGGGGGCGATGCCGAGCACGCCGTCGCTGCGGCCCGCGCCGTGCCCGTGACCGGCGACGATCCCGGCCATGGCGGTGCCGTGCCGGGCCCAGGACCTGTCGCCGCGGCGGGCCCCGAAGCCGACCATGTCCTTGCCGGTCAGGACGTTGCCGACGAGGTCGGGGTGGGAGGCGTCCACGCCGGTGTCGAGCACGGCGACGGTGACGCCCTCGCCCTTGGTGGTGCGCCAGGCCTGGTCGGTGCGCATCACGTCGAGGGCCCACTGCTGGGCGCGGATGCCGTCGTCTGCGTACGCGGGGCTGGTGGCGGGCAGCAGCACGCAGGTGGTGGCGAGGGCGGTGACGGCCGCTTTGCGCAGTCCGCGCAGGGTCATGAGGACTTCTCCGTGGCCGCGGTGACGGTCTTGCGCAGGCCGCGCTCGACGCGGTCGGCGATGCCCTTCGCGTCGTTGCCGAGCCCCGCCTGGCCGGGGGCGGAGGTGGCGTCCGCCTTCATGGCCTCGGCGGCGGGCTCCGGGTCGGTGACGGCGCGGCCGTCGGCGAAGCCGGAGACGGCGTAGGCGACGACGGGGGCGTCGGGCAGGACGGACAGGGTCCAGGTGGCGCGCTGGAGGTCGCCGAAGCCGGCGGCCAGGGTGCCCTTGGCCGCGTACGGACGGGGCATCAGGTCCGGCCGGGAGTCGAGGCCTTCCTCGGTGAACCGGGTGCGCAGGGCCCGCATCGCCTCGGCGTCCGCCTTCGTGAACAGCAGGCCGACGGTGGTGACGTGGCTGCGGGTCGCGTCCGCGTACGTGGCGCGCAGCAGGCGCAGGCAGCCCGCCGGGGCGAGGGCCTTGCGAAGCAGCGGGTCGAAGGCGTCCTTGCAGGTGCTGTCGGGGGCGACGGCGACGCGGTTCCAGGTGCGGTCGGCGCCGCCGGGGCCCGCGCCCTCGCCCCTGATCGAGGGCGGGAACAGTTCGTCGACGGGCACGCTGTGCCACAGCTCCCCCGCCTCGACGTACGCGTTCCGCGAGCCGCCCGCCGCGTCCGACTCCCCCGTCAGCCAACTCCCCGTCGCCGCACCACCGATGAGCCCGAGCCCGAGCACGACACAGGCCGCGGCGGCCGCCGCCCGGGGCCGCACCCAGGCGCCGACGGGGCGCAGCCGGGTGGTGGTGTCGTCGTACAGCGCGGGCCGCGCGAGAAACACGAAGGGCCGGCCCGTGTCGGGCCCCGGCGTCAGATCCACGGCCCCGACGGCCCGACGAGCGGCAGCGGTCCGCCGCGCGGCAAAGGCCCGCACGGCTCCCGTTCCGGCGGCGGTGACACCGGCGGCCCCACCGCTCCGGCCTTCCGCCTCCCCGCCGTTCGCCCCCTGCGGGCCACCACCGCGCGGCGCGGGGAACGACGGCGGGGCGCCCCCGGGGCGGGACGGCGGTGTAGCGGGGGCTTGCGGGGCGGCGGGGGTCGCGCCCGTACGCGCGGAGGGCACGGGGCTGCTGCCGCCCGTCTCGCGTCGGGTACGGCCCGCCGAGGTGGAGGGCGGGTCCAACGGCGGGGCGGGCGTGGCGAGTTGGCGGGTGGTGGCGGTGCGGGGGTCACCGGCCGGGGTGGGGGTCTCGGTACGACGGTCCTGCGCGCCGGGCGCGGAAGCCGGGGCGGGGGTTTCGGTGTGCGGGGTGGTCGCGTTCGGGGCAGGGGTTGCGGGGCGCCGGGCCGTCGTGTCCGAAGCAGGGGCGGTGGTGCGGGGGTCCCTCACGTCCGGGGCGGGAGCAGTGGTGCGCAGGTCCTTCGTGCCCGGCGCCGCGTGGGCAGCGGTACGTCGGCCCTGCGCGTTCGGTGCGGTACCGGCGGCGGCTTCGGCAGGTGGATTCCCTGCGCCCGGGGCAGGAGCGGTGGCCATGCCCGAGTCCCCCGCGCCCGGGGCAGGAGCGGTGGCCGTGCCCAAGTCCCCCGCACCCAGGTCCACGACGGCAGCGGCACCTCGATCCTGCCCGCCCGGCCCGGCCCCAGCCGCGGCCTCAGCGCGCGCATCGCCCGCGTTCGGGGCAGCCGCGGCGCCGGTACGCGGGCCCCTCGCACCCAGCGCCGGAGCCGCAGCGTCAGGTCGGTCCTGCGCGCCCGGCGACGCGGCGGCACCCCGTTCCCCGGCGCCCGGCACGGAGGCAGGAGGGCTCGACGGACGTGCGGGCACCCCCGGTGCCGTCGTCGGCATCGCGGGCGCGGCGGTGGCCCGGGCCGCCGCAGGGCGTGGACGTGAAGTCGGCACGGCGGGGAGCGGGTTGGGGATGCTCGGCGCGGGCGGCACCGGCGGGGTGCCGCTCGTACCCGCGGTGCCCTGGGCCGGGCCCTCTGCGGGCGGCGGCACGGACGGAGGCGCGTCCGGCAGGCGCGCCGAGGCGGGCGGCGGCGGAGGCGTGTCCGGCACCCGCTCGGCGACTGCGTCCTCCCGTGCGGGCTTCGGAAGCCGCACCCGGTCGAACGGCGCCATCAAGTCCGCGACGAGCGAGTCCTGGTCGGGCACCGGCAGCTCCTCGTCGAGGTCGCCCCCGTCGTCCGCCTCGGCCGCACCACCAGCGCCACCCGTGCCACCCGTGCCACCCGTGCCACCCGTGCCACCCGTGCCACCAGCACCATCACCACCACGACCGGCACCGGCACCAACCGTGCCCGAGGCACCGGACGCGCCCGCGCCGCCCCCCGTACCCCGCAGAGACGTATCACCATGGGACGGGCCACGGGCCGCGCCACCGGCCGAGCCCGCGCCCGCCCCCAGCGTCGCCTCACCACGAGCCATCGGCGGGCGGACGTCAGGAAAGCGCGCGGTCGCGACCGGAGGCGGTGGGTCCGCCGGGGCGGGTGGAACGGGCGGCGCAGGCGGAACGCCCGGAGCGAGCGTGCTGCCGAACGCACCCGAGTCGGAGCCGAACGTCGTGGACGCCGCCTCCGCAGGCTCAGTGGCCGTCCCGGCCGAACCAGAAGCCCTCCCCGTAGGGCCGAATGGAGCAGTCGTGGAAACCGGCTCGGCAGGCTCGGGCGGAGGGTCGGTCGCGTCGCGTGCGGGCGGCGGCACCCGTGGTGGGGTGCCGGGACGTGGGGGGACGGGGGGCCGTCGCGCCTCCGTGCTCATGCACCCCCCGTTCCGTCGCGTCGCGCGCTCCCTGCGTGCGCGTCACTCTACGGGCTGACCCGACGCCCACGGGCACAAGGCCGCGGCCCCGGGTGATCTGCCCGGATCATCCCCTACCCTGCGGTAGCCACGTCTGGCAGGCTGCGTTCATGAGAGGCCGAGCCGCAGACCGGGCCCGTTACGACCGGGCCACCGCGCACCTCGACGCGCCGCTCGCCGTCGTCGACCTGGAGGCGTTCGACGCCAACGCCGACGACTTGGTGCGGCGGGCCGGGGGCAAGCCGATCCGGGTGGCGAGCAAGTCCGTGCGGTGCCGGGCGCTCCTGGAGCGGGTGCTCGCCCGGGACGGGTTCGCGGGCATCATGTCGTACACCCTGGCGGAGTCCCTGTGGCTCGCCCGCTCCGGCTTCGGCGACGTCCTACTGGCCTATCCGTCAGCCGACCGCGCCGGCTTCGCCGAGCTGGCCACCGACCCCAAGCTCGCCGCCGCCGTCACCGTCATGGTCGACGACCCGGCGCAGCTGCGGCTCATCGACGACGCCCGCGACGGCGGCCGCGAAGAGGTCCGGGTCTGCCTGGAGTTGGACACCGCCCTGAAGCTGCTCGGCGGCCGGGTGCGGATCGGCGCGCGGCGCTCGCCGCTGCACGAGCCCGCGCAGGTAGCGGCCCTGGCCCGGGCGATCGCGCGGCGGCCCGGGTTCCGGCTCGTGGGCGTGATGGCGTACGAGGGTCATGTGGCCGGGGTCGGGGACGCCGTCGAGGGGCATCCGGCCAAGTCGCGGGCCGTGCGGCTGATGCAGGCCGCCGCCCGCAAGGAGCTGGCGGACCGCCGTGCCGCGACCATCCGCGCGGTCCGGGCCGCGGCGCCGGGCCTGGAGTTCGTGAACGGCGGTGGCACGGGCAGCGTCCAGCACACCGCCGCCGAGGCCGCGGTGACCGAGATCGCCGCGGGGTCGGGCCTCTATGTGCCGCGGCTCTTCGACAACTACACGTCGTTCAGCGGGCGTCCGGCCGCCCTGTTCGCCCAGCCGGTCGTGCGCAGGCCGGGGCCCGGCGTGGTCACCGTGCTCGGCGGCGGCTATCCGGCGTCGGGCGTCGCGGGGGCCGACCGCTCCCCGGTGCCGTATCTGCCGGACGGGCTGCGCTACGACCCGCAGGAGGGCGCGGGCGAGGTGCAGACCCCGCTCATCGGGCCGCCCGCGGACGACCTGCGCATCGGCGACAAGGTGTGGTTCCGGCACGCCAAGGCCGGTGAGCTGTGCGAGCGGTTCGAGAAGCTGTACCTGGTGGAGGGCGACCGGGTGACGGGCAGCGTCCCGACGTACCGCGGCGAGGGCCACACCTTCCTCTAGCCCTTCGGCGACCAGCCCTCCGGCGACCCGGCACCCCTGCCGTCAGCCCCGCCGACCCCGCCTCACGGCGTCGGCTCGACGCTGTTGCCCACTCCCCCGCCCGTCTCGCTGTCCCCCACCGGCCTGATGCCCTCGATGACCTTGTCGATGTCGGACAGCGGCGGCGCGCCCTTGGCCGCGTCGATGGTGAAGCGGACGATGACCATCGCCTCGGAACCGGTGCTGGACGGGAACGCGAGGGACTGGACGTACCCGCCGGGGCCCTTCTCGGTGTGGACGCGCCAGCGCACGAAGTAGCCGCTGCGGCCGCCGACCGCGACCGTGCCCGCCTTGACCTGCTGGTGCCGGGTCATGCCGCCGAAGGGTTCGCGGCCGATGGAGTCCTCGTCGTACGCGGCGTCGACCGCGTCCTTGATGTCCTTCTTGGCGAGCTTCTCCGGCGAGCGCTCGTCGGTGCCCGTGGCCGTGCTCGACGTGATCTTCCCCTGGCGGCAGAGGCCGGGGTCGCCGGGGCAGTCGTAGGTGTCGGGGGTCTGCAGGGTGAGTTCGTCGCCGACGGTGTTCTCGGCCTTCTCCCAGCCGGACGGCACCGGCAGCGTGATGCCGTTGAGCTGGTCGACGATGGTGTCGGGGTCCTCGTCGGGCGCGGACGTCCCCGGCGCCGGGGAGGACGTCGTCGGGCTCGGGGCTTCCACCGCCGACGTCGTGGGCGCGGTGCTGCCCTGTGGGTCGCCGTCGTCGCCCTGGAGCACGACGACGCCGGTGACGATGGAGGCGACGAGGACGGCGCCGGCCGCGCAGATGGCGACGGTCTTGGCGCGGTTGCCGCCGCTCCCGCCGCCCGCGGGCACCGGCTGCATCACCGTGGTGGCGAGGCCCGGCTGCGGCTCTGCCGGTTGGTACCCGACAGGCACCGTGGGAGCGGCGGGCGCCCGCCGGTGCTCGGTCCACGCGGAGCCGTCCCACCAGCGCTCGGTGCCGGGCGTCGACGGGTCCGGGTACCAGCCGGGAGGAGGCGTCATGCTCATCCCGGCACTCTAGGACGTGGCCAGGAGCCACCACCAACCAGAGCGGGCCGGGTTCCGCGAGGAACCCGGCCCGTCACCCGAAGTCCGGTCTCAGTACACCTCTCGGTGCACCGCGTCAGTACACCGAGTCGACCTGGTCGGGCACCACGGAGCCGTCGCCGCGCAGCACGGGCGTCCTGCCGCCGTCCGGCGCGTTGTAGGCGGACGTGGAGCACGGGTAGGTGCCGCTCTTCTGCGGCAGCGGCTCGATGAACATCGGGTTCACGACCCAGCGCCCGTCGGCGTTGTCGTACGCCCGGCACATGAACTCGCCCTTGTTGCGGTTGAGCACGAGGTGCGCGCCGGTGGCGTCGCCGACGAACGTCACGTCGGTGTCGGCGTCGCCGCCGCCGATCGCGATGCGCTTGCTCCAGCGCTGCTTGTCCCAGGCCTTCTTGCCCTTGATCTTGTAGATCTCCTGGTTGATGAAGCAGCGCTTGCCGTCGATGTACGGGATGACGTCGCCCTTGTTGACGCCGACGCCGCCGCAGCCCTGGTTCCAGGTGGTGATGCGGCCCTTGCCGTCGAGGACGGAGCGGATGGCGACGGTGTGCTTCCGGTCGATGCCGACGCCCCGCGACCACACCTCGGCGACGGGCTCGGAGCCCGCGGACACGATGTAGACGTCGAATCCGGCCTTCTTCAGGGTGCGGATCAGGTCGCGCTGCTGGTCGTAGTAGCGCACGTACCCGGGCACGGTGTGGCTGCCGATGGTGCGGGTGGTGCCGATCGGCGCGGCGAGGGCCTCCGTGCGGGCCTTCTTCGCGTACGACTCCAGCTGCTTGACGGTGCGTCCGGCGAACAGCTGGGGCACCCAGGCGTACTGCGGGACGGTGCGGCGGTGGTTCCAGGTGCCCTCGAAGGCGGCGGCGCCGCTCATCGTGGTGCCGTCCTCGCGGATCTGGAGGATCTCGTCGGCGCAGGCGCCGTTGGTGGAGGTGGGCAGCGGCTTGCCGACGGGCACCTTGGTGCCGCAGGCCTTGGTCAGGGCGCGGTGGCCCGCGGCCGTCATCCACTTGCTGGAGGACTTCCAGCTCTTGGGGCGCAGGATCTTGTCGTGCCGCAGCGCCCAGCTGATGGTCGCGTCGGTGACGTCGTTCTTGGTGATGGTGTTGTCCCAGTCGAAGGCGGCGACCGGGCGCTTGGTGCCATGACCGAGGTGCGGGTCGGAGCACGTGCCCCGCTCGTCGATGACCTGCTGGAGACGGGCGCGGTTGTCGCCGTACCAGGAGAGCTTCTTCGACAGCTGGGGACAGTGGGCGCCGGGGTGCGGCGCGGGCGCGGCCGTGGCGGCGGCAGCGGGAAGCGTGACGGGCCCGGCCACCAGGGCGGCGGCCGAGGCCAGCGTCAACGCCAGAACGTTTCTGTTACGCATGTGCGTGGACGGTACAGCAGTCCTACGGGGCGGTTGAACCCCCGTACACCGTGTCCTGTTGGTCCGCGATGACCGATCCATCCGTGCGGCGCACCGGAGCCTTCGTGCCGTCCCGTCCGGTGTAGCCGGTGGTGGCGCACGGGTAGGGCGCGGACTGCTTGCCCTTGGGCTCGATGAACATGGGGTTGATCAGCCAGCGCCGGTCGCGGTTGTCGTAGGCGCGGCACATCAGCTCGGCCTTGTTGCGGTTGAGGACGAGCCTGAGGCCCGTGGCGTCGCGCAGGAAGGACACGTCGGTGTCGGAGTCGCCCGCGGCGAACACCTGGCGCTTCGCGGCCGGTTGGACCCGCTCGGCGGCCTTGCCGCGCACGCCGAGGATCCGCTCGTTGATGGCGCAGCGCTTGCCGTCGATGTACGTGATCATCGAGTCGGCGCCGTCCTTGACGGAGCCGCAGCCCTTGAGGCGGGCGGTGAGGCGGCCCTCGCGGGTGACGTTGCGGATGCCGATGGTGTGCCGGGCGTCGAGGCCGACGCCCTTCGCCCAGACCTCGGCGACGGGCTCGGGCGAAGCGGAGACGACGTACACGTCGAACCCGGCCTTCTTCAGGGTGCGGATCAGATCGCGCTGCTGGTCGTAGTAGCGGGCCCAGCCGGTGACCTTGCCGGTGCCGACCCGCTGTTCGGCGCCGACGGGCGCGGCGAGGTTCTCGGCGCGGGCGGCGGCCGCGAAGTCCTTGACGCGGGCGGGGCTCCAGCCGCGCAGGAGCTGGGCGAGCCAGGCGTACTGCGGCTCCATGCGGCGGTGGTCGAAGCCGGCGAAGGCGGCCTTGCCGGTGGTGGTGGCGCCCTCGCCGTACACGGCGGCGATCTCGTCGGCGCAGGCCGCGTTCGTGCGGGTGGGCAGGGTGCGGCCGGTGGCCGGGCAGGCCTTCGCGAGGGCCTTGGCGGCGGGGGCGGTGAGGTAGCGGCTGGTGGTGCGCCAGTCGCCGCGCTCGGGGGTGCGTATCTTGCCGTGGCGCAGCATCCAGAACATGGTGGCGTCGCCCACGTCGTTCTTGATGACCGTGTTGTCCCAGTCGAAGACGGCGAGGGGCTTGTGGCGCCTGTCGTAGCTGTCGCCGCAGCGGCCGTAGGTGTCGAGGAGGCCCTGGAGGCGGGCCTTGTTGTCGGCGTACCAGCCCTGGGAGACGGTCAGGGCGGGGCACTTCGCGGGGGCGCGGTGCGGGGTCGGAGCGGCCTGGGCGGTGGTGGCGAGGCCGGTCCCCGCGACGGCGAGGGCGGCCGCCGCGGCGGCCAGGCGGCGCTTGATCTTCATGAACACGGTGCCTGTCTACGCAGGTCAGCCGGGCGCCTCGCGACGCCCGGCTGACAGGTCGGTGGCCTCTGGGTGAACTACAGGCGGGGTGGACTACAGGTGGCGCGGACTACAGAGGCGTGACGTACGCCCCGGAGATGCCGCCGTCGACCAGGAAGTCCGTGGCGTTCACGAACGACGAGTCGTCGCTGGCGAGGAACGCGACCGCGGCGGCGAGCTCCTCGGCCTCGGCGAAGCGGCCCACGGGGATGTGCACGAGGCGGCGGGCGGCGCGCTCGGGGTCCTTGGCGAACAGCTCCTGGAGCAGCGGGGTGTTCACCGGGCCGGGGCACAGCGCGTTCACGCGGATGCCCTCGCGGGCGAACTGCACGCCCAGCTCGCGGGACATGGCGAGGACGCCGCCCTTGGACGCGGTGTACGAGATCTGCGAGGTCGCCGCGCCCATCCGGGCCACGAACGAGGCCGTGTTGATGATGGAGCCCTTGCCCTGGCGCCGCATGTAGGGGATGGCGGCCTTGCAGCACAGGTAGACGGAGGTGAGGTTGACCTCCTGGACGCGCTTCCAGGCCTCCAGGCCGGTGTCCAGGATGGAGTCGTCGTCGGGCGGCGAGATGCCCGCGTTGTTGAAGGCGACGTCGACGGAGCCATAGGTGTCGTACGCCGTCTTGAACAGCGCCTCGACCTGCTCGGCGTCGGTCACGTCGACCTTCACGAAGGTGCCGCCGACCTCCTCGGCGGCCTTCTTGCCCGCGGTCTCGTCGATGTCGCCGCACACCACGTTCGCGCCCTCGGCGGCGAGGCGGCGGGCGGTGGCGAGGCCGATGCCGCTGCCGGCGCCGGTGATGACGGCGGTGCGGCCGACGAGACGACGGCAGATGTTTTCCTGAGCCTGGGTCACTGAGCGGGCCCTTCCGTGCTGATGAAGACGTTCTTGGTCTCGGTGAAGGCGGCGAGGGCGTCCGGGCCGAGCTCGCGCCCGAGGCCGGACTGGCCGTAGCCGCCGAAGGGGGTCCAATAGCGCACGCTGGAGTGCGAGTTGACGGACAGGTTCCCGGCCCGTACCGCCTGCGAGACGCGCAGCGCCCGGCCCACGTCCCGCGTCCAGACCGAGCCGGACAGGCCGTACTCGGTGGCGTTGGCGAGGCGGACCGCGTCGGCCTCGTCGTCGAACGGCAGGACCACGGCGACGGGCCCGAAGACCTCCTCGACGGCGACCGCGGAGGTCGGCCCGGCGTCGGTGAGGACGGTCGGCGGGAACCAGAAGCCCGGCCCCTCGGGCGCGTGGCCGCGGATGCCGGTGCCCGCGGGCACGTAGGACCGCACCCGCTCCAGCTGGGCCCGGGAGATCAGCGGTCCCATCTGCGTCTTCTCGTCGGCCGGGTCCCCGACGACGTACGACTCGACCGCGGGCGCGAGCACCTCGACGAAGCGGTCGTACGCGGAGCGCTCGACGAGGATGCGGGTGCGGGCGCAGCAGTCCTGGCCGGAGTTGTCGAGGAAGGAGCCGGGCGCGGCGAGGGCCGCGGCCTCCACGTCGGCGTCGGCGAAGACGATGTTGGGGCTCTTGCCGCCGAGTTCGAGCGTCAGGCGCTTCACGCGGTCGGCGCACTTGGCCATGATCTGCTTGCCGACGCGCGTGGAGCCGGTGAACACGATCTTGGCGACACCCGGGTGCTCGACGAGCGCGTTCCCGGCGACGGCGCCCTCTCCGGGCAGGACCTGGAACAGGCCCTCGGGCAGACCCGCCGCCAGGGCCAGCTCGGCCAGGCGCAGGGCGGTCAGGGGCGTGGTCTCCGCGGGCTTGAGGACGACCGCGTTGCCCGCCGCGAGGGCCGGGGCGGTGCCCCAGGCGGCGATGGGCATCGGGAAGTTCCAGGGCGCGATGACGCCGACGACGCCGAGGGGTTCGAGGATCGTGACGTTCAGGCCGCCGGACACCGGGATCTGGCGGCCGTTCAGCCGCTCGGCGCCGCCGGCCGCGTAGTCGAACAGGTCACGGGCGTTGCCCGCCTCCCAGCGCGCGTTGCCGATGACATGGCCGGCCTCGCGCACCTCCAACTGGGCCAGTTCCTCGATGTGTTCGTCGATGACGGCGGCGAAGCGGCGCAGGATCCTGGCACGGTCGGCGGGGGCCGCCGCGGCCCACTTCACCTGGGCCGCGGCGGCGCGCGCCACGGCCGCGTCGACGTCCTCCGCGGTGGCGGCGGGGACGGTCGCGACGACGTCCTCCGTCGCCGGGTTCAGTACCTGAAGGGACTCAAGCAAGGAAGTGCCTCACATGCGTTCGAAGGAGCGGCGGAGCTCCCAGTCGGTCACCGCGGCGTCGAAGGCGTCCAGCTCGACCCGGGCCATGTTGCGGTAGTGCGCGACGACTTCGTCGCCGAAGGCGGCCTTGGCGACGGGGCTGTTCTCCCACAGCTCGGCGGCCTCGCGGAGCGTCGTCGGGACGTGTTCGTAGTCGCCGGTGTAGGCGTTGCCGGTGCAGGCGTCGGGCAGTTCCAGCTTCTGCTCGATGCCGTAAAGGCCCGCGGCGACCAGTCCCGCGACGGCCAGGTAGGGGTTGACGTCGCCACCGGGCAGCCGGTTCTCGAAGCGCAGCGAGCGGCCGTGGCCGACGACGCGCAGCGCGCAGGTGCGGTTGTCGTAGCCCCAGGCGGCGGCCGTCGGCGCGAAGGAGCCCGGCTGGAAGCGCTTGAAGGAGTTGATGTTGGGCGCGTACAGGAGCGAGAAGTCGCGCAGCGCCGTGAGCTGTCCGGCGAGGAAGTGCCGCATCACGTCGGACATCCCGCCAGGGCCGTCCCCGGCCATGGCGTTGTTGCCGTCGGCGTCCTGGAGCGAGAGGTGGATGTGACAGGAGTTGCCCTCGCGCTCGTTGTACTTCGCCATGAAGGTGAGCGAGACGCCCTCCTGCGCGGCGATCTCCTTGGCGCCCGTCTTGTAGATGGAGTGCTGGTCGCAGGTGACGAGGGCCTCGTCGTAGCGGAACACGATCTCGTGCTGGCCGGGGTTGCACTCGCCCTTGGCGGACTCCACGGTCAGCCCCGCGGCGGCCATGTCGTTGCGGATGCGGCGCAGCAGCGGCTCGATGCGTCCGGTGCCGAGGACCGAGTAGTCGATGTTGTACTGGTTGGCGGGCGTCAGGCCCTGGTAGCCCGCGTCCCAGGCCTGTTCGTAGGTGTCCTTGAAGACGATGAACTCCAGCTCCGTGCCGACGTGGGCGCTGTAGCCGAGCTCGGCGAGGCGGTCCAGCTGGCGGCGCAGTATCTGGCGCGGGGCGGCCACGACGGGCTCGCCGTCGTTCCAGGCGAGGTCGGCCATCAGCAGGGCCGTGCCCTCGTTCCAGGGGACGCGGCGCAGGGTGGAGAGGTCGGCGTGCATGGCGAAGTCGCCGTAGCCGCGGTCCCAGGAGGACATCGCGTATCCGTCGACCGTGTTCATCTCCGTGTCGACGGCGAGAAGGTAGTTGCAGCCCTCCGTGCCGTGCTCGAGGACCTCGTCGAGGAAGAACCGGGCGGCGAACCGCTTGCCCTGGAGCCGCCCTTGCATATCGGGGAAGGCCAGGACGACAGTGTCGATCTCGCCGCTCGCCACGAGAGCACGCAGCTCCTCGATGCCGAGCGGGGGTGTGCGGTCTGCCACGGGAAAAGCCTCCTTGGGTCAGCCGAGTGGCCATAAGGTATTGCCGAGAACCATTGCTTGGGAAGGGGGTACGGGCAGATGTCGCACGCGGAGACGGACGACTCGCACCTGCGGGGTGACGACCGGCTGACGCAGGTCCTGCGTCCGGTCCGGGCGGGCAACGGCTTCGAGGAGGCCCTGGAGCAGATCCTCCAGGTGGTCCGCCTCGGCCTGGTGCCGGGCGGGGAGCGGCTTCCGGCCGAGCGGGAGCTCGCCGACCGGCTCGGGATCAGCCGGGTCACGCTGCGCGAGGTCCTGAAGGTGCTCCAGGACCAGGGGCTCGTGGAGTCGCGCCGGGGGCGCTACGGCGGCACGTTCGTGCGCCCGCGCCCGGAGGCGGCGGGCGAGGACGAGCTGCGCCGGCGCATCGCGGACGTGGACGTGGAGGACGCGCTGCGCTTCCGGGAGGTCCTGGAGGTGGGCGCGGCGGGCCTGTGCGCCGCGCACGGGCTCGACGACGGCCAGGCGGGGCGGCTGCGGGACGCGCTCGCCCGCACCCATGACGCGCCGCTCGCCGAATACCGCCGCCAGGACACCCTCCTTCACCTCACCCTGGCCGAGCTGTCCGGCTCCCCGTCGCTCACCGCGCAGTACGCCGCCGTCCGCGCCACGGTCAACGAGCTCCTGGACTGCATCCCCCTTTTGGTACGGAACCTGGAGCACTCCCAGCGCCAGCACACCGCGCTCGTGGAGGCCGTGCTCGACGGCGACGCGGACGGCGCGCGGGAGATGATGCGCGAGCACTGCGCGGGCACGGCGGCGCTGCTGCGGGGGTTCCTGACCTGAGGCTCAGGCGCGCGGCGGGCGTGCGCGCGGCGCCGCCCGGGGCCCGGGCCGGACCGCGCGGGCGTGCGCGCCCCCGCTCCCCCGCGGGCCGCTCGTTTAACCACGGTGTAACGCAAGGGTCTTGCTTTCTCACCCTCACCACCGCAAAGGTATGGCTCCATTCCATTGAGTGCCGTTGAACGCCGCCGCAGGGAGCCGTGCCCATGAGCCAGGAGTCCACCGAGCCGTCGAAGGTCCGCACCGCCGGGGAACCGGACGACTATCTGGAACGGCGGGCCCTGCGCCGCGGCAACGCGGGCTGGGTCCTGCTCACCGGCCTCGGCGTCGCCTACGTCGTCTCCGGCGACTTCTCCGGCTGGAACTCCGGCCTCAAGGAGGGCGGCTTCGGCGGCCTCGGCATCGCCATGGCGCTCATGGGCGTCATGTACGCGTGCATGGTGTTCTCGCTCGCCGAGCTGTCGTCCGTGCTGCCGACGGCGGGCGGCGGCTACGGCTTCGCGCGCCGGGCGCTCGGCCCCTGGGGCGGCTTCCTCACCGGCACGGCGATCCTCATCGAGTACATCCTCGCGCCCGCCGCCATCGCGATCTTCATCGGCGACTACGTCGAGTCCCTGAACCTCTTCGGCCTGGAGTCCGGCTGGCCCGTCTATCTGGCCTGCTTCGTGATCTTCATCGGGATCCACCTGTGGGGCGTGGGCGAGGCGCTGCGCTTCAGCTTCGTCGTCACCGGCATCGCGGTGGCCGCGCTCCTCGTCTTCGCCGTCGGCGCGTTCATGGACTTCGACGCCTCCCACCTGAACGACATCGCCGTCGACCACGACGCGTTCGGCTCCAACTCCTGGCTGCCGCTGGGGCTCCTCGGCATCTGGGCGGCGTTCCCGTTCGGCATGTGGTTCTTCCTCGGCGTGGAGGGCGTCCCGCTGGCCGCCGAGGAGACCAAGGACCCCGCGCGCACCCTGCCGCGCGCCATCCGCTGGTCCCTGTGCATCCTGGTCGCCCTCGCCCTGCTCACCTTCTTCGCCTCCGCGGGGGCCCGCGGCTCGGCGGCGATCCAGGACACCGGCAACCCGCTCGTGGACGCGCTCCAGCCGGACGGCGAGGCCACGGCCCTCAGCCGGGTCATCAACTACGCGGGCCTCGCGGGCCTGGTCGCCTCGTTCTTCTCGCTGATCTACGCGGGCTCGCGCCAGCTCTTCGCCCTGTCCCGCGCGGGCTACCTGCCCCGCTTCCTGTCCCTGACCAGCAGCCGCAAGGCGCCCTACCTCGGCCTCATCGTGCCCGGCGCCATCGGCTTCAGCCTGGCGGCGGCCACCGGAGACGGCGCCCGCATGCTGAACGTGGCGGTGTTCGGCGCCACCATCTCGTACGCCCTGATGTCCCTCTCCCACATCGTCCTGCGCCGCCGCGAGCCGCACCTCCCCCGCCCCTACCGCACCCCCGGCGGCATCCTCACCTCCTCCATCGCCCTCGCCCTCGCCTGCGCGGCCCTGGTCGCCACGTTCCTCGTGGACGTCACGGCGGCGTTCATCGCCCTCGGCGTGTACGTCGTGGCGATCGCCTACTTCGGCCTCTACAGCCGCAAGCATCTGGTGGCACGGGCCCCGGAGGAGGAGTTCGCGGCGCTGGCGGAGGCGGAGGCGGAGCTGGAACGGAAGTGAGTGGGGCGGCGCCCGCTCTCAGGACGACGACATGACGGCACGACGGCACCCAGTACAGCGATATGGCGACACGGAGACCATGTTGAGCACGTTGCACACCACGGACGCGGCAGCCCGCAGGCCGCTGATCGGCATCAGCACCTACCTGGAGACGAAGGCGAGCTGGGGCGTCTGGGAGCTCCCTGCCGCCCTCCTGCCGGCCGGATACCCGCGTCTGGTCCAGGCCGCGGGCGGCCTCGCGTCGATGGTGCCGCCCGACGAGCCGCGGTACGCCGCCGACGTCGTCGCCCGCCTCGACGGCGTCGTCATCGCGGGCGGCCCCGACGTGGACCCGTCCCACTACGGCGCACCGCGCGAGGACCGCACGGGACCGCCCGCGCGCGAACGGGACGCCTGGGAACTCGCCCTGATCCGGGCGGCGCTGGACTCCGGCACGCCCCTGCTCGGCATCTGCCGTGGCATGCAGCTCCTCAACGTCGCCCTGGGCGGCACCCTCGTCCAGCACCTCGACGGCCACGCGGCGGCACCCGGCGTCTTCAGTGCCCACACCGTGAAGCCCGTCCCCGGCACGCGCTACGCCGAGATCGTCCCCGACCCCGCGACCGACGTCCCCACCTACCACCACCAGGCCGTCGACCGCCTCGGCACCGGCCTGATCCCCTCCGCCCACGCGGAGGACGGCACCGTCGAGGCCATCGAACTGCCCGCTCCGGGGTGGGTGCTGGGGGTGCAGTGGCATCCGGAGGCGGGGGTGGATGTGCGGGTGATGAGCAGTCTTGTGGGAGCGGCGGGTTCCGGGGCCTGAGCGCGCTCTCGCTGCCGGACGAGCTTCGCGCCCTTCCACCCCTCGACCCTCCCCGGGCCGCAGGCCGAGGGCGCAGGCCGAGGGCGCAGGCCGAGGGCGCAGGCCGAAGGCGCAGGCCGAGGGCGCAGGCCCAGGGCGCAGGCCCAGGGCGCGACGCGGACGGCAGGGGCCGCAGGCGCGGGACAGGCGGGACGCCCGCCCCGCGTCCAAGGGCAAACGGGTGGGCGGGTGGGAGTAGCCCCGGGCGCGGCGCGGGGGTGCGACGCCGACGGCAGGGGCCGCAGGCTCGCGCCGGGCGAAGCGCCCACCCTGCGTCCAAGGGCAAACGGATGGGCGGGTGGGAGGAAACCCGGGCGCAGCCCGAGGGGAAGACGCGGCCGACCGGGGACGCAGGCCCGCGTAAGGCGGGGAGGGCGCCCCGCGCCAAGGGCTACCCGACCCCCCGGGTCAAGCTCAAGAGCTCCCGCACCGGCCCGGCCGGCACGTGCCCCACCGGCCACACGGCCCGAAGCTCCCGCCGCAACCGCACCCCGTCCACGGGAATCCCGACGAGCCGCCGAGCGGAAAGCTCCTCCCCCACGGCCAGCTCACTGAGCACCGCGGGCCCGGCCCCGCTGACGGCGGCGGACTTCACGGCGGTGGTCGAGGACAGTTCGAGCAGGGGCCGCGCGAGCCCCCCGAGCGCGGCCTCCAGGACGGCCCGCGTACCGGACCCCTCCTCCCGCAGGATCAACGGCGAAGCCGCGAGCTCCGCCGCCCCGATCGGCGCCCGCCGCCGCGCCCAGGCGTGCCCCGGCGCGACGACCACGACGAGCCGGTCCTGCGCGACGACGACCCCGTCGAGCCCGGCCGGCACCCCGATCCCCTCGACGAACCCGACGTCGGCCTCCCCGGCGAGCAGCCGCCCCGCCACCACCGCGGAGTTCCCGGCGAGCAGCGACACCGCCGTGTCGGGCCGCCGCGCGCGCAGCGCGATGAGCCAGCCGGGCAGCAGGTACTCGGCGATGGTCATGCTCGCGGCGACCCGAAGGCGCGAGTCCCGCCGGTCCCGCAGCGCCTGCGCCCCCACGTCGAAGGCCTCCGCCGCCTCCACGATCCGCCGCGCCCAGTCCGTGACGAGCGCGCCCGCCTCGGTGAGCCGCGACCCGCGGGGCGAGCGGTCCACGAGGGCGACGCCGAGCAGCCGCTCCATGGACCGGATCCGCCCGCTGGCCGCGGGCTGGGTGATGCCGAGTTCCCGCGCGGCCCTGCCGAGACTGCCGAGGCGCGCCACCGCCAGGAGCAGTTCGAGGGCGGCCAGGTCGGGCACTCGGTGGGACAGGGGCGCCCCACCCGTCGTACAAGAAGCATCGCCCGAAGTACTCATAAGTCCAGGTTATGCCCTCATAGCGAAGACATCCCTGGTGGGCCCGGCCGGACGGGCGCACCGTGGAGTCATGGTCACCGTCGCCCCCCTTCCCGCATCGGCCTCGCCCTCCCCGGCTCACCCCGCCCGAGGGCCCCGCGCGGCCGCCGTCCGCCACCTCGGACCGAACTGGTACGCCTCCGTGATGGGCACCGCCATCATCGCCAACGCCGGTGCCGCCCTGCCCGTGGACGTCCCGGGCCTGCGCTCGACCGTGACCGCGATATGGGCCCTGTCGCTCGTGATGCTGGTGACGCTGCTCGGCGCGCGCGCCGTCCATCACGTGCGCCACCGCGACCAGGCCCGCGCCCACCTCGCCGACCCGGCCATGGCCCCCTTCTACGGCTGCCTGGCGATGGCGCTGCTCGCCGTGGGCGCGGGCGCGGTGCTCGTCGGCTCCGACTGGATCGGCACCACGGCCGCGGTCGCCCTCGACACGGTCCTGTTCACCGCCGGTACGGCCATCGGCCTCGTCGCGGCCGTGACCATCCCGTACCTCATGGTGGTCCGCCACCGCGTGCAGCCCGGCAGCGCCTCGCCCGTGTGGCTGCTGCCCGTCGTCGCGCCCATGGTGTCGGCGGCCGTCGGCCCGCTGCTCGTGCCGCACCTGCCCGCGGGGCAGGCCCAGCAGACCCTGCTGTACGGCTGTTTCGCGATGTTCGGCCTGAGCCTGCTCGCCACCCTGGTGATGCTGCCCCTGATCTTCGCCCGCCTCGTGAACGGCGGTCCGCTGCCCCTGGCGCTCACCCCCACCCTGTTCCTGGTCCTCGGCCCCCTCGGCCAGTCGACCACCGCCGCCAACAAGTTCGCCGACGTCGCCCCCGGCGTCCTGCCCGCCCCCTACGACCAGGGCTTCGCCCTCTTCGCCGTGCTGTTCGGGGTGCCCGTGATGGGCTTCGCGCTGATGTGGCTCGCGCTCGCGACCGCGCTGGTGCTGCGCGCCCGGCGGCGCGGCATGGGCTTCGCGATGACCTGGTGGGCCTTCACCTTCCCGGTCGGTACGTGTGTGACGGGCGCCGAGGGCCTGGGCAGGCACACCGGTCTCGCGGTGTACGACTGGCTGGCCGTGGCGCTGTTCGTGGTGCTCGTCTCCGCGTGGCTGGTGGCGCTGGTGCAGACCCTGCGCGGGGTGGCCAGCGGCCAGCTGCTCGCGGCTCCGCGCTGAGCGGTCCCCGGGCGGGGTGCGGGCGGCTTGCGGGGCGTCAGCCCTTCGGGCCGTGTCCGCGGTACGCGGCCCGCAGCGCCTCCCCGAGCACCCCGGGCGCCTCCGCCAACGACGGCCCGTACCACGTGAGATGGCGCCCGCTGACGAGCGCCGCGGGCAGCGCCTCCGGGAACGCCTCCGGCCCGTCGTCCCGCGTGAACTTGTACGGCTCGTCCGGCAGGACCACCAAGTCAAGCCCCGCGTCCCGTAGTTCGTCGATGCCGACCCGGGGATAGCGCTCGGCGTGCCCCGCGTACACGTTGTCGACACCCAGGCGGGCCAGCAGGTCCCCCGCGAACGTGTCCCGCCCGAGGACCATCCAGGGCCTGCGCCAGATCGGCACCGCCGCCCGCAGACGCCCGCCCGGCCGGGCCACCCCGGCCGCCGCGCCGGCGTCCCCGAGGTCCGCTAGCCCTCCGAGGTCCGCGATGCCTCCGACGTCCCGCCACGCGGCCTCCGCGTCCACCAGCCACCCCGGCCGCCGCCCGGCGCCGCACGCGTCGAGGACCCGCTCCAGCTCACGGAACGCCTGGTCAAGGCCCCGCACCTCGGTGACGAGGACCTCCACGCCCGCCGCCCGCAGCGCCGCGATGTCCGGGGCGCGGTTCTCCTCCTCGTTGGCGATCACGAGGTCGGGGGCGAGCGCCACGATCGCCGGGACGTCGGGGTTCTTGGTGCCGCCGATCCGGACGGCGTCGAGGTCCGCCGGGTGGGTGCACCAGTCGGTCGCGCCGACCAGGGCGCCGGGCGCGGTCACGGCGACCGCCTCGGTCAGCGACGGCACCAGGGAGACCACCCGCACGGAGGGCATCGCTCAGCGCCGCTCGCCGTCCACGGCCTCGATGTGGTCGCCGACCGCGACGACGAGGACACGCGCGTCGGCGGCCGTGGCGCGCCAGCGGTGCCGCACCCCGCCCGTCAGATACAGGCTGTCGCCGGGTCCGAGGCGGTAGGCCCGCCCCTCGGCCTCGACCTCGACGGCGCCGCCGATGACGTACATCAGCTCGTCGTTGCGGTGCTGGAACTCGCGCCCCTCGTCGTGGTCGCCGACGTACTCGAAGGCGTGCAGCTGGTGGTGGCCGCGGACCAGGTCCCGCACGTGCGTCTCCGGGGTGCCGCCCGCGAGGCTCACGTCGTCGTCGGCGCGCACCACGTCGACCGTGCAGGCCGGGTCGGCGGCGGCGAGCAGTTCCACGGCGGTCGTGCCGAGGGCGTCGGCGACCCGCTCCAGGGAGCGCATGCTGGGCCGGGCCCGCTCGTTCTCGACCTGGCTGAGGAAGGGCACCGAAAGGCCGCTGCGTCCGGCGACGACGGCGAGCGTCAGCTCGAGGCGGCGCCGACGACGCCGCACGGCCGCGCCCACCCGGAGGGTCTCCTTGTGCTCGTCCATGGCCCCGGCTCCCTTCTTCCGCTCCCGGCCCCGCTGCCGCGCGCACCGGCCGTCCTGCCCTCGTCGTCACCCCGGCGGGCCGACGCTGTCACCCTGATGGGTTTTCTGCACCCTACGCATGTTCGCCAAACGGTTTTACCCAGTTGGGCGCTTCGGGCGCCGGTTACGGCCGCCGCGGGCCCCCGCGCGCCCCGTACGGACCGTGCGCGGACGGTGACCGCACGCGCCAGTAGATCACCTGTCCGGATTCCCCGGGAGCGGCGCCCCGGCGCGGTGTCCGGAAGCCGCCGGGCCCCGGAACGCCCCGAGGGGTGGGGGCCCCCCCGCGGGGGGGGCCCCCCCCCCCGGGGGGGGGGGGGCGGGGGGGGGGTGGGGGGGGGGGGGGGGGGGGGGGGGGGGGGGGGGGGGTGTGGACTACTGCACGGCCGTCATCTTCTCCTCGAAGCCCGGGTTCTTCTTCAGCCAGGCGTCGACGGCCTTGGGCTCGTTGTTCTTGCCCGCCTTGTTGATCTCGTTCTCCAGGCCCGCGAGCTGCTCCTCGCTCATCTTGAAGTTCTTGAGCCACTTCGTGAGCTGCGGGTACTGCTCGGGGAAGTCCTTGCTGGAGAGGGTGCGGATCGTGTTGCCCTTGCCGAATCCGCCCTTGGGGTCCTTCAGCTTGGTGAGGTCGTACTCGCTGTAGGCCCAGTGCGGCGACCAGAGCAGGACCGCGATCGGCTCCTTCTTGGCGTACGCGGACTTCAGCTCGGAGAGCATCGCGGGGGTCGAGCCCGCGGCGATCTCGTACTCGCCCTCCAGGCCGTACCCGGGCAGGACCTTGTCCTTGAGCGCCTGCATCACGCCGGTGCCCGGCTCAATGCCGATGATCTTTCCGTTGAACTTGCCGCCCTTGCCCTTGAGGTCCTCCAGGGACTTCACGTCCTTGACGTAGGACGGGACGGCGACCTCCAGGGACGTCGGGCTGTACCAGGAGCCGAGGTCCTTGAGGTTCGCCTTGTTCTTGTCCCAGTACTGCTTCTGGGCGGTCGGCAGCCAGGCGTCGAGGTTGAGGTCGAGGTCGCCCTGCGCGAGACCGGTGTAGGCGGGGCCGACGTCGGCCGGGGTCAGCTCCATCTTGTAGCCGCGCTTCTCCAGGACGCGCTTCCACAGCTGGGTGACGGCGATGTTCTCGTCCCAGGCGAAGTACGCGGCCTTCAGCGGGCGCTTGTTCTCGTCGCCGCCGGAGTTCTTCGGCAGCGGCGCCATCTTGTCGAGGACGCCCGGGTTCTTCTTCAGCCAGGTGCGCACGGCCTCCTGCTGCTTGCCCTTGCCCGCCTTGTTGATCTCGGCCTCGAGGCTGGTGAGCTGCTTCTCGCTCATCTTGAAGTTCTTCAGCCACTTGCCGACCTGCGGGTTCTCCTTCGAGAAGCCCTTGCGCGCCAGCGTGTGCACGCCGTCGCCCTTGCCCCAGGCGCCCTTCGGGTCCTTGAGCTTCTTCAGCTTGAAGTCGCTGTAGGCCCAGTGCGGCGACCACAGGGTGGTGACGATCGGCTCCTTCTTGGCGTACGCGGCCTTCAGCTCGGAGAGCATCGCGGGCGTCGAGCCGTCGACGACCTTGTACTCCTTCTTGAGGCCGTACGCGTCCAGGACCTTGTCCTTGAGCAGGCCCATCATTCCGGCGCTGGTCTCGATGCCGGTGATCTTGCCGCCGAAGGTGCCGCCCTTGCCCTTGAGGTCCTCCAGGGAGTTGACGTCCTTCATGTACGCGGGGACGGTCAGCTCCAGGGACGTGGGGCCGAACCAGGAGCCCAGGTCCTCCAGGTCCTTGCCGTACTTCTTCCAGTACGAGGCGTGCGTCGTCGGCAGCCAGGAGTCGGTCTGGAAGTCGATGTCGCCCTGCGCCAGGGAGGTGTACAGCGGTCCTGCCTCCAGCTGGCTGGTGGTCACCTTGAAGCCGCGCTGCTCCAGGGCCTCCTTCCAGAGGAAGGTGGAGGCGATGCCCTCGTCCCAGGGGATGTAGCCGATCTTGACTTCCTTGCCCTGGCCCACGTTCTTGGAGTCGGCCACGGGCTCGGAGTCGTCGTCACCGAAGATGCCCATGCCGCCCGCGACGAGCGCGAGGGCCACGACACCGGCCATCGCGACGACGGGCCGGGGGCGGTAGTTCCAGACGTTGAGGCCCTGCGCGGCCCGCAGCTTGGCGAGCGCGCGGCGGCCGAGCGGGGAGACCTGGCCGCCCAGGCCGCTGGTGACGCGGTCCAGGTAGATGGCGAGGATCACGATGGAGATGCCCGCCTCCGCGCCGAGGCCGACGTCGAGCTGGCCGATGGCCGCGTTCACGTCGGCGCCGAGACCCGGGGTGCCGACCATGCCGGTCAGGGCCGCCATGGAGAGGCCGAGCATGATGACCTGGTTGACACCGGCCATGATCGTCGGCAGGGCGAGCGGCAGCTGGACGCGGAAGAGGGTGTTGCGGGGCGTGGTGCCGAACGCGTCGGCCGCCTCGACCAGGTCCTTGTCGACCTGGCGGATGCCGAGCTCCGTCATGCGCACGCCGGGGGCGAGCGCGAAGACGATCGTGGCGACGATGCCCGCGGGGGCGCCCATCCGGAAGAACAGCAGCGCCGGGATGAGGTAGATCATCGCGGGCAGCGTCTGCATCAGGTCCAGGACCGGCCTGACGATGCCGCTGACCGTCTTGGAGCGGGCCGCCCAGATGCCCACGGGCACGGCTATGACCAGCGCCACGAAGGTCGAGACGAGCACCAGGGACAGCGTCATCATCGCGTTGTCCCACAACTCCAGGGACACGATGAAGGCGAAGCCGCCGAAGGCGAGCACACCGCCGAGCAGCCCGCGCAGCCAGAACGCGACGACGGCGAGGATGCCCGCCATCAGGAGCGGCTCGGGCCCGGAGAGGACGTCGTAGACGCCGTCCCACATGTTCTGGAAGAGGGTCTTGATGAAGTCGAACAGCCAGTCCATATGGGTTCTGGACCACTCGACCGCGTCATTGACCCAGTCGCCGAAGGGAATCCTAGGCACCGCTGCTCACCTTGCCCACGTTCTTGCCGCCGTTGTCCTGCGCCTGCTCCACGGGTACGACCGTGTCCTGCGGCTCCGACGGGGCGGGCTCTCCAAGCACGGCGAGCAGCCGCGCCCGCGGCACGACGCCGACGAGCTTGCCCTCGTCGTCGGTCACGGCCACGGCCACACCGCTGGTGGAGCAGGGCGTGAACAGCTCGATGATCGGGGTGCTCTCGGTGACCGTCGCGGGGGCGTCGGCCATCACGAAGTCCTTGTCCGGGTCGGCCATGATGGCGCCCGCGGTCAGCACCCGGGACCGGTCGACGTCCTGCGTGAACGCGGCGACGTAGTCGTTGGCCGGGGTGACGAGGATGTCCTCGGACGTGCCGATCTGGACGATGCGGCCGTCGCGCATGACGGCGATCTGGTCGCCCAGGCGCATGGCCTCGTTCAGGTCGTGGGTGATGAACACGATGGTCTTCTTCAGCCGCTTCTGCAGCTCCAGGAGCTGGTCCTGCATGTCGCGGCGGATCAGCGGGTCGAGCGCGCTGAACGACTCGTCCATGAGCAGCAGGTCGGCGTCCGTGGCGAGCGCGCGGGCCAGGCCCACGCGCTGCTGCATGCCGCCGGACAGCTCGTCGGGCCAGGACTTCTCCCAGCCCTTGAGCCCGGCGAGTTCGAGCGCCTCATGGGCCCGCTCCTCGCGCTCGGCGCGGGGCACGCCCTGCACTTCGAGGCCGTACGCGGCGTTCTCCAGGACGCTGCGGTGCGGGAACAGGGCGAAGTGCTGGAAGACCATGCTGATCTTCTTGGAACGCACCTCGCGCAGTTCGCGCGCGCTGAGCTTGGTCAGGTCCTGCCCGTCGAAGAGCACCTGCCCGGCCGTCGGTTCCGAGAGCCCGTTGAGCATGCGCAGCAACGTGGACTTGCCGGAGCCGGAGAGACCCATGACGACGAAGATCTGGCCCGGTTCGACGGTGAAGGACGCGTCGATCACCGCGGCGGTGGTTCCCTTCGCGCGCAGCTCTTCACGGTCGGCTCCGTGGCGGAGTTTCTCCACCGCGTCATCGGGTCGTCTGCCGAACACCTTGTACAGGTGCTCGGCTTGCAGCCTGGACACATACACCTCTCGGGTTGAACCAAGACGGCCCGCCTCCCCCGCCGGCGGGCCGTGGAGCGACGCGGGTCTGCCCGCTTGCCCGTCAAGAAGTTGAAAACTCGACCGGGTTCGCTCCGCGTGCGCGCCTGCCCACGCCTACACGAGCCAAACGCAAGAGTGCTCCAGGTCACATTCCCCACTGCTCTTCGACCGCTCTTGTCGGTGCCGTGCGGCATGATGCGCACGTGACTCAAGCAACGCGGCGGCTGATGCTGCTCGACACGGCGTCCTTGTACTTCCGGGCCTACTTCGGGGTCCCCGAGTCGGTGCGGGCCCCGGACGGCACCCCGGTGAACGCGGTGCGCGGCCTGCTCGAATTCATCACCCGCCTCGTCCAGGACCACGACCCCGACGACCTGGTCGCCTGCATGGACGCGGACTGGCGCCCGCACTGGCGCGTGGAGCTCATCCCCTCGTACAAGGCGCACCGCGTCGCCGAGGAGGCCCCCGCGGGCACCCCGGACCCGGACGCCGAGGAGATCCCCGACACCCTCTCCCCCCAGGTCCCCGTCATCGAGGACGTCCTGGACGCCCTCGGCATCGCCCGCGTGGGCGTGGCGGCGTACGAGGCCGACGACGTGATCGGGACGTACACGGCGCGGGCCGCGGGCCCGGTCGACATCATCACGGGCGACCGCGACCTGTACCAGCTCGTGGACGACGCCCGCGGCATCCGCGTCCTCTACCCCTTGAAGGGAGTGGGCACCCTTCAGGTGACCGACGAGGCGTGGCTGCGCGGGAAGTACGGCGTGGACGGCCCCGGCTATGTGGACCTCGCGCTGCTGCGCGGCGACCCGAGCGACGGTCTCCCCGGGGTGCCGGGCATCGGCGAGAAGACCGCGGCCAAGCTGCTCGACGCGTACGGCGACCTGGCCGGGATCATGGCGGCGGTCGACGACCCCCGGTCCAAGCTCACGCCGTCGCAGCGCAAGCGCCTGGACGAGTCCCGCGCCTATGTGGCCGTGGCCCCGAAGGTGGTCCGGGTCGCGAGCGACGTGCCGCTGCCGGACGTGGACCTCGCGGTGCCGCGTGAGCCGCGCGATCCGGCCGCCC
Source organism: Streptomyces sp. RK9 (assembly GCF_045070545.1). Lineage (NCBI taxonomy): Bacteria > Bacillati > Actinomycetota > Actinomycetes > Kitasatosporales > Streptomycetaceae > Streptomyces > Streptomyces sp. RK9. The sequence continues at coordinate 3,002,523 of NZ_CP173703.1, read as the reverse complement.
TGGAGGAGCTGGCGACCCGGTGGGGGCTCGGCGGGGCCGTGCACCGGCTCCTGTCGGTCCTGGCCCGGTGAGCTCGCCGCCCTGCCGGTGAGCCCGTCGCCCTGCCGGTGAGCCCGTCACCCCGCCCGGCGAGCTCGCCGCACTGCCCGCACGCGCTCTCCGCACTGCCCCTAGGGCCTATCCGCTCCGCCAAGACGAGCTGCTAGGTTAGGCTTACCTAACCAATTTGTGTTTCAGGGGAAGGCCGACCGCCATGGCAGAGCGACCCGCACGCAGGACTCCCAAGCCCCACATCGCGCAGGTCGTGCGCACCGAGCAGCTGACACCACACATGCGGCGCGTGGTCGTCGGCGGCGAGGGCCTGGCGGAGTTCACGGCCGGGGACTGCACGGACCACTACGTGAAGCTGCTCTTCGCGCCCGCCGGCGTGACGTATCCGGAGCCCTTCGACATCCAGCGGATCCGCGAGGAGCTGCCGCGCGAGCAGTGGCCCGTGACGCGTACGTACACGGTGCGCTGGTGGGACCCCAAGACCCGCGAGCTCGCCCTCGACTTCGTCATCCACGGCGACGAGGGCCTCGCCGGGCCGTGGGCGCGCGACGTCCGCCCCGGCGAGACGGTCCGCATGCTCGGCCCCGGCGGCGCGTACGCCCCCGACCCCACCGCCGACTGGCACCTGATCGCCGGTGACGAGAGCGCGCTGCCCGCCATCGCCGCCGCCCTGGAGGCCCTGCCCGAGGGAGCCGACGTGCGCGCCTTCGTGGAGGTCGAGGGCCCCGACGAGGAGCAGCAGATCGACACCCACGCCGAGGTCGTCTGGCTGCACCGGGGCGAGCGCCCCGTCGGCCAGGCCCTGGTCGAGGCGGTCCGCGCGCTCGACTTCCCCGCCGGTGACGTGCAGGCCTTCGTGCACGGCGAGGCGGGCTTCGTGAAGGAGCTGCGCCGCGTCCTGCGCGTCGAGCACCAGGTCCCGCGCGAGCGCCTCTCCGTCTCCGGCTACTGGCGCCTCGGCCACAACGAGGACGGCTGGCAGGCCTCGAAGCCGGAGTGGAACGCGCAGGTGGAGGCGGAGCAGGAGCAGAAGGCGGCGTAGGGGCTGAGGGCGGCCACGCCGGTCGGGGGTGGCCGCCCTCAGGTGTGCGTGGCCCCGCACGCGCGGACTCAACGCGCCGTGCCCGCCCCGTCCCCCTTGATCCGCGCGTGCAGATGCATGTCGTGCCAGCCGTCCTCGTGCAGCACCGCGCTCCGCTTCGTGCCCTCCGGAGCGAAGCCGGTCTTCAGGGCCACGCGGCACGACGCCTCGTTGGCGGTGGCGTGGGTGAGTTCCAGACGGTGCAGGCCGACCACGTCCAGCGCCCAGCCGGCGAGGGCGGCCACCGCGCGCGGCGCGACACCGCGGCCGCGGGCGCGCGGCAGCGTCCAGTACGCCATCTCCGCCTGGCCGTCGGAGAAGATGATCTCGCGCAGGGCGACCCGGCCCGCCACCTCGTCGGTGGCCGCGTCCACCACCGCCCAGGTCGCGGTCCGCTCCTCGGTCCAGTCCGCGCGCCAGCCCTCGATCCACTCGCGGGCCTCGTCCTCGGAGTCGGCCACGCGCGCGTGCCACCGCTGCAGCACCGGGTCCTGGAACGCCTCGTACACGGCGGGCGCGTCCTTGGGTGCCCAGGGGCGCAGCAGCAGTCCGCCGACGGCGGGAAGGGTCGGTTGCGCCCGGCCCGCGAAGGTGCCGGACTCCACCACGTTCGGGATCTTGTAAGGCATGCCGTCATCGTGCAGCGCGGCCGCCGCACAGGACAGCGATTTTCCGGGCCGGGCACACGGCCGCCCCGCCGCCACCGCGCCCCGTACGCTTGCCCGGTGTGACCCGCAGACGCCGCACTCCGCCCGCTCCCCTGCCGCAGCGCGACGGCGTCGACCCCGTGCGGGTCCGGCTGCCGGACGACGTGGCGTGGCCGACCGTACGGGACCATCTCGTCGACCGGCTCTCGGCGCCGCCCGGCGTGGTCGACGCGATGCTGAGCGAGGGCCGGGTCGTCGGCGCCGACGGCGGTCCTGTGGCACCGGACGCGCCGTACGTCCCGGGCGTCTACCTGTGGTTCCACCGGGACCTGCCGGAGGAGCCCCGGGTGCCGGACAGCATCGACGTCGTGTACCGCGACGAGCACATCGTCGTCGCCGACAAGCCGCACTTCCTGGCCACCATGCCGCGCGGCAGCCACATCGCCGAGACCGCCCTCGCCCGGCTCCGCGCTCAGCTCGGCATCCCGGCGCTCGGCGCCGCCCACCGCCTGGACCGGCTCACCGCCGGGCTCCTCCTGTTCACGGTGCGCCCCGGGGAACGCGGCGCCTACCAGACCCTGTTCAGCGACCGCAGGGTGCACAAGGAGTACGAGGCCGTGGCCGCGTACGACCCCGCGGTGGACCTGCCCCGCACCGTGCGCAGCCACATCGTCAAGGAGCGGGGCGTCCTCGCGGCCTACGAGGTCCCCGGCGCCGAGCCGAACAGCGAGAGCCGCGTCGAACTCGTCGAGCACGACGGCCGCCTGGCGCGCTACCGGCTGCTCCCGCACACCGGCCGCACCCACCAGCTCCGCGTCCACATGAACGCCATCGGCCTGCCCCTCCTGGGCGATCCGCTCTACCCCGAGGTGCGCCCGCAGGGGGCGCCGGACGACTTCCGGCGCCCCCTGCAACTCCTCGCCCGGGTGCTGGAGTTCACCGACCCCGTGACGGGCGCCGCGCGCCGCTTCGAGAGCGGGCGTTCGCTGGGAGCCTGGTCCGCGTACGACACGTGGGCCGGGTCGGCGCAGGGCGAGTGAGCCGGTGAGCGCGCGGGCTCAGTAGCCCCGCCACCACTCCAGGAAGCGCCGCCAGGTGCCCTTGCGCCGGACCGGCGCGGCCGCCGGTTCCGCGGCCGGGGCGGCGGGAGCGACCGGCTGCGGCGCCTGGGCCGGCACCTCCGGCCGCGGCGCCGGGGACGTCACCTCCCAGTGCTTGCGCGGCGTCGGCACGTGCGACATCGGCCGGGCCGTGACGTCCTGCGGCGGCCGCTTGCCGAACTGCACCGGCAGCGCCACCAGGTGCCGCGACAGGATCGACGAGCGCCAGCTCAGCTCCCGCTCGTCCACGCGGAGTTCGACGTCGGGCAGCCGCATGAGCAGCGCGTCCACGCCGGTGTCGGCGATGGCGCGCCCGATGTCCTGGCCGGGGCACTCGTGCGGCCCGCCGCTGAACGCGAGGTGGGAGCGGTTGCCCTGCATGTTCGCGGACAGGTCGGGGCGCACGACGGGGTCGACGTTGCCCGGCTGGATGCCGAGCAGCAGTCCGTCGCCCGCCTTGATCTGCTGGCCGCCGAGCTGGGTGTCCTGCTTGGCGAAGTAGCCGACCATCGCGCTGAACGGCGGCTCGTCCCACAGCGACTGCTCCACCGCCTCGGGCACGGTCATCTGGCCGCCGCTGAGCTGGGCGCGGAAGCGCGGGTCGGTGAGGACCATCCGCAGCACGTTCGCGATGAGGTTCGCCGTGGCCTCGTACGCCGCGATGAGCACCAGGCGCAGATGGGCGGCGACCTCGTCGTCGGTGAGCTGCGCGGGCTGGGCGATGAGGGCGCTGGTGAAGTCCTCCTCGGGCTGGGCGCGGCGGCGCACGACGTGCCGGGTGAGGGCCTCCATCACGTACGCGTTGCTGGCGATGGCCGTCTCGGTACCCTTGATCATGTCGCGGGCCGCCTGCACCATGCGCTCGCTGTAGTCCTCGGGCATGCCGAGGACGTGCAGCATCACCATCATCGGCAGATGCTCGGCGAACTGGCTGACCAGGTCGGCCTCGCCGGTCTCGCAGATGTCGTTGAGGAGTTTGTTGCTGTAGCGGTTGATGTGGCGGCGGATGCCGCGGTGGTCGAGGCCCGCCATGGCGCCGGTGACCGCGCCGCGCAGCCGCTGGTGCTCGGCGCCCTCGACGAAGGACGCCATCGGCTGCCAGCTGAACACGGGTGCGAGCGGGTGGTCGGGACCCGCCGTGCCGTCCCGGACCGCGCTCCACACGCGGGAGTCACGGGTGTACTGGGACGGCGTGCGGACCATGTGCAGGTTCTCGCTGTGGCCGAGCACCGCCCAGACGCGGACGTCGTTGTGGATCAGCGCCGGGGCCACCGGGCCGTGTTCGGCGCGCAGTTTCTCGTAGACGCCCGCGAGGTCCTGGTCCGCCTCGGGGCCGTACAGGCGGCGCATTCCGTCGCGGCCGAAGCCGGAGGACTGGTGGGCGGGGCAGCCGGGGGGCGGGGCGGCGGCGGGGTCGGCGCCGGGGCTCGATGCGGAGTAGGGGGAGTGCCGGGAGGGAGTCGTCACGGTGGTGGCTCCGGGGTGAAGGTTCCGGGGTGGTGAGAGGTCCGGGTGGTGAGGGGTCCGGGCGTGCGGGTGGCGGGAGTGGGCTTGCGGATCGCGAGGGTGGGCTCAGGCCTTGGTCACGGCGAGGGAGTGCAGATAGCGCATGAGCGTCATCAGGGTGTCCCTGCTGGAGGCCCGGTGCCGGGCGTCGCAGTGCACGATCGGCACGCCCTGCTCCAGGTCGAGCGCCCTGCGCAGGGCGTCCATCGGGTGCCGTGGCGCGTCGGGGAAGTCGTTGACGGCGATGATGAACGGCACGCCCTTCTCCTCCAGGCGTCCGATCACGTCGAAGCTGACCTGGAGGCGGCGGGTGTCGATCAGGACGACGGCGCCGAGCGCTCCCTCGAAGAGGCCGTTCCACAGGAACCAGAACCGCTCCTGGCCCGGGGTGCCGAACAGATAGAGCACCAGCTCGTCGGAGATGCTGATCCGGCCGAAGTCCATCGCGACGGTCGTGGCGGTCTTGGTCTCGGAGCCGTAGTTGTCGTCGACGCCGATGCCGGCCTGCGTCATGGTCTCCTCGGTGGTCAGCGGACGGATCTCGCTGACCGAGCCCACCATCGTCGTCTTGCCGACCCCGAACCCGCCCACGATGACGACCTTCACGGCGGCCGTGGCCGTGGCGGGCAGGACGTCCTGCGCGCGGGGTCCTGTGATCGCGCCGGAGGTGAGCGTGTCAGAGCTTTTGAAGTCCATGCATCACCGCTTCGAGAAGGGAACGGTCGGGGAGTGCGGAGCGCACGATGGGGGCGCGCGCCAGCACTAAGTCCGCCGCGAGCATGTCCGTCAGGACCACGGTCACCACGCTGAACGGCAGGGCCATGTAGGCCGAAAGCTCCGCGACGGACAGCGGCGTCCGGCACAGCCGCACCACGGCGGACTGTTCGGGCTGTGCCGTCGGGGAGGGATCGCCTTTGGCGACGATCAGCGTGACCAGGTCGAGCGGTGCCCGTTCGGAGTCCTCGCCGGTGAGGATGTACAGCCGCTCGGGGTTCTCGGGGCTGCGGCGTTCACGTCGGACCGGCACGTCCGCCTGGAAGCGGGCATCGGGTTCATCGCCTTGCGGGGGGTGTAGCGGATGAGTCATACGGCCTGCCCGTCTCGCCGCGGCGGGCTCGTGAGGTGCGCGCCGATCCGGACGACCAGGTCCCGCATGCGGTTGCCGATGAGTCCGGCGTCGACGGTCTCCTCGGCGAGGACGGCGAGGTAGGCCCCGGCGCCCGCGGCCATCATGTAGAAGTAGCCGCAGTCGACCTCGATGATCACCATCCGCATGGTGCCGTCGCTCTCCGGGATCTCGGTGGCCACGGCGGCGGCGAGGCTCTGCAGCCCCGCGCAGGCGGCCGCGAGCCGGTCGGCGGCGTCCGGGTCGCCGCCGTGGCGCGCGATGCGCAGTCCGTCGGCGGAGAGCACCACGATCTGCCGGGTGCCGTGCACGCCGTCGGCGAGCTCCTTGAGCATCCAGTCGAAGTTGGCCCGCTGCTGGATCACTTCCAGCCCCCCTCATCGGCGTTGTCGGTGCTGCCGTGGTCGTTCTGGTTGCGGACCTGTCGCTGGGCCGCAGGGTCACCGGGGCGGTCGCCCGCGGTCGGGTCCTCGCCGTTGACGCCCTTCATGAAGGCCTCGATCCACAGACCGGGTTCCTTCTCCTCCTTCGGGGCGGGCGGCGGCGGTGGCGGCGGGGCAGCGGCCATGGCCGCCTCGGCGCGGCGCTGGGCCTCGGCCTCCTGCGCGTAGCGCTCGCTGAGCGACATCTTGACGCGACTCCTGCGCTGCGGAAGGCCGTTGGCCGTCCACTCGGTGACTTCGGGGATCTCGTCCTCCATGGACACCGAGAGCGGCATGGAGGGGCGGGGCACCGTGGTGACCTTGCGCGGCTTCTTGCGGCGGATGTCGCGGGCCTCTTCGATGATCGTGCCGTTGGCGTCGACGCGCGGCACGGCGGAGGCGCCGATACCGTGCGCGAGGCCCGGCGCGGCCCCGGTGGTGAGCATCTCGCGCGGCACGATGAGGACGGCGCGCACACCGCCGTACGCGGACTGCCGCAGCGACACCTGGAGGTTGTACATCTGCGAGAGCCGGCCGACGACGGCCATGCCGAGGCGTGGCGTCTCGCCCAGGTCGTTCAGGTCCATGCCCTGCTGGGCCTTCTCCAGCATCCGCTCGGCCCGCGCGCGGGCCTCCTCGCTGAGACTGACGCCGCCGTCCTCGATCTCCACGGCGATGCCCGTCTGCACCTCGACCGCGGTGACGTGCACCCGGGTCTGCGGCGGCGAGTAGCGGGTGGCGTTGTCGAGCAGTTCGGCGCAGGCGTGGATCAGCGGCTCCACCTTGGTGCCGTGGATGGCGACCTTGGCGATGGAGTGCAGGTCGACGCGCTGGTACTCCAGGATCCTGGACATGGCGCCGCGCAACACGCTGAACAGCGGTACGGGCTTGGGCCACTGGCGTCCCGGGCGGGCGCCGCCGAGCACGGTGATGGAGTCGGCGAGGCGGCCGATGAGGGCCGTGCCGTGGTCGATGCGCAGCAGGTCGTCGAAGACCTCGGGGTTGCGCCCGTGGAACTCCTCCATGTCGCGCAGTTCCGCGGCCTGCTGGTGGACGATGGACTGCACGCGGCGCGCGATGTTGACGAAGGCGCGCTGCGAGTTCTCCCGCATGGCCTCCTCGTGGTCGAGGACGTCCAGGATGGAGCGGAGCAGGATGCGCTGGGCCTGTGGCAGCCGGCAGTTGGTCTCGTCGCCGTCGATGACGTGCCGGATGACCTCCGAGGGCGCCTCGCCCTGCCGGACCCGGTAGAGGGTCTCCGGCAGCAGGTCGCGGCCGAGTCGGACGGTGTCCTCGTCGTGGGTCTCGATGCGGCGCTGGAGGTGGGCGGTCTGCTTCGCGTGGCTCCGGTGCAGGTCCCGGATGACGCGGCCGCGGCGCGCGGCCTCGGCGCCGACGGCGACGACCACGAGCGTGGCGATGGCACCGCACCAGCCGACCGCGATCCGGGCCGGTTCGGCCACCGCGGCGACGGCGGCTCCCGTCGCCGCCGCCATGACCATGGCGGGCAGCAACAGCACGCGTGCGTAAGGGACTTCTCGGCCACCGGGAGGCGATTGAACACTCACCATGTATGCCCTCTGAACACTCGTCTTGGGGGAGGAAGTTGGGGATGCGTACGGGGGTGACGCTGGTAACGCATGTGGTGCATGTGATCGATGTGGGGGTATGAAGGCGTGTGATGTATGGCGCGCCTTCCGCCGGGTTCGGACCCACGCGAGAAGACGAACTTTCGAATATCTGGGAACAAGCGCGCGAATCCGTCGCAACTCGTTCAACTCGCCGCGCTTCGGGCGAGCTTAGTCCGCTCGCATCACGCTGGAGTCATATTCGGCAACCCTCTGCGAGCGCCCGCCGAGGGGCATACACTCAGCCCCATTTGCACGCATGGCGACCGGAGCGCTGCACGCAGTGACGATCCGGGAGCGCACGGCGCCCCGGCACGGGCGCGGGCACGGAGAAGGCCCCCGCCGGTTTCACCCGGCAGGGGCCGCCCCTGAGCTGATGTGCGTCAGCCGATGTACGTCAGCCGACGGAGCTGTACGCCACCACACCGCGCAGCAGCTGCTCCACCGCCTTGCGCGCGTTCTTGCCGACCGTGCTGTCCTCGCGCGGCGCCGCCGCCGAGATCTGCCCGAGCACGTCGATGACCTGCTTGCACCAGCGCACGAAGTCGCCGGCCGGCATCTCCGCCTCGCGCAGCACCTCGTCGAGGCCCTTGCCGCTCGCCCACATGTACGCCGCCCAGGCGAAGCCGAGGTCGGGCTCGCGCTGCCCCACGCCCTCGGCCTGGCTGATCTTGAACTCCTCCTCGAGGGCGTCGAGCCGGCCCCAGATGCGGACCATCTCGCCGAGCGCCGCCTTGGCCCCGCCGGAGGGCAGCTTGGGCGCGAGCGCGTCGTCGCCGACCCGGGCCTCGTACACCAACGCCGAGACGCACGCCGCCAGTTCGGCGGGGCCGAGGCCCTCCCAGACCCGGGCGCGCAGGCATTCGCTGGCCAGCAGGTCCAGTTCGCCGTACAGCCGGGCGAGGCGCTTGCCGTGTTCGGTGACCTCGTCGCCGCGCAGGTAGTCCAGCTCGGTGAGCAGGGCGACGATGCGGTCGAAGGTGCGGGCGATGGTGTTCGTGCGGCCCTCGATGCGCCGCTCAAGCTGCTGGGTGTCGCGGCGCAGGCGGTGGTACCGCTCGGCCCAGCGGGCGTGGTCCTCGCGCTCGTCGCAGCCGTGGCACGGGTGCGCGCGCAGCTCGGCGCGCAGCCGGGAGATCTCGCGGTCGTCCGCGGCGGCCGCGCGGCCCTTGCGATGGCGCTCGGGCACCAGGTGCCCGGCCTTGGTGCGCAGCGCGGAGGCGAGGTCGCGGCGCGACTGCGGGGAGCGCGCGTTGAACGACTTCGGGATCCGCATCCGCTCCACCGCCTCGACGGGCACCGGGAAGTCCATCGACGCGAGCCGCTTGACCTGCCGCTCGGCGGTGAGCACCAGCGGGCGCGGCCCGTCCTGGTGCTCGAAGCCGCGGTGGCCGTTGGCGCGGCCCGCGGGCAGCCCCGGGTCGAGCACGAGCGCGAGGCCCGCGTACTTCCCGGTCGGCACGTGGATCACGTCGCCCGGCTTGAGCTTCTCCAGGGCGGCAGCGGCGGCGGCACGGCGCTGGTTGGCGCCCTGCTTGGCCAGTTCGTTCTCGCGGTCCTTCAGCTCGCGGCGCAGCCGCGCGTACTCCTCGAAGTCCCCGAGGTGGCAGGTCATCGAGGCGTGATAGCCCTCGAGTCCCTCCTCGTTCTTCTGCACCTGCCGGGAGATCCCGACGACCGACTTGTCGGCCTGGAACTGCGCGAAGGACGTCTCGAGCAGCTCGCGCGAGCGGTGCCGCCCGAACTGCTCGACCAGGTTCACCGCCATGTTGTACGACGGCTTGAAGCTGGAGCGCAGGGGGTAGGTGCGGGTGCCCGCGAGGCCCGCCAGGTGCTCGGGGCTCATGGCGCGCTGCCACAGGACGACCGCGTGGCCCTCGACGTCGATGCCGCGGCGGCCCGCGCGGCCGGTCAGCTGGGTGTACTCGCCCGGGGTGATGTCGGCGTGCTGTTCGCCGTTCCACTTCACGAGCTTTTCCAGGACCACGCTGCGCGCGGGCATGTTGATGCCGAGCGCGAGGGTCTCGGTGGCGAACACGGCCTTCACCAGGCCGCGGACGAACAGCTCCTCCACGACCTCCTTGAAGGTCGGCAGCATGCCCGCGTGGTGGGCGGCGATGCCGCGCTCCAGGCCCTCCAGCCATTCGTAGTAGCCGAGGACGTGGAGGTCCTCGTTCGGGATGGACTCCGTGCGCTCCTCGACCAGTTCGCGCACCCGCAGGCGCGCCTCGTCGTCGTTCAGGCGCAGTCCTGCGTACAGACACTGCTGCACGGCGGCCTCGCAGCCGGCGCGGCTGAAGATGAACGTGATGGCGGGAAGCAGGTCCTCCGCGTCCAGGCGCTCGATGACCTCGGGGCGGGCCGGGGTCCAGATCCGCGACCGCGACCGGCGCTCCCGCTCGCGGTCGGCCTCGCGGATCATCTTGCCCTTGCGGCGATCACGCGGGTTGTACGACCGGCTGGCCTCCTGGCGGGCCATCCGGGTCAGGTCCGGGTTGACCGCCTTGCGCTGGCCCTCGCCCTCCTCGAAGAGGTCGTACATCCGGCGGCCCGCGAGCACGTGCTGGAACAGCGGCACGGGGCGGTGCTCGGAAACGATCACTTCGGTGTCACCGCGGACCGTGTCGAGCCAGTCCCCGAACTCCTCCGCGTTCGACACCGTGGCCGAGAGCGACACCAGCGTGACCGACTCCGGGAGGTGAATGATCACTTCCTCCCAGACGGCGCCGCGGAAGCGGTCGGAGAGGTAGTGCACCTCGTCCATGACCACGTAGCCGAGGCCGCGCAGGGACTGGGAGCCCGCGTACAGCATGTTCCGCAGGACCTCGGTGGTCATGACGACCACCGGTGCCTCGGAGTTGACGCTGTTGTCGCCCGTGAGCAGGCCGACCTGGTCCGCGCCGTACCGCTTGGCGAGGTCCGCGTACTTCTGGTTGGAGAGCGCCTTGATCGGCGTGGTGTAGAAACACTTCTTGCCCTGCTGGAGGGCGAGGTGCACGGCGAACTCGCCGACGATCGTCTTGCCGGAGCCCGTGGGGGCGGCCACGAGCACGCCCTTGCCGGCTTCGAGCGCCTGGCACGCCTCGATCTGGAAGGGGTCGAGGCCGAATTCGTACATCTCGCGGAAGGACGCGAGCGCGGTGGCCTGCTCGGCGGCACGCTGACGCGCCGCCGCATACCGCTCGGCCGGTGAGAGGTCCTCTGTCATCGTGCTTTCGAGCCTACCGGCCACCACTGACAACGGACGATCATTATCGGGACTGAGGCGAATCCGCAGGTCGCGGGCGTGCGGCGGGTGGGGCACGGGCGCCAGGACCGGCTCACGGCACCAGGACGCGCACCGCCCCCCGCACACAGGCGGCGGTCAGCGGCAGCTCTCCGAGGCGTTCCCCGTCCGCGTACCCGGTGGTGCCCGCCGCCTCGATCCGCACCGTCGCGGCCCGGTGCACGGTGACCTTCGGGTGGTCCAGATGCGTGCCCTTGTAGACCCGCGGAAAGACCTTCAGGAGCGTGGTGCGGCTGCAGTCCCCGACGATCGTGACGTCGAAGAGCCCGTCGCTCATGTCGGCGTCGGCGCAGATCCGCATGCCGCCGCCGTACGAGGTGCCGTTGCCGATCGCCACGAGCGTCGCGTCGACCTCGTGGACGACGTCGTCGTCGAGTGTGACGCGGTACGGAACCGGCTTGAACGCGGCCAGTTCGGCGAGCATCGCGAGGTCGTACTTGAACCGTCCGGTGGGCCAGCGCATGCGGTTGCCGCGGTCGTTGACCCGCGAGTCGAACCCGGAGGCGAGCACCGTCCCGAACCAGGTCGCGCCGACCCGCCCGAGGTCGACGTCCCGGATCCGCTCCTCCTTCAGGGCCGCGGCGACGAGGGCGCCCGCGGCGGCGGGGTCCCGCACGGGCAGGCCGAGGGCGCGCGCGAAGTCGTTGCCGGTGCCGACCGCGATCACCCCGAGCGGCGTGCGGGTCCCGGCGACGGCCTGCAGGGCGAGGCTCGCCATGCCGTCGCCGCCGACGGCTATCAGGGCGCCGGTGCCCCCGTCGACGGCGGTCCTGGCCCGACGCAGCGCGTCCCCGGCGTCCTCGCCGATGACGGTCCGTACGGAGAATCCTGCGGCGCGCAGCGCGGCTGCGGCCGGCTGCGCGGCGTGCGCGCCCCGGCCGCGGCCCGCGGTGGGATTGACGAAGAGGGTGATCTCGCTGGTCACGGGCGGACCTTACAAGGCGGTCCGGCGCGGCAACCAGTCGTCCGTGCCCTCGGGGCCGTCAGGTGACGTCGTCGTAGCCGTTGTACCGGGACGTGCGGCCCTCGGAGCCGCTGCCGTCGGTCTGCTCGGGGAGCGCCTTGGCGGCGGGGACGGGCTCGTTCCCGTTGATGGGTTCGGGGGTGAGGTCGAGGTCGGACGCCTCGTCGTCGTCGAGCTCCGCGTCCGGGTCGGCGCGTCGGCGGCGTTTGTCGTTCAGGACGGAGAAGCCGACGGCGAGGAAGTACAGGACCACGATGGGACCGGCGAGCGCGAGCATGCCGACGGGGTCGGTCGTGGGGGTCGCCACCGCGCCGAAGACGAAGACGCCCATGACGACGCCGCGCCACCAGCCGAGCATGCGGCGCCCGGTGACCATGCCGGTCATGTTGAGCATGACGAGAAGCAGCGGCAGCTCGAAGGAGGCGCCGAAGACCAGGACCATCCTGACGCTGAAGTCGAGGATCTTGTCCATCGGCAGGATGTTCTCGGAGCCCTCGGGCGTGATGCCGAGGAGCACCCTGATGCTGACGGGCATGATCACGTACGCGAGCCAGGCGCCGCCGAAGAACAGCGGCACGGCCGCGGACACGAAGGCGTAGGTGTACTTGCGCTCGCTCTTGTGCAGCCCGGGCGCGACGAAGGCCCACAGCTGGTAGAGCCAGATCGGGCTGGCCCCGATGATGCCCGCCATGAGGGACACCTTCACCGTCGTGGTGAAGGGCGAGAGGAGATCCGTGTACGCGACGGTGGCGCACTCACCGCCGGTCGTCGACATGCCCTCCTTGCAGCGGGGCACGGGGTCGGCGAGGAACTCCATGAGTTGCTCGCTGTAGAACGCGGCGACGATCGCGACGATCGTGATCGCCAGCATCCCCTTCGCGAGCCGGTTGCGGAGCTCGCGCAGATGGTCCGCGAGGGGCATCCGCCCCTCGGGGTCCCTCTCCTTCTTGCGGGCAGACTTGAGCAACCCACGTCCTCATCTCGTGCGGCAGGCCGGCGGTGGCAGCCGGCCTTGGATCAGCGCTGCGTCGTGTGGTCGGTCGGCTCGGCGACCGGACGGGAGCTGGTCACGTCGCCGGGGGCCGCCTGGATGGTGCGGGGCTGCTGCTGCGGGGCGCTCTGGTCGGCGGGCGCGGGCGGGTCGGCCGGGGCCTTCTCGTCCTGCTTGCCGTCCGACTTCATGGCCTTGGCCTCGCTCTTGAGGATGCGCGCCGACTTGCCGAGGGACCGGGCCATGTCCGGGAGCTTCTTCGCACCGAAGAGCAGGACCAGGATGACGAGGATCAGGATGATCTCGGTGGGGCCGAGCCTACCCATAGCTGTCTACCTTCTTCACCGAGGCGTCAGATTTCGGGACCGGGTGTCGGACAGTCGTCCGACCACCGGGCTTGGCAGCGATCGTAACCCCCTGGAGTAAACGCAGGGCAATCCCCGTGCATACTCCCAGTTGCGGCCCGCGCCTCACATTTCGGACCACTTCAGCAGCGTACCTGCCGGGTATGGGGAGTTGACAGGCCGCACCCGGCCCCGTGCGGAGGACCGGCCCGTGCGAGCGGTCGGGCGAGCGGTCAGCGGAGGTCCCGGCCCGAGTGGGCGACGGCGGTCGCGGCCTTCTCCAGATCCTCGGCGGCGCGGTTGATCCGCCGGGTGGTCTCCGACACCTGACGGCCGAGCCGCTGCGCCTCGATGAAGACCTTGATCGCGAACACACTCAGGACGGCGAGGCCGCAGAACCCCGTGCCCACCGCCAGCATCGCCCAGAACATGTGCCGAGCCTAGACGGTCGAGTGCAGCCGCAGCGTCCGCACCCCGCCCCCGGTGAGCAGCTCGACGATCCGCTCCCCCGCGGGCTTGCGCACGGCCGTGCCGCACTCGGGGCAGGTGAAGGAGTAGAAGGTCGTACGGCGGCTGGCGCCGATGGCCAACCGGAGGGCCCCCGCGGACAGTTCGAAGCGGGCGCGGCAGTCCGGGCACGCGGCCTTGAAGAGAACCGCGGCCACCGACTGGGGCGAAAGGGGCATCAGTGACATACTGCGCATCTCTCCTCGGTTCCGTTCTCCACGCGCGGCACGGTCACGCTCCCGCGACACCGGCCCCGCCCGGGCCCTCCCCCACGTGCCCCTCGGCCTCCTCCTCATAGGCCGCGAGCGCCTCCTGGGCCGCACGCCGCGCGCTGTCCGTCAGGTCCTGCGGCGAGACGATGCGGCCGTCGCGGCCGAGGCGCAGGGCGAGACGGCGCAGGGAGGCCGGGTCGGGGGTGCGCAGGGTGATGCGCAGGCCGCCGTCGGGCAGCTCGTCCGCGCTGTCGTGCGGGTAGTACTCGGCGACCCAGCGGCCGCCGGGGCCGACCTCGACCACGACCTCGGGGTCCTCGGCGGCGGGTTGCACCAGGCCCGCGGAGAGGTCCCGCAGCTCGACCTCGGGCGGTGCGGACGGCTCGTCCAGGATCTTGATCTCGGCGACCCGGTCGAGCCGGAAGGTGCGGCGCGCCTCGGAGCGGCGGCACCACGCCTCCACATAGGTGTGGCCGACGCTGACGAGGCGGATCGGGTCGATCTCGCGCTCACTGAGCTGGTCGCGGGCCGGGGAGTAGTAGCGGATCCAGAGTCTGCGCCGCTCGGAGATGGCGCGGTCGACGTCGGCGAAGACGCCGCCCTCGGACTCGAAGGTGACCGAGAGCCGGGAGCTGGCCCCGGCCGCCTCGCCCGCGGCCTCCTCCAGCTTCGCCGTGGCCCGGAGCAGCGCGAGCCGGTCGCCCTCGCGAAGGCCGGGCAGCGTGGCGACCGCCCGCGCCGCCACGAGCAGCGCCGTGGCCTCGTCGGCGGCGAGCCGCAGCGGCTCGGCCGTGTCCGCGCCGAGGGCGCCCGGGTTGCGCCACCAGATGCGGTCGCCGTCGGTGTCGATGTCGAGCAGGTCCCCGCCGCGGAAGCTGGTCCCGCACAGCGGCAGCACGTCCAGGTCGGAGATCAGCTCGTCGGGGGTGATGCCGAAGGCACGGGCCACGTCGGCGACGCGGGCGCCGGGGCGCTCGCGCAGATAGGTCACCAGGGACAGCATCCGCCTGGTCTGGTCGATGGCGTTCGTGGCCATTGCTCGCTTTCGTTCCCCTCAGCCCTTGGCCACGGCGCGCAGCCGGTCCACGACGTCCGCCCGCAGCTCGGCGGGCTCAAGGACCACCACGTCGGGCCCGAACTCCACCAGCCAGGCGTCCAGGCCGTGCCCGTACGGAATCTCCAACTCGTCCCAGCCCTCACCGAGTTCCCTGGCGGCGACCGCCTTGGCGCGCAGCGGGTAGCCGGCGCCCTTGCGCAGCCGGATCAGCGCGGTGCCGTCGGCCCGCTCCCCCGCCCAGCTCGCCACGGTCTCGCGCACGGTCACCACGTCGGGCACCTCGGCGCGGAACTTCCCGGCGCGCGAGCGGACCTTGCCGGTGATGCGGGAGAGCCGGAACACGCGCTCGGCCTCCCGGTCCCGGTCCCAGCCCGCGAGATACCAGTGGCCGCGCCAGCACTCCAGGGCCCAGGGCTCGACCTGGCGCTGCTCGGGGCGCGCGGCGGTGGCCTTGCGGTAGTCGAACACGACGGGGCGCCGGTCGCGGCAGGCGAGCATCAACGGCTCGAAGGCCGCCTCGTGCACGGGGATGTGCGGTTCCAGGGCGCCGTGCGACTCGTACGGGTCCACGTCCTCGGGCAGGCCCGCGGCGCGCAGCTTCTGCAGGGCGCCGCTCGCCGCGCCCGCGAGCCGGGCCTGCTGCCAGACCTTCGCGGCGAGGCCGAGGGCGGCGGCCTCCTCGGCGTCGAGCGTGATGGGCGGGAGCCGGTTGCTGTCGCGGCGGGCGAGATAGCCGACCTCGCCGTCCAGGTTCTCCACCGTCTCGATGACCAGGCCGAGTTCGCGGAGGTCGTCCTTGTCGCGCTCGAACATGCGGTTGAAGGAGTCCTCGGACCCGGCGGACGACCCGGAGAGCGCGCTCCGGCCCGGTCCGAAGGCCGCGCCGGGCCCCGGCCCGAAGGCCTCGACGTAGGCCTCGATGGACTCCCGCAGCTCACGCTTGCTGAGCGGACGCCTCGTCCCGAGCAGACACAGCGCCAGATTCATCAGCCGCTCGGCCTTGGCAATGGCCATCGACGCCCTTTCTCTCTCCCGGTCGACGACCGTACCGCCCCGGGGTGTGGTGGCAAAAGCCGAGGGCCCTTGCCATGGTTGGCAGGGCCCTCGGCGGACACTTCCGGTCGGACGTGGATCGGACCTGGATCCGACCCGGATCGAACCCGGATCGAACCCGGATCGAACCCGGATCGAACGTGGACACGTCCGGGAGTGGCTCAGGGGTGGCTCAGACCGAGACCAGGTCGCAGACGAAGATCAGTGTCTCGCCCGGGGCGATGCGGCCGCCGCCGGCGCCGCGGTCGCCGTACGCCAGGTGCGCCGGGATGGTCAGCTCGCGCCGGCCGCCGACCTTCATGCCCTGCACGCCCTGGTCCCAGCCGGCGATGACCTGTCCGGCGCCGAGCTGGAACTCCAGCGGGGTGCCGCGGTTCCAGGAGGCGTCGAACTCCTCACCGGTGGAGAAGGCCACGCCCACGTAGTGGACCTTGACGCGGTCACCCGCCTTGGCGACGGCGCCGTCACCCTCCCAGAGGTCCTTGATCTGCAGATCGGCGGGGGGCTCACCGACGGGGAAGTCGACCTCGGGCTTGTCGATGCTCACGAAAAACTCCTGCTCATGTGCGTGATGGGCAACCGGGACAGTCTGCCATCCGTCCCGGGGGGGATCACATCTTGGCGAGGATGTCCACGGAGAAGACCAGCGTGGAGTCCTTCTTGATGGGGCTGCCCTGCGGCGGCTTGTCGCCGTAGCCCTCCTTCGGCGGCACGACGACCAGGACGCGGCTGCCGACCTTCTTGCCCTTCAGGCCCTCACGCCAGCCGGGGATGACCTGCGCCAGCGAGAACTGCGCGAGCTGACCGCTCTTGTACGAGGAGTCGAACTGCTTGCCGTCCGCCCACAGCACGCCCTTGTACTGGCAGAGGAGGGTGTCGCTCTCCTTGACCTCGTCGCCGTCGCCCTCGATGACATAGGCCGAGGCGACCTTCTTCGGGGCGTCCGTCTTCGGTACGTCGATGGAGGGGGCCTTGCCGTCGGTGTTCGTCCCGATCTTCGGCAGGTCCTTGTTGTCCTGGGCGACTTCCTTGCCCTTGGCGGAGCTCTTCGTGCTGAACGTGTTCACGATGTCGACGACGAAGACCAGGGTGTCGGTGCCCTTGATGCCCGCCTGCTTGTTGCCCTGCTTGCCGTACCCCAGCTCCGGGGGGATGGCGAGCTCGACGCGGCTGTCGATCTTCTTGCCGACCAGGGCCTGGTCCCAGCCCGGGATGACCTGGCCGACGCCGATCGGGAAGATCGTCGGGGCCTTGCGGTCGTAGGAGTTGTCGAAGACCTTGGCCGTGTCCCAGATCTGGCCCAGGTAGTGGGCCTGGAGGTAGTCGCCCTTGGCGACCGTGGCGCCCTTGCCCGCGATGAGGGTCTTCACCGCGAGGTCGGACGACGGCTTGCCGGAGCCCTTGGCGACCGTGGGCTTCTCGCCGAACTTGGTGCCCTTGGTCACGGCGGGCACGGGGCCGTCGACGATCTTCGCCTTCGGCGGCGTGGAATTCGACGGGGACGGGCTGTCCTTGGGCTTGGCCTTGTCGGACTTGTCGTCGTCGCCGCATCCGGCCAGGGTCAGCAGGCCGGCCGGAACGGCCAGGAGAAGTGAGCGTCGGCGCACGGTGGGGGCCTCGTATCGATCGATCTTGTGGGTTGGCGTGCGCGCAACTCTACGCAGTGAGAAGGGCGCCGTACGAGGAACGTACGGCGCCCCGCGTTGCGTTCCCACAACACCCTGGCGTCTCGTGGGCCACAATCCGGCCACCCACCGACCGTGGGCCCGTCACCCGGCGGTCATGCCCGGCTCACATTCCGGCGATGAGCTTCTCCACCCGGTCGTCGACGGAACGGAACGGGTCCTTGCACAACACGGTGCGCTGCGCCTGGTCGTTGAGCTTGAGGTGCACCCAGTCCACCGTGAAGTCCCTGCGCTGTTCCTGGGCGCGGCGGATGAAGTCGCCGCGCAGCCGTGCCCGGGTGGTCTGCGGCGGCACCGACTTGCCTTCGAAGATCTTCAAGTCGTTGCAGATGCGGGCGGCTTGTCCCTTCTTCTCCAGGAGGTAGTACAGGCCCCGGCGGCGGTGGATGTCGTGGTAGGCGAGGTCTATCTGGGCGACCCTCGGGTGCGACATCGTCATGTTGTTCTTGGCGCGGTACCGCTCGATGAGCTTGTACTTCATGACCCAGTCGATCTCGGTGGCGATGCGGTCCAGGTCCTCGCTCTCGATCGAGTCGAGCGTGCGGCCCCAGAGCTCGAGTACCTGCTCGACCGTGCCGGTGCGGATGCCGCGGCGCTCGACGAAGTCGACCGCCTTCTCGTAGTACTCGCGCTGCACCTCGAGGGCGGAGGCCTCGCGGCCGCTGGCCAGGCGGACCTTGCGGCGGCCCGTGATGTCGTGGCTGACCTCCCGGATGGCCCGGATCGGGTTCTCCAGCGTCAGATCCCGCATCACCGTGCCCGCTTCGATCATCCGAAGGACGAGATCGGTCGCGCCGACCTTCAGGAGCATGGTCGTCTCGGACATGTTCGAGTCGCCGACGATCACATGCAGTCGGCGGTAGCGCTCGGCGTCCGCGTGCGGTTCGTCACGCGTATTGATGATCGGCCGTGAGCGTGTCGTCGCCGACGACACACCCTCCCAGATGTGCTCCGCGCGCTGGCTCACGCAGTACACCGCGCCGCGCGGGGTCTGCAGCACCTTGCCCGCGCCGCACAGCAACTGCCGGGTGACGAGGAACGGAATCAGGATGTCCGCGAGACGCGAGAACTCCCCGTGCCGGGCCACGAGATAGTTCTCATGACAACCATAGGAGTTTCCCGCCGAGTCGGTGTTGTTCTTGAAGAGATAGACGTCGCCCGCGATTCCCTCCTCGTGCAGGCGGCGTTCGGCGTCGACGAGCAGGCCTTCCAGAATGCGCTCGCCTGCCTTGTCGTGCGTGACCAGCTCGGTCACGTTGTCACACTCGGGTGTGGCGTATTCCGGGTGTGAACCCACGTCGAGATACAGGCGGGCGCCGTTCCGCAGAAAGACGTTGCTGCTGCGGCCCCATGACACAACACGGCGGAAGAGGTAGCGCGCCACTTCGTCAGGCGACAGACGGCGCTGTCCCCTGAACGTGCACGTGACGCCGTACTCGTTCTCCAGCCCGAAAATGCGGCGGTCCATGACTGAACATTACGCCCGATGCCCCGCACTGAAACCGGGTTCGGCAGCACCGTTTCGATCATTTTCCGATGAACCCGCAACCACCGGGCCCACACCTGCGGATGCGAACGCCCGCCCCGTGCACACGAGCACCAGCAGTGCCGCCGCACCCGCGAGCCCCGGAACCGCGAACCCCCACCGCGTTCCGGCCCACTCCACCACGGGACCGCCCGCCGCCGTCCCGACCGACGTGCCCACCGTGAACGTCGTCACCAGCCACGAGAACGCCTCCGTGACCGTGCCCCGGGGCGCGTGCCGGTCCACGACGATGAACGCGCACGCGAGCGCCGGCGCGAGGAACACCCCGGCGAGCGCGGTCAGCGCCACCATCCCCACCGCGCCCGGCACCAGGACCAGCGGCAGGTAGCAGACCGCGAGCAGCGCGACGAGCAGCACCAGGCGCCGCTCCGGCGCGCCGCTCCACTGCCGCGCTCCGTAGACCGTGCCGCCCACCAGCGCCCCGAGGCCGAGGGCCGCCATCATCCAGCCGTACACCGCGTCACCGCCGTGCCCGTCCGCGTACGACACCCCCGCCACCGTGATCGCCCCGAGCGCCGTCCCCACGAACAGGAACGCGCCGAGGAGCGCGAGCAGTCCCGGGGAGCGCAGCGCGCCGAGCCAGTGCGCCTCACGCGGGGCGGACCGCCACGCGCGCGAAGGGCGCGACACCACCACCGAGAGCGCGCCGAGCACGCCGATCGCGTTCACCACGAGCAGCGCCGCGCTCGCCGACCACAGGGACACGAGCCCGGTCACCAGGAGCGGCCCGACGGTGAACATGACCTCCTGCGCCACGGCGTCCATCGCGTACGCCGTGTGCACCTGGCCCTCCTTGCGCAGCACGTCCGGCCACAGCGCCCGCAGGCCGCCCTCCAGCGGCGGCGTGAACAGACCGGCGACCACCATCGCGGCGTACGCGGCGACGAGCATGTCGGGGCCGGTGAACGCGAAGGCCGCCATGCCGAGGCCCGAGACGACGGCCGCCGGCAGCATCACGCGCGGCTGGCCGTGCAGGTCCACCAGGCGCCCGAGCAGCGGCTGTCCCACGGCCGTGGCCACTCCGTAGACCGCGGCCAGGGCACCGGCCAGGCTGTACGAGCCGCCCTCCGCGCGGACGAACAGCACGATGCCGATCGCCGCCGTCGCGTTCGGCAGGCGGCCCACGAGGGTGCCCGCAAGGAGTCGCGTCGCGTACCGCGCGCGCAGGATCTCGCCGTAACCGGAAGCCATCAGTGAGCCTCTCCTCGCCCGCCCGCGCGCCGAGGCGCCCCTAGTTGTACGTATAACGTCGCGGGGTCATACGTACCATGTGCGCTGTTCACCAGTCCACTGCCCGTGCGCGCCCGCCGTGCGCCGGGCGCCCCGCAGCGACCAGGAGACGTCCGTGGCCGGACCCCAGCACGACACCGCGGCCCCCCGCCCCACCAGCCGTGACGTCGCCCGCGCCGCCGGGGTCTCGCAGGCCACCGTCTCCCTCGTGCTGGGCGACAAGTGGCAGGGCCGCGTCGCCGAGCGCACCGCCGAGCGCGTCCGCGCCGCCGCCCGCGAGCTCGGCTACCGGCCCAACCTCGCCGCCCGCAACCTCCGCCTCGGCCGCACCCGCACCGCCCTCCTCGTGGTCCCCGCCCTCACCAACGAGTTCTTCGCGCGGGTGCACACCGGCGCCGCCCGCGTCGCCGCCCGGCACGGCTTCGGCGTCGTCCTCTACCCCACCCCGGACCTCACCGCCCCGGCCCGCGACCCCTTCGACTCCGCCCGCGCCTCACTCGACGGCGTGCTCGCCTCCTCCATGGCCTCCGAGGCCCTCGGCGCGATCCGCGGCGACGAGCTCCCCCTCGTCATGCTCGACAGCGACCCCGCCGGGAGCCTCGGCGCGAGCACCGTCAACCTCGACATCGCCGACGGCATGCGCCAGGCCACCGAGCACCTGCTCGCCCTCGGCCACCGCGACCTCCTGCACCTGGCCGCCGACGTCGACTCCTGGACCTTCCACGTCCGCCGTGACGCCCTCGTCGCCGCCGTCCGGGGCACCGGCGCGACGATCCGCACCGCCAAGGCGCTCCTCACCGTCGACGACGCCCGCATCGCCGCCGAGGCCGCGCTCGGCGGACCGGGCCCCCGCCCCACCGCGGTGGTCTGCGACGACGACATCCTCGCCGCGGGCGTCTGCAAGGCGGCCCGCCGCCTGGGCCTGCACGTCCCGGACGACCTCAGCGTCACCGGCTTCGACGATCTGACCCTCGCCACCGCCGTCGAGCCCGAACTCACCACCGTCGCCCTGCCCGCGGAGCGCTTCGGCGAGCAGGGCATGGCCACCCTCATCGCCGTCCTCGACGGCCGCACCCCCGAACCGGCGGCCCTGCCCGCGCACCTCGTCGTCCGCGGCTCGACAGCGCAAAGCCCCGCGTCCCGACGCTGAGCGCCGGGACGCGGGGCCACGCAGAACTGCTCCGCAGGGGGCGGAACCACCCCCTGGCTACTCCTCGGCGGAGTCCGAGCCGGCCTCGGCGTCCGGCTCCGCGCCGTCCTCCGAGTCGTCCGCCGCGCCGTCCTCGCCGAGCAGCCGCTCCAGCTGTCGGCCGACGATCCGCTTGAACTTCCGCTGCTGCGGCCGCGTACGGTCGAGGACCGCCACCTCCAGGCGCTCCGCGGGGATCTCCCGCTCACTGCCGTTGGTGTCGCGCGACAGCGACTGCACCGCGAGCTTCAGCGCCTCGGCGAGCGTCATCCCGTCCTGGTGGCGCTGGTCGAGATAC
Organism: Streptomyces sp. RK9; assembly: GCF_045070545.1. Taxonomy (NCBI): domain Bacteria; kingdom Bacillati; phylum Actinomycetota; class Actinomycetes; order Kitasatosporales; family Streptomycetaceae; genus Streptomyces; species Streptomyces sp. RK9. Next base: position 2,980,600 of record NZ_CP173703.1, on the reverse strand, counting down.
GTGCTGATCTGCTCGGCGTTGCCGCCGACCGCGACCGAGCCGTGCTCGTCGACGATCGAGCCGTCGTGCGGCAGGCGGTAGATCTGGTCGCCGTCCGGCGTCGTGCCGACCTCGGCCACGACCAGCTCGACCTCATAGGGCTTCTCGGCGTTGCTGGAGAAAATCGTGCCCAGCGTCTGTGCGTACACATTCGCCAGGCCGCGGGCCGTCACATCGTCACGGTCATAGGTGTATCCCCGCAGATCCGCATAGCGGACGCCGCCGATGCGGAGGTTCTCGTACTCGTTGTACTTACCGGCCGCGGCGAAACCGATCCGGTCATAGATCTCGCTGAACTTGTGCAGCGCACGGGACGGGTTCTCACCGACGAACACAATGCCATCGGCGTACTGCAGCACGACCAGACTGCGACCGCGGGCGATGCCCTTGCGGGCGTATTCCGCCCGGTCGGCCATGGCCTGCTGGGGTGAGACATAGAACGGCGTCGACACCGGCTATCCGTCCCTTTCTGTCAAAAATTCACACAACAACAACGGGGGCACTCAGAGCAGCGCGGCGCGCGGACCGTCCGGCTGCTCCAGACGACGAGCCAGAATCGAGCGCGCGATCTCGGAGGTCTCGGCCTCCGCCAGCCGCCGGAAGCCCTCTTCGGAGATCACCGTCACAATCGGATAGATCCGCCGGGCGACATCCGGACCGCCCGTCGCCGAGTCGTCGTCCGCGGCGTCGTACAACGCCTGCACGACGAGCGTCGTCGCCTGCTCCTCCGTCAGGTCGTCGCGGTACAGCTTCTTCATGGCACCGCGCGCGAAGACCGAACCCGAGCCCGTCGCCGCGAATCCGTGCTCCTCGCTGCGGCCGCCCGTCACGTCGTACGAGAAGATGCGGCCCTTGGCACGGTCCACGTCGAACCCCGCGAAGAGCGGGACGACCGCGAGGCCCTGCATCGCCATGCCCAGGTTGGACCGGATCATCGTGGAGAGCCGATTGGCCTTGCCCTCCAGGGAGAGCGTCGCGCCCTCGACCTTCTCGAAGTGCTCCAGCTCCAGCTGGAACAGCTTCACCATCTCCACGGCGAGACCGGCCGTGCCCGCGATGCCGACCGCCGAGTACTCGTCGGCCGGGAAGACCTTCTCGATGTCGCGCTGCGCGATCACATTGCCCATCGTGGCGCGACGGTCACCGGCGAGCACCACGCCGCCGGGGAACGTCGTCGCCACGATGGTCGTGCCGTGCGGAGCCTCGAGCACCCCTTGCGTCGGCGGCAACTGCCGCTTGCCGGGGAGCATTTCCGGCTGGTGCTCGGAGAGAAAGTCCATGAAGGACGATGAACCAGGGGTCAGGAAGGCAGCCGGCAGACGCCCGGGCTTTCGAGTGTTGGCTTCCACGGGTTTCCTTCCAGGTAACTGATGGCCCGGCGCAAGGTGCCGGGAGCATCTCCCAACTTGCCGATCGCCGAATTGCAGTTGAAGCACAGTACGCCAGGGACCCTACCCGTCTCGCGGCAGTGATCCACATGGGCCGCCGCGCTTTCGCGGCGCACTCGACAGCCCTGGCCTGCCCTTGGAAACCAAGGGAGAAGCGGCCTACTGGCCACCCTTTTGAACGAAGGAGCGCACGAAGTCCTCTGCGTTCTCCTCAAGGACGTCGTCGATCTCGTCCAGGACGGAGTCCACGTCGTCGCTCAGCTTCTCCTGGCGCTCCTTGAGGTCCTCGGAAGCCTGCGCGTCCTGCGTCTGCTCCTCGACCTCCTCGGTGGAACGCGTCGCCTTCTGCTGTCCGCCGCCGGTGTCCTTGGTCGCCATCTACCTCACCCCGCTCGGTTAGACGTTTCTTGATCAGACCCTACAAGCCGGGTCTGACATCGGCCCCGCACTTCGTACAACGTGCGGGGCCCACCTCTGTGATTCCCCCGCCGCCGGCCTTTCAGCCGCCTTTCAGCCCCCGGAGAGCACCCGGACCAGATCCTCCGCCGTGCGGCAGCGGTCGAGGAGCTCCTTGACGTGATTACGCGTTCCGCGAAGCGGCTCCAGGGTGGGCACGCGCTGGAGCGAGTCCCGTCCGGGCAGGTCGAAGATGACCGAATCCCATGAGGCCGCGGCGACGTCGTCGGCGTACTGCTCGAGACACCGGCCCCGGAAGTAGGCGCGGGTGTCCTCGGGCGGCTTGGTGCGGGCCCGCTCCACGTCGCCCTCGTCCAGGAGGCGCTTCATCTTGCCGCGGGCCGCGAGACGGTTGTAGAGGCCCTTCTCCGGGCGCACGTCCGCGTACTGGAGGTCCACCAGGTGCAGGCGCGCGGCGTCCCAGTCGAGGCCGTCACGGCGGCGGTAGCCCTCCATGAGTTCCCGCTTGGCGACCCAGTCGAGCTCTCCGGAGAGGCTCATCGGGTTGTTCTCCAGGCGGTTCAGGACGTCTTCCCAGCGGGACAGGACGTCCTTGGTCTGGTCGTCCGCGTCGGCGCCGTACCGCTCCTCCACGTATTTGCGGGCCAGCTCGTAGTACTCCATCTGGAGCTGCACCGCGGTGAGCGTGCGGCCGCTACGGAGCGTGACCAGGTGCTGGAGCGTCGGGTCGTGGGAGATCTGGTGGAGGGTGCGCACGGGCTGGTCGACGGCCAGGTCCACCGCGATGAAGCCGTCCTCGATCATGGCGAGGACCAGCGAGGTGGTGCCGAGCTTGAGGTAGGTGGAGATCTCCGAGAGGTTCGCGTCGCCGATGATCACGTGCAGGCGGCGGTACTTCTCGGCGTCGGCGTGCGGCTCGTCCCGGGTGTTGATGATGGGCCGTTTGAGGGTGGTCTCCAGGCCGACCTCGACCTCGAAGTAGTCGGCGCGCTGGCTGAGCTGGAAGCCGTGCTCGTGGCCGTCCTGGCCGATGCCGACGCGGCCCGCCCCGGCGAAGACCTGGCGGGAGATGAAGAAGGGCGTGAGGTGGCGCACGATGTCCGAGAACGGGGTCTCCCGCTTCATCAGGTAGTTCTCGTGCGTGCCGTAGGAGGCGCCCTTGTTGTCGGTGTTGTTCTTGTAGAGGTGGATCGGCTGGGCGCCGGGGAGCGCGGCGGCCCGTTCGGCGGCCTCGGCCATGATGCGTTCGCCGGCCTTGTCCCAGAGGACGGCGTCGCGGGGGTTGGTGACCTCCGGGGCGCTGTACTCGGGGTGTGCGTGGTCGACGTAGAGGCGGGCCCCGTTGGTGAGGATCACGTTGGCGAGGCCGATGTCCTCGTCGGTGAGCTGGCTGGCGTCGGCGGATTCGCGGGCGAGGTCGAAGCCCCGCGCGTCCCGCAGCGGGTTCTCCTCCTCGAAGTCCCAGCGGGCGCGTCGCGCCCGGTGCATCGCCGCGGCGTAGGCGTTGACGATCTGGGACGAGGTGAGCATGGCATTGGCGTTGGGGTGGCCGGGGACGGAGATGCCGTACTCCGTCTCGATGCCCATTACTCGCCGTACGGTCATGCGGCCCTCCTTGCCCGGCGGCGCCCTCGGTCGGGGGCGCCGCTCAAGTACCGCTGGTTCTCCGGTGCGTGTGCGGTGCCCGTCCCCGCACTGCGCGACTCGGCGGTACGGAAGAGCCTAGAACGCCTCTGCGCTGGTGGGGAGATCATTTCCTGCTTTGCTCTCGCTGGGTTGGTGACGCGGCTGCGAGGCGCCCGCGACCGGCGGAAAACAGTCGGCTGCGGGTACCCGAGGAGGGCACCCGCAGCCGCCCTGCCATCTACAGGTACTGACCGGTGTTGGCCACCGTGTCGATGGAGCGTCCGGTGTCGGCGCCCTGCTTGCCGGTGACGAGCGTGCGGATGTACACGATCCGCTCGCCCTTCTTGCCGGAGATGCGGGCCCAGTCGTCCGGGTTGGTGGTGTTGGGCAGGTCCTCGTTCTCCTTGAACTCGTCGATGCAAGCCTGGAGGAGGTGAGAGACCCTGAGGCCCTTCTGGTTCTGCTCGAGGAAGGCCTTGATGGCCATCTTCTTGGCGCGGCCGACGATGTTCTCGATCATGGCGCCGGAGTTGAAGTCCTTGAAGTAGAGGACTTCCTTGTCGCCGTTGGCGTACGTGACTTCGAGGAAGCGGTTCTCCTCGGACTCGGCGTACATCTGCTCCACGACGGACTGGATCATGCCGTGCACGGTGGCGGCCTTGTCGCTGCTGTGCTCGGCGAGGTCGTCGGAGTGCAGCGGCAGGCGCTCGGTGAGGTACTTGGCGAAGATGTCCTTGGCCGCCTCGGCGTCCGGGCGCTCGATCTTGATCTTCACATCGAGGCGTCCGGGCCGCAGGATGGCCGGGTCGATCATGTCCTCGCGGTTGGAGGCGCCGATGACGATGACGTTCTCCAGGCCTTCCACACCGTCGATCTCGGCGAGCAGCTGGGGGACGATGGTGTTCTCCACGTCCGAGCTGACGCCGCTGCCGCGGGTGCGGAAGAGGGATTCCATCTCGTCGAAGAAGACGATGACGGGGGTGCCCTCGCTCGCCTTCTCGCGTGCGCGCTGGAAGACCAGGCGGATGTGCCGCTCGGTCTCGCCGACGTACTTGTTGAGGAGCTCGGGGCCCTTGATGTTGAGGAAGAAGCTCTTCCCCGCGGGCTGGCCGGTGACCTCGGCGACCTTCTTGGCAAGGGAGTTGGCGACGGCCTTGGCGATCAGTGTCTTGCCGCAGCCGGGCGGGCCGTAGAGCAGGACGCCCTTGGGCGGCCGCAGTTCGTGCTCCTTGAAGAGGTCGGGGTAGAGGTAGGGGAGCTCGACGGCGTCACGGATCATCTCGATCTGACCGCCGAGGCCGCCGATCTTCTCGTAGCTGATGTCCGGGACCTCTTCGAGGACCAGTTCCTCTACTTCGCTCTTCGGTACGACCTCGTAGACGTAGCCGGAGCGGGGCTCGAGCAGGAGGGCGTCCCCGGGGCGGATGGTGACGTCCAGGAGCGGCTCGGCGAGCCTCACCACCCGTTCCTCGTCGGTGTGCCCGACCACCAGGGCCCGGTCGCCGTCCTCAAGGATCTCCTTGAGGGTGACGATGTCCCCGACGCTCTCGTACTCCATGGCCTCGACCACGTTGAGCGCTTCGTTGAGCATGACTTCCTGGCCGCGCCTGAGATCGTCGAGTTCGACGCTCGGGCTGACGTTCACACGGAGCTTGCGGCCGCCGGTGAAGATGTCGGCGGTGCCGTCCTCGTTCGCCGTGAGGAAGACTCCGAAGCCGGCCGGCGGCTGTGCGAGCCGGTCGACCTCCTCCTTGAGGGCCACGATCTGGTCGCGGGCCTCGCGGAGCGTGTTGGCGAGCCGTTCGTTCTGCGCGGACACGCCTGCCAGGTTGGTCTGCAGCTCGACGATCCGCTCTTCGAGAATCCTCGTATGCCGCGGAGAGTCGGCGAGCTTGCGTCGCAGGACGGCGATTTCCTGCTCGAGATAGGCAACCTGACCGGCTGGGTCCTCAGACCCTCGCCCCGGCCGGATGCCGCGGTTGATGTCGTCGTCGTGGGCTGCCACGGTCCTCACCTCCTCCAAGGGGAGCTGGACGCTTCCTGACCCTACCTGGGTGGGTGCTGATTGAAACCCCTAGATCACAAAGACGGTGGGGGTGTGTCCGATCTTCACCCTTGCGCTCTCCCTCACGCCAGGGGAATACCCACCCAACAACATCGGAAAGCCGCCGGTTGTAGGGTCGAACTGTTCAACACCCGTCAGGGCTGGCCGGACTTGCAGCAAAGTCGGCCCTGCTCGACGCAGTTTCGGCAGGAGAGATGACCGTGCAGCACGAGGCGGAGACCGTCGGCGAGAGCCATGATCTGCTCGAGGTCTGGATCGATCAGGACCTGTGTACCGGCGACGGCATCTGTGCCCAGTACGCGCCGGAGGTCTTCGAGCTGGACATCGATGGCCTGGCCTATGTGAAGGGCGGCGACGACGAGCTGCTGCAGGCGCCGGGAGCGACAACGCCCGTGCCCCTGCCGCTGCTGCGGGACGTCACCGACTCCGCGAAGGAGTGCCCGGGCGACTGTATTCATGTACGTCGGGTTTCGGACAAGGTCGAGGTCTACGGCCCCGACGCAGAGTGACCGGATTGTTTCGCTGTGTGAGCGAAACGGGGTCCGTGGTTACCGTCTGAAGGTAACCACGGGCCCCTCCTCGTGTACGCCGGGTGTCTCCGGGGCCCACGTGCCGTCCACTGCGGCGGCGCGTGGGGCGCCGGGTGCGTCACACTCCGCGCGTCTCGCCGGGTGTCGAGCGGGTGAACGCGCCGTTCTTCCACTGCCACTTGACCTCGTCGCGGAGATCGGGGCGGTAGCGGGGCACGTCGATCGAGGAGTAGCCGAGGAGCGTCGCGGTCACGGCGCCCCCGCGCACCGCGAGCTTGCTGACGGTGCGGCGCTCCTTGGCGTCGAGGAGGGTGGCGACGACGCGCGGCTTACCCTCGCGGGGCCGCGTGATGACGTACAGGGCGTGCGGCGGGCTGCCGGAGCCGGCCTGGCAGCGCACGGCGGCGACGGTCTCGGGGCGGCCGTCGCCGTCGAGGTCGCCGGTCGCCTTCTCGGTGACGACGGACTCGGCGGGGCATTTCAGGGGGTAGGTGACGGTGGCCGGGTCGGGGGCGGACGCGGGCGCCGGGGCGCTCCTGGACTCGGGCTCGGGGTCGGTCGGGGCGGCGGTGGCCTGGTCGGTCTTGAGGAAGCCCGAGGCCGCGACGACGGCGGCGAGCGCGGCGGCGGTGGCCACCCAGTGGATGGGTCGCGTGGCCCACGGCCGGTCCACCGTGTGGGCCAGTTCCGGGACGGCGGGGTGCTGCACGAGGAGTGTCTCCTGTGAGGGCTGTGCCGGTGGAGGTGGGTGGCCAGCATGCTGTCACACCTCACGGCGCCGGGGAACACCGGGGTCCCGTGCGAGGGCACGCCTACAACGCGGCGGCGCCGCCGTCGAGTTCCCTGGATCCGGTGGGAACTCGGCGGCGGCGCCGGTGCGTTGTGCGGAGTACGCCGGGCGCGTGGGGTGCGCGTCCGGGCGGGCGGTCAGCGGGGGCTGCCGCCGTCGGCGTTCGGGCCGGTGTAGTCCTCGCCGTAGGCGCCCTTGGCGGGGCGGCGGCGCCGCATGGGCGGCTCGACGCCGTCCGCGAGGCGGCGGGCGGTGAGGAGGAAGCCGGTGTGGCCGATCATGCGGTGGTCCGGGCGGACGGCCAGGCCCTCGATGTGCCAGTTGCGGATCATCGACTCCCAGGCCGTCGGCTCGTTGAAGCCGCCGATCTCCCGGATCGACTCGACGGTGCGGGCCAGCTGCGTGGTCGTGGCGACGTACGCGCACAGGATGCCGCCGGGCACCAGGGCCTTGGAGACGGCCTCCAGGCACTCCCAGGGAGCCAGCATGTCGAGGATGACGCGGTCGACCTCGGTGTCGGACAGGTTGTCCTGGAGGTCGCCGACGGTGAGCTGCCAGGCGGGGTGCGGGCCGCCGAAGTAGCGCTCCACGTTCTGCTGGGCGATCTCGGCGAAGTCCTCGCGGCGCTCGTAGGAGTGCAGCATGCCGTGGTCGCCGATGGCGCGCAGCAGGAAGGCGCTGAGCGAGCCGGAGCCCACGCCCGCCTCCACGACGCGCGCGCCGGGGAAGATGTCGGCGAAGGCCAGGATCTGCCCCGCGTCCTTGGGGTAGACCACGGCGGCGCCGCGGGGCATGGACAGGACGTAGTCGGGGAGCAGGGGACGCAGCGCGAGGTAGGCGACGTTCCCCGTGGTGCGGACAACACTGCCCTCGGGAGCGCCGATCAGCTCGTCGTGCGGGAAGGAACCCTTGTGGGTGTGGAAGTTCTTCCCGGCCTCGAGCGTGAACGTGTAGTGGCGTCCCTTGGGGTCGGTGAGCTGGACCTGGTCCCCGACCTTGAAGGGCCCGCGTCGGCGGGCGGCACCGGTCGGTTCGGACATGTGACCAGCCTACCGGCCGTGGCGGGGGCCGCCGACCACCGCGGTCGCGCGGCCCGCCCCCGGCGCGGTCAGCTGGGCCGGGCCATGGCGTTGACGAAGGCGCGCTCGACGTCGGCGGCGGACAGGACGCCGTAGATCTCGCCGGAGGTCTCCACGACCAGGTACTCGGTCGCCGGGGTGGCCCGCAGCCGGTCCAGGAGCTCCTCCCCCGAGAGGTCGGCGGGGACGCGCATGCCTTCGGTGATGTCCTGGGCGAGGCCGCTGACGGTGACCCAGGGGCGGCGGTGTTCCGGTACGCCGACGATGGCGGCCTCCCGGACCACGGACAGCGGGTCGCCGTCGGCGTCCACCACGACCAGGGCGCGGGCGCCCGCGGCGTTGGCGCGGCGCAGGGCCTCCGACAGCGGGGTGTCGGTCTCCACGGGGACGGCGCGGCGGGTGAGCGCGCGGGCCCGCAGCTCGGGCAGGTGCTCGCGCAGCCGGGCCATGCGCAGGCTGTTGCCCGCCCCGGTCCAGATGATGGCGGCGAGGATCGCGGCGAGCAGGGCGTCGGTGACGGTGTCCATGCCGCCGATGTCCTGGGTCTCGCCGCCGAGGGCGCCGGACTGGTTGAGGAGCGGCAGGCCGATGAGGACGGAGATGGCGAGCGCGCGGCCGACCCAGGCGGCGGCGATGGTGCCGCTCATGGGCTTGCCGGTGATCTTCCAGACGACGGCGCGGAGCATGCGGCCGCCGTCGAGCGGGAGGCCGGGCAGGAGGTTGAACGCGGCGACGATGAGGTTGGAGATCATCAGTCCGGCGAGCAGGACGCCGGGCACGGTGCCGGGTTCCACGGCGCGCATGCCCACGTAGAACACGCCCGCGAGGACGAGGGAGAGCAGGGGTCCGACGAAGGCGAGGACGAACTCGCGGCCGGGGGTCTCGCTCTCCTTCTCGATCTCGCTGACGCCGCCGAAGAACTGGAGCTGGATGCGGCGCACGGGGAGCTTGAAGCGGAGCGCGGCGACGGTGTGGGCCAGCTCGTGCACGAGCACCGAGGCGTAGAACGCGACGGCGAAGAACAGCGACACGAGATAGCGGGCGTTGCCGAGTTCGGGCAGGACGCGGTCGAGCTGGCCGCCGAACACCCAGGTGATCAGCGCGGCGACGAGGAACCAGCTGGGCGCGACGTAGACGGGCACGCCGAAGGGGCGCCCCATGAGGAGGCCCCCGCCGGGGTTCTTCGGCTCGTCCTTGCCCCCCTTGTCCCCCTTATCCAGCTTGTCCAGCTTGTCCCGCTTGCCGTCCTCGGCGCTCTTGAGCGGCTCGCCGGTGTGGTGCGCGTGGGCCCGCTCCGGGGCCGGTGCGGGGACCCTGGGCGGGGTGGGCCGGTCGGCGGGGGCGGGCTTGTGGACGGAGACGGGGGTGACGGGTGTCGTGGGGGCCGAGGGCCGGGGCTCACCACTGGCGGGGGCGCCGGAGTCGGCGGCCGTGGGGCGCGCCGCGCTCGGCGCCGCTTCGGGCGCGGGGGGCTCGGGGGCGGGGTGGGCAGGCGCGTGGTCGGGGTGGGCGGTCGCGCCGTCGGGACGGTCCGGAGCCCTGTCGGGACGGTCCGGAGCCCTGTCGGCACGGTCCGGGGCCTCGTCGGCACGGTCCGGGGCCTCGTCGGGCCGGCCCGGGGTGCCGTCCGAACGGTCCGGAGCACCCTCGTCATCGGCCCGGACCCGGGCCCGCCCCTCCCCCGCGTCACCCGCGCGGGTGCCCCTCTCGGCGCCAGGGCGCTCGGCCGCGGGCCGGGACGCGTCGCCCGACGCGCTCTCGACCCGGACGGGCGCGCCCTCCGCCCGGCCGGGCACGCTCTGCGCCTCGCCGGACGCACCCCGCCCCTCGCCGGACGCACTCGCCGCCCGGCCGGGCGCGGTCTCCGCCTGGGCGGACGCGTGTTCCGCCTGGGCGGGCGCGTGCTCGTCGGACTGCGGCCTGCCGCTGCCGCCGCTTTCGTCCACGATGTCCCCTCGTTCGAAGCGTCCCCCGCTCCTGCTGTGGCGCGGTACACACACGATCATGCAGGGCGGGAGGGTCTGTCGTCGATGGTATGCGGCCGTTGTCAGTGGTGGGTCGTAGGGTCTGTCGTCATGGAAACCAGGACCGAAGACGTCGGGGTGGCCGCGCGCCCGGCGTCCCTGTCACCCTCGCGCGCGAGCGACTTCATGCAGTGTCCGCTGCTGTATCGCTTCCGGGTGATCGACAAGCTGCCGGAGAAGCCGAGCCCGGCGGCGACGCGGGGCACCCTGGTCCACGCGGTCCTGGAGAGACTCTTCGACGCGCCCTCGGCGGAGCGCACCGCGCCGCGTGCCAAGGAGCTGATCCCCGGCCAGTGGGACCGGCTGCGCGCGGCCAAGCCGGAGCTGGCCGAGCTGTTCGCCCAGGCCGACGACGGCTCGGACGCCTCGGACGACGGCGACGCCGCGGCCGAGCGCATGGCGCGGTGGCTGGCCGACGCGGAGAAGCTGGTCGAGCGGTGGTTCACGCTGGAGGACCCCACCCGCCTCGAGCCCGCCGAGCGGGAGCTGTTCGTGGAGGCCGAGCTGGACTCGGGCCTGAAGCTGCGCGGCATCATCGACCGCGTCGACGTCGCCCCCACCGGCGAGGTCCGCATCGTCGACTACAAGACCGGCAAGGCCCCCCGCCCCGAGTACGCGGAGGGCGCTCTGTTCCAGATGAAGTTCTACGCCCTCGTGGTGTGGCGCCTGAAGGGCCTGATCCCGCGCCGCCTCCAGCTCGTCTATCTGGGCAGCGGCGACGTCATCACGTACGACCCGGTGGCGGCGGACCTGGAGCGGGTCGAGCGCAAGCTGCTCGCGCTGTGGGACGCCATCGTGCTCGCGACGGAGACGGGCAACTGGCGGCCGCGGCCGACGAAGCTGTGCGGCTGGTGCGACCACCAGGCGGTCTGTCCGGAATTCGGCGGCACGCCGCCGCCGTATCCCCTTCCGGTGAGGGCGCCGGAGTCGCCGGACGCGGAGCAGGGCAGAATGGGCCCGGGCTAGGCGAAGGAGAGTTACGTGGCCATCCGCGTCCTACTGGTCGATGACCAGCCGCTGCTGCGCACGGGTTTCCGGATGATCCTGGAGGCCGAGCAGGACATCGCGGTCGTCGGCGAGGCCGGAGACGGTCTGCAGGCTCTGGACCAGGTCCGGGCGTTGCAGCCCGATGTCGTCCTGATGGACATCCGCATGCCGCGGATGGACGGGGTCGAGGCGACCCGCCAGATCACCGGACCCGGCCGGGACGGCCCGGCGAAGGTCCTCGTCCTGACCACCTTCGACCTCGACGAGTACGTGGTGGAGGCGCTGCGCGCCGGTGCCAGCGGCTTCCTCCTGAAGGACGCGCCGGCGAACGAGCTGGTGCAGGCGATCCGGGTGGTCGCCGCGGGTGAGGCGATGCTCGCGCCGAGCATCACGCGCCGCCTGCTCGACAAGTACGCCGGGCACCTCCCCTCGGGCGACGAGCCGGTCCCGGACACGCTGCACACCCTCACCGACCGCGAGGTCGAGGTCCTGAAGCTGGTGGCGCGCGGTCTTTCCAACGCGGAGATCGCCGCGGACCTGTTCGTCAGCGAGACCACGGTGAAGACCCATGTGGGGCACGTCCTGACGAAGCTCGGCCTGCGCGACCGCGTGCAGGCGGCCGTGTACGCCTACGAGAGCGGCCTCGTCCGGCCGGGAGCGCAGTAGCCCGGCGGCAAGGCGGCACACGAAGAGCACGAGTGAGGGGGCGCCCGGTGGGCGCCCCCCTCACTCGTGCTCGCCTCGCCTCAGGCCTCGGCCTGGGCCCGAGGCGTCAGTCCTTGCTGAGCTCCCAGAAGCGGAAGACGGTCGACGCGTCCAGGCAGGACTCCACGCCGTAGACGTTCTCCTGGACGACCGCGTACTGCTTGGCCTGCCAGACCGGGAGGACGGGCAGCTCGTCGGCGACGATGTCCTGGAGCTTGGCGTAGTCCGTGTCGGTCGAGTTGCGGTCGGACTGCGCGGCCGTCGACGGGATGATCTTCCCGGTGATGTCGCTGTTCTCGTAGTGGTTCGACAGGACGTTGCCCTTGCCGAAGAACGGCTGCGTGAAGTTGTCCGGGTCCGGGTAGTCCGGCACCCAGCCCTTGACGTAGACGCCGTACTTCCCGGCCTCGATGTCCTTCTCGTACTGCTCGAACTCGACGGACTTCACATCCGCCTCGAACAGGCCGCTGGCGTTGAGCTGCTTGGCTATCGCGCGCAGCTCCTCGTCGGTGGCCGGGCCGTAACGGGACGGCGTGGACCACAGCGTCAGCTTGGCCTTGCCGTCGATGCCGGCCCCGCGCAGGGCCGCGGCGGCCTTGTCGCGCTGCGGGCGGGCGCCGTAGGTGTCGAAGAAGGCGGTGTTGTGGCCGCCGATGCCGGCCGGGACGATCGAGTACAGCGGCGTCGCCGTGCCCTGGTACACCTGGTCGACCAGCGCTTCGCGGTCGAGGAGGTAGGCGATGGCCTTGCGCACGCCGAGCTTGCCGGCCACCGGGTCCTTCATGTTGAAGACCAGGTGCTGCACTTCGGCGCTGGTGCCCTCGACGACCTCCATCTTGCTGTCGGAGGTGCCCTTCTCCAGGTCGGCTATGTCCCCGGCGGCGAGGCCTCGGTAGGCGACGTCGATGTCGTGGTCGGTGATCGCCTGCTTCAGGCCCTTGCGGTCGCCGTGGAAGAAGCGCAGGGTGACGCCGTCGTTGCGGGTCTTGGCGGTGCCCTCGTAGCCGGAGTTGACGGAGAAGACCGCCTCGTCCTTGTCGAACGAGTCGAGCTTGTACGGCCCCGAGCCCACCGCCTCGCCGTCGGCGCGCAGCTTGTCCTTGGGGTACTCGCGGTGGTCGACGATCGAACCGGCACCCGAGGCGATCTTGCTCGGGAAGGTCGCGTCGGGGAACTTCAGCTTGAAGACGACCGTCTTGGCGTCCGGCGTCTCGACCTCGTCGAGCATCGGGAACATGATCGCCGGGCCGGTCTTGTCGTTGATCTCCCGGACGCGGTCGAAGGAGTACTTGACGTCCTTCGAGGTCAGGTCGTTGCCGTTGCTGAACTTCAGGCCGTCACGCAGCGTGCAGGTGAAGACCTTGGTCTGCCGGTCGGTGAAGCGGCACTTGCGCGCGGCTTCCGGCTCCGGCTGGGTGGCGCCGTTGGGGAAGCTCAGCAGTGACTGGAAGACGTTGTTGAACAGCAGCCACGAGCCGGGGTCGTAACCGGAGGCGGGGTCGGTGGCGAGGACGTCGTCGGACATCCCCACCACCACGGAGTCGCTGTCGGCGGCGGAACCGCCCGACTCCGATCCACAGCCGGTCAGCAGGGTGGCGGCCAGGCCGGAGGTGAGGGGCAGGGCCAGCCACTGGTTGCGCATTTTCACTTGCGTGCCTTGTCGTTGTTTCCGTACTCGGTGGGGCGCCGGTCAGTCGCCCACGCCGCGGGCGAGCTCCCACAGCTGCAGGTTCGAGGAGGAGTTGAGAGCCCATTCGACGCCCGTGATGTCGTCACGTGCGGCGATGTACTGCTTGCCCTGCCACAGGGGCAGCACCGGGACGTCATCGGCCACGATGTCCTGGATCTTCTCGATGCTCTTGCTGGCGCTGAGGCGGTCGGCCTCGCGCCGGGAGGTGGGGATCAGTTCGTCGTTGATGGTGCTGTTGCGGTACGGCGAACCGAGGAAGTTGTCCTTGTCGAGGAACGGCGCGAGGAAGTTGTCGGCGTCCGGGAAGTCGGGGAACCAGCCCATGCCGTAGACGTCGTACTTGCCCTCGCGCTCCGCCGGGCGGAAGGTGTTCCAGATCTCGCCCTTGATCTTCACGTCGAAGAGGCCGGTGGAGTTGAGCTGCTGCTGCAGCGTCTCGAACTCCTTCTTCGTGGCCGGGCCGTAGTGGTCCGTGGTGTAGTGCATGGTCAGCTTCACGGGCGTGTCGATGCCCGCGTCGCTGAGCAGCGCCTTGGCCTTCTTCGGGTCCGGCTGCTCGTACTTGTTGAAGAACGAGTTGGAGTGGCCGGTGATGGTGGTCGGCACCAGTGAGTACAGCGGGTCGGCCATGGAGCCGTACACGCTGCTCGCGAGCGCGCCGCGGTCGACGATCTGGGCCATGGCCTGGCGGACGGCCTTGTTCTTGACGGTCGAGGCGTTGGTGTTGAAGGCGAGGTAGCGGATCTCCAGGCCGGGCATCTCGACGAGGTCGATGTCCTTGCCGGGGTCTTCGTCCAGCTTCTTCACCTGCTGCGGCGACATGGTGCGGGTCATCAGGTCGATGTCGCCGCTGTCGAGGGCCTTGCCCATCCCGGCCGCGTTCACGAAGGTGCGCAGCTCGACCTTCTCGTTCTGCTGGCCGAAGGAACCCTTGTAGTGGGGGTTCTTGGTGAAGACGGCCTTGACGAGCTGGTCGCCCTTGACTTCCTGCTTGACGGTGTACGGGCCGGAGCCGTCCACCTCGAAGCCGTCGCGCAGCTTCGTCTTGCTGTAGCGATCGGGGCTGACGATGCCCGCGATCGGCGTGGCGAGCTTGTACGGGAACGTCGCGTCCGGGCTCTTGAGGTGGAAGACGACGCCGCGGTCGCCCTGGACCTCGATGGTCTCGACGTTCGACACGAGGCCGTCGACACCGCTGGAGTTGGCGACCTTCATGTCCCGCACCCGCTCGATGGAGAACTTCACATCGGAGGCGGTCAGCGGCTTGCCGTCGGCGAACTTGAGGTCCTTGCGCAGCGTGCACGCGTACCGCTCGTTGCCGGTGTCGGTGAAGCCGCACTTCTGCGCCGCCTCGGGCTCCGGCTCGCCGCCCCCGCGCGGCATGGCCATGAGCGTCTGCAGGGTCTGCCGCAGGATGTTCCAGGTTCCGGCGTCGTAGGAGTACGCAGGGTCGAAGGGAGCCGGGACTTCCTTCGAGACGGCGAACCGGTCCGTGGTGCCCACCGCGATGGGGTCGTCGCTGTCCCCGCTGCCCGAACCGCCACACGCGGCGAGCGTGGGGGCGAGCAGACCTATCAGGGCCGGCAGCACCAAAGTCTTGCGGTTCATGCTGGACGTTCTCCAGAACTCTTGAATACCCGTGTTTTCCGGCAACGGCGGGGTGGGGTTGATGGGTCACGGGGAGGGTGGGGCGATGTTCTCGCGACGAGATTAGTCCGCACCACCAGAGGCATTGGAGGGGACCGGAGTTGAGCTGCCATCACGCAGTGATACGGGGCGTGGACACACCGATAACCCGACACCGGAAGGTTTCGTGCACGGGCGGCCCAATCAGGACACAAGGTCACGCCCCGCCCGGGGGGTAAGGGCTCTCCGGCACAGGTTCGGGGACCTGTCGACCCTCTTCGACGTGGGAAACGTCACACTTTCAACTGGCCGTGTGCCCCGGGTATTTCAGCCACCCGAGGCTGGTTCACCGGCCGTCATGCCCGTTCGGGCACGCTTCTCAGAGGCTCATCAGGCCGTGCAGGAACCGCAGGTCGACCTGTTCCAGGGACGGCACCACGGTGCGGCCCGCGGCCGGGGCGATCGGCGCGACGGACGGTACGGCCACGACGCGGCAGCCCGCGGCCTCGGCGGCGGCCACGCCGGTCGCGGTGTCCTCGATGACGGCGCAGCGGCCGGGCTCGGCGCCGAGGCCCGCGGCGGCGATCAGATAGGGGTCGGGGTGCGGCTTGGTGCGCTCCACCTCGTCGCCCGCCACGGTCAGGCGGAAGTGGTGGGTGCCGATGGAGCCGAGGATGCGGTCGATGATGCGCCGGTGCGAGGCCGAGACGAGCGCCGTCGGCACGTCGTGGGCGGCGAGTTCGGCGAGGAGTCTGGCGGCGCCCGGCATCAGCGGCAGGGCGCGGCTGATGCGGTCCTCGAAGCCGTCGTTGAGCAGCACGGTCAGCTCGGCGAGGGTGATGTCGGCGCCGGTGGCCTCGATGAGGAAGCCGGCGCTGCGGGTCATGGGGCCGCCGACGACGATGTCCCGCCAGGACTCGTCGAGGGTGTGCCCGAGTGCCGCGAAGACCTCCACCTCCGCGTCCCACCAGAAGCCCTCGGTGTCGACGAGGGTTCCGTCCATGTCGAGGAGAACGGCCTGCAGAGCGGAGCCTTCGGCCGTTCGGGTACCGAGAGCGGGAACCGTACTGGTCATCGGGCACACCTCCATGAGGGACGAGAAGGCCGGTCCCCCTTGGGGGACCGGCCTGCCAGCTGGACAGACCAGTGTACGTTCCCGGCGCCTGGACCGCGCTGCGATATTTGCCTTGGACGGGCGTCTTTCATGGGGGCTGCGCCCCCTTGCCCCCGCTTGTCGGCGCTTCGCGCCTCGTCCTCAATCGCCGGACGGGCTCCATCGCTACCGCGCGTTGAAGTACTTTGCTTCCGGGTGGTGGATCACGATCGCGTCCGTCGACTGTTCGGGGTGGAGTTGGAACTCCTCCGAGAGTTCGACTCCGATGCGCTCCGGCTGGAGGAGTTCGGCGATCTTGGCGCGGTCCTCCAGGTCGGGGCAGGCGCCGTAGCCGAGGGAGAAGCGGGCGCCGCGGTACTTGAGGGCGAACATGTCCTCGACGTCCGCCGGGTCCTCGCCGCCGAAGCCCAGCTCGGAGCGGACGCGGGCGTGCCAGTACTCGGCCAGGGCCTCGGCCAACTGCACGGAGAGGCCGTGCAGTTCCAGGTAGTCGCGGTAGGCGTCGGCGGCGAACAGCTCGGCGGTGGCCTCGCCGATCCTGGAGCCGACGGTGACGACCTGGAGGCCGACCACGTCGGTCTCGCCGGACTCCTCGGGGCGGAAGAAGTCGGCGAGGCACAGGCGGCGGCCCCGGCGCTGGCGCGGGAAGGAGAAGCGGGTGCGTTCGTTGCCCTGCTCGTCCAGGATGATCAGGTCGTCACCCTTGGAGACACAGGGGAAATAGCCGTAGACGACGGCGGCTTCGAGCAGGTTCTTGGTCTGGAGCTCGTCGAGGAGGCCGCGCAGGCGCGGGCGGCCCTCGGTCTCGACCAGCTCCTCGTACGTCGGTCCGTCGCCCGCGCGGGCCTGCTTCAGGCCCCACTGACCCTTGAACAGCGCGCCCTCGTCCAGCCAGGACGCGTACTCCTTGAGCTGGATGCCCTTGATGACGCGGGTGCCGCGGAACGGGGGCGTGGGCACGGGGTTGTCGGTCGCGACGTCGGAGCGGGCGGGGCCCTCGGGCTCCTTGACCTCGACGGCGGGTGTGTCCCGCTTGGGGACGCGGCGCTGCTTGAGCTCGGGCAGGGTGGCGCCGGGCACGCCGCGCTTGACGGCGATGAGGGCGTCCATCAGGCGCAGGCCCTCGAACGCGTCGCGGGCGTAGCGGACTTCGCCCTCGTAGATCTCGTGCAGGTCCTGTTCGACGTAGGCCCGGGTGAGCGCGGCGCCGCCGAGGATGACCGGGTAGTCGGCGGCCATCTGGCGCTGGTTCAGCTCCTCCAGGTTCTCCTTCATGATCACGGTCGACTTGACCAGGAGGCCCGACATGCCGATGACGTCGGCGCGGTGCTCCTGGGCGGCGTCGAGGATCGCGGCGACGGGCTGCTTGATGCCCAGGTTGACCACGTTGTAGCCGTTGTTGGACAGGATGATGTCGACGAGGTTCTTGCCGATGTCGTGGACGTCGCCGCGCACGGTGGCGAGCACGATGGTGCCCTTGCCCTCGGCGTCGGACTTCTCCATGTGCGGCTCCAGGTGGGCCACCGCCGTCTTCATGACCTCGGCGGACTGGA
This sequence comes from Streptomyces sp. RK9, assembly GCF_045070545.1. Classification (NCBI taxonomy): domain Bacteria; kingdom Bacillati; phylum Actinomycetota; class Actinomycetes; order Kitasatosporales; family Streptomycetaceae; genus Streptomyces; species Streptomyces sp. RK9. The sequence continues at coordinate 2,962,967 of NZ_CP173703.1, read as the reverse complement.
GCACGAACGGCAGCTGCATCTGGCCGGAGCCGAACAGCTCGCCGACGACCTTCATGCCCTCGAGGAGCGTGTCGTTGACGATGTCCAGGGCGGGGCGCTCCAGGAGCGCCTCGTCCAGGTCGGCCTCCAGGCCGTTCTTCTCGCCGTCGATGATGCGGCGCTGGAGGCGCTCGTCCAGCGGCAGGGCGAGGAGTTCCTCGGCCTTGCCCGCCTTCATGGACTTCATGTTGACGCCCTCGAACAGCTCCATGAGCCGCTGCAGGGGGTCGTAGGCGGGCTCGTCGCCCTGCTGGGGGCGGCGGCGGTCGTAGATCAGGTCGAGCGCGACCTCGACCTGCTCCTCCTCCAGGCGGGCGATCGGCAGGATCTTCGAGGCGTGCACGATCGCGGAGTCCAGGCCGGCCTTGACGCACTCGTCGAGGAACACCGAGTTGAGGACCACGCGGGCGGCCGGGTTCAGGCCGAAGGAGATGTTGGACAGGCCCAGGGTGGTCTGGACGTCGGGGTGGCGGCGCTTCAGCTCGCGGATGGCCTCGATGGTGGCGATGCCGTCGCCCCGGGACTCCTCCTGACCGGTGCAGATGGTGAAGGTCAGGGTGTCGATGAGGATGTCCGACTCGTGGATGCCCCAGTTGGTCGTCAGGTCCTCGATGAGGCGCTCGGCGATGGCGACCTTGTGCTCGACGGTGCGGGCCTGGCCCTCCTCGTCGATGGTGAGGGCGATCAGCGCGGCGCCGTGCTCCTGGGCGAGCGCGGTGACCTTCGCGAACCGGGACTCGGGGCCGTCGCCGTCCTCGTAGTTGACGGAGTTGATGACGGCGCGCCCGCCCAGCTTCTCCAGGCCCGCCTGGATGACGGGCACCTCGGTGGAGTCGAGGACGATGGGCAGCGTGGAGGCGGTGGCGAAGCGTCCGGCCAGCTCCTGCATGTCGGCGACGCCGTCCCGGCCGACGTAGTCGACGCACAGGTCGAGCATGTGCGCGCCCTCGCGGATCTGGTCGCGGGCCATCTCCACGCAGTCGTCCCAGCGGGCGTCCAGCATGGCCTCGCGGAACTTCTTCGAGCCGTTGGCGTTGGTGCGCTCGCCGATCGCCATGTACGAGGTGTCCTGGCGGAACGGCACGGTCTGGTAGAGCGAGGCGGCGCCCGGCTCGGGGCGCGGGTCGCGCACGGTCGGGGTCAGGCCGCGGACGCGCTCGACGACCTGGCGCAGGTGCTCGGGGGTGGTGCCGCAGCAGCCGCCGACGAGGGACAGGCCGTACTCGCGGACGAAGGTCTCCTGGGCGTCGGCCAGCTCGGAGGCCGTCAGCGGGTAGTGCGCGCCGTCCTTGCCGAGGACGGGCAGGCCGGCGTTGGGCATGCAGAGGATCGGGACCCGGGAGTGCCGGGCGAGGTAGCGCAGGTGCTCGCTCATCTCGGCCGGGCCCGTCGCGCAGTTCAGGCCGATCATGTCGATGCCCAGCGGCTCCAGGGCGGTCAGCGCGGCGCCGATCTCGGAGCCGAGCAGCATGGTGCCGGTGGTCTCGACGGTGACGGAGCAGATCAGCGGCACGGTGGCGCCGGTGGCGTCCAGGGCGCGGCGGGCGCCGAGGAGGGCGGCCTTGGTCTGCAGCAGGTCCTGGGTGGTCTCCACCAGGAGCGCGTCGGCGCCGCCCGCGATCATGCCTTCGGCGTTCTGCTGGTAGGCGTCGCGCAGCACGGTGTACGGGGCGTGGCCGAGGGTGGGCAGCTTGGTGCCGGGGCCCATGGAGCCGAGGACCCAGCGCTGCGAGCCGGTGGAGACGGTGAACTCGTCGGCGACCTCGCGGGCGATGCGGGCGCCGGACTCGGAGAGCTCGAAGACGCGCTCGGGGATGTCGTACTCGCCGAGCGCCGCGTGGTTCGCGCCGAAGGTGTTGGTCTCGACGCAGTCGACGCCCGCGGCGAAGTACTCGCGGTGGACGGAGGCGACGATGTCGGGGCGCGTGATGTTCAGGATCTCGTTGCAGCCCTCGAGGTTCTGGAAGTCCTCGAGGCTCGGGTCCTGTGCCTGCAGCATGGTGCCCATCGCTCCGTCGGCGACCACCACGCGGGTCGCCAGTGCTTCGCGGAGGGCGTCGGCCCGGTTCCCGGCGGAGGTGTCCACCGAGGAAGCGGATGAGGGGGTCGGCAACGAGGCCATGAATGAGCTCCCTGGAGTGCGACGGCTGTCGGCTTTGCGGGTTCCTTGGGGACCCGCACCCGGCCAGGGTAGCGGGGACCCCGGTCCCACCGTGAGACCGTCCCAGCGGGCGGACCCCTGCGCCACGTGGCCGGAACTGTTCGGCCGACCCCGTGTGGCGCAAACGCTGCGCACGCACCCTTAGCCAGAGGTCGGCAACGACCGATAGTGTTCAGCATTGTCGAACGTCAACCGGGGTTGGAGGACAGGGCTGCGATGGCACGGAACATCCAGTCGCTCGAGCGGGCCGCCGCGATGCTGCGCCTGCTCGCGGGCGGCGAGCGCCGGCTGGGCCTCTCGGACATCGCCTCCGCCCTCGGACTCGCCAAGGGCACGGCCCACGGCATCCTGCGCACCCTCCAGCAGGAGGGCTTCGTCGAGCAGGACGCGGCATCGGGCCGCTATCAGCTGGGCGCGGAGCTGCTGCGCCTCGGCAACAGCTATCTGGACGTGCACGAGCTGCGCGCCCGCGCCCTGGTGTGGACCGACGACCTGGCCCGCTCCAGCGGCGAGAGCGTGTACCTGGGCGTCCTGCACCAGCAGGGCGTGCTGATCGTGCACCACGTCTTCCGCCCCGACGACAGCCGCCAGGTCCTGGAGGTCGGCGCCATGCAGCCGCTGCACTCCACGGCGCTCGGCAAGGTGCTCGCGGCGTACGACCCGGTGGCGCACAGCGAGGCCCTGGAGGCCGAGCGGGAGTCGTTCACGGCGCACACGGTGAGCGCGCCGGAGGCGTTCGAGGGCGTCCTCGACCTCACGCGCGCGCGGGGCTACGCGGCCGACGTCGAGGAGACCTGGGAGGGCATCGCGTCCGTGGCCGCGCCCATCCACGACCGGCGGCGGATGCCGGTGGGCGCGGTGGGGATCACGGGGGCCGTGGAACGGGTGTGCCCCTCGGGCGAGCTGCGGCCCGAGCTGATCGCCGCCGTCCGGGACTGCGCGCGGGCCGTCTCCCGCGATCTGGGCGCGAGCCGGTTCTGACGGGGCGCGGACCGGTTCCGACCTGGGGCCCGGCGCGCGCCCGCATGTTTCTGGTTGCGACTCCGGCGATAACCCAGAACGATCAATAACGATCGTGTTTTCAATTACAGAACTCTTGACGCGCTGGTAACCCCACGGCCAGACTCGCGTCCACCGGTCGGCATTGTCGAACACCTAACGGCATTACGCGTTACAGTGGGGCAAGCCAGGGCCGGCAACGCCCTCACCTGAGGGCGCGGACCACCGGAGGGACCCGGGGTTCGCCTTTCCCTGGACGAAGGACAAAGGAGTCGCGGGTGTCCAGCTCCGACATCTTCATCGGCGAGACCATCGGTACCGCCGTGCTCATCCTGCTCGGTGGTGGCGTGTGCGCCGCCGTCACGCTCAAGCGCTCGAAGGCCAAGGACGCGGGCTGGCTCGCGATCACGTTCGGCTGGGGCTTCGCCGTACTGACCGGCGCCTACCTCGCGGGCGGCGTCTCCGGCGCGCACCTCAACCCGGCGGTCACCATCGGCCTCGCCGTGGACGGCGGCACCAAGTGGAGCGACGTGCCGATCTACCTCGGCTCGCAGTTCCTCGGCGCCATGATCGGTGCGGTGCTCGTGTGGGCCACGTACTACGGCCAGTTCCAGGCCCACCTCACGGACCCCGAGATCGTGAACGCCAAGTCCGGTGACGAGGGCATGGTCGACCTGAAGGCCGCGCCCAAGGCAGGACCCGTGCTCGGCATCTTCTCGACCGGTCCGGAGATCCGGAACGTCGCCCAGAACCTGGTCACCGAGATCATCGCCACGACCGTGCTCGTCCTGGCGATCCTCACCCAGGGCCTCAACGACGGCGGCAACGGCCTCGGCGTCCTCGGCGCCCTGATCACCGCGCTCGTCGTGGTCGGCATCGGCCTCTCGCTCGGCGGCCCCACGGGCTACGCCATCAACCCGGTCCGTGACCTCGGCCCGCGCGTCGTGCACGCGCTGCTCCCGCTCCCCAACAAGGGTGGCTCCGACTGGTCGTACGCGTGGATTCCCGTCGTCGGACCGCTGATCGGCGGCGCTCTCGCCGCGTACATCTTCAAGCTGTTCTGAGCGACCACGCCGACCACGCCGAGAACCCGACGGACTTTCAGGAGCACACCGTGACCGACGCACACACCGCAGGCCCCTTCATCGCCGCGATCGACCAGGGCACCACTTCCAGCCGCTGCATCGTCTTCGACCGCGACGGACGCATCGTCTCCGTCGACCAGAAGGAGCACGAGCAGATCTTCCCGAAGCCGGGCTGGGTCGAGCACAACGCCACCGAGATCTGGACCAACGTCGAGGAAGTCGTCGCCGGAGCCATCTCCAAGGCCGGCATCACCAGCGCCGACATCAAGGCCATCGGCATCACCAACCAGCGCGAGACCACGCTGCTGTGGGACAAGAACACCGGCGAGCCGGTGTACAACGCCATCGTCTGGCAGGACACCCGCACCGACGCCCTCTGCAAGGAGCTCGGCCGCAACGTCGGCCAGGACCGCTTCCGCCGCGAGACGGGCCTGCCGCTGGCCTCCTACTTCGCCGGGCCCAAGGCCCGCTGGCTGCTCGACAACGTCGACGGCCTGCGCGAGCGCGCCGAGGCGGGCGACATCCTCTTCGGCACGATGGACTCCTGGGTCATCTGGAACCTGACGGGCGGGGTGAACGGCGGCAAGCACGTCACCGACGTCACCAACGCCTCGCGCACCATGCTGATGAACCTGCACACCATGGAGTGGGACGAGCGCATCGCCGAGTCCATCGGCGTGCCGACCCAGATCCTCCCCGAGATCCGCTCCTCCGCCGAGGTCTACGGCGAGGTCACCGGCGGCAAGCTCGGCGACATCCTGGGCGGCATCCCGGTCGCCTCCGCCCTCGGCGACCAGCAGGCGGCCCTGTTCGGCCAGACCTGTTTCGAGGAGGGCGAGGCCAAGTCCACGTACGGCACCGGCACCTTCATGCTGATGAACACCGGCGAGAAGGCCATCAACTCGTACTCCGGACTGCTCACCACCGTGGGCTACCAGATCGGCGACAAGAAGCCGGTCTACGCCCTCGAGGGCTCCATCGCCGTCACCGGCTCGCTCGTGCAGTGGATGCGCGACCAGATGGGCCTGATCAACTCCGCCGCCGAGATCGAGACGCTCGCGTCCTCGGTCGACGACAACGGCGGCGCGTACTTCGTACCGGCCTTCTCGGGCCTGTTCGCCCCGTACTGGCGTTCCGACGCCCGCGGTGTGATCGCCGGTCTGACCCGGTACGTCACCAAGGCGCACATCGCGCGCGCCGTTCTGGAGGCCACCGCCTGGCAGACCCGTGAGATCACCGACGCCATGACGAAGGACTCCGGCGTCGAGCTCGCGGCCCTCAAGGTCGACGGCGGCATGACCTCCAACAACCTGCTGATGCAGACCCTCTCGGACTTCCTGGACGCGCCGGTGGTGCGCCCCATGGTCGCCGAGACGACCTGCCTCGGCGCCGCCTATGCCGCCGGTCTCGCCGTCGGCTTCTGGTCCTCCACCGACGACCTGCGCGCCAACTGGCGCCGGGCCGCGGAGTGGACCCCCCGCATGGACGCGGACATCCGCGACCGTGAGTACAAGAACTGGCTCAAGGCCGTCGAGCGGACCATGGGCTGGCTCGAGGACGACGAGAGCTGAACCGCACTCAGCTCAGCTGACGAGGAGTTAAGCAACCATGACCACCCTGCAGAGCGGCCCCGCCTTTCCGGCTCTCGGCACGCCCCCGGCCGCGGGCAGCGCGCCGAGCCGCGCCGAGACCCGGGAACGTCTGTCCAAGGCGTCCTACGACCTCCTGGTGATCGGCGGCGGAATCCTGGGCATCTCCACCGCCTGGCATGCCGCGCAGTCGGGTCTCAGGGTGGCCCTGGTGGACGCCGGCGACTTCGCCGGCGCCACCTCCTCCGCCTCCTCCAAGCTGCTCCACGGCGGTCTGCGCTACCTGCAGACCGGCGCGGTGAAGCTGGTCGCGGAGAACCACTTCGAGCGGCGTGCGGTGTCACGCCAGGTGGCACCGCACCTCGCCAACCCGCTCACCTTCTACCTGCCGGTCTACAAGGGCGGCCCGCACGGCGCCGCCAAGCTCGGCGCGGGCGTCTTCGCCTACTCGGCGCTCTCCGCGTTCGGCGACGGCGTCGGCCACCTGCTCTCCCCCGCCAAGGCGGCGCAGGACGTGCCGGAGCTGCGCACGGACAACCTGAAGGCCGTGGCCGTGTACGGCGACGACCAGATGAACGACGCGCGCATGGCCCTGATGACGGTCCGCGCCGCCGCCGAGGCCGGCGCCGCCGTCCTCAACCACGCCGAGGTCACCGGACTGCGCTTCACCGGCGGCCGGGTCACCGGCGCCGACCTCAAGGACCGGATAGACGGCACCGAGTTCGGTGTGAACGCCCGCCTGGTCCTGAACGCGACCGGCCCCTGGGTCGACCACCTGCGCAAGATGGAGAACCCGGACGCGGCCCCCTCCATCCGCCTGTCCAAGGGCGCGCACCTGGTCCTCAAGCGCACCGCCCCCTGGAAGGCCGCGCTGGCCACGCCGATCGACAAGTACCGCATCACGTTCGCCCTGCCCTGGGAGGACATGCTCCTTCTCGGCACCACCGACGAGGAGTTCGAGGGCGACCCGGCGGACGTGCGCGTCACCGAGTCCGACACCGCGCAGATCCTGGACGAGGCCGCGTTCTCCATCCGCGACCAGCAGCTGTCCCGTGACCTGATCACGTACTCCTTCGCGGGTCTGCGGGTGCTGCCGGGCGGTCCCGGCGACACCTCCAAGGCCAAGCGCGAGACGGTCGTCACCGAGGGCCGCGGCGGCATGCTGTCGGTCGCGGGCGGCAAGTGGACGACGTTCCGCCACATCGGCCGTACGGTCATGAAGAAGCTGGAGGCCCTGCCGGGTCACCCGCTCGGTGGTGCCGACGAAGACTTCGTGCCGATCTCCGAGCTGCCGAAGAAGCTGCCGCTGCCCGGTATCGCCAACCCGCGCGCGGTCGCCCACCGCCTCCTGGTCGACGGCCCGGCGCCGGGCCCGCGCATGGCGCCCGACACCGCGCGCCACCTGGCCACGCACTACGGCTCCCTGTCCTTCGACATCGCCCGCCTGGCGAACGAGAACCCGGAGCTGGCCGAGCGCGTGCACCCCGACGCCCCGGAGATCTGGGCGCAGGTCGTGTACGCCCGCGACAACGAGTGGGCCGAGACGGCCGACGACGTGCTGCGTCGCCGTACGACCCTGACGATCCGGGGCCTGGCGACGGACGAGATCCGTGGCAAGGTCGAGGACCTGCTGGGCGAGAAGAGCTGACGCACACTCGGCGCGGGTAAGGGGCGGCCTCCATGGAGGCCGCCCCTTACGCATGGCCAGGTGTGCCATACCGCCGCCACACCCCCGCAACGTTCGCCCCGCACATTTGAAGCATGAAGTTTCAGGTCCTTTCCCTCATCTCCCACTCGCCCCACCCCCTGACCGGTGAACTCCCCTCCGCCGCCGAGCGGTTCGAGGACGTCGTCGAGGTCGGTGTCGAGGCGGAACGGCTCGGGTACGACGCGTACGCGGTGGGCGAGCGGCACGCGGGCGCGTTCCTGTCGTCGAGCCCGACGGTGGTGCTCGGCGCGCTCGCGGCGCGCACGTCCCGCATCCGGCTCCTGACCGGCGTGACGGTGGTCGCGATCCTCGACCCGGTGCGGGTCGCCGAGGACTACGCGACGCTCGACCAGCTCTCGCGCGGGCGCGTGGAGCTGGTGATCGGCAAGGGCGCGGAGGCCGGCCACTTCGACCTGTTCGGGCTCGACGAGGCCCGGCAGTGGGACCTCCAGAAGGAGAAGTACGAACTCCTGCGGCGGCTGTGGCGCGAGGAGAACGTCGACTGGGCGGGCGAGTTCCGGCCCGCCCTGAAGGACGTGACGACCGTGCCGCGCCCGTACGCGGGCCCGCCGCGCGTCTGGCACGGCTCGGCGACCTCCCGCAACTCACCCGAACTCGCCGCCCTGCACGGCGATCCGCTGTTCACCGCCAACGCCATCCAGCCGCGCGCCGCGTACGCGGAGCTCATCGCGCACTACCGGGAGCGGTTCGAGGCGCACGGCCACGACCCGGCGCGCGCCCATGTGGCGGCGGGCTCGGGCGGGTTGCTCATCGCCGACAGCGCGGAGCGGGCGGTGAGCCGCTACCGGGACCTGTACGAGGCGAAGGTGCGCCAGACGTTCAAGCCGCACCTCGAAGGAAAGGCGGGCTACAACACCCCCTTCCGCACCATCGAGGACGCCGTCGCCGACGGACCGCAGCTCATCGGCTCCCCGCAGCAGATCATCGACAAGATCCTCGGCTACCACGAGGTGTACCGGCACGATCTGCAGTCGATCTCCGTGGACGGGTTCGGCCTGTCGCGCGGCGAACAGGTGGAGACCCTCCAGCGGTTCGCGGAGGAGATCGCGCCGGTGGTGCGGCGCGAGGCACCGTCGACGCTCTGGTCCGAGGCCTGACCGCGCCCCCTTCCTCCTTCCCCACGGGCCGACGGCGCGGACCGCCGTCCACGCTGTGGAACCCCTCGTGGCCCCGGAGCGCTCCGGGCTACGATCCGCACAGGCGTCCGGCCCCGCCCCCGTACCACTCACTGCCTTCTGGAGTGACCCATGACTCTCCTCACCACCTGGCCGGAGTCCGGCCCCGCGACCGTAGTGCGCCGCACCGCCGACCCCGCCGAGATCGCCGCCGCGCTCGCCCCCGTCGGCGTGCGCTACGAACAGTGGCCGGTCCGCGCGGACGTGCCCGCCGACGCGGACAGCGACACCGTGTTCGCCGCGTACCGCGCGGAGATCGACCGGCTCAACGCCGAAGAGGGCTTCCGGACCGTCGACGTGGTCGCCCTGCACCCGAGTGACGACCCGGGGTGGCCCGACAAGGCCAAGGCGGCCCGGCAGAAGTTCCTCGCCGAGCACACCCACGACGACGATGACGAGGTGCGCTTCTTCGTCGCGGGCGCCGGGATCTTCTATCTGCACGTGGCGGGCGAAGTGCACGCCGTCTACTGCGAGAAGGGCGATCTGCTCGGGGTGCCGCGCGGCACGACGCACTGGTTCGACATGGGTACGTCGCCGTCGTTCACCGCCATCCGCTTCTTCCACGAGGAGGACGGCTGGATCGGCAACTTCACCGGCAGCCCCATCGCGGAGCGCTTCCCGGACTTCGACACCATCCACGCCGGATACGCGGAGACCGCCGCGTGAGCGTGCGCTTCCCGTCCGGCTCGGTCGACGCCGTGGTGCTCGACATCGAGGGCACCACGAGCGCCACCGGCTTCGTCGTGGACGTCATGTACCCCTACGCCCGCGAGCGGTTCGGCGAGCTCCTGACCCGGCGGGCCGACGAGCCCGTCGTGGCGCGGGCCGTGGCGCAGGTCCGCGCGGAGATCGGCGAACCGGACGCGGACGCGGCGCGCGTCGAGAAGGTCCTGGGCGAGTGGGTCGACGCGGACCGCAAGGCGACCCCGTTGAAGGCCCTCCAAGGCGTCCTCTGGGCCGAGGGGTTCGCCCTCGGGGACCTCGTCTCGCACTTCTACGAAGACGTCGTTCCGGTCCTTCGGCGGTGGCACGCCGCCGGGCTGCGCCTGTACGTGTACTCCTCCGGGTCGGTGGCCGCGCAGCGCGCGTGGTTCACGCACTCCGCCGAGGGTGACCTCACCCGGCTCGTCAGCGGTCTGTACGACACCGAGAACGCCGGGCCGAAGCAGGAGGCACGCTCCTACCGCGCCATCACCGCCGCCGTCGGCGTGCCCGCGGGGCGCACCCTCTTCCTCTCCGACCGGCTCGGGGAGCTGGACGCCGCGCGGGACGCCGGGTGGCTGACCGTGGGGGTACGGCGGGTCGGGGAGCCGTACTTCGCCGCCGGGGTCGGCGGGCATCCGGAGGCGGCCGCCTTCGGGGAGATCGAGTTGCTCTCTGAGCGGAGGACGGGCGTATGAGCGGGACCACCGGCCGCGGGGCCGACGTCGGCCTGGACCTTGACCTCGACCTCGAGGAGGCCGGGGCCGTGCTCGCCGCCGAGGCGGCGCGGTTCGCCTCCTTCGGCTGGATGCGCGGGACCTCCGGGAACCTCTCCGTCGTCGTCTCCCGCGATCCCGTGCGGCTCGCCGTCACCGCCAGCGGGCGCGACAAGGGGGAACTGACCCCCTCCGACGTGGTGTTGACCGACGACCAGGGCGCCGCGATCGGCGCCGGGCGGCCGTCCGCCGAGGCCGCGCTCCACGCGCGGGTCGTGCGACTCACCGGGGCGGGAGCCGTGGCGCACGTCCACACCGTCGCCTCCGTCGCGCTCGGGCGGCGGCGGCCGGAGGGGATCGCGTTCCGGGACCTGGAGATGCTCAAGGGGCTCGGGCATCCCACCCATGAGGTGGCCGTCACCCTGCCGGTGATCGGCAACAGTCAGGACATGGGGGTGCTCGGGGATCGGCTGGAGGCCGCGTTGTCGCCGGGGATGCCTGCGGTGGTGGTGGCCGGGCACGGGTTGTACGTCTGGGGGGCGGATCCTCGCGAGGCGCGGCATCGGGTCGAGGTGGTGGAGTGGTTGCTGGAGTTGGAGCTGGCGGGGGGTTGAGCCCTCGCGGGGCGCCCCAGTCCCGCCCCTTCTCCGAAACCGGGGCTGCGCCCCTGGACCCCCTCGTCGACGCTTCGCGCCTCGTCCTCAATCGCCGGACGGGCTAGATAGTTGCCGGGGCGGGCTGGGAATGTGCCGGTAATTTTCAGCCCCTCCGGCGTTTGAGGAGCGGGGTCTGGGGCGGAGCCCCAGGTTCGGTGAAGGGGCGGGACTGGGGCGCACCCGCGAGGCCCCTACCCCACCACCGGCATCTCGCCCGCCGAAACCTCCCGGACCCCCCGCTCCGTCACCAGCGCCGACACCAGCTCCCCCGGCGTCACGTCGAACGCCGGATTGTGGCCGCGCGACGCGGCGGGCGCGGTGCGGACCCCGGCCCAGGAGAGGACCTCGTCCTCGCCCCGCAGCTCGATGCGGATGCCGTCGCCGGAGGCGGTGGCGAGGTCGACGGTGGTGGTGGGGGCGGCGACGACGAAGGGGATGCGGGCGTAGGCGCAGGCGAGGGCGATGCCGACGGTGCCCACCTTGTTGGCGGTGTCGCCGTTGGCGGCGATGCGGTCGGCCCCGACGACGGCCGCGTCGACCTCGCCGCGCAGGATGGTCCCGGCGGCGGCGGAGTCGGCCTGGACGAAGTGCGGGATGCCTTCCTGGGCGAGTTCCCAGGCGGTGAGCCGGGCGCCTTGGAGGAGGGGCCGGGTCTCGTCGGCGTACACGGTCTCCAGGCGCCCGCGCCGGTGGAGTTCACGGATGACGCCGAGCGCGGTGCCCCAGCCCGCGGTGGCGAGGGCGCCGGTGTTGCAGTGGGTGAGGACGCGCAGGGGCCGGTCGACGCCGACGCGGGCGAGAAGCCAGTCGGCGCCGTACGCACCCATGGCGTGGTTGGCCTTGAGGTCCTCGTCGACGACGGCGTGCGCCTCGGCGAGCACCGCGTCGAGGCCTTCGTCGACGCGCGGCGCGACCCGGTCGACGCTCGCCATGAGGTTCACGGCGGTGGGCCGCGCCGCCCGGATCCGGGCGACCTCGGCGTCGAGCCGGGCCCGGTTCCAGCCCTCGCGCTCGCCCTGGACGAGGGCGAGCGCCACGCCGTACGCACCGGCCGCGCCGATCGCGGGCGCGCCCCGGACCACCAACCGCACGATGGCGTCGACGAGTTCGTCGACGGTGCGCACCTCGACGCGCGCCAAGGCGTGCGGCAGGGCGGTCTGGTCGATCAGAGACAGGGCGGGACCGTCCGCCGAAGCCGTCCAGAGGACGGCGCGCAGGTCCTGGCTGCTGCTGTTGCTCATGCTGCTCAACTCCGGGGAATCCCCGAGGAGATCGGGGGGATCAGAGGGGGCGAGGGGTGCCGCCACCGTACCTGACCTGCTCGAACCACATTTCGAGACGTTCGTGCGGCCGTCCGAATTCCGGTGTTACTCTCTCGCCCACCCCGGTCGGACCCACGGTGTGAGGAGGACAGCCATGACCGCCAAGAGCGACGTGCGCTGCCCCGCCGTGTCCCTCGTTCACCTCGGTCACCTCGGTCACCTCGACCTCAGCGGCCACCTCATGTGTCGCTGTCGCCGCTGTATGCCCGGTACGGGCTGTATGCGCTGAGCGACGCCGTTCCGTCGCTCGCCGGCCGCTCCCGTACCGCACCGGCTCTCCCTGCTCCTCGGCCCTCTTGGCCTCCTCGGCTCTCCCGGCCTTCCCGGCACCCCGCCGCGTCAACTCCCTGCCTGCCGTTGCCTGATCCCCAGGCACCTTCCAGAAGGCGCTCCCTGATGACTGTTCTGTCCGGTCCGGCTGTTCGGCTGTCCCCGCCGTCCCCGGCCTCCCCGCCGCCGTCGCCGTCGCCGTCACGGAGGGGCCGCGCCCTTCGCCTCGCGAGCGCCGTCGTCGGCGCCGCACTCCTCGCCACCGGCTGCAACGCCGCCGCCAAGGACGAGGGCGCGGACGGCAAGGAAGGCGGCGGCAAGGAGTTCACGCTCGTCACGCCCGACCCCGTGGCCCAGAACGAGTTCCTGAAGCTCGCCGTCAGCGGCGTCAAGGCGGCGGCGAAGAAGCAGGGCGGCAGCCAGAAGGTGTTCCAGAGCAGCGACACCAACTCGCGGCAGCAGAACGTGCAGTCGGCGGTGGACTCCGCGCCGGACGTCGTCGTGCTGGTCGGCTTCGAGTTCGCCGACCTCGTGGCGCAGCAGGCCGAGGCGCACCCGAAGCAGCAGTTCCTGCTGGTCGACGCGTGCACCAAGAAGGCGTACAAGAACGTGACCTGCGCGGTGTTCCGGGAGCACGAGGCGGTGTTCCTCGCGGGCGCCGAGGCCGGGCTGCTGAGCGAGAGCCGCGAGGTCGGTGCCGTGGACGTGCTCGACACGCCCCAGTTCCGGCGCTACAGCGAGCCGTTCGCGGCGGGCGCGAAGAAGGTCCGCGCGGGCACCTCGGCGCGGACGCTGTTCGTGGGCGGGCAGTCGCCGTTCAACGACGCGGCGCGCGCCAAGGACCAGGCGGCGACGCTCGCGTCGGGCGGCGCCGACCAGGTGATGGCGGCCGCCGCGGGCGGCAACACCGGGGTCTTCCAGGCGGCGAAGGCCAAGGGCTTCCAGGCGTACGGCGTGGACGCCAACCAGTGCCTGACGGCTCCGGGCGTCGTCGTCGACAACGTCCTGAAGAAGACCGACGTCGCCGTCGAGAAGGGCGTCGCGCAGATCCTCGCGGGCAAGGGCGGCTCGACCGTCTCGTACGGCCTGAAGGAGGGCGGGATGTCGCTGACCGGCCTGGAGCCGGGGCTCGGCGGCTCCAAGTGCCTCATCGCCGACCACGGCGACGTCCTGAAGCGGGTGAAGGAGCTGCGGGACGACATCGTCGCCGGGAAGCTGAAGGTCGATGACCCGGCCGCCTGAGCCCGTCCCGGCGACGGAGGCGCCGCCCGCCGTAGAACTGCGCGGCATCACCAAGGCGTTCCCCGGCACCCTCGCCAACGACCGCGTCGACCTCACCGTCGCGCGCGGCGAGATCCACGCCCTGATGGGTGAGAACGGCGCGGGCAAGTCCACGCTGATGTCCGTCCTGTACGGGCTGCTGCGGCCGGACGCCGGGCGGATCCTGCTGGACGGGCGCGAGGTGGCCTTCGCCGACCCGAGCCAGGCGATCGCCGCGGGGCTCGGCATGGTGCACCAGAGCTTCCGGCTCTTCCCGTCGTTCACCGTCGCCGAGAACGTGGTGTTCGCCGCCGAGCCGCGCCGCTTCGGGCTCGTGGACCGGGCGGCGGCCGTGCGGGAGGTGGGCGCGCTCGCCGAGCGGCACGGGCTCGCCGTCGATCCGGCGGCGCGCGTCGGTGACCTGCCGGTGGGGGTGCGCCAGCGCGTGGAGATCCTCAAGCTGCTGCACCGGGGCGCCCGCACGCTCATCCTCGACGAGCCCACCGCCGTGCTGACGCCCGCCGAGGCCGACGCGCTGTTCGCGGTCCTGCGGTCGCTGGCCGCCGAAGGCCGCACCGTTCTCCTGGTCACGCACAAGCTGCGCGAGGTCATGGAGGGCAGCGACACCGTGACGGTGCTGCGGGACGGGCGGGTGGCCGCGCAACTTCGTACGGCCGACACCAGCGCGGACGCCCTCGCCGAGGCGATGACGGGGCGCGCGGTCGTGCTCGACCGGGTGCACCCGGCCGGTGCGCCGGGCGGTGCGGTCCTCGCGGTGAGCGGGCTGCGGACCGACGCCGTGCGGGACGTGTCGCTGACCGTGCGCGCCGGGGAGATCGTCGGCATCGCCGGGGTCGCGGGCAACGGCCAGAGCGAACTCGTCGAGGCGCTCGCCGGGTTGCGGCCCGTCACCGGCGGCCGGGTGACCCTGGCCGGGCTCGACGTCACGCACGCCTCGGCCGCGCGGCGGCGGGCGGCCGGGCTCGCGTACGTCCCCGAGGACCGGGCCGCCGTGGGCACCGCGCCCGCCGCCTCCGTCGCCGAGAACCTCGCCATGGGGCACCACCGGGGGCACCGGCTGCTGCGTCCTTCCTGGCTGCGGGCGCACGCGCGCGAGCTGGTCGAGCGGTTCTCGATCAAGGTCGCGTCCGCGCGGCACCCGGCGGGCTCCCTGTCCGGCGGGAACCTCCAGAAGCTGGTCATCGGCCGGGAACTCGCCCACGAGGCACCCCTGTTGATCGCCGAGCAGCCCACGCGCGGCGTCGACATCGGCGCGATCCAGACCATCCACCAGGAGCTGATCGCCCACCGGGACGCGGGCCACGCCGTCCTGCTCGTCTCGGCCGAGCTGAGCGAGATCCGGGGGCTCTCGGACCGGGTGCTCGTGATGTACGAGGGGCGCGTGGCGGCCGAGTTCACGCGCGCGGAGGCGGACGAGCGGGTCCTTGGCCTTGCGATGGCGGGCGGGGAGTGGGGGCAGGACCTGCCCGCACCCCCACCCGACGGCGCAGTCGCGCTCACCGCCCCAGCGGCCCCCGAGAAAGGCCTGCCCCATGGCAGTTGACCCATCCCCCGCTCCCACCGTCGTGCGCCGCCTCCTCGGCTCCCCCGCCCTGCACTCCGTCCTCGCCGCCGTCGCCGTCGGCGCGCTGTTCCTGCTCGGGACGGGCGCCGAGCCCGTCGGCGCGTACGGATCCGTCGTCACCGGCGCGCTCGGCCCGGACGGGATCGGACCGACCCTGACCACGGGCACCTCCGTCCTCGGCCTCGCCGTCGCGCTCGCCGTGCCGCTGCGGGCGGGCCTGCTGAACCTCGGCGGGGACGGCCAGCTCGTGCTCGGCGGGATCGCGGCCGCGGCGACCGGCCTGTACGTACCGCTGCCCGCGCCCCTCGCGGTGGCCGCCGCGCTGCTCGCGGGCACGGTCGCCGGGGCCGCGTACGCCGCGCTCGCCGCGGTGTGCCAGAACCGGTTCGGGGTGCCGCTGCTCGTCAGCAGCCTGCTCCTCGGCTATCCGGCGCTGTCCTTCGCCTCGTACCTGGCACGCTTCCCCCTGAAGGAGGACGGGTCGAGCCTGCCGCAGACGCGGCGGCTGCCCGACGGCGTCGCGCTGCCCGCCTTCGGGGACTCGACGGTCACCGTCGGCCTGCTGCTCGTCCTGCTCGCCGCCGGTCTGTTCGTGTTCGCGGACGCCCGCACCGGCGGCGGCTACGAGATCCGGATGACCGGTCTCAACCCGCGCTTCGCCGCGTACGCGGGCGTGGACCGGCCGCGTCTGACGCTGCGCCTGATGGCGCTGTCCGGCGGCCTGGCGGGCCTGGTGGGCGCGATCGGCGTGCTCAGCTTCCCCTACCGCTTCATCGACGGGGCGCTGACCGGCGCGGGCCACACGTGGACGGCGCTCACGGCGGCGCTGCTCGCGTCCGCCGCGCCCCTCGGGACGGCGCTCGCCGCGCTGTTCTTCGCGGCGCTCGACGTCGGCGGGCTCGCGATGGAGCGGGCCACGGAAGTGCCGCGCGAGCTGACGCAGGTGCTCCAGGCCGTCGTGATCGTGTTCCTCGCGGCGCGGCTGCGCTTCACCTGGCGGCGCGCGCGCAGGTCCGGGGGCGCGGCGGAATCCCACGACAAGACCGAGGTGCCGTCCCGATGAGCGTCGACTCCGCCCTCTTCCACTCCGCGCTGCTCGCGCTCACCCCGATCCTGCTCGCCGCGCTCGGCGGCGCGATCTGCGAGCGCGCGGGCGTGTTCAACATCGGGCTCGAAGGCATGATGCTGATCGGCTGCTTCGCGGCCGTCGCCGGGAGCTGGTACACCGGCAGCGCCTGGCTCGGCGTGGCCCTCGCCGCGCTCGCCGCGGCCGCGTACGCGCTGATCCTCGCCGTCGGCGCCATCACCCTGCGCGGCGACGCGGTCGTCCTCGGCGTCGCCCTGAACCTGCTGGCCGTCGGCCTGACCGGCTACCTGCTCCGGACCGTCTTCGGCGTCCAGGGCACGTTCTCCGACCCGGACCTGCGGGGCCTCGGCGAGATCGACGTGCCGCTGCTCGGACCCGTCGTCTCGGGCCACTCGCTGCTCGTGTACGCGGCGTGGGGCGCCGTCGCCGTCAGCGCGCTGTTCCTCGCCAGGCACCCGTGGGGGCTGCGGCTCCGCGGTGTCGGGGAGGCGCCGGACGCGGCGGCGACGCTCGGGGTGAGCCCGGCGAAGTACCGTTACGCGGCGGTGCTCGCGTCGGGTGTGCTCTGCGGGCTCGCGGGGGCCCAACTGGCGCTCGGCAACGTGACGTTGTTCTCGGAGAACATGACGGCGGGGCGCGGCTGGATCGCCGTGGTGGCGGTCATGCTGGGCCGGGCGGCGCCGCTCGGCGTGCTGCTCGCGGCGCTGCTCTTCGGCGTCGCGGAGGCCGTGGGCTTCCGGTTGCAGGGGGCGGGGCTCCCGCAGCAGGCCACGGACGCCGCGCCGTACGTCGTGACCCTCGCCGCCCTGTTCCTGTCCACCGCACGCCGACGCCGCCGCGCCGCACCCGCGCGCCCGCCCGCACCACCGCAGCAGCCGAAGTCACCGAGATCACCGAAGCCGTCCGACCCCCTGGTAGGAGCACCCTGATGACGACATCCGCCGACACCCTGCCCATCTCCGGAGTGCCGCGTTCCGGCCTGCCCCCGTACGCCGTCGTCGTCGGCGACCCCGCGCGCGCCGCGACCGTGGCCGAGCTGCTCGACGACGCCAAGGAGGTGTCGTACCACCGCGAGTACCGCACCTTCACCGGCAGCCGGCAGGGCCTGCCCGTCGTCGTGGCCTCGCACGGGGTGGGCGCGCCCGGTGCCCTGCTCCTGTTCCAGGAGCTGGCCGAGGCGGGTGTGACGCACTTCATCCGCCTGGGGACGGCGGGCGCGATCCGGCCGGGCATCGGGGACGGGGACCTGGTCGTCGCGGACGCGGCGGTGCGCGACGACGGCGTGACGCGGCAGCTGATACCGGCCGAGTACCCGGCGTTCGCCGCGCCGGAGGCGGTGCTCGCGCTCCAGCGGGCGGCCCGCGCGGCTCAGGCCCCCCACCACCGGGGCGTGGTGTGGACCCGGGCCGCCTTCCAGCCGGGCTTCCTGCCGCTGCCCGCCGAGGAGTACGAGCGGGCCGGGATCGCCGCGATCGAGATGGAGCTGTCGGCGCTGTACGTGTTCGCGTCGACGCGCGGCCTGACGGCGGGCGGCGCGCTCGTGGTTGACGGCGCCAACGCCGACGAGCTGGTCGACGAGGAGGCCACCGGCGGCTACGACCCGCACCGCTCGGTGGTCGCCGACGGTGTCACCCGCGCCGCCCGGATAACCTTGGACGCACTGCGCCTGCTGGCCGCCGAGGACGCCGGGCTGCCCGCGCAGACATCGCCCACAACGCGGTAGGCCACGCCCGGGCCGGCACGGCCCCGCCCGCGCCACGACCTCCCGGTCCCCCGACACAGCAGCCCCTTCGCACGGAACGGAACTCATGATTCCCATCGATCTCCTCGTCCACGGCGGCGACGTCCTCACCGTCGACGCCTCCGGCACGGTCGTGCCCGACGGCGCGGTCGCCGTGCGCGACGGCGAGATCGTCGAGGTCGGCCCGGCCGCGCGGCTGCGCTCCGCGTACACGGCGGCCGAGGAGATCGACGCGCGCGGCTGTCTGGTGCTGCCCGGGCTCATCAACACCCATACGCACCTGGCGATGACGCTGCTGCGCGGCACCGCCGACGACGTGACCCTCCAGGGCTTCCTGGAGCGCGTCATCCCGCGCGAGGCGGCGCTGCTCTCTCCGCGGACGGTCGCGGCGGGCATCGGGGCGGCCGTCGCGGAGTCGGTACGGGGCGGGGTGACGGCCGCGCTCGACATGTACTGGTTCCACGAGGCGGCCGAGGAGGTGGCGCGCGCGGCCGGGTGGCGGCTGCTCAGCGGGCCGACGTTCATGGACGTGCCGGAGCCGCCGGACGGCCGCCCGTACGCGGAGCGGCTCGGCTGGGCCGAGGCCCACCTGGCCGCCCGCACCCCGGCGCCGGGCACCCGGCCCGTGGTGTTCGCGCACTCCGCGTACACGCTGGTGCCCGACCAGCTCGTCGAGATAGCCGAGCTGGCCCGTGCCCACGGCGCGCTCCTGCACCTGCACGCCGCCGAGAACGCCACCGAGGTCGCGACGGTCACCGCGCAGCACGGCATGCGGCCCGTGGAGCTGCTCGACTCGCTCGGCGTGCTCGGCCCCGACACGCTCCTCGCGCACGCCGTCGACCTCACCGACGCCGAGATCGCGGCCCTCGCCCGCACCGGCACGGCCGTCGCGCACTGCCCGGTGTCCAACCTGAAGCTGGGCTGCGGCATCGCGCGGGTGCCCGACCTGACGGCGGCGGGCGTGACCGTGGGCCTGGGCACGGACGGCGCGGTGAGCTCCAACACCCTCGACGTCCTCGGCGCGGTGCGGGCCGCCGCGCTCGTGCACAAGGCGGGCGGCGACCCGACGGCGGTGGGCGCGGAGCAGGCCGTGCGGATGGCGACCGTGGAGTCCGCGCGGGCACTCGGCCTCGACGGGGAGCTGGGGTCCCTGGAGCCCGGCAAGCGCGCCGACCTGATCGTCGTCGACCTGGACCGCCCGCACCTCGCGCCCCGGCACGACCCGTACTCGACCCTCGCGTACGCCGCCGGACCCGCCGACGTGCGCGACACCGTCGTCGACGGCCGCGTCCTGATGCGCGACCGGACCCTCCTGACCGTCGACGAGCGCCGGGCCGTCGACGCCCTGCGCGAGGCCGCCGCCTCCGTCCCGCTGCCCCACCCCCGCGCGACCGCGGAACACCTCACCTCCGAGGTGCCCACATGACCGCCGCAGGGCCGACCCGCGGCTTCACCGGCCGCGCCCGCGCCGCCGACCGTGACCCGCGCCTGCCCCCGGGGCAGTACGACGCCCGCGACGGCTGGCCCGTCCTGTCCGCCGAGGTGACCCCGCGCCTGGCGGCGGCCGACTGGACGTTCCGCGTCGACGGCCTGGTCGCGCGGCCGCGCACCTGGACCTGGGACGAGGCGCACGCGCTGCCCGCGTCCGAGTACCGGGGCGACATCCACTGCGTGACGAGCTGGTCCAAGTTCGGCGTGCGCTTCGGCGGCGTGAGCCTGGACGCGTTCCTCGCCGACGCGGGGCCCGCCGCGGCGGCCACGCACGTCGTCGCGTACTCCCACACCGGCTACACCGCCAACCTGCCGCTCGCCGACGTGACCGGCGGGCGGGCGTGGATCGCCTGGGAGTACGACGGGGCGCCGCTGGCGCCGGAGCACGGCGGGCCCGCCCGCCTGATCGTCCCGCACCTGTACTTCTGGAAGAGCGCCAAGTGGATCGCGGGCCTCACCCTCCTCGACCACGACGAGCCCGGCTTCTGGGAGCAGAACGGCTATCACCACCGGGGCGACCCGTGGCGCGAGCAGAGGTACGCCGGTGACTGAGCCCAGGAACGCCCCGTTCGTCCCGCCGACGGCGTTCGCCGTCCCCGGCCGCATCGCCGTGAGCAACCGCTCGGCCGCCGTCTGGCAGCAGGCGCTGATCACGGACATCCGCCGGGAGACGCCCGCCGCGTCGACGTTCCGGCTGAAGGTGCCCGACTGGCAGGGCCATCTGCCGGGCCAGCACCTGATGCTGCGGCTCACCGCGCCGGACGGCTATGTGGCCCAGCGCCACTACTCGCTGGCGTCCGCGCCCGACGGCAGCGGCGAGATCGAGCTGACCCTGGACCACGCGCCGGGCGGCGAGGTGTCCGGGCATCTGCACACCGTGGCCCGGGTGGGCGACAGCGTGGAGGTGCGCGGCCCGCTGTCCGGCTTCTTCGCCTGGCCCGGCGACCGGCCCGCGCTGCTGCTCGGCGCGGGCTCCGGCGTCGTACCGCTGATGTCGATGATCCGCCACCACCGGCGCGCCGGCCTGGCCGTGCCGCTGCGTCTGATCGTCTCCGCGCGCACCCGCGATGACCTGATCTACGCGGACGAGTACGGCGACGAGACCACGGCCGTCCTCACCCGCTCCGAAGGCCGCCTGAACGCCGGGCACTTGGCGCCGCACCTCGGCGCCGGGCAGCCCGAGGGCGGCTGGGAGGCGTACGTCTGCGGGTCCAACGGCTTCGCCGAGCACGCCTCGCGGCTCCTGGTGGACGGCGGCCAGCCGGTGGACCGGATCAGGATCGAACGCTTCGGCTGAACCCCCTGCTCAGTGGCGGCCGCAGGGGACATAATGAGCCGATACATCGGATGTCTATTCGTGTCCGTACGCACCTGTCTCCATCTGTCCCCACCGGTCCGCACACTGAGGCGAGGTCCCCATGGCTGTCACGGACGAGGCCATCGAAAAGATCAAGGGCATGATCGTCTCCGGCGCGCTGCGCCCCGGCGACCGGCTGCCCAAGGAGAGCGAACTGGCCGCGGAGCTCGGGCTCTCCCGCAACTCGCTGCGCGAGGCGGTGCGGGCGCTCTCCCTGATCCGCATCCTGGACGTGCGCCAGGGCGACGGGACCTACGTCACCAGCCTGGACCCGCAGCTGCTCCTGGAGGCGCTGAGCTTCGTCGTGGACTTCCACCGCGACGACACCGTCCTGGAGTTCCTCGCGGTGCGCCGGATCCTGGAGCCCGCCGCCACGGCCATGGCGGCCGCCCGCATCAGCGAGGCCGAACTGGACACGCTCACCGCCCAGTTGGACGCGCTCGGGGCCGCGCCGAGCGTGGAGGAGCTGGTGGCCTGCGACCTGGAGTTCCACCGCGGCATCGTGCAGTCGTCCGGGAACTCGGTGCTGTGCTCCCTCCTCGACGGCCTTTCCGGACCGACCACACGGGCCCGCGTCTGGCGCGGCCTGACCCAGGAGGACGCGGTCAGCCGCACCCTGCACGAGCACCGGGCGATCCTCGCGGCGCTGCGCGACCGGGACGCGGAGGCGGCCCGGTCCTGGGCGACGGTGCACGTCGCCAGCGTGGAGCAGTGGCTCCGCTCCACCCTGTGAGTCATGCGTGAGGGGCGACTGACCTGGGCAGTGATCCGGCACTCGGCGCCGTCGGGGGGCTGCGGAGGGCCCCGCGGGACGCCGTAAGGTTGGGGCGTACTTAGAGGAGAACGTCGGAAGGAGGCCTGGGTGATCGAGCTCGAGGGGGTACCCGAGCTGATCGACCCGGTCATGGTGGCCGCGTTCGAGGGCTGGAACGACGCCGGCGACGCCGCCTCCACCGCGGTCGCGCATCTCGACAAGGAGTGGAAGGGCGAGGTGTTCGCGGCGCTGGACGCCGAGGACTACTACGACTTCCAGGTCAACCGGCCCACGGTGTGGCTGGACGGCGGCGTGCGCAAGATCACGTGGCCGACCACGCGGCTCTCGGTGGTCCGCGTCGGCGGCGACAAGCCGCGCGACCTCGTCCTGGTGCGGGGCATCGAGCCGTCCATGCGCTGGCGTTCGTTCTGCAACGAACTGCTCGGCTTCGCCCACGAGCTGGGCGTGGAGCTGGTCGTGATCATGGGTGCGCTGCTCGGCGACACCCCGCACACCCGCCCGGTCCCGGTCAGCGGCGTCACGTCCGACCCGGACCTGGCGCGCACCATGGACCTGGAGGAGACCAAGTACGAGGGCCCGACGGGCATCGTCGGCATCCTCCAGGAGGCGTGCACGCACGCGGGCGTCCCGGCGGTCAGCCTGTGGGCGGCCGTGCCGCACTACGTCTCGCAGCCGCCGAACCCGAAGGCGACGCTCGCGCTCCTCAACCGCCTGGAGGACCTGATCGACCTCAGGATCCCCCTCGGCGAGCTGACGGAGGACGCGCGCGCCTGGCAGCTGGGCGTGGACCAGCTCGCCGCCGAGGACAGCGAGGTCGCCGAGTACGTCCAGTCCCTGGAGGAGGCGCGGGACACCGCGGAGCTGCCCGAGGCGTCCGGCGAGGCCATCGCGCGGGAGTTCGAGCGGTATCTGCGGCGGCGCGACGGCGGCGGGCCGGGTCCCGTCGCCGGGACCGGGCAGGTCGGCGGGCACGCCACGGACGGCGGGGACGGGGCGGCGTACCTGCGGGACACGCCGAGCGAGCGCACGCGCCCGCCGAAGCCGCAGCCGCGTCCGGGGCCGGAGGCTGCGTCCACGGGGTCCACGGGGTCCACGGGGTCCACGGGGTCCGCGGGGTCCACGGCCGGTGACACGCCCACGGCGGACGCCAAGGACGACGACCCGGCCGAGTCAAGCCAGGAATCGGGCACCGCCGAAACCGCGAAGTCCCCGGATTCCGGCGGCGGTACGGCCGACGGCGAGGAGAACGACGGCCGTGGCGACAGGCCGGACGGCGCGAAGGAAGACGATTCCCCGTCAGAGGATTCCTCCGAGGACTGAGACGGCCGACAGCGCGTTCCAGGGGCGGCACCCGCGCGGGTGCCGCCCCTTCTCGTTGCCCACGGCCCAGGACGCCACAGCCGTCACGCACGCATATGGCCGGTATCGGGCGTGACACGAGTTTGTTGATGAAATGCACACGGTTCCCCACTCAACTTCCGTTCAAACGCTGTTGGGTGAAAGAGGTCTGGACGGCCGGGCCCGGCGGTAGCAGGGTGTGCAGCGACCGGAAGGCAGGCGGGGCGCGGTAACCGAAGGGAGCGGTGAAGCGATGACCGACCAGGTGCAGCGGGGCAGCGACCCCGGGGGCAGTGGCCCCGGACCCGATGGAGCGGGGTTCACGTATCGGGCCGCCGAACAGGAACTGATCGTCGTCGCCCGGCCCGAGGCCCGGCTGCGCGCCCAGGAGCAGGGGGTCCGCTCGGCTTCGGGCTCCGACGTGTCGGCCCTGAACATGTTCCTCAGTGATGAACAGCTCACCCTGGAGCCGCTGTTCGGCAGCGAGGACCGGCTCCGGGCGGCGGCGCCCGACACCCAGGGCGAGGTGCCCGACCTGGCGCTGTTCTACCGGGTCCGCGGGGGCGGGGACCGCGCCCAGGAGCTGCGCGCGCGGATGGCGGCGCTGCCCGGCGTCGACACGGCGTACGTGAAGCCGGGCGCCGTACCGGCCGCGCTCGGGCCCGTCGGGCAGCAGGGCGGCGCGGGCGAGCCGGACGAGGCGCGGCGCCGCAAGGAAGGGATGCCGGCGACGGCGGACTTCAGCGGCCGCCAGGGCTATCTGCGGCCGGCGCCCGAGGGCGTCGACGCGTACTGGGCCTGGCAGCGCCTGGGCGGCGGCGGTGACGGGGTGACCGTCATCGACATCGAAGGCGCCTGGCAGCTGAGCCACGAGGACCTGGCGGCGAAGCTCGCGGGCGTGGTGATCGGCACCCCCATCCAGGACCTGGCGTGGCGCAACCACGGCACCGCCGTGATCGGTGTCATCGGCGCCGACCGCAACGCCATCGGCGTCACCGGCATCGTGCCGGACGCCGTGACCGCGGTCGCGTCCTTCACCCCGGCGGGCACGGCGGCGACGATCCACGCCGCGGCGGACCGGCTCTCGCCGGGCGACGTCATCCTCATCGAACTGCACCGCCCGGGGCCGAAGTTCGAGTTCGAGGCGCGCGACGACCAGAAGGGCTACATCGCCATCGAGTGGTGGCCCGACGACTTCGCCGCGGTCCGGTACGCGACGGCCAAGGGCATCGTCGTCGTCGGCGCGGCGGGCAACGGCGCGGAGTCCCTGGACGACGCGGTCTACGAGCGGCGTCCCGACGAGTTCCCGTCCTGGTGGCGCAACCCCTTCAACCCGTCCAACCCGTCCTCCGACGCCGTCCTGGTGGGCGCGGGCGCGCCCCCGCCCGGCACGCACGGCCGCGACCACGGCCCGGACCGCTCGCGCCTGGCGTTCTCCAACTACGGCGCGCGCCTCGACGCGCAGGGCTGGGGCCGCGAGACCACGACCACCGGCGGCTTCTGGAACCAGCCGGGCGACCTGCAGGGCGGCGTGGACGAGATCGCCTGGTACACGGACACGTTCTCCGGCACCTCATCGGCGTCCCCGATCGTCGTCGGCGCCGTCGCCGCGCTCCAGGGCGTCCTCAAGGCGGCGGGCCAGCAGCCGATGACCTCCTCCCGCGCCCGTGCCGTGCTGCGGGCCACGGGATCGCCGCAGCAGGACGGCCCCGGCCGCCCGGCGTCCCAGCGGATCGGCAACCGCCCCGACATCAGGGCGGCGGTCACCAAGCTGCTTCCGGCGGCGGTGGGGTCCGGCCTCGCCGAGCGCTACTGGGACGAGCTGATCCCGTATCCGCCCGAACTCCCGCCTCGCCTCAGGCTCTTCGTGGCCGGGCAGTGGCGCAACCTGAACAACCCCTCCCCCGAGACCCGCCAGGCGGTGCACTCCGCCTTCGCCGGGGGATCACCGGACGTGCGTGTCTGGTTCTCGGACGACGAGGTCGTCGGCCTGGTCGTCACCGGCTGAACCGCGGCACGCGACGAGAAGCACCATCGCACCACATCAACGGACCGACCATTGACGGAAGGTGGCACCCGCATGAGCACCACCCCGCAAATGAGTCAACTGGGCCAGCAGCAGGGCCAGCAGTACAGCCCGCAGCAGAGTTACGGCCCCGAACAGTTCGGCCAGCAGCAGCCGTTCGGCCAGCAGGGCCAGGGCTACGGCCAGCAGTTCGGCCAGCAGCAGTCCGGCCAGCAGGGCCCGAGCACCGCGCCGCCGCAGCCCGGCCAGATCGGCCAGCAGGGCCAGGGCCAGGGCCAGCAGGGTCAGCCCGGCCAGATCGGTCAGATAGGCCAGATCGGCCAGCAGCGCCAGTACGGCCAGCAGATGCCCGGCCAGCAACAGATCCCCCAGCAGATGCAGCAGCAGATCCCGCAGCACCTGCGCCAGCAGATGCAGCAGCTCGGCCAGCAGCAGCCGTTCCAGCAACTGCTGCAGCAGCTCGGCCAGGAGCGGGTCCCGCAGGCGCAGGCGCCCGCGATCTCGACGCAGGCCCTCGCGGGTGCCGTCGCCCAGAGCTTCTGGGACGTCGTCCAGCCGCTCCCGGGTCAGGCGTCCCTGCTGTACCTGCACGTGGACAACGAGTGGCGCGTCTACGTGAACCCCGACGACCGCACCCGCGACCAGGTCCAGGAAGCCTTCGCGTACGGGCAGCCGGTGATCGGCTACTACGACACGAACAACCCCGGGCTGCTGCTCGCGATCGTGATCACCAGGTGACCCGCACGTGGTGACCGGCACCAGGTGATCCGCACCCGGTGACCGCGGCGCCGGACGGAGGCTTCCCGTTCGGCGCCGCTTCCGTGCGTCCTACAGGGCGACGCCCAGCAGCGCGTCCACCGCGCGGGACACGACGCCGGGGGCGCCCTCGTCCGTGCCGCCCTCGGCGTCCTGGCGGGCGGCCCAGCGGTCGACGGCGGCGAGCGCCCTGGGGGCGTCCAGGTCGTCGGCCAGGGCCTCGCGCAGTTCCTCGACCAGGGCGTCGGCGGACGGTCCGTCGGGGCGGGACACCGCGGCGCGCCAGCGGGCGAGCCGTTCGACGGCGTCCTGGAGGACCTGGTCGGTCCACTCCCAGTCGGCGCGGTAGTGGTGGGCGAGCAGGGCGAGGCGGATCGCGGCGGGGTCGACGCCGTCGCGCCGCAGCTTCGAGACGAACACCAGGTTGCCCTTGGACTTGGACATCTTGGCGCCGTCGAGGGCGACCATGCCCGCGTGCACGTACGCCTTGGCGAAGGGGTGCTCGCCGGTCAGCGCCTGGGCGTGCGAGGCGCCCATCTCGTGGTGCGGGAAGGTCAGGTCGGAGCCGCCGCCCTGGATGTCGAAGCCCATGCCGAGGTGGTCCAGGGCGATGGCGACGCACTCGATGTGCCAGCCGGGGCGGCCGGGGCCGAGGGAGCCGCCGTCCCAGCTCGGCTCGCCCTCGCGGGCGGCCATCCAGAGCATCGGGTCGAGCGGGTTCTTCTTGCCCGCGCGGTCCGGGTCGCCGCCGCGCTCGGCGGAGAGCAGGCGCATGGCGGCGGCGTCGAGGCCCGACACCTCGCCGAAGTGCGGGTCGGACTCGACGGAGAAGTAGATGTCGCCCTCGAGGTCGTAGGCGGCGCCCAGGTCCCGCAGCCGCTCGACGAGCGGCACGATGCCCGGTATCGACTCGACGGCGCCGATGTAGTGCCGCGGCGGCAGCAGCCGCAGCGCGGTCATGTCCTCGCGGAACAGCGCGGTCTCGCCCTGCGCCAGCTCGACCCAGTCCTTGCCGTCGCGCTTGGCGCGCTCGAGGAGCGGGTCGTCCACGTCGGTCACGTTCTGCACGTAGTGGACCTGCCGCTTGGTGTCGAGCCACACGCGCTGCACGAGGTCGAACGCGTTGTAGGTCGCCGCGTGACCCATGTGGGTCGCGTCGTACGGAGTGATGCCGCAGACGTAGATACGGGCGACGGGACCGGGGTCGAGGGTGACGAGGCCACCGGTCGCGGTGTCGTGGATCCGGAGATCACGGCCCTTGCCGGGCAGGGCGGGAACCTCAGAAGCGGGCCAGGCATACATGTCTTGAGCCTAACCGGACGCCCCTTCCGCATACGACCCAGGGCAACGAGATCTTCGACAGGTTTCACCTGCCCACGGGGCGGGCAGCCCTCGTGGATCTCACACCGGCGGCCACGGAATGGCCGGCCACTCCCCGGACGGCCCCGGATGCCTCCCCGCGGCAAGCAGCCCGGCGACCCGCTCCCGTACGGCGTCCACCTCCGCGGCGGTCAGCAGCTCCCCCAGCCGCTCGGCGAGGGCCTCCCCCACCGCCAGGCCGTCCCGCAGGGAGCCCAGCGCGTCCACCGCCTCCTCGGGCAGCTTCTCCCCGGCCCACCCCCACAGCAGCGTCCGCAGCTTGTCCTCGACGTTGAACGTGACCCCGTGGTCGATGCCGAAGAGGCGTCCGCCGTCCCCGAGCACCAGGTGCCCACCCTTGCGGTCGGCGTTGTTGATCACGGCGTCGAGCACGGCGAGCCGCCGCAGCCGGGCGTCGTCGGCGTGCACGAGCAGCGCCGTGCGCCCCTCGCCCACCTGGGCGTACCCGACGGCCTTCCAGCCGTCCCCGGGCTCGTCCCCCTCGACGAGGGCGAGCAGCCCGGCCCCATCGGCACCCTCGGCGTCGGCGTCGGCGTCGGCAGCCTCACTGGACTCACCGGAGGCCTCCGCCCCGACCCAGAGCTGGACCATGCCCTCTCCGTAGGGCCCGTCCCGCAGCACGGTGGGCGGCACGAGCCCCCACCCGAGCGCTTCGGAGACCTCGTACGCGGCGACCTCCCGCTGGGCGAGGGTCCCGTCGGGGAAGTCCCACAGGGGCCGCTCCCCGGCGACCGGCTTGTAGACGCAGGCGGCGGTGTGCTCCTCGTACCCGACCGTGCAGTAGAGCACCGCGTTGGAGGCCTCCCGGATCTGCCCGCGCACGGTCAGCTCACCGCGGGTGAGCAGTTCGGTGGGGGTCACGCGTCCCGCCGGTATCCGTTCTGGCGCGGGCATACGTGTCCTTCCGGATCGAGCGGCAGGCTGCACAGCGGGCACGGCGGACGGCCCGCGTTCACGACGTCGAGGGCGCGCTTGGTGAAAGCACGGGCCTGGGCGCCGGTGAGGCGCACCCGGAGCATCGGGGGGCCGTTCTCCTCGTCCTGCAGGAGCCTTTCCTCGGCTTCCGCGAGGTCCTCCTCGGAGTCCGCGTCCAGCTCGACGAGGGCCTGCGCCTCCACGATCATGCGCTCCTCCTCGCCGTCCCAGGCGAGCGCCATCGTGCCGACCCGGAACTCCTCCTCGACGGGCGAGTCGAGCGGCGCGCTGTCGGTGACCTCGGCGGGCGCCACGGCGGGCACCGCCGCGCTGCCGCCGCTGCGCCGCACGACCTCGTCGAGCAGCTCCTCCATGCGCTCGGCGAGCGCGGCCACCTGGGTCTTCTCCAGGGCGACGCTGGTCACACGGACCCCGGCGGAGGCCTGGAGGAAGAAGGTACGCCGACCGGGGAGCCCGACGGTTCCGGCGACGAAGCGTTCCGGCGGGTCATAGAGGAACACCTGACGGGACACGTCCTGTCTCCATTGAAATCGACTGCATGTACTTGGCGCGACCACTGCACCCTACTGCGGGCGACGATCACGGTGCGCCCGCGTCGCCGCCCACCTGTGCGTCGTCGCTCGCGGGTGCCTCGCGCGGCGCGAGCGACCCGAAGTCGCCGGTGTCGCCGAGCCGTACGAGATAGGGCCGCAGCCGGGTGAAGCGGATCGCCGTGACGGAACAGGGCTCCACGGAGATGCGCTGGAACAGGTCCAGGTGCAGCCCGATGGCGTCGGCGACAAGGGACTTGATGATGTCGCCGTGGGAGCACATCAGATAGACGGCGTCGGCACCGTGGTCGCGCTCCACGCGCGCGTTCCACTCCCGCACGGCCTCAGCCGCCCGCGTCTGCATGGCCCGCAGGGACTCGCCGCCGGGGAAGGCCGCCGCGGACGGGTGCTGCTGGACGACCTCCATCAGGGGCTCGTCCGCGAGCTCGGCGAGCTTGCGGCCCGACCAGTCGCCGTAGTGGCACTCGCCGATGCGTTCGTCCGTGTGGACGGGCACCCCGGGGCGGGCGGCGAGCAGCGGCGCGAGGGTCTCCTGGCAGCGCTGCAGCGGGCTGGTGACGATCTCGGCGAGGGGCAGCGCGGCCAGCCGCCCGGGCAGCGCGGCGGCCTGTTCGGCACCGCGCTCGTCGAGGCCGACGCCGGGCGTCCAGCCGGCGAGCAGGCCCGCGGTGTTGGCAGTCGAGCGTCCGTGGCGGACGAGGATCAGCGTGGGCATGCGGGTCAGCCTAAGCGGCCGAGGGGGTGCGGCAGGAGCCGAGCCCCGGAAGAATGCGCAGGGTGATCGTGGACTGCGCCACCTATCGGCACGGGCGCCGCGTCCAGGGCCCGGCGGACTTCTCCGACGCCCTGGACGACGCCCGGGCGGCCGGGGACGCGTTCGTCTGGATCGGCCTGTACGAGCCGACGGAGGACGAGTTCGACCTGGTCGCCAAGGAGTTCTCGCTGCACCCGCTGGCGGTCGAGGACGCCTTGAAGGCCCATCAGCGGCCGAAGCTGGAGGTGTACGACGACTCGGCGTTCGTGGTCCTGAAGCCGGTGGTGTACGAGCCGGAGAGCGACGCCGTGTCGTCCGGCGAGCTCATGATCTTCATGGGCGACTGCTTCGTGGTGACCGTCCGGCACGGCGAGGGCGCACCGCTCGGCGCCGTGCGCCACCAGCTGGAGGCGGAGCACGACGTCCTCGAACACGGTCCGACGGCGGTGCTCTACTCCATCGCGGACGCCGTGGTCGACCACTATCTGGAGGTCGCGAGCGAGCTGCAGACGGACCTGGAGGTCCTGGAGGCGGAGGTCTTCTCGCCGGACGGGGGCGGTTCGCGGAACACCGCGTCCCGCATCTACCGCTTCAAGCGGCAGATCCTGGAGTTCCGGCGCGCCACGGGCCCGCTGGCGATGCCGCTCGCGCGCCTCGCGGGCGTGGGCCCCTTCGGCCGCGCGGTGCCGTTCGTGGACGAATCCGCGCAGCCGTACCTGCGGGACGTCAACGACCACCTGCTGCGCGTGAACGAGTCCGTGGAGGGCCTGGACCGCCTGGTGACGGACATCCTGTCGGCGCATCTGGCGCAGATGAGCGTGCGGCAGAACGACGACATGCGGAAGATCTCCGCGTGGGCGGCGATGGCGGCGGTGCCCACGATGATCGCGGGCATCTACGGCATGAACTTCGACCACATGCCGGAGCTGCGCTGGTGGTGGGCGTACCCGGCGGTGATCCTTCTGATGGTCGCGCTCGAGGTGGGCCTGTTCCGGCTGTTCAAGCGCCGCGGGTGGCTCTAGCGCCCCGTCCGGGAGCCGGGCGTGGTCAGGCGAACTCCGCCGCGGAGGTGGCGGGTCCGCCCAGCGCGTCGCGCCGCTCCGGCATCTTCAGGGACACCATCCGCCGCCAGCCGCCCGCGCGTTCGTACGCGTGCATGGCGTGGATGCCCGCCGCGAGCGTTCTGGACTTGACCGGGGACCAGCGCAGGATGCGGCCCATGTGCTCCATGACGGCGAGGCTGACGTCGCGGTAGACGGCGATCTCGGCGAGGGCGCACTCGCGCAGGGTGCTCTGGATGGTGCGCCCGTGCCCGGCGCGGGCGAAGCGGAGCAGTTCCTCGTGGCAGTACGCCAGGTGGTTGTCCTCGTCGTTCGAGATCATCTTCACGGCCTTGCCGACCTCGGGGTCGTCCCCGAAGTACTTGCGGAGCATGACCATCTGGTCGGCGGCGCGCTGCTCGGTGACGCGGCTGTGCGAGAGGTACGTGACGATGTCCTGCTCGGTGAGCGGCTGGTCGGCGCGGAGCTTCTCGTGCGCGAGGCCGATGCCGCGGCGCTCCAGGAGCATCGTGTAGTCGGTGGCGGCGGGGACGTCGACGGGTTCGAGGCCGCGCTTGCGCAGCAGGGCGTTGAAGATCCGTCCGTGCTTGTCCTCGTCGGCGCCGTGCCGGGTGATCTTGGGTGCGAGATCGCGCCGGCTGTCGGGGACGAGCGCGGCGATGCGCCCGTTCTCCCAGCCGCCCTGGGACTCCCCGCTCGCCGCGATGGAGCAGAACAGCCGGAACGACTCGTCGTTGTCGAGGATCTCCTGGAAGAGACTCCGGGCCGAAAGCATCGCAGGCACCTCCATGCCGTCACTGACCACACAGACTTCCGCAAAGAACGAGTCAAATGCGCAGCGCGCCATCAGGCAACAGGTGTATGCGACAGCTCAGCCAAACGAAGGACACAGGGGGCCGAAAGGGGCGGAGGGACACCTCGGACGAGGCGGTCGGGCAGGCGGTCACACCTCAGCCGGGCAGGCAGCGGACGGACAGCCGGGCAGGCAGCCGGGTACGCGCCCTGATCGCAGGCGACGGAAGGTCTCCGCGGCCGTAACCGGAGGGCTCTTCGCGGCGTTGTGCTCCGTGACGGCCGTGGCGGGGAAGACCCCCGAGCCCCCACCACGGCCGCAGAAATCTCCCGCTACGCGACCCCGGCCCGCTCCAGGGCCTCGGTGCCCGCGCGCAGCGAGGCAAGCCGCTCCTCCACCGTGAAGCCCGCGGGCGCCAGCGTGAGCGTGGTGACACCGGCCTCCGCGTAGGCCCGCATCCGGTCCGCGATCCGGTCCACGGAGCCGAGCAGGGTGGTGGAGTCGATCAGGGAGCGCGGTACGGCGGCGGCCGCGCCCTCCTTGTCGCCGGACAGGTACTTGTCCTGGATCTCGGCGGCCTCCTTCTCGTACCCCATGCGCTGCGCGAGCTGGTTGTAGAAGTTCTGCTTCCGGCTGCCCATGCCACCGACGTACAGCGCCGTGTAGGGCCGGAACATGTCGGCGAGAGCGTCGACGTCCGCGTCCTTGCCGAGTGCGAGCGGCACCGTCGGGACCACGTCGAAGCCCTCCAGAGTCTTGCCCGCCTTCTCGCGCCCGGCCCGCAGATGACGCAGCGCGGTCTCCTCCAGGTGCTCGGCGGCCGGGAAGATCAGCAGCGCGCCGTCGGCGATCTCACCGGTCTGCTCCAGGTTCTTCGGCCCGATCGCGGCGATGTACAGCGGGATGTGCTCGCGCTGCGGGTGCACGGTCAGCTTGATGGGCTTGCCCGGGCCGCCCGGCAGGGGCAGCGTCCAGTGCTCGCCCTCGTAGCTGAGGCGCTCGCGGGTCATGGCCTTGCGTACGATCTCGACGTACTCGCGGGTGCGGGCCAGCGGCTTGTCGAACTTGACGCCGTACCAGCCCTCGGAGACCTGCGGCCCGGAGACGCCGAGCCCGAGCCGGAACCGGCCGCCGGACAGCGAGTCGAGGGTGGCCGCCGTCATCGCGGTCATCGCGGGCTGGCGCGCCGGGATCTGGAAGATCGCCGAGCCGACGTCGATCCGCTCGGTCTGCGCCGCCACCCACGAGAGCACGGTGGCCGCGTCCGAACCGTAGGCCTCGGCCGCCCAGCAGACCGCGTAGCCCAGCTTGTCGGCCTCCTTCGCGACGACGAGGTTGTCCGCGTCCATCCCCGCGCCCCAGTAGCCGAGGTTGATCCCGAGCTGCATGGCCGAATCCCCTTACCCATGAGTAACGTGCCTGTTCGGGGACTGTAGCGCGCGGGCGGGCGATCCGGCAGGGGCGGGCGGCGGTCCCGCCGGGGCCCGGTGCGGGGCGCCGGGCCGGGGCGGGAGCTGGTGCCCGAAGGGGTTCATGAGTTGTCCACAGGCACGGCTTTGTCCACACGCACACCCAGCGCTGAGGCATGGCCAGTAATCTCGCCGCCATGGAGCAGAGGCATCTCGGCCGAACAGGTCTGCGCGTGTCCAGGATCGGGCTCGGCACCCTCACATGGGGGCACTCCGACGAGATCGGGGAGAACGACGCCGCGGACCTGCTGAAGGCCTTCTGGGAGGCGGGCGGCACCCTCGTGGACACGGCCGATGTGTACGGCGACGGGGAGGCCGAGTACCTCCTCGGACGACTCGTCGAACGCCTGGTGCCGCGGCGCGATCTGGTCATCGCGACGAAGGCGGGCAGCGTGCCCGACCCCGACCGCCGCTTCGACGGCTCGCGCGGCCATCTGCTGTCCGCGCTCGACGCCTCCCTGGCGCGCCTCGGCACGGATCATGTGGACCTGTGGCAGATCCACGCCTTCGACAGCGACACGCCCCTGGAAGAGACGCTCCAGGCCCTCGACATCGCGGTCAGCAGCGGCCGCGCGCGCTATGCGGGCATCTCCAACTTCAGCGGCTGGCAGCTCGCCAAGGCCGCCACCTGGCAGCTCGCGGCGGCCGGCACCCGCACCCGCATCGCCAGCACGCAGATGGAGTACTCCCTCCTCCAGCGCGGCGTCGAGCGCGAAGTGCTGCCCGCCGCCCTCGACCTCGGCGTCGGCCTGCTGCCCTCGTCACCGCTCGGCCGGGGCGTCCTCACCGGCAAGTACCGCAACGCGACCCCGGCCGACTCGCGCGGCGCCTCCGAGCAGTTCGCCCCGTTCGTCGCGCCGTATCTGGACGACGCGGCCGGGCGGGTCGTGGACGCCGTCGCGATAGCGGCCGACGGCCTCGCCGTCACGCCCCTGCAGGTGGCGCTCGCCTGGGTGCGCGACCGCCCCGGGGTGACCGCCCCGATCGTCGGCGCGCGCAACGCGCAGCAGCTCACGGCCGCATTGTCAGTGGAGACCCTTAGTCTTCCTGACGAGATCTGCCAGGCGCTCGACGATGTGTCAGCGCCCGTGCACCGCTACCCAGACCAGGACTGGAGCACGCTGTGAGTACGGAGTCCGCTGCCGCGGAGGTCGCCGAACCCGAGGCCGACGCCGAGGAAGCGCCGGAGGCCGGGGGCACGTCGTCCGGCGTGGCCGCGCCGGAGCCGGAGGGGGACGCCGGGGAGGACTCGGCCGCCCCTGACGGCTCGGAGGGATCCGCTTCCGAGGGTGCCGGGGACGGCGCCGGGGCCGGTGGCGGCGAGCCCCGGGACGGCAGCGGGGACGGCGCGGACGCGGGTGTGTCCGAGGCCCAGGCCGAGCTCGCGGCACAGCGGGAGCTGCGGGAGCGGATCGAGCAGCGCAAGGCCGACAAGAAGGGGCCGGTGGCGGCGGGCGCGAAGCTTCAGGGCACGGCGGCCGACCTGCTGGCGGCGGTGCGGGCCGTGGAGAGCGGCGAGAAGCCCGTCGCGCCCGCGTTCCGTGAGCCCGCGCCGGTCGCGCCGCAGCGGCCCGCCCCCGAACCCGTGCGGCGGCCGGTCGCCGAGGCCCCGGCCGGGGCGGGTGACCCGGCGCCGGAGACGGTCGACGCGGTGGCGGCGGTGCTGGCCGAGGGCGGCGCGCCCGCGGCGCTCGCGGCCCGGGCGGCGGCCGTGCTCGGCGAGGGCGCGGACGACGTGCTGCGTGCCGACCCGTGGCAGTTGCTGCGGGTCGCCGGGGTGCGGCCCGAGCAGGCCGACGGGTTCGCGCGGGCGCTGCTCGGCCCGGACTGCGGTCCCGGGGACGAGCGCAGGGGCTGTGCGCTGACGGTGTGGCTCCTCGAACAGGCCGCGCTCGCCGGGCACACGGCTCTCGATTCCTCGGCGCTCACCGCCGCGCTCGGACAGCGCGGAGTCCCCGATCCGGACGAGGCGGTGCAGTCCGCGCTCGCGGAGGGCGACGTCCTGCTCTTCCAGGACCCGCTGGACGAGACCCCCGGGGCCGCCCCGGCGCGGCCCGCCCCGACCGGCGACGCCCCCGACGACCCCGACGACGCCGAAGCCGAGGTCCCGGTGCGCGTGCTGCTCGGCCTCGAGCGGTACGCCCTCGCGGAGGAGAGCCTGGCCGACGGCCTCGCCCGGGTCATGAACTCGCTGCCGAAGGAGGAGGGTTCGGGCCCGGTGGGCGGCGGTTCGCGTCCGGACGGCGCCGACTCGGCTCCGGAGGACGACGGCTCCGCTCCCGACAGCTCCGCTCCCGACGGCTCGGGGCACGGCCGTGGCGGCTCGGGTCCCTCGGCCGCCGATTGGGAGTCCGCGGCGGCCGCCGCCACGGGTTCCGCCGCCGACCTGATCCGCGCCGTGGCCGCGCACGGCCTCGTGCTCCACACGGGCGGCGAGGCGGCCCGTGCCGAGCCCGCCGCGCTGGTGGCGGCGGCCCGCGCGCTGGGCCTGCGGGTGTACGCGGCGACGCACAGCGCGGAGGGACAGCGGAGGCTGGCCGAGGGCCTGGGCTCGGGTGCCGCCGGAGCTGGGGCCCGCGGCGGTGCCGACGGATCCGGGCCGCGCACGGCCGCTGTGGGCGCCTCGGGGGCCGGTCCCGCCGGCTCCTCGGGGGGTCAGGTGGACGGGCCCGCCGGTGGAGAGGCCGACGGCGTGCCTCCGGCGAGGCGCACGGGCGAAGGGTCGACCGGTGCGGTGACCGGGCCCGAGGGTGCGGGTGCCGTCCGGGACGGTGACGCGCGTGCGGAGGCTTCCGGGGGCGGCGGGGCGGCCGGCTCTGCGGAAGGGGCGGGTGCGGCGGACGCGGGCGGTGCCGTCGGCGCGGGCGGTACGGCCGGTGGCGCTGGCACGGCTGACGCGGGCGGTACGACGGACGCGGGCGGTACGACTGGCGGAGTCGGTTCGGCCGGTGGCGCCAGTGCTGCCGATGCTGCCATCGCGTCAGGCGCCTCCCACACCCCCGGTGCCGCCGGTTCCTCCCCCGCACCCAGTGCGACCGGTGCTCCCGACGAGGCCTCCCCCGCCGTGACCGTGGCGGGCCTCCTCTCCGGGCGGCAGGGGCCGGGTCGTGACGCGGACGGCGCGCTGGCCCTGGATCTGCTCGTGGTCCTGGACGCACCGCAGCTGGACGTGGAGACGGCCGCGATGCTCGTGGAGTCGCTTCCGGACGGCGCCCGGCTCGTGCTCAGCGGCGACCCGGGTGTGCTGTGGTCCGCGGGCCCCGGCCGGGTGTTCGCGGACCTGTTGGCGGCCCGCTGCTGCCCGCAGGTCGTCTCGCGCACGCCGGACCCGGGCCCCATCGGCGAGCTGGTCTCCGGCATCGGCGTCGGCGAGCTGGCCCAGGTCGAGGCGCCCGGCAAGGAGGTCGTGATCGTCCCGGTGCGGGACGCGTCCGACGCGATCCACCGCACGGTGCAGCTGGTCGCGGACTCGGTGCCGCGCGCCATCGGCGTACCGGCCGGACAGACGCAGGTGATCACCCCGGGCCACGGCGGCGCGGCGGGGACGCGCGCGCTGAACGCGGCGCTGAAGGAGCGGCTGAACCCGGGCCCCGGCAGGTTCGGCGGCTTCGACCCCGGCGACCGGGTCGCCTACGCCCCGGTGCCGGGCCGCACGGCGCTCGGCCGGGTGGTCGGCGCCGACGCGCAGGGCCTGCGCCTGGAGTGCGAGGGCACCCCCGTCGCCGTACCGAAGGAGCGGGTGGAGCAGTCCGTGCGGCACGCCTGGGCGCTCACCGCGCACCAGGCCACGGGCCGCCGCTGGCCCGCGGCCGTGGTGGTCCTGCCGGGCGACGCGGCGGGCGCCCTGACCCGGCCGTGGGTCTACACGGCCTTCAGCCGCGCCGAGCGCCATCTCTCGGTCGTCCAGGGCGTCGCCCAGGCCCTGCCCCAGGCAGTGGCCGAGCGCCCCGCCAAGGAACGCGCGACCCGCCTGCGCACGCTGCTGCGCCCGCAGGCCCCGGCGGCGGGCTAGCCCCTGCGTGGAGTGCGGCCCCGCCCCCCCCGTTGGACAGGGGGCCGGGGCCGCACTCACCCGGCCAAGGGCCCCGGAGCCAGGCGAACCCACCCCCGGACAGCCCTCCCGACACCCTGCCGACGCCCCCTCCTAGGCGCCGCCCACGCCCTTCCCCCGCTCGACGACCTCCACGTCGTCCACGTCATCCGCCACATCGACCTCGTCCACCTCATCGCCCTCGTCCGGATCAAAGTCAAGATCCGTATCGAGGTCCGTGTCGAGGTCGGCGTCCAGGTCGCCGTCGATGCCGGTGTGCGCGTCCCTGCCCCGGCGGGCGCCGCCCACACGGCTCGCCGCGGCGTCCAAGTCGTCGTCGAGGTCGTCGTCCGTCTCGTCGTCGAAGACCGCGCTGACGTCGAAGCGGCAGACCACCCGCGGGGAGTCGGGCTGGTCGAACGGGGACTCCAGCCACTCGCCGGGCTCCGCGGGCTCGTCCGCCGCGGTGACCCACAGCGTCGAGTCGCCCTCCTCCAGGCCGAACTCCTTGTGCCGGGAGGCGATCTCGTCCGGCTCGAACTCGCCGAAGAGCAGGCCGAGCGCGCCCGGCACGGTGCCCGCGAGCCGGTCGGACTCCGAGGTGGCGTCGTCGTCCGCGGCCTCGACCCGCGCGGCCTGGGCGAGGAGTCGCTGCGGCTCCGCGACGGCGTAGTCGCGCCGGATCAGCACGCTCAGGGCGTTCGGCTCCGCGGGTCCCTGGTACGGCGGCAGGGTGTCCTCCGCGCCGGGGATCTCGAAGGGGGTGACCTCGTCGTAACGGTCGTAGAGCAGCTCGTCGTACGCCTCGGCCGCGGCGGCCAGCTCGTTGAACGCTTCATAGACGTCGGGATCGTCCTCGCCCGACCTGCGTTCGACCGCCGCAAGGTGGCGGTCGAGCGCGGTCTTGACCGCCTCGGCGGCGGCGCGTACCTCGGCAGCGGTGGGCTGCGCAGCATCAGACATAGTGCAGACGCTATCCGTACCGGGCCTGTGCCCGCACAATAGATGCGATGCCGGAATACGAATTTGTCGACGTGTACGTTCCGCGCGGGGTCTCCCGCAAAGAAGCCACGCGTCTGCTGACCGACCACGCAGAGTACGGACACTGGGAGTTGGACCGCCTCAGCCTGCACGCCGACGGCAGTCGGCGGGTGCGGCTCAGACGGCGCATCATCCGCCAGCTGAGGGCCACTTGGTGAGCCGGGTACGGCCACCCGGTGCCCGGCGGACGGTGCGAAAACGGAGCGGGCCCCGCGATCGCGGGGCCCGCTCCGTTTTCACCTGATGTCACCTGCCGTCGTTCAGGCGCGCGTCCTGCGGTACAGGACGGTGCCCGCGAGCAGCATGCCCGCGCCGACCGGCAGGGCGACGCCGACCGGCAGCGAGCTGCCCGTCTGCGCGAGCTGGTCCTTGCCCTTGGGCGGCGTGATCATGTGCGCCTCGGGGACGTTCGGACCGGTCGCCGGGCCCTTCGGCTCGGTGTGCTGCGCGGGCGAGACGGGCTGGCCCGGCTTGCCGGGCTGCTGGGGCTTGCCCGACTGCTCGGGCTTGCCGGGGTTGCCGGGCTCCTGCGGCTTGCCCGGCTGTTCCGGCTTGCCGGGCTGCTCGGGCTGGCCCGGGTGCTGGGGCTTGCCCGGGTGCTGGGGCTTGCCCGGGTGCTGGGGCTTGCCCGGGTGCTGGGGCTTGCCCGGGTGCTGGGGCTTCGTGGGCGGCTTCCCGCCGGTGTGGCTGTCGGACTCGTTGCCGCACTCGTTGCCCACGGCCGCGTTGCCCGCGCCGCCGACGTTGACGCTGTTCCCGCAGACGTTGACCGGGACGTCGACCGGCAGCTGCACGCTGTTGCCCGAGCCCACCCCCGGCGAGTCGTGGGCACCGCCGTCGGCCGTGGCGCCGCCGCCCGAGGGCTTGCCGCCGTGGTCGTCGTCGCCGTAGCCGCCACCGCCGCCGCGCGGGGCGTCGGAGGTGTTGGCGCACTTGTTGCCCGCCGCCGGGTTCAGGCCCCCGATGACGTTCACGGTGTTGCCGCAGACATTGACCGGTACGTCCACGGGAAGCTGAACGGAATTGCCCGACAGCACGCCGGGAGAATTCGAACTGCCGCCCTGGGCGTGGGAGTCGGCCTGTGCATGACCACCAGAGACAGCGAGTACGCCAGTGGCGGCCGCCACGGTGATCAGGCCTTTGCGCGTGACCTGTCGCATAGCTTGTTCCTGCCTTGCCTTCCGGAAATGCGCACGGGCCCAGTGCACCGTGCGCCCAATGCCCGTCGGCCCCGGAGTGCGTGTCACGCACTCCGGGGCCGACGGACGTCAGACCCTCATGGGGTGAGAC
Organism: Streptomyces sp. RK9; assembly: GCF_045070545.1. NCBI lineage: Bacteria > Bacillati > Actinomycetota > Actinomycetes > Kitasatosporales > Streptomycetaceae > Streptomyces > Streptomyces sp. RK9. Next base: position 2,923,803 of record NZ_CP173703.1, on the reverse strand, counting down.
CCCTCACGGGGTGAGGCACAGCGGCGTCACTTGTTGACGCAGTAGTTCCCGAAGGCGGGGTTCAGCACGCCGATCACGGAGATCGTGTTGCCGCACGCGTTCACCGGCACGTGCACGGGAACCTGGATGACGTTGCCCGACACGACGCCCGGGGACTTCACGGCGGCACCCTGCGCGCCGGAGTCGGCAGCGGCGACGCCCGCACCCGCGAGCACCAGACCACCGGTGGCCACCGCAGCGGCAACGACCTTCTTGATCATTATTCCTCCTAGTTGGCAAATGCGATCCCAGCCGCGGACCGCACCACCTGTAACGAAGGAGGAAGTTGAGGGCTACGAGGGCAAGGCTGCTTTCACTCTTTTCGGTCAATTGCGCACGCGCTGCCGATTATTGGAGTTTCGTTTCGGCACGCGCCCGCGCAGAGAGAAGGACCTACATGTACCTAAATACGCACCGGCACGCGCGCCGACACGCACACCGGTCGCGCCCGGAACTCAAGAACTTCGGAACTCAGGAGGCGTCGATGAACCGGTCGAGCACCCGCACCCCGAACTTCAGGCCGTCCACCGGCACCCGCTCGTCCACGCCGTGGAACATGCCCGCGAAGTCCAGCTCCGGCGGCAGCTTGAGCGGCGCGAAGCCGAAGCCGCGGATGCCGAGGTCGTCGAAGGACTTGGCGTCCGTGCCGGCCGAGAGCATGTAGGGCACGGCCCGCGCGATCGGGTCCTCGGCCTGCAGCGCCATCTGCATGGCGTCGACGAGCGCGCCGTCGAAGGTGGTCTCCAGGGCCTTGTCCGCGTGCACGTCCTCACGCTTGACGTTCGGGCCGAGGATGCGGTCGAGGTCGGCCAGGAACTCCTCCTCGTACCCCGGCAGGAAACGGCCGTCGACGTGCGCGGTGGCCTGTCCGGGGATCACGTTCACCTTGTACCCGGCGCCGAGCTGGGTCGGGTTGGCGGTGTTCTGGAGCGAGGCGCCGATCAGCTTGGCGATGCCGCCGAGCTTGGCCAGCGTGTCGTCCATGTTCTCCGGGTCGAGCTCGGTGCCGAGGGCGTCGCCCAGCTCGTCGAGGAAGTGCCGCAGGGTCTTGGTGACCCGCACCGGGAACTTGTGCCGCCCGAGCCGGCCCACGGCCTCGGACAGCTCGGTGATGGCGTTGTCCTTGTGGATCATGGACCCGTGTCCGGCGCTGCCGTCGACGGTCAGCTTCATCCAGTGCATGCCCTTCTGCGCCGTCTCGACGAGATACAGCCGGAGCTTCTCGTTGACGGTGAAGGAGAACCCGCCGACCTCGCTGATCGCCTCGGTCACGCCCTCGAAGAGGTCCGGGTGGTGGTCGACGAGGTACCGCGCCCCGTACGTGCCGCCGGCCTCCTCGTCCGCGAGGAAGGCGAGCACGATGTCCCGCGGCGGCTTGCGGCCGCTGCGCAGCCGGTCGCGTACGACCGCGAGGGTCATCGCGTCCATGTCCTTCATGTCGACGGCGCCCCGGCCCCACAGGCAGCCGTCGGCGATCTCGCCGGAGAAGGGGTGGTGGGTCCAGTCCTGGGCATTGGCGGGTACGACGTCCGTGTGACCGTGGATGAGCAGCGCGGGCCGCGACGGGTCCTCGCCCTCGATCCGCGCCACGGTGGAGGCGCGTCCCGGGTGCGACTCGAAGATCCGCGGTTCGAGCCCCACCTCCGCGAGCTTCTCCGCGACGTACTCGGCCGCCTTGCGCTCCCCCGGGCCGGAGTGATCGCCGTAGTTGCTGGTGTCCATCCGGATCAGGTCCCGGCACAGGTCGACGACCTCGTCCTCGCCGGAAACGGCCCGTGCCCCGTCCGCCCTGCCGTCCGTGGTCGGCTCGCTCACGCTGTTCCTCCCGCTGTCGCACTCTGGGTCCCTCCCATCCTCCCGCGCCGACCGCCCAGGCCCAAGGGCGGGCGCCCCTCGTCATACGCCGTTCACCCCCGGGACCTGCGTGATCAGGAGCCCCTGAATGTTTGCTATGGTTTTCCACGTCGCCGCGGGAAACCGCGACAGACCACCGGTCCGGGTGGCGGAATGGCAGACGCGCTAGCTTGAGGTGCTAGTGCCCTTTATCGGGCGTGGGGGTTCAAGTCCCCCCTCGGACACCAGCAAGAACAGCCCCTCCTCAGGGGCTTTCTTCATGTCCGGCCCCGTCCCGGACCGTGGCACTCCGACCACGTGACCAACCGGCGTCACGGCCGCCTGCACTGTCCTCACCGCCGCGCCCGTGGCCGCGGACCCGCACGGGACCAAGGAGGCGGACTCAGGCTTCGCCGCCCAGGCGCTCCGGGCGGGCCTCGGCCCGCAGGAGGCCGAGGCGCTTCAGCGCAAGGTCGACGGCTATCTCGCCAAGGTGCCCGACAGCCGCCAGACGGGTCCCAACACCGTCGCGTTCCCCGGAGGCCACGTCACCGTGGGCGTCCCGGGTGAGAAGCACCCCCGGGACCTGCGCGACCCGCTCCGGTCCTTCGCCGACTGCGGGACCGCGCTCTGCGGCTGGGAGAACTCGGATCGCACCTCGGTCTACGTCTGGGAGGGCTGCTGGAAGCACGACGTCCGCCACCTGAGCGGTCCGGGAGTCTGGTGGAACGCCCAGCGCGGGCAGATGCGGGCCCATATGTACGGAGCCCAGGGGAACCGCATCTACACCACGCCCAACGCCTACTCCGAGGACCTGACCGCGAACTGGTCCCCCGTGTACTGGCTCAAGCCGTGTGTGCCGCCCAGGTGAGGGGCGGGGCCCAGGAGCGAGGGGTGGCTACGATCCTCCGTTGTTGGTCGGCGGGACCTGGCGCCAGGGGGCGAACGCGCTTGCGCTGCGCGGGAGGAGGGCGGCCAGGTCGGGGCAGTGGCGGAGGATCACGGAGTTCATGCCGCCCTTCTGGACCCAGTCGATGCCCAGGGGGGTGTAGATCTCGGGGCGGAAGTCGACGGTGAGGAAGCGGTCGCTCTGGATGCGGCGGGTGGCCATCAGGATGAAGACGCGGAACGCGGTGTCGCTGAAGCCGAAGCCCGTGGGCGGGTTCTCGGCGAACAGGCCGACCATGGTGTCGATCTCGTCGACGGAGCTGTAGACGTCCTGGAGGCGGGCGAGGGTCTCCGGGTTCTCGGTGAGGTCCTCGAAGCTGCGGATGCGCTGTTTGTGCAGGCCCGCGCGGAAGTCGTTGTAGCGGGGCACACCGCGGCGGCGGGTGCGGGCGAGGTCGACGACGGCCAGGTCGATGAGTTCGCCCTCGCGCTCGAACTTCTGGAGGGCGCGCGGGAAGTTGTGGAGGGTGATCGCGCCGGGGTGGGCGATGCCGAAGGAGTACAGGGTGTTGGCGAGGCCGGTCTTGCGGATGGCGCCCTCGGCCGCGGCGCCGTTGATGTCGGTGAAGCCGACCGTCTCCAGGCGGCGGCCGAAGTGGTGCTCGCGCAGCTCGTAGTCGTCGGGGATGAGCGGGTGCATGCGGTAGACGGTGACGAAGTCCTCGGTGAGGGAGTAGGGGGCGGCGTGGTGGTCGGGGAGGGTCTTGGGGATGCCGGTGAGGGAGTGGGCCTCCAGGAGCCACAGGCCCAGCTTGTTCAGCCAGTTGTCGGGCGGGCCCTCCCAGTTGGTGTGCAGGCCGAGGTCGATGGCCTCGGTGGCGAGGATCGCCGGGGTCCACTCCACCGTGTGGATCTTCGCGATGAGGGCGGAGACCACGAGCCGGGCCGTGTGGTAGACGGAGTCCTCGCTCATGGAGGGGTACGTCTGCCGCAGCGCCGCGCAGACCGCGTTGTGCTCGCGGGCGAACAGGGTGTGCATCACGCTGAGGCCGAGCCACCAGTTGTCGGTGAAGCCGGACAGCGGGACGCCGTTCTGGCCGATGGGGAGGTGCCCTTCTTCCAGGCGGAGGTCGGCGCCGCCGTCGGGGGCGCGCAGCAACCGCGCGGTCGCCTCGTCGGCGCCGTACACCTCGGAGCCGTCCCACCAGTGGGACGCGGTGTTGGCGAAGAGGACGGGCGGGCGGCCGTCGGACACGTGGATGCCCTCGTTCTCGGCGAAGCGCATGACGTTCTCGACGGGCCCGCCCGGGGTGTTCTGCCAGGACGAGCCGGGCGGCAGCGGCACCTCGACGGTCTTGGTGCCCGCGGGGTGGCGGCGGTGGTTGACCCAGTCGTGGACCTGGAACTGGATCCAGGCGGCGGCCAGGACGTTGAGGGTCGTCGCGGGCAGGAAGTTCTCGCGGTACAGGAGCTGGCGGCTGACGGTGACCGGGTTCGGGGTGTCGAAGAGGTCGGGGCGGTAGTCGGGGGCCATGTTGCGCCCGAAGGCCGCGCCGACGGCTCCCATGGCGGGGGCGGACAGGTCGTTGTACGTGCCGTCGTAGGAGCGGGCCGTGCGCAGCCGCTCGTCGGGGGGCAGCGGCACCGGCACGGCCCTCGGGGGCGCCTCCCGCACTTCGGTGTCGATGAGGTTGAAGCGGCGCAGGACCTTCCGGAGGAAGACGAGGTTCAGCAGGCTCAGCTGGAGCGGCAGGCGGTGCCAGGGCACGGCCCGGTTCAGGAGCCGGAAGGCGGCGCCCACGGGGACGCCGAGGACCCGGTTGCGCAGGGGCTCCTCGGTCGCGAAGCGCAGGCCTTGGCGGTGCGCGGCGCTCGCTTCGTAGGCGGCCTTGCGGGCGCGGTTGAGGTTGCCGAGGGGGCGGAACTCGTCCGTGGTGTACCAGGGGTTGAACGCCAGTTCCTCCACGCGGCGCGCGGCCGAGCGGGCCTGGGCGGTGTCCAGGTCCTGGCTGGGGATGGTGAGGCGGGCCACGGGCACGGCGGGGCTGACGGCCTCGCGCCACTCCACGGCGCCGTCCTCGACGGGCGTGCGGGTCTCGTCGACGTACCGCTGGAGGCACAGCTCGAAGGCCACGTCGGCGGTGGCGAGGCGGTGGGCCAGCTCGCGGTGCAGGTAGTTGGGGTCGCGGTGGTCGGGGCGCGGGGCGGGGGCGGCGCCGCCGGCCGGGCGCAGCAGGTAGCGGACGGGTCCCGCGGGGCCCCAGAGGGTGGCGCCGCGGCTCCAGTACGTCTCGCCCGCGAGGCTGTTGACGGTGTGGCGGGTGGCGGCCTGGATGTTGCGGCGCATGCGGGTCGCGGTCGCGAGGCCGACGGCGAGAGGCAGTTTCACGAAGAGCCCGAAGGCCTTCTGGAGCGGACTGCGGGCACCGGCGAGGGCCTTGGCGAAGGCGACGAACTCGCGGGCGTCCTTGGCGTGCGACACCGGCCAGTTGGTGGCGAGCAGGTCGTGGCTCTCCGCCGCGGACACCTCCACGCGCACGGCGGCGCCCCGCAGGTCCGGCGCCCCGTCGGCCTGCCCGATGCCGCTGGCCCCGGAGAGCCTGACCGTCGCGGGGTACTCGGCGCCGGGCTGGGCGTAGCCGCAGCGCAGTTCCTCCGGCAGGTCGTCGCGGAAGCGCAGGCGGGCGTTCTCCACGCCGAGGGAGGACTTGGCGTGCTGGACGCGGGCCGGTGACCCGGCGTTCGCGGCCCGCATGTTGGCCCGCTGCACCGTCATCAGCTCGCGGGCGAGCCGCTCGAAGAGGACGCGCTCCGCTTGCGGGCTGCCGCCCTGGTAGCGCTCGTAACTCTGCTCGTACTGCCCTGAGGGCTGTCCTGAAGACATCATCGGGCGCTTCCTTCGTACGGACGAGGCAACGACAGGAACGGGACGGAGATCGGGTCGGGAACAGGGGCGGGCGACCGGGCGGGGAACGGAACACCGCGTGAACGCGCGGTGCGGGCGTACACCGCAGGGGCGTAGACGCTACTGGCGGGGCGGGACGGACCGCAGCGGGCGATCCCGCCTATGTGCGCGGGCCCGCCCCGGCCTCGAACTGGCACGCGGGCGGCGGCGTTTGGGCCCGTCAGGGCCGCGGCCGGGGGTCGGCGCCCGGCCGCGGCACGTCCCGTGCGCGTCTCCTTCTCCAGCAACCCCACACGCGGGGCGCCGGGGTGGCCGGGTCCCGACGGGTCTCGGACGCGTGCGCGCGCTCGCGTTGACGGTGCGCGCGCACCGGTGGTGTGCTCTCAACTCCGGTGCCGCCACCGCCTGTCACGGGGACGCCATGCGGGACGAGTACGTCGTGGGTCCGGACTTCGCCGAGCTGCGGCCGTTCAAGCGGTCCGTGAACGAGGGGGACAAGCGGGACACGGACGGGGCGACGGCCGCGCTGATGGGCGTGGTCCTCGCCCACGAGCCGCGCCGTCGCGGAGAAGCTGCGCGCCGTCTACACCTGCGGGCGGCGGAACGGGGGCTCGCGCCGCTGCGCCACGTCCCGGCGTCCGGCTGGAGCGAGGTCCACGGACCGGGTCGGCACCATCCGCAGATGGACGCCCTCGCCGGGCTCGCCGTCGTCGCGCCCCTCGCCTTCTTCGCCGCGCGCCTCGCGCTGACGCGCACCGTCCCGTTCGCGTACTCCTTCGACGACCACGGGCCGGGGCACTACGTCGACGCGCAGGCTCCGCCGGGGGTCCTGAGCGAGTACGGGGACGTGCGCTGAGGCGGCGCCCCGGTCGTTGCGGCGCCGGTCAGTCGATGAAGTCCCCGTCCACGTACACCCACGCCCCGTCCACCCGCTCGAAGCGGCTGCGCTCGTGCAGGGAGTCCGGGCGGCCGCCGTCGGAGTAGCGGGCGCGGAAGGTGACGGTGCCCGTGGAGTGGAACGCCGTGCCGTCGGCCGTGTCCTCGATGGTGAGCCCGGTCCAGCGCATCGCCGGGTCGAACTCGACGCGCGGCGGCCGGGTCCGGGGGTGCCAGGTGCGCAGCAGGTACGCCTCGTCGCGCCGGGCGAAGGCGCTGTAGCGGGACCGCATCAGCTCCTCGGGGCTTGCGGCGGCCTCGCCTCGGTGCAGTCGGCCGCAGCACTTGTCGTACGGCAGGGGGTGCCCGCAGGGGCAGGGCTCGGGGCGCGTGGGGGTGCGTCGGGACATGGCGCCCATTGTCCCCTCGGGCCCGGCGGCGGCGCTCACCCGGTGTCGGCGCGCGCCACCGGTGCCTTCGGGCGGGCGAGCCACAGTCCTGCGGCCACCGAGCAGGCCGTCGCCAGGGCGGCGAGGGGGACGGCCCCGTGTCCGGCGAAGCTCGCGGCGAGGACGAGCAGGGCGGTGGCGGGCAGGACCAGTTGCTGGGCGATGCCCGTCTTGAAGTGCCGGGAGTGCACGGCCCAGGTGCTGATCAGGAACAGCGCGGTGGGCACGGTGACGGCGCTGGAGGCCGCGAGTGTGGAGATGTGCGCGTGGTGGGTCGCCTGCTCCACGGCCAGTTCGATGCCCGCGCCGATCGCGGCGGCGGAGCCGAGGATCACATAGTGGCCGAGCCCCCAGACGAACGCCTGCCGGGACGAGACGAGGTACTCGTGGATGGGGACCGCGAAGTAGATCCAGAACGCCGCGAAGACGATGACGAGGCCGCCGGCGGCGATCGGCAGGAGCTCGTCGAGGGCCGCCGAGTCATCGAGGGCGGAGCGCACGGCGACCGTGGCGGCGGCGACGGACTCGCCGAGCATGATGATCGTGAACAGGCCGTAGCGCTCGGCGATGTGGTGCGGGTGCCAGGGGCTGCGACGGCTGTGCTCGGCGAAGGCGGGCACAGCGATCTCGGCGACGATCAGCGGTCCGACACCCCAGGCCCAGGCCCCGTCCGGGAGCAGCAGGAGCACCACCCAGCAGGCCTGCACGAGGACGAGCCCGACGGCGTAGCGCAGCGCGGCCGTGCGCCCCGCCCCGCTCTGGCCGCGGGCCGCCCGCAGCCACTGCGCGGCGAGCGCCACCCGCATGATCACGTAGCCGGTGACGGCGACCCCGTAGTCCCCGCCGTCGAAGGCGCGCGGGATCCCGGCCGCGAGGACGAGCACGCCCGCCATCTGTACGAGGGTGGCGAGCCGGTAGGGCACGTCGTCGGTGTCGTACGCGGAGGCGAACCAGGTGAAGTTCACCCACGCCCACCAGATCGCGAAGAACACGAGCAGATAGCCGGTGATGCCGTGCCCGGTGTCGCCCTCGGCGAGCGCGTGCACGAGGCGGGCCCCGGCCTGGCCGGCGGCCACCACGAAGCACAGGTCGAAGAGCAGCTCCAGCGGGGTGGCGGCGCGGTGCTTCTCGTCGGGGCGGCGCGCCCGCATCCGCACGAGCGGCTTGACGGTCCGGCCGTGGCCTGTGCCCGCGGGGGTGTCCTCGGTCATCTGGGCGTGCCCTTCTCCGGCCCCCCTGCGGTACTCAGGATGGCGCAGGGGGCGGTGGGGCGCAGGTCGGCCGGGGTACGGCGGGGGTCGGCCGGGGCGGGGCGGTGTCCCGGCGTGCCGGGGGGTCAGCGTGTGGCGGGCGGCGGCGCCAGGATGTCCAGCTCCTTGAGGGCGCCCTCGGCGATCTCGCGGGTCAGGGCCTCGGCGCGGTCCGCGTCGCCCTCCCGTACCGCCTCGGCCACGCGCACGTGCAGGGTGACGGCCGCCGGGTCGGGGTCCTCGAACATCACGTCGTGGTGGGTGCGGCCCGCGAGGATCTCGGCGACCACGTCACCGAGCCGGGCGAACATCTCGTTGCCGGAGGCGTCGAGGACGACGCGGTGGAAGGCGATGTCGTGCACGAGGTACTCCTCGAGGCGGCGGCCGCGGGAGGTGGCGACCATGCCGAGGGCGCACTCGGTGAGGGCCGCGCACTGCTCGGCGGTGGCGTTCCGCGCGGCCAGGCCCGCGGCGACCGGCTCGATGGCCGAGCGCAGGACGGTCAGGGAGCGCAGCTGGCGCGGCCGGTCGGCGCCCGCGAGGCGCCAGCGGATGACCTGCGGGTCGTAGACGTTCCACTCCTCGGTGGGCCGCACGGTCACGCCGACGCGGCGCCGCGATGCGACCAGGTGCATGGACTCCAGGACGCGCACCACCTCGCGCATCACCGAGCGTGACACCTCGAAGCGCTGTGCGAGTTCGTCCGTGCGCAGGACGCTGCCGGGTGGGTACTCGCCCGCGGTGATGGCGGGCCCGAGGCTGTCCAGTACGCGAGCGTGCAGCCCCCGGGCCTGTGCGGTCATGACGTCAGCGTACGAGGGGACTCGCGTACTCAAAAAGTCAGACTTTTGCATCACAGCCTCTTGAATTCGTCTGACCTAATGGGTTTCAGTGGCGTGAACCGATCGATGTCGACGAGGACAGCGAGGCAGCACCAGCGATGAGCACCACCCACGTCGTCGTGGTCATGGGCGTAGCGGGCACCGGCAAGACCACCGTCGGGCCCCTGCTCGCGGCCCGGCTCGGCGTCCCCTACGCCGAGGGCGACGACTTCCACCCCGAGGCGAACATCGCCAAGATGTCGGCCGGCACCCCGCTGACCGACGACGACCGCTGGCCGTGGCTGGATGCCATCGGCGCGTGGGCGCACGGCCGCGCCGGACTCGGCGGCGTGGTCAGCAGCTCGGCGCTGAAGCGGTCCTACCGCGACCGGCTCCGGGCCGCCGCGCCCGGCCTCGTGTTCGTCCACCTCACCGGTGACCGCGCCCTCATCGAGGAGCGGATGCGGCAGCGCAAGGGCCACTTCATGCCGACCGCGCTGCTCGACTCGCAGTTCGCCACGCTCCAGCCCCTCGGGGCGGACGAGGCGGGCGTCGACGTCGATGTCGCGGGCACGCCCGCGGAGATCGCCGACCGGGCCGCGGACGCTCTGGCCGCGCTGGACGGCTGAGCGCCTGCCCCCTCACCGGCCCCTTCCCTGACACCCCCCACGCGTCCACGCACCACCCCCTCACGTCCACGTACAAGGAACCCACCGTGACCAGTCTCAGCGTCGAGATGCTGGCAGCGGACCCCGTCGAACCGATCACCTCGGCGGGCCACGCCCAGCTCGGGATCGCCGTTCTCGCGGGCATCGCCGTCATCGTTCTGCTCATCACGAAGTTCAAGGTCCACGCCTTCCTGGCGCTGACCATCGGCTCGCTGGCGCTCGGCGCCTTCGCGGGCGCGCCGCTCGACAAGGCGATCGCCAGCTTCACCACCGGGCTCGGGTCCACCGTCGCGGGCGTCGGCGTCCTCATCGCGCTCGGCGCGATCCTCGGCAAGCTGCTCGCCGACTCCGGCGGCGCGGACCAGATCGTCGACACGATCCTCGCGAAGGCCGGGAAGTCCGGCGGGCGTGCCATGCCGTGGGCGATGGTGCTCATCGCCTCCGTCATCGGGCTTCCGCTGTTCTTCGAGGTCGGCATCGTGCTGCTGATCCCCGTCGTCCTGATGGTCGCCAAGCGCGGCAACTACTCCCTGATGCGCATCGGCATCCCCGCGCTCGCCGGGCTCTCCGTGATGCACGGGCTCATCCCGCCGCATCCCGGGCCGCTCGTCGCCATCGACGCGGTGAAGGCCAACCTGGGCGTGACGCTCGCGCTCGGCGTGCTCGTCGCCATTCCGACCGTCGTCATCGCGGGGCCGCTGTTCTCGAAGGTCGCCGCTCGGTGGGTGGACGTCGCCCCGCCCGAGAAGATGATTCCGCAGCGGCCCTCCGAGGACCTGGAGAAGCGGCCCGGGTTCGGCGTCACCGTCGCCACCGTGCTGCTGCCGGTCGTCATGATGCTGGCCAAGGCGCTCGTCGACATCGTCGTGGATGATCCGGACGCCACCGTCCAACGTGTCTTCGACGTCGTCGGGTCGCCCCTGATCGCGCTGCTCGCCGCCGTGCTCGTCGGGATGTTCACCCTCGGGCGGGCCGCGGGCTTCACCAAGGAACGGCTGTCCACGACCGTCGAGAAGTCGCTCGCGCCCATCGCGGGTGTGCTGATGATCGTCGGGGCCGGTGGTGGGTTCAAGCAGACCCTCATCGACGTGGGGGTCGGGCAGATGATCCTCGACTTCTCCGAGGACTGGTCCATTCCGGCGCTCCTGCTCGCCTGGCTCATCGCTGTCGCGATTCGGCTCGCCACGGGGTCGGCGACCGTCGCCACGATCTCGGCCGCCGGGCTCGTGGCTCCGCTCGCCGCGGACATGTCCACCTCGCATGCCGCGTTGCTCGTGCTTGCCATCGGGGCCGGGTCGTTGTTCTTCAGCCATGTCAACGATGCGGGGTTCTGGCTGGTGAAGGAGTACTTCGGGCTTGATGTGGGGCAGACCATCAAGACGTGGTCGGTGATGGAGACGATCATTTCTGTGGTGGCGTTGGGGTTTGTGTTGTTGCTGTCGTTGGTGTTGTAGCGGGGGGTGCGGTGGGGTGCCCTCGCGGGGGCGCCCCAGTCCCGCCCCTTCCCGAACCTGGGGCTCCGCCCCAGACCCCGCTCCTCAAACGCCGGAGGGGCTGATTTCAGCCCGTCCGGCGTTTGAGGACGAGCCGCGCAGCGGCGACAAGCGGGTTCCAGGGGCGGCAGCCCCTGGTTACGGGAAGGGGTGGGATTGGGGAGCCCCCGGCCAGGCCCCCTACCTCCGCCAGAGCGGATGCTCCCGCTGTGCCCACCCCGGGTCCACCGACCCGGTTCGCATGCCTCGGCGGGACTCCGGGTCCCGCAGGGCCAGGGCGATGTGGCCGAGGAGGACGACGCCGAGCGTGAGGGCGAGCCAGTCGTGGACGAACGTGGAGCTCGTGCGCCAGAGGAGCGGGAAGAGGTCCGTGCGCCACATGACGAGCCCCGTGCCGAGCATGACGAGGACCGCCCCGCCGACCCACGCGGCGAACACCTTCTGCCCGGCGTTGAACTTCCCCGCCCAGCGCGCCGTACGGCGCGGATCGCGGTGCCGGAGGGCGGCGAGCCAGCGCCGGTCGTGCGCGCCGTAGCGGTTGAGGAGTCGCAGGTCCGCGCGGAAGGCACGGGAGGCGAGCCCGGCCAGGAAGGGGACGGGAAGGAGCAGCCCGGACCACTTGTGGACGTCCACCACGAGCGCCCGCCGGCCGACGAGTTCGGCGAGTTGGGGGACGTAGAGGCACGCGGCACTCACCACGCACACGATCATCAGCCAGGCCGTGCCCCGGTGCACCCACCGCTCGCCGCGGCTGAAGCGCCGCACCCGCCCGGGCTCAGGCGGTCGGGTCATCGCTGCGCCCGTTCGACCGGCCGACCCACGCGTCCACGTCATATCCCCTGCGCTCCCAGTAGCCGGGCTCGACCTTGTCGGTGAGTTCGATGCCGGACAGCCATTTCGCGGATTTGTAGAAGTACATGGGCGCGACGTAGAGGCGGACGGGGCCGCCGTGGGCGTGGTTCAGGTCCTTGTCCTGCATGCGCAGGGCCACCAACACGTCGCTCCTGCAGGCCTGTTCGAGGGTGAGGCTCTCGCTGTACGTCCCGTCGAAGCAGGTGAAGCGGACGGCGCGGGCGGTCGGGCGGACCCCGGCGGCGTCGAGGAGACGGGACAGCCGGACCCCTTCGAAGGGCGTGTCGGGCACGCGCCAGCCCGTCACGCACTGGACGTCCCGGACGATCCGGGTCTGCGGGCGCGCGCGGAGTTGGGCGAGGGTGTACGTGGCGGGGCGGTCGACGAGTCCGGTGACCGCCAGGCGGTAGGACGAGGCGTTCTTGCGGGGTACGGAGGAGGCGACCGAGTAGTAGCGGAAGCCGCCGCCGTTGGGCAGGAGCTGGGTGAGGCCGGTGGGGTCCTTGTCGGACGCGGCGCCCAGGAAGCGTTCGAGGCCGCGCTGGAGCGGGGGCGCGGCGGCCACGCCGAGGGCGCCGAGCGCGAGCGTGCCGAGGACCAGGCGGCGGCCCACGGGGGTGCCGTCGGCCTCGGGTTGGGCGGGTCCGTGGCGGTCGGCCGGGTCCCGCTCGTGCGCCGGGTCCCGCCCGGCGGCGTCCCGGTGTTCGGTGGTCACCCCTCGATTCGAGCACCCGCGGGCACGGGAGGCCAGGGCCCGCGGGTGTCCGTCAGCGCTTCGTCACATCCGCCCGGCAGGGGTCTCAGCCCTCGCGCCCCGCGTCCCCCGCCGCCTTCTCCAGCTGGAACGCCTCGTTGCCGAGCCCGATGCGCGCGTGCGCCGCCGGGCGGGCCCGCTTCAGGTACGCCCCGTACGCGAGGCCCACGACCGCCGCGACGCCGATGATGCCCGGCAGGACCCAGCTCAGCGAGGAGTCGGGGCCCGCGCCGACGAGGACGTCGAAGTCCTTGACGGTGTAGCCCGCGATGACGAGCAGCGCGGCCGCGGCGAGGCCGGAGGCCGCGATCCGCCAGGCCTGGGCGGCCGCGGCGCCGCGCCGGACGAAGAAGACGATGACGGCCACGGACGCGGTGGCCATCAGGAGCAGGACGCCGAGGGCGCCCACGTTGCCGCCCCAGGTGAACAGGCGCAGGACGGGCGCGGTCGGGTCGCCCGCGGGTCCGTCGTCGGTGACGGCGAAGGCGATCACGACGACGACGGAGATCACGGTCTGGAGCAGCGAGCCCGTGCCCGGCGCGCCGCTCGCGCTGTTGGTGCGGGCGAAGGCCGAGGGCAGCAAGCCCTCGCGGCCCATGGCGAAGGCGTAGCGGGCGACGACGTTGTGGAAGCTCAGTATGGCCGCGAAGATGCCGGTCACGAACAGGATGTGCAGGACGTCGGTGAAGGTGCCGCCGAGCCGTGGCTCGGTGAGTCCGAACAGCAGCCCCGCGCTCTGCTGCTGTGCGGCGGGCACGATGCCGGAGGGTCCGGCGGCGACGGTGAGGGCCCAGGAGCTGAGGGCGAAGAAGACGGCGACGAAGCCGACGGCGAAGAACATCACGCGCGCGACCACGACTTGCGGGCGACTGGTCTCCTCGGCGTACACGGGTGCCTGCTCGAAGCCGGTGAACGCCGCTATGCAGAAGCACAGCGAGGTGGCGACGCCCGCGCCGGTGAGGGTGTCGGGGTTGAACGCGTGCAGCGACAGGCCCTCCTTCGCCGGGTCGGCGACGGCGGCGATGTCGAAGATGACGACGAGCGCGACCTCGATGAGCAGCAGCACGCCGAGCACGCGCGCGTTGAGGTCGATCTTCAGCCAGCCGAGGGCGCCGACCAGCAGGACGGTGACGAGCGCGGGGACCCACCAGCCGACGGTGACGTCGAGGTACTTGTCGAGCAGCCCGGACACCTCGAAGCCGAGGATGCCGAACAGGCCCACCTGGAGCACGCTGTAGGCGACGAGCGCGACGACGGAGGCCGCCGCGCCCGCGGTGCCGCCGAGGCCGCGCGAGATGTAGGCGTAGAAGGCGCCGGCGTTGTGGACGTGCCGGCTCATCTCCGCGTAGCCGAAGCTGAACAGGGCGAGGACGACGCCGAGTATCAGGAACAGCAGGGGCTGGCCCACCACGCCCATCACGCCGTACGTCGTCGGCATGACGCCCGCGACGACCATGAGCGGCCCGGTGGCGGCGAGCACGGACAGGAGCAGGCCCGCGGTGCCGAGGCGGCCCGCGCGCAGGGCCCGCTCCTGGCCCATGTACGTGACGATGCCGCCGCCCTGCCGCGGGACGGACCTGCCGCGGGATCCCGTGCCGCCGCCGGTGCTGCTTGCGCTGGTGCTCGAACTGCCCGTCGCCATGGCGCGGTCGTCCTCTCCGCCCGCAGGGGGCCGTTGGTCGTGCGTCTCGTGTGCCGGGTGTTGCGTGCCACGCGCGGGTGGCGCCTCGCGCGTGCCGGGTGGTGCGGAGTCGCGGTGGTGCGGTGGTGCGGGTCAGGCCGTGCCGAGTGCCGTGCCGCGGGCGGCGAAGTAGGCCTGGTGCGGATCGCGGTCGGGATACGACCAGGGGACCTCGGTCGCGTGCCGGCCGATGCGGTGGAACAGGGCCGCGGACTCGGCCGCCCGGCCCTCGCAGAACCGGGCGTGGGCGAGGAAGTTGAGGTCGACGAAGGCGCGCGGGTGCACCGACTCGTGCGGCATCTCCCACTCCAGCCACCAGTCGAAGGACGCCTTCATCACCTGCCGGGCGCGGCGGCTCGTCCAGTGTCCGGAGGCGACCGGGTCCTTGTTCTCGCTGCCCGCGGTGGCGAGCACGCGGTAGCGCTCGGCGTGCGCGATCACCGGGAGCACCGAGAGCGGCGAGTGGTCGGGGGCCTGTTCGGCGGCCCAGGAGGCGAAGTCGTACACCTCGTGCAGCGGGTCCTGGCCCGCCCCTGGCCGCCGCTCGGCGAGCCGCGCGACCATCAGGTGGTGGGCGTGGTGGTGCTCGGGGTGCCGGTGGCGGACCTCGTCGAAGAGGCGTACGACGTCCTCCTCGTGGCCGAGGCTGCGCTCCAGGAGCAGCAGCGCGAGCCAGGGGGTGGGGTCGGCGGGGACGAGGGCCGCGGCCTCGCGGCAGGCGGCGCGGGCCTTCTCGGAGCGCTCCTTGCCGCGCAGCGCCCGGTGCACGCAGGCGAAGGCGAGCAGGGCGACGGCGTCGACGCTCTCCGGTTCGGCGAGCCGCCAGTCACGGGCCCAGGCCGCGGTGGCGGACTCGCGCCCGAGGACATCGAAACGGTGGCCCCTCAGGTCCCAGTCGTCGCCGGTGGCCGCGAGCAGCGCGCGCACCTCGGTCCAGCGCCCCTGGGCCAACGCGGCGCGCGCGGTGACGAGTTCGGTGTCGTCGAGGGCGGCGTCGAAGGTGTGCGCGGCCTTTTTGCGGGAGCGGCCGAGCGGCGGGGGCGGAGGTGGAGACACCGCGGGACGTCCTCCCCGACGCGTTGGGCGAGCGTGTGATCACGCACAGCAAAGCGGTATGCGACGCTCCGCGTCAAGGCCCCGTTACCGTCTGGCCCGTACGTGACTCCTTGCCCAACCCCGGCCCCGGACGCCCGACTTGACGCCTCCCTGTCGAATTGCCCCCGCATGCCCAACTTGTGCACCGCCTTGGGCAGTCCTCGGCGGACCGCCTTCCCCGCCGCCCCGGGCGGACCTCAGCCGACCGCCTTCCCCGCCGCCCGCCCCGCCGCGCGCCCCGAGAACAGGCAGCCGCCGAGGAACGTCCCCTCCAGGGAGCGGTAGCCGTGCACTCCCCCGCCGCCGAATCCGGCGGCCTCCCCGGCGGCGTACACGCCCGGCAGCGGGTCCCCGCCCTCCTGCAGCACGCGCGAGGCGAGGTCGGTCTCCAGGCCGCCCAGGGTCTTGCGGGTGAGGATGTTCAGGCGCACGGCGACGAGCGGGCCCGCCTTCGGGTCGAGGATCGGGTGCGGCGCGACCGTCCTGATGAGCCGGTCGCCGACGAACTTGCGGGCGCCGCGAATGGCGTTGACCTGCAAGTCCTTCGTGAACGGGTTGACGATCTCGCGGTCGCGCGCGGCGATCGTGCGGTGCAGCGTCGCCTCGTCGATGAGGGGTTCCTTCGTCAGGGCGTTCATGCCCCGCACCAGCGCGCCCAGGTCGCGCTCCACGACGAAGTCCACGCCGTTGTCCATGAACGCCTTCACCGGGCCCGGCACGTCGGCCCGCGCCCGGTCGATGACGCCGCGCACGGACTTGCCCGTCAGGTCGGGGTTCTGCTCGGACCCGGAGAGCGTGAACTCCTTGCCGATGATGCGCTGGTTGAGCACGAACCACGTGTAGTCGTACCCGGTGTGCATGATGTGGTCCAAGGTGCCGAGCGTGTCGAAGCCCGGGAACAGCGGTACGGGCAGGCGGTTGCCGCGGGCGTCCAGCCACAGCGAGGACGGGCCCGGCAGGATGCGGATGCCGTGCCGGTCCCAGATCGGGGCCCAGTTCTCGATGCCCTCCGTGTAGTGCCACATCCGGTCGCGGTTGATCAGGTGCGCGCCCGCGCCCTCGGCGATGCCGAGCATCAGGCCGTCCACATGCGCGGGCACGCCCGAGATCATCTTCTCCGGCGGGTTGCCGAGGCGCTTCGGCCAGTTGGCGCGTACGAGGTCGTGGTTGCCGCCGATGCCGCCGGACGTGACGATCACCGCCTGGGCGCGGAACTCGAACGAGCCGGACACCTCGCGGCTGCTGGCCTTGCCGCGTTCGACGCCGGAGGGCGCGAGGATCTCGCCGCTCACGGTGTCGACGACGCCGCCCGTGCGCGCGAGGCCCGTCACGCGGTGGCGGAACTTGAACTGCACCAGGCCGCGGGCCGCGCCCTCGTGGACGCGGCGCACGAAGGGGGCGAGGAGGCCGGGGCCCGTGCCCCAGGTGATGTGGAAGCGGGGGACGGAGTTGCCGTGGCCCTGGGCGTCGTAGCCGCCGCGCTCCGCCCAGCCGACCACCGGGAAGAAGCGGACTCCCTGGGCGTGCAGCCACGGGCGCTTCTCGCCTGCGGCGAAGTCGACGTACGCCTCCGCCCACTTGCGGGGCCAGTGGTCCTCCTCGCGGTCGAACGCCGCTGTGCCCAGCCAGTCCTGCAGGGCCAGTTCCCTGTGGTCCTTGATGCGCATGCGGCGCTGTTCCGGTGAGTCCACGAAGAACAGGCCGCCGAAGGACCAGTGGGCCTGGCCGCCGAGGCTCTGTTCCGGTTCCTGGTCGACGAGGATCACCCTGCGGCCCGCGTCGACGAGTTCGGCGGTCGCCGTGAGGCCGGCGAGGCCCGCGCCGATCACGATGACGTCTGCGTCGTAGGCCATGGGGGCTCCTTCGAGGATCTCGGCCGGCGGGGGGTGGGGAGGGGAGGGGCGGTTACCGGTGAGTCAGATCCTGGGTTCGGTGGGGGGTGGAGTCAACTGGTCGGGGTGGGTGAGTGTGGGTGCCCTGCGGGGCTTTCCCCAATCCCGCCCCTTCCCGGCTGTGACAATTTGCGGCTCCGCCGCGTGGGGGCTGCGCCCCTGGACCCGGGGGTGGGCGTCCCGTTGCCGTGGACCGGGGGCACCGTCGAATCGGCGCTCCGCGCCTCGTCCTCAATCGCCGGACGGGCTGGAATACAGCCGGGGCGGGCCGGAAAGGTGCTGCGGGGTGGGATGGAGAGGCGCTGTGGCGTGAGCCGTTTCGGGGTTGAAGGTGCCGGGCTGTTGCTCGCCCGAAGCACTGGCGGGGGTGGGTGGGTGGGAAAGAGCCCGTCCGGCGTTTGAGGACGAGGCGCGGAGCGCCGATCAGGGGTGACCAATGAGGGGCTGACGGTGCCGGGCTTTCGGGCAAGCCGGTGCGAGGTGGGTGGGTGGCAGGTTGTGGCGGGTGCACGGTGGCAGGCCTGGGCGGAGGTCCCCCGAGGGGGTGCGGTTGGATGGGGGGATGGAGATGCGTGGGGTTGCCGATCCGGCGGACGAGGTGCTGGTCGTCGTCGACGAGAACGACAACGTGACGGGTTCGGCCCGCCGCGGCGAGGTGTACGCCCGCGGCCTACGGCACCGCTGCGTGTTCATCGAGGCCCGCGACGCCGAGGGCCGCGTCTTCGTCCACCGCCGCACCCCGGACAAGCTCGTCTTCCCCTCCCGCTACGACATGTTCGTCGGCGGCGTCGTCGCGGCCGGCGAGTCGTACGACGACGCGGCGCTGCGCGAGGCCCAGGAGGAGCTGGGCGTCAGCGGACTCCCCCGCCCCGTACCCCTGTTCAAGTTCCTGTTCGACGACGGCGCGGGCCGCACCTGGTGGTCGGCCGTGTACGAGGTGCGCTGCACGACCCCGGTCGACCCGCAGCGCGAGGAGGTGGCCTGGCACGACTTCCTGACCGACGAGGAGCTGGAGCGGCGGACCACCGAGTGGGAGTGGGTGCCGGACGGCCTCGACGCGTACGCCCGGCTGCGGGCGTTCCGGGCCGCCGGATAGCCCGGCGCGGCCCACGGCGCCCGGCGGGCGGGGCCCGCACCGCGCGACCTATCGTGCAACGGTGAGCACCTTCGTACAGAGCCTGAGGCTGTGGTTCGCCCCCGAGCGCGCCCGCCAGGAGGGCGACACCCCCGACTACCGCTTCTCCCTCGCCAACGAACGCACCTTCCTCGCCTGGCTGCGCACCGCCCTCGCGCTGATCGGCGGCGGCTTCGCCGTGGACCAGTTCCTGCCCGACCTGCGTTGGGGCGTACGCGTCGGCCTCGCCCTCGCGCTGCTCGCCGCCGGGGTGCTGTGCGCGCTGCGCGCCGTGAACCACTGGGTGCGCTGCGAGCAGGCCATGCGGCGCGGCGAGGACCTGCCCGCGTCCCGTTTCCCGGCGCTCCTCGGCGTGGTCGTGGCGGTGGTCGCGGTGGCCATGGTGGTGGTCGTGGTGTTCGGGTGGGAGGGGTGAGCGAGGCCGCGGGCCCCGGTGGCGCCGGGGGCACCGGCGGGGCCGGGGGTGCCGCCCTCCGGGACGCCGCGCCGCGCGACCCCGGCCTCCAGCCCGAGCGGACCCGCCTCGCGTGGCGGCGTACGACACTGACCTGCACGGTCGCCGCGGTGCTCGGCGCACGGGCGGCCCTGCACGACGGGGCGTCCGTGGTGGCCGCCGTCGCGTGCGCGCTGTGTCTGCTGCTGTGGCTGGGTTTCCTGGCGGTCGCGCACCGCAGGATGACGGCGCTGACGACGGCCCGCCCGCACCCCCTCGGCCGCCGCGCGGCCACGGCGGCAGCCGTGTGCACGGGTGCGCTCGCGGTGTGCGCGGCGGCGCTGATCCTCTAGCGGGGCTGCGGCCGAGCGGAGCCGCCCCCTACTGCCCGCCCTCCTCCGCCCAGTCCACCCGCACCACGATCTTCCCCCGCGTCCGCCCCTCCTCCAGGAGCCGGAACGCGTCCGCCGCCCGTTCCAGGGGGAACGTCTCCTGGACGTGGGCGCTGAGGACGTCCTGTTCGACGAGTTCGGTGAGGCGGGTCAGGTCGGCGGCGTCGGGGCGGACGAAGCAGTACTGGCCGCCGAGGGCGAGGACGGAGCCGTCGGCGATGGAGGCGAGGCGGCCGCCGGGGGCGAGGAGGTCCGCGGAGAGCTTCAGGGTGTCGCCGCCGATGGTGTCGAAGGCCGCGTCGACGCCCTCGGGGGCGAGGGCGCGTACCCGCTCGGCCAGGCCGTCGCCGTACACGACCGGTTCCGCGCCGAGGTCGCGCAGGTAGGCGTGGTTGCGTTCGCTCGCGGTGCCGATGACGCGGGCGCCCGCGTGCCGGGCGAGCTGCACGGCGAAGGTGCCGACGCCGCCCGCGGCCGCGTGCACGAGCACGACGTCGCCGTCGGTGACGGACAGGGCCTTGGTGATCACCTGGTAGGCGGTGAGCCCGGCCAGGGGCAGCCCCGCGGCCTCCTCGAAGGTGAGGTTGCGCGGCTTGCGCGCGAGGGTGCGCACGGGCGCCGCCACGTACTCGGCGAGGGTGCCGCGCGAGAGGAAGTCCTCGCGTACGTATCCGATGACCTCGTCGCCGACGGCGAACTCCGGGGCGGCGGCGCCCGGCTGGACCACCACGCCCGCCACGTCCCAGGCGGGGATCACCGGGAAGACGGCGTCCAGGGCGGCGTCCAGGTACCCCTCGCGGCATTTGTAGTCGACCGGGTTCAGGGCGGCGGCCCGCACCTTGACCAGGACGGAGTCGGGCCCGACCTTCGGGTCGCGCACATCGCCGTACTCGAGGACGTCGGGCCCGCCGTACGCGCGGTAGCTGATCGCTTTCATCGGGTCGCCTCACGGAGTCATGGAAGTAGTGAAAAGGTTTCACAACGGGATCAAACAGGCATCGAGGACTAGCCTGAGAGAGTCACCCGGCACCGCCGACAGGGACACCTCCCGCACGGAAGGCGTACGTCATGACCACGCTCCACCAGGAACACGCGGCCCACGACCACACCCACAGCCCGGACTGCGGACACCAGGCGGTACCGCACGGCGACCATGTCGACTACGCCCACAACGGCCATCTGCACACCGCGCACGACGGCCACTACGACGAGTGCGAGCCGAGCGCGCACGTCACCCACGAGGGCCACGAGCACCAGCACGGCGAGGGCTGCGGGCACGACGGCGTGCTGCACGGGGACCACGTCGACTACGTCCACGACGGACACCGGCACGCCGCGCACGACGGCCACTGGGACGACCACTGAGCCCCGGCTCCCCCTGAGCCCTCCTCCCAGGGCGCCCGGTCACCCCTTCCCCGACCGGGCGCCCGCCCCTTGACACCCGCCCCCCGGCCGGGCTCCGGCCCCTCGGCACCCGCGATCCTGATCACGTTCGGGCCGGACCCTCTGGACGACATACCGACTGGTCGGCATCATGAACGGCAGCGTTGGCACGACCGACCACTGTCCGCCGCCCATCGTTCATGATCAGGAGCGATTCACCCATGAGCCAAGACCGTCCCCTCGGCCCGCCCGGCCTCGACCTCGACCGGCTGCGCGGCCACCTCGACCGCGAACGGCCGGGCCTGCTCGCCGCGGGCCCGCTCACGGCCCGGCTGATCGAGGGCGGCCGGTCGAACCTCACGTACGCCGTGACGGACGGGGCGGCGCGCTGGGTGGTGCGGCGCCCGCCGCTCGGCCACGTCCTCGCCACCGCGCACGACATGCGGCGCGAGCACCGGGTGATCAGCGCCCTGCACACGACGGACGTGCCGGTGCCGCGGCCGGTGCTTCTGTGCGAGGACGAGGAGGTGCTCGGGGCGCCGTTCTACGTCATGGAGTTCGTGGCGGGCACGCCCTACCGCACCGCTGAGCAGCTCGCGCCGCTCGGCCCGGAGCGCACCCGCGCCGCCGTGCTCGGCCTCGTCGACACCCTGGTGGACCTGCACGCCGTGGACCCGGAGGCGGTCGGGCTCGGCGACTTCGGGCGGCCGGAGGGCTTCCTCGACCGGCAGCTGCGACGCTGGGGCAAGCAGCTGGACGCGTCGCGCGGCCGCGACCTGCCCGGCATCGAGGAGCTGCACGCGGCCCTCGGCCGGTCCCTGCCCACCTCCCCCGCGCCCACCGTGGTGCACGGCGACTACCGCCTGGACAACGTCCTCCTCGACACCTCGGGCGAGGCCGACCGCATCGCCGCCGTCCTCGACTGGGAGATGTCCACCCTCGGCGACCCGCTCACCGACCTCGGCCTGCTCGTGATGTACAGCGTGCGCCTGGAGGTCCCCGAGTCCCCCGTCAGCACCACGGCGGGCGCCCCCGGCCACCCGGACCCGGCCGAGCTGATCGAGCGCTATGCCGCCCGGTCCGGCCGGGACGTCTCCGCCGTCGCCTGGTACACGGCGTTCGCCTGGTTCAAGCTCGCCGTGATCCTGGAGGGCATCCACTACCGCTACACCCTCGGCCAGACGGTCGGCGCGGGCTTCGACCGCATCGGCGACCTCGTGCCCGTCTTCATCGAGCACGGCCTGAGCACCTTGTCGAGGGCCTGACCGGTCGGACGCGCGACCCGCCGTAGACCTGACATGTCGTCAAGCCCGAGAGGACCCGGACACCACCATGCACTTCGCATACGACGCCCGCACCGAGGAGCTCCGCGGCCGCCTGCTCGCCTTCATGGACGAGCACGTCCTGCCCGCCGAGCCGGTGGCCGAGGAGCAGCGCGCCGCGCTCGCCTCGCCGTGGGACACGCCCGCCGTCGTCGGCGAGCTGAAGGCCGAGGCCCGCCGCCGGGGCCTGTGGAACCTCTTCCTGCCCGACGCCGAGTACGGGGCGGGCCTGACGAACCTCCAGTACGCGCCGCTCGCCGAGATCACCGGCCGCAGCCCGCACCTGGCGCCGACCGCCCTCAACTGCGCGGCGCCGGACACCGGCAACATGGAGGTGCTCGCCCAGTTCGGCACCGACGAGCAGAAGAAGCAGTGGCTGGAGCCGCTGCTCGCGGGCGAGATCCGCTCGGCGTTCGCCATGACGGAGCCCGAGGTGGCCTCGTCGGACGCCACGAACATCACCACGCACATCGAGCGGGACGGCGACTCCTACGTCATCACCGGCCGCAAGTGGTACATCTCCGGGGCGATGAACCCCGACTGCAAGGTCTTCATCGTCATGGGCAAGACCGACCCGGACGGCCCCGACATCCGCCGCCAGCAGTCGATGGTGCTCGTGCCCCGTGACACCCCGGGCGTCGAAGTGCGCCGCGCCATGCGGGTGTACGGGTACGAGGACCACTCCCACGGCGGTCACGCGGAGGTGGTCTTCGACGGGGCCCGGGTCCCTGCGGCGAACCTCGTCGGAGAGGAGGGCGGCGGCTTCGCCATCGCCCAGGCGCGGCTCGGACCCGGCCGCATCCACCACTGCATGCGCCTCATCGGCATGGCCGAGCGTGCCATCGAGCTGATGTGCCGCCGGGCCGTGGACCGGACGGCGTTCGGCAAGCCGCTGGCCCGGCAGGGTGTGGTCCAGGAGTGGATCGCGGACGCGCGGGTCGCCGTCGAGCAGGTGCGCCTGCTCGTCCTGAAGACGGCCTGGCTGATGGACACGGTGGGCAACAAGGGCGCGCACACCGAGATCCAGGCCATCAAGATCGCCACGCCCCGGACGGTCGTGGACATCCTCGACCGGGCCGTCCAGCTGCACGGCGCGGGCGGTGTGAGCCAGGACTTCCCGCTGGCGGAGCTGTGGGCGGCGGCGCGCACGCTGCGCCTCGCCGACGGTCCCGACGAGGTGCACCAGCGGTCGCTGGCGCGGCGGGAGTTGAAGCGGTACCTCTGACTCGGGCGCGAGCGGAGCCTGTGGTTCCGGCGCGAACGGCACTCGTGGTCACGGTGCGAGCGGCACCTGTGGTTCCGGTGCGGGGTGACGGGCGGTCGGCCCGCCACCCGTACCCGGTGCGCCCCGCGCCCTACGGCCTGAGTGCCCGCAGCAGCAGGTCCGCCAGGTGGTCCGCGACCTGCTGCGGGGTCAGGGGTCCGTCGGGGCGGTACCACGTCGACAGGTGGTGGACGGAGCCGAAGTGGTAGTCCACGACGAGGTCGGCGGGGGTCGCCGTGGAGAACACCCCGGCCTCCTGGCCCTCCTCGATCAGGGCCCGGAACCGCTCGTGGTAGCGGCGCCGCTCCGCCCGTACCTGCTTGTGCTTCTCGGGGCTGAGGTGGTGCATCGACCGGAAGAAGATCGAGGCGTCGTCGAGGTGCGCGATGGTGGTGACGACGACGTCGGCCGCCGCGTCCCGCAGCCGCCGCTCCACCGGCTCGTCCGCGTCGGCGAACGCGTCGAGCCGCTCCTGCTGCACCCGCAGCATCCGCGCGTACACCTCGTGCAGCAGATCGTCCTTGGACCCGAAGTAGTGGTAGAGCGCGCCCTTGGTGACGCCCGCCGCCTCGACGATCTCCTGCACGGACGTACGGTCGTAGCCGCGGTCGGCGAAGAGCCGGGTGGCGGCGGCGAGCAGCCTCTGCGGGACGGGCGTACCGTCACCGTCCGTCGTTCTGGCCACTGCCGCCACCTGCCTTCCGTTGCATGCTGTCCTGGTCTTCCAGCCGGGCCCGCCGCGTTCCGCCGCGGGTCTTCATGGACGGGAACGCGGTTCCCGCCGGAGGATCTTCCCATTCGCGGCCCTCGGCGGCTCCTTCAGGACCTCCGCCGCACGGGTCGGCGGTGCGCGGGGCCGGCTCAGCGCTCGGACGCCTCCCACTTCTGCTGGATGTGGTTCATGCTCGTGAGCCACTTGTCGGGCGTCGCGGCCCGCGCCTGGTAGTAACCGGCGACCTCGGGGTGCGGCAGGATCAGGAAGCGGTCCTCGGCCATGCCGGTGAACAGCGCGTCGGCGACGTCCTCGGGCTCGATCGCGGTGGGCGCGAGGACGAGTTCCCCGGCGGAGCCCGCGGCGGTGAGCATGTCCGTGCGCACGCCCTGCGGGCAGATCGCGTGCACCTTCACACCGCGGTGACGGTAGGTCAGGGACAGCCATTCGGCGAAGGCGTACGCGCCGTGCTTGGTGACGCTGTACGGCGCCGCGCCGACCATCGTGAGCAGCCCGGCCGCCGACACCGTGGACACGAACCGGCCCTCGCCCCGCTCCAGCCAGCCGGGGACCAGCGCCTCCGCGGCCCGGACGTGCGCCATCACGTTCACGTCCCAGGCGTCGGCCCACACCTGCTCGGCCGCGGCCTCGGTGCCGCCGGACGCGAGCCCGGCGTTGGCGCAGTACACGTCGACGGTGCCGTCGAGCGCGGCGAGGGCGTCGGCCACGACCGCGGAGGCGTCACCGGGCAGGGCGACGCCGCCCACCTCGGCGGCCACCTCCGCCGCCCTGGCCGCGTCCAGGTCGTTGACGACGACGCGGGCTCCGGCGGCGGCGAAGCGGCGGGCCAGCGCGGCCCCGATCCCGCCGCCTGCGCCGGTGACGACGACTCCCTTGCCCTGCAGGCTCTCCACGGGTGGTCTCCTTCGGCCTCGGTCATCCTCGGGCCGGCCGGCTGCCGGTCGGCGCGAGGCGCTGGTCGGTCACGCTCTCCGCGACAGACTAACCAGTCGGTATGTAGCCCCGAAAGGGGGTCTCGGGTACCGGTGCCCCCCGCGCCCCACTGGTGCGGACCCCACCATCGGACCGGGTGCCTCCGGGATGGTCGCGCCGGTCGCCGCACGGAATCGTGATCTTCGTACAGAACGCGATTCCCTGGAGGCAGAACATGGCACGGACCGCCCCGTCACGGGCCTCTCTGGTGCTGGTCACAGCGGTCGGGACGGGGGCGCTGCTCGCCCCCGTCGCCGCCACGGCCGCCCCGCGCCCCGACAGCCCGGTGCGCGCCATCGAGAGCGCCGCGCACCCCCTGCGCGCCACGGGCCCCACCGGCTCGACGAAGGACCTGCGGCCGCTCGGCCGGATGGTGGGCGACGCCAAGGTGGTGGGGCTCGGCGAAGCCACCCATGGCACCCACGAGTTCTTCACCATGAAGGACCGGCTCTTCCGCTACCTGGTCGAGGAGAAGGGCTTTCGGACCTTCTCCCTGGAGGCCAGCTGGACCACGGGGCTGCGCTTCGACGCCTATGTGCGCGGCGGCCCCGGCGACGTGCGCGAGCTGGTCCGCCAGGAGCTGTCGAAGGGCCCCTGGTACAACGAGGAGTACATCGAACTGCTCACCTGGATGCGGAAGTACAACAAGCAGCACCCGGACCGCCAGCTGCGCTTCATGGGCAACGACCTCAACAACCCGCACATGGGCGTCGAGCTGTACGACGCCGTGACCGACTATGTGCGCCGCCACGCCCCCGACCGGCTCGACCGGGTCGAGGCCCTGTACGCGCCGCTGCGGAAGGTCACGGACGGGGACGCCCATCTGGCGCTGCCCCTGGCCGAGCGCGCCCGGCTCGCGAAGCAGGCGCGGGCGGCGTACGAGCTGGTCAAGGACATCCGGCCGGAGCACGGCGGCACGAAGTTCACCTGGGCCCTCCAGCACGCCCGCTCCGTCATGCAGACCGCGGACATCTACGCCTTCGACACCGACAAGCCCTCCGGGGTCAGCGGGGCGATGCGCTACCGCGACCGGATCATGGCGCAGAACACGGTGTGGTGGCAGCGGCAGACCGGCGGCAAGGTACTCGTGTCGGCGCACAACGCCCACATCGGGTACGAGTCGCGCGACGCGAAGTACCCGAAGATGCAGGGCGCCTTCCTGCGGGACGCGCTCGGGGCGAAGTACCGGAGCATCGGGTTCTCCTTCGACCGGGGCTCGTTCCTCGCGACGGGCACCCAGGACACGAAGTGGAAGCAGCGGACCGTGGGCCCCGCGGGGCCCGGCACGAACGAGCACACCCTCGACAAGGTGTCGTACAAGGACTACTACGTGGACATGCGGAACGCGCCCGCCGCCGCGCGCGCGTGGCTGGACAAGGCCCGCCCGACCCGCAGCATCGGCACCGCCTACCCGGACGGTCCGTATGACATCCGGCTCGGCGCGAACCACGACGTCCTCATCCACCTGCACCGCACCACGGCCGCCCACCGGCCGCAGTAGCGCCGCCGGTGGCCCGGCCGGTCAACGGCTGAGCCACCAGCGTCCGTTGTCCTTCGCCAGGGCGTCCCACAGCAGGTTCAGCGGGTGGTTCGCGTCGTACGACGCGCGGTCGCCGCGCCGGGTGAAGACGCCGACGAGGACCTCGGTGCGCGGCCCGACGTCGCCGACGACGTCGAGGCGGCGCAGACCCCCGGCCTCGGGGAGGCTGCCGGACTCGGCGGCCTCCGCGATGCCGCGGGTGACCAGCATCGCCCCGCTGACCACGCCGGACCGCAGCAGTTCGAAACCGTAGTGGGCGGCCTCGATCTCGGCCGCGATGGACATCTCCTTGCGGAAGTCGGCGCCGTACCAGGCGGTGAGGAAGCGGGCGATGAGGCCGCCCGCGGAGACCACCAGGGGCAGGCCCGGCAGCTCGCTCGCGTCGACCGAGTCGCCGGGCAGCTTCTGCGGCGGCAGGTTCGTGAGGATCGACAGGCCGCTGCGCCGCCACTCCACGATCTCGTACGGCTCCAGCTCGGCCTCCTGGCCCTCCGTGACGACGATGCTGCCGCAGACCAGGTCGAGCTCCTTGGACCGCAGCCGGGCGAAGAGGTCGCCGGTGCGGACGTGGGTGACCTTCAGGTCCACGCCACGGCGTTCGTAGGCGTCGCTGACGCGCTCCACGGCGTCAAGGAGGAAGCCGAGGGTGTAGCGGGTCGAGCCGACCGAGAGGGTGCGGCCGAGGCGGCGGCGCGCGTCGTGGATGCCGTCCGACCACGCGGACAGCGTGCTGCGCGCGAGCGCGACCAGATGCTCGCCGGTGGCGGTGAACAGGACGTCCTTGCCGCGGCCCCGCTTGAGCACGAGCGCCTCACCGCACAGCGCGCCGAACGTGCGGTTCATCGTGTCCAGTTGCTTCTGCACGCTGGACTGTTCCCGGCCGAGCTGGCGCGCGGCGGCGAGCGCCGTGCCGGTCTCGTGCACGGCGAGCAGCGTACGGAGCTGATCCATCGTGGTGTCCAGCAGTTCCGCGGGGTACTGCGTGGGACCGTTTAAGGCCATGCGAACTTACTCTCTCCAACTCCCTTTGAGTTTTACGGCATTGCAGCATAGCCGTCGCGGAAACTGATCCCCCGATCACCCCAGATTATCTGGGGATTTCTTCCAGAAAATGCTGGCTGTGTTCGTGGTGCCCATGGAATGGTCGAGCCAATCCCACTCGAACCTTCATCTCCCCGAGGAGAGACCCACCCGTGAGTCAATACCAGGTCGCGCCCGCGCCGGTCGGTCCCCGCCGCGCGGCCCGCGCAAACCGCGCGGTCCGGCGGCCCGGCACCCTGACCACTCTGGTCTGGACCTCTGTCATATCCGCGGTGTCCGCAATCGGCGGCGCGGTGCTCGTCCTCGCCGGCGGCAATGACATGGCCGACGAGAACATCAGGGACGTCATCGACGACCATCCGGACGTCGTCGGACTGCCGTCGAATACGACAGCGGCCGACATCAAGTCGCTCTCAGGACCCATCTGGGACGAGCTCGTCAGTGACCGCGCAGGCGCACTCGCGGCCCGTGCCGGATTCGCCATTTTCACCGCGGTGTGCCTGCTTGTATTCACACTCTGCGTCCGCAAGAAGGCGGCGACTTGGGCGCGCGTATTCATTACCATTTCGGGCGTCGTGGCCTTGTTCCCCCATGTCCTCATCTTGGGTGACTACGAACCCGAATCCGTCATGGCGTTCAGCTTCGTGGCGCTGCTCACGGCGCTCGTGGCCGTCGTGTGCGCCTGGCTCCCCGCCACCAACCGCTACGCCCGCGACCAGCGGACGCCGCCCCCGCCCCCCGCCGTGCCCTACGGCGCCCCCGCGCACCCCGGCGACCGGATGCCGTACTGACCGAGGCGCCCCGCAGACCCACGCGGGAGCCGGTGCCGCCGCCCGGGGGACGGCACCGGCTCCCGCGTGTCGCCGTGTTTCCCCGTGTGCTCCCACGTGTTCTCGCGTGTTCCCGCGCGACATCTGGCCATGAGCGCCGACCGGCAGGACCATGCGGTCGTGGAGCCCTACTGGGAATTGACCTTCGACGCCGACGGAGACGTCGACGCCGCGCAGCGCGACCGGCTCCTGTCGGGCGCGGAACGCGAACGCGTCACCGACCTGCTGGTGTTCGCGCACGGCTGGAACAACGACCAGCGGATGGCCCGGAAGCTGTACCGGCGCTTCTTCGCCCCGTTCGAGCAGCTCGCCGGAGCCGGGGTGCGCCTCGGCTACGCCGGGGTGTTCTGGCCCTCGATCCGCTTCCCCGACGAACCGATCCCGGACTTCGAGCCGTCCGCGGCCGCACCCGGGCCACCGCCCGCGGCCCCGGCCACGCCCGGCGACCCGGCTCTGGACCGGGCCACCCGCGACCTCCTGGCGCAGACCTTCCCCGGACCCGAGCAGGCGACCCGGCTCGACCGCATCGCGGGGCTGCTCCAGGAGCGCGCCGAAGTCCGCTCCCGCCTGGACGAGTTCGGGCGGCTCGTCCGCGATCTGGTGGCGGTGCGCGACACCAGCCCGGCGCACGAGTTCGCCGACGACCTCGGCGCGGGCGAGCCCGCGATGCTCACCGACGACGCCGTCGAGGTCTGCGAGATCTTCCTGGCCATGCTGGAGGACGCCCGCGGCGCGCAGTTCCTCGACGGGGTCCGCAAACGGCTGTGGCGCGGCGCGAAGGAGCTCCTTCGGCAGGGCACGTACTACGCGATGAAGCGCCGGGCCGGTGCCATCGGGCAGTTGGGGCTCGGCCCCGCCCTCGGTCTGCTCGCGGGGGACGTGCCGGGCCTGCGCGTGCATCTGATCGGGCACAGCTTCGGGGCCCGGCTGATCTCGTACGGGCTGCGCGGCATGCCCGCGGGGGCGCGCTGCGTGAAGTCCGCCACCCTGCTCCAAGGTGCCTTCTCGCACTACGCGTTCAGCCCTCGGCTGCCCCACGACCGCTCGCGCGGCGGGGCGCTGCGCGGGGTGGAGCGGCGTGTCGACGGGCCGCTCGTGTGCTGCTTCTCGCGCCACGACGACGCGCTCGGCAAGCTCTATCCGCTCGCGTCCAAGCTCGCCGGCGACTCCGCGGGCTTCCTCAACCTGTGGGAGCGCTGGGGCGCCCTCGGGTTCGACGGGTTCAAGGCCGTCGACGACGCCCGGCGGGTGGCGCTCGGCGGGGCGCTTCCGGCCCGGGGGTGCGTGAGTGTGGACGCGGCGGCCGTGGTGCGGCGGGGCGGCCCGCCCAACGGCGCGCACAGCGACATCTGCCATGCCGAACTGGCTCACGCCGTGTGCGCCGCCGGACGGATCGCCCTCGCCTGACCGGGCGTGCGCCCCGTCGGCCGGACCGGGCGGGCCCTGTCCGGCCGGAGCGGTCCCGGACCCGTGCCGGTCACCGGTGCCGGGGGAACTCCACCACCTGCTGGTAGGTCGGCCGGTTCTGCCACTGCACGGCGCGGTGCGTGATGCCGCCGACGGCCCGGTGGATCACGGCGTCCGCGCACCACTGCTCGCCCGCCTTGCAGCTCGCGTCACCGGGGTAGACCTCTGACGCCGGTTTCGCGACGGCCCGCTCCAGGCTCTTCAGGAGCGCGTCGCGGCACGCGTCGAGTTGGCCGTTCCCGCAGTACGCCTCCTTCGTCCAGCCCTGGACCGGCTGCCCGAGTACGGTCCGCAGGTCCTTGTCGGCGTAGCCCCACCAGCCGTACTGGAAGGCGGATCCGGCGTGCGCCCCGGTCGGGCCGTGCCCGGCCGACGGCGCCTCGTCCACGCCGAGCTGCGAGGTCAGCGCTGCGTAGAGACCGTCGCCGAGGCCGGGCTTGAACGCGGCCTCGACGAGCTGCGGCCACCAGGCGTCCATGATGCGTACGGCGTCGGAGTGGGCGTAGACGTGCGAGCCCTGCGCGGTCTCCTTGCGCTGCGAGCCCGCCTTGCGCCAGGCCTCCAGCTGCTGCACGGCCTGGGCGAGCTTCGGGTCGTCCACGGCCTTGCTGCGGACGACCTTCAGGAGCTCGGGAAGGACCTGTTCGCCGCGCAGGTCGGTGACGGCGGCCTCCGCCATGGCCTGGGTGAGGGAGGCCCGGGTGACGCCGCCCTCCTCGGTGAGCTTCTTGACGCGGTCGTCGAGCAGGTCGCCGCGGTGCACGGCGCTGTGGCCGAAGCCGGCCGCGCTGAAGTCCTTGGCCTGTTTGTTGTTCCAGGAGATGTAGTAGTCCTGGTTGACCGAGTTCGGGTGCTCGGCGGCCGGTGTCTGCGCCGAGGTGTTGTTCGTCGGGTCGAAGTCCCGCCATTCGTAGGTCTGTTGGGCCTTCACCGGAAAGGACGGGTCGATGCCGTCGGCGCGCCGGGGGTTGGCGCCGCTGTTGTAGTAGGCGATGTCGCGCGCGTCGGCGTAGAACCAGTTGAAGGCGTAGGAGATGTGCTGGGCCGCCTTCTGGAAGGTCGCGGCGTCCTTCACGTACGACGGGTCGTTGAGCATCTGGAAGCCGATGATCGAGTCGGCCTCGTGGCGGTAGGTGGAGCGCAGCGAGACGTACGCCACGGGCTTGCCGTCGACCGTCGCGCGGTGTGTGACGACGCCGTAGTTCGTGCGGAAGACCTGCATGCGGTAGGAGCCCGCCGCGGTGG
This sequence comes from Streptomyces sp. RK9, assembly GCF_045070545.1. NCBI lineage: Bacteria > Bacillati > Actinomycetota > Actinomycetes > Kitasatosporales > Streptomycetaceae > Streptomyces > Streptomyces sp. RK9. Next base: position 2,892,550 of record NZ_CP173703.1, on the reverse strand, counting down.
AGTCGGCGACGGTCGGCTTCCAGGCGTTCTTGCGCTCCAGCTTGTCCATCGGGGTGCAGGTGCCGCGGTAGAGGTAGTGGGTCGCGTCCTTGCCGGGAGTGCCGCCGCCGGGCGCGCACAGTTCGACGGCGTACGTGTCCGTGATGTCCTGGCCGGCGGACGTCGCCGACCACGCGTAGTCCTGGCCGCGGCCGAGCTGGACGTACATGCCGACGCCCGCGAAGGAGACGCCGCGCGCGCTGATGCCGGGGCCCTGGAGTTCCTGCTGCATCAGGAGCTGGGGCGCGAAGTAGCCGGTCTGGGGGCCGAAGACGGCGACGGGGTTGCCGCTCGCGGTGTGCTTGCCCGAGACCAGGAGGGCGTTCGACATGCCCTTGCCGTGCGCGGGGTTGCCCGCGGATCCGAACAGGTCGGCGGGCAGGACGCCCTTGTCGTACATGCCCTGGAGCGGCTTCAGCTTCTTCGGGGCCCGCACCGGGTCCTTCGGGGCCTTCGCCGGGTTCTTGGCGGTGGCCTTGGCGCCGCCCTCGCGGTCGTGGACGAGCTGTTCGCGCTCCACCGAGCCCGGGTCGGGCATGGCGGCGCCGCGCGCCTTCTCGGGCTTGCCCGCGTACGGGAAGCTGCTGCCGTCGTGGAGGGTCTGGACGGTCTCGGGGTCGTTGCGGGCGCGGAACTTCTCCCAGACCTCGGTGCCCTTCTCGACGCCGTACTTCTGCTGTGCCGCGAGCAGCGAGAGCGCCGACTCGACCTCTCCCCCGCCGCCGTTGCCGAACAGGCCGCCCACCACGGAGGCGAGCGCGATCATGTCGGTGATCTTGAAGGGCTGGATCTCGCCGACGTTCGTGATCGCGTCGATCTTGCCGGTGAGGACGTACTCGCCGGGGAAGTAGCGGCCGTTCTTGGCCTTCTCGCGGTAGGCGTTGAGGCCGTCGATGTAGGCCTGCGCGTCCTCCATCGCGCGCTGGCCGCGCTCGCCCTGCGTCTGCCGGATGTAGTCGACCTGCCGCTGGAGGTCCGCCTCCGTGTACGGGGCCTGCGGCCAGAACTGCTGCTCCAGGCCCTGGTTGGCGGGGGCGCCGCCCGCGAACGGGGTCAGCTCGCCGCGGCCGATGTGCCGGAACAGGTCGATGAGCCACAGCCGGTCCTGCCCGGCGGCGAAGCCCGCGCCGAACTCGGTGCCGTAGCGGGTGGTGCCCTGGATGTGCGGAATGCCGTACTTCTTGTCGCGGGTGATCGTCACGTCGTCCCGCGGCTTGGTGACGGACGCCACCTGGTCGGGCTCGACGCCGAAGGAGGCGTCGTTGAAGAACTCGGTGAGCTTGCCGTCGGTCAGCGAGGGATAGCCCGCCGCCAGCGCGTCGTAGGGGCCGAGCTGGTCGTCGGCGTGGGCGGGCCGGGTGCCGAAGACACGGTGGCTGAGGATCTCGGCGAGGGTCGCGTTGCCGTTCGCGCCGGGCGGCAGGATGTCCGCGCAGCGGTCGCCGCAGTAGTCGGTGACGGGCGGGGGTTCGGCCGCGGCGGCGCCGGGTCCGGGCGCGAGCAGGAGACCGGCCCCGAGGGCGAGGGCCGCTGACATGGTGAGGGTTCTGAGCCGTGCGATGCGTCGTCGCATAGGTGCTCCTCCGGAAGGCCGTCGCGGCGGAGGTTACTGTCGGGTTGCCGAACCCGAAAGATGAACAACCGTCGCCTTTTCACAACCGCCACACGGCGCGGAGCGACGACGCGTGCCCGACTTGGCCGGATCTTCACAGGCATCTCCGCTGACCTGCGGGGAACGCGCTGATGGGAAGCCATCGAAAATCGGATGGCACCAAAACGGGAGTCGATACGTCTACTCGATGCCCCTCGGGTCCGGGGCGACATCCTCGACCCGGGGCGACGTCCGAGAACGTGTGACGGAGGTGCAGGGCGATGGCCGGATTCCGGAGTCTCGCGAGACAGGTGCGTGATCCGCAGAGCGATCTGGCACTGCGGCGGTACTCACTGCGCAAGTGCCTGGAGAGATTCGCCCCTTACGGTCACCGGGCGACCTGGGACCACCTGTGTTCCCGCGCCGGGTTCGGCCCCGAGGACCGCTCACCCGACCCGGCGCGGCTCGTGGCCGCGCTCGACGAACTGGAGGCGGCCCGCGCGGTGTGGCTCGCCTACGAAGAGGGCTTCGCGCGCCGCAGGCGCCGGGAGAAGCACGACGGCCTGCGCCGCCCCGGCAGCGTCGACGACTGGCACCGCTGCACCTGGGGCGGCCGTGGGGTCGCCTGGTGCGACGACCCCGGCGTGCACCCGTCCGCGCCGCTCGCCGACGTGCTGCGCAAACTCATCGACGCCCTGGAGCGAGAGCCCGGCGCCGCCTGCCCCGTGTGCGGCGACGCGGCCCTCGAATGGCGCTACGGCCTGGCGCACGAACCGTCGTCGGGCCCCGTCTGCACGAGCTGCGGCATCGTGGTCCCCGCCCCCGTCCTCTCGCCCGAGGCGGAGCGGCACGCCCGGATGCGGCACTCGCGCCCACTGGTCTCGGCCTGACCCTCAGGGCCTGGCGACGTCCGTGTGGATGGCCAGCTTGAACTCGGCCAGCATCAGCGGCGCGGCGAGCTTCACGTCGCCGGGGCCGCGCGCGGATATCTTCAGGCCCACCGGGGTCCCGGGGTGCACGAACATCTGCCAGGTGTACGAGCGGTACTGCCCGCCGCGGGTGGGGACGGTGTCCGTGGTCGCCGTGGAGTCGTAGCCCGTCGACAGGTTCAGCGGATCGCGCACGAACCGCGCGCGGTACTCCGTCGGCCGGTTGTCCGGCTCCCAGAAGACCATCGCCGACAGCGTGCCCCACCCGTCGTGACTCGGCCATATCAGGCCCGAGCGGGCGTCGGGGAACCGGGACGGAGGGGTGAGCCCGTGCCCCGGGTCGTGCATGCGCCAGGGGTCGTACTGCTCCTCGCCGGTCTCGTACGGGAAGCGCACGAGGTGGTACCCGTCGCTGTCGTAGACGACCTTCTGGCGTCCGCTGCGCGCGGCTTCCCACTTCAACGAACAGATGACGACGCTCATCCTGCTCCCCCGTGCGGTGTTGGTGTGCGGTGCCGACGCGTGCTGTCCGCCGGTCCTGACGGCGTGCTGTGATGGCTCGATGCAGGTATGTCTGAACGGTGCTCGTGGCGCGGACGACGGCGCGGCCGTGCCGCTGTCGCCCGGAGCCCTGGCGCGCTCGGCGGCCGATGCGGTCGCCGCCGGCGCACTCGATGTCCATGTACACCCCAAGTCCCCGTGCGGGGAAGACACTTTGTCGCCACGCGCGGTCGCGGCGACCCTGGACGCGCTGCGCGCCGCCGTCCCGGTGCCCGTCGGCGTCACCACGGGCGCCTGGGCCGAACCCGATCCGGCGGCGCGCGTGGCGCGGGTGCGGGCGTGGACCGTGCTGCCCGACCACGCGTCCGTGAACTGGCACGAGCCGGGCGCGGAGGACGTGGCGCGGGCGCTCGTCGAACGGGGCGTGGGCGTCGAGGCGGGCATCTGGTCCGGCACCGACGGCGCCGAGCGGTTCGCGGCGTCGCCGCTCGGGCCCCGGGTGCTCCGGGTCCTCGCGGAGGTCACCGACCGGGACGCGGCGACGGCCGAGGCGTCGGCGCGGGCGCTGCTCGCGGCGATCGGCGACGCGCACGGCCGCCCGGTGCTGCTGCACGGCGAGGAGGGCGGCGCCTGGCCGGTGCTCGCGCTCGCGGGCCGGCTCGGGCTCGGGCGGCGGATCGGCCTGGAGGACACGCTGGTGCTGCCGGGCGGGGAACGGGCGGGGTCGAACGCGGAGTTGGTGGCGGCGGCCCTGGGGTGGTGACGGGGGCGCTCGGGCGGTGATCGGGGCGCCGGGCGGCGCGGCGGCGGGGCGGCGCTCGGTGGGCGGCGGCCGGGAGGGGCCCGGCCGCCGCCCGGTGGGGTCAGGAGCGGCGTTCGCCCATCAGGCGGGAGCCGACGATGCGGTTGCCGAACTCGTCGTCGGGGTTGGACAGGACGCAGTTCTCCAGGGAAAGACAGCCGCAGCCGATGCAGTCGGTGAGGTGGTCCCGCAGCCGCCCCAGCTGCTTGATGCGCTCGTCCAGCTCGGAGCGCCAGGTCTGGGACAGCGCCGCCCAGTCCTCGCGGTTGGGCGTGCGGCCCTCGGGCAGCTCGGCGAGGGCCTCGCCGATCGTGGCCAGCGGGATCCCCACGCGCTGCGCGGCCCGGATGAAGGCGACGCGGCGCAGCGTGTCGCGGTGGTAGCGGCGTTGGTTGCCCGAGGTGCGCCGGCTGCTGATGAGCCCCTTGGACTCGTAGAAGTGCAGGGCGGACACGGCGGCGCCACTGCGCGCGGCGAGCTGTCCGACCGTGAGCTCGTGGACCTTCTCTGGGATCTGGGGCACTCCTCGAAGCCTACTTGCCGGTGCGTTGACAGCGGTCGGGGGCACCCCGCATGCTGAGCAAGCGCTTAGTTCACCTACGTCCGGGAGGCCGGGGACATGGCAGAGCCGAGGATCTTCACGTCAGCCGAAGAGCTGCGCGCCGCGGTCGGCGAGCAGCTCGGGCACAGCGACTGGCTGGCGGTCGACCAGAAGCGGATCGACCTGTTCGCGGACGCCACCGGTGACCACCAGTGGATCCACGTGGACCCGGAGCGGGCCGCGTCGGGGCCGTTCGGGACGACGATCGCGCACGGCTATCTGACCCTGTCGCTGCTGCCGGTGCTCGTCCCGCAGGTGCTGCGGGTCGAGGGCATGAAGATGGGCCTCAACTACGGCACGAACAAGGTCCGCTTCCCCTCCCCCGTGCCGGTGGGCTCGCGGGTGCGCGGGACGGCGGTGCTCACCTCGGTGGAGGAGACCAAGGACGGCGGGGTGCAGGTGACGGCCGCTGTCACCGTGGAGCGCGAGGACGGCGACAAGCCCGCCTGTGTGGCGGAGTCGGTGTCGCGCTACTACTTCTGAGCCGCCCCTACTTCGGAGCCGCCCCGCCGCTTCCGGGTCCGCCGCTTCCGGGTCCGCTACTTCTGGGTCGCCCCCACCATCCGCAGCACGAGGTCGGCGTACAGCGCGCCGACCTCGTCCGGCGTCCTGCGCCCCCCGACGTCGAACCAGCGGGCCACGTCGATGCACAGGGACAGCACGGCGAGCGTGGTGCCCGGCACGTCGGGGACGTCGAACTCGCCCGCCCGCACGCCGTCGTTGATGATCTCCCGGACGGCGGCGTCGGAGAGGCGGCGCAGGACCACGATCTCGGCGCGGTGCTCGGCGCTGAGCGCGTCGAGTTCGTACTGCACGACCCGGGCGGTGGTGTGGTGCCCGGCGTGCCAGCGCACGAAGGAGCGGACCGCGACGGAGAGCCGGTCGGCCGCGGTGCCCTCGCCGTCGGCGGCGGCGCGCAGAATGGCGAGCGCCTTGTCGTGGCCGAGCCTGCTGATGCGGTGGAGCAGTTCTTCCTTGGTCTTGTAGTGGATGTAGAGCGCGGCGGGGCTCATGCCGGCGCGGCCTGCGATGTCCCGCGTCGTCGTCGCGTGGTACCCGCGCTCGGCGAAGGCGTCGACGGCGGCGATCAGCAGCCGCCTCGCCGCGTCGGGACTGACCTCGGCCCACGGCTGTTCCTCGCCGAGGGTCTCCTTCGCCGCACCCATGCGCGCTCCTTCCACCGTTCAGGACAGTCACCCTACCCTGAAGGTGAGCAAGCGCTTAGGCAAGTGCGCGCCGTGATGAACGGGCCCTCAGAACGCGGACACCCCGGTCAGCGCCCGCCCGATGACCAGCTTCTGGATCTGGCTCGTGCCTTCGTAGAGGGTCATGACGCGGGCGTCGCGGAGCAGCTTGCCGACCGGGTACTCGTCGATGTAGCCGTAGCCGCCGAAGACCTGGAGCGCGTTGTTCGCGGCGCGCACCGCGGCCTCCGACGCGAACAGCTTGGCCTTGGAGGACTCGGTGGCGAACGGCCGCCCCCGGTCGACGAGGTCGGCGACCCGCCAGGTGAGGAGCCGGGCCGCGTCGACGTCCACGGCGATGTCGCTGATCAGCTCCTGCACCAGCTGGTGCCGGGCGATGCTCTTGCCGAACTGCTCGCGCTCGCCCGCGTACGCCACGGCCGCGTCGAGCGCCGCCTGGGCGATCCCCACGCACCCCGCGGCCACCGACATCCGCCCCTTGGCCAGCGCCGACATCGCCACCGCGAACCCCTTGCCCTCGGGCGCGAGCATCGCGTCGGCGGGCACCCGCACGTCCTCCAGGACCAGCTCGGCGGTGGCCTGGCCGCGCAGGCCGAGCTTGCCGTGCACGGCGCGGCGGGTCAGGCCGGGGCTGTCGGCGGGCACGAGGAAGGCGGAGACGCCCTGGTGCCCGGGGGTGTCGTTGGTGCGCGCGAAGAGCAGCACGACATCGGCCCAGGTGCCGTTGGTGATGAACATCTTGGAGCCGTTCACGACGTACGCGTCCCCGTCGCGGACCGCCCGCGTGGCCAGATTTCCCGCGTCGGAACCGGTGCCGGGCTCGGTCAGGCCGAAGCACCCGACGTATGCGCCGGACGTGAGCCCCGGCAGCCAGCGCCGCTTCTGCTCCTCGCTGCCCCAGGCCGCGACGGACTTCGCCACCAGGCCGAGCGACACCGAGACGATCCCGCGCACCGAGGAGTCGCCGCGCCCCAGCTCCTCCGTCACCAGGCAGTACGCCAGGTGGTCGCCGCCCGAGCCGCCGTACTCCTCGTCGATGGTCAGGCCGAGGAAGCCGACCTCGCCGAGCCGCCGCACGATCGACTTGTCGACGCTCTCGGCGCGGTCCCACGCGGTCACGTGCGGGGCGATCTCACGCTCGACGAAGTCGCGGGCGAGCTGCCTCGCGGCGGCCTGCTCGGCACTGAGCTCCAGGTTCATCGCGGCCACCTCATGCTCGGCTCCACCCTTCTCGGCGCTCGCCCACAGCCCTAAATTAGCAGTGCTAGTTTCTGCGGGCAGCCCTACTATGTGCCGCATGGCCCGACCGCGCAAGCCCCTCCTCAGCCGAGATCGCATCGTCGACGCGGCCCGCGGCCTCGTCGACGCCGAGGGCCTCGCGGCGCTCTCCACCCGCCGCCTCGCGGCCGAGCTGGGCGTCAGCGGCCCCTCGCTCTACAACCACTTCCGCACCAAGGACCAGATCCTGGAGGCGGTCGCGGACTCGGTGAGCGCGCAGGTCGACCTGTCGATGTTCGAGGACGGCAGGGACTGGCGCGCCGCGCTGCACGACTGGGCCGTCTCCTACCGCGCGGCCCTGACCCTGCACCCGAACATCGTCCCCGTCCTGGCCCGCGGCCCCGGGCGGCGCCCGGCGGGACTGCGCCTCGCCGACGCGATGTTCGGCGCGATGGTCGACGCGGGCTGGCCACCGGCTCAGGCCACCTCGATCGGCGCGCTGATGCGGTACTTCATCATGGGCTCCGCGCTCGGCTCCTTCGCGGGCGGCTTCGTCGACGACGAGACGGCGTACGACCCCGCCGACTATCCCCACCTCGGGCAGGCCCATCTGCTCGCCGAGCACCAGGAGCTGGTCGACGAGCGGGCGTTCGAGGCGGGGCTGCGGGCGCTGCTCGACGGACTTGAGGTGCAGTACGCGCACATGGCGGCGGCGCGTCCTGCCTGACACCGGCCGCCGCCCGCCCGACCGGGGCTAGAACACCACCAGGGCCCGGCCGCCCTTGCCCGCCACCATGTTCTCGAACGCCGCCGGGATGCCGTCGAGGCCGATGCGGTCGGTCACCAGGGCACCGAGGTCGAGGCGGCCCGCGCGGACGTGCTCGGCGAGGACGGGCAGGTCGACGGCCGGGTCGGAGTTGCCGTAGACACAGCCCGACAGGGTGCGGCCCCAGTGGAACAGCTCCAGGGCGTTGAAGGTGACCTGCTGGTCCTTGCCGCCGATGCCGACGACCGTGGTGCGCCCGCCGCGCCGCGTCGACTCCCAGGCGGTGCGGATGGTGACGGCGCGGCCCACGCACTCCACGGCCACGTCGACGCCGTTGCCGCCGGTCAGCTTGCGGATGGCGCGGGCGGTGGTGTCGGAGGCGACCACGTAGTCGGTGGCGCCCGCGGCCCGCGCGAGCTCCTCCTTCGCCGGGGAGACGTCGACCGCCACGATCCGCCCGGCCCCGGCGATCCGGGCCGCCTGGAGCGCGGCGAGGCCCACGCCGCCCGCCCCGAAGACGGCGACCGTCTCGCCCTCGCGGACGCGGGCCGCGTGGTGCACGGCGCCGTACCCGGTCAGGACGGCGCAGCCGAGCAGGGCCGCGTCGGTCAGCGGGACGCCGTCGGGCACGGGAAGCACGCAGGCGGCGGCGACCACGGTCTCCTCCGCGAACGCGGCGACGTTCAGGCCGGGATGCAGGTCGGTGCCGTCGGACCGGCGGGCGTACACCTCGCCCGCGCCGGTGAGCGCGTTGCCGCAGAGCCACACCTCACCCAGGCCGCAGGCGTGGCAACTGCCGCACGCGGGCGCCCAGTTCAGGACGACGCCGTCGCCCGGGGCGACATGCGTGACGCCCTCGCCCACGGACACGACGGTGCCCGCGCCCTCGTGCCCGAGCACGGCGGGCACGGGCACCCGCATCGTGCCGTCGGACAGGGACAGGTCGGAGTGGCACACCCCGGCGGCGGCGAGACGCACCCGCACCTGGCCGGGCCCCGGTTCGGGCAGGTCGATCGCGGCGATCTCCAGGGGGGAGCCGACGGCGGGCAGGACGGCGGCGCGGACGCGGATCACGATGGCGTACTCCTGGCGGGCGAGGGGACGAGGACGGCCGGGGTCAGAACTGGAGCGACTTGGTCTGGAGGTACTCGGCGAGGCCGTGGGCGCCGAGTTCGCGGCCGACGCCCGACTCCTTGTAACCGCCGAACGGGGCCAGCGGGTTGAAGCTGCCGCCGTTGATGTCGACCTGCCCGGTGTGCAGGCGGCGGGCGAACGCCACGGCCTCGGCGTCGTCACCGGCCCACACCGCGCCCGCGAGCCCGTACACGGTGCCGTTGGCGATGGCCTCGGCGTCCGCCTCGTCCTCGTACCGCAGGATCGAGACGACGGGTCCGAAGATCTCCTCCTGGGCGATCGTCATCTGTGGTGTGACGTCGGCGAAGACCGTCGGGCGTACGTAGTAGCCCTGCTCGCGCGGGGCGTCGGCGCCGCCCGCGACCAGGCGGGCGCCCTCCTTGACGCCCTGCTCGATGTAGCCGCGCACGCGGGCGCGCTGCTCCTCGCTGACGACCGGGCCGATGCGGTCGCCGTACTTCGCGGCGGCGGCCCCGGCGAGCTCCACCGCCTCGTCGTACCGGGAGGCGTGCACCAGCATGCGGGTCCAGGCGCTGCACGTCTGGCCGGAGTTGGCCATGACGTTGGCGACGCCGACGTTCACGGCCTTCGCGAGGTCGGCGCTCGGCAGGATGACGTTGGCGGACTTGCCGCCGAGTTCGAGGGCGACGCGCTTGACGGCGGCGCCCGCGAGGGCGCCGATGCGCTTGCCGACGGCCGTGGATCCGGTGAACGACACCAGGTCGACGCCGTCGTGCTCGGCGAGCGCCTGGCCCGCGACCGGGCCGAGGCCGGTGACCAGGTTGAACACGCCCGCGGGCAGGCCCGCTCCGTGCACGATCTCGGCGAAGAGGCGGGCCGTCAGCGGGGTGTCCTCGGCGGGCTTGAGCACCACCGTGCAGCCCGCGGCGAGGGCGGGGGCGACCTTCGCGACGATCTGGTGCAGCGGGTAGTTCCAGGGCGTGATGGCACCGACCACGCCGACGGGCTCGGCGTACACCGTGGAGTTGCCGACCTTCTCCTCGAAGGCGTACGTGGCCGCGAGGTCCGCGTAGGAACCGGCGACCAGGACGGGGACGGCGGCGTGCACGGCCTCCGAGAAGCGGAGCGGCGCGCCCAGCTCGGCGGTCACCGTCTCCGCGATCTCGGCCTGGCGCGCGGCCAGGCCGTCGCGGATCGCGCCGATCAGCGCCGCGCGCTCCCGGGGCGGCGTGGCCGACCAGGCGGGGAGTGCGGCCCGGGCCGCGCGGACGGCCGCGTCGACGTCCGCGGCGGTGCCCGCGGGGACGTGGGCGATGACCTCTTCGTCGGCCGGGTTCACGACCGGGATCGTGTCCCCCGTCGCGGCGGGGCGCCAGGCGCCCCCGATGTACATCCCGTCGTGGGCCTTCATCCCATTCCTCCCCAACGCGACCTGCGGCTGACGTGCGCCACCCAAACTAGCGCCGTTAGTTTTCCGCCGCCAGGCCCCTCCTCGGGAGGTCCCCCGCCGCCCCGCCGCCGGAACGCCCGGCGGGCTCCGGGGCCGTCAGGCTGCCCAGCAGCGCGAGGGCGTGCGCGGAGGGGCTGCCGGGTTCGGCCTGGTAGACGACCAGTTGCCGGCCCGGTTCGCTGTTCACGGTGAACGACTCGTACGTCAGCGTGAGGTCGCCGACGACCGGGTGGTGGAAGCGCTTGGTGTCCCGGGTCTTGCGGCGGATGTCGTGCCGCGCCCACAGCTCGCGGAACGCGGCGCTCTTCAGCGACAACTCCCCCACCAGCGCGGTCAGTTCCGGGTCGTTCAGGTCGGCTCCCGCCCCCTCACGCAGCGCGGCCACCGTGTTCAGCGCGACCCGGTCCCAGTCCGGGTAGAAGTCCGGGGCGCCCGGGTCGAGGAACACGAACCGCACCAGGTCCCCGCTGTGGGTGTGCCCCGCGAACAGGGCCCCGCCGAGCGGATTGTGCGCGAGCACCCGCAGACAGTGGTCCAGGACCACGGCCGGGGTCCCGGCCCAGCTGTCCAGCATCCGCGCGAGCCCTGCCCCCACCTTCCTGCCCCGCCCCGCCCGCCGCCCGCCCGCGCCTGCCCCCGCGAGCCGGTGCAGATGGACGACCGCGTCCCCCTCGAGCAGCAGCGCCCCGGCCAGCGCCTCCAGCACCTGCGCGGAGGGATTCCGCTCCCGCCCCTGCTCGAGCCGTACGTAGTAGTCGGTACTCAACCCCGCCAACATCGCCACCTCCTCCCGCCTGAGCCCCGGCACCCGCCGCCGCTCACCCCCCGGCATCCCGACGTCACCGGGCCCCACCCGCGCACGCCGGGCCCGAAGGAACTGCCCGAGGAGGTTTTCGCTGTCCATAGGGCCGACGGTAACGCCGGGGGCGTGGGGGTGGGTGGGTGTGCGACTCCTAGGCGGACGGCCGCCTTGTGCCTCCGGGTGGGGCAGTGCAGCCCGGCCCCGGAACCTCGGCCGGGGTGGCCCCGGGTCCGACCCGAGGCCCGGGCTCCCCGGGCCCACGCCCAGAAGCCCGGCGCAGCCCCAGCACGGCGGCCCCCAGCAACAGCACCCCCAGCATCACGAAGGGCGCCCCCACCCCCGCCACCCCGGCGATCGCCCCGGCCCCGGCGGGCGCGGCCACCTGCCCGAGCCGGTTCCCGGTCAGCCGCAAGGCCAACGCGGTGGACCGCGCCGCCGCGGGCGCGGCCTGGACGACGGTCGTCATCGACAGGGGCTGCCCGACCCCGAGGCAGAACCCGAGCAGCACGAGCATGAGCCCGAGCGCCCACACGGGCACGGGCACGGCGATCCCGGCGCACAGCACCGCGCCGAGCAGACAGGTCACGGCGATGAGCGCCCGCCGCCCGAGGACCCGAAGGAGCGGCGTCATCACGAGCCGGCAGGCGATCGTGGCCCCCGCCCGCAGGCTGAGCAGGATCCCCACGGTCGCGGGCGAGATGCCCCGGTGCTCGCCGACGACCGGCAGATACGCGGTGAGGATGTCCGTCGCGGACAGCACGGCGAGGCTGATGAAGATCCCCGCGGGCACCCCACGGGCCCGCAGGATCCCGAGCACGGGCACCTTGCCCGGCTCCGCCTCCCGCCCGCGCGGGCCCTCCGACCCGGTCGACCCGGTCGGCCCGGTCGACCCGGACACCACGGACGACTCCGATGCCCCGGACACCCCGGACCCGCCGCGCGCAGCCGCCCCGCCCCCGTACTCGATCCGCCACAGCGCCCCGACCCCGACCGCCCCGACCCCCGCCGACACCACGAGCGCGAGCGCACTGCTGCGGCCCATGTCAGGACCGATGAGGGCCCCCGCGGCGATGGGGCCGACGAGTTGGCCGAGCGAGGCGCCGATCGTGAAGTGGCCGAAGTTCCGGTCCTGTTCGGCGGGAGCCGACTGGCGGGCCACGATCGACTGGGCGCCGATGACGAAGCAGAGGTGGCCGAGCCCCATGACCCCGCTCCACGCGGCGAGCGCGGCGAGGGACGAGGCCGTACCGCTGAGCGCGCACCCGCCCGCGATGAGCGCGACGCCGACGGGCAGCAGCGGCGCGCAGCGCCCGTGGTCGGTGCGGCGGCCGAGCGGCACGGCGGCGAAGAGCGGGAGCAGCGCGTACACGCCCGCGATGACGCCGATGGCGCGCTCGTCGGCGCCGAGGGACAGGGCCCGGTAGGAGACGGCGGGCCGCGCCATCGACACCGCCCCCTGCGCGAAGGCGAAGGCGATGACGAGGCGCAGCAGCCAGCCCCTGCCGGGCGGCACCGGGCCCGGGCCCGACGGCTGCGGGCCCTTGCCGCGCGGACGCCCGTACGGTCGCATCAGCGGACCCCGTCCCGGGGCATCAGATGATGCCGAAGAGGATTCCGGCGCCGAGCACCACCAGCGAGGTCAGCACGGCCCACTTGACGGTGAACCGGGTGTGGTCGCCGAACTCGACCTTCGCCATGCCCACGAGGACGTACACGGCGGGCACCAGCGGGCTCGACATGTGCAGGGCCTGGCCCGCGATGGAGGCACGGGCGATCTCCAGGTTGGAGACGCCGTGCGCCTGGCCCGCCTCGGCGAGCACGGGAAGGACGCCGAAGTAGAAGCCGTCGTTGGACATGAAGTAGGTGAGCGGGATCGACAACAGGCCGGTGACCAGGCCCATCTGGCCGCCCATGCCGTCGGGGATGGTGGAGACGAGCCAGTCGGCCATGGAGTCGACCATGCCGGTGCCGGTGAGGACACCGGTGAAGACGGCGGCGGCGAAGACCATGCCGGTCACGTTGAGCACGTTCTCGGCGTGGGCGGCGATGCGGGCCTTCTGGTCGGGCATGTGCGGGAAGTTGACCGTGAGGGCGAGGGCCGCGCCGAGCAGGAACAGGACGGGGATCGGCAGCCACTCCATGATCATGGCGGTGAGGAGCAGGACCGTCAGGGCCGCGTTGAACCAGTAGAGCTTGGGGCGCAGGGTGGGGCGGTTCGGGTCGAGCCCCTGGAAGCCGTCGTCGTCATCGGCATCGGCGTCCGCGTCGGCCCCGGCCGCACCGGAAGCCGCACCCGAGTCCGACGCCGAGCCCGAACCCGCGCCCACGGAGCCGGAGTTGCCGCCCGCGGCCAGGCCACCCTTGCCGGCGCCGCCCTTGGTGAAGCTGACGCGCCCGGCGCCCGCCTCGCCGCCCGCCCCCACGAGCACCGGCTCCCCGGCCCGCGTCTCGCTCTCCAGGACCTCGTCCAGCGAGAGCACCCCGAGCCGCCTGCGCTCCCGCAGGCCGAGGACGTACGACAGGATGAAGACGGCGAGCAGTCCGCAGGCGAGCGCCGGGATCATGGGGACGAAGATGTCGGCGGCGTCGACCTTCAGCGCGGTGGCCGCGCGGGCCGTGGGGCCGCCCCAGGGCAGCGTGTTCATCACGCCGTTGGCGGTGGCGGCGACACCCGTCATCACGACGAGGCTCATCTTCAGGCGCTTGTAGAGCGGATACATCGCCGAGACCGTGATCATGAAGGTGGTGGAGCCGTCCCCGTCGAGGGAGACGATCGCGGCGAGCACGGCGGTGCCGACCACGATCCGCATCGGGTCCGCCTTGCAGAAGCGCAGGATCCCGCGGACGATCGGGTCGAACAGGCCCACGTCGATCATGACGCCGAAGTACACGATGGCGAACATGAGCATCGCGGCCGTGGGGGCCAGGTTGCCCACACCGTCGAGGACGTAGTCCCCGAGATGGGCGCCCTTTCCTACGAAGACGCAGAACAGCGCGGGGATGAGCACCAGTGCCGCGATCGGCGACATCTTCTTCATCATGATCAGCACCAGGAAGGTGGCGATCATGACGAATCCGAGGATTGTCAGCATGAGGGCTACCTATCGTTCACCATCGAACTACCACCAGGTCTGGCGGTTCGGATGACCGTAGGACCGGCCAACAAGCGTTAACAAGACGTTGACATGCGAGCAATAAGCGCAAAACTCCAGGTCAGCGGGTTTCTGCTCGTGGCAGCGGGGCGAGGGTGACCCGGAAGCCGTTGAGCACGGCGGTGCCGGAGAGCGGGTCGAGGAGGGTGCCGTCCAGGAGCTGGTTGACGTTGACCCCCGGGTCGGCCGCGGCCACGCTCAGCCGGGTGCCGGGGCGGTCGTGGCCCCAGCCGTGCGGCAGGCTCACGACGCCGGGGCGCACCGCGTCGGTGACCTCGACGGGCACGGCGATCTCGCCGCCGGCGGCGGTGACGCGGGCCTGCCCGCCGTCTTCGAGGCCGATGCGGACGGCGTCGTCGGGGTGGACGTGCAGGGTGCAGCGGTTGGTGCCGCCGACGAGGGCGGGGACGTTGTGCATCCAGCTGTTGTTGGAGCGCAGATGGCGGCGGCCGACCAGGACGAGTCCGGCCGGGGACCCGTCCGGGGCGCGGGCCTCGTCCAGGGCACGGGCGAGGCGCGGCAGGTCGTCGGCGATCGGCCCCGGCAGCAGTTCGACCCGTCCGCTGCGGGTCTTCAGGACCTCGGGGATGCGGGGCCGGAGGGGGCCGAGGTCGATGCCGTGGGGGTGGTCGAGGAGGCGCTGGAGGCTGAGGCCCTCCGGGTCGGCGCCGAAGCCGTCGCCGTACGGGCCGAGGCGCAGCATCAGGTCCAGGCGCCGCTCGGGTCCGCTCTCGCCGGTGAGCCGGTCGGCCAGTTCCTTGGGGTCCTGGCCGTGCACGGGTCCGTGGGGGTCGGCGACGGCCTTGCCGAGGGTGCGGTCGATGGCGAGGGAGTCGACGGCGGCCGGGTCGGCACCGTCCTCCCCCAAGCTCTCGGCTCCGCTCGAGCAGGGGGGACCCCCATCGCTCACGGCGAGCACGAGCCGCGCCAGGATCTCCGTCTCCGCCATCCGCCCCTCCTCCAGGGGGACGGCGGCGCGGTTGTAGCGGACCTGGTTGCGCACGGCGAGCGCGTTGAGGGCGAAGTCGTGGTGGGGGCTCTGCGAGGGCGGGGGCGGGGGCAGGACGACGTGCGCGTGACGTGAGGTCTCGTTCAGGTACGGGTCGACGCTGACCATGAAGTCCAGGGACTCCAGGGCCTTGTCGAGGCGGTCGCCGTCGGGGGCGGAGAGTACGGGGTTGGCGGCGATGGAGATGAGGGCGCGGATCGGGCTCTCGCCCAGGCCGCCGTCCACGGGACCACCGCCCGAGCCGCCGCCCACGGGACCACCGCCGCCCAAGGGGCCGCCCCCGTCCCGGGCACCGTCCGCCGTGTCGCGCCCGGCGCCGACCCCGCGCACAGGCGTGTCGATCTCCGCCGCGAGCGCGGCGATCGGCAGCTCCCCCTTCGCCTCCGGATGCCCGTCGGCGCGGCTGCGCCAGCGCCCCAGCGCGAAGCCCTTGCCGGGTCCGGCCGGGCGCCGGGCCCGGTCCGTGGCGGAGAGCGGGAACATGACGCCGCCGGGCCGGTCGAGGTTGCCGGTGAGGACGTTCAGGACGTCGACGAGCCAGCAGGTGAGGGTGCCGAGGGCGACGGTGCTCGCGCCGACGCGGCCGTAGACGGCGGCGGTGGGCGCGCCCGCAAGATCGTGGGCGAGGTCCCGGATGGTGGCGGCGGGCACGTCGCAGGCGTCGGCGACGGCTTCGGGCGTGAAGTCCCGTACGGCGTCGGCGGCTTGCTCGACCCCCACGACGTGCCCTGCGAGCGCCCCCGGCGCGACCAGGCCGTCCGCGAACAGGACCTGCGCCATCGCGGCGAGCAGCAGCGCGTCCGTGCCGGGCCGGATCGCCACGTGCCGGTCGGCCAGCTTCGCGGTGCGGGTGCGGCGCGGGTCGACCACGGTGAGCCTGCCGCCCCGGGCGCGCAGCGCCTTGAGCCTGCCGGGGAAGTCGGGCGCGGTGCACAGGCTGCCGTTGGAGTCCAGCGGGTTGGCGCCGAGCATCAGGAGGTGGTCCGTGCGGTCCAGGTCGGGCACGGGGATGGCGAGGGCGTCGCCGAAGAGCAGTCCGCTGGAGACGTGCTTGGGCATCTGGTCGAGGGTGCTGGCCGTGAACAGGCTGCGGGTGCCGAGGCCCGCGAGCAGCAGCGGCGGGTAGAGGGCGCCGGCCACGGTGTGCACGTTCGGGTTGCCTAGCACGACGCCGACCGCGTGCGGCCCGTACCGCTCGACCAGCGGCCGGATGCCCGCGGCGACGGCGTCGAAGGCCTCTTCCCAACTCGCCTCCACGAGCCGCCCGTCCCGGCGTACGAGGGGCCGCCGCAGCCGGTCCGGGTCACTGTCGGCCGCGCCGAAAGAGGCGCCCTTGGGGCAGATGAAGCCGCGGCTGAACACGTCGTCCTTGTCGCCGCGCGCGCCGGTCACGCCGGTGCCCTCGATGGTGAGGGTGAGGCCGCAGGTGGCTTCACAGAGGGGGCAGACGCGCAGGGCGGTGCGGGGCATGGGTCCTCCAGAACGGCCGGGGCGGCGGCCGTGGCGGCTTCGGCGCATGGACGCGTCGAGCATACCGACCGGTATGCATGGTGGCGAGAGCCACGCCCGGGTCCGGCGCCCGCACCCGGGCCGGCACCCCGGCCGGCCCGCCCCGCTCAGTCCAACACCCCCGCCAGATAAGCCCGCAGCAGCGCCCGCGCCTCCCCCACGATCGCCTCGTCCCCGGCCGGGTCCACCCGGAAGGCGAGGCGGAACAGGGCGTCGGCGGTCTCGACCGCGACCAGGAAGGCGCGGCGCAGGGCGGGGTCGGGGGCGCGCCCGATGTGGCCGGAGAGCAGCGCCGCGAGGTGGTCGGCGACGCGGTGGTTGGGGGCGGCGCCGGGGTCGCCGACGGGGATCTGGGTGCCGAAGTCGACGAGGGCGAAGCCGGGGGCGGTGCGCTTCATGGCGAGGTACTCGTCGAGGAGCGCGTCGAGGGCGGCGCGCCAGTCGCCCGGCGCGACCGGCACCAGGCGCCGGGTGACCCGTTCGGCGTAGCGCTCCAGGTTGCGGTGGGCAAGGGCGTCGACGAGGGCCCGTTTGTTGCCGAAGAAGCGGTAGACGGAGCCGATGGGCACGCCCGCGCGCTCGGCGACGGACCGGGTGGTCAGGGTCTCGTAGCCGGTCTCGTCGAGGAGGTCCGCGCAGGCGTCGAGGATGCGGGTGAGGCGCTCGGCGCTGCGGCGCTGCACGGGGGCGCGGCGCAGGGCGGCGGGGGCGGGCGGGGACTCGGCGGCGGGGGCGGGCGAGGGCTCGGAGGCGCTGCGGTCCTGCATCCCGGGAGAGTAGAGCACTGTTCACATTTCATGGATCCTCTTGCGCTGGGAAATCGTGAATCCTACGGTGTTCCATAGGAATCAGGTCGGGATCACCGGCCGGAAAGCCGAGGGAGCTGTGATGAGCGGGGACGACCCGAGGGACCACGCACGCAAGACCGCCGAGGGGCTGGGCTACCTCAGCGGCTTCGGCAACGAACACAGCTCGGAAGCCGTGCCCGGCGCCCTGCCGCACGGCCGCAACTCGCCCCAGCGCGCCCCCCTCGGCCTGTACGCGGAGCAGCTCAGCGGCACCGCGTTCACCGAGCCGCGCGCCCACAACCGCCGCTCCTGGCTGTACCGCATCCGCCCCTCGGCCGCGCACCCGGCGTTCACGCGCGTCGACAACGGCGCGATCCGCACGGCGCCCTTCACCGAGTCGGTCCCCGACCCCAACCGGCTGCGCTGGAACCCGCTGCCGGAGCCCGCGCCCGGCACGGACTGGCTCGCTGGCCTGTGGACCCTCGGCGGCAACGGCGACGCGACGCAGCGCACGGGCATGGCGGTGCACCTCTACCACGCCAACTCCTCCATGACGGACCGGGTGTTCAGCGACGCCGACGGCGAACTGCTCATCGTCCCCGAGCACGGCGGCCTGCTCCTGCGCACCGAGTTCGGCCTGCTGCACGCCGAGCCCGGCCATGTCGCCCTGATCCCGCGCGGCGTCCGCTTCCGCGTGGAACTCCTCGACGAGAGCGCCCGCGGCTATGTGTGCGAGAACTACGGCGCGGTCTTCCAGCTCCCCGACCTCGGCCCGATCGGCGCCAACGGCCTCGCGAACGCACGGGACTTCAAGGCTCCGGTCGCCGCGTACGAGGATGTCGAGGGGCCCGTCGAGGTCGTCAACAAGTTCTGCGGCAACCTCTGGTCGGCGACCTACGACCACTCCCCCCTCGACGTCGTCGCCTGGCACGGCAACCACGTCCCGTACGTGTACGACCTGCACCGCTTCAACGTCATCGGCACCATCTCGTACGACCACCCGGACCCGTCGATCTTCACGGTGCTCACGTCCCCGTCGGACACCCCGGGCCTCGCGGGCGTCGACTTCGTGGTGTTCGCGCCGCGCTGGCTGGTCGGCGAGGACACCTTCCGGCCGCCGTACTTCCACCGGAACGTGATGAGCGAGTACATGGGCCTGATCGAGGGCGCGTACGACGCGAAGGCGGAGGGCTTCGTGCCGGGCGGTGGCTCGCTGCACAACATGATGTCGGCGCACGGACCCGACCGCGAGACGTTCGAGAAGGCGAGCGCGGCCGAGCTGAAGCCGCAGCGGATCGACGACGGCCTGGCCTTCATGTTCGAGACCCGCTGGCCGGTCACCGCCACCGAGCAGGCGGCGACGGCCGGACACCTGCAGCGCGCCTACGACGACGTGTGGCAGGGTCTGGAGCGTCATTTCCGGCCGTAGGGGCATCACTTCCGGCCGCTGCCCGCGTCGCCATCGGAGTACGGAGTTCCACGTGACCGCTTTCGCCCCGGACTCGATCGTCCTGAACCGAAAGCTGCCGCTCTGGTATCAGGTGTCGCAGTCGCTGCGCGCCTCGATACTCGGCCGGGCGCCCGACGCCCCACTGCGCCTGCCCACGGAGGAGCAGCTCGCGGGGCACTACGGCGTCAGCGTGCTCACCATGCGGCAGGCCCTCAAGGAGCTGGAGGACGAGGGCCTGATCAGCAGGCACCGGCGGCGCGGCACGTTCATCGAGCCCGGGGTGCAGCGCGGTTCGCCGGTGCGGCTCCTCGGCTCGGTGGACGCGATCGTGGCCCAGCAGTCCGGCATGGACACCAAGCTCCTGTCCCAGGGGCAGGAGCCGGTGCCCGCCGAACTCGCCGAGTACTTCCCGGACGTGGACCGGGTCGCCACGTACCACCGCCTGCGCAGCGACACCAAGACCGGCGAGCCGACCAACCACGCCCGCAACCACATCCGCCCCGACCTCGCCGACCGCGTCGACCCCGCCGACCTGGAGCGGTGGCCGATGACGAAGGTCCTGCGGGACGTGGTGGGCGTGGCGATCTCCCGCATCACCGACACCGTGGAGGCCACCCTCGCCGACCCCGAGACGGCCCGCCTCCTCCAAGTGCCGCTGCTCAGCCCGATCCTGCACTACACGGGCATCACGTACGACGACCAGGGGCGGGCCCTGGACGTGGCGCGGATCCACTACCGCGGGGACCGGTTCTCGTTCACGGTCACGCTGGACGCGACCTGAGACGGGGCGCGCGGCCGGACGGCGACGGCTAGCCGCCGGGCGGCGGCAGGCCGCACAGCTCCGTCAGACGGTCCGGGTCCCGGACCACCAGCCTGCGGTAGCCCGTGCTGAGGACGTCCGCGGCGCGCAACTCCGCGAGCAGGCGTTCCGCCGTGGACACCGCGACGCCCGCCAGGCTGCCCAACGAGCGCTGGCTGAGCGAGATCTCAAGGAGGATCGTCCCGTCGCGCTGCCGGCGTCCGTACTCGGCCACCAGCTCGAAGAGCACCCGGGCCAGGCGGCGGCGCGCGTCGCAGCCGCTGGTCTCGATCCGGCGCTGCGTCGCCGACCGCAGCTTGCGCACCAGGCTGCGCAGCACCTGGAGCTGCGCCGCGGGGTGCGCGTGCAGATAGGCGATGAAGGTGGCAGGGGAGATGCGCAGGGCCGTCACCGGTCCCGCCGCGACGACGTCGGCGGTGCGGCCCTCCCCGTCGAGGACGGCCATCTCGCCGACCAGTTCCCCCGCGGGGCGGATCGCGAGCAGCGCCGGTTCGCCGTCCCCGGTCGCGCCGGTGACCACCACGACGCCGTCGATCAGGACGAACACCGCGTCGCCGACACCGCCCGCGATCATCAACGCGTCCTGGTCCGCGTAGTGGCGCCGGGTGCCGAGGCGCAGCAGCGCGTCGCGGTCGACGGCGTCGAGGGTGTCGAGCAGGCTCCCCGCCGCCCACCCGGGCCCGGTGCCCGGCGGGCGCCGTGCCGACCGCGGCTCGCCCGTGGCGCCGCTCACCCCGACCCTGGCCGCGGCCCGGCGCCGAGCCCCACGACGCGCTCGCGCAGCGCACGGGAGCGGCGCCGCACCCCGTCGACCTCCGCCAGCCTGCGCCGGACCACGGGCAGGCGTTCGGCGCGCTCCTTGGCGGTGCCGCGCCGGGTCTCCTGGAGGCGTCGTACGGACTCGGCGAGGACGTCGGCCTGGGCGTTCATCTGGTCCTCCAGGGCGCGGGCGAGCTCCCGCGAGCAGTCCCTGAGCTGCCCGCCGAAGTCCTGGTCCACCTGGCGGCGGCCGGATTCCAGCATGGGCAGGACCCGCTCCCTGAGCCGGGCGACGAGCTGCCGCCCGCGCCGGTCCTCCTCCTCGGCCTGCGCCTGCTGCCTGCCGCCGAACCAGCCGGCGATATGGCCGAGGACGCCACCGATGACGGCGCCGACGTAGTTGCCGATGACCGGCACGATGCTGCCGATGACGAACCCGGCGACCACGCCCATGCTGCCGCCCGCCTCACCGCCGGTCCAGGTCAGCCGCGCCCGCCGCCAGCCCCGGGTGCCGTCCTGCTTCTCCACGTCGAAGTCGGCCGCGGAGGTGCTCGGCACGGTGAGGGAGCCGGCGGCGACCTGTGCGGTCAGGGGCACTTCCGCCATCCGGCTGTAGCGCTCCGCGACCTCGGTGACGGCCGACTCCAGGTCCTTGTGGGCGCGTTCGGCGGCCTCGACCAGGGAGAGGGTGGCCTGGCGGACCAGGCTCTCGGGGTCCTTGAGGGCCTGCTCACTCTCGCAGCCGCGCCGGAAGGCGTCGCGGGCCGCGTCGATGGCGGCGCCGAGGCGCTTGCGCACGGGGCGGGCGCTCTGTTCCAGGTCGTCCTGCAGGTCGCGACGCCAGCGGCTGCCGCTGGAGCGCAGTGCTGTCAGCGCCTCCTGGGTCTCCTGGATCTCCGTCTCGACGGCGAGCAGCGCCTCGCCGCTCTGCAGCGCCGCCGCCTCGTTGACCAGCGGCGCCGCGTACTCGTCGAGGGCTTCGTCGAGCCGGTCGAGCGCGATGTGCAGCGCGGCGCGGCCGCAGGTGTCGGCGAGCCCGCCCCACAGCGCCTTCTCCAGCTCCGGGAAGCCCGACTCGGCCGCCAGGTCGGGGTCCTCGTCCTCGACCGCGTCCCAGTGCCGCAGCGCCGACACACCCACCACGACCAGGTCGTCCTGCGGCACCTCGCCGAGGCCCGCGACGCGTTCGCGCGCCCGCGCGACCACCGGGGCCGCGTCGACGACCTTGTCCACCATCGTGATGGCGGTGACGATCACCGGGCAGTTCGCGAGGGCGTGGCGCAGGAAGTCGAGTTCCACGGTGCCGAGCGGCTCGACGGCCGACCCCACGAAGAGGACCGCGTCGGCGCGGGGCAGGAACGCGCGGGTGGCCGCGGTGTGCGCCGGGTTGATGCTGCCGACGCCGGGGGTGTCGACCAGGACGAGCCCGGACTCCAGCGGCCCGAACGGGGCCTCCATCTCGATGCGTTCGACGCCCTTGGCGTTGCGCGGGTTGCCCTGTTCGGTGACGTACCCGCTCACCTCGCCGAGCGGGACCTCGAAGGGTTCGGGGCGCTCGCCGGGCCGCTCCGGGTCGGCCAGCGGCCACACCACCGCGCGCTCGGCCGGGCCCCAGCGCAGCGTGCTCACCACCGCCGTGGTGACGTCGACGTCCACGGGGAAAAGACGGCGGCGGCGCACCAGCGCGTTGAGGAGGCTCGACTTGCCGCGGCGGAACTCGCCGCAGACCACGACGAAGAACTGCTCCGACGCGAGCCGGTCCCGGCTCTCGGCGAGGACGCGGCGCCTGGTGGGGGCGCCCTCGTCGTCGAAGAGGCCGAGGACGGCGGGGAAGAACGCGAGGATGTCCTCGCGCACGTGGTCGAGTTCGGTTCGTACGGTGCCGCCCTGGGCCCCGGGCGTGGCGCCAGAGGTGTTCGACATGGCTGCTTCTCTCCCTTCCGGTCCGTTCCGGCTCAGGACTTCTTGCCCATGGCGATGGCACCGACGACGGCACCGATGAGGCCGAAGAGGAGGTACAGACCGTCCGACGCGTCGCCCGCGCCCACGATCGTGCTGAGCAGGCCGATGCCCACGCCCCCCACGAGGAATCCCGCGCAGCCGCCCACAGCGGTCTGCCCGGGCTCGAAGGAGGGGAGCCCTGACGACGACGAGGACGAGGACGACGTCGGTGCGGGCGACGAGGCCGCGACGTCCGCCGCCGCGTCCCTGACGACGGCCGCCGCCGCCTCGGCCGCCGCGCGCTCGCGCCGCTCCTGTTCCTCGCGTTCGCGGCGGCGCCGATCGGCCCGCTCCTGCTCCTTGCGCTGCCGCTCGGCCTTCTCGCGGCGCTTGCGCTCCTGCTCGGCGCGGCGGGTCGCGGCCTCCTCGAGGAGCTGCCCGCGGGCCGCGAGCGCGGCGCCCATGACCACGGCCAGCTCCGGTTCCTCCAACGTGTGCACGGCGCGCCGCGAACGCTGCGCCAGAAGCGCCCCGACCAGCGGCATCCGGTCCGCGCCGCCGACCGGGATCACCTCGTCGACGTCCGCCCACGAAAGGTCGGCGTCCCCCAGGAGTTCCTCGCAGCTGTCCAGGGTCCGCTCCAGGAGCGGGCGCACCGCTTCCTCCAACTCCTCGCGGGCGAGGGTCAGTTCCGTGGGAGGCCGCAGCTCGGTCACCCAGTCCTCGAAGACCCGGTCCACGGACAGCCTGATCTTGACGGTCTCGCACATGTCGAAGAGGCCGATGCGGCGGCGCAGTACGTCGCTGCGGTGGGCCGGTCCTTCGAGCAGCTCCGCCATCGGCTGGGGGAACCGCTCCCGCAGCAGCCGCACCACTCCCCGGGTGAGGTCGGCGCCGCCGACGTCGTCGAGCCCCTTGCTGCCCAGGACCGTGAACGAGCCGTCGGAGAGCCTGCGGGCCACGGCGCAGTCGAAGGTGCCGCCGCCGAGGTCGTGCACCAGGAAGGTGCCGGGTCCCTGGACGGCGCCGGCCAGCGCGGCGCGGACGGCCGCCTCCGGCTCGGTCTCCAGACGCACCGTGTCGCGGGCGATTCCCGCCTGCTCCGCGGCCGCCAGCATGTCCTCGTGGCGCGCCGCCTCCCAGGTCACGGGGACGGTGACGACGACGCGCTCGGGCCGTCCCGGTACGGCGTCCGCGGCGAGGCCGCACAGGAACCGCAGCACCTCCGCGACCAGTTCGAGGGGCGTGCAGGACCGGTCGCCGAGCGGGGACGGCGTCGTCTCGCCCATGTCGCGCTTGAACTCGCTGCGGTAGTCGAACGGCCGCAGCCTCTTGCCGTACTCGGCGGCCGCGCCCACCAGGAGCTGCCCCTCGGGCCCCAGGCAGACGCTCGTCGGTATCGCGGCGCCTCCGGACAGCGGGTCGCCGACACGGACGACGGTGCCGTCGGGCCTGCCCACCATGATGGACGAGTTGGACGTGCCGAGGTCGATGCCGTAGGTCAGTGCGTTTCCGTTCGACTGCGCCGTGCCGTTCGGCTGTGCCGTCGTGTTCGGCTGTGCCGTTCCGTTCCGCTGTGCGGACATGGCTGTGCCTCCCCCTCCCCGGTCCCCCCGGGGCTTCTGCGGTGGGCGGGCACCCCGTCAGCGCCCGCCCGGTGACGCTCTTGAGCGGTGGTGGATCAGTGCGGTGCGGTGTCGTCGGTCGGTGCGGTGTCGTTCCTCGGCGCGGTGTCGTTCCTCGGCGCGGTGTCGTTCCTCGGCGCGGTGTCGTTCCTCAGCGCTGTCGCGGTCGGCAGTGGGGCGTCGTCCGTGCCCGACGTGTGCTCGGCTTCGCCGACGACCTGCTTGCCGACGACCTGTTCGGCGATGACCTGCTCGGCGATGACCTGTTGGGGGCGCAGCATGCGGCCGCGGCGGCGGTAGCCCGGCCGGACGGTCTCCACGATCCGGTGCCGCGGGGCTCCGGCGCCGGGCTCCGGCTCCGTGGGCCCGCGCAGTTCCAGTACGTCGTGGTGTCCGGCGGCCACCAGACCCGTGTCCGCCACGGGTTCGGTGTCCGTCGCGGCCAGCAGCGCGGCCACGCGCCGGTCGAGCCAGCGCAGCAGCACCGCCGGGTCGGGCTGCCTGCCCGCCGTGGTCTCCCGCAGGTCCGTGAGCTGGTCGGCGGTACGTATCAACTCGCCCACCACGGCGGGCGTCCGCTCGGCCGCCTGCTCCAGCTCGTCGACCCGGGCGGCGCGGGTCCGCGCCGCGTCGCGCTCGGCGCGCAGTTCGGCGCTCTCCTCGGCGCGCTCGCCCAACTCCGCCTCGAGGTCGGCGATGCGGGCGTCGCGCAGGGCGATGCTCTCCTCGTTGTCGCGGACCTCGGCGAGCGCGTGGTCCAGGCGCAGTCGGACCAGGGAGACCTCCGCGCGCAGGGCTTCGGCGCGCAGCGTCTCGGTGCGCAGCGCGTCGGCCGGGGTCGGGTCCGTGGACTCCACGTTCGTGGAACCCGGTTCGCTGGACCTCGGTTCACCCGACCTCGGTTCACCCGACCTCGGTTCACCCGACCTCGGTTCACCCGACCTCGGTTCACCCGACCTCGGTTCGCCGGACCCCGGTTCACCCGACCTCGGTTCACCGGACCCCGGCTCGGTCGGCCCCGGCTCCCCAGGAGTCGCCCCCGTCGGCGCCGCTTCGGGCCGCCGGCCGGTGCGGGACCGGCGCCCCACCGGCCAGCGGGACCGGCCCGCCCAGCCCCTCGTGTCCCGCTCACCACGTCCGCCGGACTCGCGGCGCTCGTCGCGCTCACCGCGCTCACCGTACTCCCCGCGTTCCGTCATCCCTCTCGTACCTCCCGATGCGGTCCAGGTGCGGCCAGGTCCGCGCGGCCCGCGCGGATGCGGCCCGGGTGGGCACTCCCGTCGGCCCCGGAGGTGCGCAGCCCGTGCAGCAGCCGCTCGCAGCTGCGCCGCACCGCCCGCACCGCCAGGAGAGAGTGCCGGTCCAGCGTCGGGTCCTGCTCCCGCGTCGCCCAGGCGTGCACGGCGGCCAGGGCGGCCGCGTGGAGTTCGGCGTGCGAGGCGGCGTCCGGCAGGCCGAGCCTGCGCGGCAGCGTGGTCCCGTACTCCCCGGTGATCGCGAGGAGCCGACGCGTCTCGTCCGCCGAGAGGCGGAGTTCGCCGCGGTAGTGCGCGGACAGGATGTTCAGTTCGGCGAAGCCCGCCGTGCGCGCCCGCAGCCGCTCCAGGTCGGCGGCCACACCGCCCGCGACGGCCCCGGGACGGCGGCCCTCGGCGCCCGCCGCGAGGCGCAGCCGCGCGATCTCCTTGTCGGCGGAACGCACCCCGTGGTCCAGCTTGATGAGGGCGGCGCGGTTGCCGAAGTGCCGGACGATCAGGTCCCGCAGCCGCTCCACTCCGCTGGCCGCGAGGAGGCGGGCCCGCAGCTGCTCCTGAGTGGCCCCGTCCCGGAGCGCGCCGCAGGCGAGGTGGACGCCCCAGATGCCGAGCCGCTCCACGAGCGCCCGGCGCGCCGCAGCGGGCAGCGGGACGCCCTTGAGCTCCTGCGCCCCGGTGAACCGGCCTGCGTCCCGCAGCCGTCGGACCAGGACGCGCGGTTCGGCGCCGCGCAGGTCGTCCAGGTAGCCGAGTTCCTCGTCCGTGAGGAGGCGGGCCCCGGCGCCTAGGAGTCCGGAGACGGGCAGCACGGTGAAGAACAGGGAGCGCACCTCGGGCCGCTCCAGGTACCGCTCGGCGATCCGCGCCGACACCTCCATCGGGTCCCAGGTGAGCGGGTCGGGGTCGCCCGGCAGATCGCTGCCCGGCGGCCACTGCTGGTCGCAGCGGCTGAGCACCCCGAAGGCGTTGAGCGGGGTGAGACGGCTGCCCGCGTCGCCGAGGAAGTCCCGCACCCCGGCCCGGTCCCGCTCGTGCAGCCCCCGGTCGAAGAGGTACAGGACGGCGTCGGCGCGCTCGATCTCGCGCGCGCTGTCGCCGTGCACGTCCTGCGCGGTACGCCCCGACGCCGCGAGGGCCTGCCGCAGCGCCACCTGTTCCGCCTCGCCCGCGAAGGCGGAGATGCCCAGGTAGTCCTGGGTCCCGCGGGAGTCGAGGCCGTGCACGCTGCCGAGCCCGGGGGTGTCCGCGAGCCGGAAGGACAGCAGCAGGCGGTTGGGCATGCCGTACTCGACCCGGGTCACGTCGCCGAGCAGGGCCGCCGCGTCGTCGGCGCGGGCGGTCATCCGCCGGAACTCCGCCGCGGGCAGCGCCCGGCTCGTCCCGTCCCGATGGTGGACGGTGACGGACCGCTGTTCGTCGTAGCGCAACTCGCTGACGGTGTAGGTGAGTTCGAGCTGCCCCGTGAGGGCGACCTCCTCCCCGAGGAGCGCGTTGACCAGGGTCGACTTGCCGCGTTTGATCTGGCCCGCCACAGCGAGTCGCAGCGGCGGCGCGAGCCGGTGCGCGGCCCTGCGCAGGGCGCGCGCCAGCGGCGCGGCCTCCTCGCCACCGCCGTCGGCGGCGACGGCGCAGGTGAGCAATGTTTCGGCCGCCGCGGCCAGTTCGTACTCCGACTCCGCGTCCCCCATCGGACGCACCCCCCTCGGTCCCGCACCCCTACGGCCCGACGCGCCCCCACGGTCCGGTGTGACATGGACCACAGGGAGGCTCATTGTGCCCGCCATGGCTCCCCCTTGACTGATTTTTGCTGTTTTGCTCGACGACCCTGTACGCGGGCGCCATCATGTCCGCGACCGGAGGGGGACCCATGGCCGAGCACGAACAGACCTGGGACGAGGGCCTGCTGACCGAGGACGACGTCATCGAGGCTGCGGACGGCACCGGTTACGCCTCGGTGTCCCAGTACGTCGCCGGGGTCGACGGCCACGCGCCGGACGACCACGCCGCGTACGACACGTACGACGTAGGCCACGAGGACCACGGCTCCGCCGACGACTACGGCTCCGCCGACGGACTCGGCGCCACGGACGACGACTTGAGCGACCTCGCGGACGACGATGCCGACTTCGACAGCGACCACGGTGCGTACTGAGGGGGGTGCCTGTGCCGCCCGTCCCCGTGCCCCCGTAGGACCGGCCCCGGGGACGGACGGTCACCGACTCCCCCTCGCGTGGGTACGGGTCGTGCCCACGTCCGTGAGCGTAGGCCGTCGTGCGCGGGCGGATTCCCTCCGGAGAGGGAGTCCGCGGCGGGCCCGGCGACGCGTTCCCCTCACGCCTCCGTCACCCCCGAGGGAGCGGTGCGATGCCCGGGCGTGACCGGCTTGTTCCCGGCGTGCGCCGCCTGTGCCTCGTCGTGGACGTAGAGAAGTACAGCGGGCGCCGCAGCCCCGCCGCCGTCGACGTGCAGGACCGGCTGCTGTGGGCGATGCTGCAGACCTGCCGCGTCGCCGAGGTGGACCCGGCCCGCTGCGCGCGCCAGGACAGCGGGGACGGCCAGCTCCTCGTCCTGCCGCCGGGCATCGACGAGGGACATGTGCTGCCCAGCGCGGTACGAGGACTGCGCAGCGCCCTGCACCGCCTCAACGCGCGGCCCGGCGCGGGCGGACGGATCCGGCTGCGCGCCTCCCTGGCGCAGGGGCTCGTGCACGAGGCGGCCACCGGGTTCGTGGGGGCCGCCGTGGTGCACGCCTGCCGCGTCCTGGACTCGCCGCAGTTGCGGGCGGCGCTCGGCGCGCGCACGGACAGCGATCTCGCGCTCGCCGTCACCGACGACCTGTACCAGGACGTCGTCACGCAGCTCTCCACGGATCCCGCCGCCGAGCAGTTCGCCCCGCTGGAGGTGAGCGTGCCCGGCAAGGGCTTCCGGTCCCGCGGCTGGGTGTACGTCCCCGCTCCGGGGGCGGTGCGCGGCCTGGTCCCCGCCTATCGCGGGCCCGTCTCCCGGGGCGGGCGGCGGCCGGAGCATCAGGTGTGCTGGGGAGGGACGTTCGTCGTGGCGGGCGGCGCGGTGGTGGCCGGGGCCGCGGTCTGGGGCGCGAAGGAGGCGGTGTCGGCGGCCGAGGGCTGGTTCGACGACCCGGGTCCGCACGACGGGTCCGGCGCCGACCACGGGACGCACGACACCCACCACGACCACGGCACGTACGCGGCGAGCGGCTTCGCGGCGGCCCACGACCCGTACGCCCTGGACGCGACGGACACCATGAACAGCACGGACATCACAGACACCACAGACAGCACGGACACCGACATGACGACGGGCCCCTACGACTACGACGGCGGTTTCGCGGACCCCTTCGAGGACTCCTGGTCCGACGCCGACGCCGGCGACAGCACGCTGTGACCGCGCCCGTCCCGCGCCATCCCGCCGCGGCGGGGGCTCCCCTGCCCGTGTCGGCCGTCTTTCCCGGCGTCGTACGATGCCGGGCGTGACGCACGACGAAGCGCCGCTGCTCGCGGATCTCCTGCCGTGGTCCGTCGCGCCGCTCAGGCCCGGGCGCGCGTGGCCGATGGCGCCGGACGCCGCGTCCCTGAAGGCCCGTTGGGACGCCTTCGTCCGCGCCGACGCGGCCGACCGCGAGAGACTGCTGCGGCCCACCCGGGCCCGGACCCTGCACACGGCCGTCGCCCAACTGCCCGGCTTCGACGGCGCCACGGTCCGCCTCGCCCGCGAGAACGGCCCGTGCCCCGAGCCCGTGCGGGTCCTGCACGGCCCCTTCGACGAGCAGTGGCTCATCCCCGACCACCGCCTCATCGACGCGGCCCGGCCCGAGCTGTGGCGCGTCCTCGGCGACGGGCAGCTCTTCCTCACCGAGCAGGGGTACGTGGCCGACAGCACGGGCCCCGCGGTGCTCGCGTCCGCCGTGCTCCCCGACGGGCGCTCCCCCGCGGGCCGCCCCGGCCGCGTCCGCCCCCTCTTCCGACGCCCCGGCGGCCTCGAACCCAACCTCGCGCCGGGCCTGTCGCGCCATCTCACGCACGTGTACGGGACCGAGGTCACCGCCCCCGACGTCCTCGCGTGGACGCTGGCCGCGGCCCGGGCCTCGGCGGCGGGCTGCGCGGTGCCGCTGACCTCCGACGCCCGGGTGTGGGCGCGGGGCGTCGCGGCGGGGCGGCGGCTGCTGTGGCTGCACCTGCGGGGCGCGGGCGGCGAGCGCCCCAAACTGCCCGGCGGCAAGCGCCCCTACGTCCGGTCACCGCTGCCCGCGCGGCCCCGCACCCTCGCCTACGACCCGGACGAGGAAGCCCTCCTGGTCGGCGAGAGCGGCGTCATCTCCCCCGTGCCCGCGGCCGCCTGGGACTTCCGGGTGAGCGGCGTGCGGGTCCTGGAGCTGTGGTTCGAGCGGCGGACGGCCGACGCGGAACCGGGCTCCCTGGAGGCCGTCCGCCCGGCCGCCTGGCCCCAGGAGTGGACGTCCCAGTTCCTCGAACTGGTCACGGTCCTCGCGCTCCTCGCGGCGGAGGAGCCGTTCGACGTCGGCGACGGGGGCCGGATCACGGCCGGGGACCTGCGGGCGGCCGGGGTGCTGCCGGTGCCCGGGTCGGCGCGGCGGCCCGCTTCGGTGCTCGACCACCATGAGGAGGGGCCCGAGGGGCAGTTCGCGCTGCTGTAGGGGGTGGTCGCCCTCACCCGCGGGAAGCGCGCCCCGCCCCCGGCAGCAGCGCCACCAGGCTCAGGCCCTGGAGCACCACCAGGACGACGACGCCCACGTGGAAGCCGGACTCGCCGCCCCCGCCGATGCCGTAGGCGAGCGCGGCGACCGCCGGGCCCACCGCGAACGCCAGCGTGCGGGACGTGTTGCCGACGCCGCCCGCCGTCCCGACGAGGTGCGCGGGGGTCGCGCCGAGGATCCCGGCGTTCACGGGCGTGCCGAAGAGGGCCTGCCCGGCGCCCGCGAGGGCGAGCCGCCAGCCGATGTCCCACAGGCCCGCGTCCGGCCCGAGGGTCACCATGCTGAGGACGCCCGCGCCGCACAGCCCGGCCCCCACCGCCCCCACGAGCCGCGGCGGCAGCCGGTCGGCGAGCGCCCCGCCGAGCGGCGCCGTCAGCGCGACCGCGCCGATGAAGAAGACCATCGCCAGGCCGGTCAGGGACGCCCCGGCGTCCAGGACGTCGGCGACGTAGTACGGCAGCAGGAAGTAGGAGAGCCCCACGAACGTGCCGCTGAGGAAGAGCGAGAGGACGGGCAGGCCCACCTCGCGGCGGCGCAGCAGGTCGAGGACGGGCCGGGCGGTGCCGAGCCGCGCCCAGGTCACGGCGCCCGCGACGGCCACGAGGCCGAACAGGGTCGCGGCGACGGGCGCGTCCGCCTCGATCCGGCCGAAGGCGAGGAGCAGCGCGGTCACGGCGGCGCCGAGCAGCACGCCGTCGCCGACCAGTGAACGGCCGGGCGCCGCGAGGCCCTTGTCCGTGCGCGGGATGAGGCGCGCCCCCAGCCACCACACGACGAGCAGCACGGGGATCTTCAGGAGGAACACCGGCCGCCAGCCGTAGGCGTCGACGACGGCCCCGCCGAGGGACGAGCCGCCCATGGACCCGATCGGCATGACCGTGGCCACGAACCCCATGGCCCGCCCCCGCTGTTCGGGCCGCACGCTCGCGGCGACCACCGGCAGGTAGAGCGCCCCGACGAGGGCGCCCGCCACGCCTTGGAGGACGCGGGCCGCGAGCAGCACCTCCAGGTTGGGCGCGGTGGCCGCGAGGACGCTGGTCAGGCCGATCGCGGGCACGGCGAGCAGGAACAGGGCGCGCAGGTCGACGCGGTCGCTCCAGCGTCCCGCGGGGATCGCGAGGGCGGCGGTGGGCAGCGTGTACGCGAGGAGGACCCACTGGGCGGACGAGGAGCCGACGCCCAGGTCGTCGCCCATCGCGGGCAGCGTCACCGCCGTCAGGCTGATCTCCAGGGTGACCATGAGCATCGCCAGCGCCATCACGGCGACGGGCGCCCAGCGCGTGGCCGGGGTGCCGTCGGGCGGCGGGGTGCGGGTGGATTCGGGAGTGTGCTGAGTCATGCGGCCGACGCTAGGAACGAGGCGGGGGCGGTCGCCTCTGTCGGATGACTGGGGTGTGCCGGACCCGGTCGCCCCGGGGCCCCGGCCCCGGGGCGCGGGAACCGACCCCAGTCGCCCGACCCCAGTCATCCGATCCCAGTCATCCGACAGAGGCGACCGCGCGCACCGCCCGCCTAACTTCCTGGATGCGGGCCCAAGTCGCCCCGCTCACCTCCCACCCTGGAAGGACCTCCCATGCACGCCATCCGCATCCACGCCTTCGGCGGCCCCGAGCAACTCCGCTACGAGGAGGTGCCCGACCCCGAGCCAGGACCCGGCCAGGTCCGGATCTCCGTACGGGCCGCGGGAGTCCACCTCCTCGACACCGCCCTGCAGCGCGGCGCGGCCGACGAGCTGCCCTTCACGCTGCCGGAGCCGCCGCTCACGCCGGGCCGCGAGGTCGCCGGGGTCGTCGACCGGCTCGGTGCGGGCGTCGGCGAGGAGTGGCTGGGCCGCCGGGTGGTCACCCACCTCGGCCTGGTCAACGCGGGCTACGCCGAGCTGGCGGTCCGCGAGCCGGAGGCCCTGTTCCCGCTGCCGGACTCCCTGTCGTACGCAGCGGCGATCGCCATGGTCGGCACCGGCCGGATGGCGCTCGGCGTCCTGGACGTGGCCGCGCCCGGGCCGGACGACGTGGTCCTCGTGACCGCCGCGGCGGGCGGCATCGGCACGCTCCTCGTGCAGGCGGCGAAGAACGTCGGCGCGACCGTCGTGGCCGCGGCGGGCGGCCCCGACAAGGTGGCGCGGGCACGGGCCCTCGGCGCGGACGTCGCCGTCGACTACTCCCTGCCGGACTGGGCGGACCGGGTGCGGGAGGGGCTCGGCGGCCGTGCGGTGGGCGTGGCCTTCGACAGCGTGGGCGGCACGGCGGGCCGCACGGCCTTCGAACTCCTCGGGCACGGCGGACAGTTCGTGGTCTACGGCTGGTCGTCCGGCGCGCCGACGGAGTTCACGTCGAAGGACCTGCACGAGAAGGTCCTGACGGTCACGCACGCGCTGGGTCCGCGGATCGTCCGCCTGCCCGGCGGGCTGCGCGGGCTCCAGGAGCGGGCGCTCGCCGCGGCGGCGGACGGCACCCTGGTGCCGGCCGTCACCACGTTCCCGCTGCGGGACGCGGCCGCCGCCCACACGGCACTGCTCGGCCGCGCGACGGTCGGCAAGGTCGTCCTGACCACCGGCACGACGGAGAAGGAGACGGCGTCATGAGGATGAACGCGATGGCCCTGCGGGAGTACGGCGCCGCCGACGTGCTGCGCCCGGTGGAACTCGACGTGCCCGAACCGGGGCCCGGTCAGGTGCGGGTGCGGGTCCGCGCGGCGGGCGTGATGCCGTTCGACATCGGCATCCGGCAGGGGGTGATGCGGCCGCCGGGGGTGGAGTTCCCGATCGTCCCCGGCAACGAGTTCGCGGGCACGGTGGACGCGGTGGGCGCGGACGTCACGGGCTTCGTGCCCGGCCAGGGCGTGCTCGGCTTCACGCTGCTCGGCGCGTACGCCGAGTACGTCGTCGTCGGCGCCGACCACCTCGTCACCAAGCCCGACGCCATGGACTTCACCGTCGCCGGCGGCTTCCCGGGCAACGCGCAGGGCGCGCACATGGCGCTCAGCGCGCTCGGCGTCGGCCCCGGCGACACGGTCCTCATCAACGGCGCGGCGGGCGGCCTCGGCACGCTGTCCGTACAGCTCGCCAGGGCCTGGGGCGCCACCACCGTCATCGGCACGGCGAGCCCCCGCAACCACGCCCACCTGCGGGATCTCGGCGCGATCCCGGTGGAGTACGGGGACGGCCTGGAGGATCGGGTGCGCGCCGTCGCCCCCGACGGCGTCGACGCGGCCCTCGACGGCGCGGGCGCACAGGCGCTGCGCGCGTCGGTCGCCGTGGCCAAGGACCGCTCCCGCGTCATGTCGATGGTCGACGACGAGGAGGCCGAGCGCCTGGGCCTCCCCCTGATCCGCGGCACCCGCACCGCCGAGCGCCTGGCCGAGGTCACCGACCTGTACGCCAAGGGCCTGCTGCGGGTCCACGTCCGGGCCACGTTCCCGTTGGCGGAGGCAGCGGCGGCGCAGCGCGAGGTGGAGTCGGGGCACGGGCGGGGGAAGGTGATTCTGACGATGGCGGGGTGAGGAGGGGGCGCGGAGAGGGCGGCCGGCCACCGGGTCCCGCCCTCCCTCTCCCCCCGGGGAATATCCACCGCCCCCGGCGGCTTACTTGAACCATGCTTCAAGGTCGCGCCGCAGAACTGGACCAGCTGGCAGCCCTCCTGACCCGGGCCCGGCAGGGCCACAGCGCTGCCCTGGTCCTGCGCGGCGAGGCGGGCATCGGCAAGTCGGCCCTCCTCGCCGAGACGACGGCCCTGGCCGAGGCCCAGGGCTTCAAGGTGCTCCGCACCACGGCCACGGAGACGGAGACCGACCTCCCCTTCGCGGCCCTCCACCTCCTCCTGCACCGGGACACCGACCGGATCGCGGCCCTCCCCGCACCCCAGGCGGCGGCCCTGCGCACGGCGTTGGGGCTGGCACCGGGGCCGGGAGCGGCGCACGGGCCGGCGGACGGCGACGGCGCCACGAGCGCGGCCGACCGCTTCCTGACCGGCCTCGCCGCTCTCACGCTCCTCGCCGAACTCGCCGACGGGCAGCCCCTGTTGTGCGTGGTCGACGACGCGCACTGGCTGGACCACGCGTCCGCCGAAGCGCTGCTGTTCGCGGCGCGGCGCCTCGCCGCCGAGGGCGTGGTGCTGCTGTTCGCGGTGCGCGAGGGGCACGCGCCCCGGTTCCCGGCCCCCGGCCTGCCGGAGTCGCGGGTCACGGGCATCGACGACCTGGCCGCCGCCGACCTCCTCGCCGAGCACGCGGGTGACCTGCCTCCGTACGTACGCGCCGAGATCCTCGCCGAGGCGCACGGGAATCCGCTGGCGCTGCGGGAACTCCCCGCGGCCCAGCGAGAGGGGCACCTCGGGGCGCTCGCCGGTCCTTCGCACGCGGTGGCGCTCCCCCAGGGCTCCCGCGTCCAGCAGACGTTCGTGGACCGTGTCACCGCGCTGCCGGACGCGACCCGCACACTGCTCCTCGTGGCGGCGGCGGAGGGCACCGGCGACGTGGAGGCGACGACGGCCGCGGCGGGCGCGCTCGGGGCGGGGGTCGCCGATCTCGAACCGGCCGAGCGCCGACAGCTCATACGCCTGGAGGGCGGGCGGCTCGTGTTCGGGCACCCGCTGATCCGTACGGCCGCCTATCAGTCGGCCCCGCTCGCCGCCCGGGTCGCCGCGCACCGCGCGCTCGCGGACGCCCTGCCGCGCGTGGGCGGCGCCGACCGCCGCGCCTGGCAGTTGGCGGCGGCATCGACCGCGCCGGACGAGTACGTCGCCGCCGCCCTGGAGGAGACCGCGCGGCAGGCCCGCGCACGCGGCGGCTACGCGGCCGAGGCGGCGGCGCACGAACGGGCCGCACGGCTCACCCCGGACGGCACCGACCGGGCCCGGCGCCTCGCGCTCGCCGCCGTGGCCGCGGCGGACGCGGGCCAGAGCGCGCACGCGGCCGACCTCGCCCGGCACGCCGCCCCGCACCTCACCGACCCGGCCGTCCTGGCCCGGCTCGCCCGGGTCCGCGCGGGCGTGGCCCGGGAGCGCGAGGAGTTCGACGCGGCGCACCAGGTACTCCTGGACACGGCGTCGGCGGTCGCGGACCGGGCGCCGGACACGGCGGCGACGCTCCTGTACGAGGCGATGACGGCGGCCTGGGTGGCGGGGCACCGTCCGTCCATCGACGAGATCACCGACCGTGTGGCGGCCCTCGACCTGGCGCCGCCGTCCGGCGCCCCGCCGTACCTGCCCGCCGTCGACGGCATCGCCCGGCTCGCGGCGGGCGACCCCGGCCGGGCCCTGCCGCCGCTGCGGGACCTGTTCGGGCGGCTGCGCGGCGGGGCGCACGGGCTCGGCCTGCGCGAGCGGGCGTCCATCGCCACGTGGTTCGCGCCGCTCGGCGATCTGGAGGGCGGCATCGAGCTGGCGGCCGAGCTTGAGCGCGAGTGCCGTGAGCAGGGGGCGGTCGGGCCGCTGCCGTTGGTGCTGCTGCTTCGGGCGCGGGCCCGGGTGCTGCTCGGGCGGCACGGGTGCGCGGTCGCCGGGGCGGACGAGGGGGTGCGGATCGCCGAGGACAGCGGGCAGCGCCACTACGCCGCTCAGCTGACCGGCGTCCTCGCCTATCTGGCCGCGCTCGGCGGCGACGAGGCCCGCGTCAAGGAACTCACGGCCTTCACCGACCCCCGGCAGGCCCCGCCGGGCCGGGTGTGGAGCGCCGCCGCCCAGCCCCTGCTCGACCTGGGCCTCGGCCGCCACGAGGCGGCGCTGCGGGGCTACGAGGACCTGGCTGCGGGCCCGGCGTCCCACACCACCGTCGCCCTGTACTGCGTCCCCGACCACGTCGAGGCCGCCGTCCGCGCCGGAAAGCCGGACGGTGTCAGGGAGTTGGCGGCGCGGTACGCCGAGTGGGCCGGGCACACGGGCACGTCGTGGGCCCGTGCCGTCGCGGCCCGGTGCCGGGGTCTCCTTGCCGAGACCGAGGCGGGCGGGGCGGACGCGGTGCATGCGGCGTACGAGGAGGCCCTGCGGTTGCACGCCGACGACGGCCGCCCCTTCGAGCAGGCCCGTACGCGGCTTCTCTTCGGTCAGTGGCTGCGGCGGGCCGGGCGCAGGAGCGAGGCCCGGGGGGTCCTGCGGGCTGCGCTCGATGTGTTCGAGCAGGTGGAGGCTGCGCCGTGGGCGGGGCGGGCCCGCGCGGAGCTGCGCGCGACCGGGGAGAGCAGGGCCCCTCGGGGTCCGGAGAAACTGACGGCGGCCCGGCTCACGCCCCAGGAACGCCAGGTCGTCCGCCTGGCCGCCACGGGCCTGTCCAACCGCGACATCGGCGCCCAACTGTTCCTGTCCCCCCGCACAGTCGGCTACCACCTCTACAACGCCTACCCCAAACTGGGCGTGGCCTCCCGAGGCGACCTGCCCCACCTGAACCTGCAGGCCGACTGAGACGACGGCGGCCGGGGCACCCTGCGGGGCTCTCCCCGATCCCGCCCCTTCCCGAAACCATGGGCTCCGCCCCTGGACCCCGTAGGCGGGCGTCCCGTGCCAACCGGGACAGTCCACCCCCGAATCGGCGCTCCGCGCCTCGTCCTCAAACGCCGGACGGGCTGAAGTACAGCCGGGGCGGGCCGGAAAGGTGCCGCAGGGCGGGCCAAGGAAAGGTGCCACGGGGTGGGCCGCGGAAAGGTGCCACGGGGTGGGCCGCGGAAAGGTGCCACGAGGTGGGCTGGAAAGATACCGCGGGGTGAGCTGGAGAGGTGCTGCGGGCAGGCTGAAAGGTGCCGGGGCGGTCCGGGGAGGCACTGCCGCGCGAGCCGTTTCAAGGCCGAAGGTGCCGGGCTGCTGCCCAGCCGAAGCATTAGCGGGGGCGGGCGGGTGGGAAAAATCCCGTTCGGGGCTGAAGGTGCCGCGCTGCTGCACAGCAAGTGCAGGTTTGGGCGGGTGGGTGGGAGAAAGCCTGTCCGGCGTTTGAGGACGAGGCGCGGAGCGCCGATACGGGGGTGAGCCACGAGGGGCTGAGGGTGCCGGGCTGTCGGGCAGGCCGATGCAAGTCCGGGCGGGTGGGTGGGAAAGAGCCCGTCCGGCGTTTGAGGACGAGGCCGCAGGCCGATCGGCGGCACCCCGCCCCACGGGCACCATGCGGCGAAGCGGGCGGGAGAAAGCTGAGGGAGGACGGCGGGACGCCACGGCCCGAGACCAAGGCGCCCACGCCAGAAACTAGTGGCTGCCGAACAGCGAACGCCGCAACCGCCGCAGCGGAGCGAACAGCGACACCCGGCGCACCCGTGCGCGCCTGCCACCGCTGCGGTCGTGCGCGACATCACGCGAGGTGAGCTCGCGCATCAGCAGCGTCGCCTCGGCCGCCTCACGCTGCGGGACGGCAGGACCGCCCAGCACCGAGAGATGACGGTCGAGACGCGAACTGCTCGCGCCGCTCCCACAAGTGATCGCAGGGACCCTCGCCCTACTGCGCACTGTTATCTGTTCCATGTCACTCCCCACCCGTACGAGGGCACCCGGCCCAGGGCAGGTTAACCCTATCGCCCCGCCATGACACTCGTGTATCCCGGTCGCAGGATTCACCTTCCCCACAAGGACGTTGACGATTACTCTCCGAATCCAACTGATTTCAGGGTGAGTTGGACAACCGGTGCGGTAGTGGGCCGCACCGAGCCACCGTCGGGTTCGACGGTGACAGCGAGTGATCCGGCGCCGCCCCTCAGATCGTCCGCGACGACCGGCGTTTCGCCGTCCAGAAGGCCCAGGGAGCGCGGCGCGGCCCCGGCGCGCATCACCCACAGTTGATGGGCCCGGCCGTCGGGCGGGCTGCCGAGCCGGGACGGAGTGACCACGGCCTGTCCCCGCGCGCGGGAGGCGACGACGCCGAGGCCGCGCCCGCGGGCGTCCCTGGCGTCGGCCGCGCGGGCGTCGGGCGCGGCCAGGACGTGGGCGATCTCACGTGCGGCGGCCCGCTCCTCGTCGAGCCGGTCGTCGGCGCGGCCGAGGGCGAGGGCGAGGATGCCGACGGCGACGAGGGCGAGGACGGCGGCGGACGCGGCGAGCGCCACGAGGACGGGGGCGCGGCCGCGCGCCGGGGCGCCCCCGCGCTCCCGCACGACCACCGCGGGCTCCGGAGCCTCCTGCTCGGTGGCGCGCACGGCGGTCAGGATGCGGTCCCGCAGATCCGGCGGCGCCGGGACGGATGCGGCGCGCGCCAGGCGTACGGTGTCGGCCGCGAGCGCCCGCACCTCGTCGGTGCAGCGCGAGCACCCCTCCAGATGCCGCTCGAAGCGGCGGGTCTCCTGCGGGTCGAGGGCGTCGAGGGCGTACGGCACGGCGAGGGAGTGCGTGGTGCGGCCGATCGGCAGGCCGCCCACGTACATCCGGATGCGGCCGAACAGGCCGGTGCCCGTGGGTCTCATGCGGCGGCGCCCAGACAGTCGCGCAGCCGCAGGAGGCCGTCCCGCATCCGGGTCTTGACGGTGCCGAGGGGGACGGAGAGGCGGCGGGCCACCTCGCGGTAGGTGTAGCCGTCGTAGTAGGCGAGCGTGACGGCCTGGTGCTGGAGGTCGGTGAGGCGTTCCAGGCAGCGGCGCACCCACTCGCGCTCCAGGCTGCCCTCGACCTCCTCGGCGACCTGGTCGAACGCGGGCGTCTCGGCGCGCTGGGCGACGCGCTGCTCGCGGTCGCTCGCGGCCCGTGCGCTGCGGACCCGGTCGACGGCCCTGCGGTGGGCGAGCGTGAGGATCCAGGACAGGGCGGTGCCGCGTGCCGGGTCGTACCGGGCGGCGGTGCGCCACAGTTCGAGGAGCACTTCCTGGACCACCTCCTCCGACTGGGCGGGGTCGCGCAGCACTCTGCGGACCAGGCCGTACACCGGCCCGGACACCAGTCCGTACAGCTCCTCGAACGCCTTCTGGTCGCCGCGGGCCACCAGGGGCAGCAGTGCGTCAGCGTCCACCCGAGTCCCCCCTCTTCTTCGGGCCTCTCTCCCGGGGTCTTCGGTGCACGTCGCGGCCGTTCCCCGCTCCCCGGGCGCCCAATTCTGGACGCGGTGGGGGTTCGGTGCGAGACCTCGGGCGGGATTGGTGCCAATCCGCGCGGGGCGCGGCGCCGAATGGCGGGGCAGACGGACCGCGCCCGGCCCACGCGCGCGGCCGTCGGGACGACTCACGAGAGACGCCCGACCACCCACCACCACAGTGAGGACGGACGCGATGACAGCAGTCGCGAGGAGCCGCGCGAGGCTACGGAGCACCCGTGGCATCGCCGGGCTCGTGTGCGGCGTGCTGGCCGCCGGGGGGCTCGCAGCCGCCGGGACCGGCACGCTCGAACCGGAGGCGGCCCACGCCTCCAGCCACCGTGAGGCCCCGCTGATCTCGGGGCAGCCGCAGTACGACAACACGGACGTGTACGCGTTCGTCAGCCCCGACAAGCCCGACACCACCACGATCGTCGCGAACTGGCTGCCGTTCTCGGAGCCGGCGGGCGGCCCGAACTTCTACACGTTCGCCGAGGACGCCCAGTACGACGTGCACATCGACAGCGACGGCGACGCGCAGGGCGACCTGCTGTACCGCTGGACCTTCGACACCCGTACGAAGAACGGGGACACGTTCCTCTACAACACCGGCCCCGTCACGTCCCTGGACGACCCGGACCTGAACGTGACGCAGACGTACGACATCGACCTGCTGCGCCTGAAGGACCAGAAGGTCGTCTCGACGAAGAAGGTCGCCGACGACCTGCCGGTCGCGCCGAGTCATGTCGGCGAGGCGTCCATGCCCGACTACGCCAAGCTGCGCGGGCAGGCCGTGCGGAAGCTGTCCGACGGCGGTACGGCGTTCGCCGGGCAGGCCGACGATCCGTTCTTCCTGGACCTGCGGGTGTTCGACCTGCTGTACGGCGGCGATCTGTCGGAGGTCGGGCGGGACACCCTCGCCGGGTACAACGTCAACTCCGTCGCCCTGCAGGTGCCGTCCGCCTCGATCCGCCAGTCGGAGAAGCAGCCGACCGTCGGCGTCTGGTCGACGACGCAGCGCAAGAGCGCGTCCGGGAAGTGGACGCAGGTCTCCCGGCTGGGGGCGCCCCTCGTCAACGAGGTCGTCGTCCCCATGAAGGACAAGGACAAGTTCAACGCGTCCTCGCCCTGGAACGACGCGGACTTCCTGCCGTACGTCACCAAGCCGGAGCTGCCGCGCCTCATCGAGTCGATCTACAAGATCAAGGCACCCAAGGAGCCCCGCAACGACCTGGTGTCGGTGTTCCTGACCGGCGTCAAGGACCTCAACCAGCCGCCGGGCGTACGGCCCGCCGAGGCTCTGCGGCTGAACACCTCCGTCAAGCCCACCGCCTCGCCGAAGCGCCTCGGCGTCCTCGACGGCGACAACGCGGGCTACCCCAACGGGCGGCGGCTCGGTGACGACGTCCTCGACATCTCCCTCCAGGTCGTCCAGGGCGAACTCGTCGGCCGGAAGAACGACTTGGGCGACGCCGTCAACGCCAACGACCGCGCCTTCGGACGCTCCTTCCCGTATCTGGCCCTGCCCACCTCGGGCTCCCGCGGGCCCCTCGCCGAGAAGGGCGCACGCTCCGGCTCGGACGACGGCTCCGGCGCGCCGGGCAACGCCATGAACGGCGGCGCACCGGCCACCGCGGCCCGCGACACGGACGACTCCACCGACACCGTCCTCCTGGCCTCCGCCGCAGCCGGCGGCGCAGGTCTGCTGCTCCTGATCCTCGGCCTCGTGTGGTGGCGCGCGCGGGCCGACGGCGCGGGTCCGCGGGGGCGCGGGCCCGGGGTCATGGGGAGTTGAGATGGCCGGCCGCCGCATGAAGCGCCTTTGGGGGACGGCTCGGTCGGCCGGGGGCGCCCGGCCGGGGAGGGCGGCTCGGCCGGCCGGGGTGACTCGGTCGGGGAGGGCGGCTCGATCTGCCGGGGTGCCTTGGTCCACCGGGCTGGGCGGGTCCACCGGGCTGGGCGGGTCCACCGGGTCGGTCCGGACCGCCGGGCCGGACCCGACCGCCGGGTCGAGCCGGACCGTCGAGTCGGACGGGTCCGCCGGGCCGAGCCGGACCGCTGGGCCAGACCCGACCGCAGGGCCGGACCCGACCACCGGGTCGAGCCGGACCGCCAAGTCGGACGGGTCCGCCGGACCGAGCCGGACCGCCGGGCCAGACCCGACCGCAGGGCCGGACCCGACCACCGGGTCGAGCCGGACCGCCAAGTCGGACCGGACCGCCGGACCGAGCCGGACCGCCGGGCCAGACCCGACCGCAGGGCCGGACCCGACCACCGGGTCGAGCCGGACCACCGAGTCGGACCCGACCACCAGGTCGGACCGGACCGCCGGTTCCAGGTGGTCCGCCGATTCGGGCCGGTCCACCG
Source organism: Streptomyces sp. RK9 (assembly GCF_045070545.1). NCBI lineage: Bacteria > Bacillati > Actinomycetota > Actinomycetes > Kitasatosporales > Streptomycetaceae > Streptomyces > Streptomyces sp. RK9. The sequence goes on along the minus strand of NZ_CP173703.1, from coordinate 2,851,170 downwards.
ACTCCGCCGGGGTGCCGCTCGACGGCCCCCCGGTCGGGGACCGGGCGGAGGGCCTCGGGAGCGCTGTGCGGCGGCTCGGTGACACGTCGGCCGGACGGCCGGTCCGTGCGGGTGGCGCCCGCCGGGCCGGGTGGCGGCTCGGGGCCGTCGCCGCGCTCGCGGTCGTGCTGACCGCGGGTGCGCTGGTCGTCGGCGGGCTGCGGGAGGGAGGGGCGGCCGTCCGTGGCGGCCGCCCCGCCGCCCCCGTTCGCGGCGCCGCCCGACGGGCTGCGCGCGGGCGACCTCGACCGCGGGGTCGCCGCGCTGCGGGAGCGGGTGCGGGCACGGCCCCGGGACTTCGCGTCCTGGGCCGCGCTCGGGTCCGCGTACGTCGAACAGGCGCGCACGCAGGCCGACCCCACCCGGTACGCGGAGGCCGAACGCGCACTCGACCGCGCGCTCGCGCTCCGCCCCGGCCACGACGGGGCCCTCGCCGGGCACGGCGCGCTCGCCGCCGCGCGGCACGACTTCCCCGGCGCGCTGCGGTACGCCGAGCGGGCCCTTGCCGCGAACCCCTACAGCGAGCGGGCGCTCGCCACCCGCATCGACGCGCTCGTCGAACTCGGCTCGTACGAACGGGCGTTGAAGGCGGCGCGGGACGCCGACGCGCGGCGGCCCGGCATCCCGGTCTTCACGCGGTACGCGTACGTGCGGGAGCTGCGCGGGGACGTCGGCGGGGCGCGGCGCGCCCTGGAACGCGCCCTCGCCTCCGCGCGGGCGCCCGGCGACGTCGCGTACGTCGCCACGGCGCTGGCCCAACTGGCCTGGCGGCAGGGGCAGTACGCGCAGGCCGCGCGGCGGTGCGCGGTCGCGTTGCGGGCCGATCCGTCGTACGTTCCCGCGCTTGAGACGCGGGGGCGGGTGCGGGCCGCCCGGGGCGAGACGGGGGCGGCCGTCGCCGATCTGCGGGCCGCCGTGGCCCGGCAGCCGCTGCCCGGGACGCTGGTGGCGCTCGGTGAACTGTACGAGTCCCGTGGGGAGTCGGCGCGGGCCCGGGAGCAGTACCGGCTGATCCACGCCTGGACGCGGCTGGCCCGTGCGAACGGGGTCAACCCCGACCTGGACACCGCGCTCGCCGCCGTGGACCACGGGGACGCCGAGGCCGCGCTGGCCGCGGCGCGGGCCGAGTGGGGGCGGCGGCGAACCGTGCACACCGCGGACGCCCTCGGGTGGGCCCTGCACGCCGTCGGGCGTGACCGGGAGGCCCTGCGGTACGCCCGGCGGGCCACGGCCACGGGGTTCCGTGAGGCGTCCTTCTTCTACCACCGCGGGGTCATCGAGCTGCGTGCCGGTTCGCCCTCCGCGGGGCGGCGGTGGCTCGAGCGGGCGCTCGGGCTCAACTCGGGGTTCTCGCCCGTGGGGTCCCGGGACGCCGGGCGACTGTTGGAGGGGTTGCGATGAGGGCTGTTTCGTGTGCGGGTGCCGCCGGGTGGGCGGTGCGCCTGTCCCGCCGCTCCGCGGCGTATGTCTCCCACCCGCTCACCCGTCGCCCCGCGCCTGAGGGTGGGCCGGGGGCGGGTCCGAGCACCCTGGGCGGTGCGCCCGGGGTCGACCGGCCGGGGCGTCGTGAGGAGCTCGTTCGGCGGCTTTCGCCCCTCGGGGGCGGACGGCCCGGACGGGGTGGAACCGTCCGCCGAGGGCTGCGGGCCAGGCAGGGCAGGCCAGTTGGGCCACGCCGCCGGGCACGCCGAGCCTGGCTCGGGCACCGCACCGCCACCCGGGCACTCCCCACCCTCCACCGGCCGCACCGCACCCGGCCCAAGCACCGCCCCGCCACCTGGACCCGCCGCGCCCTCGCCGCCCTCCTCCTCGCCCTCTGCGGCACCCTCCTCCTCCCCGCCGCCCCGGCCTCCGCTCACCCCCTCGGCAACTTCACCGTCAACCAGCACGACGCCCTGACCCTGGCCCCGGGCCGACTCCGTGTCGACCATGTCGAGGATCTGGCGGAGATTCCCGGGGCCCAGGCCGAGCCCGGCATCAAGCGGGCGGGGAGCGGCCGTTGGGCTGCCGAGCGGTGCCGTGGGGCCGCCGCCGGCACCCGCCTCGCCGTCGGCGGGCGGCCCGTCCCCGTACGGTCCCGCGCCGCCCGCGTCCTCGTGCGCCCCGGCCAGGCCGGGCTCCCCACCGTCCGTGTCGAGTGCCGCTTCGCCGCCCCGCTCCCCGAAGGCCGGAACCTCGCCCTCAGCTACGGCTCCGTCCGCCAACCCACCCCGGGCTGGCGCGAGATCACGGCCCGCGGCGACCGCATGACCCTCACCGGCACCGACGTCCCCGCGACCTCGCCCTCGCGCGCCCTCACCCGCTACCCGAAGCGCCTCACCTCCGACCCTCCCGACACCACCTCCGCCACCCTGCGCGTCCGCCCCGGCGGCCCCGCACTCGCCGCCGACCCCGCACCGCCCGCCTCCGCGCTCCCCCGCGCCGCCACCGACGCCCTCACCCGGCTCGTCGCCCGCCACGACCTCACCTGGACCTTCGCCGCCGCGGCCCTCGGCACCGCCCTGCTCCTCGGCGCCCTGCACGCCCTCGCCCCCGGGCACGGCAAGACCCTGATGGCCGCCACCGCCGCCGCCCGCGGCACCGCCTCCCTCCGCGACGTGCTGCCCCTCGCCGCCTCCGTCACCGTCACCCACACCTTGGGCGTCGTGGCGCTCGGGCTCCTCGTCGCGGGCGGTTCCGCCGCCGCCCCCTCCGTCGTCGCCTGGCTCGGCGTCGCCAGCGGCCTCCTCGTCGCCGGCGCGGGCGCCGTCCTGCTCCGCCGCGCCTGGCGCCATCGGCGTCACGCCCACGGCCACGGGCACTCCCATGGGCACGGGCACCCTCATGGGCACGGGCACCCTCATGGGGACGGTCACCCTCATGGGCATGCGCATGGGCACACCCATTCCCACGGGCACGGGCACAGTCACACACACCCGCCCGCACCCCCCACCCTCCGCGGCACCCTCCTCCTCGGCTTCGCCGGTGGGCTCGTGCCCAGTCCCTCCGCCGTCGTCGTGCTCGTCGGCGCCGCCGCTCTCGGCGAGGCCTGGTTCGGGCTGCTGCTCGTGCTCGCGTACGGCGCGGGGCTCGCGCTGACGCTGACGGCGGCCGGGTTCGTCGTCGTGCGGCTCGGGACGCGGGTCGCCGCGGTGGCGGAGCGGCGGCTTTCACGGCGGCGGCCGGGGCGGGTGCGGCTCGCCGGGCTCACCCGGCGCATGGCGCCGCTGGGCTCCGCCTGCGTGGTCCTCGCGCTCGGGTGCGGATTGGTGTTCAAGGGGGCCGCAACAGCGCTCGGTTGAGCTACTTTTGTGGAGAATCGCACGGCTGCGAATGGGGGGCTCGTGTCCGACGAAACGCGAGTGATCGCTGGGCGTTACCGCCTCCTGGCGCCGCTGGGCGAGGGGGGCATGGGCACGGTGTGGCGGGCCCGGGACGACGTGCTCGGCCGCCAGGTCGCCGTCAAGGAGGTCCGCGCGCCGGCGGGGCTCCCGGCGAGCGAGGTCGAGCGGCTCTACACCCGCCTGGAACGGGAGGCCTGGGCCGCGGCCCGGATCCCGTACCGCAACGTCGTGACGGTGTACGACGTCGCCACCGACGAGGGGCGGCCGTGGATCGTGATGGAGCTGGTGCCCGGCCTGTCCCTGTCGGACGTCCTGGAGGCCGAGGGCCCGATGACCCCGCAGCGCGCCGCGCACATCGGCGCGGAGGTCCTCGGCGCGCTGCGCGCCGCGCACGACGCCGGGGTACTGCACCGCGACGTCAAGCCGGGCAACGTCCTGCTGTCCAACGACGGCCGGGTCGTGCTCACCGACTTCGGGATCGCGATGGTGGAGGGCAGTTCGGCCCTCACGATGACCGGCGAGGTCGTCGGCTCGCCCGAATTCCTCGCTCCGGAGCGGGCGTTGGGCCGCCGCCCGGGACCGGAGTCCGACCTGTGGTCGCTGGGCGTGCTCCTGTACGCGGCCGTGGAGGGCGTCTCGCCGTTCCGGCAGGACACGCCGCTGAGCACGCTGCGCGCCGTCGTCGACGAGCAGTTGCCGCCGCCGCGCCACGCGGGACCGCTCGCCCCGGTCATCGAGGGCCTGCTGCGCAAGGACCCGGCGGAGCGCTCGCTCGCGGCGGACACCGAACGGGATCTGCGCCTGGTGGCGGAGGGCCGCACGCCGCGCACGGAGTCCTCGGCGTCGTACCAGCCGACGGTCGTCGCCCCCCACCGGACCGGCCCCACTCCCCCGCCACCACCACCGCCCGCCGGTTTCGCCTCGTCCGCGCCGACCGGCACCACCCCCACCCCGGGTCCCGCGTCCGGCACGACGACCACGACGCCCGAGCGCCGCTCGCGCCGTACGACCGCCGTGCTCGTCGCGGGCCTCACCGCCGTGGCCCTGGCCATCGGCGGCGTCACGTACGCCCTGGTGAACGACGACTCCGACGGCGGGAACGGCGGCACCGACAGCGGCAGCGGCAACACCGGCGGCTCGGACGGCGGCGGCTCCGGCAACAGCGGATCCGACGGCGGCGGCAGCGGGAGCGGCGGCGGGGGTGACGGCGGCGGGTCCGGCAACGGGGGCAGCGGGAACGGCGGATCCGGCAGCGGCGGCGGGACCGACGGCGGCAAGGGCGGCGGCGGTTCCACCGGCGGCGGCCACGGGGGCACCACCACCCCGGCCCAGTCCGTGCGCGTCAGCGTCACCGCGCACCGCACCTCGTACACGGGCGCCTGCCCGGTACCGGCCGGTGAGGCGCCGTCGTTCGCAGCGACCTTCACCGTGGGGCGGGTGCCGGTGGGCGTGCAGTACCGGTGGGTGACCGCCGAGGGCGAGTCGAGCGACCCGGGCTGGAAGACGCTCTCCTTCGCGTCGGGCGGCGGGAAGAGCAAGCAGGTCAACCACACGGAGGTGCCGGGGTGGACGGATCCCGGCACGCACCGCGGCAGCGTCCGGGTGGAGGTCCGCAGCCCGGTGACCGCGACGTCGAACTCCGTCGCGTACTCCGTGACGTGCGAGGAGGAGCCCCCGACCACCGGTGGAGGCTCCTCCTCTCCCTACGATTCCACTCCCTACGACCGGTGAGGCCGGTCAGCCGACCGCGGGGACATCGGCCGCGGGGACGCCGGGCCGTGACGGATCGTCAGGAGGCGGCTCCGCGGAACACCGGGAGGTAGCCGCCGGACTGGCCCGCGGCGGTCGGGTGGTAGGACTCACCGATGTTGCCCCAGTTCACGCTGTGCAGCCAGGAGTCGCTGGAGCAGATCTCGTGGTTGGTGAACGTGGTGGTGACGTCGCCGAAGGTGAAGCCGTGGTCGGCCGCGCGCTTGGCGGTGGCGGTGTTGAGGTGGTCGGCGGCGCCGTTGATGGCGCGGCGCTCGCCCTCGGTGAGACCGGCGAGACAACTGCCGCCGAGTTTGTAGAAGCGTGGGTAGCCGAGCACCACCACGCGGGCGGAAGGCGCCTTGCTCCTGATCGCGGAGTAGACCTGGTTCAGCTGGCCGGGCAGCGTCGAATCGACGTACGCCTTGGCCTGGTTGACGCGCGTCACACAGCTTGATTCGGACTGCAGTACGCACGTCATCATCACGTCGGCGAAGCCCGCGTCGTTGCCGCCGACCGAGAGGGACACCAGTCCGGTGCCGGAGTTCAGGGGCCCCAGCTGGTTGTTCAGGACGTCACCCGTTCGAGCGCCGGAACAGGCCGTGAAGCTGAAGCTGGAGGGCGAGTTGGCGGCGGCCCACAGCGCCGGGTAGGAGCGGGTGCTGCGCTTGCAGTTCCCACTGCCGCTGTCGTAGCTGCCGGCGCCGACGCCGGAGGAGTAGGAGTCGCCGAGCGCCACGTAGGCGGGGGCTGCGGCCCGGTCGTCACCGGAGTCCGCGTGCGCCGTGGCCACCCCGGTGAGGGTGCAGGCGGCGGCGAGGAGGAGCGAGGAAGCGTATGCCGTGAAACGGGACAATCTCATGGAACCTCCCTTAGCAGGATTTCTGCCTCGACAGTGGTAGCACGCACCACCCGTTGCCGATAGTGTCCATGTCAATCAATTCTTCAGTAATTCCCTTGCCCGCCAGGACAGTTCACCGATCGGACTACAGTCCGACAACGAACATCTGCACACCCCCTCCGCATCTTGACGGGCCGCCGGATGCTGAGCGACATTGAAGCCCGGCATCCGGCGCTTCGGGGGGCAAGTCGCCCATGCAGACCATCGGGATCAAGTCAGCGTCTTCCGGCACAGGACGGCCGGAGGAGGACCCTGGCGCAGAGCCGCGCACAGCGGCGTCAGCGACGCAACTGGACCTGACACCGCTGTTCGCGGGTGTGGCCGTGGCCGCCGGATGCGTCGGCGCGGCGTTCGCGCTGCTCGACCTCTCCTCGCCGCTGCGCGCCCCGTTCGTCCTCTTCTTCCTGCTCGCCGCGCCCGGCTTCGCCCTGTCCCCGTGGCTGCGCGGGCTCGACACCTGGGCCCGCGTGGTGGCCTGCGGCAGCGGGGCGCTCGTGGTCGACCTGGTGGTCGCCCAGTCGATGCTGGCGCTGCACGTGTGGTCGATCCGCGGCGGCGTCGCGGCGGTCGGCGCGCTCAGCGTGCTCGTCTTCCTGTCGGCCCTGGCGCGGCGACGGCGTCACCGCGCCCCGAGTAGACGGACGTGATGACGTGGAGGTCACCGTGCACCGCCCCGGCGAGCTCACCGCAGCCGACCGGGCGGCATGGACGGCCATGCAGTCCAAGGCTCACCTGAACGGGTTGCCCGACCTCTCGAACCCGTTCCTGGCACCGGAGTTCACCCTCGCCATGGCGCGGGTCCGGGGGAACGTGCGGGTGGCCGTAGCCAGACAGGACGGCGAGCCCGCGGCGTACTTCCCGTTCCAGAGATCCAGAACCGGCGTGGGCCGGGCCGTCGGCCTCGGCGTCTCCGACTGCCAGGGCCTGGTGCACCGGCCCGGCTTCGCGTGGGACGCCCGGGGCCTGCTCCGCGACTGCGGGCTCGCGATGTGGGAGTTCGACCACCTCGCGGCCGGCCAGGACGCTTTCGAGACCGGCGCCTCCGGCCGGTTCGCGTCCCCCGTGATGGATCTCGACGAGGGCTACGAGGGCTATCTCGCCCGGGTCCGGGCCCGCTCCCCCAAGTTCCTCCGCTCCACCCTCGCCAAGGGCCGCAGGCTCAGCCGCGACCACGGCGAGGTGCGCTACGTGCACGACGAGCGCGACCCCGCCGTGCTGCGCAGGCTGATCGCCTGGAAGTCCGCGCAGTACCGCAGGACGGGCCGCAGCGACCGCTTCGCGCACGACTGGATCACGCACCTGGTGCACCAGCTCTTCCACAGCCGCGGCGACTCCTTCGCCGGCGTCCTCTCCGTCCTGTACGCCGGGGGCGCGCCGATCGCCGCGCACTTCGGCCCGCGCAGCGAGCGCGTGCTTGTCTGCTGGTTCCCGGCGTACGACCCGGACTTCGCCCGGTACTCACCGGGTCTCCTGCTGCATCTGCACATGGCCGAGGCGGCCGCCGCCGACGGCATCGCGCACATCGACCTCGGGCGTGGCCAGAAGCAGTGGAAGGACTCCTTGAAGACACGTGAACTCACGGTGTCGGAAGGGTGGGTGGCGCTGCGCCACCCCATGGCAATCGGACATCGTGTCCACCGGGCACCCGTACGGGCGCTTCGCAATACCGTCGTAGGCCGACCGGAATTGTTCGGGCCTGCAGATCGCCTGCTCAAACGCCTGGGAAAGATCAGAGCCGGGCGCCGGAACGATTAAGAAGCGCGCACGAACCGCCAAGGAACGCCAGGGGTGATGGGTGATCCGGACACTCATGTGGTGTCCGAAGAGAACGGTCAAATATCCGAAACCGTGAGACCCCGTTCCAGGTCTTGCCATACGGTCGCAAGCATCAATACCGTCGTACATCCACCCGCATCGGTCCATCGGCAGTCGGTCTAGGGGAGGGCTCAAGACCGCGATGGTTCCGGCGCGGGGCGCGGTAGGGGGGTGCCCGTGTCCGGTGATCGAATTTCTGCCGGATCACGTGCCGCGCAGTCATGCCAGCTCACTCGGCGTGCCCGGAAATCCATTCCGCCATGACCGCAGTGAGAATCCCCCCTTTCGAACCGGATCCACAACCGGACCGCCCGGGGGCGGGTGGTCCACCGGACGAGAGGGATCAGACTCATGAGTTCTGCTGTGCGCCCGGCCGGCCGGGGGCAAGATCCTTTAATCGAACCGTCGTCGAACGCGTCCGAAGGATCGAACGAAAAGACCGGACCAATGGAAGGGACCGCCATAGCGGGATTGCCCGCCATTCCTAGCCAGCATGAATACCGTCCGGTTTCCTCGCACCTGGCGATTGCGCCACCGGTGAGCGTCGTGATTCCCGCCATGAACGAGGCGGAGAATCTTCCGTACGTGTTCAAGACGCTGCCCGAGTGGATCCACGAAGTCGTACTGGTGGACGGCAATTCCACCGACGACACCGTCGCCGTGGCCCGGGAGCTGTGGCCGGACGTGAAGGTGGTGCGCCAGCTCGGCAAGGGCAAGGGCGACGCCCTCATCACGGGCTTCGAGGCCTGCACCGGCGACATCATCGTGATGGTCGACGCGGACGGCTCCGCGGACGGCCACGAGATCGTCAGCTATGTCTCCGCCCTCGTCTCGGGCGCCGACTTCGCCAAGGGCTCCCGCTTCGCCAACGGCGGCGGCACCGACGACATGACCTTCATCCGCAAGCTCGGCAACCACGTCCTGTGCTCCGTGGTCAACGCCAAGTTCGGCGCCCGCTACACCGACCTGTGCTACGGCTACAACGCCTTCTGGCGGCACTGCCTCGACAAGATCGAACTCGACTGCACCGGCTTCGAGGTCGAGACGCTGATGAACATCCGCGTCGTCAAGGCGGGGCTCAAGGTGCAGGAGATCCCGAGCCACGAGTATCTGCGCATCCACGGCGTGAGCAACCTCAGCGCCGTGCGCGACGGACTGCGCGTGCTCAAGGTGATCCTGACCGAGCGCTCGAACAAGCGGACGCAGCGCCAGGGTTCGCGGACCACCGCCCAGCCGCGCCACCAGGGAGAGGCTTCTTGATCTCCATCTCGGTGGTCGTGTGCGCGTACACCGAGGACCGCTGGGAGGACATCCTCGCAGCGGTCGCCTCGGTGCGCGCGCAGTCCCACACCGCCCACGAGACCCTGCTCGTGGTCGACCACAACACGCCGCTCCTGGACCGCCTCACCAAGGAGTTCAAGGAGACACAGGGAGTGCGGGTGCTCGCCAACGCGGGCCCCCGCGGCCTGTCCGCGGGCCGCAACACCGGCATCGCCGAGTCCAGCGGCGAGATCATCGCCTTCCTCGACGACGACGCCGTCGCCGAGCGGGACTGGCTGCGCCACTTCGCCGCCGGGTACGAGGACCCCCGTGTCCTCGCCGTGGGCGGGCGCACGCTGCCCGCCTGGGAGTCGGGCCGCAGGCCCCGCTGGTTCCCCGAGGAGTTCGACTGGGTCGTCGGGTGCATGTACCGGGGCCACCCGACGGGCCGCGTCGCGGTGCGCAACGTGCTCGGCGGCAACGCCTCCTTCCGGCGCACCGCCTTCGAGGTCGCGGGCGGCTTCGCCACCGGCATCGGGCGTGACGGCGACAAGCGCCCGCTGGGCTGCGAGGAGACGGAGCTGTGCATCCGGCTCACCCGCGCCCGCCCCGACGCCGTGCTGCTCATCGACGACCGCGCGGTCATCCACCACCGGGTGCCCGCGGCCCGGGAGCGGTTCGGCTACTTCCGCACCCGGGCCTACGCGGAGGGCCTGTCCAAGGCCCTGGTGTCCCGGAGCGTCGGCGCCGACAAGGGCCTGGAGTCCGAGCGCCGCTACACCACCCGGGTGCTCCCGGCCGGTGTCGGCCGCGGGCTGCGGGACGCGGTGCTCGCGCGCCCCGGCGGCGCCGGGCGCGCGGGGGCGATCGTCGCGGGCGTGATGGCGGCGGCCGGTGGGTACGTCGTCGGGAGCGTCCGGGCGCGGCGTGCGGGGGCGAGCTTCGCCGTCGTCGACGTGACCGGCCCGGCCCCCGCCACGCGGGGCACCCGGGGCACGGGGACGAGAGGTGGTGAGGGCGAGAGATGAGCACCGGCGGGATACCGATCCTGATGTATCACGCGGTCGCCCCGCACCCGAACGAGGCGACCCACGACCTGTCCGTCTCGCCCGAGGCGTTCGCGGAGCAGATGGAGGTGGTGCGCGCCCTCGGCTGCACCCCGCTCACCACCTCCCAACTGGCCTGGCACTGGCGTCAACCCGGGCGCCCACTGCCGACCCGGCCGGTTCTGATCACCTTCGACGACGGCTACGAGGGCGTGCACCGGCACGCCCTCCCGGCGCTCGCCCGGCACGGCTTCAGCTCGACGCTGTTCGTGGCGACGGGCTGGCTGCCGGGGAAGTACGACACGGGCGGCGGCCTCGACACCATGCTCGGCTGGGACCAGGTGCGCGAACTGGCCGCGGCCGGCACGGAGATCGGGGGGCACAGCCACACGCATCCGCAGCTGGACCAGCTCTCCGACGACGCGCTCTGGTTCGAGCTGGTGCGCTGCCGTGAGATCCTCGCCGATGAACTCGGCACCCCGCCGGTGTCGTTCGCCTACCCCTACGGCTACTCCAGCCGCCGGGTGCGGCGCGCGGTCCGCGGCGCCGGGTTCGGCCAGTCCCTCGCCGTGGGCAACGGCCTGGCGCGCCGCTGCCAGGGTCCGTACGCGCTGCGGCGGGTGACGGTGCGGCGCTGCACCCGGATCGGGGAGTTCGAACGGTTGCTGCTCGGCCGCTCGATCGTCCGGTCCTTCGCCAGGGACCGGGTGCTCAGCAAGGGATACGCCATAGTCCGCAGAGCCCGACAAGCCCGCCGGAAGGCAGCTCGCCCCCGTGTCTGACACGACCACCGCACAGGCAGCGGTCACCGGGACCGACGCGCAGACGGACGGCACACCGCCGGCCGGCAAGTGCCGCAGGGCCCGGAGAATGCGCCTGCCCGGGGCGGGGCGGAGCGGCGGCGGGAGCCCGCTGTTCCGCAACGCCTACGCGCTCATGCTCAACACCGGAATCTCCGGTCTGCTCGGCCTCGGTTTCTGGCTGGCCGCCGCCCGGTACTACTCGGAGTCGGCGGTCGGCCAGGGCTCGGCGGCCATCGCGGCGATGAAGCTCCTCGCGGGCATCACCGCCGTGACGCTCATGGGCGCGCTCGCGCGTTTCATCCCGGTGGCGGGCCGCGCCACGGGCAAGCTCATCTTCCGTACGTACGCGATGAGTTCCGTCGTCGTCGCGTGCGCGGCCCTGGCCTTCCTGGCCACGCTGGGTCTGTGGGGTCCTTCGTACCGCTTCCTGCACGGTCCCGTGGCCGGGGTGTGCTTCGTCGGCGCGGTGGTGGCGTGGTCGCTCCTGACGCTCCAGGACGGGGTGCTCACCGGGCTGCGGAACGCGCTGTGGGTGCCCGTCGGCAACACGGTGTTCTCCGTCGTGAAGCTCGGGCTCCTGATCGTCTTCGCGGCGGCCATACCGACGGCCGGGGTGTTCGTGTCGTGGGTGGCCGCCATCGCCTTCTCGGTGGTGCCGCTCGGCTGGCTGGTCTTCCGGCGACTCGTGCCGCGCCATGTGCGGGCCACCGAGGGCAGGACCACACCGCCGACGCTGCGCGAGATGGGGCGCTTCCTCGCCGGTGACTACACCGGTTCGCTGTGCTCGCTCGCGGTGGTCTATCTGGTGCCGGTGATCGTGGCCGCGCAGGTCAGCTCCGCCGACAACGCGTACTTCTACATCGCGACGACCATCGGCGGCACCACCAACCTGCTCGCCATCAACATGGGCGCGTCCCTGACCGTCGAGGGCGCGCACGACCCGGCCCGGCTCGCCGCCAACACCCGTGCGGCGCTGCGCCGGATGGCGCGGATCATGATCCCGGTGTGCGGGATCCTCTTCGTGGGGGCGCCGTACATCCTGCACGTGTTCGGCGCGGGCTATTCGGAGGCAGCCACTCCGCTGCTGCGCTGGTTCGCGGTGGGTGCACTCCTTCGGGTGGTCATGGAGACGTACTTCGCCGTCCTGCGCGCGCAGAGCCGCACCTCCGGACTCGCCTGGCTGCAGGGCCTGCTGTGCGTGCTCGTGCTCGGCCTGACGCTGCTGCTGCTCCCCCGGATGGGGCTGACCGGCGCGGGCGTCGCGGAGATCTCCAGCCTCGCGGTGATCGTGGCGATCGCGGCTCCGAAGCTGTACGCCATCACGCGCGCGGCCCCGGCCGCCGAACGCGCGGCGCCCGACGGGGACCTGGCGGACCTCGGCACCCGGGACGTGCCCGCGGCGGCCACCGTCGAGCTCACCCCGCAGCGGCCCGCGGACAGACAGCGGCGGCACGGGCCCGCGTGGGCGCTGCGCGAGTCCCTGGACTCCGACACACTTCAACTGGCGGTCCAGATCGACCTGGAGCATCAGGAGCGCCGCCCGGACGTGCGTCCGGGACCGACGGCACGAGGGCCCGTGGGAGCGGGCAGGGGGGACGACATGGAGGGGCACCGGCCCACCTGGGCGGCCCGGTCGGCGCGCACCACGCCCGCCGCCGGGGCGCGCGTGGTACTGCCGCCGGAGGCGGACGGGACGGAGCGGGGGGCGGGCGCGCAGGGGTCCGCCGCGGAGCGGCCCGCATCGGACGGGGCGGAACTGCCGGAGAGCGCGGAGAGCACGGAGAGGCCCGGGGAGTCGGAGCGGTTCGGCGGGGCGGAGATGTCCGGCGGGGCGGAGAGCTGTGGCTCGCCCGGGTCGGCATCGGTCGCGGAGTCCATGGGCGGGACGGACCGGGTCGGCGCGGGGAGCCACTCGGACGCAGCGGGTCGCGCGGAGGCGGAGCGCCGTGCCGAGGCAGGGAGCCATGCGGAGGCTGCGAGCCGATCCGAGGCTGCGAGCCGTCCCTACGTGGAGGGCCGTCCCGACCCGGTGAGTTGGCCCGACGCCGTGGGTCACGCCGAGACCGGGATCTGGCCCGACGCCGTGGGACACCCCGACACCGAGAGCAGCCTCGACCCGATGAGCCTGCCCGTGAAGGAGCCCTGGCCGACCGTGGCCGACCCGAAGGCGCCCCCTGTCGCCGTGCCCCCGCCCACGGCCGGTGCGCCCGGCACACCGCCCGCCACGCCACCCACCACGCCTCCCGCCGCACCGCCCGGCACCGGACCGGCCGACCCGCCGTCCCCGGCCGCCGCTCCCCCGGCCCGCCCGGCCGCCGCGCCCGCACGCCCGCCCCGGACCACCCGCAAGACCCTCGTCCTCGGCCTCCTGCTGCTCGTCGCCCTCGGCCTGTACTGGGTCCCGGTGTTCGGGCTCGACGAGGGCGACCTCGACGGGATGGGCGGGCTCGGGCTCGTCTCCGTGCTGCCGCTGCCGACGCTGGTCGGCGCCGCGCTGCTCGTGGGCGTGTTCGCGTCGCTCCTTTGGCTGGAGCGGCAGAACCGCTGGCTGCTCCTGCTGACCCTGGTCGCCACCGTCGTGTCCCTGCACGCGCTGCCGGCCGTCATCGAGACCGAACCCCGGTTCGCGACGGCCTGGCAGCACCTGGGCTTCATCGAGTACATCGACCGGACCGGCACGGCGGTGCCGGACCTGGACGCGCGCTGGAGCTGGCCCGGCTTCTTCGCCGCCGCCACGTTCCTCGCGGAGGCCTGCGGCGTCTCGGACCTGACCGAGGTCATCCGCTGGTGGCCGACGGTCATCCAACTCCTCTATCTGGCCCCGATGCTGCTGCTCACGCGCTCCCTGCGGGCGAGCTGGCGCGCCAAGTGGGCCGGGCTGTGGATCTTCGTCCTGAGCGGCTGGGTCGGCCAGGACTACTTCTCGCCGCAGGGCTTCACGTATCTGCTGTACATCGCGTTCGTGGCGATCCTGCTCGTGTGGTTCCGCGCGCCACGCGTGATCTGGACGAAGCGACGGCCGGGCGAGGCCGAGGTCGAGCCCGCCAACCGCCGTCAGCAGGCGGTGCTCCTCGCCGTGCTCCTCGGGCTCTTCGCGGGCACGGTGCCCGCGCACCAGCTCACGCCGTTCGTGATGCTCGGCGTTCTCACCGCCCTCGTCCTGCTGCGCCGCTGCGAGCTGCGCGGCCTTCCGCTGCTGTGCGGCGTCATGGTCGCCGTCTGGCTGGGCTTCTTCGCCGAGCCCTACTGGTCGGGGCACTTCGACGAGCTCTTCGGCGGCGTCGGCGGCGTCGGCGGCAATGTGTCGTCGTCGGTGTCCGGCCGGATCGAGGGCGGCAGTTCGACGCACAAGCTGGTGCTCTACGTCCGGGTGGCGCTCGCCGGTGGCGTGATGGCCATGGCCTGCTGGGGCTGGCTGCGCAGGCGCCGGCACAAGTACCGCGAGGTGTCGCTGCTCGTCCTCACCTTCGTGCCGTTCCTCGGCTTCGGCATGCAGTCGTACGGCGGCGAGATGGCGCTGCGCGTCTTCATGTTCGCGCTGCCCGGCGCCGCGCTGCTCGCCGCGCTCGCGCTGTTCCCGCGCACCGGCGCCACGCCGAAGGAGCGCGACCGGGACAAGGTGAGCCTCGCGCCCCTCGCCGCGCTGCTCGCGGGCCTCGTCCTGGTGGGTGGCTTCCTGGTGGCGCGCTGGGGCAACGAGCCCTTCGAGCGGATCAGGACCGGCGAGGTCGCCGCAATGGAGTACGTGTACGCCCACGACGACCCGACGGTGCGGCTGCTGTGGATGAGCAACGACACCGTCAACAACGTGACGCCCGCGATCCCCTGGGGCGCGCGGGACGCGGAGAAGGTCGAGTACGTGCCGACGCTCGCGCCGCCCGACCCGGTCCTGGTGTCAGGACTGGTGAAGGCGCTCAAGGACGCGGGCCCCAACTCGTACCTCATGATCAACCGCAGCCAGACCGTCTACCTCCAGATGGACACCGGCTATCCGGCGAACTGGGACACCCGCCTCGCCCGCAACCTCGACAAACGCCCGGAGCTGAAGAAGGTCTACGGCAACGCCGACGCGAGCCTGTACGCGCTGCGCCAGCAGCCGGAAGGGCCGGTCGCCGCGGCCGACCCGGGCGCCGTGGGCCCGAAGGTGACGTGGACGCCGTGGACGGTGGTGGGCGCCCTCGCGGTGCTCGCGCTGCTCGCGCTGCTCGCCGTGCGCGAGGTGGTGCGGGTCGCGGCGGCGCCCGGCGTGGGGCAGCAGCGCTGGCTGCAGAGCAGCTTCTGGTTCTCGCTGCCGCTGCTCGCGGTGTTCGTGGCGTCGCTGATCCAGCGGTTCCTGACGATGGCGTAGGGCGCGGCGGGCCGGGTCAGGTCAGGCGCGGGCGGCTCACCGCGTCAGCCACTTCACCTCGTACCCGGCCATGTCGAAGCGCTTGCCGTCGACCTTCGCGCTGATCTTCCGGTCGACGGTGTTGACCACGAGCACGGTCTTGTCGTCGGCGAGGACGCGGACGTTCGGCGCGTCGTCCTCGGCGACGTCCACCTTCTCGTAGCGGGTGCCGGGCGGGAAGGCGTCGGAGAAGCGGGCGAGGAGGTTCAGCATGGGCTTCTCGCGGCCGCCGTCGGCGCTCTGTGTGGGGCTCCACAGGCAGCCCGCGCAACTGCCCTCGCGCTTCTGCGGGTTCCAGTAGAAGCCGCTGGTCGCGCCGCCGCGGGCCATCGCCATCAGGCCGGAGGCGTGCACGGCGACCCGGCGCTCCTCGGCCCAGTCGTCGCGGTTGTCCTGCCGGTCGCCGGGCTCCACGTAGTACTCGGCCCACCACAGCGGCAGGTCGCCGGTCTGCTCGCGCACCCAGCGGCCGACGGCCGTGAGCTTGTCGGTGGCGCCGAACTCGTCGGGCAGCAGCTCGTCGTCCTCGGTGTAGCTGGCGCCGTCGACGACCACGAAGTCGGCGCCGTCCTTGTGCTTGTTCCAGTACGTGAAGGCCTTGAGGGACCGCTCGTCGAGGCGGCCCCACGGGCCCTCCACGTCGTCCGACCCGCCGCCGGACCCGCGCGGGTCGACGCTGTCCATGACCAGGTAGGGGCCGCCGACCTGGATGTCCTTGTTGACCTGCTTCAGGGCCTTGTAGACGAGGTTGTAGAGCTTGGTGTAGCCCTCGTGGTCCCAGCGGGCCTCGGCCGAGTTCCAGAAGCCCTTGAACTCGTTCCAGACGAGGAAGTGCCGCACGTCGGGGTAGCGCTTGGCGACGGTCGCCGCGAGGGCGGCGTAGTCGTCGAAGTGCTCGGGCCGGGGCGCGGTCTCCAGGGAGTCCTGGCTCCAGTCCGTGTTGTCGGAGCCCGACTTGCCGCCCTTCATCCAGTCCGGGGCGCAGCACAGGGTGACCACCGGCGTGCCCTTGGTGGCGCGGATGAAGTCCATCCGGTGGTCCATGGCCTCGAAGTCGTAGCGCCCCTTGACCGGCTCGGGGTTGCCGGCGCCCCAGCCCATGATGTGCTGGATCTGCGGCAGCGGGCGCGGCTGGTCGGCGAGCAGCTTCTGGAGACGGCCGACGGCCGCGTCGTCTCCTTCGTTGCCGCTGTACTGCGTGTGGGTGAAGCCCCAGCCCACCTCGGGCCGTGCGTCGCCGTTCGTCGGGGCGGGTGTGCCATACACCTTGTCGCCGTCCGGAGTCGTGCCCGCCGTGCTTCCGCGCTCCTTGTCGGGCAGCGTGAGCATGGTCAGGACCAGGGCCAGCGCGGCCAGCGCCACGCCGACGAGGGCGGTGAGACGCCACCGCCGTGCATCGCCTTGCCACCCATGACGTCCCATCACGGGCAAGCGTATCGGCGCACCCCCGCGGTGGGGGCGGTTCCGCGCGACAGCCGGCTCCACGGCGCGCGGGGTGGCGCACTGGGGAAACCGCGTGCACGGAAGCGCACCCGTGACGGATCATGGCGGCATGTCTGCGAACCTTAAGGACGCCCTGCCGATCCGGCTCAACGTCGACGACAGCGACTCCCCGTCCGACGTCGTGGACGCGCTGTTCCTCGGCCGCTTCGCGACGGGCGAGCAGCCGTTCTCGCACAGCGCCAACATCGACCGCGTGAAGCCCGGCTCCGAGCTGCTTCCGCCCGGCGCGACGGTGCTGCGGGCCGCCCGGGACGACGACCGCAGCGCCACGCTCGCCGAGGGCGAGGGGTGGACGCTGCTGGTGTCCCGGTGGAACCGCGGCGCGGACGTCACGGTCACGGCGACCACCGCCGAGCTGGCGGAGCGGGTCCTCAAGGAGGCCACGGACGGGGCGCAGGACGACCCCGAGCCGCAGCCGGAGAACGTCACCATGGGGTTCTGGTACGTCTCGCCGCGGCGCGGGCCGCACCGCACGACCCGGCAGATCTCCGCGGGGACGTGGGACGAGGTGCGGGAGAACTACACCGCGCCGGTCGCCGACGCCATGGACAAGCTGATGAAGACCACGCCGGAGGACATCTCGGGGCGCCTCCTGCTGCTGCACGGGCCGCCCGGCACCGGCAAGACGTCCGCGCTGCGCACGCTCGCGCGGTCCTGGCGGGACTGGTGCCAGGTGGACTGCGTCCTCGACCCGGAGCGGCTGTTCACCGATGTCGGCTATCTGATGGACATCGCCATCGGTGAGGACGACGGCACGGCGAAGGGGCGTTGGCGGCTGCTGCTCCTGGAGGACTGCGACGAGCTGATCCGGGGTGAGGCCAAGCACACGGCGGGGCAGGCCCTGTCCCGGCTCCTCAACCTCACGGACGGGCTGCTCGGCCAGGGGCGCAACGTCCTCGTCGGTGTCACCACCAACGAGGACCTGGAGCGTCTCCACCCGGCCGTGGTCCGCCCCGGGCGCTGCCTCGCCCGCATCGAGGTCGGCCCGCTCACCCTCACCGAGTCCGTCGACTGGCTCGGGACCTCCGAGGGTGTCTCCCGGGAGGGGGCGACCCTCGCCGAGTTGTACGCCCTGCGGCGGGGGCAGTCGCCGACCGCGCTGCCGTCCGCCCGGGACGGGGCCGATGCGGGTCTGTACCTGTAGGTGCTGTCCTGTCCCGCCGCTCCGCGGCGGATGTCTCCCACCCGCCCACCCCCCACATCGGCCTCCGCGCCGTCGCCCGACCCTCCGGCTGCCGGAACGTGCCGGGCAGGCCGGTCCTCCGGTGCCGCGAAGGGCCTTCTGGCGTCTGCGGGTTGGGGGCGGAGGGTTGGGGGCAGGGGCGAGCCTGTGGGCGCCGCTTACGCGCTGCGGGCGGGGACTGCGGGCCCGCGACCCCCGGCCTCAGCCCCCCGACCCGTAAGCCGCGCGCAGCGCGTCCCGGGCGGCGGACGTCGCGGCCTCCTCGGTGAGGCCGAGGCGGCGCACCCGCTCCGCGTAGGCCTGCGCGGCGGACGCGGCGGCCTTGGCGGACGCGTCCCCGGCGGCGGCCACGAACGTGCCGTTGCGGCCCCGGGTCTCGATCACGCCGTCCTCCTCGAGCGCCCGGTAGGCCTTGGCCACGGTGTTCGCGGCGAGCCCCAGGCCCTCGGCGAGCCCTCGCACGGTGGGCAGCTTGTAGCCCACCGGGAGGCTCCCGCTCCGGGCCTGCGCGGCGATCTGCGCGCGTACCTGTTCGTAGGGCGCGGCCGCGGCCCGCCCCTCCGTGCCCTCATCGATCACGATCTTCAGCGTCACGCGGCGATTGTCCCGCACCGCGCCCGGCAAAAAGGAGAGGCGGCTCCCGCGCCCCCCGACTACCGTCCGCCCCATGACAGAAGTCCTGGTCCGGGCCCTGCGCCCCGACGATCCCGCGGACACCTCCGCGTTCGCGGCGGTGCGCCGCGTCTGCGTGCCCGCCATGCTGGCCACCTCCGCGTCCGTCGCGTTCGACGCGGCGCACGCCCATCCCGACGCGCACTACCTGCAGTTGGTCGCGGAGGTGGACGGCGAGGTGGTCGGCACCGCGCAGACCGGCGTGGCGTACGACAGCCCGGAGCCGGGCCAGAGCTTCGCCAACGTCTACGTCCACCCGGGGCGCAGGGGCGTCGGCGCGGGCTCGCTCCTGGTCCGCACGGCGGAGGAGTACCTGGCGGGCAAGGGAGCGACGACCGTGTACTCCTGGGTCCTCGACAGCGAGGAGAACCGCGCGTTCGCCGCGCGCCGCGGCTACCGCGCGAGCCGGTCCGCGCACTTCCTCCGCCTCGACCTGGTGAACGGCGAGCTGCCTCCCCTCGCGGCGCCGCCGTCCGGCGTGGAGCTGCGCGGCGGCGCCGAGTTCGCCGCCGACCCGCGTCCCCTGTTCGACCTGGACGCGGAGACGGTCGCGGACGAACCGAGCGACGTGGCGGCGGAGTTCACCGACTACGAGCACTGGCTGGCGGAGACCTGGCACCATCCGCTGGTCGACCAGGAGCTGACGACCGTGGCGGTGGTGGACGGGCGGCCCGCGGCGTTCAGCCTGGCGCGCACGGACGACGCCGCGCGGTACGCGAGCGGGATGACGGGCACGGCGCGGGCGCACCGCGGCCGGGGGCTCGCCAAGCTGGCGAAGAACGACTCGCTGCACCGGGCGCGGGCCGCCGGGTTCAAGGAGGCGTTCACCGGCAACGACGCGGGCAACGAACCGATGCTCGCGATCAACAAGTGGTTCGGCTACGAGATCTGTGACACGGAGGTACGTCATGTCCGCGCCCTCGGCTGAGCCGGCGCCCGCCACCGACGTGGAGGTCGTCCTCCGCAAGGCGGGCCGCACGAAGATCCGCTACCCGGCGCGGCTCCTGTCGGACGACGGCACCCGCGTGACGGTGCGGGCGCCCTGGGCGGGCGCGGGCGTACGGGACTTCGGCTTCGTCCGCTTCGAGCCCGGCGACGTGTTCGTCGAGCACTTCTGGCGCGACCGCTGGTACGCCGTGAAGGAGGTGTACGCGGCCGACGGGACGCTCAAGGGCTGGTACTGCGACGTGACCCGCCCGGCCGTGCGCGACGGCGCCGTCCTGACGGTGGAGGACCTCGACCTGGACCTCTGGTGCTCGGCGGACGGCACCACGATCCTCCGCCTGGACGAGGACGAGTTCGCCGCGAGCCCCCTCCCCGAAACGGACCCACCGGCGGCAGCGGCAGCCCTGGCGGCCCTGGACGACCTGGAACAACTGGCAGAGGCGGGCGGCCACTTCCCCCGGACGGGCTGAGCGCGGGCAGGCGGCGTACCGCGCGGATCGCTCACGCACCCGCGTCGGGCAGCGCCACCAGCTCCACCTCGTACCCCTGCGTGTCCTCCAGGTACGCCGCGTACTGCCCCTCTCCCCCGGCGTGCGGATACCGGTCCGCGTACAGCGGGGACCAGCCGTGGCCGGGGGCGAGCGCGACCAGCCGGTCGAGCTCGGCCCGGCCGGCCACGTGGAAGGCGAGATGGTTCATCCCGGGGGCCCGGCGCTCGTGCGGGCCGGGGCGGAGGTCGGGCGACTCCTCCAGGACGAGGTAGGCGTCGCCGCGCCGCCAGCTCCGGCCCCGCTCCCAGACCTGTTCGCGGACGTGCCCCAGCTCGCCGAGCAGCCAGCCCCAGGAGGCCTCCGCGGCCTTCAGGTCGGGCACCCACAACTCCACGTGGTGCAGGGCGCCCGGGAGCGGCGGGCGCCGGCCGGGGCGCGCCGTCGTCCCCACCACCACGTACCTCTCGTCGTCCACCGGCCTCCCCCACAGCCGCGCGTCCCCCGACAGGCGCTCCGTGTGGGTGTGGGGGACCAAGGGGGCCAGGGAGCGTATGAGGTCGGGGGCGGGGATGCCCACGGGGCTTGTGGTGCCCCAGACGCCTTCGATGAGGACGAGGCGGCCGCCGGGGCGGAGCAGGGTGTGCCAGTGGCGCAGGGTCGCGTCCGGGTCCGGGAGGGTCCACAGGACGTGGCGGGCGAGGATCGCGTCGAAGCGGTGGTCGCCGACGGGGGGCCTGGTCGCGTCGCCCACGAGGACGCGGGCGTCGTGGGCGGTGAGCTTCGCGCGGGCGCGGGTCGCCATCTGCGGGGAGAGGTCGACGGCGGTGACGCGGTGTCCCTGTTCGGCGGCGAGGAGTGCGAGGCTGCCGGTGCCGCAGCCCACGTCCAGGACGTCGCCGGGTGTGTCCGGCAGCCAGGCGGTGAGGCGGTCGGCCCAGGCCGCGCGCACCGACGGGTCGCGCAGGCCGTGGTCCGGCTCGTCGTCGAACGCGGCGGCCCGCGCGTCCCAGTCGACGCCCGGGCCGTCTCCGCCCGCTCCTTCCGCGCGATTGCCCACGTCAAAGCTCATGCGCCGAGCGTGACACACGCCACTGACAATCGGCCCGCGATGAGAAACGCTCCCCGGACTGGTCTACCGCTGTGTCACCGAGCTCTTCGGTGGGTACGGCACGACGAGGTAGGCAGGGAGGCCGTCATGCGCCGAGTGACCGTGCACAAGACCGTCGAGAAGTCCGCCGCGCGCCGCGCGAGGGAGAGCCGGGAGGCCCGCGAGGGCGCCCAGGCGCTGCCCCGCGAGCGCCCCGAGGTCCGCAGAGACGTCCTGCGCGTCTGGTGGCCCACCGAGTAGCCCGGGGGCGGCGCCCCGCTCAGTCCGTGAGCCGCTTGCGGTAGTGGAAGCGGTCGTAGACGCCCTCGACGCGCCGCTCCACGAAGTCGTATCCGAACCGGGGATAGATCTTCTGGTTCTCCCACATCATGGCGTTGGTGTAGAGCCGGATCTCGGGCAGCCCCAGGGCCCGGGCGTGCGCCTCGACGAATTCGAGGAGGACGCGCCCGAGGCCCTGCCCCGCCGCGTCGGGGTGGACGGCGATGTTGTCCAGGTAGAGGTGGTCCTCGTGGGCGTAGAGGACCACCAGGCCGACCAC
This sequence comes from Streptomyces sp. RK9, assembly GCF_045070545.1. Classification (NCBI taxonomy): domain Bacteria; kingdom Bacillati; phylum Actinomycetota; class Actinomycetes; order Kitasatosporales; family Streptomycetaceae; genus Streptomyces; species Streptomyces sp. RK9. The sequence goes on along the minus strand of NZ_CP173703.1, from coordinate 2,829,407 downwards.
CGGGTCCCCGGTGACGTGCACCCGCCCCGCCGCCACGTTCGCGGCGTGGTCGGACTCCATGGGGGCGGGCACCCGGCCGATGCGTTCTATGTAGTGGTGGTACGCCGCGTCGGTGACCGCCTTCACGGCGGGCACGTCGGCGGCTTCGGCGAGGCGGAGGGCGTGCGCTCCGGAGGCCTCGGCCGTGTTGGTCCTGTCTGTCATTCCGTCACGTTACGACGGGACTTCAGCAGGCCGCGCGCCAGTTTCCGCAGCAGCGGCCACAGCAGGATCAGTGCGACGACGGCGTACACGGACACCGAGAACGGCGTGTCCACCAGGCCGCTGACGCTGCCGTCGCTGATCTGCAGGGCGCGGCGCAGCTGTTGCTCGGCGTTGGGCCCGAGGATGACGCCGATGACGGCGGGCAGGACGGGCAGTCCGTAGCGCCGCATGCCGAACCCGATCAGGCCGATGATCAGCAGGATGACCAGGTCGAGCGCCTCCCCGCCGACCGCGTAGGCGCCGACGGCCGCGAAGAACAGGATGCCCGCGTAGAGGTAGGGCCGCGGGATGCGCAGGAGCTTCGCCCACACGGGGGCCAGCGGCAGGTTCAGGGCCAGGAGCAGCACCATGCCGACGAACAGGGACGCGATCAGGCCCCACACCAGCTCCGACTCGCGCTCGAAGAGCAGCGGCCCGGGCTGGATGCCGTACTGCTGGAAGGCGGCCAGCATGACGGCGGCGACGGCGGTCGTGGGCAGGCCGAGGGTCAGCATCGACACGAGGGTGCCCGCCGCCGACGCGGAGGACGCGGACTCCGGTCCCGCGACGCCCTCGATGGCGCCCTTGCCCCACTCGTCCTTGTGCTTGGACAGGCGTTTCTCGGTGGCGTAGGAGAGGAAGGTGGGGATCTCGGCGCCGCCCGCGGGGATCGCGCCGAAGGGGAAGCCGATGAGGGGGCCGCGCAGCCAGGACTTCCAGGTGCGCTTGACGTCCTTCCTGCCGAGCCAGGGGCGGCCGACGGGGATGGCGTGCCCGCTGGTGCGGCGCAGGTGTGCGGCCACCCACAGGGCCTCGCCGATCGCGAACAGGCCGACGGCCACGATCACCACGTCGATGCCGTCGGCGAGTTGGAGGGAGCCGAAGGTGAGGCGTTGCTGGCCGGTCATCTGGTCGAGGCCGACCAGGCCGAGGGTGAGGCCGATGAGGAGGGAGGCGAGTCCGCGGATCCGGGAGGAGCCGAGCACCGACGTCACCGCGATGAACGCGAGAACCATGATGGCGAAGTAGTCGGGCGCGCCGATGTCGACGGCGAGGTCGGCGACCTTCGGGGCGAGCGCGACGAGCAGGACGGTGCCGATCATGCCGCCGGCGAAGTGGCCGATGGCAGCCGCGGCGAGGGCCTGGGCGCCGCGCCCGGACTTGGCCATGGGGTTGCCCTCGATGGCGGCGACGACGGCGGCGCTCTCGCCCGGCGTGTTCAGCAGGATCGAGGTCGTGGAGCCGCCGAACATGGCGCCGTAGTAGATGCCCGCGAACATGATGAACGCGCCGGTGGGTTCGAGCCCGTAGGTGACGGGGAGCAGCAGCGCCACGGCCATGGCGGGGCCGATGCCGGGCAGCACGCCGATGGCCGTGCCGAGGAGCACGCCGACGGCGGCCCACAGGAGGTTGATGGGGGTGAGGGCGGTGCCGAAGCCGTCCATCAGGGAGCTGAAGGCGTTCATGTCACAGCACTCCCATCAGGGGGCCGCCGGGCAGCGGCACTCCGAGCAGATTGTTGAAGACGGCGTAGGTGACCAGGGAGAGCCCGGCGGCGATGAGCGGGTCGCGGTGGAACGCGCGGCTGCCGAGGGCGTAGGCCGCGCCCCAGAAGAGGAGTGCTCCGGCGACGGGGAAGCCGACGGGTTCGATGAGGACGGCGGTGGCGAGGAAGACCCCGGCGAGCAGCAGGACGGTGCGCCAGTCGGCGGGTTCGGACAGGTCGACGTCCTCGCCGCCCTCGGCCTGGCCACGGCCGCCGCGCAGCACGTCGACGGCGAGCAGGACGGCGACGACGAGCAGGCCGGTGCCGACGGCGACGGGGACGGTCCGGGGGCCGACGGGGCCGCGCTGGGTGAGGGCGACGTCCATGGTGAGGGCGTCGGTGAGGACGACGGCGCCGAGGGCGAGCAGCAGGACGCAGACGCCGAGTTCGGAGTGTTCCCGCAGCCAGGCGCGGCGGGTGGCGGTGTGCTCCGCGGGCGGTTCGGTGGTCGTCACAGCCCCAGCTCCTTCAGTACGGACACGACGCGCCGGTCCTGGGCTTCGAGGAAGTCGCCGAACTTGTCGCCGGTGAGGAAGGCGTCGTCCCAGCCGTTCTTCGCCAGGGACGCGCGCCACTCCTTGGAGCCGTGCAGCTTGCGGACGAGCGCGGTGAGCTTGTCGCGTTCGGCGTCGGAGAGGCCTGGCGGGGCGACGATGCCGCGCCAGTTGGTGAAGTTCACGTCGTAGCCGGACTCCTTGAGGGTCGGCCCGTCGAGGCCCTTGACCCGCTCGGGTCCGGTGACGGCGAGCAGCCGCAGCTCACCGGACTTGATCTGGTCCAGGTACTCCCCCACGCCCGAGACGCCGAAGGCGACCTTGCTGCCGAGGATGGAGGCGAGGAGTTCGCCGCCGCCGTCGAACGGGATGTAGTTGACGTCCTTGGGCGGGATCCCGGCGGCGCGGGCCATGAGCATGGGGGCGATGTGGTCGGGCCCGCCGGGCGCGGAGCCGCCGCCGACGGGCATCTTCCCGGGCTTCCTCTTCCAGGCGTCGACGAGCTGCCCGATGGTCTTGTACGGGGAGTTCTTGGAGACCACGACGACGTCCTGTTCCTCGGTGAGGCGGGCGATCGGGGTGGTGTCGGCGAGGGTCTTGGGGGCGTGGTTGGAGCGGGCCGCGCCGACGACGCCGAGGCCCATGGACATCGCCAGCTTGCCGTTGCCGTGCTCGCCCACGAGGCGGCTGAGGCCGACGGTGCCGCCGGCGCCGGGCAGGTTGAACACCTCGATGTTGTGGGTGAGTCCGGCGTCCTCGGCGTTCCTGGCGGCGGTGCGGGCGGTGATGTCGTAGCCGCCGCCGGGGGTGTTGGGGACCATGAGGCGCAGGCCGGGGATCTTTGTGCCGGTGTCGTCGCCGCTGCCCGTGGTGAGCAGCGGCGGGCCCACGAGGACGAGCAGCGCGGACCCGAGCAGGGCGAGGGGGACGCGTAGTCGCCTGGGGGTGCGGAGTCGCACGGGGTGCCACCACCTGTCTGACCGGATACGTGTGTGAAGTGGCCCACATGTTGCCCACGCGTTAAGAAGCTGTCTCTCTTCCGGAATCAACGGACGTTGTGGTCCTTGTGGTCGCGCTCGTAACCTGCGGCGACGACGAGGGGCGAGGGGGCCTGGCGATGACGAGGGTGCTGGTCGTCGACGACGACTTCATGGTCGCCAAGCTGCACGGCCGGTACGTCGCCACGGTGGCGGGATTCGCGGTGGTGGGAGTGGCGCACAGCGGCGCGCAGGCGCTGGCGGCGGCGGAGCGGCTGCGGCCCGACCTGATCCTGCTCGACGTGTATCTGCCGGACATGGACGGCATCGCGGTGCTGCGGGAGCTGCGGGCGGCGGAGGAGCGGGACCCTGGGCGGGCGCCGGTGGACGTCCTGTTCATCACGGCCGCGCGGGACGCGGAGGTGGTCCGGGCCGCGCTGCGCGCCGGGGCCCTGCACTATCTGATCAAGCCCTTCAACCAGGCGGCCCTGCAGGAGCAGTTGCGGCACGTCGCGGCCCTGCGCGCCCGCCTCGACGGCCTCGCCGAGGCCCGCCAGGAGGACGTCGACCAGATCTTCGGCCCCCGCCCGCCCGGCTCCCGCGAACTCCCCAAGGGCCTGGCCCCGCACACCGCGGACCTGGTGGAGCACACCCTGCGCGCGCACCCCGCCGGCCTGTCCGCCACGGAGTGCGCCGAGGCGGGCTCCCTCTCCCGCGTCAGCGCCCGCCGCTATCTGGAGTACTTCGCGGACACGGGCCGCGCGGAGGTGACCCTCAAGTACGGCGGGGCGGGGCGGCCGGAGCGGCGGTACCGGTGGGTGGGGTGACCTGACCTGAGGGCAGGCTGAGGGGGTCCTTAACGCGAGCATAAGGATCGCCTTCGGCCGGTCCCGGCAGGCGAATTCGGGGATCGCGGCGGCTAGCTTGCTGATCGCCACGAGGTTCGCGCCCCGCCCACCGCGGAGGTTCGCTGCCCGTACGCCCCCACCTGTTCGCCGCTCTAGGAGAGATCCCCCCATGACCGCTGCTCGCAAGGTCGCCGCCATCGCCACCGCGGGTGTCGCCCCGCTCGCCCTGACCGTGTTCACCGCGACGCCCGCCGCCGCGCACGGGTCGATGACGGATCCGGTGAGCCGGGTGTCCGCCTGCTTCCAGGAAGGGCCCGAGGCGCCGAAGTCGGCCGCGTGCAAGGCGCTGGTGGCGGCCGGCGGGACGCAGGCCCTGTACGACTGGAACGGCGTCAACATCGCCAACGCCGCGGGCAAGTCGAAGGAGATCATCCCGGACGGGAAGCTGTGCAGCGCCGGGAACGACAAGTACAAGGGGCTCGACCTGCCGCGCGCCGACTGGCCGTCCTCCAAGCTCGCCGCCGGCAACCACACCTTCAAGTACCGGGCCACCGCCCCGCACCGGGGTTCCTTCGAGCTGTACGTCACCAAGGACTCGTACGACCCGAAGAAGCCCCTGAAGTGGTCGGACCTGGAGACGCGGCCCTTCGCGAAGGTCACCGACCCGAAGCTGGTGAACGGCAGTTATGTCTTCCAGGGGAAGGTGCCCGCCAAGTCCGGCCGCCACCTGGTCTACTCGATCTGGCAGCGCTCGGACTCCCCCGAGGCCTTCTACACCTGCTCCGACGTGGTGTTCGGCGGCAAGAGCGGCGGTGGTTCGGGCACGGGGGCCGCGGCGCCCGTCGCCTCCGCGCCCTCCGAGAAGGACATAGCCGACGGCGCGGACAAGTCGTCCGTGGAGCACCGCGGCCACGGCGACAGCGACGCGAAGACCGGGCCGAAGGTCACGGAGGCGGAGCCCGCCGAGGACGCCGGGGACAGCGGGGACGACGCGGCGGCCGCGCCCGGCGGGTCCGGGAACCAGCCGGAGGTGAAGGGCGCCGCGGGCAAGCCCGTCGCGGCCGACGAGAACCTCGCCGAGACCGGCGGCGACAGCACCACGCCATACATCGCGATCGGCGGCGCCGCGGTGCTCGCGGTCGGCGCGGCCGCGATGTTCGCGACGACCCGCCGCCGCGCGGCCACCGGCGGCCGTCACGGCCGCTGACCTGGTCCTCCCGGCCGTGTGGAGGTCATTCCGCGGCCAGGGAGAGGTGAGGGCCGCCGCCACCCCGGACGCGGGGTGGCGGCGGCCCTTCGCGCGAGCGCTCCTACGACAGGCAGGTGGTCGGCTTCGCGTGGGCCGGGTCGAGGGCGTTCGCCACCTCGTGGTGGGCGACCCGGTCCAGGATGCCCACCGCCACGTGCTCGGAGAGGTCCACCGCGCAGAGGTCCTGTACGACGACGTTGCGCACGTCGGGGCCGTTCAGGAACTGGGAGCGGTACGGGGTGACGACCTCGTCGTACTTCGTGGCGATGACGGTGTAGCGCACGCCCGGGACGGTGTCGCCGCCCGCGTTGAGCTTGGTGAGGAACTTCGATCCGGCGATCTGGTCGGCGAGCGCCGGGGTGGCCGCCGACAGCAGGTCCTCCGCGCCCGGGAAGAAGGGCAGCAGCTTGGTCAGGCCGAGCAGGGTCGTGCCGTGGTTGTCGGGCGCGAGGCCGATCAGGGCGTTCACCTTCTCGGCGCCGCCGAGGAACTTCAGGTAGTGGCGGGGCATCATGCCGCCCTGCGAGTGCCCGACGATGTCGACCTCCTTGGCTCCGGTCGCCTTCAGGACCTTGTCGACGTAGGTGTCGAGCTGTCCGGCCGACTTGTCGATCGGGCCGAGGCCGTGGAAGAAGGGCACGCCGGGCAGTTGGCCGTAGTCCAGCGAGAAGACGCAGTAGCCGCGCTTGACCAGGTAGGGCGCGAGGACGAGCCAGTTGTCCACGGAGTTGCCGAAGGTGCCGTGGGCGAGGACGACCGGGCGGGGGTGGGCGGCGGACGGCTTGCAGCCGTAGTCGTTCCAGCCGCTCGACACGGCGGCGGTGCGCGAGGGGGCGGATTCGGCGGCCGTGGCGGTGGGGGTGAGCGTGGCGGCGCCCGCGACGATCAGGGCGGCGGTGAGCGCGCGCAGCGCTCGTCTCCAGGGCAGCATCGGGTGATCTCCTTGCGGCTCAGGGGAGTGCGAGGACTGGGTAACGATCGCCCTGTGGCCCGGGACACGAGGTTGACGTGGTCACGCTAAATTACGAGCCGGTAGTGCAAGTGTGAAGTTACGCGCGGGTAAAAAATCGCGGCAAAATCCAGCGATCACTGGCACGGTCACGGCACGGCACGGCCGCCCACACACCGGCGCCGCGCGACGGCGGGCGGCGCCGCTCAGGCGTCCGCCACCCGCAGACCGGCCAGGTCCGCCAACGCCGGTGCCAGCTCAAGGAGTTGGATGCCGCTGATGGTCGCCCCACGCAGCCCGTCGAGGCCCGAAGCAATGCCGAGGGCCGCCGCCCCGCTCAGGTCGGCCCGGTCCACGGTGACGTTGTCGAAGCGGACGCGCTCCAGCGTCGTACCGGGAAAGGTGACCCCGCCCAGGCGCGCGCCGCCGAAGTCGACATCGCGCAGCAGGCAGTCCACGAAGGCGACGTCGCGCAGTTCGGCCGCGCGCAGGTTGACCGAGTCGAACTTGCAGCGGTGGAAGACCACGCGGCGCAGCCGGGCACCGTACAGCTCCACCCCGGCGAGCAGCCCCGCGCCCGCCTCGCAGTCCGTCCACTGGGTCTCGGCGAGGTCGGTGCCCACCCAACGGGTCTGCCACGTCCAGACGTCGGTGAAGCGGACCCGGCGATACCGCCCGCCCTCGACGGCCACCGAGGAGAAGGCGCACTCCAGGAAGACGCTGCCGCCGCCGTCCAGATCGGTGAAGTCGCCGCCGTCGAAGTGCACGGACTCGTGGTCCCCGTCCCGCCCGAGCTCCCCCTCGAACACCTCGAGGCGGTGGGCGAACGGAAGGTCGGCGAGGCTCCGGGGCGCGGGGACGGGAGGAGGGGTTGCGGGGTGCGGGGTCGCGGGCATGACGGGTCCTCTCCGAGGGTGGAGTCGGGGTGGAGCTGAGGGGTGGGATGCCGTTCGTTGTATCGCGCCCGGGTGGCGGCGGCCCAATCGCGCGGCGCGGGGCCCCCGTCGCCGTCGCCCGAGCCGTCGCGGCGAGACACCTTCGAGGGAGGCGATTAAAACGCCACAAATCATCCACTCGAAATGTGAGGTACGTCATCGAACGGAGAGTGCGACGGAAGCCCGCAGACCCTCAACTCGCATACGAAGAGGGTGAGTTGGGGTCATCGAGACTCCCTCACCCGACCTCCGCCCCGGTTCCCTCAAACGGATCCTGCGCCGTACCGCCCGGCAGACGACAAGCGGCCTCTCGCGACATCTCGCGCTCCGGCCCGGTGGGAGCGGCGATGCGCAGGGACTCCACCAGCTCGCGATAGAGCCCGTCCGAGCGCAGGAGCTCCTCGTGCCGGCCTTGCGTGCGGATGCGGCCGCCCTCCATGACGACGATGGTGTCCGCGTCGAGCACGGTCGACAGGCGGTGAGCGATCGTCACCACGGCGCCGGTGGCCGCGCGCGAGCGGATGCAGTCGTGCACCGCCACCTCGGTCAGCCCGTCCAGCTGGGCGGTGGCCTCGTCCAGGAGCAGCACGTCGGGGGTGGCGAGCAGCGCGCGGGCCAGGGCGATGCGCTGCCGCTCGCCGCCGGACACGCCGGTCGAGGACAGCGGTGTGTCCAGACCCTCGTCGAGTGCGTCGATCCTGTCGACGAGCCGTACGTCCCGCAGGGCCTGCCGGAGTTCGCCCGTGGTGGCGTCGGGGCGGGCGAGCAGGAGGTTGTCCCGGATCGTGCCGGGGACGATCGGGGTGTCCTGCTCCACGTAGGCGAGGCGGGCGCGGATGTCGGAGTGGGCGAGGTCGCGGTACGGGCGGCCGTCCAGGAGCAGTTCGCCGTGCGTCGGCTCCAGGAAACGCAGGACCAGGGAGAACAGGGTGGTCTTGCCCGCGCCCGACGGGCCGACGACGGCGGTGTGGCCCCGCCGTGGGATCTCCAGGTCGATGTCCCGCACGGCGGCGGGCCGGTCCGGGCCGTAGGCCGCGGTGACCTTGCTGAGGCGCAGCACGGGCGTCTCGTCCGGGCCCTCGGCAGGGCGCGCGTGCCCGTCGGCGGAGGCGGCGGCGGTGCCCTCGGTGCCCAACTCGTCGGCCTGCTGGATGCGTTCGGCGGCGGCCATGCCGGCCTGGAGCTTGGTGACCTCCTCGCTGATCTCGGTGACGGGCTCCATCAGCGCGAACGCGTACAGCAGGAAGGCGATCAGGCTGGAGACCTCCAGGTGCCCCTCCCCCACCCGCCAGGCCCCCACGCCGAGGATCGCGATGATGGCCAGGTGGATGCCGGACCACGCGGTGGTCCAGGCCAGCGCCTCGCGGCGGACCACCTGGGTGCCGCACTCGGCGGAGGCGCGCGCGTCGACCATGATCCGCTCCGCCATGCGGTCCTCGGCACGGTTGACCTTCACCGTGCGGATGGCGCGCAGCGTGCCTTCCAGTACGCCGCCGAGCCGCCCCACATGCTCCTGGGCCTGCTGCTGCGCCTGCGCGATGCCGGGCATCAGGACCGCGAAGACAGCGCCGGTGAGCGCCACGGCGAGCAGGGTGGTGGCGAGCAGCACCAGGTCGAGGTAGCCCATGAGGACGAGGCTGCCCACGAGCATGGCCGTGCCGTTGATCAGGCCGATCAGCGACTCCGACGCGGCCTCGCGCAGCAGCACCGTGTCGGAGGTGACGCGGGTGACGAGCTCGCCGGTCGGGCGCGCGGTGACGGTGGGCACGGTGGCCCGCAGGAAGCGCCGCACCAGCGACTCCCTGGCCTCCAGGACCACGCGCTCGCCCAGCGCCCCGAGCAGGACCCACTGCCGGAACGACACCGCGCCGCCGACCACGAGCAGGGCGAGGAGCGCGAGGACCGGGCCGAGCAGCGACGACGAGGTGCCGAGGGCGTCGAGGACCTGCTTGGTGACCATGGGCGTGGCGAGGCCGAGGCCGGACACGAGCAGGGCCAGGACCAGGCCGTGGACCAGCGTGCGCCGGTGGGGGCGGGCGAACGACCACAGGATGCGCAGGCGCGGCGCGGTGTCCCGGACGCGGGGCGAGGAGTTCGCAGAGGAGGCGGACGCGGTGGCGGAGGCGGACGCGGTGGCGTCGGTGGCGTCGGTGGGATGGGTGGTAGGAGCCGAAGGAGTGGGATCGGACATACCCACAGTGGAACAACAATGTTCCACAACGGTCAACCGAGTTTCGATTCGGCATGCGTGCGGCCACGAGGCACTACCGTGGGCGCATGGGGTCCGACCGCACTGCCACGCAAGGCGCAGCCACGCCCGACACGGCCACGCAAGCCACCACCGCCACCACCGCCGCCACGCGGGAGAGCACCACCCGCGCCCGCACCCGGCGCGCGATCCTGGACGCCGCCGTCACCCGACTCTCCGCCGACCACGCGGCTTCCCTGGCCGACGTCGCGGAGACCGCCGGGGTGGGGCGCACCACCGTCCACCGCTACTTCCCCGAGCGCTCCGACCTGCTCGCGGCCATCGGCAAGGACGTGGGCGAACGCCTGGAGGCGGCGACCGCACGCGCGCGGCTCGACGAAGGACCGGCCCCGGAGGCCCTGGACCGGCTGTGCCTGGAGTACTTCGAACTCGGCGACCGGCTCATGCTGCTCTACGACGTGCCCCAGTTCTGGGCCTGGTCCGGCCTGGAGGAGGGCGAGGAGACCCCGTCCGACCGCGCCCTGATCACCCTGCTCCGACGCGGTCAGCGGGACGGCACGCTCGACCCCGACGTCAGCGACACCTGGCTGCAGAGCGTCCTGTGGGCCCTGCTCTACGCGGCCTGGGAGCAGACCCGCGACTACGACACCCCCCGGCACACCGCGCTCTCGCTGTGCCTGCGCACCCTCAGGAAGGCCACCGCGGCCTGAGCCCCGGCCCGCCCCTCGGCGAGGAAATTCACCCAGGGCGTACCCGGAGGGCGATCCCCTTGCAGGCAAAGCGGGTTGGGCCCGTGGGGCGGACGGGAGCCCCGGGGCGCCGGTGAACTCGTCTTGCAATATTCGAACTGTTGTCCGATGCTCGAATCATGGCGTCAGCAGTACCGGTCCCCAGCAGGGACGATGCGCGAAACGGCGCCGGGTTTCCGGTGGCCTCCGAGCTTGAGTCCCTCCTGCCCGGCGGCCGGCTGCGCCCCGGCTCGGCCGTGAGCGTGGGCCAGGACCTCCCGCTGCTGCTCGCCCTCGCCGCACCGGCCGCCGCCCAGGCGGGCGCGTGGGCGGTGGTCGGGCTGCCCCAGCTGGGAGTGCTCGCCGCCGATTCGATGGGGTTGAACGTCGGCACCGGACTGTGGGTGGACCGCCCCGGCAAACGCTGGCCCGATGTCGTCGCCACGCTCGCGGAGGCCGTGCCGGTGCTGCTGCTCGGTCCGCTCGGCCCGGCTCCCGACCGGCAGGCCCGGCGGCTCGCGGCCGTGCTGCGCCGAACCGGAGCGGTGCTGCTCACCACGGGAGCCTGGGCGGGTGCCGAGCTGCGGATGGCGGTGACCGCGTCGCACTGGGAAGGCGTCGGCGCCGGACACGGGCTGCTGCGGGCCCGGCGCGTGCAGGTCGTGGCCACCGGCCGCGGCGCGGCGGGCGGTGCGCCGCGCACCGCCCGGCTGTGGCTGCCCGGCCCCGACGGACGGGCCCGCCCCTTCGAGAACATCCCCGATGCCGTGGACACCCCGGCCGACGCGCCCGATGCCGCGCCGCCCGGTGCGGCACGCCACGGCGGTCTGCACGTCGTCGGATGAGCACCGCCGAACGAGTCGCCTGTGCCTGGTTGCCCGACTGGCCCATCGTCGCCGACGGCAGCAACCCCGACGGGGCACGGGCGACCGCCGTCGTCGGCGGCGGGAGGGTCGTCGCCTGCTCCGCCGCCGCCCGGGCCCTCGGAGTGCGGCGCGGGATGCGGCTGCGGCAGGCGACCGGCCGGGCGCCCGGCCTTGAGCTGTTCGAACGGGACGTGGAGGGCGAGATCCGCTGCTTCGAACCGGTCCTGCAGCACCTGGAGCAGCACATAGCCCCCCGTTGGGAGGTGATCCGCCCCGGGCTGCTCGTGCTGCCCGCGCACGGTCCCGCCCGCTACTTCGGCGGCGAGCGGGCGCTCGCCGACCGGATCACCGAAGCGATCTCAGCCGTCGGCTTCACGGTGCGGGTGGGCGCCGCGGACACCGTCTTCGCCGCCGCGCTCGCCGCCCGTCAGGGCCGGCTCGTCCCGGCGGGGCGGACGGCTCGGTTCCTCGCCCCGTACCCGGTGGGCGTGCTCGGCCGCCCCGAGCTCGCGGTGCTCCTCACCCGGATGGGGCTGCCCACGCTGGGCGCCTTCGCGGCGCTGCCCGGCGACAAGGTGACCGCCCGCTTCGGCACGGACGGCGCGGCCGCCCATCGCATCGCCCGCGGCCTCGAAGCGCACGGCCTGAGCACCCGGGCGCCCGGGCAGGACCTCACCGTCGCCCACGACTTCAAGCCGGCCGTGACCCTGCTCGAGCCGGTCGCGTTCGCGGCGAAGGAACTCGCACGGCAGCTGCACGAACGCCTTGCCGCGGCCGGCGCGGTGTGCGCCCGGGTCGAGGTCGCCCTCGAACTCACCGGCGGGAAGCGGCTGACCCGGCTGTGGCGGCACGAGGGGAGGCTGTCGGAGCTCGCGGTCGCCGAGCGGGTGCGCTGGCAGCTCGCCGCCTGGCAGGAGACCGGCGCCCTGGCCGACGGCGGCGGGCCCACCGCGGGCATCGTCCGGCTTGCGCTGCGCCCGGAGGCGCTGAGCGCGGCGACCGGCCGCCAGCAGCAGCTGTTCGGCGCGCCGGGGGTCGCGGAACTGGAGGCCGCCGCCGCCCGTCTGCAGGCGATGCTCGGGCACGACGCCGTGACCCGGGTCGCGCTCGGCGGCGGCCGGGGGCCCGCGGAGCGGGCGATACGCGTGGCCTTCGGCGACGTACCGCCCGAGAACCGGCTGCCCGACGGACCCTGGCCCGGCCAGCTGCCCGCCCCCTACCCCGCATGGGTGCCCGCGCAGCTGGAGCAGGCACGGCTGCTGGACGCCGCGGGCGAGCCGGTGGCGATCTCGGCACGCCTGGTCCTGTCCGCGCCACCGGTCCGGCTGATCGTCAAGGGCCACCGGCCCGTCGCGGTGCGGGGCTGGGCGGGGCCGTGGCCGGTACTCGAGCAGTGGTGGAACACCGTCCGGGCCCGCCGCCTGGTCCGGATGCAGGTCGTCACCGAGGCGGGCCCGGCCTGGCTGCTCGTCCTCGAGCAGGGCCGATGGTGGGCGGAGGCGCACTATGGGTGAGGTGCTGCGGCTGCCCGCCCGGGGCCGCGTCGCGGCACCGGTCCCGGCCGGGTGGGCCGAGCTGCACGCGCACTCCTCGTTCTCGTTCCTGCAGGGCGCGTCGGACCCGGAGGTGCTCGCGGCGGAGGCGGCGCGCCTCGGCGTCGAGGTGCTCGCCGTGACCGACCGGGACGGGCTCTACGCCGCCCGCCGACTGGCCTCCGCCGCGCGCGGGCACGGCCTTTCCGCCGCGTACGGAGCGGAGTTGAGCCTGCCCGAGCCGTACGGGCCCGTGCTCGTCCTCGCCCGTGACCTGACCGGCTTCACCCAGCTGTCCGCGCTCATCAGCGCCGCCCAGCTCGCCGGCGCCAAGCAGCAGCCGGCGCACGACCCGGCGCGGCTCGCCAAGGACGTGCGGGACGGGCACCTGGCAGTCCTGACCGGCTGCCCCGGAGCCGGTGCGCGCCGCCTCGAGACGCTCCTCGGCCTCCTGGGCCCCGATCACCTGCACGCCGAGCTGATCGACCACGCCCTGCCCACCGACACCCCGCGCAACGACGCCCTGCACGCCGCCGCCCGCCGGCTCGGCCTGTCCGTCGTCGCCTCGAACGCCGTGCACTACGCCCGCCCGCGCGACGCCCGGCTCGCCCAGGCCCTGACCGCGCTGCGCCGCCGCGAGGACCTGGACCACGCCGCCGGCCATCTGCCCCCGGCACCCACCGCGCATCTGCGCGCCCCCGGCGACATGGCCCGGCGCCTGGCCCGCTACCCCGGCGTACGGGAGGCCACCCTGGAACTCGGCCGCGCCTGCAGCATCGACCTCGCCGAACTCAGGCCCGAGCTGCCCGGCTTCCCCGCGCCGCCCGGCCACACCGAGATGTCGTACCTGCGTGAGCTCGCCGTCCGGGCCGCCGAGCGCCGCTACGGTCCGCGCGCATCCGCCCACACGGCCTGGATCCAGCTGGAGCACGAACTCACCGTCATCGACCGCCTGGAGATGGCCGGCTACTTCCTGATCGTGTGGGACATCGTGCGCTGGTCCATGGACCACGGCATCTGGTGCCAGGGCCGGGGCTCCGCCGCCAACTCCGTCGTCTGCTACGTCCTCGGCATCACCGCCGTGGACCCGGTCAAGCACCAGCTGCTCTTCGAGCGGTTCCTCTCCCTGGAGCGGGCCGAGACCCCGGACATCGACATCGACTTCGAGAACGCCCACCGCGAGAAGGCCATCCAGTACGTCTACGAACGCTGGGGCCGCAGCCATGCCGCCCAGGTCGCCAACATCATCACGTACCGCCCCCGGCTCGCCGTCCGCGACGCCGCCCGCGGGCTCGGATACCCCCTCGGCCGGATCGACGAGATGACCCGGCACATCCAGCACCACGAACCCCCGGGCGAGGACGCCGACATACCCGACGACGTACGCGAACTGGCGGCGGAACTCACCGGCTTGCCCCGCCATCTCGGTGTGCACTCCGGCGGCATGGTGCTGACCCGCCGCCCGATCGGCGAGGTGATGCCCGTCGAGTGGGCCACCGCCGAGGGCCGCAGTGTGCTGCAGGGCGACAAGGAGGACGTGGAGGAGGCGGGCCTGGTCAAGATCGACCTGCTCGGTCTCGGCATGCTGTCCGCCCTGCACACGGCCTGTGACCTGATCGCCGAACACCACCACGTCAGCTACGACCTGGCGTCCATACCGGCCGACGATCCCGGCGTCTTCGAGATGATCTCGCGTGCGGACACCGTGGGTCTCTTCCAGGTCGAATCACGCGCGCAGATGTCGACGCTGCCGCGCCTGAGACCCCGTGACTTCCAGGACCTCGTGGTCGCCGTCTCGCTGATCCGCCCCGGACCGATCCAGGGCGGGTCCGTCCATCCGTACTTGCGCCGAAGAGCCTGCGACGAGCCGGTGAGCTACCCCCATCCACTCGCCGAGCGGGCCCTGAAGCGCACGCTCGGAGTCCCGCTCTACCAGGAGCAGATGATGCTCCTCGCGATGGACTGCGCGGGCCTCGGCCCCGGCGAGGCCGACACCCTGCGCAAGGCGCTCACCGCCAAGCACGCCCCCGAACGGGTCGCGGAGCTGCGCAGACGGCTGCTCGCCGGGATGGCCGAGCGCGGCATTCCGGAGCAGGCCGCCGAGGAGCTCTACACGATGATCCAGGCGTTCTCGGGCTACGGCTTCCCCGAGTCGCACTCCCAGTCGCTCGCGCACATCGTGTACGCATCGGCCTGGCTGAAGCTGCACTACCCGGCCGCGTTCATCGCCGGTGTGCTCGCCAACCAGCCCATGGGCTTCTATTCACCGCTCACCCTGATCGGCGACGCCCGCCGCCACGGCGTCCGGGTCCACGGTGTGGACGTGACCTGCTCGGGTCCGCGGGCCGGGCTGGAGGCCGACGGGGAATCCCAGGGCGGCCGGGCCATCCGGCTCGGCCTCGGCGGGGTACGGGGGATGTCGGACGCGGCGGCGGCGGAGGTCGTCGCCGGACGGCCGTACCGGGACCTGGAGGACTTCGCCCGGCGCACCCGGCTGTCCGCGAGGGTCCTGGAGAACCTCGCCACCGCGGGCGCGCTCGCCGCGTTCGGCGTGGACCGGCGTGAAGCGCTGTGGGCGGCCGGGGCGTTGGCCGGTGTCGACGACGGCTTCCTGCCCGGGGCGACCACCCCGCCCACGGCCCCGGACCTGCCCGCCATGACCGCGGTGGAGCAGACCTTCGCCGACCTGTGGGCCACCGGGTCGAGCCCCGACAGCCACCCCGTGCAGCACCTCCGCGCCCACCTGGAGGCGAGCGGTGTGGTGACCGCGGCCGAGGTGCGGCGGCTGCCGGGCGACACCCCGGTCACCATCGGCGGCCTCGTCACGCACCGCCAGCGCCCGCCCACCGCGAAGGGCACCTGCTTCCTCAACATCGAGGACGAGACCGGCATGACGAACGTGATCGTGCCCCCGCCGGTCTGGGACGCCCATATGAAGCTCGCCGTCGACAACGCCGGTCTCCTGGTCCACGGCCGCGTCGAACGGGCCGACGGCGCGGTCAACCTGGTGGCCCGCCGCCTTGAACCGCTGGTCCTCACCCACCCCGGCTCGACGGGCAGGTCATCGCGGTCATGGTGACGCCGGCCTGCCGCGGCGGGGCACCGCACCCTTCGGGAGCCGGGCCCCGCACCTGCCCGTAGTGCGCAGGCACCAGGGCGGGTGCGGGCTGGTCCGGGCGCACCAGGGGAAGACGGCGGCGGGGGACGATGCCCGGCCGGGGGTCAGGAGGCAAGTGTGGGAGACGCGCGTCCCGCAGGTGAGCGCGCTCGCCCGCACCCCACGCCCACGACGAACGGGACACCCATGTCCGTAACTGTCCTTCCCCCGGCCCGCGTCGGGAGGTTCTCGATCGCGGCCCTCGGCATCCTGGCACTCGCCCTCGGCACCCTGCAGTCCGTGGTGGAGCCCGCGCTCCCGCAGCTGCAACGCGAGTTGGGGGTCAGTCCCGCCGAAGGGGCCCTCATCGGCAACACGTTACTGATCACCGGTGCGGTCGTCGCACCCGTCGCGGGCAAGCTCGGCGACCGCTACGGCGGCAAGCGGGTCCTCGTCCTGCTGATGGCCGTGGTCTCGGCCGGCGGTCTGCTGGCCGCCCTGGCGCCGAACCTGCCGGTGCTCCTGGTCGGTCAGGTGCTGCAGGGCGTCATGGTGGGCGCGCTGCCCCTCTCCTTCATCCTCGTACGCAAACACCTCTCGCCGGCTGCGTCACGGCTCGCGATCGGCCTGGTCATGGCGCTGTTCACGGGCGGCGGCATGGTGGGGACGCTGAGCGCGGGGCCGATCTCCGACGGGCTTTCCTGGCACTGGATGTTCGCGCTGCCGACCGTCGCGATCGTCGTGACGACGGCGGCCGTGGCGCGGCTGCTGCCGCACGATCCGCCGGTCCGGGCGGACACCGGGATCGACTGGCCCGGCGTGGTGCTCCTGAGCGGCACGCTGCTCGTGTTCATGCTCGGGCTCGTGAAGGTGACGGGCTCCGGCCTGCCGCCCCTCGCGGTCGGCGCCCTCGCGCTGGTCGTGGTCGCCCTCGCGACCGGATGGGTCGTCGTCGAGCGCCGGGCGGCCTCGCCGATGGTCGACCTGCGCATGCTGGCCCGGCCCGCCATCTGGCATTCGTGCGTGCTCACCTTCGTCGTCACCGCCGCCTTCGGGATGGTGGCCTTCCTGCTCCCGCAGTTGTTCGCGCTGGAGGCCGACGGGTACGGCTTCGGGCTCGGCACCACCGAGATCGGCCTGCTCCTGCTGCCCGGCGCCGTCGCCGGGGCGGTCAGCGACTCCGTCGGCGGGGTCGCGGCGCGGCGCCTCGGTCTGCGTACCGTGCTCGTCGCGGGAGCGATCGTCACGACGGCCACGACGCTCGCCCTGGCCTCGCTGCACACCGCTCAGTGGCAGCTCGCCCTCGCGAAGGTGCTGACCGCGATCGCCGCGGGCGTCGCGTCCACGGCGCTGCTCACCCGCGCCGCCACCGCCGTCGGGACCGAGGACACCGGCATCGCCACCGGACTGCTCGTGGTGACCCGGGTGATCGGCGTCGCCATCGGCGGCCAGGTCGGCGGCGCGATCCTCGACGCCGGGGCCGACCGGGCGGGTCCGCCGGCCGAATCGGCCTTCGCCACCGGCTTCGTCGTCGCCGGTCTCGTCGCCGCCCTGGCACTGCTCGTCGTCCGCTTCACGAAGAAGGGAACCCAGGCATGACCTCTGTCGATCTGTCGACGAACGCGAGGACGGCGGCCGCGCGGCGCACCGTCCTGATCTCGGGCGCCAGCATCGCCGGGCCCACCCTCGCGTACTGGCTGCGCCGCTCCGGACACACGGTCACGGTGGTGGAGAAGGCGGGGGCGCTGCGCGGCGGCGGCTACCCGATCGACATCCGCGGCACCGCGACGGAGGTGGTCCGGCGGATGGGGATCCTGCCGCGGCTGCGGGACGCGCACATCGAGCTGCGCCGCTTCACCTTCCTCGACGCCGACGGCTCCACCGTGGCCTCGGTCGACGGGCGCGCCGCCGCCGGCGCCACCGCCGGCGTGGAGAGACAGGACCTGGAGGTACGTCGCGGGGATCTGGCCGAGGTCCTGCACGCGCTGGTCCGCGACGACGTGGAGTTCCTCTTCCGCGACTCCATCGACACCCTCGACCGGTCCGGGCACGGGGTCGACGTGACGTTCCGCAGCGGGCGGCAGCGCACGTTCGACCTGGTCGTCGGCGCCGACGGCATGCACTCGGCCACCCGGAACGCCCTGTTCGGCCCCGAGGAGCGCTTCCACCGCTACCTCGGCCAGTGCTTCGCCGTCTTCACCATGCCGAACGCCTTCGGGCTCTCCCGCGAGCTCATGATGTGGAACACCCCGGGCAGGGCCGCGGCCCTCTACGCCACCGGGGGCGACGAGCTGCACGCCTTCCTGACCTTCCACCGGCCGCGACCGCCGCTCGCCGCCCTCAGGAACCCCGACGTCCAACGGGACCTGGTCGCCGCGGTGTTCGCCGACGCGGGATGGGAGGTCCCGGCGATGGTCGACGCCCTGCGCGGCGCGGACGACCTGTTCTTCGACACGGCGGGACAGATCCGCATGCCCCACTGGTCGAGCGGCCGCGTCGCCCTCGTCGGTGACGCGGCGTACGCCCCCTCGTTCCTCACCGGCCAGGGGTCGAGCCTCGCGCTCGTCGGCGCCTACGTGCTCGCCCACTCCCTGGCCGCGCACCGGGACCCCGCCGCGGCCCTCACCGCGTACGAGCACGGTGTCCGCGCGTTCGTGACCCTGAACCAGGCCCTGGTCGACAACGGCGGGGCCACGCTCTTCCCCACGACGGCCGAGGCCCTGGAGCGGCGCAACACCATGCTGCGCGGCCTCGACGCCATGCCGTCGGCGACGGTACGACCGGCCCACTCGGCCCTGACGCTGCCCGAGTTCGCCCCGGCGCCGTGAGCTAGTCGCCGGTCGCCCGGGCCAGGCCCGTCCGGTAGGCGATGACGACGAGCTGGGCCCGGTCGCGGGCCTCCAGCTTCGTCATGGCGCGCTGGACGTGGGCGCGGACGGTGAAGGGGCTGAGGAACATCTGCTCGGCGATCTCCTGGTTGGACAGACCGGTCGCGACCAGGGCCACCATCTCGCGCTCGCGCGGGGTGAGCACGGCGAGCTGCTCGGGGCGGCGCGGCGGGGCCTCGTCCGGTGTGGCCAGGAACCGGGTCACCAGGGAGCGGGTCGCGGCCGGGGACAGCAGGGTGTCGCCGTCGGCGATCGTCCGCACGGCCGCCAGCAGGTCCTCGGCCCCGATGCCCTTGCCGATGAAGCCGCCGGCCCCCGCGCGCAGCGCCTGCGCGACGTACTCGTCGGTCTCGTACGTGGTGAGGATCAGGATGCGGCTGCCCCGCAGTTCGGGGTCCGCGCAGATCTGCGACGTGGCGGTGAGACCGTCCACCTCGGGCATCCGGATGTCCATGATCACCACGTCGGGGCGCAGTTGCCGGGTGAGCCGCACCGCCTCCCTGCCGTCGGCGGCCTCGCCGACCACGGTGATGTCGTCGGCGGAGTCGAGGAGCAGCCGGAAGGCCCCGCGCAGCAGGGCCTGGTCGTCGGCGAGCAGCACGCGCAGGGTCATGGCGCGCCTCCGGCCCGGTGGCCGCCCGTACTCCCGTCGTCCTTCGCTGTGTCCGGCATGTGTCCCTCGGTGGTCGTGGCTCCGTCGGTCGTGCGCGTGGTGTCCTTGGCGGGCGGCAGGGGCAGTTGGGCACGGACGAGGAAGCCGCCCTCCGGGCGTCTGCCCGCGGAGAGCCGGCCGCCGATCGCGGTGGCCCGTTCGCGCATCCCGATCAGACCGTAGCCGGGCGGGCGGTCCGTCGTCGTGCCCGCACCCGCTCCGGTGGCCGCGGTCGGCGCCGGACGCGCGCCCCTGCCGTCGTCGGCGACGGTGACGGTCACGCGGTCGCGGCTCCAGGCGAGGTGCACCCGGGCGCTGCCGGTGCCGGCGTGCTTGGTCACGTTGGTGAGGGCTTCCTGGACGATGCGGTAGGCGGTGAGGTCCGCTCCCGGTGGCAGCGGCCTCGCCGTGCCGTCCTCGTGCACCGACACGTCAAGGCCCGCGCGGCGGAAGGACTCCAGGAGCGTGGGCAGCCGGGACAGGCCGGGCGCGGGTTCGGCGGGCGCGGCCGGGTCCCCGGACTCCGTGTCCCCGGTCTGGCGCAGCAGGCCGACCGTGGCCCGCAGGTCGTCGAGGGCGTCGCTGGTGGTCTCGACGAGTTCCTTGAGGCTCTTGCGGGTCTGCTCCGGGCGGGTGTCGAAGAGGTGGGCGGCGACCGTGGCCTGCGCGTTGGCCAAGGTGATCTGATGGGCCACCAGGTCGTGCAACTCCCGGGCGATGCGCACCCGTTCCTCGGCCACCCTCCGGCGCGCCTCGCTGTCCCGGCTCTCCTCGGCCCGCAGGGCCCGCTCCTCCACGGCCGCCAGATAGGCCCGCCGGTTCTGCACCGAGCGCCCGAACACCCCGGCCACCAGCGGGAACGCCGCCACCGCCGCCACCCTGCTCGCGTCCTTCCAGGAGAGGGCGCCGAACAGGGGGGTGGCGGCGACCAGGAGTGCCGCGGAGATGAGCAGGACCGCGCCCGCCGCGCGCCGTTCGTTGCGCACGGTGCGGGCGTAGGAGTAGGCGGTGATCACGGCGGGGGCCACGATGAGCGGACTCAGCAGGAGGCCGAGGGGCGGCACCAGCATGGCGCTCGCGCTGGTGACCGCCATGACGGCCAGGGGTGCCCGGTGCCGCAGCGGCAGCACGGCACTGGACACCACGGCGATGAAGTAGGCGGCGACGGACGGCGGTGACAGCGGTCCGTCGTCGTCCCGCAGCACACCGCCGAGCAGGCAGAGCGCGAACGCCGTCGCCGTGACCACTGCCTCCCGCCACCACGCGCCGCGCGGTCGCGGGCCACCGCCGTCCGGGTGCGTCATGGCCCGCTCAGTACCGGTGCCGGCCGACGGGGAGCGGCTGCGCCGCCGCGTCCGGGGCGGTCGCGGGGGCGGGGACGTGCCTGCTCAGCTTCTCGCCCTCGATGTCCACGTTCGGCAGCACACGGCTCAGGATACGGGGCAGCCACCAGGCCCGGTGGCCGAGCAGCGCGAGGACCGCGGGCACGATCGCCATGCGGACCACGAAGGCGTCGAAGGCGACGGCGGTGGCCAGGCCGACGCCCATCGTCTGGATGGTGGGGCTGCTCATCCCGATGAACCCGGCGAACACGCTGACCATGATGACCGCCGCCGCGGCCACCACCCGTCCGCTGTGCCGGAATCCGGTGACGATGGCCTCGCCGGGCGACGCGCCGTGGACGTACGCCTCCCGCATCCGGGTGAGCAGGAAGACCTCGTAGTCCATGGCGAGGCCGAACACGATCCCGATGACGAGGATCGGCATCAGCGACATCACGGGGCCGGTCTGCTCGATGCCCAGCAGGTCCGCGCCCCAGCCCCACTGGAAGACGGCGACGAGGACGCCGAAGGCGGCACCCACCGAGAGCAGGAAGCCGAGCGCGGCCTTGACCGGGACCAGGAGCGAGCGGAACACCACCATCAGGAGCAGCACCGCGAGGCCGATGACCACGGCGAGATAGGGCACGAGGGCGTCGGACATGGCCTCGGAGATGTCGATGTTCATCGCGGTGTTGCCGGTCACGAGGACCCCGGCGCCCGTGGTGGCCTCGACGCCGGAGACCGCGCCCCGGATCTCGTTGACCAGGTCCTTGGTGTCGCCGCTGTTGGGCGCGGTCTTCGGTACGGCGGTGAGGACGGCCGTGTCCTTGGTCTTGCTGAGCACCGGGGCACCGACCGAGGCGATCCCGTCCATGTCCCGCACGGTCTTGACGACCTGGTCCGTGGCGGCCCGCGTGTCCGCCGCGTCCGAGGCGTCCACGACGACGGTCAGGGGGCCGTTGAAGCCGGGTCCGAAGCCGTCCGACAGCAGGTCGTAGGCGCGGCGCTGGGTGGTCTCCACCGACTTGGACTCGTCCCCGGGCAGCCCGAGTTCGAGGCTCAGCGCCGGTGTCGCGACGGCGCCGAGGCCGAGGCCCGCGACCATCAGGACGGCCACGGGGCGGCGCAGCACGAACCGCGCCCAGCGGGTGCCCATGCGCTTCGCTGGATTTGCCGCGATGGGTTGCCGGTCGCCTGCGGGTTCGTCGTGGCCGGTCGCGCAGTTCCCCGCGCCCCTTCGGGGCGCTTCCGCAGCCTCGCGCACGGCACGCGCCAGCACGCGGCGGCCGAAGAAGCCGAACAGCGCGGGGACCAGGGTCAGTGCGACGAGGACGGCGAGGGCCACGGCGCCCGCGCCGCCCAGGCCCATCTTGGTGAGTTCGGGGATGCCGACGACGCCGAGGCCGACCAGGGCGATGAAGACGGTCGCCCCGGCGAAGACGACGGCGGACCCGGCCGTGCCCGCCGCCCGGCCCGCGGCCTCCTCCGGGTCGCTGCCGCGGGCGCGTTCGTCGCGGTAGCGGGAGGTGATGAAGAGGGCGTAGTCGATGCCGACCGCGAGGCCCAGCATCAGCGACAGGATGGCGACGGTGTCGGTCAGGCCCAGCGGTACGGCGAGCGCGGAGACGAGGCCGAAGGCGATGGCCACGCCGACGAAGGCGGTGAGCAGCGAGAGGCCTGCCGCGACCAGCGATCCGAGGGTGAGGACGAGGACGACGGCCGCCACCGCCACGCCGATGATCTCCGTCGTGCCGCCCGGCGCCTCTTCCGCCTCCAGGGCCGAGCCGCCGATCTCCACGGTGAGCCCGGTGTCCCTGGCCTTGCTCGCGGCGTCCTCCAGGGCGCTCTTCGTCTCCCCCGTCAGATCACGGGCGTCCGCGCTGTAGGTGATCGTGGAGTAGGCGATGGTGCCGTCCTTGCTGACGGCTCCGGTCTGGTACGGGTCGGTGGTCGACGCGACCTGGTCGCCCCCGTCCAGCGATCCGAGCGTGTCCTTGACGGCCGCCTTGTTCTCCTTGGCCGTCACCCGCTGCCCGTCCGGGGCCTGGAACACGAGGCGGGCCTCGGCGCCCTGGGCGTTGCTCTCGGGGAAGCGCTCGTCGAGGAGGTCGAAGGCCTCCTGCGACTCGGTGCCGGGCATGGAGAGGTCCTCTTCCTCCGCGGCCGGCGCCACGGCGGCGGCCGCCACGGCGAGGAGCAGGGCTCCCAGCCACAGACCGCCCACGAGACGGCGCCGCCGGAAGGCCCACCGTCCGATCCGGTACAGAAAAGTCGCCACCTGTAACTCACTCCAGACGCCGCTAGGCAAGTGCGTGCAAGCGCGGGATTCGCGCGTCTCCCACAGTTGCCTCCGGCGCCCCTGCCGGGCATCGTCCCCTGCCGCCGTCTTGCCCTGGTGCCCCCGGACCAGCCGCTCCGGCGTCCTGGTGCCCACGCACTAGAGGCGGCCCTGTCATCCATTCGGCCCACCCCGCCTGCGTGACCCCCGGGCGCCTCGGAGCGTGGGAGGCATGACCTTCGCCGACGAGTTGAAGAGCGCCGTCACCCCGCGAGCAGCCCTGCTGGTCATCGGTGTACTGGCCCTCCAGCTGCTGTTCATCGCCTCCTACGTGGGCGCGCTGCACCATCCGAAGCCGCGGGACGTGGCCTTCGGGGTCGTCGCGCCGGGCGACGCGGCCGCGCAGACCAGGGACAAGCTGGCGAAGCTGCCCGGCGAGCCACTGGACCCGCGCGTGGTCAAGGACGAGGCGGAGGCGCGTCGGCAGATCATGGACCGGAAGATCGACGGGGCTCTGATCGTCGACCCCCGGGGCACCACCGACACCCTCCTGGTCGCCTCCGGCGGCGGGAAGGCCCTCGCCAACGCCCTGGAGACGATCGCCGTCAAGGCCGACGGCGCCGAGAAGCGCTCGGTGCGGCCCGTCGACGTCGCCGCGGCCTCGCCCCAGGACTTCAACGGCCTGTCGTCGTTCTACCTGGTCGTCGGCTGGTGCGTGGGCGGCTATCTGTGCGCCTCGATCATGTCGATCAGCGCGGGCTCGAAGGTCGCGAACCCCCAGCGCGCGGCGATCCGGCTCGGCGCGATGGCCCTGCTCGCCCTCGCGGGCGGCCTCGGCGGCGCGGTCATCATCGGCCCGATCCTGGGCGCCCTGCCCGGCTCGGTCATGGCTCTGTGGGGCCTGGGCGCCCTGGTCACCTTCGCGGTCGGCGCGTTCACGCTGGCCCTGGAGGCGATCACGGGCGTCGTCGGCATCGGCCTGGCCGTCCTCGTCATCGTGGTGGCGGGCAACCCCAGCGCGGGCGGCGCCTTCCCGCTGCCGATGCTGCCCCCGTTCTGGGAGGCGATCGGCCCGGCCCTGCCACCGGGCGCGGGCACCTGGGTGGCCCGCTCGATCGCGTACTTCCAGGGCAACGCGGTGACGGGCCCGCTGCTTGTGCTCGCGGCGTGGGCGGTGGCGGGGACGGCGGTGACGCTGCTGGTGGCGATGCGCAGGCGAGCAGCCGGCAGCCTCTCCGCCGAGGCGGGGTAGTTCAGCCCGTCCGGCGTTTGAGGACGAGCCGCGAAGCGGCGAAAGGGGGGGCCAGGGGCGCAGCCCCGTGAGAACCCCACGCCCAGGGCCACTGTCAGTCCCACCTGCGACCCTCAGGAACATGATCCGCACACTCGCCGTCGAGAACTACCGCTCCCTGCGCAAACTGATCGTCCCCCTGGACCGCCTGAACGTCATCACGGGCGCCAACGGCACCGGCAAGTCCAGCCTGTACAGAGCCCTCCGCCTGCTGGCGGACTCCGCGAGCGGGGGCGCCGTCGCGGCCCTGGCCAGGGAGGGCGGCCTCCCCTCCGCCCTGTGGGCAGGGCAGGCCAAGGCGGAGGCGACGAGCATGCGCCTGGGCTTCGCGGGCGACGAGTTCGGCTACGCGGTCGACTTCGGGCACCCCATCCCCACGTCGGGAGAGGGCGCGGCCCCGTCCCTGTTCAACCTGGACCCGGAGATCAAACGGGAGTGCACCTGGGCGGGCCCGGTCCTGCGCCCCGCGGCCCTGCTCTGCGACCGCGCGGGCCCCGCGGTGCGCACGCGGACGGCGGACGGCGGCTGGCACCGCACGCAGGGCCTGCGGCCGTACGACAGCATGCTGAGCGAGCTGGCGGACCCGCAGCTCGCGCCCGACCTGCTCCGGCTGCGCGAGCTGATCCGCTCCTGGCGGTTCTACGACCACGTCCGCACCGACGCCGACGCGCCCGCCCGCGCCGCCCGCATCGGCACCCGCACGCCGGTGCTCGGCCACGACGGCGCCGACCTGGCGGCGGCCCTGCAGACCATCCGCGAGATCGGCGACACCGGGGCGCTCGACGCGGCTGTGGACGACGCGTTCCCGGGCACGCGGGTGCGGGTCGAGGACAACGGCGGGCGGTTCGAGGTGCAGCTGCACCAGCGGGGGCTGAACCGCCCCCTCGGCGCGGCCGAGCTGTCCGACGGGACGCTGCGCTATCTGCTGTGGGCGGCCGCGCTGCTCACGCCGCGGCCGCCCTCGCTCCTGGTCCTGAACGAGCCGGAGACCAGCCTCCACCCGGACCTGCTGCGCCCCCTGGCGGACCTGATCCTGCACGCGACGAAGGACACCCAGATCGTCCTGGTGACCCACGCCGACCCCCTGGCGGAGGCGGTCGCGAAGGGGGCTCGGCGCCACCGCGTGGACGTCAACTCCATCGAGCTGGTGAAGGAGTCGGGCGAAACAACAGTGGCAGGCCGAGAAAGTCTCCTGGACGAGCCGCTTTGGTACTGGCCCAAACGCTGAGGACCCCGCGAGGGGCGCGGGGCACGGCGTACCGAGCCCCGTAAGGGGCGCGGGGAACTGCGCGCTCAACCCCCACGCCCCGCGGGGAACAACGAACCTCAGGCCGCAGCCCCACCCCGTAATACGCCGACCGCATCAACCCCTCCAGCTCGGAGAGCATCGGCATCCGCGGATTGGCGGGCGCACACTGATCCGCGTAAGCGTTCCTCACCTGCTGAGGCAGCGCCTCGATGAAGGCGGCCTCGTCGACCCCCGCCTCCCGGAAGGAGGCAGGAATCCCGCACCGGGCCCGCAGCTCCTCGACGGCCCGGGCGTAGGACTCGACCCCCTCCTCCGGCGTGGCCGCCGCAAGGCCCAGCATCCGGGCGATCTCCTGGAACCGCTCCGGCGCCCGGTACACCTCGGCCTTGGGCCAGGGCGTGGCCTTGCCCGTCACGGTGCCGTTGTGCCGGATGACATGCGGCAGCAGCACCGCGTTGGTGCGCCCGTGCGGGACGTGGAACGTGTTGCCGAGCGTGTGCGCCATCGCGTGCACGAGGCCGAGGAAGGCGTTGGCGAAGGCCATGCCCGCGACGGTCGAGGCGTTGTGCATCTTCTCGCGGGCCTCGGGGTCGTCCGCCCCGTTCAGCACGCACCGCTCCAGGTTCTCGAAGATCAGCTTGATGGCCTGGAGGCAGAGCCCGTCGGTGTAGTCGTTGGCGTACACGGAGACGTACGCCTCGGTGGCGTGGGTCAGGGCGTCGAAGCCGGAGTCGGCGGTGACGGCCGGGGGCAGCCGCAGCGGCAGGACCGGGTCGACGATGGCGACGCTCGGGGTGAGGGCGTAGTCGGCGAGCGGGTACTTCTGCGCGGCCTCGGGGTCGGAGATGACGGCGAAGGGGGTCACCTCCGAGCCGGTGCCCGAGGTCGTCGGGATGGCGACCATCCGCGCCTTCTCCCCCAGGCCCGGGAAGCGGAAAGCCCGCTTCCTGATGTCGAAGAACTTCTCCTTGGTGTCGGCGAACTCGACCTCGGGGTGCTCGTACATCAGCCACATGACCTTGGCCGCGTCCATCGGCGAGCCACCGCCGAGGCCGATGATCGTGTCCGGCCGGAAGTCCCGCATCCGGGCGGCGCCCGCGCGCACGGTGGCGAGTTCCGGGTTGGGCTCGACGTCGTCGATGACCTGCACGGTGACCGGCTCGGTGCGGGCGGCGAGGATGTCCGTCACGCGACGTACGAAGCCGAGTTCGGACATCGTCCGGTCGGTCACGATCGAGACGCGCTCGATGCCCTCCATCTCGCCGAGGTGGCGCAGCGCGTTGCGCTCGAAGTAGATCTTCGGCGGGACCTTGAACCACTGCATGTTGGTGTTCCGCCGTCCGATCCGCTTGACGTTGACGAGGTTGACCGCGGAGATGTTGTTCGACACCGAGTTGTGTCCGTAGGAGCCGCAGCCGAGGGTGAGCGAGGGCAGGAAGGCGTTGTAGACGTCGCCGATGCCGCCGAAGGTCGAGGGCGCGTTGACGATGACGCGGACCGCCTTGACGCGCCGGCCGAACTCCTCCGCGAGCGCCTCGTCCTCGGTGTGGATGGCGGCGCTGTGCCCGAGGCCGTGGAACTCGACCATCCGCGCGGCGAGTTCGAGCCCCTGCTCGGTCGAGTCCGCCTTCAGCGCGGCCAGTACGGGCGACAGCTTCTCGCGGGTCAGCGGCTCGCCCTCGCCGACCTCCGCGCACTCGGCGAGCAGGATCTGGGTGTTCTCGGGCACCTCGAACCCGGCCTGCTCGGCGATCCACCGCGCGGACCTGCCGACGACGTCCGCGTTCAGCTTCGCGCCCGCGCAGTTCGCGGCGAACGCCGTGGTGCCGAAGACGAACTCCTCCAGCTTGGTCTTCTCGGCCGCCGACACGACGTACGCGCCGAGCCGCTGGAACTCGGCGATCCCCTCGTCGTACACCTCCCGGTCGAGAACGACCGCCTGCTCGGAGGCGCAGATCATGCCGTTGTCGAAGGCCTTGGAGAGCACGACGTCGTGCACGGCGCGGTTCAGCTTGGCGCTGCGCGCGATGTACGCGGGTACGTTGCCCGCGCCGACGCCGAGTGCGGGCTTGCCGCAGGAGTAGGCGGCGCGGACCATCGCGTTGCCGCCGGTGGCGAGGATGGTGGAGACGCCCTCGTGGCGCATGAGGAGGCCGGTGGCCGCCATCGACGGGGCCTCGATCCACTGCACGCAGTCCTCGGGCGCCCCGGCCGCGACCGCGGCGTCGCGCACGATGCGGGCGGCCTCGGCGGAGCAGTTCTGGGCGCTCGGGTGGAAGGCGAAGACGATCGGGTTGCGGGTCTTCAGGGCGATGAGGGCCTTGAAGACGGTGGTGGAGGTGGGGTTGGTGACGGGGGTCATCGCGCAGACCACGCCGACCGGTTCGGCGATCTCGGTGATGCCGTTCAGCTCGTCGCGGGAGATGACGCCCGCGGTCTTCACTCCCCGCATCGAGTTCACGACGTGCTCGCACGCGAAGAGGTTCTTCACGGCCTTGTCCTCGAAGAGGCCGCGCCCGGTCTCCTCGACCGCCAGCCGGGCCAGCTCCCCGTGCGCGTTCAGCGACGCCAGGGAGGCCTTCGTGACGATGTGGTCGACCTGTTCCTGGTCGTAGGACTCGAAGCGGGCCAGCGCGCCGAGCGCCCTCTGGACCAGTCCGTCCACCATCTCCTCGGTCTCCATGGCAGGCACTCCTTCTCGCGACCCTGTGGTGACGTCTCCATTCGACCTCCGGAGCACCACGCGGAGCTTCCGAAAAAGCCCTGATCCGAGAGGGAGAAGGTCCTGCCGGAGGCGCGAACACTTCCGGAAAACGATCTCTCACCTGCGCTGACGCCGAAGGACCAAAGACCCTTGCGAGCTTGTGAATGCATTCACAAAATCTTTTCCACGCTCCGGTTCCGGCCATTCCCGCCCCCACCGAAAGGCCCGACCGGAGTGACCCGCCCCACTTTCCCGGGCCTTCACCCCACAATCCGCGCATCCGGGAACTTCCCCGTGATTTCCCCTTCCCCCCGGTCACGCGTGGTGCACCACATCTCAACCGGCCGTGAGGGACCCTTGCTTCACGCCACTACACACAGTTTTCAACCAACGACTGAAAGTCAGCGACCGATGTGCTTTCGGCGTCGCCCTGAGCAAGACTCCGGTCCGTTCCGTTCGTTATCTGTAACGACAAGCAAGGGAGTGTTCGAAATGCGGTACATCTCTGGGGGGATCGCGCTGGGTGCGGCTCTGGCGCTCGGCGGTCTGGCCACCGCGGCCACCGCCGCGCCCGCGCCCGTGGCCGCCAAGCCCGCGGCCCCGGCCGCGAGCGGCTTCGCGCCCTCCGAGCTGGTGCTCACCATCGGCTACGGCGACAAGGCCGCCACCGCCTCCATCCAGCGGGCCGTGACCCTCGGCTGTTCCTCCACCGGCGTCGGCAGCCACCCCGACGCGCCCGGCGCCTGCGACCAACTGCGCGCGGTGGGCGGCAAGTTCGACAAGGTGACCAAGGTGCAGTCGAACGCCGTCTGCACCAAGGAGTGGAACCCGATCGTCGTCACGGCGCAGGGCGTGTGGGAAGGCCGACGCGTCAACTACGAGCACACCTTCGCCAACCCGTGCGCGATGACGGTGGGCCAGGGCCAGGTCTTCAACTTCTGAGCCAGCCCCGCAACGCGGCCTGGGCGCCGGCCTGGAAACGGGTGTCGGCGCCCAGTTCGTCGAGCAGCCTGCTGATGCGGCGGCGCGCGGTGTGCACATGGACGCCGAGTCGGCGCGCGATCGCCTCGTCCTTGAAGCCGCCCGCCAGCAGGCCGAGCAGATCCCGGTGCTCGTCGGAGAGGCGCGGCCCGGCGCCGCCGAGCGGTAACGCCCGCTCCCACAACGCCTCGAAGAGCGGCCGGAAGACGTGCTGGAGCAGCGTGTCCCGTACGACGACGGCCGTGCGGGTCGGATCGGAGCCGGACGCGGGCGGCAGCAGCGCGTCCCTGCCGTCCACAGCGATCAGCTTGGTGGGCACCTCGGCCGCGACCCGCACCGCGAGCCCCCGGTCGACCAGCGGCCCGAGCAGCCGGGTCCGGCCGGGGAGCGCGAGCCCCTCGCGGGCGAGCACCACCCGCACGCTGACCCCGCGTTCGAGCAGGGCCGCGATGCCGGTGCCG
Source organism: Streptomyces sp. RK9 (assembly GCF_045070545.1). Classification (NCBI taxonomy): domain Bacteria; kingdom Bacillati; phylum Actinomycetota; class Actinomycetes; order Kitasatosporales; family Streptomycetaceae; genus Streptomyces; species Streptomyces sp. RK9. The sequence goes on along the minus strand of NZ_CP173703.1, from coordinate 2,799,908 downwards.
GGGTCGGCGCCCGCGACCGCCCACGGGTTGAGGTAGGGCGGCCGGTCGAGGATCAGGACCTCCTTCTCGGCGCGGGCCAGCAGCTGGTCCACGTGCCGCACGATGGCGCCGGGACCGCTCACCGCCTCCACGGCCGCGACCGCGCCGGGCGCGAGGGCCGGAGCGGGTTCGAGGCGCTCGGCGATCTCGTCGGCCTGGCGCCGAATCCGCTCCAACTCCGCCGCCTGGGCGTGCAGTTCCGCCTGTCTTCGATGGATCAGGGCCCGTACGGCGGGCGCGGGCGGCACCGGACGCGGCAGCACGGCACGGTCGAGGGGCCCGGCCCCGGCCCCCGCCGCGGCTCCGCCCGTGCTCCTCTCCGCCTCCGTGTCCGCGTACGGCACCGTGAACCCGTGCTCCCGCAGCCGGGACAGCGAAAGCTCGAACTGCCCCCGCGTCAGCCCCAGTTCCCGCCGCAGCTGCTCCGCGTCGCGGGCCGCCGGGGCCCGCTGCCGCAGCAGCGCCCCGTACACCCGCTCGTCCGCCTCCCCCAGGCCCAGGTCGCGCAGCGCGCTCCCCTTGCCGCTCCCCATGGTCATGTCGGGCAGTCTCACCCCGCCCCACGACGCACACAAGTGTGCGGCCCCACTTGTGACCAGTCGTTATTCCTTGATCAACATATGGGCAACGACTTGCATGAGCACGGCACGTACACACCACGTCCATGGTGCGCTCTTTTCTGCGCGTGGAGGGGAACTTGAGAAGCTCACGCAGACGGACACGAATAACGGGGAGCGCGGCGCTGCTCGGCGCCGCGGCACTGCTCGCCTCCGGAGTCCCGGCGGCCCAGGCCGCTCCGGCGGCTCCCGAAGGCCCTGCCACCGAGGTCGTCCCCGGCAAGGGCACGGCGACCCCGGCCCTGGTCGACGGGATCGCGGAGGCGGCCAAGGACTCGGGCAGCCCGGCCGACGCGGCCCGCGGCCACCTCGCGGCCAAGAAGGGCCGCTACGGGATCCCGGACCCGCGCCGGGACCTGAGCACCGATCAGACGCTGCGGCACGGCGCCGGCGAGACCGTGCGCTTCCAGCAGAAGCACCGGGGCGTGCCGGTCCTCGGCGGCCAGTATCTGGTGCGGATGGAGAAGAAGGACGGCGAGCGGGTCGTCACCGGCACCTCGGGCAAGTACTTCACGGGCCTGAAGGTGGGCACGAAGGCCGAGGTCGCGGAGCGGACGGCCGTCGAGCGCGCCGTGGCCGCGACCGCCGCCGGGGACGGCCGCACGGGCAGCCTGACCAAGCTGGCCCCCAAGTCGTCCAAGTCGTCCGAGTCCCGCACGGCCAAGAGCGACGGCCCCGCCCTCTCCGGCACCTCCCACGGCCTCGTCGTCCTGCCCCAGGGCGAGGGCCTCCTGACGTACCGCGTCACCGTCACCGGCAGCGACCCCGCGACCGGCGCCCCGGTGAAGCAGGAGGTGTACGTCGACGCGGCGTCCGGCTTCCCGGTGCTCCAGTACTCGGCGATCCAGACCATCGACGGCGCCGGCCCCGGCGACGGCTTCCCCGGCACCAAGGGCAGCGGCGTCAGGCTCGACGGCAAGAAGGTCGACCTCGACGTGGCGCACGACGCCGCGTCGGACACGTACAAGCTGCGCGACCTCCGCCACCAGTGGGACGGCAGCAAGAACCCCCTGGCCACCTGGGACGCACGCGGAGTCGACGCCAACGACGCGTCGGGGAGGTGGCCGCAGGGGATCACCGAGTTCGGCTCCAAGACCAAGGAGTTCGGCAAGGAGGCCACCGAATCGGGCGCGGTCGACGCGCACTGGGCGGCAGGTCAGGTCCACGAGTACTACAAGAAGAAGCACGGCCGTGACAGCCTCGACGGCAAGGGCATGGCCATCAACTCGCTGGTGGGCGTGACCGACGGCGGCTTCCCGTTCGTCAACGCCTACTGGGACGGCCAGAAGATGGTGTACGGCGGCGGCGACGAGGAGTTCAAGCCGCTCTCCGCCGACCTGGACGTGGTCGGCCACGAGATGACGCACGGCGTCGTCGAGCACACCGCGGGCCTGGTCTACGTCGGCCAGTCGGGCGCCCTGAACGAGGCCATCGCCGACTACTTCGGCAACGCCATCGACGTGAACGCCTCGAAGACGCCGCTGGACGACCCGAAGGCCGGGCTCATCGGCGAGGACCTGTGCCGCACCCAGTCCCCCGCCGACTGTGCCCTGCGCGACCTCAACGACGGCCGCACCACCGCGAAGGACTTCCTCGGCGTCACCATCGGCACCGACAGCGGCGGCGTGCACCTCAACTCGACGATCGTCTCCGGCGCGCTGTGGGACATCCGTGAGGACCTGGGCGCCACCCTCGCCGACAGGATCGTCTACAAGGCGCTCGCGGAGTACCTGACGCCGCTCGACGGCTACACCGACGCCCGCAACGCGGTGGTCGCCGCGGCCAAGGACCTCGGCGTGAAGGGCGCGAAGCTGCGCACCGTGCACCGCTCGTTCGACGCGCACGGCATCACCAAGGGCTGGGAGAAGGCGATCGGCGCCGACTCCGAGAAGCTCCTCGGCGACCTGAACGCCACCCGGGTCGGCGGCAGGCTGCCGAACACCGGCGCGGGCGCGGGCGGCGGCTGGTGGGCCGCGTCTAAGTCCGACGACGAGGGCCAGGAGGCCTTCTCCGTGTACGCGGGCCGCACCGACGGCTCCGGCACGCCGAAGCTGCTCAGCCCCAACGACGGGCGCTACCACGTCTACCCGGACACCGACGGCAAGCGCGCGGTGTGGGTGGCGTACGGGCCGACCAGCGTGGAGATCCTGTCCCGGCCGCTGACCGGCGGCCCGGTGAAGAAGCTGTGGTCGGCGGGCACCACCGTCGCCAACGTGCGCATCTCCAACGGCAACGTCACCTGGCAGGAGTCCAGCCCGCACGGCCAGCAGCGGGTGGCGTACCTGCGCCCCGGTGACCGGGAGCCGGTGTTCGTCGACGGCGGCCGCTACGACGTGGTGACCGCGCTGCCCACGATCCACGGCGACAAGCTCGGCTACGCCAAGGTGTACACCGACAAGGACGGCGTGCAGCAGGTCTCCACGGAGATCACGGACGTGCGCACCGGCAAGCAGACGCTGGTCCCGGCCAAGGGCGGCCACCTCGGCATCGCCACCCCGGCGATCAACGGCAAGTACCTCTACTGGTTGGTCGACGACATCGCCGACGACAACCGCATGGCCCTGCGGCGCGCGAAGCTCGACGGCACCGGCCTGACCGACATCGTCCCCGAGGACTCCAAGGACTCCTACTTCTGGAACGTGGACGCCTCCGAGTCGGCGCTCACGCTCACCCAGTGGCAGCCCCAGCGCGGCTGGAGCAACAGCAACCTCACCAAGCTGGTGCAGACCGACCTGGACGGCAAGGGACTCAAGCGGGTCTCCTGCAACCGGGGCGAGCAGACCGGCCACGCGGCCGACACCGGCAAGCGCGTGGTGTGGATCGACGGCACCACCGGCCACACGGACCTGGTGACCCGGGCCCGCCCGGCCGGCACCTGCTGATCCGGGACGCACGAAACGGCGGTGCCCCGCCCACCTGACACCAGGTGGGCGGGGCACCGCTCTTGGGGAGCCCGGGCCGCCGCCCCGCCCCCTCCCTGGGGCGGTGGACCGGGGTGGCTCAGACCATGGCGGCGAGCAGGTCGCGCGTGTACGCGGCGCCCGGCCGCTCGAAGACCTCGTCGCGGGTCCCGGTCTCGACGATCTCGCCGTGGCGCATGACGGCGACGCGGTCGCAGAAGTGCCGTACGACGGCCAGGTCGTGAGAGACGAAGAGCAGCGAGAGGCCGAGTTCGTCCCGCAGGTCCATCAGCAGGTTCAGGACCTGGGCCTGCACGGACACGTCGAGGGCGGACACCGGTTCGTCGGCGATGATCAGCCGGGGGCGCAGGGCGAGCGCGCGGGCGATGCCGACGCGCTGGCGCTGGCCGCCGGAGAACTCGTGCGGATAGCGGTCCAGGTCGGCGGCGGACAGGCCGACCTGCTCCAGGAGTCCGGCCGCGCGCTCCCGGCGCTCGGCGGCGCCGGCCCGGGTGTGCACCCGCAGCGGTGTGGTGACGATCTGCTCGACGGTACGACGCGGGTTCAGCGAGGCGTAGGGGTCCTGGAAGACCAGCTGCACGTCGCGGCTCAGCTCCCGGCGCAGTGCGGTGTCCCCGGCGGCGCCGGAGATGTCCCGGCCGTCGAAGCGGACCTCGCCCGCCGTGGGCCGCTGGAGCCCGGCGAGCACCCGGGCGGTGGTGGACTTGCCCGACCCGGACTCGCCGACCAGGCCGAGGGTCTCGCCCTCGCGCACGTGCAGGCTGACGCCGCGCACGGCCCGTGCGGGCTCGCGGCGGCGGCCGAGCAGGGTGCGGCCGCCGCCGAACTCCACGTGCAGGCCGGTGATCTCGGCGAGGGGACGGCCGGTCGCGGTGACCGGTGCGCGGGCCGCGGTGCGCGGCTTCGGCTCGGGTTCGTCGACCGTGGGCAGGCGGGTGCCGGGTTCGCTGGTGAGGGTGGGGGCGGCGCCGATCAGGGCGCGGGTGTAGGGGTGTTCGGGCGCGGAGAGGACCCGCCGGGTCGGCCCCTGCTCCAGGAGGTGGCCGCCGCGCATGACGAGCACGCGGTCGGTGGCGTGCGCGACGACGCCCACGTCGTGGGTGACCAGGACGACGGCGGTGCCGTGCTCGTGCCGCAACTCGTCGAGCAGGTCGAGGACCTGGCGCTGGACGCGGGCGTCGAGCGCGGTGGTGGGCTCGTCGGCGACGAGCACGTCCGGACTGTTGATCAGCGCCATGGCGATCATCACGCGCTGTCGCATGCCGCCGGAGAACTGGTGCGGGTGGTCCCGGGCGCGGACGGCGGGGATGCCGACCCGCTCCAGCATGTCGGCGGCGCGGTCGCGGGCCTCGGCGCGCGACGCGGCCCGGTGGTGGATCCGGTAGGCCTCGGCGAGCTGTGCGCCGACCCCGTGGAAGGGGGACAGCGCGGCGAGGGCGTCCTGGAAGACCATCGCGACCCGGTTGCCGCGCAGCGGTCGCAGCGTGTCCTCGGCCGCCCCGACGATCTCGGTGCCGCCGATCTCGATGCCGCCGGTGACCTGGGTCCGCGCCGGGTCGTGCAGCCCGAGCGCAGCGAGCCCGACGGTGGACTTGCCGGAGCCGGACTCCCCCACCAGGCCGACGACTTCGCCCCGCGCCAGGTCGAAGGTGACGCCCTCGACGGCCATGACGGTGCCGCGCGTCCCGGTGAAGGTGACGCTGAGGTCGCGTACCCGCAGGACGGGCCATTCGTCCCGTACGCGCAGGTGGGGCCGTTCGTTATCGGAGCCGCTCACGCGAGCCTCACTCTCGGATCGAGCCAGGCCACCACGAGGTCGGCCAGGGCGACGAACACCACCACGAAGAACGCGGCGAGCAGCACGGTGCCGACGACGGTGGGCAGGTCGTTCTGCACCACCGCGTCCACCGCGAGCTTGCCGACGCCGCTGAGCCCGAACACGGTCTCGGTGATGAAGGCGCCGCCGAGCAGCGCGCCCACCTCCAGGCCGAGGAGCTGCACCAGCGGCGCGGCGGCCCCGCGCGAGGTGTACTTCAGGTGGGCGCGCAGCGGGCTGAGCCCCTTGCCGCGCGCCGTGCGCACGTACCCCTCGTGCATGACCTCCAGCATCTGGGCGCGGGAGAGCCGGGCGAACACGGCGGCGTTGACGAAGCCGAGGACCAGGCACGGAAGCAGCAGTCCCGCGACCCAGGCGCCGATGTCGTCGCCGGGCGAGGTGTAGCCGGGCAGCGCGAACCAGCCCGTCCGGTAGACGAGGAAGTACTGCAGGGCGTAGCCGAGGAAGTAGATCTGCACGCTGGCGCCGACCAGCGTGAAGCCGGACAGGAGCCGGTCGGTGAGCCGGCCGCGGCGCAGCGCGGACAGGAAGCCCGCGCCGATCCCGAAGACGACGATCACCGCGAGCGCGCCGCCCGCGAGCGAGAGGGTGACGGGGAAACGGCTGGTGATGGCGGCGCGCACCGGCTCGTGCAGCGCGTAGGAGTAGCCGAGGCAGGGCGCGTCGCAGGCGATCGGCGTGCCGTCGACGTCGTTGATGGTGCGGCCCGCGAACAGGCCGCGCACATAGTCGGCGTACTGCGCGAGGATCGTCTTGTCGAGGCCCATGGAGTCGCGGACCGCCGCGATCTGGGAGGCGTCGCACTTGGGTCCGCAGGCGATGACGGCCGGGTCGGAGGGGGCGGCGTAGAAGAGCGCGAAGGCGGTCGCGGAGATCGCGAGGAGCACCACGACCGCCTGCAGCGCCCTCCTGAGGAGATAGAGGGGCATGGGTCAGGACTTCTTCAGGTACAGCCAGGCCGGGCTGATGGTGCCGTAGATCGGGTGGATGAAGGCGCCGCCGACGTCGGCGCCGCGCACCTGCTGGACGCGCTGGTGCAGGAACGGCACCAGCGGCACGTCCTTCATGATCGTGTTCTTCTCGAGGGCGATGAGCTGCTCGGCCTTCTTCGTCGCGTCGCCGATCCGCGCGATGCGGTCGAGTTCCTTGTCGACGGCCGGGTTCTTGTACCGCGGGTCGTTGTCGAGGGTGTCGCGGCGGCTGTCGAAGCGGTACGGGACGCCGGTGGCCGGGGTCGGCCAGTCCACGGACGAGGTGGACATCCACAGGTCGTACTTCGGGTCGGTGCCGCGCAGGACCTCGTTGGTGTAGGCGGGCAGCGGCATCGGCTTGGTGACGAGTTCGATGCCTGCCTTGGCGAAGGCGTCCACGAGGACCTGGGCCAGGCGGTCGTTGACGGCGTTGGACTCGTAGGCGTAGGTGAGCCGCTCGACCGGCTTCTCGGCCTTGGCCAGGTGCTCCTTGGCCTTCTTGATGTCGCCGGTGGGCGCCACCGGGTTGGTGTCGTACTTCCGCCAGCCGACGATGGCGGGCGAGGAGTAGGTGGTGGCGATGTCGCCGACGCGCGGGCCACCGAGGGCCTGGCGGGCCTGCTGGCGCGGGAAGAGGTAGTGGACGGCCTTGCGGACCTCCGGGTCGGCGACGCGGTCGTTGCGGATCACCAGGTGCGAGCTGAAGGCGCCGCGGCGGCCGTCGACGACCAGGTCCTTCTTCTTCGGGTCGCGGCCCGCCTCGCCGATCAGCTCGGGCGGGAACTCGTTCTTGGTGGTGACGGTGGCCGCGCCGTCGCCGCGCCCGTTGAGGATCTCCTGGGCGGTGTTGAGCTCCTTCTTCTCGAAGGTGAACTCGAACTTGTCGGCGTACTGGTGGCGGATCGGGTCGGTCGCCGCCTTCCAGTGCGGGTTCTTCTCCAGGGTCAGGGACTGGTTCTGGCGGTGCGAGACGATCCGGTAGGGCCCGGTGGCGAAGGGCCGCAGGTCGTAGGCGGCGCCGGTGTCCTTGTCCGGGCGCACCGGCGACGAGGAGGACTGCGCGGCCATGAACGGCACGTCGGACTGCGTCTTGTGGAAGCGGAAGACGATGGTCTTGTCGTCGGGCGTCTCGATGCGGTCGAAGTCGCCGTCCTTCTTCGGGCCGCCGTAGACCTTGCGGGCCTGCGCGAGGTCGGGCTTGCCGGTCAGCCACTGCGGCCAGTACGACGGGCCGACCTCGAAGCCGGGCGCGAAGGTGCGCTCGATGCCGTACTTGACGTGCTTCGAGGTGATCGGCTTGCCGTCCTGCCAGGCGATGCCGTCCTTGAGCTGGTACGTCCAGGTGCGGCCGCCGTCGGAGGGCTTGCCGGTGTCGGTGGCGAGGTCGCCGACGAGCTTCGGCTTGCCGTCGACGACCTGGTACTGGGTGAGCTGGCGGCCCCACAGGAGCGAGGTGTTGTAGGCCTCGCCCGCGTAGATCTTCTGCGGGTCCAGATGGGCGTAGTCGCGCAGGTTGGCGACGCGGATGGTGCCGCCCTTCCGGGCGCCCGCGACGGCCGGGGCGGGGCCCGCGCTGTCCTTCGCGCTGCCGACCCCGGCGATCAGGTCGGCCTCCTGGCGCGGGGACGCCTGGTCGCTCTCGGTGCCCGCCCCGGCCGAGCAGGAGCACAGCACGAGCATGGCGGAAGCGGCGGCGGCGACGGGCACGGCCACGGTGCGCGAACTGATCCTGGGCATGGTGAACTCCGTTACGGGTGGGACGGATGAAACAACGGGTGGGACAGATGAGACGGCCGGTGCGGTCGGCCTCAGGCAGGCGCGGTTCGGCCTTCAGGCAGGTGCCGGGGCGGCCTCGGGTCGGCGCCGGATCAGCGCCGGGTGCGCGGGTCGAGCGCGTCGCGCACGCTGTCGCCGAGCAGGTTGAAGGCGAGGACGAAGAGCAGGATCGTCACGCCGGGGAAGACCATGTAGGTCGGGTCGTCGTAGAAGACCTCGGAGCCGCGGGCGATCATCCGCCCCCAGTCGGGGATGGGCTCGCTGATGCCGACGCCGAGGAAGGAAAGGGCGGCCTCGGCGGTGACGATGCCGGGCAGGGCGATGGTGATGTGCACGAGCACCGGCGCCCACACGTTGGGCAGCAGTTCGCGCAGGACGATGTGGCGGCGGGACGCACCCATGGCCCGGGCGGCCGCCACGAACTCCCGGGTCCGCAGGGACCGGACGGTGGTGCGGAGCATCATCGCCAGCGGCACCCAGCCGAACGCCGCGAAGATCACCACGAGCACGGTGAACTGCATCCAGGCGGGTTCGTTCTCGCCCGGGTCCACGAAGCGGGTCTGCACGATCGGGCTGAGCGCGAGGAAGAGCAGCAGCGTGGGGAAGGCGAGGAGCACGTCGCAGACGAAGGTGAAGACGCGGTCGGCGAGCCCGCTCAGATAGCCGACGGTCACACCGAGCACGACGCCGAGGACGGCGATCACGACGACGGAGGCGCCGGCCACCAGCAGGGAGGTGCGGATGCCGTAGAGGAGCTGGGTGAACACGTCCCGGCCGAGGCCCGGTTCGAGGCCGAACCAGAACTCGCCGGACATGCCGCCGCCCGGCAGCACCGGCAGACCCTCCGGGCTGAGCAGCCCGGGTTCGTTCTGGCCGTAGTGCTCGGTGGGGTTCTTGCCGTACACGGCGGCGACGAGCGGCGCGGCGAGGGCGAGCAGCGCGAACAGGGCGACCACACACAGCGCGGCGAGGCCGAGCCGGTCCCGGCGGAAGGCGCCGACGGCCGCGGCGAGCGGGCTGCGGGGGCCTGGGTGTGGCGCGTCGGCCATGCTGCCCAACTCCTGATGACGTGCGGACGCGGAGGTTTCCCGCGTCGGGGTGCGCATCATTAGAGCCAGCGGGACGGAGCCTTTGCAAATCCCCCACAGAAAGCATTTCGGGAATGCTGCGGAGATTTACAGCGGCGCAACATTACGAGCCCCCAAAAAGGCATGAACACGGACATATTGCCGCATTGAGATCTACGCCACAGACCCTCGCCACGGAAGGTAGTCGAGCGCTTCGACCTTAGTTAGGAAGGTCATCCACGCACACAGCCTGCGCATCATGGGGCAATCTACGCGCGTCACCCCTTGGGAATTCAGGGATCCCGAATTCTTCAACCTGCCTTCTTAATTCTCTCGTGAAATACCGATGGGCCCCGGAAACCGAATGGTTTCCGGGGCCCATCACAATGCTCGGACCAGGCGTCAGCCGATTTCCGCCCCGAAGGCCTCGAGGGCCTCGGGCACCGGCTGGAAGAACGTCTCGCCGCCGGAGGAGCAGTCACCGCTGCCGCCGGAGGTCAGGCCGAGCGCCGTGTCGCCCGCGAACAGCGCGCCGCCGCTGTCGCCGGGCTCCGCGCACACGTCGGTCTGGATGAGGCCGTTCACGATGTCGCCGTTGCCGTAGTTCACGGTGGCGTCCAGGCCCGTGACCTTGCCGTCGTGCAGCTGCGTGGTGGAGCCGCTGCGCTGCACCTCCTGGCCGACGGTCGCGGCCCCGGCCTTGGTGATCTTCTGCGTGGAGCCGTTGTAGAGGTTCACCTCGCTCGGGTGCGCGGTGTCGCCGGAGTACTTGACGATGCCGTAGTCGTTGTCGGGGAAGCTGGAGCCCGCGTTCTCACCGATGGCCGGGCCGCCCTGCTCCTCGGACCAGCTGGTGACGGACTCCGTGCAGTGACCCGCCGTCAGGAAGTGCGGGGCACCGTCCTTGACCACGTTGAAGCCCAGCGAGCAGCGGCTGCTGCCGCCGAAGATGGCGTCGCCACCGGCGATGAAGGGCTTGAACTCTCCCTTGGAGTGCTTCAGTTCGGCCTTCTCGCCGAGGCCCTCGACGACCGACGTCAGCTTCTTCAGGTCGGCGCCCTTGACCGTGCGGTCCACGGTCACGACGACCTTGTTGGTGGCCGGGTCGGTGGCCCAGGAGCTGCCGGGGACCGAGGCCTTGTCGGTGAGCGTGGTGCGGGCGCCCTTGAGCTCGGCGAGGGAGTTCTCGACCAGTCTGGCCTTGGCGCCGGCGGACTCGACGGCGTCCTTGGCGTTGTCGTCGAGGACGTTCACGACGAGGTTCTTGGCCTGCGCGTCGTAGTACGTCCCCGCGGCGTCGGTGCCCAGCTCCTTGTCGAGCGAGGAGGCGAGCTTTCCGGCCTTCGCGATGGAGAGCGTGTCCGGCTTGGGGGTGGGGGTGTCCTCACTCGCGTTCGCAGTCTGGAAGGTGACGGCCGCGCCGATCAGAGCGACGACGCCCGCGCCTGCCATGGCGGCACGGCGCTTGGGTATGCGGCGGTGCTTCAACTCGCGTCCTCCTGTGGGGGGATCGGTCCGCTCCGGTGTGGGGACCTCGGCGGCCGAGAGGCGTACGCGCATGGCGGGCTGACGATGGGAAAGCCGCGTCCATGCCAATAGGACGCGGCCCACTATTCCCAGCGCACGAGGTCGCACACAAGGTCTACTTCAGGACGCGCGCCCGACAACGGCCGTGCGGCCGGGACCTGTTGACCGTCCGTGGTCTCACCACGTCGGTTCCCGCTGCAAACACCGCGTGCGAGCGGTGGTCGGCAGCGGGTGAGGACTAGTCCTGTCCGGTTCTCGACGTTCGGTGGCCGTGCGCGGACGGCGCGGGGACAGCGGAGAGCCCCCGCCCAGGAGTGGGGCGGGGGCTCGAAGGCCGCTGACCGTGCGGGGTAGGGAGGTGGGCGTCAGTACACGCTCACGTTGTACGCGCGCAGGGCCTCGGTGACCGGCTGGAAGAACGTCGTACCGCCGGAGGAGCAGTTGCCGCTGCCGCCGGAGGTCAGGCCGAGCGCCGTGGAACCGGCGTAGAGCGGGCCGCCGCTGTCGCCGGGCTCGGCGCAGACGGTCGTCCTGATCATGCCGTACACGATGTCGCCGTTGCCGTAGTTCACCGTGGCGTTCAGGCCCGTGACGCGGCCGGAGTGGGTGCCGGTGGTGGAGCCGCGACGCGTCACGCTCTGGTTGACGGTCGGGTCCGCGGCGCGGGTGATGTCCTGGCTGCCCACGGTGCCGGACTTGGTGATGGAGTTGTTCGTGTACCTGACGATGCCGTAGTCGTTCGTCGGGAAGCTGGAGCCGTGCGTGGTGCCGAGCACGGTGGTCTTCGCCGAGTTGGCCCACCAGGTGCCCGCGCCGTCCGTGCAGTGCCCGGCGGTCAGGAAGTAGTACGTGGAGCCGCTGCGGACGTTGAAGCCGAGCGAGCAGCGCCAGCTGGAGGCGTACGTGGCGTCGCCGCCGGAGATGTACTTCTGGAACTTGCCGGGCGTCCGCTCGATCTTCAGGGCGCCGGCCTTGTCGCCCGCCGCCTGCTTCAGCTTGGCGATCTCGGCCTTGGAAACGGTGCTGTCGGCGGTGACCACGACCTGCTTGGTCTTGGGGTCCACGTTCCACGCGGTGCCCGCGACGTCCGCTTCCAGGACGGCGTCACTGGCGGCCGTCAGGTCGGATGCGCTGTAGGTGCGGGCCTCGTCGGCGCTGGCGGCGGGAACGGCGAGTGCGGCCGCGGCCACGAGCCCGGTCGCGATGGCGACCGTGCGGGAGTGTCTCGCTATACCGCTGCGGGGGGTGGTGCGCTTGATCCTCACTGCTGGTTCCTCCCGAGGGAAGTCAGGGGGCCCATGTGGGTTGGGGGCCCGTGAGGCGCGGTCGAAGGACCGGTGGATTCCGGTTACACCGTGTCCCTGACAAGCGCTGCTCGGGAGTATTGGGGCCGCCGTGACACCGCACAAGGGGTGCCTTTCGGCCGGGGCGGCCGATACACGACGACCGGCCCCGGCAGCGGCGCGTCCGTGCCACCACCGGGGCTCTGGGTCATCGGCGTCCTGTCAGACGTACCGGCGGGAGGAAAGGTTCCGTTCTCCGGCGGCGATCTCGGCGGTGAGGGTGTTGCCGGGGGGCGGGAAGGGGCAGATGAAGTGGTCGGCGAACGCGCACGGCGGCAGCAGCGACCGGTTGAAGTCGACGTGCGTACGGCCCTGTTCGTCGGGCGCGGCGGGCCGCAGGAACCGGAAGCGGTAGCTGGAGACCCCGCTGGTCCCGTCCGCGAACACCGCCCACAGCGAGCCGTCCCCTTCCACGCTCACCTGCAGCGTGTGCTCCTTCCCTGCCAGCGTGAAGGCGAGTTCGCCGCCGAGCCCGAGCCCCCGCTCCACCCCGTCCGCGTTCCCGACCCGCACGGTCCGGTCCCGCTCGTACGGCGTGAAGCGCCCCTCGACCGCGAAGCCCGGGTCGTACGTGCTGACGTCGATGCCGATGAAGGCGCCCCGCGCGGCCGCGTCCGGGTCGAAGTCCCGCACCGCCCAGAGCCCTTCGCGGCGCAGCACCACAAGGCGCCGCTCCCCCAGGCCGAGCCGGGAGGCGGTGACGGCACCGGAGTCGGGCGCGAGGCGGGCCGTGCCGGTGAAGGGCCGTCCGTCCAGGGCGATGCCGTCGTCGGCCGCCGCCGTCAGGACGAGTGCGTCGCCGCCGTCCGACCAGTGCCCGGGCAGTCCCGGCAGCGTCCCGCCGGGGTGGTCGGCGAGCCAGTGCGTGCCGGTGAGGGCGAGGGGGCCGTACGGCGCGGAGACCGTGGCCGTGCGCAGCTCGTGCCACTCCTTGAAGTCCCGCAGCGTGTCTTCGGTCGTGCTCATGGTGATCAACCCTTCCATACGGGCTCGGGCAGCCCGAGGTGTGAGCGCAGGGTCGCGCCCCGGTATTCCGTGCGGTACGCGCCGCGCTCCTGGAGCAGCGGCACCACCCGTTCGACGAACTCGTCGAGCCCGCCCGGCGTCAGGTGCGGGACGAGGATGAAGCCGTCGGCGGCGTCGGTCCTGACGAACTCCTCCAGCTGCTCGGCGACGGCGGCGGGCGTGCCGATGAAGGACTGCCGGGACGTCGTCTCGATGACGGTCTGGTGCAGGGACAGGCCCTTGGCACGGGACAGGGCCCGCCACTGCTCGGCGATCGCAGAGGGGTCGCCGACCTTCACCCGGCCCTGCACGAGCGTCGAATCCGGGTCCGGGTCGATGTCGGGCAGCGGTCCTTCGGGGTCGTACGCGGACAGGTCGACGCCCCACACCTGTTCCGCGGCGAGCAGGGCGTTCTGCGGCGACACCTGTTGGCGGCGGATCTCGGTGGCGCGCTCCTGGGCCTCGGCGGCGGTGTCCCCGAGGACGAAGGTGACGCCGGGCATGATCTTCAGGTCGTCCGGGGCGCGCCCGTACGCCGCGAGCCGTCCCTTCACGTCGGCGTAGAAGGCACGGCCCGCCTCCAGGGTGCCGTGCCGGGTGAAGACGACGTCGGCGCCGGACGCGGCGAACTCCCGGCCCTCGGGCGAGTCCCCGGCCTGGATCACGACGGGGTGGCCCTGCGGCGGGCGGGGCAGGCCGAACTCCCCGGCGATGTCGAAGTGCCGGCCGCGGTGCGCGAACGGCCGCGGCTCGCCGACGGACCCGTCGGCCCCGTCGGGGGTCCAGGAGTCCCACAGCTCGCGCGCGGTGGCGACGAACTCGGCGGCGCGGGTGTACCGGTCGGCGCGGTCGAGGAACCCGCCGCGGCGGAAGTTCTCGCCGGTGAAGGCGTCGGACGAGGTGACCACGTTCCAGGCGGCGCGGCCGCCGCTCAGGTGGTCCAGGGAGGCGAGGCGCCGGGCCAGTTCGTAGGGCTCGTTGAAGGTGGCGTTGACGGTGGCGGCGAGGCCGAGGTGTTCGGTGACGGCTGCGAGGGCGCTGAGGACGGTGAGGGACTCGGGCCGCCCGACCACGTCCAGGTCGTGCACGCGCCCCTTGTGCTCGCGCAGCCGCAGCCCCTCCGCCAGGAAGAAGAAGTCGAAGAGCCCGCGTTCGGCGGTGCGCGCCAGATGCTCGAAGGAGGAGAACTCGATCTGGGAGCGGGACCGGGGGTCAGTCCACACGGTGGTGTTGTTGACGCCGGGGAAGTGGGCGGCGAGGTGGATCTGTTTCGGTGTCGTACGAGCAGTCATGACGGGTCCCCCGCGAGTGCGGCGTAGCGGTTGGCGGGCCGGGCCAGGCCCAGGTGCTCCCGGAGCGTCGCGCCCGGGTAGAACGTGCGGAACACACCGCGGTGCTGGAGCAGCGACACGGTGCCGTTGACAAGCCGCTCCAGGTCGCGCCGTGGCTCGACGGGGGTGAGGTGGAAGCCGTCCACGGCGCCCGCGTCGTGCCAGGCGGCGATGAGGTCGGCGAGGTCGACGGGGCCGCCGCGGTACAGCGGGCCCTCGGGGGTGGGCAGCGGGCCGCCGCCGTGTCCGGGCTGCGCCGCGTGCTCGCCGCTGCCGAGGTCGACGACCAGCGCGGCGAGCACCCGCAACTGCCCTGGTGGACGGCCGAGTTCGGCGGCGCGGCGGTGCAGCGCGGCGCGGGCGGCGCCCGCCTGCTCGGGGCTCGCGGCCCGCACCAGGGCGACGTCGGCGTGCCGTGCGGCCGTCTCGCGGGCGTGGCCCTCGGTCGCGTCGACGACGACCACCGGGTTCCCCTGCGGCGGCCGCGGCACGATCGAGGGGCCGCGCACGGAGAAGGTGCCGCCGTCGAAGTCGACGTAGTGCAGCTTGTCCCGGTCGATGAAGCGTCCGGTCGCCACGTCCCGGATCTCGGCGTCGTCCTCCCAGCTGTCCCACAACCGCCGTGCCACGTCGGCGACTTCACCGGCCTCCCGCCACAGCGCGTCGGCGGGCGCGGCCCGCCGCCGACCGAAGAGCCGCGCCTCGGCCTCGGTGGCCGACACGTCGACGGCCCAGCCGGCCCGGCCGTGGCTCACCCAGTCGAGGGTGGCCACGGCGGCCTGCACATGGAAGGGCTCGGTGTGCGTGGTCGTCACGGTCGGCACCAGGCCGACGCGTCCGGTGGCCGGGGCGATCCGGGAGAGCACGGCGAGCGCGTCGGGCCCGTGCCGGGCGAAGGAGTCCCCGAGCGTGACGAAGTCGAGGGCGCCGCGCTCGGCGAGCAGCGCGAGCTCGGTGTGCGGGGCGGCGGCGTAGGCGCCGGGCTGGTCGATGGCGGCGGCGAGGTGCAGGGGGCCGCGGCACGCGGCGGATGCGGTCATGAGGAGCGAACCTCTCTCGACGGGTGCCGGCCGGAAGGGGGCCGGCGGCAGGACGGACAGGTGCGGTCGGGTACGCGGGGCGGCACCGGGCCGCTCATCGCGCCGGGTCCGCGAGGAAGGTGAGGACGGCGCGCGCGGTGGCGTCGTTCTGCCGGAACGAGGGGCTGTTGGTGCGGGGCCGGGTGAAGGCGCCCGCGCCCCGGGCGTCGGTGTGCGGGCCGAGCGCGAAGCGGCGCGGGTGCGGGGTGCCGGAGCGGTCGCGGACGCGGCCGTCGGCGGGGTCGACGGCGAGGAGTCCGTCGGGGGTCTCAGCGACGCCCTCCGCGTGCAGGGCGCGCAGCAGCGGGTCGCGGGTGCGGGCGAGCGTCGGCTGCGGCAGCCGCGCCTCGACCAGGGCGCGGGCCTCCACCGCGGCCCCGGGCACGGTCGCGCCGCGCGCCCGGAACACTCCCCCGCTCGCGGCCACCGTCATCCCGGCGCCGAGGAACCGCACCACCCCGGCCCGCGAGAGCGCGAGCAGTTGCCGCAGCCTCGGCCCGGGCGGCCCCGAGGCGAGATAGCTGAAGTAGCCGTGCCACCACGGCCCGATGTCGCCGAGCCGCACCAACTGCCCGTACACGGAGAGCAGTCCGAGGAAGACGGCCAGGTCGGGGCTGTGCGCGGGGTCGTGGCGGCGGGTGAGGTCGGCGGTGATGTAGGCCCTGATGCCGTCCTGGAGTCCGTCGTACGAGGGGTGGCGGACACCGTCCAGGGGGTGGTCGATGGCGCGCAGGTCCAGGCGGTCGGCCGGGTCGGGCACGGCGGCGGAGACGAGGGCGGCCAGCTCGGGGCTGCCTGGCGGGCAGACCGCGTACTTCTCGTCGAAGTCCGGCCAGGCCATGGCGGTGCGTTCGGCGTGGGCGGCGAACAGGCGGTGGTAGTGGGCGAAGCCCAGTTCCTTCTCGATCAGCGGCCACACGTCGCGGGCGAAGTCGTGGCCGTCGGGCCGCGCGAGGAGTTCGTCGATCTGGTCCGGGCCCAAGTAGCGCGGCAGCGGCGGCCGTTCGCCGTCGTCCCAGGTGTAGCCGAGCTTGGCGTGGTAGGGCACGCCGCGACGCGACCCGACGTACAGGACGGGCTCGCGCCCCGACGGCACGTAGGTGTCGCCCTCGTAGCGGCCGCCGCGCCCCTCGGTCAGGAGCACCATCAGGTCGATGAAGGCCAGGCCGAAGCCCCGGACCAGGACGGGCTCGCCCGCCCGCAGGGCGCTCAGGTCGGTGTCAGCGGTGAAGTCGGGCGGCAGGTGGACCAGGCCGTGGCGGCGGGCGTAGCGGGACAGGCGCTGCTGTTCGTGGTCGAGGTCGGCGTCGAGGTGGCCCTGGGCGAGGATCACCAGGTCGGCGGGCAGGGGGTGTTCGGCGCCTTCGAGCCACACCTCCTGGCGGCCGTCCGGTGGTCCTGTCAGGCGCAGGGCGCGGCGGGCGTGGTGGTGGACGGTGATGCCGGACGGCAGGGCGGCCACCGCTTTCTCGTACACCCAGCGCAGATAGGCGCCCTGGGTGCGGCGGTCGGCGAAGGCCTGTCCGTCGGTGCCCGCCCACTCGTGCAGGGCGGGTCCGGGGAGCACGGGCCCGGCCGTCTCGACCGTGTCGTCGGTGAACATCGTGACGTCCTCGGCGTGCGAGTTCATCCACAGCAGCGGGGACTGCTCCGCGCGCCAGATCCGTCCCGGGCCCGGCGGGTAGGGGTCGACGAGGTGGATGTCGAGGCGCGAACTCGCGTACAGCTCGGGCGCGTTCGCGGCGACGCGCTCGATGATGCCGGTGGCGCGGGGACCCGCGCCGACGATGACGAGGGCGGGGTTCATCGGGTCCGCTCCGAGCCGCGCGCGTAGTACCGCTCCACGTAGTACTGGCCGACGCTGAGCAGCGAGGTCACGACGACGTACCAGAGGGTGGCGACGAGCAGGAGCGGGATGACCTGGTAGGTGCGGTGGTAGACCAGCTGGACGGAGTAGAGCAGGTCCTGGACGGCGATGACGCTGACGATCGAGGTGCCCTTGAGGGTGCCGATCAGCATGTTCCCGGCCGGGGGCACGATGGAGCGCATGGCCTGCGGAAGGACGACGCGCCTCAGCCGCCGCCACCGCCCGAGCCCGAGCGACTGCGCGGCCTCCACCTGCCCCCGGTCCACGGAGAGGATGCCGCCCCGCACGACCTCGGCGGCGTACGCGGCCTCGTGCAGCGTGAGCCCGATCACGGCGATGGTGACGGGCCCGAGCAGGTCCACGGTCTTGACGCCGAACAGCGTCGGATAGAGGGCGCCGATGTTGAACCAGAACAGCAGCTGCACCAGGATCGGCATGGACCTGAAGAGCCAGACGTAGCCCCAACTGACGGATCTCAGAACGGGGTTGGAGGAAAGGCGACCCAGGGCGAGCAGGGTGCCGAGCGCGAAGCCGAGCGCCATCACCACCCCGGTCAACCACAGCGTGAGCCAGAGTCCGCGCAGCACGGACGCGGAGGTGAAGTAGTCGCCGACGACGTCCCACTGGAAGGCGTCGTTGCGGGCGACGGACTGGGCGACGAGCGCGAGGGCGATCAGGACGACGGCGGCGGCGATCCACTGGCCGACGCGGGGCCGCGCCACGACGGGCAGGTCGGCGGGGTCGTCCGTGGGCGGGTCCGGCGGGCGGACGTCGACTTTGGCGAGGGTGTCGGATGACATGCGAAGGCTTTCGTCAGGACGAGCAGGACGACAGGACGAGTGCCGCCTTCACATGGGTCGCGCATCGGCGCGGCCGGACACGGACCGAGCCCCTCAGCAAGGGTCCGCCTCCTGAGACTACGGGGCGCTTCGCGTCTGCTGTCAAGGCTGTCCAGGAGCGGCACGGAACGCTGTCCAGAATATGAGCCGTACGTCTCAGGTCAGTTGACGCAGAAACGGATGCCTGTTCCACTTGTGCTCATGCATCCACAGCAGTGGCTGGTCAGGCGCTCCCACATCGACTTCGGTCGCGTGTGGTCCGCGTCTTGTTGATGCACTTCTGAGCCGACCTGCCCCGCCCGCGCGCCCGGCCCATCGCCCCGCGCGTTCCACCATGCGGACAGCTGTCTCGGCTTTCTCCGAACTCCCGCGCGCTTTCGCGCCGTTGCTTCGCCTTCACACGCGTACCTCCACGCGCCCCTCCCCTCGCACGACCCGTACGTCATCACACGCACCGCGTCACGCCCTGCCTCACTTCACCTCACCTCACCCACGCGCCGCGCCACACCGCACCGGAGCCGGAGACCACCACGTCATGCGCACACCCCTGCCCTCCCGCCGCCTCACCACGGCCTTCGCCCTGCTCACCGCCGCCACCCTGACGCTCACGGCGTGCGGCTCCGGCGACTCCACGACCGCGGGCGGCGCCGCCCCCGCGGGCAGGAGCGGCAAGCTCCCGACGACGGACGTGGTGTCGTCCGTCGCCAAGAACGACAAGGCGGCCCGGCTGCTCCCGGCGGACGTGCGCGACCGCGGCACCCTCAGGATCGCCACCAGCGTCGGCGGCACCCCGCCGGGCTCGGCCTATCTGCCGGACGGCAGGACCGTCGTGGGCCAGGACATCGACTTCGCGAACGCCGTCGCCAAGGTCCTCGGCCTGCGCCTGAAACGCGAGACCGCGAGCTTCGAGGCGATCCTGCCGGCCCTGGACAGCGGCAAGTACGACCTCGGGACGGGCAACTTCGGCGTCACCGACGAACGCCGCAGGACCATCGACTTCGTCACGTACATCAACGACGGCCAGGGCTTCGCCGTCCGCGAGGACAGCAAGCTGAAGAAGATCACCGACTTCGCCCAGCTGTGCGGCCTGAACGTCGCGACCGGCGCGGGCACCACCTTCGAGGTGACCCTGGAGGACAACAAGCACGTCTGCGCCGACGCGGGCAAGAAGCCGTACAGCGTGAAGACCTACACCGAGCCCGGCGCGATCTGGCCCTCGCTCCAGCAGGGGCGCAGCGACGTGGTGATGTCGACGATCAACGGCCTGCGGTACGCGGTGCGGCAGCAGGAGGGCCTGAAGTTCCTGGGCGAGTTCCACCGCCTGGACGTGGGCTTCGCCTTCAAGAAGGGCACGAAGCTGGCGCCCGCGTTCCAGGCGGCGGTCAACCGGCTCATCGAGGACGGGACGTACGACCGCATCCTGAAGAAGTGGGGCACGCGGGCGTCGGCGATCGACGAGTCCCGGATCTCACCGCCGGAGATCAAGGACTGACGGTACGTCACGTGCAGGCGCCCGCACGTGACGGTACGTCACCGGCGGGTGGCCGCACGGGCCACCCGCCCGGGAGGCCCGCCGGGCCCCCGGGCGGTCCCCGTCTCAGTCACAGCACGAGCAGCAGTCACAGCAATCGCAGTCGCAGTCCCGGCAGGCGCCCTCGCGCTTCTTGCGGGACCACGGGCCCTCGTACTCCTTGGCGCAGCACAGCTGGCAGGTGCAGCACAGCCCGATCGCGACGGCGCACCCGGCCCAGAACCCGCGCCGCGGCTTCGGCGGCTCGCCGCCGGACCAGTCGCCGCTCCCGCCGTAGTTGCCGCCTCCGTAGTTGCCGCTCCCGTAGTCCCCGCCGCCGTACGAGTCGCCCCGGTGGTTCCCGGCCCCGTGGTTCGACCCGTCCCCGTAGGAACCCGAACCGCCGGACCCGTACGACCCCGAGCCGTAGGACCCGTCGTAGGCCGTCACCTCGTGCCCGGGCGCCCCGCTCACCTCGTGCGGCGCGTGCCCGCACGAGGTGGTGCCGAACGCCCGGGCCACCGAGCGCTCCAGTTCGTGCACGAGCAGGAAGTGGGCGAGCTTGGCGTCGGTGAAGCGCACCTCGGCGAGGGCGAGCCTGATGCCGTGCAGCGCGTCGTCGGCGAGCCGCCGGGCCTCGGCGCGGGAGGTGCCGAGGGCCGTGATCGGGTTCCAGGCGCCCGCCTCGGCGTCCGCCACCCGGTCCTCGACGGCGTCCAGGAGGTGCGCGAGCCTGCCGAAGAGGCGTCCTGCCTCGGCCAGCGGCTCCGCGTTGCCCGGGCGTCCGGCGAGGACGGCGGTGTGCGCGAAGGCGGCGGCGGTCGCGGTCTCGGTCGGCTCGGTGACCGTGAGCAGGGAGGTGCCGGGGCCCGCCAAGGCCTCGATGCCCTCCTGCCGTTCGACGGCGTCGAGCAGGACCGCCGTGTCGAAGCCCACGTCGGCGCCGGTGCTCGCGCCCTCGCGGCCCCACTTGCCGGCGACGCGCCGGGCCGCGGCGGCCACCGGCCTGCGCGCCAACAGGCCGTCACCGTCGACGACGTGGTCGCGGACCTTCGCGGACGCCAGCACGAGCGAGACGGCCGCGGCGAGCCGGGCGCCCTCGCCCCGGGCGACGGACGCGGTGCGCATGCCGCGCAGCGGACAGGGGCCCGCGGTGCGCCGCCGACCGGAGGCCCGCTCGGCCTGAGCCTCCGTCAGAACCGAGATGATGAGCCCGTCGTAGTTGGTCACGACGCGCGCGAACTGCCCGTGGTCACCGCGCAGCGCGAGGCAGAGCCCGCACAGATGCGCCATCCACTGGGTCTTCAGCCCCTCCCCGAGACGGTGGCTGCACGGCCTGACGATTCCGAACAAGGCGACTCCCCCGTGAGCCCGATGAGTCCGATGGATCCGCTGGACACGCGAACTCCGGCATCGTATCGACCCGTCCGCGCACCTGCCGTTCACCCGTACGCACCGCGCGTCACCCATACGCCGCGAAGAATCATATTTCACTCACTGTCAGCAGCCGTACACGGCAAGACCCTTGAAGAATCCCGCGCGTCGCCGTATTGACTGTGTGCCAGTACCGTCACGAAAACCCCGCGCGGCGACTATCCCCTTGGCGCACCATCCGCATCATGGACGACCATAGGGGTGCGGAACGCAAGCAGACCGCTGCGAGAGGAGGCGTCCATGGGATCGGTGCGCAAGGCGAGTGCCTGGCTTGGCCTCGTCGACGACAACAACGACGAGCGTTACTACGACGGATACGAAGACGACGGGGCCGACGGCCCCGAGGCGGCCGAGGCCTGGGTCACGGACCCGCGGGTCAAGGTCGCGTCGGACGTGGCCGAGGACAAGGGCCACAGGATCGGCACGGTCACGCCGGACAGCTTCCGCGACGCCCGCGCCATCGGTGAGATGTTCCGGGACGGCGTGCCCGTCATCGTGAACCTCACGTCGATGGAGCCCGGCGACGCCAAGCGTGTCGTCGACTTCGCGGCCGGGCTCATCTTCGGCCTGCGCGGCTCCATCGACCGGGTCGCGCACCGGGTCTTCCTGCTGACCCCCGCCGACACGGAGATCGTCAGCGGCGAGGCCACGGCCCAGCGGACCGACGGCTTCTTCAACCAGAGCTGAGGCAAGGCCGCTCGCCGTGCCCGTGCCCCGCCGCCGCGCGCACCGCGCGCTCAGCGGAAGGCGTCGAGCCCGGTGAGCGCCTTGCCGAGGACCAGCTGGTGCATCTCGACGGTGCCCTCGTAGGTGAGCACCGACTCGAGGTTCGTGGCGTGCCGCATCACGGGGTACTCGAGCGAGATGCCGTTGGCGCCGAGGATCGTGCGCGACGTGCGGCAGATCTCGATCGCCTCTCGTACGTTGTTGAGCTTGCCGAAGCTGACCTGCTCGGGCCGCAGCCGCCCGGCGTCCATGCGGCGCCCGAGGTGGTGCGCGAGCAGGATGCCCTTGTGCAGCTCGACCGCCATGTCGGCGAGCTTGGCCTGGGTGAGCTGGAAGCCGCCGATCGGCCTGCCGAACTGCTCCCGGGTCCTCGAGTAGTCCACGGCCGCCTCGAAACAGGCGCGGGCCGCTCCCATCGCGCCCCAGACGATGCCGTAGCGCGCGTGCGACAGACAGCTGAGCGGGCCCTTCAGGCCGGTGACGCCGGGCAGCACCGCGTCCGCCGGGAGCCGCACCTCGTCCAGGACCAGCTCGCTGGTGACGCTGGCGCGCAGCGACCACTTGTGCCTGATCTCCGGTGCGGTGAAGCCCGGAGTGTCCGTGGGGACGGCGAAGCCCCTGATCCCGTCGTCCGTCTGCGCCCAGACCACGGCGACGCCCGCGACCGATCCGTTCGTGATCCACATCTTGCGCCCGGTCAGGACCCAGTCCGTCCCGTCCCGCTTCGCGTACGTCCGCATGGCCGCCGGGTCCGAGCCGTGGTCGGGCTCGGTGAGGCCGAAGCAGCCGATGGTCTCGCCCGCCGCCATGCCCGGCAGCCAGCGCTCCTTCTGCTCCTCGGAGCCGAACTTCCAGATCGCGTACATCGCGAGGGAGCCCTGCACGGACACCAGCGACCTGATCCCCGAGTCCGCCGCCTCCAGCTCCAGGCAGGCGAGGCCGTACTGCACGGCGCTCGCGCCCGCGCAGCCGTAGCCCGTCAGCGACATCCCCAGCGCCCCGATCGACCCCAGCTCCCGGGCCAGCTCCCTGATCCCCGGCAGCTCGCCGCTCTCGTACCACTCCGCGATGTGCGGCAGCACGCGGTCCGCCGCCCACGACCTGACGGTGTCGCGCACCGCCAGGTCCTCCGCGTCCAGCAGGTCGTCGAGACCCAGGGGGTCGGCCGGGTCGAAGGGGGGCGGTGTGGTGTTGCTGCTGCTTGCGGGCGACATGGGGTGGCCTCCGGCGGGCTTCTTAACTAGCACTGGTAGTCACATCCGACTCGGGTCGACGCTACGGTGCGGCATCCTTCACGTCCAGAGCGGGCCTGGGCCTCGCGGGGGCGCCCCAGTCCCACCCTTTTCCCGAAACCGGGGCTGCGCCCCTGGACCCCGTAGGCGGTCGTCCCGTGCGGGTGGGACAGCCCTCCCCCGCTATCGGCGCTCCGCGCCTCGTCCTCAAACGCCGGACGGGCTGAAAACGACTTCCCCGGGGCGGGCGGGTGGGAAAAGCCCGTCCGGGGCTGAGGGTGCCGGGCTTTCGGGCAGGCCGGTGCAAGTTTGGGCGGGTGGGTGGGAGAAAGCCTGTCCGGCGCTTGAGGACGAGGCGCGGAGCGCCGATACGGGGGTGAGCCACGAGGGGCCGAGGGTGCCGGGCTGTCGGGGAGGCCGGTGCAGGCTCGGGCGGGCAGGCGTCAGCGCAGCGACTTCGCCGCGACCCCCGCACCCTCGCGGGGAACAGGTATCCCCGCCTCCGCCTCCCCGGCAGGGCCCCCGCACTCCATCCCCCGAGGCAGCCGCAAGGCTGCGAGGGCCCCGAGAAGGAGCAACCCCGCGCTGACGAGCAGAGTCACATGGAGCCCGTGCATGAAGGAGTCCCGGGCGGCCACCCGCAGCGCCTCGCCCTGCGCCCCACCGAGCCGATCGGCCACGTCATAGGCCTCCCCGAGGGAATGCCCGGCGGCGGCACTGTCGGCGGCGGGCACCCCCCGCACGGAGGAGAGCCCGGGCGCGTACGCGGCGTTCATGACGCTGCCGAGGAGCGCGATGCCGATCCCCGCACCGAGCTGGTAGGAGGTCTCACCGATGGCCGCGGCCCCGCCGGCCTGGGTCTGCGGGGCCTCGCTGAGCATGGATTCGTAGGCGCCGAAGAGCGTGGTCTCCAGGCCGAAGCCGAGCAGGACGAAGCCGGTGAGGAGCAGCGGGGCGTTGTCGTCGGTGCCCATGGCGGTGAGGGCGGCGACGGCGAGTGCGGTGAGCGCGAAGCCGGAGGCGACCATGGCGCGGGGCCCGAAGCGCTGGAGCATCCGGGACCCGGCGAGCCCCGCGGCCATGGCGGCGATGGTGAGGGGAAGCAGCCGGAGCCCGGTCTCCAGGGGGGAGAGGCCGAGGACGAGCTGGAGGTACTGCGCGGCGATGAGCTCGAGCCCGACGAGGGCGAGCATCGCGAGGACGATGCACCCCACGGACGTACTGAACGCGGGCCGCGTGAACATGGCGAGGTCGACGAGCGGATACGTCCGGCGCCGCTGCCGGCGGACGAAGGAGACGAGGAGCCCGCCGCCGACGAGGAGCGCGAGCAGCGTGGTGGCGCCGAACGGCGACTCCCCGCTGCCGAGCCGCTTGACGCCGAGCACGAGGCCGAAGAGGCCACCGGCGGCCATGAGGGCGCCGACGACGTCCCAGGGTCCGTTGCGGGCGCCGGTCGACTCGGGCAGGAGCCAGCGTCCGACGGGCAGGCTGACGAGCATCAGCGGGATGTTGATGAGGAAGACCGATCCCCACCAGAAGTGTTCGAGGAGGAAGCCGCCGAGCAGCGGGCCGCAGGCGGCGCCGACGGCGGCGACGGCGCTCCAGATGCCGATCGCGAGGGCGCGCTCGCGCCGGTCGGGGAAGACCTGGCGCAGGATCGAGAGCGTCGCGGGCATGATCATCGCGCCGCCGACGCCGAGCAGCGCGCGGGCCGCGATGAGGACGTTCGGGGTGTCGGCGAGCGCGGCGATCGCGGAGGCCACGCCGAAGAGGCCGTAGCCGAGGAGCAGCACGCGGCGGCGGCCGACGCGGTCGCCGAGGGTGCCGAAGAGGATCAGGAGCGAGGCGCAGACCAGCGGATAGATGTCGACGATCCACAGGAGCTCGATCGCGCCGGGCTTGAGGTCCTCGGTGACGGCGGGCACGGCGACGTGCAGGACGGTGGCGTCGACGGCGACGAGCAGCAGGCTGACGCAGAGGACGACGAGCACGACCCAGCGGTTGGCGCCCGCGCCGGGGGGCCGACGGCCGGATGGAGCGGCGGCCGTGGTCGTCCCGGACATGTGCGTACCTCCCAGTGATTCCTCGCGAGTGCGGCCAGTGGGGGGCCGGCGGGACCCTACGGGATCCGGTCGTCCGGCTGTGGCGGCTGTGAACGGCGAGTGGCCGTCAGCGTACGCGAGTCCCCGGCCGGCTCGCGTGGCGGACCTCTCATGGTTGCCGCGCGGGGGTGTGGTGTGCGCCACGTTCGCCCGTGCCGGTGATGTTCGGCTGCCCTCGTGCCGTCACGAGCATGCGGGCGGGGAGCCGATAATCGAGCCCGTGACCGATCTTGATCAGCGCCCCGCCACGGGGCACCGGACCGCCGCCGCGCTGCGCCGGGCGGCGCCCGCGCTCTTTGTGTACGCCGGGGTGCGCGCGCTGGGGCTCGCGGTGCTCGCCGTGTGGGGTGCCGCGGCGGGCAAGAGTCCGCACACCTTGCTCTCCGCCCGCTGGGACTCGCTCTGGTACACCCGTGTCGCCGACTTCGGTTACGGCTGGGAGGTGCGACTGCCGGACGGCAGCGTCCACTCGAACCTGGCGTTCTTCCCGCTGCTGCCCTGGCTGGAGCGGGCCGGGTCGGCGTTCGGCCTGTCGTACGCGGACGCGGGCCTGGTGGTGAGCGCGCTCGCCTCGCTGTGCGCGGCGGGCGGGATCTTCGCGGTCGCGGAACATGTGTACGGCCGCCGGGCCGGGGTGTGCGCGGTGGCGCTGTGGGCGGTGCTGCCGGTCGGCATCGTGCAGTCGATGGCGTACAGCGAGTCGCTGTTCACGGCGCTCGCGGCCTGGTCGCTGTACGCGGTCCTGACCGGGCGCTGGGTGACGGCGGGCCTGCTCGCCTCGCTGGCCGGGCTCACCCGCCCGGTGGGGGCGGCGGTGGTCGCCGCGGTGTGGGCGACGGCGGCCCTGGCGGCGTACCGCAGGAAGCGGGCCGGTGAGCGGCCACTGGTGGCCGGGCGGGACTGGCGAATGCTGCTCGGCGTACTGCTCGCGCCGCTCGGCGCGGCGGGCTACGTCCTGTGGGTGGGGCACCGCACGGGCGACGGCCTGTTCGGCTACCTCGACGTCCAGAAGCAGTGGGGCAACGGCTTCGACGGGGGCTACGCCTTCGCGCGCTTCATCGGCGAGAAGTTCACGTCCCCGGCGGGGGCGCTCGCGGGGATCGGCCTGATCGTCGGCGTCGCTGGTCTGGTCTGGCTGTACGTGAAGGGGGTGCGGCAGCACCAGCCGCCCGCCCTGCTCGTCTACTGCGGGGTCGTCGTCGTGCTCGCGCTGTGCGCGTCCGGCTACTTCGGCTCCAAACCGCGCCTGCTGATGCCCGCCTTCCCGATCCTGCTGCCGCTCGCGGTGGCGCTCGCGCGGCTGCGCACGAGCAGGGTGGCCCTGGTCGTGGGCTCGGTGGCCCTGGTCAGCGCGGTGTACGGGGCCTTCTGGCTGCACGGCTCGGGGCCGCCGTGAGCCCGTCCCCGGCCCGTCGGCGCCCTCCGCTTCCCGCCAAGATCGCCCGCTCAAGATCGTTCCCGGACACGGGCGGTGAGCATCCGGTGATCGGACGGAGAATTCCGCGCCAGGTCCCGGTGAACGAATTCATAAGGCGCCTAAAACCGCGAGCGTAATGATCAACGGATTGGGTAAAGCAGGCATCATTGAATAGGCATTCCGGCCGGAATAAACCGGAGCCTGAGATCAATGCCACATCACATCGTCATCACAAACGCTCTGATTCGACCTAGTAGGGCACTCACTCGCTGTAACGTCGATTGGGTGCGTACCGAACGAAACCTGACCCGTCTGGACCGGCTCTTCGCCCGGCTAGACCGTGAGCCGGAACGACCGGCCCACCTCGATGAGCCGCGGATGAGCCCGCACCGGGTCGTGCTCTTCAGCGCGACGCTGGCCTTCTACGCGGCCATCGTCGTCGCCGTCGTGGCCACGTCCTGGCTCGTGCGGTTCGACTGGCAGGTCATGTTCTTCCGGCCCTACCAGCAGTGGCCCGAGATCCACGGCTTCCTCGACTACTGGGTCGTCCTCGGCCAGCGCGGCCCGACCGCCGTGATGGTCGCGGCCTGGCTGGGCTGGCGCTCCTGGCGGCAGCACACGCTGCGCCCGCTGCTGATGTTCGGCGCCGCGCTGCTCCTGCTCAACGCCACGGTGGGCGCCGCCAAGATCGGCATGGGCCGCCTCGGCCCGCACTACGCCACCGTCATCGGCTCGAACGAGATGTGGCAGGGCGGCGATATATTTCCTTCGGGCCACACCGCCAACGCCGTCGTGACCTGGGGAATCCTGGCCTATCTCGCCTCCACCCCGCGCACCCGCCGCTATCTGTCGGCGCTCTCCGCCGTGGTCTCCCTCAGCGTCGGCCTCACCACCGTCTACCTGGGCACGCACTGGCTCAGCGACGTCCTGCTCGGCTGGGCCGCCGGCCTGCTGATCCTGCTCGCGCTGCCCTGGGTGGAGCCGCTCATCACCCGCGTCGAGGCCTGGATCCTCGGCATCAGGGACGCCTGGGCGCGCCGCGGCGGCCGCCCCGCCACGACCCCGGTGCCCACCCCGGCCCTGGTCCCGCAGCGCACCTCGGGCGCCCCCGGCGCCCCCGGCGACGAGCAGCCCGCCCGCGAGCCCGTCGCGACCGCCGCCCCCGCACCCCCGCCTACCTCGCCCCGGGCCCGCACACCGCCCGCTGCGAGCGCACGCCGGTCACCCCGCAGGGCCCCCGCCGCCCGCCGCACCCCGAGCGGGTGCGCGGCACCTCGGCGAGGCCCCTCGCGGGCGGCTGAGCGCCCCACCGACCGCGGGAAACGGTACGCACAGCTGGATCCCGCACGACGAAGGCCCCGGACACCGCACAGGCGTCCGGGGCCTTCGTCCGTCCCGCCCAGGGGCGTCCTGGGCGGCGTCGGGGCCGTCGTGTTCGGGGGCGTCGGGTCCGGGGCGGCGGCTCAGCCCTTCCAGCAGCGCGTCACCGCGCCGTCCGCGACCTCGAAGTTCAGCCGCCCCGCGAGGTACTCCATGGTGATGAACGCGCCCGGCGGCAGCGACCTGACGGTGGACCAGCCGCGGGCGCGGGCCCGGCGCTCGGCGTCCTCGGCGGCGAGGCCGACGTAGGAGTCCGGGCTGTCCTGGGGCTCGGCGGCGGGTGTCGGTATGGGTGCCATGCCCGTCACGGTAGGCGGCCGGTGCGCCGCGGGGAAGTCCGGCAGGCGTGCACCATGCGTCACCGGTGCCCCTCTGGTCACGCTTCTGTCACAGGATCACGACGCGCGTTTCGCCCGTACTTCGTCACACGTACGAGCGGTTCGTTGCTCTCGAAGGCCGAATTCGGCCTGAACTCCGGGTCGCTCAGGAGCCCGTGAAGAGATCGCCGGAAAACCTCTCGGAACACTGTCGGAAGATCCTCCCCGACGCCTGGCAATGCCTCCGGAAATCCTCTACCGATCCTCCGCATTTCCGATTACCGGGAGCTTCCGGTGAGGTGACGAGGCATGAGGAATTCACGGTTCCAGGGATCCGGTACAGACGGCTCCCGGAGTGCGTCCGTCGCCGGAACGCGGTAGGCGCGCCGGCGCGGCGAGGGCCGTCCGCGGCCGGAAGGCGGGACGCCCTCTGTCGGATCCGGGGGCGCGGCGACATCATGTCGTGTGCTTCGAGCAAGCCCGGGACGCGACAGCGAAGGGGCAAGCGATGGGGACGCAGACGGTGCGGGCGCAGGCGGGGCCGGCGCGGGAGCGGACGCCGGGGCGGATCGTCGTCGACTGGCTGACCACCACCGACCACAAAAAGATCGGGCACCTCTACCTGATCACGTCGTTCGCGTTCTTCCTGATCGCGGGTCTGATGGCCCTGATGATGCGGGCCGAACTCGCCCGCCCCGGCCTGCAGCTGATGTCCAACGAAGAGTTCAACCAGATGTTCACCATGCACGGCACGATCATGCTGCTGCTCTTCGCGACGCCGACGTTCGCGGGCTTCGCCAACGAGATCATGCCGCTGCAGATCGGCTCGCCGGACGTGGCCTTCCCGCGCCTGAACATGCTCTCGTACTGGCTGTTCCTCTTCGGCGGCCTGATGGTGCTCGGCTCGCTCCTCGTGCCGGGCGGACCCGCGGCCTTCGGCTGGTTCGCGTACGCGCCCCTGAACAGCCTGGAGCGGTCCCCCGGCATCGGCGCCGACCTGTGGATCATGGGGCTCGCGCTGTCCGGCTTCGGCACGATCCTCGGCGCGGTGAACTTCCTGACCACCATCATCGGGATGCGCGCGCCCGGGATGACGATGTTCCGGATGCCCATCTTCACCTGGAACGTCCTCTTCACGTCGATCCTGGTGCTGCTCGCGTTCCCGGTGCTCGCGGCCGCCCTGCTCGTCCTGGAGGCCGACCGGCGCTTCCACTCGGTCGTCTTCGACGCCCAGTTCGGGGGTGCGCTGCTGTGGCAGCACCTCTTCTGGTTCTTCGGGCATCCGGAGGTCTACATCATCGCGCTGCCGTTCTTCGGCATCATCACGGAGATCATCCCGGTGTTCAGCAGGAAGCCGGTGTTCGGCTACGTCCCGCTGGTCGGCGCGACGATGGCCATCACCGGGCTCTCGGTGGTCGTGTGGGCGCACCACATGTTCGCGACGGGCGCGGTGCTGCTCCCGTTCTTCTCGTTCATGTCGTTCCTGATCGCGGTGCCGACCGGGGTCAAGTTCTTCAACTGGACGGGGACGATGCTCAAGGGGTCCCTGTCGTTCGAGACGCCGATGCTGTGGTCCGTCGGCTTCCTGGTGTCGTTCCTGTTCGGCGGCCTGACAGGCGTCATCCTGGCCTCGCCGCCGCTGGACTTCCACGTCACCGACTCGTACTTCGTCGTGGCCCACTTCCACTACGTCGTCTTCGGCACCGTCGCGTTCGCGACCTTCGCGGGCTTCTACTTCTGGTGGCCGAAACTCACCGGCAAGATGCTCGACGAACGCCTCGGGAAGATCCACTTCTGGACGCTGTTCGTGGGCTTCCACACGACGTTCCTCGTACAGCACTGGCTGGGCGCGGAGGGCATGCCGCGGCGGTACGCGGACTATCTGGCGGCCGACGGCTTCACGGTGCTCAACACCGTGTCGTCCATCGGCGCCTTCCTGCTCGGCCTGTCCACGCTGCCGTTCCTCTACAACCTCTGGAAGACCGCCAAGTACGGCGAGAAGGTCGAGGTCGACGACCCCTGGGGGTTCGGCCGCTCCCTGGAGTGGGCGACCTCCTGCCCGCCGCCGCGGCACAACTTCGTCACGCTGCCCCGGATCCGCTCGGAGTCCCCGGCGTTCGATCTGCACCATCCCGAGTTCGGGGCGCTGCGGGCGCCGGACGACCAGACCGAGCACCCCGGTCCGGGGCCCGGCTGAACCGGGCCCCGACGCATCAGGCGCCGACCGCCGCCGTCACCCGTACCGCCAGATCGTTGTCGTTCGTGTAGTACGGGCCCACCTCCACCTGGCCGCCCACGCAGTCCACGCGGGTCGCCGGGTAGGTGAAGATCGGCTTCTTGTCGGCCACGTCGTCCAGGAGGCGGGCCAGGCGGATGCGCGGTCCTTCGTCGCCCGCCGGGTGGAGCCACAGGTCCCAGACGCCCTCGGCGTCGGCGAGTTCGGCGTAGGGCAGGGCGAAGCCGAAGTCCGCGGTGCCCGCGGGGGTCACCTCGGCGTGCAGGACCCGGGAGACGTCGCCGCGCAGGACGGCCTCGATGCGGGCGGCGCCGGTCAGCGCGGTGCCGTAGACCCTGCCGTGCCCGGTCAGGCCTGTGCCGTCGATGCACAGCTCGCCGACCTCGGTGTGCGGGGCGCGCAGCCAGGCGCGCACCGACAGGTTGCCCTGCTTGGTGGCGTACGGGATCCGGACCGCGACATGGCCGCGGCTGCCGCTGGGGGCGCGGTCGACCAGCGAGCGCAGGTCGTTCACGCCCGGCACGAGGCGGCGCGGCTCGCCGCCCTCGACCTGCGCGTACGCGTTCCAGCGGCCCTCGGCCAGCTCGACGCTGCTGGGCAGCGCGGCGCGCAGGCTGCCGTCGGCCGCGGGAGCGAGCGGCAGGCGCACCTCGACGGGCGGGTCCGACTCGCGCAGGCGCAGCAGCAGATGGGCGGCGCCCGCCTCACCGGGGTCGGTGACGTCGAAGGTCAGCCCGCCCGCGGAGTCCGCGATGCAGTCGGCACGCGGCGCGAGCGGCTGCGGCTCACCCGTCGTGGTCTCCTCCGAGCCGTCCAGCGTGCCCCGTGTGAACACGGCCGTCATGCCAAGCGCCCCTTCGTCGGTACCGTCCGGCGGGCGTCCCGCACGGCGTACGCGCCGCCGAGCAGGGCCCCTCTCGCGCGGTGCATCGAGCCGCGCATCCGGCCGCCCAGCGAGCCGCCCCGCGTGAGCATGCCGTGGAACATGTCCTCGTAGCGCTCGGCTATGCGGGCCGGGTCGAAGCGCTCGGAGTCCTCGAGCGCGGCGCCCGCCATGCGCTGCCGCAGCGCGTCGTCGTTGATGAGTTCGAGCAGTCCGCCCGCGATCGCGTCGGCGTTGCCGACCTCGACGAGGCGGCCGTCGACGCCGTTGTCGATGATCTCGCCGGGACCGTGCGGGCAGTCCGTGGCGACCACCGGGAGCCCGCAGCGCATGGCCTCCACGATGGTCATGCCGAACGACTCCAGGCTGGAGGTGACGGCCGCGATGGAGCCCTTGGCCCACTCCGGCTCGATGGGGTGCGCCGGGCCCATGAGGAACACGTGGTTGTACAGGCCGAGGTCGTCGATCAGCTTGCGGAGCTTGTCCTTCTGCTTGCCCCCGCCGTAGATGCGAAGGCGCCAGTCGGGGCGCTCGCGGCGCACCTTGTCGAAGGCGCGGATCAGCAGGTCGTACCGCTTGACGGGGGCGAGCCTGCCGGCCGCGACGACCCACTTGTGGGAGCCGTCGGCGGGCTCGATGCCGGGCGCGGGCACCGGGTTCGGCACCGCCTGCACATGCACGCCGGGCAGTCGCATCCGCTGGCGGTAGGCGTGCGCGTCGGCCTCGGTCGTCGTGGTCAGGACGTCCAGGCGCGGGTACACGCTGCGCAGTTGGAGGCGCAGTTCCTTGGGGTGGCTGTCGAGGGTGAGGTGCTCCTGGCCGACGCGCAGCACGCCGCGCCGGGTCTGCCGTGCGATGTGCACGTTCAGGCCGGGCCGGGTGCCGATGACGACGTCGGACTCCAGGGCGGACAGGTGGGCCGCGATGCGCTCGTCGGTGAGGGCGCTGTACTGGGCGTAGCGGCCCTCGGCGCTCGGGAAGACCTTGGCCGGGGTCCGGTAGGCCTCGGTGTCGCCCTCGTACCCGGGGCTGTTCTTCCTGATGTCGACGAGGTGGCTCAGCCTGATCCGCGCGTCGGGGGTGAAGACCGGCTCGTCGCGGTGGCGCAGCACCGACACGATGTCGACGTCATGGTGCTCGGCGAGCGTGTTCGCCAAGTTGTACGTCGTCCGGATCGTCCCTCCGATCCCGTACGCGTTGTGAATCAGGAAAGAGATATGCATACGTCCCCGTATTCCGCGCTTCCCTGCGGACAGTCCGTCTCGTCCGCCTACCGAGGGGTTAGACGGGAATCTCAGGCCAAGGGTTGGGTCGAAAATCCGTCTTGTTCTGGAACGGACACCTGAACGTGAGCCGGAAGCGGGAACTCCGTGACTGGTACACCCATCAGGGCTGGTAGGAGAGCTGTGGTACGTCGAAGCAGGTGCGGTTCATGTCGCCTTGTGTGACCCAGCCCTCATCGTCCTGCCAGCGGGCCACGGACACGCAGGTCTCGCGCTTCTTCGGCGGCTCGGACCGCCGTTCGTACGTCACGGGAAGCAGCAGGCCGTCCGCGTCGTAGGGCTCGCCGCGGCTCATGAAGCGGTCGACGCAGGCGCGCGTGACGTCGCCCGCGGACGCCAGGCAGGACTGCGCCGCGTCCGTGAACCACATCGCGGCGGCCCAGCCCTCCAGCTGCCACTGGGAGTGCGTCTTCGCCCCCTTCGTGGCGTCGCGGAACGCGCGCACCGCCGGATGGCCGGTGTCCTCGTGGTTGCGGCTCGCGCCGGTGGCCCACAGGGCGTTGCGGCAGCGCGGCGCGTCCTTGTAGTCCTCGGCCGCCGAGGACGACCAGTTCTGGACGTTGGTCACCTTCGCGGTGAGGTCGGCGCCGACGTCGTCCATCGCCTCGCACAGCTGCGCGTTGCCGTGGGTGTCCAGCGCGTCGAAGACGAGGTCGACGCCCCGGTCCTTGAGGTCGGCTGCGACGGCGCGGAAGTTGGGCAGCGCGAAGTCGACCTGTTCGGTGACGACGTCGTAGCCCTCGGCCGCCAGGCCGCGCTTCACCAGGCGGGCGTACGCGGCCGACGCGGCCTGGTTGTAGGAGACGACGGCGGCGGTGCGGGCGCCCTGTTCGCGCTTGAAGTAGCGGTAGACCTCGGTGCCGCCGTACAGCTTGCCGTCCCAGCCCGGCTTGCCGGTGCGCGGGGCGAGGCTGCCGTAGATGCCGTACAGGTGCGGGTAGGTGTCGTAGGCGGAGCCGATGGGCTGGCCGCCGATGTCGGGCACGCCCGCCTTCGACACGCGCGGGGCGCCCGCGTAGTCGAGGGAGGCGGTGGCGACGAGGGCGACGACCTTCTTCTCGTCGAGCAGCTTGTGCACGCACTCGTTGTTGCCGACGCCGCTGCCGCCGTCGTCGCAGGTGTGCACCTCGACCTTCCTGCCGCCCACGCCACCGCGGTCGTTGAGGCGCTCGAAGTAGGCCGCGGCGCCGTCGCGCGGGCCGGTGAAGGCGGAGCCGCCGACCGGGCTGGTGGCACTGGCGATGATGCCGACCCGCAGCGGCGGCCCGTCCTGGGTGCCGCGCGGCGCGGGCGGGCGCTCCTCGAAGTCGCTCTCCGGGAGGCGGCTGCCGCAGGCCGCACTGGCCAGGAGCGCGGCGGTCGCGAGCACGGCGAGGACGCCGGAGCGCCGGCGGCGCCGGGCGTGCGGGCCCGGCGCCCCGGCCGTCCGCGCCCGACGGCTGCTCAAGGCCTCAGCAGCCGGGGCCGGGCGACGCGTTGCCGCTCAGCTTCACCAGGGCGCACAGCGTCTTCACCGACACCTTCCAGGTGTCGTCCTGGTTCACGGCCGTCCCGCTGGCGGTGGGCAGCGCGGTGGCACCCTTCAGCGTCAGGGCGTACGTCACGTCGGCCTCCGTCGCCGAGGTGAACTCGACCTTGCCGACCTTCGCGCCGACCTGCTTGCCGCGCTCGTCCCCGCTGAAGCCCTGGAGGACCGCGCGCATCTTCGGGCCGTTCTCCAGGACGGCCTCCTTGTCCCGCAGGGACGTGGCCGGGTCGAAGAACTTCTCGAAGTTCGCCCGCACCTGTTTCTCGGCCGCCGCCGGGTCGGCGGGCTTGTTGGCGTCGGACGGCGCGCCGGACGACGGCGACTCCTCGGGGGTACTCTCCGGCTTCTCCGACTTCTCCACCGAGGGCTTCGGCGGCGCCTTGTCGTCGCCGCCACCGCTGTCGTCACCGCAGGCCGCGGCGGCCGGAACGATCAGCAGGACCGCGGCTGCCGCCAGCGCCGCGCTCCGCACCCTTCCCCGCCGAAGATCGCTCCCCCGCCTGGGGCTTGTCCCGAGAACCATCTGGCTCACCACCGGGTGTCGGTCCGGGCGAAGAGCACCCGGTGCTTTCAGGGTCAGCTTCCAGAAGGCATAGTGCAAGCCATTGGCCGACATGAACAGACCTGTCAGTAACAGACCTGTCTGACTTACGACGTCTCCCAGGGGGCCTCGATGCGGGCGGCACGAACGGATCGGCGATCTCCCACGGCGTCCTCGGCCGCCTCCCGCGCGGCCCGGCTGCGCGCGGTGCACCCGATGCTGTGGGCGGCGTTCGCGGCGCTCGCGACCGGGGCGGTGCTCTGCGTGATCGGCTGGTACGGCATCTCCGGTGAGCGCTTCGCCGAGCGCCAGCTGCCCTACATCGCCTCGTGCACGGTGCCGGGCGCCGCGCTGATCGTGGCGGGCGCCGTGCTCCTCGCGCACGGCCGCGGGGCGCTCGCGGCGGCGCGGGTCGAGGAGCTGTACGGGCTGCTCGTGGCCGTGGAGGGGCAGGATCCCGCGGGCGCGCGCGCCGAGCGGGCTGCTGTGCCCGTCGCGACCAGCGACGACCTCCTGCTCGTGCCCGGCGGGGGGCTGCTGCACCGCGCGGACTGCCCGCTGGTGGCGGGGAAGCCGGACGCGGTGACACCGGACGCGGGCGTCCTCGCCTCCGGCGCGACGGACCCCTGCCCGATCTGCGCGCCCCCGACGGACGCGGCTCGCGCGAAGGCCTGACCCGGTGGCCTCGCTGAGCTACGACCTCACGCTGGCCGGGCTCTCCGTCGGCAGCGCCGCCGCCCTCACCGGCATCGGCCTGATCGTCACCCACCGCGCGACGGGCGTGCTCAACTTCGCGCACGGCGCCATCGCGATGGTGTGCGCGTATCTGCTGCGCCACCTCACCGTCGAGTGGGACTGGCCGCTCTGGCTCGCCGCGGCGGTCACCCTCCTCGTGGTGGCGCCCGCGATCGGCCTGGTCCTCGAACGCGTCGTCTTCCGGCCGCTCGCCGTGCTCGGCGGCGACCCGGCGCAGACCCTGGTCGCGTCGATCGGGGTCTTCGTGCTCCTGGTCGGCGGGGCGGCGCTGATCTGGGGGCAGGGCGCACGCGCGGACGTGCCGACGCTCGTGTCGGCGGACCCCTGGGGGCAGTTGGCGGCGGCCGTGGTCCTCGCGCTCGCCGTGTGGGGCGTCACGCGCTTCACCCGCTTCGGCGGTGAGCTGCGCGCCGTGGTCGACGACCGGCGGCTCGCGGTCCTCGCCGGGATCGACGCGGACCGGGTCGCGGCGGCGGGCTGGGCGTTCGGCTCGTTCACGGCGGGCCTCACCGGCGTGCTGCTCGCGCCCTACGTCCGTCTCGACCCGTACGGCATGCCGCTGCTCGTCATGGAGGTCGTGGCCGTCGCCGTGGCCGCCCGGATGCGGAACCTGCCGGTGGCGGTCGTCGTGGCGCTCGGCATCGGCGTGGCCCAGAGCCAGCTGACCCGCCTGCACCCGTCCGGCTGGGGCGAGCCGCTGCTCCAGGCGGTCGGCGCGAACCTGTTCGTGGTGGCGCTCCTGATCGCCGCGCTCGTGCTGCCGGGCATCGGCACCGGGGACGCCCTGCCGCGCACCGCCACGGCCCGCGTCCCCACGCCGCCCGGCGCGTGGATAGTGGCCGTCGTCCTGTTCTTCCTGCCCCTCGGCTTCGCGGGCTCGGACCTCACCACGTCGGTGCAGGTGCCCGCGCTCGGCGTGATCCTGCTGTCCCTGGTGGTCGTCACGGGCCGGGGCGGGCAGATCTCGCTGGGGCAGGCGGCGTACGCGGGCCTGGGCGCCCTGTTCACCGCGCTGCTCGCGGCGGGCCGCTTCCCCGGCCTGCCGGAGCTGCCGACGCCGGCCGCGCTCGCCGTGGCGGTGCTGCTGGTCGCGCCGCTCGGACTGCTCACGGGGTGGCCCGCGATCAGCCGCCACGGCCTGGCGCTCGCCCTCGCCACGTTCGCGGTCGGCGTCGGCGTCAGCCGCTTCGTGTTCGCGCAGCCGTATGCCACGTCGGGCCTCACCCTCGGCCGCCCCGCCGGCTTCGACGGCGACCGCTCGTACTACCTCCTCGAACTCGCCCTGCTCGGGGGCGCGCTGCTCGCGGTGGCCGCGCTGCGGCGTGGGCGCACGGGGCGGGCGCTCGCGGCGATGCGGGACCACGAGGCGGGGGCGGCGGCGGCCGGGGTGCCCGTGCGGACGCTGAAGCTCGGCGCGTTCGTGACGGGCGCGGCGCTCGCGGCGCTCGGCGGCGGCATGCTCGGCATGGGCTTCCAGGCCTTCGACCCCGCCGCGTACGACCCCGTGCGGGGCCTGCTGTGGTTCGCGGCCGTGGTCGTCCTCGGTGCGGACAGCCTGCTGGGCGCGCTGCTCGCGGCGGCGCTCCTGGTGGGCCTCGACGCGGGCGCGCGCGGCGGGGTCGCGGCGGCCGTCATCGGCGTCCTCGCCGTCCTGATCGGCCGCTTCCCCGGCGGCCCCTACGAGGCCCTGCGCGCAGCGACCCACCACCTCCACCGCCACCCCCGCCTCACCCCCCTCGGCCACACGGTCCGCACGGCCCTGCTGGGCCCACCGCCCGGTCCCGGGTCCCCACCCCGTCCGAAGGCCGACCCCGCGGGGTCTCGGCACCCCATGTCACCCCGGCCCACATCGCTCGGGCACACGGCCGCATCCAGCGACGACGCGCGCTCCCGAGCAACCGCTCCTCCCGGGGACGACGCAGCCTCCCCGGCGACCGCCGCCCCCGGCGACGACACGGACTCCCCAGCAACCGCCCGCCCCCCGAAGGCACCCCCACCCCCCAGCGGCACCAACGGCAGCCCGCCCCCGAACGGCCACGACCACCCCCGCCACGATGCCCCCGGCCCGCCACCACCCGAGGCGGGCACCCCGAACACCCGCGCCCCGTACAGCCACGACACCACCCATCACCACCCCGACATCCCCACCGCACCCCGCGAAGACAGCGCCAAGCCTCAACAGTCGCCGGACACCGACCCGCCCGACGCCCCCGGTTCCCCCGCTCCCCTCTCTCCCTCGCCTGCCCCCTCCCCGCCCCAGGAGCCAGGCCCCGGCCACCTCCACCCCACCCCCCTGGAGGCCCACGGCCTGTACCTCTCGTACGACGGATTCACCGCCCTCCACGACGTCTCCCTCACCGTGCCGCCCGCCGCCGTGACCGCGCTCGTCGGGCCCAACGGGGCGGGCAAGAGCAGCCTGTTCCACTGTCTGGCGGGGGCGCTGCGGCCGGATCGGGGTCGGGTCGTGTTCGGGGGGCGGGACATCACGCGGATGCCGGCGCACGCGCGGACGCGGATCGGGGTGGCGCGTACGTTTCAGCAGCTCGCCGTGTTTCCGACGCTGACGGTCGCCGAGAACGTGCGGGTGGGGGCCGAGCGGGGGCGGGTGCGCGACCCGGCCGCGGCCGACCGGGCGCTGCGCCTCTTCGGGCTGGACTCCGTGCGGGACCGGCCCGCCGAGGGGCTGCCCACCGGCACCCTGCGCCGCGTCGAACTGGCCCGCGCCCTCGCGGGCGACCCGCACGTGCTGCTCCTGGACGAGCCCGCCGCGGGCCTGGACACCGCCGAAGTGGCCGCCCTGGCACGGATCCTGCGGGCGCTCGCCGCCGACGGCACCGCCCTGCTGGTGGTCGAGCACGACCTGGACCTGGTGGCGGGCCTCGCCGACCGCGTGTACGTGCTCACGGCTGGCCGCGTCGTCGCCTCCGGCCCCGCGGACCAGGTGCTCGACCAGCGCCCCGCCCCCGAAGGCGGCCCGCCATGAGCCACGCCCTGGAACTCCGCGCGGCCCGCGTGCGCTACGGCCCCCTGGAAGCCCTGCACGGCGTGAGCCTCGTCGCCCCTTCCCCCGGTCTGACGGTCCTCCTCGGCCGCAACGGCTCCGGCCGTACGACCGCCCTGCGCGCCCTCGCCGGGACCGTCCCGCTGTCCGGGGGCGCCGTCGTCCGGGACGGCGCGGACATCACCCGGCTGCCCGCCCACGAACGCGCCCGCCGCGGCCTGTGCTTCGTGCCGGACCGGCAGGCCGTCTTCGGCTCGCTCACCGTCGCCGAGAACCTGGACCTTGCGCACGCCCGCGGCGACCGCACCGCCGCCCTGGCCGCGTACCCGGAGCTGCGCCCCCTGCTCGCCCGCCGCGCGGGCACCCTCTCCGGCGGCGAGCAGCGCATGCTGGCCGTGTCCCGCGCCCTGCTCGCGGCCGGAGAGGGTGCCCGCGCGCTCCTCGTCGACGAGCCCACCCAGGGCATGTCCCCGGCCGTCGCGTCCCGCACGTACGGCCTCCTCAGGGACCTGGACGCGGGCGTGGTCGTCGCCGAGCAGCGCCTGCCGCCCGGTCTGCGCGGGCGCGCGGGCCGGGCGGTGGTGGTGTACGAACTGCGCCGCGGGGAGGTCGTGTTCGCCGGGGAGGCCGCGGAGGTGCCGGCGGATCACCCCGGGGCGGCGGGGTGAGGCCGCCTCCTCGCTACTTGTCCGGGACGACCAGCACGGTTCCGGGGGTGAGCCGGTCCGGGCTCGGGCCGACCGTCTTGCGGTTGGCCTTGTAGAGGGACTTCCAGCCGCCCTTGAGGTGGTGGCGCCGGGCGATGGAGCTCAGCGTCTCACCGCGCTCGACCACGTGCGTGATCCGCACCGGCAGCAGCGCGTACCCGTCGAGCCCCGCCGCCTTGACCTTCTTGGAGCAGACCGGCCAGGCCTTCCAGCCCTGGTTGCGCAGCACCTTCTGGGCGATCCTGATCTGCTGCTCGCGGGTGGCGAGGTCGGCGCGCGGCGCGTAGGCGAGGCCGCCGTGCTCCACCCAGGTGGGCTGGTAGAACTGCAGGCCGCCGTAGTAGTTGTTCCCCGTGTTGGCGTTCCAGCGGCCGCTGGACTCGCAGTGGGCGAGGCAGGTCCAG
The DNA here is from genome assembly GCF_045070545.1 of Streptomyces sp. RK9. Classification (NCBI taxonomy): domain Bacteria; kingdom Bacillati; phylum Actinomycetota; class Actinomycetes; order Kitasatosporales; family Streptomycetaceae; genus Streptomyces; species Streptomyces sp. RK9. Next base: position 2,760,232 of record NZ_CP173703.1, on the reverse strand, counting down.
GGCCCCGCGGCGCGGGAGCACTCGTGGGCGTACCCGGCGGCCTCGGCGCCCGGCCGCGGCGGCGTGGGCGACGCGGCGGCCGACGGCGCCAGGAGCGAGAGGGCCGCCGTGGCGAGCAGAGTCACGGACCGGGACCGAAGACGTGTGTTCGACAGCGGGTGCATCGGGTCACGCTAAGCAGATCATCGGTCCGGTACGGGGCTCGCCGCGCCGCCGTCCCTGCGGGCCCACCCGGTCGGACGACGGGGCGCTCCCGTCCCGCGTCGACGCGAGGCGGGAGCCGCTGATGCCGCCGACGCCGCGACCGGTCGGGCCCGGTCGCGGCGTCAGAGCTGTCGAGCTGTCAGAGCAGCTCAGCCACAGAACCGCAGAGCGGCCTCGCGTCAGACCACGAGCCGCTGCCCGGGCACGATCACGTTCGGATCGCCGCCGATGACCCCCTGGTTGGCCGCGAAGATCCGCTGCCAACTGGTGCCGTGCGCCGCCGCGATGCGGCTGAGCGTGTCGCCGGACCGCACGGTGTAGTTGCCCGAGCCGCCGGGCGCGCGGTACGCGGTGCCCCGGTCGCTGCGCGCGGGGGCGCGATACGTCGGAGCGGGCTGCTCCGGTGCCGCCTTCGGCGCGGTGGACCTGGGCGCCGCGGGCTTCGGGGCGGCGGGCGCGGACCCGCCGGGGGCGGAGCCGTGGGCACCGGCGCGTGCCGAGCAGGACGGCCAGGCCCCCCAGCCCTGGGCGCGCTGGACCTTGGCCGCGACGGCTATCTGCTGTGCCTTGGACGCCTGCGCGGCCGTCGGCGCGTACGCCGTGCCGCCGTACGCCCGCCAGGTCCCGGCGGAGAACTGGAGCCCTCCGGAGTAGCCGTTGCCTGTGTTGATCTGCCAGTTCCCGCCGCTCTCGCAGCGGGCGATCCGGTCCCACACTCCGCTGTCCGCGGCGGCCTGGCCGCTCGCGGCGAGCAGTGCGAGGGGCGCGAGGAGCGCGGCCCCGCCGAGCACTGCCGTCCTGCGAATGTACTGGGGACGAACGGACATGAATTTCCCTCTCCAAGGACCCGGGCTCCCCCGGGCTCCGCAGGGCCCCGCGCGTATCCGACGCCGGGATCCCGCCGAGCCCCGCCCGCCGGCCGGACGGCGCGCCGCCGTCCCGCCGCCGGGACCCGTCCGGATCCGTGGCGGTCGATGAGGCTGCGCGGCGCCCTGCCGCACCGTGGCGCCGGAAGTCCGGCCGGTGCGATCGGCGGTCGTACCCGAGCGGTGCTCACTGCACACGGCGGTGGAATCTAGGAGCGCTCTCGCCCCGCCATCAACCGGATCCTCGTCATTCCAGGCCAGTCGACTGTTACCGGGAGTATCGTCGAGTTCCGGACACCTGCTTAATTGCCTGATTTCGGGATATACCACCCCACGTCCGAATCGATCTGTGACTCACTTCACCGCTCCAACTTCCTTGCCCTCAGCAGGCGTTGACATGGAGTGACTGATTCCGCCCATCAACTCACGCTCCGCTCAGGACAGTTCAATTCCGTTCGCCCCCGCGCGTGACTTGCACCACTGATCGCCCGTTGTCTCCTTCATGAGCCGGGCACCACCCGGACACCCCACGCATCGATTCCGAGGAGCCACCCGTGCCGCGCATGCTCGACCTCAGCGACGAGGTACGCGCCGAGATCGGCGATGAAGAAGCCGACCGCCTGCTCGCCGGGCAGAACGCCCCGGGCGCCTACGACTGCACCTCCTGTCGCACCCCCGGCGACTCGGACCGCGAGCGCACCAGCACCGTCCTGTTCGTCGGCGACGAGACCGCCGTGCTCGCCTTCGCCCACGCCTCCTGCCTGCCGTCCCAGATCGTCGAGGTGGCCGAGGAGCAGCTCCAGGGCGCCGTCCGCTCGATCACCGGGGAGGCCGCCGACGCCGGTGTCGCCCCCGACTCCGCGGTGGCCCTCGGCGGCCGCCCCGAGCAGGCCGTGCTCGGCGTCACCAGCGGCCTCGTCCTCATCGAGGGCGAGCTGCGGCCCGCGCTCGTCGTGGAGCCGACCGGGCCGATCGCCCGCCCCGGTGCCGCGCCCGGGGGCGGCGACGACTTCCTGCCGCTCCTGATCGAGCAGGGCTTCATGCCGGTGACGTCCCTGGACGGGGTGCCGCCGACGCTGCACGGCTGGTCGGTGCTGCTCGCCGTGGGCCAGCTGCACGCCATCCTCCAGCCCGGCACCGCGGGCGGCCCGCAGGTCGCCTGGTGGCAGGCGCACCAGCCGCTCCAGGTCACCGAGGGCTGGCGGGCCGCGGCCAACAAGCTGCAGTCGGTGCTGCTGTTCGCCGCGCCCGCCGGTGCCATCGGCCGCCAGCCCCGCGAGGACCTGCTGCGCGACGCCCTGGACCGGGCCGCGGGCCGCGGTCAACTGGTCGCGTGCGGCATGCCGTTGGCCGGTACGTGAGCCTGGCCCACCGGCCGTCCGCGCGCCGGGGGCCCGGCGCGCGGACGGCAGCCCCGCGGCCACTGCCGCCTACCAGGCGAATGGGGCGCTTTCCCCCGCATCCGTCCGGCCCCGGGGTCGTTGGCCCAGACGTGCACGCATACGATCCCTCACCCCACCGGCCGTACCAGAGCCCCATCCCGTCCATGCGCACGGCGCAGGACGTCCCGGGCGCCCACTCGGCCACGCCGATCTACGACGCGCTGTACTCGGAGTACATGAGGGCGTTCCGCGCCCTGCCCGGCGACAGGACCGGCGAGGAGGAGCTGAGGTTCAACGCGTTCGGCACCGCGCCCTACGGCGCCCAGCACGGCGGCATGCGGCACGACCCGCGGTACGAGCAGCGCCACCCGGCCCGGCACGACCCGCGCTACGACCCGAGGCACGACCCCCGCCACAGCCCCTTCCACGTCGCCCGCTACGGCCAGCCGAGCCAGGCCGACCACACCGGCTACGGCCAGCTCTTCCCGGCCGCGCTGCCGCCGGGCCCGCGCCGCGAGCGCTGACCCCACCGGCCGGGAGCCCCGCCCCCACAAGCCGATGCCCGGCCTTCCCCGTGGAAGGCCGGGCATCGTCGCGTGCGCGCGCCCAGGGGGCGGCTGCTACTTCTTCTTCTGGGTCTTCTGGCCGCGCTTCTCGCGCACCCGCACCGAGATGTGGATCGGGGTGCCCTCGAAGCCGAACTCCTCGCGGAGCCTGCGCTCCACGAAGCGGCGGTAGCCGTGCTCGATGAAGCCCGACGCGAACAGCACGAACCGCGGCGGCTTCGTGCCCGCCTGCGTGCCGAACAGGATGCGCGGCTGCTTGCCGCCGCGGACCGGGTGCGGGTGGGCGGCGATCAGCTCACCGAGGAAGGCGTTCAGACGCCCCGTCGGCACGCGCGTCTCCCAGCCCGCCAGGGCCGTCTCGATCGCCGGGACCAGCTTCTCCATGTGCCGGCCGGTGCGCGCCGAGACGTTCACCCGCGGCGCCCAGGCGACCTGCGCGAGCTCCGTCTCGATCTCCCGCTCCAGGTAGTAGCGGCGCTCCTCGTCGAGGGTGTCCCACTTGTTGTACGCGAGGACGACGGCGCGGCCCGCCTCCACCGCCATGGTGACGATGCGCTGGTCCTGCACGCTGATCGACTCGCTGGCGTCGATCAGGATGACGGCGACCTCGGCCTTCTCCACGGCGGCCGCGGTGCGCAGCGAGGCGTAGTAGTCGGCGCCCTGCTGCAGGTGCACGCGCTTGCGGATGCCCGCGGTGTCGACGAACTTCCAGGTCACGCCGCCGAGTTCGATCAGCTCGTCGACCGGGTCGCGGGTGGTGCCCGCCAGCTCGTTCACGACGACGCGCTCCTCGTTCGCGACCTTGTTCAGGAGCGAGGACTTGCCGACGTTCGGGCGGCCGATGAGCGCGATGCGGCGCGGGCCGCCGATGGCGGTGCCGAAGCTCTGCTCGGGCGCCTCCGGCAGCGCTTCGAGGACGGCGTCCAGCATGTCGCCGGTGCCGCGGCCGTGCAGCGCGGAGACCGGGTGCGGCTCGCCGAGGCCGAGGGACCACAGCATCGCCGCGTCCGCCTCGGCGGAGGGACCGTCGACCTTGTTGGCGCACAGCACGACGGGCTTGCCCGCCTTGCGAAGCAGGCGCACGACGGCCTCGTCGGTGTCCGTCGCGCCGACCGTGGCGTCCACGACGAAGACGACGGCGTCGGCCGCCTCGATCGCGTACTCCGCCTGGGCGGCCACGGACGCGTCGATGCCGAGGACGTCCTGCTCCCAGCCGCCGGTGTCGACGACCTTGAAGCGGCGGCCCGCCCACTCGGCCTCATAGGTGACGCGGTCGCGGGTGACGCCCGGCTTGTCCTCGACGACGGCCTCGCGGCGGCCGATGATGCGGTTCACGAGCGTCGACTTGCCGACATTGGGGCGGCCGACGACGGCGAGCACCGGCAGCGGGCCGTGCCCGGCCGCCTCGATGGCGCCCTCGACGTCCTCGATGTCGAAGCCCTCTTCGGCGGCGAGCTCCATGAACGCTGCATACTCGGCGTCGCCAAGCGCACCGTGGTCGTGCTCGGCGTGCTCGGCCGAGCCCTCGCCCTCGGGCTGGATCTGGTCGTTCATGAAGTCCGTACCTCGTCGTTCATCGTGGTGATCGGTGGTCCGGCGCGCGCCGGGCCACTACTGAAAGTCTTACTCAGCGCCCGGTGAGGCGCCTGGCGTTCTCCAGGTGGGCGGTGAGCTGTCCCTGGATGCGCACGGTCGCCTCGTCGAGCGCCTTGCGCGTACGCCGCCCACTGCCGTCACCCGCGTCGAACGGGTCCCCGAAGACCACGTCGACGCGGCTGCGCAGCGGCGGCAGCTGCTTTATCAGCCGGCCGCGCCGCTCCGTGCTGCCGAGCACGGCCACGGGCACGATCGGCGCCCCCGAGCGCACCGCGAAGTACGCGAGGCCCGCGCGCAGCGAGGCGAAGTCGCCGTCGCCCCGGGTGCCCTCGGGGAAGATCCCGAGGACCCCGCCCTGGTCGAGGACGGCGAGCGCGTCCGTGATGGCCGTGCGGTCGGCCGTGGTCCGGTCGACCTGGAGCTGGCCGATGCCCCGCAGGAACGGGCCGAGCGGCCCGACGAACGCTTCCTTCTTGATCAGGAAGTGCGTCGGCCGGGGCGCCACGCCCATGACCATGGGGCCGTCGACGTTGTGCGAGTGGTTCACGGCGAGGATCACCGGGCCGGTCGCGGGGACCCGCCAGGAGCCCAGGACGCGGGGCTTCCACAGGCCGTACATGAGGCCCACGCCGATGCGGCGGCCGACGTCGGCGCCGCGCTCGGAGGGGGTGACGCGCGGGGCGGGCGCCCCGGGCGCCGATGCGGCCGGACTCACTTCCCGGCCCGCTTCTCCTCGACGAGCGTGACGACGCACTCGATGACCTGCTGCAGGGTCAGCTCGGTGGTGTCGACCTCGACGGCGTCGTCGGCCTTCGCCAGCGGGGACGTCTTGCGGCTGGAGTCGGCGGCGTCCCGCTTGATGAGGGCCTCGCGGGTGGAGGCGACGTCGGCGCCCTTCAGCTCGCCGGAGCGGCGGGCGGCGCGGGCCTCCGGGGACGCCGTCAGGAAGATCTTGAGGTCGGCGTCGGGCAGCACGGTGGTGCCGATGTCCCGGCCCTCGACCACGATGCCGAGCTCGGCCGCGGCGGCGATCGAGCGCTGCAGCTCGGTGATCCGGGTGCGCACCTCGGGGACGGCGCTGACCGCGCTCACCTTGGAGGTGACCTCGGGGGTGCGGATCGGGCCCGCGACGTCGGTGCCGTCGACGGTGATGGTCGGGGCCGACGGGTCGGTGCCCGAGACGATCTCCGGCTTGCCGGCCGCGGCGGCGATCGCGGACGGGTCCGTGAGGTCGATGCCGCCCGCCACCATCCACCACGTGATCGCCCGGTACTGGGCGCCGGTGTCCAGGTAGCTCAGGCCGAGCTGGGCCGCGACGGCCTTGGACGTGCTGGACTTCCCCGTGCCGGAGGGCCCGTCGATGGCGACGATCACGGGGGCCGGGCCTGCGGCGACCTTGTTCTCTGCGGGTTCCACGGATTCCACGGGGAGCGGACACCTTTCTCGGTGCGGGGGACGGGGTGGGCCGCCTGCTCGGCGCCCCGCACAAGGTTACTGGCTCCGGAGTGGGCCCTTTCCCGGTGCCGGGCGAAGGCGGCCCGCCGTCCCTTCCGGGCACCGGGCCGAGGCCGCCCACCGCTCCTCCTGCCCGGCTGCCGCCTCAGCTCACTGCCGCAGCGACCAGCCGCGCTCCCGCAGCCCCGCCGCGAGCCCCGGCGCCGCCTGCGGCTCGACCATGAGCTGGACGAGACCTGCCTGCTGGCCGGTGGCGTGCTCGATGCGGACGTCCTCGACGTTGACCCCGGCCCGCTCCGCGTCGGCGAAGATCCGGGCGAGCTGGCCGGGCTGGTCGTCGATGAGGACGGCCACGATCTCGTACACGGCGGGCGCGGAGCCGTGCTTGCCGGGGACGCGGGCCTGGCCCGCGTTGCCGCGCCGCAGCACGCCCTCGACGCCGGTGACGCCGTCCTGCCGCTTGGACTCGTCGGCGGACTGCAGGCCGCGCAGCGCGGTCACCGCCTCGTCGAGGTCGGTGGCGAGCTCCGCGAGCAGGTCGGCCACCGGCCCTGGGTTCGCGGACAGGATGTCGATCCACATCCGCGGGTCGGAGGCCGCGATGCGGGTGACGTCACGGATGCCCTGGCCGCAGAGGCGTACCGCCGCCTCCTCCGCGTTCTCCAGGCGGGCGGCGACCATGCTGGCGACGAGGTGCGGCATGTGCGAGACGAGCGCGACCGCCCGGTCGTGGGCGTCGGCGTCCATGACGACGGGCACGGCCCGGCAGAGCGCGACCAGCTCCAGAGCGAGGTTCAGGACCTCGGTGTCGGTGTCCCGCGTCGGCGTGAGGACCCACGGCCGCCCCTCGAAGAGGTCGGCGGAGGCCGCGAGGGGCCCGCTGCGCTCCCGGCCCGACATCGGGTGCGTGCCGATGTACGGCGAGAGGTCGAGGCCGAGGGACTCGAGCTCTCGGCGCGGGCCGCCCTTGACGCTGGCCACGTCGAGGTAGCCGCGCGCGGATCCGCGCCGCATCTCCTCGGCGAGGGTGGCGGCGACGTGCGCGGGCGGCACGGCGACCACGCACAGGTCGACGGGTCCGGCCGGCGGCTCGCTGGTGCCCGCCCCGAGCGCGGCCGCGGTGCGTGCCTGCTCGGGGTCGTGGTCGGCGAGGTGGACGGTGACGCCGCGGCGGGCCAGGGCCTGGGCGGCGGAGGTGCCGATGAGGCCGGTGCCGATGACGAGGGCGCTTCTCACTGGGCGATGTCCTTGCGGAGTGCGGCGGCCGCGCCGAGGTAGACGTGCGCGACCTCGGACCTCGGCCGGTCGGACTCGACGTGGGCGAGGATCCGCACGACGCGCGGCATGGCCCCGTCGATGTCGAGTTCCTGGGCGCAGATCAGCGGCACGTCGGCGAGGCCGAGCTCGCGGGCCGCGGCGGCCGGGAAGTCGCTGTGCAGGTCGGGGGTGGCCGTGAACCAGATGGAGATCAGGTCGTCGGCGGTCAGGCCGTTCCGCTCGAGGACGGCGGTGAGCAGCGCGCCGACCTGCTCACTCATGTGGTCGGCCGCGTCCCGATCCAGTTGGACGGCGCCCCGCACCGCTCGTACCGCCACCGTGCTGCTCCTCGCTCGCGTACATCCGTCGTGCTGTCCCGCTGTCTGCGTGACCAGGGTAGTCAGGGCCCCGGACACGTGTGCGCGGCGCCCGCCTGCCGAGACGGTCGCCGCGCACCCGTGGACGGCTCAGAGCCCCTGCTTGCGGATGATCTCCTCCAGGGACTCGGACGGCACCTGGCCGTTCGGCGTGAGCTTGTCGACGGTCCCCGGCAGGACCTGGGCGATCTGGTCCGCGGCCTGCTCGGGCGAGACGCCCGCCTGCTCGGCGGCCTGCCGGAGCGCGTCGTCGGGCACCGCCTGGCGCACCTGGTCGCCGGTCACCGGCTGGTTCTCGCCGGGGCCCACCCACGACTGGGTCTGGTCGGTGAGCCCGGCCTCGGTCAGGCCCTCCAGGAGGCCGCCCAGCGGGTTGTTGCCGCCGCCCCTGCTCATCAACGCGCCGAGCAGCGCGCCGAGGATGTCGGCGCCGCCTCCGGCCGCGGCCCCGCCCTGCCGGCCGCCGAGGAGGCCGCCGAGAAGACCGCCCAGATCGTTACCCGCCATGGTCGTACTGCCTTTCGGTTCGTGGCCGGGCCCCGCCCGCGGGGGCAGGGGCCCCGGACCCTGCCAATGTCACCCGCGGCGACGCCCTCCGCCACTTGGCGCAACCGGCGCGAGCCCCACCCGCACCACGGGCCCACAGCCTCCGTGCGCCTCTGGACGCCGGGGTGCGGGTCGGCTTGCATGGAGGGTCAGGCCACGCGCCTCGGGGGGCACGTATGAAGCGCTCAGGACCCTTGTTCACGCTGCTCGCGGGGCTGGTGCTCGCCCTGTTCATGCTGTCGGTCAACGCGACGTCGGGGACGGGCAGTTCGTCGTACTCGGACACCTCGCCCGATGCGTCCGACGCGTCCGAACCGACCGTGTCACCCACCACGAGCGCCCCGGGCGACCGCCCGAGCCCCACCCGCACCGCCTCCCCCACGCCCTCGGCCACCCCCGCGAAGAGGCCCCCGTCCGACGCCCGGTACGCGGGCCGCACCGACGACGACTCGGCCTCGATCGCCATCACGCTCCGTGACGGCGAGGCGGTCGCGTACTTCTGCGACGGCCGCGCCACCGAGTCCTGGCTCAAGGGCGACGTCGAGGACGACGGGTCGATGCGTCTGACCGGCAAGCACGGCGCGAAGCTGGACGGCAGGACCGTCGGCGACAAGGTCCGCGGCACCGTCGAGATCCGCAAGCGGACCTGGGCGTTCACCGCCCCGAAGTCCCGCAGGCCCGCGGGGGTGTACCGGGCCACGACCGAGGTGCGCGGCGAGAAGCTCGACGGCGGCTGGATCGTCCAGGCCGACGGCAGCCAGGTCGGCATCCTCACCCGCGACGGCGAGCCCGCGAAGGCCCCCCGCCTCGACCCGGACACCGGCGTCGTCGCCCTCGCCGACGGCGGCCGCCTCACCGCGCGCCCCGTGGTGCCCTGACCCCGCCCGCACCCCCGACCGCCCCCCGCGCCCGCGCTCGACCCCGCGTCCCCAGGGAGCCCTCATGAGCGTCGACCCGAACGCCCCCACCCAGGGCGGTTTCCCCGTGCCGCCCGGCGCGGGCGGCCCGCCCCGCGCGCACCCCGCCCGCTATCTGGTGCCCGCCCTGGTCGCCGCCGCGGTCGCGGTGGGCCTCGGGGCGTACGGCAAGGTCCACGACCCGGAGGGCACCGCCTTCAACCTCGCGGGGTTCAGCAGCACGGGCGCCGTGAAGTCCTGGCTCGCGACGACGGCCCTCGGCTTCGCGGTGCTCCAGGTCGTGTCGGCCCTGATGGTGTACGGCAAGCTGCCGGGGCCGTCCTGGTCGGCGGGGGTGCACCGGTGGTCGGGGCGGGTGGCGTTCCTGGTGGCGGTGCCGGTCGCGGTGCACTGCCTCTACGCCTTCGGCTATCAGACGACGACGCCGCGCGTCCTGTGGCACTCCGCCCTCGGCTGCTTCTTCTTCGGGGCGTTCAGCGCCAAGATGCTGCTGCTCCGCTCGGAGCGGCTGCCCGGCTGGCTGCTCCCGGTGGTGGGCGGGCTGGTCTTCGCGGTGCTCACGGTGGTGTGGTGGACGTCGGCGCTGTGGTTCTTCCGTACGTTCGGTGTGAGCACGTGAGCGGCGAGGGGCGCCCCACGCGGCGCACGGCCCTGGCGGCGGGCGCGCTGGCCGCCGTGGCGGCGGGCTGCTCGAAGTACGGCGACGAGGGCGCGGAGCCGGAGCCGCCGCCGAGCACCCCGGCCGCGTCCCGCTCCGGGGGCTCGCCGGGCGCGAGCGGCGAGGCGCCGGCGAAGGGGCCCGTGCTCGCGAAGACGTCCGACATCCCGGTCGGCGGCGGCAAGGTCTTCAAGGACGAGAAGGTCGTCGTCACCCAGCCCGCCGAGGGCGACTTCAAGGCCTTCTCGGCGGTCTGCACGCACTCGGGCTGCACGGTCCGCGACGTCGACGACGGCACGGTCAACTGCCCGTGCCACGGCAGCCGGTTCCGGGTGGCGGACGGGGCGGTCGCGGGCGGCCCGGCGCCGCGCCCGCTGCCGCCGCGCGGCATCGACGTCAGCGGAAATTCCATCAGGCTCACCTGAGCGAGGACGTACTCTCCGGGCATGAACCCGGCGCCGCTCCCCGAGGTCCCCCAGGACCCGCTCGACCCGCACGACCTGGTGCGCGACCACACGGTCTACGCCTGCGTGATGGGTTCGCGCGCCTTCGGCCTGGCCACGGAAGGCAGCGACACCGACCGCCGCGGGGTGTTCCTCGCGCCGACGCCGCTGTTCTGGCGCTTCGAGAAGCCGCCGACACACGTGGAAGGACCCGCCGAGGAGCAGTTCGGCTGGGAGCTGGAACGGTTCTGCGAGCTGGCCCTGCGCGCCAACCCGAACGTCCTGGAATGCCTGCACTCCCCGCTCGTGGAGCACGTCACCGACACCGGCCGCGAACTCCTCGCCCTGCGCGGGGCCTTCCTGTCCCGCCAGGCCCACGAGACCTTCGCCCGCTACGCACTCGGCCAGCGCAAGAAGCTCGAAGCGGACGTCCGCGTCCACGGCGCCCCGCGCTGGAAGCACGCCATGCACCTGCTGCGCCTCCTGACGAGCTGCCGCGACCTGCTCCTGACCGGCGAGCTGACGATCGACGTCGGCGACCACCGCGGGCCCCTGCTCGCGGTGAAGCGCGGCGAGGTCGGCTGGCCCGAGGTGGAGGCGTGGATGGCGGGCCTCGCGGCGGAGGCGGACGCGGCGGCGGACCGCACCCCGCTGCCCCCGGAGCCGGACCGGCGGCGCGTCGAGGACTTCCTGTTCCGCGCGCGCCGGGCCTCAGCCCTGGAGGCGGGCCCGTACGACGAGGTCGTGCAGCGCGTCGTACGCGACGGGGGCGTCCGGCAGGTCTGAGGCCGCCTGGGCCTCGTCCAGGGCGGTGTGCAGGCGCTCGACGTCGGCCGCCACGCGCGCGTGGTCGACGTCGGCGCCGCCGTGCTCGGCCTCGCGCTTGGCCGCGATCAGCTCGGGAAGGTAGCCGGGGGCGCCCGCCTCGTCGAGCAGCGTGGGCAGGTGGGCCTGGACCTCGCCGGTGCGCATCAGATGGATGCCGGTGAGCAGCACCCGGAACGTGTACAGGAGCGGCTTCAGCTCACCGGTCCTGTCGAACAGCTTCCACTGGGTGGCCGCGAAGCCCCGGTAGTGGTGCGCGTGGTGGGAGGTGAGCACGCCGGGCGCGAGCGCCGCCAGCTCCTCGTGCAGCGCGCCCGTGTGCACCACGAGCGGCGAGAGCAGCTGCTCGAGGACGTAGCCGTTGCGCCGCAGCAGCAGCCGGACGAACTTCCTGAGGTCGTGCGTGACGAGGTCCATCTCGACGCCGTCGCGCACCCGCCCCCAAGTTCTCGGCTCCGCTCGAACAGGGAGGTACCCCCCTCGCGACCGCGTCTCCTCCGGCTCCCGCAGCCCCACCAGGTCCCGCACCGGCAGCAGATGGACACCGCGCAGGTCCACGTCCGAGTCCCGGGACGGGAACCCGTACAGATGCGCCCCCGAGACCGTGGCGAAGACCAGCGGGTCGGGCTGTTCCGCGACGACGGAGCCCAGGTCGGCCACGCTGATTTCGATCATCCGCACAGCATCCCAGGCGGCCGGCCACGGCAGCCGGGCGCCCACCCGGGAACGTCGTCGGCCGCCCGCACCCGATCCGGGAGCGGGCGGCCGACGACGTACGCACGAAGACCTGAGGCAGGCCTACAGGTCGACTTCCTTCATCAGCATGCCGACCTCGGTGTTGGACAGGCGGCGCAGCCAGCCCGACTTCTGGTCGCCGAGCGTGATCGGGCCGAAGGCGACGCGCACCAGCTTGTCGACGGGGAACCCGGCCTCGGCGAGCATGCGGCGCACGATGTGCTTGCGGCCCTCGTGCAGGGTCACCTCGACCAGGTAGTTCTTGCCGGTCTGCTCGACGACGCGGAAGTGGTCCGCGCGGGCGTAGCCGTCCTCCAGCTGGATGCCGTCCTTGAGCTGCTTGCCCAGGTCGCGCGGGATCGGGCCGACGATGTGCGCGAGGTAGACCTTCTTCACGCCGTACTTCGGGTGGGTCAGGCGGTGCGCCAGCTCACCGTGGTTGGTGAGCAGGATGACGCCCTCGGTCTCGGTGTCGAGCCGGCCGACGTGGAACAGACGCGTCTCGCGGTTGTTCGTGTAGTCGCCGAGGCACTGGCGCCCTTCGTTGTCCTCCATGGTGGAGACGACACCGGCGGGCTTGTTCAGGGCGAAGAACTGGTACGACTGCGTGGCCACGGTGAGGCCGTCGACCTTGATCTCGTCCTTGTCCGGGTCGACGCGCAGGCCCTGCTCCATGACGATCTCGCCGTTGACCTCGACGCGGGCCTCGTCGACCAGCTCCTCGCAGGCGCGCCGCGAGCCGTAGCCCGCGCGGGCGAGGATCTTCTGAAGGCGTTCGCCCTCCTGCTCGGCGCCCGGGAAGGTCTTGGGCGTGCTCACCTTCGGCTTGCCCGCGTACCGCTCGCGATTGCGCTCCTCGGCCCGGGTCTCGTACTCGCGCGAGTACGCAGGCGCCGGACGGCCGCGACCGGTGCCGCGCTGGTCCTGGCCGCGCTTGGGGCCGCCCTTGGCACCGCCGCGCGCCGAGGCGCCGCGACCCGACTTCGGGCCGTCCTGGGTGCCGCCGGGGCCCACGTCGTAGCGCCGCTCCTCGGGGCGGGGCTTGCTGGGGCGGCCGGGGCCCTGCTTGTCGTCGCGGTCGTTGCCGGCGCCGCGGAAGTTCCCGCGGGGGCCGCCGCCACCGCTGTTGCCGCGGCCACCGCCCGTGGGGCGACCGCCGCTGCTGCCGCGACCGCCACCGCTGGGGCGACCGCCGCCGTCGCCACGGCCCCCACCGCCGGGGCGGCCGCCACTGTTGCCGCGGCCGCCGCTGTTGCCACCACGGCTCCCGCCGTTGTTTCCGCTGCTGTTCCTGCCGCTGCTGCTTCGCATCAAATGTCCGTCTTAGTCGTCTGCGTCCTCGTAACCCGGCGCATCGGGTGCGTCCGGGTCGAACGACGGGACCCCTTCCTGGGTCTCCCCCTCGATCGCGTCCGCCTCGGGGAGGAAGGGCGCGAGCTCGGGGAGCTCGTCCAGGCCGCGCAGGCCCATCCGCTCCAGGAAGTAGTTCGTCGTCCTGTACAGGATCGCACCTGTTTCGGGTTCCGCGCCCGCCTCCTCCACCAGACCTCGCTGGAGGAGGGTCCGCATGACCCCGTCACAGTTCACTCCGCGCACCGCGGAGACCCGCGAGCGGCTGACCGGCTGGCGGTACGCGACGACGGCGAGGGTCTCCAGGGCCGCCTGGGTGAGCCGGGCGTGCTGCCCGTCCAGGACGAAGCCCTCGACGGCGGGGGCGTAGGCGGGCCGGCTGTAGAAGCGCCAGCCGCCCGCCACGAGCCGCAGCTCGAAGCCGCGGCCCTGCACGGTGTACTCGTCGGCCAGCTCCCGCAGCGCGTCGGCGACGGCCCGCCGGGGGCGCTCCAGGACCTTGGCCAGGTGCTCCTCGGTCGCGGGCTCGTCCACGACCATCAGGACGGCCTCGAGGGCGGGCTTGAGGTCGAGCTCCGCGACGGCGGCCCGCAGGTCTCCCGCGGGGCTCTCGGGGCTCCCCTGCTGCACTGCGCTCACGGCTTCCTCTCCTCGTCCGGCTCGGGGGCCCGGTCGAACTCGTCGGTCACGGTCGGCTCCGCCGCGCCGTCCCCGCCGGTCCAGCGCACCATCAGGTCGCCGAGAGCGTCCTCCTGCTCCAGGGCGACGGCCTTCTCGCGGTACAGCTCCAGGAGGGCGAGGAAGCGGGCGACGACGGTGAGGGTGTCGTCGGGGCCCAGCTCCTCGATCAGGGCGCGGAAGCTCGCCTCGCCCCGCTCCTTCAGGCGTGCCACGACCACGGCGGCCTGCTCGCGCACGCTCACCAGCGGGGCGTGGATGTGGTCGATGTACACCTGCGGCTTCGCCTTGGGCTGCATCGCCTTCACGGCGAGCTTGGCGAACCCCTCGGCGCCGATGCTGATGACGACCTCGGGCAGCAGCTCGGCGTGGTGCGGCTCCAGGCCGACGGTGCGCGGATGGCGCCGCGCCTCCTCGTCGAGCCGCCCGCTGAAGATGTCCGCGATTCTCTTGTACGCGCGGTACTGCAGCAGCCGCGCGAACAGCAGGTCCCGCGCCTCAAGCAGGGCCAGGTCGGCCTCGTCCTCGACCTCGGCGGCGGGCAGCAGCCGCGCCGCCTTCAGATCGAGCAGCGTCGCCGCGACCACCAGGAACTCGGTCGTCTGATCCAGATCCCAGTCCGGCCCCATGCTCCGGATGTGCGCCATGAACTCATCGGTCACCTTGGACAGCGCGACCTCGGTGACATCCATCTTGTGCTTCGAGATGAGCTGCAACAGCAGATCGAACGGCCCCTCGAAGTTGGCGAGCCGAACCTTGAACCGCCCGTCACCGGGCTCGGCAGGAGCCTCCTCGACGGCCGGAGCTTCCGCCATGTCCACGTTGTGGGGATGTTCCGGCTCCCCACCCGGGGGCTCCAGGGGCAGGCCCCCGGTCTCGGGAAGGGGCGGGCTCGGGGAAGAAACCGCCCCACCACGCCCCAGCACCCGCCGCGGACGACGGGACTCAGCGGGTACGGCGTCGGTCGGCATTCACGATCCAAGGAAACGGCAACGGCAGGGCATTACGCGGAAAGGTACCGCTACCGCCCACGCAGCCGTCGTACGAGAATGCTCGCGTCCCCCCGCGATTCGAGGTCGGCCAGCACCACGGCCACCGCCTCACGCACGATCCGCCCCCGGTCCACGGCGAGCCCGTGCTCCCCGCGCAGCACGAGCCGCGCGTGCTCGAGGTCCATCAGCTCTTCGGCGGAGACGTACACGGTGATCTTCTCGTCGTGCCGCTCACGCCCGCTGGGCCGCCGGTTGGCGGCCCGGGCCCGGCGCCGCGCCTGCGCGGGCGTGTCGCCGGACGTGTTCGCGGACTTGCCGCCCGCGGCGGCGCTGGCAGAACCTTCCTGCGCCGGGCGCCGCCCGGAGCCCTTCCCGGCGTCCGTGCCGGACGCGGAGCGGCTGCGCGAGGGCGCGCCGGACTCCGCGTCCGCCGCGGTGTGTTCGGCGCTGTCGGTGTTGTCGGGGGAACCCGCGTCCTCCCGCGGAGCGTGGGACTCCTCGGCGGCCGCCTCGTCGCTCTCGCCCGCGGGAGCGGGCACCCTCGCCTCGCCGTTCGCCTGGCGCCGCGGGGTGGACGCCTGCAGCGCCATCCCCCCGGTCGTGCGGAACAGTTCGTCGGCCCCCGGCAGACTCACTCGGCGTGACACCGGGCGAGCACCTCCCTGGCGAGCTGGCGATAGGCGGCCGCGCCGACCGAGTTCGAGGCGTACGTCGTGATCGGCTCACCGGCGACCGTGGTCTCCGGGAAGCGCACGGTCCGTCCGATCACCGTGTGGTAGACGTGATCGTCGAAGGCCTCGACCACGCGCGCGAGGACCTCGCGGCTGTGCACCGTGCGCGAGTCGTACATCGTCGCGAGGATGCCGTCGAGCTCCAGGTCGGGGTTGAGCCGCTCCTGGACCTTCTCGATGGTCTCGGTGAGCAGGGCCACACCGCGCAGCGCGAAGAACTCGCACTCCAGCGGCACGATCACCTTGTGCGCGGCGGTGAGCGCGTTGACGGTGAGCAGGCCGAGCGAGGGCTGACAGTCGATCACGATGTAGTCGTAGTCGGCCATCAGCGGCTTGAGCGCGCGCTGCAGCGTGGACTCGCGCGCGACCTCGCTGACCAACTGCACCTCGGCGGCGGAGAGGTCGATGTTGCTGGGCAGCAGGTCCATGTTGGGGACCGCCGTCTTCAGCAGGACCTCGTCCGCCGACATGCCCCGCTCCATGAGCAGGTTGTAGACGGTGAGGTCGAGCTCCATCGGGTTCACACCGAGACCCACCGAGAGCGCGCCCTGCGGATCGAAGTCGACGAGCAGCACCCGGCGCCCGTACTCCGCGAGCGCGGCGCCCAGGTTGATGGTCGACGTGGTCTTGCCGACGCCGCCCTTCTGGTTGCACATCGCGATGATCTTCGCGGGGCCGTGGTCGGTCAACGGCCCCGGGATCGGGAAGTACGGCAGCGGCCGTCCCGTGGGGCCGATGCGCTCGCGGCGCTGACGGGCAGCGTCGGGCGCGAGCGTGGCCGCGTACTCGGGATCGGGCTCGTACTCCGCGTCGGGGTCGTAGAAGTGACCCTGGGGCAGTTCCTCGTAGTCGGCGAGAGGGGTGGGGGTGGTGTTCTCGCCACTCCGGTCGCCGGCCATGGCGTTCACGTGATGGCCATCCATGCTCTGGGGTGCTGACTGTGTCGGCTGCGGACTCTGGCGGGCTTCGAAGGTGCGGACAGCGACGGAGCCGACAGCCTGAAGCCCGACGGGGCCTTGGCCTCGTCCAGTCATTCCTGGTTGACCACCCCCGGGAGCAAATGTCGACTCATTCACAAGTCGTCTTACCTCCTTGGTGACCAGGAAATTTCTAGATAGGTCAGCGTGGCACCATGCCGACGGTTGGCGACTCTATGGCGTGTCACCACTCCGCAGCAACACAATCCGCCGGACCCGGCCCGATGTGTCGGCAATGGAACATCCGGATGTCAAGGGCGCACTGCATGACATCGCCGCGTTTGCGTGGTGGACGAATCGCCCAAATGTTTACGTACAAGGCGAGTTGAGCGAGTGTACGCCCAACCGCCCGCGGCCGGACCCCTCACAAGGTCCGGCCGCGGGCGTGAGATTGACGACTTCCGTTGACCCGAGCCGACGGAAAAGCCGTGGTCGGCGTGGCGGTCAGCCGAGCAGCGACTCGATCTCGACGTGCTCGAGACCGTGCGCCTCGGCGACCTCCTTGTAAACGACCTTGCCGTCATGGGTGTTGAGACCCAGGGCGAGCGCGGGGTCGCGGCGCAGGGCCTCGACCCAGCCGCGGTTCGCCAGCTCGACGATGTACGGCATCGTGGCGTTGGTCAGGGCGTACGTGGAGGTGTTGGGCACCGCGCCGGGCATGTTGGCGACGCAGTAGAAGACCGAGTTGTGGACCGGGAAGGTCGGCTCGGCGTGCGTGGTGGGACGCGAGTCCTCGAAGCAGCCGCCCTGGTCGATCGCGATGTCGACAAGGACACTTCCGGGCTTCATGCGGGACACCAGCTCGTTGGTGACGAGCTTGGGGGCCTTGGCGCCCGGGATGAGCACGGCGCCGATGACGAGGTCGGCCTCAAGGCAGGCCTTCTCCAGCTCGAAGGAGTTGGAGACGACGGTCTGGATCTTCGTGCCGAAGATCTTGTCGGCTTCCTTGAGCTTGTTGATGTCGCGGTCGAGCAGGGTCACGTGGAAGCCCATGCCGATGGCGATCTGCGCGGCGTTCCAGCCGGAGACGCCGCCGCCGATGACGACGGCCTTGCCCGCGGCCACACCCGGGACGCCGCCGGGCAGCACACCGCGGCCGCCGTTGGCGCGCATCAGGTGGTAGGCGCCGACCTGCGGGGCCAGGCGGCCCGCGACCTCGGACATCGGGGCGAGCAGCGGCAGGGCGCGGCTGGGCAGCTCCACCGTCTCGTAGGCGATGGCGGTGGTGCCGGACTCCAGGAGGGCGTCCGTGCACTCCTTGGAGGCGGCCAGGTGCAGGTAGGTGAAGAGCGTCTGGTCCTTGCGGAGGCGGTGGTACTCCTCGGCGATCGGCTCCTTGACCTTCAGGAGCAGGTCGGCGGTGGCCCACACCTCGTCGGCGGTCTCCAGGATCTCGGCGCCGGCGGCGATGTACTCGCCGTCCGTGATCGAGGAGCCGACACCGGCGTTGCGCTCGATGACGACCTGGTGGCCGTGGCGCACCAGCTCGTGCACGCCGGCGGGGGTGATGGCCACCCGGAACTCGTTGTTCTTGACCTCGCGGGGGATGCCGACCTTCACGTCGATCACGGTCCTTGGCTCTGGGGGGGTTCGGACAATGGAGTACAAACCGGTACGCAAACGAGCGCATCGGAAGACACCACGAAGCACGCGGCGGAGCCAGTCTAATGAAGGATTTCCCGCTGTCCAGCCTTTCAAAGCTTCAATCTTGGCCGGATGCACTACGGATTTCGTAGGCGGAGGCCGCTGGTCCATCTTCGTTGTGATGTTCTTCCCGATGCTGTGGCGCAGGCCCTGCGACCTCGGGAAACTCCCCTCCCAGCATGCGCTCGGCGGCCGCGCGGTGCAGCCCGGCGGCGGTCGGGTCCCCGAGCCGTTCCAGGGTGTCCGCGAGGCGCACCTGCAGGGCCGCCTGGAGGCGCACGTCCGCCGCCTCGCGCGCCCACTCGGCCGCTTCCTGGCAGGTGCGCAGGGACTCCTCGGGCCGCCCCGCGTACTCCTGGACGCGCGCCATCTCGCTCAGCGCCCGGGCCCGGCCCGCCACGTCGCCGGTCTTGCGCAGGCCCGCGACGGCCGAGCGCCAGTTGCGCAGGGCCTCGCCGTAGCGGCCCGCGTAGGTGTGGGTGGTGGCGATGCGGCCGTGCAGCCGGGCGGCGTCTGCGCGCTCGTCGCGGGCCAGGCGCTGGGCGAGGGCCCTGCCGTACCAGTCGGCGGCCCGCGCCCAGTCCCCCAGCTCCTGGTAGGCGCCGCCTACGGATTCCATCGCGCGGCCGGTCGCGTACGGGTCCCCGGCGACCCGGCCGCGGTCGAGCGCGGCGCGATAGCGGGCCAGGGCCTCGTGCGTGCGCCCCGTCTGCGCGTCCAGGTCGGCGAGGTTCAGGAGCGCGGCGGCCTGCTCCCGCGGCAGGTCCCTGCGCTCGGCGACGTCGAGGACGAGCTGGTGGATCGCGTACAGCTCGGGCGCCGCGTCCCGCGTGCCCCGGTGTGCGACCAGGGCGCGGGCGAGGGCGGCCATGAGGCGGCGGGCGAGGGTGTCGAGCTCGCCGTCCGCGACCGCGAGCCGGGCCGCGGCGAGCAGCGCGGGCTGGCGGATCCGCAGCCACTCGGCGGCGGCGCGCGGGGTCGGGAAGCGCAGCGCCCGGGGCAGTCCGGCGAGTCTCTTGCGCGCCGTCGAGCCGTCGGGCTCGGTGACCGCACGGCAGGACTGGAGCAGCCGCACGGTCCGCTCCAGCATCCGGGCCCGCGCCAACTGCACCTCCCCCGGCCGGTCCTGAGTCCCCGTCAACTCCCGCAGGAGCGGCACCAGACACCCGGGCACCTCGTACTGCGGCAGCGGCGACGCCACCGCCCGCAGCAGGCCGAGCGCGACGAAGTCGTCGAGCGTGGCGCAGGCCGCGGACACCGAACAGCCCGCGAGCGCCGACGCGGTGTGCGGGTCGACGTACCCGGCGGGGGCGAGGGAGAGCAGGCGCAGTATCCGGGCGGCGGGCGCGGGAAGGGCGGCATAGGTGTGCTGGAAGACCCGGGCGAGGCCGGAGTCGGCGGCACCCTCCTCGGGGCAGTCCCTGACCTGCTTGGCGAGGTCGGCGACGGCGGCCTTGGGGCGGGCGGCGAGCCAGCCGCCCGCGATGACGAGCGCGGCCGGATTCCCGCCGCAGGCCTCGACCAGGCTCTCCGCGGAGCGCGGGTCGACGGTGATGCGCACCGAACCCGCGCTGCGGGCGAGCAGGTCGAGGGCGGCCTTGGTGTCCAGGCCGCCCAGGGTGCAGGGGCGGACGTCGGGGATGCCGGTGAGCGGGCCCGCGGACACGGCGACGACCAGACAGTCGGGGGTGTCCGGGAGCAGCGGGTCGACCTGCGCGCCGCCCTCGCCGTCGGTGACGTCGTCGAGGAGGAGCAGGGCGCGGCGGCCGTCGAGGGCGGCGCGCAGGTCTGCGGCCAGGTCGTCCTCGTCCGCTCCGGCGGGCGCGGGGGCGCCGAGCGCGTCGAGCAGTTCGCGGGCGGTGCGCTCGGTGGGGACGGCGGCGCCGTCGGGGTCGGTGAGGCGGGCGCGCAGGACACCGTCGGGGTAGGCGTCGGCGAGCTGCCGGGCGAGTTCCTCGGCGAGGGCGGTGCGTCCTGAGCCGGGGCGGCCCGCGACGAGCAGGACGCGGGCGCGGGGCGCCTTGCGGCCGGAGAGGGTGTCGAGTCCCGCGCGGTCGATGTCGGCGCGGAGTTCCTTCAACTCCCGGTGGCGGCCGACGAATCGGCTGCCGTCCGCGGTGGCGACCGCGCCGCCTGGCGTCGGCGCGCCACTCGCCGAACCGTCCGTGTCGACCGCCTGATCCGTCACGGGTAACGCTCCCGTCCGCCTGCGCACGAACCCGCCGGGACTCCGGTCGGGACGCTTTCAGAGCCTAGTTCAGGCCCTGCCGCGTTCCGGGCCGCACGGGGCCCACAAGTCGCCCGATCGGATCAGGAGATCGTCAGACCGCGCGCCGCCGGACGGGCGACTCGGGGGTGCCGGGGGCGTTCGCCGCTCAGGCCTCGAACGGTCGTGCGGGCCACGGCGCGTCAGCCGGGCGCAGGGAGTCCACGCCGTCGCCCTGGAGCGCCGCGGTGAGCGACAGGGCGCCCACGACGAGGCAGTTGTTGTGCAGCTCGCCGGCGAGCACACCGCGTACCAGGTCCGCGAGGGGCACCCGGGCCAGCTCCATGTCGGACTCCTCCTCGGAGACCTCGAAGCGCTCGCCCTCGGCCTCGGAGAGGTCACGGGCGAGGAACACCCGCACGGCCTCGTCGCAGCCGCCGGGCGTGGTGTAGACGTCGGTGAGCACCCGCCAGTCCTCGGCCTTGACGTGCGCCTCCTCGTACAGCTCGCGCTGCGCGGCGTGCAGCGGGTTCTCGCCGGGGACGTCGAGCAGGCCCGCGGGGATCTCCCAGAGCTTGTGGCGCACCGGGTGGCGGTACTGACGGATCACCAGGACGCGGTTCTCGTCGTCGAGGGCGAGCACGGCCACCGAGCCGGGGTGGACCTGGTAGTCGCGGCGGACGACTGTCCCGTCCGGCATGACGACGTCGTCGGTGCGCACCGAGGTCTTGTTGCCGACGAACGGGGTCTGGCTCGCCGTGACCTGCCACTCCTCGGCGGTGTCCTTGATCGTCATGTCGCGCTGTCCTCCCACGTGCAAAAACAGAAACCGGGGTGCGCGCCCACCAGGCGCGTACCCCGGCAACCGTATCCCGCCGCTACTTGCCCGCGGCCTGCTGGCGCTGGACGGCGGCCTTCACCAGGCCCGCGAAGAGCGGGTGCGGCCGGGTCGGGCGCGAGCGCAGCTCGGGGTGCGCCTGGGTCGCGACCAGGTAGGGGTGGACCTCGCGCGGGTACTCGACGTACTCGACGAGCTTGCCGTCGGGCGAGGTGCCGGAGAAGAGGATGCCGGCCTGCTTCTCCAGGTCCGCGCGGTAGGCGTTGTTCACCTCGTAGCGGTGGCGGTGGCGCTCCTCGACGTACTCCTTGCCGTCGTACACCTCGCGCACGATGGAGCCCTCGGCGAGCTTGGCCGGGTACATGCCGAGCCGCATGGTGCCGCCCATGTCGCCCTCGCCCGCGACGATGTCGAGCTGCTCGGCCATGGTGGAGATGACCGGGTGGGAGGTGGCGGAGTCGAACTCGGTGGAGTTGGCGTCCGGGATGTCCGCGAGGTTGCGGGCCGCCTCGATCACGATGCACTGCAG
The DNA here is from genome assembly GCF_045070545.1 of Streptomyces sp. RK9. Taxonomy (NCBI): domain Bacteria; kingdom Bacillati; phylum Actinomycetota; class Actinomycetes; order Kitasatosporales; family Streptomycetaceae; genus Streptomyces; species Streptomyces sp. RK9. The sequence goes on along the minus strand of NZ_CP173703.1, from coordinate 2,738,460 downwards.
GCCGAGGCAGAGGCCGAGCAGCGGGATCTTGTTCTCGCGGGCGAACTGGATCGCGCCGACCTTGCCGGACACACCGCGGTCGCCGAAGCCGCCGGGGATGCAGATCGCGTCGACGTCGCCGAGCTGCTTGGCGGCGCCCGCCGGGGTCTTGCAGTCGTCGGAGGTGACCCACTTGATCTTGACGCGGGCCTTGTTGGCGAAGCCGCCGGCGCGCAGCGCCTCGGTCACCGAGAGGTAGGCGTCGGGCAGGTCGATGTACTTGCCGACCAGCGCGATGGCGACCTCGTGGTCGGGGTTGTGGACCCGGTCGAGCAGGTCCTCCCACTGGGTCCAGTTCACATCGCGGAAGGGCAGGTCCAGCTTGCGGACGACGTAGGCGTCCAGGCCCTCGGTGTGCAGGACCTTCGGGATGTCGTAGATCGACTTGGCGTCGATGGCGGCGACGACCGCGGCCTCGTCGACGTCGCACATCAGCGAGATCTTGCGCTTGATGGCGGTCGGGACCTCGCGGTCGGCGCGCAGCACGATCGCGTCGGGCTGGATGCCGATGTTGCGCAGGGCGGCGACGGAGTGCTGGGTCGGCTTGGTCTTCAGCTCGCCGGAGGGGCCGATGTACGGGAGCAGCGAGATGTGCACGACGAAGACGTTGTCGCGGCCGACCTCGTGGCGGACCTGGCGGACGGTCTCCAGGAACGGAAGCGACTCGATGTCGCCGACGGTGCCGCCGACCTCGGTGATCACGACGTCGACCTCGTCCGTCGCCATGCGGCGGATGCGGTGCTTGATCTCGTTGGTGATGTGCGGGATGACCTGCACGGTGTCGCCCAGGTACTCACCGCGGCGCTCCTTGGCGATCACCTGGGAGTAGACCTGGCCGGTGGTGACGTTGGCCGAGCCGTCGAGGTCGACGTCGAGGAAGCGCTCGTAGTGGCCGATGTCCAGGTCGGTCTCGGCGCCGTCGTTGGTGACGAACACCTCGCCGTGCTGGAAGGGGTTCATCGTGCCGGGGTCGACGTTCAGGTACGGGTCGAGCTTCTGCATCGTGACGCGCAGGCCCCGGGCCTTGAGGAGCGCACCCAGGCTGGAGGCCGTCAGGCCCTTGCCGAGGGAGGAGGCGACACCCCCGGTGACGAAGATGTGCTTGGTCGTCGTGGATGTGGGTGGCATGGCCAAGAGGGGGCTCCCGTGCGTCGCGGTCTGGAGGTGCGTACCGGCGTCCGCTCCTTTGGTCGGAGGGAGGTGCCGTCGCTGCGGTTCGGGGGTTCTAGGACCACCGGCTCACGGGCTACCAGGGTATCAGCGACAGACGGGGGCTGCTTCCGGCCACGTCTTGACACGCGCTTTCACATCACGTACATGATCTTCACCGCTCGAACACGCGGCGGGTACCGGACGGGCACGGCTTTCACCCGGAACACGTTCGGCGTAGTCACGTTGGCGGGACGAGCGGGCAGATATCCGGGGCGTCGATGTATGTTGCTCGGACACTCGCTGCCGAGCCGTGCGCACGGGCTGAACCATCCCCCGTCGGCACTTCTGGACATCACTGGAAACCTTCGGGCCCGGCAGTTCGTTTTACAGCGAACCCTTGACCGTAGAACGAGCGCCCCGTGAGCGGGCGAACGTGGCCGTTTGAATGGGGATGCACGTGGCCGGGCGCATCGAGGATTACGCACTGATCGGGGACATGCAGACCGCCGCGCTGGTCTGCCGGGACGGCACGGTCGACTGGCTGTGTCTGCCCCGCTTCGACTCCCACGCCGTCTTCGCCGGTCTCCTCGGCACGGAGGAGCACGGCTTCTGGCGGCTGGGCCCCGCCCATGGTCCGGGCACACGGCCCGCACCGTCGACCCGGCGGACGTACCGCGGCGACTCCCTGATCCTGGAGTCCGAGTGGGACACCCCGCGCGGCACGGTCCGGGTCACGGACTTCATGCCGCCGCGCGACTCCGACGCCCCGCAGCTGGTGCGGATCGTGGAGGGCGTCAGCGGCCGGGTGCCGATGCGCTCCGCCCTGCGGATGCGGTTCAGCTACGGCCGCGTGGTGCCGTGGGTGCACAAGGTCGACGGGCGCACGGTGGCCGTCGCCGGACCGGACTCGGTGTGGCTCGACACCACCGCCGAGACCTTCGGCAAGGACCTCACGACGTACTCGGACTTCACCGTCGCCCCCGGCGACCGGATCGCCTTCACCATCTCCTGGCAGCCCTCGCACAAGGAGCAGCCCGCCCACCCGGAGCCGGAGGCGGCGCTCACGGCGACGGAGGAGTTCTGGCGCGACTGGGTCGCCCAGTGCACGTACCACGGGCCCTACCGCGAGGCCGTGGTCCGCTCCCTGATCACCCTCAAGGCACTGACGTACGCCCCCACGGGCGGCATCGTCGCCGCGCCCACCACCTCCCTGCCGGAGGACATCGGCGGCTCCCGCAACTGGGACTACCGCTTCACCTGGCTGCGCGACGCCGCCATCACGCTCTCCTCGCTGCTGCGCACCGGCTATCGCGAGGAGGCCCGCGCCTGGCGCGAGTGGCTGCTCCGCGCGGTGGCGGGCGACCCCGAGAACCTGCAGATCATGTACGGCATCGCGGGCGAGCGCGAGCTCGGCGAGGCGGAGCTGGACTGGCTTCCGGGGTACGAGAACTCGGCGCCCGTCCGCGCGGGCAACGGCGCCGCCCACCAACTCCAGCTCGATGTCTACGGAGAGGTCACCGAGGCCCTGCACCTGGCCCACATGACCGGCCTCGCCCGCAACGACTACGCCTCGCTGCTCCAGCTCAAGCTGATCCGCTATCTGGAGACGCACTGGGACCAGCCCGACGAGGGCATCTGGGAGGTGCGCGGACCGCGCCGCCACTTCGTGCACTCCAAGGTGATGGCCTGGGTCGCCGTCGACCGCACCATCAAGCTCATCGAGTCCGGCGACGCCGACGGCCCCCTCGAGCGCTGGCGCGACATGCGCGACGACATCCACCGGGACGTCTGCGAGCGGGGCTACGACAAGGAGCGCAACACCTTCACGCAGTCGTACGGCTCCAAGGAGCTGGACGCCTCGCTGCTCCTCATCCCGCAGGTGGGCTTCCTGCCGCCCGACGACAAGCGCGTCATCGGCACCATCGAGGCCATCCAGCGCGAGCTGTCCACGCCGGACGGCTTCATCCTGCGCTATCCGACCTCCGGCGACGACGCGGGCGTGGACGGTCTGGAGGGCGACGAGGGCGCGTTCCTCGCCTGCTCGTTCTGGATGGCCGACGACCTCGCGATGATCGGCCGCGTCGACGAGGCCCGCAAGCTCTTCGAGCGCCTGCTCGACCTGCGCAACGACCTCGGCCTGCTCGCCGAGGAGTGGGACCCGCGCCTGCAGCGCCAGGTCGGCAACTTCCCGCAGGCGTTCAGCCATGTGCCGCTCATCGACACGGCACTGCGGCTGACGGCTTCGGGGGCGTACGGGGGCTAGCACCGGTTCGTACGAGGGCGGCGCCGGCCGGCGCCGCCCGGTCCCGGCGGCCAGGACATCGCCGCCCGCACGGCGACGGGCCCACCCGGCCTGGTCAGGTAGCGTCCGCCCCATGGACAGTCAGGACACTCAGGGCGGCATCACCGTACAGCGGGCACTGGAACTCCCCGGTCTGCGCGGCGGCCTCCCGGAGATCGTCGCGGGCGGCGACCGGCTCGGCCGCACGGTGCGCTGGGTGCACGCGGGCGAGGTCCCGAACATCGCCTCGCTCCTCAAGGGCGGCGAACTCCTCCTGACCACCGGCCTCGGCCTCGGCTCCCGCCCGGCCGAACAGCGCGCCTTCGTCCGCGACCTCGCCGAACGCGGCATCGCCGCCCTGGTCGTCGAGCTCGGCCCGCGCTTCACGCGCCTGCCCGCCGCACTCGTGGACACGGCCCGCGCGGCCGGCCTGCCCCTGGTCCAGCTGCACCGCGAGGTGCCCTTCGTGACGGTCACCGAAGAGGTGCACACGGAGATCGTCAACGGCCACTACGCGCTCCTGCGCCGCGCCGAGGAGGTGCACCGCCGCTGCACCGGGGCCCTGCTCTCCGGCGGCGGCATCCCCCAAGTACTCTCCGTCCTCGCCGAGTTCAGCGGCAACCCGGTGTTCCTGGAGACCGCCGACGGCCAGCTCCTGTACGCCGCCGGGGCGGGCAGCGCCTGCGCCGACCCGCTCCAGGTCTGGGAAGGCCTGCGAGGCCGCCCCGAGGACCGGGCCGAGCCCCCCGCGGGCGCCGTCCTCGTGGACGTACCCGGCGGCGGCCCCGGCGCCGGATCGGTGCGGGCCCGCCTGGTCCTGCTCGCCGTGGAGTCCGCGCTGCTCCCCGTCCACCGGATCGCCGCCGAGCGGGCCGCGGGCAGCCTCGCGGTGGTCCTGATGCAGGCGAGGCAGGAGGAGGAGCTGGCCGCCCGCGGCCGCGGCGACTTCCTCACCGACCTCGCCGAGGGCCGCATCACCCCCGAGGACGCGCCCGCCCAGGCCCGCGTCCTCGGCTTCAAGCCGGGGTCGAGCCCGCTGCTCCCGGTGGTCATGCGGATCCCCGACGGCCTGCCGACCGGCGGCGGTTGGGCCGTCCTCGCCCGCGCGGTCGCGGAGGAGCTGGCGTCGGTGGGCGTGCCGGTGCTGCTCGGCGTACGCCCCGTGGAAGGGAGGGTTCCGCTCCTGCTGGGGCTGCGCGCGGAGCCCGAGCGCACGACGGTCGCGGACCGGGTCGCGGCGGCGCTGCGGGCCGGGGTCGAGCGGGCGGGCATGCGGCGGGCCGGGGCGCAGCCGCCGCTCGTGGTGGTCGGCGTGGCGGGCGGCTGGGCGGCGGCCGCTTCGGGCCTGCGGCACGCTGCGGAGACGGCGACGGCGGCGCAGGGGCTGCCGGACAGGCCCTGGTACGACGCGCGGCGCCTGGACATCGACCTGCTCCTGTGGCGCCTGCACCAGCACGACGGGACCGCGCTCGCCGCGTTCGTGGACCGCGCCATCGGTCCCCTGCGCGACCACGACCAGCGCTCCAAGCCGCCCCTGCTCCCCACCCTCCAGACCTATCTGGCGCACGCGGGCCGCAAGGCGGAGACGGCCCGCGAGCTGCACCTCAACCGCCAGACCCTCTACAACCGTCTGGCCCGCATCGGCGAACTCCTCGGCACGGACCTGGACGACCCGCAGACGGTCCTCGCCCTCAGCCTGGCGCTGCGGGCCCGCAGGCACGTGCCGTGAGACGACGCACTCGACCACTCCGTACGCCCCGCTCGACCGCCCCACACGAACGGACGCGACCGCTCCGCACGAAACGAACGGCTCGGCCCATCAGTACGAAATGATCGGCTGAGTCAACTCGTCGTAGACACTCAACACTTGAGTGACCGTTTCGTCCTCCGTGGGCCAGGTGGCGGCCTGGGCGGTGCCCAGGTCCTTCAGCTCCCGGCGGCGCGCGTCGTCGGCCAGAAGCCGGGTGACGGCGTCGGAGAGGGCCCGGGCGTCCCCGTACGGGACGAGTTCGGCGGCGTCGCCGACGAGTTCGGGGATGCCGCCGACGGCGGTGGCGACGAGCGGCACGCGCGCGTGCAGGGCCTCCTGGGCGAGCAGGGAGCGGGACTCCCACTCGCTGGGCAGCACCACGAGGTCGGCGGCGGCGAGGAGTTCCGGTACGTCCTCCCGGCGCCCGATGAGCCGCGCGGGCAGGCCTTCGGCGTCGATGCGGTCCTGGAGGGCGGCGCGCGCGGACCCCTCGCCCGCGACGACGAGCAGCGGCAGCGGGGCGAGCCCGGCCCAGGCGCGGGCGGCGTCCAGCAGGACGTCGTAGCCGCGGTGGGACTCCAGGGAGCCGACGGCGAGGAGCAGGGGGCGGTCGACGGCGCCGAGTTCGGCGCGGATCTTGTGGCGGGGCCCGGTGGGTTCGTCGTCCGTGCGCTCGGCGCGGCGGGGCGTGGGCAGGGCGACGGGCGCGAGGCGGGCGTCGCGTGCGCCCCGGCCGCGGGCCCGGACGACGAGGTCGGACGAGGTGCCGAGGACGACGGCGGCGGCCCGGGCGACGCGCCGCTCCAGGACGCGCAGGACGTGGGCGCGGGCGCCCGAGGCCTGGGCGCGGGTGTGCCAGGTGACGACGAGCGGGATGCGGCGGCCGGTGAGGGCGATGGCGGCACGCAGGGCGGCGTGCAGCCCGTGCGCGTGCACCAGGTCGGCGTCGGCGCAGGCGGTCCGCAGGGCGGCGACGGACGCGGGGTCGCTGCGGCGCGGCACGGGGACGTGGCGGGCGCCGGTGCCCGCGAAGTCGTACGCCTCGTCGGCCTCGGTGGGGGCGCACACGGTGACGCGCACGCCGCGCGCCGCGAGTCCTGTCGCCAGGGACCTGACGTGCGCGCTGCTTCCCGCGCTGCCGCCGCCGAGGACCTGCACGGTGTGCAGCGGCGGCTGGCCTTGCGGTGCGGGGGTGCTCACGTGGCTCACGTGGCCGGGGCTCCTGGGTCGGGTCGGCGGCTGGGCGGCGCGCCGAGGGATGGGCGGGCGCCGGCGGTACGGGCGGTCGGTGGCCCGCCCACGGACAGCGCCAAGAATGCCAGTACGTACGGTCGTTCCGGCACTGCTGAAAGGTCCCTTCCGCGTCGGGCCGGACAACTTCACGCGCCGGATCACCCACTCGGGTGAGCACGGGCGCGGGGCCCGGGGCGAGGTCCGCGACCGATCGCCCCCTCCGGCCGAAGGCCCGTCGGCCCCCGCATCTTCGCAAGCCCGACGCCACGGCGGAAAGCCTTTGCCGAAGTTGGATCCGGCAGCGGGGGCGGGTCCGGCTCTCCCCTCCCCGAAATCCCGAACAGAACCCGTGCCCCACCCCTTCTCCCGCACCTCACCAACGCCTGGCGGCCCGCCCTCCCACACCCCACCAACGCCTCGCGGCCCGCCCTCCCACACCCCACCAACGCCTCGCGGCCCGCCCTCCCACACCCCACCAACGCCTCGCGGCCCGCACTCTCCCTCGCCCCGCCAACGCCTCGCGGCCCGCTCTCTCCCTCGCCCCGCCGCCCCGATCGTGGCTGTGGCAGCCGTCCCCGTCCCGCGCTGCTCCGCCCCCCCTCTCCCGCAACTCTCCCTCAACGCCTCCCCTTCGCCCCGCTCACGCAGCGGCCCGCGCCCCCTCCGGCGCAAGCCCGGTCCGAGCCAGCCTGCTCACCGTGTCCCCGCACACCGCCGCGGCGACCAGCCCCGCGGCGTGGGCGGCGAGGCCGACGCGGTGGTTGCCCGCGACGATGGCCGCGCCCAGGGCCGCGCCGAGGGCGTGCGCCCCCGTGTCGCCGATCATCGTGCGCTGGGCGATGTCGTCGGGCAGGACAGCGGCGGCCGCGCCCATCGACGCGGCGGCGAGCGTGGCGCCCGGGCCCGCGCGCAGCAGGCCGGGCGCGCCGAGGGCGAGCACCGTGGCGGCGGCGCGGCCGGGCCGTACGTCCACGAGGTTCACGAAGTGAGCGGTACCGGCGATGACGACGCCCGCGAGCACCTTGTCGACGGGACGTTCCTTGAGCAGGGCACCCGCGGCGAGCGCGGCGGCCGAGACCCCGAACAACTTCACGGCCCCGCTGGTCACTTCGCCCGCCCGCAACGCCGTCAGGTGCGCCCGGAACCCGCGCCGCGGGTCCTGCGCGCCCACCACGTCGTCGTACGCCCCGCAGGCCCCCGCCGCCAGCACGGCGAGGCCCGCTGCCGCGCGCGGCCGGGGCGCGAGCGCCACCGCCCCGACCGCGGCGCCGACGGCCGCCGCGGGGCCCGCGTGCAACTCGACGGTCCGGCCCGCGAAGTTCGTCCGCTGCCATCGGGCGGGGGCGCCCGGCGGGCGGGTGCGCAGCGCCGCGAGGGCGGCGCGGGTGGCGGTGGCGGCGAGCAGGAAGGCGGGGCGGCGGCGGGAGGGGGTGATCATGGGGGCGAGGGTACGGGGGCCTTGCCGGGGGCTCCCCAACCCCACCCCTTCCCGGCTGTGACGATGTGCGGCTCCGCCGCGTGGGGGGGGGCTCCGCCCCAGACCCCGCTCCTCAATCGCCGGAGGGGCTGAGAGCTAGCCGCACATGATCTAGCCCGTCCGGCGTTTGAGGACGAGGCGCGTAGCGCCGATCAGGGGGGTCCAGGGGGCGCAGCCCCCGGTTTCGGAGAAGGGGCGGGACTGGGGCGCCCCCGCGAGGACACCCACCCTCACCCATCCCCCCGAGCCGCAGCCAACAACTCCTCCGCATGCGCCCGAGCCGTCTCGGAGTCCTCCTGCCCGGCCAGCATCCGGGACAACTCCCGCACCCGGTCCTCCCCTTCGAGAACCTGCACCCCGGACCGCGTCACGGACCCGTCGTTCGTCTTCTCGACCAGAAGCTGCCGATCGGCGAACGCCGCCACCTGCGGAAGGTGGGTGACGACAACGACCTGAGCGGACTTGGCGAGCCGGGCCAACCGCCGCCCGATCTCGACGGCGGCCTTCCCCCCGACCCCGGCGTCGACCTCGTCGAAGAGATAGGTGGGCACGGGATCCGTACCGGCGAAGACGACTTCGACGGCGAGCATGACGCGGGACAGCTCACCGCCGGAGGCCCCCTTGGCGATGGGCCGGGCCGGCGCACCGGGATGCGGGGCGAGCAGCAGCTCGACCTCGTCGACCCCGGCGGGCCCGTAGGCGACGGTACGGCCGTCGATCTCGACCCCGTCGGGATCGTCGGTCTGACGTACGTCGATGGTGACGCGCGCGTGGGGCATGGCGAGCGAGGCCAGCTCCTCGGTGACGGCGGCGGCGAACCGCGAGGCGGCCTCGACACGGGCCTCGGTGAGGGCCCGGGCGAGCCCGGACAGCTCGGCGCTCAGCGCGTCCCGCTCGGCGGTGAGCCCGGCGAGCCGATCGTCGTCGCCCTCCAGCTCGACGAGCCGCGCGGACCCGTCCTCGGCCCAGGAGAGGACGGCCCCGACGTCCTCGCCGTACTTGCGGGTGAGCTGCGTCAGGGCCGCCCGCCGCTCCTCGACGGCGGCGAGCCGCAGCGGATCGGCGTCGAGGTCGTCGGCGTACCCGGCGAGTTCGCCCGCGACGTCCGACAGGAGGATGCCGATCTCGCCGATGCGCCCGGCGAGGACGGCGAGGGCGGGGTCGTGGGAGCGGACGGCTTCGAGGGCGCGGTGGGCGCCGGCGACGAGGGTGGTGGCGTCCACGCCCTCGGGGTCCTCGGGGTTCCCGGCGAGGGCGGCGTGGGCGAGCGTCGCGGCGGAGGCGAGCGCTTCGGCGTGCCCCAGGCGCTCGGCCTCGGCGGCGAGTTCGGTGTCCTCGCCCGCGCGGGGCTCGACGGCGGCGATCTCCTCCAGGCCGAAGCGGAGCATGTCCGCTTCCTGGGCGCGCTCGCGGGCGCGCGTGGTGATCTCGTCGAGCTCCGTGGCGACGGCCCGCAGCCTGCGGTACGCGGCGGCGTACTTGTCGAGGGGCACGGCGACGGCCTCGCCCGCGTACCGGTCGAGCGCGCCGCGCTGCCGGGCGGGCTTGAGCAGGCCCTGCTGGTCGCTCTGCCCGTGCACGGCGATGAGGTCGTCGGCCAGCTCGGACAGCACGCCGACCGGCACCGAGCGCCCGCCGAGGTGGGCGCGTGAGCGGCCCTCGGCGGAGATCGTCCGGCTGACGAGCAGCGCCCCGTCGTCGAGTTCGGCCCCGGCCTCCTCGGCGCGCACGGCCGCGGCGGCGTCCGAGGGCACGGTGATGCGCCCCTCCACGACCGCCGACTTGGCGCCGATCCGCACCAGGGCGGGGTCGGCGCGCCCGCCGAGCAGCAGGCCGAGGCTCGTGACGACCATCGTCTTGCCCGCTCCGGTCTCACCGGTCACGGCGGTGAAGCCGGGCGACAGCTCGACCACCGCGTCGTCGATGACTCCGAGCGACCGTATCCGCATCTCCTCCAACACGCACACGACCTTACGAGGTCACGGGTCCGCTGTGCGACGTGCCCTGGCGTCCTTGCGTGAACGCGCAGGTGGCGAAGGCCCCGAAAACGTCACCTGTCACCCGCCGGGGTGGGGTTTTCCCCAGTCGGATTCTGCGGCGGCCTTCATGGTGGGCGGCCGCCCCGCCGCAGGATCATGATCGATATGAGTACGGGACTGGCACGGGCGGCGCTGCGCGCACACCGCCCGGCTTTCATCGGCACGGCCGTCGCGGCGCTGTTCGCGGCGACGGTCGTGAGCGCGTCGACGATGGTGTTGCGCACGACGAGCACGGACGGCCTTTCGCGCGAGGCCCGCGCGACGCTCACGGAGAACGGCGTGGGCGACACGGCGGCCGTGCTTCTGATCGGCTCCATCTACATGTCGATATTCGTGGTCGCGTCGACCATGGGCACGGCCGTGGTGCAGCAGCACCGCGAGCTGGCCCTGGTCCGCTCCATCGGCGCCAGGCCCCGCCAGGTCCGCCGCGCGGTGGCCGTCCAGTCCCTGGCCGCGTCCGTGCCCGCGGCCCTGGTGGGTTTCGCGCTCGGCGGCGTGCTGGCCCGCGTGTGGTTCCGGGGGATGGTCACGCACGGTCTGGTTCCGGCCGAGGTGTCCTTCCGCTTCAGCTGGCTCGCGCTGCCCGTGTGCCTGGGCGTGGCCGTGATCACTTCGGCGCTGGCCGCCGTGCTGTCCTCGCTGCGCTTCTCCTTGCTGCGGCCCGCACGCGCGCTGCACGAGGCAGCGGCGGGGCGGCGCGGGCTCGGGCTGCTTCGGGCGCCGCTCGGGCTGCTCGCGGTCGCGGGCGGTGTCGTCCTGTCGGTGCTGCTCTCGCGGCAGCCCGCGGACGAGGCGGGCGAGGGGGCGTTCCTGGTCCTCATCCTGTTCTGCGTGGGCGCGGGGCTGCTCGGCCCGCGGCTCATCGGGCCCGCGGCCTGGCTGGTGTCGGCGGCCGTGGGCCGTCTGGGCGGCGGCGCGGCACGCCTGGCGATGCTCAACGTCCGTTCCCAGCCGCGCCGTTTCTCCGCGGCGGTGGTGCCGCTCCTGCTCGTCGTCGGCTTCGGCCTCACGAAGATCGCGATGCATACGACGGCCCAGCACCACACCGGCTCCGCGGGCAGCACGGGCGAGGTCTGGATGGACTACATGGGCACGTCGTTGTACGCGGGCTTCGCGGCCATAGCCTCGGCCAACACCCTCGCGATGATCTCCTTCGAGCGCCGCCGCGACCTGGCCCTGCTGCGGGTCGTGGGCTCCCAGCGCCGCCAGGTGCGGGCGATGGCGGCCTGGGAGGCGGTGGTCGTCGCCGGGACGGCGCTGCTGCTCGGCGGCGTGATCGCCCTCGCGACCCTCGCCCCGATGCTCAGCACCGCCTTCGGCTCGGCGGTCCCGCATCTGCCGTGGGTGGTGCCGACGGGCGTGGCGACCGGCACGCTGCTCCTGGCCCTCGGCGCCACAGGCTTCCCGGTGACGGCGGTGCTGCGGCGCCGTGCCATCACCGTGGTCAACGCGACCTGACCCTGCCCACATCGGAACGGCTCTGGCGAGTCCCGCCCCGCCCCCGCAAGGGGCACGGGGAACTGCACACCGACCTCGCCCCGCAAGGGGCGCGGGGAACTGCGCGCCCAGCCCCCACCGCACCGCAGGAATCAACACAGCCGCCCCGCAGGAAAGCACAGCCGACCCGCAGGATCACCCCGCCCATCCAGCGAAGCGCTACTGCGGCGCCCCCCGCCACCCCGAGACCGGCAGGGCGAACTTGGCCACCAGCCGGTCGGTGAACGACGCGTGGTGCAGCCGCGCGAGCCGCACCGGCACCGCTCCCCGGCGGACCTCGACGCGCGCCCCGGCGGGCAACTCGACGGTGCGCCGCCCGTCGCACCACAGCACCCCGTGCGGCGTGTGCGGCTGGACCTCGACGGCGAGGACCGAGTCCGGCGAGGTCACCAGCGGCTTGGCGAAGAGGGCGTGCGCGCTGATCGGCACCATGAGCAGCGCCTCGACCTCCGGCCACACCACGGGCCCGCCCGCCGAGAAGGCGTACGCGGTCGAGCCGGTCGGCGTGGCGCAGACGATGCCGTCGCAGCCGAAGCCGGTCACGGGGCGGCCGTCGATCTCCAGGACGACCTCGAGCATCCGCTCGGCCGACATCTTCTGCACGGCGGCTTCGTTGAGCGCCCAGTCGCGGTGGACGACGTCGCCGTTGCTGTGCACGACGACGTCGACGGTCATGCGCTCCTCGACCTCGTAGGCCTTGGTGACGACGCGGTCGACGACCTTGTCCAGGTCGTCCCGCTCGGCCTCGGCGAGGAAGCCGACGCGGCCGAGGTTCACGCCGAGCATCGGCACGCCGGAGGCACGGGCGAACTCGGCGCCGCGCAGCAGCGTCCCGTCACCGCCGAGCACGATGAGGAGTTCGCAGGCGTCGAGGCACGCGGGTGTCGCCTCCTTGACCAGCTCCACCTCGTCGGGCAGCGGCAGGTCCGCCGCCTCCGCCTCGAGCACCCGCACGCCGAGGCCGCTGCGCAGCAGCCCCTGCACGACGAGTTCGGCACTGCGGATGGCCGCGGGCCTGCCGGTGTGCGCAAGGAGAAAAACAGTACGAGCTCGGGTCTGACTCAACGGGGCCCCTCCGCCACGGCACGGTCGACGTCCGCCGGGTCGAGTTCCGGCGCCCCGGCGCGCAGCCACAGAAAGTACTCGACGTTCCCGGAGGGCCCGGGCAGCGGGCTCGCGGTCACGCCGCGCACCCCGAGGCCGAGCCCCCACGCCTGCCGTGCCACGGTCCGCACGGCCTCGGCCCGCAGCTCCTCGCTGCGCACCACACCTCCGCTGCCGAGGCGCTCCTTGCCGACCTCGAACTGCGGCTTCACCATCAGGACGAGGTCCGCGTCGGGCGCCGCGCAGCGCGCGAGGGCGGGCAGCACGAGCCCGAGGGGGATGAAGGACAGGTCGCCGACGACCAGGTCGACGGGCTCGCCGTCGATGAGGTCGAGCGTCAACTCGCGTACGTTCGTACGGTCCTTGACGGTGACCCGGTCGTCGCTCTGCAGCGACCAGGCGAGCTGGCCGTAGCCGACGTCGACGGCGACGACGTGCGCGACGCCCGCGCGCAGCAGCACATCGGTGAAGCCGCCGGTGGAGGCGCCCGCGTCGAGGGCGCGCCGCCCTTCGACGGCGAGCCCGTGCGGGACGAAGGCCTGCAGGGCGCCGGCGAGCTTGTGGCCGCCGCGCGAGACGTAGTCGGGATCGTCGTCGTCCTGGGTGACGACGATCGCGGCGGCGGTCTCCACCTGCGTGGCCGGTTTGGTCGCGAGGGTCTTGCCGACGCTCACCCGGCCGGCGGCGATCAGCTGGCTCGCGTGCTCGCGCGAGCGCGCGAGCTTCCTGCGGACCAGCTCGGCGTCGAGGCGGCGGCGTGCCACTCCTGCCACGTTCGGTTCAGCTCCTGTTGTCAGTCGGTGCGGGCGCCCCCGCGGGGGCGGGCGGCCCGGGGCGTGCGTCCAGCGCGGTCAGCGCGTCGCGCAGGCCCCGGTGCACATCCTCGTACACCTCGATGTGGCCGTCGGTGGCGAGGTGGTCGGCGTCGCCGAGACGCTGGAGCTGGGCGTCCACCTCGGCGTTCCCTGTGGGGGTGCGGACGACTTCCAGCGGGGCGGGCTCGGAGGGGTCGGCGTCGGCCTCCGAGCGCACCGGAGCACCAGCTTCCGGATTCACCGGAACATCGGCGTCCGCCTCCACCGGAATCTCGGACTCCGCCTCTGTGGGCTCGGGCTCGCGGCCCGGCGTCCAGTCGCTCATGCCACGACGCTACATCGAAGCTCTGCGGTACCGTCGATCACGATGGCGACCATGGCGGAGTGCCGCAGCGCACTCGACAAACTCTCGGACAACCTCGCGGCCGCGGACGGCGACGTACGCAGTGCCGCCGCGCTCGACCGCTCCCTGAGCTGCCACCTCAGAGATCTCGACGTCACCCTCACCGGCCGCCTCCAGAACGGCCGGATCGAGGTCCTCGACGAGCACCCAGGACCACCCCACGAGAAGGCCCAGATCCGCCTGGCCATGACAGGCGACGACCTGGTGGCGATGGTCGACGGCAACCTGAACTTCGCCAAGGCGTGGACGTCAGGCAGGGTCAAACTGGAGGCAGGCCTGAGGGACCTCCTGCACCTGCGCAAACTGCTCTGACAACAACCCCGCCCCAGCCCTACGCGCCGCGCGAGCCCACGCGGGCCTTACGAGCCGCAGGCACCACCAACGGCGTCCCCGTCTCAGGATCATCAATCACCTGACACTTGATCCCAAAGGTCTCCGCCACCAACTCGGCGGTGACGATCTCCCCGGGAGCCCCCTCGGCCAGCACCTTCCCGTCACGCAACGCGATCAGATGTGTGGCGTACCGCGCGGCGTGGTTCAGGTCGTGCAGCACGGCGACCAGCGTCCGCCCCTGCTCCTCGTGCAGATCGGCGCACAGGTCGAGGACATCGATCTGGTGCTGGATGTCGAGGAACGTGGTCGGCTCGTCGAGCAGCAGCAGCGGCGTCTGCTGGGCGAGCGCCATGGCGATCCACACGCGCTGGCGCTGACCGCCGGAGAGCTCGTCGACGTACCGGTCCCCCAGCTCGGCGACGCCGGTCGACTCCATGGACTCGCGCACGATCCGCTCGTCCTCCTTGGACCACTGCCGCAGCAGCCCCTGGTGCGGGTAGCGGCCGCGCGCCACCAGGTCGCCGACCGTGATGCCGTCGGGGGCGATGGACGACTGCGGCAGCAGCCCGAGCGTCCGCGCGACCTGCTTGGCGGGCAGCGACTGGATGGTCTGGCCGTCGAGGAGCACCCGCCCGGCGGAGGGCTTGAGCATCCGCGACAGGGCACGCAGGAGCGTCGACTTGCCGCAGGCGTTCGGACCGACGATCACCGTGAAGGAGTTGTCGGGGATCTCCACGGACAGCTTCTCCGCGATGACACGCTGGTCGTAGCCGATGGTCACGTCGTCCGCGATGAGGCGGTTCACGGGGGCACGCTCCTGGTCGTGGGGTTCTTCGTACGAGGTCCGGGTCCGCGGCTTCACGAGCGCCACCGCCGAGCGGGGCGGGCGCCCGGGCGGGCACTCATATGCGCCCCGCCTTGCGCTCGGTGACGAGCAGCCACAGCAGATACACACCGCCGAGGACGCCGGTGACGACGCCGACGGGAAGCTGGTCGGCGCCGAAGGCCCGCTGCGAGGCCCAGTCGGCGACGATCAGCAGGGTCGCGCCCATGCACATGGCGGGCACCAGGTTCGGGCCCGGCGAGCGGGTCAGCCGGCGGGCCAGCTGCGGCGCGGTGAGGGCGACGAAGCTGACGGGCCCGGCGGCGGCGGTCGCGGCCGCGGTGAGCAGCACGGCGGCGCCCATGAGGACGACGCGGGTCCGTTCGACGGGCACCCCGAGGGAGTACGCCGTGTCGTCGCCCATCTCCAGCATCCGCAGCGGCCGCGCGTGCATGACGACCAGCGGGAGCAGTACGGCGCACAGCGTGAGCAGCGGCCAGACCTGGTCCCAGTCGCGGCCGTTGAGCGAGCCCGTCATCCAGACGACCGCGCGGGCCGCGTCGACGAAGTCGGCCTTGGTCATCAGGTAGCCGTTGATGGCGACGGCGAGGGCGTTCATGCCGATGCCGACGAGGACGAGCCGGTAGCCGTGCACCCCTCCGCGCCAGGAGAGCAGGTACATCGCGGCGCCGGTGACCAGGCCGCCGACCAGCGCGGCGCCCGCGACCTGGTTCGCGCTGCCGCTGAAGACCACGATCATGAGGAGCGCGCCGGAGGTCGAGCCCTGCCCGATGCCGAGGACGTCCGGACTGCCCAGCGGGTTGCGGGAGATGGACTGGAACAGCGCGCCCGCGAGGCCGAGGGACGCGCCCACCAGGAGCCCCACCACGACCCGCGGCAGGCGCAGGTCGTTGATGATGAACTCCTGGCCGGGGTCGCCGTTGCCGAGGAGGGTGCGGATGACGTCGGCGGTCGGGATGTCGAAGTCGCCGGTGCCGATGAGCACGACGCTCGCGACGAGCGCGGCGAGGACGAGGGCCACGACCACGACGGCCGTGCGGACGTCGAGGCGGACCGAGACCCCGCCGCGGGTGCGTATCGCCTTCACAGCTGGGCCGTCCTCCGCCGTCGTACGAGCAGGATGAACACCGGGGCGCCGATGGCCGCGGTGACGACGCCGACCTGGACCTCGGCGGGCCGCGAGACGACCCGGCCGAGCACGTCGGCGCCGAGCAGCAGGACGGGCGAGAGGACGGCGGCGTAGGGGAAGATCCAGCGCATGTCGGGCCCGGTGAAGGAGCGCACCATGTGCGGCACCATCAGGCCGACGAACGCGATGGGCCCGCAGGCGGCGGTCGCGGCGCCGCACAGCAGCGTCGCGGAGGCCATGGACAGGGCGCGGGTGCGGGTCAGCCGGGCGCCGAGCGCGCGGGCGGTGTCGTCGCCCATCGCCACGGCGTTGAGCGGCCGGGCGAGGCCGAGCGCGAGCACGGTCCCGACGGCGAGGAACGGCAGGACCTGCTGGATGGTCTCCATCTTGGCGGAGGCCAGGGAGCCGACCGTCCAGAAGCGCATCCTGTCGAGCGCGGCGTTGTCCGTGATCATCACGGCCTGGAGGTAGCCGGTGAGCGCGGCGGTCAGCGCGGTTCCCGCGAGCGCGAGCCGCACGGGTGTCGCGCTGCGGGTGCCGCCGAGCGCGTACACCAGGACCCCGACGATCGCCGCGCCCGCGAAGGCGAACCACACATAGCCGCTCAGCGAGGTGACGCCGAAGAAGCTGATGGCGGTGACCACGGCGGCCGACGCGCCCATGTTGATGCCGAGCAGGCCGGGGTCGGCCAGCGGATTGCGGGTCAGGGCCTGCAGGACCGCGCCGGAGAGACCGAGGCCGAGGCCCGCGAGGACCCCGAGCAGCGTGCGCGAGACCCGCTCGCCGACCACGACGTCGGCGTACGTCCCCGAGTCCTCGAACAGCCCGTGCCAGACCTGGTCCATGGAGAGCTGTTTGGCGCCCACGGAGATGCTGACGGCCATCAGGGCCAGCAGCAGGACGACGGACAGGACGAGCCCGGCACCGCGGAGCGCGCGGCGGCCGGGCGGCGCGGGAGCGGTTTCCGCGCGGGGTTCAGGGGGACTGTCGACCAACACGTGGTTAGGTTAGCCTACCCTCCCATTGCTCTTCGACGAGAGAAGCAGCACGTATGCCCCGGTCACACCCCTCTCCTCGGTCACCCCGCACCCTCCTGCCCCCCTTTGCCCCCTTGTCGCGCACGTCGCCCGTGTCACGGCGCGCGCTCCTCGGCGCGGGCACGGCGCTCGGCGTCGGCGGGCTGCTCACGGCGTGCGGCGACGACAAGGGCGACGGCGGCGGCAACTCCTCGAAGCAGGGCGGTTCCTGGGCGTTCAAGGACGACCGCGGCAAAACGGCGAAGGCCGACAGCAAGCCGCGCCGCATCGTCGCCTACATCGGGGCGGCCGCCGCCCTGCACGACTTCGGCATCGAGTGCACCGGCGTCTTCGGCCCCACCAAGCTCAAGAACGGCGATCCTGACGTACAGGCGGCGGGTGTCGATGTCGACAAGGTGACCGTCATCGGCAACGCCTGGGGCCAGTTCAGCATCGAGAAGTACGCAGCCCTCAAGCCCGAGCTGCTCATCAGCACCATGAATGTCTCCCCGACCCTCTGGTACGTCCCCGAGGAGTCCGCCGACAAGATCCTGCCGATCGCGCCCAGCGTCGGCATCCTCACCGGCAGGACGACCCTGACCAAGGCCATCGGCCGCTTCGCCGAACTCGCCGAGTCCCTGGGCGCCGACCTGCGGGCCGCGAAGGTGACGGCGGCGAAGAAGCGTTTCGAGGACGCCTCCGAGCGGCTCCGCAAGGCCGCCAAGGCGGCGAAGTCCCGCGGCGGCGTCCGGGTCCTCGCGATGGCCGCCCAGGCCGACCGCATGTACGTGGGCGACCCGCGCGACTTCACCGACCTGCGTCACTACCGCGACCTCGGCGTCCAGTTCGTCACGCCGACCAGCACCGCGAAGGGCGGCTTCTTCCAGGACCTGAGCTGGGAGAACGCCGACCGGTACGAGGCCGACCTGATCCTTGTCGACAAACGGACCGGAAACCTCCAGCCCGCCGAGCTCAGGAAGTCCAAACCCACGTGGGCCCGTCTGCCCGCCGCCGAAGCCGACCAGGTCATCCCCTGGTTCAACGAAGCCCAGTTCAGCCACGCCGGATACGCGCCCCTCATCGAGCGGCTCGCCAAGGCGATGGAAGACTCGAAGAAGGTCGCCTGATGCGCACGCTCCGCCCCTCCCGTCTCCTGAGCCCCGCCCGTGCCTCCGGCGGTGTCAGCCGCCGCGGCCTGCTCACCGGCGGCGCCGCCCTCGGCCTCGGCGCGGTCCTCACCGCCTGCGGCAGCGAGGACTCCGACAAGGACAAGAAGTCGGGTTCGGGCTCCGACGACAAGGCCTGGAGCTTCAAGGACGACCGCGGCAAGACCGCGCGCTCCGACTCGACGCCGAAGAACATCGTGGCGTTCATCAGCACGGCCGCGGCCCTGCACGACTACGGCGTCGAGGTCACCGGCGTCTTCGGCCCGTCCAAGCCCGTGGGCGGCAAGCCCAACCCGCAGGCCGGCGATCTCGATGTCGACAAACTGACCAGCCTCGGCGAGACCTGGGGCCAGTTCAACATCGAGAAGTACGCGGCCCTCAAGCCCGAGCTGCTCATCAGCAACATGTTCCCGCCGCCCAACCTCTGGTTCGTCCCCGAGGAGAGCAGCAAGAAGATCGCCGCCCTCGCCCCGACGGTCGGCATCAACGGCGCCCGCGCCTCCCTCCTCGAACCCCTCGAGCGCTACACCGACCTCGCCGCCTCGCTCGGCGCGGACCTGGAGTCCCAGAAGGTCAGGGCCGCCAAGTCCCGCTTCGAGAAGGCCGAGCGGACCCTGCGCAAGGCCGCGAAGGCCAGCGGCGGCCTGAAGGTCATGGCGATGACGGGCGACGCCCAGCAGATGTACGTCGCCGTCCCCGACTCCTACTGCGACCTGAACTACTTCAAGGACCTCGGCGTCGAGTTCGTCGAGGGCAAGAAGAGCGACGAGTGGGGCTTCTGGGAGTTCCTCAGCTGGGAGAATGCCGACAAGTACCACGCCGACCTGATCATGGTCGACAACCGCTCGTCGGCGCTGACCGAGGACCAGCTCGCGAAGAAGCCCACCTGGACCAAGCTGCCCGCCGTCAAGGCCGGCCAGACCGTCCCGTGGTCCATGGAGGAGCGCTACAGCTACGCCGGTTACGCCCCCGTGCTCGAACAGCTCGCGGCGGCGATCGAGAAGTCGAAGAAGCTCAAGCGCTAGCGGCCCCGAACGGGGCGACAGCCACCCCCGCCACCGCGCACACGAGCGCGCACAGGAGAAAGGCTCACCCCATGACCGACGCCCCGTTCCGGTTCTTCGACGCCCAGGTCCTGCGCACCGAACGTCTGACGCCGTCGATGGTCCGCGTGGCCTTCGGCGGCTCCGACGTGGCCGCGATGGCCTCGGGCGGCCGCGACCAGCGCGTGAAGGTGTTCCTGCCGCAGCCGGGCCAGAGCGCGCCGGTCATGCCCGACACGGACTCCCCCGACTGGTACGCGGCCTGGCGGGACCTGGACCCCGGCGTGCGCGGCATCATGCGCACGTACACCATCCGTGAACTGCGCCGCGACCCGCACGAGTTGATCGTCGACTTCGCCGTGCACGCACCCGCCCCGGACGCCCCGTCCACCGAGGGTCCCGCGTCCCGCTGGGCCCGCACGGCCCGCCCCGGCACCCGCGTCGGCGTCCTCGCCCCGGTCGAGGAGGAGAACGCCGCGTACGACTTCAGGCCGCCCGCCGACACCGACTGGATCCTCCTGACCGGCGACGAGTCGGCCCTCCCCGCGGTCGCGGGCATCCTCGAAGCACTCCCGCCCTCGACCCGGGTCCTGGCCTTCCTGGAACTCCACGACCCGGCGGACCGCCAGGAACTCCTCACCAAGGCGGACGCCGACATCACCTGGCTCACGGGCGAGGGCGCGACGACAGCCGCCATCCGCGCCGCCGCCCTGCCCACCGGCGCCCCCTACGCCTGGATCGCCGGCGAGTCGGCGACGGTCAAGGCAGTACGCCGCCACCTGGTCACCGACCGCGGCTTCGATCGCAAACGCATCAAGTTCACGGGCTACTGGCGCAAGGGCGCGACGGAGGACCAACTCCTGTCGCGCGGCGAGGAAGCGTAACTTCCACACCACCCGCACCGCTCCAGCCCGTCCGGCGCTTGAGGACGAGGCGCGGAGCGCCGATGAGCGGGGGTCCGGGGGCGCAGCCCCCGGCTTCGGGGAGGGGCGGGATCGGGGAAACCTAAAGCCCCAGCCGAGCCAACACCTTCCCCCCGTCCAACCCGCACACCCCGTCCCCGCCCGCCGCCCAGGCAACCGCACACAACGCCCGCAGCCCATCCACAGCAGCCCCCTCCCCCTCAAGCACAAGCGCCTCCCCCCGCACAGAGGCAACCCACCCCCCACAGCCAAACCCCTCGCCCACCTGCTCCACCTCGGGCTGCCCCCGCAGCATCCCCCGCAGATCGGCGTCCACATACGTGGGCCGATGCTCAGGCCGAGCGGCCAGCAACTGCGCCCCGTCCGTGACCCCCGTCAGGACGAGCAGCGAGTCCACACCCCCGTTGAACGCCCCCTCGATGTCCGTGTCGAGCCGATCCCCGACGACCAGCGCCCGCTCGGCCCCGGTCCGCAGGATCGTCTCCCGGTGCATCGGGGGCAACGGCTTCCCCGCCACCTGCGGCTCCGCCCCGGTCGCGATCCGCACGACCTCCACGGCGGCCCCGTTCCCCGGCGCGATCCCCCGCCCGCTCGGGATGGTCAGGTCGGTGTTGGACGCGAACCACGGCACCCCCCGCGCGATGGCGTAGCAGGCCTCCGCGAACCGCCCCCACGCCAACTCCGGCCCCCCGTACCCCTGCACGACGGCCACCGGATCGTCGTCGGCGGACTCCACCGGCTCAAGCCCACGCTCACGCAACGCGACCCGCAGCCCCTCCCCGCCGACCACCAACACCCGCGCCCCCACGGGCACTTGCTCACTCACGAGCCGCGCGACGGCCTGCGCAGACGTGATCACGTCCGACGGGCCGGTGGGAATGCCGAGCTCCGTCAGATGGTCGGCCACCGCGTCCGGCGTGCGCAGCGCGTTGTTCGTCACGTACGCGAGATGCATGCCCCCGGACCGGGCCGTCGCCAGCGACTCGACGGCGTGCGCGATGGCCTTCCCACCCGCGTACACGACCCCGTCGAGGTCGAGCAGCGCCGTGTCGTAGCTCTCGCTCAGCGCCCGCTCACTGCCCGCGGGACGCGTCCGCACACGCTGATTCCCACCCGGGTTGCCGGTCTGGCTCATTACGCATCTCTCCTCGCTAATTCCACTCCCCCGATCATCGCTCATGCCACTGACACACTTACGATGCACTAATGAACACAGCGGGTCACACGGACGTCCACGGCCTCGACCTGATCCCGTTCCGGGGGGTGCGGTACGACTCCGAACGGGTCGGCTCCCTCGCCGCCGTGACTTCACCGCCGTACGACGTGGTCGTGCGGCCGGACGGGCTCCTCGAACTGGAGTCGTCCGACCCGCACAACATCGTCCGTCTGATCCTGCCGCAGGCCACCACTCCGGAGGACCGCAACCGCCAGGCCGCGGACACCCTCCACGACTGGCTCGCCGAGGGCATCCTGGCCCCCGACCCCATCCCCGGCCTGTACGTGTACGAGCAGCGGGGCGACGGCATACTCCAGCGCGGCATCATCGGCGCCCTGCGCCTGTCCGAGCCCGCGGACGGCATCGTCCTGCCGCACGAGGACGTCATGCCGCACGTCGTCGAGGACCGCGCCGCCCTGATGCGCGCGACGGCCGCGAACCTGGAGCCGCTGCTCCTCACCTACCCCGGCGGCGCGTCGACGGGCGGCGCGGCGGCCGCCATAGAGCGTGCGACGCACCACAAGCCGCTGCTCTCCACGACCACCGAGGACGGCTTCAGCCATCGTCTGTGGGCGGTGACCGACCCCGCCGAGATCGCTGAAATCCAGTCAGATCTCGCCCACCACCAGGCTCTCATCGCCGACGGCCACCACCGCTGGGCCACGAACCTCCGGCTGCGCGCCGAGCACGCCTCGCCGAGTCCGTGGGACTTCGGCCTGGTCCTGCTGGTCGACACGGCCCGCTATCCGCTGCGGGTCCGCGCGATCCACCGCTATCTGCACCGGCTCCCGGTCGCCGAGGCCCTGGCCGCGCTCGCGGAGTCGTTCCGGGTACGCACCCTGGAGTGCTCCTTGTCCGAGGCGAGGGCGGCCCTCGGCGACGCCGTGTCCGAGAGCAACGCGTTCCTCCTGGCGGGCGACGGCTCGTACCACCTCGTGGACCGCCCCGACCCCGCCCTGCTGGCCCGCACGATCCCCCTCGGCCGCCCGGAGGCCTGGCGCACCCTGGACGCGACGGTCCTGCACGCCACACTCCTCGACCACCTCTGGCGCATCCCGGACGACACGGAGCACATCGCGTACATCCACCACACGGAGGCGACGGTCGAGAAGGCCGAGCGCGAGGGCGGCACGGCGGTGCTGATGCACCCGGTCCGTGAGGAGGTCGTCCGCGACCTGGCCCGCCAGGGCGTCACGATGCCCCGCAAGTCGACGTCGTTCGGCCCGAAGCCCGCGACGGGCCTGGTCCTGCGCGACCTGGCTTTCTGACAGCAGTCGGTACGGCGACAGACGGTACGTACGACAAAGGGGCGGGCCTCCGACCGGAGACCCGCCCCTTTCACCTTCGGACGCCGCCACGACCCTCACGGCCGCGGCGGCGACCGCCATCAGTCCTTGTCGCGCTCGACACCCTCGCCGTCATCGGCGACAACCACGTCGTCGTCGGCGACATCGGCGTCGACGTCATCCGCCGGGTCGGCGTCGACAGCCTCGGGAGCCGCCGACTCCGCCTGCCGCGGCTTCTCCGGCTCGGCGTCCGCGGACTCCGTCACCTCGGTCCCGGCTTCGGCCTCGTCGCCCTGGAGCGCGTCGACGAACTCGACGCCGTCCAGCTCGGCGAGCCGGTCGGAGGCGTCGGTGCTGCCGTCCTTGTCGGCCTCGATGGCCTTGGCGAACCACTCGCGTGCCTCGTCCTCGCGGCCGGCCGCGAGCAGCGCGTCTCCGTAGGCGTACCGCAGGCGGGCGGTCCAGGGCTGCACGGAGCTGGAGGCCAGCTCGGGGCTCTGCAGCGTGACGATGGCGGCGTCGAGCTGCCCCATGTCGCGCCGGGCGCCTGCGGCGACGAGCCGCATCTCCACCTGTCCGGCCTTGTCGAGCTTGTGCACCTCGGGCGCACCGGCCATGTCGAGCGCCTTCTCGGGCCGCCCGAGCCCACGCTCGCAGTCCGCCATGACGGGCCACAGCTCCACGCCACCGGTCATGCGCCGCGCGGCCCGGAACTCGGCGAGCGCCTCGCTGTACTTCTGGTTCGCGTACGCCGCGAAGCCCGCGGCCTCGCGTACGGCGGCGACGCGCGAGGCGAGCCGCAGCGCGACCTTGGAGTAGCCGTAGGCCTGCTCGGGGTCCTCGTCGATGAGCTTGGCGACCATCACCAGGTTCCTGGCGACGTCCTCGGCGAGTCCCTTCGGCAGGCTCTGCAGCTCCTGCCGTACGTCCTGGTCGATCTCGTCGCCCGTGACGTCGTCCGGGATCGGCAGCCGCTTGATCGGCTCGCGGTCCCGCTCGCGGTCGTCGCGCCGGAACCCACCGCGGTCACCGCGGTCGTCCCGCCCACGGAACCCACCGGGCCGCCCACGGCTGTCGTCACGACGGGGGCCACGGCCGCGGTCGTCACGGCCACCACGGTCGTCGCGGCCGCGGTAGCCGCCTCCGGCACGGTTGTCGTCGCGGCGGAAGCCTCCACGGTCACCGCGGTCGCCGTCGCGGCGGTCATCACGTCGGTCGTCGCGGCGGTCGTCGCGCCGGTCGTCGCGGCGGAAGCCACCGCGGTCGTTGCCACCACGGTCGTCACGGCGGTACCCACCACGATCACCACGGTCACGGTCATCACGCCGGTCATCACGCCGGTCATCTCGGCGGTCGTCCCGACGGAACGCCGGACGGTCGCCGTCGCGGCGGTCATCACGGCGATCGTCGCGCCGGTCGTCGCGGCGGAACCCGCCCCGGTCACCGCGGTCGTTGCGGTCACGGTCATCCCGCCGGAAGCCGGGGCGGTCGCCGCCACGGTTGTCGTCACGGCGGAAGCTGGGACGGTCGCCGTCACGGCGGTCGTCGCGCCGGTCATCGCGGCGGAAGCCACCGCGCTCGTTGCCGCCACGGTCGTCACGGCGGAACCCACCACGATCACCACGGTCACGGTCATCACGCCGGTCGTCCCGGCGGTCGTCCCGACGGAACGCCGGACGGTCACCGTCACGGCGGTCATCACGCCGGTCGTCCCGACGGTCATCGCGGCGGAAGGCCGGCCGGTCCCCGTCACGGCGGAACGTGGGGCGGTCGCCGTCACGGCGGAAACCGCCCCGGTCGCCGCCACGGTCACGGTCGTTGCCACCGCGGTCGTCACGCCGGTCGTCGCGGCGGAACCCGCCGGGCCGGTCGTCGCGGCGGAAGGAGGGGCGTCCGTTGTCGCGGTCGTCACGTCCGCGGTAGCCGCCTCCGCCACGGTTGTCGTCACGGCGGAAGCCGGGGCGGTCCCCGTCACGGCGGTCGTCGCGCCGGTCGTCGCGACGGAATCCTCCCCGGTCACCGCGGTCGTTGCGGTCACGGTCATCCCGCCGGAAGCCGGGGCGGTCGCCGCCACGGTTGTCGTCACGGCGCGGGCCGCGGTCGTTGTCGCGACGTGGCCCACCGCGGTATCCACCCCGGTCGCCACCATCCCGGCGGCGCTGGTCGCGCTCCGGTCGCTCGTCGGGAGAGTTGGTGGACATGGGTGACTCCTAGTCTTCGGTACCGCAGTCATTCTGACGCAGCCGCGTAGCCGGCGCTCTTCGAGCAAAAACAAAAAGGACCCTTGGTCCCAGCGTGAACGCTGGGACCAAGGGTCCTCCAAAGATTGTTCGGCGGCGTCCTACTCTCCCACAGGGTCCCCCCTGCAGTACCATCGGCGCTGTAAGGCTTAGCTTCCGGGTTCGGAATGTAACCGGGCGTTTCCCTCACGCTATGACCACCGAAACCCTATGAAATATCCCGCCGCAAAAGCGGGATCTCAAACAGGGCAGCGAACAAGCACACTCTTCAATTGAAGTAGAGCTGTTCAGCCGACACAACTGTTCGTTGTTTCAGAACCAACACAGTGGACGCGAGCAACTGAGGACAAGCCCTCGGCCTATTAGTACCAGTCAACTCCACCCCTTACAGGGCTTCCATATCTGGCCTATCAACCCAGTCGTCTACTGGGAGCCTTAACCCCTCAAAGGGGGTGGGAGTCCTCATCTCGAAGCAGGCTTCCCGCTTAGATGCTTTCAGCGGTTATCCTTTCCGAACGTAGCCAACCAGCCATGCCCTTGGCAGGACAACTGGCACACCAGAGGTTCGTCCGTCCCGGTCCTCTCGTACTAGGGACAGCCCTTCTCAAGACTCCTACGCGCACAGCGGATAGGGACCGAACTGTCTCACGACGTTCTAAACCCAGCTCGCGTACCGCTTTAATGGGCGAACAGCCCAACCCTTGGGACCGACTCCAGCCCCAGGATGCGACGAGCCGACATCGAGGTGCCAAACCATCCCGTCGATATGGACTCTTGGGGAAGATCAGCCTGTTATCCCCGGGGTACCTTTTATCCGTTGAGCGACGGCGCTTCCACAAGCCACCGCCGGATCACTAGTCCCGACTTTCGTCCCTGCTCGACCCGTCAGTCTCACAGTCAAGCTCCCTTGTGCACTTACACTCAACACCTGATTACCAACCAGGCTGAGGGAACCTTTGGGCGCCTCCGTTACCCTTTGGGAGGCAACCGCCCCAGTTAAACTACCCATCAGACACTGTCCCTGATCCGGATCACGGACCCAGGTTAGACATCCAGCACGACCAGAGTGGTATTTCAACGACGACTCCACGAACACTGGCGTGCCCGCTTCACAGTCTCCCACCTATCCTACACAAGCCGAACCGAACACCAATATCAAACTGTAGTAAAGGTCCCGGGGTCTTTCCGTCCTGCTGCGCGAAACGAGCATCTTTACTCGTAGTGCAATTTCACCGGGCCTATGGTTGAGACAGTCGAGAAGTCGTTACGCCATTCGTGCAGGTCGGAACTTACCCGACAAGGAATTTCGCTACCTTAGGATGGTTATAGTTACCACCGCCGTTTACTGGCGCTTAAGTTCTCAGCTTCGCCACCCCGAAGAGTGACTAACCGGTCCCCTTAACGTTCCAGCACCGGGCAGGCGTCAGTCCGTATACATCGCCTTACGGCTTCGCACGGACCTGTGTTTTTAGTAAACAGTCGCTTCTCGCTGGTCTCTGCGGCCACCCCCAGCTCAGACCGTAAAGATCATCACCAGGTGTGGCCCCCCTTCTCCCGAAGTTACGGGGGCATTTTGCCGAGTTCCTTAACCATAGTTCACCCGAACGCCTCGGTATTCTCTACCTGACCACCTGAGTCGGTTTAGGGTACGGGCCGCCATGAAACTCGCTAGAGGCTTTTCTCGACAGCATAGGATCATCCACTTCACCACAATCGGCTCGGCATCAGGTCTCACCCTCATGAACGACGGATTTGCCTATCGTTCGGGCTACACCCTTACCCCGGGACAACCACCGCCCGGGCTGGACTACCTTCCTGCGTCACCCCATCACTCACCTACTACCAGATCGGGCCGGCGGCTCCACCACTCCCCTCAACTCCGAAGAGATCAGGGCGGCTTCACGGCCTTAGCATCACTGGATTCGATGTTTGACGCTTCACAGCGGGTACCGGAATATCAACCGGTTATCCATCGACTACGCCTGTCGGCCTCGCCTTAGGTCCCGACTTACCCTGGGCAGATCAGCTTGACCCAGGAACCCTTAGTCAATCGGCGCACACGTTTCTCACGTATGTATCGCTACTCATGCCTGCATTCTCACTCGTGAACCGTCCACCACTGCCTTCCGGCGCAGCTTCACCCGGCACACGACGCTCCCCTACCCATCCCAGCCGCCGTTGGGCGTATATGCTGGAATGACACGACTTCGGCGGTACGCTTGAGCCCCGCTACATTGTCGGCGCGGAATCACTAGACCAGTGAGCTATTACGCACTCTTTCAAGGGTGGCTGCTTCTAAGCCAACCTCCTGGTTGTCTCTGCGACTCCACATCCTTTCCCACTTAGCGTACGCTTAGGGGCCTTAGTCGATGCTCTGGGCTGTTTCCCTCTCGACCATGGAGCTTATCCCCCACAGTCTCACTGCCGCGCTCTCACTTACCGGCATTCGGAGTTTGGCTAAGGTCAGTAACCCGGTAGGGCCCATCGCCTATCCAGTGCTCTACCTCCGGCAAGAAACACACGACGCTGCACCTAAATGCATTTCGGGGAGAACCAGCTATCACGGAGTTTGATTGGCCTTTCACCCCTAACCACAGGTCATCCCCCAGGTTTTCAACCCTGGTGGGTTCGGCCCTCCACGAAGTCTTACCTCCGCTTCAGCCTGCCCATGGCTAGATCACTCCGCTTCGGGTCTTGAGCGCGCTACTAAAACGCCCTATTCGGACTCGCTTTCGCTACGGCTTCCCCACACGGGTTAACCTCGCAACACACCGCAAACTCGCAGGCTCATTCTTCAAAAGGCACGCAGTCACGACTACACAGCAAGCTGCATAGCGACGCTCCCACGGCTTGTAGGCACACGGTTTCAGGTACTATTTCACTCCGCTCCCGCGGTACTTTTCACCATTCCCTCACGGTACTATCCGCTATCGGTCACCAGGGAATATTTAGGCTTAACGGGTGGTCCCGCCAGATTCACACGGGATTTCTCGGGCCCCGTGCTACTTGGGTGTCTCACAAGCAAGCCGCTGACGTTTCGACTACGGGGGTCTTACCCTCTACGCCGGACCTTTCGCATGTCCTTCGCCTACATCAACGGTTTCTGACTCGCCGACCGGCCGGCAGACCGGTCAAGTGAGATCCCACAACCCCGTATACGCAACCCCTGCCGGGTCTCACACGCATACGGTTTGGCCTCATCCAGTTTCGCTCGCCACTACTCCCGGAATCACGGTTGTTTTCTCTTCCTGCGGGTACTGAGATGTTTCACTTCCCCGCGTTCCCTCCACACTGCCTATGTGTTCAGCAGCGGGTGACAGCCCATGACGACTGCCGGGTTTCCCCATTCGGAAACCCCCGGATCAAAGCCTGGTTGACGACTCCCCGGGGACTATCGTGGCCTCCCACGTCCTTCATCGGTTCCTGGTGCCAAGGCATCCACCGTGCGCCCTTAAAAACTTGGCCACAGATGCT